>CANMSH010000033.1 GCA_947500525.1 uncultured Flavobacteriaceae bacterium | reverse complement strand
GATTACTAGTGCAGTGTTAGCAAATGGAACAAGTCTACCAGCAGGTACATCTTTAGACCCAGTAACAGGAGAGATTACAGTAAGTGATCCATCGTTATTAGTAGCAGGAACATATACAGTTGATATTACGACAACAGATGCTAATGGAGGAACCACCACACAAACGGTAACCTTAGTGTTTGACCCAGCGGGAGTAACAGATATCGA
>CANMSH010000032.1 GCA_947500525.1 uncultured Flavobacteriaceae bacterium | reverse complement strand
ACATCATCTACACTTACATTGGTCGCCTGCGCTGGTCCATTATTCGACACTGTTATCGTATACAAAATCGTATCACCTTCACTTGGCGCCCCATTATCAACACCTTTAGTGATTGCCAAGTCCGTTCCATCATCAACTATAATATCCTCACTTGGATCATCAGCCGTTGTATTGCTATCAGTCTGATCAGCTGTTATATTTGTAACTGTATTGGTAATAGTTGAAGCCGCTGTTCCTGCATCTACTG
>CANMSH010000031.1 GCA_947500525.1 uncultured Flavobacteriaceae bacterium | reverse complement strand
ATTGTAATGTCTTCACTTAAATCATCTGCAGTAGCATCACTATCTACTTGATCTAAGGTAACATTCGTTACTGTATTCGTAATCGTTGTGCCTGCTGTTCCTGCATCTACAGTCGCCTCAATAGTTAATGTTGCATTATTACCACTGTCTATTGTTCCAATGGTCCATGTGGTTCCATCATAACTTCCTTGACTTGGTGTATTTGTGCCTGTAGCTGTAACTCCTGCTGGTAATACATCATCTACACT
>CANMSH010000030.1 GCA_947500525.1 uncultured Flavobacteriaceae bacterium | reverse complement strand
GGAACATATACGGTTGATATTACAACAACAGATGCTAATGGAGGAACCACCACACAAACGGTAACTTTAGTGTTTGACCCAGCAGGAGTAACAGATATCGAAGCGGTCTATGTAGTAGATGCAGCACAGGCTGTAGATACGTATACAGCTGGTGAGAGTTTGGCAGCAGTTAGTGATGCAGATGGAGTGATTACTAGTGCAGTGTTAGCAAATGGAACAAGTCTACCAGCAGGTACATCTTTAGACCCAGTAACAGGAGAGATTA
>CANMSH010000029.1 GCA_947500525.1 uncultured Flavobacteriaceae bacterium | reverse complement strand
AAGATCGTATCACCCTCCGCTGGTGTTGCATCATCTACTGTCTTACTAACAACTAAGTCTGTATCATTATCAACCGTGATGTCTTCACTCAAGTCATCTGCAGTAGCATTACTATCTGTTTGATCTAAACTAACATTCGTTACTGTATTCGTAATCGTTGTTGCTGCTGTTCCTGCATCAACTGTAGCCTCAATAGTCAATGTTGCATTGTTACCATTGTCTATCGTTCCAATGGTCCATGTAGTTCCATCATAACTTCCTTGACTTGGTGTATTTGTGCCTGTAGCTGT
>CANMSH010000028.1 GCA_947500525.1 uncultured Flavobacteriaceae bacterium | reverse complement strand
AAATTAGAATCAGCGAATTCATTTTATAAGTATCAAATCATCGATCCAAAAACGAACCAACCAATTCTTACAGCAAGCAATACCGGAAAAGCATGTGAGATAGCAAAATCAAAAATAGCAGCAGGTACCTATGACATTAGATTATTCACAAGAAGTTTTGTGATTACAAGTAAGATCAAAGTATCGGCATCAAGGGAACTAGCCAGTCGCGAAGCTGTCGCCATGAATGACTAACCCAAAATAGTCATCCCAAATTAGTCCTTTCTTCCCCTAAAGGAGATTCTTTTAAGAATCACAT
>CANMSH010000027.1 GCA_947500525.1 uncultured Flavobacteriaceae bacterium | reverse complement strand
GGTCAAATTGATTTGACCAAAGCACTTTGCGATGAAACGCTGGAGAGTTATACTCTCTAAACGTTGAAACGTTAAAAGTGCTTAATGGTAAATTTCGGAAGATCCAATGACATAACATGGCAGTTTGACGGAATTTTATTGCTGGAAATAGAATGGAAAACGAGTGGTCTCGCTCCTCACACCGACGGACCATAGACAGGTCTATAATCCATAGGTTAAGGAGGCCCCGAATAAAGGTAAGGTTGGCTATCGTGACAGAGTAGCACAACAGTCCCTTTATATTGACTCTAATTTTTACTGGATATAAAAAATTAAGTCAAACAGCACATAACATTGT
>CANMSH010000026.1 GCA_947500525.1 uncultured Flavobacteriaceae bacterium | reverse complement strand
ATCTTTAATGATGTTTTTGTATTTATAGAACCTGTGGAACGAATTGGTTGTTCTGGAACTATATTTTTTTCTAAGTGTTAGCATTTGATGTTTTCTAAGGACATTAAATAATGTGTCTCTACCAACTTTGAGATTGGCTTTGGTAAACTCATCATTCAATGAAACTTTAAGTTTACGTACGCCTTCTCTAGGAAGGGATCTGCGTCTTTTGCTTACTATTTCAATAATCTGTTGTTCGAGTTTTAAACGTTTATCAGCTCTGTCTTTGTACTTGTAATAAGCATCACGTTTATGTCCGAAGCATTTAGTTATAGTAGTTAAAGAAGCAAACCCCTTGGCTTTCTCTTTGGCTTTTACTAAGGCTTTATACTTAACTTTTTTTTTAGTTCAGCAACAGATTTATAACCTAGATCTTCTGCTGCTACTTCAAGGTATGAATCTAATACTAAAGTATCCAGATCCTTTTTTAGTAGAAGTTTTTTAAGTTGTTCAATCTCTTTTTGGAGTGCTTTGATTCTCGATATTTCGTCTTTTGTTTCCACTTTTACTCTGGTGTTCATAAGGTCTTTACGGTTGTACTTTTTAATCCATTCATTAATGGT
>CANMSH010000025.1 GCA_947500525.1 uncultured Flavobacteriaceae bacterium | reverse complement strand
TAAGGTACCAATCGTCCAAACTCCTGTACCATCATCATATGCGCCTGCACCATCATCACTCACATAAGTCACTCCTGATGGTAAGGCATCAGTGATAGAAAGAGAAGTAAAGGGCACATTACTATCATTTGTGGTTGTCAACGTATAGATAATCGTATCTCCCTCATTTGGTGTACTGTTGTTTACTGTCTTACCTATTACTAAATTACAGTCATCAACGGTTATAACATGTATTGGTGAAATATTACTACAACTATTACCATCAGTAACTGTATATGTAATATTAGTTGTACCTGCACCTACCGGTGTAACAACACCCGTACTAGAATCAATAGTTGCTACAGCTAAATTCGACGAATTCCAAACTATCGTCCCTACAGCACCAGTACTTAAATTAGAAATAGTATCTCCAATACATAAACCTGTATCACCAGAAATAGGAGGTGCATTTGGCAAACTATTTATTATTAAAGAAGCCGTAGATGTATTTGGACAGGTACCTGCTGTGGTATAGGTAACTGTATAAGTACCTGGAGTACTCGCACTAACATCGATAGCTCCTGTACCTGCTGTAATTGATAGTCCCGCTGTAGAACTAAATGTACCGCCACTTACGCCTGTAATCGTTGGTGTAGGGTCGGTGGCATCCACACAATATGCAGCTGCACTATAACTAAAGCTTGCATCATCCAATGCATTGATCGTTACACTTGCTGTAGATGTATTTGGACAGGTACCTGCTGTGGTATAGGTAACTGTATAAGTACCTGGAGTACTCGCACTAACATCGATAGCTCCTGTGCCTGCTGTAATTGATAGTCCCGCTGTAGAACTAAATGTACCGCCACTTACGCCTGTAATCGTTGGTGTAGGGTCGGTGGCATCCACACAATATGCAGCTGCACTATAACTAAAGCTTGCATCATCCAATGCATTGATCGTTACACTTGCTGTAGATGTATTTGGACAGGTACCTGCTGTGGTATAGGTAACTGTATAAGTACCTGGGGTACTCGCACTAACATCGATAGCTCCTGTGCCTGCTGTAATTGATAGTCCTGCTGTAGAACTAAATGTACCGCCACTTACGCCTGTAATCGTTGGTGTAGGGTCTGTAGCATCCACACAATATGCAGCTGCACTATAACTAAAGCTTGCATCATCCAATGCATTGATCGTTACACTTGCTGTAGC
>CANMSH010000024.1 GCA_947500525.1 uncultured Flavobacteriaceae bacterium | reverse complement strand
AACAAAGAACTGAGTTAAAAAACAAATCTTTTTAACTTAATTTAGAAACAAAGTTCTCATCATAAGGCATTCCCGATTTGGCAATAGCAAAAGCTTGTTTTAATAGTTTATTTGCAACTGCAATCAATGCTAACTTTTTACTCTTACCTTTTGCTACAATACGTTCATATATTTCTCTACATGCCTTGTTGTGTTTACATGCAGAAAAAGCACATAAAAACAATAAATTACGTAGCTTCCTATTGCCCATTTTACTAATTCTACTTCGCCCTCTTATACTACTTCCCGATTGACGAATCGTTGGTGTAATTCCAGCATAACAACATAATTGCTTTGCTGATTCAAACTTGGTAAACCCATTTGTTAATACTATCAATAACACGGCTGTTTTAGTACCAAGTCCTGGAATGCTTTTTAAGTCTATTAATTGAGAATATTGATCTTCTTTAACGAGTTCAATTAATCGCTCCTCTAAGAGTTTGATTTCTCTCTGCAAAGACTTTAATGAACGATTTAGTGAATGATACACACTCTTGCTGGGCAAACCCAAGGTATGCTCCCCATGAAGCTTGTTCTTTAATTGGGTACTTTGTTTTAGATAAATATCTATCAAACTAATCAACTGTAAACATGCTGAATGATTCTTATCTTTTGCCGTATAAAGAGCAACTGAATTCATACATGCATACTCGCAAATCGATCTAGCATCACTCTTGTCCGTTTTAACTTTCGATAACTTCATTTGGATAAAGCGTTTAACGGACAACGGATTAACTACAGAAACTGAATAACCCTTACTATAAAGATATTGTGCTAAACAATAGTAGTAATAACCTGTAGCTTCCATGACAATCAAACTCCCTTTTGACAGTGTTTTAGCAAACTCCTTAAAACCTTTCTTATTATTACTAAACTGACTATGAACTCCTCCTGTATCCATAACATCAAACACATCTTTACTAATATCTACTCCATAAATTTCTGTATATTTATCCATAAGAACTGAATTTTCGAAAGGACATTCTACTTTGCTTTCAACAACTTAAAATCGAGATCTAGGTCTCACAGAACTGAACGAAATCATAAGTAGAAAAGAGAGGGGATTATCTATGTTGTCGAAGTCTTTAGCTTCAACGTGTATACTAACCTTAATCCTCTCTTTTGTTCTTTCTGATTAATAACACTAAAATTAGAAATTGTAAACTTAAGACGTGTATAATTAATT
>CANMSH010000023.1 GCA_947500525.1 uncultured Flavobacteriaceae bacterium | reverse complement strand
CCTGCTGGTAATACATCATCTACACTTACATTGGTTGCCTGAGCTGGTCCATTATTCGATACCGTAATCGTATACAAGATTGTATCACCCTCCGCTGGGGTCGTATCATCTACTGTCTTACTAACAACTAAATCAGTATCGTTATCAATTGTAATGTCTTCACTTAAATCATCTGCAGTAGCATCACTATCTACTTGATCTAAGGTAACATTCGTTACTGTATTGGTTATCGTTGTGCCTGCTGTTCCTGCATCTACAGTCGCCTCAATGGTTAATGTTGCATTATTACCATTATCTATCGTTCCAATGGTCCATGTAGTTCCATCATAACTTCCTTGACTTGGTGTATTTGTACCTGTAGCTGTAACTCCTGCTGGTAATACATCATCTACACTTACATTGGTCGCCTGCGCTGGTCCATTATTCGACACTGTTATCGTATACAAAATCGTATCACCCTCTGCCGGTGTTGTCTGGTCCACCGTCTTGGTAATTGCCAGATCAGAATTATTCTCTACAACAATATCTTCACTCGGATCATCAGGAGTCAAATTGCTATCTATCTGATCAGCCGTTACATTTGTAACTGTATTCGTAATAGTATCATCACTAGTACCTGCATCAACTGTAGCCTCAATGGTTAATGTTGCATTGTTACCATTGTCTATCGTTCCAATGGTCCATGTGGTTCCATCATAACTTCCTTGACTTGGTGTATTTGTGCCTGTAGCTGTTACACCTGCTGGTAATACATCATCTACACTTACATTGGTCGCCTGAGCTGGTCCATTATTCGATACTGTAACCGTATATAAAATCGTGTCTCCCTCTGCCGGTGTACTATCATCTACTGTCTTACTTATAACTAAATCTGAGTTATTCTCTACTACAATATCCTCACTTAAATCATCAGCAGTTATATTACTATCATTCTGATCTAAACTAACATTCGTTACTGTATTGGTAATAGTATCATCACTAGTACCTACATCAACTGTAGCCTCAATCGTTAACGTTACATTGTTACCACTATCTATTGTTCCAATGGTCCATGTGGTTCCATCATAACTTCCTTGACTTGGTGTATTGGTGCCTGTAGCTGTAACACCTGCTGGTAATACATCATCTACGCTTACATTCGTCGCTCTTGCTGGTCCACTATTGGTTACCGTAATCGTATACAAGATCGTATCACCCTCCGCTGGTGTTGCATCATCTACTGTCTTACTAACAACTAAGTCTGTATCATTATCAACCGT
>CANMSH010000022.1 GCA_947500525.1 uncultured Flavobacteriaceae bacterium | reverse complement strand
CCAGTCACTAAGTCTGCATCATTACCTACTACAATATCTTCTGATGGATCATCAGCTGTGGTATTGCTATCGGTCTGATCTGCATTTACTGCTGTGATCGTATTGGTAATCGTATTACCACTGGTTCCTGCATCTACTGTTGCTGTGATATTCAACGTCGCTGTTGCCCCATTGTTCAACGTACCAATCGTCCAAACTCCTGTACCATCATCATATGCGCCTGCACCATCATCACTCACATAAGTCACTCCTGCTGGTAAGCCATCTGTTACACTCAACGTAGTTGCCTGCGCTGGTCCATTGTTCGTTAAGGTTAAGGTATAGATAATCGTATCTCCCTCATTCGGTGTACTGTTGTTTACTGTCTTGCCAGTTACTAAGTCTGCATCATTACCTACTACAATATCTTCTGATGGATCATCAGCTGTGGTATTGCTATCGGTCTGATCTGCATTTACTGCTGTGATCGTATTGGTAATCGTATTACCACTGGTTCCTACATCTACTGTTGCTGTGATATTCAACGTTGCTGTTGCGCCATTGTTTAAGGTACCAATCGTCCAAACTCCTGTACCATCATCATATGCGCCTGCACCATCATCACTCACATAAGTCACTCCTGCTGGTAAGGCATCTGTTACACTCAACGTAGTTGCCTGCGCTGGTCCATTGTTGGTTAAGGTTAAGGTATAGATAATCGTATCTCCCTCATTCGGTGTACTGTTGTTTACTGTCTTACCAGTTACTAAGTCTGCATCATTACCTACTACAATATCTTCTGATGGATCATCAGCTGTGGTATTGCTATCGGTCTGATCTGCATTTACTGCTGTGATCGTATTGGTAATCGTATTACCACTGGTTCCTGCATCTACTGTTGCTGTAATGTTCAACGTTGCTGTTGCTCCATTGTTTAAGGTACCAATCGTCCAAACTCCTGTACCATCATCATATGCGCCTGCACCATCATCACTCACATAAGTCACTCCTGATGGTAAGGCATCTGTTACACTCAACGTAGTCGCCTGCGCTGGTCCATTATTTAATAAGGTCAGCGTATAGATAATCGTATCTCCCTCATTCGGTGTACTGTTGTTTACTGTCTTACCAGTCACTAAGTCTGCATCATTACCTACTACAATATCTTCTGATGGATCATCAGCTGTGGTATTGCTATCGGTCTGATCTGCATTTACTGCCGTGATCGTATTGGTAATCGTATTACCACTAGTTCCTACATCTACTGTTGCTGTGATATTCAACGTTGCTGTTGCGCCATTGTTTAAGGTACCAATCGTCCAAACTCCTGTACCATCATCATATGCGCCTGCACCATCATCACTCACATAAGTCACTCCTGATGGTAAGCCATCTGTTACACTCAACGTAGTTGCCTGCGCTGGTCCATTGTTCGTTAAGGTTAAGGTATAGATAATCGTATCTCCCTCATTCGGTGTACTGTTGTTTAC
>CANMSH010000021.1 GCA_947500525.1 uncultured Flavobacteriaceae bacterium | reverse complement strand
CTTTAGAAAATAAAAGTTAAGCTAGTAATATTTTTTATTGAACTACGCTGAAGCTCATTATATACTATACGTTGTGTGCTATACGAAAAATGACCTCAAGATTACTAAGTAACATAAAAGAACTATATGAAACCTTCGAAAAGTATCATAGCGGGCCAAAAATGACTGGAAGTCTAAACTATGGTCCTGAATTAGATACTTGGAATAGATTAATTTTCAAAAAACCTTTACGTGAATTAGACGAAGACGATTTATCAAGATATACAGGGAAAGCAATAACTACTTGGGGAAAAGTCGCAGACTTCAAACATTTTCTTCCTAGAATTTTTGAATTGACAGCAGAATTAAGAACGCCTTACGAGATTTGGATTGCCTTTGATAAACTCGTTCTTTCTGACTGGAAAAATTGGCCAAAAAATGAGCGAATTGTCATTCAAGAATTCATGATTGCGTTGTGGGAAAGTATTGTAAATGATAATAGTCAAAAGGCGGAATGGGAGTTTAGAGATTACTTTTCCGCGCTTGCTAATTTCTATCCGAATTTTGCTGATTTACTAATTATTTGGGGCAAATCGGAATCAAAGGCAGCTATAAAACACTTATCTGAATTTATAATTCATGAAAAAACCATAATTTTCGATAGAAAAAAATTAAGCGGCTTGTACGACAAAACAGAGAATATAGATGAGTTTATTTCTTGGATTTTATCAACCCAAATGTTGAATAAGATTCAAAGAAAATATTTCGAATTTGAAATGGAGAGTTTCGCGGAAAAAATATCCTGGGCAGAGCAAATAATAACAACTGAAAGAAAAAAGTACAGCACACAACAACGGCTATAATTCATTGCGGCGGAATTTTCCACTGAAAATTCCTACCTTTCTACCATCGCTTGGTTCTCGCGGAATGGTCCTCGCGGACAATTCCACAACGAAACCATAGCCAAACCGTTGTACACAATACGAGAAATGACATTCCAAAAAATATTTATCATCTTTATTTTGATTTTTACTTCCTGCAAAAGTGCAGATGTGGAAACTCAAACTGAAAAGCCGAAATCGGAATTAAAAACATTGGAATTTCCTGTAAAAATTGGATTTGTAAACGATTTTGAGAAAATTTTCACCGAAGAAGAAATTGAATTTCTTGAAAATTTACTCGTGTATTATAAAAAAAATGCAAATAGAGAAATTGCAGTAATTACAATCGATTCGATTCCAAAAAATGCGGAATTCGACCAGTACGCGGTCAAAATGTCTGACAATTGGAATATTGGGAAAAATAATGGTGGTAATGGATTATCTATTGTGTTGAGCAAGTCATTGAGAAAAGTAAGGATTTCGACAACTGATAAAACAAGAGACCTTTATTTGTCTGATGAACTTTGCAAAAAGGTAATTGATGAAACGATGATTCCTGAATTTAAAAATGGAAAGTATTACGACGGAATTTTACTAGGACTGAGTGAATTGATAAGAAAATGGATTTAAAAGTACTGTGTACAACAACGGCTATAATTCATTGTGGGGGAATTTCCTACTCGGAAATTCTTACCTTTAAACCAGCGCTTGGTTCTCGCGGAATAGTCCTCGCGGACAATTCCACAACGAAACCATAGCCCAACCGTTAGGTGCTATTGTGCTACTCTGAGCGGATACTTTATTCGGGGGTGGATGTTATAGGAGTATGTTGTTTTCCAATTTATTTACGGGAAGGTCAAATTGATTTGACCAAAGCACTTTGCGATGAAACGCTGGAGAGTTATACTCTCTAAACGTTGAAACGTTAAAA
>CANMSH010000020.1 GCA_947500525.1 uncultured Flavobacteriaceae bacterium | reverse complement strand
TCGTCTTTTGTTTCCACTTTTACTCTGGTGTTCATAAGGTCTTTACGGTTGTACTTTTTAATCCATTCATTAATGGTAGTAGGAGCGATGCCGTAAAGTTTACCTAATTGGTTCTTGTTTAGTTTTCCGGTTGTAAGTTCGTCTAAAATTTTCAGTTTAAAAGGTTCTGAATACCGTCTGATCACTTTGTCATTTTTATACATAATGTTTAAAATTATGTAGCCTTTATTCAGAACGGGTCACTATGTTTTACAGCGGTTTGTGTATGGTGAGTTGCGTAGGGTCCAAGATAGCAAATAAAGAGAAACCAATTGTTCAGCAGCGAGGATTTTCCGAAAGGAAAATCAGAAGCAATGAACTGTACACGTTGTTACCTGCAGTTTTTAATCATTTTTTTCTATTGCTTGTATAACCTTTCCTAAGATAAGGTATGCTCTTTTGTGAGGAAACCAATTTCCATATGCGCCAGAAGTAATTACAATAACTATATTTTTTTCAGGAACTATAACCAAATGATTTCCACCATTCCCAGAAGCCCATAGATATTCTACTTCTTTTGTTCCAAAAGTTCGTTTAGATTTATACCATAGCATTCCGTATCCATCTGCTAATGGATTATAATCTCCTATTGCAACTGAATTTTCATTTATTAGACGATTTATATAATTAGAATCTACTAGTTGTTTCTTACCCCATTTTCCTTTATTGGAAACTAAATAGCCGAGTTTAGCAAAATCAAGTGCAGAAATGTAAAGGTTTCCTGCTCCACCTGTCTGGTTTGAAGCATTTGTATACCAATAAAACTCTTTTATGTCTAGAGGGGCAAATACTTTTTCTTTAGCGAAATCTTTAAGACTCATTCCAGATTCTTCTTCAATGATAGCTCCAATTAGAACAGCATTAATATCAGCATAAATCCATTTTCCCCCAGGTTCTCTAGCCAATGGTATGCTCAATAAGTAATTAACCCATTCATCTTTTGCCATCCAATGTCCAGCATTTCCGGGCGTATCATAATTATCTGAATCTGCATCTAAACCCGAAACCATATTCAATAAGTGAATTAGTTTCACTTTTTTATAATCTTCGTTAATTGACGGATATTTATCTTTTGGAAAGAAGGAATAAACATCTTGGTTTAAATCTTTAATATAACCTTCTTGAATTGCAACGCCTAAAAGTAAAGCTGTAATACTCTTTCCAGCAGAACGTATATCATGAATATGATTTCTCCAAAATGAATTATAGTAATATTCTAACGCTAACTTACTATCTTTGATGACAATTAATGATCTATAATCTCTTTGTTCAAAATTGTCAATTAAATCATCAAGAGCATTGATTGAATCTCTATTAAAACCGACTTTCTCTGGACTAACTTCAGGTAAGTTAGGAATGGGTTTTCTTTGAGCAAATAAAGAAGTTGAGAACAATGTTAAAAGTAGGATGATTTTCAATCGCATAGAAAGATATATTAATATTTACTTTAAAGAGTGTTTTTAAAGTATATTGTTACAGTTTACTAACGGTTTATGTATGGTTAGTTGCGTGAAATCCGAAGGATTTTCCGAGTACACACAGACCCAAGTAATTAATTATACACTTTGTTGGCAAACGTTATTATAATTTACTCTATGACATAAGCCTTTCCTCCAATAAATATCATGTCAGTATCTATAACGTTCTTACCTTGAGCACCTATTGCAAAGGAAAGACGAACTTTTCGCCTATCATTGTATTCAAATAATATAGTATTTCCATCAATGATATATGTACCAGCATTTTTAGTGCTTTTCCAGGCTTGGGAGGTATATGAGTTAACTCCACTATTTTCTGAATGTGTAAAATGTTTACCATCCAAGAAATTTATTTGAGAATTAAATAAGGCGTATATTTCATTGCCAAAATTCCCTCCAGATATTTTTTCGTAAGTACCTTTTAGTTTAATTGATTTGTTAAATGGAAAAGCAGGAAACCAATTCCGGTTTTTTAAATCATATTCCTTTGATTTGCCTTTAAAGTTGGTAAGAATGAATTTGGCATTATTCTTTTTCCAAACACCCCATAATTCGGCTTGATTTTTTTTAGACTTTTTAAAGTCCAGATCTTCTATTGGCTCTTCGTCAACTTGAAAATAGGAGCCATCCTTGAAGAGAACAATAGGCTCGAATGTAATGGATACAGGATATCCGCTTTTTGCCCTAAAATACCACCCATCAATTTTTGGTTGAAGGTCATTTTTACTTTGAGAAAATGAGCTATCAATGCTCAGAAGGCCGAGAATAAAAATTGAAATGATTTTCATTTATTATGAGAATTTGTGGTGTTTACTATGTTTGCCAACGGCTGGGCTATGGTTTCGTTACGGGAAATCTGTTAGGATTTTCCGTCGTATTGGCAAGTTAATTAATTCGAGTGACACGAGCAACGCGAACTGGCGCTAGCAATTCCTACGAAGGAATTCCGTTGTAACCATTGAAACAAGGAGATATTTTACTGGCATTAAAAAAATGCCACGGTAAAATGCGAACTTGAGAGAATGATCAGCGTAGCTAATTAATTATACACGTCTTAAGTTTACAATTTCTAATTTTAGTGTTATTAATCAGAAAGAACAAAAGAGAGGATTA
>CANMSH010000019.1 GCA_947500525.1 uncultured Flavobacteriaceae bacterium | reverse complement strand
GGAAAACAACCTACTCCTATAACATCCACCTCCGAATAAAGTATCCGCTCAGAGTAGCACAATTGCACCTAACGGTTTGTGTATGGTTAGTTACGGGAAATCCGTTAGGATTTTCCGACGTACGACGAAATTAATTAATTCAAGTGAATTCCTGCGAAGGAATTCCGTAGTAATTAATTATACACGTTGTTGTGCTTTGGTTATTTCATTTTTCAGAACTTGTTAATTCAATTATTCGATTGATTGTTTCATTAACTTCTTTGAATTCAGGTTCTAATATTATATTGCTTACAAATTTCTTTTGGAGGGTAATCATATTTTGAAACTCCAAGCTACTTAAGAAGGAATAATCAACATTGCTATCATCAAAAATATTGGCGTTATTAATTAAGTTTAGTAAAGAAATATGATTCTTGAAGTATGGTATGTAACTATCAAGAAAATAGTTTTGAAAAGATATTTCTTCTTCTTGATAATCCTTAACAAGTTCCTTCCATTTTTGTAAAAGCCCTCTTAATTCAAGATTAGATATGATTTCAAAATCAGAGGTATTGGTTAATGCGTCAATTGTTGAATTTTGGGGGTTAAATGTATAATTGTAAAATGTTTCTGTAATATAAGATGATAATGTATCCTTATTCATTTTATCAATATCTATTGGTACTAAGTTTAAAATCTTTGTAGCATTGGTATAGGTTTTTTGATGACCTAAAGTCACAGTATCTAATTGCGCTCTATTCAGCTGAAATTGCTTATTAATGTTTTCAATATAATTGGCTTCTTTCTTCTTTTCGATTCGATTGTTATTCCAATTATTAACTTGAAGAGCAAGAAGAATACCAATCATAACAAGTACAATTTCACCAATCGCATATTTTAAATACTTTCCAATTTTGCCTTCTGAAAGTAAATTTTGTCTAATTTTTCTAAAGAATTTTATCATTGGTTAGCGGTTTCTGATAATGAAGTACAACGGTTTGTGTATGGTTAGTTGCGTAAGCGACTAAGATAGCAAAA
The DNA here is from genome assembly GCA_947500525.1 of uncultured Flavobacteriaceae bacterium. Lineage (GTDB taxonomy): Bacteria > Bacteroidota > Bacteroidia > Flavobacteriales > Flavobacteriaceae > Aureibaculum. The sequence continues at coordinate 2,098 of CANMSH010000019.1, read as the reverse complement.
AGGGCAGGAGTAAGGAAATCCGTCAGGATTTCCGAGACACTCTTTAAACAACGTAGCAATTAATTATACACGCTGTTGTAGTACGTTTTGTCATTCTTTTGGACCATTTTCTTTTTGTCTTTTCGACCCTTTATTCCAAGCAATAATTCCAATAACTATTAGAGCAAAAGGATAAAAAAATATTCTATCCAAATAGAGTACCCCAAGTATTAACCAAAGAATTGCGCCAAAAATTGCAATTTGTCCAGCAATTACACCATTCTTTACGCCAATAAAAGAGAGACCTAGAGATTCTTCCTCTATTTCATATTCTTCCGTTTGTTTTTTCTGATTTTCAATTCGCTCTTTTTCGGCTGGGTCTTCTATGTAGTCTTTGCAAGTTTCATCAAATTCGGCATATTCATTAGTTAATGAACATACAATTCCTTTTTCTGATGTAAATTTTTGATTTTCACATTGTTTGCAAAACTGAAGTCTATAATTTCTATTCATAAGTATTTAGTTCTTATTCCGATATAAATTCTAATTCAAAGAGTAAACATGCACCATTGCCACCATTCAAATATCTAACTCCAACAATTCTTTGTTCTCCAACTTGTTCTCCTTGAATAACAACAACTTTTGTTTTTTCTTCTGTCTCTTGGTCAACATGATATGCCAAACTAGGTATTTCAATTTCCAAAGGAGTGTGTGTTTCTCCTTTACCATCTAATCGAAAAACGGCTTTTCCTAAATCAATATCCTCTTGAGTAGCTATCCTACCTTTTGTAAAAGGAACTTCTTTCCAATTATTCAACTCAACTGGACCAAAATTGTTTTCGGTCATTTTTTTCGATTCAGTTTTTTTGCTAGTGCATGATTGAAAGATAATTAATAAAATCAGAATAATTTTTAATTGCATCTTCATTTTCAAATGTACTACAATGACCTGCTAAACGCAGTTCTGCTTTGCGAACGAAAAGATAATAAATTTAAGTAACAATGATTTGAGAATCAGGCTTTCGTTGTTTTATGTATCTCAAGTCATTGTTTGTCGACTAGGTAGCGCAGCTACCGTATGTTGTTGAATTTATTAGATTGAGAGTTCAAGAAGTAGATCCAAATTGCTTTTAGCTAATGTTGTAGCATCGTTTAGGTTCGATACCCAGCTAAGGCTGTTTATAATTTTGTTAAAGGATTTAGCAATTTGGTTTAGCAGGTCATTGTAGCACATTTCTTTTGGGGTGGGAGTGCGTAGCACGTAGCAACAAAAGTCAGCTTTAGCTGAATGTGCTACAACGGTTTGGCTATGGTTTCGTTGTGGAATTGTCCGCGAGGACCATTCCGCGAGAACCAAGCGATGGTAGAAAGGTAGGAATTTTCTGTGGAAAATTCCACCACAATGAATTATAGCCGTTGTTGTGTACAGTTTATTTTTGAGTGAGCCACCATTCAGTTACAGCAGTAGCCAATTCTCTTGAGCTTTTTTCAGTAGTATCCAGACCATATGTAGTATTCAACTCACTATAAATTACTCTAGCAATTGTATCAAGGTCCGAGTTTTTGTATAGATGATTGATCAGTTGATGACTCAATCCTTCAAATTCTCCCTTTGATGCCCAAGAAATCAAATTCCGAGATCTAATCAGTTTTTCAAGATCTGCAGATTGAAACATAACTTTTTTCGATAATTTCATTCCAATAATTTAAACTATTCCAACCCTGTTTTATAACAATAATTCTTAATATCGTTATAATCCATGTTTTCCCATTCTTGTTTATCCTTTAACAATTTATTTCTTAAATCAATAATTGAGTTGTCTTCTTCAGCTGCCGCATAACTATTGGTCAATTTCAATCTTGATTTTATGTAGTTAAGCATTGCTATTTTAACGGCTTCAGATTTCGAAAACAATTTCTCCTCTGCAGCTCTAGATTCCAGACACCTTAAAAACTCAAACACTTTATATTCCAATAATTCTTTCTTTCTAATGGCGCTATTTCGTGGAGGATAACTCGGCATCTGTTTATTAACATTTTTCAAATGTCTTGTCCTGAAATATGGCTACAGGTTAAAATTGAATTTACGCTGTTAATTTATATACAATATTAGGTGTTT
>CANMSH010000018.1 GCA_947500525.1 uncultured Flavobacteriaceae bacterium | reverse complement strand
AAAACACCTAATATTGTATATAAATTAACAGCGTAAATTCAATTTTAACCTGTAGCCATATTTCAGGACAAGACATTAACCAAAACCCACGGATTGAATAGAATTAATGGAATTAAAAAAAGATAAAACAGAAAGGGATATTGAGATTCTGAAAGAAGGACCAATTTGTAAATACTTCAAAAATGGAATTTTAGATAAAGATATAGTTTGGTTTAGTAATAACAATTTCGAGATAATAGAAATGAATTGTCGGAATTGGAATCGTAAAAACGCTCATCAGAAACTAAAAATTGCTCTGAATTTCCCAGATTATTACGGAGAGAATTTAAACGCATTCAATGATTGTCTTAGAGATTTATACAACAAAAAATATAGAGGATTAATATTAGTCTTTAGGAATTACGACAACTTTGTAGAAGAAGATGGAAAGTTCGCAGAAGGAATTCTTGACAGTATCGCTGGAGAATCTCGAATTTGGCTTGTAACTGGACAAAAATTAATCGGACTTATTCAATCAAACGATCCTGATTTGAATTTTCCTGAATTGGGTGGAACAAGCCCGAGTTGGAATTCATCTGAATGGTTTGATGCGGATAGAAAAAAATAACGAAAGCACAACAACGGCTATAATTCATTGTTCAATTCCTAACGGAATTAAAAATTCATTACATTTAAACATTAGAATGAGCTATGAACCTTGTGGTAAGCAATTGTTGCTACTCGCAAAATAACGTAAGTAGGTATTGTTTATACAAATAAAAACCTTTGACGCAACAATCGCCAAACCACAACGAAACCATAGCCCAACCGTTGTAGCACATTCAGCTAAAGCTGACTTTTGTTGCTACGTGCTACGCACTCCCACCCCAAAAGAAATGTGCTACAATGACCTGCTAAACCAAATTGCTAAATCCTTTAACAAAATTATAAACAGCCTTAGCTGGGTATCGAACCTAAACGATGCTACAACATTAGCTAAAAGCAATTTGGATCTACTTCTTGAACTCTCAATCTAATAAATTCAACAACATACGGTAGCTGCGCTACCTAGTCGACAAACAATGACTTGAGATACATAAAACAACGAAAGCCTGATTCTCAAATCATTGTTACTTAAATTTATTATCTTTTCGTTCGCAAAGCAGAACTGCGTTTAGCAGGTCATTGTGCTTCATTATCAGAAAATGCTAACCAATGATAAAATTCTTTAGAAAAATTAGACAAAACTTACTATTGGAAAACAAAACTGGAAAGTATTTTAAGTATGCTATTGGAGAAATAATACTTGTTGTTATTGGTATTCTTATTGCCTTGCAAGTAAACAATTGGAATGAAAATCGTAAAACGCAAAAAGAAATTAACGAAACCCTTAGTAATTTAGAACAAGATCTTGTCGCAAATTACAAATTGGCAAACGAGAAGCTAAAATTTTATAAACGTGCAGACTCTATTATCCGTTTAATTGTAAACAACCAACTTACGGTAGATGATTATCAGAACCCTAGATTTTCAGGAAATGTTATTCTTAATTGGAATCTTTACACACCACAGACAGATAATGTAGATAAATTTATAAAAAGTGAAGATTTAGTCTCTAAACAATTAAAACCTTTAGTAAATCAATTAAAATTATTAAAACAACAAGAAACTTGGCTCAATAATGCTTGGGATAAATTTGACAAAACAATAGATGATATATACTCATTCTATAGTAACCAAGAATGGTTTGGTGGGCAAGATGCCCTATCAATAAACCAAGAAATCGATTTTAAATTAAATAATCCTGCATATCGCCAAAAAGCGTTCCTATATTGGGTTGTAATGCAAAACTATGCAAACAATATAACAAGATATAGATCGGAAAACCTTGCCGTCTTAGGCAAAATCAAACAAATAAGAAATAATTATAACCATCAAGAAATGAGCGCTTTTTTGGATAGTTTGGGTATGCATCAATTTAAAGTATTCGATTGTGACTTTTCAATTAATGATTTGAGTTTAGGTAGACAATATAGATCTCATGAATTATTACTTAATTTTACCGAGAACACTGTATACCTAAAAACTACCCATAATAAAGGATCTAGAATAGAAGAAATTACACTAAAACCTTATGAATTCAGAAAACTTTCTGGCTGGCCATTTGGCATAAAGGGTGACTATAATATTTTGGTAGAACAATTGGATAAAGACGGGAATTGTATTAAAAAATTCGGAGCTTTGCACAATGGTTATCTCTTAATTAAATAAATCAATGATTAAATTCTTTCGAAGATAACGAAAGCACAACAACGGCTATAATTCATTGTGGCGGAATTTTCCACGGAAAATCCCTACCTTTCTACCATCGCTTGGTTCTCGCGGAATGATCCTCGCGGACAATTCCACAACGAAACCATAGCCCAACCGTTGTAGCCAATTTGAGAAGTAACATGAAATTTAAACTATCAATTGTAAAACGAACATCAATCAAATAAAGAATAATGAACAAAATTTTTCTGATCGCCGTATGCTCAATACTCATTTTAGCCTGTAAAAGCAATAAAAAAGAAATAACGGATCTAAATCAAGAGGCACCTATTAATAACTTAGAAATTGATTCTTTAATGCAAACCTGTTTCAAACGAGGGCTTTTTAATGGTAATATATTGGTTTTAAAAAACGACAGTATTATTTATAAGAACAGTTTAGGGTTTTCTGACAGTTTAAATACCAAGAAATTGAACCAAAACAAGCTATTTAATATTGGTTCTATAGCAAAGGAGTTTAGCGCTGTCGCCATTATGAAACTAGTTGAAAAAGACAAAGTAAATTTAAACGAAGTAATTTCAAAGTATTTACCTAATCTTCCAAAATGGTCTGAAAAAATAAGAGTCAAAAATCTATTAGATTACACAAGTGGACTTCCTAGATATAATTGGGAAACAATCAGAACTGACAAAGATATATATACCGATTTAATAAACATTAAAACACTTGAAGCTGAACCTGGAGACAAACAGATATATAGTAATAATAATGTCTTATTAAGAAAACTAATTATTGAGAAAATATCTGGAATACCTTTCAATAATTATATTGATAAAAATATCTTTGAACCATTGGAAATGAATAATACATTCCTAACTCCTATACAAAGTTATTCTAAGATTGCTCAAGGCTATAGCGCTACCCCAACTAGTGATAAGCAAACTGCCTATGACCAAATATTTGGTGCAGTATTTACCACGACAGATGATATGAATAAGTGGATTGTTGGTTTGCATTCAGAAAAAATAATATCTAACAAATCTAAAAATGTTCTTAATACACCTTTTACTTTTGAGAATTATTCGGAGACGGCACTTGGTGCGCCAAACCTTGAAAATGGGGAAATGGTAAGACATCAACATTCAGGTTCTCATATGAATTACGAATCATTGATTGATTATAATTTGAACAACGGGCTTATTGTAATATTGTTTACTAACACTGCAAAGCACAAACTTTGGAAAATAGACCACGCAATAAATGCAATTGTCCATCATCAACCATATTCAATTCCTGAAAACTAGATTAATTGAAACATTACAATTCTGAAAATGGATCAATTAAAAAATAAAAAACTGGCTACAACAAAGTGTATAATTAATTACTACGGAATTCCTTCGCAGGAATTCACTTGAATTAATTAACTTCGTCGTACGTCGGAAAATCCTAACGGATTTCCCGCAACTAACCATACACAAACCGTTGGGGGGAATTTTGACCCGTCCTGAATAAAGGCTACATAATTTTAAACATTATGTATAAAAATGACAAAGTGATCAGACGGTAT
>CANMSH010000017.1 GCA_947500525.1 uncultured Flavobacteriaceae bacterium | reverse complement strand
CTGAATACCGTCTGATCACTTTGTCATTTTTATACATAATGTTTAAAATTATGTAGCCTTTATTCAGGACGGGTCAAAATTATGCCCAACGGTTTGTGTATGGTTAGTTACGGAAAATCAGTTAGGATTTTCCGACGTTGAGCTAAGTTAATTAATTCAAGTGAATTCCTGCGAAGGAATTCCGTAGTAATTAATTATAGACGTTGTTGTGCGCTCGTCTTTATTTTTTTTCCAATTTGATATTCCAATCAATTGATGCTATTCTTTTCTGAATTAGGATTAAAGTATTTAGTAATTCTGTTTCATTTGGGAAAGAACCATAAACCAAGTTTTTAAAATCAGACTCATAAACAAATTTCAAATCGATCCACACTTTTTCGGGGTTTTCAAATATTAATGAATTAATGGGGTGATTTTTCAACCATTCATTGTTATTTTTAAAACTTACTACATCATCTTGAGCGACTTTTAATAACATTTTTTCAAATTCCTTTGATTTAAAAAAAGTAAGCAGTTCTTTTACAGAAAGAAGTTGGTTTAAGTCATATACGTGTCTAATTTTATTCTTTAAATCTGTAATTGGATTTTCACAATACGAGAACCGAACTAAACTCATAATTTTTTCACAAATAGTCCTGCTAGGCTCTAAAACAAGTACATTGAATGGTAATAAATCTTGTTCTTTAGCGACATCACTTTGTCTATTGTTCGTCATCATTTCACCTACAAAAGAGCAAACACTTTTAGTTGTATAGGGTTCAAAATATCCAAGCCAAGTAGCTTCCACCACAATAGCATCTCTTACTTGACCATAATCTCCTTTAAATTCTTTGTTGTATGAATGTGCTGTTTTACGATTCATTCCCATTTTGTGAGTTAAACCAGCTATCTCTATTTCTGGCAGTACATTGCTCACTACATTACTAATCGTTCTTATTTTAGTTGTAAGTTTATTATTTGATTCTCCCTCTCTTCTTAAAACAACAAGGTCAATATCTTCTGAAAATCTTTCAATTATGTTATAACATTTAGATAATGCTGTTCCTCCTTTGAAAACTGTATCGCTACCAATTTCATCATTGAATATTGTAAAAAGTGCATATGTCATCCAATAGTCTTTTTCTACAAATATTGCAGGTATTTGCATTTGGTCAGATGTAAACTGTACAGCTTGTCGAAATAGCTTTTTGTCTAGATGAAGTTTCATATGATATTCCAGTTAGAAGCTTTAGTTAATGTTTTTTTTGCGCCAGGAATCTCATATTTAGAAATTGGATTTAGAGATTTTTTCAAGCTAATCGTTATTGATTTATTTTGTATTTCATCTAACAATGCACCTAATAAAGCTCTTGTAGATGGTGGGTATTTTAGCGACAGTCGTATTAATTCTTTCTTATCATCTAAATTCAATTTTCTAATTATTTCCAAAAACCTTAAACAAGATTTTTTTATAGTAGTGTCGGGTATTTTCTTTACATACTTAATTGCATCTAGAATCTGTAACAGAGGAATATTTTTTTTGGTAATTATATTTTTTTGTTTGATAAATGATATCGTATAACGCTCTCTTTTAAATTTAGGGCGAGTTTGATTTTTTCCTATTTGTATTATGTTACTAACTTGAGTTGTTAATCCTAACTTATTATATATGCTATAACCAGTAAGGTATCCAACTGCTTTACCATCTTCATTTATTAAGTCTTTAACTATTTGTTCTTGATTAGGTTGAAGAGTGCCGAAAGGGGTTCTTTCAGGTTTGAAGTATTTTCCTTTTGATAGTTTTTCAATTCTACCTGAATTTACCATACGATTTAAGGCTTTGATGATTGCTTCTTTTTTATTCATGTCAATATCAAAGTCCTCATAGGTGAAAACATATCCCTTTGGCAATCTATCTATTGTATTTCTAATATATTCAGTTACTTTCAAAGTTTTATTGTTTGTTCAAATATAACAAAAATGTCCAGTTTTTTAACTAATAAACTGGACAAAAAAATAATTTATTTGGAAAGCGACACTATGAAGCGTATCTTTGCGTTGCATGCAACGCAAAGATACGCTTCATACCCTTCCTTTTTATTAATTGATTTTCAGAGTGCCGTTTTTAGATGACGCACAATGACCTGCTAAACGCAGTTCTGCTTTGCGAACGAAAAGATAATAAATTTAAGTAACAATGATTTGAGAATCAGGCTTTCGTTGTTTTATGTATCTCAAGTCATTGTTTGTCGACTAGGTAGCGCAGCTACCGTATGTTGTTGAATTTATTAGATTGAGAGTTCAAGAAGTAGATCCAAATTGCTTTTAGCTAATGTTGTAGCATCGTTTAGGTTCGATACCCAGCTAAGGCTGTTTATAATTTTGTTAAAGGATTTAGCAATTTGGTTTAGCAGGTCATTGTAGCACATTTCTTTTGGGGTGGGAGTGCGTAGCACGTAGCAACAAAAGTCAGCTTTAGCTGAATGTGCTACAACGTTTAGTATATGGCAAGTAGGGCAGTAGAAAGCAATAAACTTTCAAGTTTGCACTGAGCCAAAACGTTGTATTTTGTTTTTATCTTATTCATTTAAAAGCCAAATCAACGATTTGGCGGTGTTTGTAAATAGCTCTGACCTTTCTTTAACCACAGAAAGCCCTATTTGCTATATACAGTGTTGGGGGGAGTTTATTCATTGAATGTTTCAAATATCATTTGTAATAATGAATCTATGCCCGACCAATCATAATTTTCTATTTTTTCTCTGTCTGCTATACATTCTTTAAGTTTTTTGTCAAATTTTTTCTGAACCATTGTTTTATTTATAATCTCTCCTTGATACTTTTTTAAGGATGAATCATACCCTTTCCATTGAATGGGTATTAGTTCTTTGTTTTCTGTTAAAACATCTATTCCAAAATACATTTCTAAGCTTCCTGCTAGTCCATTAACATCCATATTTGTTATCCCCGTTGGACCAATTGTTGGATAGTCTTTTGCAATATCTAGTTCTGGATATTTTTTGATTTTGATGTTTCCAGGAATTTTAGTTTTTGATAAACCTTTAATGGCAGAGGCAGCAGCAGTGTCATTATCAAAGAGGGCGATTATCTTATTCTTTATGTCGGCTCCAACAAATGATTTTACACTTGCCTCTAGTGAGCTCGCACTTCCTGAGGCATTGGATATACCAAAATCCATGAATGAATAGTATCCGCTTAAGTGTGGGTATAATAAATCTAAAGATTTTTTTATTGTGTTGATATCAGAAGTGCCTTCCGCAAGAATCAAAAACTTATCTCCTAATTCATAGTCATAAGACCAATTTCCAATTACTTCGTCATAAATAGAGTCAGGTTCTTGTTCATAATATCCTCCTTCAGCTAATTCTGTAATATCATAGGTTATGGGTGTGTCTGGTGGAGTGATTTCTAAAAGTGCTCGTAGTAAAGTTCTTTGGTCATAATTATGTGGAAACCTGTCTAAGCCATAACCATGGTCAAGTAAATACAAGATGATTGGATTAATATCTTTAGGTAATTCCTCAATCTTGGTATCATAGCCATATTTATTGTCAATTATTTCTTTAGATGCTTTTAAGAAATCATCAAAAGAAGAGTTTTCGAGTACATCAATTTGGGATGTCAGACTTTCATTCATTCTTTCTGAACTGTTAAAGCTGGAATCGTTAAACCATTCTTTAAGTTGCAGAAGTGATTCTGCTTTAGATTCTTTAAAATTCTCTTTAGATTTCTCTAAAGTAAATCCCATAACATTTAATCTATCACGTATGTTTTTCGCAGAATTAATATATTGAATTGCGTTTTCTACTTCCTCGGATTCATCTTCTATTCCGTGAAGTAACTGATGTCTTTCCTCGATTTTCCTATCAAAAGTCCTTATGTCTTCTGTTTGAAATATAGATAGTAAAAAAGGATCAATTTCGTTCTTAGTTGAGGCTATTGAATAATTCGATATGTACAGTTCACAATATGAGCCCATTCCATTTAATATTCATTTGTTCTATTAAATGTCTTGTCCTGAAATATGGCTACAGGTTAAAATTGAATTTACGCTGTTAATTTATATACAATATTAGGTGTTT
>CANMSH010000016.1 GCA_947500525.1 uncultured Flavobacteriaceae bacterium | reverse complement strand
AAATCAATTTGACCGTTCCGTAAATAAATTGGAAAACAACCTACTCCTATAACATCCACCTCCGAATAAAGTATCCGCTCAGAGTAGCACAATTGCACCTAACGGTTGGGCTATGGTTTCGTTGTGGAATTGTCCGCAAGGACCATTCCGCTAGAACCAAGCGATGATTGAAAGATAGGAATTTTCAGTGGAAAATTCCGCCACAATGAATTATAGCCGTTGTTGTACAACGTTCTAGTTTTAAAAATTCAATATAGATTTTTCATTAAAAACATTCTTTTCAATATCATAGACTCCAATGGCTAAATCTTTTTCATTTATATGATACGTAATTTGGATTTCCTTGAAATTATTAATGAATTTATATTCCTTTATTTTATTGTCGATTATTTTATTCAAATTCCGACCACTCAAGTCCGAAATAAATAAATAATGATTGTCATATTCATTAATCTCATCATCGTTATTTGAATCCTCTAATGCGATCAAGTAAACAATATTCTTTGTCAGACTTATTTGCTCGTCATCATTAGAAAAAAAGTTTGGAATATTTATATGCTTTACAGATGCATCAGTTTCCAATAAATTTCCAATTTTTTCGAAATCTTTGTTCAGAAAAACAATGTTTGTTGTGTTTTCTGGGACTTCTCCAATTTTAACTTCTGTTTCTCCGCCCAATAATTCATCTAATTCTATCACCTTATATTTCGCAACATACAGATTGTCCGAGTTTGTTATTTCTATTGGGCTTGAGTGTCGAATAACATACTCAGGTTCATAGTCGTTACTAACTTTAGTATTCCAGCCCGGACGTGTGGTGATAAATTCCGTTAACAATATGCCAAGAATTGTCAAAATAAAAATTGGAATTAAAATTCCGTTTATAATTATTAGCGTTCTTATTAATTTATTATTCATGTTTTGAAATGTTGTACAACGGTTGGGCTATGGTTTCGTTGTGGAATTGTCCGCTAGGACCATTCCGCCGATACCAAGCGATGATTTAAAGGTAGGAATTTTCAGTGGAAAATTCCGCCACAATGAATTATAGCCGTTGTTGTAGGTAGTCTTTTTAAAATTTTGAAGCAATATATTTTTTGAGTTTTCCTTTTTTCTCCTGTTTTATGAGTTTTTCCATGTCCGAATTCTTACCCAGTTTGGACTTATTTTTCTTATAAAATTCAATCGCATTTTCAGCTCCAGCTAAAGCACATTCCACTTTGTTTTTTGAGTAATTATTTTTCAAACTGTATTTTGTCCAACCGCTCATAAATGACATTAAGCAATCTGCACAATCTAACGGGACAATTCCGGAAACCAATTCTATTGAAACTGTTGGGCTTCCGCTCATCCATTTCATTAAAAAGGCATTAATATTTTTTCGCTTTCCTGCGTTTTCAGAAATAGGTGTTTTTAATAACCAATCGGCAGAATTCAGAACTAATTGTTCAGTTTTTTGGAAATCTTCGGCGCTTTCAAGTTTCAAATCAGTTGGTATTTCAACTTCTTGAGCCAATAAGTTCGTGCTTACAAACAGTAAAAAAATCAGAGTCTTAATTTTATTCATAGTTTATTTTTTTAATTACCTACAACGTTAAATATATGGCAAGTTGGGCAGAAAATAAGCGATTACTTTCGGTTAAGCCACAAGCCAAATCTTTTGCATTTTGTTTTAATTTTTCTCTTTAATACCAAATCAAAAGATTTGGCGACTTTGCAAATAGGCAACGAATTTTGGTTTAGACACTAATCGCCCTATTTGCTATATATAGTGTTATAGGCTTCCTTTTTTTTGACACTTATCGATTAATCATATCTTGGTAAGCTTCCAACATTCTATCTACATCGTCCCATTTATTATTCATAGTTATAAAGGGCTCGAATTGATGAGCTCCTTTCATTCGTAACTTTCTTATTACGTGTAGAATATATCCTAAGGTTATATAAACATCATCAATTTGAAATGCATAGACATTATTAATTGGTGCGTGTTTAGGGTTTCTTTCATTTTCCTCTAAAATTGCAGCTTGTAATTCATCACTTTTAATTTCAAAACTATGCTCCGTTACTTTTTCTAAATCTGATTTAAAGTGGTCAATAACTTTTTTTGCACCAGCCAATTCTTCTTTGAGTCTTGTTAATTCCTCATCTTCAATATTAATTTCATCTTCGGATTTACTATCAGGTAAACTACGAAGTAGTAATTGTAATTTTTCTTCATATTCATCATCCTGAGAAAAATCTCCATAAAATTTTCCTTTCAAAAATCCTGGTAATTCCACGTTTTGAATTAACAAAGGTAGAACAAGAACCTTTTTTTCTTCTATTTCACGATTTGAAGCTATCTCAATCTCTTTCTTAACCCATTCACTTTTTATTGAAGCCTCCGATAAAACAACAGCAACATAATCTACAGAATCCAATCCGTCTCTAATTTTACCAATCAGAGAATCTCCAATATTAATTTCCGCTTCATCTATCCAAATTGTATGTCCATAACGTCTTAAATCAGCTCCCAATTTTCTTACGAACTTTTTGTCAGTACTTGTGTGGCTTAAAAATATTTTACTCACTTATTATATTGTTTTTTTAGGTTGCCTATAACGGTTGGGCTATGGTTTCGTTGCGGAATCGTCCGCACGGACTATTCCGCGTTACCAAGCCTTCATTGCAAGATAAGAATTTCCGGTAGGAAATTCCGCCGCAATGAATTATAGCCGTTGTTGTAGTACGTTTTAGTCTTTTATCTTATATCTTTTTCCTTTTCTAAGGATTATCTTATTGTAACCTTTAAAATATATCGGAATTGCAATATCGTTCTCTTTTCTTACCACAAAGTGTAAATGTGGTCCGTTTGTGAATCCAGTCAATCCAGAAATTCCAATTTTTTGCCCTTCAATAACTTGTTGTCCTTCTTTAACAAAACTACCTTTATAGTTTAAATGTACATAGGAGGCTATTGTGCCATCTTCATGTAAGATTAATATTCTATTTGCAGCATTTATGAGCTCTTTTCCACCTTGTTTTGTAAACCAATCAATCACTTTAATAACAAGACCATCCCGGGCAGCATAAATAGTTTCACCCACATTTAACTGAAAATCTATTGCATATTTAGATCTCTCACTTCGATGGGATGTTCTACCGTTAAAACTTTGACTAACTTCATATTTCTTTCCTTTTTTAAAGGGAAATCTGTATAAATAGTCCAAATTGGGTTTGATTAGCGATTTGTGCCCTAAGAAGTAACTAATTTTCAAGCTATCATTTATTTGGTTTTTAAAAATCGAATCTGATTTTTTCTCCATGAGCTTAATAATTTCAATACTATCTTTTGATTTTAATAAGAACGAATTTAACTCAACATTGTCTTTTCTTGAATGAATATAAATTTGGATAGGAGCTAAAGAATTGCTTTTTGCAAGAAGTCTTAACGTATCATTATCTCTTTTCCAATCAAAATTAATATCATCTTTATAAGAAGTTGGTTCATCTTTCTTTTTTTGACCAAAAGAGTTAATAGAAGTATATAGTAAGAGAAGTATTATTAGATAAATTTTCATTATTCTTTTTGGCAATGTACTACAACGGTTGGGCTATGGTTTCGTTGCGGAATCGTCCGCTAGGACATTCCGAGATAACCAAGCGTTCATTGCAAGATAAGAATTTCCGAGTAGGAAATTCCGCCGCAATGAATTATAGCCGTTGTTGTGTACTGGCTATTTTTTAATCAGATTGGTGAATCCAATAGAGTTTTCCGTTCCGATATGTGATAATTCCACCGCCAGCTTCTTCTTTTCCGATATATATACTTGGCCTTTCTAATTTTACAATTGTGTCTGTGTCAATGTCTCCATCTTCTTTGAAAAGCACTTCCCAAACTTCGTTATCCTGAACCACACACCATAAATCTACCCATCCCACTGAGTTTGGAAATCCTACATATTCGTCCTTATCACATCCGATTGAAATTAGTTCTTGTCCATTTTCATTTATTAGTATTTTTGGACACTCCGTTGAGTCAAAATAAACGTTTTCTAAAATTCCGTTACCATTTAGGTCAATGACAATTGTGTCTTTAAGTCGGTATTCTTTATAGTTTTTGAATTTAAAATAATCTTTATGTTTCCAGTCTTCAATTTCTTTAGTTTCCGTTCCTTTTTCAACAATCTTTTCTTCAATCACTGATTCCGATTTCCCAACTTGTATTCCAGGTTTATTACTTTCCTTTGTTTTGCAAGAACAAACAATAAGTAATATTAGAATCAGTAGAAAATAATTTTTCATTTACCTTAATTTTCAGCTTGTACACAACGTATAGTATATAATGAGCTTCAGCGTAGTTCAATAAAAAATATTACTAGCTTAACTTTTATTTTCTAAAG
>CANMSH010000015.1 GCA_947500525.1 uncultured Flavobacteriaceae bacterium | reverse complement strand
TCTTTAGAAAATAAAAGTTAAGCTAGTAATATTTTTTATTGAACTACGCTGAAGCTCATTATATACTATACGTTGTGCTTCATTATGACTAACCAATAACCAATGATAAAATTCTTTAGAAAAATTAGACAAAATTTACTCTCAGAAGGAAAAACTGGAAAGTATTTTAAATACGCAATTGGAGAAATAGTACTTGTCGTTATTGGTATTTTAATTGCGTTGCAAATCAATAATTGGAATGAGAACAGAAAACTAGAGGCCAAAACACAAAACTATTATCAGCAATTATTAGAAGACCTTTATAAAGATAAAGCTTTTGCAAAAAGCACAATAAAAAAGTTTGAAAGACAAAGAGAAACATATCAAGATTATCTTAAAATATTTGACGATTCTAAATTATCTGCGAATGAAATGTTCCAGAAACTTTGTAAACTAAATATGGAATCTTTTGCGATAAACTTTAATACTAGTACAATTGAATCATTGCAAAATAGTGGTGAAATAGTACTAATTCCGCCTGTTTTAAGAAACAGATTAGTTGATTTAAAGCGAGCACAACAAAAAATTACATATGACGAAAGCTTGGATAATAGAGGAAAAACTGGAATTGCAGAACGTTTATCTATGCTAGTTGGATCACTAAGTTTAGTGGAACGACTAAAAAACCAAGAACAATTAAACGAAACTTTAAAAGTTGAACAAAATACAAGTGAAATAGTATTAGGGTTAGAAGCTATTCAAGATTGGATGGACTTTTCTGAAAAAAAATCCATACGTCTCTTAATAGATATACTAAAGGAAATAGAATTGGTGGAGGAACTTATAAAAAAGGAAATCAATTAATAATTATTTAAAATAACTAATGCACAACGAACCGTTACCAATGATAAAATTCTTTAGAAAAATTAGACAAAATCTACTAATGGAAAACAAAACAGGAAAGTATTTGAAATATGCTCTTGGTGAAATAGTTTTAGTGGTTATCGGTATTCTGATTGCCTTACAGATTAATAATTGGAATGAAAAACGCAATGAAGCCTACCAAGAAAAAATAACACTATCAAACCTTAATGATGAGTTTCAAGATAATTTAATGGATCTTGATTCCATTAACGCGAGATTATCTAATCAAATAGATGCTTTGGAGCATTTGTATTCTATGTTTAGTGAAGAAGAGAATCAATATACTTCAAAAACGTTAGACAGTCTTTTAGGTAAAGTATTATCAAGCCAAACATGGAGACCGAGTGAGTTTGTTTTAAATGACCTTAAAAACTCAGGTGGACTATCAAAACTGAATAATAGGGAGCTGAAGAAATTACTATTCCAATGGACTCGTTTTTATAATCAGATGAAAGAAACAGCTATGCATACTGAACAAAGAAGCTTAGATATCATCAAATTTGTAAAGAACCATGGTTCATTGCGAAATGTCGATACATTAGATGATATTTTTCCGTACGATCGTTCAGAATTGAATATCGACAATTTATCCCTTTTACAGAAACCACAATTCGAAAACTATATTGGCGATAAACTATTTGTTCTTATCGAAGCGCAAGCACTTTCTATCGAAGCTAAGCAACTAATAAATCAAATAGTTCTTGAAACTTCAGTAGATTAACCTTAGTTGAAATAATTTGAAAAATAAACGAAAGCACAACAACGTGTATAATTAATTACTACGGAATTCCTTCGCAGGAATTCACTCGAATTAATTAACTTAGCTCAACGTCGGAAAATCCTAACGGATTTCCCGTAACTAACCATACACAAACCGTTACCAGCAAGCAAAAAACACGTGAAAGCAAGAATATTTTCTCATAATCATTTAATCGGAATAGCAGAACTAAATGTTGGTGATAAATCCATGGGTAATGTTTATGGAGACTTTGAACCGACTGAATTATATTTTGAAAAGATTCAAAAAGAAGTTTGGAATTTTTGGAAAACAAACAAACCGAACTATGAAAAATGGTATTCTCTTAGATTTAATGCGCAATTAGAAAATGGACTTTTTCTATTTCCAGAAGGTGGTTATACTTTTGACGATACGGAAGAATTAGCAAATGAACCAATTAGAATTGATTTAGCAGGAATAGATTATCAAATATTAGAAAATTACTTTTTGACTGAACCATTAAAACCATTTATTGAAGAACCTTGGAGCGAAATTGATATTGGACAGAAAATCGCATTTGAAGATGAACTCAAAATCGAACTGGGAAATAATGACAAATCTGTACTGAAAATATTTAGTAGAAAATCAAATCAGCATATACTAGCGGAAACTGAATTTTCCGCATTTTGCAGCGACCAAAGAAATGATGATGTTCTATTTGAAATAAGGAAAGTCAATCTTGAAGAAAAATTCGCGATTGCGCACCTTACGTGGACAAGTAAAAAAGAAAAAGAAGGGTTTCCGAAGACCTACTTATTTAAAGACTTTGATGAATTTAAATTTCTGAAAATGAATCCTGATAAAATAGATTGGGAAAGTTAAATATAAAGCCAGCTGGTAACAATGTGTATAATTTATCGCTTGGGTCTATGTGTACTCGGAAAATCCTACGGATTTCCCTTACGTTCGGTTTATTCTTACTAGATTAGTTGCGAGACAATCGCAACAAACCATACACGAACCGTTGTACACAAGCTAAAAATGACTCGAAAAAAGAATTTTATGACTGGAAAGCACTGGATTATAGTGCTTATAATTATTGGTTCCTCTTATGGAATCTATAGCGGAATTAAGGACTTGAATCAACCGAACAATGGCTGGACAGATGAAAGTAGAAATATACTTATCGAGAAGTGTATTTCGGACTCAAAAGATATGGCAGAAAAATATCCCAAATTAACTAAAGAGTACTGTATCTGTTCAATTGAAAAAATACAAGCGGAATTTACTCAAAGTGAATATATTAAGATCAGTAAGGAATCAATAGAAGTTCAAGAAGTAAAACTTTTACCAAGTTTTCAAAATTGTCTGACTGAATATCAATCTGAAATTAATAAAATAGAATAAAAGCCAGTGTACAACATCGGCTATAATTCATTGCGGCGGAATTTCCTTCCGGAAATTCTTATCTTGCAATGATGGCTAGTGTTTCTCGGAATGGTCCTAGCGGACAATTCCACAACGAAACCATAGCCCAACCGTTGTAAGTCATTTGAAAGCTAAATGAAAGTTAACAAAATCTTAGAAAGATATCATCTCCTCGAAACATTTGAAACTGAAATAAATTCTGAATCGAAATTGTTTGTTAAAGAAATGAAAAAAATAACCGAAGAAGGCTATTATTCATCAGGCTTAAGGATTTTATCCGCATTCGGCGACTCAAATAAAAAATATGGTGGGTATATTTATGATAAAAAATTCAAAATAAGACAAAGAATTGATTGGAAAAAAATTACTGGAACAAATTCATCTAAAGTAGTTGCCGAATATTTTAATGAAAATGGAATTTTGAAAATAAAGACTCAAATACAAGGAATGGGAATACTTCCGCTTCTTTTAAGAGCAATTCTTGCCATATTTTATCTAATCATTATGTTGCTTGTTTTCCTTGAAGCATTGCTAATGTTATTCTCTTCTGATTATGAAAGTCTTGATAGTGGCATTCTTATAGGTCCCGTGATTCTTACTCTCATTATTTATCCCTTGACTTACTTATCGTATAATGCGAGTAGAAAAGATGTTCCTGAAATGAAAAATGAAATGGAAAAAGTATACGAGCAAATAGAAAAAACGACTTACAACAATGTGTATAATTAATTACTACGGAATTCCTTCGCAGGAATTCGCTCGAAATTAATTACTTTTGAGTACGTCGGAAAATCCTAACGGATTTCACGCAACTAACCATACACAAACCGTTAGCTGTAATTCAAGAATGAAACAAATAATATCTTTTACATTTATAATCCTTTGCTATTTCAGCTGTTCTAATAGCGACAAAAAACTAGCGCAAAATATTTCTCAGGAAACTGGAATTAAATGTTCTAATAGCGGTTGTTTTGGAACTTATGAAGGTCCGGAATTTATAAACGGTTCTGATGTTGCTCATCAATTCTCGAATAAAATATCTCATGCAGTCGGAAACAAATTAAAAGAATTATACAATAATGGAGATTATCGAAAAGTAAACTTCTCCGAAATTGAAATGTCTACAGACGGAATGGGTTCTGGAAAAGTAATTTACAAATTGTCAATTCCATTTGTTTCAGTTATTGAAAAATGCGATGCTTATACATCTTTCGATCATGTTGGTGGATGGAATCACACTCCTGCTCTCTCAAAAAGAAAACGGGAATTAGATAAAGTACTCATGGAAAATCATGAATTAAATATTAGTGAATTGAAAACTACTCCAGAAGGATTGCAGGAATATTGGATTCAATGGAAAAACAAAGAAACTCAATCTATTTGTAAATAAACTACAGCTAACAAAGAACTGAGTTAAAAAACAAATCTTTTTAACTTAATTTAGAAACAAAGTTCTCATCATAAGGCATTCCCGAT
>CANMSH010000014.1:0-2500 GCA_947500525.1 uncultured Flavobacteriaceae bacterium | reverse complement strand
GTGAAAGAGATCCTGAAACCGTACGCCTACAAGCGGTCGGAGCACGTTTACCGTGTGACGGCGTGCCTTTTGCATAATGAGCCTACGAGTTACTGTTACTAGCAAGGTTAAGTGATTAAGTCACGGAGCCGAAGCGAAAGCGAGTCTGAATAGGGCGCAGAGTTAGTAGTAGTAGACGCGAAACCGAGTGATCTACCCATGGGCAGGTTGAAGCTGTAGTAACATACAGTGGAGGACCGAACCAGTTGACGTTGAAAAGTCTTTGGATGACCTGTGGGTAGGGGTGAAAGGCCAATCAAACTCGGAAATAGCTCGTACTCCCCGAAATGCATTTAGGTGCAGCGTTGTGGTAGAGTTTTATAGAGGTAGAGCTACTGATTGGATGCGGGGGCTTCACCGCCTACCAATTCCTGACAAACTCCGAATGCTATAAAATATACACAGCAGTGAGGGCATGGGTGCTAAGGTCCATGTCCGAGAGGGAAAGAACCCAGACCATCAGCTAAGGTCCCCAAATATATACTAAGTTGAATAAACGAGGTTTGATTGCACAGACAGCTAGGATGTTGGCTTGGAAGCAGCCATTCATTTAAAGAGTGCGTAACAGCTCACTAGTCGAGCGATCGAGCATGGATAATAATCGGGCATAAGTATATTACCGAAGCTATGGCTTTTACCATTAGGTAAAGGGGTAGGGGAGCATTGTAATCAGCGCAGAATGTGTACTGTAAGGTATGCTGGAGCGGTTACAAAAGAAAATGTAGGCATAAGTAACGATAATGCGGGTGAGAAACCCGCACACCGAAAGACTAAGGTTTCCTCAGCTATGCTAATCAGCTGAGGGTTAGTCGGGGCCTAACGCGAACCCGAAAGGGGTAGTGGATGGACAACAGGTTAATATTCCTGTACTACTTTATATTGCGATGGAGAGACGGAGTAATGAAAGCACCGCGTACTGACGGAATAGTACGTTGAACTGTGTAGGTATTGGTTGTGTAGTTAAATGCGCACGACTAGCTAAAGCAGGATAGTACCACGAGCCTTCGGGTGAGTGGATAGTGTGCCTAAGCGCTTCCAAGAAAATCTTCTAAGCTTCAGATATAAAGTACTCGTACCGTAAACCGACACAGGTAGTTGGGATGAGAATTCTAAGGTGCTCGAGAGATTCATGGCTAAGGAACTAGGCAAAATAGACTCGTAACTTCGGGAGAAGAGTCGCCCCACTATGTGGGGCCGCAGTGAAAAGATCCAGGCGACTGTTTATCAAAAACATAGGGCTTTGCAAAAACGAAAGTTGAAGTATAAGGCCTGACACCTGCCCGGTGCTGGAAGGTTAAGTGGAGTTGTTAGTGTTTACACGAAGCAATGAAATGAAGCCCCAGTAAACGGCGGCCGTAACTATAACGGTCCTAAGGTAGCGAAATTCCTTGTCGGGTAAGTTCCGACCTGCACGAATGGTGCAACGATCTGGATACTGTCTCAGCCATGAGCTCGGTGAAATTGTAGTATCGGTGAAGATGCCGATTACCCGCTACGGGACGAAAAGACCCCGTGAACCTTTACTATAGCTTAGTATTGACTTTGGATAAGTAATGTGTAGGATAGGTGGGAGACTTTGAAGTGGCGTCGCTAGGCGTTGTGGAGTCATTGTTGAAATACCACCCTTTGCTTATCTGAAGCCTAACTCAGAGATGAGGACAGTGCTTGGTGGGTAGTTTGACTGGGGTGGTCGCCTCCAAAAGAGTAACGGAGGCTTCTAAAGGTACCCTCAGCACGCTTGGTAACCGTGCGTAGAGTGCAATGGCATAAGGGTGCTTGACTGCGAGACTGACAAGTCGATCAGGTACGAAAGTAGAGCATAGTGATCCGGTGGTTCCGCATGGAAGGGCCATCGCTCAAAGGATAAAAGGTACTCCGGGGATAACAGGCTGATCTCCCCCAAGAGCTCACATCGACGGGGGGGTTTGGCACCTCGATGTCGGCTCGTCACATCCTGGGGCTGGAGAAGGTCCCAAGGGTTGGGCTGTTCGCCCATTAAAGTGGCACGCGAGCTGGGTTCAGAACGTCGTGAGACAGTTCGGTCTCTATCTGTAGCGGGCGTTAGAAATTTGCGTGGATCTGATTCTAGTACGAGAGGACCGAATTGGACTGACCGCTGGTGTATCAGTTGTTCCGCCAGGAGCACTGCTGAGTAGCTACGTCGGGAAGGGATAAGCGCTGAAAGCATATAAGCGCGAAACCCACCACAAGATGAGATTTCTTTAAAGGGTCGTGGGAGACTACCACGTTGATAGGCTATAGGTGTAAAGGCAGTAATGTCATAGCCGAGTAGTACTAATAACCCATAGGCTTATGTACGTACCTTTCCCTCCGTAAGGAGGGAAGGACAACTCTTTTTTATCTAAAAGAATGATTTATTTACAATATTTTTATTTTAATGTGTCAATTTTATACAGTTGATAGTTCAGCTGAAATGATACCGGATCAAGTCCGGCACAAT
>CANMSH010000013.1 GCA_947500525.1 uncultured Flavobacteriaceae bacterium | reverse complement strand
ATCTTTAGAAAATAAAAGTTAAGCTAGTAATATTTTTTATTGAACTACGCTGAAGCTCATTATATACTATACGTTGTAAGCAAGCCCAAAAATCTAGAAATGTTTAACATATTCAAAAAATCAAAAGAAACTGGATCGAAAATTCCTAAAAGGATTTCCATAATGAGAATGGAAGATTACCACACTCATTATTTAGGAAAAACGAATGATGGAAAATTATTCTTTGGATCTGAAACATTTGCTAATAAAAAACCTCATTGGGAAGTTAAACCTGAATTACAAAGCAAAAATCGAATTGACCTAGCAATATTGTATTTATTTGACAAAAAAGGTCAATTTATAGAATCTAAACACTGGTTAACTGATTTAGACGAAGAGAGAGCGAATACTAGTAAAAAACTAGGGGAAATGGTTGCTGACTTAGGAAAAGTTACTTTTTGTAATATTAAAATTGAAACTTTTGAGATTAATATTGACGGAATAAAGTGCGGATTAATTCCTAATGAAGAATCTGAAAGTATTGACTTATATCCAAGTAATACAATCTCGTTTCAAGAACCTTGGAATGGAGAATATTACACTTAAAAAAGAAAAAGCCAGCTTACAACAACGGCTATAATTCATTGCGGCGGAATTTCCTACCGGAAATTCTTATCTTGCAATGATGGCTTGGTATTCTCGGAATGTCCTTGCGGACGATTCCGCAACGAAACCATAGCCCAACCGTTGGCAATAATTAATAAAACGAAACTTGCATTATAAAAAATCACATATCTTAATACTAAATAATGTTTCAAGATTCATTGATTTAACGGAACTTGAAAAGCAGAAGTATCTCTCTTTGCTTACCGAAATCAGTGTAAAGCGAAAGGCTTTTTTAATGCAAGCTGGTGACATAGCATCCTACGAGTATTTTATCACTAAAGGCTGTTTAAAAGTATATACTCTAGATGATGATGGCGCACCACATATTTCTATGTTTGCAGTAGAAGATTATTGGACAGGTGATATGGCGAGTTTTATGACTAAGGAGCCAACACGCTATTTTATAAAAGCTACCGAAGATTCTGAACTATTAGGAATTTCTAGAGCTAATTACGAATTGTTATTTCAAGAGATACCGAAGTTTGAGCGCTTCTATCGTATGTTATATCAAAAATCCTTAATTAGCTATATACGACGCTCAAATCACGGCATTTCATTAACCGCAGAGGAACGCTATATTGAGTTCAAAACGAAATATCCGAATATTGTTAACAGAATTACTCAGAAAGATTTGGCGGGTTATATTGGCATCACGCCCGAATTTATGAGCAAGATTATCACAAAAGTCAACAGAAGGTAAAAGTCTTAAACTAGTTCATTTTTTTTCATGTGTTCCTATCGGAATTTTGAAGCATGAAAAGAATAACACTCATCAGTTCACTTTTAATCATTGGGTTTTTAAATCCTTTACAGGCACAATTTACTCAGGTAGAATTGTTCTCAGGATTTGATAAAACAGACTTCACAGTATTCTCAAGTTATTCTATTATTAAAAGTCAGACGCTGAGTCTAAATACTCTGGCTTTCTTTCAAAAGTTTAAACAAGAAAACGAAGCGTTTGATGAGGTTGGTGTACAACCTACTTTATTCTGGAATATTACCAAAAATATTGCCATTGGTCCATCTATATATTATAACAGCTTTGCTGGCTTTTCAGAACGACTATCCGCAAAATACGCATTCAAAAATTCAAGATTATTGTTGGTTTTAATACCGACAGTGGCTTACTCAGAGCAAATTAATACGAGCTATGTAGAAGCCTTTCTTCAAATTCAATACAACAAACCTATAAATGACCATATTTCAATCTGGTTAAATGGTCAGTACTTAACCATTTGGGACCAGTTTAAAACACATTCAAGAAGCTATCAGCAATGGCGTGTAGGAGTGTCTTTTGATGATGTTCAGGTTGGCATTGGTTTGGATATGGACCAATACGGCTTAAAGCCTATTAACAAAACTTCTTTCGGATTGTATTATCGATTAACTATATAAACAATTTTAAATCTTAAACATTATGAAAAATTTAGTAACACAACTTTTAAAAACCAATCCAAATGTTGGATTGAGTATTGCACGCTTAACGCTTGGATTAGTGATACTTCCACATGGCGCACAAAAACTATTAGGACTCTTTGGTGGCTATGGCTATTCTGGAACGATGGATTTTCTGACCACACAAATGGGTTTACCAAGTATTGTGGCCTTCTCAGTAATTATGATTGAGTTTTTCGGCTCTATTTCATTAGTACTAGGATTCTTCTCTAGGTTTTGGACCATAGCACTTGTAGCCATGTTTGCAGGCATTATTATCACCACACAACTTGAGCATGGCTTTTTTATGAACTGGTTTGGTAACCAAGCAGGTGAAGGCTACGAATATTCACTTTTAGTTATAGGACTTGCCCTAAGCGTTGCGGTTAACGGCAGTGGAAAATGGTCAATAGATGGTTTAATCTCAAAACAATAGAACAATGAAAAAAATAATCACAATTGCAGGAAGTAACAGTCAGAATTCAATCAACAGAAAGTTGTTATCCTATACTTCTGGTTTGTTGGAAAATGTAGAACAAATTTATATCGACTTAAACGATTATGTGCTGCCTATTTACGGAGTTGATTTTGAAGAAGAAAATGGCATTCCAACAGCTGTTAAAAGACTCAATGAAGTATTTGACACCGCTGATGGATTTATAATAGCATTAGCTGAGCATAATGGAACGTATACCGCAGTATTCAAAAACACCTTAGACTGGTTATCTCGTGCGAACATAAAAGTATGGAGAGATAAACCAACACTTTTAATGGCAACCTCACCTGGTGGTCGCGGTGGAGCCACTGTATTAGAGACTGCAGTAAACTATTTTCCTTTTTTAGGAGCTAATGTAGTAGTAGATTTTTCACTACCTAGTTTTTTTGACAATTTTTCAGAGGATGGTATTTCAAATTTAGACCTAAAGGAAGCGCTAATTCAAAAGGTTCAACTTTTCGAACAAATCATAAGTCCTTTGGAATAAATGATTGGTTCATAACCACTTTAGTTTTTACCAACATTTAAAAACAATTAAAAATGGAAATTAAAATAAGACTCATCATATTAATGCTAAGCATACTGTTTACAGGACTCTCATCAGGTTTATGTTTTACCTGGTCCAATGCCATTACGCCTGGAATAGGTAGGCTAGACGACTTAGGGTTTTTACAATCCTTTCAAGCTATGAATCGTTCGATTCTCAATGCTAGTTTTCTAATTGTTTTTTTGAGCCCTGTGCTACTGTTATTTGTAAATGCCATTTTACATCGTAATGCAAATCCAGCCACGTTTAAGTCATTTTTAATAGCAGCCATTTTATACTTCGTTGGCATAGGTATTATTACGGTTTTTAAAAATGTTCCGCTCAATGAGATGTTGGACAAGACGGTATTGGAAAATTTATCAGCAATAGAGCTTAAAGATTTGAGAGCAAAGTTTGAACAACCATGGAACCGTTGGCATATTCAGCGCACCATAACATCGTTTACATCTTTTACACTCTTGCTAGTTGGACTCATATATTCCAAATAGAACATTATAAATAGCAATCAAAAAACGAACAAAAAGGCTTCAGATTTCTGAAGTGAAGTATAAATCAAATAAAAAAATAAAATTATGAACAGGAACATTTTAGTTATCGGTGGAACGGGAAAAACAGGTCGCCGAGTCGTAGAACAATTAAAAAACAAAGGTATTGAACCAAGAATAGGCTCAAGAAACGCATCACCAAGTTTTGATTGGGATGACAAAGATACTTGGGTAAATGGTCTAGAAGGTATTGAAAAAATGTACGTTACGTATTATCCAGATTTGGCGGTTCCAGGTGCCAAAGAAGCGATACAAGAATTAACCCAATTGGCTAAAGTTTCAGGAGTCAAAAAATTGGTTTTGCTTTCTGGAAAAGGTGAGACCGAAGCTGAGGCCTGCGAAAAAATAGTTATGGATTCTGGTATAGATTATACCATTGTAAGAGCCTCTTGGTTTAACCAAAATTGGAGCGAAAGTTTCTTTTTAGACCCAATATTGTCGGGAGAAGTAGCATTACCATTATCGGACGTTTTAATTCCATTTGTAGATGCTAATGACATTGCAGAAGTCGCTGCAACAGTCTTGCTTGATGACACTTATAACGGAGATATCGTTGAAGTGACAGGTCCAGAATTAATCAACTTTAAGGATGTAGTAAATATGATTGCAAAGGCAAGCAATAGAAGTTTAAACTTTCATGATATCACCTTGCAGCAATATGTTGAAGGCATGAAACAACAGCAAATACCTGGCGATGTGGTGTGGTTAATAGAGTATTTGTTTAGTCATGTGTTAACCAATCCAAATAATCAGTTGGTGGTTAATGATGTGGAACGAGTTTTGGGCAGAAAAGCAAAGCCCTTTTCGGCCTATGCCGAAGAAACCGCAAAAACTGGAATTTGGAATTCAGAAATAGTGGAAGCTTAATAAATCTTTAACTGAGGCTCTAAATAGCACTTTGAGTGAATTAGAGCCTCAATAACTTAAATAAGAACATGATGACAGTTTCTTATCCGTTGATAAAACCTAAGTATTATAAGTCGCTATTGATAGACTTGGTAAACTTTATAAGGCGTCCGATAAATGAGCCATCCATAGAGAAAAGCACCAAACATAAAACATACGATACCATAGGTCTCTTTTTTATTAAACTCATTTTCAGTATTACGGTTGCCTCACTACTACAGCTGGTATATGAGCCTGAAAATCAGACATCAACAAGTATGACTGATAGATTTGGACCATTAGCCTTGCTTTTAGTGGGTGGGCTTATTCTACCCATATTTGAAGAAATTGCTTTTAGATTATCACTAAAATTTAGGCCTCTTTATATGGCCTTAACGTCTGGAACATTCACCTATTATATCATGACTAAGGCTGTTTTTAAAAGCCGATTATCTATAGTGGATGATACCTTTTGGTACAGAGTTACAGCAGGTGTCATAATGTTGTTAATAGTCTATGCAATAGCTAGTAAAAGTTCTATAAGACCGGCGTTACAACTGTTTTGGAAAACACAATTTAAGTGGATTTATTATCTATCGTGTATCAGTTTTGCTTGGTTACACATTTTTAATTTCGAATTAAATCTTATCAATCTTTTATTATTGCCTATTTTAACTCTTCCACAATTATTTAGCGCCACTATTGCAGGATACACAAGAATAGCTTTTGGATTTAAATATCCTTTGTTAATCCATATGACAACTAATACACTATTCCTATCCTTAACTTTCTTACCTCTCAATTAATTTCAGTGTAAAACCAATGGTAAAACAAAAATTTTAATAACGTAGATACTTAATTGGTATGAAATAATAACTATTGCCAACAAAGAACTGAGTTAAAAAACAAATCTTTTTAACTTAATTTAGAAACAAAGTTCTCATCATAAGGCATTCCC
>CANMSH010000012.1 GCA_947500525.1 uncultured Flavobacteriaceae bacterium | reverse complement strand
TATCTTTAGAAAATAAAAGTTAAGCTAGTAATATTTTTTATTGAACTACGCTGAAGCTCATTATATACTATACGTTGGCGGTAATTAAAAGTACCAGTTAGCTAAATAAAACGACCACTTCACTCATTAAATCTTTCTTAAATGAAATAGCTGAACTAAATTGAGATGGAATTAAAATTACTGATTTTGAAGAAAGCAATATTTCTATTTCTAATACTTAAATGCGGAATTGGACTCTCACAAAATAAAGTCCCATTTTTCGAACAAATCGCCTTTGATTTTTATCGGACTGAAATACTGGTTCAGAATCCTGTTAAAAAGAAAATAAAGGTATATTCAAAAATTCGACCATCAAAACTAACTGAAGATCTTTATTGGTATCCAAGGTGTCTAAAAAAATTTAAGACAGAAGAATATGATAACTCTAAACATAATGTTTCTAATAAATCGGAATTAAATCTTAATAATATAAATAAGACTAAATTCAAGATAAAAAAATATGGAAAAGGGACTTATCCAAAGTTATATGTTAGTCAATCACTATTATTTAGTCATAATAGAATTTTAGTCCGCATTGAAGAAAGGTATAAATGGGAAGGAAATTATTATTATATTGAACTTGACTCGGATGGAAAAGTAACAGACTGGTGTAAAGGTGGATATTTAATATAAAAAACTACCGCCAACAACGGCTATAATTCATTGCGGCGGAATTTCCTAAACGGAAATTCTTATCTTGCAATGATCGCTTGGTTCTCTCGGAATGGTCCTTGCGGACAATTCCACAACGAAACCATAGCCAAACCGTTAGCTACAATCGCCAAATAAATCATGAATAGACGAGAGTTTTCAGTAGATATCGAAGCCGATAAACCAACAATTTGGAAAGCCCTTTGGGACGAAAGCTCCTATCGAGATTGGACCAGTGTTTTCTTTGAAGGATCCCATCTAGTAGCTGATAAGTGGGAAGAAGGAAACTATGTGCATTTCCTTGGACCAGATCGCAGTGGAATTTATAGTCTGATAGACAAGCATATTCCGAATGAAATTATTCGGTTCAAGCATATCGGAAAAGTGGAAAACGGAAAGGAACTTCCCTTGAATGATGAAACAAAAAAATGGTCAGGAGCAACCGAAATTTATAAGATAATAGAAGGAGAAAAAGTGAATACACTTGTTATCGAAATAGATATCATGGATGAACATCTAGAATCTATGACAAATACATTTTCCAAAGCACTGGAGAAGGTGAAAAACAACTGTAGCTAACAACGGCTATAATTCATTGCGGCGGAATTTCCTAAACGGAAATTCTTATCTTGCAATGATGGCTAGAGCTTCTCGGAATGTCCTCGCGAACGATTCCGCAACGAAACCATAGCCCAACCGTTGTGCCTAATTTGAGAAAATGATTGACGAAATAAATAAAGCTTGGAATTGGAAAGGATTTAATGCGATCGAAATAGTTCGGGCAAACGACTTTGGCAACGTGATTTTCAAAACGGATAAAAACGAATATTGGAGAGTTTGTCCCGAAGAAATTAGTTGTGAAAAAATTGCGGAATCAGAATCGGAATTTGACCGACTTTCAACTGACTCTGAATTTATCGAAGATTGGCAAATGACAAATCTTGTGAATATTGCAAAGTCAGAACTTGGTGAATTAGAAGAAAACCAAAAATACTGTTTGAAAATACCAGCAGCTATTGGCGGAGAATATGAAAAATCCAATATTGGAAAAATAAGTTTTACAGAACTGATTTCTTTTAGTGGAGACTTAGGATTTCAAATAAAAGATTTGAAAGACGGCCAAAAAATAAAACTTAATGTAAAAAACTAGGCACAACAAGGTGTATAATTAATTGCGGCTGAATTTCCTCGCCGGAAATTCAATCTTATTAATTATCTTTCCGCTACAACGGAAAAGAACTCGCGCTCTTTCCCGCAAAAAACCATACACAAATACGTTATCTACAATTACTCAAAATGAAACAAATGCAATGGGATATTGAAATCAAACTATTTTTACCAAACAATACATTGGTAATATATCCTGATGAGAACAAAGATGAGTTTATTGAAAATCCGAATTTTAAAGTGATTAGAGAATGTTTAAACATTGACATTGATATAGTTGATTGGTACAATAGATGTATTCAAATAGCACTTGGAAAAATGGAATTACAAAAAATTGAAATCTATTATTCCTCTGATGAACAAAGTTATATTTTGTTAGATAACTATAGAGACCCATATGACCAACTTGATTTAATTGGAATTGGAGTAAAAACTACTTCTGAATTGGGAGAAAAGGTTAGGAAATTAGCAAGAGTATTAAATGATGAATCACCCTACAATATAAACTATTGTGAAGGTAGCAATCCAGTGTTTAAACTTTATCCTATTGACGAGAAAACTAAAAATAGATATAGAGAAACGCAAAAAAGTGAATATCTGGTTGGAAAAGAAATTGAAATAATAAAAAAGTAGATAACACTGTATATAGCAAATAGGGCGTTTAGTGATTTACGAAAGTTCAGTGCTATTTAGAAACACTGCCAAATTTTTAATTTGGCTTTTAAAATGAATAAGTTAAAAACAAAATATAAAAATTTGGCGCAGAGCAAACCTGAAAGTTTATCGCTTTCTACTGCCCTACTTGCCATATACTGAACGTTGGCAACAATAGTACCATATCATTTAATCAAGCAATTTATGAAATCTAAGACAGTCTTGTTATCATTTGTTTTATTACTCTTATCATGCAGTAAAAATGAAGATGTACCTAATATTGAATTAAACGTTTTGAAATTTGAAATCGGTCAAAAATTTAAATACGTTTTACTAAAAGGAGAAAATTATTCAGTTCCGAACAATTCAGATTTTGTTTATACCGGAGATACGCTGGAACTTGAAGTTCTTGACATCATCAACAATAAATATCTGATTTCTGAAAAGATAACCCCATTTTCTAATATGATGGTTAGTAATGAAGAATACTACTGGGGTTCTAAAGATGCTGTTTATCGCAATAACTGGACTGTGAAAAACGATTCGTTAAACTTTGATTACTCTGGTAATAATAATACAAGTCACCTTTTACTATCTACTTCCCTTTTTAACGAAGACGCTCTTCCTTTAAAAGAATTTGATGAGAGAGAAGTAGAAATTACAGGATGGAAAACTTCATTCCGATATGCTGAAGGTGATTTTAATTTATATGCAAGAAACTTTACCCTTTTTGAAAAATATTATGATAGATTAAATATTTATCTCAATAATAGTCCTATGGCAAGTGATGGTGCTGGTCGAACCATAATTTACGGTAAAAAATACGGTATAATTCGAACAAGTACATACTCATGGTGGACGGATACAGGAATTGGTTGGGATAGAATAAATTAAAAAAAATACTGTTGCCAACACCGTGTATAATTAATTACTGCGGAATTCCTTCGCAGGAATTCACTTGAATTAATTAACTTAGTCGAACGTCGGAAAATCCTAACTGATTTTCCGTAACTAACCATACACAAACCGTTACCACACATCAAAATTGAGCTTAATCGTTCACGAAAAATGGAAAAATATTATCGCCCATATAACGAAAGTGAGATTAAAATTTTAAGGAGTCGAAAATATTCATATTGGGACCATTTTGAACATTTTGGCCTGAGGTGGGTATTCGTGTCGCTTTTACTTCTCGCACCTTTTTTATTATATGAGAAATTTATTCAAGAAGTCTCTCCAGAAACGGAATTACCTATTGCTATTGCAATTGAAATAATAGCAATAGCAATCGTAATTTATTTTATGAATAAAATGGGAGAAATTGGTTGGAATAAGAAAGTGGAAAAAGAAATTAAAAATGGTAAAGCAGAAATTCTAAAAATAAAAACAGATAAAGTCCTAAAAAGAAGACAAACTCATGACTTAGGTTCTGGTTTTTATCTTAAGATATCGGATCATGAGACTCTCTATCTTCAAGGACAATATTATGATGAATTGCAGTACTCTCGTAAATTTCCAAACACGGAATTTGAACTAGTGAAAACGACCCTAACCTTAAACGATTTATTGGATATTCAGTCATTTGGAAAGTACTTGAAACCTGAAAAAAAATTGAAAGCATTTACGAATGAACAATATGACAAGGAAAAAGTGCATTATGATGGAGATTTATTGAATATTCCTATTGATGAAATTAAATAGACGTGTGGTAACACAGTGTATAATTAATTGCTGCGGAATTCCTTCGCAGGAATTCACTAGAAATTAATTACTTTTGAGTACGTCGGAAAATCCTAATGGATTTCCCGCAACTAACCATACACAAACCGTTAGCCATAATTTACCCATAAATGCGAGAATATAATAATTACGCAAATAAGCAGCTCGAAAAATTATCTAAATCTCAAGATAAATTCAATGCAAAATTTGATACTAAATCATATTCAAGTTGGTTCTATGACCAAGAGAGTGAATTACTTCGCCTTTACAATGAAGATGTAGATGAAATATTTTTTAAATATATACCAGTTGGAACCTATTCGCCAATATCAAATACATGGATGTGGAGTTGGCATAATGAAGATTCTATTGAAGAACATAAAAACGAGACACTTAAAATTAAGGAATTTGGTAAGAAGCATGGATTTGAATTTTTAACAAATGGTTTAATAGAATGTGAAAAATCTGAATGTTGGAAATTGACAGCAATTAGCAAAAATCTGATTGGTGGAATTGGAGCTTATTCTACTGATTCAAAAGATTTACAAAAATATTTTATTCTTGTTAAGGTTTATAAAGACATTAACTCTAAGGAAGTTCAGAGAATGAAACAAAAGAAAGTAGATTGTGGAATTCATGGATTTCGACGAACTGCCTTTGTTTGTCACCATTTAAATCTTGAAAATCCAAAAGGATTTGAGGAAGCCTTCGAATCGGTTAAAGGAATGGATTTAGAGGAGAATGAAGATTTTGCGGCTTGGTGCAACGAATGTGAAGAATATAGATTATCGCAAAATGGATGGAATGAAGAATCTGAAAAATTTGCTGATATAAAATTGGTTTGCGAAGAATGTTATTTTGAATTGAAAGAGTTTAATGAAAAATAAAACTATGGCTAACAACGGCTATAATTCATTGCGGCGGAATTTCCTAAACGGAAATTCTTATCTTGCAATGATGGCTTGGTTCTCTCGGAATGTCCTAGCGGACGATTCCGCAACGAAACCATAGCCCAACCGTTGGCGGTAATTAAGCAAAATGAAACAATGAAACAACTACACCTTGCATTAATCACCATATTGGCGTTATCATTAAGTTCTTGTGTTCAGCATCAAGAGAAGGAATTGAAAGATTCTAAAGAAACCTTTGGTCCCAGAATTATTGCAATTAATTATGATAGTTTATATCATTTGGAAGAACCGCCAGCTTACGAGCCTTTTCCAATGTATGGAGCTTTTTTATTTGGAGTAGCAACCCAAAACGTACCAATGGTATATGATACAAAACTCTCACTTCCTGAAAACATCAAAAAATCAACAGATGTTATTTATAAAGAAACTGATGGATTATCACTCGGTTTGGATATATACTCAAATAAAACTGATAAATCATCGAACCCACTAATACTAATAATTCATGGTGGTTATTGGAAAGCAGGTGATAAAGGAGAGTTCTATACGCAGCGTGCGATAGAATTTGTTGAAATGGGTTACACCGTTGCATCAATAAATTATCGGTTATCAACAAATCACAAATTTCCAGCCAACATCGAAGACTTAAGAGATGGCATTTTATTCTTAATCGAACATGCAGAGGAGTATAATATAGATGCTAGTCAAATTATGACTTATGGCATATCTGCTGGTGGTCATCTAGCCGCTTTTATAGCACTAGCTGCTAACTCTGATAGAGAATATGTAAAGGGTTTAAATCCATCTTCATTTAAAGGCGCAATTTCATTGTATGGAATACATGATATGAGTTTGACTATTCAAAGAGAGCATCCCTTTACTGAATTATATATTGGAACATCTTATGATTTAGACACTACCAATTATATTGATGCTTCAACAACCCAACATGTAGACCAAAATGACCCACCGATTTTATTAATGCATGGTTCGCTTGATGGTTCTGTATCTGTAAAAAATTCTGATAATTTAGCACAAGTTCTAGAATCAAAAAAAGTCCCATATGTCTATGACAGAATTGAAGGATGGCCTCATGTGATGGATTTTTTCTCGCCAATTGGAGAAAGAACACTCTGGCAAATGCATGATTTTCTTCAAGAATATATGCCTTCCGAAGAATTAAAAAATAAATAACTACCGCCAACACCGTGTATAATTAATTGCTTTGGTCGTTGCTTATTTGGAAAATTCCTTCGGAATTTTCTCGCGTTCGTTTTTGTTTACTAAATTAGTTGCTTAAACACGCAACTAACCATACACAAACCGTTGGCAATAATTAGCTATTCCAATAAAAATTTTCCTGTAAAATAATGCTGATGTTTTTCAGTCAATGTATGAAAACTTACCGCTTGTACATCCCTAAAGAGTCGTTCTAGTTTTTCTATTCGGTAAAAACTTTGACCTCCTACTGTTTCCATCGCTTTATTAACCGTTTCTTTACATGCTTTAGCAACTAACGTCTTTCTAGTTAATACATTAACACCGACACTATTTTTAGGCTGAAAATCTAAATTGTTTGTTATTGCAATCATATCTTTATGGAGTACTTGTGCTGATGTAAGGCTATTGAATATTTCGCCAAGTAAAAAAGTAATATGAGGTGGTTTAAATTGTTTTACTTTTAACTTATCTAGCGTAATCACCATTGCTTTCTCAGCAATTCCAATGTAAGAAGTCATAATTAAAGGCAATGCAACTGTTAACACTACATTCCAAAACATAGGAAACTCTCCTTTTTCTCTTTTCATTACTATAGAATCATTGGAAATAAATACATTTTCAAGAATTACAGTTTGTGAACCTGTACCACGCATACCAAGTGTATGCCAATCGTCTAATACTTGCAAGCCATCAGTTTTCATAGGTACCGAAAAATGTAACACTTGCCAACCCTTTTCTGGGTCATTAAAAGGTATACTTGTCACCAAAATATCTCCTTCTGCCGATTGACTAGCAAATTGTTTTTTTGCTGAAAC
Organism: uncultured Flavobacteriaceae bacterium; assembly: GCA_947500525.1. Lineage (GTDB taxonomy): Bacteria > Bacteroidota > Bacteroidia > Flavobacteriales > Flavobacteriaceae > Aureibaculum. The sequence goes on along the minus strand of CANMSH010000012.1, from coordinate 2,530 downwards.
CAAATAACCTCCAGAAGTTTTTGTCATGCTTCCACTAGAATCTAACCAATCTCGCGCACCTGTACTAACCAATACTAAATTTTTTTCAACAACCTCTTTTAAAAATTCTGCTCCTGTACCCTGATGAATATATTTCCAGATATTAGCCGCAATAAGATGCTGATGCATAGAAAGTGCCAATGCTGTAGATGGACAATAATGTGCAATTTTTACCAATATTTCGCACATATCCTTAAAGGAAACTCCTCCTCCTCCCAACGATTTTGGAATCATGGCTGTGAAATATCCGTTTTTTTTTAATAATTGATAATTATCGGCTACAAAGCTATCGTTCTGGTCATGAGTAATTCCATTTGCTTCCAATTGCTTTCCTAATTCATCAATAAGAAGCAACCATTTTTTTGAAGAAGTTTTTGTTTCCTTATTTGTATGCATATTTATTATCAGAAATTAAACGTGTTTTTATAATAGTATCAAACAGATTGTTGTGCTTTTTGATATTTTAAAGGCGTTAACCCATTTTCGCTCTTAAAAACTCGTGCAAAATGTGCTGGACTTTCAAAACCACAATCAAATGCTACTTCATATATTTTTTGATTTGTATTCTCTAATATTTTTTTAGCGTGAAGTACTCTTTTTTTAGTAAGCCATTTACCTGGAGAAGTTTGATATACACTATAAAAATCACGATTAAAACTACTTAAACTTCTATGTGTAAGTCTTGCAAATTCTTCAAGAGATAGATTGTAAATAAAATTAGCTTCCATTATACTTTCTATAGATGGCTTTACATGTTGCGATATCTCCTTAAAATAACTTCCAATTTTAGGATTGGTAGAGCGTGATAAAATATTAACCAATAATTCCTGAAATTTAATTTCCATTAAATATTCTGAAGGTTTTTCTTCATTAAAAAAGTATTCTAACATAGAAGTAAAATAGGTGTTTAATGTCCTATCTAAATTTAGAGGAATTACACTATCACTAGTTATATTACTTTTTAGATTGCTTCCAATTCCAGGTTTATTTGAAACAAAATCTTTTATATATGAATCGGGAATAAAGATGACCATTGCACAAAAAGCGGCATCAAAATATTTGTGAATTATGTTAGCACCTTTTTTTACAAAAAGCACTTCATTGGCATGCGCCATATAACTATGTTCTAACGTTAGCCATTTCTTTTTACCTTCTAGTATATAAATAAAGTAGTTTAAATGAGACCATGCTGTGAAAATCGATTTTTCTTCCATGCATCGATATTCCGAAAACATAAGAGATGACACTTCAATTTTTTTGAATGTAGGGTTGTTTTTTGCTGTATCGTAACCGTTTCCCATAGTTTTTGAATGAAGTCTATACCTTAAAAATACAATTTTCTAGAGGAATCCATTTATTTGCTCAACTAAAACATAGATAAGATATTACTCAATTTTTACTGGCTTTAAAATTAAGTCATTTTCTGATGCGAGTTTTCCAAATTCTTCCGCGCTTAACACAATGGCTTGTTTTCCTGGTTCTGCGCTTATCTTTTTAAAGAAAGTCAACAAACCATGTTGGGCATTTGGTATAGTAACAAATACTAACTTTAAAGGTACTTCGCCTGTGTTTTTAAACGAATGCCATTCTCCTGGTGCCGTATACCATACGTACCCTTCTTCAACAACGGTCTCTTTCCGTTTATCGTTTTCATAACTTATTACAATACCTTTTCCTGAAAGGAAATAAGCAATTTCTTCTGTTTTATTATGTTTGTGTTCTGGCAACGCACCGCCAACTCCCAATTCATATTTTGCAAAACCTGAAGAGACATGAGGATGACTTTCTGCATCCATATAAATTTGAAGCAAACCTCCAGAACCTAACTTATCTTTACTTTCTGGAAAAACCCACAATTGTTTTGCATCTTCTGGTTTTAATATGCGCTTACCAGTATCTGATTGAGGTGAATGACTATGAGTATGCGATTCTATTTCATCTGTATGAACATGTGGTTCTATTTTTTCTTCATCAAGAGAAAGTTTGACTATTTGTTCATTAGTTTTTTTTTGATTGTTCTCTTTCTTCACACAACCTTGAACTACGGTAAATATCATAAATAAGGAACCTAATACCATTACTTTAACAACATTAATATTTTTAATCATAATTGAAATTTTTAAGATTTTATTCAGTCCTATTGTATTATGACACAAAATTACAAAGAATATGTACATCTGAATTGACCAAGCCTTTCAATAAATTGACTGAGCAAGTCAAAATTATAAATTTGAAAGAAATTGGAAGCCGATTTTGACTATGAAAAATATAAAACTATTGCCAACAAAATGTATAATTAATTACTTGGGTCTGTGTGTACTCGGAAAATCCTTCGGATTTCCCTAAGGTATGGTTTTCTTTTACTAGATTAGTTGAGCGAACCACGTAACTAACCATACACAAACCGTTATGTGCAAGCTTGACCCGTCCTGAATAAAGGCTACATAATTTTAAACATTATGTATAAAAATGACAAAGTGATCAGACGGTA
>CANMSH010000011.1 GCA_947500525.1 uncultured Flavobacteriaceae bacterium | reverse complement strand
ACTTAATTTTTTATATCCAGTAAAAATTAGAGTCAATATAAAGGGACTGTTGTGCTATTCTGTCACAACAGCCAGTCTTACCTTTATTCGGGGACTCCCGAACCTATGGATTATAGACCTGTCTATGATCCGTCGGAGCGAGGAGCGCAACCACTCGTTTTCCATTCTATTTCCAGAATTAAAATTCCGTCAAACTGCCATGTCATGTCATTGCATCTTCCGAAATTTACCATTAAGCACTTTTAACGTTTCAACGTTTAGAGAGTACAACTCTCCAGCGTTTCATCGCAAAGTGCTTTGGTCAAATCAATTTGACCTTCAGTAAATAAATTGGAAAACAACATACCACTATAACATCCACCCCCGAATAAAGTATCCGATCAGAGTAGCACAATTGCACCTAACGTGTTTGTGTATGGTTAGTTGCGTGGTTAAGCAACTAATTTAGTAAACAAAAACGAACCAGAGAAAATTCCGAAGGGATTTTCCAATTAGGCAAGAACCTAGCAATTAAATATACACGTTGTTAGCAACTGTTTTTTATAAATTTCTCAATTCCTTTTTCAGAATGCAAGTCAAAAGATTCAGATTTGTACCAGTCGATAGCCAGAAAATTATGAGTGTTTACAAATTCAGAAAGTCCATTTTTAAATTTCCTTTCCAGTTCTTCGTTTTCTATTCTTCCAGTTGTCCAAATATATTTCAGTTTCCCATTTTCATTTTCTAAAAGGACAGCAAAATTATTTGAGCCAAATCCGAAGGGAACTTTTTCTCCAATCAAGTGTCCAACGTTTTGATAGACGACCTCTTTAATTTTTTCCATTCCACTGTTTTCAAAGATTTGAGAAACAGAGTTAAAGTCAATTTGTTTGTCAATAGTCTTAATCGGTATTTCTCCAATTTCGGTTATGTCAGTAAACCCGTAACCGTCAAAATGTTCTTTTCCAAATTCGTCAATTCTATTTGCCTCTTTTTTGATAAATTCCAAATTGTCTTTAGGTAATAATTCAATCATTAAATAGTCATCTTCCCACATATGCAATACATCAGCAAACTCATAAGGTTTTTTCTCTTTTGGTTTAATTCCGAATAGTTTACGTAGGTTCATTTTCAAATTGTTGCTAACGGTTGGGCTATGGTTTCGTTGCGGAATCGTCCAATAGGACATTCCGAGAGAATCTAGCCATCATTGCAAGATAAGAATTTCCGGCAGGAAATTCCGTAGCAATGAATTATAGCCGTTGTTGTGGGTAGTTTTTTAATTTTTTTCAATCCGACTTTTCAATTCCAATTTTAAATTAAACTTGTCAAACATATCATTCTCAATCCGATTGATATATTCCTTAGTCCCTTTTTTAAAAACAATACAATTCCACCATCTTTTTTCATTTTCTAATTCCTTTGGGATAAATGTTTGAGCTGCCAGCTTTTTGTCTATTGACTCCAGTATTTTGATAAAAATTCGATGCTCATCAAAACGTTTCAAAGATGCATTATTTTCCAATTCAAACAAGATATCTCTGCGAAAGTTAATGTCAAAGTCTTCAGTATTTTCATCTCCAAATAATTCCGCATCCACAAAATCGTTCCAGTTGAGTAATAAGTTATGTGGAAGAAATGTCGCATCTAGATAACCAATTCCCGCATTTTCACAAATTTTATTCAATTCCGTGATATAGTTGGCATCCTTAATTTCCGCTCCAAAATATTTTTTTAATTCAGTATTTGCAGAATAAAATTCCATTTCTGGCAAGTTTTTTTTAATTACCCACAACGGTTGGGCTATGGTTTCGTTGTGGAATTGTCCGCTAGGACCATTCCGCGAGAACCAAGCGATGATTGAAAGATAGGAATTTTCAGGGGAAAATTCCGCCACAATGAATTATAGCCGTTGTTAGCAAAAGTTATTTTGTGAATTGTTCTACGATATCATAATAAATCGTCAAACTAATAGCTTTTTGAACACTTTCAATATCATAGTGTTTGTCTTTTAAATTTTCTACATAAGAGCCAACAATGATAAAAGGGTTTAAATCCGGTAATTTAGTGAGGGCTTCTCCGGTTTCTTTCAATAGTTTTTTCGAGTCTTGATCTTCGCAATCGTCAACTAATTTTTTATAAAAATCACTTTCGTAATTTATAACATTTTTTCTACGAGGATTGACTGTATCTTTTTTCCAAATTTTATAAAAACTCGGAGTTTTTCTAATTGTTAAAAAAGCGTCGATAACATTTTTCTCTTTAATTATTTGTGGATTTACTTTTTTCTGATTTAAATCACTAAGAAACAATTTATATGAAGCCCCTAATTTTTTCGCTGGGTAATATTTTTTTAAAACAGTGTTAAATTCTTCATGTAAATTTTCAATTTCTACATTAGCTGTTTTGCTCTGTGAAAAGGAAATGAGAGAATTCAAAAAAAGTAATAGAATGATTTTTTTCATTTTTCATAATTTTTGCTAACGGTTGGGCTATGGTTTCGTTGGGGAATCGTCCGCTAGGACATTCCGAGAATACCAAGCCTTCATTGCAAGATAAGAATTTCCGTTTAGGAAATTCCGCCGCAATGAATTATAGCCGTTGTTGGCACCAGTTTTTTATTCGTCTTTATAATTCACTATTTTATCGACCGAAATTCCCTTTCCATATTTCTCTATTGTTGTTGAAATTTCAATTGAATTAAAAATAGGTTTTATTTTTTCCTCATTTTTTGGATGAACAATTTTGTAATCATTTTCGTTTTCAAAATACTCTCCTAATTGCTCAATTATTGTTTCATATTTTACCAATCCACTTTCTTCTTTTATTCTAAATAACTTTTTTATTCTTTTTTGGATTAAAACAAAATCTACTTTTGGTAAAACAAACGGAATATGTTCAGGCCAAACACACAAAGTTTCTACATTTTCAGTGCCATTTTTGTTCAAATAGAAAATGTTTGGAACGAAATATTCTTCTGTTAATTTTTCTTGTAGTACATTTTTATTGTAGCAGAATTTCCAACTATAATTAGATTTCTCTATGTCCAAATAATTTAGTTCCCATTCCTTAAAGTAGGATTTACTAATCTTTTCATTTGATTTTATCCAACTTTTTAATAATTCCCCTTTTTTATATTTAATTGGTTCTCCTTCTGCCTGAGGGTCAAGAACAAATAAGTCAAACTTTTCAATAAATTTATCCACTATTTCAAAGCTTTCAATTCCGAAAAAGTTTGGTCGAACATAATTTATATTAAAACACAAACTAGTGTCTTTTAAATCTCCAAAATCCATTTCTTCATCATCTTCGTTTTCTCCCATTTCATAAATCTCAAATAGACAAAAAACTCCCGTTGCTTCATTCTCATAAACTATTTGGTCTTCAGTTTTACTTTCCAACATTGGAATAGTATTTAAAAATTCAACCATTTCATTTATTTTGACTTTATTATTTTCTTTTCTGTAAAAGTTTAAATCAAAACTCATTTATTTCGTTTTTTCTAATTGGTGCCAACGGTTTGTGTATGGTTAGTTACGGAAAATCAGTTAGGATTTTCCGACGTAGTCAAAAGTAATTAATTTCGAGTGAATTCCTGCGAAGGAATTCCATAGTAATTAATTATACACTTTGTTGTGTGCTGGCAGATTAGTAATTCCATAATTTCAATCCAATGAATCCTATATTCCATAAGTAAATGGATATACAAATGGCTCCAATAGAAGTAAAAATGTAAAATATTTTAAAACCTTTTTTACTTGGTAACCTAATCCACCTGTAAATTGAAATAATTGATAAAAGAACCAAAGTATAAGAACAGAAATAAAGTAAAAGCGAAGAAAAACTCATATTCATTGCAGATTTAGTATCACTCATAGTAAGACCAAAACCTACAAAAATCAGAATAAAACTCAGCCCTGCACCGAAAAGAACTAAATGGTTAATCGGATTTTTTTTCTTCCTTTTTATTAGATTTCTTATTAGCCAAATAAAACTGTATATAAAGAATATACTTACTAATAGAAATGAAATTAGCAATCCAAAAAATAGAATGAGTCTTTTCGTTCTTGATTCTTTTTCGGTGTAGTTGTCATGTATCCAAAATGCAGGTTTTCCATAATCGGATTCTATCAACATTGCGGAAGGGACACCTTCTTTATCAAAATAAAATTGATTGTTTCCTGCATAATACAAAGTGTCTTTTGGCCTTCCCAGTAATCTTCTGCGTACTATCATCTCCTTTTTAAAATCTAAAATAAAGCCTCCAAACATTCTATCTGAAAAAGCAAGCAATTCGTTTCTAGGGCTTTTAAATTCATAAAATCCAGAAAATTTTGTTTTTAGCGATTTAGGAATGAGGAATGTTTCCCTTTCTGATGGTGCTAGTTTTTGGACACCTAGAAGAAAATTTAGTATTTCATCCACTATGGCGTTTGCATCTCCATTTCGATTAATTGCAATGGCTACACCCAAATCAGCATCTCTTGAGTAAACATATCTTGCCGCAAATCCATCTATTTGCCCTCCATGGCCATGAAATAATTGTCCATTTTTCCATATTGTATAATTTCCTAATCCATAACCGAATTTTAATTCTTTTTTTGCAGCAATACTTGTTTGAGGATATTCAATTCTATCAAACACCTCCTTTGAAAACAAAATAGTATCTCGTTTTAGCATAACTTGCAGATAGCGTATCATATCCTCTGCATTAGAAGAAAACTCTCCTGCAGGACTTCCGTTTATAACGGCAAACGGTATAGGTTCAAGTATACTTCCTGTTCTTTGATAACCTTGGGCAAATAACTTTCCTTTTGGTTTTTTGAAATAGTAATTGGATGATTCCATTCCAATAGTATTCAAAATATTTTCTTTTATATACTCGTTACTTGAAACTCCCGAAAGTACTTCAATTAAATGCCCAGCGACTATATAGTTTGGGTTAGAATACGTTTTTATTGTTCCAGGTTGCCACCTTGAATTTAGTGATTTACGATGGTCATTTACCATATTTATTATTGGTGGCATTAAGCTATCTGTTATATTATAAATAGCGTGTGCATGAAAGTCATCAAATCCTGACGTATGTTCTAAAAGATGAGATATAAGAACTGGGTGGGTCTGTTCCCATTTATTTGTGAATGGAATAGTTTTATCTATTTCTTTGACAGAACTATTTAAACTATAAGGTGTTTGTTTTATTAAATCATACAACCCGAGAGCTGTAAAAGATTTAGAAATAGAACCCAAACGGAATAAATGTTTATCCGTTACTTTTTCTTTCTTTTCAATATTAGCATATCCTATCCCACCAGAAAAAATAATAGAATCTGATTTTACAATACTTATGGATATTCCTGGAATATTTTTGCTTTCAATATAACTTTCTAATTTTTCTTTAAGAGAATCTATTCGGGTTTGACAGAACAAGTTATGCGTAAAACTTATAAATAATATAAAGAGGACGATTTGATTTAGTCGTTTTCTCATCTTCTACTGTTTATTCTCTAGACGATAAAGTATCTAAATTGTAACAATAGATTTTGGTATGCTTGCATACAACGGTTGGGCTATGGTTTCGTTGTGGAATTGTCCGCTAGGACCATTCCGCGAGAACCAAGCGATGCTAGAAAGATAGGAATTTTCAGTGGAAAATTCCGCCACAATGAATTATAGCCATTGTTAGCAACTGTTTTACTTCTCCAATTTAACAAATTTATTCTTATCAAGAAGAAACAGTTCGTCCGAAATATCTTTTTCCAATATTTGAGTGACTTCAGAAACAGATTTAAAAATTCCTTCATAAAAATGTTCATTCCTAATACTTATTGCTCCTGATTCCTTGACATACAGATTCCAAAAATCAGATTTGTAATTCTTATATTTATCTGCATTTAATTTATATTTTGGGGAGAAGTAATGCTTCCCTTTAATTATACCAAACGCTGAATTAGGGTTAGTAGATCTATAATTTAAAGTGACGTATTCGCACTCTTCATTCAGTATTTTTTTCCGGTCATTTGAACTTCGAGATATTTTCAAAAGTTCAGATTTATTTATGTCATGTTTAAACTTATAAATGGTGTCCAATTTTTCATATTCAATATAAGAATATCCTTCATCTAACCTGACCGTCGTTTTAGTCCAACCAAACTCTCCTGTTGTGTTTAAAAGCATAATATATTTGTCCTCTTTTACAAATGCTTTAAATGAATCTCCCATTTGTTTTTCCAACATACCTTTGGGAATATTTTTATTAATTATTTCATATTCGATTTTGTAAGAAAGTTCGCCTTCAAAAAAGGCTTGTGCTTCAATTTTCGATATTGAAAACAATAAAATTAGGAATATTGATGATAGAAAATGTTTCATAGTTAAGATTGTTGCTAACGGTTGGGCTATGGTTTCGTTGTGGAATTGTCCGCTAGGACCATTCCGCGAGAACCAAGCGATAATTTAAAGGTAGGGATTTTCCATGGAAAATTCCGCCACAATGAATTATAGCCGTTGTTACCACATGTTTTATTTTCTTATTTCAACTATTCCGTAACTTTTGTCTATTGGATTAAGAGTTTTGTTGTTCTTGTCAAGAAAATACTGAGTTGTAAAGACTCTTTGAGTCATATCAGATAAATCAAGCCTTTTTAGTTCAAGCTTATTGTCATGAATAGCATATTTACCTTGAAAAGTACAACTATTATCGGCATTATGTAAAGTCGCGGCAAAAGTTCCGTTTTTATACAATTTAAGTACTCCACTTTTTGGAGTAGCTTCTACCTCAATCCGGCCAGTCAAAGTCCTTTTCGTCCAAAATTTTCGATCGTCCAGTTCTAAAATTGAGAAATATATAATTCCGATAGTCATGGTTATTAAAAGAGGAATAAAATCGAATTTAACTTTACTTTTTATCATTCCAACAACATCGAATATTGTCAAGATGAGCAGTACAAAAAGGATTAAAGCACCAAAGAAAAAAAAATTCATCGCTGCACCAAGGCCGCTGCAATAATCATCAATGGGTACAACAGGTTTGAGTAAAAAATACCCTAAAACAACTATTATTATATATCTAATTTTTCTAAGTTTCAAATGTGTGGTAACGGTTTGTGTATGGTTAGTTACGGAAAATCAGTTAGGATTTTCCGACGTTGAGCTAAGTTAATTAATTTCAAGTGAATTCCTGCGAAGGAATTCCGTAGTAATTAATTATACACTTTGTTACCACATGTATTATTTAGGATACCCAAGTTCCCTTAATTTTATTAATAATCCATTTCCCATTGTTTGTTTTGATTAGGTATATTTTATAACCTGAACCATTTAGGGGGCCTCTAACATAGCTGACGTCAAGAATTAGATTGTTTTTTGATTCATCAAATGCTATTCTTGAAAACTCTACAAATGCAACAACATTATATTTGTCTGGATTTTTCCAAAATTCTGAACCTTTAGGGAATTCATTGCGATATTTGAACTTAATGTTTTTGTGATTTGTTATTAATTTAGTTTTGTCCAGAATAAACTTTTTAGAAAAATCTAGTGTATCAGTCGAATTAGGAAGATTTCGAAAATATTCAATTCCTTTATTTTCCCAATAATTGATAGAGTCTTGAACTATTATAAAAAATGAGGTCGTATCACGCCTAATGGAATCCGTTCTGGTTTCCCAGGCTTTCATCATATTTTTATAATCATCTGATTCTTTCCACTTTTTATAAGCATTTGAATATCCGTCATTTTCATTTTTAATATCATAACCCTTTTCTCCTAGTAAATCGGGTGGGATTGGAGGTGGTGGCATTAACCTCATATCATAATGAATTGAATCGAGAACTGCGGGAAATATTTCATAAAAAACCGTTCGTCCAAATTTAGTTTCAAGTGACACATTTTTTGATTCACAATTCCAAAATAATGAAGTTAAAACCAAAAATGAACCTATTATAAAAGGTAGCTTTTTCATATATGTGGTAACGGTTGGTGTATGGTTAGTTACGGAAAATCAGTTAGGATTTTCCAACGTAAGACGAAGTTAATTAATTCAAGTGAATTTCCTGCGAGGAAATTCCGTAGTAATTAATTATACACGTTGTTGTAGCTAGTTTTTCCTTTCATCAGCCATTAATAATCTAATAGATTCAAAGTAATCAGTTTCGAATGTTATGGAGCGAATCTTATTAAGAGAAAATTCAAAATCATAATCAATTTCAACCTTTCCATTAGATTTTACCATATCAATAATTAAAATATCATTTTCGGTCCGATTTATTTTTCCATAAAATAGTTCAGTTTCTCCTTTGTCTTGAAATTCGAATAATCCGTACTTTTTTTCACTCCATTTTAAAGTTTCTAAAACATTATTGAATACAAATTCTTTCAATTCAGGAGTTTTTTTACCTTTAAGATTCAAGACTCGTTCAATCTGTTTTTCAGATGTTTTAGAAATCCGTTTTTTTACAAACCTCTTTCTGTACAATTTAAATCCATCTAAAGTATAGTCGGCAGGAATATGATTCACTAAAATCCAATCTTCGTTTTCTGAAATAAGAACTCCAGTTTCTTTTTCTTTCCAACCTTTTATTTTATATGATTCTACTTTCATTTTCTCAAATTAGCTACAACGGTTTGGCTATGGTTTCGTTGTGGAATTGTCCGCTAGGACCATTCCGCGGATACCAAGCGTTGGTATAAAGGTAGGAATTTCCGGAGGGAAATTCCGCCGCAATGAATTATAGCCGTTGTTGGCAACTGGCTTTACTTTTCATTTAATAATTTTTCTATCTGTTCTTTCGCTCCTTTTCCCGGTCTATTAGCAAATCCGTTTATTAATTCTCCATTTGGGTTATAAATCAAGTAGTGTGGAATTGTTTTAATTCCCAAACCCTCAATAACTTTAGAGGTATTCCCATTTTCGATAAAGTAATTTTGACTTTTAGAAATACTGTCAAATTTGATAGCTTGTTTCCATTTGTCTTTTTTGTCATTTAAACTTAAATAAATGAATTCAATATTTTCTTTCTCAAGAGCCTTTTTAAGTTTAATTGATTCTGGCATAGTTTCGCGACATGGTTTACACCAACTTGCCCAAAAATCAATATATAACCACTTACCTCTATTGTTATTTAATACGTCAGAGAAAGTAATTGTGTCATTTTGTGAGTTAGATAAAACCAATTTATCTGATTTCCTAAAATCTAATTTGTACATCTTTCGGAAGTCATTTAGTATTTCTAGATTTGTCGTGTTTTTAAGTAGTTTTTTGAAGTATTTTTCTTTGTCTTTAACTCTGAAGTTTCGACCGATTCCATGGTACGTATTGAATAATAGATAGTTTTTTGCAGTTTGGTTGAACCTTTTATCCTTTAATATTGAGTCAAAACGAACTCTTGAATCAATATAGATCCCTCCAGAGTTAACATTATTCTCTTGAATAAAAGAGAGATTATATTTTGAAGTAATGTTTAAATAATCTCTAAAATATGAAAAAATCATAAGAGAATCTGTTTTAGTTAAATCTAAACTATATGATGTTTTTATATTCTCATTATTAGATAATATATTGTTTTGATCTATCCAATTTCTAACGAATTTATTATTCTTATGTTTTTCCATTAATCCATTTAAGGCTGCAATCCGATAATTATAATCCTCATTAGATATTAATTGTTTTTTATGTAAAGAATCTAATAGATTCGACTCTCTTATTTTGTCGTCTATCGCTTCTTGGTAATATTTTATAGACGTTTCTTCAAATGATTGTTCTTTATCCAACAAAAAACCAAGAAATACTTTATGATGACTCGTGTATTTATTGTCAAATAATTTTTTAAGTCTGTAATTATTATAATTTAGTTCTATGTTATTAGTTTTACGGTTTTTTATTGTTGCTATTGGTATTTTATTTTTAAAGTCAAATATTACAGTGTCTCCATTTTTGATAAGATAAGTATTTAAGATTGACGTATATCTGTTTCGTGTACTTAATTCTAAATACTCTCTGTAATAAGGTATTATCAATGTATCTATTTCATTAGTTTTCGGAATCCAATTATTCACATTGTTTTGTGAGTCAAAATAGGTAAAAGAAGAATTTTTTATTTTTGAATAAGATCCTGATCGCTCTTTTGTCATTTTTCCAAGACTATCTTGGTTTGTGAAATGCTCATATGGTTCAGGAGAATATTTTGATATTAAAACTATCTGTTTTGGTTTGTTTTTAGCAATTTTTTTTTCTTCTTTATTTTCACAAGAAATCAAAGTTAAAATAAGAAATATTAATTTTAATGAGTGTTTCATTTTTAGCTGTCTTGTCCTGAAATATGGCTACAGGTTAAAATTGAATTTACGCTGTTAATTTATATACAATATTAGGTGTTTTAA
>CANMSH010000010.1 GCA_947500525.1 uncultured Flavobacteriaceae bacterium | reverse complement strand
GCCTGATTCTCAAATCATTGTTACTTAAATTTATTATCTTTTCGTTCGCAAAGCAGAACTGCGTTTAGCAGGTCATTAGCCTTAATTAGAAAAAATTAAAATGATATTTAACTCAAAAAAAAGAAAACAAGCTGTAAAGGACTTTTTTGAGTACGTGGAATCCGAAATTTTACCTAACGAAGAGAAACCAGAAATAGTAAGTGGAATAACAAAGCAACTTAAAAGTGGATTTGAACTAATTGACAATAACGAATGGGGAATTGCATTTGAAAATTTGGGCACTGAATTAGTTCAACACTATATTATTATTGACAAAAAAAGAACTGAATTAGTTAGAAAAATAACTAAGCTCTGCAAACTTGATAAGAAATGGGAATTTGATTTACGTAGAATCAAATCTCTTGGCTATAAAATGGGGAGCTGGGAACTAACAGATTCAGAAAAAATAGCTAAAGAAAACAAATACACTTTTTATAAACCAAGTAAAGAAATATTAAAAAATCTTAAGGTTGGTAATATTGTGAAACTCACATTTGAATTTGATTCGTTTAATTCGGAACATCCAGGAGCAGAAAGAATGTGGGTTGAGATTACGGAAATTAATAAAGGAAAGTTTAAAGGAACTTTGGATAATCATCCATTTTATCTTCACGAATTATATGCAGGAGACGAAATAAAATTTGAATATAAGCATATAATCGACCACGATTTAGGACTATCTGAACCCAATTTAGTAGACAAATATTATGACAGATGCTTTGCTACGAATAAAGTATTATATGAAAATGCACCAATCAACTACATTTACAGAGAAGAACCAATGGAAGTGGATGAAGAAAGAGATTATGTAGATACTGGTTGGAGAATTTTATCAGGAGACGAATCTGATGAATATATGGAAGATTTAGAAAATATTAGTTTGGTTTCAGTTGGTTCAATTTTGTCAAGAGATGATTCTTTTATTAACTTACTCGACTCTGAAGTTGGAACAAGTTTTGAGCGGAATGAAAATGGAATATTTGAAAAAATTAACGAATAATAACTAAGGCTAACACGGTGTATAAAACATAGCTAATAATTGCTAAATCGAAAGGTTTACGCATATTCAGAAAGTCCGCCAAATTTTTAATTTGGCTTTTAAAAAGAGAAAAATTAAAAACAAAATAAAAAAATTCGGCTCTGTGTTAATCCGAAAAGTTAGTGTCTCTTTGTACGCTACGTTTCATACACAAGTCCGTTGTAGCACATTCAGCTAAAGCTGACTTTTGTTGCTACGTGCTACGCACTCCCACCCCAAAAGAAATGTGCTACAATGACCTGCTAAACCAAATTGCTAAATCCTTTAACAAAATTATAAACAGCCTTAGCTGGGTATCGAACCTAAACGATGCTACAACATTAGCTAAAAGCAATTTGGATCTACTTCTTGAACTCTCAATCTAATAAATTCAACAACATACGGTAGCTGCGCTACCTAGTCGACAAACAATGACTTGAGATACATAAAACAACGAAAGCCTGATTCTCAAATCATTGTTACTTAAATTTATTATCTTTTCGTTCGCAAAGCAGAACTGCGTTTAGCAGGTCATTGGCAAACATTTGAAAAAGTTTCTTTTACTAATTAGGCTAACTCGTTATATATGTTAGAAAATACCTTTTAAATAAATTTTACACAATTTGGGCTATTTTTTACCGTTCAGATTATAATAACCATTAAAATACCAATCATGAAAAAATTATGTATATTGTTTTTCTCTGCTGTATTTATAACAATAATTTCCTGTGGAGACAGCAAAAAAGAACAAGAAGAATTAGATGCTACTCTAGATAAAATAGAGGCAGTTGAGAAAGAAATTGATGAAACAGCTGAAGAGTTGGATAATAAGGCGGAAGAAGTAGAATCTGCTCTTAGCGAATTAGATAGTTTATAAAATTAATTAGAACAGTATGAAAAATAGAACAAAGATATTAGGAATATTACTTTTTGTATTTGCTTTGACCATATCTTCAGGTTATGCTCAAGGTAAATCCCAAGAAAAAGGAAAAGGCAAAGCGAAAAAAGAAAAGGTCAAACAAACAAAAGAAGATGTTAAAGATGATATTGAGGCAGAAGCAGACTTAGAAAAAGATAAGCAAAAAGGCAAGAGTGATAAAATGAAGGAGAAAATGAAGGAAAAGTCTAAAACCAAAAAAGATAAGATAAAAAAAGAAAAAGATGCTGAGGATGAAGATGAGGATGAGAACAATGATACAGATAATGTTAAACCTGAAAAAGAAAAAAAGGAGAAATCAAATAAGGGTAAAGCTTATGGACGTGACAAAGGGGAAATGAGCGGTAAAGAATTTGGTTTGCTCAGAGCTTCATCCGCCAAAGAAAAAATTGAGCGAACTGAAAACAATCTCAATGAGAATGAAAAAATGTTACTTAGAGGAAGAGAGAAAGTAAAACAAGCGAAAGAGAGAGTTTCTAAAGAGCGCGTAAAAGAAGGAGCTAGTGAGGAACAAATCAAACAAAAAGAAGATAAAATTAGAAAGGCTGAAGAAAAACTGAATGAACTTGAAGAAATTATTAAAAGAGGTAAGGAAAAAGTCAAAAAAAAATCTAAAGATTTAGAAGAAGTTGTAAAACCTAAGGAATAATTTATTTTAAACTGATTAGACTAGCCCTTGTATAAATGCAGGGGCTTTTTTTGATAATGGAAAGTTTTATTCTAAATCTTGTATCCCTTTCAAAAGAGAGAAATGTGATTACCTAAGTGCGCGATAGAATAAAAAACGATTTGCCAACAACGGCTATAATTCATTGCGGCGGAATTTCCTACTCGGAAATTCTTATCTTGCAATGAAGGCTTGGTAACACGGAATAATCCGTGCGGACAATTCCGCAACGAAACCATAGCCAAACCGTTGGCAACAAGTTAAGAAGACCAGCGATTAGTAGCATATAATTTGGAAGCAACCCAAGCACCAACAACCATTTCGAGCAAACTCAAAGGAAGTGTTATTAAAAGTATTTTCCAGCTTGATAATCCCATATTAGCTGTGGCTACCCAAAAAATAACGAAGACCGAAGACCAAACAATTAGACCTGAAACCAGAACAGACTTTCCATTGTTTCCAAATGATTTAGCATACAACCAGAATATAAAAACCAAAATGGCTGTCAATAGCGTATCCCAAAAACCCCAAACCGAAAAAATGCCGAAATCCATTTCTGCGACTCCAGATTGATTTAGAAAAAAGGACTTTACTCTTGGCATTACGAAAATAAAATAGCGGAACACTTCAGAAATGTTTATCCAAATACTAACAATCAAGGTTATAACAGCGAATTGCTTAAAAACGAAGTTTTGATTTATCATATTTTTAGTCTATTAAAATGGTTTCTTTTATAGTTTTCATAATCACTTGAGGTGCTGGAATATTTGGAGTTGAACGATAGATGGCAACTGATTTTTCCAAATCACCAATCTGACCAACCAAATCGATACTTCTTTGAGTGAATTCAGCAAATCGCAAACTTTTTGGATTAATCACATTCTGGTTGATTAAGAAATCAATTTTTCTACTACATCGACAGGTTTTTTTTGCGTTTGCCAAACCACATTTATTGCTCAGGAAATTTCTGATTTTCGCACGTGAACGGGACAACTTCTTTCTAAAATTTTCTGGGCCGATCCCAAGAATTTCTGCGCCTTCATTACCGTTTAATTCCAGTATTTCCGAAAGGATATAGACCAATCTATCTTCAGACTTTAAGCAAAGTAAAAGGCCCTGTGTACAACTGACTTTTACTTCTTCTTCCAAAAGAGAAAGCTCACCCTCATTGGTTGTATATCGAACAACATCTGACTGCCCTGAATCGATAAGTTTGGCGTAATCTTCAAAGGGCATAGCGAACTCAACGGACTTTTTTCCCTTATGACTTAAGAGGTAGTTTGTTGCAACTCGATAAACCCATGTTTTGAACTGGCTTTGATAATTAAAAGTACTTAAATGTGTTACGACTTTTATCAATATTTCTTGAGTGGCATCTTTAGCATCTTCTGGGAACAATAACATCTTAAGAGATAGATTATAGATTAAATCCTTGATTTCAAGAATTACTAATTCTAAAGACTTTCTATCTCCTGAATTGGCTTTTTTGACCAGTATGTTAAGATTATTATCCATATTCTTTAAATTAGACAGTTGAAAGATACAAAGTGTGACAAAAAACAAATAAAACCTGTTGCCAACAACGCCTATAGTTCATTGCGGCGGAATTTCCTAAACGGAAATTCTTATCTTGCAATCATGGCTTGGTTCTCTCGGAATGTCCTTACGGACAATTCCGCAACGAAACCATAGCCCAACCGTTGGGTGTAATTTGAGAAAATCGAATGAATTAGGATATTTTACCAATTTTTGGTACATTTGAGAAAAGATTAAAAAATGAGTAAAAATACATCCATATCACTCGGAAATTATTTCGACCAATTTATCCAAACCCAAATTTCTGCTGGACGATATAAAAATGTTAGTGAAATAATCAGAGCTGGACTTCGCCTTTTGGAAAATGAAGAAAGCAAAGTGATTGCATTAAAAAATGCCATTCAAGAAGGAATGAATAGTCCATTAGTTGAGGATTTTGACTTTGATGAAAATCTGAAAAAACTAAAAGCAGGAAAAAGAAAGAATGGCTAAAGTTATACTCAGACAAGAAGCCATTGATGACTTAAATAGCATTTGGGAATACACTTTCGAAAAATGGTCTGAAGAGCAAGCCGATAAGTATTATGCAATTGTCAAAATGGCTTGTAATGGAATTGGAGAAACTCCCAATATTGGAAAAGAATATGACGGAATAAGCAGAAATCTACTCGGATTTAAATCAGGAAAACATATAATATTTTATCAGCCAGTATCGAGTGATAGAATTGAAATCATAAGAATCTTGCACGAGCGAATGGATTTGAAAAATAGGATAACGGAATAAAAAACTACACCCAACAACGGCTATAATTCATTGTGGCGGAATTTTCCACGGAAAATCCCTACCTTTAAATTATCGCTTGGTTCTCGCGGAATAGTCCTAGCGGACAATTCCACAACGAAACCATAGCCCAACCGTTGTAACCAATTTAGAACTGAATGAGCCCGATAGTACCATTTATTATTTTAATCATTGGAATTCCAACCTATTTTCTATTACATTGGATTTTAAAAAAGTTCATCATTGACTCTAGAACTTTGAAAGTTTCATCAATAATTGGAACCCTTATTTTAGCGCCAATTTTATACTTTGGTTTTATATTTCTATTTGTGAGTTATCTACTTTATGAACCTCAATATGATTTCGATAAAGAGAAATGGTTTGCGGACAAAAACACTAGATATGAAATGCGGGACGATTTAGTAGATAGCGGAATTTTAAACGGAAAAACGAAAAGAGAAATTATTGAATTAATTGGAAAATCTGAAAGTGCCGATTCAACTGATATTTGGACTTACAACTTGGGAATGTCTGGAGCTGGACTTGGATGGCAATTTAATCGTTTAGAACTGACTTTCGAAGATGGTAAAATTTCTGACGTAAAAAAAATAGAAATAGTTGATTAAAAAACTGGTTACAACACCGGCTATAATTCATTGCGGCGGAATTTCCTCGCGGGAAACACCTTAAATCGCGAAGCGATTTTTTTGAAGTTTAATCGCTGTTTTCATACTTATACCCCCTTAGGCTAAAAAAACTAAATTTTATTTATGCTATTTTAATAGAAATTGTATATTTGCCAACCTTTAAAAAGGTAAATAAAAACAAAAGTTCTTATCAAATAAGTTACCTATTCGGTTACCAAGTAAATCTAATAAAATGTAACTTTTTGATTATTAAAAATATAGTGTGGTTTGATAGAATCCTGCCACCCCGCCTTTTTAATACATAAATTTGTAACAAAAACCTGGTAATCTTATGATTGTCAGGTTTTGTAATTCTAGGGCAATTATCTACGTTAAATTGATTTGTTGATAATCACCACTGTAGCCTATTTAAACGATAACATAGAAGGCATTTGCAACTATTAGATTATCTTTTTTGATGATCTTTCCATTATCAATCCGCAGTGTATTTATATCTATAGGCAATATCTAGATAAGTATTTACAATTTGAACTCCATTTCATATTGATTCACTGTGTTTTTCAATCCAAAATGGTGCAGCTGTGTTATTTTAGTATCTAGTTTTACATCAACATTATTAATCTTTATAGTTCCTAAGGTAATCTTCATCGCAGAAAAAAGTCTTTGCCAGTTATAGCGTGCATCGTTCAATACATCAAATTGAGCCACATAACCATTTCGTACATTGGCTATAAAGTAAGATTCAATTGTATCATCTCTCATCACAACATAGTAATTATAATTTCCTTTGCGTATAGTATTCATATGATTATCCCAAGAGTACGCATTTTGGTTTGTCTTTTCCCAATTAAAAGAATGAACATCTACTTGCTTTAAAGTATAATTTGAATATGTTTCGACATTAATTTCACCTCCAAAGCATTTGTATTCTTTTATCCTATTAAAACCAATACTCCGATAAGCTTTTATTGCAATTTTATTTTCTACAATAACTTCTAGCCTGCAATGTGTACTACCATTTTTTTTTAATTCTGGGATTGCATGCTTATAGAGATCATTAACAATTCGCTGCCCTCTATACTCAGGAATAACTCCTGTACCTGTATTAAATGCGACTAGTTTATTATTCCGTTTACCTATGGCATTTATAATAAAACCCACTAAAACATCATTAACGAACATACCATATGATAAATTTAAACATACATTCGCCATGCGCCAACGTTCTTTATAAAACGCATGTTCTTTTGGCATTTTCACATAATAATTTTTAAACGCACTTAGAAAACAATCCATTATTACATGAAACTTCGTGTCTTCAAGGTTTTTAACTATCTTTTTCTTTTTCACAATCTCACTATTAATTTTTGTGAATTACATCTATCAATTCATTAAAATTATGAATGATATAATTTGCGTATTTTGATTTCTTTTGGTTTTGTTTTGCAACTTGAATTGTTTGTAAACCAAGTTCGTAGCCTGCTTTCAACTCTGATGTTGGATTATCTCCAATTATAAAAACCAGCTCTTTGTTGATCTTCTTTTCTGCAATAATTTTTGTGAAAATTCCTTTTTTAAATATTCGTTTTGGGTCTAAGATATCATCAATATAAATTTCACTAAATGCGTCTCTAATTTCTAAACAATTAATTTTTGTTCGTTGTAATTTATTAAAACCAGTTGTAACCAATATTTTCTCATATCTCATCTTTTTTACAATTTCAAAATCTTCATACGGTCTAATATTAAATTTAAAATTTGCCTTATCAATAGAGTTAGCTAACTCTCGATTAACGTGCTCATCCAACTGATATTTTTTGGCAATAATATCAAAAGGGAATTGCCAAAATTCAGATATTATTTGATCTGTAAGGGGTTTTCCGAACTTATGAAGAAGAATACTTTCGAATTTTGATAAAATAGAAGTAACAGATTCCTTTGTTATCGTTCTTGTTTCAAAAATGGTATCATCAAGGTCTAGAATAAGTAGTTTTGACATTTCAATTTTCTAATTTAGTATTCATTTTTGATCATTGATTATGCTCTTTATGCCATTTTTCAATTCAAAAACATTTTTTACTTCTTTGGAATTTAGAGGTTTATCAAAAATAACAAATTCATCTAAAAAACCTATGTATCCAAGACCCAGCATTATTTTTGCGTTTTTAGCTTCCCATGTAAATGGATCATTAATATCTTTTATTGTTCCTTGATATTTGCCATTTAAGTATAATTTAAACTCAGATTCTGTTGTTGTATTTACTTTCGAAAAAACCATTGTTACATGTGTCCACGTTTTCGATTGAAATGGAGAAGGGTTTACTGTAACTGTTCTTTTTTTCCAATCAGATTCGTTACTATTATTGTTGGGATCCCACACAGCCAGATCACCCATAGCACCTAACCTAAATTGTCTTGGTTTATGATCCGTAAAATCTACCCATAAACCTGCATCACTCCATTTAGAGTCTGTAATACAAATAGGATCACAATAATGAGGTGCTAATTCTTTATTTGGATCTAATCTCAACCAAAAAGAGATGGTACCACTCCAGGATGTACTATTATACCCCATATTTTTATAAGCCTTATAAAACACAGCAGATGTTTTTGCTTCTTTGAAATGAATAGCATCACCGACAAGGCCCTTGCCTTTGGCTAAAACCACATTCGGATCATTCAACCCTTTTTTGGCATTTGCCGCTTCTTTATAATTTTTTGCTGTATAAATGTGCGCATCTCCCGAAGCTAGATCCGCAGTTGTTTTTCCATCAAAAGAACTATAAAAAAGTATATGTTCTTTTAATTCATTTTCCTGCGCATACAAACTAGATGCAATTAGTACAGCGCATAAACCGATTTTAGATAAAAAACTTATTGTTTTCATAATTTTAAGATTTTACTAAGTTACTAGGATTAGTTGTTCAAACTCCATTTAACTGCCTCATAGGCATGAATTTTTCCTGTATCAAATATCGGAATATCTATATCAGAGTCTGAAATTAAAATGGGCAATTCTGTACAGCCCATAATAACACCTTCTGCTCCTTTATTTTGCAGTTGTTTGATGATTCTGATAATTTTTTGTTTTGAAACTTCTGTAAATTGTCCTTTCACCATTTCCTTATAAATAATATCATGTACAAGTTGTCTATCGTTAGTTTCGGGGATTAAAATATCGAGTTCAAAATCATTCATCAATGTTTTGGTATAAAAATCTTTTTCCATTGTGAACTTAGTTCCTAATAGAGCCACTTTTTTTAACCTCTTTTTTTTAATAGACTCACCTGTGGCTGAGGCAATATGTAGAAAAGGAATATTCACATTTTCAGAAATGTAATGACTTACCAAGTGTATGGTATTTGTACACAATAAAATAATGTCAGCTCCTGCACTTTCTAATTGTTGAGCAGCCTCTTTCATAAGTTGCCCAATAGCTTCCCAATTAGCGTTAAAAGTTAGACGTTCTATTTCTGCAAAATCCACTGAAACCATAATGCATTTTGCAGAATGTGAACTTCCTAATATATCTTTCACTTTTGTATTTAAAAATTCATAATACAGTTTTGATGATTCCCAACTCATCCCTCCTATCAATCCTATTGTTTTCATATTCTTTTTTATTGGAATTATATTTCTTTCAAAAGTATATAAGTATAAACTGAGAAGTAAGAAAGTTAATTGAATGCTTGCATGCTCATAATTGAAAAAAAATCAACTACAGTAAGCACTAATGTATTGTATCTTTGAATTATGGAATTAAAATACTTTAGACTTATTAAAACGATTGCCGAAGAAGGGAGTCTTGCTAATTCTTCAGAACGTTTGTTTTTAACACAGTCGGCATTAAGCCATCAATTAAGAGATTTAGAAGAACGTTTAGGTTTTAGAGTGTTTCATAGAAGTAGAAATAAATGGGAACTTACAGACGAGGGTTCTGAACTTTATAAGTTGGCTAACAAATTGTTTAGTTCAATAGATGAAAGTTTTAGTACTATTAAAAGTATAAAAGAAGGTTCAAAAGGTTCTATTAAATTAAGTGCAGAGTGTCAATCATTCTTTCATTTTATTCCATCTTTTATTCAGAAAATGGGGATTCTATATCCAGAAATTAATATAGAAGTGACTCTTGGAGCAACACATCAAACCATATCACAAGTACTATCAAACGAAATAGATATTGCTATAGTAACAACTGCACCTGAATCTGATGAATTGCTAAGTATTCCTGTTTTTAAAGATGAAATTTATGCCATCATGCATAGGGAGCATCATTTAAATAATTTAGAATATTTAGAGGCGAGTCATTTTAGTGATTTTCATTTATTGATAAACTCTTTTCCGTTAGAAGGTGTTGCTGTTTATGAGCAATTTCTAAAACCCAATAAAATAAATCCGAAAAAAATTTCTGCAATTCCTTTTACCGAAATTACCTTGTCAATGATTGAGGCAAACATGGGTGTCATGTGTGCACCAAAATGGCAATTAGCACCTTTTAAATTATCAAAAGAGGTTAGCTTTAAACGTATTGGAAAAAATGGTTTAAAGAGAACTCACTTCTTAGTTATACAAAAGAAGCATAGAAATAAAAAGTACATCCATGATTTCATTTCTAGTTTTGAAGAAGATTTTTTGAGAAATTAATACTTTAATTTGTTGTGTGATGATAAAATTGATGATTTTATCGCAGTTTCAGTGATCTTATAATTTTAACCAAAAACAAAAAACTGCCTTAAAAAGACAGTTTTTTTCACTAACTCATATGTGAGATAAATTCAATTTATCAATATGAAATCTCTATGTTTAGCGCTCTCATTAATTCTCTACTAACTTAACTTTAATTACTCTTCATTGTTATGACACAAACATTTCAATAAAGTCACAGTAGTACAAAATTAATTTCGAAAAAAAAATATTAATTTACTGTTTATCAATCATTTATACTATGCGCTTGAATAGAAAATTTTCGAGAAAGATGTTAAAATTGATATACTCAACTATGGTTAATTCTTCGAAACGTTAAATTTATTCTCGGTTCTAAAATTTTAGTTGATTTTAGCAAGGCGTGATTCCAATATTGTTGAGTAGTACCTTTCATTTCTAGTAAACTACCATTTTCTAAAGTGACTACTACTTTTTCTTTTAATTCTTTATGTTTAAAAGCGAAACGCCTAGCAACCCCTAGACTTAAGGATGCAATAGATGCATTTTTTTCAAGCATTGGTTCATCATCACTATGCCAAGACATTCCTTCAGTGCCATTATGATATAAGTTTAAAAGGCATGAGTTATATTGGGTACGTGTATTTAATTCTACAATATTTTTTAACTCAAGAAGTTCATGTGTCCAGGGTAAAGCTTGCTTTGTGGTATTAGAATAGGTATATTCAAATGGTAGATCACCGTACCAAGCTACTTTTCGTTTGGTCATAATTTTCTTTCCAAAAAGAAGTAATTCATCTCGTCTCCAATCAATGTTCTGCTGTAACAGTTCAAAATAGTTAGATGTAGCATCATAGGGTAAGATCGAGCCGTGATAATAGGATTCTCCATCTATAGGAAGTAAATTTTTAGCGATTGCATGATCAAACAATTTCATTTTATAAAATTACAGCAAATACTTAACACAACTGTTGTAAGATGTGGTATGATTTTTTATACTTGCAGTCGAGTATTTCGGGATGTAGCTTAGTCCGGTTAAAGTGCTGGTCTGGGGGACCAGAGATCGGAGGTTCGAATCCTCTCATCCCGACTATTAAAAACTGAACGATTCGTTCAGTTTTTTTGTTTCCATAAAATTTGAGCTTGCTCAGTAATTGAAATTGAAATGATAAAATCAAAAACAATGCTTTTTTTGATTTTTACTTAGTCTAGAAAGATCATGAACAATATGAGTAATCCTGTTACCTTAGCTTTATAAGATTTAAAAGATTCATTATCTTAGCACATAATGGGGATATAGTTAATATTAACTATATCCGTACGTTAGCTATAATTAAAGAACAACCAACAGAAAAGAATAATAATGGAAATTGAAATAAACTCAATTAGTAAATTAATTTCTCAATTAAAAAAAGAAACCAAAAAATGCAAAGAGGACATTTGGTTTAGAGGTCAATCTGATTTTGGTTGGGAGTTATCACCAGGAATTTTAAGAATATCTAATACCACATCAGAGGGTTCACTTCTGTCAAGATTTAAGCAGTCGGCAGCAATGCTAATTGAAAACAAAACAACAGATGATTTTGATTGGCTGTTTTTAATGCAACATTATGGATTACCAACTAGATTATTGGATTGGAGTGAAAGTCCTTTGACTGCGTTATATTTTGCAGTAAATGATGAAGAAAAAGACAATATTGATGGAGCTCTTTGGTTATTAAAACCTACAGAACTAAATGAAATAGCAAATATTGGAGCATTAGAAAAAAACTTCATTCCTTCTTTTGACGATGAAATTTTAGCTAATTATTCCGTTAAATCTTTAAGCTCAAACCCTAGACATCAACTTGCACCAATTGCGACAATTGCAACAAGAAACAGCCCAAGAATTCAAGCTCAATTAGGTGTCTTCACAATTCATCATTTGGATACTAAACCAATTGAGCAATTTTGTCAAAACGAGGAGGTTGTTAAATTCAAAATTCCAGCCAAATCTAAAGCAAAAATAAGAGAAGAATTATCGCTACTTGAAGTAAATAAATTTGCTTTATTTCCTGAATTATCAAGTATTGGTGAAATTATTAAAAAGAAATTTATATGAGTTATATAGAAACATTTCCAGTTCAGCACTCAACAATAATGAGTACATATTCTGAAAGAGATGAAATCATCGTAAATCCTGAATATCAAAGAAAAGGTGGTGTTTGGACTACCGAAAAAAAACAGTTGTTAATAGATTCAATTTTAAATAAGTATGATATCCCAAAAATATATTTTCATCAATTTGATAGAAAGGAAAGAAAAGAAAGTGGAAAATCTTTTGCCATTATAGATGGTAAACAGAGACTTGAAACGATCTGGGGTTTTATAAACGGAGATTTCTGTCTATCAAATGACATTGAATTTCAAGATAATCCAGATATAAAGCTTGGTGGATTAAGTTATGATGATTTAGGAAAAGAATACCCTAAAATAAAAATACGATTTGATTCTTTTGTTTTACCTATTGTTGGTGTTATGACAGATGATATAGACTTAATTGAAGATATGTTCTTCAGATTAAATGAAGCAGTTCCATTAAATTCTGCGGAGAAAAGAAATGCTTTTGGAGGTAATATGGTAAAAGCTATTAGGGAAATAGCAAATCACACATTTTTTATTGATAAAGTAAAATTTAAAAACACGAGATATCAGCATTTAGAAGTTGCAGGTAGATTTTTACTTGTAGAAATTTCAAAAATTGAAGTCAACAAGTTAATTGACACAAAGAAAGTTTATCTAGATGCAATGGCTAAAAACTATAAAACTGAAAAGAAAAAAATAGTAAAAGATGTTAGTCAAAAAGTCAATTCTGTATTAGACGAAATGGCAACTCTTTTTGCAGATAATGATAATTTATTGAGAGCGCAAGGAAGTATGGTTATGTATTATTTATTATTTAAATGGGCTATGTCAGAAAATAAAAATATAAAACGTTCCAAGCTTATTAAATTTGAAAAAACAATAAAAGACAATAGAAAACTAGCTGAAAAAAGTTATGAAGAAGCCGATTATGATTATCTAGAATATGACAGACTATCTCAACACGGAACGAATGATGTATCAAATATTAAAGAACGATTAAGAATAATTACAGAATATTTGGAATAATAACTATAGCTAACAATGGCTATAAGTAATTGCTTGTTCTCGCCTACTTCTGAAAATCCTCGCGGATTTTCAGTTTGGTGTGTACTTGCAAAGTTAACCGTTAAACCACGCAACTACTCATAGGTACTGTGTTAGCACCAATTTAGATGAAAATTAAAGTCATTATTTTTATTCTGATATTCACCTCAATGTTATCTTGTAAAAGAGCATGTGTTTTAAATAATCTTATTGTTGAGACTAAATACGAAATACCTTTCTACACTCGTCAAAACGAATCGTTAAAGGAATCTGGAAAAATTGAAAATGATAAATTTGAAAGAATAAATGTTAACGAATCTGAGATTCCTTATATAATGGAAATACTTAATGAGCAGATACCACATATATCAAACGCAACCGATAGGATAAAAAATAATTTATGTAATTATAGTGTTTTAATTGCTGGAATTTATAATAGATCAACCAAAACCAAAAGTATATATTTAAATTTTAGTTATGGCCCTGAGGGCTATGAAACGGAAGGTGAGGTTGGTGTTGATTATTTAGGAAATGCAAAGGTATTCCCAATTGCGCGTGATGGTGGAGATTCGTACTTCCAAGCAGTCATCAATACAAAGACCAATAAGTTGCGTATTATTTATATAAATGGTGAGGCCTAAAACTGGTGCTAACAGCGGCTATAATTCATTGTGGCGGAATTTTCCACTGAAAATTCCTATCTTTCAATCATCGCTTGGTTCTCGCGGAATGGTCCTAGCGGACAATTCCACAACGAAACCATA
>CANMSH010000009.1 GCA_947500525.1 uncultured Flavobacteriaceae bacterium | reverse complement strand
CACTTAGAAAAAAATATAGTTCCAGAACAACCAATTCGTTCCACAGGTTCTATAAATACAAAAACATCATTAAAGATCTAGAGGTTACTAGACCAAACCAAGTATGGGTGAGCGATATTACCTATATAAGAACCGTAAAAGGGTTTTGTTATCTCGCACTAATCACAGACATGCATTCTCGTAAAATCGTTGGCTATGATCTTAGTGATAGCCTTGAACTTAATGGATGTGTAAGAGCCCTTAATAAAGCAATTTATCAAGCTAAAAATATCAAACAGCTTATTCATCATTCAGATAGAGGTATACAGTATTGTAGCAATCAATACACCCAAATACTTAAAAGAAATAAGATAGAGATTAGTATGACTGAAGAAAATCATTGCTACGAAAACGCCATGGCTGAACGTGTAAACGGCATCTTAAAAGATGAATTTTATCTCGATCAAACCTTTACTGACGTGGCTCACGCTAAAAGAGCAACAAAAAATGCAATTAATCTATACAACGAAATAAGATTACATTTATCTTTAGACTTTAAAACACCTAATATTGTATATAAATTAACAGCGTAAATTCAATTTTAACCTGTAGCCATATTTCAGGACAAGACATTTTGATAAAGCCCCCAGATTCAATTGCTTAATTTTTGACTCCTTACTCCCATTATTAAAAACCATAGGCAAAGTGAGAATTCTCCAACATCTGCAGGAAGAGTGATGTTATCTAATATAACCGATTCTGCATTTGGAAAAAGAAAATACACAAAAACTTCTATCATATCTCCTATAAAGCCTAGTACTAGGAAAACTCCTATTATTTTAGGAACAATACTTGATTTAATAATCATATAACCTAAAGGAAGTAGATACAGTCCATAAAATATCTGATTTACCGCATATCCTTTTGTATGAATATTTTGAAAAAATATGGATAAAACTTGCAATTGCTCAGGTATAAACCCCTCTGAATAGTCAGTATTTATTAATAGTTCTAATGCAGCAAACTGATTTAGTGAGTTTTGACAAAACATAGCAACAGATATTACTGCGCATAAAAATAAGAATAGTGAAATATTCTTATTTATAGATTTAAAAATGAGATATAGAACATATCCATAAACAAAGAACATAGTAGACATTACCAAATCACTCACAAACCCAAGACGGAAGAGCCATTGATTATCAATTATATTTTGAGTTGTAGCTATAAAATCATTGGACACATACAATTTTTGACGAACAAAAAACTCAGCAAATACCCCTGTAATAACAAGAATTAAAAAAAGTAAACCTGCAAATCTTCCCATTCTCTTATTTGAATCCATTCTTTTTGACTTTTAAAGTTATAATGGAATGACGAATCAATGAGAAATTCGTTACAATAACGAAAAATGAAATGTAAACTATTGCCAACAAGGTGTATAATTAATTGCTTGGGTCTGTCTGTACTCGGAAAATCCTTCGGATTTCCCTAACTTTCGGTTTACTTTTGTTAAATTAGTTGCTGAAACACGCAACGAAATCATACACAAACACGATCGAGACTATTAAAGAACCCAATGAAAACTATTACATTACCAGACGAATTAAATTTGAGTTCTTCTAAGTCTATTGTGGTTTACGATTATGAAAGCATCACCGAAATATCCAAACAACAAATCTTATTAAATAAAAATACGTTCAGCTTTCTCCAAGAAGGAACTAAAGAAGTGTTTTTTGATAATTCTGCATATGCGATAGATAATTCTCAATTTCTATTAATGAAATCTGGACATTGTTTAATGACAGAGAAGCTCTCTAATGATTCAGAACACTATCGCAGTCTTCTATTTTTCTTTTCGGACGAAGAAGTTTTTAAATTTTTGCGAAAATTCAAATTAGAGACTTCTAATTCTAAAAAACTGTACTCAACATATTCGTTCAAGTATGATTCATTTATCAAAAGATTTGTTGAAAGCCTTTTAGATATATCGAAACTTTCTAAGTCAATTCAAGAAAATATGTTGAAAACAAAACTCGAGGAAATAATGCTTTACCTTGTAGACTTGAAAGGTTTAGATTTTCTTTATTCTTTGGTTAATAATAGTGATAATCAAAATCAAAAGTTCATCCAAACAATTGAAAGCAACAGACTGAATAAACTCACAATAAAAGAGCTTTCATTTTTATCAAATATGAGTGTATCAACTTTCAAGAGAGAGTTTGAGAAATACTTTAAGAGCTCACCGAGCAAGTGGTTTCAAGATAAAAGACTCGAACACTCAGCTTTTCTTCTAAAAAACGAATCAAAAAGACCTTCGGATATTTTTGAAGAAATTGGATATGAAAACCTTTCAAACTTCATTCAAGCTTTTAAATCAAAATTCGGAGTTACCCCAAAACAATACCAATTAAGTTGAACTTTTATCAATACTTTTTGAACTTTTCTGCTTAGCACAGAACCTGAATTGCTGTTTAAATTTGCATCATAAATTAATAATTAAAACAAATATTATGATGAAATCATTTCAAATCTTAACAGTGTTAATTGCTTTTTCAACTTTTGTTTTCGGACAAAACACATTTACTTTATCCAGTAATGACTTAGGAGGACAAGCTACGATTAATGAAGAGTTCAATGGCTTTGGCTGTACTGGTGAAAATCAATCCCCTCAGTTATCTTGGAAAAATGCACCTGCAGGAACTAAAAGTTTTGCAGTAACTATGTACGACCCAAACGCACCAACTGGTAGTGGATGGTGGCATTGGGTAGTATTTGATATTCCATTAAGCACTAAAGAATTAGTATCTGGAGCTGGAAATACAAAACTAAACTTAACACCTAAAGGCGTTATTCAGAGTATTACAGATTATGGAGCGAATGGTTACGGTGGACCTTGCCCTCCTGAAGGACACGGTTTACACCAATATATAATTACAGTTTACGCACTTAAAACAGATAAACTTGGTCTAAATGAAAGTACAAATCCTGCCGTAGTTGGATATTACTTATGGAATAATACATTGGCTAAGGCAAGTATTGTTACTTATTATCAAAGAAGTACGAAATAAAAACTGTCTCTAACAATGTATAAAAGCAATAGCGGTTCGGGTTAAAACTCGAACCGCTATTGCTTTTAAATAAGTATATTGTAACACGTAAGACTAGTCCAATTAATCCGCTACTGCTCTTATACTAACCGTTAGGTCACATTCAGCTGAAGCTGACTTGCGTTGTTACGTGCTTCGCACTCCCAACCCGCAAGTTAAATGTGACCTAACGACCTGCTAAACCAAATTGCTTAAGGCATATTTAGCTACCACAACTCCACCTAGACAGGCTCAAGCCTTTTACGAGACATAACATTAGCTAAAAGCAATTTGGATCTGATTCTTGAACTCCCAATCTAATAAATTTAACAACATACGGTAGCTACACTACCTAGTTGAGAAACAATGACCTGAGACACAATTAATCACACCTATCAGATTCTCAAATCATTGTTGCTTAAATTTATTATCTTTTCGTTCGCAAAACACAACTGCGTTTAGTAGGTCGTTGTGATACATTAAAAAAACAATCGAGCTGACAATGAGAACTATTTATTGGATTTCAACAATATTAATTTCACTTTTTCTATTATGGAGCTCATATACTTATATTTTTAGTAAAGCAACTATAAGAGGAATTAGAGAATTAGGGTTTACTGACCATTTTCGAGTTCAACTTGGTATCTTAAAATTAATAGCCGTTATTATTATTTTAACACCTCAAATTCCTATTCAATATAAAGAATGGGCTTATAGCGGAATCATACTATTTTTTATCACAGCAATCGTTGCACATACAGCACATAAAGACCCTTTTATTATTACTGTAATTAATATTACTTTAATAGGAATTACAATTACTTCACATATATATCTTCATAAAACAATCAATTAAAAATGGAAAAAACAGAAATTCACGGAACAATAGCAAAAGGTTTTGAAAGCGTTAAAGAAGCTTATGAATCTAACTTTTATAGAGATGATATTTATAAAGAATTAGGATCTTCCTTATGTGTCTATCACAAAGGGAAACAAGTTGTGAATATTTGGGCAGGATACAAGGACAAAGAAAAAAAACAAGTTTGGAAGAAAGATACTATGATAGCTCTTTATTCAGCAACTAAAGGAATTACAGGTTTATGTATGGCTATTTTAGTGGAGCGAGGTTTAATAAATTATTCTGATTTAGTTTCAAAACATTGGCCAGAATTTGGCCAAAACGGGAAAGAAGAAACTACAATATCTCAAATACTATCTCATCAATCAGGCAACCCTGGTTTACGCGAGTTTACATTATTGGACGAATTGATGAATTGGGATTTAATATGCGACAGACTTGCTCGTCAAGCGCCTTACTGGAAAACAGGAGAATTCACATCATATCACGGATGGACGGTAGGTTTTTTAGCAGGAGAAATTATAAGAAGAGTTTCAGGTAAAAAAATTAGCGAATTTTTACAAACTGAAATTGCAAAACCTTTAGAAGCAGAAGCATATATAGGACTACCAAAAAACAAACATAATGATGTGGCTACTTTATACAAACCTCTCAATCAACATCAACTACCAGATTTAATAACACTACCAGACTTTTTAGCATCCGCAGTTGGCAATCCGATTTTAGACCCTGAAAGTCCCAACAGACCAGAATGGAGAGAAGCGGAAATGCCTGCTTTAAATGGACATAGTTCTGCCGAAGGGCTTGCTAAATTATATAATCCACTTGCACAAAATGGAAAGTCTGATACGATAAACTACCTCTCCTCACAAACCATTGATAAAATGACTACTGTAGCCAGTTCAAGAGTAGATGCTATGCTTGGAATGCCCGTAGATTGGGCAAACGGAATGGTTATAAATACTTTAGATTTAAAACTTTATGGAGAAAATAAAAAAGCCTTTGGTCATAGCGGTTGGGGTGGCAGTTTTGGGTGTGCAGATAGAGAAAATGAGATAGCAATTGGATATGTATGTAACCAAATGGGGCCAGACACAGTAGGAGACGCAAGAACACCTCGATTAATCAAAGCTATTTTCGAAAGTATTTAATTGTAGTAAAACGTATCACAACAATGTATAAAAAACATAGTGCAAAAAGTGCTTAATCGAAAGGTCTGTGAATATTTACTAAGTCAGCTAAATATAAAATTTGGCGTTTCTAGTAAAAAAGATAAAAGCAAAATACTTATATTTAGCTAAGTAATAAACTGAAACGAAAGTGCTTATCACCTGCCCTACGTTTCTTATACGAGACGTTCGGTCACATATAACCAAAATATCGAAAAATGGGAAGAATACATTTATTCGAATTTGAAGATCAAAAATGGTTTCCAACTTTTTTAAGGAATTACGGAACCGATTTTTTACAGTTTTTGTCCAATAGAACAAAAATGTACAAACCGATAATTCCTGTAATCAAAAAAGGCTTGAATAAAAGTGGAATTAATCAAATCATTGACCTTGGCTCAGGTGGTGGTGGTGGACTGAAATGGTTGAACTCTGAATTAAAAAAAGATATTCCTGACTTAAAAATAATCCTAACAGATTTTTATCCGAATATTCCAGCTTTTAGGCTAACAAAAAAGAAAGCGGATAATTTTAAATTCATAGATAAGCCTGTCGATGCTAGAAATGTACCAACTGAATTGAAAGGTTTAAGGACACAATTTTTGTCATTGCATCATTTTAAACCAACTGACGCAAAACAAATTTTACAAAATTCAATTGACACAAATAGTGCTATTGCTATTTTTGAAGCACAAGAAAGAAGTTTACCTAGTCTTATTGCAATGCTATTTTCGCCATTAAGTGTACTTCTTACAACGCCATTTATAAGACCTTTCAAAATTGGTCGAATTATTTTCACCTATTTTATTCCAATTGTTCCTTTGTTTGTTTTGTGGGACGGAATTGTTTCATCATTGAGAACTTATTCCGTGAAAGAAATGAATGGACTTGTTGAAAATTTAAACGGAACGGAAAAATTTGATTGGGAAATTAATAAAGTGAAATCTGGACCGAGTGTTGTCTTATATTTATTAGGAACTAAAAAAGAATAAATACGTGCTACAACAACGTGTATAATTAATTACATTTGAGTACGTCAGAAAATCCTAACTGATTTTCCGTAACTAACCATGCACAAACCGTTACAAACAATTATAAAAAAATCTATGAAAGCATTCGCAATTGCACTTCTTCTTATAATGTTCTTTTCATCCTGTACTGAGAAAGAAGGAAAAATTGACAAAAAAGCAGAACAATTCACCTCTGAAATTATAGAATTAAAAGAGTACTTTAAAATTCCTGGCCTTGCTGTTTCTATTGAAAAAAACGGTGATAATATCTATCGCGAATTTTTTGGTGTATCGAATGTAGAAAATGGGACTAAGATAGATTCTACCACCTTATTCCCTATTGCTTCAATAACCAAGATTTTTTCTGGGGTTATGATAATGAAACTTGTTGAGCAAAAAAAACTATCACTTGATGACCCCATCAATAAGTTCTTACCACGACCTATGCTTGGTGATTCAATTTTAGTAAAACACATTTTATCACATACTTCACAAGGAAATGTAGGAAAGAATTTTTATTATAGTTCAAGATTTGGGCTAATTACTAATGTAATTGAAAAAGTATCAGGAAAGTCATTTTCGGAAATAATGGAAATGGAAATATTAACGCCATTAAAGCTTAAAAACACCTTTTTTCTTAAAGATTCTACTCAAATTAGTGACATGGCAAAACCCTATATTCTTGATAATGGAATAGAAACTGGTTTTATTGATTATGGCTATTCATCCTCAGCTGGAATTGTTTCGAATTCAGAAGATTTAGCCATTTTTAATAGTGCATTAGACAATAACCTAATCATAAATAGCAAATCAAAAGATATATTGTTCACTTCCTTCGGTAGCAATTTGCCATATGGATATGGGGTTTTCAACCAACAATTCCAGAATTTAAATATGGTTTGGGCGTATGGTCAATATGATTGTTACTCTAGTCTATTATTAAAAATTCCTTCTGAGAATATCACTTTATCGTTACTAGCTAATAATAGTTTATTAAGTGACCCAGCCCGACTTATTTATGGTGATGCTACATCGTCGTTGTTTGCTCTTAGCTTTGTCAAAAACTATTTACTGGAACTGACCGAAATGCCATTGTTTGAAAAACAGGATTCGATATCTCAAACATTTTCAAATGCAGAATTTCACAAAAAAAAGATATTGGGGCAAGCGCTCGCAGAATCGTATATGGCAAGATTTGACCCAGAAAAAATAAAGTCGAGTGCAAAACTATTAAATCATGTCTTTACCGAATACCCAAATTACTTGGAGTATGCCAATTTAAATCTATTGCATAATCTTTCATTCTTAAAAGATGTAGTCTTTTATATGGAACTTGGTGAGTTTAATGATTTTGATAATGAAATAGAATATATCGGAAAAAAGATATTAGAACAAGAACCAAATAATCCTTATGCTCATTTATATTTAGGGACACTCTACTCTAGAAAAGGACACAAAGAGAAAGCAAAATATCACTTTGAAAGTATTGTAAATGCTAAGAATTTTTCTGAAAATTGGTATACAAATGAGGCTCAACAATGGTTGAACGAAAATTAAATAACTGTTTGTAACAACGTGTATAATTAATTACTACGGAATTCCTTCGCAGGAATTCGCTTGAATTAATTAACTTAGCTCAACGTCGGAAAATCCTAACGGATTTCCAGCAACAAACCATAGCCGAACTGCTGTGCTTAATACTGAAAATACATTAATGGAAGAAAAATTAGGAATAATATTTATCCACGGTGCAGGATTAGGAAATTACATTTGGAGTGACCTTAAATCGAATTTAGATTATTCGACCTTAATGATTGAATTTCCTAATAGAAATCAGGATGACAAAGCGAATTGCAAATTGAGTTTTGAAGATTATGTTACCAAAGCAATTTCGAACACAGAAAATTTTAAAAAACAAAAAGTAATCATTGTTACTCATTCTATCGGAGGACTCATTGGGCTGAGAATTGCAGAACATTTAAAAGACAAAATAATTGGATTTGTTGGAATTGGTTCTGCAATCCCAACAAACGGAAAGTCGTTTGTTTCTTGTCTGCCATTTCCTCAAAAACTAATAATTCCATTGGTAATGAAATTGGCAGGTACCAAACCTCCAAAATCAGCTATTGAAAAAGGATTATGTAATGATTTAAAACCATCACAGACGGAAAAGGTTATCGAGAAATTTACAGCAGAATCGAGGAGTCTTTATATGGGAAATTCTAAAACAAAAATTCCTAACGTAAAAAAACTATATGTAGAATTGACCGACGATAAAGAATTTTCAGTATCGGTTCAAAAGAAAATGTCGGAAAACCTGAATTGTAAAAACATTGTAACCCTTGAAAGTGGTCATTTACCAATGTTAAGTGTCCCCGAAAAACTTTCAGTGATTTTGAACGAATTTATTCAAAGCTGTATAGAGCAAGATTAAAATAATCACTGGAGGTAAATCATAGCCAAACCGTTATGTACAAGCGCAACTTAGAATGAAAATACTAACAAAAGGAAAATATTATGGAGTACAAGAACTAGAGAAATCTTTTAAAGGCATTGTACTGTCTCAATATAATTATAATGGTCCTGGGGGAAAAACGGATTGGCATTATCATGAGAACCCTTATTTCTGGTTTATTTTAAATGGAAATATGATGGATTGCAATAAGAAAGAGAAGACCTTATGCCCATCAGGAAGTTTAATGTTTATTAATTGGCAAGAAGTTCATTATGGTTCTAAACATTCTAAAAATGCTAGTGGTTTTCATTTAGAATTTCAAAAAGATTGGTTTGCTAATAATGGGGTAGATTTAGATTTACTTGAAGGGAGTAAGCTTATTCAAAATCCACAAGTACATTTTCTTTTTGCAAAATTATACTATGAATTAATACACTCGGATCAATACAATGAAGTCACTGTAGAAGTGCTATTATTGCAAATTTGTGACGTATTAAATGGCTTAGTAGAAACCAATACCAAGAATATTCCAAATTGGGTAAATGATCTAAAAGAATTACTACATTTCGATACTTCAACTCTTAGCTTACAATACCTTTCAGATCAACTTGGAGTACATCCCGTACATATCTCAAGGGCAGCACCAAAATATCTCTCTACAAGTCTTGGAGATTATGTAAGGCAACAAAAAATAAAAAAAGCGATTCCTCTGCTGCTTGATCCTAAAAACTCGCTGACTAAAATTGCATATCTAACAGGTTTTTCAGATCAAAGTCATTTTAATCGTGTATTTAAATCCTATTTTAATATGAATCCCAGTTTTTATCGAAAAAAAATGAATAAAAAATAGTAATGTTAATCTGATACAATTTTTAATAATATTCATATACTACATTTGAACTCAATAAAAACTTAAAATATGTTTAAAAATTCAGCATTAGTCTTATTATTATTTTTTTCAATTTTAACGGGTTGTGCACAAAAAAATATAGAAGATTACATAGGAGAATGGGAAGGAAAAACAACTGATAAAGACGCCCTTAACCTAGATATCACCATTAAAAAATTAAAAGGAGAAGACGCTGTTTTTACACTTTCAAACAACAAAGAAATATTAACCAAAAACTTCAAATTTGGCAACAAAATCAATTTCGTTTTAGATAAGAACTTTATTTTTAGTGGAATAGTAAACGATGAACAATCAGAAATTAATGGTTTTATCAAATCAAAAGGGCACTTGTACCCAGCTAAGCTCTATAAAAAAGGAGAACACTTCAAAGGAAAGTGGAACCTATCTGTGTTTCACTATTTACAATCACAATCCTTACGGTTAACCATAAAAGATGGCGGTGGAGTCGATGATGAATATCGAGCTTATCCAATCCTTGGTACTCTTTGGTGTGATGATTTCAAGAAAAAAAATAATTTTGTATCATTTACAGATTATAAAACAGGACTCGAATTCGAAGGGCAATTAAAGTCACATGAAATTGTATTAAATATTAGTCTGGATGGTAATTTTATAGCAAAAGCATCATTTAAAAAATATATAGGAAAAACAAAACCTTCTTCTGGTTCTGTATATGAGAATTCTCAAATCAATGATGGCTGGGAATCATCCAAAAATCGATTGGCACTACCAAAAATGGAAAAAGATATTCGCAATGATAGTCTCGTTGGAATAGAGGGTGTTCTTGTTGCTAAAAATGGAAAAATTACTTACGAAAAATATTTTGCAGGGTTCAATGCTAACGTTCCTCATGATACACGTTCTGCATCAAAAAGTGTCTCATCTGCTATCATAGGTATAGCCATAGAAGACAATATCGTAGAGAGTGTTGAACAAAAGCTATACGATTTTATCCCTACAGACTATCAATACACAAAAGACACTTTAAAATCTAAAATAACAATTAAAGATTTACTAACGATGAGTTCTGGCTTAGATGTAAATAAATTAGCATATGAAGGATACTATCAAGATTCTAATAATTGGTTAAAGACTGTTTTAGAAGCACCTATAGTGAAAGACCCTGGAACTTATGCCGATTATGGGTCTGCAAATCCATTCTTACTTGGTGTTTATTTAAATGAACGATTAGATATACCGCTAGAATTTTATATGCAGGATAAGTTTTTTTCACCTCTAAAAATTATAAATTATACCATGAATACTGATGATACAGGAATTACACCCTATTTTGGAGGTGGTTTGCATCTAACACCTAGGGATATGCTGAAATTCGGACAGCTTTATCTTAATAAAGGAACATGGCATGGAAAACGAATTATTTCAGAAGCTTGGATTGAAGAATCGTTTACAAAACATACGAGATTACAAGATGTAAAAGATAAGAACGAATATGGCTATTTTTGGTGGCACGACACCTATCTTGTTAATGGAAAAACTATTAAATCTATTGAAGCAAGAGGGGCTGGAGGTCAACTTATTTTTATAATTCCAGAATTAGAATCTGTAGTTGTTATTACCGCTGGGAATTATAGAAATGGAAAATGGAATCAATCAATGAAGTTATTTAAAGAACATATACTTCCTGTGCTGTCGAATTAAATGACCAATACATAACAACGTGCCTGCTTATCGGCAGACAGGTATCATTAACTAGCTTCGCTGATTATTTTCTCAAGTTCGTATTTTACTATGGCATTTCATCTAAATGCCAATAAAATATCTCCTTGTTTCAATAGTTACTACGGAATTTCCTCGCAGGAATTGCTAGCGCCAGTTCGCGTTGCTCGTGTCACTTGAATTAATTAACTTGCCAATACGTCGGAAAGCCCTAACTGATTTTCCGCAACTAAATATACACCAACCGTTGCAAACATTTTAAATCAATAGAAGTTTTACAGCTACACTTTGATTTAATTACTTTTCTAAGTCAAAATACATTCTTGACTAATTGACCAAATCTCTTTCAAGTTATTTCTCATTAACTGTAACATATTTCATTTTATTGACTCTTTAAGTCTGTATAATATTCCTTATTAATTATTAACAAATTCAATATTATGAAATACTTAGTTACTGTCTTATTGTTTATGTCAACTAACTTATTTACACAAAATAAAAAAACAATAAACGATTCTTTCCAAGAGGTTTCTCAAAAAATTTATGATAAACGAAAGGATTATAGAGCATCTGGTTCTTATGTGATTGCAATCCAAAATCAAGGTATCGTTCATAAAAGCGCGAATGGTTTAGCTAACTTGGAACATCAGGTACCTGTTACTGATAAAACTATATTTGACCTTGCTTCTATTGCTAAAATGTTTACGGGTTATTCCATCTCTTTTCTAGAGGAACAAAAATTACTTTCTAGTAATGATAACATAAGAAAATACTTGCCGAATTTTCCAGATTACGGTGATACAATAACAATTGGAAATTTAGTCCATCATACAAGCGGAATAAAAAATTGGACAAGCCTGTTATTACAACAGAATTGGGAATTCTCTGATAGAATTTCTTTTGATCAATTAATTCGTTTAATATATGCACAAAAAGAACTAGACTTTATTCCCGGAAGTCAATATAAATACTCAAATTCTGGATATAATTTATTAGTTCAAATTATAGAAAAAGTAACTGGAGAGAACTTTGAAACTTGGACATATAATAATATATTTTCTCCACTATCAATGAATCACACTTTCTTCAATGCAACTCACAATAGAATCATCCCCAATTTAGCACAAGGTTATTATTACAGAAATGGTAAATATTTCAAAGATTACAATAATCTTACAGCTTTAGGTTCAAGTTCATTATATTCAAATGGGGCAGATATGGCTAAATGGATGAATTTTCTTTTAAACCCTCCTGACGATAAAAAGAAGATTATTAAAAGAATGTTTACTACTAAAAAATTGAATAGTGGTGAATCTAATAAATATGCATATGGAATCGAAGTCGAAGAATATAATGGCACAAGTTTCATTGGGCATGATGGGAGTTGGGCATCAAACACGTCATATTTAGTATTATTACCAGAGCATAATTCTGGAATTTTCGTTATTCATAATTTTAGAACGAATACCAGATTCATTATCAACAAATATGTTGATATATTTTTACCGAGTAAACAAAAAATAGTAAAAAAAGAGACTCTCGAGTATCAAGAAGATGAAGAGATTATTCTTACGAATGAGCAGTTATATAGCTACACAGGAACCTATAAATTAGCGCCTGCCTGGTACATGACAATTACTAAAAAAGGCAACGAACTATTTGCAAAATCTAATGGAGAGGATGCCTTTCCAATGACACCAGTAAATGATACTACTTTTACAGTAGCAGCCTATGGAAATAGGGCCATTACCTTTAGTCAAAACGAATCAAACAAAGGCATAGAATTAATATATAGAGGTAAAAAATCTCTTAAACGGACAATTCCAAAGACTTCTAAGAACAATAATCTACGCATATATGAAGGTTACTACTATTGCAAAGAATTAGAGTTACTTTTCAACTTCAAAGCAAACGCAAATACACTATCTGCAAACAGTATAAGAATAGGAAATCTTAAACTTACTAACTTGGGTAACGATGAGTTCTATGGAGTTGGTGTATTAATTCGTGTTATATTTGATAGAGATTCAACAGGTAAAATAATTGGGTTTTATGTTTCCAATTCAAATGGAAAGAGAAGGTGGAGTTTTATTAAAGCGGAAAGATGAAAATTTCATCATCGAACGATTTTAGCTTCAGCTCCTTGCGATTAATTCAACGTTTGCCAACAACGGCTATAATTGCTTCGTCAGTTCGCTTTTCTCGTGTCATTGTGGCGGATTTTCCTGCGGAAAATCACTACCTTTAAATTATCGCTTGGTTCTCACGGAATGGTCCTAACGGACAATTCCACAACGTATTATTAAAATAAGGAGATTTTTATTCAACATTTTACAAAAATGTTGTAAATAAAAACGAACTTAGGAAAATAATCAACGAAGGTAAACCATAGCCCAACCGTTAGCTGCAAGTTTGAACACTCTCTATGATTGAAAATGAATATAGATACAGAATTAATAAGGTAATTGACCATATTGAGAAAAACTTAGACAACAATTTTTCTTTAAATCAATTAGCCGAAGTTTCTAATTTTTCAAAATTCCATTTTAGTAGAATATTCCAAGGAATTACTGGGGAGACACCATTTCAATTGATTCTTCGTTTACGATTAGAAAAAGCAGCATCACTTTTAACACACAGTAATGATTCCATTTCTAATATAGCTTTCAAGTGCGGATTTAAAAGTCTACCAGTATTTTCCAAAAACTTCAAATGCCATTTTTCCGAGTCTGCTACGTCTTTCAAAAAGAAAAATAGCAATTTGAATAAAGTAAATAGCAATACAGATAAAAGCAATGAAGCTCCTTCCATTTACATTTGTAATCAAACAAAATCAATTAAATGGAAAATAGATATGAAGAACAACGAAAGTATTGAAATCAAAGAATTACCGAACATACCTGTGGTATATTTGAGACACATCGGACCTTATCAGGGGGATGCTGAATTATTTGAAAGATTATTTAGTAAACTGTTTACTTGGGCTGGTCCTAAACGTTTATTGGACAATGGAGACTTCCAGACGGCCATTGTTTATCATGATGATGTTAATGTAGCCGACAAAAGCAAATTAAGAACAAGTATTTGCCTAACAGCGTCGGAAAACACTAAAGTTGATGGAGAAATTGGGAAAATGGTCCTTGAAAAAGGTAAATATGTTGTGGCAAGATTTACGCTAAAAGCAGAAGAATTTCAACAGGCTTGGGATTGGTTAATGGGAAAATGGTTCCCGACCAGCGGGTATCAACCGGATGATAAAGCCTGTTTTGAATTGTATCCGGAAGAACCTGAAAATGGAACTTTTATAGTGGATATCTGTGTCCCTGTTAGAAAAATGTAATCTAAAACCAGCAGCCAACAAAGAACTGAGTTAAAAAACAAATCTTTTTAACTTAATTTAGAAACAAAGTTCTCATCATAAGGCATTCCCGAT
>CANMSH010000008.1 GCA_947500525.1 uncultured Flavobacteriaceae bacterium | reverse complement strand
CACTTAGAAAAAAATATAGTTCCAGAACAACCAATTCGTTCCACAGGTTCTATAAATACAAAAACATCATTAAAGATGTAGAGGTTACTAGACCAAACCAAGTATGGGTGAGCGATATTACCTATATAAGAACCGCAAAAGGGTTTTGTTATCTAGCATTAATAACTGATATGTATTCTCGTAAAATTGTAGGATATGACTTGAGTGATAGCCTAGAACTCGATGGATATGTAGTAGCTCTTAATAAAACCATATATCAAGCTAAAAACATTAAAGGACTTGTTCATCATTCTGACAGAGCCATACAGTATTGCAGTAATGTATATACTAAAAAGAAAAAAGATTGATATTAGTATGACAGAAGAAAATCATTGCTATGAAAATGCGATGGCCGAACGCCTAAACGGAATTTAAAAGATGAATTTTACCTTCACCAGGCCTTTGCTAGTGTAGCGCACGCTAAAAGAGTAACAAAAAAATGCAATTAATTTATACAACGAAATAAGATTACATTTATCTTTAGACTCTAAAACACCAAATATGGTGTTTAAATTAACAGCGTAAATTCAATTTTAACCTGTGGCCATATTTCAGGACAAGAC
Organism: uncultured Flavobacteriaceae bacterium; assembly: GCA_947500525.1. Lineage (GTDB taxonomy): Bacteria > Bacteroidota > Bacteroidia > Flavobacteriales > Flavobacteriaceae > Aureibaculum. The sequence goes on along the minus strand of CANMSH010000008.1, from coordinate 183,813 downwards.
ATAAAATACAGTGACTTCTTGCCCTGCATATAATAGACATCGTTATCCAAAAAGATTATTTTTATATTTTACTTAAAAAATCATGAAAAGAAGGCAATTCATCAATACCGTAGGGAAAGCAACACTATTATTATTAGCTCCAACAAAAATACTAGCTAGCTGTACAGCCATGGATAGTATTTCTGGAAAATTTGTATTTGTAGAAGCGGAACAATTTACCAATCAAGGAGGATGGGAATTAGACCAACAGTCCATGGATCAAATGGGATCTCCTTATTTATTAGCACATGGTTTGGGAGTTCCTGTTCAAGATGCTACCACCCTCTTATCATTTCCCGAAAAAGGAAAATATAGGCTATGGGTGCGTACACGAGATTGGGTGGCACCATGGAAAGTACCTGGTGCTCCAGGAAAATTTCAAGTACTTTTAAATGACCAGCCTGTAAAAGAAACCTTCGGCACAAAAGGCGCTGAGTGGCACTGGCATGATGGAGGAGTTGTAGAAGTTTCTGAAAAAACAAAAGTAGCTTTACACGATTTAACAGGTTTTGAAGGAAGATGTGAAGCTATTCTTTTTTGTAAAGATTTAGGTTTTGAACCAATAAATGATGTAAATGCTCTTACCAAATTTAGAAGGAAGTTATTAGGTCTTCCAGAGAAACCAGAAGATGGAGGTACTTTTGATTTAGTAGTTTCCGGAGGTGGATTTGCAGGTACCTGTGCAGCCTTGTCTGCTGCAAGAAATGGATTAACTGTCGCACTTATTCAAGACCGACCAGTATTAGGAGGAAATGGAAGTTCCGAAGTTCGCGTTTGGCCAGAAGGACATACTCGCCAAGAACCTTTTATTCATATTGGAGAGATTGTTGATGAAATTGCTCCTAACTCTATTGATTTGGGGAAATATGGGACTCGCAATGCTAGATTGGGTGACTCATATGATGACCAGCGCAAATTAGATATAGTCAAAAAAGAACCCCGTATTACATTGTTTTTGGAAGAAAGAGTTATTCAAGTTAAAGAGCGGAACAATTCTGTTAACGCAGTAATTTCCCAAAACACTCGAACCGCAGTTCAAACTAAAATTAAAGGTAGATTATTTGCTGATTGTACGGGAGACGCGACCGTTGGTTTTATGGCAGGAGCGGAATACGAGATATCGGGCTCTGGATTCATGGGATTCTCTAATATGTGGAACGTTATGGATGCTGCTAATAAAGAAGAAGTTCTTAAATGTGAATGTAAAGATAAAGCAGCACTTACATTGTCTTGTGAGATTGGTGATGTTGAACAACCTTTTCCAAAGTGCCCATGGGCCATTGATTTAAGCGACAAACCATTTCCAGGAAGAGCAAATTACAAAGGGCAATGGGGGGCAGAAGACCCATTGGGAAATCTTGGAGGCTGGTTTTGGGAAAGTGGTTTTGATAAAGACCCTATCACAGATGTAGAAAAAATTCGTGATCTAAATTTTCGAGCTATGTACGGAGCTTGGGATGCTTTAAAAAATGTAGATAAGTTATATCCTAACCATCGTTTGGGGTGGTCTGCGTTTATTTCGGGTAAAAGAGAATCTAGAAGACTTATGGGTGATGTAAAGTTAACTGCTAACAATTTTAGAGATAAAGTTGATTTTGAAGATGGTGCATTTCCATGTTCATGGGGTATAGATGTTCATACTCCGCATGAATCTTTTGATGAAGACTTGAAAGGAGAAGAATTTATTTCTTTTGCTACAACTGGAAAAGGATATGATTACGAAGGTCCATACTGGGCACCCTATAGAGTTCTTTATAGTCGAAACATTACTAATTTATTTATGGCTGGACGTAATATTAGCGTTAGTAGAGAAGGGTTAGGACCAGTCAGAGTAATGAAAACCTGCGGGATGATGGGTGAAATTGTTGGTAAAGCTGCAGCTCTTTGTTCTCAATACAATACTACGCCAAGAGGTATTTACGAGAACCACTTAGACAAATTAAAAGAAATGATGAAACAACCAGGTTCAAAGCGTGTTTAAGTTGAAAATACTCAATACTATACAATGAAATATTTTTCACTATTCATAGTAATTCTTCTGTTGTCAACCTCTTGTAAAAATCATGATTCTGCTCCTAAAGTAAGTAATCATAATAAAAACACAGAGCCCTCCAAAAAATTTAGTTTGAATTTGGGGAAACCCGATTTCAAATCTAAATTCGAAGATAATAAATGGAGTATTTGGGGCGGTTCTTTAGTGAAAGGAGAAGATGGGCTATACCATATGTTTTATTCACGATGGAAAAAAGAATTAGGATGGGCTTGGGTAACCAATTCTGAAATTGCCCACGCAGTTTCCGAATCTGCATTTGGACCATTTGAATTTAAAGATGTTATTCTTCCAGTTCGAGGGGTTGAGTATTGGGACGGATTATGTACACATAATCCAACAGTCCATAAATTTGATGGAAAATATTACTTGTATTATATGGGAAATACAGGAGATGGAAAGGTGACCTCTTCACCAGGAAATCTGATATTAAATCCCGTACATCGCAATAATCAACGCATTGGTGTTGCCGTTGCTGACAGTCCCAACGGACCATGGAAAAGGTTTGATACCCCTCTTATTGATATAAGTCCGGATGAAAATACATTGGATGCATTAATGGTCAGCAATCCATCAATTACGCGTCGACCAGAAGGAGGATACCTCATGGTTTATAAAGCTGTTGGAAAAAAGAGACCGGGAATTTGGGGTGGTCCTGTAGTTCATTGCGTAGCTACTGCTGATTATCCAACCGGACCATTTAAAAAATTCGATAAACCTGTTTTTCAAGCAAAGGATCATGATTTCCCTGCTGAAGATCCATTTATCTGGTATCAGGAAGGAAAATACCGAGCAATTGTTAAGGATATGCACGGCGCTTTTACCGATGCAGGACGTGCATTGGTATTATTTGAATCAGAAGATGGATTCGATTGGAAACTGTCTGATAATCCATTGGTTTCTGCCTTAGAAATTAAATGGGCAAATGGCAATAATCAAGAAGTACATCATCTGGAGCGTCCTCAACTTTATATAGAAAATGGTAAACCAATAGTATTACTTTGTGCTTCTGACATAGTTGATGCTGAAAATGTAATACAATCTTTTAATGTGCAAATTCCAATTCTAGAATAATGGACAAATCATTTCTGATATATAAATGATATAATAATTTGAGCAATAATAAATACGAGGATAACAAAAAATATACGTAATGCGGGCTAATATTCTAAATTTGAACTTTAATACATTTATTGAACAGTCTAGCGGTTCGATAGTGCCGTGACCCGAAATCCGGCACTCCGAATATTCAAAACGTTGTAACACATTAATCCATATCCTATAATAAACTAATTCTCTATAGAATATTTAGCATTAAATATCATTGTTCTTTTTGGAGCTATACAGGGCTTTACGCTGTGTTTGTACTTACTTACAAAATATAAAGAAAACAAACGTGCGTTTAAGAATTACCTGCTCTTCTTATTTGCATTAGCGTTGTATAATTTACTTTATGCATTCCTTTACATGGATATTACTAAGGTTAGTTTTATACCATTGACTTCGTTGCCCATTCCATATAAATATTTAATGGCTGTCGGTTTTTATTTCTATGTGAAACATCAGATTGCTCCTAAACATAAGGTGATTTCTAATATTGAGTATCTACTGTTTTTACCCGCTCTCGTGTATGGAATATTACGTGGGTACTGGTATTATAGAATTCATGTTGGCTTAGAAAAAGATCTATTTTGGAATATCTATAAAACCGGATTTTTTGTGTATAACGATTTTGCCTATCTCACCTTTGGCTTAATCGTAATGTTTTTTGCACTACACTTTATAAAAAACAACAGATCAAATATAAAAGGAAGTATTTCTAAACTAAAAAATTGGGATTGGCTCTTGAGGTTTTCCTGGGCATACACTATAATAATCACGCTGAATCTGCTACATCAAATTATTGCCAATGTATTCAACTTAGAACATAGCGCGCAGTTTTATTATGTAATTCTTATACTGAATACTCTCTATATTTATTGGATTGGTTTTGTAGGTTTCTCTAAATCAAATCTTTTGTTTAATGTATACGATTTAAAAGATTCTGATAATAATTTACAAAATTCACTACAAGAAAAGTTAGAGAGTTTGATAAAACACGATGAAATTTATACCAATAAAAATGTAAAAATTTCAGATATAGCCATCATGTTAAATGTATCAGAAAAAGAACTTTCTATCTTTATTCACGAAACCTATCAATTATCTTTTTCCGATTATTTAAATATTCACAGAGTCGAAAAAGTTAAAACACTTTTAGCTTCTTCTGATCAAAACAAATTTACTTTGGTGGCTATTTCTGAACAAGCTGGGTTCAGTTCAAAATCATCCTTCTATGCTGTATTTAAAAAACTTTCAGGCCTCACGCCTAAACAGTATAAAAAAACACTGGAAAAATAATTTGTCCACTATTTTTTTTCTGGACATTTCTTATTGTTTTTTAAATAAAGTGCTCTACCATTATTAGTAACCTTGTACAAATCAAAATTTAAAATAAGTACAATGGTTAGAACAATTTTATTAACGATACTATTTCTATTCACAATATTACAATACAGTTATGCCTGTACTATGTATAAAATTACCAAGAATGGAAAAACAATAATAGGTAATAACGAGGATTGGATTACGCCCAATACCCAAATTTGGTTCGAGAATAAGGATGTGGATAGTTATGCAGTAATGTACGTAGGTTTTATGGATATACCACAAGGCGCAATTAATGAGGCTGGGTTAGTGGTTGATGGTTTTTCAACTTCTTGGCAATCGATAGAAAATTCAAATGGAAAAACCAAAATTTCTCTTGATACTGCGTTAGCAACAGTAATGCAAACGATGGGCACAGTTGAAGAGGTCAAAGCCTACTATGAAGGCTTAGATTTAAGTGAAATGACCACCTATCAACTTGTTTTCGTTGATAGATCGGGTACTTACCTTATTATCGAAGGTGATGAGATGATCATAGGTGATGATAGCGAAAAGACATTTTCGAATTTCTATTATTCCCAAACTTCCTCTATAAAGGAGGTTCCACTACCCTATTATCAAAAAGGGGTTGAGTATATTAATTCTACTATACCTAAAGTTACGCTTGATTATTGTAGTAATGTGATGAAAAATATGATTCAAACAGATATTACTGCAACTCAATATTCTACGGTATATGATCTAGCTGAAATGAAAGTTCGAGTGTATTTCCATCATGATTTTAACGAATTTATTGAGTTAGATCTATATCAAGAATTTAAAAAAGAGAATTATAAAGTGAAGATGGCGGACTTATTTCCAGATAGCTCTTCTGGAAAACAATTTTATCTTAAGTTCAATAATCCAGAAAAACCATACTGGATCATAGAAAATGCAATTGGCGATGCAAAATATACAGAAGAACAACTAACTCAAGCAGGCATTCCTTTTGTTGTAACAATGATAGGAAAAGAATGGTCTACTGGTATGAAAAATTTAGAGGCAGCAGTAAAAGTTTTTAAATATGGGCTTGATCTTATGCCTAATAATTCCAACCTGCATAGCAGTTTAGGGGAAATTCACTTTGAAATGGGCAACTATATAGACTCTAAGATAAGTTTCGAAAAATCCTTACAACTCGACCTAAAAAATGATAAGGCAAAAGATTTTTTAAGTCGTATTAAAAAGATACAAAAAGGGTAATAGTAGAATTGAAAGTGTTACTGAAACACACAACAAAATAATACACAAATCGTTAGATCACATTCAGCTTAAGCTGACTTGCGTTGCTGAATGCTTCGCACTCCCGCCCCACAAGCTAAATGTGACCTAACGACCTGCTAAACCAAATTGCTTAAGGCTTTTATAGCTACTAAAACTCCAGATGACATGCTCGAAGCTTTAACGTATCATAACAATGGGTAAAAGCAATTGGATCTGCTTCTTGAACTCCCAAGCTAATAAATTTAAAAACTTAGGGTAGCTTGGCTACCTAGTCGATGAACAATGAGTTGAGATACAAATAGCGACTACAATCGGATTCGCATATCATTGTTACTTAAATTTATTATCTTTTCGTTCGCAAAACACAACTTCGTTTAGCAGGTCGTTAGCAAACATTAAATGAAACAACGCGTAACAAACAAACCAGGAACGCACAAGACACAACTATGGAGGGAATATTTTTTCAACAAAAAGCTTCTTCAAACTTATCCAGAATAATCAAAAGTTTTTGGCAAATTGACAATAAAGAAAGTGTTTCAATTACAAGAGAAAAAATAATACCTGATGGCTATCCAGAGCTAATTTTTCATTTTGGAGATCATTATAAATCTAATCTCAATATTAATGGAACTTGGCAAGTACAAGGACTAAACTTAATTGCTGGCCAGATAAAGAATCACTTTTTTATTGAGAATACTGGGAAGAGTAAAGTTTTCGGAATTAAATTTCAACCATGGGGATTAAGCGTGTTATTTAACATTGAAATGTCTGATTTAACTGATAGAATAATTGAAATCCCCAATAGCATATTAGACACGCTCATTTCTGTTAAAAAATTAAGCGTGAGTTCTTTTTCATTTGTTGAAAAAGTAGCACAAATTGAAAATTGGTTTATTGAATTTCTATCGAATTTGGATTCAAGAAATTCAATAGGACAAAAAGCTGTTGAATTGATTATCGAAAATAAAGGAAAATTAGAGTTGAAAAACATTCAAAATGAAGTAGGTATTAGCGAAAGAGCTTTACAACGTTATTTTAGAAAAAAAATTGGATTATCACCTAAATACTATAGCAGAATTATTCGTTTTTCGCACATTTTTACATTTGTTCAGTCGGAAAGGCTTGATTTGTCAGATATTGCATTTCTATCGGGGTTTTATGATCAATCTCATTTTATAAAAAACTTTAAGGAATTTACTGGTGATTATCCGTCTAATTACAGTTTTTTTGAAAAAAATTTGGCAAATTTTTTCTTAAAAAAATAAACTGTCGGGTTCTTACAATTATCTCATATTATTTGAAACTACATTTACATTACTTAAATAAGAGTGATGAAAACAATCAAATTAATTTTCATTTCATTAGTCCTAACTACATGCTATGGTTGTAACCAAAACATTGATTTAAAACAAGTTGAATTTTTAATTGGAGTTTGGAAAATAGAAGGAAAAGAAAGCTATGAATCGTGGGAAAAAAGAGAAGATCGACTTAAAGGTTTGTCATACAAAATTAAAAATGGACAAAAGGTTGTATCGGAAACAATTGAAATATATGTACTAGAAAACCAAATAATTTATTATCCTACTGTTTTTAATCAAAACGATGGTAAAGGAATTCCATTTAAATTAATACAATTTGAACAAAACTTATTTTCTTTTGAGAATGCAGAGCACAATTTTCCAAAAAAAATACAATACCAGATATTAAGTGATAATGAATTATACATTTCAGTTTTGGGAGAAAATGACAAAGGTTTTTCATATAAACTAATTAAACAGATTAATTAAATCGCTCCAATGGCTAACAAAAAACTTAATTAAAAAAACACCTTACTATGAATAATCAATCTTCACAACTTAAGATAAAAGAAATATTGCTTCTTGTTTTCTTCATTAGTATATGGGGTATTATTTTTGTTAAAACTCTATTAGTTTCCGTCTACGAACCCGATAGTTTCTTTTCTCCTTTTTATAGTATAATGCTTGAAAATACTTGGCAGTCACATTTTAATGTTGACCTTTTTTTATTTACATTATTATTTGCAGCTTGGACGGTTTACAAAGAAAGGTCTCTATTAATTGGGATTATAATTGGCTTATTTTCAATCCTTTTTGGAGGTGTCTTCGCATTCCTATATTTAATAATTTGTTTAGTTCGATCTAAAGGCAATCTTAATTTGTTCCTTAATGGAAAAAATACATCGTTATGAAAACTGGAATATAAATTTTGATATTAAAAACCTATTACCAACAACGGCTATAATTCATTGCTGCGGTGGTTTAAGAGTGTCTCGGAAATCATAACGGATTTCCCTATTCCTGTCCTTTTTTGCTATCTTAGTTGCTCACGCAACTCACCATACACAAATCGTTGTGTGTAATCTTGACACGAATTTAAAGTATAGAACATGACCTACTATCAACAAGCATCTAATGAGGCTTTGAAAGAGTACATCAGGTGTTTTTGGTGTTTAGACAATAATTCATCAAAAAATCTTAAATACACAATTTTACCTGATGGTTTTTTCGATATTATAGTTCGCTTTGATAATTACAAATACCAAAGTACCGTGCTAACAGGATTATATACAAAAGAGGTTGAAGTGGTAATTCCTCGAAATCGTCAACTTTTCGGAATACAATTCAAATTACCAGCTGCGGAATATATATTCTACGAAAGTATTGCTCCGTTATTAAACTCTGAGAAAAAGTTTCCCGATGCTTTTTGGAATCTAAATTCACTTGACTTTTCGAAAAACTTAAATATGATTGATAAGTTAAGCTCACTAATAAGTCAAGAAATCAATAAAAAGAATAATCTAGACGATCGCAAACTTCGTCTGTTCAGATTATTGAGTCAAACTAAAGGCAATGAAAGCGTAAGCTATTTTGCTGATAACGTATTTTGGTCTAGTAGGCAAATCAACAGGTATTTTAATAAAATGTTTGGACTTTCACTAAAAAAATATTGTAATATATTACGGTGTTCAGCATCATTCAAAGACATCAAAAAAGGAGATTTATTATCAAATTATTACGACAGATCTCATTTTAATAAAGAAGTGAAAAAGTATACCAACCACACTCCAAAAAATTTATCCAATAACGAAAATGACCGATTTTTACAAATTTCTATCATACCTAATAAGTAACTTTGTGGCATTACTAAATACGACATATGATTATGTGTAATCTAAAAGCAAATAGTTATGATCAAAAAAATAGCAATAACATTTAGCGTAATTCTATATGCAATTATCGTCCCTTTTTTGGATATAAATGAAACACATGTTTGGAATCCAGATTGGACTCCTCATGCTCGAATCCATGAAGTTTGGCAATTGATAACAAACTCAAGTGTTGGAATATTATGCTTGTGGTTAGTTTGGTATAAAAAAGAAACACAATTAAGCTTTTTATTAAGTATTATAATTATGGGAGGTTTTTTATTAGCATTCTTCTTAAAAGATGGGTATGGAGGTTCTATGAAATATTTAGATGGAAGTGAAAAAACTATATTAGGAATTAATATTGGTGTTTTAGGATTTGGAATTGCATTCTTATTTTTAATACTATCCCACATGTTCACAAAAATAAAAAAGACTGCCCACAACAACGCGTTTAAATAATTGCGTTAAAATGGCTAAAAATTGAAGATCAAGCTCAAATAACAGACCTTCCAGATTTTTCCAATTTAAATGAACTGAAACATCTATCATTAATCAATCTAAAAAGTTTAAATAATATCAGTTCTCTACAAAATAGCCAAGTTGAAGAATTGGTTCTGTTAAAATCTAATTTAACCATCGAACAATTAAAACCATTAATTCAATCGTCTTCCATTAAAAGAATCTGTATCCACTTAAATAGCAGAAAAGATACTAAGGAGATTGAAAAAATCTTAGGAAAAAGAATTGTACAACATCCCGAAACAGCATCAACAAGACAACCTGAAGCAAAGTACTACCGTCAAGAAAACCTATAAATAAAGAGGGCTTTGGACTTTATCAGAAAGTTTGCATATGTTAATGAAGTCCATAATTTTATAGATTCATAAAAAAGTTACGCTATTTTTATATATTTGTAACTAGTTACGTATTTAAATACAATTTAAAATGAATTTTGATAAAATTGGAGAAATGGCACTTGGTAGCAGATTGAGAGCTTTGAGTGATAAAGTCACAGAAGATGCTGAACCTATTTACAACCTCTACAGTGTAGAACTAAAACCGAAATGGTTTCCAATCTTTTATTTTTTATCCAATACTACAAAAGGGGCTTCTATTACTGCCATAGCAAAAGAAATTGGACATTCACATCCATCTGTTATTAAAATTGCTAGAGAAATGTCAAAGAATGGAATCGTTATAGAGAAAAAAGACGCTCTAGATGGTCGTAAAAACAATATTCTTTTAACCCAAAAAGGAATTGATCTATCCGTAAAAATACAGAAACAATATACGGATGTAGAAAGTGCCATAAAAAACACATTAAGTCAAACTAAGCACAATATTTGGTTAGCCATTCAAGAATTTGAGTACTTGTTAAACCAGAAATCTCTTTATTCGAGAGTTATGGATGAGAAGAAAATTAGGGAATCTTCAACAATCGAAATTTTAGATTATTCACCAGAGTATCACAAATATTTTCAAGAGCTGAACGAGGAATGGATTACCACATATTTCAAGCTAGAAGATGCCGACAGAAAAGCCTTAGACAATCCAAAAGATTATATTTTAGACAAAGGTGGAAAGATTCTAGTAGCTGTTGAAAATAAGGTAGTCATTGGTGTTTGCGCATTACTTAAAATGCAGGATGATAAATATGACTTCGAATTGGCTAAAATGGCCGTTTCGCCTAAGGCGAGAGGAAAAGGAATTGGATATCTACTAGGAAAAGCGATAATCAAAAAAGCTAAGAAACTGAATGCCTCTTACTTATATCTTGAAAGCAACACTATTTTGAAACCAGCCATATCATTATATGAAAAACTTGGCTTTAAAAAGATTTCAGGACATTATACACCTTATGAGAGATGTAATATTCAAATGGAACTTAACTTAAATAATCAGAAACCCTAACTGATTTTCCGTAACAACTATTAAAAGAAGGCGATTTTTATTTAACATTTTATAAAAATGTTGTAAATAAAAACGAACTTAGGGAAATAATCAAAGAAGTTAAACCATACACAAACCGTTGGCGGTCATTTAAAAATGTGTGAAAAATTTAAATCGAATTATAAATCTCAATCATGAAATTATGCTGACTGATATTATTCCGAAATTACCAATGCGTGACAAAAATGTAACCAGAGCATTTTATATAAATAAGTTAGGGTTTAATGAAATAGGCGATTATGAAGCATATTTAATGGTTCGAAAAGATAAAATAGAAATTCATTTCTTTGAATTTAAAGAGCTTAACCCTAAAAAAAATTACGGACAAGTTTATATTAGGACCAATGATATCGATGATTTTTACCGAACATTATTAGACGATAAAATAAAAATACACCCAAATGGGAAATTAGAATCAAAACCTTGGGGACAAAAGGAATTCTCATTACTTGATCCAGATACTAACCTATTAACCTTTGGACAAAGCATTTAAAAAGGTAAAAAACGAACCGCAAACAACAACCGCTGTTGTTTATTGCATAGCTAAGTAATAGTTTCTCGAGGAATCCTAACGGATTCCCCGAACGTTTGCCCTTTTTGTTATCTTAGTCACTCACACAATTAATTGTGCAAAAGGATTGTGTACAATTCAAAAACCAAACTGAGTTAATCGGATGATAATACTGGAAATACTTGTCGAAATACTTGGTGAAATGTTCGCCCAAATAATATTTGAAATAATTATACTCGGGTTTATAAGATTAATCGAGAAAGGATTCGCTGGATTGAATAATTTAATATTTGGACATAGAAAATCAATCGATCCAATTAAAGTTCTTGATAAAAAATATCTCTACAAAGAGATTGAATTGACTGATAACTTAAATTCAAAGCTGAGGATAGGACAAAAAGGAACGATCTTGGAATTAGGAGACAGAAAGAAAGTGTTTGCGGAATTTTATGATAGTAATGGAAAGCAAATTCAATGGAAGGATAAATTGATTTTTGAAGTTGAAATGAAACAATTCAAACTGAAAAAATAAAACGCACTATAACAAAGGCTATAATTGCTTCGCCAATTAGTTTCACTTGTGTAATTCTAATGGTTATAATTTACAAGATAAAAAATATGAAATTCATTCTCAAATCTCAAAAACTAAACTGAAAAATATATTCTTCTCTTTTACAAAACCAATGGAGGTTCTGGAACCGAAATATCAATAAAATCAGGTTGCTCAACTAAAATATCTTGCCACATGGGCTGAAAACTAAAGTAACCAGCCAGTGGGAACCCGACTTCAAAATTTCTGGTTTTTAATGCCACCTCATGGTCTATTTTTACCAAGGCATTACCCGTAGCTTCTGCCAATAACTGTGATTGGCAAGTACGCTCCATAGTAACATACCAAAAAATACATTCTTCTATACTCTGCCCTACAGTTAACAAACCATGATTCTTTAAAATGACAGCTTTTTTATCCTCTAAAGCTACACCAATACGCTCTCCTTCACTTAAATCATCAACAACACCTGTATAATCATCAAATAAGCCGTGATCTTCATAAAAAATACAAGAATCCTGCGTTAGAGGATCTAATAATTTCCCCATTACAGACCATGTTTTACCATAAATAGAATGCGTATGCGCTGCAGCAATAACATCTGGTCGTGCTTTATGAATGGCGGCATGTATTGCAAAAGCTGCTTTATTCAAAGCTGGATGTTTACCTGCTACAATTTCACCTTCTTCATTAACTAAAATAAGATCCGACATTTTCATACGTCGAAAAGAAACACCAAACGGATTTACCCAAAAACAATCAGTATGCTCAGGATCTCGACACGTTATATGACCTGCCACTCCTTCCGAAAAACCAAATTTTCCAAAAATACGATAAGCGCCAGTCAAGACTTTCTTTAAATAATATCTTTTTTCTTCAATACTATCGAATGAAGGATACGAGATCATTTTTTCAATTCCAGGTGGATTTGATACAGCCATTTATATAAGAGTTATTTAATGAAACAATCAATTTTCTACTTTTCAACGCCAATTGTTGCTAAGTTAATTATTTTAACCATTCATTCACTAATGCTACTTATTATAAATTACTGGCCCTCAAAAATGTGCACAAAAAAACCGTTGAGATAGAAATTACTTTCTAAAACAACGGCAGTTAGCAACCAACTAACCAAACATGTTCATCTTATTTCGGCATCACAACGGTGTCAATAGCGTGTATAACCCCGTTAGAAGCAGCAACGTCTGTTAAAACCACTTTAGAAGCGTTGCCATTTGCATCTGTCAAAATTACATTGTCTCCAGACAAGCTCGCCACTAATTGACCACCTTGTAATGTTGTAATAGTGAAACTTCCTTTGTTGTCTTTAATAGCTTTTAAAACATCGACTGCCTTAAATTCACCAGCAACCACGTGATAGGTCAACAAAGCAGTCAGCGCTTTCTTACTCTCTGGTTGTAAAAGACCCTTTACCGTGCCTTCGGGTAACTTATCAAATGCAGAATTTAAAGGTGCAAATACGGTAAAAGGGCCATTACCATTTAGTGTTTCTACTAGACTGGCTGCTTTTACAGCAGCTACTAGTGTTGTGAAATTTTCATTTCCTGCTGCAACACCAACAATAGTTTGGTCCTGCATTCGTTCTTTTCCATTTGCAGGATCTGTTTCATTCGGATCAATGCCATTAGTGCTTCCATAAATCGCTGATGCAAACATCAGACAGCATAACAACATCACTGTAAATAAATTTCTAGTTTTCATTTCTTTAGAATTTAAGTTTCAAACAAAAGTAAGAGAAGAGGATCGTTTTGTTTTATTTTTTTGTTTAAAGTTTTGTTAAATCTTTTAAACAAAACTATCTTTATGTGTATCTTTGTAAAGTAGTATCTTTATGCAATGGCAAAACAACAACAAATAGACAAGATTACCCTTATATCTTTGTTCATGAATTATGTTACAGATCATCAATATCATCCAGCTTCAATTGAAGAATTTTGCGACCTACATGACATAAAAAAAAGTGAATTCAAAACTCATTTCTCTTCCTTTAAGGCAATTGAAAAAGAAATTTTCTATCTATTTTTCCACAATACTGTCAATGCTTTAGCTCAAGATCAGGCCTATGCAACTTTTGATAGCAAGAATAAAGTGTTAAGTATGTACTATACCTTTTTCGAAAACCTTGCAGCCAATAGAGCCTATGTCGTACAGGCATTAAAGACGGACACGAACGGTATCCAATCATTAAAAAAATTAAAGAAACTCAAAAAAAATTACATCCTATACATCGCTAATCTCGATCTTGATCGTATTGATCTCGGCCAACCAGCTATCGAAAATGTACAAATAAAGGCATTGCAACAATCAGCTTGGATACAATTGTTACTGATTCTTAAATTTTGGTTAGAAGATACTTCTAAAGATTTCGAAAAGACCGATGTATTTATTGAAAAATCTATAAATACAACCTTTCATTTAATAGATACGAAATTACTAAAAAGTGTAATTGATTTAGGTAAGTTTATACTAAAAGAGAAAAAGCATTTCAAATTGTAAGATATATGAAAACGATAGATAAAATTCCGATTTCCAAAATACAGCGAGCCACCAAATTAGTGCAAACAGGTGCTAAAGTTGGTGTGAATTATATAAAATATTACGGTGATAAACTTATAAATTCTGAATCGGATGCCAAAGAAAGACTTAATCAAAACAATGCTGATGATATTTATGACGGTTTAAAAAAATTAAAAGGTAGTGCGTTAAAAGTTGCGCAAATGCTCAGTATGGAGAAAAGTATATTGCCAAGAGCCTATGTAGAAAAATTTTCTTTAGCTCAGTTTTCTGTGCCTCCACTTTCAGCACCACTCGTGCTTAAAACTTTTAAAAAATATTTTGGAAAATCACCAAACGAAATTTTTGATGAGTTCAATGCAACTTCTGTAAATGCTGCTAGCATTGGCCAAGTGCACGTGGCTATAAAAGACGGTAAAAAATTGGCAGTGAAAATTCAATATCCCGGTGTTGCCGATAGTATTGCTTCTGATTTAGCACTGGTGAAACCCATTGCCATGAGCATGTTTAATATTAAGGGAGCCGATTCTGATAAGTATTTTAAAGAAGTAGAACATAAACTAATTGAAGAAACCAATTATTTATTAGAAATTGAGCAAAGTAAAGAAATTGTAACCGCTTGTGCGCATATAGAAAACATAAAATTTCCTCAGTATTATGATGAATTCTCGTCTGAACGTATCATTACTATGGATTGGATGGATGGCATGCATTTGTCTGAATTTACGGCGCAAAATGAAGATCAAAATATTGCGAATAAACTAGGGCAAGCTTTATGGGATTTTTATATGTTTCAAATTCACTTATTAAAAAAGGTACATGCCGATCCGCATCCTGGAAATTTTCTTGTCGATGAAAACGCTTCATTGATTGCCCTCGATTTTGGTTGTATGAAAATTATTCCTGATGATTTTTATCTCCCCTATTTTGAACTGGCGGAAAAAGAAACCATCAATGACCCTGCTCTATTTGAAAAAAAGCTCTACGAATTAGAGATTTTAAGAGAGGATGATTCGAAAAAAGAAGTTGCCTTCTTTAAAGAGATGTTTCATGAGATGTTAAGCCTGTTTACCCAGCCATTTCACACTGAAATATTCGATTTTTCTAATCCCGAATTTTTCGACCAAATTTCCGCCTTAGGAGAACGCTACAGTAAAAGCACTGAACTACGTAAAATGAATGGTAATCGAGGTTCAAAGCACTTCATTTATATTAATAGAACGTTTTTCGGATTGTACAACTTAATGTTCGATTTAAAAGCTTCTGCTGTCAAAATTAATAATTTCATGACATTGTAATGAAGAACTATCACAAACATGAAATTGACCAATTAGAGCATTTGTTTAAAATTAATTTAATCAATAGCTGTTCTGGTTATAAATCAGCCAACCTAATTGGAACCTGCTCAACTCTCGGAAATACAAATGTTGCGATCTTTAGTTCAGTAATACACATGGGATCGGCTCCAGCCTTACTTGGGTTTATTATGCGCCCGAATACAGTACAAAGAGACACCTATGAAAATATTAAAAATACTGGTATTTATACCATAAATCATGTTCATGAATCCATTGTGGCAGAGGCACATCATACTTCTGCAAAATATAATACCGACGTATCTGAATTTGATATGACTGCCTTAGATCATGCATATAAAAAAGACTTTCAAGCGCCTTTTGTAAAAGGATGCCCTATACAAATGGCTATGAGGTTTAAAGAAGAATACCCTATAAAAGCGAATGGCACCATTCTAGTAATAGGAGAAATTGAAGACCTCTATTTTGATGAAATTTTGCTTGAAGAAGATGGCCTTTTAAATCTTTCCAAAGGCAAGGTTGCTACCATCAATGGTTTGGATGGCTATGCAATTCCGTCTCTAAAAGAACGACTCCCGTATCAACGGCCGAAATTAAGTTAAACATGAAAATTCTTATCACAGGAACAACAGGGTATGTCGCAAAAAGATTAGCCTTAAAGCTATTAGAAGATGGACATCATCTAGTATGTTGTGTACGTGATATGAATAGAATTCCCGATGAAATTGAAGATCTTCAGGGTGTTGAATTTATAAAAATCGATTTTTTAGCGCCAGAAAACACAAGGTTTCCGAAAGACATTGATATTGCTTATTATTTAATTCATTCTATGTCAACGAGTGGAAATGACTTCGAATCTTTGGAAGAAAAATGTGCGAAAAATTTCAAAAATCTCCTTGAAAAGACAACATGTAGACAGCTCATATATCTTAGTGGTATTATTAATAGTAACTCGCTATCCAAACATCTCAAATCACGGTTTCAGGTAGAGCAATTGTTAAGATCTACGACCTATAGTTTAACTACCTTTCGAGCAGGCATCATTGTAGGAAGTGGCAGTGCATCCTTTGAAATTATTCGTGATATCGTAGAAAAACTACCCTTCATGATTACGCCTAAATGGCTCAACACTCGATCACAACCGATTGCTATTAGAGATGTATTAACATATCTATCAGAAGGGGCAGGTAAAACAGCACTATACAACAAATCATATGACATTACAGGGCCTGAGATACTTACCTATAAGGAAATGTTATTGCAATTTGCTGAAGTTAGACAATTAAAGAGAGTAATTTTAACCTTGCCTATTTTAACGCCAAAACTATCATCTTATTGGTTATACTTTGTAACTTCTACGACCTTTAATTTGGCACGATCATTAGTTGATAGTATGAAGGTAGAAGTAATTGGCGAACCAAGTGATATTCAAAAGCATATACAAATTACGCCCGTTACCTATAAAGAAGCGGTTCTACTAGCTTTTCAAAAAATTAAACAACACGCCGTGGTCTCTAGTTGGAAAGACGCTATTAGCAGTGGTGTCTTCAACAAACAGCTGGCTGAACATATTGAACTACCCCACTTTGGATGTTTTAAAGACGTAAGATCTAGAAAAATTACCGATGAAAAAGCCACTATTCTGAAAATATGGTCGATCGGTGGTGAGAATGGTTGGTATAGTTTTAACGGCTTATGGCGAATTCGTGGATATGTAGATAAGTTATTTGGAGGCGTAGGCCTTAGAAGAGGACGAACACACGAACAGTATCTAGAACCGGGAGATCCTCTTGACTTTTGGCGTGTACTATTGGCAGATAAAAGTCAAAAAAGATTACTCCTCTTTGCGGAAATGAAATTACCTGGTGAGGCTTGGCTAGAATTTCGTATTGTAAAAGATCGTTTGTACCAAAGAGCCGTGTTTCGTCCGCATGGCGTTTGGGGACGCTTATATTGGTATATGGTATTGCCCTTTCATGCTTTTGTTTTTCGTGGAATGATTAACGCTTTAGTAAGAACGTCAACTACAAAGGCCTAGTAACCAGTTACTTTAGGGGAACAATCAAATTTCAATTTATTTTGTTTAACTTATTTTTGTTTTTATTAAACATTTTATATATTTGACCTATATGATTTTCAATTCAACGTACACTAGTAAAAAGAACCTAGAGGCAACCACAGAATTAGTTGGGAAACGTTTTAGTTTTTTAGAAAGGTTGAAATTAAATGGGATTGGTTCGAAAAGAATGATGATAGAAAAAGTAAGTCTAAACTTACGGCAATATGTTAACACCATTGCAGATATTAGTTATGCGAATATTGAACTAAGACCTAATGGAATTTTAATTCATATAAACAAAGGATTGCAAACCTTTACATGGGTTCTGCCTTACTACCAACTCGTCATTTATAAAACGAATGGTTCGAGTATTCATGGACAAGGAAAATTCATAAATTTTAAGCAGAATATGTTATTAAATGAGAACAGAAATTTTTTTAAGAAAATGATGGACTTAAAAATTAAGTATGACGCTAATTTTGAATCACCAACTATGACGGTGTATTAAAGGTTTAAAGATGAATGGGGACATGTATAAAATTCGTAGGGAGAAATTAAAGATGAAATCAAACCAGGTTTTGAAAGATTTTCGAGAAAAAAGTCTAAAAATCATGTTATTTATTAGCAATTTTAAAAATAACCCATATATTGGTCGAAAATAAGTTGCTAAATAATATCAATACATAAAATTTATTCATGAGTGACCTGATCAACAAAGCACTAGAGTTTGAAAAATCTAAATTACCTATTACAAGTACTACAGAACGCATTATCGTTTCTAGAAAGGCGAAGGAGTTAATTTTAAGCTTAAACGAAATTTATAAAGAAAATAAGGACCCTGAAATAATGGAAATTATGAAACGTCTTACAGCCATTAAGCAGCGGGCGGAGAAACGATTAAAATAACAACATGAAAACTATTGTAATTATTGGTGGTAGCAAGGGAATAGGAGAAGCCATCATTTCATCTATTATAGAAAATTACAAAGTTGTAAACATCAGTCGTACACCTCCTCAAATAACACATGAAAACCTAGAACATTATGCTTGTGATATCTTAACAAGTGAATTGCCCGATTTAGAGGCTATTGATTCTTTAATCTACTGTCCGGGAAGTATCAATTTAAAGCCAATTTCTCGATTAAGTCTTGATGATTTTAGAGCTGATTTTGAAATCAATGTTTTAGGAGCTGTAAAGGCAATACAAAAATATCTTACCCTTTTAAAAAACGGAACAAACCCATCAATTTTATTGTTTAGTACCGTCGCTGTGAAATTAGGCATGCCTTTTCATGCAAGTGTAGCAACTGCAAAAGCAGGCATTGAAGGTCTCGTAAAATCATTGGCTGCAGAATTTGCTCCCACTATTCGTATCAATGCAATTGCCCCAACCGTTACCGATACTACATTGGCATCTAAATTACTTCGAAATGAAAAAATGGTCGAAAACATCAGAGATCGTCATCCGCTCAAAAAATTCTTAAACCCTCAGGAAGTTGCAGACATGGCACATTTTTTAATTTCCGACAAAGCTTCTTCGTTATCAGGGCAAATCTTCGAAATGGATTGCGGTATTGTAAGTGTTAAAATTTAACTATGAATAAAGAGAATCTTCAACTTTTTGTGTTTTTCTTGATCATAAATTTTGGAGCTCTCGGCATTGGAAGTTGGCTCATGAATAATGGTCCTATGACCTCATGGTACATAGACCTTGCTAAAGCTCCTTGGACGCCTCCAGGATGGGTGTTTGGAGCAGCATGGACTACCATCATGATCTGTTTTTCATTTTTTATGACCGCCTTATATACAAAAATAAAGTCGATAAAAGTGAAAATTCTATTTGCCATACAAGTAGCACTTAATGTTAGTTGGAACTATATTTTCTTCAATCAACACCTTATATTATTAGCTTTAATAACCATTATACTATTAACCTTCATAGTTTTTTACTTTCTTTTTGGGTTTCGTACCCAGACAAAATCAAAGCGTCTTTTGGTCTTACCTTATGCCCTTTGGTTATGTATTGCTACATCTTTAAACTACTATATCTACGTATATAATTAAAATAACATATCATGTTTAATTTATTCAAAAAAAAATCACCGAAAGATATTCTTGAGGCAAAGTATAAAAAGTTATTAGAAGAAGCATTTAAATTGTCTACTTCCAACCGTAGAGAAAGTGACGAAAAATATGCTGAAGCGGATGCATTACTTAAAGAAATTGAAAAACTCTAATTAGAACATATATATGCCATTATATCAGTTTAAAAAACAGCAAAAAGTGAATTCTAGTCTAGAAGATCTTTGGGATTTCATTTCATCGCCTGCGAATCTTAAAGAAATCACACCAGACTATATGGGGTTCGATATTACTTCAAAAGACCTACCAGAAAAAATGTATGCCGGAATGATTATCAGTTATAAAGTAAGTCCAGTATTAGGTATTAAAACGACCTGGGTTACCGAAATAACACAAGTAAGAGATAAACATTATTTTGTTGATGAACAACGAGTTGGTCCTTATTCTATTTGGCATCATCAGCATATATTAGAACCTATGTCAAATGGTGTATTGATGAAAGATATTGTATCCTATCAACCTCCATTCGGTTTTTTGGGTGCTATTGCGAATTCATTGATGATTAAAAGGAAATTAAATGAGATTTTTGATTATCGTACGATAGCGGTCGAGAAGCGATTTGGTGCCTATAATTATGCATAAACTTTTGAATACTAAAAAAGAAAACCCAGCTACATAAGCTGGGTTCTAAAACTGTAATAGTTATTATCAGAATTGATAGCGTACACTTAAGGCAAGATCTAAATCAAGATCATCGTTACCAAAATCGTTAACAATTCCTATTTCTGGTCTAAAATCTAAGGAAACTAACAACGGAATATCGAAATTATATTCAACTCCAATATTTCCCGCGGCATTTACAAACAATCCGTCGTCATCGTTAAAATTTTTGATATTTACATTTCCAAGTCCGGCACCTACTCCCGCATACCAATTAAAGCCGCCATCAATATTCCACACCCACTGATGAATTCCTGTCAGTTTCCAAATATCAAAATTATTATTGTTTCTAAATCCAAGATCTACTTCTAAACGTTTTGAATTTTTTAGTTTATGTTGATACGATACCTCGACACCAAAACCATCATTATCACCAAAGCGTAATCCTATGGCGTTCGAAGAAATTTCTTGAGCATACGTACTATATACGAAAGCTGTTAGAGCAATTGCCACAAGCATTAATTTCTTAACTCCAAAGTTTAGCAATGATGAGTAGCCTCTTTTTGTTTCATTACATGTTTTCATAAGTTTCATTTTTGATAAAATTATTTTAATCTTTTTGTATAAACAACTATTATGCCCTAATTTAATTTCTGTAAAGAAAAGTTTAATTTTCGACTAAGCTCCAACTCTTTGTTATACTAAGAAATTAATAAGAATAAATAGAGTTATAAAAAGTTACGCTTAACACCAAAATTAAAGGTAAAAAAGTATAAATTTGCCCTCAAAATAATAATCATATGTCAGAAAATATAGAACGAGTAAAATGCTTAATTATAGGATCAGGTCCTGCTGGTTATAGTGCCGCAGTATACGCTGCCAGAGCAGATTTGAAACCAGTTATGTACACAGGTATGGAACCAGGTGGCCAATTAACAACAACTACCGAAGTAGATAATTATTTGGGGTATCCTGATGGCGTTGATGGTACGGCGATGACTGAAGACTTTAAGAAGCAAGCAGAACGTTTTGATACTGACATTCGTTTTGGCTTAGTGACAAAAGTTGAATTAAATGATACTATAGGCGGTATTCATAAAGTAACGGTAGACGGTTCGACAGAATTGGAAGCAGAGACGGTGATTATTTCTACAGGTGCAACGGCAAAGTATTTAGGCTTAGAAAGTGAAGAACGATTAAAAGGTGGTGGCGTATCGGCATGTGCTACATGCGATGGGTTCTTCTATAAAAATCAAAACGTAATTGTTGTTGGTGGTGGAGACACAGCAGCCGAAGAAGCTACGTTTTTATCTAAACTTTGTGAAAAAGTAACATTATTGGTTCGTAGAGATGAGATGCGTGCTTCAAAAGCAATGCAACATCGTGTAAATGCCACTAAAAACTTAGAAGTGCTCTATAATACCGAATTGGAAGAAATTTTAGGTGATACTGTTGTTGAAGGTGCGCGGGTAGTGAATAATGTAACCAAAGAGAAGCATGAAATAGAAGTAACTGGAGTTTTTATAGCCATTGGTCACAAACCGAATACCGATTTATTTAAGGATATTTTGGACATGGATGAAACTGGTTACTTAATTACAAAAGGAAAATCTACAAAAACGAATCTTCCTGGAGTTTTTGCCTCTGGAGATGTTCAAGATAAAGAATATAGACAAGCGATAACGGCCGCTGGTAGTGGTTGTATGGCTGCTTTAGATGCTGAAAGATATTTGGCAGCATTAGAGTAACTTTTTGCAATTATCAAATACAAAAAAAAGCAGTAGAGCCTATACCCTACTGCTTTTTCTTTTTATAAAATTAGAAGTTAGATTTTCTTCATCTGTTGCTTCATCATTTGTATTTGCTCTTTCAACATTCCATGTTTATCCAATTTTTTAGCCTCCGTCATTAACATGGTAGCTTCTCGTTTTCTTCTCTTTGTCATTGCAACACCGGCTAACTGCAATTTAGCCATTGCTAAATCATGATCCATTGCTAAACCTAACTTTATAGCCTTCTTAAAAAACTTTTCTGCTTGTGTTAAATTGGTTTGCGAGACCATAATCCCTTGTAAAAAATTATAATACCCTTCTTGTTTTTGGATTAAAGCACTGCTTGGATTTTTTATATAAGAAAGCCATTTCGTTGCTCCGGCAAAATCTTGTCGACGCATTTTCAAAAAAGACAATAGCAAAAACTCATTTTTAAAATAGAAGAACACAAAAATTCCTGCTAAAAACACCAATGAAATCCCATTACCTATATTACCTTCTACAAACTGGTATACCGCCCATCCTAAAATAAGTGCGGCCAAAATTAACTTTATATTCTTATTAAACATATATTAAAAATTTAGAGGCGCAATTTACAAAATGATTTTTGGTTTATGGCATACTATTTTATCTGAGTAATTAAGTGCTTTTTTAAATACTAGAATTGAAATTGAATCGTTTTAAAATCTATAGATTTTAAAAATACTCCCCTAAAAAAATGCTAAAAAAAATAGCAAAATATGCACTCATCATTTTATTGACAGGTGCCCTTATTATAAGTTTATTTATACTTTCTGTTTATTACGGTGCATTCGGAGCTCTATATACCAAAGAAGACCTCAAAGATTTTAAAAATCAAACCGCCACCTTAGTTCTTTCTGAAGAAGAAAAACTAATAGGAAAGTTTTTTGCCGAAAACCGCACAAATACAGTTTATGATAAAATACCAAAACACTTAATTAATGCACTGGTTGCCACTGAAGATGCGCGCTATTTTGAACATTCAGGCGTTGATTCAAGGAGTTTACTGAGAGTACTTTTTAAAACCATTATACTGAATCGCAAAAATTCTGGAGGCGGTAGTACCATCAATCAACAATTGGCAAAAAACATGTACGGTCGTGAAAAACATGGACCACTCACAATGCCTGTTAATAAAACAAAAGAAGTTTTTCTAGCTAAACGTTTAGAAGAAGTATACAGCAAAGAAGAAATTTTGACCTTATACTTAAATACTGTACCCTTCGGAGAGAATGTACTTGGTATTGAAGCCGCTTCAAGACGTTTTTTCAATAAGCCAATAGATAAATTAAAACAGGAAGAAAGTGCCGTTTTAATTGGTATGTTAAAGGCTAATACATACTATAATCCTCGTTTATACCCTGAACATGCTATCAAAAGACGAAATGTTGTCTTAGCTCAAATGGAAAAATATGAATATTTGAGTTCTTCTGTTAAAGATTCTCTTGCGAAACTCCCGCTTCAATTAGACTACGCAAACTTAGAGTCAGAAGGGCCCGCGAACTATTTTTTAGTACAGGTAAAAGACGAAGTAAATACTATTTTAAAGTCGATCAATAAAAAATCAAACACAAATTATACCATTGAAGAAAGTGGTTTAATAATTAAAACAACCTTAAACCTAACTTTACAAAATTATGTATTGAGAGCTTATAAAAGTCATTTAAGTTTAATGCAACATAGGATTCTAAGCCAATATAGAAGTGGTGAAAGTCGCAAGGTTTTAAATATGTTGGTCTCGAAGGAATTAAATAGATTAAAATTAGGAAACAAGGCGAATGATCGAAAAGAAAGAGAATTATTTTCTTGGAAAGGCCCCTATACCGATTCTATTTCTGTTAAAGATAGTTTAAGACAAGCGCTCACCTTATTACATGCGGGTTTTTTAGCTTTAGATCCAAATACAGGGGCTATTAAAACATGGGTTGGTGGAATTGATTATAGAACACAGCCTTATGATCAAATATTTGCTCAACGCCAAATTGCATCTACCTTTAAGCCTATACTTTATGCTGCTGCTCTTGAAGAGGGTATGCAACCCTGTGATTATTTAGATAACGATGAAATTGTCTTAACCGATTTTGAGAACTGGCAACCAAGAAACTACGACAATACTAGTGGTGGTAAATACACCTTGGCCGCGTCTTTATCTAAATCGCTTAACATACCAACAGTAAACCTATACTTACAAACACCATTTAGTACAATAGCTAATATGTGGGAGAAGTTAGGCTTTTCTCAAAAATTAGAGAATAAACCATCACTGGCATTGGGTACATCGAGTGCAAGTATTTATGAATTGGCCATTGCCTACGCCGCTTTTGCGAATAATGGTAATAAGATAAAACCTCAAACCGTGGCCTCTATTAGAACCTCAGATGGTACCATTATTTATAAAAATAAATTGTTAAAAAGCACACAAAACGTACTTAGCAAAGAATCCACCGATTTAATGAATGCTATGCTTCAAAAAGCAATCGTAGAAGGAACTGGAGTTTCTTTAGCTAGTAAATACGGTATTACTTTACCGCTTGCAGGAAAAACGGGGACTTCCCAAGATTATGCAGATGCTTGGTTTGCCGCTTATAACCCAAAATTGGTCATGATCACCCGAGTAGGAGCTTCTTCACCGACGATTCGATTTAATTCAGGATCGAATGGTGCCGGCAGCAAATTAGCACTCCCACTAATTGCCAAAACATTGCAATCAGTTCAAAAAAGTAAATGGCTGCGAAATAAATATTTTAGTAATTTCAAAAAACTTGAAGCAGAATTTGAAAATGCACTAGTTTGTGAAGATTATACTGAAGATACAGGACTCGAGCAATTTTTTGAAAATCTTTTTAAAGGTAAAAAAACAACCCTCGAAAGAGCACAAAAAAGAGCCGATCGTAAGGCGAAAAGAAAACAAAGAAGAGAAGAAAGAAAAAGAAAAAGAGACGCCAATTAGATAAATAAAAAATCATTCATTTCATTTTTGGTAGGAATTTTGTTAGGTAAATTGTTATATTTTTGATGAATAGTAATATCTTTGTGTATTATTTTATTTATCCAAAACCTAATTAAAAGTTTAATAAATAATTAAAAATGTATTTGTATGAAAAGAAGACTCCCCTTATTATTAATTGCATGTAGCTTTATGATTTTTTCATTTACGGGTGAAAAAAAATCAAAAACATATTGGTATAAAGCTGCTGATAATCAAGGATATATAAGCCTTGAGAAGACTGTCGATGAAAAAGGAAAACCTGTTTTAAAGACGACCGTTAAAGCAAATTTTGACAATGAGAAATTAGACTTTAGTCTAACAACAACTTGTGATACAGATAAGATGCTAAATGCATCGAAAATGTTCTTTGACGGAACGATAGATTCGAACATGGACGCAGTAAATTTCACTGGTAATCGTGTAAAAACGACGAAAAAAGCTTCATTTTGGCAATTTTCAGGTGATTATAAAAATAGAATGAGTCCTGATCCAGAAGTAAAACCTTTTATTGAGTCAGAGCATAAATCTAGTATTAGAGTTCCTGCAACGACAATTCCTTCATTTAATATTTTAGCAATAGTGCCTAATTTAAAATTTGATAGAAAAGGTACCTTTAAGTTCAACTCATTGGATGAAATGAAATTGTATGTAAAGAAAAATCAAACTATCAATTATTTAGGTAAATCTAAAGAAAATGTTGATGGTACTGATCAAGAATTACATAAGTTTGTTCACCAAGGTAAAGGAATGAAAACCGCTTACTATTGGGTAAACGATTCGAAAGAATTAGTAAAAATAATGCTTGATGGAAAATTTGTTTTTACATTAAGTGAAAAAGAAGCAATATTACAAGCTAATGTTGCCGACGGTAATGAATAAATTACCAAAATTTAGAGTTTAAGTTTAAAACCGCATTGCAACTTTTGTAATGCGGTTTTTTAATGAAATCATATGACGTTTCTAGATAGTTATATACAGGGCTTCTTTATTATCATGATATTAATGACTGTATTATGGACTGTTAGTATCTACCTAAAAAATGTAAGTATTGTTGATTCGTTTTGGGGAATCGCCTTTGTGCTTGCCTCACTCTCTTACTATTTAAACACTGAGGGCCATGGTACTAGAAAAGAATTGGTTGTTGGCTTGGTTATCGTTTGGGGAATTAGACTCTCTCTTCATCTAGGGATACGAAATTGGAAAAAACCCGAAGACTATAGGTACCAAGAGTTTAGAAAAAAGTACGGACCAAAACGCTATTGGTGGTTTAGTTTTTTTCAAGTATTTTTATTACAAGGAACATTAAGTTGGTTGATCTCTTTCCCATTACTTGCTGCTATGCATTATACGCCATATTCCAATCTTAATTACATCGACTATATTGCGCTAGGTGTTTGGTGTATAGGTTTTATTTTTGAAGTGGGAGGAGATTATCAATTGGCTAAATTTAAAAGAAAAGCAACAAACAAAGGTAAGGTACTTCAATCTGGTTTTTGGAAACTCACTAGACACCCGAATTATTTTGGAGACGCCATGGTTTGGTGGGGCTTTGGAGGGTTTGCGCTTGCTGCTGGAAGTTACATTTCGTTATTTGGGCCTCTGTTAATGACTTGGCTAATCATAAAGATATCCGGGGTTGCCTTATTAGAAAAATCGTTAAAAAATACCAAACCTGAATATAAAGAGTATATCGAAAAAACCAATGCATTTTTTCCTTGGATTCCGAAAAAATAATATGGAGTGGATCAAGGAAAATATTTGGCTATTACTTTTTGGACTTTGGGGACTACCATTAACCTATTATAGAAGTAAGTTTAGAAAAATAGTATATCAAACCAATAATTGGTTGATAAACATAAAACCCTTGTTTATCAAAGAACTAAAAGGTCTTTTAGGAAATTTATATCCTAATAATACTGATTACATCAAACAACGTAATTTTTATCGTTTCTACCTAGCAGTATATATCACGCTCTTCGTCGTATACTTGACGTATTCAAAATAATACTATTTGGTCGTTTTGCCGAATTATTTAATGAGTATGATGTTGTTTTTTATAGTTCGAACTGACTTGTTCCACTTATAATTAAAACTACCTTATGATCTAAAATTTTAATTGATTTCTATAAGCTTTGAAATTAATTTTTAAATAATTGATTATGAGTTTTTTAAATTTAAACAACTCTTAGTTAAAAAAAAGTAAATTAAAACATCAAAAAACGACTATGTTAAATATATACCTTACCTTTGCAACTTAATAAATTATAATTTTTTTTAAAATGAACAAAGGCACAGTAAAATTTTTTAATGATTCTAAAGGATTTGGATTCATAACAGAAGAAGGATCTAACAAAGATCATTTTGTACACATTTCTGGATTAATCGACGAAGTAAGAGAAGGTGATGAAGTAGAATTCGAATTAACAGAAGGTAAAAAAGGATTGAACGCAGTAAATGTAAAAGTACTATAATATATATACTATTTAACATTACAAGAGGTAAGCCTATCGAATTCGATAGGCTTTTTTTATGCTCTACAATTTCAAAAATTCAATTTTTTAAGAAAATAAAACGTAATTTTAAAGCTCATTACTTAGATATATGAGTCATAGTCATGATCATTCAGGGCATAATCACGGTCCTAGTACTTTAGAAAATATTAATACTATTTTCTATATAGGAATAGTTCTTAACTTACTTTTTACAATTATTGAGTTTGTCGTAGGATATGTTAACGATTCTCTTGCGTTAATATCAGACGCCACGCATAATCTAAGTGATGTAGCAAGTTTGGTAATTTCTTTAATAGGAATGAAATTGGCACAAAAGGCCGCAAACCTATCTTTTACGTATGGATATAAAAAGGCATCTATATTGGCTTCTTTTATTAATTCAGTATTACTTCTAGCTGTTGTTTTTAATATTTTCAAAGAAGCCATTGAACGATTCAACTCACCCCCAGAAGTTGGTGGTAAAGTCATTATAATTACGGCACTCATAGGTGTTGTTATTAATACGGTTTCAGCATTTTTATTCTATAAAGGACAAAAAGATGACATAAATGTTAGAGGTGCTTTTCTCCATTTATTGGTAGATGCAATAGTATCCGTTGGTGTTGTTGTTTCTGGTATTTTAATTCTTTATACAAATTGGAATATTATTGATATTATTGTGAGTATTGTTATTGCAATTGTTATTCTAATCACTACTTGGAGCCTGTTTAAAGAAAGTCTAAAGTTAACACTTGACGCCATACCAGAAGGAATCGAACTAGACCATGTGAAAACCACAATGCGCAACGTAAAAGGTATTAAAGATGTACATCATGTGCATATATGGGCATTAAGTAGTACCGTAAATGCCTTATCTGCCCATATTGTTTTAGATCAAGAATATTCACTTGAAGCTTTTATGAAAATCAAAGCAGACGTTAAACATGAATTAGAACATCAAAACATTCAGCATATTACTCTAGAACTTGATAGTGATACAATTGAATGTGGTGAATTAGACTGTCATTAAATATTGTTTATGAATCGTACCCAAAAACGCAATGTTATCCTATTTTTTTTCTTACTCTTTCTATTAATAGTTTCTACAAAAATCGAAACCCGCGTATGTCAAGCCTGTGGAGTACAAGACTATAACGTCTCTATTGGCGGTACTACCATCGAATTTTTAAGTCAGCGGGAATATGACGAATTTGGTACGTACAAAAAATGGAAAAAAAAATTTGGTAAAGAGCATCAACCACATGATTGGATCCTACTGGAGGAAAAAACCAAAGATATTATTAAAGTAATAGACAGTCTTTAAGTACAGGTAAATTAGTATCTTTAGAAGGCTAAAAATAGTATAAATGAAACGAAGTCACCCCTATCTTATTTTTGTAGTACTATCGCTTTTTGTGATAGCAATTACATCATGTAAAACCGATACAACAACAGAAACAACTGAAGAAAAAAATGAATTGTCTTTTGAAGAATTAACCGTATCTAAATTACAACAGTTTTATGCAGAAGGAACGTATTCTATAGAGGAAATAACTCAAAAATATTTAGATCATATCGATGCCATCGAGAATAACGGTCCTGAGTTGAATTCTATCATTCAAGTGAATCCCGACGCAATTGCAATTGCCCAACAATTAGATCGAGAATTAAAAGAAGGTAAATCTCGTGGAAATCTACATGGTATCCCCATTATCATTAAAGATAATATTGACACCCATGACAATATGTATACCACCGCTGGTTCGAGAGCTTTAGAGGGATCTAAGCCTTTAAAAGATAGTTTTGTAGCGAAAAAACTAAGAGATGCGGGAGCCATTATCATCGCTAAAGCCAATTTAAGTGAGTGGGCAAATTTTAGAGGAGAAATGTCGTCTAGTGGTTGGAGTGGAATCAATGGCCAAACAAAGAATCCATATATTTTAGATAGAAATCCATGTGGCTCTAGTTCTGGTTCTGGAGCAGCTGTATCCGCCGGACTTTCATTAATTGCCATTGGAACAGAAACAAACGGATCTATCGTTTGTCCTTCAAACGCCAACGGTGTTGTTGGAATTAAACCTACAGTAGGTCTTATTAGTCGTTCAGGTATCATTCCTATTTCATTTACGCAAGATACAGCAGGACCAATGGCCCGAACCTTAGCAGACGCTGTTGCCTGTTTAAATGCTTTAACTGGTGTTGATTCAACAGACACTAAGACATTGGCCAGTGTACAACATATGCAAAAAGACTATTCAAAATTTTTAAAGCAAGACGGTATAAAAGGTAAAAAAATAGGAATCTTTACAAGTCCATTAGGTCGTAACTTTAAAGTAGACACCCTTTTTAATCAAGCTGTAGCATATATTAAAAGTCAAGGTGCTGAAGTTATTGAAATTGATAAAATAGCAGAAAATAACATCGGTGGCCTCTCTTTTCAAGTCATGTTATATGAATATAAAGATGGACTTAATAATTATTTCAAATCTTTAGGTCCCAACGCGAAAATCAAGAATTTAGAAGAATTAATAGCCTTTAACAAAAAAGATTCTATAGAAATGGAATTTTACAATCAACGCTATTTAGAAATGGCTTTAGAAAAGGAAGGTTTAGATTCTGATGGATATAAAAACACTTTGAAAGAGATGCTTAAAGGGTCAAGAGAAAATGGTATTGACAGAGTTATGAATGAACATGAATTAGATGCAATTATAGCTCCTACTGGTGGTCCGGCCTGGAAAACAGATCATACGAATGGTGACTCTTTCGGATTGGGAAGCTCCTCTCCTGCTGCAAGAGCTGGATATCCTAATATTTCTATACCGATGGGGTTTGTAGATGAATTACCGGTCGGTATATCCTTCTTTGGCCGCGCATGGAGCGAACCCGTTTTATTAGAAATTGCCTATGCTTATGAACAAGGAACAAAACATAGAAAAGCACCTCAATTTTTAGAACATTAAATATGGAAGTAATAAATATAAAGGACAAATTTAAGTTGTTCGATGATCATTGGAGCCCGAAAATAATCGGTCAATTAAATGGTCAAGATGTAAAACTTGCCAAGTTACAGGGAGAATTTGTATGGCATGATCATAAAGATGAAGATGAGTTATTTTATGTTATCAAAGGAAGTTCAATTATTGAATTTCGAGATAAAAAAGTTACCCTCAATGAAGGTGAAATGTTGACAATCCCAAGAGGTGTAGAACATAAACCAATTGCTCATGATGAAGTTTGGATACTACTTTTTGAACCTTCAAATATCAAGCATACTGGTGATGTACAGCATGAATATACCAAAGAAACTTTTGACACACTATAAAAACGATTTATGAAATCTAATAAACCTACTTTACTTACATTATTAATCATCTTTTTTAATTTTTCTTTAGGCTTAAGTCAAAATGACGACAATTATAAAGGAGAAGGTCCTTTTTCTCAGCTTATCATAAGAGGAGTAACTTTAATTAACGGCAATGGAGCCCCACCAATTAGTCCCGTAGATATTGTTGTTGAAAATAATAAGATCGTAAAGATTCAGGTAGTAGGCTATCCTGGTGTCGAAATTAATGAAGCGAAAAGACCTCAACTCAAAAAAAATGGAAAAGAACTCGATGCCAATGGCATGTACTTACTTCCTGGGTTTGTCGACATGCATGGCCATATAGGAGGTAAAGCTCAAGGAGCGGATGCCGATTATGTGTTTAAACTATGGATGGCACATGGCGTTACAACAGTGAGAGAACCGAGTGGTCGAGGTATTGATTACACATTAAACCTCAAAAAGCTTAGTGCCGAAAACAAAATAATTGCTCCTCGAATTTTTTCATATACTGGTTTTGGGCAAACGAGTAAAAGCTTCAATCCTTTAAAAGATGCTCCTATTAGTACTCCGGAAATGGCCCGAGCTTGGGTAAGAGCAAACGCCAAGCGAGGTGCCGATGGTATAAAGTTTTTCGGTGCAGAGCCAGAAATA
Organism: uncultured Flavobacteriaceae bacterium; assembly: GCA_947500525.1. GTDB lineage: Bacteria > Bacteroidota > Bacteroidia > Flavobacteriales > Flavobacteriaceae > Aureibaculum. The sequence goes on along the minus strand of CANMSH010000008.1, from coordinate 151,949 downwards.
ATGGCGGCCGCGTTGGATGAAAACAAAAAATTAGGATTAGGATCGGCTTGTCATCATGCTCAAATGAGCGTGGCAAGATGGAATGTCTTACATTCTGCTAGAGCAGGACTGACTTCTATGGAGCATTGGTACGGTTTACCCGAAGCCTTGTTCGAGGATAAAACGGTACAACAATATCCATTAGATTACAATTATAATAACGAACAGCATCGATTTGAAGAAGCTGGTAAATTATGGGAACAAGCGGCAAAGCCTTTTTCAGAGCATTGGAATAATGTTATGAACGAATTATTAGCGCTCGATTTTACCTTAGACCCTACCTTTAATATCTATGAAGCAAGTAGAGATTTACAACGCGCTAGAAGAGCAGAATGGCATGAAGATTATACCTTACCTTCTTTATGGAAATTCTACCAACCAAGTAAAATATCACATGGTTCTTATTGGCATTATTGGGGGACTGAACAAGAAATTGTATGGAAAAAGAACTACAAACTTTGGATGACTTTTATTAATGAATATAAAAATAGAGGTGGTCGAGTTACGACAGGGTCCGATTCTGGATTTATCTTTCAACTATATGGTTTTGCTTATATCCGAGAGTTAGAGTTATTACGCGAAGCAGGATTCCATCCCTTAGAAATTATAAGAGCAGCGACGTTGAATGGAGCTGAAGCCTTAAAAATGGATGATAAAATTGGTTCCGTCAGCATTGGTAAATTAGCCGATTTCGTTATTGTAGAAGAAAATCCACTGAAAAATTTAAAAGTTTTATATGGTACAGGTGCAATAAAATTGACTCCTGAGAACGAAGTGGTAAGAGTTGGAGGTGTTAAATACACTATTAAAGATGGTATTATTTATGATGCTAAAAAATTGTTAGCCGACGTGAAAAAACAGGTAGATAAGGCCAAAAATGAAGAAAGTTTTAAGTTAATACAGCCGGGAATGAAGAACTAAATCATTGTATGTGTAATGATTAAAAATTTACCTCGACGAACTGCGTAACGATAAAACTAAACCCATGAAAAAATATATCTCTCTTATCGCTCGTATTATTATTGCTATCATATTAGTACAAACCTTATTTTATAAGTTTACGGCACACGCCGATAGTGTTTATATTTTTGAAAAAGCAGGACTTGGAGATGCAGGAAGAATTGGATCTGGTATTGCAGAACTCATTGCTGCTGTTCTACTTCTAATACCAAGAACTATTTGGTTAGGTGCTGGAATTACTTTAGGTGTTATTTCTGGAGCAATCGTAACACATCTGACTAAAATTGGTATCGAGGTAAAAGGTGATGGTGGTTTACTTTTCTATATGGGAATTACCGTTTTCATATTGAGCCTGATAACACTTTATATACATAAAAAAGATATTCCGATCATTGGAAAGAAATTTTCTAACTAGTCATATTTGATATTTCAAAAAAAATAAATATCTTTGAACTAAGATCATAATTTGTATTGTTGTGATCGCTTCAATTAATTATTCGATGGTATAGTGCTATGTGCCACGGTAATTAAACTCCCTTAAATACGATAGAATCCCCTATCCTCTTATGCATATATTTTATGTATAAGGTTAACATTTATATTAATTTATTTAACCCATTGTTATGGATATACTATTAAAGGAAGTAAAGCAACAATTCATAAATGCCTCATCTACAATAGATGAGCTCATATCAAATTATTTAACAAAACGCCTAGGTGTAGATAATATCAATACTATAAATACCCTTACAAACGATGAGCGAGGAACGTATAATGATCGTTTAGATTTATTGTTAAAAGTTACCAATCCAACAAACATCGAAAGTGGAAAAATTAAAGTGTTTACCGATCTCTCAAAACGATTCTCAAATATTACCTATTATAAAAATATTGAACATGTTTTCGAATCTGTGCCTACGCATGTTCATTTTTTATTGGTACTATATCCTCAGAAAAATGAGATTTCTCAAGAAGATAAATTTAAACTGGCAACCTATGAACTCATAGAGGATGTGATTCGTATTATTGATCATTTAGCGACCATTAGAAAAATTAAAATTATAGAAGATGATGACTTATCTATAGCTAATCTACCTTTAAAACAAGCTCTTTCAAGTTTCCTTAGAAGGGCTATGCTATAATTTTTTTACCTTAAATTTGTACTATGACGAAAAACACATTTCGCATAGCGGCAATGGCAATTATCGTGGATGACCAAAACAGAGTGCTCATTGGTTCTTCACCTCGTGATGGTGGATTTAAATTTCCACAAGGTGGGCTGGAACCTAATGAAGACCCGGTTGCAGGAATTAAACGAGAACTCAATGAAGAGTTAGGCATTATATTATCGAATAAAGATATTCTGCACGCCTGTTCAGAAAAGGTACAATACTTGTACCCTCCCGAAGATCCATATTATATCTACAAGGGTCAACGTCTCACTGTATTTAAAATACTATTCAATCAAGAAATGAAATTAGTTCCTCAAGATGATGAATTTGAAGAATTGCATTGGATACAACCAAAAGAACTAGAAAAATTTGACGTTGGATTTAGAAGAAAAGCTTATGAGAGAGCTTTAGAAATGTGCAAATTGTTCTAGATGTATACGAATAAAAAGTATTTTATTTTTTTGTATATTACTGATATCTTATGAGTTAAACTTGCTAAAACGGATATTTTGCTGTCGAAGAATTCTTATGGTTTATTACTAAGTATGGTTATTTCTTCTCTCTTTTTTAATTGTGAAGATGCAAATGATACGCCAAATTTTGCAGATGATTCTAACATTAGACTAACATCCGTTACCTCTTATACAAGTACAAACCCTCATCAAATTTTCACATTTTTTTTCGACTATGATACTCAAAATAGATTGATTAAAATTAGATCGAACAGTTTAGGTTCTACCGTTGAATATTTATACGATGTTGAAGATAGATTGACGCAGATTGGTGATTATAAATATTTCTACGATAGTTCAAATAATATAATCAAAATAAAGAATGATAATTTAATTACAGCTCTAGGTGTGTATGACAGCACAATGGTTTTTTATAATCAAGGAAAAATAACCTCAATAGTTGAAAGTTTTACCAATGACTCGTCCAAAACCACAAATACGACCGATGTATCTTATAATAATAAGGAGCAAATTCGTTTAACTACGACAACATCGAAGATTTTAAACTTTGATACCGGGCAAGAATTTGTAAGAAGAAAAGATAGAGAAATAATTACCTATAACCACGATGACAATATTCAAAGTAAAACTATCGAAAGTGACATTGATTCGAACAATTTTTTAGAAATTGAAGAAACATATGACTTCGATACTTTTAATAACCCAGTAAAACTCATTCAAAAAAGTACTAATTTTCATGAAAACAACACAGTGTTATCTTTTAGTCAAATTGCTTCTAAAAACTCATTTTCTACCAGAGGAATTATCTCATATTTTAAAAATAACAACATTCTTTACGAAAGCATTCCACATACAGAAGACAATGGTTTTGTAAAATCAAGATTTAAGAGTACCTATACCTACAATAAATATGGCTATCCTGTAACTGCAGAAGAAGTGCAATCTTTACTCAATCAAGATATTGAATTTTCTGTCTTTACTTCTTGGGAATATGAAGAGTATTAACTATAATTTTACGACTTTAATTGTTTTTGAAGCCGTTTTCGTTTTCAAAGAAAACATATAAATCCCGTCTCTAAACGATGACATATCAAGTTTAAAACTATCTTTTTGTAAATCGTGCGAAACAATTTTTCTACTGTAAATTAGTTTACCCAATACATCACTGATTTGAAAAGAAATTCCTCCACTTAATTTACCAATACCTACCGTTAAACTACTTCTTGTTGGGTTTGGAAATACTTTAAAATCACCTAAGTCTTTATAGCTAATAGTTTCTTGCGCCTCTTGTTTCAATAATACTGTTGCTTCACTGTCAGTAGTTGTCTCTTGAGAAAAAATAATTGTAGATACCAGTGTAAAGATGAGTAATAGTAGATTTTTTTTCATTGCTGCATATTAATTTCACCATAAAAGTAAGCGTACTTTCTAAAGCAATTCTAAAGATGAAAAAATCAAACATATTAGATATTGCTAAAAATGAATATCTTTAAACTATATTTTTTGTGTTATGAAGTTCACCTCTGCTTTTATATGTATCTCACTCCTTCTCTTTTCGACATTTATTCTCGCCCAAAATCAACAGAGGTTGGATAGCCTTTTAAAGGTGTATCAGGCTCAACCTCAAGATTCTTTAAAAGTAAATACCGCTAATGCCCTTTATAATTTTTACTCAAAGAATAATCCTGACTTGGCCATGAATTATTCTAAAGAAGGGTTGCTTCTGGCTCAAAAAATTAAGTATACACCAGGAATTGCTAAATCATATCATCAAATAGGTCGGAGATTCATGATTGATCGTGACATAGACTCAGCTACAAAATACTTCGAAAAATCTCTCAAGCTATATAGCGACTTAAATCGTGCTCATGAAGCTGGTTTGGTATCCTACGATATGATTCAACTTTTGTATTTAACAGGAAATTATGAAAGTGCATTAAAAGAAGTTGATAGCACTATGGAAAAGTATTCAAAAAATATTCCAGATTCTTTAATCCTTATGAAACTTCATTTTATAAGAGCAAGGGTCTACATGAGACAAACATTCTATAAGAAAGGGTTTGAATCTGTTCTAACAGCTTTGTCCATTTCAAAAAAACTCAACCTCGAAAACGAACAGGCAAAGATTAATTCAACATTAGCCTCATTATATCACTATACGGATAACAAAGAAAAAGCTATAGAAATAAAAAAAGAATTATTAGCGTATTACAGAAAACGTAATAACAAGAGAAAAATAGGATTGACACTAAACGATTTAGGAAATTCGAACTACGTACTAGAGAATTACGACGTAGCTCTTGAATATTTAAATGAAAGCTTGACATATTCTAAAGAGGTTAGAAATCAAGGTCTCATCGGGACTACTTTGTTCAATATTGGTAAGACACATGTTAGAAAAGGGTCAGTCGAAAAGGGCATTGACTATTTAAAAAGATCGATTCATCATTCAAGGCATATTTCACATCATCCATTGTCTGAATCATGGGCATTGAAAAGATTGGGAAGTGTGTACACAGAAGAGCTTAAGATGCCTGAAAAAGCACTCCCTTATTTGAACAGGGCCATCATTTTAGCGGATTCAGTCGGTAATAAAGATGACCTTTACCAATCATACCGAGATCGTTCAGCAGCATATGCCGCATTGGGAGACTATAAAAAAGCCTTGAAAGATCATGAGAATTATAAAGCGATTAATGACTCTGTATATAATATTGAAAAATCGAAAGAAGTAGATCGCTTAAAGACTGAATTCGAAACGAAAGAGAAGGAACAACAAATCGCCTTGCAGGAAAACGAAATAGGTTTACTAGAAGAAAAAGAAAAGGTTAACAAACTGCAAAAATCACTATTAGGTGGTGGTTTAATACTTGCGACCGGACTCATTGGAATTGGGTTTTACGGATTCCGACAACGTTTAAAGAGAAATAAATTAGAAAAAGAAAAAGTAGATGCAGAATTAACCTTTAAAAAGAAAGAACTCACCACACATGCTCTCCATTTGGCAAAAAAGAATGAAGTGCTCGAAAGTCTAAAACTCAAAGCTGAGGAATTTAAAAAATCAGAAGATATTCAGCAAGGGTATCAACAATTGATTAGGACGATTAATTTTGATTTAAAAGATGATAACAACTGGGAAAATTTTAGCAAATACTTTCAAGAAGTACATACAAACTTTAATAGCAACATAAAACAACAATTTCCGAACGTTACGACTAATGAACTGCGCTTAATGGCATTGCTAAAGATGAATCTATCATCAAAAGAAATTGCCAATATTTTAAATATTTCTCAAGAAGGAATTAAAAAAGCACGCTATCGATTACGTAAAAAGCTAGATATTTCTACCGAAGACTCTCTACAAGATCTAGTATTAAACCTTTAATTATGATACTATATACATCTAAATGTCGTATACAGAATTCAATAGGCTCACTACTGATCTTAACTTTCGTTCATATTCTACCCTTAAACATCAATTCTCAGGATACCACCAAGTTAGATAGCCTTTTGAAGGTCTATAATCTTCATGCACAAGATACACTTAAAGTAAAAACCGCTAATGCACTTTTTGATATCTATTACTGGGTAGACCCGGATGAAGGATTGAAACTAGCGAAAAACACATTAAAATTATCTCGTGAACTAGCCTATGACTGCGGCATAGCAACAACAACTAAAAATTTAGGAAGGCATTTTAGTAGGCGTCATAATTTAGACTCAGCAACGTATTATTTAAACAAATCACTCGAAAAATTTACTCAATTAAATAACAGTCATCAAATAGGTCTCGTTAAATATTACCTCATAAATACACTCTTTAAAAGAGGTAAGTATGAGAAAGCCCACTTTGAGATCGACAAAAACTTAGAATACTACAACGCAGTGAAAAAAGACTCAGCATTACTTCTAAGGTTACACAAGATGAAAGCTAACGTCTATATGAGACAAACCAAATACGATTTAGGAATACAAGAGGCCTTTATTGCTACTGATATTGCGAAAAAAATCAATGATCAAAGAGAATTGCTCGGCTGTTATACTACAATTGGCAACTTATATAATTATATTATTGATGATGAAAACTCTATAAAGTATCAAAAAAAGGCTCTTGAAATCGGTCGAAAACTGAATGACAAAGCGGCGATCGCAACTAACTTGAATAATTTGGGAAATAGTCATTATTTTATAAAAAAATACGACGAATCTCTTAGATATCTTTTTGAGAGTTTAAAAATTTCTGAGGAGCTAAAGCGTAACGGAAGCATCGCTACAACGACATTTATCATTGGACGTCTTTATGTTGAAACGGATAGGGTACATAAGGGTATTGAATATCTAAATCGTTCAATTCATTATTCGGATACCATTGCAAAGAATCCATTATACCATGTTTGGGGCTTAAATGGATTGACCACGGCCAATATAAAGCTCAATAAGCCTCTAAAAGCAATAACCCTTTCCAACAAAGCCATAAAAATTGCAGATTCTATTGGAAATATTGATGATCTCTATGTTGCTTATCAAAATAAAACGGAGGCCTATAAACTATTAGGTAATTATAAAAAAGCACTCGAAATCCACAAAATGTATAAGAATGTTTATGATTCTGTTTATAATGTAGGAAAAACAAAAGAGATACAGCGCTTAACGAAAAACTTTGAAACCAAAGAAAAAGAGCAGCAAATAGTTTTACAGGAAAATGAAATCGACTTGCTAGAGCAAAAGAACAAAGTAAGTAAGCTTCAAAAGTCATTATTAACTGGAGGTCTCTTCTTGGCATTAGGATTCATCGCATTTGGCTTTTACGGATTCCGACAACGCATAAAGAGAAATAAATTAGAAAAAGAAAAAGTAGACGCCGAATTAACCTTTAAAAAGAAAGAACTCACCACACATGCTCTCCATTTAGCAAAAAAGAATGAAGTACTCGAAAGCCTAAAACTCAAAGCTGAAGAATTTAAAAAATCAGAAGATATTCAACAAGGGTATCAACAATTGATTAGAACCATTGATTTTGATCTAAAAGATGATAATAACTGGGAAAATTTTAGCAAATACTTTCAAGAAGTTCATACAAATTTTAATAGCAAGGTAAAACAACAGTTTCCGAACGTTACGGCCAACGAGTTGCGCTTAATGGCATTGTTAAAGATGAATTTATCATCAAAAGAAATTGCTAATATTTTAAATATTTCTCAAGAAGGTATTAAGAAAGCACGTTATCGATTACGCAAAAAGCTAGATATTTCTACCGAAGATTCTTTACAAGACTTCATACTATCCCTTTAGTTTAAAGGACTCCAGAGGGTGTCCACTATTTGTCCACCTTCAAATTTGATACTGTCCACTCCTTGTCTACTCCCATTATTTTCTACCCTAAAATGCATAGAATATGTTTGTGCTGTCATAAAAAATGACAAACCGTTTTGTGGTGTCTTGCGCTCTCCCGGGCTGCAGACCTTTACAGCGCAAGGGCACACAAAACAAGTATAAATCACAAAACATATACTTATGAAAACGCAAATTAAATTAGTTAAAAAAATGATGCTGTTATGCCTTTTTATCATAACCATGGCATGTAGTAAAGATGACCAAATTATTGACCCAGTAATAAATGGCGAATTGGAGCCTACAACCTCAAATGTTGATACTAATGACTACGAAATAGATGAAGGTCAACTTGGTATTAGTATCAGTACAAGAAACTTAAAAAGAAAAGGGTATTTCCCTACTAGTGCTGTTCTTACAATAAATGAAGGAGGAAAAGCAGGAGAATATAAAGAAGATATAAATCAAGATTCTGATTTGGCTTTATTTTCTTTCAAAAATAAAGATTTGAGTAATTCAGAGCAAAATGAGTTACAAACAGGTGTTTCTATAACTATTAAAATTGAAAACGCCACTAACGAAGAACTCGCTTCTTATACAAGCTCTAAATATTCTTTTACTCCAACACCTAATGATATAGAAGTCGATAATGTGGATAAAGAAGATAGAAATCCAATAACATTAAATCCCAATATAGACTACTATATGCAAATTTTAAAAGAAGATCCCGTAAATAAAGATGTTACTTTTGTTTTTGGAGCGCCATCAACAACCCTTAGAACTTCTACCACTGATTTCAGTACTGAAATCAAAGTACGAGATGCCGACGATCTTGATTATGTTGATGATACGCAGCAAACAATTCCGTTTACTAAATATCGATTTGAAACAATTGATGCTGCAAACAATATCTTCAATATTTACAACCCAAATGGCACAAAAAAGCATTACCTATATTTAGATTCAAATAATAGACTAAATGTACAATCTGAAGCGAATATTACCAGAAATGGAGGAAATACCGATGCCACATTATTTGAAAACTATAAATTTCAAATAAAGAAAATTGATATCGGTAAATACGTTATCATTCCTATTATAACAAATATCCCTTTGATAGCATTTGAAAATTTAGCAAGTATCACTTCACAAACAGTAGAGACTCCCTCCTATTTTCGGATTTTAAACTTCGAAATCGAATGGGATATTGAATCTGTTGGTACTAAATTTCAAAACCCAATTCTTCCTCCATCAAAAACCATTGCAGCTTATAATACGGGACTTCGAAATTGTGGTAGTGGACCCCTTTCTGATACCGTAGGTGTTGAAACATCAGAAACGAGAACAGACACCTATTCTTGGTCAGAATCTATTCAGGTAGCCACTTCAGTTGAAGCTAGTTTATCTACAACTATATCTGCAACAGTTGAATCCAGTGTGAATTGTCAATTTTTCGGAGCGTCAAACTCAGTAACGGCCTCTGCAACTGCTGGAATAAGTGTTGGTCACAGTACCACAGAAACAAAAACTGAATCTCAAGGTGTTACGACATCAAAAACAATTGTATTATCATCTAAAAGAACAATAACGGTACCTCCTGGACGAGGAACTACTGCAGCTGATATTTATCAAGAATATAAAGATGTTAAAGTACCTTACGTTCAGCAATATAGGATACGCGGTGTATTAGATAATACAAAATTAAATGGGGATGAAATTTTGGCCCAATTCAACTTTAACGGGTTTACCGGGGTAGTTAAAGAAATAGGTACAGACTATATTGAAATTACTTTGAAAGGAACTACTGTAATAAGTCATCTTATTTCCCGTGAAATAGTAACAAAAGATATACCTGATGCATGTAACTAAATTTAAAGTAATTATTTGAATTAGTATGAAAAAGCAAGCTCAAGGGCTTGCTTTTTTTATTCATTCCATTCTTTTTGCTCTTTTGCATCTAAAAATGTCCAGACTATGATACGTGTTATTTTATTCCCTTGATGCATGGGTATTGTTTTGATACTCGTTGCACCTAATTTCTCTAACGAAGCGTACATGGATGACACATTCTCTTTTTTAGAAACCAATGTTGTATACCAAAAACAGTGCTTTTTAAACAAAGAACTTTCATATAAATAGGTATGTAAAAACGCTTTTTCTCCACCTTTGTATGACAATTCATTTTCATTGCCTGCGAAATTTCGATCTAAACTTTCTAAACCTAGACCCTTATTTTTTCTTAAATTTTGTTTTCTAGCTTCCTTAATCGAATTATAAAATGGAGGATTGCACATCGCTACAGAAAATCGGTCATTCTCGTTTAAAATGCCTTTAAAAATTTGAGTCTTATCCTGTTGATGACGCAATTCAATTGTATCTTCTAATTTATTTTTGATAAGAATTTCACGAGCATATGTTAACGATGTTTTATCAACATCTGTTGCAACAAATTGCCAACCATGAGCTTTGTGTCCAAGGATAGGATAAATACAGCTTGCTCCTGTACCGATATCCAATGCATTGATCTCTTTAATACCTGAATTTTCTAATAAGTCGGCGATATAATGTATATAATCTACACGACCAGGAATTGGCGGACATAAATTCAAATCTGGAAACTCCCAAAAACTCACATCATAATAGGCAAATAACAATGCTGTATTTAATGACTTAACACCCTTTGGATTCGCAAAATCAATTGTTTTAGTCCCATACTTATTTGTGAAGATAAATGCTCTTAACGGTGGATGTACTTCAATTAACAGATCGAAATTATAATTAGCATGGTGTATATTTTTCGCATGCAAACCTTGTCCCTTTTTCATAGGGATTACAGGGTTAGTATAGAAAATTCCCCTTGTAACGGATCCAGATTATCGATCAATTTCGGAATTAACGCTTCGCCATATTCCAGATAATATTCAGAAAAATTGCGATAACGTTCTTCTAAACTTTGATTCGGAAACAACTCGTCTTGAAGTGTTTTAATACGCTCTGTTAATTCTTGATGCTTTCTTTTTTCTGCTTTCAGCAATCGTTTTTCTAAGGTATCAAGACCATTTAATTGTTTCTTTCGCTGTGCCTTTACTGCTCCAAGAAAGGATTTATCAGTTTGCTCTGCGATTTTCATAAGATCCGTAAATTGGTTTTCTAAAAAAACGCGTTGCTCCGAAAAATCAATCTTTAATTCAGAAACTTCCTCCACTTTTTTATGCACCAAATCAAGTTGCTTTAGAAACAACTCTTCCTTGGTAATGTTGAGTTTTTGTGCTTTTTTCTCTTGCTTGTCGGAAATCAATAATACCGAATTACGTAACAATAAAATTGGGAAAGGAATATTCACAGCTTCAAAATAGTCTTTTAATTCAAACCAATACGCCAACTCTCCACCTCCACCGATATAACATATATTGGGCAAAATTACTTCTTGATACAAGGGTCGCATGATTACGTTAGGACTAAAGCGTTCTGGATGTAATTTTAGTTCGTAGTCTAACTCATCTTTACTAAATTCGATATCGGTATTTAGCACTTTAAAAATATCATCTTCAAAAACAATTCGTTCTCTTAGATTCTCAGCTAAATAAAACAAGTTAATTTCTCTTGGGTTTACCTGAATTTTATAATTCTTTTCAAGTTTTTCAATGGTTTTCGATACTTTTTCAAAAGAAACATGTTGGTACAGTTCTTCTTTTACAAAAGGTAGAAACTGTCGTTTCAAATTAGCGTCATCGCCATCAACAATAACCAAACCGTACTTACCAAATAATTCATTCGCTAGATAACGCGTAGCCTCAGTTAATGTAGTATGTTCGAGATATGCCTTTACAAATAATTCCTTTAAATATTTGGCATTCGTAGTGTTTCCAAGCATGTTAGAAAATTCTTCAAAAACAAATTCTAAATTTTTAGTAGAGGTACGGCCTACACCACCTTTACACTCCTTATTCCATATAACTTTTTTTCCTTTGAAGTTAAAGTATTGAATCTCCTCAAAATCGTGATCTTCAGTAGCCATCCAATATACTGGCACAAAATTACTTTCGGGTTGTTCTTTCTTTAATTGTTTCACCAAATTAATGGCAGATATAATTTTATATAAAAAATATAGAGGTCCGGTAAACAAATTTAGTTGATGCCCTGTGGTAATGGTAAAGGTATTTTCTTGAGCTAATAAGTCAATGTTTTTTCTCGATTTCTCAGAAATCTTTAGATTTTTATACTGACTTTTAAGGGAGTCGACTAGAATTTTACGATGTGATTCTGAAACAAGTTCAGAATGACGTTTTTCCTCGATTTGATTTTTGAATCCGTCAAGATCAGGGAAATTATTGTAAAATGGAGTCATATTTCCGTTACGATCTAAATAATCGCAAATAGTTTTAGAAAAATAACCTGTTTTTTGAAATGGAATTGTACTTATCGTAGTTTTACAATCTTCGTCTACCATTAGGTTTAATATCGTATGATTTTTGATAAAAATACTAATTTTTATGCATCGATGGAAATCATGCTAAAATACTAACACTTTTTTAACTAAATATGAATAAAATGATCTCTCAAAATTACTGCTGATGATTGAGAATAATGTCAAAATAGTTTGGGTCATAAAAGGTCTTCAGCGTTGTGTATTTTTCTTCTGCAGAAATAGAATCAGCTACCTTCAATAGGTTTAAATTGTGTTCATAAACCCTCCAAATAAATTCAGAACAATAATGAGCTGTGGTGTCTTTATAGTCAAAATGATGATCAAAAGGTAGTTGTTTTTTAGTGTAATAAGCGACCTGTTTTTTTATCTTTTCCATGGCACTTGATTCCAAATTCTTTAATCGTGTTACAATTAAAGAATTATCATACGAATTGTGCGTAAATGAATCGATCTGTTGTAGCCTCAAGCCGTCTTGATTTGATACTGTACTCGACAATGTATGTGCAACTTTTAACGAATCATTACTGCGAATAATAATTCCTAAATGGGTAACGGGCATTTCTTCTTGCATCATCCTTAAGATCATAGTACTCACAAAACCATACCCTCTTCGTAAAATAATATCTCCTGTTTGTAATTGATGCTTCTCTTCTTGTGTAAGTACATAATAAAAATCCTCTTCAAGCAGACGGCTTGAAGAGGATTTCAAAAATTTAAACGCTAGAATACTAAGAACTATTAAAAAGATAAGTAGCTTAACAAAGCTTCGCATTTTTAAGATTCTTTAGTATGCTTTAATATCACTTAACTTTTATTCTTTTTTATTATCTTCTTTTTTGGTGTCTTCCTTACCCATACTCACTAACCATTTACCATCTTTCTTTATAAGTTTTAAGGTTTGATTATCAACTTTATCACTATTAGAATAGCTTAGTTCTACTTTACAAACGGCTGAATCTCCATCAACTTGGGTATCGACTACTTTTATACTCAAACTTCCTTGCTCTTTCGAATCATCTAAAATTTTATCTCCGGCTCCAAACGATTCCATTGTTGTTAACAGAGATTTCGTATCAGTAGTTGCATATTCTTTAGCTCCTTCAAAGTCGGCCTTGTGCATTTTCTTTAAAAAAGCTTTCGCAGCACTTTCAGGTGAATTGCCGCTACAAGATACTATAAGACTTAAGGTAGTAAGTAAAAAGAGGTTGAAGATTGTTTTTTTCATCATTACGTATTTATGTTTTTAGCTAAGATAACTGTTTTATCTTAAAATAATTTATACGGGTTCACCGTTTAAATCGAAATCTCCTGCCGAAGTAATTTTAATATTCACAAATTGCCCTATTTGAACATAATGTTTTGTAGCATCTACAACAACATCATTATCAACATCTGGAGAATCAAATTCTGTTCTACCAAAAAAGTAATTCCCTTCTTTTCTATCAAAAATGCACTTGTAAGTATTTCCTACCTTTTCCTGATTTAATTCAAAAGAAATCTGACTTTGTATTTCCATTATTTCAGAAACACGTTGTTCTTTAACATCATCTGGAACGTCATCTACAAGTTTCGCGGCATGTGTATTTTCTTCATGCGAATAGGCAAAAGCACCTAACCGATCAAAACGTGTATCGATCACCCATTTTTTTAATTCTTCAAAAATGGCCACAGTTTCACCAGGATAACCTACAATTAATGTTGTACGAATAGCCATATTTGGAACGGCTGCTCGAAATTCTTTCAAGAGTTTATTCGTTTTTTCGAACGTCGTACCGCGTCGCATTGATTTTAATATCTCTGTATTAATATGCTGTAAAGGAATGTCTAGATAATTACAGACCTTAGGTTCGTTCTTCATCACTTCTAGCACATCTAACGGAAAACCAGTTGGAAAAGCATAATGTAAACGAATCCATTCTATACCTTCTACTTTTACCAATTCTTTCAATAAATCAGCGAGCGCTCTTTTTTTGTATATATCTAAACCGTAATAGGTTAAATCTTGTGCAATTAAGATGAGTTCTTTAATTCCTTTCTCTGCTAATTTGGTTGCCTCTGTAACTAAATTTTCTATCGGTGTTGAGACATGTTTTCCTCGCATTAAAGGGATAGCACAAAATGAACAAGGTCTATCACAACCTTCAGCAATCTTTAAATACGCGTAATGTTTTGGAGTCGTTGTTAGACGTTCACCAACCAACTCATGCTTGTAATCAGCTTCTAAGACCTTCAATAAATTAGGTAAATCATGTGTGCCAAAATAGGCATCTACATCAGGTATTTCCTTTTCTAAATCAGGTTTATAACGCTCACTCAAACATCCAGTTACAAAAACCTTATCAACCTCTCCCTTTTCTTTTTTATGTGCATAGTGAAGAATTGTGTTTACAGATTCTTCTTTAGCCTTTCCAATAAAACCACAAGTATTTATGACTACAATATTACCTTCATCATTCTCATCTTCATGAACAACATTTTTACCATTGGCTTGTAACTGCCCTAATAAAACCTCTGAATCATATACATTTTTCGAACATCCCAATGTAACAACATTGATCTTATTTTGTTTCGTTGATTTTGTACGCATTTAGTTTATTTAAAGAATGAATCTACAAATTCAATTTTATTGAAGACTTGAAGATCATCTATTCCTTCTCCAACACCAATATACTTTACAGGAATTTGAAATTGATCAGAAATTCCAATAACAACCCCTCCTTTTGCTGTACCATCTAACTTTGTGACTGCTAAAGAAGTAACTTCTGTTGCCTTTGTAAACGCTTTCGCTTGTTCAAAAGCATTTTGACCTGTAGAACCATCAAGTACTAATAACACATCATGCGGCGCATCTGGAGATACTTTTTGCATCACACGCTTAATCTTAGATAATTCATTCATTAAATTCACCTTATTATGTAGTCGCCCGGCTGTATCGATAATAACGACATCAGCATTTTGTTGCACACCAGATTGCAATGTATCAAAGGCTACAGAGGCCGGATCACTTCCCATCTTTTGTTTCACAATAGGCACGTCTACTCTATCAGCCCACACTTGCAACTGGTCTATCGCTGCAGCTCTAAAAGTATCACCAGCACCTAAGACTACTTTCAAACCTTGTTTCTTAAACTGCGAAGCTAGCTTCCCGATAGTTGTAGTTTTTCCAACTCCGTTCACACCAACAACCATAATAACATACGGCTTTTTATCTGCTGGTATAGTAAACTCAGTTTCATTACCAACATTGGTTTCTGACAACAATCCTGCAATTTCTTCGCGAAGAATTTGATTCAATTCATCTGTACCAAGGTATTTATCTTTAGCAACTCTAGATTCAATTCTATCAATTACTTTTAGTGTTGTTGCAACTCCAACATCCGAAGAAACCAATACTTCCTCTAAGTTATCTAAAACGTCATCATCTACTTTAGACTTACCGGCAACTGCCTTTGATAATTTTCCGAAAAAAGTTGTTTTACTTTTCTCTAGGCCTTTATCTAAGGTTTCTTTTTTTTCTTTCGAAAATATTTTTTTAAATAAACTCATTCTATTTTTGCGCTAAATGTTGAAATTAACCGAAACAAATATAAAAAAGAAAAGCTACTTTCATCAAATGAAAGTAGCCTCTGTACTATTTATGGTAAACGATTATTTATTAAAAAAATCGTTTACTTTTGAAGGATCCATAATACTTTCTACAAAGATATAGGCTCCAGTTTTTGGAGACTTTACCATTTTGATCGCTTTCGCTAATCTTTTAGAACCTGTTTGTAACGATGCTACTGCTTTCTTTGCCATATCTCAACTATTTGTATTTGACATTTTCATCTAAATGAAAACGACTAAATTATTTAATTTCTTTGTGAATTGTCATTTTCTTTAAGATAGGATTGAATTTCTTCAATTCCATTCTATCTGGAGTATTTTTCTTACTCTTCGTAGTAATATACCTAGAAGTACCTGGCTGACCACTGTTTTTGTGCTCTGTACATTCTAAAATAACCTGAATTCTGTTACCTTTCTTTGCCATTTCTAATTATTTTTTCAAGAATCCTTTTGCTCTTGCTTCTTTAATAACAGCAGAGATTCCTTTTTTATTGATGTTTTTTAACGCTGAAGCGGAAACTTTTAAAGTAATCCATTTATCCTCTTCAGGAAGATAAAAACGCTTCTTCATTAAATTAGCGTCGAATTTTCTTTTCGTTTTATTCATGGCGTGAGAAACGTTGTTTCCTACCATTGCTTTCTTTCCTGTTAACTCACAAACTCTTGACATTTCTTTAACTTTAAAATTGTTGTTTCAAAACGAGGTGCAAAAATAAGAACTTTTTAAAGAAACTGCAAACTTATTTTAAGACTTTTTTAAAATACTACTTTTGAGTAATTCTAAGGCCTTTACTGATGCTCTTTGTATTACTTTTTCTCGCGGTTGCCCAAAGTTAAAATTCTCGATAAAAATAGTTTCTGGAGTCGCTATTGCAATATAAACTTGTCCTACGGATGCATCTGTTTTATCCTTTGTGGGGCCCGCATTACCCGTTACTCCTATCGCATAATCTGAATTATACTCTTTTTGTATGCCTTCTGCCATGCTTTGAGCAACCTCGGCGCTCACCACACTATGTGTTCTAATTAACGCCTCAGGAACGCCCAAAGAACGAACTTTAACCTGTTCAGAATAACTCACAACTGAACCCACAAAATATCTTGAGGCGCCAGGGACCGAGGTAATTATTTTCGAAATATTCCCTCCTGTACAGCTTTCTGCAATCGCTAAGGTACTGTTCTTGGAAATCAATAAATTTCCGATCAAAGACTCTAAAGAATTTTCACCTTCAAAACCAACAAAAATATCATCTACATATGAAATCAACTCATTCGACAAACGTTCTATCTCTGATTCTAATTTATCCTTGTCAAAACTCTTACCAGATAAACGCAATCTAACTTTTCCTAAATTTGGTAAATAGGCCAACTTCACTTCATCTGGCAAACTATCTTCAAATGCCTCAATCCTACTAGCTATGGCACTTTCTCCCAATCCATAAGTCAATATCGTTTTATGAATAATATACGGACAATTATACTTTTTTTGAAGTTTGGGTAGTACTTCATGGGTAATTAACGCCTTCATTTCATAAGGCACACCTGGTAATGAAATAAACGTTTTATTATTCTTCTCCAGTAAGATTCCTGGCGCGGTACCAAATCGATTCGTCAATACCCTTGCTTTAGATGGCACAAGGGCTTGTTGACGGTTCATATCAGAAATAGGCGTCGAAATATATTTTGCAAACAAGTGCTCAATATGTTTTAACACTATGTCATTTTGAACTAAATAATCATCAAAATATTCGGCAATAGTATGCTTGGTAATATCATCCTTGGTTGGCCCTAACCCTCCTGTGAGTATAATAATATCTACATTGTGTTCTGCTTCTTCAATCGCTTTCAAGATGTGTGTTTTGTCATCCTGAACAGAGGTAATTTGATAAACTGAAACACCTATTTTATTCAATTCTTTTCCAATAAAAGCCGAGTTAGTATCTACTATCTGTCCGATAAGGATTTCATCGCCAATGGTAATTATTTCTGCGTTCAATGAATTTCGTTTTAACCTTCAAAGATATTACTAATAGATAAATTTTAGTACTTTTAAGAAGTTTAATAGTTAATTAATCTAAATATGTCACTTTCACACTTGAGAACCAACTATAAATTGTGCATAATTCTTTCTTTTTGTATTCTTTCATGTAATGAAAAACAAGAGGAAACTTCTACCAAAATTCTTAATAATACGATTACACCCGATTATACTCTTACTAAGGATCAAACTCATAATAAATTTAGTAGTTTAATTCCGCCCGTATTAACGGTAAAATCTGGAGCTATTATTGAAGCATATACCGAAGATGCTAGTGATGCGCAACTTTCTATTGATTCGGATGTTTCAGCTTTAGATTCGTTAAAATTTGATCCAATTCATCCACTCACTGGTCCCGTTTATATTGAAGAAGCCAAACCTGGAGATGTACTAAAAGTAACCTTACATAAAATTGAATTAGGTGATTGGGGTTGGAATGCAATTTTACCTGGATTCAGCTTTCTAGCAGACACAATTAAAGGTAAATATCTAAAAACGTATACTTTAGGAAAAGATAAAAAATATGTTGACTTTAACGAGAATATTAAGATTCCTTTAAATCCTTTTCCAGGGGTTATGGGAGTTGCTCCCGAAACTGGAGAAATGCTGTCTACTATTCCACCACGGGCAAACGGAGGAAATATGGATGATCCAAATCTAGTTGAAGGTACTATTGTCTACTTTCCTGTTTTTGTTGAAGGAGCCCTCTTTTCTATTGGAGATGCACATGCCGCACAAGGTTTAGGCGAAGTTTGTGGCACAGCCATAGAAGCACCCATGCGATTTATATATCAATTGGAAATACTTAAGAACAAACGAATAAGTGAACCTCAATATGAAACCGATACTTACTATGCAACCACGGGGTTTGGGAAGACCATTGATCAAGCCGCGAAAAAAGCAACGTTATATATGGTTCAGTACTTAATGAGCGAACATGATCTTTCTGAACTCGAAGCATATGCGTTGTGCTCACTTGCTGGAGATCTTAAAATTGCAGAAACTGTAGACGTACCCCATATGCTTGTTAGTATGCATATGTCTAAAGATGTTCTTGGTAAAAAATAATTTTTCAAACAAAAAACACCTAAAACAACAGCGTCTCTTTTATCTTCTAGAATAGTTTGGTGATTCTTTCGTAATCATCACATCATGCGGGTGACTTTCGTGAATACCTGACGCTGTAATTTTCACAAATTTTCCTGTTTCTTTTAGAGTTTCGATATCTTTTGATCCACAATACCCCATTCCGGCCCGTAAACCTCCAATAAATTGATGAATACTTTCATAAAGTTCTCCCTTATAAGGTACCCTTCCCACAATTCCTTCAGGTACTAATTTTTTAATATCATCTTCAACATCTTGAAAGTAACGATCTTTAGAGCCTTGTTTCATTGCTTCTACCGATCCCATGCCTCTGTAGGACTTGAACTTTCTTCCTTCATAAATAATCGTTTCTCCAGGAGATTCTTTTGTACCCGCAAGTAAAGACCCTAACATCACCGTATCTGCACCAGCCGCAATGGCTTTAGGAATATCTCCGGTATATCTAATACCACCATCTGCAATTACCGGCACACCACTTCCCTTAATAGCTTGCGCCACTTCTAATACTGCTGAAAATTGTGGAAAACCCACCCCTGCAACAACACGTGTTGTGCATATAGACCCAGGACCAATACCTACTTTTATAGCATCAGCTCCTGCTTCTACCAAGTATTTAGCAGCTTCAGGCGTTGCAATATTACCTACCACAACTTCTAATTCAGGAAATTCTTTCTTCACCGATTTCAGCACCTCAACCACACCTTTTGTATGACCATGAGCGGTATCAATAATAACAGCATCAACACCAGCCTTTACCAAGGCATCAGCTCTCTCAACAACATCAGGTGTTACACCAAGTGCCGCTGCAACACGCAGTCGTCCATAACTATCTTTATTAGCAATAGGTTTTTGCGTAACTTTTGTAATATCTCTAAAAGTAATCAAGCCCGAAAGTTTATAGTCATCATCTACTATTAAAAGCTTTTCGATCTTGTTTTCTTGTAAGATAGCTTCAGCATCTTTTAAAGAAGTACCAACCGCCGAAGTAACCAAATTATCACTAGTCATAACTTCTACAATAGCTCTATCATTTTTATGTTCAAAACGCAAATCACGATTGGTAACAATTCCTTTTAACGTACCATTGTCATCCACAATAGGAATACCTCCAATACTATGTTCTTTCATTAATTGTTTGGCATCAATAACTTTAGCTGTAAGCGGCAGCGTAACAGGATCTATAATCATACCAGATTCTGCACGTTTTACTCTTCTCACTTCTTGAGCCTGTTGTTCGATGCTCATATTTTTATGCAAAACTCCAATGCCACCTTCACGTGCCATAGCGATCGCCATTGCAGATTCAGTAACGGTATCCATAGCTGCCGAAACTATAGGAACATTAATGGTAATATTTTTTGTGAATTTTGTTTGAATACTTACTTCTCGGGGAAGTACTTCAGAAAAGGCAGGAACTAATAAAACGTCATCGTATGTTAATCCTTCACCTACGAATTTTGAATTGTGAGCTATCATTTTGCAATTAAAATTTAATTGCGAACAAATATACTAATTTAAAAAGGAAGAAATGTGTTAAAAATGTAAAACTAACAACCGCAGTTATCATGACCACAACTTTTGGCCTTTTTTTGCTTTTTAAAAAACTTCGTATACAAGAGCCAAACAGCAAAAACAGAAGCTACACCGACCAATATATTTTGAATAATCTCCATACTATTTTAAAAATTGAAAAGCTGCTAACGCCGAAACATAAGCAAAGATAGTCATTCCAACCAATTGTATCATTGGCCATTTCCAACTGTTCGTTTCACGTTTTACAATAGCAACGGTACTCATACATTGCATAGCAAATGCATAAAAGAGTAGTAAAGAAATACCCGAAGCGAAATTATAGACAGGTTTCATTGTTGTGGGATGTACCTCTTTCTTCATCTTATTTTTGATAGATATTTCTTCCTCAGATCCAACACTATAAATGGTAGCCAAGGTACCCACAAATACTTCTCTTGCTGCAAAAGAGGTAATTAAGGCAATTCCAATTTTCCAATCGTAGCCTAATGGACGTATTATAGGTTCTATACTTTTACCTAATATTCCGATATAAGAATTTTCCAATTTATAAGACGCTATCTTTGTTTGCAATTCATCAGAAGGTAATTCTGCATATTCCTTTTTTACAATTTCTTCGGCATTATTAAAACCTTCTCCTGGTCCATAAGATGCCAAAACCCATAACAATATTGAAATAGCTAAAATGATTTTACCTGCTTCAAAAACGAATGCTTTTGTTTTTTCCACTACATGATAAAATACATTCTTTAACAAGGGTAATTTATAATCTGGCATTTCAATTACGAAATACGATTTTGACTGTATTTTTAATACTTTGTCTAATATATAAGCTGCAAATATCGCTGTGGCAAAACCCAGTAGATATAATAACATCAAGGTCAAACCTTGCAAATTTATAAGCCCGCCCAAGACACTTTCATTCGGAATCACTAAACTAATAATGATAGCGTATACTGGTATTCTTGCAGAGCATGTAGTAAATGGAGTCACTAAAATAGTTATCAAACGTTCTTTCCAACTTTCAATATTTCTTGCCGCCATTATCGCCGGAATCGCGCAAGCCGTACCTGAAATTAGTGGCACTACACTTTTACCGCTCAGTCCGTATTTTTTCATTACTCTATCCATTAAAAATACCACGCGACTCATATAACCACTTTCTTCTAATACGGATAGAAAAAGAAACAAAAAAGCGATTTGTGGAATAAAAATAACAACTCCACCGATACCCGGAATCACACCTTCGGCCAACAAATTCGTAAAAGCGCCATCTGGTAAGATGTTCTTAATCCATTCACTCAGGGAAGCGAAAGAAGCATCAATAAAATCCATAGGACCTTCGGTCCAAGAAAATAAACCTTGAAAAATAAAAAATAAAATAGCGAAGAAAATAATATACCCAGCGATATGATGTGTAAGTACAGCATCTAATCTACTTCTGAGGTCTTTTACTTGACTTTTGTCTATACCATACGATTTATTCAACACTGAGGTAAGAAACTGATATCTCTTGATTGTTTCTCTATGTTTTTGCTGCTTCGCCTGATCATCTCTTTTATCAAGTAAACTTTCAAACGATTTGAAACAGGGTTCTAAAGAAAGTTGCTGATAGTTTAAAATAAGTTCCTTTAATTTATAAATTCCTTTGTTACGTTTTGAACTTATTAGAGCAATTTTAGTTTCTAAATCTTTTTCTAATGTTTCAGTGTCTATAGTAATACCTCTTGCCTTCATTTGATCTTCCATATTAATGGCAAGAATCGTAGGTATTCCTAAATCCTTCACTTGGGTATAGAGTAATAAATTACGCTTTAAATTTTCAACATCAGCCACTACAACTACGACATTCGGGTAATTAGCATTCTGTTTATCAGAAAGCACTTTTACTGCTATATCTTCATCTAAGGAACTTGGATTTAAACTATACGAACCTGGTAAATCAATTACATCTGCCTTTACTTTTGCTGACAATTTGGTGGTACCTACTTTTTTATCAACAGTAATTCCAGGATAGTTACCCACTTTTTGATTGAGTCCCGTAAGGATATTAAATAGTGATGTTTTCCCTGTATTCGGGTTTCCAATTAAGGCTACTTTTAACCGGTCACTCATAATTTTTCGATACTAATTTGAGCCGCAATTTCTTTGCGAATGGCTAGATATGTACCATTAATATTTAGGTACAATGGATCTTTTAAAGGAGCTCTTTGTACTAGTTCTACAGAATTGCCTTCTATGCAGCCCATTTCAATTAACTTTAACGGAATATTCTTAGCTACAAAGTGCTTAATAATGGCTTTTTCTCCTTTTAATAAATCTGCTATTGTCAATGACATATCAAGCTTTCTTTTTTAGTAATTGAGAAAAAATAACAAGCACTGATATCGTATAAGTCATCGTCATTAAAAAGCCCGAAAACATAACAATATATTTGAACCAAGTTAACCCCGTCCAAAGAAAGTAGATCCCTCCAAAAGTAAGGAGTACTGAAGCAAAGGGCTCTAGCATCAAAAATAATTTCCATTTATAATTTAATCGAGTCGTCGCCATAATCGCACCGAGCAAAAAGAAAATTAAAGACATCGATAAAATATGAGTATGCACAATGGTTAGCATCTCCTTTGGAGATTTTTTAAACTTCATTACCTCAGCTTCTTCATCACTCTCGTTACCTAAGTAATGCTCTTCTATACCCATAGGTTCGGCAGAAGATGTTTCTCCTACAAATAATAAACCGGTGTAAAAGCCTACGCTTAACACAAGTAGAAAAATTCCGATAAGGAGTTTAATTTCTTTTGGAAAAGTAAGAAGTAAACCGTTTAACTGCATATAATTAGATCACCTTATGCTGTTGAAGTTCACTAACAGTTTGTAGTACTTTATTGACGGCAATAGTCATAGAGTTAGCAGAAATAGTCGCTCCAGATATTGCTACAATATCTTTTTCATATACCAATTTATCCTTACACTTCTTACCAATAAATTGCTTTAACCAGCGCTTACTACCAATTTCTCCGCCATAATCTTCTCTGTAGATCAATATTTTGGCTTTTTTGATAATTAGATTTGAGTCAAACAAAACTAAATAATCAAACTCATCAGTTTTGCTAGGTGCCTTATCTACAAAAGCATAGCCTAAAACTTCTTCGTTTAATACAATTTTAAACAGTTTATTCTTTTCAATCTTTGCAGTAAGTTGCTTATTTATGGATTCAGAAATTTCAATCTCATCTAACTGATAATTTTCTACACTGAATGCTAATTTAATTTCTTTCGCAATTTTCTTCTGTAATTTAGAAGGTGCTTTAAATGAACAAAGTCCCACCGAGATGGAAATCACACAGACGAGAAAAAGTTTAACTGAATTCATACAGCAAAAATAAATATTTATTTATAATAAATCTAAATAAAATTAAGAAAAGCTGAAATCGAACTTAAAAAAGTTTGATTTCAGCTCTTCACCTAACTAAACCAACTACAATTAGAACCAAACGCCAACGCCAAAATTTAATTGATTTTTGACATTACTGTTTGCTGCCGCATTATCTTTTATTTGATAATCTGCTTTTACCACGGCACCTGGAGAAATATGATAACTTAAACCGAAAGTCCATTCATTTCGATCATAGGCTAAGTTTCTTAACAAATCTCCATCAACAGATGCATGCGTATCATAGTCTTCATATCTTGTAAAAGCAAATAATCGTTGTTTTTTTGTTTGCGGTAATAAATTATATCCGGCTTCTAAATACCATCCTTGTAATCTGCTACCTAAATTTGCGTTGTTTAATGCATTATAAGCTTCAGTATCGGAGATAGAGGCGTTAATAAATTGACCTCTCGCAGTAAAACGTTGAAATGCATACCGTGCATCTAAACCTATCATTGCAATTCCAACGTCTGATCCATCTATAGCATCTACATCGTCTTCAGCTTGTGTTCTACCAACATAACCTGCAAGTCCCAAACGCAACCCTTGGATTCCGTAATGATCAAGTTTAGCAGAAAAGGTAGGCTTGTTTATCGTTGATCTAATTCCTTTTTGACGTCCGTTTCTTAATCCGTTAGAACCCCCTAATACTTTAGATCCATTAATAGAGGCAAAACCATTCATTATATACGCTTGGTAACGCATAGATACGTTATCTAATCTACCCGAAACACCAAAACCAATTTCTCTCCAAGTAGAAGGTACTATAGAAGCATCTATACTCGGTCTTTCAACACCATTGAATGTTGTTGGTTCATGATATTCATTGACAATACCCATTGGTACTAACATCAATCCTGCTCGAAGGTTTATATTATCATTCAAACTATACTGCAAAAATGCTTGCTCTACAAAAACTTCATTTACATGCTCCCATTCTATTTCAGTAACAAACTGTGTTCTATCATCGAATTTGTAACCAAATAGAATTACCAACCGCTGTACATCAATTTCTCCATTATCACCTTCTGGTTGATTATATAATACCTCGCCATAACCACCTACTGTAACTCCAGTATTTATATTACCTGTTAAGATACGCTGTGCGGCGTTAATTTGTGTTTGAGGATTCATATTTAATGAATCAGGAGCAGTTTGAGCATATGAAATTGAAGTACAAAGAATTGTAAATAGTAGTGCTTTTATTTTGTTCATTTTATTTTTATTTAGACTTAATATAAATAAGAGATTGTTTTGAACGTGCAAATATAAAAACGGAAATGAATTAAAAAAAGTTTATTTAGATTTATTTTAAATAAATTTTTATACTTCTGAATTTCAGTAGTATAAATTTACTTTGAAGATTTAAGATAGGCTATTATCGTTTTTCTAATATCGGTTCCTAACTCACTCTTGGTAGGTGTATATACATTCAAAACTCCCTTATTATCAGCCTTTAAGAAAGGGATATCAAAGCCTTTGAGCAAGTAATCACTGAAGGCTACTTTATATATTTTGTCATTTTTAATTCCTTCTCCATCGATGATCCATTCTTTTCTTGTCTTATCAAAACTCACTGCATATCGCTGAAGATATGCTCCTGTACCGGCTTTCGATTTTCCATAGTTTAAAACTTCTTTTAAAAGATATCCTTTTATATTCACCTTTAAAATACCTCCTCCAAAGGGTAATACTCTAAACATATCTAAACTATTAATCGCTCCTACCAATTGATCATCTATGCGGATAGAACCTCCGTTTACTAATGCGCAATCTACCTTATCATCAAAACCGTATGCCATTGATCGGGCTATTAATTGCCCCAAATTAGTCTGTACACTTCGTATCGGGGTATCTCGACCATCAAGAGGTTCTTGCGCAACATAAATCGTTTCATTTGGATTTGAAATGATTTCTTTTATCTGTTCATTTAAGATGCCATTCCATTTATCAACTACTTGTTGCGTATAAATGTCATTTGTTAATGCATCGGTGATTGGTACTAACTCTGATTTTAAACTTAAGACCTTGGTACTCTTATCAAAATCTATGTGATGTACGTAGGCAGTTTTTGCATTTGCATCTGCCTTAGCAATTTGAGTTTTGTCCACCTTGATCAACATATTGTTATGTTCATGACCTCCCATGATTAATGGAACATCACCTAACAATTCTGCAATTTTCTTATCCTCCTCTAATTTCACATGAGTCAAACCAATGACAATATCCGTTTGTTCTTTTAAAATTCTATATGCTCTTTTCGCCTGATCATATATATCGGTGTAAGCCACATAACTTTTCGGGTTTGATGGGAGAGTTACACTAAAAACCCCAACTTTTACGCGGGTTCCATCGGCGTCAATTGTTTGCAAAATATGGACATCAGAAACAAACTCTTTTACACCATTTCTTACTTTAAAAAAAGGAAAAGTTTCTCCACAAAATTTTTGACGCACATTTGCTGAAGTCCACTGAAAATTTGACTCGTTTAATCGCTCTTGCAGTTCTTGCTTGCTTAAATCGAATTCATGATTTCCAAAAGTAGCTAAATCAAAACCAGCGGCGTTCATAACCTCGATCATTTGCTGACCTTTTATACGTTTTCCCTTATACTTTATGGTTCCTAACAAAGACGGACTTAAAAAATCTCCGGCCATAACAGCAAACGTATTTGGATTCTCTTTCAATAGGTTTTTCTTCAAGGTAGCTACTCTTGCCATTCCGCCTTCTTCACCTCCACCCAACGGAGCAATTTCATAAACATCATTTACTTGTAGAAAGGTGAGACTTATTTTTCCGTCATCGAAAGACCCTGCAGTCGTTGTAGCAGGTTTTGAAGTACTACATGATAGCTGTAAAACAAAACATATGCTTAAAATAAGAACTCTAATTTTATTCATAAAGTAAATTATTTGATCCCGTAAGTATCAAACAAATAAATAATTGATGCCATACTTGCTGCTCCTAGTTCTAACTCTCTTTTATTAATTTTATCAAAAGTATCAATAGCCGTGTGATGATAATCGAAATAACGTTGAGAATCGGGACGTAATCCTAAAATAACATTATCATCCTTTTTTAACGGACCTATGTCTGCCCCTCCTCCGCCTCTAGCGAAAATATGTAAGTTGTAGGGTTCAAATAAAGATTTCCATCCTTCTACTTGTTTAAAATTTTCATCATTACATGTAAAACCAAACCCTCTTGGTGTAAATCCTCCAGAATCAGATTCTAGAGCTACAATATGATTTTCCTTATTTTCCTTAGCCAATCGAGCATATTCTTTTCCTCCGGCAAGACCATTTTCTTCATTCGCAAACAACACGACTCTCAATGTTCTTTTCGGCTTAATATTTAGCTCTTTGAACAAACGTAATACTTCCATAGATTGCACAATCCCGGCACCATCATCATGCGAACCGTCACCCAAATCCCAAGAATCTAGATGCCCTCCAACAACCATAATCTCATTGGGGAATTCACTACCCTTTATTTCTCCAATTACATTATAAGATTGTGCATTGGGTAAGGTTTTACAACTTTGCTTAAAATATAATTTCGTTTTAATTTTATCTTTTTGCTGTAAAAATTTACTTAAAGTTTCAGCACCATTCGTACTAATTGCTGCAGTTGGAATCTTCATATGATCAGGGTTTTCACCATAACTCATGGTTCCCGTATGCGGATAATTATCTATAGACAAATTCATAGAACGCACTATGGCACCAACTGCACCATATTTTCCAGCAATTCTTGCACCACTATACCTTTGATCTACAGTTGCGCCGTATGCTTTAAATGTTTCAATTTTATCTGCCGGCATGGGTCTATTATAAAAAACAATTTTTCCTTTAACTTTGTCACCTAGATCTTCTACTTCTTTAAGGCTTTGCACCTCAATGACTTCTGCAGTGATTCCAGTTTCTGGAGTCGCAATTGAACCTCCTAAGGCGCAAATGGCTAAATCAAAATTACCAAACTGTGTTTCTATACGAGCAATTTCCTTTTCTCCTCGCTCCCAATGCGGAACTGTAACAGGTTGCAACCAAACTTTATCTAAACCTAACTTCTCTAACTCTTTTTTTCCCCATGCAACTGCCTTTTTATCTCCTTCGGACCCTGCCAATCTGGGCCCTATTCTATTCGATAAATAATCTAACCACGCATAACTCTGTCCTTTTGTTAAAGCTTCAGTGTAGATTTTTTTTACTTGAATTGAATCCTTCACATCACTCACTTGTTGAGACACAACTTCGCCGCAACTCAACAATTGAAAGATTATAATATATATACTAATTGACAATACTCTATTCATCATTGTTCGTTTTCTAATTGTGATTTGAATTCTGTTAATCTTGACTTAGTTTCCTCATCTAACTCTGGTTCTTTAATATCTTTATATTGTTGCAGTGTTTCTAATATTGTAGATGCTACTATTAAGCGAGCGGTAGGTTTATCATCTGCTGGAACGATATACCAAGGAGCTTTTTCTGTAGACGTTCTGTTTAATACATCTTCGTAACAAACTTGGTATTTATCCCATAGTTTTCTTTCTTTTAAATCACCACTAGAGAATTTCCAATTCTTCTCTCGCAAATTGATTCTTCTTAACAACCTTTTGGCTTGCTCTTCTTTAGATAAATGTAAAAAGAACTTCAAAATGATAGTGCCATTTGCAGCAATATGACTTTCAAAATTATTAATATGTTCCATACGCTTATGATAGAACGCATCGTTTAAATGATCGACGCCTTTTATTGCCGGAATGTTTTCACCCATAATGTAGCCCGGATGCACTCTCGTCACTAGTACATTTTCATAATGTGTACGGTTAAACACTCCTATTTTTCCTCGTTCAGGTAAGGCTATATAATGTCTCCATAAAAAATCATGCTTCAACTCTTTGTCGGTTGGTACTTTAAAACTATGTACTTCAACACCTCTTGCATTCACATCCTTAAATACTTCACGAATCAAGCTATCTTTACCTGCTGTATCCATACCTTGTAAACAAACTAACATACTATACTTACCGTGGGCATACATAGTATCTTGTAGTTCACTAATTTGCTTTCTTACCTTTTTTAGCTTTTTCTTCGCAGAAGCATCCACGACTTTCGTCGTCACCTCGCTAAGCGTAATTTTTTTAGAAACTTTGTGATTTTCAGAACTCATAGTTAGAATAGATTATGGGTTAAAGATAGAAATAATACAATAGGTTTCAACGCTTACTATATCAATAATTTCATCTATTTTCATGAATATATGTGAACGATAAAACTATAATTGTAACAATTTAAAATAATTGAACTCTTTAGTTAAAATAGTAGTATGAAGTTTAAAGTTATTTATTTTATCTTAATTGTTTTAGCCGTTTCGTGTCAAAAAAAATCATCAAAAGTGACTTCAATTAACGGAACATGGGAATCTCTTGGATCTGGATGGATCCTCCAAATTCAGGATAGCACTCAATATTCGCTTTTTGACATCACTACTATCTCTTGTTTACCGAAAAGACAAGCTCCATTAAACGAGATTCTAAAAAATCTTAGTCTTAAAAGTGATACTTTATCATTAACAAAAGGAGTAATAAGCTATAAATTCACTAAAACGGATACACTTCCATCACTTTGTAATCAAATAATTACAGAACAAAAGAAAAAAGATGTGCTTTACAATTTTGAAGTATTCTCAAAAACCCTTGAAGATCACTATATCTTTGACGATCTTAACGATATAAATCTTCAAGAAATCTATCAGGAACAAAAGCAAAAATTAAAAAGCAATCCCACTGATTTAAATTTATATAAAACTCTAGAAGAAACTTTAGAAATAATCAATGACAATCATGCCTTTCTTGAAGCTTCCACAGAAGTGCAAGCTCTTGTAGATGAATTAGATAAGAATGAAGTACAAAACCCTTCAAATAAACAGCTTCAAGAATATGGTGATTTTCAAATTGCCCATATGGTTGCCGAAAATCACATGGTAGAAAACATGACAAAAGATTCATGGCTAATTAACTGGGGGGAAATGGAGAACAATATTGGGTTTATTCAAGTGAAATCTATGTGGTTGTATGCAGACTTAGATCTATCAGAATCTTTGGTTAAAGAGTTGGGGTATGTTGATGCTTATATAAAAACTTTTCATGAAATTAACGAAGGTACGTATATAGAATCTGAAGTTGCAGGTGTAAATAAAATAATGAATATGGTAATGAATGATCTAAAGAATACTACCTCTATCATTATTGATCTTCGATTTAATGGTGGTGGTCAAGATGCTGTAAGTTTTGAAATTTTAAAACGATTCAATGAAAAAACGAGACAAATTGCCTCGTCAAAACTAAAATATAAGGATGGTTTTTCTCCAAACGCTCCCATTTATCTCAGCGCTTCTGATAAGGCCTATACCAACCCAGTATTTGTAATTACTTCACAACAAACTGGCAGCGCTTCCGAAGCTTTTTCAATTGGTACCATGTCTCTTCCTCATATAAAAAGAATTGGTATGCCCACTCAAGGAGCTCTTTCGACTGCTTTAGAAAAAAAACTACCTAATGGTTGGACATTCTCTATTTCTAATGAGATTTACTCAGATAATAACGGGTCTTTTTACGAAAACATTGGAGTTCCAGTTGATTATCAGATCGCTTATCCTGAAGACAGGCAAACGTTTTTTCGAAGTGTTGCTGACAATCTTGATGCGGATAAAAAACAGATTTTAAATGCTATTGAGCAATTAAAGAATAAATAAAGGATATCACGTTTTGGATTTTGCTTCCATAATTGATAGAATTAAAATGTGAAATACAATATACTTTTAAAGTTCAACTATCGAAATTCGATTGTTTAATTTTGCAAGTAACTTCCTTATTATAAAAGAAGTAGTTAGCAAAAAACATCATCATTTCTAACCATTTTGTATCTTACATAAAAATATTTTTCAATTTCTGTAACATTTTTATTGGGTCTGAGTTACCCTTTTTGTAACTAATAATTCAACAACCAAATTTTGAACAGTTTATCCGATAATGCATTAATGCTTAAAGTGAAGTCTGGTGAAGTAGACAAGCTCGGTTTGTTGTATGAACGATACAAAAAAATGCTATTAGGATTTTTCTTTAAAATGAATCACGATCTAGAGGCCAGTGAAGATTTAGTCCAAAATGTATTTGTTCGAATTTTGAAATACAAGCACACCTTTACGGGTAGTGGAAAATTTTCTACTTGGATGTATCATTTAGCGCGAAATATGTATTATGACCAATATAGAAAAAATAAAAAAGAATCGAAAAATGTTGGTGTTGATAGTGTCAGTTATAAGTTGGTTGACGAAGATTCCATTGAAGTCAAGTTAGATGATAATGAGCAACAACAACAGTTAAAAATGGCTTTAAAAGCATTGCCTCCTGAAAAGAGAGAATTGTTAATACTGAGTAGATATCAAGATATGAAATATCAAGAAATTGCCGAAGTAACGGGTATTAGCGAGGGCGCTGTTCGAGTCAAAATTCATAGGACATTGAAAGAATTAAAAGAAATTTATTTTAAACTAGAAAACACACATCATGGATATTAATAAAGTTAAAGAATTAATGATAGATTATTTATCTGATACTTTATCATCAGAGGAGAGACTAGCATTTGAAAAATTCTTAAGTGAACACCCTTCGTATCAAAAAGAGCTTGATGAACTTTCTAGTTCATGGGATTTATTTGGTATGCTCGAAACACCTGAACCGAGTAAAAAAATGGATGATCAATTCTATGCAATGTTACATAAGAATATTAAAAATGTATCGCCAAAAAGTTCATTTTCTTTAAACTCTTTTTTTGATCCCGTGATCGCGTTTTTCAGTTCAATCAATAAACAGTGGATGTATAGATTGGCGATGCTTATTGTTGGATTGGGATTGGGCTATGCATTAAGTTCTAGTGAAGACAATACCATAAATTCTCAAATGGTTCAACTCGAAACGCAAGAAGTGAGGGAATCATTGGTACTAACTTTACTCGAACAGCCAGCAGCAAGTAAACGAATGCAAGCGTTTAATGAAACAAATAAACTTGAAAAAGTGAATGAAAAACTAGTTCAAGCATTATTAAAAACTTTAAATAATGATGAAAATGTGAATGTACGATTGGCGGCCATTGAATCATTATTATTATTTGCTGATGAACCTTTTGTTAGAGAAGGTTTAATCAAATCAATAAGATATCAAGATTCGCCAATCGTACAAGTAACTATTGCAAAAGCAATGGTCGCTTTACAAGAGAAAGGAGCTCGTAAAGAACTTCATAAGTTGTTAGAAAAAGAAGATTTAAATAGTTCTGTACGTGAAGAACTTGAAAAATCTGTTAAATCATTAACTTAAAATATAGCAATGGATTTTTTAAATAATCAGAATTGTGATAAGGCAAAAACTGAAATCGTAAAATGTATGTCTTATGTAGTTTTAGCAATCATTTTATGTGTCGGTCAGTTGTACGCACAAAAATCAGTTGAAACTATTAATAAACAAATTTCTTTCAAGAATACTTCGGCTGAGAACATTGTAATAGTTAAAAATATTAACGGCCCGATAGATGTCTCATCTTATAATGGAACCACTATTCAAATTGAAATTAAAAAAACTATTTCTGCCAGTTCTCAAGCAAATTTGGAAAAGGGAAAGCAAGAGTTTAAGGTAAAAATTATCGAAAAAGAACACGAAATCATTGTCCGTCCTGATGCTCCTTATATTTGCTTTGACGAAACGTATCATGGTATGAATGTGAACATGGGAAGACATGGTAATAAAGTTCCTTATGAATTTGAATTATCATACACGATTAAAGTTCCGAAGAATCTAAGTATTGATGTAAGCACGATAAACCATGGAGATGTAAATGTAAATAATGTACAAGCTCCAATTATAAAGGTGGGAAATATCAATGGTTCTATTCGTCTAAAAAATGTAGCTGGAGCAACTGAAGCGCACACAATCAATGGGAAGATTGATATAAATTATGCGCAGAATCCAGTTAAAAAATCGTCGTATAGTACCATTAATGGAGATATTACAATTAATTATCAAAAAAACTTGGCTGCCGATGTTTCTTTTAAAAGTATGCATGGAGAACTGTATACCGATTTTACAATTAGCGATTATATTTCTAGTAGAAAAAAGAATATGGCAAGTAAAAAGAGAGGCGTTAAATATAGTTATAGTTCTAAACCTATAGTAAGAATTGGAACTGGTGGTACCCAATTAGATTTCAAGACACTAAACGGAGACGTTTCGATAAAGAAAATATAAATAAAAATTTAAAAGAATAAAAATTTAAAAGAATAAAAACATGAAAAAAATTATATACATATTGGCCTTTTTTATAATTGGGACTTACATTTCTAATGCTCAACAAGATTCAAAAGAGCGACTTGTAGTTCCATTAAGCAACCCTAATAAAGCTGGACAGTTAAAAGTAAAATTGATTTATGGATCTATAAATGTTGTTGGTTATGATGGTAAAGAAGTGATTATTGATGCTCAGATGAAACAACGAAAAGTGACTCGTAATAAGAAAAACGGACTTACACGGATTTCTTCGGGAACACTAGATGTAAGTGCTGAAGAGCGTGACAACAAGGTTATTGTGGGTACGGATTCTTACAGGAGAAGCATAAATCTAACGATACGAGTGCCACGTAAATTTTCATTGTATTTAAGTGCCGTAAATGATGGCGATATTACTGTTGAAAATGTGAATGGAGATTTTGAAATTAAAAATGTAAACGGAGAAATTACAATGACAAATATTAGTGGTACCGTAAATGCCAACACCACAAATGGTAAATTAAAAATAAGTTTTAATAAAATTACTGCTAATACAAATATGGCACTAAGTAGTTTTAATGATGACATTGACATTACCTTACCAAAAAACGCAAAAGCGACTGTAAAAGCTAAATCAGATAATGGTGAGGTCTACACTGATTTCGATATGGTTTTGGAAAAGAAAAGTCCTAAAGTAGAAACGGATACTCGATCAAG
Source organism: uncultured Flavobacteriaceae bacterium (assembly GCA_947500525.1). GTDB lineage: Bacteria > Bacteroidota > Bacteroidia > Flavobacteriales > Flavobacteriaceae > Aureibaculum. Next base: position 117,792 of record CANMSH010000008.1, on the reverse strand, counting down.
AACTTATCGTGTAAAAGTAGAGCAATGGGTGTACGGCAAAATTAATGGTGGTGGTCCAGAAATCATGATGAAAAGCTTTAATGGAGATATAATTGTAAGAGCTAAATAGAAACCATAAGAAAAGCCCAAACATACAGATGTTTGGGCTTTTCTCATAATAGTCCTAAAATTCACAATTTGAAGAACCAACTGAATTTTAATCTAAGAAAGATTATTTACTAGCAAATAGTTTTACGTCATCTTCTGACACTTCAGTACCACCTAAGATAATTAAGCGCTCCACTACATTTCGTAATTCACGAATATTCCCAGTCCAATCGTATTCTTGTAGTTTCTTTATTGCTTTTTCTGAAAATGATTTCGCCACCGTTCCTTGTTCTTCAGCAATCTTATTAGCAAAGAAATTAATCAATAATGGGATATCATCTCTTCGATCGTTTAAAGCTGGTACCTGTATCGGAATTACAGCCAATCTATGATATAAATCTTCTCTAAAATTACCATCAGCAATTTCTTTTTTTAAGTTCTTATTCGTCGCAGCAACTACACGAACGTTTACTTTTATATCTTTATCACTACCTACTCTACTCACTTTACTTTCTTGCAATGCTCTTAATACCTTTGCCTGCGCCGAAAGACTCATGTCTCCTATTTCATCTAAAAAAATAGTACCTCCATTAGCCGCTTCAAACTTACCTGCTCTATCTTTATTAGCTCCTGTAAACGAACCCTTAACATGACCGAACAATTCACTCTCTATCAACTCCGACGGAATCGCTGCACAATTCACTTCAATCATAGGTGCCTTCGATCGATCACTTTTTTCATGTAACCAATGTGCTACCAATTCTTTACCCGTTCCATTTGGTCCCGTAATAAGCACTCTTGCATCAGTTGCGGCAACCTTCTCAATAATCTCTTTAATATGAGAAATAGCATCACTTTCACCAATCATTTCATAGTTCTTGCTAACCTTCTTTTTTAATTGCTTGTTCTCTACAACCAAACTCTTTTTGTCTAAGGCATTTCGAACCGCGTTTAAAAGTCTGTTTAAATCTGGTGGTTTTGAAATATAATCAAACGCTCCCATACGCATGGTACTAACAGCTGTATCAAGATCGCCATGGCCAGAAATCATAAGCATCGGTATTTCTGGTTTTATCTTTTGTGTTTTTTCCAAGACTTCAACACCATCCATTTTGGGCATTTTGATATCACATAATATCAAATCATAGTCATTGTTTTTAATAAGTTCCATACCAGCGAGACCATCCTCTGCTTCTTCTACTTGATATGTATCACTTTCTTCAGAAATGATTTTTTTTAATACTCTTCGTATTGCTGCTTCGTCTTCTATAATTAGTATTTTACTCATTTCCTGGTATATTTATATGTTGTATTAAATGTTCTTAATTCTGTTGCTTAATATGAACGTCTCTTTGTGGAAACGGAATTTCAATATTATGCTCTTTAAATAATTTATTTATTTTAAATCGAATGTCACTTTTAGGTATTGCAGATTCAAAGCTATTGTTCAAGGTTATAATCAATTTAAAATCTAACGAACTTTCACCAAAATCTGTAAACAGCACCAAGGGCTCAGGTTTTACTAAAACAGCAGGGTGCTTTGACGCCTCTATTAGTAACTCTTTTACTTTGTCAATATCCGTGCCATATGCTACTCCAACTTGAATACTTTCCCTAGTTTCTATACCGTTTTCGGTCCAGTTGTACAAGGTATTAGTCAAATACAAATGATTAGGAATGACCAATACTTTATTATCTATAGTTACGGCTCTTGTTGTTCTTAAATTAATTTCAGCCACTCTCCCAACTTTTCCATCCAGCTCTATAATATCTCCTACATGAACCGTTTGGTCAATCAAAATAAAAATACCCGAAATGATATCTTGAAACAATGTTTGCAAGGCCAATCCAATACCAATCAGCAAGGCTGCCGAAGCCGCAAAAATTGCGGTAACATTGACTCCCGAATTATGCAAAGTTACTAAGAAGATTATTACATAAATCAGCCATTTTAAATACCCAAATACTGAAATAAATTTCACTTTATCGCTCGTAGGTAACTTTCTAGTGATTAATTTACGTACAAGTTTTAAAAAGTAAGAGGCAATAAATAAAGCGACTATAAGAATTAATAAGACCTTAATAGTAATATGAATTTTATCTCCTAATGGAAATTCATAATTAAGAAATTCTAATAGTTTGTCCATTAGTTAAAGATACATTTTTGCTTTAATATTTCAACCATTTTATCAACTCTTTATAACTTGGCTTTTTGCCGTACATCAAAATACCAACACGGTAAATTTTTGCAGCGAAAAGCACTGTTAAAAAGAAGGTTCCAAATAATAATGCCAATGATATCAATTGTTGCCAAATAGGTACTCCAAAAGGAATTCGCATTAACATGACAACCGGAGAAGTAAATGGTATATATGAAAATACTTGCGATACTGTACCATGAGGATTTTCGATCACCGTAAAGAAACCTACATAAATAGCCAACATCAATGGCATGATGATAGGCAACATAAATTGCTGTGTATCTGTTTCGTTATCTACGGCAGCACCAATAGCAGCATACAACGAAGCATACAGTAAATATCCTCCAATAAAGAAGAAAATAAACATCACTATTAAATTAGCCAACGGTAAGTTTTGGATTTCTTGAAAAAGCATGCCCATTTTATCTTGAGCGGCAGAATTATTGGCTACTTGGTTTAGCATTTCTTGCTGTTGTTCAACTTGAGATCCAACAACGTCAATTCCGAAAATAGCAGGAATAATAGACAGTAAAATACCACCAAGAACAACCCAAATTAAAAATTGAGTAATCCCGGCTAGAGAAGTCCCAAAAATTTTACCGAGCAATAATTGTATAGGCTTTACCGACGAAATAATAACTTCAATAATTCTACTTGTCTTTTCCTCAATCACACTGCGCATAATCATGTTACCATAAATTATAATAAACATAAAAAGCAAGTAGCCAGCAATACCTCCAGCGGCTAACTTTAAACCACTTCCTATCTTTGAAGTTTTCTCTCCCTCAAAAGTTTCGAGATTCGTACTTATTTTAACCTTCAAACTATTCACAATTTCTGCATCAAGACCTGAGTTTTTCAACTTTATATTGCGCGCTTTTTCTTCTATTTTGTCTTCAATTTTATCCATCACAATTAAAGACGGAGAATCTTCTGAGAAGAATTTAATTTTATCTGCAATAGCATCTACAGAGGCACCTTTCGGTATATATAATAATCCATACGTTCCTGCTTCTTGCACTATTTTTTTTGCAGTATCAAGACTCACAGATTCTAATAAATCATATTTGGTATTCTTAGTATCTACAAACTCATCGGCAAATAATTGACTTTCATCTAGCACAGAGATAGTTCTTACTTTGTCATTATTCAATTGTGTTAAATAATACACCAGAGTAAACACTCCTACCATTATCAATGGACTTAAAAAAGTCATTAAGATGAAAGACTTATTCTTTACTTTATTCAAGAATTCTCTTTTCGTAATTAATCCTAGATGATTCATTTTAGTTATTTTGAACAGTTTGAATAAAAATATCGCTTACACTTGGTATTACTTCAACAAAATGCGTCAATTCTCCCTGAGATGTTAAATGAGAAATTAACTCATTTGCCGAGGATCCATTCTCAATTTTAATGTTAAATTTCAACTCATCATTGATGGTTTTAAAAGTAGCATCAGAAATTGAAAACTTTTCTTTTAAATTTTGAGACACTTGAGCTTTGTTTTCCGTGATGAGGCCTACTTCAAAGATACTCGACCTATACTCACGTTTAATATCTATAAGTTTACCATCTAGAATTTTGTTAGATTCGTGTATCAATGTAATATGATCACACAACTCTTCTACAGATTCCATTCTATGTGTAGAAAAAATTACAGTAGCTCCGTCATCTCTCAATTTTAAGATCTCGTCTTTAATCATATTCGCATTAATCGGATCAAAACCACTAAACGGTTCATCAAAAATCAATAATTTTGGGCGATGTAGCACTGTCACAATAAACTGAATTTTTTGCGCCATTCCTTTCGAAAGCTCCTGAATTTTTTTGTTCCACCAATCACCTATTTCAAATTTATCAAACCAATATTTGAGTTGTTTTTTCGCCTCGGCATTACTTAACCCTTTTAATTGGGCTAAATACAATGCTTGCTCTCCTACTTTCATAGATTTGTATAAACCTCTTTCTTCAGGTAAGTAGCCAATATCTTTAATATGATCAGGTTTGAGTGGTTCACCATCTAAAGTAACCAAACCTTGATCAGGCATGGTTATTTGATTGATAATTCTAATTAATGTAGTTTTTCCTGCTCCGTTTGGTCCTAAAAGCCCAAAGATACTTCCTTTTGGCACCTCTATAGAAACATTATTGAGTGCCTTATAGTCACCGAAAGTTTTAACAATGTTCTCAGCGACAAGTAAATTGTTCATATGTTGAATTAATTTTTGTAAAGATATTGATTTGACAAAAAAAGTAGCTATTTGTTACAAAATATAATTATTTTTAAATTTATTATGCACGCATAGTATTTTTTTATATATTTGTAACATGCATAAAGAGAATACCATAGATCACTCACTACGCGCAACGTGGCAAGCCGTAGCCAAAATGTATAACGAACAAGCCGCAAAACATAATAGTACAATGGCCACAGCATTCGTATTATTGAATATAGATTTTGAAAATGGCACCCCTTCGACCGCTTTAGGTCCTTTGATGGGAATGGAACCAACGAGTCTCTCGAGAATTCTTAAAACCATGGAAGAAAAAGGAGCCATTTATCGTGAAAAGAATCCTGACGACGGCAGAAGTGTTTTAATTAAATTGACTGATTATGGTAAAGAGATGCGTAAAGTATCAAGAGAAACTGTAATTACTTTTAACGAAGCAGTTAGAGCATTTGTTTCTGAAGAAAAATTGAATCACTTTTTTGAAGTAACAGAAAAAATAAACCAATTAATAGCCGAGCGAGCCATATTTAACAAGGCCAAAAGCAAAGCTGTATAAACTTAAATAGAACAATAATAGAATGAAAAAAAGATCGATTAAAAAAGTAGCAGTCATCGGATCGGGAATCATGGGTTCTGGAATTGCATGTCACTTCGCCAATATTGGTGTAGAAGTATTGCTACTCGATATAGTACCGAGAGAACTTTCAGACGCCTTTAAAGCGAAAGGGTTGACTTTAGAAAGCAAAGTTGTACGTAATAGTATTGTAGACGGTAGTCTTAAAGCTTCATTGAAATCAAAACCATCTCCTATTTACAATCAGAAGTTCGCCTCAAGAATTTCGACAGGAAATTTAGAAGATGATTTACATAAAATTTCTGAAGTTGATTGGGTCATTGAAGTTGTTGTTGAACGCCTAGATATCAAACAACAAGTTTTTGAACAAGTTGAAAAACATAGAAAACCAGGTACACTAATTACTTCAAATACTTCTGGGATCCCTATTAAATTTATGAATGAAGGTCGTAGTGAAGATTTTCAAAAGAACTTTGCCGTTACTCATTTCTTTAATCCTCCTAGATATCTAAAATTGTTCGAAGTTGTTCCTGGTCCAAATTGTGATCAAGAAGTAACCGACTTCTTAATGATGTATGGAGAAAAATTCTTAGGAAAAACATCGGTACTTGCTAAAGATACTCCCGCATTTATTGGAAATAGAATAGGTGTTTTTGGTATCATGAGTTTATTTCATGTAGTAAAAGAACTCGATTTAACGATCGAAGAAGTTGATAAATTAACTGGTCCATTAATTGGAAGAGCAAAATCTGCTACATTTAGAACTGTAGATGTTGTTGGTTTAGACACACTCGTTCATACAGCTAATGGTGTTGCAGATAACTGTCCAAATGATGAAATGCGAGCTTCTTTCGTATTACCAGACTTCATCAATAAAATGATGGAAAACAAATGGTTAGGAAGTAAAACTAAGCAAGGTTTCTATAAAAAAGAAGGTAAAGAGATTTTCTCTTTAGATTTAAATACATTAGAATACAGACCAAAAAAACGTGCGAAATTTGCTTCTCTAGAAGCTACTAAAACTATTGAAAATGTTGTTGATCGTTTTAAGGTATTGGTAAAAGGTAAAGATAAAGCCGGAGAATTTTATCGCAAAACGTTCGCTTTAATGTTTGCGTACGCTCAAAATAGAATACCAGAAATATCTGATGAATTATATAGAATAGATGATGCCGTAAAAGCTGGATTTGGATGGCAGCATGGCCCATTTGAAATTTGGGATGCCGTTGGTGTTGAAGCAGGTTTAGAATTGATGAAAGCCGAAGGTTTAGAGCCTGCAGCATGGGTTTCTGAGATGATTGCCGCTGGTGAAAAGACATTCTATACAGTGAAAGATGGTGCAAGACAGTATTATGCAATTCCTGCGAAAGCACAAGAAAAAATACCAGGTCAGGATGCCTTTATTATTCTTGACAACATTCGCGAAGCAAAAACAGTATGGAGTAATGAAGATGCCTCTATCCAACACTTAGGTGATGGTGTTTTAAACGTAGAGTTTCAATCGAAAATGAATACACTGGGTTCTGGTGTTTTACAAGCTATTAATAAAGGTATTGATTTAGCCGAAACTGAATACGACGCTGTTATTTTAGGAAACCAAGCGGCAAACTTTACCGTGGGCGCAAACCTTGGGATGGTGTTTATGATGGCTGTAGAGCAAGAATACGATGAACTTAATTTTGGAGCCAAATATTTCCAAGATACGGTAATGCGCTTGCGTTACTCTTCTTGTCCAACAATTGTTGCTCCACATGGTATGACTTTAGGAGGTGGTTGTGAACTATCATTGCATGCCGATAAAGTAATTGCAGCTGCAGAGACCTATATTGGGTTGGTAGAATTTGGTGTTGGTATTATTCCTGGAGGTGCTGGTTCGAAAGAAATGGCATTAAGAGCAACAGAAGGTGTGTTAAAAGATGATGTAAAACTCAACAAATTAAGAGATTACTTTATTAATGTAGCTATGGCGAAAGTAGCTACTTCTGCGTATGAAGCTTATGATTTAGGGTTCTTTAAAGAACATAAAGATTTAGTGATTGTAAATAAAGATCGTCAAATAGCAACAGCAAAAAGACATGCCATTCAAATGTTAGAAGATGGTTATTCTCAACCAGCGCCTAAACAAGCCTATGTAATGGGACAACAAGCATTAGGTATGTTTTTAGTAGGTACTGACAGCTTGGTACATGGTAAATATGCATCAGAGCACGACCAAAAAATTGCAAATAAATTAGGTTATGTAATGGCTGGTGGTGATTTATCAGAACCAACTTATGTGAGTGAACAATATCTATTAGATCTTGAGCGTGAAGCATTTATGAGTTTATGTACAGAACGTAAAACATTAGAACGTATCGAGCACATGTTAAAAACAGGTAAACCTTTAAGAAATTAAGAAAATGAAAACAGCATATATAGTAAAAGGATATAGAACCGCAGTTGGTAAAGCTCCAAAAGGTTTGTTTAGATTTAAACGACCTGATGAATTAGCTGCAGAAACAATTGAGCATCTTTTAAAAGATGTACCTCAATTAGATAAAACAAGAATTGACGATGTAATTGTTGGTAATGCAATGCCAGAAGCAGAGCAAGGTTTAAATATGGCGCGCTTAATCTCTTTGATGGGATTAAAAGTAGAAGATGTACCTGGTGTTACTGTGAACAGATACTGTGCCTCTGGTCTAGAAACCATTAGCATTGGTGTGGCAAAAATTCAATCAGGTATGGCCGATTGTATCATCGCAGGAGGCGCAGAAAGCATGAGTTATATCCCGATGGGTGGATATAGACCTACTCCTAATTATAAGTCAGCCGCTGCCGGACATGAAGATTATTATTGGGGTATGGGACTTACCGCTGAAGCGGTGGCACAGCAATATAATGTGTCTCGTGAAGATCAAGATGCGTTTTCATTTGATTCACATCAAAAATCATTAAAAGCACTAGATAACGGAACTTTTAAAGAAGACATCGCTCCGATCAACGTCGATCAGGTTTTCCTTGACGGAAATGGTAAAAAACAAACAAAAACATATACCGTAGATACAGACGAAGGACCACGAAGAGGAACTTCTAAAGAAGCGTTGGCTAGATTGCGTCCCGTATTTGCTCAAGGTGGAAGTGTAACCGCTGGAAACTCATCTCAAATGAGTGATGGCGCTGCATTTGTTTTAATTATGAGCGAAGAAATGGTAAAAGAATTAAATCTTGAGCCTATTGCTAGAATGGTTTCTTATGCGGCCGTAGGTATTGAGCCTCGCATCATGGGAATGGGCCCAATAAAAGCAGTTCCTAAAGCGTTGAAACAAGCAGGTATTCAATTAAAGGATATAGACTTAATTGAATTGAATGAAGCTTTTGCTTCTCAATCTCTAGGCGTAATACGCGAATTAGAATTGAATCAAGACATCGTTAACGTAAATGGTGGGGCAATCTCACTTGGGCATCCTCTAGGATGTACAGGAGCGAAGTTGTCTGTACAATTATTCAATGAGATGAGACGTAGAAAAAATAAATACGGTATTGTGACCATGTGCGTTGGTACTGGTCAAGGCGCCGCTGGTGTTTATGAACTATTGAATTAAGCAGATTTTTGCTCAACATTTTAAAAAAATGTGAATAGCAAAAACGCACTTAAGAAAATAATCAGTGAAGCCAACTATTAAACTAAATTTTACAAACAAAAACTAAATAATATAATAACCATGAGTGCAGAAACTATAAATAAAGATATTTTACGTGGTGGTCAGTTTCTAGTGAAAGAAACGCAATGTGAAGATGTGTTTACGCCCGAAGATTTTTCGGAAGAGCAACAAATGATGAAAGAAGCCGTAAAAGAATTTAATGATCGCGAAATCATTCCACACAAACCTAGATTCGAAGCGAAAGACTATGCATTAACTGAGGAGTGTATGCGTAAAGCTGGTGAACTTGGTTTCTTAGGAGTTTCTGTTCCTGAGGCGTATGGAGGTCTAGATATGGGCTTTGTTTCTACCATGTTGGTATGTGACTATATTTCAAGTGGTACCGGTTCGTTTAGTACAGCATTTGGAGCGCATACAGGAATAGGTACAATGCCGATTACCTTGTACGGAACAGAAGAACAAAAGAAAAAATACGTACCTAAATTGGCTACTGGTGAATGGTTTGGTGCTTATTGCTTAACAGAACCAGGTGCGGGAAGTGATGCCAACTCTGGAAAGACTACTGCTACCCTATCTGAAGATGGAAAAAGTTATAAAATCAACGGACAAAAAATGTGGATTTCTAATGCCGGTTTTTGTAGTTTGATGATTGTTTTTGCGCGTATTGAAGATGATAAGAATATTACTGGCTTTATTGTAGAGAATGATGCGAGTAACGGGATTACAATGGGTGAAGAAGAGCATAAATTAGGTATCCGTGCTTCGTCAACTCGTCAAGTATTTTTTAATGACACTGTTGTGCCTGTAGAAAATATGTTAGCCGGACGAGGAGAAGGTTTTAAAATCGCTATGAATGCTTTGAACGTTGGTAGAATTAAATTAGCTGCTGCTTGTTTAGATTCTCAAAGACGTATTCTATCAACAGCTGTAAATTATGCGAACGAACGTAAACAATTTAAAACTCCAATTGCTGATTTCGGTGCCATCAAGGTAAAATTAGCAGAAATGGCAACAAGCGCATATGTGGGTGAATCGGCAAGTTATAGAGCTGCAAAAAATATTGAAGATAGAATTGCAATTCGTCAAGCTGAAGGAAATACACATCAAGAGGCAGAACTAAAAGGTGTTGAAGAATATGCTATAGAATGTTCTATTTTAAAAGTGGCAGTTTCTGAAGACGTACAAAACGCTGCTGATGAAGGTATTCAAATATTTGGTGGGATGGGTTTCTCTGAAGAAACTCCAATGGAAGCTGCATGGAGAGATGCTCGAATTGCACGTATCTACGAAGGAACGAATGAGATAAATAGAATGTTATGTGTAGGTATGTTGGTAAAGAAAGCTATGAAAGGACATTTAGATTTGTTAGGACCTGCAACGGCTGTAGCTAATGAATTAATGGGTGTACCTTCTTTTGATAAACCAGACTATTCTGAATTATTTGCTGAAGAGAAAGATCTTATCAAAAAATTAAAGAAAATATTCTTGATGGTGGCTGGTTCAGCTGCTCAGAAATATGGTGCAGAACTTGAGCAACACCAACAATTGTTAATTGCCGCTGCTGATATTTTAATAGAAATATATATGGCTGAATCTGCAATTTTAAGAACAGAGAAAAACGTTAAACGTTTTGGTAAAGAATCACAATCTGTTCAAATCGCAATGTCTAAATTATATTTATATCATTCGGTAGATATCATCGAAGAAAAAGGTAAAGAAAGTATTATTTCTTTTGCCGAAGGTGATGAACAAAAAATGATGTTAATGGGACTTAAGCGTTTCACCAAGTATGTAAATTATCCTGATATTGTAGATTTACGCAATGAAATTGCTGAAAAAGTAAAAGCAGAAAATGGATATTGCTTTTAACTCACTTCCCTAAGAAGTCAAATTTAGTGGAATAAAAAAACCATTTCTTTGTTAAAAGAAATGGTTTTTGCATTTTATAAAACTCTGAGACTATTTAATTCACATCAGCATCTAAATAATCAGGAGTACCATCATTATTTGAATCTAATATGACTGCCGTATAAATTGTAATTGTATCTCCATTTCTCATTCTATCATACTCTAATTCATTCGAGGCCAATATCGGCTCAGACTCACCTATTGTAATCACATAGGTTTTTAATTCTAATTCATCGCGCGTTAATACACCATCATTGTCGTCATCTACATCCAGATAATCTGGTGCAGTATCACCATCACTATCATCATTATTAGGATTTCCATCATTATCCAAATCTTCATAACTAGATAATAGTCTATCCCCATCATGCTCCGCTTTTTCAACTAACCCTAAGCGTACATGAAAGATTAAGGACTCATTTGGCGGTATTCCTGGATTTCCCAAATTACCATATGCCAACCCTGAAGGTAAAAATAAGATCCCTCTTCCTGTATTCGAAAAATTCACAGGCTCTCCTGGTATGGTTGTGTTCGTACCTCCTTTAAAGTTAACGAAACCACGACTCCATCCTCGAATTACATTCGTTAATGATAGCCACGTATAAGATAATCTTTCATCAAATTTTATACTATCTAGTAAAAAACCGCGGTAATTAACTAATACTGAATCTGTTTCAGCAGGAGCAATTTGTCCTCCCTCATCCTCAACAAAATAATATAACTTATAGTTGATATCGTTTTCAACAATATTTTGAACTTTTAAATTCTCATTATCGAATAATGAAACTTCATTATTCATAATAGTATCAATTCCTCCAAAAATTTCTCCTGGCGCTGCTTCTATATAATAGTGTGATTTTAGATAATTAATCAGTTTTTCATCATCCTCAACGGCCTGAGTAACTGGATCAAAGTCATCATCATTATTGTCGTCATCTTTCTTACATGCTATAATAGCTGTAAATAACATACATAATAGTGCTAGTCTTTTTAAATTCATGTGCTCTTTTTATTTGATTCGCAATTTACAATTTTATGGTTTTCAAAAAAGATGAAATCAGATTTTAACAAAAGATTATCTAAACTCTATTTTACGCATGCGTAAACTTAATGGAGTTACTTCTAGATATTCATCATCTTTGATATATTCCATACATTCTTCTAGAGAAAAATCTATTTTAGGGAATATCTTAGCTGCATCATCAGCTCCTGAACTACGCACATTCGACAGTTTTTTACCTTTGATTAAGTTCACACCCATATCGTCTTGACGCGTATTTTCACCTACAACTTGACCCTTATAAATCTCTTCATTCGGATCAATAAAGAACTTTCCTCTATCTTGTAGACGGTCAATTGCGTAAGCGGTTGCTTTTCCAGCCTCAGAACTTACGATTGCACCATTAACAACATCGTTAAACTCGCCTTTATAAGCATCATAACCTCTTAATCTATGATTGATAATTGCTTCTCCTTGAGTAGCTGTTAAAATTTTATTACGCAAGCCTATTAGACCCCTAGAAGGAATATCAAACTCTAAATGTTGTAAATCTCCTTTAGGTTCCATAACCAACAAATCACCTTTTCTCAATGTAATCAAGTTAATTGCCTTACTAGCCAATTCTTCTGGCACATCAACAACCAACGTTTCGTATGGCTCACATTTTACTCCATCAATTTCTTTCAAGATAACTTGAGGTCTTCCTACTTGAAGCTCATATCCTTCTCTTCGCATTGTCTCTATTAACACTGATAAGTGTAAAATACCTCTTCCAAAAACATTAAATTTATCTTCAGTATCAGTTTCCTCTACACGTAAGGCCAAGTTTTTTTCTGTTTCCTTAAATAAACGATCGCGTAAGTGACGTGATGTTACGAACTTACCTTCTTTCCCAAAAAACGGAGAGTTGTTTATGGTAAATAGCATACTCATTGTAGGCTGATCTACCTCAATTCTTGGTAAAGCCTCAGGATTCTCCACATCAGCTATAGTATCACCAATTTCAAAACCTTCAATACCTGTTATTGCACAAATATCACCACTACGTACCTTCGAAACTTTAGCTTTGCCCATTCCTTCAAACACGTGTAATTCTTTAATTCGAACCTTCTTTGTAGAACCATCAGCCTTGCAGAGCATATAATCTTTATTCTCTTCTAAATCACCTCGAAAAACACGACCAATAGCAATTCTTCCTGTAAACGAAGAGAAATCTAATGACGTAATTTGCATTTGAGGAGTACCCTCTCTGTAGGGCGCTTCTGGTATTACATCTACAACGGCATCCAATAATGATATGATATTATCTGTTGGCTGTTGCCAATCAGTACTCATCCAACCATTCTTCGCAGAGCCATAAATAGTCGTGAAATCTAATTGTTCTTCAGTTGCATCTAAAGCGAACATTAAGTCAAAAACTTTTTCATGCACTAAATCTGGTGTACAATTTTCTTTATCTACTTTATTCACTACAACAATAGGTGTAAGCCCTAATTCTAGTGCTTTTCCTAATACAAAACGTGTTTGCGGCATCGGACCTTCAAATGCATCTACCAATAATAGAACACCATCAGCCATTTTTAACACCCGCTCTACTTCACCTCCAAAATCGGCGTGACCAGGTGTATCAATAACATTGATTTTTACATCTTTATACGTTACAGAAACATTCTTTGAAAGAATGGTAATTCCTCTTTCACGCTCTAAATCATTATTATCTAATAATAAATCCTTGCGTTCTTTTCGATCATCTAAAATCTTTGCTTGATCAATAATCTTATCAACTAAGGTAGTTTTACCATGATCGACGTGTGCTATAATTGCTATATTTCTAATAGATTGCATCCCTATAATTTTGAAGCTGCAAAAATACTAGATTTAATTAGATAATATTGCATTAAAATTTTCTTTTTTCAGTATTAAAAATTAATTTACTCTCTTTATTATCAGACTACTAAGATTCAAATCTCACTATACACTTCTATCAAGCATAACTTCTTGATGTCATTTCGGTCAAATTTTAATCAATTGACGAAGCACATTAATTTTCATTTAAATGAGCATTGAGGCATAATAGCATCATAATTTATCAGGCAAGGGTATCATATGAGATGATTTTTTTGAGTATTTTCGCCGTAATGGTCAAAGAAATTCAGCTTAGAGTAAACCTAATAGAAGAAAAACAAGATGCTATTTTAGAAAGAAAAGCTGCGCAATTTCTAAACATAGAAAAAACCGAAATTTCGGCTGTTAAAATACTTCGGAAATCTATTGATGCTCGAAAAAAAAATATAGTTTTTAACTATAAAGTAGCCGTTTATATTCAAGAATCACCTCCTGAATCTTCAGATTATACATTTGATTATAAAGACGTTTCTTCTGCCAAAGAAGTACATATTATTGGTTTTGGTCCTGCCGGAATGTGGGCCGCTTTACGCTGTATTGAATTAGGATATAAGCCGATTGTACTAGAGAGAGGCAAAAAAGTACAAGAAAGACGTCGAGATCTTAAGGCTATTAATCAAGATCATTACGTCAATGAAGACTCTAATTATTGTTTTGGAGAGGGTGGTGCTGGTACCTATTCTGATGGAAAATTATATACCCGTAGCTTAAAACGCGGGGATGTAAGAAGGATTTTTGAAAGTTTTGTGTATCATGGAGCAACCGAGCAAATTCTCGTGGATGCACATCCGCATATTGGTACCAATAAGTTACCCAAAATTGTAGAAAATATTCGTGAAACTATTTTAAAGTATGGTGGGGAAGTTCATTTTGAAAGTCGGGTTGTAGATGTTATAATCAGGCAACAAAAAATTAAAGCAATACAACTTCAAAACGACATTGAAATGCCTGTAGATCGTGTTATTTTGGCCACAGGTCATTCAGCAAGAGATATCTATTATCTACTTCATGAAAAGAAAATAGCATTAAAAGCCAAGTCATTTGCCATGGGAGTTCGGGTAGAACATCCACAACAAATAATTGATTCTATTCAATATCATTGCGATGGAGAACGCAACGAATTGTTACCCGCAGCGGCTTACAGTTTGGTCGCCCAAGTGAAAGAACGAGGTGTCTATTCTTTTTGTATGTGTCCAGGAGGTTTTATCGTTCCTGCTGCTACTGCCAACGGAGAGGTTGTTGTCAACGGCATGTCTCCTTCTAAAAGAAATAATCTCTATGCAAATTCTGGTATTGTCGTAGAAATTGATATTGATAGAGACCTTCATAAATATGATCGTTTTGGCGCTCTAAAAGGCTTAGAGTATCAAAAAAATCTAGAAAGACTCGCTTTTACCGCAGGTGGTCGGAGTCAAATGGCACCAGCACAGCGTTTAACAGACTTTGTGGAAGGTCGTTTGTCCTCAAATCTAAATACTACCTCCTATCAACCCGGCTTGAATTCGGCGCCGTTGCATTCATTGCTTCCTAAGTTAATTGGAGGTAAATTGAGAAACGGATTTAAAGAGTTTGGTAAAAAAATGAGAGGTTATTATACCCAAGAAGCCAATATTGTTGGTGTAGAATCGCGAACATCCTCTCCAATCAATATTCCTAGAAAAGACAGTTTGGAGCATCCAGAAATCGAAGGTCTATATCCTTGTGGTGAAGGTGGTGGCTATGCTGGCGGCATTGTATCGGCCGCTATGGATGGTGAACGCTGTGCTGAAGCCGCTACTGTAGGTTACTAAATATTCAACCCTTAGATTCGCTCACTTTTGCTAAGAAATTATTTATATATTAGAGAATAATTTGTTAACCACATGACATCATTTAATTCTCCTCTGGAGGCCTTCCTATATTGGGAAAAACATACGCCTGAATTGACTTTTTTAAATCAGCCAATTACTGGTGAAATGAAAAGCTATACGTATAAAAGTGCCGGTGAAGAAATTCGAAAAATTGCTAACGCGCTCATAGCTTATAATCTTCCTGAGAAAAGCCATATTGCGCTACTCTCAAAGAATTGCGCACATTGGATTATGTCTGATATTGCCATCATGATGAGTGGACATGTAAGCATCCCAATTTACCCTACATTAAATGACGCTTCCATCAATCAAATATTAACGCATAGTGAATCTAAGGTAATTATCATTGGAAAGTTAGATGATTTTGATTCCCAAAAATCTGGAATCCCTGATATTCATAAAATAAGTATCAATCTCTATGGAGAAACCATTGGAGATACTTGGGAAACATTGGTAAAAGAACACGCCCCACTCGAGAACCCTATTATTCCAAAAAAAGAAGATCTAGCAAGTATCATTTATACTTCTGGAACTACAGGAACACCTAAGGGTGTGATGCATACCGTAGGTAACTTTATCACAGCGGCAAATACATTTAATAAAACTGTAGACTTGCCCAAAAACCCTCGATTGTTTTCATATTTACCCCTAGGGCATATTGCTGAACGTGTAGGCATAGATATGTTCGGGTTGGTTCTAGGAGCTACAATTTCATTTGCAGAATCATTAGAGACATTTGCTTCTGACCTAGAGAGAACTCAGCCACATACCTTTTTTGCAGTGCCACGAATATGGGCCAAATTTCAAGAGAAAATATTAGAAACCATTCCACAAAAAAAATTAAATGTACTTCTCAAAATCCCAGTAGTCAGTCGAATAATTAAGAAGAAACTAAAACAAAAATTAGGACTTACTAGTGCCGTTGTCATAATTTCTGGTGCTGCTCCATTGGCCAGTAGCTTAATAAGATGGTATGAAAAGATAGGTATTCAAATATTACAAGGTTATGGCATGACCGAAGATTGTATTATATCGCACATCAATCTTCCTAGTTATCACAGAACGGGTAGTGTAGGGAAACCTCTTATAGGGGTGCAAACCAAATTATCCTCTGAAGGAGAAGTTTGTATAAAGAATGACTGTTTAATGACAGGGTATTTCAAAGCACCCGATATTACGGCAAGTGTATTCACAGAAGATGGATACTTAAAAACTGGTGATTTAGGAGAGTATGATCATGATGGTTATTTGACAATTACTGGAAGAGCTAAAGATCAATTTAAAACCGATAAAGGAAAGTATATTTCTCCTGCGCCAATAGAACTCGAATTATCAAAAAATAGTGATATCGAACAAATCTGTATTGTAGGAACTGGTATTCCTCAGCCCATTGCTTTGGTAACACCATCATTGGCAGGAAAGGCCAAAAGTAACCACGAATTTTCTGAAAGTTTATGGAATAGTGTTTTAGAAATAAACCCTCGACTTGAGAAACATGAGAAATTGGTGAAAGTCGTAGTAATGAAAGAAGATTGGACGGTAGATAACGGATTAGCAACACCTACGTTAAAAGTAAAGCGCAATAGTGTTGAGAAAATACATCGACAGTTCTATAAGTCATGGTTTGATCATCATGAAGATGTAATTTTCGAATAACTATTCTTTTTCATCGCCACCCTCTCTAAAAGCACTTGGCAAAATATCTGGTATTAACTTAGCAATGATAGGCAATAAAACAACTCCTCCTGGGAGTAAAAAAACGGCCAAAGCCGGAACACTTTTTAAGACATCCAATAATTGTGATTTTACTTTAGATTTTTCGTTAGCTGTTAACTTGGTGTAAGCCGATTTGTTGAGCAATACAACGAGTTCTTTGCTTTGCTTTAATTCTTTTAAGAGACTTTTGCTATTCTTCTCTAATATTCTTTTTATTTCATCTGTCGAAATCATTACAATTTTCGACGTTTGCGTTCTTTTTTTAATAAGCTCAATTCGCGACTCGTTTGTCCGGCCACTGAGGTGTTTTCTTCTGCTCTTCTAATTAAATACGGCATTACATCTCTTACCGGACCATAAGGTAAGTATTTGGCCACGTTGTATCCTTGTTTAGCTAGGTTATAACTTATATGATCGCTCATACCATATAATTGACCAAACCATAATCGGCTATCATTTTTGTCAATATTTTTTTCTTGGACCAATTGCATTAATAATAATGAACTAGCCTCGTTGTGGGTACCTGCAAACAATGCCAATCGTTCATTATCCATCATAAATCGAATTGCGGCGTCATAATTTTCATCTGTTGCATCTTTATCTTTACAAATTGGTGAAGGGTATCCATTCTCTTCTGCTCGTTCTCTCTCTTTTTCCATGTAGGCTCCTCTTACTACTTTCATTCCTATATAAAAGCCCTTCTTCTCTGCCCTATTATATAATTCTTTCAAATAATCCAAGCGATCCCATCGATACATTTGCAACGTACTGAATACAATTGCTTTTTCTTTATTATAGGTCTGCATCATAAGTTCAACTAAATCATCTGCAGCATCTTGCATCCAACTTTCTTCAGCATCAATTAAAAGCGTAACATTTTTCTCATGAGCTACTTTACATACCGTGTCAAAACGTTGGATCACTTTTTGCCATTCGGCCTTTTCATCTATTGTTAATTCTTCTCCTTCGCTTAGTTTTTCATATAAAGCAAAGCGCCCGAACGCTGTAGGTTTAAAAACCGCAAATGGAATGCTATCTTTTTCTTTTGCAAAATCGATATTTTGCAAAATAATTTTTTCTGCTAAATCGAACTGATTTTCATCTTCTTTACCTTCTACAGAATAATCTAAAGTAGCATGTACATTTTTACTATACATCTTTTCAATCACGGGTAAGCAATCTTCTTCGGTAACACCTCCACAAAAATGATCAAAAACAGAGGCTCTTATCAAATGTTCAACAGGCATATGTGCTTTTAAAGCAAAATTTGTAATTGCCGTTCCTATTCTAACCAAAGGTTCACTCTGAATCATTTTAAACAAAAAATAGGCTCTATCAAGCTCTGTATCTGTTTTCAAAGCAAAAGCTGTCTCAGTATCCTCAAATATTTTTTTCATAGAAAGGTCGATCTTTTTAGCAAATATAATTACTGCCCCCAATATTTTTCAATAAATTCGCCTTTTATTACAAAAAACAGAGGTTACAGTGAATTCTATCGAAGCTATAAATTATCATGTGCATTTTAAGAAAGAGGCTTTTACAAGATTAAACTCTTATATATCTAAAAGTGAACCTTCTAAAATTATTGTTTTAGTAGATGAAAATACCAAAAAAGAGTGCTTGCCTTATTTTATTTCTCAAATAGAGCCTAGCACAAACATAGAAACAATTGAGATAAAAGCCGGCGAAATTCATAAAAACATAGAGACATGTGTTTTAGTTTGGAACAAACTAACAGAATTAAATTCTGATCGGAAAAGTTTACTCATCAATCTTGGAGGTGGTATGGTAACTGATCTTGGTGGATTTGTAGCCTCAACCTTTAAAAGGGGTATAAAATTCATCAATATTCCCACTACACTGCTAAGTATGGTAGATGCCTCTGTTGGTAGCAAAACAGGAGTCGATTTAGGTACTTTAAAAAATCTCATTGGTTTATTTAGCAATCCAGAAATGGTTATTATTGACTCTGCCTTTTTAACAACTGTTCCTAAGAGAGAATTACATTCTGGGTTAGCCGAAATTATAAAATATGGGTTGACATACGATACCTCTTTATGGAACAAAATAAAGGTAAACTCCAAAGTCTTGGATGCGAATTTAGATGATCTTATTTATCGTTCGGTTGAAATAAAAAATGAAGTAGTCCTGCAAGATCCGAAAGAAAACGGTTTACGTAAAATATTAAATTTCGGACACACTATAGGCCATGCTATCGAATCTTATTTTTTAGAAAGTGAATACAAAGAAACACTAACGCATGGAGAAGCTATCGCTATAGGTATGGTTGTTGAAGGCTATTATTCTTGCAAATTACTCGATTTTCCAATGGAAGAATTGACCAGTATTAAATCAACAATTATTGATTTTTTCGGATCGGTTACGATTAAAAAGGAGGATTATGTAGCTATTTTAGATTTGATGAAGTACGATAAAAAGAATATTGGATCAACCGTAAATTTTGTACTGCTCGAAGATTTGGCTAATTTTAAAATTGATTGTACTGTAGAGCACAGTCTCTTACTAGAAGGGTTAGATTATTACAACCAATAATTTAACAAATACCTACTTTTATAGACCTATAAATTTCTTCGTATTGAGGTAAAATCGTTTCTAGCGAAAACTGCCGAGCGAATTTGAATGAATTATCTTTAAACTCTTTTAATGTCTCATCACTTTCTAAAATAGAAATAGCGTTGTTTGCCATTTCTTCTGTGTCACCGACATTACTTAAAAACCCTGTAACACCATGATTGTTAACTTCTGCCAAACCACCAGAATTAGTAGATATTACCGGTGTATTTGCTGCCATCGCTTCTAAAGCGGCTAATCCAAAACTTTCAGTTTCTGATGGCAATAAGAACAAATCAGATAGGCACAATATTTTATCAACTTCACTACTATTTCCTAAAAATATAACCTTGTCACTAATACCTAACTTGATTACTTTTTTCTCAGCAAGATCTCGCTCCGGGCCATCACCAACCATTAATAACTTAGCGTCGATTTTCTCTTGCACTCGATAAAAAATATCTACCACGTCATGAATACGTTTTACTGGTCTAAAATTACTAATATGAGTTAGAATTTTTTGATCAGGATGAGCCAAATGACTTCGTACACAATCTTCTTTATGTGCTTTTTCATATTTCTCAACATCAATAAAATTATGAACAACTTTTATATCCTTTCTAATATTAAATAAACGTAACGTATCTTTCTTTAAGCTATGAGATACAGTGGTAACTTCATCAGAATTGTTAATACTAAATTCTACTGCCGTTTTATAATTTGGATGACTTCCTACCAAGGTAATATCTGTACCATGCAAAGTGGTTACAATAGGAATTTCTATACCATCTTCTTTTAACATTTGTTTGGCCATATAGGCAGCATAGGCATGTGGTATAGCATAATGTACATGTAAAATCTCGATATCATGTAACTTCACCATAGCGACCAATTTACTAGAAAGCGCCAGTTCATAAGGTTGAAAATGGAATAAGGGATATTCTTCAACAAAAACCTCATGAAAATGAATATTTTTAGACAAAGCATTTAGTCGTACGGGTTGGTTGTAAGTAATAAAATGAACTTCATGACCTTTACCCGCCAATGCAATTCCTAATTCTGTTGCTACAACTCCACTCCCTCCAAAAGTTGGATAACATACAATACCTATTTTCATAAATTGATTTTGATTTTTAGACGTAAGACATTCTAAATACTTTCTGACTTTTTTTTAAAAAAATCACCAGATTAAACAGTAAATTAGCTTTCTGTAAAATTAAAACATTTAATGGATTTCAATTCATTTTTAACACATATTTCTACGCTACAAAACAAACCCCTGGGCGGTATAACATCTCAATTTAAAATGGCTCCAGCCATTCGCAAAGAACTAAATATCGACTCTATTGTTAAACCAGATGCAAAGCAAGCTGCTGTATTAGCTCTTTTTTATCCAAATGAACATAACGAGACTTATTTTTTATTAACGCAACGAGCTAGTTATAATGGTACGCATTCCGCTCAAATAAGTTTTCCTGGAGGTAAAATTGAACAAGAAGATATCGATCTGGCATATACGGCTTTAAGAGAAACGTATGAAGAGACTGCTGTTCTAATGAAAGACGTTTCCATTCGCAAAGAATTAACAAAAACCTACATTCCTCCGAGTAATTTCTGGGTGAGTCCTTTTCTAGGTACGATTGACTATAGGCCTAAATTTGTGGCTAATCATGAAGTGTCAAACTTAATTGAAGTAAAATTAGAAGATATTCTTGATGACAATTCTGTAATTGTTAAAAATATGAGTACTTCATATATGGAACGTATTGATGTACCTTGTTTTAAACTAAACGATTACATCGTTTGGGGAGCAACAGCTATGATTCTAAGTGAGATTAAAGATTATTTAAAGTAGTATTTAAGCTATATCTTTTGTATTTTTGTTTAAACAACTTATCACTTAAATGAAATTATATAAGCAAGATCCTTTTGGTAATGCTTTATTCCTTAAAAAGTTTTTAATACGATTCATTGGGGCTATATCTCATCAACGTTATCAGGGAT
Organism: uncultured Flavobacteriaceae bacterium; assembly: GCA_947500525.1. Classification (GTDB taxonomy): domain Bacteria; phylum Bacteroidota; class Bacteroidia; order Flavobacteriales; family Flavobacteriaceae; genus Aureibaculum. The sequence continues at coordinate 96,098 of CANMSH010000008.1, read as the reverse complement.
TTAACAAATTACATATTGAAGGTTCAGAAATAATTAGGAATTTACCCGACAGTGGTGTCCTATTCGTTTCTAATCATCAAACTTATTTTGCAGATGTTGCGGCCATGATGCATGTTTTCAATGCCGCTTTAAGCGGACGCGATGATAACATCAAGAATGTTGGTTATTTATGGCAACCTAAACTGAATTTATATTATGTAGCCGCTTTAGAAACGATGAAGTCTGGGATTCTTCCTAAAATATTTGCTTACACCGGATCTATTTCAATAGAAAGAACTTGGAGAAGCGAAGGTAAAGATGTTAATAGACAGGTAAAAATGTCGGACGTGAGTAGTATTAGTAAAGCATTAAAAGATGGCTGGGTGATTACATTTCCGCAAGGTACTACCACCCCGTTCAAACCAATTAGAAGAGGAACAGCTCATATTATAAAAAGAAACAAACCTGTGGTTATACCTATTGTTATAGATGGATTTCGAAGAGCCTACGACAAAAAAGGATTAATGCTCAAAAAGAGAAATGTCTTACAATCTATGGTCATAAAAGAACCCTTAGAAATTGATTATGAAAATGATTCAGTTGAAAAGATTGTAGAACAATTACAGTTTGCCATCGAACAGCATCCTTCTTTATTAAAAGTTATTCCTGTTGAAGAGTACGCAAAGCAGGAAGAAGAACTCAACAAAAAGCGCAATTTTTTTGATTTTTATTAAATCTGAAAAAATCTAAAGTCATTGCATAGATATAATTGATGAATTTCATAATTTTATCATCAAAATTTATATTAAATGACAATCACCCAATTAAAATATGTCTTAGCTGTAGCAGAATATCAGAATTTCACACTTGCTTCTGAAAATTGTTTTGTTACCCAACCCACCTTGAGTATGCAAATACAAAAATTGGAAGAAGAGCTAGACGTACTTATTTTTAATAGAAAGAAAAAGCCTATTGAACTCACACCAGTTGGTCATAAAATAATCGCTCAAGCCAAGGTGATTTTAGATGAAAGCAATAGAATACATGATATCGTTGATCAGCAAAAAGGTTATGTTGGTGGTGAATTCAAATTGGGTATCATTCCTACCATAACACCTACTTTATTACCTCTATTTTTAAATAATTTTATTAAAAAATATCCGAAAGTCAATTTAAAAATTGAAGAACTAAATACAAATGAATTGTTAAAAAAATTGAAAGACGGACATTTAGATGCTGCCATAGCTAGTACGCCTTTAGAAGATGACAACATTAATGAACGTGTTTTGTATTATGAACCTTTTGTTGGTTTTATGAGTGAAAGTCATCGATTATTCTCTAAAAATCGTATTACAGTTGATGATTTAAATATCGATGATATTTTATTATTAGAAGATGGACACTGTTTTAAAGATAGTGTTATCAATATTTGCCGCAGTTTTGAAACGACTACCACCGAGTCATTTAAATTAGAAAGTGGTAGTTTTAGTACATTGCTTAAACTATCAAAAGAAGGAATGGGTATGACCTTATTACCTTATTTAAACACCTTAGATTTAAAAGAAGAAGACAAAAAATATCTGAAAGAATTTGAAAACCCAGCACCCGCTCGAGAAGTAGCTTTGGTCTATCATAAGTCTCAACTAAAAATGCAATTAGTAGATGCCCTAAAAAGCACTATTGATGGTGTTATTAGAGGAGTTATTTCATTTAGTGATGTGCGTATTATCAGCCCTCTTAAAAAATAAAAGAGGAACTTTTTTTAAAGTTCCTCTTTTATTTTATTGCCTATAATTAGCAATACAAACTGTTAATTCAGGTTTATTTGCTGTAAATTCTTCCAGCCAAATTCTAAGTTCCGCTATTTCATAGGGTAACAATCTAGAAAAGGCTTTATCTAATTCTTTACAGAATAAATCTACATTAAAACTGACCTTTTTTAATACAGTTTTAGTGTATTCAAACATTGCTCTAGCCATGCGTATTGTAGGTATTAAAATTCAAATTGTTATAATAAGAACGTAAACTATTTCTCGAAATTACAAATTTTAACATACATTAATGTTAAAATTATTCCCAAAATATAAATTTACAATTTTTGAATTTTAGCTAACAATCCATTAGCCTTATCTTCCAATTCTTTACCAATTGCTTTAAAGTGAGATTTTTTGTTCTCAACATTTTTTGCATTGACTTTTTCTATTAACATATCAAAAGTATCAATAGTTTCATCTATTATTTTCTCTGCTTTCGCCGACTTTTTATCATCTTCCTGAAGAATTTGCCAAACATAGCATTCCTCTATTATATCAGACAAGACATAATTAATGTCTTTCTTTAAATTCTTTATACTCGCCATACTTCATTTTTATTTTCGACAAATTTACACTAATAAAGCTTACAGAGATTTAAAATTATATTAAAAATTACTTAATTCTCTATAACATGAATTACCACAATTAACCTAACAATTCAATAACATCTGTCAATCTAGTGATGGTTTTATACCCTTCACCATTGTGATCGACTATTTCATGTTGCCAAGTAGTATGAAAGGGTATATGAATTGCTTGAGCGTCAATTTCTATTAATGGCAATACATCTGATTTTAAAGAATTACCAATCATTAAAAATTGTGATGGCGGTATATCGAGATGTTTTAATAGTTTTTTATAATTAGAAGGATTTTTCTCACTTAAAACTTCAATATGATGAAAGTAACTACCCAAATTAGATTTTTCTAATTTTCGCTCTTGATCTAATAAATCACCTTTGGTTGCTAGGATGAGCTTATAATTTGGAGCTAATGTTTTCAAGGTTTCTTCTACCCCATCTAAAATTTCAATTGGCTTGTGGAGCATTTCCTTACCAATTTCTAAAATCTCTTCGATAACTTTCTGATCGATATGATAGTTCGAAAGCTCTAATGCACACTCTATCATAGACAATACAAAACCCTTAATCCCATATCCATAACTTTCAAGATTCTTCATTTCAGTCTTGAAAAGCTCTTGATCTATCTTATTCTTGGTTTCAAAGCCTGTTAACAATTCTGCAAATTTTTCTTCTGCCTCTCTAAAATAGGTTTCATTAACCCACAAAGTATCATCGGCATCAAATGCTATAACCCGGATATCTTTATAGTTAGAGGTCATATTTTCTATTATCTCTTGGCTCGTTTTTTCTCGAATATTGGATCTTTGAGAATTGGAGATTCGTGGTTTATATAAACTTCCAACAACTCTGCTTTATTCCTGGAATAAATACTGAATTTTTTTAATGATGCTGGAATTAATACCGTTTCACCTTTATCCACAATAGTTTTTTCGCCATTGCAATCAAATCGAACACTTCCATGCACACACATATAGATTACAAAGGAATCTTTATCAGAATGATCGATTTTTACTTTCTTTGCAAGGATGGGGAGAAAATTAGTTGTAAAGTATTTACAATCAACAACCTCTGTGGTTTTGTTGTTTTCCTTCTTATAGGTTGTTTTATAATCATCTAAGGCTTTGTAGTCAATTGCATCAAGTGCTTCATCTGTGTGCAAATCTCTATAATTCCCATATTTATCTTGACGATCCCAATCATATACTCTATAGGTAATATCGCTAGTTTGCTGTATTTCGGCAAGCATTACGCCCGCTCCTATAGCATGAACTCTACCGGTAGGAATAAAATAAACGTCACCCTTTTTAACCTTATCAACATTTAAAATTTTGAGTAACGATTTGTTATCAAGATGATGTAAATATGTTTGTTTATCGCTATCTTTTTTGAATCCAACAATAAGGTCTCCACCTTTGTCCGCTTGCATTACATACCACATTTCGGTTTTTCCAAAAGAATTATGTCGTTCTTTAGCCAATTTATCATGTGGATGCAATTGGATACTTAATGCTTCTTTGGCATCGATATATTTGATCAATAACGGGAAATTATAACTGAATTTTCCGAATACTTTCTTTCCAAGTAAATCACCTCGATAACTCACCATTAAATCTTGTAAAGAAAATCCTTTCAATTTACCATTTGCCACAATAGACATATCTCCTTTAATATCAGACACCTCCCAACTCTCTCCAATATTTTTTCTACTCGATTTTTTGTTCAACACATTGATCAACTTCTCTCCTCCCCAAATCTTTTCTTTAAGGATTGGATGAAACTTTATAGGGTAATTTAAACTCATTATTTCTGTTCTTTTAAAATAGCTAATGATTCGGTTATATGTTTCTCAGCCCCAAACTGATTTTCAAAAATCAATTGTACGATGCCATGTTTATCAACAACATAGGTCACTCTTCCTGGGAGCAAACCTAATAAAGAAGCTTTCACTCCAAACAGAGCACGTACTTCTTTGTTTATATCTGATAGTAAGGTAAAGGGTAAATTATATTTTTTGGCAAATTTTTCGTGCGAACTTTTCCCATCTCCACTAATGCCAATAACCTCGGCACCTAAATCTGTAAAATCTTCATATTGATCTCGAAAACTACATACTTCTTTCGTACATCCTGGGGTAAAATCTTTGGGGTAAAAGAAAATAACCAGCGCTTTTTTTCCGATATGGTCTGTTATACTAAAATCGTTGCCATTTTGATCTTTTAAGGTAAATGAAGGTACTCTATCTCCTATTTTTAAGCTCATATTTAAATCTTGTAAGGTTAAACAAATATCATCATTTTATTAGTGATTCTAAAATATGCTTACTTTTGATATCAAACATTTATCAACTATGAAGGCGCATCCAGATTTATTGAACTTCCTTTCACCTTACTCTTTAAATGTTCAAGAATTAACCTTAAAGTTAAGAAACTTTATAATAGTAAATGCTCCTGATTGTAATGAATTGATTTGGGATAACTATAACGCTGTTGCCATTGGCTATTCAAAATCGAATAAACTAAAAGATGCTTTTTGTCATCTTTCTGTGTATAAAAATCATGTAAATTTTGGATTTAACCGAGGTTCAGAGCTGTCTAGTTCACAAATTAAATTATTAGGACAAGGAAAATTAATACGACATATTTCGGTAACCGATTATATGTTATTTCCAGAAATTGAAATTCAAAAATTACTTCTTAATGCGATTGTACTGTCGGAAAACCGTAATTCAGAATTGCGAAACGCTCCTGTAAAATCTCAAAGTTTGGTAATGTCTATTTCTAAGAATAAGAAAAGACCAGAATACTAGTGCACACCACTATAACTCACAAAATTTCGCGGTGTTTCATACAAAACTACCTCAAGCTTTTGGGAAGCATCAATATGAGGTCTCAGTTTATTCCAAATTACTACGGCTATATTCTCAGCGGTTGGATTTAAATTTTTGAATTCGGCAACTTCAATATTTAAATTCTTATGATCTAGTGCATTTTCAATTTTATTCTTAATCAAATCTTTAAGTACTTTCATATCAATTACAAACCCAGTTTCTACGTCGATATTTCCAGTAACAGATACTATTAATTCATAATTGTGACCGTGAAAATTAGGATTGCTACATTTACCAAATACCTCAGCGTTCTTCTGATCAGACCAATCTTTCCTATACAATCGATGTGCTGCATTAAAATGTGCTTTTCTACTCACTGTAATCATGATACCGTTGCTTTTTGAAGGTGATTGTAAAATTGATCAAATATAATCTTAAACCACTCCGTATAAACTTCAGGATGTAACTCAATATCATCTTTAACAGCTTCTAAAGTCATCCATTTATAGGCGTTGACCTCTTCTTTGTTTATTCGTGGCTCTTGGTTATATTCACCTACCATGACGTGATCTAATTCATGTTCGGTCAAACCATTATCGAAAGGCGCTTTATAAATAAATGAAAATACTTCTTTTAGGTCACATTCAAAACCCATTTCTTCAAATAAACGTCTTCTACCAGCTTCTAAATTAGATTCGCCATCACGTTGATGACTGCAACAAGTATTCGTCCATAACATTGGAGAATGGTATTTATGTGCGGCTCTTTGCTGCAACATCAATTCTCCTTTTTTATTTAAAACAAATACAGAAAAGGCACGATGTAATACTGCCTTTTCATGTGCTTCTAATTTCGGCATGAGTCCAATTTGCTCATCCTTATCATTCACTAAAATAACTTGTTCTTCTACCATAAATTATGTGGCAATTTACGAATTATAATTTGTTCAATTTTCTAAACTCTATTAAAAATCTGTTAACGAAATAGTGGCGGTAGTGATTGTACTTCGATCGTTCAAAATTGTTGTCCAAGCAAACAAAGCACTATTGTTTACAATCTCTAATTGTGGAAAACCGCTCGCTCTTGAAGGGTTCATTTCACTCACTACTATTTCTTTACCTTTCTCACCCTCTAAATTCACTTTCATTGCTTTTAATACGGTTTTAAAATCTTGAGAGGTTATCCAGCTTACAATGGCGTTGTTCTTGTCGATTAAGGCAACATCAACTCTTCCAATCGTCAACACTTCATCGATAACTATTGGTTCGTTAAACGTAACTCCTGAGTTTTTAGAGAAGGCCAGTTTCACACGAGGAACTTCATTTGCTCCTGTATACCAAATTACACCCAAAATATTGTCTATTGCGTCGACACGAGGCCCGTTTACTGGGCATCCTGCTATTTTCCAATTATCGCTAAAAACAGGCTTCGGTTTAGACCATATACTATCAACTTTACGTGTTATATAAATATCTCTAATTTCATCATCTGATCTATCACGATAAACCACTACAGGTCCGTTCTTCGTTATTGCGGCTCCCGTTTGACAACAATCACATGTTTTGGCATCTAATTCTAATTCATCAATTACTATACCATTCGATGTTACTTCAGCGGCTCTTAATGTCATAGCTCCATTTGCACCATGTTTCTCTCCTCCAACAGTATTTCGGCCATCTAACCAAGTTGCAAAAAAAGAAGTCTCCCGATAAGGAAGCATTGTTACAAATCCATGTTCAGACTTGGTTTTATCATCATGTAATAGAAAATCATCTCTCCAAGAATTTCTTGTTCCTGCTGACAATTTCATTCTAATATCATAGGTATAAGTTCCTTCGGCTGACATTTGTAAAAAATGAGTTAAGAGCAAGCTATTATTTTCAGCAATCGCAGGAAAATCAGCCCAATTTACAAACCAATTTGTACCTGTTACTATCGTTCTTGCAGAATCCCACTTTTCATTCAAAAATTCGGCATATTTCAATGTGTAGAGAGAGTCTTTTTCATTTTCTATCCATGACATTAGGGTTCTTTCGTTTGAAAAAAGAAAAGGCTGCGCACTATTCCCTTCTGTTGGGGCAGTTATAATTTGTACAGTTGGATCTATTTCTTTGTTCTTCACACAGCCTAAAAACAGCATCAAAACACAAACTAAAATCAAAAATTTGTTCATCAAAAACACATTTTAAAAACATTCAAAAATACGACCTTTTAGATGGAATACGTTTATATTTGTAGCATATATTAGTCATATGCGCGCTCTAGTTTATTTGTTTATCATATTCCCTATCTTTTTAGCTTGTGAGAAAAAAAAAACACCTTCCGTTTCAAACGTTGAAGAGAAAATTGAGCAAATTGACGCACCTGCTAAATCGAGTGTGAAAAAGACGTCGAATCTCATGAAAGATGTTGATACGATAAACAGAAAAAATACCATAGAATTTTTAACTCTTTATGGAAAAGAAAACCAGGAGACCATGGTATTAATTGAAACGCGATTAGGCAATATGAAAATAAAGCTATATCGTGATACTCCTTTGCATCGAGCTAGTTTCATTTTCTTAACGAAAACCGGTTATTTTAGCACTACCTGTGTGCATAGAATTGTGCAGGATTTCGTGGTACAAGGCGGTAATTCCGAAAATCCTAAAACAAGGAAACTGAGAAAAAAATATGAGACATATACTATTCCATCTGAATTTAGAGCCCATAGAAAACATAAATACGGTGCCATCGCCGCTGCTAGAGATTGGGAGGATAATCCAAAAAAAGTATCAACACCTTTTGAGTTCTATTTTGTTCAAGATAAAAACGGTAGTCATCATATCGATGGTGAACACACTGTTTTCGGTGAAATTGTTGAAGGATTTGATACATTAGAAAAGATTGCTTTGGTCAAAATCGGGAATGATGAATGGCCAGTCGAAGATGTTTTTTTCGACATGACCGTGATTCGCTAATTATACCTTTCAAATAATCAAATTAAACTTATCTTTGCGCCCTAATTATTAGAGATGGGCTTTTTAGAAGAAATACAACGTAGACGTACCTTTGGAATCATTTCGCATCCAGATGCCGGTAAAACAACATTGACTGAAAAATTGTTACTATTCGGTGGTGCGATACAAGAAGCTGGTGCTGTAAAAAATAATAAGATTAAAAAAGGAGCTACCTCTGATTTTATGGAAATTGAGCGCCAACGTGGTATTTCTGTTGCTACATCTGTACTTGCTTTCATTTACAAAGACAAAAAAATAAATATTCTGGATACACCAGGACACAAAGATTTTGCTGAGGATACTTTTAGAACACTTACCGCGGTTGACAGTGTTATCGTTGTGATTGATGTTGCGAAAGGTGTTGAGGAACAAACAGAAAAATTGGTAGAAGTTTGTCGCATGCGGAACATTCCGATGATTGTCTTTATAAATAAGCTAGATAGAGAGGGTAAGGATGCTTTTGATCTATTAGATGAAGTAGAGCAAAAATTAGGATTAACTGTAACGCCTTTAAGTTTCCCTATCGGAATGGGTTATGATTTTAAAGGTATTTATAACGTATGGCAGAAAAAGTTAAATCTATTCTCAGCAGAGAAAAAACAAACGGTTTCTGAAGGCATAGAATTTAATGATATTACAAATCCAGAATTAGATTCTATAATTGGTGAAGCTTCTGCAAATCAACTTAGAGATGAATTAGAATTAGTATATGAAGTATATCCTACATTTAATCAAGAAGATTATCTTGAAGGAAAACTACAGCCTGTATTTTTCGGTTCAGCATTAAATAATTTTGGTGTAAAAGAATTACTTGATTGTTTTATTGACATCGCTCCTCCACCTCAGCCAAAAATGTCGGAAGAACGATTGGTAGATTCTAAAGAAGATAAACTATCTGGTTTTGTGTTTAAAATTCATGCCAATATGGACCCGAAACACAGGGATAGATTGGCATTCGTAAAAATTGTTTCAGGTACATTTAAACGAAACGCACCTTATTTACACGTGCGTCATAATAAGAAATTGAAATTTTCTAGTCCTAACGCTTTCTTTGCTGAGAAAAAAGAAATTGTAGATGAATCTTTTCCTGGTGATATTGTGGGGTTACACGATACTGGCAATTTTAAGATTGGAGATACGTTGACTGAAGGAGAACAATTAAACTTTAAAGGAATTCCTAGTTTTTCTCCCGAACATTTTCGCTATGTAAACAATGCAGATCCAATGAAGGCGAAACAGTTATATAAAGGTTTAGATCAGTTGATGGATGAAGGGGTCGCCCAATTATTTACACTCGAATTAAACGGACGAAAAGTCATTGGAACTGTTGGTGCTTTACAATACGAAGTAATTCAATATCGTTTAGAACATGAATATGGTGCAAAATGTACCTACGAAAATTTACCAATGCATAAGGTGTGCTGGGTAGCACCAGAAGATGCTAAAAATGAAGAATTTGCTGAATTTAAGAGAGTAAAACAACGCTATTTAGCCAAAGACAAACAAGGACAATTAGTGTTTTTGGCAGATTCGGCTTTTACCATTCAAATGACACAGAGTAAATATCCAAGTGTCAAATTGCATTTTACGAGCGAATTTTAAATAGAAACCGTATCCTATGAAAATTAAATTACTTTTTACTTTTTTGATAATTTCGATGCTTAGTCAAGGGCAACAAAAAATCGAAAAACATTATTTTAATGATGTTGGCAGAGAAACAGATAGTATCAATGCAGTAACAATTCAACACTACGTTTTCACCGATACGATTCAAGGAAGTGGTGTGATCAAATATTTTGAACCGAACGGAAGACTTTTTAAAGAAATCGAATATTCGAATATTAACAGAAACAATGATTCTATAGAAAAATGGACTCGAGACGGCTTTTTAAAGATTTATCATGACAACGGAGAACTCAAAATTCAGGAGTCTTATAAAAATGACAAATTAGACGGTGAAGTCACTACTTATTTTGAGAAAAACCAACAGTTAAAAAGGAAAGACATTTTTAAGGAAAATAAATTTGTTTCGGGTACTTGCTATGATGAAAATGGAAAAGAGATTGACCATTTTGACTATTTCGTAAAGCCCACTTATGACGGTGGAAATAGAGCTATTTATAAGTTTATTGCTAAAAAAATGCAATACCCTAAGCGCATGCGCGCGATGGGGCAAGAAGGTAAAGTTTTAGTGCGATTTATAGTTACCAAAGAAGCTACATTGAAAGGCATACGCATTTTACGTTCACCGAGCTCTTCTTTTAGTAAAGAAGCGCTTCGCGTTGTTAACTTACTTAAAAAATGGAAACCGGGTGTACGCGATGGAGAAAAAATTGATGTTTCCTTCATTTTACCCATATCTTTTAAATTACAGTAAATCTTTAAAAGAAAAAACAGTTTGAAAACTGTAGTATGATTGCTACCATTCTCAAACTGCTTTTATATACTAATGAGTTAAATCTACTTTTTAACTTTATTAGGGTAGGCAGGGCGTTTCATTTCCTTTGGCGGATTCTCTTTCAATCCTTTTAACGCAATCTCAATAGCTTTTTCCAATTGTGGATCTTGTCCTTTATTGGTTAGTTCTGGCCACTGCTCTACCTCGATATCTGGTGCTACACCCTCATTCTCAACTCTAAAACCTTTATCACTGTAAAAAGCTACATTAGGAGCAGTCACTGATCCTCCGTCAATAAATTCAGGATATCCTAAAACTCCTACAAGTCCTCCCCAAGTTCTTTTGCCAACAATGGTTCCCAATTTAAACTTTCTAAACATCCAAGGTAAATAATCTCCTCCCGAACCAGCAGTTTCGTCAGTGATCATCACTTTTGGACCTTGAATAGAAGCACTCGGTGATTTTAGATCTTTCCCATAACGGAAATTCCAATATGCTTGTTCAGGTCTTTTTAAAATGTCTATATAATAATCGGCTAGATAACCTCCTCCGTTATAACGTTCATCGACTATAATTGCCTTTTTAGTTGCTTGTGGGAAGAAATAACGTTTAAAATATTCATGTCCTGCATTGGCTGTATTCGGCACATATACATACGCCACTTGCCCATTGGTAGCCTTATCAACTTTTTTGATATTACCTTCAACCCAATCTCTATTTCGGATACTCCATTCTGTAAAAAGTGGTGTGACTTTTACATCTCTCGCTTTCGAACCATCTCTATTTTTACTTACCCGAAGGCTCGTAATCTTGTTCGCCGTATTTTCAAAAAAGCTATAAATATTATCAGTGCCTAAGACATTTTTACCATTTACTTGAATTATATAATCTCCTTCATTTACATCAACTCCTGGCTCAGTTAATGGAGATCTTAGATTTGGTGTCCAATTTAAACCTCCATAGATTTTTTTAATTTGATATCTATTATTTTTTATTTGAAAATCAGCACCTAACAAACCTCCTGATATTCTTTGAGGTCTATGAAGTCTGTCTCCCGTTCCTCCAAATCTATGATGGCCAACACCAAGTTCACTAAACATCCATCCCATTACTGTATATAAATCACTTCTACATGATACATGCGGTAAAAACGCTTTATACTTTACTTTCATAGCATCCCAATCTACGCCGTGCATTCCAGGATCATAGAAATAATCTCGGTTTACTCTCCAAGCCTCTTCGAAGATATTATTCCATTCTTTTCTGGGGTCTATTTTTACTTTAATAGCGCCAAAATTCAAAGGACCATTGTCAGATTTTTTTCCTAAACTAGAAATTTTCCAAGTACGATTCGATAGGTATAACATCTTCTTACCTCCGCTGGCAATTTGAAAAGCATCTACAGGCATTATATCATCTTCCTTTCTTTTCTTAAAATCATACTTCTTTAAAGTTGTAGTACCATTACTAGTTGATAAATAGAATAATTCACCTTCTTTCGCTACCGCTAAACTGCGATACTGACCAGGACTCACAGGTAACGAAATAATTCTACTCTCAAAACCGTCCCAATCAATAGTCATATTGGTGTCTTTAGAAATACCTTTTTTCTTTTCATCTTCCTTTTCCTTTGGAGCGGCTATTTCTTCTTCATCATTTTCTTTTGTTAAAGGGGATATTACATCTTTTTGAAGTGTCACCACATATATTGAATTCGTCGCTCTCATATCAATACTCGATTGATCAAACCAATTCACTACTGGTCCTGCATCCGTAGACGCCAACATGTACAAATATTTTCCACTTGGATCAAAAACAGGTTCAGAAACACTTGATAATCCATCAGAAACAGCACGAGATTTCTTGGAGTCTACTGAGTATAAAAATGCCTTTTCAAAGCTAGTATCTGTAATTAACGTATATGCTATCCATTTAGAATCATGAGACCAACTTCCAAACAATTCTCTGTATGGCCCTGGAACGTAGCGTTCGTCTTGTGCAATTTTATCTACCTTCTTGCTCGCAACATCTGCAACAAACAAATTACGACCATTATCTATAAAACTAATTTTTTTACTGTCTGGAGACCAATGAGGATATGCATAAAAGCCTGTTCCGTTTAACGGAATTTTAATAACAGTATTTGTTACGGTAGATTGTACATGCAATGCATATTCATCAGAAGCGTCAGAAAAATAAGCAATCGACTTACCATCTGGTGACCACTGAGGATACGTTTCATGAACTCCCGGCGTATTTGTTATATTTTTATCATCTCCTTTTTTCGCTGGTACTGTAATGATGTCTCCTCTAAAATCTACAACAGCTCGCGCACCTGAAGGTGAAATACCTCCCGAACGTACATAGTTTCTACCTGAAACATAGCGCGGACGCAATTCAAGTAAATCGGTGTTAATTTTTATGTTAAGGGTATTTACAGTGCCCGAGTCAATATCATAGGTATGCAATTGCCCAGCCCTTTCGAAAATAATCGTTCCTTTATAGGCATACAGATCTAGTACCGGAAAATCTTTAAAACTCGTTAAGGCTTTCACTTCTTTCGATTTTACGTGATAGCTATATAAATTAAACTCTCCATCTCTATCACTTCTAAAATAAACATGATCACCTACCCATTGCGGTTTCGCATCGTTACTTCCGCCACTAGGTTTTGAAATTTCTTCTACTTTATGGGTCTTTTTATTGTAAATCCATATGCGTGATGCAGTACCTCCTCGATAATGTTTCCATTGATTGAAAACTTCATAGAGCGGATTGTAAGCAATATGATTACCGTCATTAGAATAACTTGATGAAAACGCATTCGGAATTTTTAACTGATTAATAGCCCCACCATCGATATTCACTTCAAATAACTGAGCGTGTCTATTTGTATGGGAATTACGTTGTGAAAAGAACAGCACCTTTTTCCCATCAGGTGAAAAATCTTGTATCCCCTCAAAATATGGATGCCATGTCAATCTTTTCGGAACTCCTCCTTTCACAGATACCACATAAATATCTAAATTACCATCATATTGCGCTCCAAAAGCAATCGTTTTACCATCTGGAGAAAAAATTGGAGATGATTCTATTCCTTCATCGATAGTTAACCGTCGTGGATTTGTACCGTCGCGATTCGCAACCCAAAGATCTTCTGCATAAATAAATGCTATATGGTCGTTACTTATTGCGGGTTGAGATATTAATTTAGTCTCTTGTTGAATGGTTGCATTTGAACATAATGGTAGTACGAATATTGCAACAAATAATAATTTAAAAATTGTTTTCATTTAGGGTGCGTTAATTGAAGAATTATAATTTCGTTTTACTTTCTAAAGATAAAGAAAAACATTCTAATTAATTCTAATATTAGATAATAACTCAGTCCATTAATTTAGTTTTGTATGAATCATATTTATATACTTTTTCAACTCCTCGCGCACCTTAGGAAACAGAAACAAAAGACCAATCATATTAGGAAATACCAGTGCTAAAATCATGGCATCCGAAAATTTAATTACCGCATCTAAGGTTACTGCTGCTCCTAGCACAGTAAATATTAAGAATATAATTTTATAGGTTAAATCTGTCAACCGTCCTCGACCGAATAAATATTTCCACGATTGCAAACCATAGTATGACCAAGATAAGATGGTCGAAAAGGCAAAAAGCACTACCGCAATGGCCAACACATATGAAGATCCTGGAATGGCACTGTCGAAAGCCATAGAAGTTAAATTTACACCTCCCGCTCTACTGCCATCTGCTAATAAGGCTTGGCCATTCACAACATCACCATAAACAAATGCACCATCTACATTAAACATGATAATAACAATAGCCGTCATCGTACAAATTAGTACCGTATCAATAAAGGGTTCTAGTAAGCCTACTAACCCTTCAGAGGCGGCGAATTTTGTGTTCACTGCTGCGTGCGCAATTGCTGCTGAACCTGCACCTGCTTCGTTAGAAAATGCAGCGCGACGAAACCCCTGAATCATAACTCCAATGAAGCCTCCAGTGATGGTTGCTCTTGGTGTAAAAGCCTCATTAAAAATCAAAGAAAATGCATCATCTACATAGGAGAAATTAGATAAAATGATGAACAACGCTGCTGCAACATAAAGTACAGCCATGAAAGGAACAATTTTCTCAGTAACTTTCGCAATACGCTTGATCCCACCAATAATAACAATACCTACCAAAATAGCGAAGATTAGACCAATCATACTGCCTGAAGCAGCACCTTCTATTCCGAATCGATCAATAATTTGAGCCGCCGCTTGATTCGTTTGGAAAGCATTTCCACCTCCGAAAGAAGCCCCTACGCATAAAACGGCGAAGGTAATAGCCAAGAACTTACCAATATATTTAAAACCACGTTCTTTTAACCCTCGAGATAGGTAATACATTGGTCCTCCAAATACATTTCCTTCACTATCAATATCTCTGTATTTTACACCCAGCGTGCATTCAACGAACTTTGATGACATTCCTAATAATCCGGCCACGACCATCCAGAATGTTGCTCCCGGACCTCCAATAGAAATAGCAACCGCTACCATTGCAATATTTCCTAAACCAACAGTACCTGAAACTGCCGTGGCCAATGCTTGAAAATGATTCACCTCGCCATGATGACTTTCATCTTTAACTGTATCTATGATATCACCGTCAACTTGATGAACTTGAGCATTTAAGGAGAGATCCAATTTTTCTAAATCATCATATTTCCCTCTCACTACTTGTATTGCTGTTGGGAAATGCTTGACATTTACAAAGCCAAAGTAGAGTGTAAAAAATAAAGCTCCAGAAAGCAATAAAATTAGTACAACGGGTATTCCAAAGCCAGCAATCATAATCTCTGTAAAAATTAAGTTTTCCCACCAAATGGCAAAGGGCATAAAAGCGTCATTTATTTGTTCATCTAAGCCTTTCTCCTGGGCACTTGTTATTGTTGGCATTGATACCCAAAGTGCAATATTTAGGTACTGTTTTTTTGTCAAATTCATTTGTGAGTTTTTATAGTTCGGCCACAATTTGCATTTCTAAATGCGAACACCTCAAAAAAGTCGGAAAAGAGTTCTAATTGTCAGTAAAAAGCTTACTGACAAGGTTGGATAAAATAAAAGCTTCGGCTATTTTTTATAAGGATATATTTTGTGGAGGAAGCGCCAAGCGAATTTTTCGCTCTCGCTTTTCTGACATTTCAAAAAGGCTATTCTTTAAGGGTATGAGGTGATGATCTCTCGTCCAATTTTCTTTACCAAAAATACCGTCTAATAAAGCAATTAGCAATCTTTTAATCTCATTGTAATCATTAATGTCATATGATTTCTCTACATCAAAATTCTTAGGTTTTATCTCTAACCAATCCTCTTTATTCTCTTTCTTTCTCGATGCAAACTTTAAGAAAAGTTCATATAAAGCAGGTGTTAAAATTACCTTACGACCTGTTGCTCCCGGTAGTCCTTTTAGCAAAACAGATTGCTCTAACTTTCCATTGGATTTTTTTTGTCTTTTAAAATGAAGAAAAAAGTTTCGAGATTCAGGTATCACATTTTCGGCCAATTCTTTCACCCAACTCAACGCCAAAGCAAAAAATAACATGATTAATGATGTTTTAAAAATGGCTGAGAATAAAGTGAGATTTATTGATGAGTCTGTCAATTTATAGAACTGAGCAATTAATGTGATTGCAATTGTCATAAGAGATAGCCATGCCAATATTTTTAATCTTCTCTTTGCAAAAGATTCCCATAATACATACCCCAAAAAACCTAAAGTTAATAAGGCATAATATACATCTAACTCACTTATAACGCGCAGTGATGAACCTAAAGCCATTTTACTAATGGTAGGGACTATCGAAAACAAAAAAGGCAATCCTACAATATAAATCCAAAATTTTGATTTAATAATATCTTCTATTGGTTTTGGTAAATATCGAAACCAAGGCAGCGCTAATAAAATAAATAAGCTATTTAGCAGTGATAAAATACTTCGCCAACCATCTAATAAAGAAGTATCAACCCTTATCAGATTTTGAGTATAATATACCTCTACTGCCCCAGAAATACTCCAACAAAGTACCGAAAGCGCCAACCAGACTTGCCCAAAATCATTTTGTCTTTTACCAATGTGCCACCAAATTGCTAACAAACCAACAAAGGCAAACAAACAAACGGCAAATTGCCACCAACCGTAAAAAGATAATATTTCATTATCAACGTCTATTTGTAAAAAAAAATAACTCGGCACAACAGTAGATTTATATTTCAAATATAGAAAAATAAGCGTGCTCATCATTTCAATAATTTCATATATTTACCAGATATGAATTCAAAAACGATTAGCAACGGCATCTTACGAGCTCTTTCTATAATAATAGGTTCTGGGTTACTTCTATTTTTTCTTTACAAAACACGTTCGGTAATTATCTATATTATTATTGCCGCTGTTTTATCATTGATGGGTAGACCAATCATTCGATTTTTGAAACGAAAATTAAAATTTCCGAACACGCTTGCTGTTATTTCGACCATGGTGTTGTTTTTAGGTATGGTTTTCGGACTCATATCAATGTTCATACCCTTAATTGCCAAGCAAAGCAGAAATTTATCTTTGCTAGATATTCATGAATTGCAATACAATATTGAAAATTTGTTGAATCAGGCAAATGATTATTTTGTTTCGCGTGGTATCAATGTACTAGATCAATTAAAAACTGTAGATATCTTTTCTAACTTCAAGGCCGTTCCAAATTTATTGAACAACGTAATTGGCGCCGTTGGTAGTTTAAGTATTGGTTTATTCTCGGTGCTTTTTATAGCTTTCTTTTTTATGAAAGATAGTCAACTTCTTCACAATGGGTTAATGGTTTTAGTTCCTGATAAAACAGAAGGGCGGTTTGCTGCATCGTTAGAAAAAATTGAAGACTTGTTATCGAGATATTTTATTGGTTTGCTTACGCAGATTACCATATTGTTCGTTTTGTACACCATTATATTGCTCATATTTGGAGTTGACAATGCCATTGTGATTGCCTTTTTGTGTGCGCTACTTAACTTGATACCATATGTAGGACCTCTTATTGGTGGCGCCATCATGCTCATTTTAACGATGACTAGCCACTTAGATCAAGACTTTCAAACCCAAATATTACCGACGACTATTTATGTAATGATTTTTTATTTTGTAGCACAAATGATCGATAATTTTGTGAGTCAACCAAGAATTTTCTCAAAGGCTACAAAAGCGCATCCATTAGAGATATTTTTAGTTATTATAATAGGTGGTTTACTCTTTGGCATCACTGGAATGATTGTGGCAGTACCTATGTACACCGCGTTGAAAGTTATTTTAAAAGAATTTTTAGCCGATAATAAAATTGTAAGGTCCTTGACGAAGGATTTATAGTTTGAATTCAAGAATTTTACATAAAGAAGTTCAAGACTTTATAAATCATCATCTTCAATCTGATATTTCTAAAGTACTTTATAAAGGGAGTCCTTTTGCAGATGTTACTATTCGAGAACTAGTAGAACAAATTGAAGCCAAAAAAAAGACCAAAGACAAATTACCTACTTGGTTTAATACCAAAAACATATACTATCCTAACAAACTAAATATTGAGCAAACTTCGTCAGAAATTTCGGCCAATTATAAATCTTCTTTAGTCTCTGGTGATTCATTAATAGATCTAACGGGTGGTTTCGGTATTGATACGTACCAATTTTCTAAACGATTTAAAGAAGTCGTTCATTGCGAAATAAATGAAGATCTGTCTATGATGGTATCTCACAATTTGGCACAACTTCATTGCAAAAATGTTAAGACTGTTGCCAGTGACGGGCTTACTTTTATAGCCTCGCAGCAAAAATTTGATTGGATATATGTTGATCCGTCAAGAAGAAATGAAAGCAAAGGCAAAGTTTTTATGTTGGAAGACTGTATCCCCAACGTTCCAAAAAACTTAGAATTACTCTTTCGGCATTCAAATGATATATTGTTAAAAGTCTCACCTATGCTTGATATTACACAAGCTGTGAACGAATTATCTTTTGTAAAAGACATTCACGTTGTTGCCATCCATAATGAAGTAAAAGAAGTGCTCTTTATATTAAAAAAAGAATATCGTGATACCATTAGCTTAAAAACCGTAAATATTACAGCTTCAAAGCAAGATCATTTTGAAGCTTACTTTAAGCAACCTAAAGAAATTGAATTTTCATTACCTAAGGCATATTTATATGAACCAAATGCGGCTATTCTGAAAGCCGGATTATTTGACGACCTTTCTACTTTAGGTGTTTCAAAGTTGCATAAGAACAGTCATTTATATACCTCTGAAACTTTGATTGATTTTCCTGGGAGATCATTTAAAATTGAACATATTATCAACTATGATAGAAAACAACTTAAAAAATTAATTCCATCTCAAAAAGGGAATATCACTACAAGAAATTTTCCTGATACCGTAGCGCAAATACGAAAAAGGACCAAACTAAAAGAGGGTGGTCATCATTATTTGTTTTTTACTACAAATATTGAAAATAGCCTCATTGTAATTCTATGCCAAAAGGTCTTATAAAAAAAGACTCCAGTATTTAATATACTGAAGTCTCAAAATCACATGTCCCTTTTTCTCAAACAATTTGCAGTTTCTCTCTCATAGCAATCAAAAAAAACTATCTCATACACTTATATGACACATACTTCTTTGAGAAGTCACATTTATTTTAAAAAAAAATTTAAGTCTTACATTCTTGTTTGTCAATAGCCTTAAAAAACTTAACTTTACATAACAAATTCTCAGGGATGCGGTCATTAGTATATGAAGCAATAAAGACTAAAAATACTTCCAATAGTAAGGTAAAAGACGATTTGGTTGTAGAGGCAGCGCTTCAAATAAACATTAACGAAGAACCATATACAGTGGTTATGCGCACACCCAATGATGACCTCTCTTTAATTAGGGGTCTACTCTATGCTGAAGATATCTATAAAGGTACGAGCGATTTAAGTATCAAAAATGTTGAGGAACATACAAACGGATTTTCAATCATTAATGTTACCATTCCTCCCGAATCATTGGGAAAGGGTTATTTAAATAAACGCACATTACTTTCGGTATCCTCTTGTGGAATTTGTGGAAAACAACAATTAGACGATATCACCCTTTCGGGAAAACCTTTAGATCATCAAAGTTCATTGATATTATCAGACATACATGAAATGTATGTTCAAATGAAAGCACATCAGAGTCTTTTTTTAGCCACAGGTGGGTCGCATGCGACAGCTGCTTTTGATGCCGATAAAAAATTATTAAGTATTAAAGAAGACATTGGAAGACACAACGCTTTAGATAAAGTAGTAGGCGATTTATTACATACGCGCCAACTAAAACAAGTCGCTTGCATTCTAGTTAGTGGAAGAGTATCATATGAAATAGTCTCTAAAGCTTTTATCGCTAAAATACCCTTGATTGTTGCAGTCTCTGCCTGCTCATCATTGGCTGTTGATTTTGCCAAAGAGTTTGGTATTTGTCTCATTGGATTTAGTCGAAATGAAAAAGCAACAATTTATGCCAACCCTCATTATATAGGTCTATGAGTACGAAAAAAACAAATGCACAACCACCAGAAAACCTAACAGGTATTAAACTTACCGAAGTACCTACTTCGGCAGCTGGTGTAAAAGCTATTCAATCTACGTTTAAACATATTTCAAAAGAAGTAGGATTGGTGAAGGGAATTGGCTTACTATCTAAGATAAATCAAACAGATGGCTTTGATTGCCCAGGTTGTGCTTGGCCAGATCCTGACGCAAAACGTGCCTTTTTAGCCGAATATTGCGAGAATGGAGCGAAAGCAATCGCCGAAGAAGCTACGAAAAATAGAGTGTCACCACTTTTTTTCGCTTCACATTCTGTAGAAGATTTGGCAAAATTATCTGATTACGAAATAGGAAAGAAAGGACGTATTACACATCCTGTTCTTTTAAAACCTGGCAGTTCTCATTATGAAAAAATTTCCTGGCAAGCAGCCTTTGACCTTATGGGTAGGGAATTAAATGCACTAAATTCTCCCAACGAAGCTATTTTTTATACTTCAGGAAGAACGAGTAATGAGGCTGCCTTTTTGTACCAATTATTTGTTCGACAGTTTGGTACTAACAATCTACCAGATTGCTCAAATATGTGTCATGAGTCTAGTGGTTCGGCACTCTCAGAAACCTTAGGTATTGGAAAAGGATCTGTGACGCTAGACGATTTTAATCATGCAGATTTAGTCATTGTGATGGGTCAAAACCCAGGAACAAATCACCCTAGAATGCTCTCGGCCTTAGAAGATACTAAAAGAAATGGAGGTCAAATTATTACTGTAAATCCGCTGCCCGAAGTAGGTTTGATGAAATTTAAGAATCCCCAAAAGCCAATGAAGTGGTTTTCTGGAGAAAGCCTCACTGACATCTTTTTACAAGTAAAAATAAATGAAGACGTTTCGTTGCTCAAAGCCATTTTATTACTTCTCATAGAAAAAGAACAAGAAAATCCAGGTAGTATTTTTGATACTGATTTCATTAAAGAAAAGACACAAGGGCTTGATCAATTTTTGGCTGATATACAACAATACAACGTAGAAGAACTTATCAAGAATACCGGCCTTGAAAAAAATCTAGTTCAGGAGGCTGCCGACCTTATTGCAAAAAGCAAAAAGGTGATTGTTTGCTGGGCTATGGGTTTGACACAACATAAAAATGCAGTCGATAATATTAGAGAGATTGTAAATCTATTGTTACTTAAAGGTAGTATAGGTAAAAAAGGAGCTGGAACCTGCCCCGTGCGCGGTCACTCGAATGTACAAGGTGATAGAACAATGGGTATTTGGGAGAAACCCAAAGAAGCATTTTTAAATGCCCTAGACAAAGAATTTAACTTCAATGCTCCTCGTGAGCACGGATATGATGTAGTTGATGCTATTGAAGCAATGCACGCCAAAAAAGCTAAAGTATTTATCGCCATGGGTGGAAATTTCATTTCGGCCACACCCGATACCGAGCACACAGCCGAAGCTTTGCGAAACTGTGATTTAACGGTTCATATTTCTACAAAATTAAATAGAAGTCATGTCATCCACGGTAAGCAAGCACTAATTTTACCATGTTTAGGACGATCGGAAAGAGATATTCAAGAAAGTGGAGAGCAGTTTGTAAGTGTAGAAAATTCTATGGGTGTTGTGCACCAATCTAATGGCCATTTGGCACCTTTATCTGATGAGTTACGAAGTGAGCCCGCAATTGTTGCTGGTATCGCTGAAGCGACCTTAAAAAATTCAACCGTTGAATGGTCAAAACTTGTGACCAATTATGATTTGATTCGTGATAAGATTGAGGCAATCATTCCTGGATTTGATCGGTACAATGAACGAGTTCGCAAAAAAGGCGGATTCTATTTGCCCAACAATTCAAGAAAGGGAGATTTCACTCCTACTCATACCGGAAAAGCCAACTTTACAATCAATGCTATTTCGGATGTTACCTTAGAAAAAGATCAATTTATCATGATGACGATTCGTACACATGATCAATACAATACCACTATTTATGGTTTAGATGATAGATACCGAGGCGTATTAAATGAGCGTCGTGTTATTTTTATGAATGCACAAGATATGGTTGAACAAGGTTTACAAAAATTAGAACTAGTAGACTTAATTTCTCACTTCAATGGAGAACAGCGGGTTGCTCAAAAATTTCTCGTGATACCCTACTCTATTCCTAGACGATGTACTGCTACGTATTTTCCTGAAGCGAATGTCTTGGTTCCGTTAAAAAGTGTTGCGCACACTAGTAACACACCTGCTTCGAAAACAGTAGTTATTAGTATAACAAAGAGAAATGACTAATTACCTTAGCAGCAACACATTATACAAAGTAGTTATTTATCTAATAGAAAAACAAATAAATTTGTAAATTTGAACTAACAATATGCGGGCAGTGGTCATTATGTAAAAAGTTCGAAGTACAACCCTCTTTACCTTTTAACACGGGAATTAAATGCAAATTCTCCCTAAGACGTTAGTACTTTAAGAATATTAATGACGCTGCCTTTTTTTTAGTTCTTTTACTTCTTAATTTGATCAGTTCGCAGATCTACCAAAAAAATTCTGAGTAATACACAATAGTGTGCTCAAATCTAAGTACCGTTTAAAGAAAAAATTAGGCATAGGAAAAGAAACAGATGTGTATAATTATTTAATAGAACTCTAAAAATAGAAGAGGCGCGTTATTTCAAAACAATGACACGCCTTTATATCAAAATATTAACCATTCTTGTTATGAATTCTTCAATTTTCTTTTTGCACGTTCTAAATCTCTTTTAGCTCGTTCCAAATTTTTTTGAGCCCTTTTTAGCTCAGCTTCTGCTCTATTTTTTTCTTCTTTTTTCGAGTATGAACCTGAAATAGCATCTTTTAAAACACTACCAAACTCATCTATCATTTCTACTACAGTTGCACGTGCATATTCTTTATATACATATATTTTCAACGTATTTTCTGTTAGTTTAAAATCATATAATTTTTCTCCATTCTTATTTTTTACCCACCTATAGGTATCTCCATCTACTTTTAGATTACTATTACCTAACTTATCGACTAATAATTTTTTAATGCTGCCTGTTTTATTTTCATTAAACCTTGCATTAACTTAAAAAAGCCGCAGTTTCCTGCAGCTTAGTCTAGCGTTTATAGTGCGCTAGGAGAATCCAAAAAAACTTGGCTCTTTATTATTTTTCTAATAGCGTTTTCCCAATATTTAAAATTTCATTTTTCATATTTCTCAGATCCACTTTAACATTAAGACTTCTTCTTTTATTTAACCAATCCAGTTCAAGGTTTAAATCTACCTTCGCTCCATTCACTTTTCCCAAAGCTCCTTTGAAACCTGCTTTTTTTACTTTAACTGCGGCATCTGATCCTTTCTCTATAATAAAAGACCCCACTTCTCCCGTTTTTCCTAAAGTCCATATTAAACCATTTAACGCGTGTTGAGCACCTTTTAAGGTACTTTTTGCAGTTTTTTGTAGTGCTTTTGCCGAAATGAGTCGCCCATCTTTATTCGGGTCAATGTTTAATTTTGTCAAACCATTTAACACATGTTTTGCGCCATTGAGCGTTTTTGTAGCCGTAAACCTCGCGGTTTTTGTAGCTGCAATTTTTGTATTCAACGGAACTCTTTTAGGGCTAAATTTTTTCAAAGCATCTCGTTGACGCGTTAACGCATTAATTTTAGCCGTCAATTGATTTACTTTCGCCTGCGCAGCATTTACTTTGTTACGCGCATTCTGAATCTTAGCACGATCTTTTGCTTGGTCGGCTATTACTATTCGCCTAACATTCGCAACATGACGATCACTTTCATTCACTTTTTTTTCCGCTTTAGCAACATTCGATTTCGCAGTCCTTAATTTTTGGACTGCTTTAGAAGTTTTTGCTGCGACAAAATTCTTCAATTCTCTTTCTACTATACCCGAAAAGTCATTTTTAAGAGCCACATCAAGTTCCATATTTTCTGCTTTCTTTAAATTTGTTCCTTTGGCCTTTATCGTAGCCTGATATAGATTAAAAACTTTGCCATTTACCATGAAATTATAACCATTATCCATTAAATGCACATCGGCTGAAGTTTCAATACCCAATAATTTAACACCTCCATTCGCAATTATCGTTGGTGTTTTATTTTTCTCTAAACTCAATGAAAATGACGGTCGTGGTTTGCCATTCGCACCTTTAAATTCGAAAAAAGCTACTTTAATAGGGTCAACGGCTCCATAAGCTGTAATTCCATTCGTGTAATCAATATCAAATCCAGCCTCTCCTTTTAACCCTCCTAAAGAAATACCACCATTCATTCTAAAACCTGCCTCATAATATTTATCAAATACCTGCATTGAAACTGGAACTACTTCCATAAGTACATTTTCAGAATAAAAATTTCGTAAAGTATTTTTAAACTTTGGATTAATTTTACTTTTAATGGATGGACTAGTTACCAAATCTATTAAATCCCACAACGATATTTTGTTATAATTCATTGATAGCATACTTTTAGAAGGATTGCGCGTATCTATGGCTACCGTTGCTCCCCCTTTAAAGCTTCCAATAAAAACTTCACCTGATAAAGCAATATTTGGTAATGGAATAGGCGTAGTTGTGAAACTAGCCCCCAATTGGATACCTACATCTTTTACCGACAATCCTTTTGCACCAAGAGGGTCATTCCATTGACCTTTCATCATTGCTAAAAAATTCAAGGTCTGATCGGTCAGTACTACTTCCACACCCCCTTGAAAAATAAGGTCGTCTGTGCCAATTTTAGTAGACATCTCTCCTAACAAAGAAATTGAAAAATCTTTCGGTGACGGTTTTAATCTAAAAATAACATTAGACAACGTAGCAGTAGGTCCAATTTCAACATTCGTATCTAATGAGCTTTCTAGTACTATTTGATCTAGTTTTGCACCTATAGGTGAACTAACGACTAAGTTTTTAACTCCGATCAAATGATCAAGCTTTATTTTGGTAAGGTCGAAATTGGCTACCATATTTAAACCTTTTTTTACACCGGCACCAATTTTATCTTTAAATGGCGTTTTGTCTTTTTCTTCTTTACTTTTTGCTTCTGATGATAAAACTATAAGTTGCTTCGAAAGATCTATCTTGTCTAAAATTTTTAGCTTATCACTAATCTTAGATAATTTAGCATCTTTATGTGGTGCTATCGTAAGTAGGTAACTATAATTCTTATTCCCTCTTTTTGGTTTTTCAACCTTATTAATGTATCCATCAACAACACCGAATGTTGCAACTGAATTAAATAGGATAGATTTAGCACCTGGCTTTACTGTAAGCTGAGTGGATGGTAATTTAATATCAAACAGTTTTTCGGGGATTGAGATACCTCCTAAGCTGGCATCTCCAACCAACGATATGAGACTACTTTTAAAGTTAATGTCTTTTACCGTTGCTACATATTCAATACTTTTTTGATCTTCTTTTAAGTTAGCCGAAAATAGAACAGGCTTACCAGCGATACTTGTTAAGCCTTCTAAAATTGCAGATGACGCTTTCTTTTCACCTTCTTTCGGATATTTTATATTTAGTACAACTTTAATGTTGTTTAATGAAAATTTATTAAAACGTAAGAGTTCCCAATTTTTAAGAAAATCGAATGTTAAGTCTACTTCAGAAATTTCTTTTCGTTCTTTATTAAACTTGAAGTTAAAATTTCTTAATGACAAGCCCTTTCTTAATGCTTTCGGGATCATATTTTTAAATGACGCTCCCGTTAAAGATTTTACATCATTTTTATTCAGTCCAATTTTAGCATTGCTTGGCAAGTCTAATTCAAAAGATGCGTTTTGACTAAGTGTATCATAATATATAGTAAAACCGACATTCTTTTTACTAAAAAAAGTACCAATACCTTTTAATCCTTTTCCTGATTCGTGTGCATTCAATGACTCAAAGCTGTAATTCTTATTGCCAATGAGTTCGTTTAATTTTAATCGAACTGTTTCTTCAAGGGCCTCATTTGATGGCAATGACTTAGAAGATGCACTGAGATGAACGGAAAATAGTAGTAGAAGTACTGCAAATTTACCAATGATGCTTTGCTGCTTTTTCATAATTAATAGTTTTATGGATTCATATGATCAAAGCTATGCCAGAAAGATGCCAATGACTAATTATGGACATGGACAAACCATGGACAACGGTAGAAAAATTAAAGATTTTTAACATGGACATCAAAAATTTAAAAGTTGGAATTTTAATTTTAAAAATCTGACAATGTGATTGTTAAAAAAGTATCTCTATTTTAATGAGCTCTAAAATCATGGACTTCTTCTGGACAAGATTATTTTTAGAGAGGACTTAAATATCTATTTCGGTTGAATTATTAAGTATCTTAGTTGTCATAAAACCATTCCTTTATGAAAACAAGAGTCAACATTATATTACTACTTATTTGCTTTCAATTTACCTATACACAAAATCAAAAAGTGATCGATAGTTTAACTAAAGATTATCAATCTAGAGAGTTGGATAGTTTTAAAGTAAAAACATTGCATACACTGATTGAGAAAATCATGTTTAAAGACCCTGAACTAGCCTATAAATATGCTAAGGAATCTTTGGAATTATCGAAAAAAATAAATTATGCATATGGAGAAGGTGGTGGCTATTTGGCGATCGGAAATTATTTTTCCAATAAGGCTGATTATGATTCAGCCACCTATCACTACTTAAAAGCTGAAAAAATATTTGAAGTGATAAAAAGTAATAAAGGTTTTTTGTTTTCCAATCATATGCTTGCCGATATAGAAAGGTTGCAGGGAAACTACGATAAGGCTATTAGTTACATAAATAAAAATCTCAAGACATATACTAATAAGAAAGATATAGAAAATTTAAAAGGTTGGAACCTAATTGGAAGTGAATATGAATTACTTGGTAAAATTTATATAAATAAAGGCAATTATATAATTGCTACAAAAGAAACATTAAATGCACTTCGATTCTTTGAAAAAACCAATGATAGTATTAGAAAAGCAGACGCATTAAATCAGCTTTCCAGTATAGAATCTATTCAATCAAATTTTAGAAAATCTTATGAATATGCTACTGATGCATATAGTATTTACAAAAAATTTGACGATAAATTTTACATGTCTTATGCTGCTAATAACGCTGGATCTGCGTTGATCAATTTAAATGATCTAAATAACGCAAAAAAACAATTTGAAAATTCTATTTCAGTGGCAAAAGAAGTAAATAATAAGCTGGCTTTACTAAAAGCAAAAGCTTCACTTGGGTTGATCTATAGCAAGGAGAAAAAATATTTTTTGGCTAGAAAAGAACTTGAGAGTTCTTTAGCAATGGCAAAAGAAGTGGACTCTAAGCTGGATATTAGTGATGCGCTTATGCAACTGGCATCATTAGATGTCATTGAAAACAACCCAAAAAATGGACTATTAAAAGTGCAGGAGGTTATAAGGAATTCATCTCTTATTGGCGCTAGAGATTTCTTAAGTAAAGCTTACAAAAAAGAATCGGTAATTTATGAGACATTAAATAATGATAGTAAGGCACTTGCTTCATATAAAAAGTATACCGATTTAAAAGACAGTATTTATAATATTAGTAAGTCTCAACAGATAGAGGAATTAAAGACTATATACGAAACCGAAAAAAAAGAAACTGCTTTGGCCCTGCAAGAGGAAGAAATAAACACCTTAAATGCTCAAGCTAAAGTAGATAAATTGACCAAAGGTATTTACGGCGGTAGCGCCATTGGAGGATTAGTTCTATCTGGTTTGTTATTTTTTGTCTTTCGGCAACGTACGAAAAAGAATAAACTAGAGCGTGAAAAGCTAGACGCTGAACTAGCCTTTAAAAAGAAAGAATTGGCGAGTCAAACATTGCATCTCGTTCAAAAAAACACCTTTTTACAAGAATTGAAAGAAAATCTAGAAAATCTTAAAAACTCACCTGAAAAATTTAAAGTGGAATTTCGCCGTATTGTGATGCTGCTTAAAAAGCAAAATGCCGATAATAAAGATTGGGAAGTTTTTAAATCATACTTCTCTGAAGTACATGATAATTTCGATAAGAAAATCAAACAAGTTTATAATGATATTACTGAAAAAGAATTGCGCTTAGCCTCTTTTATTAAAATGAACTTGTCGACTAAAGAGATTGCGGCAATGCTCAATGTATTACCAGATAGCGTACTTAAATCAAAATATCGTTTAAAGAAAAAATTAGGACTTGGTAAAGAAACCGATTTGTATAATTATTTAATAGAACTCTAAAAATAAAAGAGGCATGTTATTTCAAAACAATGACACGCCTTTATATTAAAATATTAACCATTCTTGTTATGAATTCTTCAATTTTCTTTTTGCACGTTCTAAATCTCTTTTAGCTCGT
Source organism: uncultured Flavobacteriaceae bacterium (assembly GCA_947500525.1). Classification (GTDB taxonomy): domain Bacteria; phylum Bacteroidota; class Bacteroidia; order Flavobacteriales; family Flavobacteriaceae; genus Aureibaculum. Next base: position 67,499 of record CANMSH010000008.1, on the reverse strand, counting down.
TCCAAATCTTTTTGAGCCCTTTTTAGCTCAGGTTCTACTCTATTTTTTTCTTCTTTTTTCGAGCCTGAACCCGAAATAGCATCTTTTAAAACACTACCAAACTCATCTATCATTTCTACTATAGTTACACGTGCATATTCTTTATCTACATATATTTTCAATGTATTTGCTGTTAGTTTAAAATCGTATAATTTTTCTCCATTTTTATTTTTCACCCACCTATAGGTATCTCCATCTACTTTTAGATTACTATTACCTAACTTATCGACTAATAATTTTTTAATGTTGCCTGTTTTATTTTCATTAAACCTTGCATTAACTTAAAAAAGCCACAGTTTCCTATGGCTTTTATTATAAACATTTGGTAAAAAGGGATTATTGATTTCTCTTCACTTTTTCTAAATTCTTGAGAGAACGTTGTAGTTCTTCTTTAGCTCTATCAACTCTGGTTTGAGCTTCACCAACAGAACTTGAAGATGCCAGATACCGGTAATTTTTGTGAGCCGAGATATACTTCCTCAACTCATTCCCTAAAGATTTTATTCTATTGGCAAAACCGTAAGAAATGTCACTTTTATCTACAAACATTTTCAAATTTGTATTAGATAGTTCACATTCAAAAACGGTCTTTCCATTTTTTACTTTTCTCCATGAATATTGGTTACCTTTTTTAAGAGTTTGTAGATCACTCAACTCATTATCTAATATATCTAGAACTCCCTTTTTCTTGGAACTTTGAAATTTTGAAGTGAACTTATAAATACTACCTGAATTCGATATACTGGTCGAATTACTAACGGTTGATGTGACTTCGGTATGCATGTCATCAACTTTTGGTGTTTTTGGTGTTTCTGGAGTAGTTGGAAAATCTTGTGCGCATGCATTCATTGTATACATAACGATTGTAAAAATGATAAATTTAAGTGGTCTCATATTTTTATAGTTTTAAATTATTACACTACAAACATAGATTCCAATGCGCCTCGAAAAAAGTAATTCATAGCTATTAACACCACATTAACCTTCATCTCAAATTCATTAACCTAGCTTAAATTCTAAGCCAATACCGCGAGAACTTTCTATAGAAATTGTGATGTCTTTACGAAAGTATTTACGCAGCCGACTTATAAAAACATCCATACTTCTTCCCGAAAAATAATCATCGTTCTTCCAAACAGATTTTAAGATTTCTTCCCTTTTTAGTAATTGATTCTTATGATTATATAAAAAGAGTATTAATTCAGCTTCCTTTTCGGTTAATTGCTGTATTTCATCTTCAAACTTCAACTCTAAACGACGTGTATCAAAAGTATAACTTCCAATACTAATAAACTCATTAGTTATCGTTACTTTGTTTCCTATAGTCCTTTTTAAAATGTTTTGTAAACGTAGTACCAACTCGTCAGCTTCAAATGGCTTCACGATATAGTCATCGGCTCCTAATTTTAAGCCCTTGAGTTTATCTTCTTTCATTTTACGAGCCGTTAGAAAAATAAAAGGAACTTCTGGTCGGATCTCAATAATCTTTTCCGCCAAGGTAAATCCATCCATTTTAGGCATCATTACATCAAGCACGCATATATCGAAATGTTGCTTCTGCAAAAGAAGTAAGGCTTCTCCTCCATCTTTCACCCAAGTAATGGAATACCCAGAAATTTCTAAATATTGTTTTAGAATATTACCAAAGTCATTATCATCTTCGGCTAATAAAATATGATATAATTTTTCATCCATAAATTATTCCATAGGAAGAATTATAGTAAATGTCGATCCTTCTCCCACAATACTATCAATACTAATTGTTCCTTTATGTGCTTTTATAATTTGATTACTGTAGTACAACCCCAACCCTAGTCCTTTAACATTATGCACAGAATTATTATCTACCCTAAAAAATTTATTAAACAATAACTTTTGATTTTCCTTTGAAATCCCTTTTCCATTATCCTTAAATGAAATACACAACTCATTATTATTCATTCTTTTAGTATCAACTTTAATCTTCGTACCTCCGTACTTCACAGCATTCTCTAATATATTTAAAAAAGCTGTGCTCAGGTAAAATTTATCTATTGATATTCGATGATTCTCATCTAAGTTAAATCGCTCTATCACGATAGTATTGGAATCCAAAGAGAGAATAAAATCATCTAATAGGGTATTTATATACCCTTTGGTTTGTACAGTTTCTTTTTGCAATTCAATTTCTTTGTATCCTAGACTATTGTTTAAAACCTGATCAATCAATTTCTGTAACCTTTTATTTTGTCTTTCAATGGTACTTACAGTTGTTTCCATAGTACTAAGATCATTTTTCACTTCATTTTTCCTAAGCATCTTTGTTGCTAAAGTCAATGTTGCTAATGGTGTTTTCAGTTCATGCGTAATATTATTGATAAAATCGGTTTTTATATCAGCAATTTTTTTCTGTCGTATTAGACTTTGAATTGAATAATAAAGTATCCCAATTACAAACGTAAAGATTAGAACAGACAAAACTAAAAGTGTAGACATACTCCTTAAAACAATTTTCCGCCAACCATCAATGTTGATATGATCTTGCGTTTCAAAATACAATTGATAGGCCACATTCTTCGATACTCCATTAATAGTTCTCTTAAATGAGCGCTCTGTTTGCCATACAGAATTACTTATTTTTGAATCTTCCGTATGCTCAAAATCATAACCTAACAATCTATAAAAACGTTTTGAATCCTCTTTAAACAAGGTGTCAATTTTGGTGCTATCCACCAAAATAATATTCTTTACAATTTTATGGAACTTTAAATTATATTCTAATTTCTTCGTTACGAGCTCTTTATCATATTCTCTCTTAAAAGAACTATTTAATGAATCTGTTATATGTCTTAATCTATTGAGTACCTCTTGATTTGAAATTAATTTCAAACTGTATTCATCGAGTTCTTTGACAAAAAGACGTTGCCAAGTATCGTTGATAGAATCAATGGCTGGTGTATAATCATCAATTCTTGATACTGCCTGATTTGCTTTGTTTAAAAAGGTAACTTTTTTTTGAGTATACGTGTTTTTAAACAAATAAGCTTGCGTAAGCGATAGCGCAATTAAGCCTAGTATGGAGGAAATGATTAAGAGGCTAATTTTTTTTGACATACTTCAAAAATAATAGAACTCTAATTGATTTAATTAAAAAAGAGTGTCATTAACCTTCCATTAACATAATGAAAGTTCTAAACCCAATCTCTGGGGTTTTGTAACACTTGAATCAGTTTTTCTTCTTCGCTATCTTTTTGAGGATGATGATCATAGACCCATTGCACATGCGGTGGTAAACTCATTAAGATGCTTTCGATACGCCCATTTGTTTTAAGACCAAACAGCGTACCTTTATCATGCACTAGATTAAATTCTACATATCGGCCTCGACGAATTTCCTGCCAATTTCGGTGTTCTTGGGTATAATCTAAATCCTTTCTTCGTTCTACAATTGGCGCGTAAGCTTCTAAAAAACTATCTCCCACATCAGTTACAAAATCATACCAGTTTTGCATAGTCATTTCCTTCGATTTTTTACAATAATCGAAGAACAAACCGCCAATACCTCTTCCTTCATTTCTATGCGCGTTATAGAAATATTCATCACAACGCTTCTTATAGGTCTTGTAAAAATCGTTATGATGACGATCACATGAAGTTTTACATACTCGATGAAAATGTTTCACATCTTCTTCAAACAAATAATAGGGCGTTAAATCTTGTCCTCCGCCAAACCAGGAATCTATAATTTCGCCTTGTTCATTATACATTTCGAAATAACGCCAGTTGGCATGTACGGTTGGTACCATTGGGTTCTTAGGATGCAATACCAAGCTCAAACCACAGGCAAAAAAATCAACGTCTCCTACCTTAAAATAAGTTTGCATTGATTTGGGTAACTTTCCATGAACACCAGAAATATTCACACCACCTTTCTCGAATACATTTCCATTTTCAATCACTCGTGTTCTTCCGCCTCCACCTTCAGGGCGTTTCCATATATCCTCTTGAAAAGTAGCCTTACCATCTATTTGCTCTAGCTTAAAAGTAATAGCATCTTGCAATTCTTGTATATATGTATAAAACTTATCCTTCATAGTTCTCTTATTGACCGTCGCATATAAAACGAGCGTTATTTGTACAATTCATACAATTCCATATCCAAGGGGTCTTCATTTGGAGGTGCATACGATTTGTTTATAGTTTTTTGCCATTCAAATCCTGCGTTTTTTGCCACTCTAACACTTGGTATATTATCTTTATGAACCATGATTTGTAATACTTCTAAACCCAAAGTATTAAAAGCGAATGCAGATAACAATTTTACTGCTTTACTAATGAGTCCTTTACCCCCGAATTCGTTACCTATACAATATGCAAATTCTCCTTGTTTTTTGTTCCAATCTAGTTCTTTAATATAGATCAATCCAATTACTTTATCACCTTTCTTTAAGATGAAAAGGAATTCATTTTTCGCATCGAATTCCGCAATTTTGAGTTCAATAAAAACTTTCGATGCTTCTAAGGACAAATTCTGTTCAAGTGTTTTAGGAAAGTAGCGGTAAAATCTCTCATGATTGGATCTCATAAGGTCAGACAATCCACGAGCATCTGACAAACTAATTCTATTGACGCTAAACCCACTGAAACTAATCATTCCATTTCATGAATATAAACCAAATCATTCCTATACTTCTTAATATCTTCAGACGTTGCAACACGTTTTGCTTTTGAAACTTTTCCTTTTAAAACAATGATAAAATCTTCTATGGATTTCTCATCGTTTAAAATAAACAACTTCCTGCCAATTACATTATTATGTAAATCCATTTCTTTTTCCAAAGGGGCGTTTGGAGAAAACTCCTCATGCCAATCGGTAATTTCTTGTGCCCATTTAATGGCTTTTCTTTTGTTCTTGCGCCATCTAGAACATTTTTTCGCAATCAAATAATTCCAAAGAGCATGACGAAAAGCGTTGGACGCGTTATTTTTATGATGAAGATTTCCATAATGTTCATCAGAAATTTCTACGCATTGATAGGTAGCCAATAATGTTGGGATAAAATTAAGAGGATGTCTTAAAAACAATACTAAAAACGACCAAATGTTACCCTTATTAACAAGTCTTAAAAAATTTGTTATCTTTTCATTAACCATTATACTCTTTTACTGCTTCTACAAATGCTTGCACATTTTCGATAGGAATATTTGGCAACATACCATGACCTAAATTTACAATATATTTATCTTTTCCAAATGCATTGATCATTTGTGTCACCATTTTTTTAATTTCTGTTGGTGGTGATAATAATCTTGCAGGATCAAAATTACCTTGCAAGGTGATATTCCTTCCTGATAAATAGCGTGCGTTTAACGCAGAAATTGTCCAATCGACGCCTAAAGCTGAGGCATTCGATTTCCCCATTTCTTGTAAGGCAAACCAACATCCTTTACCAAAAGCAATAACTGGAGCATCCTCTTTTAAAGCTTCAATTATCTGGTTAATATACTGCCATGAAAATTCTTGATAATCAACTGGTGATAACATTCCACCCCAAGAATCGAAAATTTGTACTACATCTGCACCTGCCTTAACTTTTGCTTTTAAATAAGCAATTGTTGTATCCGTAATTTTTTGCAGTAATTGATGTGCAGCAATAGGATTTGTAAAACAAAAAGCCTTTGCTTTGTCAAAATTTTTGCTGCCTTGCCCCTGTACTACATAGCAAAGAATTGTCCAAGGAGAACCTGCAAAACCAATTAAAGGAATTTCATCGTTTAATAGTTCCTTTGTAGCTTTTATAGCTTGCATTACATAGTCTAACTCAATATTAACATCTGGTATAACTACGTTATCAACTCCTTTTTGATCTCGAACTGGATTCGGTAAATAGGGGCCAAAATTTGGTTTCATTTCAACCTCAATATTCATCGCTTGAGGAATTACTAAGATATCCGAAAATAAAATGGCCGCATCCATACCGTATCGTCTAATGGGCTGCACAGTTATTTCCGATGCCAACTCTGGTGTTCTACAGCGTGTAAAAAAGTCATATTTTTCACGTATTTCCATAAATTCGGGTAAGTGTCTACCAGCTTGACGCATCAACCATACCGGAGGTCTATCTACTGTCTCACCTTTTAACGCTCTTAAAAATAAATCGTTCTTGATCATTTTACATTTTGATTTGAATTACAAAGCACATTTTTTCGCCATTGTAATATATTGAATATCTTATTTCTAAAGTTTATTATTACTTATTGGAAACGACTACTTCATCTCTGAGACGGCTTTCATTCCTCTATCTATGGCTCTAGCAGTGATATCTAAATCTCTTTCACTTATCGCAGAAGATAAAAACCAAGCTTCAAATTGCGAAGGTGGTAAAAACACTCCGTTTTTAATCATCTCCCAAAAAAATACGGCAAACTTCTTTGTGTCTGATTGTTGTGCCTCCTCGAAATCTGTCACAGCCCCTTTTTTAAAGAAAGGGTTTAACATTGAACCAAATCTATTAACACTAATATCAACACCATACTCCTTCGCTTTTTCTGTTAAAATAACTTCTAAAATACTTCCTATTTCTTCAAAGTACTGATACGGATTTTGTCTTTCTAACTCTTTTAAAGTGGCTATCCCTGCCGCCATGGCTATTGGATTTCCAGAGAGTGTTCCTGCTTGATACATACCTCCCAAAGGTGCTACCATTTCCATAATTTCGTTTCTCGCTCCATATGCTCCTACCGGAAAACCTCCGCCTACTACTTTACCTAAACACGTAATATCTGCTTCTACATCAAAAATTTCTTGAGCCCCTCCAAATTTCGATCTAAAGCCTGTCATCACTTCATCAGCTATTAATAAGGCGTGATGAGACTTGGTAAGTTCTTTTAACTCTTTTAAAAAATTATTTTGCGGAATCACAACCCCCATATTTCCTCCTACAGGTTCGATAATAACGCCAGCAATATCATTATGTTTTTTAAAATGTGCTTTTACACTTTCAATATCATTATAGGTAGCAATCAAAGTGTTTTTTACTGCTCCTTCCGGAACTCCTTTACTACCAGGCATACTTAATGTTGCTAAGCCAGAACCTGCAGCCACTAACAAAGCATCTTGATGCCCGTGATAACAACCAGCAAATTTGATAATTTTATCTTTTCCTGTAAAAGCCCTTGCCAAACGAATTCCACTTAATACAGCTTCAGTTCCAGAATTTACAAAACGTACCTTATCCATTCCTGGAAAGGCATTACAAACTATTTTCGCAAGTTTAATTTCGTTTTTAGTAGATGCTCCAAAAGTATATCCATTTTTTAATGCCTTATCAATAGCATTCTGTACCTTTTTATGTCGATGCCCTAAGATCATTGGACCATATGACAATACGTAGTCTACATAATCATTGTTATCTACATCGGTGATTCTAGTTCCTTTGGCTTTTTTTATAAATAACGGATTTCCTCCTACAGAAGCGAAAGCTCTTACTGGAGAATTAACCGCTCCAACAAGATGTTTTAATCCTTTTTTATAAAGTTGTTCTGAGGTTTTAAAGTTCATTCTTTTGACTTTTAGCAACCAATCCCGTCTTATCGACAATCCATCAGTTGTTATTTATTCGATAATAATTTCGCTACTTCTTTAGCAAAATACGTAATAATAATATCTGCTCCTGCTCTTTTCATCGACAACAAGGTTTCCATCATTACGCGCTCTCCATCGATCCAACCTTTTTCACTGGCGGCTTTTATCATAGCATATTCGCCACTTACATTGTAGCAAGCAATGGGTCTATCGAAGTTATTTTTTAAATCACGAATGATATCTAAATAAGATAATGCAGGTTTCACCATCAAAATATCTGCTCCTTCTTGATCATCGAAAGTAGCTTTTCGTATTGCTTCATCTCTATTTGCCACATCCATCTGATATGTTCTTCTATCACCAAAACTCGGTGCAGAATCTGCTGCATCTCTAAACGGCCCATAATACGCAGACGCGTATTTTACTGAATATGCCATAATAGGTATATCAGTAAAACCTGTATTGTCTAACGATTCTCGTACCATAGCAATCGTACCATCCATCATTCCAGAAGGAGCTATCATATCTGCCCCTGCTTTGGCATGAGAAATAGCCTGTTTCGCAATATTGACCAACGTCGCATCATTATCAACATCGTTTTTATGAATAATTCCACAATGCCCATGAGACGTATATTCACAAAAGCAAACATCTGTTATTACATATAGATCAGGATAATTCTTCTTAATAAATCGAACGGCTTGCTGAATGATACCATTGTCATTCCAGGTTTCTGTTCCTTCATCATCTTTCTTTGAAGGAATTCCGAATAGCAATACCGCTGGGATATCCAACCGCACAACTTCATCTAACTCTGCAGAAATTCGATCTAGAGAAAAACGTTTAATTCCAGGCATAGACACTATTTCAGCTTCAATATGCTCCCCTTCTTCTATAAATAAAGGGTATATTAAATCATCTATCGATAGACTCGTTTCTCTTACGAGTCTGCGAATATTTTCAGTTTTTCGAAGTCTTCTCGTTCTATACATAATGCATATTTACCAATTCAATTACACTTTCTACAGTTGGCACCTTTGCAATTTTCACCTCACTGAAATGTTTTTTTGCCTCACTTGCTGTAGTTTCGCCGATACAAAACGCCACACGGTTCGCCTCGTTTTCTTGCAAATAACTTTGTACCGTAGAAGGGCTATAAAACAAAACACCTTCAACCTTATCGTCAATCTTTTCTGCACTAAAAGTAGCTTGATATGCTTCAACTTCTACAACCTCTACACCACTAGATTTCATTATGGTAGGCAACTCGTCTCGTCGTAAATCTCCGCAGAAAAAAGTGAGTGATTCACCTTCAAAATTAGTACTTAAATATTCTGCTAATTTTTTTGCATTCTTTTCAGCATGCTTGACTTTTCCAATACGTCGTTCAATTAATGCTTTCGTTCTTCGTCCAACGCAATAAATGTTTTTAAACTGCAACTCGTCAGATGAAAAATTAGTAAGCAAGGCTTCTACAGAATTCTTACTCGTAATTACAACATTTTCTATCTCGTTTCTTATAATTTTATTCGGAATTCTGTTATGGCGCGTGGTAATAAAATCACTATCTTCAATAGCAATATCGTCATTAAATAATTTCGTTTGAGATTCTGACAATTTTTTTGTCGAGAAAACAGCTACTTTTTTAGGATCATGACCTAAATCATCTAGCATTATTTTTTTTCCACCTTTTTGAATGATCGTACCAGCACAATAGCGCGCAATATTATGGGCTTCGCTGATTTTTGAGATCTTAGATACTTCAATTTTTTGCTTTCCATCTCTGCTAAACAAAGCACCTTTGAAATGCACCTCATCTTCTTCTTCTTTCACGTAAGCATACGCTCCAATAGGAGCCGTACAACCTCCTTCGAGTGCATGCAAAAAATCACGTTCAATGGTCGTACATAGTTCAGTTATTTCATTATTTAATTTTGCGCTAGCTTCAATAGCATAGGTGTTTTCTGCTAAAGCTGCGATCATGATTGCTCCTTGAGCCGGCGCCGGAATCATCCAGTTTAAATTCACACTTGTTTCGGGAGTCAACTTAATTCTATTCAAACCAGCGGCAGCGAAAATAGCGCCGTTCCAGTCTTCATTTTCTTCCACTTTTTGAAGTCTCGTATTCACATTACCGCGTAGTCCCACAACTGTATGTGTTGGATAACGATGCAGCCATTGTGCTTTTCTACGTAAACTACCCGTCGCAATCGTGGCATTTTTTTGTGAAGTGAACTCTTCATTATCTCTATACACCAACATATCATTGTGATTACCACGTTTTAAAACAGCAGCTTGCACAATACCTTTCGGTAAGACCGTTGGTACATCTTTTAACGAATGCACAGCAATATCTATGTCATTATTTAGAAGAGCAATATCTAGATTTCTTGTAAAAATACCTGTTATTCCGAGTTCATATAATGGTTTGTCTAGTACTATATCTCCTGTAGATTTTATAGGTACTAGAACTATTTCATAACCTAACTCTTCTAGTTGACGTTTAACACTATTTGCCTGCCATAAGGCCAACTCACTCTCGCGAGTACCAATTTTTATGATGTTACTCATTATTTTGTACTATTTTCTAATTGAAAAACCTTGGAAATAAGCTCTATACTTTCATTAGAAAATTCGTCCTCTTCTTTTAAATGATTGGCAAAGTGTTTCGTTATTTTCTGAATAATTCTATCTGATAAAATAACCGCTTGCGCTTCATTAAAATCTTCTTGCTTTTTTCGTTGATAATTAATCTCTTCGGATTTTATTTCCTCCAATTTCGATTTTAAGGCTTGTATTGTTGGCGCATACTTACGTGTCTCTAACCACGCATTAAACTCCTTCTTAACCTCCTCAATAATTTTCTCTGCCTTTGGTATTTGTGCTACTCGTTTCTCTATGGTTTCATCAGTCATTTTTGATAAATGATCGAGGTGTACCAAGTTCACATTTGGTAATTCTTCAACGTTACTCGCAACATTCTTAGGAATTGATAAATCTAAAATTAGCAATTCTTTATTCGAATAAATCAATTCTTTCGATATTGTAGGGTTTTGCGCTCCAGTGGCTACAATTAAAATGTCGGCTTTTCGAATTTCGGTTTGTAAATCGCCATAGTCTTTTACCACCAAATTAAACTTTCCAGCAATTTTTTCGGCCTTATCCTTCGTTCTATTAATAAGGGTAATGTGATTGTTTTTAGTATGTTTCACTAAGTTATCACACGTATTTCTACCTATTTTTCCGGTACCAAAAAGTAAAATATTCTTATCGGAAGCATTTTTTACATTCTTTAAAATATACTGCACAGAGGCGAATGAAACCGACGTTGCTCCAGAAGAAATATCTGTTTCGTTTTTAATTCGTTTGCTGGCCTGTATAACTGCATTGATTAAACGTTCTAAAAAAGAATTAATCAATTTGAACTCTTTAGAAAGGGCAAAACTCTTTTTTAATTGACTTATAATCTCAAAATCACCTAAAATTTGGCTGTCCAGCCCGGTTCCAACCTTAAACATATGTGCAATAGCATCATTGTTTTTATAAACGTAGGCTACCTTTTGAAATTCTTCAACGGTTCCGATTGTGTTATCACAAAGTAATTTTATAAGCTGAAAAGGATGTTCAGCAAAACCATAAATCTCAGTACGATTACAAGTTGATGTAGCGACAATTTCATTAAACCCTTCATTAGCAGCTTGCTGTAAGATTGATTTTTTCGATTCAGTATCAACTGAAAATTTACCTCTTATTTCAGCATTCGCTTTTTTGTAATTTAAACCAATGCAATAGAAGGTATTGTATTTTGAAATATTATAACGCTTCATGAATTCCTTTGAATCGACGACAAAAATATTATTCGTTCTTGAATAAAAACAACGCTTAAGGGATTTTTAATAACGATATCGGTTTTTTCATCAATTTTTTCATCAATCTGTAAGAAATATCCTATTTTTGTAGGTATAATGGGCAAAATTCACTATTTTATTTAGAACAATTCTAAATAGATTCTTAAAATTTAGATATGACAACAAGCTTAAAAAATATCGCTAGAGGTTCTGCTGAAGAAATTGTGATCGATGAAGGGTTTTATATTCTAAAAATTCAAAATGAAACTTCGCAAAAACAGCAGGTTATACGCGAAATTGACAGTAGCTTTATACAATTTCATTATTGTTTAAAAGGTGGTGCAAAATTTATCTTCAACAAAGGTAATTACGCCTTAGATCTCTTAGATGAACATGCACTATTGTTATACAACCCTCAAATTGACTTACCCTTAAATTTAAACATGAACCCAAATTCTTGGATGATATCATTGCTCATATCAATCAAGAAATTTCATTCTCTATTTTCATTAGAAGCTGACTATATTCACTTTTTGAGTGATGAAAATAAAGACAAAAAATATTATGACTCAAAGTCTGTTTCACCTGCAATGGCGGTTGTGTTGAATCAAATGATGAATTACAATTTGCATAGTTCTATCAAGAATTTATACCTCAAAGGCAAAGCATATGAGTTACTGAGCCTTTATTTTAACAGAAGTGAGGATGCAAATATTGAACAATGTCCGTTTTTAGTAGATGAAGAAAACGTTTTAAAAATTAGAAAAGCAAAAGACATCATTATCTCTAGAATGGCAGCGCCTCCAAGTTTGCAAGAATTAGCAAATGAAGTAGGTCTAACCTTAAAAAAATTAAAAGAAGGTTTTAAACAAATTTATGGTGATTCAGTCTATAGCTTTTTGTTTGATTATAAAATGGAATATGCATGTAAATTGCTTAGTTCAAACAAAATGAATGTAAATGAAGTTGGACATAAAATTGGGTATAGTACCTCAAGTCATTTTATAGCAGCTTTTAAGAAAAAGTATGGCACAACTCCAAAAAAGTACATTTCGAGTTAATGATTATACGAATAACCATTGCGTACAATACGATCTCTATCTTTATATCTTATTTTTTCTAAAGCTTCAATAATAAGTTCTTCTTCCGTTTTAGTTTCGTCTAAGAAGATACCTCGACTGCCCGATGTATAATAAGGTTTTAGCTCAATACTCCCTTTGTTATGTCGCAATGCAATATAATAGAGGCTGCTAGAATTACTATACTGATTCACTTTCTTTAATTTAAAAAAGTATACAGAAATTTTATCTTTTTCCAGATTTAAAATCTCTCGTTTATAAAACGATATTGAATCTTTATCCTTTGAATAGTAAACTCTATTAAAGAGTTTCGATTCTGCATATTTCCTTTTATATATACTATCATTTAGTTCTTTAGGTAAAAGTTTATCCTTACTCAGTTTTTCGGCGAGTACATGAATATTTTTCGTTTCACCATATACTTTATCAAATAACTTTCGGGGAACAACCATATTATTTTTCTTTAACAGATATACATAGTTCACCAAAGCATTTTTATCATCGGCATCTATTAACTTATTATAAAACTGCATGACCTTCTTCTCTTTGTGAAAAGGAAATAACAAACTTGTATATTCTGCTAAAATTAAGTCATTACCCCTTCTATTAGCCACATAACTGGTTCTATTTTTGGTAGGACTTCTTTTCAATTCAATTTTAGCATCGTACAACAATTGATTTTTGTATTTTTTATATATTTTGGGTTTTAACACGCCTTTTTCTTTGAGATCAGACAATAGCGAATATATTGGCTTTTTGTATTCTTGAATTGAAGTATACTGCAACAATTCTGGAAATAGCTTTCTTCTAACGAACAAAGAATCTTTGTCCTTCGCATGTTCAAAAATTGAATTTAAAGAAAACGTACTTATCGGAAAATCAACAGCAAGTAGTTCTAAAATATAATTATAGGAGTCGATATCATTTTTGAGCATTAAGCCTTTAATAATACTGATTTGATTTTCTGGTTCATTGTATGATTTAGAGTACAAGTGTTTCAAAAAAGGCCGTACTCTTTGACTTTTCAACCCAATTAACTCTTTAATTAAGTTTGATTTTATAAATCGCTGTCCTTTTGCAAATTCATGATTTTGCAATACCTCAATAATAGCATCAGCATCTTTATCTTTGAAATTAATCTTATAAAACGATTGATAAATAATACTATCATTTTTCTTTAAGGCATCTAAAAAGAGCGGAACTTTATCTTTAAATGGCGTTTGACCCAATAAAGTATCCATAGGTGAAAAAGTGTCATAAAACTCTTGTATAAACTTTGAACGCTCAAATCGATTATCTTCTAGTGTTTTTAAGGTAAAGAGTGTTCCTTTTTTGAGTATATTTTTGACGATAATACGCTTATTACTCGCACTATCACTTAACACAAATTGATATACATGAGCGTCGTTTTTACTCGATTTCTCTTCTTCTGTGACAACAAACTTTTTATTGTATTTTTTCTTGGTGTTATTCCAAACACTATCAATGTGAGCAAACATTTGTAGATCGTGATATTTAGTTCGTACAATTTCTATTTGCTCATTAGTTTTCGAACTATAGGTGGTTCTTTTTATCTTTTGTTGATATGGTTTTTCTTTCTTTCTACCGTAGTAGCGGCTCGCCATTGGTTTTTTTGCATTTGTATAAACCGAAAAATGTAAGGAAGTATCAATTTCCTTTTTAAACGCATCTTTATAAACCATGTCTTTTAATTTGAAAGAATCGAAATATGCATTTGCAACAAGCGTATCGTTGCCAACATATCCCAAAAGATAGTAACTCTCATCCTTCACTATACTGCGCAGCATCAACTGTTTTGTATGTAACGAATCAATAAATGTTTTTGATTGGTAAGTTGTATAATCTTCATTCTTATAGAAACCATGATTTCCATCATTTTTAAACTTGAGATCTTCAATAAATGCTTTGTGTATGTACTTTGCCTCAAAAGCGTCTTCTTCTATATATTTTGTATCGTGCAACGGAGATTCCTGTAAAAAATAGTAGCTGTTTGTGTCAAATCCCTGAATAATTCTTTTACCCGCTACTTTCAAGTTTTCAGCAATGTAACCTTGAGGCATATTTATAGTATATTTTCCGTATTCTGGATTGACATTTTTATACGCTTTCGAAAACATTTTAAACTCTACAGAATCAAAAATTTCATCTCCATATTTCAACACATAATCCTTCTTACCACCTAATTTAATGATGATAATTTCTAATGGTGTCTTATAGATAAGGTATCGCTGAAAATCATCTTTTTTCGTTTTGTTTAGAATTTTAATTCCTTCATAAGGTGTTGTTATTAATTCTTTACTGATAATTTCGCCTGGAATATCCTCAAATAACAAATCATCGATTCGTTTTAGATGGTTCTTTGGTTTTTTCGTCAAATAGTCGAACGTATTTATTCGGGTAACTGCCAAATATCCTCCATTGGTCATATCAGTGGCCACATAATATTTTTGACCAAAGAAGTTAAGCTCTCTAAGTTCTTCGAAACTTTTAATAGCTAAAAATTGATCTTCAGTGTAGTGCTTTTCCAAGGTTGGTTTTATGAATGTATCTTCTATTTTGGTCTTTACTTTTTTACCATAATTACTTTGATTAGACTTCAAAGGAGTTACTGTATACCCTTTTCTTCTGAGCATTTCTATCATTCCTTGCTTACCTGGTAAATGAGCTGCACCTACTCCTGAGAAAACCGATTTTTGTCGCATAATCGAATCCAAGACATTGACCATATTCGCATTACGTTCATAGAGCATGTATTTTCTAAAATGTTCAGTATTTGAAGCTTCGCCAATAGAATCTAATAAATCTAAGTTCCTATTTCTGTAGGCATCTTCGGTTAACATATATCCACCATCACCTTCCTTATATTTTTTTCGTAACCAAACATCAATTTTCTTTTTGATAGGGTTATAATTTGCCTTTGTAGTTAGGTATCTCGATTCTTTAAAATCTTCTAATCCAACAATATCTTTCTCTTGTTTTTTACCCGCTTGATAAATGAACATATCTAAATAAGTCTCTTCTTCAAAATTATCTGCATCCTTGCTCTTTCTATACAGATATCCATTAATTATTGAATTATCAAATCGTATAAAAGAACGAATTGCTCTATCTTTTGGTGAAGATAGTTTGAATAAATTTTCATAAAAATTACTTCCAGAATTATATGAATTGAAACTTCCTATGCCCGCAGCCATACTCTCATAGCTATTAGACATCCAGGTTGTAGGATCTGATTCTAAGGCGACGACTTCACTTTTCGTTAGTGCTTTATAAAAAACATCATCCAATCTAAAAGCTACCTTACTACTTACGTGCATTGTACCATACAAGTAAGAGTCTTTTGTTAAGTCATTGCCAGAAATTTTCCAAAGTAGACTCTGATACTTTTGCTGTGCTGACGCAAACAGGCAAGTAAAAGCAAGTAGAAAAGCGAAACTTTTTTTCATAAAATCTAATTAGATAGAAAGTAAATATATTTATTTCTTCACTAATAGAACATCTGAAATGAGTAAATACCTAGTGTCAATTCGTAAAAATGTCTTTTTTTTAAGTAACAACATTATTTATGGTATTTTAATTCATGAATAATCGTATTTTTGTGACACATTATTTATTACATGAAGAAAGGAATATTACTCGTAAATTTAGGCTCACCTGATAGTACAAAAACGAAAGACGTACGCAAGTATTTAGATGAATTTTTAATGGACGAACGTGTCATTGACATTGCTTATTGGAAACGCTATTTACTCATTAAAGGCATCGTATTAAACACAAGGCCTAAAAAATCGGCGAAAGCTTATAAAAAAATATGGTGGGATGAAGGTTCTCCACTTGTTGTTATTTCTGAACGTTTCACAAAAAAAGTAGCTGCCAAATTACACATCCCTGTTGCTTTAGGGATGCGATATGGATCTATGAGTATTAAGAAAGGAATCCAAGAATTGCATGATCAAGGGGTAGAAGAAATTTTGTTAATTCCACTTTATCCTCATTATGCTATGTCATCGTATGAAACTGTTGTTGAAAAGGCAAAAGAAGTAAATCGCGATGACTTTCCGAATATGAAAATAAATACGTTTCCTGTATTCTATAATAATGAAGCCTATATAACTGCGATGAGCAATAATATTAAGCATCATTTAGACGGTTTTGAATATGATCATATCTTATTCTCATATCACGGTATTCCAGAAAGACACATTTTAAAATCTGACACGACAAAGTCTCATTGTAAGATTGATGGTAGCTGCTGTAATACACCATCAAAAGCGCATAGAACTTGTTATAGACATCAATGTTTTGAAACTACCCGTCTTATCGTTGAGCAATTAGAACTAAAAGAAGGCACGTATAGTAATTCATTTCAGTCTAGACTTTTGAAAGATCCTTGGTTAAAACCATATACAGATTATGAATTAGAGAAATTTCCGGGAGAAGGTAAGAAAAAGCTAGCTGTTATAACACCCGCTTTCGTTTCTGATTGTCTTGAAACCTTAGAGGAAATTGCCATGGAAGGAAAAGAAGAGTTTCTAGAGGCTGGTGGAGAAACATATAAGCATATTCCTTGCATGAATGACAATGATGAATGGGTAGATACTATGGTTCAATGGATCGAACAATGGCAAGAAAAAAAAGTGTTGATCTAAGATGGAGTTTTTAAACCTAAAAGCCTTACACCTTATTTTTGTAATAACTTGGTTTGCGGGTTTATTTTACATCGTTCGTCTTTTTATTTACCATGTTGAAGCCGAAGAAAAAACAGAAATAGAACGACAAATTTTACAGACGCAGTATAAACTTATGAGCAAGCGTCTATGGTATATTATTGCATGGCCTTCGGCGATTTTAGCCAGTATTTTTGCGTTTTGGATGTTGTACCAAAATCCTGCATATCTAGACATGCCTTGGATGCATATTAAACTAGGATTTGTAGTATTACTCTATGGATATCATTTACAATGTCATCGCATCTTCAAACAATTACAGCAGGATGTCGTAAAATTTTCTTCGAATAAATTGCGTATTTGGAATGAAGTTGCCACAATTATTCTATTCTCAATTGTTTTTTTGGTGGTCTTAAAAAATAGTGTGAATTGGATCTATGGTGTAGTAACCCTATTAGGAGTTTCCATACTTTTAATGTTAGGTATTAAATTGTACAAAAGAATACGTACTAAGAATAATTGGGAGAAAAATAAGTAATTTATTTGCCTCACAGAGAATAGTTCGCTGTACCTCAAAATAAAACTGCACTTTATCTAATATTTTTCATTTATTTGCAGCTCATTTCTCCAACTATGAAACGAGCAAGTTCAAAATTTCACTATCTAATGGTATGATGAATTGCGAACAGCATGTGTCCATAAAAAAGTTATAAAAATAAACACATGAAAAAAGATAAAAAACAAGCGGCCATGGGTTTTATTTTCGTGACCATGCTTCTTGATGTTATAGGTTGGGGAATCATAATACCCGTAATTCCAACCTTAATAGAACAACTTATAGATGGAGACATCAGCGAAGCAGCGAAAATTGGAGGCTGGCTTACTTTCGCTTATGCAATCGTTCAATTTATTTGCGCTCCGTTGATTGGAAATTTGAGCGACAAGTTTGGGAGAAGACCTATTATTCTAGTATCTCTTTTTGCCTTTTCATTAGACTATATCTTGCTGGCGTTTGCGCCAACAATCACTTGGCTGTTTATTGGTCGTATTATTGCCGGTGTTACCGGAGCAAGCATTACAACTGCCTCTGCCTATATAGCCGATATAAGCACCCCAGAGAATAGGGCAAAAAACTTCGGAATGATAGGTGCGGCATTTGGATTAGGATTTATAATCGGCCCGGTAATTGGAGGTTTATTAGGTCAATACGGGGCAAGAGTTCCTTTTTATGCAACCGCGATACTCTGTATGCTCAATTTTTTGTACGGATATTTTGTGTTACCCGAATCGCTCTCTAAAGAAAATCGAAGACCATTCGATATCAAGCGTGCAAACCCTATTGGGAGCCTCTTACATTTAAGAAAATACCCTGCATTAATTGGCTTAGTTTTAGCTATATTCTTGTTATATACAGGTTCACATGCCATTCAAAGTAATTGGAGCTACTTTACCATGTACCAATTTGATTGGGATGAGAAAATGGTAGGTATCTCTCTTGGTGCTATTGGACTATTGGTAGGGCTTGTACAAGGGGTTCTCATTCGATGGGTGAATCCAATTTTAGGTAATGAAAAAAGTATATATATAGGTATGGGCCTATATGCTATTGGTATGTTTTTATTCGCGTTCGCTACTGAAGGTTGGATGGTTTTTGTATTTCTTATTCCATATTGCTTAGGAGGTATCGCTGGCCCGGCGCTTCAGGCTGTAGTTTCGTTACAAGTACCTGCGAATGAACAAGGTGAAATTCAGGGTACATTGGCGAGTCTAATGAGTGCCTCGGCCATTGTTGGACCACCTGTAATGACAGGAATATTCTATTATTTCACCAATAAGGACGCCCCCTTTGTATTTGGCGGTGCTCCTTTTATACTTGGTGGTGTCTTAATGCTATTAAGTACAATTTTGGCGTTTTATTCTCTTAAAACAAATGTAAAATCCGTTGAAAATAGTACCCATTGACACCAACACAACTTACTATTGAGACGGTATCATATTTTTTTTATTAGGTAAGATACAATTAAATAAGCCAAATTAAGTTCTAGCATAAACCGATATAAATTAATCTATAAGTATTACATCAAATGAAATTAAAAGTCATCGTTGCATCAATTTTTTGTTTTTTATCTGCTCAAATTCATTCACAAGAAGTTTCTTTAGCAAGCATCAATCAATTTATAAAAGATAATTGTTCGGCTAAGAATAATTATTGGACGCATTTAGAAATTGATAGTGATAAACTCGTTGTTTATAATCAATCTTCCAAATCTACTTATAAAAGGCAAAGACCTAAAAACAGACGGTTGACCTTTCAAATTGATAAAATCAATACAAAAGGGATAAAACATAAAAAAAATGGAATTATACTTTCTCCAAATGTGAAAGGTAATTATGCAACGTATTATTTTAATTCTTTAAAAATTATAGAAAAGATATTTATTCAAACAAATGATATGACCAAATCGAAACGGCTCATATTAATAGGCATGATTAAATCTTTTGTTGAAAATCATGTGCAAAATGATGTTAAGAATAAACCGTCAAATATAAAATCAAAAATAAATGACCTTATAAGTTCCTTCATTTTAAATTATGAATTGTCTAATAAAAATGGCGAAATCTCAACGGTTTATCACTATGTGCCAAATGTCATTTCTAAAGAGGTAACTAAAATAAAAATGACCTCAAACATTGGGGGGTCTAACGAAAATATGATTTTTAACTATGGATTAGGGGAGAATTTGAAATCTATTGATTATACAAGAGTAGCATCTTCAGGAAATGGCAACGTCTTGTTTAAATATGATCTTATCTATAAAGATCGCCAATTAAAAAGCATCAACCTAAAAGGAAAAGTAAAATACAGCTTTACATATACCAAAGACCTTATAAGTTCAATTTCTTATAGCTTTAGAGGTGTTGATTATACCTATAATTTAGAATACGTTCATAACATTGCGTATCTGAATTTAGATGTAATAAGAAATGGCAAGACATACACTTTTACAAATAAATCCTCAAATGGAAAATCTGAAGATAAAATTGTGTGGAATGAAAATCATCAATTAACGAGTTATGCATTAGATATTCGTAGATCTGAAAACATCACTTATAATGCTAAAGGACATATAAACGCATTCAATTTCACAAATGTTCACGGTTCAGATAATGGTATTGATTTTAACTACACATACAATCAAAAAAACGATTGGATTAAACAAGAAAACAAAGAGATATCGGTAAAAAGAGAAATTTTCTATCAGTAAAGTTCTTTATGTGATCATATACATTAGAAAAAACATGCTGTTTTCTAGAAACATGATCGCATATTGAGCTTACTATAATTTCTATCAAATTTGCTTCCAATAAGGTTATCATTTACTAATTTTGCATTCGTGTAAGTATTGTTTCTATTTTATGTCAAATAGATAAGAATCAACCAATTGAATGCAAAACGTAGTAAAATTTTCTCCAGAGCTTAACAAAGTATACTTCATAGAAAGACATACGCTGATTCATATTCTATCTGGCAAAGGCAGCATTCAAGTAGATTTTAAAAATTATTTCGACTGGCAAGAAAAAGCTATATTCTTAGAAAAAGGGCAATACATCAAGTTCTTATCTGATGACTTTACGGTAAGAAAGATTGAATTTTCAGATGAAAATAAATTCTATAACACAGAAGTGCGTGTTTTATTCAAACACCTTATTTCTTTGGGGTATATTGATTTAACAGAATGTGACGATTGTAAAAAATTCTTATCAGAATCAGTGTTAGTCGAAAATTCTTCAGCCAATATAATTGATGTCTCTTCAAAACAATGGTATTGGCAAAACCCATTTAAAGCAAATAAAGAAGAGTATCAAATTATCTTTGACGCAAAAGAAATTATAGACAAAGAATATTCAAATTCTTTGACCAATAGAGATTTGGTAGAACTTATAAATCAACGAGGTTATAACGCTCAAACATTAATAAAAAATAAAATAGGCCTGTCTGTTCGTCATTTAATGAGCGCCAAGAAACTTATTGAAGGCCAAAAAGAAATAGCATTTACTGATAAAAGTATTCAAGAAATATCATATGAATTAGGTTATAAAGATGATGCTTATTTTAACCGTGTATTTAAAAATGTTACCGGAACAACACCGAAACAATTTCGTGATAATTTCGACTTCAAAAATAGAGATCTCTTTACACAAGATATTATGCGCCTTCTTAAAGAGTATCATACTCAAGAAAGATCGTTGGCATTTTATGCCGATAAACTAAACTTATCTATAAAGACACTGGCAAAAAGAGTTCAGGCTAAAATGAATATATCACTAGGGCAACTTATTCGATTAGAACTCGTAAACACAGCCAAATTAATGCTTATAGAGGGTGAGTCGGTCACTTCAATATCAAGAAGATTAGGCTTTGAAGAACCAAATCATTTTACACGCTTCTTCAAACACTATTCTGGAACCACTCCAACTGAATTCAAATTAAAAAAGTACAATTCTTAGTCCTTTTTTTGTAGCAAAAAGACTTCAATACCACCTCATCTTTGCAGTGTATTAATCACTAAAAATAAAAAAGATGAATATTAAAGAACAAACACAAAAAATCGATGCGATTGTATCAAAAGGTGCTATCGTAGAGGCAGTAAAAGAATTTTTTGCTGACAATGCAAACACTTCTGATTATGGAAATGGTAAAACTCATGGAAAATCAGAAATGATCGCAAAAATGGAAGGTTTCGCAGGCGCTATTGCGAAAGTAAACGGAATTACACACCACAACTCTATTGTTGATGGAAACGTATCGGCATCAGAATTCACATTCGACTTCGACATGAAAGATGGTAGTAAAATCTACTGGCATGAAATCATACGCAGAACGTGGAATGCAGATGGAAAAGTAATTGAAGAAGAATATTTTAACGCAGCTTAATAAACATAAATTAAAACTTAAACACATAAAGACATGAAAATTTTAAAATCATTAACAGTAATAGTAGCTCTTGTATTTTCTACTGCATTAGTAGCTCAAGACAAAATGGGTAATAATATTGATAATAGTAATATTGCCTTAGCAGGATATAGCCCTGTTTCTTATTTAGACCTTGGTTTGGCACAAATTGGAAACAAAGCATTTAAATCAGAATATCAAAAAGTAGTTTATTATTTTACCTCAGCGAAGCAAAAAGCCACTTTTGATAAAAATCCGGCGAAATACTTACCACAATATGGCGGATTCTGTGCTTTTGGTGTATATGCTGGTGCCAAGTTTAGAGTAGATCCTAACAAATTCATCGTGAAAAATGACAAATACTATTTGTATTTAAACAATCTAGAGCTAGACGCAAAGCAATTATGGTTAGCCGAAAATAACCATGGTAAATTAAAAGGTGTAGCCGATAAGAATTGGAATAAACTTAGTAAAACGCACAACTAAAAATAGCACATTTAACATAAAGATAGATAGCATTTGAAGTACAAACTCTTAATCCGATTTTGTACTTCAATGTTGTTTGTCTTTTCAAATTAACAAAAAGTACAATAAAAGGCGAGTTTTTGGTAGTATCTACGTTTGCTAATAATCTCACCTTTGAATTAAAATAACTTAAAAACAAAATTATGAAATTCGTAACTAAAAGAATTCACGCTTTCTTAGATTATCCGGTGGCTATTGCCTTAATAGTACTGCCCTTCGTTCTAGGATTAGGAAGTTCTAACCCCATTGCATTACAACTATCAGTAGCGACTGGTATTGCAGCTTTTCTCTTAACTTTATTAACAGATCATCACTTAGGAGCTTTCCGAGTAATCTCGTACAAAATGCATCTCATTGTCGATTTTCTAGTGGCCATAGTTTTCATTTTGGCTCCATTTATTTTTTCATTCGAAGGAATAGATGCTTATTACTATTGGATCAACGGTGCTGCAGTACTTGCAGTAGTCAGTTTGCATAAACCCGAAGTGGTAGCTATTTAAAAATAATTGTTGAAGAATTCCCCTCTTTACAATTTAACAAGCACTAGTGATTCATAAAAATCATTAGTGCTTTTTTTCTATGACACTAATAATTAGTTCGCATCTATGAATGCAGGAACAATAAACTTATCCATAAGTTCATTGGTATATCGATGTGCTTTCCTATTATTATAATTGGTCGATGTTAGTACTACTGTCAGCCCCAACTCCGGGCATGCAATTATCTTATTTCCTCCATTGCCCGCCATAGCGAATGTTGATACTTTCTTTTTAGTTCCAAAATCAGCCAACCAAAACAAATAGCCATATTTCATGCCTCCAAATGCCTCTACTTTCGGTGTAGATGCTTTCTCTATCCAAGACGCCGGAATGATTTCTTTTCCGTTCCATTTCCCTTTATTCAAACATAACTGAATCAACTTTAAGAAATCTCTACTTCTATATTCACTTCCTCCAGCTGTGTTCAAAATTCCTTGTGGTGTATAGTGCAATTTATAATCGCTAATTCCTAATGGTGTTAGTAACTCTTTTTTAGCAAATTGATCTAATTTCATTTTAATGGCAGACTCCACTACTTCGGCCATTGTAGCCGCACCTGCTGTACAATAACTAAAAGAACGACCATAAGGCAATTCTTCAGGCTTAGGATTAAACGTATATGAACGTATGGGTAAATTCACGAAAAATTGAGTCCAATCTTCTATCAAGTACATTCTCTCTTCATTACCTCTAGAAAAACTATTATTATCATTGCATTCTAACATAGAGCTCATGGTTAACAAGTCTTCGATACTAATCGTAGCTTTTCTTTTGTTAGGATTCTCAACAGGTAACTTTTGCGGTAAATAGTCAAAAATTTTATCCTTTTCAGAGTTAATAAACCCTTTTTTAATAGCAATTCCAGTTAAGAGTGTTGCCATTGTTTTTGTACCAGATCGTGTGTTATGTTTTGAATTTATATCATTACTTCCATAGTATTTTTCGAAAAGTACGTCTCCGTTTTTCGCAATTAATATACTTGTAATTTTTTCATATGTACCGGCCTTCACAGTACTGTCCATTTTTTTAAGTAGTGAACTATCTAAAGAATTTACCTTCGAAAAATTCAATTGTGCATATACTAGGTGACCTAGTAGTACGAAACACATAAACATGCTGTTTTTATTCATAATATTGTTTTTTTCAAAAATAGGGTTCTAAAAACCCTCAAAATAGAATGATATTAACCTCCTACTATTTCTTTTCTATACCTATTGGGAGTTTTGGCAAAATACAATTTAAAGGTCCGTGAAAAATGACTTTGATCTGAAAATCCACATTGATAAGCAATTTCGGTTAGAGAAAGCTTGGGGTTCATCATATAACTTAAGGCTTTTTTAATTTTTTGCTGACGTAGATAATCTCCCAACGTGGTTCCGAGATACTTCGGAATTGATCGTGATAAATGAACCGGGTGCACATTTAGTTCTTTTGAAAGAAAATCGAGACTCATATGATCACAACCGTCATGTAAGAATTCTTTTAGCAAAGGAATCCAAGAAGGTTCATAAACTAGACCAACGCGTCTTTTAAAAGTTAACTTTTCACATAATTCGTATAAGAGTAATTCAATAGTAGCTTCTGAAAATTCGTCTTGACATTTAAATTCAAGGTATAATTTCGCCAATAAATGATGTAATTCTGGATTTTCAATAAGTTGACTTCCTTCCCATAAATCAATGTCTATTTTTTTTGCATCAAACCATGAGCGCTTAAATTCAACATGAAAACCTCTTGCGTTTAATGAGTGTTTTGAGTTATAATGTTCTTCTTGCCAATTATGGAGCAAAAAACTTCCCGGCGGACATACAGTTTTTCTTTTTTTATTCACATCATACACATCTCCTTGAAGAAGATACATGAAATAAGGATTTTCATGAAAATGCCAGTCAGTTCTGGCAATGAGGTAGTCATACTCAGACAACACTATATCTTTTAAAACAAGTTCTTGCTTCTTTCTACCATAGTAATTACCTAAGGTTAATGTTTTCATTAAGTTCCTTTACCCTTATAGACTATTGAAGTCATAAATCGTTACAGGTATGAAGTATATATTTATGAAATGGTCACTTTAACATTTTCTTAAAAATTGATACATATCTCATAAAGAATTTATGAGTAACTTTATCCTATCACATCATTACTATTCTGACATTCCTTATGAATTATAAAAAAATCTTTCTTGGGTTATTTAGTTGTTACTTTTTAATTTCATTTTTGGTTCCGACTGAAAATGTTCTCGATTCTGTTTTAAAAAAATTAGAAGCTTACAAAACTGTAAATCCACCAGAAAAAATTTATGTGCATACAGATAAAGAGCTTTATACCAATGGTGAAACTATATGGTTTAAGACCTATTTAGTAAACGGAGTTGACCATTTATTGAGTGACAAGAGTAAAGTGGTATATGTAGATTTGTTAGATGAAAAAGATAGTATAGTCGCACATAGAAAATTGTATTCAGGAACTAGTGGTGCGAGCGGTGACATTTTATTAGACAATGAACTAAAACAAGGTACTTACCTCTTAAGATCCTACACAAAATATATGCTGGATCAAGCAAACTCGGTATTGTTTGAAAAAGAAATTCCAATTTGGAACCAAAAAATATCTCAAACAGAAATTTATGGACCGAAAATAGAGACAACCGAAACTGTGAACTCTTTATCAGAGAAAAAAGAAGTAACAAACCAACAAAAAATTAATAAGCCAACACTTAGATTTTATCCTGAAGGAGGTAATTTAGTAACAGGACTAACCAGTGTACTCGGTATTAAAGCAGAAGATGAGAATGGTAATGGTATCGAACTTCAGGGCACTATTTATGATAGTAAAGGCAATAGTGTAGCACTTTTTAGAACCTACAAATTTGGTCTTGGTAAAACCCAATTTACACCTAAAAAAGGAGAGACTTATACGGCAGAAATTAACACCAGCAATAGTGAAGTATTTCGGATTCCAACCCCATTAGAAAAAGGGTATGTATTAGGTGTAAAGAATAATACAGACCATATGTTGTTAGAGATCGCTACGAATATTAAAGGGGGCCTAAAAAATGTCGCACTTTTAGGTCATATTAGAGGCAGTACTTTCTTTAAATATGTAGAGCAATCTGAAAAAAAACAAGTGCATACTGTAAAACTCGTCTATCGAGATATACAGGATGGTGTTGTTCATTTTACCTTATTTACACCAGATGGGAAGCCAATTTGTGAACGACTTACTTTTGTTGACAACCCAGAAAACGATCATTTATTAACTTTAAAATCTAATAAAAACACATATGGATTTAGAGAAAAAGTTATGCTAGATGTCTCTATAACCGATGCCAATAAGAAGAATCCTATTGAAGGTGATTTTTCTATAAGTGTAGTAGACAAAAATACTAAAAACGAAAATGGAATACGACCAGCCAATATCGAAAGTTGGCTTTTATTAGATTCAGATATTGGAGGATCGGTTGTCGATCCAAATTACTTCTTTGTAGAAGAAAAAAAGCAACAAAGAAAGTATGTGTTAGATGTATTGATGTTAACACATGGGTGGAGACGTTTTTTATGGACTGACTTCATTAAAAATGACCTTAAACAAACTCCTATTCTTAAAGGAGAACAAGGAATTATGGTTACTGGAAAAACTCGAAAATTTAATAATAAATATGCCATAAAGCCAGGACTCGTTACCCTTAACATTTTAAACGACGGTATTTTTCAAGAAAAAAAGGAAACGGATAAATTAGGTATATTTAGTTTTGGCCCATATGTATTTACTGATACTCTTAAAGCAGTAATTCAAGGTAAAAGTTTCGATAAGGACAAAATTTCGATCCAATTAGATCCAATAATTCCGCTCTCGACACCCAATAGGTTGAAAAAAAAGAAACCTCTTGAGGTTGACTTAAAAATGTTAGAAAGTTTTCTAGAAGATAGTAAGCAAAAAAAGATTGCAGGTTTTAGATATGATGCTCAAGCGGTTGAATTAGACGTGGTTCAAATTAAAGGAAAAGTAAAAACACGACAAGAAATTATAGATGAGAAAATAGAAGATTTGGTTAGCTATGGTACGCCATCCGATAGATTATTTACAGATTCTATACCCGGTACGGAGGCAGCCAGCGTCATTGATTTATTAGCACGTGTAGGCGGTGTGCAAATTCGAGGCGCATATCCAAACCAGCGTATTATTATTAGAGGGGTCTCTTCTTTTGTTGCTAGTTCTGATCCGCTTTTTCTTTTAGATGGCTCACCTATTCCGGCCGATATATTCAGCAATATGCAGGCTAGTGAAATTTCATTTATAGATGTACTAAAAGGTGCAGATGCTGCCTTCTATGGAACACGAGGAACAAACGGTGTTGTTGCTGCATATACCTATAATTTTAATACCGATACAAGTTCAAATGAGCCATATCCTGGTGTCACTAATTTTAGTATTGAAGGTTTTTATTCGGCAAAGGAATTCTACAAACCCAACTATAGTGTACAAAAAGAGGCGTATGCGAAGCCCGACTATCGCTCTACATTATATTGGGAACCTTTTCTCAAAAACAAAGAGTTAGCATTTTTTACAGGAGATAAAGAAGGTTCATACGTAGTCTATATTGAAGGACTTACAAATAAAGGGCAACCTATAAAAGGAACCTATGAATTCGATATTATTGATAAAGTAAATTAAGCGTTTACAATATATAAGATACTTACTGTTGAAAGAGCCGTTTTTATGCAAACAATGACTTCATTTAAGCTTTTAAACTATTTTCAAACGGAATTCTATTCAAAATACTACGACCCAAAGTAACCTCATCAGCATATTCAAGTTCATCACCCACTGAAATTCCGCGAGCAATGGTAGAAACTTTTACATTGTAGGCTTCTATTTGTCTATAAATATAAAAATTGGTTGTATCACCTTCCATAGTGGAGCTCAAGGCAAAAACAATTTCCTCTACTTCCCCACTCTTTACCCTATCTACAAGACTTCCAATTGTTAAGTTCTGAGGCCCAACACCTTCAATAGGTGAAATTTTTCCGCCAAGTACATGATACATACCTCTAAATTGCGAAGTACTTTCAATAGCCATGACATCACGTATATCCTCTACCACGCATATTATCGAGGCATTTCGTTGCTTACTTGAACAGATTTCACAAATGGTAACATCAGAAATATTATGACATTTTTCACACAATTTAACATCATTTCTAAGCTGTTCTAAAGCAGTTGTTAAATAACTCGTACGTTCTTTTGGTTGCTTTAATAAATACAAGACTAAACGTAAAGCAGTTCGTTTTCCAATTCCAGGTAATTGAGAAACTTCGTTTACAGCATTTTCTAATAATTTCGAAGAAAAATTCATAATGACAAATGTACAATTTTCGGTTATAGGTTTTCAATTTTCTTTCTACTAAAAATACTATCTTAGCTATCGTTATTGTATCTTGAACTATATATTGAATTCATGCAACCATTACATATATTACTCCTTATTGCTGGCTACTTTGCAATCCTTTTATTGATCTCATATTTTACTGGTAAAAACGATTCTAACGAAACCTTTTTCAAAGCAAATAAACAATCTCCATGGTATATTGTAGCCTTTGGTATGATTGGAGCATCTCTTTCTGGGGTTACCTTTATATCGGTTCCTGGATTAATTGGAGGGCAACAATTTGCTTATATGCAAGGTGTTTTTGGATTTTTAGTAGGTTACTTGATTATTTCATTTGTGTTATTACCCATTTACTATAGAATGAATGTTACTTCCATTTATCAATATTTAGAAGAACGTTTCGGTAAAACGAGCTATAAAACAGGCGCTTTTTTCTTTTTACTCTCTAGAGTCACAGGAGCTTCGTTTCGATTGTTTTTAGTGGCCCTTGCCATGCAATATATTGTTTTCGAACAAATAAACGTACCCTTTTGGTTGACCGTTGTTATTTCTATTTTATTAATATGGGTTTATACATTTAGAGGTGGTATCAAAACTATTGTTTGGACAGATACATTACAAACATTAACTATGTTAACCGCGGTTGGGCTTGCCATTTACCTTATAAATCAACAATTAGATTGGTCGTATTTAGAGTTTCTAAACTCTAATCAATTTGCAGAGAAAGGAAAGATTTTCTTTTTTGACGACCCCAATGCTACTACCTATTTTTGGAAATATTTTATTGGTGGAATTTTTATTACCATCGCCATGACGGGTCTAGATCAAGATATGATGCAAAAGAATCTAACCTGTAAAAATGAAAGAGATGCTAAAAAAAATATGACATCAATGGCGGTTTTATTAGTTATTGTAAATTTTGTATTTCTATCGCTTGGTGCGCTCTTATTTATTTATTCTGAACAATTGGGTGTTGAAATTCCTGTTGTAGATGGCCGAACAAGAACAGACTTGTTATTCCCTGAAATAGCGGTAAATCAAGATCTAGGAAAACCTTTAGCGGTTGTTTTTATAATTGGTCTTATTGCAGCAGCATATTCTAGTGCCGATAGTGCTTTGACTTCACTAACAACTTCATTTTCTGTCGATTTTCTCGATATCGAAAACAAGCCCAAAGAGACACAAAAACCATTGCGTAAGAAAGTACATGTTGGCGTTTCTATTCTCTTGATTTTTGTTGTGATTCTCTTCAATTCTCTGGATGGTAATGTTGTGGGAAACCTATTTAAATTTGCCACATTTACCTATGGGCCTTTATTAGGGTTATTTGCATTTGGTATTTTGACTAAGTATCAAATAAAAGACACCTATGCATGGATTGTAGCCATACTGGCATTATCCATAAGTTTTGGAATCACTTATTTACCTGAGAGTATTATTGGAAGCTATAAATTTCATTGGGAGATATTACCGTTAAATGGTTTTATTACCTTTGTTGGACTATGGCTAATTCGAAAAAAATAACAGCATAGATGGAGAAAGATTTAAGTAACCATAGACTGAGTTATAATAAAGACGCACTGCTCGAAGCGAACACGCCCGAAAATCCGATAGCATTATTTAGAGATTGGTTTTTAAGTGCCGATGCATCGGAAACCGAGCATGAAGCAAATGCTATGAATATTGCGACCATTGGCATTGATGGATTTCCAAAAAACAGAATGGTATTATTAAAAAAATTTAATTGGGAAGGGTTTATATTTTACACCAATTATTTATCTGAAAAAGGAAAGGCTATTGCGCAAAACCCAAATATTTGTTTATCGTTTTTCTGGCATAGTTTTGAGCGGCAAATCATTATCAAAGGTACAGCTGAAAAATTAGCTGAAAATTTATCGGATGGTTATTTTGAGTCTCGACCTGACGGAAGCAAACTAGGTGCATGGGCCTCGAATCAAAGTGAAATTGTGCATTCTCGTGAAGAACTTGAAAATTCATTGGCAACCTTTGAGGATAAATTTAGTGATGGTGACATTCCAAGACCTGCACATTGGGGCGGTTATCTTGTGAAACCTATTTCAATTGAATTTTGGCAAGGAAGACCCAATAGAATGCATGACAGAATTAGATATACATTAGAGGCTGATTTGAATTGGAAAAAAGTTCGTCTTGCTCCTTAAAACTTACGATAAAACATTTATATTTGAGTCTGTGATAACTCAAATGTCATCGCTAAACAAATGAAAACGCTCTATATAGTTCGACACGCCAAGTCTTCTTGGACATATGAAGGTATCAAGGATATTGATAGACCTCTAAAAAAACGTGGTATTAATGACGCATATTTAGTTTCTGAAGTTCTCAAACAGAAGGTAGACACTCCTAATCTTTTTGTTTCTAGTTGTGCAAATAGAGCATTGCACACGGCAATGATTTTTAGTTATACTTTTAATTTTCCGTTAGCCAATTTAAAGGTAAGTAAGGCATTGTATAGTTTTAGTGATGGGTATCTCATCAAAACAGTCAAAGCATTTGATGACGGATTTGAATCGGCAATTGTCTTTAGTCATGATCATGGTATCAATACCTTCGTAAATAAATTTGGAGATAAATTCATCTCTCATGTACCTACGTGTGGGGTTATTGGTATTCGATTTAAAGAAAAGCATTGGAAAAATATCAAGCAAGGAGAAACGTTTTTAACTGAGTTTCCTAAGCATCATAAACCAAAAAAAAACTGATCATTTTTTAATATAAAAGCCATTGTAAAGTAAAAATGTTAACCACAACATTATGTATTTACTATTGTTTTACAATGGCTTCACCTCAAATTAATTTGTTGTAATAAAAGATAAGGTATCTTCTAAAACATCATCGTTCCAGAGCATTCTATAATGCCCAATTTTATCATACGCCTTTAGATTAGAATTCTTGTTTGCATGATGTACATCTTCAGAATTTTTAAAAGGTATAATCTTATCGGCCTTATCATGCACGAGTAATAACTTTGTAAATGATATATTCTTTAGACGCTCACTTACATTCACAGATTCGATTTTTTCATTTACAATACCTTCGGCATTTTTTATCATATATCCGAATGCTTTATCGGTGATACCTACAAAGTTCTTAAAATCTCGAAATACTTCCAGCAAAGAGTTTGGCGTTGTTAAAAAAACAAATTTATCTACCTTATAGTTTAGTTTAGAGATCGTGTAGGTGGTCACTGCCGAACCAAATGAGTGAGAAATTACCGTAAAGGGCTCTTGAGGGTCAATAAATTCTAATAAACTCTTAAAAGCTTCTTTGCATTCGTATAAGTTCGTACGATCTGAATCATATCTTGCATGACCAGGTAAATCAAAACTCACGACGCGATAATTTCGTTCTGCTAATTCAAAGGCAAATTTTGAAAGACTTCCTGCATTAGAATCCCAGCCATGTACTAAAAAAATGAGTTCTCCTTGCACATTGCCGAGTTCATAACAGCGCAAATCTTGGTTCAAAAAAGATATCTTAAAATGTCTTGCTTTTTCGTAAAACGATTCTTCACGTTGGCGCACGTCTTTTTTTCTTACTTTTTGAAATAAATTAAATGCCATATAACCACCTAATCGAGGTGATATTTTAGAGACTATTTTATAATATAGTCTTAAAAGTTTTAAGTATAATTTCATATCAAATCATTTTAATACCGATTGGTATATTTTTAATCAAAAAAATAATCCCTAGGTCATATTTCCCAATTTTACTAATTCAATTTTCGTAAAAGAAATCTCTCTAACATACTTCATATCTCCCCATAGATAATCATACCCTTTCTTTGATATCTTAAACAATCTTGTTCTTCTTTTCAATCTACTTAATTCAATTGCTGTAGCTTCCCTGCGCTCTCCTAAGATGCCGTACAATTTTATCGCTGGTGGTTTCGAGAACTTTGATTTAAACAGAGACCGTATCCAAAACCATAAATTACTATTAACCCCAAGTACACAGACATTCTTATTATGAGCGCTATTCATTGGCAAACTAGATGTGTACTTTTCGAAATAAAATCCTTGCTGACCTTTATTCAAAAATAAACTACCAATCGGTGTTACTGTAGGATTACCATCTTTAGCTACCGAACAAATAGATACATGCAAACTAGATCGAACACTTCTATTAAAGTGTTCTCTTATTTTTGTCCAATCATCTGTTAGATTCATCTCATTATTATTTAGCCTGTAACTCGTTCTGGATCATAGTATCAATATGGTTCATCATATCTAGTAAACATCCTTCATCTTTTGATATTACCGATGTGAAAATAGCACCTTCAATCAATGAAAATATACGCGTACCGTATTTCATTGCATTAATATCATCTCTTATCTCACCTTTAAAAATACCTTCTTCTATTATAGACGCAATACTGCTTTGTAATTTATCTACCACATACTTTACTCTCGCAAACAATGCAGGGTTGGTGTGATTTGCATCAACACCTACGTTTAACAAAGGACAACCGCCATAACCAATATATCGTTTATAATATGAGCGATGAAAATTAGTGATTGCAAATAGTTTGGCTAAAGGTGACTCTACTTCACGAATAATATTTCTCACCTGATCCATTTGATATTTGACAATATAATTGAACGCTTCTAAAGCCAATTCTTCTTTATTTTTAAAATTACCGTAAATAGCTCCTTTCGTCAATCCGGTAGCCTTGGTAATATCGGATAAACTTGTTCCTGTATACCCATTTCTGTTAAAGATGGGTGCCGTTTTTTCAATAATAAACTGACTTGTTTTTGCCGCTTTTGTCACAATCATATTGCTAATATACTAAAAATATACCATTCGGTATAATATTTATCAAAAAAAATTAATAGATATACTTAAAAAGAATTCGAATACCCACAAAAGCAATTAGTAATGCCGTCATTCTTTTAATAATAAAAGGAGAGATTTTAGCAGCACTCAATCTAGATCCTATTTGCCCTCCGAAAAAGACAGTCACCATTAAAATGAATGCAATGTTTGGTTCAAAATAGAATTCAGGATTTTGAACTTGCCCTGCCAATCCTGCCAAAGAATTTACTAAAATGAAAAAACTAGCCGTCGCCGCGATGCGCTTAGGTGTATCCCAATTTGATAAATGTAAAAAAGGCGCTAGAAAAATGCCACCACCTATACCAACCATCCCAGAAACAAAACCAATAATGCCGCCTATAACACCATCTTTAGCGGCTGAGCTAATTTTCGAACTCTTCGTTACTTCTGTTAACAAATGATTAGATAACCACATAATAACCGCAGCGAAAACGAGCGTACCACCTAGTAGGGTAAAGAAAAATGTTTGACTTATTCTCAAATAGCCTCCTAAAAAAGCACAAGGCACACTAAGTATCGCTAACGGAAGTACTTTTCTCCAATTATAATGATCATTCTTTGCAAATATGTAAACACCTCCACTCACCACAACAATATTACAAAGCAAAGCAATCGCTCTAAATTGAATGAATGTTAATCCTGTCAGGGCCAAAATGGCGATGTAACTAGATCCACCTCCGAAACCTACTGAAGAGTATAAAATAGCAACGGCGAAAAATAGGGCAACAATTTCCCAATTTTCGATAAGGGCATTTAACAAACTAGAAAGTTCTATCATGATTCGTGTACCTAACAAAAATATCAAATATATGATGATATGGGTAATTCATAGAATTTAAATTGACTTTTAGCCTCTAGATGATGTCTATTAGAGAAATCATTATTATTTTAACACAATAAATTTTATCTTCGGTCTTAAATCAACTACTCAATGAATTCAATAGAGCAAAAAAAATATTGGAAAGAGAATTTAAAATATCTAGCCATTTTATTATCCATATGGTTTTTAGTGTCTTATGTTTTTGGAATACTCCTCGTTGACGAATTAAATACAATTCGCTTAGGAGGCTTTAAACTTGGCTTTTGGTTTGCACAACAGGGTTCCATCTATGTATTTGTAATACTCATTTTTGTTTATATCAGATTAATGAATCGGTTGGACAAAAAATACAACGTAAACGAATAAGTTATGGACATACAAACTTGGACTTGGATATTAGTTGGAATCACATTTACATTATACATTGGTATAGCAATATGGTCAAGGGCCAGTTCAACTGGCGAATTTTATGTTGCCGGAAAAGGTGTACATCCTATTGCTAACGGTCTAGCCACGGCTGCCGATTGGATGTCGGCAGCATCATTTATTTCAATGGCCGGCATCATTTCTTTTGGAGGATATGACGGGTCTGTATATTTAATGGGTTGGACAGGAGGCTACGTATTACTTGCCTTACTACTCGCTCCATACCTTCGGAAATTTGGTAAATTCACGGTACCCGATTTTATAGGAGACAGATACTATTCAAACAAAGCCAGAATTGTAGCTGTGTTATGCGCCTTACTAGTTTCTTTCACTTATGTTGCAGGTCAAATGCAAGGTGTAGGCATTGTATTTTCAAGGTTTCTAGAGGTAGATAGAACGACTGGTGTTATTATAGGAATGATCATTGTACTCTTTTATGCGGTACTTGGTGGTATGAAGGGTATTACATATACCCAGGTAGCTCAATACTGTGTACTCATTTTTGCATTTATGGTACCTGCCATTTTTATCTCAATTCAAATGACGGGTAATCCAATACCACAAATTGGTTTTGGTAGTTCTGGAACAGATGGTGTATATCTATTAGATAAACTAGACGGTTTGCATCGTGATCTAGGTTTTCATGAATATACAACAGGAAGTAAATCAAAAGTAGATGTTTTCTTTATCACGGCTGCCTTAATGGTAGGAACCGCTGGATTACCTCATGTCATTGTTCGTTTCTTCACTGTAAAAAAGGTGAGCGATGCTCGTAAGTCTGCAGGATGGGCCCTCTTGTTCATCGCCATTTTATATACAACAGCGCCAGCTATTGCTTTGTTTTCAAGAACAAACTTGATAGAAACAGTGAGTAATAAACCCTATGATGAAATGCCTCAATGGTTTAAAAAATGGGAAACTACTGAATTGATAGAGTTTACTGATAAGAACGATGATGGAATCATTCAATATGTTGCCAATAAAGAAACAAATGAATTAAATGTAAATCGAGACATTATGGTGCTTGCCAATCCTGAAATAGCCGGCTTACCAAATTGGGTAATTGCACTCGTTGCTGCGGGTGGCTTGGCTGCTGCCTTGTCAACGGCCGCTGGTTTATTGTTGGTGATTTCTTCTTCTGTTTCTCACGATATTATTAAGAAAATCGTCAATCCTACTATCTCTGATAAAGGAGAGTTGGTAGCCGCACGTTTGTCGGCAGTTGTTGCCGTATGTGTTGCCGGATATTTTGGAGTCAATCCGCCTGGTTTTGTGGCGGCCGTCGTCGCCTTAGCATTCGGCTTGGCTGCAGCGTCCTTCTTTCCGGCGATAGTCTTGGGTATATTCTATAAGAAAATGAATAAAGAAGGTGCCATTGCTGGAATGGTCGTAGGCATTTTGTTGATGCTATTTTATATGTTGAAATTTAAATTTGGTGTGTTCGATGGTGGAAAAACAGCAGTAGAAGGGCTCAAAAAAGATTGGTGGTTTGGTATCTCTCCAGAAGGATTTGGAACAGTGGCGATGATTGTTAATTTTATGGTCTCTATTGTAATCTCAAAATTCACTCCAGCACCACCTAAAGAAGTACAAGAAATAGTAGATCATATTCGAATCCCGTCAGGAGCAGGTGATGCTACACATTAAACATAACATTAAAAATGAGTAATTATCATATAAAACATTTAGAAGAATACTTTCAAGTTTATAGAAAATCTGTTCGTAACCCCGAAGTTTTTTGGGAAGAAATTGCCGAAGAACATTTCATGTGGCGTAAAAAATGGGATGCCGTTCTTAACTGGGATTTCAAAAAGCCTGAAGTAACTTGGTTTCAGGGAGCTCAACTTAATATAACGGAGAATTGTATTGATAGACATCTGCAAACACGAGGGGACAAAACAGCCATTGTATTTGAACCAAACGATCCAAAAGAAAAGGCGCTACATATAAGCTACAAAGAACTTTATGAACGTGTTAATAAATTCGCAAATGTCTTAAAATCACAAGGTATTAAGAAAGGAGATCGCGTTTGTATTTACTTACCAATGATTCCAGAATTAGCCGTTGCATTATTGGCTTGTGCGCGCATAGGTGCCATACACTCTGTGGTGTTCGCCGGTTTTTCTTCTACGGCATTAGCAACCCGTATTAATGATAGTGATTGTAAAATGGTTATTACGTCTGACGGTTCTTATCGTGGAGCAAAAACTATAGATCTTAAGAGTATTGTAGATGAAGGTTTAGAGAGTTGTTCATGTGTGGAAACGGTATTGGTAGTAAAACGTATTCATAACAGTATTCAAATGAAAGAAGGTCGTGACAAATGGCTACAGCCTTTGTTAGATGAAGCCTATGGAGAATGTGCTCCAGAAATAATGAATGCTGAAGATCCGTTATTTATTTTGTACACATCGGGCTCCACTGGAATGCCTAAAGGTATGGTACATACCACGGCAGGTTATATGGTATACACAGCCTATACCTTTAAAAATGTTTTTCAATATAAAGAAGAAGATGTCTATTGGTGTACTGCTGATATTGGATGGATTACTGGACATAGTTATATTGTTTATGGCCCATTGGCCAATGGTGCAACAACAGTAATATCTGAAGGCGTTCCAAATTATCCAGATTGGGGACGTTTTTGGGAGATCGTAGAGAAACATAAAATCACACAATTCTATACGGCACCAACCGCTATTCGTGCTTTGGCCAAAGAGAATTTATCGTATGTAGAAAAGTATGACTTGTCATCTTTAAAAGTCTTAGGCACAGTGGGTGAACCAATTAATGAAGAAGCTTGGCATTGGTATAATGATAATATTGGTAAAAAGAAAAGTCCTATTGTAGATACATGGTGGCAAACAGAAACAGGTGGAATTATGATCACTCCTATTCCTTTTTCAACACCAACGAAGCCTACCTATGCAACACTACCTTTTCCAGGGATACAGCCCGCTTTAATGGATGAGAACGGACAAGAAATACATGGAAATCAAGTAGATGGGCGTTTATGTATTAAATTTCCATGGCCTTCTATGGCACGCACCATTTGGGGGAATCATCAGCGTTATAAAGAGACTTATTTTTCGGCCTTCGAAAATATGTACTTTACTGGTGATGGTGCTTTACGCGATGAAGTAGGCTATTATAGAATTACGGGGCGTGTAGATGATGTTATTATAGTTTCTGGGCACAATTTGGGCACCGCTCCTATTGAAGATGCGATTAATGAGCATCCGGCAGTAGCCGAATCGGCTATTGTTGGGTTTCCGCATGATATAAAAGGGAATGCCTTATATGGTTATGTTATCTTGAAAGAAACTGGAGAATCACGTGATCATGATAATGTTAGAAAAGAAATTAATCAAATTATTACAGAACATATCGGACCTATAGCAAAGCTTGATAAAATTCAATTTACATCAGGTTTACCTAAAACGCGGAGTGGAAAAATAATGCGTCGCATACTTCGTAAAATAGCATCCAACGAGACTGAAAATTTAGGAGATACCTCGACTCTTTTAAATCCGGAAGTGGTGCAAGAAATAATGGACAACGTCTTATAAATTATGAGAAAACTATTTTTAATCTTTATGAACTCTTTATAGGTTGAATTAACTTAATTTTACCGCTTAATTTTTTCTCAATGCTGAAAGCAGTTTTATTTGATATGGATGGTGTCATTGTTGACACAGAACCATTGCATCGCAAAGCCTATTATATGATGTTTGATGATATGAATATCGACGTATCTGAAGAATTGTTTACTTCCTTCACAGGTCAGGCTACATTAAATATATGCGAACAACTATGCAGCACATTTAAGCTTACGGTAGCACCACAAGAATTGGTTCGCGCAAAACGTAAACATTTTAAATACCTTTTTGAAAATGATCAGAGCTTACAATTATTGGATGGTGTATTAGATTTGATACAAAACTATTTCAATCATGGACTCACTTTAGTATTAGCCTCATCGGCTTCAATGCCCAACATAAACAGGATTTTTGAACGTTTTGACTTGAACAAGTATTTCGTTGCAAAATTGAGCGGAGCTGATCTAAAGGCATCAAAACCTCATCCCGAAATATTTATCAAAGCTGCCCAGGCGGCAGGGTATGATCGATCTGAATGCATGGTTATAGAAGATTCTACAAACGGTATGAAAGCTGCCAATGGTGCACAAATATTTTGTGTTGGTTATAAAAGTGAGCATTCTGTAAATCAGGACTATAGATTTGCAAATCTTACTATCCATACCTTTGATGAAATAACATTTTCGAAAGTAAAAGCCTATTTCGATTAGATTCTAATTACAAGATGAATAAATTTAGAAATTACATTGAACAAATAACTCCTATTTGTGATGATGATTGGGAATTATTTTCGTCGAAACTCACCAAAAGAGTTTTCGATAAAAAAAGTAGTCTTCTAGATATAAACACTATAGAAAATCATATTTCATTCATCGAAGAAGGGATAGTAAGATTTTTAATTCCTAAAGAAGATATAGAGAAAGAAATTACCTTTGGTTTTTGCTTTACAAATGAATTTGTTAGCGCTTACGATTCTTTTCTTACCCGATTACCATCTACCTACCAAATTGAGACTTTAACTCCAACGATACTATGGAGCATTAGCTATGATAACTTACAAGAAGTCTATGAAAAAACGAAAATTGGTAATATCATAGGGCGGCTTTCAACTGAGCGTTTATTTTTGATTAAATCGAAACGAGAACAATCATTGCTCAATGAATCTGCCAAAGAACGTTATTTAAATCTCTTTACTGAACGTCCTCATTTAATTCAAAAGATCCCTCTAAAATATGTTGCATCATATATTGGTGTAACGCCTCAAGCGCTAAGCAGAATACGCAAACAAATTTCTTAACCTAGGTTCATTTTATTTTTCATCAAACTACCTGTTCTTTACATGTTAAAAAAAGAGGTATATGGAAATTCTATTCTTAATGTTAGGCCTGTGGTATATCGGCTTATTTTTTCAAACATTTTTTCTACATAGATATGCGGCACATCAAACGTTTACGATGTCTCCATTTGCTGAAAAGGTTTGTTTTTTTTTGACATGGGTTTTTCAAGGCTCTAATTATTTAAGCGCTTATGGTTATGGAGTAATGCACCGAATGCATCATGCCTTTGCCGATACAGAAAAAGATCCACACTCTCCGAAATATGATGACAATGTGTTCGCCATGATGTGGCGCACAAAGACTATTTATAGTGCGATTAATAAAAAACAAATCGATGTTCCTGAAAAATTCACTAAAAATGTTCCACAGTGGGAGGCATTTGACAAATTTGCCAGCTCAAAAGTATCTAGATTAACTTGGGGTACTTTATATACACTTTTCTTTCTTGCCTTTGCAACAGTTTGGTGGCAATGGTTATTTTTACCTGTTGCATTTTTAATGGCGCCTATTCACGGCGTTATCATTAATTGGTTTGCACATATTTATGGCTATGTAAATTTTAAGGTCAATGACACCTCCAAAAATTTACTGCCCTTTGATTTTTTAATGATGGGAGAAGGTTATCACAACAATCATCATACACATAGCGGTAGAGCAAATTTTGGTGGCGTACGATGGCATGAAATCGATTTTACCTACTGCATTATGGTTGTTTTAGATAAATTTAATCTTATCCAAATCAAAAAAATATAACAATCTGAAAAAAAAATAGACCAAAAATTAGGAATTATTAGAGTTGAGTTGTTTTTATTTAAAAGAACAACACTATGAAATCAACTAAAAAACCTACTTACGTACTTTTCGGGAAAGAAGCCATTGAACTTTATAAGTCTTCTATAGATACTTTAGAAATTTCTACTGGTTTAAAATACAACGTTGGTGCCTATACCAATGTAAGTGCATTTATTGCTGATAAAAATCGTTGGAATGACTTTATGACCATTAGTAAAAAAGATTACGCGCGATTAGCAAAACACATACAGTCTAATAAAATTAGTTTTAGTTTTATTCCTTTTTTCGATACACTAAGAAAATCGTTCTCTTTTCAATAAATCGAACGCCACTTACCTTATTGTCCAAGAATAATTAGGCGAAGTCTATGACTTCACTAACAGCGTTTTTCTTTTTAAGGCTACAAAAATAAATAAGGATAAAATTCCGAAAATAGTAAAGCCAATAAATAGAGGCAAGACCGAATCATTTACAAAGCTACCTACATAATTCGCTATAGGCACAGCCATTACGGTTGAAAGAAACCCATTAATTGCTGCCCCAATGCCAGCAATATGTCCTAAGGGTTGCATGGCTAAGGCACGAAGATTCCCGAATAAAAATCCTATTGAGAAAAACTGAATAGAACAGAAACCAATCAATACGGCTACACTTGGATTATTACCTGACCAAAACAATGCGACATACGCTATAGAAATTAGTACAAAGGCAATCATTGCCGTGTAAGCAATTTTAAACATTCCATATTTCACAACCAATTGACTATTTAAAAAAGTCGCCAACCCAATAGAAATTGCTAGACTCGCAAAAATATATGGAAAGAGTTCGGCCATGTCATATTGCTGTTCAAAAATTTGTTGTGATGTACTTATATATACCATAAACGAACCTGTTATAAAACCAGATACCAAGGTATATGCAACAGCTCGCTTATATTTCATAAATTCTCTTGTACCGTCAATAAATAGGCGCCATGTGAAAGGTATTTTATTTTCAGTTTTAAGTGTTTCTGGTTGTCTTTTGGCGAACCAAATCATGACTAATATTCCTATCACAAGGTTTACGTAAAAAATAGCTTTCCAATGGTAAAAGTTTAACAAAAATTGCCCCATGGCGGGTGCAATAACAGGAATTAGAATAAATACCATCACTACAATAGAAACGATTTTAGCCATATAATCTCCGCTATATCTATCACGAATAATGGTAATTGCCATTGTTCTTGGTGATGACAAGCCGACGCCCTGCAATACACGACCTGCAATCATCATTTCAAAGTTTTGAGTAGTAACACATATAATACTGGCAATTATAAACAACATAAAACCAACATATACTACAGGTTTTCTACCGAAACTATCTGAGAGTGGTCCGAAGATCAACTGGCCAAATCCGAGGCCCAAAAAAATCATAGTAATCAATAACTGATTGTCATTGGTATTTACCACCTTTAGATAGGCTCCAATATCGGGCAGTGCTGGCAATAATGCGTCAATAGTCAAGGCGACACTAGACATTAACGATGCCATTAAGGCTATAAATTCAAACTCTGGCTTCGCCTGTTTTCCTTGCATTAAGCAAAGGTACTTCAATTCTACCGATTCAAAACTTATTCTTCTATTAATATACCGTTAACTATCAGTATAGTAGTACATGTTAAACATTTCCTAAAAAATAGGGTGATACTATTGATATTGGTATCTTTAAAGCACATAAAAAATACTACATGAATTTTAAAAATACCTTCGTTTTCGTTCTTAGTTTTTTCGTCGTTTTTTCAATTTCAGCGCAAGATTTAACTTTCGAAGAATACA
Source organism: uncultured Flavobacteriaceae bacterium (assembly GCA_947500525.1). GTDB lineage: Bacteria > Bacteroidota > Bacteroidia > Flavobacteriales > Flavobacteriaceae > Aureibaculum. Next base: position 25,208 of record CANMSH010000008.1, on the reverse strand, counting down.
ATCCGAAATCAACATTGGTTGTACCTGGTAACATCATAAAAAAGGCAAAATTTCCCTTTATAGATATTCACGGACATCAATATAGAATGCCTACCCAAGACTTGGCTCCGGTGATTGCAGCCATGGACACATTGAATATGGGGATTATGGTAAATCTTAGCGGACGTTCGGGAGAAAAACTACAACAATCGGTCAAAAATATTGGTGACCATTACCCAAACCGATTTGTAGTATTTGCAAATGTTAGTTTTCAGGGTGTAGGTGAAAAAGGCTGGGGTAAAAAAGCGGCCGCTCAACTTGAACAAGATGTGAAAAATGGTGCACGCGGATTGAAAGTATACAAGAGTTTAGGCTTGCGAAATACTGATATTAACGGAAAACGCGTAGCTATTGATGATCCGAGATTAGATCCTATTTGGGCGAAATGCGGTGAACTCGGTATTCCTGTTTTAATTCATGCAGCTGATCCGAAATCTTTTTGGGATCCGTTTGATGGAGATAATGAACGATGGTTAGAATTAAAAACGCATCCACGTAGAAAACGAAGTGCTACGAATCCTGTTCCGTGGGAACAGATTATCGAAGAACAACACAATATGTTTCGAAAGCATCCGAAAACTCAATTCATTAATGCGCATATGGGATGGTTTGCTAATAACCTCGGAAAATTATCAGAATTGATGGATGAAATGCCTAATATGGCGGTAGAAATTGGTGCTATCATCGCTGAATTAGGAAGACAACCACGTTTTGCGAAGGCCTTTTTTATAAAATATCAGGATCGTATTTTATTTGGAAAGGATAGTTGGAAACCAACAGAATTTCCTACCTATTTTAGAGTGCTAGAAAGTAACGATGAATATTTTCCGTATCACAAAAAATACCATGCCTATTGGCCGATGTATGGCCTAGACCTAGATGACGACGTATTAAAAAAAGTGTATTATAAAAATGCTTTACGCATTGTGCCTGGATTAGACAAAAGTTTATTTCCTAAATAGTATGAAATTTAGAAAAGCCATTAAAGAAGATATTCCGAAACTCGTAGCAATGATTGCTGACGATGCCTTAGGACAAACACGTGAGAATTTTCAAGATCCGCTGCCTGCGGTTTATTATGATGCCTTTCAAAAAATAGATTCTGATCCCAATCAAGAGCTCATTGTGATTCAAGATACTGATGGCTCAATTATTGGCACTTTGCAATTGAGTTTTATTCAATATTTAACCTATCAAGGCGGTATTAGAGCCCAAATAGAAGCCGTTCGTATCCGTAAAGATAAAAGAGGAGAAGGCCTAGGAGAAACCTTATTTAAATGGGCGATCGAACGTGCCAAAGATAGAAATGCGCATTTGATACAATTAACAACCGACAAGAAACGTCCCGAAGCCTTAAAGTTCTATGAAAAATTAGGTTTTAAAGCTTCGCATGAAGGTATGAAATTGCATTTCACAAATTAATAGAACCTACATACCTAAAGACATTTGAATTATTCTTTGTACCTTTAGAAGGTATTACCCTCCTTTCCATTTTCGTTATGCCGCACCTACGAGCCGCAAAACGTTTGTTATTATGGAATCAAGAATATTGTTATTTTTCGTTTTTATTTTTCAATGTATGTGCGCTCAAGATCTTTCTGTGGGATACATCGCAAATGATTTGAATGCTCGTCCAATGCAAGACATTAATAAGCCATCGTATTTAGGCTCTGTAAATGATCCATCTTTTTCGAACACTACCATTCGAAGAATCTCTCAAGTTACTCCAAATGGAAAAATAGTGCCTATGTATAGTACTATTCAATCATGGAATGCTAATGAAACCTTATTAATTCTTTATGAAGTAGGTGGCGGTCATCGTTTGTTAAACGGAACCGATTATACATTCATTCGCAATTTGAATGATATAAACCCTGACGATCTCGAAGGTGTATTTTGGCATTTTACGGATCCTGATATCCTATTCTACATTGATAATACGAGTAATGATTTGATTCGTTATAATGTAAGTACTCAAAATAAAACAATACTCGTAAATTTAAAAGATGCCTCTGGGTGCACAGATGGAATAACCGGTGGAAATGATGTACAAATGATGTCTTGGGATTCTGATGTTATTAGTTTCAGGTGTGGAAATACATCAGCATATTATTATAGAATATCTACAAATACAATTACGGCATTTAACATTTCTGATATTAACTTTACAGCCCCAATGCCCTTTCCGAGTGGAAACTTGTTTTATCATAATAAAAAAGTTTATAATGCCTCAGGGAATTTTGTAAGAGACTTAAATATCGATAAAGGTGAACATTCTTGCTTAGGTAGATTAAGTAATGGAGACGATGCGTATTTTGCCATCGCTTTTGAAGAAGGACCGGATGGAGGTTGTCAAGGTACCTTAGTAGCCCACAATGCCACTAATGGAATTTGTTTCTCTGTGACTCCAACTTCCGATTACGGATATCCACAATCTGGTACTCACATATCTGCATTAGCTCATAAAAACACCGAAGGTGGTTGGATTGCCGTTTCTATGATGGGATATGATTTGGATGGACAAGATTTATTAGATCAAGAACTTTTTATAGCTAAAGTAAACGAGAACAGCGCCGATGTATACCGAGTTGCTCATCATCGATCTGACGAAAATGAATTTGATTATTGGGGTGAACCTCATGTAACTATAAGCCCTACGGGTACACGCTTATTATTTGGTTCTGATTGGAGCGGTAGTCAAGATGGCACCTCTGTAGATGCTTATGTTGCAGAGTTAGGTGGTACGACTCTAACCACAGAAACAATTCAAAAAAAACAAATCGGTCTTTTTCCTAATCCAGTAAAAGACAACTTACATATTTCAAGTAATATTGATATTGAGCAGTATACAATATATACCACCTCTGGTCATCGAGTTATGAGCTCACAATTGAATGCACAAAAAACAATTGACACTAGTTTACTTCATAGTGGTGTCTATTTCATAGAACTATCCTCAAATGGCAGTCTACAAACATTTAAATTTATTAAATAAATTACAGTGGTATATTTCCATGCTTACGTTTGGGGCGATCTACCTTTTTATCTTCTAACATCGCAAAGGCTTTGATAAGTTTGCGACGTGTATTTTTCGGTAGGATAACCTCATCTATGAAACCGCGTTCGGCAGCGCTATACGGATTTGCAAACAACTCTGCATATTCGGCTTCTTTTTCTTTCCATTTTGCTTCGGGATCTTCGGCGCCCTGAATTTCTTTTTTGAAGATAATTTCTGCGGCCCCTTTTGCTCCCATCACGGCAATCTCTGCACTTGGCCAAGCAAAATTCATATCGGCCCCAATATGTTTCGAATTCATAACATCATAAGCACCTCCATACGCCTTTCTTGTAATTACAGTAACTCTAGGCACTGTTGCCTCACTCAAAGCATATAAAAGTTTCGCTCCATGTACAATGATACCATTCCATTCTTGATCTGTACCCGGTAAAAAACCTGGCACATCTTCTAAGACTAAGAGTGGAATATTAAATGCATCACAAAAACGTACAAATCGGGCCGCTTTCTTTGAACTATTTACATCTAGCACACCTGCTAAAAATAAAGGTTGATTGGCAACTATACCTACACTCCTACCGCCCAAACGCGCGAAGCCTACCAGAATATTTTCAGCATAATCTTTATGAATTTCATAGAAAGAATCTTCATCGATAATACCTTTTATAACATCGTGCATGTCATAAGGTTTGTTGGCATTATCAGGAATAATTGTTGCTAAGCTTTCTCTTACTTCATCTTTCAATTTGATCGGCAAAACAGCTGCAGTTTGCGTATTATTTTGTGGTAAATAGCTCAACAACTTTTTGACATCTTCTAGACATTCAATATCATTTGCTGATGTTTTATGTGCCACACCCGACTTTGTAGAATGTGTACTCGCACCTCCCAATTCTTCGGATGTTACTGTTTCATTGGTGACCGTTTTAACTACGTTAGGTCCTGTTACAAACATATAACTGGTATCTTCTACCATTAAGGTAAAATCGGTCATTGCTGGTGAATATACAGCTCCACCGGCACATGGACCCATGATGGCAGATATTTGAGGAATGACTCCTGATGCTTGTACATTTTTATAAAAAATATCGGCATAACCTCCCAATGAACGAACACCTTCTTGAATACGTGCACCTCCAGAATCATTAAGACCAATTATTGGAGCTCCTACATTTACGGCTAAGTCCATTATTTTACATATTTTTTCGGCATGTGTTTCCGATAAGGAACCTCCGAAAACGGTAAAATCTTGGGCAAAAACATATACAAGACGACCATTTACGGTACCATATCCAGTGACTACACCATCACCATAAAACTGCTGCTTTTCCATTCCGAAATCTTTGGTTCTATGTGTCACCAAAGCACCAATCTCTTCAAAAGATCCTTCGTCTAGTAAATAATGAACACGCTCTCGAGCAGTTAATTTCTTTTTCTCATGTTGCCTATCTATTCTGGCTTGACCGCCACCAAGATATGCCTTTGCTAATTTCTCGTTTAAGTTTTTTATTTTGGTATCCATGATGGTCTAATTTGGTAAACGTAACAATTGTTGATCTTTAATATATTGTTGCACAGCAACAAGAGCAGCTATTTTTGCTTCTTCTTCTTGTTGACCTTTTAATGCTTCTGGCGAATAGTACTGTTGCACAAAATGTGTGTCAAAATTACCAGATCGAAAGGCCTCATGCTCACAAACGAACTTACCAAAAGGCAGCGTTGTTTGAATCCCTTCAATTTTATATTCACCAATTGCTTTTATCATTAATTCAATGGCTTCGGCTCTTGTCTCACCATAGGTAATTAGCTTTGATAGCATTGGATCATAATAAATAGGAATCTCCATGCCTTCTTCAAAACCATTATCTACCCGAATATTTTTACCTACGGGTAGTTTATATACGTCTAGCGTACCCACACTTGGTAAGAAATCATTTAATGAATCTTCGGCATACACCCTTAATTCTAAGGCATGTCCCGTAATCTTCAAATCTTCTTGTTGCATGGGTAATTTCTCACCTCTCGCCACTCGAATTTGTAATTCTACTAAATCTGTTTGACTTATCAATTCACTTACAGGATGCTCTACCTGTAATCTAGTATTCATTTCTAGAAAATAGAAATTGTGATCATCATCTAATAGAAACTCAACTGTACCTGCTCCTACGTAATCGCAGGCCTTGGCTACTTTAATTGCGGCTTCTCCCATCTCAGCACGTAGCTTTGGCGTTAATACCGCCGATGGTGCTTCTTCTACTACTTTTTGATGGCGCCGTTGAATGCTACACTCTCTTTCAAAGAGATGTACAACATTTCCATGTGTATCGGCCATCACTTGAATTTCGATATGTCGTGGTGAGGTTACGTACTTTTCTATAAATACCGAACCGTCTCCGAAGGCCGAAGTTGCTTCACTAATGGCTCTATTCATTTGTGACTCTAAATCGGCTTCTTTATTCACTACGCGCATGCCTTTTCCACCACCACCAGCAGACGCTTTTATTAAAATAGGAAAGCCTATTTCTTTCGCAATTTCTGTTGCTTTTTTAACATCGGTAATAGCCTTATCAATACCAGGAACCATAGGGATATCGTATGCTTTCACAGCATCTTTAGCCGCTAACTTACTTCCCATCACTTTGATGGCTTTTGACCTTGGACCTATGAATACAAGGTTATTTTGTTCTACTTTTTCGGCAAAATCGGCGTTTTCGCTTAAAAAACCATATCCAGGGTGAATACCATCAACTTGTAAGCTTTTGGCTACCTCTATAATTTTATCACCGCGCAAATACGATTCACCAGAAGGAGCTTCACCTATTAATACTGCTTCATCAGCATACTTTACATGCGGCGCATGCCTATCTACAGTTGAATATACCGCCACGGTTTTGATACCCATTTTTTTTGCGGTTTGCATCACTCTAATAGCGATCTCTCCTCTATTTGCAACTAATATCTTTTTCATACTATTCGAATTCAATTAACAATTGATTTTTTTCTACTGCATCGGTCTTTTGTACCGAAATAGACTTGATCACACCCTCACGCGGACTCGCAATACTGTTTTCCATTTTCATTGCCTCTAATACCAAGAGTGTATCTCCTTCATTTACGGTATCACCAACTTTAATATTGATGTCTAAAATAAGACCGGGCATTGGTGCCTTAATTTCATTTACTTTTTTCGCATTCCCCAAAGAGAAGCCCATTTCTTTAATTAACAGGTCTAATTCATTTGAAATATCGACTGTATAGGTATTGTTATTGATGCTGATGGTATATTTCTTTTGAATAAAATCAGCGTCTATTAATACTGCTTTGTACGATTTATGCTCATTTAAAATGTGAAACGTTGTATCAGAATCTTGAACGGCATTTAAGTTAGCGAGTGCTGTTTCATCGATCACAAAATCGAAGTCGTTATTCACTTTTACGTTATATGAAGTATTCACGTTGTTTAGTTTTAATTGACGGTAAATATAGGTTAAAATTTAAAAATAGTTAACAATGTTAACTATTTTTATTTTGTTAAACATTTCTAAACGCTTAGGCTTTGAAATTTGAATTGTTTTGATGTATCTTCATGGCCTTGCGCGACAATAACAAACCAATCCCTAACGAAACAAAGGCACCAGCCCAAATACCGGGCACAAATGGTATGAACAAAAAGAAATCGTAGGCGCCATGAAAGATAATTGCCAAGAGCAGACCTAGAAGGTTCATTCTTTTTTTATTGTTAGAGAATTTTGCCTTTCCCATAAAATAGCCCATTAAAACTCCAAACGTTGCATGGGCCGGTACAGCAGTAAAAGCACGTGTAATTGCAGTAGGCATTCCATATTGAAACACATAAAACAGATTTTCGGTCACCGCAAAACCCATAGATACCATCACCGCATATACAATACCATCAAAAGGTTCATTGAAGGCTTTTTTGGGTTGTGCATAATACCTTACAATAATGTATTTACTAAATTCTTCTATTAAACCAACCATTAAAAAGGCTTTGACAAACTGGTCAAGGATACTTTTTTCAAGAAATGCCGGGAAAAACATTTCAAATAAAAGATACAAGATTGTTGTTACAAAAATGCTCACAACGGCCCCAGCTAAGAAATTATACAACAACAATTGTTTCGGTTCTTTTTCGTGTTTATCCTTTAAATAGATATACACCATAATTACAAGGGCTGGCGCTACGGCCATTAGAAATAACTTCATAGAAAACGAAAGCCTCTTTCGAGGCTTTTTAGATTATTTAAAATAACTGAATGTTTCTCCGCTTTTAATCTTTAACAGCGATTCATAGATTAACTTAATTACATTTTCAACGTCATCTTTATGCACTGTTTCAACCGTAGTATGCATATAACGCAATGGCAATGAAATCAATGCACTTGCAACACCACTATTACTATACGCGAAAGCATCAGTATCTGTACCTGTACTTCTTGATAAAGCGTTACGTTGAAACGGAATTTTCTTTTCTTCGGCAGTATCTGTAATTAAATCGCGTAATTTTTGTTGCACTGCCGGAGCATAGGCAATAACCGGACCTTTACCTATTTCGCAATGGCCTTGTACTTTTTTATCGATCATTGGAGTGGTTGTATCATGTGTTACATCAGTAACAATGGCCGCATTTGGCTGAATTCTTTCGGCTATCATTTGCGCCCCACGTAAACCTATTTCTTCTTGCACTGCATTTACAATATACAAGCCAAATGGTAATTTCTTTTTATTCTCTTTGAGTAAGCGAGCTACCTCAGCAATCATAAATCCACCCATGCGATTATCAAGCGCACGGCATACAAAATTGTCTTTGTTTAGTATATGAAACTCATCAGGATAGGTAATTACACAACCTACATGGATACCTAACTTCTCTACTTCTGCTTTCTTTTTACAACCTACATCAATAAAGATATTATTGGGTTTTGGCGGCTCTTCTTTTGCTCTGCTTCTTGTATGAATAGCTGGCCATCCGAATATACCTTTTACAATACCTTTCTTTGTATGAATATTGACTACTTTACTTGGTGCAATTTGGTGATCAGAACCTCCATTTCTAACTACGTAAAGTAAACCATTGTCTGAAATATAATTTACATACCAAGAAATTTCGTCGGCATGTCCTTCGATGACTACTTTATATTTTGCCTTTGGGTTGATCACACCTACTGCAGTGCCATAGGTATCGGTAATAAACTCATCAACATAGGGTTTTAGATAGTTCATCCATATTTTTTGCCCCTCCCACTCATAGCCTGTTGGTGAAGCATTATTTAAGTATTTCTCTAAAAAAGTAAGCGATTTTTTATTTAGAATTGATTTTTTTGCCATTGTTTACTATTATTTTATACGAATGTAATAATTTACTGTGAAATAAACGTTAATGTTTTTAGTGCTTCGTATAATTGCACTAATTTTGAAATTAAACCAAGATCTCGCGTCAAATATTATATGAAAAAAGCAATCTTATATATACTATTGGTATCTGTAATGAGCTTAACCGCTCAAGATAAATCTACCGATACTATTTTTGATGATTCTATTTTTGTGGAGGCCGATTCTATTACCATCCCTTTAAATGAAGTATTGGTATTTAAAAAATTACAATTTAAAAGTACCAAAGAGAAGCGTTATTATTATTGGTATTATAGAAAAGTATTTAAGGCCTATCCGTACGCTAAACTGGCTGCTGAACGTTTAACACAGTTGAATGCTCAACTTGCCAAAATTAGATCAAAACGTAAGCGTAAAAAGCATACGAAAAAGATGCAAAAATATATGGAAGGTGAATTTACCGATCAATTAAAAAAACTCACACGTACCGAAGGTAAAATTTTAATCAAACTACTACATCGACAAACAGGACTCACGGCTTTTGATTTGGTAAAAGAATATCGTAGTGGCTGGAAAGCCTTTTGGTATAATACAACTGCTAAGGTCTTTAAGCTCAACTTAAAAAATAAGTACCAACCCGAAACAGAAGCCTTAGATTATTTGGTAGAAGATGTATTGCAACGTGCCTTTGCTGATGGTAAGTTAGATGCCCAAAAAGCACGTATTTCTATAGACTATTTTAAAGCCTCAACACGATTTAAAGATATCGATGTAGTGACGGTAATTAATAATAGGTAAACGATTGTCATTTCGAACTAAATGCAGTGAAAGTGAGAAATCTTTAGATTTAGCTGCCTTGAACCTTGATGTTAATACTCAAGATTCCTCGTCTAGCGTAAACGCTCTCTGTCGGAATGACATAGAGAGTCAATGAGTATAACAAGTCATTTCGAAATGAGATTTGATACCTGATCGAAGCGCTTGGAAATCTAATATATAATCTTAACCCTAGTATTTCATATAAAAAAACAGCAACCATTGCTGATTACTGTTGTAGTTATTTCTACCACTAATTGAAAACTAACGGTAGCTAAACCACTAGTCACAGACTAGCGGTAGCGGGGGTTATCTGATTTTCTATTATGCATCAGTTAATTCTTCCAATATGAATTTCAATCTAGCTTTTAACATTGCTGCATATTCTTCAGTTTCTGGTACTTCAACCGGATAACAATCTTCTGTAGAGTTACCTAATTGAACGCACTCTACCCAATCGCTCATAATTCCGACATAACATTCTAAAACTTCTATTGGATCTTTAGCACTTTCAATGTCAATGTATGCTGGTGGAATATCACCAACAACCATCCAAACATAATCATCAACTTCTTGATTTTTTGATGTGATTTTATGTAAAAAAACACATAAAATATTACCCCATGAGATAGCCAACCATCCACCTTCAATATGCTCGCACCAAGGATGACTTAATAAATAATTCTCCGATTCTATCAATAATTGACATATTTCGACATCTTTTTCATCTACTTTAGAAAGTGTATTGACATTTTCTAGATTTTTTGTTAATTCTTCTATCTCTTGATTTTTTTCCATTATTATTATTTCTTTATTTCTCATAGAAAATCTTACTACCACTTTACAAAACGAAAAACAGCAACCGCATGGGCTGCTGTTAAGTTATATGTCACGGAAAACATTTCCGCTTAAGCAGGTAGCAGGAAGACTTATTGAGTTTTCATTTCTAACAACTCACTATCATCGGAGCCGTCAACAACCTTTTTAAAAAGTTCTAAAATTAAATTAAGTTTATAAGGATCACCGGCCGCCGAAAATATATTATTTTCTATGCTAAATCCAAACCAATCATTTTCGGATATTTCTACCAGTTTCCAAGTAATATTATCTCTTTCTACACTGGTATTGTTAAAATCGATTTCAACATTCCAGCCAGGGTTATCCAATGTTTCAATTTTAATTACGTTCATATGCTCCCAATTACCGTCACAATTTGAACTGTACCAATTTTCTATCCAATCTATCATAATACTTTATTTATTTTTAGGCATATCTTTTCCTGGTATGGCTTTTCTAACATTCCCTTTTCGATCCTGAACGTGAGGAGTCTTCGTTACTACACCTGTTTTTTTATTCCTATGTGCTGCCCCCTTATAATCAACTCTTTGAACAGTTTCAAAACCAAATCCCTTACTGTTTTTGTTAGGATTATTTTGATTCACTCTATACGTAGTACTTCCATTTTCATTTATTACTGTATGATCACCTACAGCGTCATCTGCTCTTGTTCTATTATTACTTCCTTTTCCTTTTCCAGTTTTAACAGCTACTCTTTTTACAATTTCTTTTTTAGCCCCATTTTTAGATTCCTCAATTAATAATTTTCTTGTAATTTTTGTTGTTGGGCCTCCTCCTAACCAATCAAATAGAAATAATCCAGCTTTAATTATCGTTGGAAGACCTCCATGTTCAACTCTAAATCCAGGAGTTGGATTAGCTTTTTGATCTGTAGGTTTGCCCTTTGTATAAGATATACTAACATCAACAGTTGTTTCTCCTAAAGTATTGCCTTCCGAATCTATCCAAGTAATATAATCAGTATCATTACCACCTTTATTACCAATATACTTTGTTGTGACAGTTCCGTCTTTATTTGCCGTCATTTCATATTCATTATTTGGACTACTAGAAGAATAATCTCCATCATATTCCACCGCCCCGGTTGCTAAACTCTCGCCATATGCACCCGTTGCTCCTTCTGGTGCCATCCCGTCAGGGTCGATATAAAATACAGGGTTATTAAAGGCATAATTGTATGGAGAATGTCTAGTCATCTCTTCCGCCAAGGGGTCCAGATTCATCCATCTACCTAAGGCAGGGTCATAATTACGTGCCGTGATATCATACCAGCCTAAGCCTAACTCATCTTGCAATTCATTACCTCCAAACTTACGTTTATTGGCTACAGAGTTTCCATTAGAATTAACAATTTTATTATACCCTTTATGTTTTAAACCAAAAGGATAGTAGTTGTTTTCTTCTATGATTTCAGAAGTGGTAATAACCCCGTCACCATTCGCATCGTTATAGCTTAAGCGGATATTGCCTAAATGGTCTTTGTATTGGTACACATATTTAAAAGAACTTCCGTTAGGAGTTACATAGCCTTCTGAGGTACTAAAATACTGCAAATTACTATTCTCATATATGTAATTACCTGCATAATCTGTCGTGGTACCACCCACTGTTTTACGTAACTTTGCTCCTCCCGCGTCATAAATATATGAAATATTTTGACCATTGATGGTGACCTGCGTTGGTAAGTCTAATTGATTGTAGGTAATATTACTGATACCTTTATTTAAATCTTTGGTCATATTACCATTGGTATCATACCAATAATCTGTATGAGAAGAGTTACCGTCTACAAACCCATAATTGTCGTCACCATAGTCTATTATCCTTCGTAGTTTATTACTTTTATTACTATTATAATATGTATAAAAAATAGCATCCATCACTCCAAAAGATGTACCTGCCGTATTTATGGCTCCCCTTCTACTGATACTTGTAATATTTCCGTTTTTATCATAATCAACATTATTTAAACTATAACGTTGACCACCAGTATTATCGATAGCACTTTCTATTCTGTTCAAAGCATCGTAGGTGTACTTGTAGTTCCTAAGACTTTGATCGGTGTTTTTTGTTCTCCAAAAAGTTTGACTGATATTACCGTTATAGAGTGCCGTGCCACTTGAAGGATCATCATAACGTATATTAAACGAGAATACATCATCACCCAGGTTATTTACATCATTAATATCAGTAAGCCAACCGCGTACATTGTATTTGTAATCTACGGTTTGTAGGCCTTTTGTATTGTCTACTATTTTTAGGTTTTTAATTTGAGCTCCATTCGATCGTAAACTCACATCACCTAACAAATTACCCGATGAAGAAACTGTAGAAGTATAAAATATGACACCATTTTTTTTGTAATATACAGTTGTTCCGACTCTTTCTACTCTAAATATATCTCCCGCTTGAAAACTTCCAAAATTACCGCGAAATGCACCATTTTCATATACTTGAATACCCGATCCGTTATTATATAACGCATAGTTAATAGAAGTGTATACAACATTTGTGTTTGACGAAGACAAACCAACCATATAAAATTTATTAATTATCGGCGCTTCATACTCTACATATCCATTACTAGAAAAACTTCCTTTTGTGGCCAATCCACCATTAAACCAACTTTCTCCAGCAGTTTTTGTAATCACATTATTAGAAACGGAAACTCCTACCAAATCCTTATATCCATCTTGCGTCCCGTTATCTACCAATTTACTCTCTAATTGACCTAAATCATCATAATTGTTTTTTACCAAACGTCTAGAAACAGCATTCGTTATATCTTGTGTTTGTGCTAAAACTCTACCTTGATGATCATATTCAAAACGGTCAACCGTTACAATATCAGTCTTGCCTGTTTTCTTATGGGTGGTTTTGGTTTCTAAAACTCTACCTGTAAAATCATCTAATTTACTCTCTGCAATATCAGTAGTATTTAAATAATCATTCTTGCTGTAGACGTAAATAGGCCTCGATTTATCGTCATAATAGGTCACTGTTGTTATCCACTTGATAGGAGAAACATTGAGTACTCTTACTTTACTAACTGTGGCTAATCCATTTATATTTGAACTACTTGTTACACCATATGAATTGGTCACCGTTGAGTTTAATCCTGTAGGTAAAAAATTAGCAACATATTTATCGTAATAATTAACAGTATGAGTTTCTACTATATTCCCCGTTGGTAAAACACTATTGCTATAATATATTGGTATTCCTCCCAAAGAAGTTGCAGAAGATGAATACGTTTCATATTCATTATAATTACTCGTTGGAGATGTAATATAACTTTGTAAGGTTGCTCTAGAACTATTATTTCTATACAACCCAGTATATACTACTCTTCCTAGAGCGTCATATTTAGTAAATAACCATTCATCCATGGTTAAACTCATATTATTAACACTGTTATTGTATTTTCTTTGTCTTCCATCTTGGATCAAAATAGGTTGATCTAAATTGTTATAAACTATGTACTCCCAATCTTTACCAGGTATTTTCTTTTCTACCAGTCTGTTTCTATGATCGTACTTATATTGATAACATAACTCTAATCGTTCCGTAGCGTCTGGCTTGGCTGACTGTGGTTCTGACTTCGGCGGCAAGACATAACTCAAATTACCATAATCATCATAGACATAATAGGTGTCATGCGCCGTTGAAGTACCGCCAACATCTGCATAAGTTCTCTTTAAAATGACGCGTCCTAGTTTATCTTTAAACTCTTCGGTTGTTCTATTTGTACCATCACTCGCCTTCCAATTCTCATCTTTGGTAATGGTTTTATACAATTGTGTTGCCCCATAATAACTTGATCCTCCTTGCAAGGTTGGTGTATAGGTATTATCTGCAAAAGAAAGGGATACCGTGTACTTCTTAACTTCATTGCCCGTATTTGTTTGGTAACCAAACTTCATAGTATGATCTGCATCACTATTCTTATTGAGCAGCCAAGAAGATCCAGGAGCCGCCTGTTCTTCTAATCTATTGAGCGGAGAGGCTTCAAAATGTTTTTCTGCATAAGGATTATTCACGGCGCTTCCATATTTTGCGGTATAAAAACTATTGGTAGCATTATAAGCATTTGTTCTATATGCGCCTCCTGAGCTAACAGCGGCATAGGGTAAATACTCTTTTATTTGTCGACCATACATATCATACTCAATAAAAGTTACAATATCTTCATTAGCTCCTCCTGCTTTTACAGCGATATTTTGAACAGGTCTTCCTAAGCCATCTAAGTAGGCAACTGAGGAAATTTTATCTTTATCTTGAGCTGTCCATTCAAGTCCTTTTACAAAACCTTTTTGATAGGTAGTACTCAACACATAATTCTGGGTTTGTGTTGGTGTTTGCGCTACTATTATTGACGGTAGTGCTAAAAGCACCAATAAAATATACTTTTTCATAAGGCTTTTAGTTTTTATAGTTATACGTATTCTTACTAATCACTTTGTTATCTACATCGGTTACCATTTCTAGTCTATTCAAGCTATCGTAATGGTAATACATCGTTTGCCCCGTGGGATCGGTGACACTCGTGACCCCTTTGACGGGGTCATAAGTAAACGTGGTGACCAGGGCATCAGACAAGGCAGCTGTATTTCTTAATGTTGCAAGGGCAGAACGTAAATTCTTCTCATCACAACTAGATTGATCTGTACAGGTATCGTCATCAGCGTTTGATTTGTTTTGTAGATTGGTAATTTGACTAGAAACCTCGGCATATGTTGCATTGTCTATTTTCGCAATAGGTAATGTTTCGTTATAACCCCATATATATACAGTTCTAGATCCATCTTTTTTACTCACTTCTTTTACTCTACCATTATCATAATAACTATGATAGGTTAAACGACTCTCTAAATCTTGACCTCCCTTGGCAGTTTTTACTTCTTCTAACTCCACCATATTGGTAAAAAACTCTTTAAATACATTTTGACTTTTGGTTAATAGTGTGGTGCTTTTATAGGTCTCTGTATAAACAGGTATGTTTATTTTATTGAGGGCTGCCATCTTACTAATCGCTGCATTTTGAGTACTTGTATAATCACTACTCGGGTAGCCTCCTACAGGAAAGAATGTTTTTGTTCTATAATATGGTTCATTTATACCTACCCCTTCAAAATAGGTAGTTACATCATTTCTTTGAAAATTAATACTATTATAGCCATACTGTTCTACCCGTTCAGTAATTGATTGATTATTTGAAGCATCATAGGTATAATCTTTAGTGGCTGTTTCGATGACTCTGGTATACGTCGATTCTAAATCGTCGTCATAATAGGTCATAATATTACCACAGTTCGAAAAATTCACAATACAATTTCCTTGACCACAAGGGGGAACATTCGTAGGTGAATTAGAAATATAGTCGGCATATGTTCCATAAAATTGTTTCCATTCACATTCCTCTATATCGATAACACTTATTGAAGTTGCAATCACATCTTCAAAATTTTGATAGGTATGTGCGACTTCCTTCAATTTTTGATTTGTCTCATTGAAAACTTCGCTTTTTTGTAACTGTCCTCTTTTATGATCGATATTTGGAAACGGTCTAAATGGAAATTCATAAATACCACTAGGACTTGGATAGTCTTGAGCGTTTGTATAGGTATATGTGGAATATCCATTATTTTCTTGAGATACCTTTACAGATTTATACCCTATATAACTCCCTTTACTTAGCCGCGCGTTTACCCCTTTTGATGTAATATCGTACGTCGTAAATTTTCCTCCAAAACCAAGAGGACTGTTTACAGCTCCATGAAACAATGACTTAAATGTTGTTTGCGTATACTCTTTTGACATGTTTCCTAATCTACCATCAATAGCACCAGAAGATTTATTACTATTGCCAACATCACTATAGTCGTAGGAGATTTTTCTAGCTTCATTCAGCCCATCTTTAAATTTAATTTCTTTGATACGAACACCACCGCCTAATAAGGACTCTGAAACCATTGCATTTTGAATGGTATAATCTAGTCGTACGGATCCTGAAACCATATGTGAATCAAAAGTATCCGGCCCTATATAGACTAGTTTTAACGAATAATTTCCAGCTTCCACACTTCGAACCTGACAATTCACATTATCCAAACCAACATGATTATTATCCGACCCATCTCCCTTATTTAGCTCTATTCGATAGCGAATCGGATTCGTTGAACTACCAGCATTCAACGTTGTTGACAAGTAGACATTTTGCGCATGGGTAAAAGTTACCAATTGAGGGATACTATTTATTTGACCATTTGATCCCCAAAAATTTCGGGTGATCTCTGCTGCCGAAACATTGATAGGGTTCGATAAATAATCTGATGCAGGGATTACTTGATTCCCTTCATACGAAAAAGTATTTGGTTCGAAAGTAAACTCTTTGCTTCCTCCCGTAGGATAGGTAATTTTCCAAAGTAAACCTTTTTTAATCATATTTGGATCGTATGATAAGCCATTCGTACAGACGCTAGGGTTTGACGTGGTACTCTTATTATACCCCCAGACATCACTAACAGAACCATACTCAGCTAATCCATTCTTATCAATATAATCTAAGGTATAGCTCAAAGTTTCTGAACCTGCTTTTTCATCAACTTTATCTAACCATAAACGACCTTCAACGGTACTATAATTAAATGTATAGCGCTTATTTTCTTGATTCACTTTATTTTTGATAATTACATCGTTTAAAATAGAACCATTCGTCTCAGGATGAGTGTTGTTAGCTACTGCAAAATCAATACTCGTATTATCTTTAAATGTTATTTTTGATGGTTTTTGCGCAGATATAATTGTATTATAGTGAGTGAAAGATGCTGCAGGTTTTAAGATACTTTTATTATATGAATTTTGCAAAAAACCTGTTGGTATAGCACTTGTAATTTTGTTATAAGTAGCTTTAGTCGGTGCATCATAAGAGTAACCCGTAGCAGTATATGTAATGTTTGCTAGTTCAATATTATTACTTGTGGTTACTTTAGACAAATGCCATGCAGACCTATTTTGAACAACTGAATTTGGACTTGTTAATGCTAACGGCGTGACAAAAGTATCACCTTGATATTTATGTGTAGTTGTAATCGTAGAAGTGGTGGTTTCTATTTTATCAAAGGTATATTTATACCCATAAGCATCTGTTACCACAAAACTATTCATAACATACGTACTGCTATTGTAATTCAAATCAATCTTTACGTTTTGACTTTTGGAAAGTAATTTAGCTTTTAGTAAAGACCCCTCTTTTACCACAACAAAACGTCCACTAACGCCTAATAAACTAAATTGATAGAGATCAAGTTCGGTATCATAATTATCGAAGGTCGTACCGACCGCTTTCCAGTTAAATTCTTCTTTTTGGTTCGTCGACAAATTGTTATAATTCCAAAAATCGGGATTATGCAAGACTCCTTTCATAATTGATAAAGTACCACCATTATTAAATTCATCAGGAATACCTCGAACTGTTCTTGAAATCACACCTCCAATTTCCATTGACCAACCTGTACCTGTCCACCCTGA
The DNA here is from genome assembly GCA_947500525.1 of uncultured Flavobacteriaceae bacterium. Classification (GTDB taxonomy): domain Bacteria; phylum Bacteroidota; class Bacteroidia; order Flavobacteriales; family Flavobacteriaceae; genus Aureibaculum. The sequence continues at coordinate 7,600 of CANMSH010000008.1, read as the reverse complement.
TAGGTTATCAATCATAACGCCTTGTGTATTATAACGCAAGGCCAAATTCAAACTAAGTCCTTTATCCAGTTGTTTTGAAAACAACGGAATTGAAATATCCGGTTGCCCAGTATAATAATTAACAGGCACTTCTTCAAAGCGCATTAAGTTTGCAACTGTAGGTGAAGGTGCTATAATATCGGGCATGTCATAATCAGAAATTTGTGCATTAGATATACCTAATACACACAACACAGAAAGGGTACAAAAGACTTTTTTAATCATAAAATTGGCTATTTAGGGGTTCATTAAAATTGTTTACTAACTCTAGTTATTTTTTATCAGCTCAATAAATTTAGCAAAAAAAAACGATTTAAAAAGAGGAAAAACCCCTTTTTTAAAAGGGATTTTTCCTGTTGATCGCCAATTTTTCTTATCACACCTTAAATGGTTTTATTTAGACGAATTATGGTTTTAAAAAGCCCTTATCTAAATCAAAAATAATATTCTTCACTGCCAAAACTTGGCGGTTTAGCAATCATCAAAACGTTAATGTCCTGTTAAAGCATTCTATTCTTTTAAACCTTTTTCATGTGTCATAGTCAAAAGAGCACATACATTATTTAAACAGTAATATAAAAAGACATGAAAAAAATTATAATGATGGTGTTGATTGCACTTTTTACAGTAAGTGTAACCGCCCAAGACAAACAGAAAAAGCAAAAACCTGAATTTACAGTAGATCAAATAGCAACGATCAAAACAAAAAAAATGACCTTGCTATTAGACTTGAATTCACAGCAACAGCAGCAAATTTTAGCCATAAATAAACAAAAAGTGGCCGAACGCAAGGCGAAAAGGGCAACACGCGAAAAAATGAAAGATAGCGATAAGAAGCCTACTAGCGATGAACTTTTTGAACGTAAAAACAAACAATTAGATGATATGATTGCTCATAAGGCAGAAATGAAAAGGATCTTAACACCTGAGCAGTTTGAAACTTGGCAACAAAACAGAAAGAAAAAAGCAAAAAAAATAAAACAGCGTAAAGGCAAACGTCTTATGCAGCGCAAAAAAACACGGAGATCTTAGTAGCTTGATCTCAATAAAAGAGTGGTAAGTTTGGTTGAATTGGTGTAGAAAAAGTACGACATATGTCGTACTTTTTCTTATTGTTTTTCTATGAAAAGTTCTTGACCAATATCTAAGTTATTACTCTTTAAGCCATTCAACCATTTTAGTCGATCTACAGATATGTTATGTCGTTTCGATAATGAATATAAGGTGTCTCCTTTTTTTACTACAATATAAGAACCTGGTTTCTTTGGCTTCGGTTTTGACACTTTGGTTACACCACCGGCATACTTTTTATTAAACTTATCATATTTATAGAGCTCGTAGGTTTCTATAATTTGAATCAATTTTACTGGATATTTAGGGTCTGTAGCGTAGCCCGCTCTTTTTAAACCTCTCGCCCAACCTTTGTAATTGGTCAGTTTTAAATCGAACAAAGCAGCATACCGCTTTCTCTCAAACAAAAATAAGGAGTGATCTCTAAAAGAAGTTAGTGGATGTTCATATTTTCTAAAACATTCTTGCTTGGCATCATCATCATGATAAATACGCTCTCCTTTCCAACTACGATGACATTTTACCCCAAAGTGATTGTTTCCTTTTACAGTTAATCTACTTTTACCACTATTAGATTCTAAAATACCCTGAGCTAAGGTAATACTTGCCGGAATTTTATAACGTAACATTTCCGCAATAGCGATATCATTGTACTCTTCTATATAATCGCTTGTGCTTTTACTTAAATGTGGTTTTCTCTTTCTAAGATCGTCTATTAGATCGTCAGCCAATGGTATCTTTTCTACCTTCACCTTGGTATTCTCTATTCTAGGATCTTCTTTTTCGAAGGTCTCAACTTGATCTACAGGTGCGTCAATGTAGCGCGTTTTTTCCGTTGTAGTTGTCCGCTTATTAGCTCCACAACTTGTGAGTATTACTGCAACAATTATGCTTACTATAAGTACTGAATGCTTCATCATCTAAGTTATTAGTGGCATATGCTGGCGCCTCAATTTTTCATTTACCCCTTGTATTCCTTGTAAACCTCCGGTATGAATAACCAATATTTTTAGATCTTTTTCTATGAGATCGCGTCGTATCATATCAACAACACCATAACACATTTTACCCGTATATATTGGATCTAATGGGATGCCTGTTTCTTCTTTAAACTCATTGATAAACGTAATTAATTCGGGTTTTATTTTACCGTAACCTCCAAAATGATAATCAGTCATCAATTCCCAATTTTTTTGATGGGTAAGATTGTGAATTTCTTCTGTTAAAAAATCACCCTTCAATGAAGAAAACCCGAGTATTTTTTGGTTCGCTTGCGCGGAATTGATCAAGCCTGCAATTGTACCTCCAGTGCCCACACTCACACAAATATACTTAAACCCAGTATCTTCATTGCTTAAAATTTCTTCACAACCTTTAATGGCTAAGGCATTTGTACCGCCTTCTGGAATTGTATAAAATGAACCATACTTATCTTGTAGTTTCCTCAAAAAATCAGATTCTTGTTTATCTCTATATGCCTGTCTAGAAATAAACTCAAATCGCATACCACATTCTTTGGCGTATGTTAAAGTAGCATTGCTCAGAATCTTATCTTTTAGTTCCTCACCTCGAATTACACCAATGGTCTTGAAATTGTACTTTTTTCCAGCGGCAGCAGTAGCCGCTATGTGATTTGAATAAGCGCCTCCAAATGTAAGTAATGTTGTATGCCCTTGCTTTTCAGCCTCAAAAAGATTGTATTTTAGCTTTCTATATTTATTACCCGAGATATACGGATGCAACTGATCTTCCCGTTTAACGGTCAAAGAAATTCCATCGAAAACAATACGCTGATTTACACTGACAAGAGGTGTTATTCTCATAGCACAAATTTAAGAAAGCATTTTTAATTGAGTCATTTTATTTCTGGTCGTCCAAACTACCCATAAGCACCTTACATATTGCATTTAAATTGCTACATTTACAACAGTATTTTAGAACCATGTATAATAAGATTCCTAAATTAGAACCTGAAGACTATTACCTCACTAAAGAAGGGTATAAGGTATTTACAGAAGCCTACCATTTAAAACGTGGTTACTGCTGTGAAAGTGGATGTAGACATTGCCCATATGGTTATGACAAAAAAACAAATACACAATAAGAAAGCTTCATTTTGGATAGCTTAAATATGACATATAAAAATACGATCGCCAACTCTTTTCATAGAGTCCCAACGCGCTATCCATAGTAGGCATTGCTTTATCAAATTTCACCTCATTTAAAGTAATTTTAGCACTATTATTATGACATTTAAAGCACATATTTTACAAGGTATTCCTCAAAAGCTACCCGATTTACCTCCCTTTGATACGCATATCAATCACGCCCCAAAACGTAAAGATATCTTATCTGCCACAGAAAAAGAATTGGCTATTCGTAACGCCTTACGTTATTTTGATGCGCAGCATCATGCCCAATTAAGTAAAGAGTTTGCCCAAGAATTAATGACTTATGGACGTATTTACATGTATCGTTTTCGTCCAACTTACAAGATTTATGCACGCCCGATCGACGAGTATCCTGGCATTTCACTGCAGGCAAAGGCTATTATGCATATGATTCAGAACAACTTAGATGATGCTGTAGCACAACATCCGCATGAGCTAATCACCTACGGTGGTAATGGTGGTGTTTTTCAAAATTGGGCACAGTACCTTCTCACAATGCAATTGTTAGCACAAATGACTGATGAACAAACCTTGGTCATGTATTCGGGGCATCCAATGGGCTTATTTCCGTCACATAGTGAGGCGCCGCGTGTGGTGGTAACCAACGGCATGATGATACCAAATTACTCGAAACCAGATGATTGGGAAAAATTTAATGCTTTAGGTGTAACACAATACGGACAAATGACTGCAGGTAGCTATATGTATATTGGCCCTCAGGGTATCGTACATGGAACCACCATTACTGTATTGAACGGAGGACGTAAAATTTCTAAAAATGGAGAAGGTCTTGCCGGAAAATTGTTTGTGACCTCAGGTCTCGGCGGCATGAGTGGTGCACAACCTAAGGCGGGCAATATTGCCGGATGTATTACGGTATGTGCTGAAATCAATCCGAAAGCCGTACGCACACGTCATTCTCAAGGATGGGTAGATGAAGTTATTGATGATCTCGCCTTGTTAGTTGCGCGGGTTAAAGAGGCTAAAGCAAATAAAGAAGTAGTTTCTATTGCTTATGTTGGTAATATTGTAGATGTATGGGAACAATTTGACGCCTCAAATATTTATGTAGATCTTGGTTCTGATCAAACCTCTCTACATAATCCATGGGCGGGTGGTTATTACCCAGTGGACCTTTCTTATGAAGATGCCAATATAATGATGGCCGAAAAGTCGCAGTTGTTTAAAGAAAAGGTACAATTAAGTTTACAACGACAAGCGAGTGCCATTAACAAGCATACGGCCAAGGGCACTTATTTTTTTGATTATGGAAATGCCTTTTTACTAGAAGCTTCACGTGCAGGTGCCATGGTCTATAAAGATATCCAGGGTAACTTTTGTAGTAATAGCAATGGTACTATGAATAATGAGCCCTTCGCCTACCCTAGTTATGTACAAGATATTATGGGACCTATGTGTTTTGATTATGGTTTCGGGCCATTTCGTTGGGTATGTGTTTCGGGTAGCCCTGAAGATTTAGCAAAAACTGATGCTATTGCTTGTGAGGTTTTAGAAAAGTTACGAAAAACGGCGCCCAAAGAAATTCAACAACAATTAGCTGATAATATACGGTGGATACGAGGCGCTCAGGCCAATAATTTAGTTGTGGGATCGAAAGCACGTATTTTATATGCTGATGCCGAAGGACGTATGAAAATTGCCGAAGCATTCAATAAAGCTATTGCTGCTAATGAAATTGGACCAGTAGTATTAGGAAGAGATCATCACGATGTCTCGGGAACGGATTCTCCTTTTCGGGAAACTTCAAATATTTATGATGGATCTCAGTTTACGGCAGATATGGCCATACATAATGTTATTGGTGATAGTTTTAGAGGTGCTACATGGGTCTCTATTCACAATGGCGGTGGTGTAGGTTGGGGTGAAGTAATTAATGGAGGTTTCGGCATGGTTCTTGATGGATCTAAAGCAGCTGGTAAACGTCTCAAAGCCATGTTGTTTTGGGATGTAAATAACGGAATTTCAAGACGTAGTTGGGCCCGCAACAAAGAGGCTATTTTTGCCATTAGACGTGCCATGCAAGCCGAGCCAAATTTAAAGGTGACGCTACCAAATACGGTTGATGATTCTATATTGAGAGATTTATTTAATTAACTTTACAGGTACTATGAAATTATTGAAATTACTTCCTTTGGTATTTTTAGCATTGATCACAACCTCTTGTGTATCGATAAAAGTAAGCGCTGATTATGATCAGAAAAAAGATTTTAAAGAGTATAAAACATTTGCTTTTTATAAAAAAGGTATTGACAACGTCGAAATTTCTGACTTAGACAAACGACGTATTTTAAAAGCCATCGAATCACAATTAATGGCTCGCGGTTTTACAAAATCTGATAACCCAGATTTATTGGTAAATATTTTCACCAAAGCACGAGAGAAGGTAAACGTTTACAACAACAATATCGGTTGGGGTGGCTTTGGCTGGGGTCGTGGTTTCGGCTGGGGTGGTTTTGGACCTTGGGGCGGATTTGGTCCTTGGGGTGGTTTTGGTCCATGGGGTCTAGGTGTAGGTTTTGACAATAACAATATTAGTCGCTCTACAGAAGGAACATTGTTTATTGATTTAATAGATGCCGATAAAAAAGAATTGGCATGGCAAGGTATGGGTACGGGTACTTTAATTACCTCTAAAGATGTACAAAAAAAAGAAGAACGTATCAAGGAGTTTGTGGCAGAGATTATGACTAAATACCCTCCACAAACCGAGTAAGAAAGAATTTATATTTTCTGTTTATATAAATGAAAAACCCCTTAAAGAGTACTACTTTTTAGGGGGTTTTGAGTTCTAGAACAAGATGTAAACATCAAAAACCAACTAATTTTAAACACTTATATTTCTTATATTTGGTAATACACATAATGGATATATAGTTAATATTAACTATATCCGTACGTTGTGCCTCATTTAAAAAACACCAACGAATGAAAGAAAATTTATTGAAATTATCGATTTTATTGTTGTTGATATTCTCATTTACGAGCTGTCATTCGCAGAAGAAAATCATAAATTTAGCAGGATTTGACGTTACAACCAATTCAATAAATACTTTCATTAAATCGAGAATGGACTCGTTGAATATTCCTGGACTTTCGATTGCAGTTATAAATGATGGTAAAGTAGTTTATCACCAAACTTTTGGGTTTGCTAACCTTGAAAAAAAGTTACCAGTTACTAAAAAAACGATTTTTGAAGGCGCATCAATGTCAAAATCAGTATTTGCTTTTTTTGTAATGAAATTCGTGGAGGAGGGTAAATTGGATTTAGACAAACCATTATATGAATATTTACCATATCAAGATATCGCCTATGACGAAAGGTACAAGAAAATTACAGCTAGAATGGTATTAAGCCATAGGTCGGGGCTTCCGAACTGGAGAGAAAACGAAGAAGACAAAAAACTTAAAATAAAATTTGAACCAGACACAGATTATGAATATTCGGGCGAAGGATATCAATACTTGGCTATGGTTTTAAAACAAATAGAAAATACTGATTGGAATGGTTTAGAGACTATTTTTCAAGAAAAAGTTGCGAATCCATTAAAATTAGAACATACTGTTTTCATTCCAACATCCTACACAAATGAACATAAAGCAGAACCTTATAACAACCAACGTGAATGGATTGACTTGGAAAACGATTATTGGTATAAAAAAGATAAAGGAAAATTTGTGGCCCCTTCATCTATTCATTCTGAACCAATAGACTTCTCAAAGTGGATGATTGGAGTAATGAACAAAAAAATCCTAACTGAAAATAGTTATTCGGAATTATTAAAGCATCATTCAAAAATATCTACATCTTCAACAGGTATTAGTGTATACTATGCACTCGGCTTTTTAACAGCTGATAAAGTTTATAGTAACACCTATTTTCATAGCGGAAATAACGCAGGATTTACTTGTTCATATCTAATGGAAACAGAAAAAAAATGGGGTTATGTACTTTTCACCAATTCAGAGTATGGTGAAAAACTTGGAAATGAAGTATGGAATTACTTCGAAAAAGAATATGAATAAAAACGAGGCACAACAACGTATAAAATTAATAATTTACTTTTGTATATAAGCTATATGGTAATTGTCTATTTAGCAACGGATTTTCCTAACGGAAAATCAGTCACTGCATAACCAATTACTAACTTTATACAAACCGTTAGGTGCTATTGTGCTACTCTGATCGGATACTTTATTCGGGGGTGGATGTTATAGGAGTATGTTGTTTTCCAATTTATTTACGGAACGGTCAAATTGATTTGACCAAAGCACTTTGCGATGAAACGCTGGAGAGTTAT
>CANMSH010000007.1 GCA_947500525.1 uncultured Flavobacteriaceae bacterium | reverse complement strand
TTAATCCTCTCTTTTGTTCTTTCTGATTAATAACACTAAAATTAGAAATTGTAAACTTAAGACGTGTATAATTAATTATGGCGGAATTCTTTTGAACTAATTGCTAGCACCGCTTCGCGTTGTTCATATCACTTGATTTAATTAACTTAGCTTGAGATCGCTAAATCCTAACAAATTTTCACCTAACTAAGCATACATAAACTATTATAGACAGTTAAATAAACTTAATATCATAAATGAAAATTTGTCTTGCACAAACACAATCTTTAAAAGGAAAAGTTCGAGAGAATATTCAAAATCACCTGCGAATTGTTGAACGTGCTCTAAATTTAAATGCCGACTTAATAATTTTTCCAGAATTATCCATTACAGGTTATGAACCCAAACTAGCTAAGCAACTCGCAACGAAAATAGAAGATAGAATATTTAATCCTTTTCAATTATTATCAGATAAAAATGGAGTAACTATTGGAATAGGAATGCCTACAAAGGCAAATGATGGAATAAATATTAGCATGCTAATTTTTCAACCGAATAAAAATAGAACTGTTTATTCAAAAGAATTACTGCATAATGATGAATTACCTTATTTTACTTCTGGCAAAAATCAACCTTTATTAAATCTAAATGGAAATAAAATTGCTATTGGGATTTGTTACGAAACATTGCAACATGAACATTTCTTAAAGGCAAAAGAAAATAAGGCCGAAATTTACATTGCAAGTGTTGCCAAACCAGACAAAGGAACCAACAGAGCTTACATACATTTCCCTCAAATAGCTAAGGAATTTAAAACTCCAATTCTTATGTCTAACTGCATCGGTTATTGTGACGATTTCCTAAGTAATGGTAAAAGTTCTGTGTGGGATGAAAATGGTGTGCTAAAAGGTCAACTCAATGATCAAAATCAAGGACTTTTAGTTTATGACTTAGAATTCGGTGAAGTAATAACTACCTACAACATTGCACATGATTAATTAGCTTCGCTGATCATCCTCTCAAGTTCGCATTTTACCATAGTGCTTTTTTCTAATTTCAGCAAAATATCTCCTTGTTTCAATGGTTACTACGAAATGTTCTCACAGAAAATAGCTAAGGCCAGTTCACGTTGCTCATATCACTTGATTTAATTAACTTGCCAATACATCGGAAAAGCCTGATAGATTTCTCCGTAATTAACACTAAGTATACCCTTGAATCGATAAAAGTAAATAGTGAAATACAAGATTACAGCATATTCAACAGCTTTATTTTCAACATGGATTAATGTCGAAGAACTTAACCTATTAATTGATGCTGGAGATGGACTAACTTCGGGATTACTTCAAAAATCTCGAAAAATAAAAAATGTGTTTATCACCCATCCGGATAGAGATCATTTAAATGGCTTACCACAATTTGTTCAGTTAAATGCGAGAGATGGATATCCGAAGATTCATTATCCAAAAGATTCTGGATCATTTTCTGCAATGAATAACTTTCTTAATAGATTCGATCCACATGTATCTTCGAGCTCTTGGATTGGTATTGAAGACCAATCAAGAACAGAAATAAAAAAAAACATCTTAGTTGAAGCTATTCGCAATGAACATGTAAAGTCTCCAATTGGTATCAATAAAAGTTTGAGTTATAAAGTAATTGAAATAAAAAAGAAATTAAAAACAGAATTCCTATCCAAATCAAGCAATGAAATAAAAGAAATTGCACGAGAAAATGGAAAAGATTTTATAACGGAAAGGATAGAATCAAATATTATTTCATTTTCTGGAGATACTCCTGTAGATGACTATGCAAAATGGGATGGTTCTGAAATACTTATTCATGAATCTACATTTCTTAAAAATGAAGGTGATTCAAAAATCGAATCAAAGGGAAATAAACACAGTAGACTTGATGAAGTTTTACAAATGGTCAAGGAGATTAAAATTGGTACTTTGATTCTTAATCATTTTTCAAGCCGATATTCTAAAAAAGAAATAGATGAAGCTGTAAAAAAGTCAATTGCAGCGTATAAAATCCAAATTCCTGTTTTTTTGGTGTATCCAGGAGAGATAAAAAGAGATATTTTAAGAACCAAACCGATTAACGAATAAAACCTTTAATATTGTGTGTTAACACTTGCCAATAGATTGGAAAACCCTAATGAATTTTAGCAAAAAATCATATCTGAATCGTCAGCATCATTTGAAATGAAAATAATTCTAACCATAATTATTACACTTTTCTTATTACTTCTAACAGTATTTGTTGCAGGAGGTGGACATGGAAATTATATTCTCGCAAAATTGATATACCCATTCACAATGTTACTTGCGGAATTCAAAAACGAAATCAATATTGTTGGCATTGCCCTAGCCATTGTACAAATTCCTATTTATGCTCTAATTCTGCATAAAAAACCAAATTGGAAATATTATATACTTGGAATTCATTGTTTTGCCGCTATTCTCGGACTCACTATTAACAATGGTTCATTTTAAAATATCAAGGGTTTTTATACTTTTTTTGATTGATAAAAATTTTGAAAACTAAACATGTATGTAAATAAGATGGATGATTAATTAGTTACGCTTATCATACTCTCATGTTCGCATTTTACCGTGGCATTTTTAATGCCAATAAAATATCTCCTTGTTTCAATGGTTATTACTGAATTCCTTATCAGAAATTGTTAGTACCAGTTGGTATTGCTCGTTTCACTTGAATTAATTAACTTGCTAGTACATAGGAAAATCCTAACTGATTTCCTTAAACGTTTGACTCTTTTTGATAACTTAGTGCCAAACGCGATAAAACTTTAACAGTTGTAGACAAGGGCACGGAACTAGTAAGAGCTACCAAAGTCATCTAAATAGAAGGGTTATTCACATATAATTTTAACTACCTATGAGACACTGCATCATTTTCATTTTGATTTTTAGCCTTAGCACCTTTAGTTTTTGCCAAAAGCAAGAGCTTACAATAGAAAATCAAGACACTGTTATTCGCAAAGATTCACTAGGTAATTTCTTGACCTACAAGCAAGCTCTTGATTTATTAAAGACCGGTAAGTATATCTCGGTTCCAACTATTAACTCCCAAATGGAAGTTGAAATTGTGATACGAAAACCAACAAAGGAAGACAATGGAAGGTATCAGTCATTTACAGATGGTAACATCGTGCTCTCTGCTACCGGAATGCAAAATAAGGTTCCAACAGTTAATCTTGGCGACACTATTCAATCAGTAAAAGTGATAGACAAGCATAAACAACGGTTAACTTTGACAAATAACCCAACTTTAACTCGAAATAGTTTATTAGTGTTTGTAAACGAAAACGATGAGGCCTGGAAACGTGATATTCTACCATATATCAAGTTACTTTCCATGAATCATCCAAAAGTTAACTTTGTTATTTGTCCGAAGTTAACAAATAATGATAATTTAACATCCTATTTTTCTAATAGGGTGCTGAAACAGAACAATAATTTATTTGTCGCTGAAAGTGAATTTACCAGGTCTATGTTAATTGAATCTTTCACTACTCACATGTTGGTCGACAACTTAGGAAAGGTGAAATTATGGATACCTCCACTGCCCAATGGGGCTGCCTTTAATTTGTTGACTAAATATTTATCGGTTTTAGAAAAAGAGTAGCTATTGTTACACAAAAAAAATGTATATAAAAAATAGACGAAATTAGGACTCTTAATAGTCGATTCAATTTCTGTTTTTATGTTAAATTAATTTAGTATACTTGTCTGCATTCGTTATTTTAAGCAAAACACTCAATTACATCCGAAGTATGTTCAAAAATCACTCCATTATATACTTATTTCTATTTTTTATAGGTAATATCTTCTCTCAAACTACCGCAATTCCAGATCCGATCTTTGAGCAATATCTCATTGATTCAGGAATTGACTCGGATGGTCTATTAAATGGAATCGTAACAACTGAAGATATTTCAGGAATAGTTTTCTTCAGTGTTGCTAATGAAGGAATTACTGATCTAACTGGAATCCAAGATTTTTCTAACCTACAAGAACTAAATTGTAATAATAATGCACTAACTAGTTTAGACTTAAGTCAAAACCTAACTTTAACCAAGGTCTATTGCTCTGAAAATCAAATAACTAATTTGAATCTAGGACAAAACATCGTTTTCAATGAAGTAATTTGTTCTGAAAATGAACTTACTACTTTAGATGTAAGTCAAAATACTTCTTTAAAAAGATTATTTTGCGACAAAAATCAAATTAGTAATTTAGATGTAAGACAAAATACTCAACTCACGCATTTGTCTGTTACATTTAATTCAATAAGTAATTTAGATGTGAGCCAAAATATCGCTTTGAGTGTACTAAATTGCGGGTATAATCCAATTAAAGATCTTGATGTTACCAATAACAAATCCTTAATCGATCTAGCTTGTGCAAACTCTGATATTACTAATCTTGATATAAGTCAAAATTCAAATTTATTGGACTTGAGCGTTGGAGGGAATGAATTGACAAACTTGGATTTAAGTCAAAATCTATCTCTTGAAACTTTTTCGTGTGACAATAATCAAATTTCGTCGTTAAATTTAAGTCAACATACATCTCTAAAGTTTGTAGATTGTTCATTTAACAATCTCACAATTTTAAACGTAAAAAATGGAAATAATAATATCCTAAATTTTGTTAAAGCTACTAACAATTCTCAACTACAATGTATTGATGTTGATAATGAAATAGATGCCAACGCACTTACTGGTGATTATTCTATTTGGCAAAAAGATGCTAATACTATGTATTCTGAAAACTGTTCTTCTGTGCTCGGAACTGGAGATCGACTATTAGCAACTTCAATTCAAGTATACCCAAACCCAGTAAAACATAAATTAAACATAGATTCCAAAATAAATCTTAAGTATGTTGAATTCTACACATTATTTGGACAAAAAGCAATGAGTATTCAATCAGGTTTTAATTCAATATCAATAGATAATTTATCAAGTGGTGTTTATTTTCTTCATATTTTTTCTCAAAATGGAACCACTATTAGAAAATTGATGAAAGAATAATTAATATGAACACTCATATGCAATAATTACAAAACCTTACCATAAAATTTCTTGTCAATAAATATGAACGCTAATTCTCTTTGCCCGTGTCACCTAAGTTCATTAACTTAACCTCATCGGGTTTCAATTAATTTTTCACAACAATTATTGATACATTCTTATTTTTATTTAGGATTTTTGAAAAAATGTTGTAAATAAAAACGAACTTAGGAAAATAATCAACGAAGCTAAACTGTACACAAACCTTTATTAACAAGCAATGCAACTAAAAAAAACAATACTACTTATTATTTTTACTCTAGTGTATCTAAACGCTTTCAGTCAATCAAAAAAAATAATACTCAAAGAAAAAGGTGATGCTATTGAAAATTTGATTCCAAACAATTGGGAAATTTTATCAACATCAACAGGAGACTTAAATAAAGATGGAATTACTGATTTGGTATTTGCAATTCAAAATACTGATAAAAATAACATAAAACTAAACGATGGACTCGGAAGAGATACCATAAATTTAAACCCGAGAATTCTTGGGATTTATTTCGGAAACAAAAATGGGCAATTCATAAAAAAATTACAAGCCGATAAATTCATCTTACTCCAAGATTCTCCAACTATGGATGAACCTTTCGATGGAATAGAAATACTCAAAAATGGCGTACTAAAAATTGATTTTGGTTTTTGGTTTAGTGCTGGAAGCTGGAGCATGTCTAATCATTCGTATAAATTTAAATTTCAGCATGAGAAATTTGACTTAATAGGTTATGAATCAAGTGAGAGACATAGAGGAACGGGTGCAACAATAGACTATAGCATTAATTTTTTGACTGGTAATATGAATATTTCGAGAATGACAATCGATGAAAACAACTATGAAACCATCAAAAAAGAAAACAAAAAATTTAAATTAGATTCATTGAAATCAATACAATCACTAGGCACACCTTTTGAATGGGCATTCCATGAGATTTATTTATGAAAATATTAAAACGCATAAATAAAACTGCTCAGAACTCATAGCCACGAAATTTTCTACAGCAAAAGCTTCTCTTACAATGACGACTTATTACTTTAGGAATCGTTCTTATGAAGAATTCGAGAAAGGATTATAAACAAACCTTAGCCAAATTGATAAAATGAAAAGATCTCTAATTCAAATAATTACAGCTTTTTTTTCTTGAGAAACAGATAGCAGAAAAAATCAAATTGAACAACAATTCGCATCCAACGAGATCAAAATTCTTACTTGAAAATTCTTATCTTGCAATGATGGTTCTATCACTCTGCAATATCCTAATGAGCGATTTTTGCAATGAAACGATCAAAGTGAACTGACATCACCAAGTCATAACCTAATAGATGTAAATCTTTAGAATGAATCCGATTATAAAATATAAATAGCTTCATGAAAAAAATAATTCTATACGGTATCATAACACTTGTTATTGGTGCTGCATCAATATATCTCGCTTTGCCAACTTTGAATTATGGTTATTACGGATTACCATTGATAATTTTTTTAATAAGCGGTTTATTATATGTTTTAGATTTTTCATCTACGAAAAAAGGTCATTTCAAAAAAATTAATCCTATAGTTACTCTTGTTTTTTGGGGTTCATTAATTTTCATTCTACTAGTTCCAGCTATCTCTTCATTGACAATTATAAAACATAGTAAATACAAAGAACTTATTGGTGAAGTAAAAGTTGGAGAAGATTTCACAAATCATGTCTCCCCCATTTCAACAGAGGAAATTAGAATAGTTGATGAATCAATGGCTTATCGCCTTGGCGATAAAGTAATTGGAACAATACCATCATTAGGAAGTCAAATTAAATTGGGTGATTTTAATATTCAAAAAGTACATAACAAGCTTTATTGGATTGCACCTTTACTTCATTCAGGTTTTTTTAAATAGCGAAAAAATAAAGAAGGGTCAACGGGTTATGTAATGGTTTCCGCTACAAATGAGAGAGATGTTAAATTAGTTCAAGATATAAAAGGTAAACCGGTTAAAATAAAATATCAAAATGAAGCTTATTTTAGTAGCAATTTAAAGCGACATATTTACTTTAATGGTTATAAATCCAAGGGTTTTACCGATTATACTTTTGAAATAGATGATGAAGGCAACCCATTTTGGGTGGTGACACTTTTTTCTAAAAAGGTGGGATTTAGTGGAAAAGATGCAACTGGTGTTTTAGTAATCGATACTGAAACTGGGTTAATAAAAGAATATACAATCGACAACGCTCCAGATTGGATTGATAGGATTCAACCCGAAGAATTTATTTCAGACCAACTTTATGATTGGGGGGAATATGTTAAAGGTTATTGGAATTTTTCTGACGAAAACAAATTAAAACCAACAAATGGAATTTCCTTAATTTATGGTAGTAATAATAAATCATATTGGTATACTGGGTTAACATCTGTAGGTAGTGATGAAGGAACAGTTGGTTTTGTTTTAGTAGATACAAGAACTAAAGAAGCCGTTTGGTACAAACAAATAGGAGCTACTGAAGAGGCTGCACAAAGTTCTGCTATGGGGAAAGTACAGGAGAAAGGATATATCGCATCATTTCCAATCACATATAATATAAATGGCATACCAACATATGTTATGTCACTCAAAGACAACGGAGAATTAATTAAAATGATTGCCATGGTTTCCGTAGAAGATTATACAATCGTCGGGGCTGGTAATAATATGAAAGAAACTATTCGTTCATATAAAAATGCGATTAACAGCAAAGGAAATGCAATTAGCCCGAGCAGCATTATGCAGTCATTTTTTATTAAAGATATTGTATCCCGAATCTCAAGTGATATTAGAAACGGCAATACATTTTATTATGTACTTTTAGAAAAATATGAAAATAAAATTTTTATCGGAAGCTCTCTTATTTCTAATGAATTACCAATAACGAAAAAAGGAGATAGTGTTGCCATAAAATATGATGATGGTGCAAACGAACTTGTCGACATAATTACTTTCAAAAATCTGAATTTCAATTTGCAAAAATCAGAAGAACAAAAGAAAATTGAAATGTACTTTAATAAATAATACTCTGAACTTAATAAGGTGAAAGTTTCCTTTTCGAAAACCAAAGGAGAATTAACGGCTCATAGTCCGGTAGAGATGGTATTAAAACACCCCTTATTAAAATGGTATCGTTAGTAATAATTTAAAATAAACAAAACTGCAAGAACAAATATTTTACATAGAAACTGAAGATCAAGAAAAAATTGCCCTTTGGAAATTAAGTTCAGCGGTAACTGCCGAAAAGCATGTCTTTTTAACTCATGGAACTTTCTCTAACCGAAAAATATGCACAGGAATTGCCAACTATTTGGTAGAAAAAGGATTCACTTGTTGGTTAATGGAATGGAGAAATCACGGGCGCAGTTCTAAAAGCAAAAAGAACTTTAATTTTGAGACAATTGCAAAATATGATCTTGATTCAACATTTGACTTTTTATTTCGAGTTCAAAAAATTCCCAATGTAGATTGTTTGGTTCATAGTGGTGGTGGAATTGCACTAATAATGCTCTTGATTAATAGAGAAGTTTATCGTCCTAGAATTAATAGCATAACCTTATTTGGTGTACAAGCATTTGGTGCCGGAACTATCATAAAAAATAGGCTGAAAATTTTTGTGAGTAAATACATTTCAGCACTTCTTGGAGCAATACCTGCAAAAATGGTCGGTTCAACCGAACATAGTGAAAGTTATTACACTATGCGGCAATGGTTTGATTGGAATCTAAGACATAATTTTGTTGGGAATGATGGGTTTGATTATCGCAGCAAAATGGACGAAATTAAAATCCCTATTTTATCAATTTGCGCTAAAGGAGATCGTTTTATCGCACCAAAAATTGGTTGTGAGATGTTTTTAAATGCATTTGAAAATAGAGATAATAGATTACTATATTGTTCAAAAGAAAACGGAAATTTAGAAAACTATAATCACAGTCGAATTTTAAAATCTAAAAGTTCGAAAAAAGAAATATGGCCAATTGTTGAACGATGGATTGCAGAAAGAAAACCTATTAACAGTAGCCAGCACAATTAATTACTGGTAATTTTTTTTTAGAAATTACTATCTTTAAGCTACGTTGGCGATCACGGTATAATCTTTCTAATAAATTCAAAACAACTTGCTGAGATTTTAAATGAATTCGTTACTAAATGTCTAAATTAATATTGATCTGTATAATAGATAAATAATACCAGGTTCTCAGTCTATTTTTCGAAATATATTAGTAAAAAGTTTGCACTCTCTGATAATAGATTTATGAATAGAGCAACCATTTTTGTAGATACTTAAATCTATCAATGATCATATATCTATACTTTTCTTATTCAAAAATCCTATCTTGTTATAAGCAAACTCTATATAGAGCTCAAACAAATGAAAGTGACAGTTAACCAACAAATAAAGAAACTCAAACAAAACCCTAAAAAGCTTTTCTTAATTGATGGGTTCGGAGCTATTCTTTCATCATTTTTATTAGGTGTTGTTTTAGTAAGGTTTGAAACATTTTTTGGAATCCCAATCCCTTCACTCTATTTCTTAGCATTAGTACCACTATTGTTTGTAGCATACGATTTTTACTCCTATCGCTCGAATACGAATACATCAAATTCACTAAAAAGAATTGCAATTGCAAATTTCTTATACTGTTGCATATCAATTGGATTCGCACTTTTTCATTTAGAAACAATCACAACAATAGGATGGGCGTATATCCTTCTTGAAATAGCTATTGTTCTGGTTCTCGCAACTGTTGAATTAATGGTATCCAGAGTTTTAATGCAAAAAAATAATCCATATTAAAAAATTAGCATTTATTTAGAGATGTAAATTAAATTACAAAAACAAATATTATATGAAACCCATAACGACTATTTCTAAATTAAAAACGTATTATGGCTTAGTACTCTTTCTTATCATAGCCAATTCGGTATGTGCACAAACATCACAACAAGAACATATGCAGAAATTAAGCTTTATGATTGGAGACTGGGTCGGAACGTCTGTTTCCTATGAAAACGATACTATTTCGAAACAGGTGCGTGCATCAGAAAAAATAAGGTATCGATTAGACAAGAATATCATCACTATAGATTTAGAGTCTGAAGCGTTAAAACTTCATACCGTTATTTATTACGATGAAAAAGAAGCAACATACTATTACAATACTTATTATAAAAATGGTGCCGGAAAATATGTTGGAGAATATAAAGATGGTAAATTCATAGTATGGCCTACCAAAAATAAAAGATTCATTTTCAACTTGACTGATCAAGGGAATTTTCAGGAATATGGTGAAAAATTTGAGAACGGTAAATGGACTAAGTATTTTGAAGATAACTTTAAAAAGGCTTTAAAAAACTAAAACTACTGTTACCGATCGTCGCAGGATTTTACTCTCTAAAATTTATATCTTTAAACCCAGCCTTTATTTTATAAAGGATGCAACTAAGATTACGAACTTTAAATTCTCATTACCTTAAATATGTTTGAAATGAACAAGTCTATAATTTTGTCTTTTACTGTTCTATTTTTCATACTATGTGTTCAACACACGCAAGGCCAAGAAAAATATGAAAAAGAGAGTCGTATCAACGCTAAACTTGTCCCACAAAGAGCTATAGAATTCATAGACTCTTTAGGAATCGACCGTAAAATAAAATGGTACTCAGAAATTGGTCTCAAAAACAAAAGTATAGAAGCAAAATTTAAATTAAACGGTAAACGGTATAGTGTTGAATTTGAGACAAACGGTATCATTCAAGATGTTGAAATAGAAATTAAATTGCAGGAACTCTCCTCTCGTTTAAGGCAATCGATAAATTCTCAATTAAGTCAAATTTGTTCAAGTCATAAAATTTCGAAAATACAAATACAGCATTCAGGAAATCGATCTCTTTTACTCTCGTTTCTAAATAAGAAAACAACTAAAGATAGTATAACAACGCGCTATGAGCTAGTCAGTAAATGTAAAAAGAACAAAAAAGTTGAGCTTTTTGAGTATTTATTTAGCAATGAAGCAAAATTGCTTAAAACTTCGAAAATCATTTTTAAAAGCTCTAGTAATCTTGAATATTAAAATTTTTACATTATCAATTCTATTTTTCAGTTTACTGTTTGCAAATACAATTGCCGGTCAAACCACTTCTCAGTTTGGTACACTACCCTCCATAAATTTAAACAAAAGCCTAAAAAAAAGTTGGTCGGTAAACTTTAAAATTGAATCAAGGCAACTCTTTCAACAAAAAGATTTCGAATATGTTCAGACCGATCTCTCACTTATCGCAGCGAAAAAAGTTGGATTGAATTCTCGCGTTGCCTACGGACATTTAGTAAGGTTTCGAGGAGATGCTCTAATTCACAGAATGATACAACAATACGTGATAGTTCAAAAAATGACAAATTACAGACTCGCCCATCGTTTTGCCAGTGATCAAACATTTTCATTAAATGAAAGCCCTGAATTTAGATTTAGATATCGGTTGACCTCCCAAATTCCACTAAATGGTCAATCAGCAGATACAAAAGAGCTGTATTTAAAAATCAACAATGAACTTCTAAATAAAATTCAAAGTTCTACGTACGAAATGGAAATTAGAATAGTACCCTTACTTGGATACACCATTCGAGATAATAGCAAAGTTGAAATAGGATTGGATTATAGACTTAGTTCATTTTTGACTAGTACCAAGAAGAATAATTTTTGGATGGCTTTTAATTGGTACATCGAAATTTGAGTCAAGTCGATAGAAAACCACTACTACAAAAATCATTGTGTAATTTCGTACAGGAACAAGCAACAATCTACATTGCTCGTGTCACTTTAATTAATTAACTTGCCTTTACGTTAAATTTTATTTTTGACTACTCATTTAACCAAATCTTTGCACAGATTTTAGAAAACCATATTGTGACAGAAAAAGAGAAAATGCTGCATGGAGATTATTACAATTCTCGAGATCCTGAATTGATAAAAATATATCATAGCGCACGAAAACTATTAAAACAATACAATAACCTTGATTCAGAATTAAAAGAAGAACGGGAACATATTCTAAATCAACTCTTTGAATTTAAGGGAATGAATGTTTGGATTGAAACACCATTTTTTTGTGACTATGGAGAAAACATTTCAATTGGAGAAAACACATTCATTAATACAAACTGTATGTTCTTAGATACTAATAAAATTAAGATCGGAAAGAATGGGTTGATTGCTCCTTTTGTTCAAATATACACGGCAGATCATCCGTTAAAAGCATCCGAACGAATACTTGAAACAGGTGCCAAATCTAGCTATCTAACTTCGACAAAACCAGTGACCATTGGTGATAATGTTTGGATTGGAGGTAATTCTGTAATTTTTCCTGGTGTTATGATTGGAAATAATGTTACTATTGGCGCTGGAAGTATTGTAACAAAAAATATTCCCGATGATGTTCTGGCTTTTGGCAACCCCTGTAAAGTAATTAGAAAACTCTAAAAATTACAACTACTAATTATAATCAATTTTAAATTCTTACTACAACTTTTAAACAGGTAAAATAATAGAAAAACATATCTATTCGTAAAAATTGCGACCTAAGTGCAACAAATTTAGTTTGTACTTTTTTAGTATCTTTCGACCTTCAAAAAAATAAAAGTGTTACTTCTCGTTTACAAAACTCACGAAAAAAACAACATTCAATTTAAAAATCAAACATTAAAAACCATGTTTAAAAAAACCCTTATTACTACTATTTCAATTATTGTCTTCAGCCTCATCTTGTCATGTGGAGAGAGCCCGAAGAAAGATCAACCAACAACGCAAGAGAATGTCGCTGAGAAAACATCTGTAAAAAATGTTGACTGGGCTAAAAACATGGTTATGTATGAAGTCAACTTGCGCTGTTTCTCTGAAGCGGGTACATTCAAAGAATTCGAAAAACATCTTCCAAGAATTAAAGCCATGGGTGTCACAACATTATGGTTTATGCCTATTCAACCCATTGGTGAAGAAAAAATTAAAGGAAACCTAGGAAGTCCTTGGGCGATAAAAGATTACGAAAGTATAAATCCAAGAATGGGAACTATCGAGGAATTCAAATCACTTGTACAAAAAATACATGAGATGGATATGTACGTACTCATGGAATGGGTGGGTAACCATGCATCTTGGGATAACGTACTTACCAAATCTCATCCAGATTGGTTCGACCAAGATGAGAATGGAGGTTTTGTTCCTCCGCGTCCTGACTGGGAAGACGTAATAGAAGTTAATTACGAAAATAAAGAACTGTCTGCGTATATGCAAAACGAAATTTTAAGATGGGTAAAGGAAACCGACATTGATGGCTTCCGATTTGACGTTGCTGGTATGATGCCTACCAAGTTCTGGGAAGATTTGAAACCTAAGTTAGATGAGGTAAAACCACTTTTTGTTTTTACTGACGGAAATGAGATAGAACTTACAGACAATGCTTTGGATATGATCTATAACTATGATTTCATAGACATCATGACCAACGTATCTCAAGGTAAAAGCGGCGTTTCGGATATTAAGAAATTTCTAGACAATGAAAATGAGAAATACGCTAAAGATGCCTTCAAGCTCTATTTCACAAGTGGACACGTACCCAATTCTTTTCATGGTTCTGTTTTTGAACGACTGGGCGATGCAGTACCAACATTTGCTGTACTCAACGCCACTCTTGATGGCATACCTTTAGTCTATGGTGGTCAAGAGGCTGGTTTAAACAAACGCTTAAGTTTTTATGATAAGGATGAAATCACTTGGAAAGAGCATGAATTTTACGGGCTTTATCAAAAATTATTTCAATTAAGAAAAACCAATCAGGCCTTATGGGCTGGAGAATCTGGAGGAAAGATACAAATGATTCCTACGGCTGATAATGATAGAGTGATGGCGTTCTATAGAAAGAAAAACGAAGATCAAGTGATCTGTCTTTATAATTTTTCTGATAAAGATCAGGAAATCACGGTAGCTGATTTAGATGGTAATTACACTGAGTTATTTAGCGATCAAAAAGTTACTGTTGGTAAAAGTGAAGCTATGAAACTTGGCCCATGGGGATATCAAGTACTCGTAAAACAACCTTAAAATTTAAGAACTAAGGTACACATAAACACCATAAATTAGTATCAAAATCCTTCTTTAGACTTTCATAGTTTGAGGAAGGATTTTTTATGAGCAATAAAGTGCTAAATAAGATGGATTGACAAATACATCTTACTCATTTATCACCAAGACATTCAACTGATCAAGATTATTTATAAAATATTGATAACCTTTTTTTTTGTTTCCACTTAGTCTTTGTTGTATAATGTCGTTGGCATAATGTTTGCTACTTTCACCTAAAAAAATAAACCCTATGAAACAACTATTCGTAATCCTCATATTTCTTTCTTTTTTTTCCTGTATCCCGTTAAAGACAGCACCAACTATAAAAGGTGATACCGTGATGATTGGCAAAAAATTTAAGAAAAGCCTCCCAAGAAATCATATGTTCATTTTTGAGGATCCCAAAGACGCAAATGAATTTTATAATTTTATCAATACCAAATATGACCAAAAAGAAAACAATGTAGCGTTTAACGTTCCTGTTAAAATTGAGAATCAAAATTACTTTCTATCCTTTCATGAGATTGAACGTTCGTCGAAAACGGTAAATTTGGTTCCAGTAGTAATTGATGCGAAGCGAGAATCTAACGGTAATGATTCTTTGTTGCAAGAAGCGCATGTATCACGGTTAGGAAAATGGTATTTAGGGCTCACAGTTACCGATTCAGCAATAAATGACTGTCTTGACCCAAACTATAAAACTCATGGTCAAGTGTTAAAATATCTTCGAAACCTAAAGGAAGAATATTTAAACACCACTAATTATTTGGAAGCAAAGCTCAAGGAACAACAGAAAAAAGAAAGCAAACAATAATGTATATATTATTAACTTTAATCGAACATTAAAATAAACCTATTGACAAAAATGTCGTAAAAATGTCGCAAATAAACCGCAACCAAAAGTATAGATTCATAAGTAGTTTTGTCAAAACAATAAACAAATTTAATTATGAATGAAATTGGAGTAAAAATTAAACACATAAGAAAGTTAAAAGGGTTTTCTCAAGAAGAACTAGCTGAAGCCGCCAAAGTAAATTTAAGAACAATTCAAAGAATTGAAAATAACGAAAGTGAACCGCGTGGAAAAACCTTAATCTTACTATGCGAAGTCCTCGAAATAAATACAGAAGACATTTTAGATTATGGAAAGCAAATTGACAAAAGTTACCTTGTACTATTTCATCTTTCGGTCATTACTTTTTTAGCAATTCCTATTGGGAATATAATTATCCCTCTTATTTTATGGGTCAATAAAAAAGATAAAATAATAGGACTTAAAAAAATAGGAGCAAACCTACTTAACTTTCAAATCATATGGTCAATAGTAGCCTTTTTGTTTCTTACAGCATTCGCTGTTGCTAAAATCATGCATTATACATATAGTTCAATATTACTTTATATTTTTATTGCTTTATACTCAATGAATATAGTGTTACCAATAATTTTCGCTTTGAAGACTAAAAGTGGAGAGACTGAAAATTTATATCCCAACATCGCAACAGTTATCAAATAAAAGATTAGCCGAGCAATAAGACATTTTTCTTGAAACTCATCTTTATAAGTCCTTGTGCACGCCTCCTGAAAAATTAAAGTAGAAGACGATTTATTAAAATATTACAAGGAATTTGCAAAAGTAGTGTAACAAAAAGGTGCAGGTTGAGTCAAATAGCAAAATCGCTACTGATGAAAAACATAAGTGTTACATTATTAATTTTAGTTCCCTTTTTGACCTTCGGTCAAAGTGAAAAAATTGCTTCTAAAGAGGTATCTGAAAAGTTCGAATCATATTACAATTCAGATAGATTTCAGCAAATTTTTGATTTGTTTTCACCTGAAATGCAGGCTGCTTTGCCCATTGACAAAACTACCGAGTTCCTAAAAGGACTTCAGGCGCAGGCAGGAAAAATTGTAAAAAGAGAATTCGTAACATATGAAAATGGAACCTATGCTACGTATAAAACTAATTTTGAACGCGCTCTTTTTTCTTTAAATATCTCCTTAGACCAAAAAGGGAAGATAAATGGTTTATTCATTAAGCCATTTAAAGAAAGTGGTTTGGCAAAACTTGAAAAAAATAAAACAGCTTTGATATTACCCTTTAAAGACGAGTGGACAGTCGTTTGGGGAGGAGATACCAAAGAACTTAATTACCATGTAGAAAGTGAAGCGCAAAAAAATGCTTTCGATCTTGTCATTACTGATGCAAATGGAAAATCATTTAAAACCAACGGCAAAACAAACGAGGATTATTATGTTTTTGGAAAAGAATTGATCGCCCCTTGTGACGCTGAAGTAGTGCTCGCTGTAGATGGTATTAAAGATAATATTCCAGGAGAATTAAACCCTATTTATATACCTGGCAATACTGTGATTTTGAAAACAAAAAATAATGAATTCTTGTACTTTGCTCATTTCAAGCAACATTCTGTGGTTGTTAAAGAAGGACAAAAAGTAAAACAAGGAGACTTATTAGGACTTTGTGGAAATTCGGGCAATTCTTCAGAAGCACATTTACATTTCCACATACAAAATGTAGAAGATATGAACAAAGCAACTGGTGCAAAGGCATATTTTTCTAAAATTCTCGTAAATGGTAAATTAAAATCAAATTACTCACCCATTAAAGGAGAGAAAATAAAAAACAAGTAAATTTTTTAGATATTCTTAATCTTGACGAAAGTCAACGAGCGACGACGAAAGGCGACAATTATTTTAGACATATCGTTTTTAGTTGATACATTTTTTTGGAGAAACTAATAATTTTATCTAGTTTCGTATACCGTATACAAGAATCGTATACCGTATACCTAACAATTAAACTTAAAAATGAACATCGCTCATAAAATTTCATATGCCCTAAGTGCTGTATTAGGGGTTACATCTCTTGTAATGTCTCTCCTTGGACACGGAGCTGATATTGGGATACCATTAGTCACATTCTTTCTGGCCATTGCATTTGCCATCCGTTCACATCATTTTTTAAAAGGTTTTTCTTTTACGGTACTCATATTTGCAGCCGTGTCTGCCGCAATGTATTATCCATCTCTCTTTACTGAAATAGGTGGATTTAATCTTAAAGGGCTAATCGTACCCCTTCTAATGATCATAATGTTTGGTATGGGTACTTCTATGAGTATAAGCGATTTCAAGGGTGTTATAAAAATGCCTAAAGGTGTCCTTATCGGAATCCTTTGTCAGTTTACCATTATGCCAATAATTGGTTATGGTTTGGCCTATCTTTCAGGGCTTCCTCCAGAAATTGCGGCAGGTATTATTTTGGTAGGTTGTTCTCCTAGTGGTCTGGCTTCAAATGTGATGTCCTACATATCCAAAGCTAATCTAGCGCTCTCTTTAACACTAACGGCCGTTGCAACCCTCTTATCACCAATACTAACTCCTTTTCTTATGAAACTATTGGCGAATCAATTGGTACCCATTGATTTCGTGAGTATGCTATTCAGTATTCTTAAAATGGTAATTCTTCCAATTATTGCAGGACTCATGTTTAACAGATTTTTTCACGGAAAGTTTCCATGGTTGGATAAGGCGATGCCAGTTATATCAATGGCCGGAATTGCCATTATCATTACCGTAATTACAGCGGCCGGACGTGACTCATTACTCACTATTGGATTGACATTAATAGGTGTGGTTTTAATTCACAACTCGTTTGGATACTTACTTGGATATAATATTTGTAGACTATCTGGTATGGATCAAAGATCATCAAGAACCATAGCGTTTGAAGTAGGTATGCAAAATGCAGGACTTGCGTCTGGAATTGCATTAGAGATGGGAAGAGTAGCTACCATGGGACTTGCTCCAGCAGTTTTTGGTCCGATGATGAATATTACAGGTTCATCTTTGGCTACATGGTGGAGAGGAAAGCCCACCAAAGAGGACGAAGAAACAACTGAAGCAACTGAAACCGCAATTAACGAAACTCGCTAAACATATTTTAAAAATGAAAAATATTAATTTCCAATATCTCGCCTGCATTCTTTTAATACTAATTGCTGCCTGCGCGAGT
Source organism: uncultured Flavobacteriaceae bacterium (assembly GCA_947500525.1). GTDB lineage: Bacteria > Bacteroidota > Bacteroidia > Flavobacteriales > Flavobacteriaceae > Aureibaculum. The sequence continues at coordinate 182,061 of CANMSH010000007.1, read as the reverse complement.
GATAAGAATAAAAAAGTAAATGATGTAATCGCCCTTCCGAATCCGAGTTTGGATAATGGTGGAATTCTACTACCCAAAGATTTCGGTGCAACAGTTTTTCATGAAGGTGTTGGCAAATCAGCCAGGCATTTAGTAGTTAGAGACAATGGCGATGTATATGTTAAGTTACAAAAATTTAAAGATTCTATGGGAATTGTAGCCCTTAGAGATAGTAATAATGATGGTGTATCTGATAAAACTGAATTATTTGCTGACTTTATCGGAACAGGAATAGATATTCATAATAACTATTTATACGCTTCATCACCCCGAGAAGTATTTAGATACAAGCTTGATCCTGACCAATTACTTCCTACTTCGGAAAGAGAACTGATTATCACTGGGTTTCCAGAACAAACGGATCACTGGTCTAAACCATTCACATTCGATGGCGAAAATAACATTTATGTAACGGTAGGTTCACCTTCTAATGCTTGTCAAGAGATTGCAAGAAGTCCTGGATCTAAAGGTATAGATCCATGTCCACAAAGAGAAATTCAAGCTGGAATTTGGAGATTTAATGCCGAAAAACCAGGTCAGGTTCATGGAAAAGACGGGTATCATTATGCTTTAGGTATTAGAAACGCCATGGGCTTAGATTGGAATTTCAACGTAAATAAATTATTTGCAATGCAACACGGTAGAGATCAGTTAAACCAACTCTGGCCTGAGTATTATACAAATGCAGACAATGAACAATTACCCGCAGAAGAATTCCTTGAGATAGACCAAGATGACGACTTCGGATGGCCTTATTGTTATTATGATCAATTTCAAGGTAAAAAACTCCTAGCCCCTGAATATGGCGGAGATGCTAAAAAAGTCGGACGCTGTGCCGACCTCAAAGATCCAATACTTACTTTTGGAGGTCACATGGCACCAAACGACTTGCTTTTTTACACAGGAGATCTATTTCCTGAAAAATATAAAAATGGAGCTTTTATAGCATTTCATGGCTCGTGGAACAGGGCGCCATTGCCTCAAGCCGGCTTTTTCGTAGCTTTTGTGCCTTTTAAGAACGGAAAGCCGACTGGCAATTGGGAAGTTTTTGCTGATGGTTTCGCAGGAATGGACGAAGTAATGAACCCTGCTGACGCGAAACATAGACCGATGGGATTAGCGCAGGGACCTGATGGTGCGCTATATGTAACCTCTTCTACTACCGGCAAAATATGGAAAGTAATGTACTACGGCGAAAATTCAGATCAAACTAAAGACTTAGCCACTGTAGAGCAGCCACAAGACTTACATGCGGCTACGAATAATAGTAGTAAAGAAAATGATGCTGTTAGCTCTAATGGTAAGAAAGTATATACTAAATACTGTCTTGCATGCCATCAATCTGATGGTAAAGGTGTTCAAGGAATGAACCCTCCGCTCGTAGGAACTGATTGGGTAAGCGGAGATAAAAATAGATTGATTGGGGTTATTTTAAATGGTATGAAAGGTGAAAAGGTAGATGGTGAAGATTACAGAAATATCATGGCACCTCATGACTTTTTGAGCAATCAAGACATTGCAGATGTTTTAACCTATGTACGAAGCAGTTTCGGAAATGATTTCGACGCCGTGACGCCTGAGGAAGTAAAAGCACAGCGTAAATGAAAAAGAAATATCACTTTAGAAAACAAACCATGATGCAGCGCTTTAAAGGCTTCATAGTGTCCGTAATTTTAATCCTTACACACTCTAATGTGCAAGGGCAAAACTTAGAATTAACATCAGATTTAGATTTTATTTCTGTTCCGGGACATGCGTCAATTTCAACGCCAACAGGCGTGGCAGTAAATTCTCATAATCATGTTTTTATAACCAGTTCTGGTCCTGAAAAACTGGTAGAGTATGATGCGAAAGGGCAATATGTACGCGAATTGATTCCGGGTATTCTTTTAGGACCGCATGGCGTAAGAGTTGATGCACAAGATAATATCTGGGTGACTGATCTTGAGTTACATCAGGTGATAAAAATTAATCCTAAAGGACAAATAAAACTAATATTAGGTCAAAAAAAGACTTCTGGTCTTTTTGATGAACAACGAAAAATGACCTTGTTCTTTAAACCTGCAGATATCGCTTTTGGAAAAAATGGCGATATTTATATTGCCGATGGCTACGGCAATTCTCGTGTGGTGAAACTTGACAAAAACGGAAATTTCATTAAAACTTGGGGAGAATCAGGAACAAAGGAAGGCCAATTTAATAACCCTCACAATATCGTTGTAGACGACCAAGGAAAAGTGTATGTAGCAGATCGTCATAATAAACGAATTCAAGTATTTTCTGCCGATGGAAAGTTTATTGAATCATGGACACATTTGGGAACACCATGGGGGCTTGTCTTGTCGAAAAACAAAAAAAACATCTACTTGACTGATGGCAACAAAGAAGTTCTTCATAAACTAAATTTGAAAGGTAAGATACTAGGTTCGTATGGAACACCCGGACAATCTCAAGGTAATTTTCGAGCGGCACATGGTGTAGCTGTTGATCTTAATGGTGATATCTATGTTACCGAAGTTATCAATTGGAGAGTACAAAAACTAATTCAAAAAAAGTAAAACACTACGAGCGTACTTGTTTTTAGATGTATCATACCATTCATCTGTACCTGCGTTTGTACATATTAAGAGGTGAGCGATTTCTTTAATGCTTAACTTGATCTTTTTAGAAAAGTACAGGTGAACTACATTCTTTTTATATGTTCTCTTGTAATACTGAAAGCTTTATATCTTGTTGCTTGTGTCACTTGAATTAATTACATTTGAGTAGATTGAACAATCATACCAATTTCTGCAATGAATTATATTCGAATTGTTGCATGTCATTATATGAAACCCCAAATCAATGATACAATTCTTTAGAAAACTACGCTATAAGGTCAGTAGTGAGGGTAAAACCCGTAAATATCTTACATATGCAATAGGTGAAATTATACTTGTCGTAATCGGTATTTTAATCGCTTTAGGCATCAATAATTGGAATGAAAACCGCAAAGTATTAAACAATGAACATCTATTATTACAAAAGTTAAAAGAAGAGAATGGCATTAATCTAAAATCAATGGACCAAGATATTGCTTATAGAAATGACTTGCCTAATACTTTACAAAATTTCAATTCGTTTCTAAAAACGACAGATTTAGAAATGAAAAAAGATAGTTTGCGAAATTACCTTTCGGATATCTTCAGATCTACCGCTTACACCTTTTCACAAAGTAATTTAATCAATTATATCAACCTTTATAATTCAACCTCTTCAGAACTTAACAAAGAATTGGCAACACTTCTGTCTTATCAAAATGCCATGCAAATAATTTCTGAGAAAGGGATAGATATTAAAATTCAATACTTTTTCGATGTCCTTAAACGAGATGTAGATTTCAATTCACTTGATATAAAATCTTATGATATGTTGAAATCTCTTGAGTTTCGCAACGATATTATGATCATCTTAGGTATTGAGGAAGAGATCACCACGCAATTTAAAAATACCTTAGATCAGATGCAAAAGGTAGATTCTATTATAGTTAAGAAATTAATGCCTTAGCATAAAAATATATAATATCAATGTTCTGGAAGAAAAAGAAAAAATTGCCAATTACACCCGAAGACAAAATTTGGTTAGAAGAAAGCCTTAGTTGGTTACGTAATGAATTGGGTGAAGATCATTTTATGAAAATGAAAACGGTTACACCAACAAAAGAATTTTACGACATTGATTTTAATGGTACTGAAAAAGATGCTGAATTTGTACTCAAACGTACAATGGAACTCATGAACATTAAAAACGTCAATATAAAACTTAAATTCTTTTCTGATTCACCCGTTGAAATGAGTAATGGAAATATTTTAACAACTCCGGCTGATATTAATGGGTCATGGTCAAGTGCCGCAGGAACATTTCAAAAAGATAGCAAGGGCACGAAAATTTCAATTGAAAGAGGCCAACTTAAAAATCCGATTTCATTAATAGCAACCATATCACATGAATTAGCACATGAAGTTCTTCTTGGACAAAGAAGAATTAAGGAGAACGACGAACTATTGACCGATTTAACCGCCATTACTTATGGATTTGGGATTTTCATTGGGAATTCTCGTTTTGAATTTTCAGCCGAAGGGTTTCAATGGCAATCGAGCGCACAAGGCTATTTGCCAGAACAAATTATTGCCTATGCCATGGCTTGGTTATCTAAAGAACGAAAAGAAAATAATAATTATACTCAATTTTTAGATAGGTCTGTAAAAACGTACTTTGATCAAAGTTGGGAATGGTTAGAAACCAATTAAGAAAGCCTGATCCATTGGCATAATCTATATTGGTGAAACCTTAGTATACAATAACGTTAAATGAAAAAAATACTTATCATAAATGGTCATCCTGACAAAGAGAGTTTTAACTATGCGCTTGCCGAATCATATAAAATTGGCGCATTAAAATCGAACTTACAGGTAGAAGAGTTAAAAATAGCAGAATTAAAATTTAATCCTAATTTACAATTCGGATATAGGAAAAGAACAACATTAGAACCTGACCTTTTAGATGCTCAAGAAAAAATTAAATGGGCTGATCATTTAGTTTGGATCTATCCGGTTTGGTGGGGCTCAGTTCCTGCAATCCTTAAAGGGTTTATAGACAGAGTCTTTCTTCCTGGGTTTGCCTTTAAAAAAAGAGAAGGTTCTGTTTGGTGGGATAAATATCTCACAGGTAAAACCGCCCGAGTTATTTGCACTTTAGATCAACCGCCATGGTACTATAGACTGGTAAATGGAAGTCCGAGTCACAAAGCCATGAATAGACTAACCATGAAATTCGTTGGTGTCAAATCAGTAAAAATCACCTCTATTGGACCTCTCCGATTATCTAAAGAAAAATTTAGAGAAGATTGGTTAAAAAAAATTGAAAAACTTGGTGAAAAAGCGAGATAAAATGAAACTTCAACATGTATATTTAATTGCCATTCTATTTCTTATATCCTGCAATACTTCTGAAAAAAAAGGAACTAGCGTAAGTGATTCGAATACGAAAGATAGTTTGGCTTATACTCCTTCTGAGATTAAATCAGAAATGTTACGGTCTTGGAATGCTTATAAAACATATGCTTGGGGGAAAGACGTACTACTGCCGCTCTCTAAGTCTGGATTCAACTGGTATGATCAATCTCTAGGAATTTCACCAATAGATGCGTATAGTACCTTATCGGTAATGGGGCTGGATAAAGAAGCAAAAGAGATCGAAAACTATGCACTCAGCATGAACTGGGATAAAGATGTTTACGTTCAGGTTTTCGAGGTTAATATTAGAATCTTGGGCGGATTATTAGCAATTTATGATATTTCAAAAAATCCAGATATCCTTAAAAAAGCTATTGATTTTGGAGATCGATTATTGCCGGCATTTCAATCGCCAACAGGTATCCCCTATCATTCTGTGAATCTTAAAACCGGATTGACAAGTGGAAATAATGGAAAGGGAGATGGCACAATTGTAAATACTGCTCAAGCGGCTACATATTTGTTTGAATTCGGAATCCTCAGTTATTACTCTCAAAATCCTGTGTATTATCAGGCAGCAAAAAAAGCGTCATTAGCGATATTTCAAAGAAAATCGAAAATCGGACTTCCAGGAGATTTCATCAATGTTGAAACAGGTGAATGGACAAACAATTGGTCATATCTTCAGGCTGGCATGGATTCATATTATGAATACCTCTTCAAGAGTAATTTACTGTTTCCTGACCCTGAAATAAACGATATTTGGGAATACAGCTTAGAAAAGATTAATCAGTATTATTCAGATGAATATGAAGGAAGACAATTTTACGCATGTGTTGATATGAATACTGGAGAAATCGTGAAAAGATCAATGTCTCTTTATGATGCCTTTTTCCCGGCAATACAAGCGTTACATGGAGATCTAGAAAATGCCGAGAAAAATATGGCAACCTGGGATTGGTTGTGGAACAAGTACCGATTGCTCCCAACGAGATATCTATATGAAGAAGACAAAATTGAATATGCCAATTCTGAATTAAATCCTGAAATAATAGAATCTGCTTACTATTTACATCAACTAACGGGCAAGGAAAAGTATTTGAAAATGATCCAGAAATATTGGGCCGATATAAAAGACTGTTGTATGAATGAAACCGCGTTTCATGCTGTATCAGACGTGCGAACAATGAAAGAAAAAGACTATCTAGCCACCTATTTCTATGCCGAAACATTGAAATATTTTTATCTAGCTTCTGTAGACAAAAAAGAGTTCAACTTTCATAATTATGTTTTCAATACAGAGGCACATCCATTTAAGAAAAGTAATTTTGACCCTTCGAAAGCAAAAACGTATTTAGGAATAAACTAAAATATATCGAGTATACTGAAATTCATATTGTTCCCATATTAGAAAGTACTATTCGTTTGCAAGAGTATGGTGTCAATATTTTCAACTCTATCTCTACCAAATCGGCATTAAAAAAAATACTCAAAAAAAAATATATTACTGTCAATAAGACATTGGCGACTTCAGCGACTTTTATAAAAAGTGGAGATCGAATTGTCTTATCGATTCCGAAAAAAGTTGTTCGAAAAAAAGAATTAATATTAGCCCTAAAAGTGTTGTTTGAAGATGATCATTTAGCGCTCATTCATAAACCTCCAGGTATATTGGTTAGCGGGAATAGTTTTAAAACTATCTCAAACGCTTTGACCCAAAATCTAAAAGGCAGTACTTTAACAGATGCCATAACTTCACAACCCGTTCACCGATTAGATTTTGGTACCACAGGCATATTACTTATAGGAAAAACAAGAGGTAGTATTCGCGCTCTAAACAAGTGTTTCGAACGAAAGGAAATAAAGAAAACATATTACGCCATTACTATTGGAAATATGTCACCTCAACGTACTATTACTTCTGATATTGAAGGTAAAAAATCAATATCGAGTTATCAAGTTTGCGCATCAGTTAGATCACATAGGTTTGGGAAGTTGAACTTAATTCAATTAGAACCACATACCGGGAGAAGACATCAACTGCGAAAACATCTATCACTTATTGGGAATCCAATATTAGGCGATGTAACATATGGTAAAGCGCCTTTAATTTTAAAAGGTAAAGGCTTATATCTACATGCATATTCGCTACAATTTATACATCCCTTCACCCATAAAGAAATACATGTAGTTGATGAATTACCTAGAAAATTTAAAAAGATATTTTCGTCCTTTGAAGATAACGGAAGTCTAATTATTTAGGCTAAGAATCTTGATTCAAATAAGACTTTGTATAAAAAGTACTCATGAAATTTACAAGATTGTCCGAAAACACTTTTTCAATTGCTTCTTCTGGAGAATATCCGCATAACAAATCTGATAGTTCTTCTTTGGTGTAGAATACACAGTCATTATTAGAAACTGATAGTATTCTAAAATTTTTCCAATACGACTTAAAATTTAGTTTAATCGCTTTGGGTAATCTATGTTGAAATTCGTCTAGACTGTCGGCCTTATTGTAGTGGTCAAAAGGGTCAACGATTCCATCATTATCAGAGCCCAAACATACCGTACTCCAGGCCATTTTCTCATCAATTTTAGCGCCGATATTGGCTGCGTTCTTAGCACGTATATATTCTAAATTCACTTTAACGACATGAAAAATATTGGTCAAAAACATTTGGCTATGCAATCTATTAACAGACTCTCTACTATTGTACATCCCTTTTTTAAAATCTCTTAACATTCTTTTAAATTTCCCTCCTGGCATTCTTCCATCATGCATACATATGCCTAAAATCCCTTCAGTATCAAAAATCTCTCTAATATCTTCATCCGTAACATTAATATCCCATCTGCTCACGTAAGAATTTTCATCGAGTCTATTGGTATCATTTCTTGTACCAGCTTCTTGTCTTGTAGGAATCCCATTAATCGCGGTATGACTGCATATGATAGGAACCTTATCTCCTGCTGCCCAATGTTCTTTCACTATTTTATAATAATCATCGCGAGACTTTAAAGACATATGCTTGGTATCAATTAAAATACGTGGGCCATTTTCTCGCGACAATAAGAAATCTTTAATCAATAATTTACCAAAATTAGTGATCCCTAAATTCAATCCATTTTGCTGATTAAATACATTCGAAAATCCCGGAATCGTCTTATTCTTTGCATCGGCAAAACTTTTAGCATGTCCAGAAATGAGATTATTAAAATGATGAGAAAAAGTGATGAAAAAAGGCGGGAATTTTGTTTTAGATGTATCCTTAAGGGTGTTTATGTTTGTTTTAAAACTATTTTCTAACTTAATTCTATGTTCTTTATCAAGATCATCAATTGTTTCTTTGGTAAACAAATCTTCATTTCTATAATTCCCAAGAGCGTGCATACCTTCTACAGTTATGATACCAGCAATAACATGACTACTTTTTATTTTATGAAATTCTTCAAAGTTCTTGACCAATTTAAATGAAGGATCATAGACATATTTGTCATTAGTCGATACACTTCGGTCACTGCGAGCTATGAATTCATATTCTTTTAGATAGTCATCCTCGAAATAATTGACATATACTGCCTCATAAATATTTTTAAGGTACTCATTAACTCGTTCTTTTGAGAATCCTGTTAAGACTCTTATTATTTTGTTGTCTACTTTCTTATTTAAGTCGATCCCAAATACTTTATCTAAAATTAAGCGTTGAAAAGTTGTTGCATTTTTAAAAGGTCTATTTGGCTTTAAAAAGGGACGCTCTGGCGGATATATGGCCAAAAATAACAATCGGTTATTTCCTTCATAGCAATTATCTAAATTGCTCTGTGTGTGCTTCGCTAAGTCTTTTGCAAATGAGTTCACCAACCATTTCCTCGGACTTAATCCAAGTTTTAAAAACCCTTTAAAAAGCGCTTTCGTGTACAAGTTTTCTTTGTACGTCCAAATGTCTTTAATTCTACTGTTGTTTGATGGTTTTAGTGAAGGGTGACAATGTAAATCTCCAATTGGCTTATGCATAGTTGAAACGTTAAGAGCTTACAATTTCAACAAAAATAAGATACGAAACAACAGGATTTCTCCCCTATTTCTTAGGGTTTTTACCTATCAGTTATAATTTCTTCTCACTTCCGAGTATAAATGTTCTTGATATAGGGAGCCCATGTTTTACAATTATCTTTTGAGTACCCAACAACCAATTCATTTTCACGTTCAGACAATTGTTTGTACAATAATTTGAAATAAAAGAAATCGCCAAACTCATTCTTAGCTTTTATCTCTGAATTACTATTACAAAAAACGATAATATTATTCGATGTAGCACCCTTATAGAAGTCCATATGACCCGAAGTATAATCAAGCGTTTGCATATTAAAAGAATCCTTTTCTAAATCGCAACCAATAGTATTGTGCATGGCGATCACACTACTTTTTCTATAAATTTCAACTTTTTCGGTTATAAAATTATCCTCTAAGGTGTAAGTAGCTGTACCTTTTCCTGCTTTGATCCAGGCATTTTGCTCTCCTGAATTGTATGCTACTACATCATACTCTCCTATTAAAAAACGAAGTTTTGCATAACGGTCATGTAATGTTTCTTTAACGATGGTTGACATGTATCCTATCATAATTTGTATACTTTTTGGCTTAATGATTAAAGTATTGACTTCATTATATAAAGACGCCCGAAACTTTAAGGTGTTACAAACTTTAACATTTGATACTTCTCATAAAATTTTAGACACACTGAACAAGTCAAATAAAAAGTAATTATTACCTGATAAGGTAAAAACTGATAATAGTTTACCACAAATCTCATAATTATGTGCTTTTCTAAAGAAAAAAAGATAGTGATATATTTGTCATCAATGCACAAAAAAAAGGTTAGACTCACTAAAATGTGCCTCTAACCCTATTCTAAAAGATTTCAAAATACTATTATTATTCAGGAGTTTGAAAAAAGTCTAGTAATTCAATATACTGATGTACTGCTACCTTTTTATAACCTGTGGTTCCGAGTAACTCGCCTTGCTTATTGAGCACGGCAACAAGCGGCAAGACTCGATCTCGATTATACAGATCTGCTAATTTGTCATTTTTGGCTTTCTGTTCCTTATCGAGTAAATTTTCTCTCCTTCGTGGAAAATCAGCTTTCACCATCACATAATTCTCTTGTGCATACTTTTGAAATTCTGGATTTGTCCACATTTCCTTGTTCAATCGTATACAGAGTCCGTTCCAATCAGAACCTTGAAATACGACAATAATTTTTCTGTTTTTTTCGGCAGCCAGTTTTTTTGCTTCTTCAAAATCAGTATGCCATTTTTGCGCTTGAAGTGTACTTATTGCGCATAACAATGCGCAACATGTTACGATTAATTTTTTCATGTTGAATTAGAGTTTAAGTAAGGTATTAAACGTAAAAACGCGTTCCTTTAGTACATAAACTTAAGAATCAACATTGTATTTAACGATATTTTAACGTTGTCTAGAATTCTACTGAAAGCAATACTCAAAATCTTGCCAAAAACTGGTAAATGATTTTGTAACAACATCAGCATCTTCTATAGTTATAGGTACCTTCATCGCCAAAGGAGCGAAAGCCATCGCCATGCGATGATCGTGATACGTAGGAATCTTGCAATTGGTATTAATTGTGGTTGACGGTTTCAAATGTAAACTCTTGTTGGTAACCATAATATCGGCGCCTAGTTTTGATAATTCATTATCCAATGCTACTAAACGATCGGTTTCCTTAATCTTTAAGGTATGTAAACCAGTCAAGTCGCAAGCAATTCCTAGTCCAAAACAGCTAACTGCAATGGTTTGGGCAATATCTGGAGCACTCACTAAATCGAGTGTTAAATTTTGGGTAGTAGGCTCATGAGTCTTGGTTAATACTATTGAATGCTTATCGTATATCGTTTCTACGCCTAAGCTTTTATATATGGTTGCTAAGCTACTATCGCCCTGAAGACTCTCTCTACGATAAGAAGATAATTTAACAACTGCACCTATTTTTGCCAAGGCTACCAAGCTATAAAAATAAGAGGCCGAGCTCCAGTCAGATTCCACAACAATGGTCGCGTCATTAATAAACTTTTTTGGCTGAATAGTAATTCTATTTTTATCGAAAAAAGTAGAAACACCTAAGTCTTTTAACAAAGATAAGGTCATTTCTAAATAAGGACGAGAGGTGATTTCACCAAGTAATTCAATCTCTAAACCGTCTTTTAAAGATGGAGCTATCAAAAGTAGTGCAGAAATATATTGGCTACTTACATTACCATTAATTTGTACACTACGAGCACTTAACTTTTTACCTTTAATTCGCAACGGTGGATAACCTTCTTTTGCTTCATAAGCAATATCTGCTCCTAGTGTTCTTAAGGCGTCAACTAAAATTTTAATGGGCCTATTTTGCATTCGTTCAGAACCCGTTAAGACAACTTCCCTACCCTCTTTCGCAGAAAAATACGCGGTTAAAAAACGCATTGCCGTTCCAGCATGACTTATATCAACCAATTCATTTGTTGATGCTAACGCGGCGGTTAAATACTTACTATCATCAGAATTGGAAACATTCTCTAGTGTCAAATTTGGAAAAAACTGTTGTAAAATCAACAATCTATTTGATTCACTTTTAGAGCCTGAAATAGCAACACTCTTTTCACCAATTTGTTTATCCGAATAATCTAAAAATAAGTCCATGTATGGGGATCAAAAAATATTTTTTTATTGTAATTTTAGCTTTCTATTCAACTAACCAATTAATTATGAGAAAACTAATCTTCCTACTTGCGAGTGTATTATTTCTAACAAATTATACAGTTACAGCACAAAAATACAAAAGAAAAAAACAACAAAACACAACACAATTTGCCCAAAAATACTATGATGCTATTCAATGGCGAAATATAGGACCTTTTCGTGGCGGTCGTAGTGCAGCAGTAACGGGTGTTCCTGGAAAAGCCAACTTATTTTATATGGGGGCAACAGGTGGAGGAATTTGGAAAACTACAGACGCAGGAAATACCTGGCAAAACATTTCTGACGGATTTTTTGGGGGCTCAGTTGGATCAATTGCAGTGAGTGAATGGGATAATAATGTAATCTATGTAGGTAATGGAGAAAAGACGGTTAGAGGAAACGTTTCTTCGGGTGATGGAATATGGAAATCGGTTGATGCAGGGAAAACATGGAAATCTATGGGTTTAAAGAATTCTAGACATGTTCCGCGTATGCGTATTCATCCTAAAAATCCGGATATAGTCTATGCTGCGGTTTTGGGAGACCTTTATAAGGCTTCGAATGAACGAGGAATTTATAAATCAGTTGATGGTGGTACGAACTGGAAAAAAGTATTGTTCGCCAACGCGAATGCCGGAGCTATCGATTTAATAATAGATCCTAACAATGCGCGTGTTTTGTATGCAACAACATGGAATGTGAGACGTACACCCTACAGCTTGTCAAGTGGCGGAGATGGTTCTGCTTTATGGAAAAGTACGGATGGTGGAGATACTTGGAAAAATATTTCGGGCAACAAGGGGTTACCCAAAGGTATTTGGGGTATTAGTGGTGTTACCGTTTCTCCGGTAAATTCTGATATTGTTTGGGCCTTAATAGAAAATAGAAAAGGAGGAGTATATAAATCAGTTGATGCAGGTAAAACATGGAAACTCATAAATAGCGAACGTAAATTACGTCAACGCGCTTGGTATTACACGCGTTTATATGCTGACACCCAAGATGAAAATGGCTTGTATGTTTTAAACGTTCGATACCATCGCTCTAAAGATGGTGGAAAAACGTATCAAACATTTAATGCACCGCATGGAGATCATCATGATTTATGGATAGATCCAGCGAATAACCAACGTATGATTATTGGAGATGATGGAGGAGCACAAGTAAGTTTTGATGCAGGAGAAAACTGGACGACTTATCATAACCAACCAACATCGCAGTTTTATAGAGTTACTACAGACAATCACTTTCCCTATCGTATTTATGGTGCGCAACAAGATAATTCTACCGTGCGTATTTCACATAGAACTAATGGTCGGTATATAAGTGAGAAAGATTGGGAATCTACAGCTGGTGGCGAAAGTGCCCACATCGCAGTCGATCCTAATAATAACGATATTGTCTATGGAGGTAGTTATGGTGGCTTCCTAACGCGGGTAAATCATAAAACAAAAGAAACACGTGCTATTAATGTTTGGCCAGATGATCCGATGGGTCATGGAGCAGAAGATTTTAAGTATCGTTTTCAATGGAACTTCCCCATATTTTTCTCTCCAAATAATACGAAGAAATTGTATGCCGCGTCGAACCACTTACATGTAACCACCAATGAAGGACAGTCATGGGAAATTATTAGTCCTGATCTTACTCGAAATGACCCCAAAACACTAGGTCCATCAGGAGGACCAATTACCAAAGATAATACTGGGGTTGAATATTATGGTACTATTTTCGCTGCAGCGGAATCTCCTTTTGAAAACGGTTTAATTTGGACGGGATCTGACGACGGTTTAATTCATATTACTCGTGATGGGGGTAAAAACTGGAAAAATGTAACGCCCAAAATAATGCCCGAATGGATGATGATTAATTGTGTTGAAATTGATCCTTTTAACAAAGGAGGCGTTTATATTGTAGGAACGAAATACAAAACTGGTGATTACAAACCGTACATCTATAAAACTACAGATTACGGACAAACATGGAAAAAGATCACAAACGGTATCGCTAATGAAGATTTTACAAGAGCAATGCGGGTAGACCCGAAAAGAAAAGGGTTGTTATACGCAGGAACCGAAAGAGGAATGTATCTAAGTTTTGATGATGGTGCTAGTTGGTCAAAATTTCAACTCAACTTACCCACCGTTCCAATTACAGATCTTACCGTTAAAAATGATAATCTTATTGCCGCTACTCAAGGACGTTCTTTCTGGATGATTGATGATTTAACACCATTACACCAACTAAAGAAAGAATTAGTAAATAACGATTTCTTCGTATTCAAACCTATGCCAAGTTATCGAATGAATGGAGGAAGTGCACGCGTATCAAAAACGCAAGGACAAAACCACTCGGGAGGAGTTGGTGTCAACTTTTATGTAAAAGATACCGCACAGACTGATACTATTTCATTGGCATTTATGGATGACAAAAAACAACTGATAAAAAAATATTCAACGCATCCGAATAAAGATAAAAAAGAAGAAAAGTTAACCGTAAAACCAGGCAGCAATCAATTTAATTGGAATATGATGTATCCTGATGCCGAAAAGGTAAAAGGAATGATATTATGGTGGGCGTCCTTAAGTGGCCCGAAAGCAATTCCTGGAAATTATGTGGTGGAGCTCTCTAAGAATGGAGTCGCCAAATCCGAAGAGTTTACCATCTTAAAGGATCCGAGAACGGAGGCTTCAGATGCTGATATAAAGGCGCAATTTGATTTTATTACTGAAGTACGCGATAAAATGACAGAGATACATAAAGCATTAAAAAATGTAAAAAAAGTTAAAAGTCAGATCAAGCAATTAAAAGGATCGGTTGACAAAGAAAAAGATAAAGAACTATTAGATTTTGCCACTAAAATTTCAAAGGCAGTTACTGTGATTGAAAACAACCTCTATCAAACAAAGAGTAAGAGTAATCAAGACCCTTTGAATTTTCCTATTAAATTAAATAACAAGTTAGGGCATTTAAATTCGTTGTCTTCAATAGGAAATTTTAGGCCTACAGATCAAGCCATTGCATTTAAAAATGAAATTACGAAGCAAATCGACAAAGAACTGGCTGCCTTGTACCAATTATTTAACAATGACGTCAAAGAGTTAAATAAAAAAGTGAAAGAGAGTCAGATAGACTTGATCAAGCTAGATTAAAAGAAATACAGAGGCCGAAGAAATTCGGTCTCTTTTTTTACTTCATTTTTTTTGATATAATAAACATACTATATAAAAGGCTGATGATTGCCTTCGAGCCTAAAAACTTCAACCATTTTCCGTTAGCAAAATGCGTTTCTTCTACAGCGGCAATATCGAACTTTAGAATGTCAGAAAAACTATTAAAAAGTAACGAGATTATAGTGAGTAATATAAAAAACAATACCGTCATCCTTAAGGTATGTTTCCAAAAAAAGCTCGTTTTTATTTTTTCAAGAAAAGTCATTATTTTAATTTTTCATTTGTATGATGTCTATCGTGATCGCGTTCCGTTTTAATGGCTAATTTCTTATCAAATGCTTCCTGTAGGTCAACCCCGGTTTGATTGGCCAAGCATAACACTACAAAAAGTACATCGGCTAGTTCTTCTCCTAAATCTTTCCCCTTATCAGATTCTTTCTCACTCTGCTCACCATATCTTCTCGCAATGATACGCGCCACTTCACCTACTTCTTCGGTTAGTTGTGCCATATTCGTTAATTCGTTGAAATAACGAACACCATGATTTTTAATCCAATCATCAACTGCTGCTTGTGCATTTTTCAAATCCATTACTCGATACTTTCTGTTAACTCTTTTGGTTCTTTTTTGCTAAATATGGTATGTGTAAGTACCAATAATGCTCCAATAACAATAGAAACATCAGCCATGTTAAAAATTTCAGTCGCGAAAAAACCTAAATCGACATATAAAAAATCAGTAACCTTGCCGTATGCAATACGATCAAACACATTACCGATTCCTCCGCCAATCACAAAGCTAAATCCTATAATTACAATCGCGGGATACTCTCTTTTCATTAAAACCATTCCAAGCAATACCAATAAAACAATCGCTGGAATAATTTGTAATACAATTCTTTTAACGGTTGGATTCCAATTTGACCCCCAACTATACGCTGCTCCCGTATTCTCAACTCGCGTAAGAATTAAATTATCCTGTATTACCTGGATACGTTCATTAGATTGGATTTTATTTCTTACTATTTTTTTTGATAGTTGATCACAACTAATATTTAAAAAAACTAAAGTTAAGATAATAGCGACTCTGCTCATAGGTTTAAAATACACTCCCATATATTTTTTCGGTTATAAGGGCTAAATATACTTTAAAAATTCTTTTCTTGAAATCTCTTTAGCTCCTAAACTTGCTAAATGTTCATTATAAACTTGACAATCTAGTATTTTATAGTGCTCACGTTTCATTTTTTCAACTAAAAATATAAAGGCTAACTTAGAAGTATTAGATTCTATACTAAACATACTTTCTCCGCAAAAAATGGTATCCAAATCTATTCCGTACAAACCTCCTACCAGTTTTTCGTCTTTCCAAACCTCTACTGACTTTGCTATCCCCATTTCATGCAATTTAATATAGGCCCTTTGCATCTCATCAGTAATCCAAGTGCCTGGTTGATCTTTGCGATAAATATGTTTACAATTGGCAATAACACTTTTAAAATCTTCATTGAACGTAATAGAATAGTCATTTTTCCTCATGACTTGTCGCATACTTTTTGAGATCTTCAAATGGTCGGGAAACAATACCATTCTTGGGTCGGGGCTATACCAAATAATAGGATCTCCCTCACTGTACCAAGGAAATATGGCACTTTTATACGCCAATAACAGTCTTTCCGGAGATAAATCACCGCCCACAGCTACTATCCCTTCTGGTGAAGCATCTGTTACTGGAGGAAACCATATTTCTTTCGATAAAAAGTGCATCTTAAACAACAAAAGACTTCTCTAGGAGAAGCCTTTATCTATAATTTTAGGTTACTTTAAAATTGTTAAAAAGGTAAGTCGTCTGGCTCAGTATCAGATACTTTATCTGCTGGTTCAAATGCATCTATCGCCTCAACTGGCGGTACACCTTGCCCTCCTGCAGGTTGTAATTTTTCAATTCTCCACCCTTGTATAGAGTTAAAATATTTGGCAACACCTTCTGGATTGATCCATTCTCTTCCTCTTAAATTAATGCTCACTTTTACATCTTCTCCAACATTATAACTATTCAAGGCATCTGTTTTATCCTGAACGAACTCAATCATCAACATTTGCGGATATTGCTCATCGGTTGTTACTACCAGTTCACGCTTTCTAAATCCACTAGCTCCAAATGTTTGCGTTTCTCCTATTAATTTAATCTTTCCTGTAATTTCCATTCTATTCGTTATTTATTTTATGAGTAGCACTTTCCAAGCACTTTGAACATCTTTTTTTTCTAAAAACTTCTTCGCAAATTTATGTTTTTTTGATGTTTTTAAGCCTACAAATTGTCCATTATCATTAGCAAAGTTATCAACATCATGTTGATTAGGTAGCGATTCAACGTTAGCCAACATACCCAAATTATTACCCGTAAGTACAGTACTTTCTCTAACTTCTCTTGGCATTGCGTCTACTCCAATTCCCAACGTAGCTAATGGTTTCGGAATTTCGAAAAAACCGTTTTTTGCTCTGCTATAAAAACTTCCTCCTGCTCGAGAGACTAAATCTAATTTTTCTTGATCAATACTTCTATCGTCTGTCAATATATCTTCGCTAATATGCATTTTAACTACTTCGCAAATCACTAAATTTCCTGCTCCCCCTTCATTACCTAAAGCCACAACCTCATTTACTTTACATTCAAACTGTATAGGTGATTCTACCACCCTAGAGGGTTCTATAACCTCCGATTCCAACATGGTGAAACCAGCTTTTTCGAACTCGTTAACGCCTTTCGCATATTCAGTACTCGATAAAGACATTTGCTGTACCATATCAAAATTAACAACATTAATAACCACTTCCTTTACCTCAAGAACATTCTCTAATGTGTGTTTTGTGGTGTTGTTTCGCACACGTCTTGCTGGAGAAAAAATGAGTATTGGCGGATTAGCACTAAAGACATTAAAGAAACTGAAAGGAGATAAATTTGGATTCCCTTGCGCATCTAATGTACTAGCAAAAGCAATAGGTCTAGGTGCCACAGCACTGAGTAAATAGCCATGTAATTTGGCCGTAGAGATATTAGAAGGGTCTATGCTCAACATAATGTGAAATTTATTTAGTAAAAGTAAATAATATCAAATCATTTTTTTAGTTAAATCGACAGATAATCATATATTTGTCATAATGAATCTCCCTCAAAATAAGACCCTACTTCGATGGATTCTCATATGTACCGCTTTTTTAGTGGTAGCTCTTATCTTGTGGAATACAAATATTTTCTTTCAAAAATTTAAGCAAGAAGAACGCCAGAGAATGGAAGTGCTTGCGAAAGCATATAAAAATTTCAATTCACCAGACTTAGATATCGACATCTCTCTCGAAGCCGAGATTATTGAGAGCAACAAGAATATTCCGATGATTGTTACGGATGAAGATGGTAAAATTAGATTTTGGGCAAATCTAGATTTTGTGAGAGGTGTGAAGAATTTTGACGACATTCCCACAAAGGATCGGATTTATTTGACAAAACAATTGGCAAAGATGAAGAGTGAAAACAAACCATTATTTGTCACTCGAGAATCTGAAAAAGGTAACACTACCGATTCTATTTACTATCGAGATTCAGACATTTTGAATAAACTTCAGTATTATCCCCTAGCACTAGTCTTGATATTACTACTTTTTGGCACCGTTATTTATCTTGTTTTTAAATCAAATAAAGTTGCCGAACAGAATAAACTATGGGCCGGAATGGCGAAAGAGACAGCGCACCAAATTGGCACACCCTTATCTTCATTATTAGGTTGGGTTGAAATATTAAGAATGGAAAACGCCGATGAAAAAACCGTCGTTGAAATTGAAAAAGATGTCGAACGTTTAAATACCATCGCTGATCGATTTTCTAAAATTGGATCTATTCCAAAATTAACTAGACATGATGTTGTGTTAGAAACGCAAAAAGCATTCGATTACTATCAATCTAGGAGTTCTAAACTCGTTGATTTTAGTTTGGATATAAAAAATAAAGAAAAAATTTATGCCTTGATCAATACACAACTTTTTAGCTGGGTTATTGAAAATTTGATAAAAAATGCCATCGATGCCATGCAAGGAAAAGGTAGCATAAACATTCAAATTTCATCTAAAGACGATAAACATATAGTTATTGATGTAACCGATTCGGGCAAAGGGATTCCGAAAAACTTGTTTAAGAAAATATTTGATCCGGGTTACACTACTAAAAAGCGTGGTTGGGGTCTTGGTTTATCCCTAACAAAACGTATCGTAGAAGATTATCATGATGGCAAGGTTTACGTAAAAAAATCAGAAATTGGTAAAGGCACAACCTTTACGGCTATGTTCAATGAATTAGTCTAAGAAACTGGAAATAACAGTTGCCAACTCTTCAAATTCTTTAGGTTTCAAATTCACTTTATGTTTAAAATCGATATCCTTCATAGAATTAAGAGGGATTAAATGTATATGAACATGAGGTACTTCTAATCCAATTACAGATACTCCCACACGCTTACAAGGAATTGCCTTTTCAAGAGCAATAGCTACTTTTCTCGAAAAACGCATCAACCCAGCATAAGTTTCTTCGTCTAAATCAAACAATTTATTTACCTCTTTCTTCGGAATAACTAATGCATGCCCTTTTGCATTCGGATTGATATCTAAAAAAGCAAAAAAATCAGCATCTTCTGCGATTTTATATGAAGGAATTTCTCCTGCCACAATCTTGGTGAAAATTGAACTCATATTAACCTCTTGTAATTTCTAAAATTTCAAACTTCATAACACCATTGGGTGCTTGAATTTCGGCAATATCGCCAACGGTCTTACCCAGTAAACCTTTTCCTATAGGCGAATTGACAGAGATTTTACCCATCTTAAAATCCGACTCTGAATCTGCTACTAAGGTATAACTGAATTCCATTTTATTTGCAGTATTTTTAATCTTAACTGTCGACAAAGCAAGTACTTTTGACGTGTCTAACTGACTTTCATCAATAATTCTTGCATTCGCCAATACATTTTTTAGTTTCGCAATCTTAAACTCTAATAATGATTGTTCTTCTTTAGCTGCATGATACTCGGCATTTTCACTAAGATCTCCTTTATCTCTTGCATCAGCAATTTCGGTTGTAACTCGCGGTCTCTCAACATGCTCAAGATGCTCTAGTTCTTCCTTCAATTTTTTAAATCCTTCCTCTGTGTAATACGCTACTTTACTCATAATACATTCATTTATAGATAATTAAAAAACCTCAACCTTTAACATAATTTTGGGATGAGATTAGCAGACAAATGTACGAATTATTTTAATTTGCGAATGAAATAAGTACATTGCAGAAAATTTTGTTTTTATGAAAAGAGTATTCCTTTTACTATTATTAATAACCATAATATCTTGTGGTACCTCTGATGATGATAGGAATCCTATCTTACCTAATATTCCTGTAAATGTTACGTTAAATTTAAATTTGCCTTTATATCAAAATTTACAATTCGATAGTAGTAGCGCTTTTGTAGAAAACCACGGTATTAAGGGTATTATTGTATTTAGAATTTCTGAAAACAATATTTTGGCTTGGGATGCGGCATGTCCACATCTAGCACCAAGCGATTGTACTGCAATGAGTCTTATAGGTGTAGAAATTACCTGCCCCTGCGATGATAGTAAATTTTCTATTTTAAATGGTAGTCCTCTTAGTGGAACGCAATTTTCAATGAAACAATACAGAGCCACTAAAAATGGCAACAGCATTACGATCACCAATTTTTAAGGTACTTCTTTCTTTTTTTCGCGTTAAGTTTCATTTAAAATCATATCACATTTGATGTAAGATGCTTATTTTTGTATAAAAGTATTTTAAGTGAAACGATATTTTTCTTCAGATTTTAAATTAGGAATCCTCGGCGGAGGTCAGTTAGGTAGAATGCTACTCGCAGAAACACAAAAATTTGATATTTATACAATTATATTAGATGCTTCCGAAAATGCTCCTTGCAAGGCTTATTGTAATGAGTTTTTTCAAGGTAGTTTGTTGGATTTTGATACGGTTTATAATTTCGGAAAACGCGTTGATGTGCTTACCATAGAAATTGAAAATGTAAATGTTGATGCCTTAGAGAAATTAGAACAAGAAGGTACCAAGGTATATCCTCCTCCGAAAACTATTCGAACCATCCAAAATAAAGCAAAACAAAAGCACTTTTATAAAGATAACGATATTCCTACAGCAAACTTTTCTAGATTTGCTCATACCGATGACATTCAAGGTGCACTTCAAAATGAGAGCTTATTGTTTCCCTTTGTTTGGAAAAGTGCTCAATTTGGATATGATGGCACTGGTGTAAAAATTGTAAGAAATCAAGATGACTTAAAAATTCTTCCAAATGTAGAATGCATCGCTGAAGAATTGATTCCATTTAAAAATGAACTAGCGGTAATTGTGGCAAGAAATCCACAGGGTGATTTAAAAACCTATCCTGTAGTTGAAATGGAATTTCATCCAGAAGCCAATCAAGTAGAATATGTTATTTGCCCAGCTCGAGTGTCTCAAGAAGTTGCGAAAAAGGCAGAGTCTGTAGCCTTAAAAATGGCGCAAGCCTTTCAACATGTGGGACTCTTAGCAGTTGAACTATTTTTAACAGAAAATAATGACGTCATCGTTAATGAGGTTGCTCCTAGACCACATAACAGTGGACATTACAGTATAGAAGCTTCTTATACAAATCAGTTTGAACAACATATCAGAGCTATCTTAAATTTGCCTTTAGGGGATACAAGTAGTAAAGTAGGTGCCGTTATGGTAAATTTAGTAGGTGATGAAAATCATACTGGTGATGTTATCTATGAAAATATCGAGGAACTATTGGAAATGAGAGGTGTTACGCCTCATATTTATGGAAAAAAACAAACGAAACCCTTTCGTAAAATGGGACATATAACAATCGTTGATAAAGAAATAAACGAAGCGAGAAAAGTAGCACAAAAAGTAAAAAAATTAGTGAAGGTTATCTCTAAATAAAATCATATGCAATATCAAGGTGTCTTAAAAAAAATGCAAACTGAAAATCAGCAGCCAATTCAGTATTATCTTGATATGGGAAGCGATTTTATCAATGTAAACCAGCTCTTAGACCGCAATATCGAATTACGGTTTGTAGCTTATGAATGTTTGAATTGTCATTTAAACAGACCCATCTATAGACAAGGTTTTTGTAAGAGCTGTTTTTTTGAAGTTCCGCAAGCTGCTGATTGGATTATGAGACCAGAATTAAGCACGGCTCATTTAGACAAAGAAGATAGAGACCTTGCTTATGAAAAAGCAATGCAATTACAGCCACATATAGTTTATTTGGCCAACTCTAGTAATGTAAAAGTTGGTGTAACGCGCAAACAACAAGTTCCTACTCGTTGGATAGATCAAGGAGCGCATGAAGCCTTAGCATTTATAGAGGTACCTAATCGTTATCTAGCTGGTATTACCGAAGTAGCATTAAAAGAGCATATTTCCGATAAAACGAATTGGCGAAAAATGCTTACCAATGACATTCAAGATGTTGATTTAGCGGCCCAAAAAGAAAAATTGGCATCCTATATTCCCGCCGAAGCAGCACCCTATTATGTGGAATCCGAAACGAATGAAACACACTTAGAATTCCCGGTATTGCGATATCCTGACAAAGTAAAAAGTTTAAACTTA
This sequence comes from uncultured Flavobacteriaceae bacterium, assembly GCA_947500525.1. Lineage (GTDB taxonomy): Bacteria > Bacteroidota > Bacteroidia > Flavobacteriales > Flavobacteriaceae > Aureibaculum. The sequence goes on along the minus strand of CANMSH010000007.1, from coordinate 159,414 downwards.
GAAAAAACCAAAAGCTTTAGCGGAACACTAAAAGGAATTAAAGGGCAATACTTGATCTTTGAAGATGATACTGTGTTTAATATAAGAGCAAATGAAGGTTTAGTAGTTTCTCTGCAAGTAAATTAAAACAAGAGACTTATAATTTTTAGATAGCAGTTTTTAGGTTTCATAGCAATCTTCCCATTCAATACTTTAATTACTCCTAATAATCGTATTTTTCATAGCTTACTCACTTTTTCATAGCAAAAAGTTTCACAAGCCTCTTGTTCAATAACTCAAATAACTAATCAATTGTTTATGATTTACTCTGCAAAAATGGCACTATAGTTTACAATTCACAAGAGGAAAAACACTAAAAGTACACGGGGTTTTTCCCATTTAAGAAAAGGGGTTTTTCCCCTTTTTTAATGTGATCATTTATTGGTAATTTGCAGTAAATAACCTAAACCTATATTTATCATGAAAACTTTACAACTTAATTTGTCAAATTTTGGTGCCACTTTTTTAATCTTAATAGCATTGGTTATCTCTTCTTGTTCTATGGAAAAAGATAAAGAACAAATGCCAAATCAAGTCACCGAAACTGATATAAAAGAATTAAGGGCCAATCATATTATACCGCTCAATAAGGCCGTTAAACAATATGAAAAATATTCTAAACAGCGGGCAGATCTATTAAAAGATACCCTCAAAAAGAAATATAAAAACGAAAAATTTAGTGACACAAGAGCCGTTTGGTTTGACATTCAAACGATACGAGCTTATTTAGCATATATTGATAAATATGCAGAAGGTGCTGAAGGTTTTCAATTCTATTTTGGAGTTAGTTCCGATAAAGTCAAAGGAGATGCAAAAAACCATCAAACTTTTTTTGTAGCTCCAACAGTATCGAGAGTTGTTGATGGAAAAACCATTCAATCAGGATATACAGTTGTCAAAGGTGACACGATATTCATTTCTGACGCTATCAAAAAATATGAATTGGGATCAAAAGGACGAAGTGTTCAAAAAGCTAGTTTTTTAAATCTCTTACAAGATGAGGATGGATATTTGCTGAATGCAGGTAGCTTAAATCCTCCGTTTGACGACAACTAAAAAATAAAGTATTGACAATTAATTTAATTCGAGATTTTGTTCTATACAGTGAGTTAATCTCCGCTGTTGCTGGGACAGTATTCCTTTACAAGTATAAAAATACTTATCTCAAGTATTTTTTATTCTTGTTATGGTATATAGTCCTAACAGAATTTTTTACAAAATACTGTGCTAGTAAAACTGGAATATTAATTTTTTATACTGACGAAAATGGCAATCGCTATACCGTTTGGTTTTATAATCTTCTTCGTTTTATAACCTATAACACATTGTTTTTCATTTACTATAATTATTTAAATACGAAATATTTTAGGAGAAGAATCAAAATTTTTGCAATATTATATACGAGTATTTATATACTAAATTGGTTATTTGTTCAAAATTTTCATAGAGAAAACTCTGAAATACCTAAAATCATTGGTTCACTTTTTTTAATTGCCACAATTATTTTCTTTTTTATCGAACTTTTAAGATCTGAAAAAATAGTAGCCTTTCATAAGATGCTTCTATTTTGGATTAGCGTAGGCCTGTTGCTATATTATTCTGGTACAATTCCTTTCAGTCTACAATGGAATGGATATGCAATTATTCCTGGTGTTCATGATCTATTTTTGATAGTATATATTCTAGCTATTATCATGTATTCAATTTTTACATTCGGTTTTATATGGAGCAAGAAAGAATAACATTAATTATAGTCATAAGTACCATTGTCGTATTGGTTTTTACCGTTGCAATGATTGCATTCTTTGTTGTTTACCAAAACCTGAAGAATAAGTTATTGATCGATAATAAAAGTTTGCGGGAAATCATTAGAGATAAGTTGCCTACCTTTAAACTGGAGTAACTATACGAGTCATGGATAACAACAGTACGACCATAGTCATTTTAATCACAACCCTTACGGTCATTTTATTGATTGTAGTCATCATTGTTATTTTTAGTATTTTTCAACGTAGAAAGGAGAAATTTTTACTCGAAAAGCGAGCCGATGAAATTCGTTTTGAGGAAGAGATTATTAAATCACAGCTCGAAACACAAGAACAAACATTGCAAAATATTAGTTGGGAACTCCACGATAACGTAGGTCAATTGTTATCTGTAGCTAAAATGCAATTAAACATGCTCGAACCTGAAGTGGCCAACGGACAAAAAAGTATCTTAGATGAAACGAGCGAAATCATTGCAAAGAGTTTACAAGAAATTAGAACCTTATCCAAACTTCTAAATCCAGAAACGGTAAGAAATATGGGATTAAAAGAGGCACTTGAACTAGAAATGCAACGCTTTAATCGATTGAAATTTTTAAACGCAGAACTTAAAATCATCGGTACAGAAATAGAAATTGACAAAAAAGATGAAATTATTTTATTCAGGATTTTACAAGAATTTTTATCAAATTCCATTAAGCATGCGAAAGCCACAAAACTAGAAGTTACTTTATCATTTACCCCTGAAAACCTTATCATTACTGCTCAAGATTTCGGTGTTGGTTTTGATAAAGAAACCATAGAAAATGGCTCTGGCCTAATCAACATGAAAAGTAGAGCCAAACTTATTCATACAGGTTTTTCACTTACCTCCGAAAAAGATGAAGGAGTTTCACTAATTTTAACCTATCCTTTAAATCCAGCATCATGAGAAAACATACTGTAGTTATCGTTGACGATCATTCATTATTTGCGCAATCTCTAAAAGGTTTAATAGATTCTTTTGAAGAATTTACAGTGCTCTATAGTGCGGTAAATGGGCAAGATTTGATTGAAAAATTGAATACTGTTTCTAATAAACCAGATATCATTTTAATGGATGTGAATATGCCCGTGATGAACGGTATAGAAACTACGTATTGGCTTAAAAAGAACCTCCCGAAAATAAAAGTACTGGCATTATCAATGGACGATGATGAAATGACCATTATCAAAATGATAAAAAAAGGAGCAAAAGGATATCTCTTAAAAGATATTCATCCAAAAGAATTGCATACTGCGCTTAGTGAATTAATCGAAGATGGGTTTTACCATACCAAACGTGTTTCAAAAACTCTTCAAAAGTCATTTGCATCCGAAATTAAAAACACTTCAGATATATCAGAAAATGAAATGATTGTGCTTAAAATGGCCTGCTCAGAAAAGACATATAAACAAATTGCAGACGAGATGTATTTGAGTCCAAAAACTGTTGATGGCTATAGAGATTCTCTATTTAAAAAAACAGGTGCTAAAAGTAGAATTGGGCTGGTTATCTATGCGATCAAAAATGGCATTCATGTAATTAATTAAGCATCTAAATCTAGCTCATCTCCTACTTCGAGATGAAACTTTTTTCGAAACAACCAAACGAAAAAGTATAATAGCGGTGTATCTAATGCTGCAACTACTACTTTAAAAAGAAAGCCACTTAACAATAAACCATAGAAAATATTCCAAGGTAAAATACCAAACGAACTCAACAATACTAACACTGTTAATGTATCTATGAACTGCGAAGCAAATGTTGAAAAATTATTTCGCAACCATAAATGCTTTCCTTTTGTAGTTCGCTTCCAAAAATGGAAGATTCGAATATCTATAAATTGAGCAAATAAATACGCCAACATAGAGGCTAGCACAGCCAATGGCGATAGACCAAATACTTTTGTGAAAAGCTCATTATTTACTGGGGAGGCATCTATAGCAGGAACTATATTTGCAACATAAATAATTGCCATGGAAAAAAATGAGGCGAAAATACCAACAATCACAACTTGATTCGCCTTCTTTTTCCCATAGATTTCTGAGATGATATCGGTAATCAAAAAAGTAATTGGATAGGGTAATATCCCAACTGACATTTCAAATCGAAACAAACCAAAAGGATTCCAATAAAAAAATTTTTGAAAAATGAGATTTGAAACTACCAGTGAAGTAATAAATAGCGCGGCTAAAACAAGGTATATTTTATAGGCCAGAATTTTTTTTGATACTTCCATAAACTGAATGCAAAAATATAAAATTAATGTTAGTCACAATTTTTCTATTTTTGTAGCTCAACAAAAATCAAATCATTTATGCGCGCATTTATATTTCCTGGCCAAGGTGCTCAATTTTCTGGAATGGGTCTTGATATGTACGAAAAGTCTAGCGTTGCCCAAGATCTATTTGAACAGGCAAACGATATTTTAGGTTTTCATATTACAGATGTTATGTTTGAAGGGACCGCTGAAGAGTTAAAAGAAACTAAAGTGACCCAACCAGCCATTTTTTTACACTCTGTTATTCTCGCTAAAACACTTGGCGATAGTTTTAATCCAGATATGGTTGCGGGACATTCGTTAGGAGAATTTTCTGCCTTAGTAGCAAATGGTACATTAAACTTTGAGTCTGCGCTACAACTGGTATCTAAACGTGCGTTAGCCATGCAAAAAGCATGCGAACTACAACCATCTACCATGGCTGCTGTATTAGGCTTAGAAAATGATGTGGTCGAAAATATTTGTACAGAGACTGCCGGGATTGTGGTAGCTGCGAATTATAACTGCCCAGGTCAATTAGTAATCTCTGGAGAGATCGACGCTATTAATGCTGCCTGTGAAGCTTTAACAGAAGCAGGAGCGCGAAGAGCATTGGTATTGCCAGTTGGTGGTGCTTTTCATTCTCCATTAATGGAGCCTGCTCGCGAAGAATTGGCCGAAGCAATTGAAAATACAACTTTTAACCAACCAAACTGTCCTATTTATCAAAATGTGACTGCGAGTGCGGTAAAAAGTGCTGCTGAAATTAAAAATAACCTGATTGCTCAATTAACTGCTCCTGTAAAATGGACGCAAACAATTCAGCAAATGGTTACGGATGGTGCAACCGAATTTACAGAAGTTGGGCCGGGCAAAGTATTGCAAGGGTTGATGCGAAAAATAAATAGAGACGTAACGGCAAATGGTGCTGCATTTCTAGAAGAATAAATAATCTAAATTTTTATTTTCTTACTCGTATTGTAAGATATACTAAAGCTTTATTTTGTAGCTTTGATTGTATCTTAAAACACGCTTATGCAATTAACTCAAGTAGCAGCTTCTCAAGCTCAAATAGCACAACTTATGGAGTATCCTAAAAATACTCCATTGGTGATGACAAACATTATTAAATTCAAAACGGTTACAAATAACGGTAATGAATCAGGCCAAGAAGCCTATATGCGTTACTTTAAAAATGTACAACCGTTTATTGCTAAGGCCAAGGCTAAATTAATTTGGAAGGGTACGGTCGCTTCTACCGTTATTGGTGATTCTGAAGATCAACCAGATATGATTTTACTTGTTGAATACCCAAGTGTAGATCATTTTTTACAAATGGCCACGGATCCTGAATATCAAAAAGTAGCGGTTGATAGAACGCTTGCCTTAGAATATGGTGGTCTTATTGCCTGTAAAACAATCGATTCATGAAAAAGGTACAAACGCATTATCGAACATGTAATTTGTGCGAAGCTATGTGCGGTTTAGAAATTGAACATAGTGATACAGAAATCTACTCTATAAAAGGAGACATGAAAGATGTATTAAGTCATGGCCATATTTGCCCAAAGGCGGTTGCTTTAAAAGATTTATACTATGATAAAGATCGATTGAAAACGCCTTTACACAAAACAACCAACGGATGGAAAGAGATTTCATGGGAAGACGCTTTCGATCAGGTGGCAAAAAACATTAAAGACATCCAAGAAAAACATGGGTCTAATGCTGTAGGCATTTATAGAGGTAACCCTAATGTACATAACTTAGGGCTCATGTTATATAGCAGCACTTTTAACAAAAGTTTGAATACTCAACAAAAATATAGTGCAACTTCTGTTGATCAATTACCACATCATATAGCTTCTTTACAAATGTTTGGTCATCAAATGATGATTCCGGTGCCTGACATTGATCGAACCAGCTATATGCTAATTTTGGGTGGCAACCCAGCAGTCTCTAACGGCAGTATGATGACAGCACCTAATTTTTCTGGTCGCTTAAAAGCATTGCAAAAAAGAGGTGGAAAGTTTGTGGTAATCGACCCTCGCTTTACCGAAACGGCTAAATTGGCAGATAAACATTTTTTTATAAACCCTGGTAAAGATGCCTTGCTACTTTTATCTTTAATTTATACAATTTTTGATGAAAAATGGGAGGATTTACGAGACTTAGACGACCATACAAAAGGTCTTGATACTATAAAAAGTAGTGTTCGTGATTTTAGTCCAGAAAAAACTGCGGGTTTCATTGGAATTTCTACCCAAGAAATTAAGAATATTGCGCAAGAATTTTCGCATGCCCCAACCGCAGCTTGCTATGGACGATTGGGAGTATCTACACAAGAATTTGGAGGCACCTGTCAATGGTTAATTAATGTATTGAATGTCATTACGGGTAATCTCGACGTTGAAGGTGGGGTTATGTTCACATTACCGGCCATAGACCTTGTTGGTATGAGTGCTTTCACTGGAAAAACAGGTAGTTTTAATAGAAGACAAAGTAGGGTGCATAAACTTCCTGAATTTTCAGGAGAATATCCGGTGGTTGCATTAGCTGATGAAATTCTTACCGAAGGAGACGATCAAATTAAAGCGATGATTACTGTCGCTGGTAATCCTGTCTTATCAACTCCAAACGGAAAAAAACTAGAAAAGGCTTTTAAATCACTCGATTTTATGGTATCTATAGATATCTATTTGAATGAAACTTCAAAACATGCCGACATTATTTTACCCTCTACCAACGGTTTAGAAACAGCACATTACGATCTTATTTTTCATCAACTAGCGGTGAGAAATACAACAAAGTATAACGAAGGCATGTTCGAAAGAAACGAAGAACAGCGCCATGATTGGGAAATTTTAAATGCCTTAACGGAACGAATTTCTGGAAAGAAAAACCCAGCCACGCCCGAGATGATGCTCGATTATTTGTTACAAAATAGTCCGTATAAAGATCATGAGTTGACAGTTGATAAATTAAAAAAACATCCGCACGGTATCGACTTAGGTCCTCTGCAACCTTGTTTACCTCAACGTCTATTTACAAAAGATCAAAAGATTAACCTAGCACCCGAAATTTTCACGAAAGATCTACAACGATTAAAAGAAAAACAACATGAGTTAAATAGGACCAAAAACTCCTTTACCTTGATCGGACGTAGGCACCTGCGAAACAACAATTCATGGATGCATAATTCTGCCTTACTGATGACCGGCAGAGAACGATGTACTCTGTTGATGCATCCAGAAGACGCGGTTAAGTTGCATCTTGAAAACGGTCAAAACGTAGAAGTAACATCTCTCATTAGTAGTGTAAAGATTCCAGTAGAAATTAGTGACGAAATAAAACAAGGCGTTGTAAGTATTCCTCATGGATTTGGGCACCATCGCAATGGCACAAAAATGTCTTTGGCCCAAGAGAAACCTGGTGTTAGCATCAATGATCTAACAGATTCAAATGAAGTAGATACATTAACTGGAAATGCCGATTTTAGCAGAACAAAAGTTACAATTCAAGCAGTTTAGATGAAAAAAGATATTAAAATTCCTGTAGTTGAAGACATCTATATGGCCATTACACATGATTATAATGAAATGTTTAAAACAAACGATTGGAACGCCTATTTGATTAACGATAAAGAAGAAGCTATTGAAATGATTCTAATTGTTTCTCATGGTTTCGATGGTGATTTAAAAACCTCAACGATGCGTCATAAACTAGAAAAATTGCCCGCTAAATCTGGTGCAAAAATTGAACTGATGCAAGACGAAGTATTGAAATTAAACAACGTGTTTAAACTGACTTTCTTTGCCAATAATACTCTTTATGAAAAAACGTTTCTGTTTAAGAAAAACAGCATCAAAGAAAGTGTACTTCGAACTATCAAAATACTCAATAAGCGAGGTATTGTTGTCAAATAACTCCAGTATTAATTACAGCCTTTTTGACTTGTAAATCTTTGTAGTTTGAAATTCATTGATATCTATACTATAAAGGTTCGCCGAAGGAATCGTTGCATAACTATACTGTCTAAATCCTCCTAGCAAGTATAATTTATCATTTGCATAAAACAAATTTGATCCCCTTAGATCCAAATCGATCAAATATTGATTTAATTCTTTTGTTTTGGTATTAAATGTAATCACTTTCCCATTTTCAAAACCATAAATCATATCTCCATTGTAAGCTACTGCCGGTTTCGAAAAACCTTCGAATAGCTCTCCCTCCTTTGTCCATTTGCCACTGGTTATGTCGAACGCCTCAATAGAAGTCAAGGGTTTTTTGTTAAAACCACCAATTAAATATATCTTATTATTTATCAACACTCCATTTGTTTCTTTGGCAACGGGCATAGATGCCATTTCATACCAATATCCTGATTTTAAGTCGTATAAATGTACTTTATTGGTGTATATTTTTTGGTCATTCCTTTTTTGCTTGATCGAACCACCCATCACAATGAGTTTGTCATCATGTGTAAATGAGGCGAAATTCACCGCTTGATGCGGATTTGTATCATCGACAATGAGTGTATTCTTTTCATTATCAAACACCTCTATTTTATCATCTAAATACTCATACTTTCTACCCATAGAGAGCCTTTTCCCACCCAAAACATATAACTGATTGTCATGAATATGCAAGTTGTGGTGGGCTCTTTTTCTAAATTGAATATCTGACACTTCCCACATATCCAAATTCAAATCATATACCATCAAATCACCTCCATACCATTCCTTTTTAAAATATCCTCTAGAAGCACGGATCAAGTCTCTAAAACTAAGAAGATCAATATCACCTCTTTCAAAAAATCTTTTAAATGTGTCTTCTTTGTAAGTAACATTTCCCCCAACCACATAGATCTTATTATCCTTCAAAGCTGATCCAAAAGAATACAAACCTTTTTTCATACTGCTTAATCTATTATAGCGAAGTCTATAATTCAAATCTCTCTTCACATTAGAAAGCCGTACTTCACTAAGCGCTGTACTATTTGTTTCTAAATAAATGAGATATTCTTTTTTTCCTTTTACATAAGGGAAAGCTTTTATTTCGTATCCAATATGTGATATATAAATACTATCAACACTTGGCTCACTCTGAAGTTTTAATCTGAATTTACCGCGATAATTCGATGTTGTTCCTTGTTCAATTGAGTTTATATAAACATGGGCACCTTTTAGCGGTTGATTCGTTTTGGCGTCGAAAACAAAACCATTAATTGTTTGACCAAAAGAAGCTGAAATTATACTAAGAAAGAGAAAGAGACATACGTTTTTCATGGGGTTCGATTTAGGTTAAATAACATCAAAAATCATACCTAAAAATACGTAAAAAAACTATTCCATGTTTTCGTGGACTTTTAAATCTTCTTCTAAGTCTAATTTTCTAAATGATGGTGATACTACGGCCGTTGTTAAAACTGTTATTAAGGTCATGGTGCCTCCAAAGACAACAGCGGTCACAGTGCCCATCAATTTGGCCGTTAATCCGCTTTCAAAAGCTCCTAATTCATTAGAAGAGCCTACAAACATAGAGTTTACCGAAGCCACTCGACCTCGCATATTATCAGGTGTCTTCAATTGTAAAATTGTTTGTCTTATCACCATTGAAACTCCATCTGTTACACCACTAAAGAAGAGAGCTACAATAGAAATCCAAAAAACCGTCGATAAGCCAAAAACAATGATACAGATTCCAAAACCAAAAATAGCAACTAACAGTTTCATCCCTGCGTTTTTACTAATCGGTATGTACGCCGTTAATAACATTGTAATAAATGCACCAATAGCCGGGGCCGCTCTTAATGCCCCAAATCCTTTGGGCCCCACTTCTAGAATATCTTGGGCATACACAGGCAACAAAGCAACTGCTCCTCCGAAAAGAACCGAAACCATATCTAAGGTAATTGCTCCAAAAATGGCTTTCGAATTATACACAAACTTTACACCCTCCTTTAAACTTTGAAGAACAGGCTCTCCAATTTTAGGATTTAATATAGGTTTCTTTTTAATGAAAAACACGAAAAATAACGAGAGTAAAACCAGTCCGAAAACAATACACAAAGACCAATGAACACCAATAACGTATATCGAATATCCAGCAAAAGCAGGACCGATTACGGATGCCATTTGCCATGTAGAACTACTCCATGTAGCCGCATTCGGATACAACCTTTTAGGCACAATTAAAGCGATGAGCGAAAATATCGTAGGTCCAAAAAAGGAGCGTAAAAATCCGCCAAAGAAAACCAAAGCGTAAATACAATACAACACGGTATTTTGTGACCATCCTTCCATAAATTTTGGCCATGTCAATAAAAACAAACCTAAACTAATTAATGAGAAGGCGGCAATGCAGATGGCCAGTAAATTTCGCTTCTCTTTCTGATCGACAATATGACCCGCAAATAGAGCCATTGAAACAGCCGGAATAACTTCCATCAACCCAATAATTCCTAAGGAGAGTGGATTCTTCGTAATGCTGTAAACCTGCCATTCTACAATAATAAATTGCATAGACCATCCAAACACCAAGGCAAATCTTACCAATAAAAAAATATTAAACTCCCTAATGCGTAGGGAAGCATATGGATCTTTCTTAGCCATCTAACTAAGTTTCATATCCATTAAAATTGAAAATGTTTGATTTATATCAACATCCTTTACCACAATAGTCATTTCATGTGTTGTAGAAATTACTTCTTGCACAGGTATATCTGCCCAGGCCAGTTGTTTCAAAATAAAATAATAAATACCTGATTGTTCCATATTTGATTTCGGCAATTTAATCGTGACGGAGGCAAGATTATCTAAAAAGTAAAGGGCTATCTCATTTTTAAAAATAACATCAATTTGACTCTTCAAACTCTTACTAGCAACAATATTTGTTTCAAAAACGCCCTGAGATATTGTAAAAAAAGTATCTTCTTTTGACTCAATATCTTTCAATAATTGAGCTATTTTTTGCAAGAGCGTATTGGTGTTTTTAAAGGTATAATCGCAAAGGTCTGACCTCACAATAAAATCTCCTGAGGAAAGTGCAATTTTTCTAACATTTTTCCGAACTTTCAATACACTCGATGGCGATAACCGATTGATAGCCATCATAATTGCTCCAGATTTAACTTCTTTTTTTAAAGCCTTCTCAACATCTGGTTGAATAATTCTCGCTAATGAAGAAACATTAATTAATTTATCATACAATGCCTCTTCAATAAAAGGTGTTCTGTTAATAATCGTAGTAACTGCTTCTTGTATTGTTTTCATGTTTAAATTTAAACTATTTGTAATAATTTGTAAAAATAGAATAAAAAATTGCTGAAACAATCTAAACTCGAGATTTTTGTTAAAAATTAACGGACTTATGCTGGTATTAAAATTCGGAGGTACTTCTGTAGGAAACGCTCAAAACATAAAGAAAGTAGCTCAAATAATTCAAACATATAGAGAACCTATTCTAGTGGTTCTTTCGGCAGTATCAGGAACTACCAATACGCTCACTGAATTTCACAACCTACTTGCAAAACGTAAGGAAGATGAGGCGAAAACTTTAATCGATTCTTTAGAACTGAGTTATCATGCTTTACTTGATGGGTTATACGCATCAGAATACTATCAATTAAAGGCATTGACCTTTATTAGAAAATCTTTCGAAAAATTAAGAGGATTCACGGCCAATAACGAACATGAAATTTTAGCACAAGGTGAATTAATATCGACGAATCTTTTTCAATTGTATCTAACTGAATTACAAATTGATTCAACACTGCTTTCAGCATTAGACTTTATGTCGATTGACGCACAGGGCGAACCTGAAACTAAAAAAATTAAAACGAAACTTTCTAAAAGTATTGCCGATATATCTCAAGACATTATTATTACACAAGGATTTATATGCTTGAATCAAGAGAATAAAATAGACAACCTAAAAAGAGGTGGTAGCGATTACAGTGCCTCCCTTATTGGTGCCGCTTTGAAGGCCAAAGAAATTCAAATTTGGACAGACATTGACGGTATGCACAACAACGATCCTAGATATGTTGAAAATACCTTCTCTATAGATGAAATATCGTTTGATGAGGCCGCAGAGTTAGCCTATTTCGGCGCGAAGATTTTACATCCTCAGAGTGTAATACCTGCTAAAGAAAATAACATTCCGGTACTATTAAAAAACACTTTCGACCCAGAAAGCAAAGGCACCATCATAAAAAACTGTGGTGCTAGTAATGGTATTAGAGCCATTGCCGCAAAGGACGGGATTGTTGCTATGAAAATTAAATCATATCGAATGTTACTTGCTTATGGGTTTTTAAAGAAAATTTTTGAAGTTTTTGAAAAATACCAAACACCAATCGATATGATTACGACATCTGAAGTTGCAGTATCATTGACTATAGATACACCAACCCATATTGATAAGATTGTAAAAGAGTTACAAACTTTTGGAAAAATTGAAGTTGATAATGACATGAGTATTGTTTGCTTGGCTGGTGATTTTTCTCAAAAAAGTAGAGGTATCAGTGCGAGTGTTTTAAACTGTCTCAAAGAAATACCTATACGAATGATTTCCTACGGTGGAAGTGATTTTAATATGTCTTTATTAATCGATACAAAGAATAAGGCCGAAGCACTTAACCTATTAAATAAAGGATTATTTCAAGAGATATTGACCTTGCAAGAAACAGTATAAGTAATGAAAATAAGAGATGCTGAAATTACCGACTTAGAACAACTAGCTCAGTTATTTGATGCTTATCGCGTGTTCTATCGCAAACCAACAGCAATTATTGAAGCTAGAGAATTTCTATCTGCGCGATTACAGGACAACGATTCTAAAATTTACGTATGCGAAGATGAGAACAATCAACTTGTTGGATTTGTTCAATTATACCCCTTATTTTCTTCAACCAGGATGAAAAAGTTATGGTTATTGAATGACTTATTCGTAAGCTCGACGGGCAGAGGTAAAGGAATTTCTAAGAAACTAATTGAGCGATCAAAGAAATTAGTAAGAGAATCTTTGGCATGTGGTATGTTTTTAGAAACCGAAAGAACCAATGTAATTGGAAATAATCTTTATCCAGAAACTGGATTTGTATTGAACGAAGGTTCTAACTTTTATGAGTGGAATTCTTAAGTTAGACTATCTTTAATTAATCTAATACATCAGCTAACTTCTTAAACTCTTTTTTTGCTTCTTTTTGTTCATACAAAATCCTATAAATAACATCTATGATAGGTGTTCTAGCATCTTTATCGTTTTTAATTTCATAGGCACTTTTAGCAGCATAGTAGCCTTCGGCAATCATACTCATTTCAAATATAGCAGACTTTACTGTATACCCTTTTCCTATCATGTTCCCGAACATTCGATTTCTACTAAAAACCGAATATCCAGTCACTAACAAATCTCCCAGATAAGCCGAGTCATTGATATTACGCTTCATTTTATGCACTTTTTTAATAAAACGTTTCATCTCTCGAATAGCATTGCTCATCAATACAGATTGAAAATTATCTCCATAGCCTAATCCATGCGCAATACCAGCAGCAATTGCATAAATATTCTTGAGCATAGCGGCGTATTCGGTTCCAATTATATCATCGGTAATTTTTGTATTGATATATCTACTCGATAAATTTTTGGCTATATAGGTTGCCTTTTCTTCATCTTGACAAGCAATTGTTAAATAGGACAAACGCTCAAGAGCAACTTCTTCTGCATGACATGGTCCGGTAATAACGCCAATATTTGGTAGAGGAATATCGAATTCTTCAAAAAAGTGTTCTCCTACAATTTTACCAGATTCAGGCACGATACCTTTTATTGCAGAAAAAATGATTTTACCATGTAATGGCCTCGAAATCTTCTTCAATTCATCATTCAAAAATGCTGAAGGTATGGCAAAGATTAAATAATCGGCATAGTCGACTATTGTATTTATATCACTAGACAATACTAACTGGTCAGTATTAAATTCTATTGAAGTAATATAACTTGGGTTGTGCCTATGTTCTTTTATATATGCCACGTTACTTTCACTACGCATATACCATCCTATTTCCTCGAGGTTTTCCGATAGCATTTTAACAATGGCTGTTGCCCAACTTCCGCCTCCTAAAACGGCAATTTTTGATGTATTTCCCATCCAATCTAAATATCTAATAAACTATTTTCTAAATTTTATACATTTGTAGTACAAACTTAAACTAAATAAAAATGTCAGAAGAAAATAAAAATTTAGAGGAAAAATCAAAAGAAGGTATCGAAAATGCCAAAGAAAAAGTGCAAGAAGTTACCGAAAACATGAGCGATTCTGCTAGTGAATTGAAAGAAGATGTGAAAGAAGGTTTTGAAAACGCGAAAGAAACTGCAAAAGAAGTTGCAGAGAAAATAGGAGATAAAACTGCCGAATTGAAAGAAGATGCGAAAGAAGGGTTTGAAAATGCAAAAGAAACGGCGAAAGAAGTTGCCGAGAAAATAGGAGATAAAACTGCTGAATTGAAAGAAGAAGCGAAGGAAGTTTTTGAAGATGCAAAAGAAGTTGCTAAGAAAGCGTTAGATGTTGCCAGCGAAAAAGCTGCGGATCTTAAAGAAAATCTTACCGAAGAAACGAAAGAATTTGTTGAGGATGCAAAAGAAGTTATGGGTACGGTTACAGAAAAGGCAGGAGAATTTGCGGATGAAGCTGGTGAGAAACTGGCAGATTTAGCCGAAAATGCAAAAGAAGGACTTGGAGAAGCCACTGGTAAAGCTAAAAACTTTTTCCAACGCTTATTCGGAAAATAAAAACAAAAAAGCGAAGCCTAGGCTTCGCTTTTTATACTTTCGGCTAGTTTCCGTTCTAGTTCAGCTTGAAATTCTTCCATTACAGGTTTTACCGTACTTTCAGGTAAATCAGCAATACGTATATACATCAAACCATCAACGGCATTGTTAAATTTAGGGTCCACATTAAATGCTACGAGTCGCGCATTTTGTTTTACATACTTTTTAAGCAATACGGGCATTCTTAAACTACCTGGTTCTATTTCATCAATAATCTTATCAAATTTCACCATATCCGCTTTGCTAGCATCAAAAACAAAATCTTTATCGGCGTCATTTAACTTCACTTTATATTCTTTCTTCGGGTGAATATATTGAGCTAAGTAAGGGTCATAATAATGTGATTTCATAAATTCAATCATCAACGACTTCGAGAAATTAGAAAACTGGTTACTTATACTCACGCCGCCCATAAGATATTTATAATGAGGATAACGCAAGGTGACGTGAACAATACCTTTCCACAACAAAAATAATGGCATTGGTTTTTGTTGATACTCTTTTACGATAAAGGCTCGACCCATTTCAATGGTTTGTTCCATCATATTATACAGTTCAGGTTCAAGCCTAAATAATGTATTGATGTAAAAACCATCTATTCCATATTGCTTATATATGTCTAGACCTAACCCCATGCGGTAAGCTCCAACTACTAAATTATTTGCTGAATCCCACAAAAACATATGATGATAAAAATTGTCATAATCATCTAGGTCAATCGCATTATTTGTACCTTCTCCAACTTCCCGAAAGGTAATTTCTCTTAATCGTCCTATTTCACGTAGAATATTAGGTATTTGAGCACTTGCTGCGAAGAACACTTCGTAATTTTTACTTTCTAACAAACGAGAATCAGTTTGACGCAAATTCTCAACTTCAGTGACCATTTTCTCCGTTGTTACCGGCGCAATAATTTCTTTGGGCTGTTTTGGCAATTTCAAGTTAGGCGTCTTAATTAAAGGGCTCTCTCCATGAAAGGGATTCGCTAACATATAGGTCTTCTTTCGAATAAAAGCATGAAAATCATCTATGCTCTTATGTTCTTCTTGGGCTTTCACTGTGATTGGTTTACCTATTCTTACTTTGATAACTCGACTACTCTGGGTCAACAACTCTGACGGTAATTTCGCAGTTCTAAAAGTTCCACTTATTTTAGATATTAAATAAAATAATCTACTATTTTTTGCGTGAAAATAGATGGGTATAATAGGTACTTTGGCTCTGTGAATAAGTTTGATAGCTCCCTCTTCCCATGGTTTATCTACAATCAATTTACCATCCTTATAGGTAGACACTTCTCCAGCCGGAAAAATACCTAAAGGATAACCGTCTTTTAAATGTTGTAACGCACTTTTTATTCCCGCCACACTTGATTGTGCATCCTTTCTATCTTCGAACGGATTCACTGGCATCACATAAGGCTTTAACGGAACAATCTTATGTAATAAAAAATTCGCCATGATTTTATAATCTGGTCTTTTCTCTGCCAGTAATTTTAGCAATAAAATACCATCTATACCTCCTAACGGATGGTTAGAAATACTTATAAAGGCACCATCTTTAGGAATACGTTTTAAATCTTCTTCTGGGATCTCAAATTGAATTTGTACCTCATCCAAAATAGCATTTAGAAAAGCAATGTCTTTTTTATTTTTATGCTTATTGTAAATTTCATTGAGTTTAGAAATACGCAATACTTTAAGCAGTATCCAACCAATAAAGGTTCCTAGAAAACCGTATCTATCAAAGTTGATCACTTTGGCTATTTCTTTGGCTGTAACTAAACTCATTCAATTATTTTGAGACTTCCAAAGATATATATTTCTATTCAATTACAATCTGTACTGTTTCTTGTGTTAATTGTTTTAACAATACTTTATTAGTCTGCTCTATTCTATCTATCGATTCTGCTGTGAAATGCCGTATGGTATGCAGCGCAACACCTTTGTGAAAGTCTATCTTAAATCGAGACTCTAGCGATACTAATAGTTTGTCAAAATTTTCATATTTATCTTCTAAACATACCGAAAAACTAATCGCAGAATTTTGGATGAGGTTCACTTTCATTCTTTGTTCATGAATTAGGTTAAATATTTCACTAATATTACGCTCAACGATAAACGAAAAATCTAAGGAAGAAATAGACAACAAAATTTGATTGTTCTTAACAATGAAACAAGGAACTTCCGGGGAAATGGCTTCTCCCTTTGACACTTTTGTACCTTTTGCCTGAAGATTCAAAAACGATTTTACATACAACGGAATGTCTTTTTTTTGCAAGGGTTGGAGTGTTTTAGGGTGTATGACCGACGCCCCATAAAACGCTAATTCTATGGCCTCAGTATACGAAATACGGACAAGCAAAGTAGTTTCCTCAAAATGACGAGGGTCTGCATTTAAAACTCCATCTACGTCTTTCCATATCGTTACATCCGCCGCATTGAGACAATAGGCAAAAATCGCTGCTGTATAATCAGAGCCTTCTCGACCTAAAGTCGTTGTATTAAGATGTGCATCTCTACCTATAAAACCTTGTGTAATTTGTAAATTTTCATCATTCACATAATCACGAATATATTGTTTAGTTCTATCCCAATTCACAGTAGCATCTCTAAAATCACTATTCGTTGCTATACAATTTCTAACATCTAACCAATCATTTGAAATACCTATATCATTTAAATATGCACTTACTATTTTGGTAGAAAAAAGTTCGGCATAGCTCACAATTTGATCATACACAAAATTATAATCTCTAGATTCATTCTTAATCATGAATTGAGTCATTTCTGTAAATAAGCCCTCCACTTGATTTATGATAGCATCATGGTCAACTGAAAATAAGTCATTAATTATTTCATAATGATACGCTCTAATTTTATCTACATGAACGGAGAAAGTTTCGGTATTATAAAAATATGCTTGGATTAATTTTTCAAAGGCATTGGTCATTTTACCCATTGCCGATACTACGAGAAAAACATCTTTATACCCGACTTCTTGCAACACTCTTGCAACATTTCGCACGCCATTAGCATCTTTCACTGACGCTCCTCCAAATTTAAATACTCTCATTCTTCTCTAAATATTGTTGCATAGTGGTTCTATTCATCTGACAAAGATTCCAATTCTCAAGCATTTGTGCTCCGGTGCCAACGTAAAAATCTACGGCAACCTTATTCCAATCTAGCACCACCCATTCTGCCCTATTCGCATTTGTTGAGTAGGCATATTCAAGAACTTTCGTATACAAAGCCTTTCCGATACCCAATCCTCTGAAAGATTTTCTAACCACTAAATCTTCTAAATGAACGGATACTCCATCCCAAGTTGAAAATCTATTATAGAAGAGTGCCATACCTACTATATCTCCATCGATTTCTGCAACAAAAGTTCTAAATGCTGGATGTTCTTTAAACCCATTTTCTAGAAGATCTTCTACCGTAATTTTAACAGCATCAGGTTCATTTTCAAAAACTGCTAGTTCGGTAATTAAATTCAAAACGAATGGCATATCTTTTTCAACACCCTTACGAATGACATAATTCATTAAATAAAATTTATTTGATTGTTTTCATCTTTTAGCGAATGTAAAAAAACTTTGCTAAAAGTATTACGAAAACGTTATAGTTTCTAAAAGAAAAACGATATTTGCACTGTCAAAAAAAGTATTTCGCTATGCAAAAAAACAGTACTCTAGGAGAGTTTATTATTGGCAATCAAAAGCATTTTAAATATGCTGCAGGCGAACTTTCTCGTCTCATTAACTCTATTCGTTTAGCCGCTAAAGTTGTAAATCACGAGGTGAATAAAGCTGGTCTTGTTGATATTTTGGGAGATGCTGGAGATACAAATATCCAGGGAGAAGATCAGCAAAAATTAGACGTTTATGCGAATGAGATTTTTATGAAAAGACTCATTAATAGGCAAATAGTTTGTGGAATTGCAAGTGAGGAGGAAGATGACTTCGTCACTATATCTGGGAGTGATGAAGCAAATAGCAGTAAGTATGTGGTATTAATTGATCCTCTTGATGGCTCATCAAATATAGATGTAAATGTTTCTGTTGGGACTATTTTTTCTATTTACAGAAGAGTTACCAAACCAGGAACTCCTGTTCAACTTGAAGATTTTCTACAAGAAGGTAACAAGCAAGTTGCTGCTGGTTATATTGTTTACGGAACCTCGACAATGTTGGTATATACAACTGGACACGGAGTTAACGGATTTACCTTAAACCCCGCTATTGGTACATTTTACCTATCACATCCTGACATGCAGTTTCCTAAAGATGGTAGCATTTATTCTATCAACGAAGGATACTATTCTCATTTTCCTCAAGGTGTAAAAGATTATCTTAAATACTGCCAAATGGAAGAAGAAGACAGGCCCTATAAAGCACGCTATATAGGCTCATTAGTATCAGACTTTCATAGAAATATGATCAAAGGTGGTATTTATATTTATCCAACAAGCTCTAAGGCTCCACAAGGAAAGCTACGCTTATTATACGAATGTAACCCAATGGCATTTTTAGCAGAACAAGCCGGAGGAAAAGCTTCTGACGGTTATATGAGAATTTTAGATGTAAAACCATTAGAATTACACCAGCGAGTTCCCTTTTTCTGCGGCAGTAAAAACATGGTTAAAGTAGCTGAAAATTTCATGCAAAATTATCCTGAAGACGCGAAATATTAAGCAGTAACTGATACTTTTTTGTCTTCAAAGAAGACCTTGTAATCCTCTGGCCGTGTGCTTTCAGAGAGAAGGCAACCTACCTCCATTTCGGGATACATTTCGTCATATTTAACTACTTTACTAATACCTACACGTTTATTAATATGTTTACGTCTAATATCATTTGGCGATTCCAACCCTGAAGCGGCAATCATTTCTAAAAAACTATGAATTGTTTCCTCATGAAAATTCGCTGTTCTAGGTGCCTTATCATCTACCACTAAGCCTTTCATCAAAGAAGCATTTTGTGTGGCTACTCCTACAGGGCAAGTATTGTTATTACACAACAAGGCCTGAATACAACCAACCGACAACATCATTGCTCTCGCACTATAACATATATCAGCACCCAAGGCAATAGCTCGTGCCATATGAAAACCTGTAATAATCTTACCAGCCGCAATCAATTTTATTTCCTTTTTTAAATCAAAACCCACCAATGTATCATGAACAAATACAAGTCCTTCGCGCAGAGGCATACCAATCGAATTTGAAAATTCAACAGGAGCTGCACCAGTACCTCCTTCTCCTCCATCAACTGCAATAAAATCAGGTAATATTCCTGTAGTTAACATGGCTTTACATATATCTATAAACTCTTGTTTTTTACCAACACATAATTTAAAACCAACTGGTTTTCCACCAGATAAATCTCGCAGCTTTTTTATAAATTTTAACAAGCCTTCTGCATCTGAAAAAGCAGAATGTGAAGGTGGCGAATGCACAGCAATACCCGATTTTACATGCCTGATTTTTGCAATTTCCTCCGTATTTTTCTTCGCTGGCAAAATTCCTCCATGACCTGGCTTTGCACCCTGAGAAAGTTTTAGCTCTATCATCTTTACTTCAGGTCTGGTGGCATTCTCGATATAACCTTCCTCACTAAAATTACCTTCTTCATTTCTGCAACCAAAATACCCTGTACCTACTTGCCAAATTAAATCTCCTCCGTATTTTAAATGATATGGACTCACACCACCTTCGCCTGTATTATGTGCGAAATGCCCCATTTTAGCTCCTTTATTCAATGCCATTACTGCATTTTTACTCAACGAACCGAAGCTCATTGCAGATATATTTAATAAACTACATGAATAGGGCTGTTTACAATCTTTACCTCCCACGATAACACGAGGAAAATCTTCCTCTCGTGTAATTACATTCGATGCATACATAGAATGATCCATCCACTCATAACCCGAACGATATACATTCATTTGAGTACCAAAAGGTGTAGTATCGTTTTCTTTTTTAGATCGTTGATAAATAAGTGATCTAAAAATTCTATTTAACGGACGTCCTTGTGTATCAGTCTCCACAAAATATTGCATTATTTCTGGACGAATTGATTCCAACGCATATCGAAATCTACCTAATACAGGAAAGTTACGTCTAATTGTGTGTTTCGTTTGAACAATATCATATATGCCCATTACTATAATTGGCACTACAATAATAAAACTCCAGAGAATGGGATTCCAAAATTGAGCAACGATACTAATAAGAACCACTGTTACAATTGAAACTAAAATAAATTGCTCACGTACTTTCATATTCTTAGTTGATTTTGCCGTAAATTTAATAAAATCATTTTTGCCTTGAGAAAATACAAATATATAGAATAGAATAGTTCTATATTTACCAAAATTTTGATTCATGGGAATTATTAAAGTAAAGAATATCCGAGTATATGCATATCACGGTTGTTTAGATGAAGAGGGAAAGATTGGTTCAGAATATCGGGTTGATGTTTCTGTAAAGTCGAATCTCAAAACATCGTCTCAAACCGATAAATTGGCGGATACCGTAGATTATGTGCACCTCAATAAAATTGTTAAAGAAGAGATGGCCATTCGCTCTAAATTGTTAGAAACTGTAGCCGCTAAAATCTTAGACAGGATATTATTGGAAATTCCTCTCGTGCAAAAGGCAGTGGTCGATGTTTCAAAAATAAATCCTCCAATAGGTGGCAATGTAGCCATGGTTACTATAAAAATGTCTAAGAAGCGATAATAATTTATTTTTTTATTGCATGAATACTTAATTTAAGTAAATTTGCAAACCAAAATGGCGTTGTGGCCGAGTGGCTAGGCAGAGCTCTGCAAAAGCTTGTACAGCGGTTCGAATCCGCTCGACGCCTCCAAAAAAAAGATCGTTTAATCGCGATCTTTTTTTATGCATTCTTGTGGGTGATTTCTTTTTCCTTTTTAAAATTTAAAAAACCCTTCAAATATTAGGTCTCTTATTGTACCTTTTTTTGCTTTATTTAACTATTATATGGCTAATTTTCAGCATATTTGTAAGCTTTTATTTTAAAAATGAGGATTTACCCAATTGAGACTGGAAATTTTAAATTAGATGGTGGGGCAATGTTTGGTGTTGTTCCCAAATCACTATGGCAACGAACAAATCCGGCCGATAGTAACAACATGATTGAAATGAGTATGCGTTGTCTACTCATAGAAGACAATGATAGACTTATTTTAATTGATACTGGATTAGGCAATAAGCAATCGGATAAATTTTTTGGTTACTATTATTTATTCGGAGACTTTTCTTTAGATACATCTTTGGCAAAACATGGTTTTCATAGAGACGATATTACCGACGTATTTTTAACACATTTACATTTTGATCATTGCGGTGGTAGTATTCAATGGAATGCGGACCATACTGGTTATGAACCTGCCTTTAAAAATGCTAAATTTTGGAGCAATAAAAGTCATTGGCATTGGGCAACACATCCGAACCCTAGAGAAAAGGCTTCTTTTCTAAAAGAAAACATTCACCCCATCGAAGAAAGTGGTCAGTTAAATTTTGTTTCCTTGCCGGAAAAAAATTATACACCCACTTCGGAACTTGGCTTTGGCATTTTATTTGCAGATGGTCATACAGAAAAACAAATGTTACCTCACATTCAATATAAAGGAAAAACAATTGTTTTTATGGCTGATTTATTGCCAACAGTTGGTCACATTCCACTACCGTACGTAATGGGTTATGATACTAGACCGCTGTTGACATTGAATGAAAAAGAGCAATTTTTAAATCAAGCTGCGAACAATGAGTATTTATTATTTTTAGAGCATGATGCGTATAACGAATTGTGCACTGTAAAACATACAGAAAAGGGAGTTCGCCTTGATAATACTTATAAATTTAACGATATATTTAAATACTAAAATGAGATTTTTTAAACAATTTTATGTGGCATTTCTTGCCACCGCTTTACTCACTAGTTGTGCCACAAGTAGAAATACTACGTCTACGACTCCCACAACTTCTTCAACCGAGACATCTACAGAAATTAAAGATGTGGTTTCCAATATAGAAACACCATCACTCACTCAAACATTGGTTGCTAAGAGAGGTGATATGACCGAAGCTGAAATTCACGCTTGGCCTCACAAAGATATCTACACCGATTCTATACCTGGTTTGAGCTTGGCAAAAGCATATGAATTTGTGAAAGGTAAAAAAGGTACTACTGTAATTGTTGGTGTTATTGATTCTGGAATAGATGTAGAACATGAAGATTTAAAAAACGTTACTTGGATAAACGAAGACGAAGTTGACGGAAATGGAATTGACGACGATAAAAACGGATACGCAGATGATATTCATGGATGGAATTTTTTAGGTGGTAAAAAAGGACAAAAGAATCCAGAACAACTTGAACTTACAAGAATTGTAAAACAATGGACACCTCGTTTTGATGGAAAAACTTCTGAAGACATTGCTGAAGTAGATCAAAATGACTACAAACTTTACACAGAACTTAAAGAACTCATTGATAAAAAAAATAGTAGTGCTGCACGTCAAATTGAAAAAGCTGAAACACAATTAAATCAATATCAGCAAATAAAAGAGATGGTCATAAGTGCGAACGATACCATTAAAAAAATACTAGGTGATGAAAAGTTAAATGTAAATAATGTTAACGGAATCATATTAGCAGACCAAAAATTACTCAATGGAAAACTAATTATCATGAGGGTTTTAGAAGCTGGTGCAACTGTAGAAGATGCTTTTGTTGATTTAGATGCAGTAATTGCGAATAACAAAGAGATTAAAGATCATTATGACAACCAATTAAATGCGCAGTATAAAATTGATTTTAATGGTCGTTTAACGGGTGATGACCCATATGATATTACAGATGTAAACTACGGTAATAACTTCGTTATTGGTTCTAAAGATGATGAAATACATGGAACGCATGTTTCTGGAATTATTGCAGCCGAAAGAAATAATGGAAAAGGTATGAACGGTGTCGCCCATAATGTAAAAATTATGGCCTTGAGAGCGGTGCCTGATGGCGATGAATATGATAAAGACATTGCATTGGCAATTAGATATGCCGTTGATAACGGAGCGAAGGTCATTAATATGAGTTTTGGTAAGAGCTATTCACCAAACGTTGAATGGGTTTATGATGCCATTGCTTATGCCGCGAAAAAAGATGTTGTATTGGTACATGCTGCTGGTAATGATGCTAGTGATATTGATAGTGCCGAAAATTTCCCCAATGACTCTAAAGATAAAGTGTCAGAATTCGCAGATAATGTGATTACTGTAGGGGCAATGACACGTTTTTATAATGATCGATTGGTCGCTTCTTTTTCAAATTATGGAAAAAAGAACGTAGACGTGTTCGCTCCTGGACTTGAAATTTATTCTACATTTCCAAAAGACAGTTACGAATCTATCCAAGGAACTTCAATGGCAGCTCCTGAAGTCGCTGGTGTTGCCGCTTTGATAAGATCTTATTATCCGAAGTTGACTGCATCTCAAGTAAAGAAAATAATTATGGATTCTGGCATTGAATTTAATAATGAAGTTATAAAGCCAGGTACAGAAAATGAAACCATCAACTTTACTGATTTATCAGTTTCTGGAAAAATAGTGAATGCATACAATGCACTAACTATGGCAGAGAAAATGTCGAATTAATTATTCTCACTTTCACGAAAAAATTATAAAGACGAACGTATTCAAATATTTTCGTCTTAATTGGGTATCAAAATTGATATTGGTATCTTGCAAAGAAACAAATAGTATGATGAAAAAATTTACTCTTTTAGTCCTATTAACAATTCCCTTTTTTAGCATCGCTCAAAATCCAGATTACTGGCAGCAGCATGTTGATTATACCATGTCAATAGACATGAATGTTGAGAATTACCAATATGATGGCGTTCAAAAAATAGTGTATACTAACAACTCTCCTGATATTATTGATAAGGTTTTTTATCATTTGTTTTTTAATGCCTTTCAGCCAGGGAGTGAAATGGATATTCGTCTCCAAAATATTCCTGATCCCGACGGTCGTATGACCAATAATTTAGGTACTAAAGAAGCACCGGTTTATGAAAGCAGAATTTCAAAGTTAACGCCTGATGAAATTGGCTTCATTAAAGTGAACTCTTTACAGCAGGATGGCATCGATGTCAAGCACACCACTATTGGAACAGTTTTAAAAGTGAAGTTAAACAAAGTTCTAAAACCTGGCGAAAAAACAGTACTTGATATGACTTTTAAAGGACAAGTACCGGTTCAAATACGCCGTTCAGGAAGAAATAGTAAAGAAGGTGTGGCCTTGTCTATGACACAATGGTATCCTAAATTAGCCGAATATGACTTTGAGGGATGGCATGCAAATGCCTACATAGGACGAGAATTTCATGGTGTATGGGGAGACTTTGATGTGAAAATCACTATTGATAAAAATTATACCATAGGTGGTTCTGGGTACTTACAAAATCCAGAAGAAATAGGACATGGATACTCTATTAAGCCTGTCAAACATAAAAGAAAAGTAAAGAAGTTAACCTGGCATTTTAAGGCGCCAAATGTACATGACTTTACTTGGGCAGCCGACCCAGCATATATTCATGATAAAATGGTAGTTCAAGATAGTATTACACTACACTTTTTATACAAAGACAATCCAGACATAAAAGAAAACTGGAAAAAGTTACAGCCAAAAACAGCAGAAATACTTTCTTATCTAAGCGAAAATATAGGCCCGTATCCGTACAAACAATATTCTGTTATACAAGGAGGAGATGGCGGTATGGAGTATGCCATGTGTACCTTAATTACAGGCGAGCGTAAATTTGGAAGTTTAGTAGGTGTAACTGCGCATGAAATTGCCCATACATGGTTTCAATTCTTGTTAGCTACCAATGAGCAAAAACATGAGTGGATGGATGAAGGCTTTACTTCATATATTTCTTCTTTAGCCATGAGAGCCGTGATGAAAGATGGTAAAAATCCTCATAAAGGTGCCTATGAAGGGTATCAAAAGTTAGTTGAATCGGGTGGTGAACAACCCCAAGCATTGCATGCTGATCGATTTTATTTTAACTCGGCCTATGGCAACTCAGCGTATAACAAAGGGGAAGTCTTTTTAGTACAATTAGGATATATCATAGGGGATGATAATTTAAAAAAGACCTTGAAAAAATATTTTAATGATTTTAAATTCAAGCATCCAACACCAAATGATATAAAACGTACGGCCGAAAAAGTTTCGGGGATACAGCTAGACTGGTACTTGAATTATTGGACTCAAACCACCCATTTTGTGGAATATGCTATTACTGATGTAAATAACAATCAAATTACTCTAGAGAATAAAGGTCTTATACCAATGCCCATAGACGTAAAAGTAGTATATACAGATGGTACTTCTGAAGATTTTTATATTCCTTTACGAATGATGTATGGCCAAAAACCAACAAAAGCAACAGTGATTAATGATTGGCCATGGGTACAACCAACGTACTCTTTTCAAACATCAAAAACGATAAAGTCTGTTGAAATTGATCCTACTAAGAGGTTGGCTGATGTGAATTTAAAGAACAATGTGTTCGAAGTTCTAAAGAATTAATAAAATCCTAAAAATTGGAAATAAAAACACTCTTAATACTATTAATTTTAGCACCCATTTTTAGTTATTCTCAAAAAACTAAAATTGATCGAAAATATTATAAATCTGGGAATATTAAATCTGAAGTAACTTATTATGTTAAGGCTACCAAAAAAATTAGAGAAGGTAAAACTAAGTATTGGTATGAAACAGGAGAGTTAAAAAATGTGTTTTCTTTCAAAAAAGGAGAATTTCATGGAGAAAGATTGAGTTATTGGAAAAATGGAAAGTTCAAACGAAAAGACTTTTTTAAAAAAGGAAAACTTGTTGAAGGTAAGTGCTTTGATGACAATGGAAATGAAGTAAATTATTATAACTTAGAAGTTAGCCCAAAGTACCCTGGAGGAATGAAGGCATTAAATGATTTTTTAAAAGAACATATTCTTAGTTCTAATAAAGAAGTAATTCAAGGAATATTAAAAATTAAATTTGAAATTACAACGGAAGGAGAAGTAAATAATGTTAAAATCTTAAGCGATACAAATCCGACCTTGAGAGAAAAGGCTTTGAAAATGATGAAATTAATGCCTCATTGGTCACCTGCAAAACAAGATGGGATTCCAGTAAAAGTAACAAGAGTCATCCCCATAAGTTTCAATTAATAAATTTATGGTATCAGCTTAGCTCTCTCCTTTAAACCATACATAAATTGAAAAGCCTGAACATGTGTTCAGGCTTTTCAATTTATGTATAAAGAATTTATTTCAATTTCTTCTTTACAGCTACTTCTTGATATGCTTCAATAATATCTAATTCTTTGATATCATTATAGTTTTTAATTTGCATACCACAATCATAACCTTTCGCTACTTCCTTCGCGTCATCTTTGAAACGTTTTAAGCTCGCTAATTCTCCGGTAAAGACGACAACACCTTCTCTAATAATTCTAATTCTAGAATTTCTAAAGATCTTACCATCTGTAACCATACAACCAGCAATCGTACCAACCTTAGAAATCTTATATGTCTCTCTAATCTCAGCGTTACCTGTAATTTCTTCCTTCATCTCTGGAGATAACATTCCTTCCATAGCATCTTTCACATCATTAATTACATCGTAAATAATAGAGTAATTTCTGATATCAATTTCTTCTTTATCTGCTAAAGAACGAGCATTCGTAGATGGTCGTACATTAAAGCCAACAATAATGGCATCTGAAGCCGAAGCCAATAACACATCAGATTCTGTAATCGCTCCTACGGCTTTGTGTATAATATTTACTTGAATTTCTTCTGTAGATAATTTTTGTAAAGAATCTGTTAAGGCTTCCACAGAACCATCAACATCACCTTTTAAGATAATATTCAATTCTTTAAAGTCTCCTAAAGCGATTCTTCTACCGATCTCATCTAAGGTTATATGACGTTGCGTTCTAACCGATTGTTCACGCTGTAATTGTGATCTTTTCGTTGCAATTTGTTTCGCTTCTCTTTCATCATCAAATACATGAAACTTGTCACCCGCTTGAGGCGCTCCATCTAATCCTAAAATTGACACTGGTGTTGATGGACCAGCTGCTTTTATAACCTTACCTCGTTCATCATGCATTGCTTTTACCTTACCACTGTTCTTACCAGCTAATAAGAAATCACCAACTCTTAAAGTACCCGCTTCTACTAGAATAGTAGATACATATCCTTTACCTTTATCTAATAAAGCTTCTACAACTGTTCCAACAGCATTCTTTTCGGGATTTGCTTTCAATTCTAATAACTCAGCTTCGAGTAATACTTTCTCTAATAATTCTGGAACTCCTAAACCAGTTTTTGCAGAAACATCATGCGACTGCACTTTTCCACCCCAATCTTCTACCAGCAAATTCATTTGAGCCAATTCTTCCTTCACTTTTTCAGGATTCGCATCTGGCTTGTCTACTTTATTTATGGCAAAAACAATGGGTACGCCTGCAGCTTGTGCATGGCTAATTGCTTCTTTCGTTTGAGGCATGATAGCATCATCAGCAGCAATTACTATAATTACTAAATCTGTTACTTGAGCTCCACGAGCACGCATGGCCGTAAAAGCTTCGTGACCTGGTGTATCTAAGAATGTAATTTTTTGACCATCTGGTAATGTTACTCCATATGCACCGATATGTTGTGTAATACCTCCTGATTCACCTCCAATTACATTTGCTTCACGGATATAATCTAATAATGATGTTTTACCATGATCAACATGTCCCATAACGGTAACGATTGGCGCCCTTGGTTTTAGATCTTCTTCTTTATCTATAACCTCTTCAATGGCTTCTTCAACTTCCGCTCCTACAAATTCAACTTGATAACCAAACTCTTCAGCTACAATTGACAATGTTTCGGCATCTAAACGCTGATTCATTGTTACCATCATTCCTAAGGACATACATGCTGAGATAATATCCGTAACTGATACGTTCATCATAGTTGCTACTTCACTCACAGTAACAAACTCTGTTACTTTTAAGATTTTACTTTCTGCAGCTGCTATTTCTTGATCTATTTCCGTTTGTTGACGGTGTTGATCTCTCTTATCTCTTCTATATTTCGCTCCTTTACCTTTCTTAGATTTACCTTGTAATTTTTCTAAGGTTTCTCTAACCTGCTTTTGTACTTCTGCTTCTGATGGCTCTTCTTTAACAACATTCCTTCCTCTTCCTGGGCCACCATTTCTTCCTGCAAAACCACCTGATCTTGAGCGAGAATTTCCTCCAGGCCTTGCACCTGTATTAGGTTTATTTACAATACGTTTCCTCTTTCTTTTGTGGGCATCTTTGCTATCATCTTTCTTCTTATCTTCAACCTTCTTTTTAGGTTTTTCAAATTGTTTTAAGTCAATTTTCTCTCCTACTTTCTTAGGTCCAGATAATTTTTGATATTTCGTCGTGATAACACCTGAATCCGCCACTGGAGCTTCTGAAGCTTCCTTTTCTACTTTCGGAGTCTCTACCACCGGCTCAACCACTTCTTTTACAACTTCTTTTTCGGCAACTTTTGGTTTTTCTTCTATCGTTGGCGCCTCTTCTTTCTTAACCTCTTCTTTTTTAGAAGCTTTTTTTCCTCCATCTACGTCAATTTTACCTACTGGTTTTAACCCGGCTAATTTCGTAGGTTCGGCTTTAAAAATTTCTTTTTTAGCTTCTTCCTTCAACCTCTTCTCTTCTTGCTCTTGTTCTTGAGCAATACGAAGCGCTTCTTTCTCCTTACGCTTTTCTTCACCAACCTCACGAGAAGCAACCTTTTTACTTTTATCGGTTTGAAATTCATCCAAAAGCACATTATATATCTCATCAGATATTTTAGTGGTTGGTCTCGCCTCAATTTCAAATCCTTTTTTTGAAAGATGCTCAACCGCTCTATCTAGTGAGATATTTAATTCTCTTAAAATTTTATTTAGCCTTAATGTAGCCATATAACTTTATGTATTATTCTTTATTCTAATCTATTTAGTCTGAACAACAACCGAATTTTATTGTAAAAAATTAATCTTCAAATTCTTCTTTCAAAATTCGTTGTACTTCTATAATCGTTTCTTCTTCTAAATCTGTTCTCTTTACTAAATCGGCAACCTCTTGGTCTAATACACTTCTCGCTGTATCTAAACCAACATTTTTCAATTCATTAATTACCCATGCTTCGATTTCATCTGAGAATTCTGTTAATTCTACATCTTCATCTTCTAAACCTTCACGTTGCACGTCTAATTCGTATCCTGTTAATTGACTTGCCAAACGAATATTTACTCCACCTTTACCAATCGCTTTTGAGACTTCTTCTGGTTTTAAAAATACATCTACTCGAGGTTTTTCTCCTTCGGCAGCTTCTTTAATTTCCATAGAAACAACTTTTGCAGGACTCAGTGCGCGTGCAATAAATATTTTATCGTTTTTGGTGTAATTAATTACATCAATATTTTCGTTACCAAGCTCGCGAACAATACCATGGATTCGTGACCCTTTCATACCAACACAGGCTCCAACTGGATCTATTCTATCGTCATAAGAATCAACAGCAACCTTGGCTTTCTCACCAGGAATACGAGCAACTCTCTCAATGGTAATTAATCCATCAAAGACTTCAGGAATCTCTTGTTCGAATAATTTTGTAAGAAAATCTGGTGACGTTCTAGACATAATTATTGCAGGCTTATTTCCTCTCAACTCTACCAATTTAATAATTCCTCTAACTGATTCTCCTTTGCGGAAATAGTCAGAACGAATTTGCTCACTCTTCGGTAAAATTATTTCATTCCCTTCGTCATCTAATAAAATGATCGCATTATGACGAATATGATGCACTTCTGCACTGTATATTTCCCCTTCTAAATCTTTAAATTGCTTAAAGATGTTCGTATTATCGTGTTCGTGAATTTTAGAAATTAAATTCTGACGTAATGCTAAGATAGCCCTTCTACCTAAATCTACCAATTTCACTTCTTCAGACACATCTTCACCTACTTCAAAATCTGGTTCAATTTTTTGTGCTTCTGTCAATGATATCTCTTCATTTGGTTCTTCTACTTCACCATCATTTACAACCACTCTATTTCTCCAAATTTCTAAATCACCCTTATCAGGATTTATAATTATATCGAAATTTTCATCAGAACCATATTTTCTCTTCAATGCAGCTCTAAACACCTCTTCGAGTATTGCCATCAAGGTTACTCTATCTATGCTTTTATCATCTTTAAACTCTGAAAAAGATTCAATTAATGCGATGTTTTCCATTTCATTCTCAAATTAAAAAATTATTTTCACTTTTGCTTCTTTAATAGTATTATATTTCAACGTTGCTGTCTTCACAACGGTTACTTTTCCTTTACCTACAGGTTTTGGTTCTCTAACTTTCCATTGAAGGGTCACATCTTCATCTGTCACCTCTATTAAAGTACCTTCTATATTTTCGGTATCGGTCTTTACTTTTAGTACTCTACCGACATTCTTTTTATACTGTCTATTGTTTGTAAAGGGTGTCGTTGCTCCTGGTGTTGTCACTTCTAAAGAAAAATCTTCACTTTCTCTATCTAAATTGTGCTCTACATGCCGACTAATTCTAACACATTCTTTTACTGAAACTCCATCATCACCATCTACTACTATGATAATTTTATTATCATCTAAAAAATTCAAATCGATTAAAAATAATCTACTATTCTCTGCTACGGCCTCCTCTACCAAATTCTGAACAACGTCTCTCTTCATTTTTTGTATAAAAAGAGGGGACTGTACGTCCCCTCCAAATTCTTATAACTGTGTTATTTTGCGATGCAAATATACAAACTTATTCGATATTAGCAAAAATGATTGAATTATATAAGTAATATTTATATATTTATACTTCTCAAATTTTAAACCAAAATATTATGAAGCGAATTTTAGTTCCGATCGATTTTTCCGATCAAGCTAAGTATGCAAGTAAAGTTGCAGCGAGCATTGCAAGAAAAACCAATAGTGAAATTATTTTACTCCATATGTTCGACATTCCTGCAGACACCATCGATCCAGCAAGTGGCAGTAATTTACAGGGAGGTGCTCAAAATATCTATTACATGAAAGGTATTAAAAGAGAATTCGCGAAATTTATGGCGCTTCCGTTCTTTGAGGGTTTAACTGTAATTGAATCTGTTCGTTTTCATAAGGCATTCGAGGGCGTAATTGAAGAAAGTAAAGAAAAAGATGTAGATTTAATAGTTATGGGATCACATGGCACCTCTGGTTTAAAAGAAATGCTGGTTGGTTCAAATACCGAAAAAGTGGTACGCTTATCAGACATACCAGTACTCGTAATTAAACAAGATGTTGACGATTTTGAAGTAAAAGATATTGTTTACGCATCTGACCTAGGCAAAGACAGTAAAAAGTCTTTCCCAAGTATTATAGAATATGCTAAAATTTTTGATGCCAAATTGCATTTACTTTACATCAATACGGTACACAATTTTGTTTCAACCAGAGTATTAAACGAAAAAATTGCAGCTTATACCAAAGATTTAGATTTAGAAGATTATACCGTAAACGTTTATAGCGACACAACAATAGAAGAAGGTATTCTTAACTTTGCTAGTGAAATAAATGCAAGTATTATTGCCATAAACACACACAATCGAAGTGGCTTGTATCAATTGTTTAGCGACAATATTGGAAAAGATCTTGCTAACCATGCGCTAAAACCTGTAATTACCTTTAAAATATAATTTTAGTGAGCGGCAAAGTAACATTAAAGCAATTAGCCAATGAGTTGAATGTGTCAATTTCAACTGTGTCTAAAGCCCTTAAAAATAGTTATGAAATTAATGAAGAAACTATTAAAAAAGTAAAGGCGCTTGCAAAAAAATATAATTACAAACCTAATAAAACAGCATTAAACTTAAAGAATAGACAAACCAAAACTATTGGTGTTATCATACCAAATATTTTAAATTACTTTTTCGCTAAAGTGTTATTGGGCATTGAACAAGAAGCCAATAATTTAGGATACCAAATTATTATTTGTTTATCAAACAATCAATATCAAAAAGAAGTCGATAGTTTAAATCTTTTATGTGATGGAAGTGTCGATGGACTCATTTTATCTATTGCAAAAGAGACTCAAATTTTACAGAAGAGTAATCATTTCAAAAATGCTATTGAAGAAGGATATCCCATTGTAATGTTTGATAGAACTTCTAATGAAATAAAGAACTGTGACAAGGTCATTATAGATGATGTAAAAGCTGCTTATAAAGCAACAAAGTATTTGCTCGAACTCAATTGCAAAAAAATTGTTCTTATTAGTTCTATTGATGAAATAGGTATTGGTAAACTAAGATCTGAAGGCTATAATAATGCCATTGCTGAACATGAGAATTACAAAAATGACCCTCTTTTAATTACCATAAATAACAAAAATAATTACGAGAAGATAGTCACTAAATTATTCAAAGAGCATCCAGATGTTGATGGTATTCTAGCCACGGATAATGTTTCAGCTGCAACGGCCTTGAAAATTGCGAACAAGAACAACTTCAATATACCTCGAGATATTTCGATCATTGGATTTTCTGACAATAAAATTTCAAGACTCGCCACACCACCACTTACCGTGGTAAGTCAAAATGCCTTAGATATAGGAAAAAACGCTGTGACAACGATTGTTAAGCGAATTGAAAACAATGACGCTCATTTACCTTTTGAAACAAAAGTATTGGACACAGAACTTACCGTAAGAGAATCAACAAAAAAATATAAATCTATTACCTATAGGGTTAAATAATATAATTTTAAGATTTAGGACGTAATTCTTTCTGTAGCTTTAGGTTTCGAGGTGTCTTTAAATCGCATTGTACACGAATCCAACCTGGATTAAAACCTATACGATTGGCACCTGGTTCACCCCATGAATAAATGAGTGTTTTGTTTGTGTTTCTATCTATGATATAGATGACAAATGTCTCTCTATGCATTCCGAATGACCATGTATTTCGCATACCTAGCAACATATTTCGACCGTCAGGATAATCGAACGTAAAAACGCCCCCTTGATCATATATATCAATATAATATTTTGTTACTGTTGGACGACCGTTGGTATCATTAGGAAAATCTATCATGCAACTAAAACATCTCGCCTTTTCTAGCTCATAGGCATCAATTTGTTCGGCATCTGGCAGCCATCTGTTCGAAGCGTACAATACCTCTTTGAAAGTAAACCCCTTTTCAGAAACACTAAACTGATAGTCAACGCTTTTATTTTTTCTTTGAATACAATTCTTTTCTATTGTCTTAGCCAAAAAGCCATTTCCTTTTCTCCTCAATAACATTTCACATCCCTCCGTCAATTTATCTGAGTTAGGGTACAACAAAGCAATTTCATCAAACTGTTTTGAAAGAGCTAGCACGGGTTTCATTTTCTTAAAATGAAATACTTTTATTCGAATTGCTTTTTCTTTATCATCGGGAAACAATTGATAAATACATTGGCGAGTGATTACTGATGGATTGTTATTTCTATACTCTTCTACATATACAGCTCCAACCCCAAAATTAGAACTTTGAAATTGGCGCACTGAAACATGCACCCGATCATGACCGATTATTTTTGCATTTTCTTTACGCTGAATTTTGTCAAAATCTAATTGTTCAACATTATCATATTCTCCTTCCCATATATGCATCAAATAATCTAACTCTCGTTCGGCGTATGAGAACTTTCTATTTGGTTCGACAGTTGTGGCTAATCGTTTCTTTGATGTTTTGGAGATTATACCCATAGCAGGTGAACTGGAATTGGCTTTTTCAACTTTCTCTTGACTTTGGCCAATTAAAAAACCCATTAAAAAAATAAGGGTTCCTATTATTCTTTTAACGGGTTTCATATGTATTGGTTTTAATCGTTAGTTATCTTTCTTAAGCCAGTCACCAACTCCATATGGGTCAGGGTGTGGTGCAGATACATGTTCATGGCGAATTTTCCAATCGTTATCTTCACGTTTGAATACAAAAGATGAGCGAAATGTATTGAATACTTCCTTACCATTTACGTTCAGATATAATTCTGTGATTCCACTAATCCAACCCATATCACCTACAATTTCTTCAAATGGACCTTCTGTCCAAACTATCTTAGTCATAGCAATAGGAGAGGTCGTAAAATCGCCCCAACCCTTAGCAATCATTGAATATCCTTTGGTGCTATAGCGTGGACCTTCAAGAACTACATAGGTCCTTTCATCTTGAATATATCCATTTTTGATTTCTTCAATGTCCTCTTCGATAATAGCATTGAAAAACTTTGTAATTCTATCGTGTAATTCTGCCATTACATTTCGTTAATATCGTTGGCGATTTCTTCTAAACTCTTATCCGGATTCTCCATTTCTTCCATCTCTTGTTGTACGATACGAAGTACTCTTGAAATATACTCACTGTGCCAAGTTTGGCGTTGTTCCTCTTGTTCTGGTGTCTCTGGAACAAAATTTTCGATTTCTTCGCGCGTCACTATGTTTTTCTTTTCTAAAAGGCGCTCAATACTATCCATTCGTTCACGGGCAACGGCTAATTCTCCTGCTAAGGCCATGGTAATATTTAACACACGTTCTACTGCTGGATCATCGTGAAAATATGGACGTTTACCTTTTGATTTATTTGATGCTAATTTTATGTAATCTAATTTTTCTTCCATGATATAACTTAGTTTTTAACTGCTCCAAATACATTCCAAATGGGAGCACGACCATAATCTTCAGGTTCATTTTCGTCATTACCGCCTTCTATTAAATCATTTTCTGCCTTAGCTCCAATCTGCATAAAATCTTCTCTTCTAAAACCAGAACTTTCCATTAATTCGGCTGGATCAATATCATGCATTTTAGACCAATACGGTTCTGAATTATTTAAAGCATCCCAATCTCTCATAAACTTTTCGAATAGACTCATATCGTCAGTATACTGCGGCTGTTCAATATGAAGTGTTAAGCCTCCTGGCTTCAATAATCTATGCACCTCATTCATAATTTTATATATGGATTTGCCTCCAGTTTCATGAAAGAACATGGTCGATTGAATCCAATCGAAAGACTCATCTTCAAAAATAGTTTTAGCAGCATCCATCTGCATAAAAGTGACATTGTTGTACCCTAAATCTACTGCACGTGCATGGCCGTAACGCAGCATCGGTGCACCCGTGTCTATAGCAATAATTTCAGCATCAGGAAATGCTTTAGCGATTGGCAATACATTATGCCCCATGCCACAACCAATATCTAAAATTCGTTTTGGTTTAAAATCAGGGTAGTTTTGACGCACCCAAGTCGTAATAGCTTTTCCACCTCCATCACTATACCTTCCAATAGTTCCAGCAGTTGTTACAAAAATTCCCGAATCATAATTTGCAGCCGGAGTCACATCACCTTGAATCAACTCGGTATGATAACTTCCAGGCATAATATGATTATCAACTGCCATTAGATATTCTGGCACTTTCACATCTGGATTTAACACCAATGTAGACTTTCCTTTATTTAGTTTTTCAGCCTTATCGCGCAATTCTTCCGCTTGACGTAATACAATAGACCGACCTGCTTGTTGGCGCATTTCCATAGTACTACGTCTTAAAGATGACCAAATTTGATAATGTGAATCGGAGCTTATTGCATTTTGCAATTCTTCTTTGGTTTCAATACTACGATTATGTTCCTTTTTAAAATTAGGCTCTACACGATTCTCGTACGCCGTTTTATTACCTTGGGCTACATGAGCCAAATGCTTATTCAGATTCGAAAGAAAATTATACCGAGCTCTCTCGTCATGTGTCGTTTCTGGAAGCATCGCGTGCTTTGCGATTTTATTCCAAACTGGGGTTAAATTCTTTGCCATATTTTTTAGTTATTAGACATTAAATAATAGACCTTATGCTATGAAACATAGCCTAAAGCGATATCTTGTTCAATTAATTTTTTATCTCTTTCTGCGGGATTTCCGTAGCCCGCTCCACCTGGAAGGGTTAAAATCAACTCTTCTCCTGGAAACAACTTTTCCAATCCTTTCGACGGAA
Source organism: uncultured Flavobacteriaceae bacterium (assembly GCA_947500525.1). GTDB lineage: Bacteria > Bacteroidota > Bacteroidia > Flavobacteriales > Flavobacteriaceae > Aureibaculum. The sequence continues at coordinate 122,312 of CANMSH010000007.1, read as the reverse complement.
ATTCACGTTCTGGTTTGATTTTTACAGAACCCATTTGCCCATCTTTACCCTCTAACAATCCCTTAGCTGAAGTTACGGTTTTTTCAGCAACCATGGACACATTGATTGGATTTTCACCAATATTTTTAAAACTGAAACGTTGCCCTAAACCTCCTCTATATTTTCCATCGCCAGCAGAGTTTGGGATTAATGATTTTTCAGTAACTAGCACTGCAACGTCAGTTTCTAAAACTTCAATTGGTACGTTTGCTACATTCGTCGGAAAACTTAATACATGTTCACCATCCATAGTTGGTCTTGCTCCATAACCACCGTTCAAGAAAAAATACTCTACGAACTCTTTTCCTTTATGCTCGCCATTCAACACAATACACCAACAGGCACTACCACAATCAGATTGTACTTGTGTTGGAACCGCCTTTGCTAAAGCTCCAAAAACAACTGAATGTAACATGTTTCCTGTTACATTTCGCGCTCCTAAAGGCACGGGCTTTTGTGCATTTACCAAACAACCCTTTGGTGCAGTCACTGTTATTGGATAAAAAGAACCGTCATTGTTAGGTACATCCGGACTAAAAGCACATTTAATTGGATACGCCGTATATGCAAATGTATAATTCAATACCGCATTGATACTCATATAGTGTGCTCCTGAAGTACCAGTGTAGTCGGCAACAATTTCATCGCCTTTAATAGTAATGGTTATTTCAAAATGACAACCAGTACCTCGACCGTCACCATCAGTGTCATATTCATATTTATAACTGCCATCAGGAGCAGCCAATAATGCCTCCCGCATCGCTTTTTCGGAAGCATTAATTACTGCATCTGATAGATCTTGAAGGTCATTGAGGTCATTCTCTTCCATCAACTTCATTAATGATTTAATGCCTTGGTCATTAGCAGCTACCTGTGCACGAATATCTCCGACCGTTTGATCTGCAGCGCGAACATTGTGCTCTAAAATATTAAACAAAGTTTCATTGGGCACACCTTGACTGATTAACTTGGTTGGTGGTACCATCAACCCTTCTTCATAGAGGTCTCTTGTTCCTGCTCCCCAAAGCTGACCCCCCATATCTGGTGAGTGGGCAATTGTACCTATAAAGCCAATCAAGTTTTCTTGATAAAATATTGGCGAAACGATACCGATATCTGGTTTATGACCAGCACATAACCAAGGATCATTTGTCATAACCACATCACCTTCTTTCCACGTATCTTCAGGAAAATAATCTTTCAACAATGCCTTCGTTAAGATCGGTAAAACACCTAAAAATGAAGGTACTGAAACACTAGATTGAGCAATAGAACGTCCTTTCTTATCCATCAAAACCACGGCAAAATCGTTACTTTCTCTAGTCACAGTTGAAAAAGAAGTTCGTTGCAATGTCGTTCCTGCTTCATCAACAATACTTATCAGTCTTGACCATAGGATACTGAGCGCTATTGGGTCAAATGTCGTCTTCGTTTCTTGCATAATTCAAAATTAGTTAACTAAGTTAACTATTTTTTTAATTTATTACTGTTAATATTTATAAAAAATTGATCTTTCTTGTTTAATTATCTTGAAAATTCTAACCTTTATGAGAGCGTCCTTCCTAAAATACGTCCAAAACTTAGCGCCGGCGTAATAGCCATTCCGCTACAAAATGAGCTCCCACTGGTTGAACCCAGACCTAAAACTTCACCAGCTGCATATAGACCCGGCATCGGTTTTCCCTCACCACCAAGTATTCTTAAATCTGCATCCACTTTGATGCCTCCAAAAGTTACCAGTACAGATGCATGTACTTTGAGCGCATAAAAAGGGGGACTTTTAATTGGATCTTCTAAATAAGTCCTTCCAAAATCTGGGTCACTCTTCGTTTCGACCATGCTATTGTAACCTGAAATTGTCTTACGAAGTGTTTCTGACGGAAGTCCTGTTTTATCTGCCAATTCCTTAATGGAACCTGCCATACACATGGCATTTTCTTTTGCTGCTTCGGCTTTCATTTCTTCAACTGTGCGTCCAATAATAATGGGGTTGTGATTTCCATTTTCATCATTTGATGTCAGTCCATCCTCATCGAAAATCACCCAAAAGCACCAATCTGGCTGCTGCATTGTGGCCAATTCTCGCTTTTCAGGGTTTATCTCATCTTCTGCAATAAAGCGTTCCCCGTTTGCATTTACATAAATATCTCTTGGGTTTCTATAGACAGATGTCAATACCATCGCCCAAGCCTGATTGAAATCACATCGACCACTGCCTTCTTCTTCTTCCATTCCTCCCAAACTAGGTAAGTGATATTCTCCAAAACGAAATTTGGCTCCTTGTTTTTCTAATATTATATGTCCATCGGCCGTTGCCGTGGGATAACATGAACTTACCAATGGAATATCTGGATGTTTTTGCTGAAAATATGCTGGGTTGCTACCATAACCTCCCGATGTAATTACAATATGGCGACCTTGATAACGACGTTCTTCATTTTCAGTATCGCAAACGACTGTATCAAAACGGTCATTCAATTTATCGAGGCCAATAAACGTATTTTCGAAGTGACATTCGATGTTTCCTTTTGCTACTTGTTCATCCCAAAGAGGAGCAAGTACTTTGTAAATACTCATGGCTTTCTCTGGGCCATATATAGTACGTGCAGTTTCATAAGCCACATGGCCATATATGATTCTTGGGCATTCTGGAGCCCATTCCATACCTATTTCATCCAACCATTCAATTGTTTTCGGAGCTTCATGCGCAGCTTTCTCAATAAGATCGATATCTCCAGATTTATTATTTATCTGATAGATTTCTTTTAAATGCTTCTCAACAGAATCTTCTATACCTTTTTCTCGTTGAAGTCGTGTACCTCCTGCACTCATATGACCACCTGACCAGTGCAATGCACCGCCATAATAGTGTGATTTTTCGATCACACCAACTTTCAATCCACGTTGGGCAGCAGTAATTGCACAACTCATTCCAGCTGTACCAGCACCTATTATGAGAATATCGTACTTCATTTTATTGATGTAAATCGATAAGTATATTTTTATCTTTATCCACCTGAATAGTCGTATTTATACCAATTACAGTTGTGCTTTCAGTTTCTTCGATAATAGCTGGACCATCAAACTGTTCATTTGGTTTTAATCCATATCTATTATATACAGGGCAATCTAAATAACCCGTTTCCTCAAAGTATACTTTTCTTGTGCCTTTATAAGACTCTTCCTCACTTCCTTTCGTTGAAAATTGCTTGACATCCATTTCTGGAGTTGGACCTTCTACAACTACTCGCCATGTTACCATTTCCATTCGCATACCTTCAATAGAGCGATTGTAACGAAATTCATATTCTTTTATGAAACGCTTTTGAATCTCTAAAACATCACTTTCGCTTAACTTACCTTCTGGCAAGTCGATTGTAATTTCATGTCCTTGACCGTAATAGCGCATTTCAACAACACGTTGTACGATAGCCTCTTTTCGATCAATACCCGAATTTTCTAAGAATTCATAACCTGCTTCTTCCATCTCTGTTAAAAAGCTGTTTACTTCATTCCAATCCAATGTTTTTAACTCAGATATATGGCTATGTATCTTTTCACTTGCTACTGGAGACACTAAGAAACCTATTGCAGAAGTTACTCCCGCGCCTACAGGAATAATCAAGCGTTTTGTATTTAACAATTTTGCTACTCCGAAGGAATGTACAGGTCCGGCACCACCAAAACCAACCATATTAAAGTGTCTTGGATCCATTCCTTTCTCAAGCACATGCACTCGGGCTGCATTGGCCATATTTTCATTCACAATTCTATGTACCCCCATTGCCGCTTCTTCTATAGAGATACCCATTGGTTTCGCTAATTTGTTATCGATCGCTTTTCTTGCCGCTTCAACACTCAATTTCATTTCACCGCCTAAAAAGTAGTCAGCATTCAAATATCCTAACACTAGATCGGCATCAGTAACTGTTGGGTCTTCCCCTCCTAAGTTATAGCAAGCCGGACCAGGTGTTGACGAGGCACTATCAGGTCCAACGGTCAATAAGCCAATATTATTAACGCGAGCAATACTTCCTCCACCGGCGCCTATCTCAATTAAATCAATAACTGGTATACGTACTGGAAGACCGCTCCCTTTTTTAAATCGTTTTACACGTCCTGCTTCAAAATGATTCGTGATTTCTGGTTTCCCTTCATAAATAACACAGGCTTTTGCTGTAGTTCCACCCATATCAAAACATAGAAGGTTTTCTTCCTCCAAATGTTTCCCGTAGAAAACACCCGCCATGGCCCCTCCTGCAGGACCAGATTCTAACAAATGAATTGGAGATTTACGAGCTCCATCTATAGTGGTCAATCTACCACTAGAGATCATAATATTAATATTGCCTTCAAAACCAGCTGTTCGTAATTGAGTTTCAAAATCTTTTAAATACTTGTCGGTAATTGGTTGTACATAGGCATTCATTGCCGTAGCAGAACTGCGCTCATATTCACGAATCTCTGGCATAATTTCAGACGATAAACTATAGTACATATTGGGTACATGTTGCGCCAAATAATCACCTACCGTTTTTTCATGAGCAGTATTGGCAAAAGAGTTTAATAAGCAAACACCTATGGCCTCAATACCATTTTCTTTTAAAGTTGAAGCCAAATTCTGCAATGCACTTTCTTCTAAAGGAGTTACTACGTTTCCTTCGATATCAACACGTTCGGAAACGCCCATTCTCAAATTTCGTGGTACTAAAGGCTTAGGCATGGTTAAAAAGATATCATAAATATCATATCGCATCTCGCGCCCTATTTCTAACACATCTTCAAATCCTTTTGTTGTGATAAAAGCAGTCTTTGCTCCTTTACGTTCAATAACGGCGTTGGTCACCAAAGTAGTGCCATGAACGATACCTTTCATATCCTTTACAGGAAAACCAAATTTATCTTCTAATTCTTTTACGCCATTAAAAATACCCACAGTTGGGTCTGGGTACGTCGTTAATGTTTTCGCAAAATAGAGTTGATTACTATTTGTATCGAACAATACAAAATCTGTAAACGTTCCTCCTATGTCTATTCCTAACTTCATAATTCTTTAAATTCTCGTAAAGCTTAAATCTAATTTCACTTTACATGTTCGCACGTTGTATTTCAATTTACATTTCCAATTTCCCTAGTGATATTCTTCGCCACCACTTACATTCATTGCTTCACCAGTTATATAATCAGCTTGATCCGATGCTAAGAAAGCAACTGCCTTGGCAATATCTTCGACTAACCCTGTTCTTTTCAAAGGATTTTTATCTACAATTGCTTGCAAATAATCATCATAGTTTTGGCCTGTTTTTTCACTGAAAAATTTATTTTGCCAATGCCCTAGACCAGTAGTAATATGGTTTGGACAAACAGCATTCACTCGTATTTTATGAGCTCCTAGCTCAACCGCATTTGATCTTGTCAAACCTATCATGCCATGTTTCGATGCTGTATACGCTGCGGCATAAGGAAAACCAGATTTTGCAGCTTGACTTGCTATATTTATAATTGCTCCTCCTTTACCTTGCTGAATCATTGTGATGGCAGCATGTTTTGAACATAGAAATGCGCCTTTAAGATTGACATCTAAAACAGCATCCCAACTAGCTTCCTTAAATTCAGCAAAAGGTTCCATTATATAACCTACCCCAGCATTATTAACCATAATATCAACACTCCCGAAAGCTTCTTTTGTTTTTTTAACAAGATTTAACACTTGATCTTCAAAACGTATATCACAAACTATGGCCATAGCATCAACACCTAAAGATTTTGCTTTTGACGTAATTGTTTCCATATCATCTGAGGTCCCAATATGCTCCTCACTGAATTGTTCTCCTTGGCTCACACCAATATCAGAAATTACCACATTGCAGCCTTGTTCAGCCAATTTTAAAACAATTGCCTCTCCAATTCCTGCGATTCTTCCAGAACCCGTTACTATAGCTGTTTTTCCTTTTAAATTATACATGTTTTATGCAATTTGATCCGAAATTATAAACATAGGGTTATCTGCAAAAGATTGAAATTCAGCCGCCACTTTTTTCATGGCTTCTGATTCTACTTCTTCTCCTAATTTTGCCATGTCATTAATTTCTAAGATTTCGCAATACTGATAAGGCGATGCATTCTCAGTACCCATGATATTTCCCAATTTAAAAACTTTAAAACTATCAACAGATGCCATACTTGAAGCTGTTGGAACATCGGTGGTTTTTGCCCATTGTTCATAAGTCTCTTTTGAAGCGTCATCTTTTAGATTAAATAATACTACAAGTGCAGCCATATTTATTGTTTTTATAAATTACTATTTTCTTGCCTTTAGAAATGCTGTTCCTGAAGTTTTAATCAAACCTTGAACAGAATTCATAACCATCGAAGCTCCCTTATCAATCAAAGCAGATGCTCCTTCGGCATTTCCCGCTACTGTACCAAACCATTTTCCTGCATCCAAAATGGTAGTAAAAATTCCATCTAAGACTTCTTTTACTTCCGGATGTCCAGGTCCATCATAATAACCCATTGACATCGCTAAATCTCTCGGGCCGATTATAAAACCATCAACGCCGTCAATCTTGCACAATTCTGGTAAGTTTTTTACACATTCCATGGTCTCTATTTGTGGCATCACCAATGTTTGCTCATTTGCGAATGTCACATACTCCTCTTGACTCATAGGTCCCTGCATGTAATCAGATGCTCGAACAGGTCCTAAACCACGTTTTCCAAAAGGTGGATATTTAATGGCTTCAACTAATCGTTTTACATCATCGGCATTGTCAATGGTAGGCATCATGACCCCCATCACACCAGCATCCATATATTGTAAAATTAGTTTGGTATCTACACTTCTAATTCTTGCTAATGGCGTTGTATTTCTCAATTCACAAGCCCGAACCATATTTGTTATATCGGACGCCGTAATGGCTCCATGTTCTCCATCAATCATGTAGAAATCCATTCCCAACAAACCTATATATTCGCAAATGGTTGGGTCAATGGTCGGAGAAATAACTCCTAACCCAGCTTTACCTTCGCTAATTCTTTTCTTTAATTTATTCTCTTTCATAAACTTATTCGATTGGTTGACCTTTGGCAAGTTTTTCACGCACAAAATTCATCAAGCCTCCAGCTTCCGATACTTCGGATACAAAGGGCGCTACGGGTACAGATGTAAATTCTGTTCCCTTCGTAATATTTTTGATAATTCCCTTATCAGCATGATATTCCAATTCATCACCTGTTTCACATCCTACATGCATATTGTCATCAGAAGTAATAAATGGAAGACCATAATTGATGGCGTTTCGAAACTGCAAGCGTGCAAAGCTCGTGGCGAACACCGCTTGTATACCAGCTCCCATTAAACCAGTAATTACGTGCTCTATTGATTTTCCGCCACCAGCGAAATTATGATTAGCAACAATAAATGTATGGCCTCTGTCTTTGAAAGCATTTTCTTTATTAAACTCTTCTTTTACCCCAGCCATGACCATCTTACTATTTTCAATAGGGTCTATCGCAGATGTCCAATATTCTGATACAATAATATCATAAGCCATCACATAGTCATCCGCAACCCAGCATGTTCCTTTTATCATCTTTATTACTTTAGTTTATTAATTCATTAAATACTCTTCTGGCAGATTCTGCAGCCGCCTCCATACCTCTACTTTCATGGGCTGTATGTTCACCAGCAAAGTACATATTCCCAGCGGGCTTTATCATATCTTCAAACCAACTAGCTTGACCCACACCAAATTCAACATAGGCTCCCTTATTAAAGGGGTATTTTCCCCAATTTTGTTGCCCTAAATATTCTATTTTTCCCACCGTTGATGGTCGAATTTCATTTATTTTCTTTATAGTATAATCCGCAATTTCCTTTTCAGACATCTTGTCAAAAAATGCAGTTCCAGTACCATTTACCCAGCAAGCGATCTCTTTTTCCGTACGTGAAGAACTCATGTTCATAATACGTTCTAATGGCGTATCTGTCCACATATCTAGTGGTATTCCATCCTGTTCCCAAAAAGGCTCAGAATGTTGTAAGTGTATTTGCGTAATATCGGTATAATCTAACTGATCGATAGCTTTTTTCTGATTACTATTAAACACTGTATTCATCTTCACGTCTCGCAAGGTGGTAAAAGGTAAGGTTGAAACTACTTTTTTCGCCTTATATTTTGAGCCGTCAATACAACTAACCACCACTTCTTTTTGATTATCATCAATCGTTTCGACCATTTTATTTATCAAAACAGGGTTTCCTAAATTTTTAGCCATTGCATTTATAAAATGTTTTGAGCCACCTTTAAAATTTAAGATACGTTCAGAGCCATTAAACTTTCGAAACGCAGCACTATGAAATGCATTAATAGCTGATGTATTTCGTACATCGTTATAATTGGCACTTATATTCGCTAGGTCTATCTGTTCTTCTGTGAGTCCATTTCTCTTTAGCAAATCACTGTACTTTTCGTCCAATTCAGGTTTTTGATACCATTCATTCAGCGCTGTTAACTGTGGAGATTTTCCAAAAGCGGTAAATTGTAAATAAGCTGGATTCGTTTTAGGATCCGGCCATTTATTATATAACTTTCCATCTACGTAAGTAGCCGTTGGTGAACGCATATAATCAGTAATATCAATCATTTCAGTGTTGAACTCAGTTACTAGCTTCATTACTTCAGTATATTTATCCCCGATACCTCTACCTCCCACTTCACGGCCAATATCTTCTCGAGAAAACATACGTCCTCCTACCCTGTTACTTCCCTCTAACACTAAATAATCTTTACCTGCTTTATCAAGGAGATGAGCTAGATACAAACCTGAAAGCCCTCCACCCAAAATAAGAACTTCGGCATCCAGCTTAGGTACAGATTTAGCACATGCCAAAGGCAGTATACTTAAAGCCAAACCAGCGGCACTCGTTGTTCGTATAAAGATTCTTCTGTTCATTTAAAAGCTAAATATCAAAAGTTCTCGGATCAGTAATTTCTCCTCTTATTGCAGATGCTGCCACTACTGACGGTGATGTTAAATATACCTGAGCTAGGCGACTCCCCATACGACCGGTCATATTTCGGTTGCCCGCACTTAATACAATATCTCCATCTCCAGCAACACCAGTATGCAATCCCGCACAAGATGCACAACTCGGTGTATCTATAGCTACTCCTGCTTTTATTAATGTCTCCAAATGACCAGCTTGTAGTGCTTCTAAATACACCGTTTGACTTGCCGGCACCAGAATCATATTGACGTCACGATGAACTTGCTTATCTTTCATAATTTCAGCCATAATAGCTATATCTTCCAATCTCCCATTTGTACAAGTTCCGACAAAAGCTTTGTTGAATTTTTTACCAATTAGTTTGTCAACTGTAACAGTGTCATCTAATTTACCAGGTAGTGCTATGGTGGGCGCTAAATCAGAAATATCAATATCATAAACCATGTCATATTCTGCATCTTCATCGCTATTCAAGAAATCCCATTCATCCGTCGTACGTCTTCGAAGATATCTTTCTGTAACTACATCGGGTGCTACGATTCCGTTTTTCGCTCCTAAATCTACCGTCATATTACACAGGGTCATACGCCCTGCCATACTCAAACTGCTAATAGCAGGACCGGTAAATTCTAATGTCTTGTATAATAGGTGTCCATTCCAATGCACCATTCCCATTATATGAAGACTTAAATCTTTGGCCATAACCCAAGGTTGCCATTTACCAGTGATATTAAATTTTACAGCTTTTGGTATTCTAAACCACGCTTTCCCCGTAGCCATCGCAACAGCGGCATCTGTGACGCCAATGGCATTCCCTACAGCGCCTACGGCTCCATAGGTATTGGCATGAGAATCAGTCCCAATACTAATTGTGCCAGGTAACACATGGCCTTGCTCTACCATAATTTGATGTGCGATACCTTGTCTTCCTAAATCATAGAAGTTGGTGATATCGTGTTGTTTTACTACCTCTCTCCATTCATTCAACATGTTCGCGAATTTTTGTGTTGGAGGTGGTACCAAATGATCAGATACGCAAATGACCTTATTTTTATCAAAAACCTCGGTCTTTCCAAGAGATCTAAATTTATCGAAACATTGTTTACCAAGAAAATCCATTGTCATCACAGAATTTATATCTGTCCAAACTAATTCACCTGGTATCACTTTATCTCTGCCGCTACTACGCGCCATAATTTTTTCGGTAATGGTCATTCCCATATTGAGCTATTTTATTATAAAAATTTAATTCTTTGACCTTTGAATATTAATTATCAGATCTTGATGCCTGACCGTTGGTTCTATTTTTTGGAAGGTCAATCCAAAACTGCGGGTCAATTCCATCTTGACCACAAACTTTCCGTTCTTCAATCATGGTGACTCCATTAAAAGTATCACCTTCAGACCATTTCCAAACACGAATTCTATGGTCATCATTTCCTATTAAATCTATTTGTTCGAAAAGTGTCATTCCTGGCCTATGTTTGTATTCCCAAATTAACACGACACTTCTTCCTGTTTCCCAAGCTTTTCCCGAAAGTCTCGGGTTCTCAAAAATCAGTTCACTCTTTTCGTTAAAGGGACAAATTCCGAAATCCAGACATTCTTTAAATCCATCATCCCAAGTATATTCATTTACTTGATGATACTTTCTGTCTGGAAGCATAGCACAAGTTAAGCGACTTTTCCATTGATCAACTAACTTCCCATTCGCGTCAATTCTTTTATAAGTACCTTCCCAGATACCTGCATGCTTGGGGAATAATTTTAATTCGGGCGCTTTCATAATTCTGTATTAATATGGTTACTTTTTTACTTTGATTGTATAAAATTAGTTAATTTAATTAACAATTAACATAATTAATCATTATTTTTATAAATAAAATAACTCATTTAACAACCCAATTAACACTAAAAACTAAATTTAAAATACTCATTAACAATTAATTAAAGTTATTTTTTTTAAAAAACTCGTTTTAAAAAAAAGTTGTTTAATAGTACTAATTTTATTAAAATGTTAAAAGCAAATTAGAAATAAAACCAAATTATTATGAATTTTAAAGACCTTAAAGAATTTAAATATGGATGGCGTGTAGTATTATCCTCAGCCCTAGGTATTGGCCTAGGCATGTCTCCTCTTCCCTTTTACACCATAGGTGTTTTTGCCATCGCTTTGACAAGTGAGTACGGCTGGGGAATGGATGACGTTTTATTAGCCTTACCTGTATTTACAACAGTTTCAATTTTTTTAGGACCAGTTGCGGGGAATATAGCCGATAGATTCGGAGTACGTAAAGTGGTATTGACCTCTACTATCCTTTTTAGTTTAGCATTTATGGCCTTTACATTTAATACCGGTTCAAAAACTTTATGGCTTGTCTTATGGGGTTTTCTTGCTGCGACTGGAGTAGGTACACTACCAATAACCTGGACGCGAGCTGTAAACAATTGGTTCAGTAAAAATCGTGGATTGGCCTTAGGCCTTACACTTATGGGCACCGGTATTTTTGGTGCACTAGCTAAACTCTACGCCTCTCAAATAATAAATACATATGGCTGGAAAGTTGCCTATATATGTGTAGGAGCACTACCTTTGATTATTGTACTTCCAATCGCCTTCTTTTATTTTAGAGATGTCACAGATCCAAAAGTGGCCGATCGAGTGGCCCAACTAAAAGAAGAATTTCCTGAAAGCGAAGCCACACGAGCCATGGCAGGTATGACTTTAAAACAAGCCCTAGGTGATTCTAAATTTTGGCTAATGGCACTAGCCTTCGTACCTGTATCTTTTGCCATTGGAGGTCCAATTCCGAATCTAGAAAAATTATTTACATCGAAAGGATTCGGTATTGAAGATGCTGTTCTATTAGCTAGTTTACTTGGGCTCGCTGTAGTCATAGGGCGAATTGTGGGCGGTTATTTAATTGATCGGTTTTGGGCGCCAGGTGTATCATTTATACTATTATGTATGCCAGCCATATCATGCTACCTCTTAATTCAACCTGAGCTAACTTACCCAATGGCAGCAACTGCTATTATGATTCTTGGTTTTGCTACAGGTGTCGAATTTGATCTAATCGGGTTTTTAGTTTCGAAATATTTCGGCATGAAATATTACTCTTCTATCTATGGGATCCTATATAGTTTCTTCGGGTTCGGAGCAGGTTTCGCACCCTATGTTTTCAGTAGGTTTTTTACCGAAACCGGTAGTTATGATTCCATTTTATTCTACTCAATGTTTGCTTTTATTTTCGGTGCCATGCCGCTCTTATTTTTAGGCAAGTATCGCACATTTACGGTCGATAATGAAGTCGAAACCATCTAAGAAAACATGAAAAAGTCGAGCAATATTCGTTGGTGGGTGGCCGGTTCTATTTTTTTGGCCACCACAATTAACTATATTGATCGGCAAGCTCTGTCGGTAGCGGCACCAGTGATTAGAAAAGATTTAGGACTATCTAATGAACAATACGGTTGGATCGTAAGTGCATTCTTACTTGCCTATGCCATTATGCAAATGGTTTCTGGGCGTTTGATAGATATACTTGGTACAAAAAAAGGCTTCACCATTGCCGTTATTTGGTGGTCTATAGCAAATATGCTACATGCTTTTGGCAAGGGTCTCATGAGTTTGGGAATTTTTCGCTTTTTATTAGGTATTGGAGAAGCCGGAAATTACCCCGCAGCCATGAAAGCCATTTCTGAATGGTTCCCAAAAGAAGAACGAACAAAAGCCGTTGGAATATTAAATATGGGGCCGGGACTTGGCGCCATCATAGCCCCACCTTTAATGGCTTGGCTTATCACAGATTTTGGATGGAAATTAGCCTTTGTGATTACTGGATCTATTGGTTTTTTATGGTTGTTTTTGTGGAGGTGGGTTTATTATGAACCCGAAGAACACCCCAGCATAACTCGAGAAGAACTAACACTCATACAACACGGTCAGGAAGATGAAACCCAAGGTCAAAAATTACCTTGGTTAGATTATTTTAAGTACCGAGAGGTTTGGGGACTAACTTTGTCGCGCTTTATCTCAGATGGCGCATTTTATTTCTTTGTTTTTTGGCTTCCTTCATGGCTCGCTGATGTTAAAGGATTCAGTTTACTAGAAATAGGTATGTTTGCGTGGATCCCATTTCTGCTTTCAGATATTGGAAGTTTTGTAGGTGGTTGGACCGGAGAAAAGTTAATTAAAAAAGGCCTTTCGTTAGATGCTTCACGTAAATGGGTTATTTGGATTGGAGCTATTTTAGTAGTGCCGGTGTTAGGTTGCTTATATATAGATTCTCCGTATTGGGCTATTGCACTTATTAGTTTTTCTCTATTTGCCACTCAATTTAAACAGGCTTCTTTGTTCACAATACCAATCGATCTTTTTTCAAAGAAAGATGCCGCTTCTGTTTGGGGTATTTCTGGTTCTGCAGGAAGTTTTGGCGCCATGTTATTTACACCAATTATTGGATGGCTGGTGGATACTATTTCCTATTCTCCGGTATTCGTTATTGTAGCCTTCTTACATATTATTTCTGCCATCATAATAATGGTTTTTATACCTAAAGTACATCAAATTGCTTAATTTAAAATGGAAAAAACAAACTCATGAAGTCTCAAAATTACATACTTAGTTTCCTATTATTAGTGCTAACGCTTACTTGTAAGAATTCACAACAAGCTCCTAAAAATGAAAACCATTCATTGTCTACAATTTCAATTATGAAAAAAGCTCATGAAAAAGCTGGAGGTACTTTTTGGCAGAAGCCTAAAAGTTTAACGCTGAAAGGTTATGGAGTCTTTTATTATGATGGAAAAGTAGTTAAACATGAGAAACATAATATGTGGCGCGAATTTGAAAAAACAAAAGAGGCTGCACATGTTGCCAATGGCAAAGTTCGCATAGAATCATATAAAGAAGGTAAACCAGTATTTATTGTGACCTACGATGGTAATAATACCTATAACCTTAACGGAAAACAAGAGAAAACCGCTGCAGATAAACGATGGTCTTCAAATTTTGGTTATGGTGTTATAAGACACGCCTTAGACGATGGATACGTTTTAGAAAAAGTGGCAAACGATACAATCAAAAGTAACATCGCATATACGATAAAAGTAATTGACCCCGATAAAGGCGAAACCTTTTTTGGAATAGATACCAAAGATTTCAGAATTTTGAAAGTAGCCTTTCAAACTCCGAGAGGATGGCATCATCGAGAATATTCAAATTTCTTTTCAAAAGATGCATATTCATGGTTACAGGCGGGTCATGTAGCATTATACTACGATGGGAAGCTATCAAACGAGGTTTATTGGCAAGACTTTGAAGTAAACGAAGTGCTTGCAGATAGTTTATTCATCATAAAATAACAACGCGATGGACAAAAATAAACAACTAGTCATTACTAAATTTGACAGCTCTATTAACATTGCTACAAGCGTTATAGAGACACCAATTCCAACATTGAAAGATTCTGAAATATTAGTGCAAAACAAATATGTTGGTATCAATGCTATTTACGATCAAGAGCTTTACAAAGGGCGTATCCCCTATATACATGTAAATTTTCCATATGTATTTGGAGTAGAAGCTGTAGGAATAGTTATTGATTTCGGGAAAAATGTTAAGGGCATTAACATCGGACAAGCACTTTCAACAGTAAAGGTGGGAACTGCGTATCAAGAGTATCAAGTAATTGATCAACAAGATGTGATAAAAATACCAGAAGCTACTCCAGAATATTTAACGTTAAACCCTACTGGTGTTTCTGCATATTTGGCTTTAAAAAATACAGGTGAATTACAAACCGGAGAGACCATTGTAATCTCAGCTGCCGCAGGTGGCTTGGGTCATATTGTTGCACAGCTAGCCAAAGAGAAAAACTGTCATGTTGTTGGTATTTGTGGCAAGTCAGAAAAAGTAGCGCTTTTAAATTCTTTAAACTGTTGCGATCGCATCATTAATTACAATGAAGAATCGATATCTGAGGTCTTAAAAAATGATTATGCTAATAAAATAGATGTTGGATTCGATTCAGTTGGGACCTACATGTTTGACGCATTTTTAGAAAACTTGGCACCATTGGGTCGTTTGGTTGTAAGTGGTCTCGCAACTGAATTGACGCAACCTAACTTTGAAAAAATACATACTGCGCGTGTTTATGAAAGTATCTATTGGAAAGGTGCTTCTGTACGTTGTTTTATGAATCACCTCTACAAATCACAACACCCCGAAGCACGAAACTATCTCTTCACACAATATCAAGAAAACAAGCTTCAAGTTAAAGTTGATCCTACATTATTTGAAGGCATTGAATCTATTGTTGCTGCTTCGAAATATTTGCTCGCGGGAAAGAGTTGTGGAAAAGTTGTAGTGAAATTATAGAATTGAAAAGAAAATCACTTTCTATTATTTTCGTCTATATAGTATGAATGTGGCCCTGTACGACCATCAGCTTGAACCATTTCTATATTAATGTTTTCTGGCATTTCGAAAGCCGAGAAGGTATAAACAGTTGGCTTCCCTTTATACACATATCGTTGCGGTTGAAAAATAGGCGCAACCTTTTTTGACCTTGCTTGATCTACCGCTGCAACAACATCATTATATAAAAAACCTAAATGATCTAAGCCAATTCGAATCGTACCATCAACCTTTCTTAATCCAACATCCTTAACCGTTAAATTAAAAGCTTCAGGCTTAGATAGTATAAGTTTGCCATCCGCCACTTGCAAACCGACACTATTTTTTTGTCTCTCAAAACTCTTCGCTTCAAAGACTTTTTCAAAAAAAGTTTCTCCAATTTTTACATCTCTTACTAGAAACTGGATATGATCAATAGCATAGGTAGCATTTCCAAAATCATCATCTGATCGTTCTACTATCACAATCTCCATTCCATCGGGCCCATAAATACTAAATGCCGACGTATTTTTCTCTAACGGAAGAACAACGGGATCTTTAAAAATTTGAACACCATTATTAATAAGTTTAGCTTTAGATTTCTCTAGTGAAGGCGTAGACAATGCTAGCCATTTGACTCCATATACAGGCTTCTTCTGTTCACTCTTTGGTGTAATAATTTTTGCATCTAACCAACGTTTGTTTCGATCTGGCGGCAAGTCTGGATAGGGACCTACAGGTGTAATCGTAATCGTTGGTCCTTGCCACTTCAATGATAAAAAGCGTACAAGATCAAATCTATCACCTGGGTGCGCCATTTCTTTAGCGCCAAAATGTTTTTCGAAAAAAGCAACGCTCTCATTTTCATCGGTCACAATAAAATGAATATCATCTAAATGAATAGGTTCTATCTGTTTAACATTCAACTTAGAACAAGACATAAGAACGGCAACACCTATTAAAATAGTTACACCCACAAAAAGTATGTTTATTCTGTTTTTCATGACTGGTCTTTAGTTAAAATACTCTACACTTTCTAGTTCATAATGAGTTTGCATATAGCCATCTACACCTGCCTTAAGAAACAAATAATTGTCATCAGCCGTGACCCAAACATTGTAAGGAGGATGTTCTTCAGGCAAGTTACCAGCAGTGTCTCCCACTGAAAAATGTCTTGCCTTAAATGTTCCAGCTGCCACCGTAATTTCCTCTTCGCCATGATAAGAAATACTCATTTTTGGCATATTGAAAAACCGGGGGCCTGTGGCTCCTCTATGATCTGGTGAGGTAAGCATAAAATCGGTTATAAATTGCTTCCCTTTGCCCTTAGACAAATCATACAATTTCATTAATAATCCATCACCAACTATAGGGTGTGCTTGCAACCAAGGCACTTTTTTATCTATATCTAACCGCTCGGTAACACGTCCATCATTTTTATTATGCATTTCGCACTCGGCATAATCATTTGTAAATCTAAACCAGCCAGTACCTTCATATTCATCTCCAACTGAAAGTCGAACGCTACAATCGATGGGCGAAACATCAGGGTTCATGGCCAACACTACATCGCGAATAACATTTGGTTCATCATCAATTTCACAATGCGCATCCATTACAATAACACCATCACTTTGGGTGGTAATTGTAAAAAACTCTCTACCTCGTTCCTGATTTAAACGTTCAGGTTTTTTACTAGTATATCTAATGTAACCTCGAATAGTTTTATGCTTCATATTATCCTATTAAATGAAGTCCTAACGCCGCGCATGCTATTGTACCAGCCCAAATACCATATACATAAGGTAAGCAGTTGTTCATTCTTTTTTTCATGATGTCATTGGTGTCTGGTTTTTCGTTTCCAGTAACTAAATCTACAAAAGCTGGTGTAAATTTCGCTAACTGTTTTCTAATACCTAAACCACACAAAATCAAACCACAAAGAACGAGCAATTTATAATTTAAAAATGGAGCCTCTAGATAAACTGGATTAGACAGATTATAAATTGCAAAACCTCCAATAAATACTACAAGCACCGGACGTATCCAAAAATCGAAATTTTTAAGTTTCTTCTTTTGAACTTCATTTTTACTAAAATGAAGGGCTAGAACCAAAACCAGCCACAATATACTTAATGCCCAAATAATTACCAGGCCCAAATCGCTAATGTTGGCAATACCCATTAAAGCTGCCATGTGTAAACCTGTTGGCATTACTAATGGCATGGCAATGCGAGGTCCTAGATCACAACCCAATAAAATATTCAAGGCCGTTGTTCGCTGACCTGGCGTTAATTTTGGGTTTACCACAAATTTACTTGAATAATAGGTTCCCATATCTGTACCCAACCAAAAAGCGAAAAGAAGTACATGTATTAATTTTAAAATTAGAAATATGTTCATAAGACTCAATTGTTAGTTTATATATTTTTTCAATACGTTAAAATTAAAGATTCCACACAAACCAATCTTCCATCATATTTTTAATATGCTGTAAAAAGCGTGCAGCATCTGCTCCATTGATGATACGGTGATCAAAGCCAATGGTTACGGGCATAATTAGCCTTGGTTGAAATTGACCATCAATATAGATAGCTTCTGTTTGACTTGCAGCCACTCCCATAATGGCCACTTGCGGAAATGTGACTAAAGGAAAGATTCCTGATGTACCTATACCTCCTAAATTAGAAATTGTAAATGTTGCTCCTTCTAATTCAGCAGCTGAGATTTTTCTCTCTTTTACTTTTGCCGCCAAGCTCGGCAATTCTATTGCAATATCAGAAATGCTTTTTTTATTTGAATTCTTCAAAACTGGCACAAGCAAACCTCTATCTGTATCTACCGCCACACCAATATTGATAAAATCCTTATAAATAATTGACTTATTTTGTTGATCAATACTCGCATTAAAGATTGGAAAATCTTCGAGCGCCTTGGCAACAACATTTACTAATATTCCGGTAATTGTTAGCGCACCTCCTTTTGCTTTAAAGCCACCTTTGTGCTTTTGACGTTTTTCTTCTAGATAGGTAATATCTATTTTCTGTTGAAGCCAAGCATGTGGAATCTGACTCCATGAGGTCGTCATATTTTTACTTGTTGCTTGCATAATACCAGACATGGCTTCATTACGCGTTTCTCCCCACTTTGTAAAGTCTGGAAGTGGAATATTCTCATGCAGATTACCTCCAGATATTCTATTTTGATTTAATTCTTTTGCATAATTTTTTACGTCTTGTACTGAGATGCGCTTACTTGGGTTATCGGTTTGTATGTTTGTAATATCGATACCAATCTCTCGAGCCATTTTTTTTGCGAGCGGTGAAGATCTATACTTCGTTTTTCTTGCCGAGCTCATGATCTGATTTGCATCAGAACCTATCACCTTTTTCTCTGCAATAATTATCTCTTCTTCCTTCTCTTTTATAAAATATTTTTCATCTTCTTTAACAGATGAAACATCATCGTTAGATTCGGTGTTAATTTTAAGAATCGAAGTTCCTTCTGCAACTTCATCACCAACGTTAATTAAAATTTCGGTAACTGTACCAACTTCTGGAGAAGGCACCTCAACAACGACTTTATCTGTTTCAACTTCTAGTAGTGACTGTTCGGCAACAATAGTATCACCTACGCTAACCAGCACTGAAATCACGGTACCTTTTTCAATTCCCTCACCTAAAGAAGGCAATTTAAGCTCTCTAGCTACTTCTACTTTTTTTGAACTTCCTTTTTTCACCTCTTCTGATGTAGAAGCAACTTTTGTTTCTTCAATTACAACATTTGCTACTGGTGCTACTTCAAGAGATTCACTCGGTTCAGTGCTCTCTGTGTCTATTCTTAATATTGCCATTCCTTCATTAACCTCATCACCAATATTTATGAGAATTTCTTTTACCACCCCAACAGTATCTGAAGGAACCTCAACCACAACCTTATCTGTTTCAACTTCCATGAGAGATTGTTCCATAGATATTGTATCTCCAACTTTTACCATGATAGCAATCACAGTACCTTTTTCGATTCCTTCTCCTAAGGATGGTAATTTAAACTCCTTCATTTTTTCCATTTGTAACATGTTCTTGTACAACTTTTAATTCATTGGGTTCATCTTATTTGCGTCAATCTTATGTTTCTTTATAAAATCTTTCACTTCTTTTATGGTCACTGCTCCCTCTTCTTTTAATAACTGTAATGCAGCCAATGCAATAAACTTCGGACTAATTTCAAAATGATTTCTCAAATCGTCTCTAGACTCACTCAATCCATAACCGTCGGTTCCCAAAACATGGTATGCTTTTGGCATCCATTTAGAAATACCATGCGCCCATTGCTTCACATAATCAGAAACTGAAACAAAAACTCCTTTTTCATTCTCTGTTAATTGCTGGACATATGGTTTTATTTTCGACTTTTCGGCAGATAATAACTGCTCTCTTTCTACATTTAGAGCATCTCGCTGTAATTCGGTATAACTAGTAACACTCCAAATATCAGTAGAGATACCAATATCTTCCAGGAGTTTTTTAGCTTCTTTTACCTGCATCATGATAGAGCCACTGCCCATTAAATGTGCTTTTCTAGAAGCCTTTACTTTTAGTGATGATTTTTCATAACGATACATACCTTTTATAACACCTTCTTCGATATCTTCGGGCATTTTAGGCATTTGATAATTTTCATTGGTTACAGTGATATAATAGAATATTTTCTCTTGTAACTCATACATTCTATGAATACCATCTTTTATAATTAACGCCAATTCAAAGGCAAAAGACGGATCATAGCTTTTCATATTTGGAACAATACTCGACAAAATATGAGAGTGCCCATCTTGATGTTGCACACCTTCTCCATTTAAGGTTGTACGCCCCGATGTACCTCCTATTAAAAACCCTTTGCACATCATATCTCCGCAAGCCCAGATCATATCTCCTACGCGTTGAAAACCAAAAATAGAATAGAAAACATAAAATGGTATCATGGGTAGACCATGCATTGAGTAGGCAGAACCCACTGCCATAAAAGAAGCAATGGCTCCGGCTTCACAAATTCCTTCTTGTAAAATTTGGCCATCGACACTCTCTCTGTAATATGAGATACTTCCTGCATCTACAGGCTTGTACAATTGTCCTTTCGGCTGATAAATTCCTGCATATCGAAACAAACCATCCAACCCAAAGGTTCGTGCTTCATCTGGAATTATAGGCACCACATAATCTTTGATTGCGGCATCACGCAATAATTTTGTAATTATTCTCACCAACACCATGGTTGTTGACACCTCACGATCACCTGTACCTTCATAAAACTCACCCCAAAGTTCATTTCCGGGTGTTTTTATAATAGTGCTTTCATCTTTGCGTTCAGGTAAATATCCACCTAATGATACCCTTCGTTCTTTCAAATAATTGATTTCGGGGCTGTTCTTAGAAGGTATATAAAATTTTGCTTTTGCTGCATCTTTCTCACTTAAAGGAATACCAAATCGTTTTGCAGCAGAAATACGTTCATCGGCATTCATATTTTTCTTTTGATGCGTGGTATTTTTTCCCTCACCAGAGTCACCCATACCATAACCTTTCAAAGTTTTCATTAAGATCACACTAGGCTTTCCGTTTGGCCTTGATGCTTTTTCAAATGCGGCATATATTTTTTTATAATCATGACCGCCACGTTTAATTGTTCTAATTTCTTCATCCGATAAGGATTGCATCATAGCTTCTAACTCTGGATTGTCTTTTACCCAATGTTGCCTTACCTCATCTCCTGGTAATACTGAATACATTTGATAATCTCCGTCTAACGCCTGATTCATACGTTCAGTCAAGATACCTTTATGATCTCTTTCCAATAAAGCGTCCCATTCACTACCCCAAATTACTTTGGTAACATTCCAACCAGCTCCCAAGAAACTCCTTTCAAGTTCTTGAATCACTTTTCCGTTACCACGCACCGGGCCGTCTAAACGCTGCAGATTACAATTAACTACGAGTACCAAATTATCGAGTTGTTCTCGAACAGCGATATTCAAGGTGCCCAAAGTTTCTGGCTCGTCCATTTCACCATCTCCAACAAACGTCCATATTTTTCCGCCTTTCTTTTCTTTTAACCCTCTATTTTCTAAATATTTTTGAAAACGAGCTTGATAAATAGCACTTACGCCTATTAAACCCATTGAAGCTGATGGTATTTCCCAAAAAGAGGGCAACCGTCTGGGGTGCGGATATGATGGTAAACCTCCTTCTTTTTGTAACTCACGTCTAAAATTCTTTAAATTCGCTTCGGTCAATCTACCTTCTAGTAATGCGCGCGCATAGACACCTGGTGCCGCATGTGGTTGAAATGACACTAAATCTCCCCCATAATCATCAGATTTTTTTCTAAAAAAATGATTCATACCTACTTCGTACATACTCGCTGCCGATGCATATGTGGCAATATGACCTCCAACGCCTTCTCCACTATCATACCCTTGTAATACCATAGCCATGGCATTCCATCGATTGATATTTTCTATTTTTGTTTCTAACGAAACATCTCCGGGATAGGCAGGTTGATGTTTTACATTGATCGTATTAATGTATGGTGAGTTTAAGGCCTCACCCGCTAGTTTTACACCCTTACGAATGGCAAATGCTCTCAATTCACGAATTAAAAGGGCCGCTTGTTCATCTCCTTGATCTTGAATAACGGCTTCCATAGAAGCTATCCATTCTTTTAACTCTAGCTGCCAATCTTGGCCAGCTTCTTTCACTATTTGAGTCATGTTATTTAGAATTAAATACGTTAAATTCCGTATAAAAGTAATAAAAAAATAGTTAATCTTATTAATTATTAATAGAATTAACTAATTTAGACAAAAAATAATGGATAGATTTATCTTTATTTTTAATGAATCATTACCTCATCACCTAATTGAGCACATCAATTTAAGTGAGGTTTTAATTTAAACTCTTTAAAACCCTAGGCATAATGTTACGTATCACATCAAATAAAAACATAAAGAAAGGTTATTTCAATTCATCGAATGGTCAAATACATTATGCATTGTCTGGTGACGGGCCTGCCCTTTTATGCGTTCATCAAGCCTCTTCATCGCTAGAAGAATACGCCGGTTTAGTTCCTTTTTTGGCTGACAAATTTCAGTTAATTCTTTTTGACTTACCGGGTCATGGAATGTCTGATGATCCCGAAAAAGAACCCGGAGTTGAAGAATTTACAGATGCGGCAGTTGCTTTATTAAGTCATCTTCAAATAGATAAATTTTATGTTTTAGGGCATCATGGTGGCGCTCTGATAAGTATGAATCTTGCTTATCGCTACCCGAATAGAGTAAAAAAAGTAGTCTTATCTGGAACAAGTGGTATAAAAACTCCTGAAGAATCAGCAGCCTTTAAAAATAATCTAGCCAGCAAAAAGAAAGTTCTTCTCGATGAAAACGGACAATCTTTAGTATTAGCTTGGCAGCGATTCGTATCGTATATGCCAAATACACAAGTCGATGAAATAATAAGACCATACTTGAATAGCATTTTATCACGTATAAGACCCTATGACGCCCATGATGCTATCTTAAAATGGGACAGAAAGAAAGCCTTGTATAGTTTAGATATGCCTGTCTTATTATTACAAGGAGTATTGGATAGTTTTGTAAGCAAACAAGAAAATTTGCTTGAGATATTACCGAATGTAAGTCGAAAAATTATCCAAAATGCCGGCGCTTTTTCATTCTTTGATCGTCCTAAAGAATGTGCTGCCCATATGATTGAATTCTTATCTACTCAATAAACATTTATCGCCAATGAACATTCTTATTATTCACGCACATGAAAATTCAGATTCCTTTTCAACTGCTTTAGCTAAATTGGCACAAACTTATTTTGAAGAGAAAGGAGCCAACGTGACATTTTCTGATTTATATAAATCACAATTTAACGCCGTTGGCGGGAAAAACGACTTTCAAAAAGTATCTGATGCTACCTATTATAAATATGCATTAGAACAATTTCATGCTCGTAAAGAAAGTACATTTGCTCGTGATATTAAAACACAAATGAACGCGCTGGAAAAAGCGGATATATTGATTTTCAATTTCCCATTATGGTGGTTTGATATGCCAGCTATATTAAAAGGATGGGTAGATCGTGTTCTAGCTTATGGGTTTGCATACGGAGGAGATTATGGCTTCTATCAAGACGGACGTTTCAAAGAAAAACAAGCTTTTTTAAGCATCACTACAGGCAGTCCAGCATCCTTTTATACGCTAGACGGATTTCATAAAAGAACATTACCCGATATTTTAAGAAATATTCATGAAGGTATTTTAGGGTTAATTGGTTTCGAAGTGAAAGAACCTTTTGTTGCATATGCTGTGTCAAGAAGTAACGAAAAAGATAGACAACAATTTTTAAAGAATTATGTCGACCATTTAGACAGCAATTTTGGTCATTTTTTTGACACGAAATAAGATTTCTCATCCCCCATTTTTTGATAAAAAAAGATAAAATTGTAAATTTATTCTTGATTCTGAGGCTTTTACGCTATTTTTTTTTTAGAAAAATAAAATGAATTGCTAAATTCACTTAAACCCTTGTAAATACTGAAGGTACAAAGCTTTTTCCGATTACAATTTTCATTAAAATACATCTAAAATTCTCTTTTTTTTATAAAAAATAGTTAATTAAATTAACGATTAATGAAATTAATTATTAATTTAGTGTATTATTATCGATACCGATTTTTAAAATTTAAGTCATTTTAAATGATCCAAAATAACAAGAAATAAGTGTCGGACCTAACTAATTTAATCAGATAAATTTTAATCATGAAACTAAAAACCCTTACTCAGTTAATGTGTACTCTAGGATTTTTATTGTTTACAACAGCAATTTTCGCTCAGAGTACAATTACAGGAAAAATTACAGATGAAACAGGTGAAGCTTTATTTGGAGCAACCGTTCAAGTAAAAGGTACTTCTACGGGAGTAACTGCCGACGGAGATGGTATGTATTCTATTCAAGCTAAAGAAGGAGACGTACTCATCTTTTCATTTATTGGATACTCAAGTCAACAAATTACGGTTGGTAGTAGTACCACGATTAACGTTCAAATGGAAGAAACAGGCTTGCTAGACGAGGTTGTTGTCTCTTCATCGCGTAAACCAATTAGGAAATTACAAGCAACGACCTCTATTAATAGTGTTGGAGCACAAGAATTAGAAACAATAAGACCCGAAACTTTCTCGGAAGCAATTCAAAATACACCAGGTATTACTACCGACGAATCTCAAGGTAGAAAAGGTGGTTTTAATATTCGTGGATTTCCTGGAGGGAATTTCTTGACAACGTTAATAGATGGTATGCCCGTTTCTGGTATTGCAAATCAATCAGGAAGCACGCAAGAATTTTTTGGTTTCGATCCTAACGTAGAACGAATTGAGGTTGTTAGAGGTGCTGCGGCAACATTGTTTGGACGATCTTCTGCGGCTGGTGCGATCAATATTATTTCTCGTACTGGGGGCACAGAGCACAAAGGCTCATTCTCTTTGACAAACTATAATAACACTTCTGATAGTGATCATAAATTTTCTGACGCTTTTAATTACCGAGCTGACCTAAATTTTAATGGACCGATAAGTGATAAAGTGCGTTACAATATTGGTGGATATGTTCTTAATGACGCCGGTAACAAAGAACAAGCAAATAGAGATAAAGGTTTTCAATTGAGAGGTAATTTAGATTGGTTAATTTCTGATAAAAGTAAACTTAGATTTTACGCAGGAACCTTTAATAATGAATTTCAGAATGTTGTTGATGGTGTTTGGGACTTAGAAAACGATCGTATTGCCGATGGTTGGGGCACAAATAATACATTTTACAACGATCCTGTGGCAAGTGGTCTTACTGAGTTAGGAGTGAGAACAGCTTTCTTTAATACAGCTCCGGCTGTTGATGCTGACACTGGAACTCCTTTTAGATGGAACCCAGCTGAAAGTGTAGAAAAAGCAAAAGGGGCAAATGTAGGTGTAGATGCAACTTTTCATTTAGGTAGCGACTGGTATTTTAATGGGAAAGTTAAATTTAATGACTTCTTTTTACAAGATATTAATGAATTAGGACTTACTACCATATTTGAAGCTTCTTCAACAATTCAAAGATTAAATGCAAATGCATTCAATCAAAATCGGGAGCTTTTAACTGAAAGTAGAATTCAAAAAGTAATTAAAGGAGCGAACTCTGAGCATAACCTTACTGCTGGTTTGTATTACAGTAAAGCAGATAGAGATCGTTTAGGATTTAACTATTTTTATGGTTCGGATGTAAGTACACGTCCAACATTCACACCCTTATTTGGATTAAGCACAGGTTCTTTTGCATTTCCTGTAACGTTACCTCCAACAGTTTATTTATCTAATACTTCTTCTCATAGAGAAGAAACTGCAACAGGTATCTTTATTGGTGATGAAATGGTATTTAATGAAAAGTTAAGTATAAATGTAGCATGGAGATACGATTGGCAAAAAGGTTTTATTAGCAACGATCCTGAAAAATTCCGTGAGAATGATATAGATTGGGATCCAGCTACTGAAGTAGATCTTGAATTGAAACTAGAAGATTATTCTTTCTCAGTAGGTGCAAACTACCTAATTGGCGAAAATTCAGCAGCATATGCTAACTTTAATCGTTCATTTACTTTCCAAACTGTAGATAGTACGAATGACGAGGTTTTAGATAACGAATTGGTTCAAAATTTTGAAATTGGTTATCGTGCTGGACTTGGAGACATAACAATCGATGCAGCATATTTTAACACTTCTATTGATAATAGTATCGCCACGATATTTGACAATGATACAGGAGGATTTGAAGAAAGACCGGCAGGTTCTTACAGCATTTCCGGAGGTGAAATTGCTTTAGCTTATGCTCCGAAAGCCTTGAAAGGTCTTTTGGTAAGAGCTGGAGTAACATTACAGCAGTCTGAATATGATGACTTTATTGAAGGACTTGCGGGTGCTACAGTGACTGCCATTAATGACAACAACAATCCGTTAAATTTAAACTTAGTTACTGAAGGTGGAGAAACGGCCTTAAATTTAGCCGGAAATCAAGTACGAGCACAACCCAAAACCATCTTTAACTTAAACTTAGGATATGTTGCTAAAACTTGGGGGGTTAACTTTGGTGGTTTTACGTACTCAGGAATCTATTATGATGCTGCTAACATTTATGACAAGCAAAGTCTATCAATTTATAATGCCGGTGGATTTTATGCATTCCCTGTAGGTGAAAATGAGTTCAAGATAAGCGTAAGAGTTAAGAATATTTTTGATGGTGAAAAGGCTCAGAATTTATTCACTGGAGGTGGATTGGACGAAGTAATTCAGGCAAAAATTGCTGATAGAAATTACACAGATCAACTTGGTTTTGCCGTTTTACAAAACCCAAGAAGAACATTAATTACATTGGCTTATCAATTTTAGATAAACATATATTGAATTTGAATTAGTTAAAAAAGGGTAGGTTTTTAAAAGTCTATCCTTTTTTACATTATAAAGAGTGAATCAAAACTTTCAAAAATGAACACAAAAATAATTTCTCTAATTGTACTTACACTTCTATTTGTTTCTTGCCAACAACACCCCGATGAAAACTCAAAATCTGTATCAGAAACGACATCATCTTTAGAACTAGATCTCGACAAAGCTGAGGATAATCTAACGGCATTTGTAAAAGTTCGTGGTTCTCTAAAAGATGGAGAAGAAGTAATTTTTTATGCCAACGGAACGGTTTACGGTTTTGTTGAAGGAGAACGAGACAAACCTTTAATGGGTTTCCAGATGTACAACATAGGCAGACAAATTAAAACAGGTGATTATAGTTATGATCTTTTAACAAATGAAGTGCTACTTTACACCGATTTAAAAACTGGAGAAGTTTTAGAAACATTTGAAAATCCTTACACAAAAGAGACTGTAGATGTTTTACATGTATGGAATTCACCGGTGAATCAAAAACAAGTTTTAGATGGTAAATACGGAAAATGGGGGTTAAATTATAACAAATTGGGAGATGATATGATTTGCATGAATGCTGATATCTTTTTGGCTTACCCGTCTCCATTAACTATGAAAGAATATCCTAAAAATTCACAATCTGATCTTTATGAAGCAGCCGAGTTATTTCAATTTTTCTTTTCAGAAAAGGAACTAAATGACCCTACTAAAAATAGTATCGATTGTACAATATCATGGACTCGTTTAGGGCCTTGGTTACCTTGGCTAAATATGGGGCAACACCAAGGGAATATGGTATATCAAGGTGCTGGTTATAAATTGCTAGAAACTGATTATGATAAAATGCCAAAGGTTCTAACTGAATATGTTCTGGCAAACAAACCTGAATACCGACATGCGCCTACCGAATTCACTTCTCCTAATGAAACAAGTTGGACGTATTTCAAGAAAATGAATCCAGTCAAGTAAGAAAATATTTGTTTAATTTTGGTTAAGCCTCAATGCCTTCTTAGGAAGGTATTGAGGCTTTTTTAAGTTCTAAACTTAGTTGCTTTTGCCTTTGATAATGCAAACTATTTCTCTTCAATTAATTCTATCATCTCGCCGGCAGGGCCAATAATTGTACCAGTTCTATTACCTTTATAGGCTATCCCCGAATGTTTCGTGGGAACAGATACAAATAGTTTAGAGTCAATCAAATCAAGATTCTTTACGGTAAATGTGGCAATAGATACACCTGGCGGTAATTCACCTTCTGCCACATATCTTTTAGTAGCATTTTCAGAATAACCATCAATTTCAATCGAATTACTAAACGCACCTAACCTTACCAGACCAAGATTAAACTTGTAATCAGTTGGCATGTCTTGTGCCGAAGCTACCAAACTTATAGGTGTTTTAATATAAAAAGCTTCATTGGTTCCAAAAGTGCTTTTATAAAAATCAGTCAAAGTACGGGCATTCGGCCCTGCAACAACCATAATAAATGGTCGATCAATAGCCACTCGAGGTGTCAATAAAGTTGATTTTGATCTATCACCTGTGTCGGTTGTAAAATAAAAAACTTCTTCTGATGGTCCTTTAAACTGAACAGCACGAATTGTAGATAATTCATCTCCTAAATTCGAAGGGCCATCTAAATGAACGAATGCACTATTAGCTAAACTAGTATAAACACTATCTGGGTTGTCAACAATAATTTCAATTGCATTCCATCCAAAAGTAGTCATCGCTTTATAATTTTCGGGAACCGTTCCTTGAACCACTCTTAAATAAACATCGTCGCCACTTTTTGACTGCAACAAAGCATAGGGCTTCCCTAACATTTTAGGCGTACCCCAACTTTTAGTAATAACACTATCAAGTATCCCTTCTTCCACTAAGTTATACTTTAGCCAATTTCTATATAAGGTGATCGTGGATTTTATATCTTGAGAAACGACTGTGGCCATTTTAATTCGCTCCATATTTGGTAAAGAGACATTACCAGACAAGTTTTTCGAAGAACCAATACTATTGTTTACCTGATAGGACTTTAATTTTGGTTCTACCAGCCGATTGATAATTTCTATACCATTTTTAGTAATTATAAAACGTGCTGACGCCTTTACTACCCCAATATTTCTCGCATGATGATATACATTAATTGACTTCGCCTCCATACCATCGCCTAAGTCCCAATACGTATTAAACGCTATCCTGAGGCAATCTTTAAAATTTGCAATGGTCGTATTGACATCTTCTTTCTTCTCAATTTTCTGTTCTAAAGTAAAAACTCCTTTTCGACTTGTTCCATCTCTATAAAAACGAGTGTAGTTTCTTTTAACTTTCAAAGTCGATCCTACATATTCTTCACTATTAAACCATTCTATAGGTTTATCGAAAACGGCGACACTACTATCACTTGAAAACGTATCTCCATGATATTGAATTCCTTTTTTATTTACCGTCAGCAATTTCGCAGCTTTCGTGGCATCATAATGTAAAAACGTTCTAGTGTTTTTATCAAATGTGAACTTATCTTTTACAAGTTCGTTACCATTGGCTTCAAAGAGAAAAGCGAAATCGTCATTTACCTCTTCAATTTTTGAAATATAATCGCCATCTTTCCAACCTTCGGGAGCTCCATAACGCCATTCGTTTTTATCGGCGATAGGATAATATTTGTCTATCTTGAAAGTATTAGGTTCGCAAGAACTAAGAAATGTAATCCAGAAAAAGCACGCTGTTATTTTAACTATTTTTCTCACACCTTCATTCTTTCTGTTAGGACGGTGTTTCTTCAAAATTTGCCATTGTTTCTGGATGCGCCGTTTGAATTAATAGTGCTTTTTTTCTAAAAAACCTTAAAAATCCGGCATCACCCATTCTTGAACCATTGATTCCCGAATCTTTGAAAGAGTTTTTCTCGGCATCATACACTTTGTTCGTTAGACTTCCATCGTTAATACTTATAGCACCGGCTTCAATTTGAGAACCTATGGTAATAGCTTTCTCTATATCTTGAGAAAATACCGAAGCTGATAAACCGTAAATACTATCGTTTGCTAAATCTAACGCTTGCTCTTCATTTGAAAAAGCCATAATCGGAACTAAAGGTCCAAATGTTTCTTCGGTCATAACTTTCATTGTATGATCTACATTAATCAAAATTGTAGGTTCGCACCAGAGTCCTCCATTAATCGTTTTTACTTGACCTCCTGTAAGTACTTTCGCTCCTTTAGCCAATGCATCATCAATTTGTTCCTGAATTTTTTCGGCCTGTTGTTCGAAAATCAATGGTCCCATTTGTCCGGTATGACCATCAGTTGTCAAAGTTACTTTAATGGCCTTTTCAGTAATTAACTGCACGAAATCTTCATATAGCGAATGATCTACATAAATACGTTCTAACGATTGACATGCTTGGCCCGTCGCTCCAACGGCACTTCTTAGAACTGCATCGGTCGCCACCTCTAAATCTGCATCTTTCAATACTATTGCTGGATCTTTCCCTCCTAGTTCTAAAAAAGCTGGTATGAATCTTTCGGCACACACAGCACCTATTTTTTTTCCTGTAGGAACACTTCCCGTAAAACAAATAGCATCTGAATTGTTCACGACGGCCTTCCCAGCCTCTGCTCCTCCTCTAACCAATTTAAGTACACGCGATAACTCAGGCACGGCATTGATACTCTTCTCAAGACCATCCATAAATCTAGGTGTAACTTCACTAGGCTTTAGTAATACACCACAGCCCGCTAATAATGCAGGAATCGTATCTATTAATGCTAAAAGTAAAGGGAAATTCCAAGGACTGATAACTCCAACCACGTCATATGGCACCCATTGCTGACCAATTTGTACGGTATTTGCCGAAGCTGAAGCTCTATGGGGTGGAGGATTGTATAACTGTGGTGCCCTATAAGACCAGGCTTGCATTAAACCAATAATACCTCCTGCTTCTACCTTAGCGATTCTTTTTCTTGCAGTGTCAATGGCTAATTGATCTGTTATTTCAGATTGAAATTCTGTAAAACTTATAATCCACTTCTTTAGAATTGCTACTCTGTCTTCAATACTACGCAATTTCCATTCTCGTTGAGCCGCCCGAATGTTTTTCGTTTTTTCTAGTATGTCTTGAGAAGAATCTTCCATTAATTCGTAATCATAAGCTCCTGAAAAGGGGTTACGTATCTTCATAATTTCTTTTTTGCGGATTAAAATAGTATCGCGAAGTCCACTTTAACATAAAATTTAACTTCGTTAGTAAAGATATAACAAAATTAGTTAACATAGTTAACTAATTTTGTTATCTTTGTTATATATGAATACCAAACGTATTATCTTAGAAGAGCAAGGACTTAGAGACGGTTTTCAAACCCTATCTCAGGTCATACCGACGTCGAAGAAATTAGCTTATATTGAAAAGTTAGTAGAGGCTGGTCTAACTAGAATACAAGTTGCGTCTTTTGTGCATCCTAAACTTGTGCCTCAAATGGCAGATGCTGAAGCCGTTTGTGAACAACTCACCAAAAAACCTGGAGTCATTTACAGTGGTTTGGTATTGAATTTAAAAGGTGTTGAAAGAGGAATTGATGCCGGGCTGAATCATCTTGCTTGTTCAATTTCGGCGAGTGATACACATAGTAAAAAAAATGCGAGACTTTCTTTAGCAGAAGCAAAAAACACCTTCAAAGAAATGGTGAGGCATTCTAAATCTCATGATATTCTTGTAAGAGGCGGAATTCAATGTGCTTTTGGCTGTCGTTATGAAGGTCATATTGATGAAAATCATGTTTTAGATATGGTCAATCATCATTTAGATACTGGCATTGACGAATTGGCATTGGCCGATTCTACAGGGATGGGTAATCCAAAACAATTAGGGGAACTTATGTATAAAGTGGTGGAAAGAGCTGGAGATATTCCAGTCGTTTTGCATCTTCACAACACCGAAAATAAAGGCTATGCAAACTTGTACGCCGCCATTAATGCTGGTGTACAAATATTCGATACGGCGTTTGGAGGTTTAGGAGGTTGCCCTTTCATTAAGAGTGCCACTGGTAACATAGCTACCGAAGATAGTGCCCATATGATTCATCAAATGGGATATGAAACAGGAATAGACGTTCATAAAATTGCATCTATTAGTAGAGAACTAGAACAAACAATGGATACTACCTTACCAGGTCAATTATATCAATTATTAGATAAGAAAGACATCAAAATAGTCTAATGGGACAAACTATATCAGAAAAAATAATATCAAATCATGTCGGCAAAAAAGTGTTTGCGGGCGAACTCGTAATTAGCGATGTAGATGGAGCTATGGCGAGTGATACTACGGGACCGTTAACCATAAAAGCTTTTCGAGAAATGGGCGGGAAAAAGGTTTTTAACCCTGACAAGTGTGCTTTGATTATTGATCATGCAGCACCATCTCCTAACGAAAGAATTGCCAATTTACATAAAATGATGCGCGATTTTGCGAAAGAACAAGGTATGCGACTGTTCGAAATTGGAGAAGGCATTTGTCATCAAGTAATGGTTGAGAACCACTATGTAAAACCTGGTAATATCTTTATCGGTGCCGATTCTCATACTCCTACCTATGGTGCATTGAATGCTTTCGCTTGCGGTGTTGGCTCGACAGATCTTGCTGCAACTATGATGACCGGTAAAATATGGCTAAAAGTACCTCAAACTATAAAAATAAATTGCTCTGGTAAATTAAAAGAAGGTGTTACAGCAAAAGATTTAATTCTTTTTTTAGTAGGAAAAGTAACAGTTTCTGGAGCTACCTATCAAGCCATCGAATTTACAGGTGAAGCATTTGAAACTTTAAGTTTAGCGAGTCGTATGACTATTGCAAATATGTCGTCAGAAATGGGAGCTAAAACGGGAATCGTACATCCCAAAGGTTTAGAATTAGCATATGATTTTGAACCCATAATGCCAGATGAAGATGCTAAGTACACAAAAGTTTTTGATTTTGATGTTTCTAATTTAGAACCTCAAGTAAGCGCTCCAGAATCCCCAGACAATGTGCATAATATTTCTATCTATGAAGGTACTAAAATAGACTACGCCTTTATTGGGACTTGCTGTAATGGACGTCTTGAAGATTTAAATATTGCTGCAGAAATATTAAAAGGTAAAAAAATACATCCCGATGTACGCATGGTCATTGCACCTGCCTCACAAAGTGTATTATTAGATGCTATGAAAAATGGAAGTATGAGCACTTTAATTGAAGCAGGAGCGTCATTGATAACCTCTGGTTGTGGACCTTGTGTAGGCACGCACCAAGGGGTGCCAGCTGATGGCGAAGTAGTCATCTCTGCAGCAAATAGAAATTTTAGAGGTAGAATGGGTAATCCTAATTCTAATATTTACCTCGGCGCACCATCGACTGTAGCGGCAGCGGCTCTAGAAGGTTGTATTGTGAATCCGAAAAAATACTTACTATAAAATGAGCACAACAACCATACAAGCAAAAGCACACGTTTACGGCGATCATATTGACACTGATCGAATCATACCAGGAAAGTATACCAAAACGTTAGATCTTTCTACCTTGGCCAATCATGTGTTAGAAGATTTAGATCCTAACTTTAATAAGATCGTTCAACAAGGTGATATTTTGGTAGCGGGTATTAATTTCGGTTGCGGATCATCTCGTGAACAAGCACCTCTCGCCTTAAAAAAAGCAGGTATATCAGTCGTTATTGCACAAGATTTTGCTCGTATCTTTTTTAGAAATGCGATCAACATCGGATTACCGGTATTAGAAATAGCAAATCATACTATTCAAAAAGGAGCCAAACTAGATGTCGATTTAAAATCAGGAACTGTAAAAGATATAACTGCAAATAAGGTTTACAATGCCACAAAACTCCCAGATATCATGATTGATATTCTAAATGAAGGTGGACTCGTAAACTATTTAACGAAAAACGGAAACTACTCCCTTTAGTATGCATAGAGTTGACCCCATAACAAACCCGAAAGAAGGTAACTTAAGTGAGCTCTTCCAAAAAGCAGAATCGTGGATGGGTTTCTTGCCGAATGATGGATTAACTATGGCGCATAAACCTGCAGTGTTGACTTCTTTTTTCGAATTGGCCAAAGCCATATACTCTGATGGAAAGATAGATGCAGGTTTGAAAAGAATGATTGGTCATATTTCTAGTAAGGCCAGTGGTTGTAATTACTGTAGCGCGCATGCAGCCTATGGTGCGCATGAACAAGGTGTGGATACTAAAAAATTAGGGCAATTATGGGAATACCAGACGTCTCCTATGTTTACCGATGCAGAAAAAGCTGCCTTAAATGTAGCCCTTAAAGCTAGTATAGTACCTAACCAAGTCAATGATGAAGATTTTAAAATTCTCAAGAAATACTATGACAACGAAGCAATGATCGAAATTGTAAGTGTCATTGCTATGTTTGGTTTTTTAAACAGATGGAACTCTACGCTGAATACAGCTTTAGAAAGCATTCCATCAACTTTTTATGAATCTCTAAAAAAAGAATAAAATGAGCAACGCCCCTTTAAAAGGAATTAAAGTTTTAGAATTTACCCATGCCGTTATGGGACCATGTGCGGGACTCATGTTAGCAGATATGGGTGCCGAAGTTGTACATGTAGAACCAATTAACGGTGATAACACAAGAAGATTACAAGGTTTCGGCACGGGTTATTTTTGGTTCTACAATCGTAATAAAAAAAGTCTAGCGATCGATCTGAAATCTCAAGAAGGCATAGACCTCATCTACAAATTAGTCAAAGAATATGATGTTGTGGTAGAAAATTTTGGGCCAGGTACCATGGATCGTTTAGGCTTAGGATATGAAAAACTCAAAACTTTTAATAGCTGTCTTATCTATTGTTCTTTAAAAGGTTTTTTAAGTGGACCTTATGAAAAAAGACATGCCATGGATGAAGTAGTACAAATGATGGGAGGTTTAGCCTATATGACCGGACGAGAAGGTGACCCTCTTAGGGCTGGAACTTCAGTTATTGATATTACGGGAGGAATGTTTGGTTATATCGGAATTCTTCAGGCCCTATATGAACGAGAAAAAACAGGAGAAGGTGGTTTTGTCAAAGCTGCATTGTTCGAAACTTGTGCTTTTTTAATGGGACAACACATGGCCTATGCCTCACAAATTGATTATGAAATTCCGCCTATGCCATCGCGCGTAAGCGCATGGAGCATTTACAAGGTTTTTGATACGAAGGATAATGACAAAACTTTTATTGGAATTATCAGTGAAAAACATTGGGAACGTTTATGCGATGTCTTTGGATGGGAAGACTGGGCCAATGACCAACGACTAGAGACGAACAATAAACGTATTGACGAGCGTGAATGGTTCATCCCTGAACTGAATTCACGCGTAAAACAATTTACAAAAGCTGAAATTATCGAGCGATGCGATAGAGGTCATATTCCTTTTGCGCCTATAAGTAGACCCGAAGATCTTTTTAATGATGAACAACTTAACAAAGGAAATAGCTTAATGCAAGTTGACATGGGTGATGGTAAAACAACTAAACTACCTAAATTTCCTCTAGAATATAAAGGAACTCGCATTGAAAAGCGAATGGATCCTCCAAAAATTGGAGAACACACCACTGAAATATTAAAAGAATTAGATATTGATAACGATACGATTCAAAAAATGGTAGCCGCCGGAATCATTAAACAAGATTAAATCTATGAAAATCGCTGGTACTTTTTTCTGTATGTTTTTCTCGCTGATTGGAATCGCCCAAGAAGTCAGCCATAAAAACAAAATAGATATAACACATCGAATTTCGGAGTTGCGAAACGCCCATTTAAATAGTGATGAAAAATTGGTGAGTGACATATATCACTCTGACTTAATTCTCACTTCGCAAAGCGGAAAAAAATATACAAAAAAGATCGCCCTAATTAATATTAAAAACACATTTGAAAGCTATGAAAGTTCTGATATTGAATTTTTAAAATTGGCAGAAAATATTGTGTTAACGAACTATATTAATGAACGGAAATATAAAAATTTCGACAAAGGAAAGTTTCGTCTTACCGTGATTTGGAAATTTGAAAATGAAAGATGGCAAATTATTTCAATGCAATCATCTAGAATTAAAGAAAAAATTAAAAAATAGAGAATCATTTAACTATGCAAACCACTAATAAAACCGCCAAAGAAATTTATTTTGAGGTAAAAGCCAATCCGGCAAGAAAACAATTCGGGTTTGGTAAAAAAGCAGCCTTAGTGAATATTGATATTCAAAAGGCATACACCCGAACTGATCTGTTTAAAACAGCCTACGAAAATGATCCCAAACAACTAGATTATGTAAACGAATTAGCTGCAACATTTAGAAAGTTAGGTTGGCCTGTTGTTTGGACAAACGTAGCCTATATGGATACAGCCGCTGATGCGGGAGTATGGGGAACGCGAACAAATACTCCGGATAGTCTTCAAAATATTAAGTTTAACTCTGAACGTTCGCAGTTAGATGATCGTTTAATTTTAGACCGTTCAACAGACGTTTTTTATGAAAAAAAAATGCCCTCTCCTTTTTTCGAGACTCCTTTACAATCTTTATTAGTTTGGCATCAAGTGGATACTATAGTGCTTACAGGAGGATCGACTTCTGGTTGTGTAAGAGCCGCTGGCATAGATTCTCTTTCTAGAGGATATCGTACCATTATTCCTGAGGAATGTGTTGCTGATAAACATGAAAGTTATCATTACGCAAATCTCACAGACTTGTCGTTGAAATACTGCGATGTATTAGAAATAAATGAAGTGTTTGAATGGCTAAACAATATACAATAATGAAAGAAGATCCGGGATATTATGACTACTGGCCGTATGAAAATAGACCTAAAATAACATGGCCGAATGGTGCGAAAGTTGCTTTTTGGGTAGCGCCGAACATAGAGTTCTACGAATTAAACCCTCCAGATAACCCCTTTCGAAAACCTTGGCCTCAACCAAGCCCTGCAT
Organism: uncultured Flavobacteriaceae bacterium; assembly: GCA_947500525.1. Lineage (GTDB taxonomy): Bacteria > Bacteroidota > Bacteroidia > Flavobacteriales > Flavobacteriaceae > Aureibaculum. The sequence goes on along the minus strand of CANMSH010000007.1, from coordinate 85,352 downwards.
TACCAGGATATACAAGTCGAGATTGGGGAAATAGAGTTGGACACACACGTCAAATGGAATTGTTAGAGAAGTATGGAATCAGAGGTTCAATTTCTTTGTCAACCGCATTATGTGATCATCATCCAGAAATTATCGAATTGTGTAAAGAACGTGATTGGGAATTTTTTAGTCATGGAATTTATAATACCAGATACACCTATGGTATGACTGAAACACAAGAACGTGCAATGATCAAAGATTCTATAGAAACTATTTACAAACATACAGGACAAAAATGTGCAGGTTATTTAGCTCCCGCACTGTCACATTCTGATAATACGATTGATCTTTTTGCCGAAGTAGGAACCGAACTTTTTGGCAATGAAGCAGGTTTTTATTCTTGCGATTTATTTCATGATGATCAACCGACGCCAATCAATTTGAGAAGTGGAAAAAGATTCGCATCGATTCCGTATTCATTGGAAATGAATGATACGATTGCATATTTGGTTCAAAAAATAACACCAAGAAGATATGGGCAAGAATTAAAAGATAACTTCGACCGTTTGTACAAAGAAGGTGCCGAAAGTGGTACAATTATGTGCATTCCAACACATAATTACCAGGTTAGCAACGCGCATCGTATTAAGGCTTATGAAGAAGCTCTTGAATATATAACAGGACACTCTGATGTATGGGTAACTACCGGAAAAGAGATTGCGCAATATTTTTTAGATAATTATTACGATTTAGCGCAAGCAGATATTAAACAAAAAAATAGGAACCATGGGAACGCTCAATGATACTTATTTAAAATATCCAGAACGCTCTTATGGCATGGATCACAATCGTTACGAATGGTCTATGTTGAGCGATCGAAAACCCATAGAATGGCCAAACGAAAAAAAGGTTGCTTTGTGGATAAATGTTGGTTTACAATTTTTTCCACTTAACCAAAAAGGCATTCCGTTTAAGGTTCCAGGGGGCATGACTAAGCCCTATCCCGATCTGAGGCATTATAGCCTGCGTGATTATGGTAACCGTGTAGGGATATACAGGTTTCTTAAAGCCTTTGATCAATACAACATTACACCAACGTTTGCTATGAATACTAGATTGACGGAACGTGTTCCTTATTTACTAGATAAAATTAAAGAAAGAGGAAATGAAATTATGTGCCACGGTTTTAACATGGACACATTACATTATGGTGGACAAGATATGCAAGAGGAAAATGATATTATCAAGCGATCTTTGGATCAGCTTCGTAAGCTCACCGGACAGGAAATTAAGGGATGGGTAAGTCCTGCGAAAAACGAATCAGAAAACACGCCAGATTTATTAAAATCGAATGGTATCGACTATTTTTGTGATTGGGTGAATGACGATATGCCGTATTCCTTTCATACCAAAGACGGTAATTTAACCGCAATGCCATTACCTACTGAACTAGATGATCATTTCATTATTTTAAATAATTTGCATTCCGCCGAAGATTGGGCCGATCAAGTAGAGGATGCCTTAGATTTTATGTTGAAAGAAAGTTCAACTCAAGGAGGTAGAGTATTAGGGTTAAGTATTCATCCATGGGTACTCGGACAACCGCATCGTATTCAATATTTAGAACGCGTTTTAGAACGGTTTTCTAAGAATGATGCTATTTGGTCAGCTTCGCCGAGCGAAATAATTCGTTGCTGGAAGCGACAAATTTAAATCTGTTATTTTTACGTCAACTCAATTTCAACTAAATGACTGAGCTACTAGCACTTATTCCAATACTATTACAAATACTATTATTTTTAATAATGTTTGGTATGGGAATGACATTAACCTTGACTGATTTCACCCGAATAGGTACTGCTCCTAAAGCAGTCTTTACAGGGCTGATCAATCAAATTGTGCTCGTTCCTTTAATAGCCTATAGTATTGTTTTGCTCATTCCTATGGAGCCCATGATTGCTATGGGACTTATGATTTGTGCTTGTTGCCCAGGAGGTGCCGTTTCAAATCTCTTTTCTTATTTAGCAAAAGGAGACACGGCGCTATCGATTACATTAACTGCTATTAGTAGTATCATTACTATTTTTACCATTCCGTTAATTATCAATTTTTCTCTTGATGCAATTTTAGGCGCCAGTGGTAAATCTATTCAACTTCCACTGGGTAAAACAATATTTAATATATTTAAGTTAACAGCCTTGCCCGTTTTTCTTGGAATGCTCATCAATTATAAATTTCCATTAACGGCCAATAAAAGTAAACCTACTATTAAATGGGGTTCGATAATAGTAATTGTATTAGCCTTAATTTTTATGGTTATGAAACTAGAGGAAATTGGAGATAGCTTCACGTTCTTAAAGGCTTCTTTTATAAGTGTTGTTTTGCTCAATATAGCAACCTTAGGTGTTGGTTTTCTAAGTGCCAAAGGCTTTAAATTAACAACAAAACAAGCGGCGACTATTTCTATTGAAAGTGGCATGCAAAACAATGTATTAGGTATGGCCATTGCTATTGGATTATTAGAATCTCCAGAAATGGCGGCAACTGCTGGCGTGTATGGTGTAATAATGTGTCTTATTGCTGTGGGCATGATTCGGTTATATAGAAATATGATATTAAAAGAAGAAAAAGTATGAATTTACAATTAAAGGATAAGCTCTTTTTAGTGGGCGGAGCCACTAGTGGTTTTGGCAAAGCAATAACCGAGTTATTAGTAGCCGAACAGGCCAATGTTATTGCCGTTGCTCGTACAAAGAAAAAGCTTGTCACCTTACAAAATAGTAGTCCGCATATAGAAATTATTTGTGGGGATATTTCAGAAGAATCCACATTAAATATTATTTTAGAAACACTTGGATCACGCATTCTTACCGGTGCTGTAATTAATTCTGGAGGACCTCCTGCGATGCCGGTAATGGAAACAAAACTATCTGACTGGGATGAAGCTTATAAAACAGTGGTACGTTGGAAAATTGCTTTGACACAAGCTTTGCTTCCTAGGATGATAACGAACGGTTATGGTCGATTTGTCTATATCGAAAGTGTATCAACCAAACAACCAGTTGAGAATTTGGTATTGAGTAATGCTATGCGTTTGGCTGTGACAGGATACGTGAAAACGCTATCGCAAGAAATAGGTACTTCTGGGGTAACATTGAATATACTAGGACCAGGTTATCACGCCACGCAACGCATGGAAGATTTATTTGCAAAAAACAGTGAGTTAAAAGGTGTTTCTGAAAAGGAAATACGAGCAACATTTGAAAGTCAAACTGCTATGGGTGCCATTGGAAACCCTAAAGATTTTGCATCTTTGGCTTTATGGTTATTGTCTCCGATGAGTAACTATATTACGGGTCAAACGATTACTGTTGATGGGGGTTTAGTTAAAGGTATCATGGGTTAATCTTATAATTATGAAAAAATATTATTCCCTTTTAGTGCTTTGTCTAATACTTCATTTTGGCTGCGCGCCAAATGATACTATTTGCGAAGATGCCATTTGTATTGAAAACATTACGACCATTGATCCAAATGATGGTGTTAAAGAAAATCAAACGATCATCTTAAAAGATGGCAAAATTCACAAAATTTTAAACACTAACGAATTCAAATTGTCTCCATCTGATCAAATTATTGACGGTACCGGAAAATATTTAATTCCTGGCTTATGGGATGCGCATGTGCACTTTGCCTATATCGAAGAACTCGCACCAAGAATGTTTGATTTGTTTTTAGCATACGGAATTACAAGTGTAAGAGATACTGGAGGGAAATTAGATTTTGTAAAAGAATGGAAAGATAAATCACTCGCTAAGCCTACAGAAGCTCCTAGAGTAATGATAGCAGGACCTTTATTAGATGGTGACACCAACGTTTATGACGGAAGCGATGCGTCTCACCCCGAACTTTCTGTAAGACTTAGTTCTGTGAATTCGGTTAAAGAAAATATTGAATTATTGGTTTCAAAAAAAGTAGATTTATTAAAAGCATATGAAATGCTGAGTTCTGAACAATTCAAAATGGTATGTGAACTTGGCAAGGCAAATAATCTTAAAATTACAGGGCATGTTCCATTAAGTATGGATGTTATTTCGGCTTCAAATGCCGGTATGAGCAGTATGGAACATCTAAGAAATCTAGAACTCTCTTGCGCCTCGAATAGTGAGGAGTTATTTATTGAACGTCAAGAACTGTTAAAAAATATTGATAATGCCTCTGGAGGCACATTAAGGGCGAGTATTCATAAAGCTCAACGCGCAAATGCTATTGAAAATTATGATAATGCGAAGGCTGAAAAAGTATTTAGCACCCTCAAAAAGAATGACACATGGCAAGTACCTACTCTCACGTTAAATACATTTTTAACGAATAAGTATTTTGCCGATTCATCTTATCAAATAAGTTATAAGTATTTGCCCGATTCAATCGGGAATTATTGGAAAGTTAGGTCCAATGTGCTCAAGGATTATGCAATATCAGAAGTGTTTAAAAAGCAATCTGATTTTAATAAAAGAATGGTAAAAAAAACATATGAGTTTGACATTCCAATTATGGCAGGTACTGATACTCCAATTGCTTACCTAATGCCAGGATTGAGTCTGCATCAAGAACTAGCCTCTTTGGTACAAGCAGGTTTATCACCAATAGATGCATTAAAAACGGCAACTATTAATCCTGCTAAGTATTTTAAGTTAGATCATGAACTTGGCGGTATTAAGGAAAAAATGAAAGCTGACCTTATAATTCTAAATACAAATCCTTTAGAGAATATAAAAAACACAAAAGATATAAATGCAATATTCAAAGAAGGAAAACATTATAGCAGGGCTGGTTTAGACGCTCTCTTGAAAAATTTAGAAGAACAGTAATTAGGCAATTTTTACAAGTTGTTTCCCAATATTCTTTTTTTCAAATAATCGATTTAAAGCAACCGGCATATTTTCTAAACCTTCAAGTATATCTTCTTGATATGTCAATTGCCCATCTTCGATCCATTGTACCATTTCTTTTTCAGCCTTATCAAATTGCGCTTCAAAATCGTAGATGAAAAAACCTTGCATTTTGGCTCTGTTGAGGCCCAGTCGATACCAATTTTTTAAGTCATATTGAGAATTATCTTGTTTATGTTCGTATTGAGAAATACGTCCACAAAGAACCACTCGTGCATATCTTCTAATTTTGCCTAAGGCAATATCCAATATTTCACCTCCAACATTATCGAAATACACATCTATTCCTTCTGGGAAAAAGTGATCAATACGTTCACTTACATTTTCTGTTTTGTAGTTGATAGCTCCAATGTATCCTAGCTTTTCAGTTAGCAAACGGCATTTCTCATCAGTACTTGCCAAACCCACTGCCCTAGATCCTTTTATGTGCGCTAAATTACCAACGTTAGATCCTACACCACCAGTTGCCGCTGAGACCAAGACGTTTTCACCAGCTTTCAATTTACCAATATGATAAAGACCAAAATAAGAAGTAAAACCAGTCATTCCTAATACTCCTAAGGCCGTTGAATACGGTACCTTTCGCTGTTTTACCTTATACATCATATGATATGGCGTACCATCACAAACTTTATATTCTTGCCATCCACACTTACCTTGAACAATATCACCAATTTGAAAATCTTTATTTTTACTTTCAATAACTTCACCAACCCCACGTCCTCGCATCGTGTCACCAAACTGCATCGGCGCTTCTATTCCGGCACCATCCTGCATATAAAACTTCATTACAGGGGCAACAGATAAAAATAGTACCTTTATTAAGAACTCTCCATTCTTTAACAAAGGAAGTTCTACCTCTTCCATTCTAAAATCAGTTGGTTTTATAAGGAGCCCTTCTGGGCGAGCCGCCAATACAAGTCGTCTATTTTTCATATATTAAAAGTTAATGTGCTGTTAAAAATTCAATTTTCGAGCTGAAATTTAAACTTCTTCCTATTTTTTTTATCTTAATACAGTAAAAATATAAAAAAAATAGTTAATTTTATTAACTATTAATGAATTAAACTATTTTGTTTATTAAAATATTGAAAATGAAATTACAAATAGCAAAAGAAAAGATCATCATTCTATTTCTAGTATTGTTTACCCCTACTTTTATTTCTTGTAACAAACAACCTCAACAAGATAAGACTAAAACAAAAAATACTGACTCGCAAAAAATTGAAGCAGTCAAACCCAATGATAACCAGAATCAAACCAAGCAAGCAACTACTGCGGCAACGAATAGTTTAGGAAAACGTCTCTTTATTCTTTGTGCCTCTTGTCATAATGTGAAACAAGGAGAGCCTCATAAAGTTGGCCCAAATTTATATGGAATCTTTGGTAAAAAAGCTGGACTAACCGAAGGTTTTGCCTTTTCGGAAGAGTTAACTAATAAAGACATTGTATGGAACGAAGAAACAATTCGCCTGTGGATAGAAAATCCAGCCGAATATGTACCTGGAACAAAAATGGCTTTTGTTGGTGTGAAGAAAAAAGCACAACAAGATGCCCTTATTGCTTATTTAAAAGATGTGACTAAAGAATAAATTACCATAAAACGATTCATTATGAAAACTAACAGACGGAAATTCATTCAAGGATTAGCAGGAGCTTCTGCAGGATTACTTGTACCCATTAGTTGTACTCCAACAAAAGAAGATGTATCGACGACTGCTCCATACATTAGTAAAAAAGGAAAACCAGTGAAGTCGTCTCACGATGTAATTGTAGTAGGCGCCGGTCTTTCTGGTTTACATGCAGCAATGCTATTAGAAGAATCAGGATATGATGTGCAAGTTGTTGAAGGACGCGAGCGACTTGGAGGTCGTGTGTATACCTTAAATGATGTTCCTGGAAAACCTGAGGCTGCAGGAGAATATATTGGTGCAAGTTATGCTCGTATGATTAATACGGTGAATAAATTAAATCTTGAAATGTATAATCCAGATGTTAGCGGTGGCCCTAATAGACCTTGGTTATATAATATTAAAGGCAATTACATCACAGCAGATAATTGGGAGTCTCATAAGCTAAATCCTTTAGAAGGAGACGAACGTTCTTTATTACCACATCGTTTTTTATCTACTATTTCTCATAAAGATAATCCTTTACAAGATAAACCTTTAGATGATTGGCTAAAGCCAGAATATCATAAGTATGACATTCCTCATGATCAATATTTACGATCAAAAGGAGTTAATGAAGAGACCATTAACTTAATGAATGTTATTATACATGCTGGTGGAATGCATAAAACATCTGCTATGAATGAACTACGTCGCTATCATGTAAACTCTCATGCAAATGGTAAGCTAGCCTTTGGTGATGGTAAAGAATGGAAGATGATTAAAGGTGGTAATTCACTCTTACCTCGTGCTATGGCAGAGAGTCTTAAAAATGAGGTGCATTTAGGCAAGACCGTAGTTGGTTTTAAAGAAGCAGATGGAATAGTGCAAGTAAGTTGTGCCGATGGTAGTGAATACAAAGGAAAACATGTAATTTGTAGTATTCCTATATCAGTGCTTCGTAATGTGACTTTCGAACCACACATTAAAGGAATTACCAAAGAAGCCATTGACCAAATGGATTATGGCTTGTCTGTTCAAGTACACTTTATCATTAAAGAACCTTATTGGGAAAAAGATGGAATGGAGGCTAATATGTGGACAGACGGCCCATTAGAACGTTTCGCTGTTCGTACCAAAAGAGCAAAAAACGACCCCTACGCAGGTTTAGCCTTTATTAATGGACCAGAATCTTTAAAATTTAGATTGATGACCGATGATCAGGTCTTTAACTATGTTGAACAAAAACTGGCCGAGATACGTCCTTCAACAAAAGGCCTTTTAAAAAGACTCATGGTACAGTCATGCGAACGTGATATCCATGGTGCTGGCGATTGGGTATACTGGCAACCAGGACAGGTGAAAAAATTCGGAAATCACATGCGAAAATCACATGGTAATATTCATTTCGCAGGAGAGCACACAGCTATTATGCAACGCGGAATGGAAGGTGCTTTCGAATCTGGTGAACGCGCCGCGTTAGACATTATTCTCAATGCGTAAAATAACGATATCATGAAAACATCACGCATATTTCTAACATCTCTACTGACGTTTTTTGCAGTTTCATTTGGGTCTGCCACTTCTTTTTTTGGAGATCCAAATGTGAGAGATTTACAGGTTCTGGCAAAATGGTTTGAAGGTGAATTCGATAACGACGATCAGCTATGGGTTGAAGCTCGTAGTGATTGGTGGGGTAAAGCCGATGAAAAACATGATCAGATGCACGCTATTCACAAGCGTATTGAGGCAGAAAACATTGGAAAATATGTTTTCTATGTTGAAGAATATTTAAACAACGATCCTAAAAATATTGTGAGACAGCGTATTGTTTCTTTTGAGAGTCTCGGTGAGAAAAAATTGGGCATTGCAATGAAGCTTTATTTCTTAAAAGATGCTCCTAAATTCTCAATCGCAGCAGATACGCATGAACAAAGTATTAAAAATCTAACGAAAGAAGATCTATTCGGATTAGACGGTTGTGATGTCATTTTTCAACGTAAAGGAAATCAATATCATGGAAGTATGCGAGACAAAGCTTGTCAGTTTGGCAAAGGTGATAAAAAAAGATATTCTGTTCATGACATCATCATTTCTGAAAAAAATTATTGGCGTGTCGATCGTACCTTTCTTGTTAGTAATGATTCTTTTTTCAAGGGCCATCCGAATGATGAACCTCATAAAATGAAAAAGGTAAAGTATTATTATTGTGAGGTATCATTTTTCGAGACCGCTTATTACGCACCTAGTGAAAACGATAAAAAATACTCAGGGTTGAGAGTTCATAATCAGGGTGGTACCGCAGAAGTATTGAATCCGATAAATGGAAAAAAGTACTTTATTCAATTAAGAGATAAGGAATACCCCTTTTACAATTTAGAAGATTCTGACTTTTTCTTTCTTCGTTTTAAAGAAGTAGGTCAAAAAGCTTCCGTAGCCCTGGCATTTGCAGAACCAAAGAGTAATAAAATTGGTTTCCAAATGGGATGGGCTTCTGCCGTATGTGAATGCAAAGAATAACTAATAAACTATTACAATGAAATTACGTAGAAAAAGCTTGAACCCCATTCGTCAAAAAGCTGTATTCAGTTTTTTATCGATTGCTCTCTTATTGAACTGTAACGGCAAAGAACCGACTTCAACAGAAACCGAAAGTTCTTCTGAAACAAAAAGTCAAGAAATCGCTTATGACTTAAATGACCCAAAAGATAAACTCCTCATTTTTGAAAAAATACAAGGAGATATTTCTGGTAAAATGACTTTCTCTTATTCTGAAGGCCGTGTTTTTGGGATTAGACCCGATAAACCAGATAGTTTAAATGTTTTCGGAAAAGAAGTCTTTAGATATTCGGGTTGCGGCATGAAAATTATGCGATTATTAGATAATGGAAACGTAGAAACGAAGTCAAAAGGATGGTTGTTATATCGAGATCCTAACACTGGAGCTTTTTTGAGTAAAATGATCAATCCTTATACTGGTCAAGAAATAGAAGTACCTCCTTTTAGAGCCGGTATACGTGGAGGGATAATGACACCTGAAGGCCCTCAAGTTGATGCAAATTTTAATATGGAAAGCACTGCCATTGGCGTTCCTTTGAATTTAGTATTTACGGATATGGGAGATAAAATGCACATTACAAGACATGCCTTTACAAAATGGTTTGAAAAGAAATCTCAAACATGGCGTACTGAAATGACCTTAGACACCTATGATATTGATAAGAAATACCTCTATGATAAATCATATACTCATATTCCCGCAGAATATCACTGGACGAGTCAAACTTCTTGGTTGTCTATTTTAAAAATGGCCGATACTCCAGGGCATATGATTTGGACATCTAGTGGAAGTACGTTTTCTAGTAAAGATGATTTACCTGCAGATTTTATAGCTGCAACTGAAGAAAAGCAACCGGATATTTTTGCAGAACCTTTAACTTGGGATGAATAATGAAAAAAGAAACAAGTAAAAAGCATGATTCTGGACGTCGGGAAATGCTTAAAAAAACAGGTATATTATTTGCCGCTGCTCCATTTTATTTTGGTTTAGAGTCTTGTGTAAATACTGGAAACAAGTCTTTCGATGCAGATGTAATAATTGTAGGTGCAGGTTTGTCTGGATTAAATGCAGCTTTGCAGCTTGAGCAGTTTGGCTATAAAGTAAAGATCGTTGAAGCAACTGATCGTCTTGGTGGTCGAGTACACACCGCGAAAGATAGTGATGTGCCAGGTCATCCAGAACTTGGAGCAAACGGTATTGGTGGTGGTTATGCTAGAATTCTAGATGCCTCACAAAAATACAATGTCAACATTGGTCCAATGCGTCCGCGCACGGAATCAAGAAAAGGTGAATTAATTTATAGTATTAAGAATGACTTTATACTCCCTAGTGATTGGCCTTCGCACAAACTTAACACATTGCCCGAAGGATTTAGAAAATCATTACCTGCATATACGGCATGGCCGCTATTTTCTAAATTAAATCCGCTTCCGAAAAAAGATTTAATGGCTTGGAGAAATCCGACGTACAAAAATTGGGATAAATCTGTTTATGCTGTGCTTAAAGAAGAAGGATTTTCTGAAGATGCTATTAAATTAGCCATGAATACGAACTCAAGTTATGGTGTTGATGCAAAGAACATTTCAATATTAATGTTCTTTCAAATAATGACATGGATAGAGCAACAGGTGGCCTCAAATGGCAAAGGTGGCGCCATTGTAGGCGGTAATCAACGACTTCCAGAAGCAATGGGAGCAGCGTTTAAACAAGATATCTTACAAAATAGCCCAGTAAAAAGTATTGCATCAGAAAAAGACGCGGTTACCGTAACACTTGATAACGACAAAAAACTACGCGCACGTTATAGTTTGGTAACATTACCGACCTCAGCACTTCGTAGAATAAAAATTTCACCTTCCACCACAGGGTTGCAACAATCAGGAATTCAAAACTTAGATTATACTCCTGTTGTACAAGTACATTATGTGCCCACAAAAAAATACTGGGAAGAAGATGACTTACCACCAAGCATGTGGTGTGATAATTTAGCCGGTCGTTTTATGGCATTGAAAAATGATATTCAGAATCCGGATAAGGTAACCAGTTGTGTCGCTTTTTTAAATAGTAATGTTGCTCTTGAAGTAAATAAAATGTCGCAAAAAGATGCGGTTGCTGCCGTTACCAAAACTTTAGAAGAAATGCGACCGAGTTTAAAAGGAAGCTTGAAATTCGTGTACTATTGGAATTGGGTAAACAATCCTTACGCAGGTGGTGCCTATGCTTATTGGAAACCTGGACAAATAACTGAATTTGCTAATAAATTGGCCGATCCTATTGGAAGAATTCATTTTGCAGGAGAACATACCGCTATTATGAATCGAGGAATGGAAGGAGCCATGGAATCAGGCGAACGTGCAGCTTTAGAAATACTTAATCTTTTAGGATAATGTACTAACTCTATTTCAATAAACTATGAAAAACTTCAAACACAATCTTAATTTCTCTAAAGAAGATGCATCTATAAAAGGGTTTCAAGAAGTTATTTTTAGTGTTTCGAACTTTGAAAGATGGGTTGACTTTTTTACGCGAGTATGTGGATGGGAGTTGATTAGCAAGAAAAAAAGCAGTGATTCACTTAAACAATTATGGCATTTAGATGCATCTGTTAATATTGATGAAGCGGTATTACGAAATCCTGAAGATATTGAAGGGTTCGTTCGAATAGTACAATTTAAAAATATCGAACAACGTCAAATTCGTTCTGCAACAAATGTTTGGGATACAGGTGGTATTTTTGATGTAAATATGAGAACCCCAGAAATGGATTCTTGGTATCGAGAATTGCAAGATGAAGGTTGGAACGGAGTTTCAGATCCGCTCCGTTATGTTTTCGGAATATATGATGTTTCTGAAGTGTTGATGAAAGGACCTGATGGTATCGTCATCGCCTTTATGCAACGCTTCTCACCTCCATTAGTTGATTTTGATCATATGAAAAAAACAAGTCGTATTTTCAATTCGTCTGTAATGGTGAGCGATATGAAAATATCATATGACTTTTTCGTCAATAAATTAGGTTTTCATATGTTTTTTCAAACCCCTGGGTTAGATCGTAAAACTGGACATAATGTAATTGGTATTCCTCCTAATGTAAACCAAGACATTACGGTACCTATCGACATTGTGAGGCCAGATATAAACAATTTTGGGTCTATTGAATATATTCATACAAACGAACTTAAAGGTAAAGATTGTGCGGAGTTCGCAAAACCTCCTAATCTAGGCATATTAATGTATCGTTTTCCTGTTAGAAATGCAGACGCTTATGCAACTACGCTTAAAGAAAGAGGACTCACATTAAACTCAGAAGTACAAACCTTGACTATTGAACCTTATGGACAGCTGAAAGCCTTTTCCGTTCGCTCTCCGGATGGTGTTTGGATAGAGTTTATAGAATTAATTGATGAAACTGAAACACAATGAAGACAAAATTATTTTCGTACTTCTTAATACTAACTATAGTAATTGTTTGTGGATGCAAAGAAGCTACTATAGAGAAAACAACCAATACAGTACCTTCTGCTACTACAACCTTAGTTAATCCCGATGGAACATATCCTACCGTAGCGTTAGAAAAAGATACCATTGTCTTAAAAGTGATGCAAACCCGGGTAAAATCTCTGTCTAGTTTCCCATCAATTGAAGAAGGGTTAGAAGAAAACATAAACTACATGGAAAAAATGGCCGACCAGGCGATGACCGAAGGTGATAAGCCAGATATCATATTGTTCCATGAATTTCCATTAACTGGATATTCCTCAGGTACGCGACAAGAGAAATTACCATTTACTATTGAAGTGCCGGGCGCAGAAACAGAACGTTTAGGAAAGATTGCGAAATCTTGTGATTGTTATGTTATTTTCGGCAGCTATGTACGCGATAAGGATTGGCCCGATCATATTTTAAGTATCAATACTGTTTTAGGAAGAGATGGAACAATAGCGAAGACTTTTTGGAAATCAAGAAATATTAAGAGAATATATAAGACTCGAGAGATTACCACAACGACCATTGAGGCCGTTCGTGATGCCTATCGTAAAAAATATGGTATTGAAGAAGAATTTCCAGTATTGCAAACAGAGTTTGGTAATATTGCCGTTAGTACAGTACAATTTGATCCTTTTATTTATGCCGCTTTCGCAATGCGCGGAACAGAAATCATGTTACGAACTGCAACACTATTTGCTGAAGAGGATGTTGTTTTTACAGCTTGGAGTAATGACTTTTACTCGGCAATGGCAAACTTTACACTGCCTATAAGTACTGGATATAACGCAGGAGAATCTGTCATCCTAGACCCTAATGGAAAAATTTTGGCAAAGCATCCAAGTAAGGAAGAAGATGGTATTGTGGAAGCAAAAATTCCTATTGCAGCATTTAGAAAAGATAGGACGATTCCGAACTACGCCCTAGAAATGACCGAACCTGTGTTTCAGCAATACCAACAAGAAATACCAATAAATCATTTGAATATAGAAAAAAATAAACTCCCAAAAACAGGTGAGGAAATGAAACTATTAATGGATAGTATAAGTCGATACAATCCGCCCAAGAAAGCTAATTAATAAACAGTCAAAGATATGTCTATATTATATAAAAGAATTACCCTATGCGTTGCCGATTTAGAACGTTCATTAAGTATTTATCGTGATATTTTAGGTTTTACCATTAATTATATTCAACCTTCAGAAAAAGATTCATTTTCTTATCCCGTGTTTAATGTACCAAACGAAGCCGATTTGAATTTTGCTACGTTAGATAGTCCTACCCAAGAACGCACTTTTGCACTTACAGAAATAAAAGGAGTGCCGTTACCGAAACAAGAAGGCATTCATATGTCTGCCTCTGTAATTAAAGTAGATGATTTAGCTAAAGTAATCCATCAAATAAAAGCCTTAGGCCTAAAAACCACCGATGTTAAAACAGATGAAAATGAATATTCTACTTTTATAGAACAGGCCTTTGTAGACTTCGACGGTCATTTAATAGTTTTATATCAATTGATGGAAAAATAAATCTAAATCAATATGTCACTTGAGTACAAAAGAAATACGTTAGCTGTAGCTGATTACAAAAAATCGCTTACTATTTATCGTGATATTCTTGGGTTTTCCGTGAACTATATAAAACAATCAGACACCAATTCATACTCTTACCCTGTTTTTAATATTCCTTCAAATGCAACAGCAACTTTCGTAGCCTTAGATAGCCCTATTCAAGAACGAACTTTTGCCTTAACCGAAATAAAAGGAGTTGATCTACCTAAACAAGATGGAATTAGAACCTCAGTTTCGGTACTAAAAGTAGATGACTTATCTGCCACTATAAAACAACTACAAGAACTGGGTTTAGAAACGCTGGACCTTATTCAAGATAGTACCGACGGAATTCGTTATATCGAACAGGCATTTGTTGATTTTGATGGACACCTCATCCTACTGTATCAAATAATTAAAAGTAAAAGTTATGCTCAATAAATCGATTTTTCTATTTTCTTTGGCCCTATATAGTATATCGCTAATTGGTCAAAACTATAGCCCTGAATGGCCAGACACAGAACCGCAAATAGTTAGCGCACTTCCGTCTCGAACAAGTATCAATGTAGAAAGTATAGAAAAGAGTTTATCCTTTTATCGGGATATTTTAGGATTGCGGGTTTTTTATGAACGAAAAGGTCTTGACGATAAACGTTTAGTACCCTTTTCAGGAATGAAACCAGGTCAAACTATGAATTTAACAGTTCTCACCACGCGCTTAAAAAACACTGAAAATTTGTTGTTAAATACAGGTTATATTGGGCTATCTGAAATTAGAGAAGCAGATGGTTCTCTTATGAAACAACCTCCTATTTCACCAATAGAACCTGTTAGAGGATCAATGGCAATATTGATCATGGTAAAAGATGTTATGGCAATCTATAAAAAAGTAACGAAGGCCGGCTATAATATACTCTCTGTACCTAAAGCAAGAGAGAATGGAAAAGGTTTTACTCAACTTTTAATGCGTGGTCCTGATGGTGAACGACTTTGGATAAGTCAAACCCATAACATTGCCCCTTTTATAGAAAAATAAAGACGCAATAGCATGATGAAGCAATGGACCATGGCAAGTAGACCCATCGGGTTGGTTAAGTTAAGCGACTTTTGCATGGAAGAAGTGCCTATCCCAAAAATAAAAGATGGAGAAGTATTGGTAAAAACCCTATACCTAGGGGTAGCTCCTGTAATGTTACGCTATATGACCAATGAAACTTCTTTTGAACGTTCTATGGAAGTTGGTGATGTTATGATAGGACGAGGTGTTGGCCGTGTTGTTGAGAGTAAATCTCTCAACTATCAAATTGGGGATATGCTGCAAACGAAATTAGGTTGGCGTGAATACGGTGTGATTACCAATGATCCTTATTATATGACCTATAAAATGAATACCAAAGATTTAAGTCATTCGTATGGTGTTGGTGCTCTCGGTATGAACGGTTTTACATCGCTCATTGGAATGCGTGATATTTGTAAGGTTAAAAAAGGAGATTATGTACTTGTTTCTGGTGCAGCGGGGAGTGTAGGCAGCATGGCGGGTTTTGTGGCCAAAGCATTAGGATGTTCTACACTAGTTGGAATTGCCGGAGGAGCTAAAAAATGTACCTTACTTACCGAAAGATTAGGTTACGATATTGCCTTAGATTATAAAGAACCAAATCTTTATGAAAAATTAGATACATATTTCCCAAATGGAATTGATGTGTTCTTCGACAATGTAGGAGGTCAGTTATTAGATGAAGTGCTGGGAAGAATAAATCGAAGAGCTCGTATTGCTATTTGTGGAAGAATTTCGGAGTATTTAATTCCTCCGTCAGCGTATCATCGTCCAAAAAACATGTATCGCATAGGCCTGAAAGACGCAAAAATGGAAGGTTTTTTTGTGTATGATTTTCAAGAAAATTACCCGAAATATGAAGTCCAACTAGCCCATTGGATCCGTGAAGGAAAAATTCATCCGTTAGAAGATATTAGTATTGGTTTAGAAGAAATGCCGAATGCATTAATCAGTTTATATAACGGTACTAACGGCGGTACTCGCATGGTGAAAATTAACTAATCGCGAACGAAATACTTATGATATTCAAACTACTAAACAAACTTGAGAAATTTAAAGCATATGCACCATTGGTACTTAGATTGGTCTTTTTATATTATTTAGTCACCTCTCTTACGAGTGGCATCTACAAACCAAGTTACGCTCATAAATTTGCAGAAAACCTAACCGGATTAGGATTTTCCACACCAATATTTTTCGCATATCTAGGCATTTGGAGTGTCCTTATTGGATATACCTTAATTACTCTAGGTTATAAAACTCGTTTAGCTACTATCCCTCTAATTATCTATTTTGCAGTGGCCTTATTCAGTTATCACATACCTGAGGGACATGGCATAAAAGAAAGTTTTTCGGCTATTGTACTTTTACTTTTGGGTATTTTCTTTTTAATAAATGGCCCTGGTAAACCTTCAATTGATGAAGGCATATAATATATTTATGAAGTTGTTTCTGAAGACACTAACTAATCCTCTGGTACAATTTTCCTTATAAAGAAACTTATAATTAAGGCTACACCTAATAAAGCAACAACAATCCAAAAACTAGCGCTATAATTTCCTGTTTTATCAGAAACCAAACCAGTAACCCAGGCGCCAAGTCCAGATCCGATACCCTCAAAAGTAGAAATAACTCCTCCAATTTTTCCAGCAGATTTCACACCAAATGTGGTTATAATAATATAATTTAATAGTGTGTACAATCCACCCCAACCAATACCAACAGCAATTAAAGATGGCCAAACCAATGCTGCACTATTCATAGCTATTCCCACGGTACCTAACATCATCAACGCTAACTGGATTCTAAAGAGCTTATACTCATCAATATATTCTGTAATGACTCCTGATGTCAATTTTGCTACCAAAATAATAGCGAAAAATATGCTAAACATATTCGCCGCACTGGCTGCAGAAAAATTCAGTTCCCTAAGATATAAGAACAAATTACTTATCACCCCCATTATACTGTAAAAACAAAACACACCCGCAAAACATATGGCCCAAAATACCGGCTGTTTGATTGCTTTATTAAATGTAATTTCTGTCAGTCCCGTTTCTTCATCTTTTTTAGAAAGGTCGGTTTCTTTTGTTTTATTAAACTTTACAGGCTTCACAAAGGCCACAATAACCAACAAAACAACTATTGGTATGACGGCCTCATACTGAAAAGCCGTACGCCATCCAAAATTTTCTAATAGCGGTTTTCCTATCTGTGGGATAATAATTCCACCAGCTGATGTTCCTGCCAACGCAATACCAATGGCTGTTCCTCTTCTATTTGTAACGCGCTGCGAAACCATAATTACAGTTGCCAACGTGCCTGCTCCAGACACCGCAAACGCAAACACTAAATGTATCGCATACATATGATACGTGGTTTGTATCATAGAGTATAGATAGTACAAAATCGCTATTAGCGTCAAACCAATCACCATCATTTTCTTTACACCGTATTTATCTATGAGAACCCCTACAAAAGGCATTATTAAAGAAGATGCAACAAGATTTACTAAATCTCTAAATTTCAATTCAGATTTTGACCAACCAAATTCGTTGAGAATGGCTTCATCAAAAATTGTGATCCCTGAAAAGGTCATTCCATTTGTTACAATTAGCAATATTGCGCCAATAATTGCAATCCTTAAAATTCCTAAAAATGACTTGTTTTCGCTCATAATTATATTTTTACATAGTGAATTGGTGTATCATAAGGTGTTAATTTCACCCCTTCTTTATGAACCAATTCCATCACAAATAGTTCACCATATTTTAGTGTTTCTACCAATCGAAAGGTTACACCGTTAATAGGGTCTTCATGATCAACAGTAAAGCATTGTTTGTCTTCATGCCACGTATATTCGGCAGGACCCCAAGGACGCATTTCAATTTCATTCCAATCAAAAACCAAGTCTTGGTTTGCATTTGTAGCCTCTTCAGGTTTGATATCTTCTGGTATTTGCATAGAATGCAACAAAGCCGAATTGTCATCTTTTGAAGTGATATAGAAAAAGAGTGGTTTTAATTCTATTTCTGTTTTACCTGGCTGCACATAGTAACTTTCCTCTAATATGTATATACCAGGGTGATCGTCTGGTCTATTCACAATTTTATGATCGCAAATATCCGTAACATGCTTTGCATAGGGATGAATTTGTTTTCCCGCGGCGATTTCTGCATCAATTTGTGCTTGGTTGTCTAATGTTCCGCAAAGGATATCAGCAAATTTCTTTAAAATTGGTTTCATCTATTGTTGTTCAAAAATTTCTACATATAAGCCATTAGGAGTTTCTAATACACATCCTTTTCCAACACCAAGAATATAATCTGATACCTCTTGTATTTCAGAAATTACCTTAATGTTATTGCTTTTGGCATTCGCCATTACTTTTTCAATATCTCTTGTTTGAAAAGTATACATCCCTAATCCTTGATTTGGTAAACAGCTTTGTACACCTGTATCAATCATATTACCATCTTTAAAATCTAACAGCAAATAATGATTTTGTTCGGCTTCTTTTGCATAGATACCACAGAAACGAAATGGGGTTCCTGTATTCACACCCAATGCACCCGCGTCTGCAGCTTCCCAAACAGAATCAAATAGAATGTAATGTTCTAAAACATCTGTATAAAAAGCGACCTCTGCGTCAGAATCTTTGGCCACAAAGGCCGAATATCCGGGCCCTCCAAAACCATCTGCAGGATCACAAGGTGCTAATTGTGGATAGTTCACACGTTCAATACCAACACAATGCAAATAATCTGGCCCTTGATATATTGTTTCTAAGTAATGTCCTTTATCGCCATTGGCTCGTACAATATCACCCAATTGCATTGGAGCCATTGCTTTTACTCCGAATTCCTGCATTCTTTTATCCATTCCTTTTGCATCTGAAGTTGGAAACCCTAATGAAAAAGAGCCCAACTCGTATGAGCTATAACTATTGTGAATTTGAGGTGTTGGGGTTTTCAAATGAAGAATACGTAATTGTATCAAACTTGGTACTGTTGGTCGATAACAATGGTACAAATCGTAATCAATATCTTCAGGAATATTCCAAAATTTTCGTTGTTCATTTTTTTGATCTTGATCTAAACTTACGGCATCAATATTCATTTTCATGATCTCTCCATAAAAATGCTTGTACCCTTCTAAGTCAACCGTACACAACGTAGCTGTATGAATGTAACTTGTTAATGCACTTTTTCCAATTCCTCTCGGAATATCTAATGTTGTTGTTTGCATAGTTCTTGTTTCACTTATTTTATTTTGTCTAAATTATGATAAGCATAATTTGCCGCAGTCGATTTTATTTCACCTGTATCAAGTGTGGTAATTTTATCTCGATAGGCAAACACATCTTTCGTAAGCTTCACCTGGTAATTAAATACGCTATTCCCAAAAGCACAATCTTTTCCATTCATATTCATATTGTAAGCATCACCTTCTTTTCGGACGATTAAATCACATTTATCAGGATAAGCACTTATTTCTTCAACTTTTAAAGAATCTAATATGCTAGGATCCCTCCAAGCTCCTATGTATTTTTTCTTATCCTTGAATGGCCACATTTTTACACGAACTGTATTCGTCGAATCCACGTTTAGTGTATAAATACGTTGACGGTATGTACTATCGGGTTGATGATCTCTATATTCTTCTACATACAATACATTATTTCCAATTTTAGGGTTATTAATTTTAATGTAGTGCGATTCTATTTGTAACCAACCATCTTTACCAGAATCATCTAATAGCCAAACATCTTCTCCTGACTCTTTAGCTTTTTTGATCTGTTTATCATTATTATACATTCCAGGCCAAAAACTCATGATTTCAGCAAGTTGTTCTTCTGGAGTATTTGCTACGCTTTCTACTGTTTCTGTCTTTTCTTCGGTTTCTACTTTCTTCGTTTCCTTGCAACTAATCATAAAGGCCAAAACTGCGAAAATGAATATTACTTTTTTAATTATTTTCATATCTATAGTTGTTAGTTATTATTCTATTTTTCTAGTTCAGCAGCGACTCTAAAACCGAGCATAAAACTGCGATAATCTGCTCCATCACGTGATCGAACCGCTGCTCTACTCCATGAGATGCCGCTAATCCAACTACCTCCTTTTGGTGTTCTCCAAATACACGCATCATCCGTATTTTCGATCCAAGAAGAACCATCTACTGGGGCATTGGTCAAATCATTTTGAAAACAGTCATTCGTCCATTCCCAAGCATTACCAACCATATCATACAAACCAAATTTATTTGGTTTAAACCTTCCTACCTTCGTTGTATATACATAACCGTCATTACATGGAAAAGAAGCTCTACTAGGAAACTTATTCGCGAATGCCTTGTCTCCAACATTTGCATATTCACAAGCTACAGAAGGATCTGTTCCCCAATACCAAGGAGATGAACTTCCTGCACGAGATGCATATTCAAATTCTACAGTTGAAGGCACTCTATATTTTCTTCCTGTTTTTTTAGTCAGCCATTGGGCATAAGCATCAGCATCGCTCCAACTCACACATACCACTGGATCTGTTTCGCGCTGCGGATATCCAGGATTTTTCCAATTGTGCTCTGCTACATATCCGTAACTTTTTCCATCAAAAAAATTACATCCTACCAAAGGTTCTCCATTATAAAAAGCTTGTTTAGATTTGTATTTCGTCTCCTTCATAAAAGTACGATATTGACCCAGTGTAACTTCGGTCTTTGCGATTGCAAAGGCTTTAGAAATCGTAGCTTTTATTTTTGTACGCTCTCCTTTTCTTCGGCCTATTTCGTCTTCATGAGAACCAATATATACCGACCCTGCCGGAATTATCTTCATGTCTGGGCAACCTTTACAATCACTAAAATCTTTTAGAGTTTGGTCAACGATTGCTTTACTACTTCCGAATAAAATCGGGAAGCCAATAATCAGAAAAATTAGTACTGTTTTAGTTATCTTCATGTTAGTCTTATTAACTGTTTTCTAATGTCTTTTTAATCTTCTCAAAATTTGGGAGCGATTTACCATCAGTTGTCTCAGCATATCGAACAATACCTTCTCCGTCAATCACAAATGCTGATCTCATAGAAAATCCAGTCATCCCAGCAAAATCACCATCAAACAATACATCATACGCTTTACTTACTTCACGATTAAAATCAGATCCCAATAGGAAATTCAACTTATTCTCTTTAGAAAATTTATCCAATACAAAAGGAGAATCTACGGATACCCCAACAACTTCTGCATTTAGTGAAGCATAATCATTCTCTTCGCCGTTTGCCGTACATAGCTGTTCTGTACAGACGCTTGTAAACGCCAATGGAAAAAAATGTAAAATGAGATTTTTTCCTTTATAATCATCCAAGTTAATCGGTTCTAAATCGGTACCTACTAGTTTAAAGTTTGGTGCTTTTTGTCCAACAATTAGTGCCATAATTGATTAATTAATGTTTAGATTTTTCTGTTTTCGCTCCTTTATCTGCTAAGAATTTTTTAAACACGGTCCAAGAAGTCTCATTAGATCTTTTATCATCTTTTGCTGGAGGGTTTGCATATATTGGATAGCGCTCTTTTAATATTTTTTGAAGTCGAGGCCATACTTTTTCTTTCTCTAAGATACTTTCGCCTGTGGCGTTGGCAATAATCCAACCAGGTCTACTCCCCATTTCCATCCATGGCAACCATTGAGAAATACGCGACCATGAAATATTTGATTGACTCAGGTCTTTGATCTTAGAATTTGTCAATTCTTCGGCTTTATAGTATGTGTTAAAAATTTCCATAGCGTGATAGGTACCGCCTACATATTTCTGGTAATCTCCAGAGAGTGGGTTGTTGTAGAAAAGGGGTATTTCATATGATGTCACCGCAACTTCACCATACTTTCGGAAGCTTGTTTTCGCTGAAACCTTGCCTTCTTTATCTTTTTCATATACATATCCTCTCATGCTCACCGGGTCATTAGCAACGTGTACAACGTCTACCGTATCTCCTGTCCAAGGATTTTCCCAAGTATCCATAATTTCATTTGTTTTAGGATCTAAGTACATCATTATTTCACG
Source organism: uncultured Flavobacteriaceae bacterium (assembly GCA_947500525.1). Lineage (GTDB taxonomy): Bacteria > Bacteroidota > Bacteroidia > Flavobacteriales > Flavobacteriaceae > Aureibaculum. The sequence goes on along the minus strand of CANMSH010000007.1, from coordinate 63,093 downwards.
ACCCACACTTCTAAATCCTTTACCTCTCACCGGATCATCAACGCAATCACATTGACGCACATTGATACCTACTACATTAAATAAATGACGATCTTTTTCACCTTGAACTCTACTATAAATTCTACCTTCCCACATGCCGTATACAGGTTTTCCTTCTTCTAGAGTATTACATGTTGTTTTTTGTCGTATTTCTAAAGCTTTTTCACCTTCAAATTCCATTTTTTGGGCTTGTAAATTTAATGCAAACAACAAGCTAAAGAAGAGTGCGATTTTAATTTTCATTTGTATAAAGTTTAAGTGTTAGTTTCTAAAAATTCCCACCAAACCCCATCGGGGCTTTTGAGAGCAAAGCAATTCACTTTACCATATGGCTCTATGTTTATTTCTTGTAAAGGTTGGTGTATATTCAAACCCTTTCCTATGAGTGAATTATAATAATTGTGTACATTTTCAACTTCGCAACGATATAATAACAAACCTCTGTTTGGCGGAATTGCTAAATCAGAAAAATCCTTCCCTTCCAGACCTTCAAATTCACATGCCTGAAACATCACATCTCTGGTACCATCCAATGAAAATATAGTTGCCTTGCAGGTGACATCTTCTATCATATTCATTGGAATTCCAAACATATTTTCAATTGGTTCATCTTTGTTAACCTCATATTCATTTAATATAGAAAACCCCAAGGTATCTGCATAGAATTCTTTCGTTAACTGGAGGTCTCTCACTGTTAAGGAAGAATTGTACACATGTGATGGTATTTTATATCCTTCGGGTAATTCTAAAGGAGGCTGCACACGATGTGTAAAAGCAATAATTATATCGTCATATCCTTTCATCAAAATATCATACAACTCAAACGGACCCATTTTTTGCAATAAAGGATCACTCAATCCATGCCAACCCAAATCCCGTAATTCATTAAAAGTTTGAGCCACTTCTGGCACACGCAAATTAATATCCATGATTCCTCCTGTATCCCAAGGATTTTGAGAAGAACGAATATACTCTTGGTCGATGTTATTATATTTCACCAATCGAATCTTTCCTGATGGATGCGTATCAAACTGAATTAATACCTCGTTTCCCTCAGCAGATTCATCTAAATTCCAAAAATCAAGTACCGAACGATCGGTTTTATATTTTCCAGCGGTCGTTAACCCTCCATAATTACAGAAAAAGTGCTGTACTTTAGCAAGATCACCAACGCTATAAACAACTTCTAAAATGGTTTTTAGCTTAAACATAGAGCCGAAGATACAAAAAATAGTTAACATTGTTAATTATTAACATAGTTAATAATTAATTTATTCACCTCAAAGCATCATGGCACCCCCATTGATATGTATGGATTGTCCTGTAATATGACTCGCTCCCTCACTGAGTAAAAACAGAATTACCTGACTTATTTCTTTTGGTTTTGCAATCGTACCTAAAGGAACGATTTTTTCATATGTGTCTTTATCAAACCTCATAGAACCATCTTCTGTATAAATAAAATTGGTATCCACTGCTCCTGGCGCCACTGTATTGACCCTTATGGATGGTGCAAGTTCGGTTGCTAAAGTTCGACTAAAACTAACGATTGCATTCTTCGCGGTTGCATATGAACCATAGTTTCTTTGTCCTGCAAATGCCAAACCAGAAGACATATTTACGATCGAAGCTCGCTCAGCTTTCTTTAGCAACGGAACGAAGGCTTTAACGCTATTAAAAGAACTCTTAAAGCTAATATCATATGTTTGATTCCATTCCTCTAGTGATGTTTCCTCAATCAATTTAAAATTATGAATAGTTCCAGATAAATTTACCAAACCGTTAATGAAAGGTGTTATCTTCTTAATTTCTTCTATTAAATTACTAAACTCATCAAGATCTAAAGGGTTTGCTTGAAAATACGTATAATTTTCACCGATTATTGTTTCGGTCTTTTCTTGAATGTCTACGCCAAAAACAATTACATTGCTTTCTAACAATTGCTTGCAAAGTGACATGCCAATTCCACTGTTCGCCCCAATAACAACAACGAAAGTATCCTTTGAGTTGTACTTTATACGTATCATAGTATATGTATCACATGATTATTAAACTAAAACCTCCACTTATTGCTTCTCTTTTCTCCAGGTATTTTGATTTTGAAAACCTGGCTCTATGAGTGTCCAACCAGTAATCATTTTTCTTAAATTGATACCTATACGCTTAGCCTTCGGATTCACCCAAGTATAACATATTGATCTGCTATTTATCCCTACACTATCCATTGGCATATCATAAATCGCAAGTTTCATTATTGCCAACCGTTTCCCGTAAACTAATTGGGTGAGTTCAGCTGTGTACCGCACACCTTCAATATCAATTTCGGCCATTCCTCCTTGGTCATGAATTTCAAGATTTCCTTGACGATACACACTGTCTTTATATTGCTTCATTGGATATTCAAGCCAACCAGAAAAAGTTCTTGCTCTGATAAATTTATACGAATTCTTATTTTCAAAATGATTTAAACCTGAAACAAAGAGAGTGTCGACATCAATCCGCAGAGACACTTTAGCTACACTAATTTTTTCTACAAAATTTTTACCATTTCTTCCCTTAGAAATCGAAATATAAAGACTATCATTCTCGTTTTCTGAAATACTTAAATGATAATGTTTATGTTTTTGATCAACCTCCGTACGATGGATGTCATCTGCAGTATTTTCTTGCCAAACTTGTAGAAAATTATCCCATTCACCTGCGTACTCAGACAGTTCTTCGTTCAGAACATCTGTTTTCTTTTCAACTTCTTTACACGCTGCAAATACAACTAAAATACAGCATATTATTATTTGTTTTCTCATACAAATTGTTTATTGGTTCGAATACCAATTTATCAAACTAGTTTGAATTTCTTCTGGTGTTAAATCTGGGTTAACTTCAACCAAATTTCCCCATGCAATTCTTAAATATGTTCCATCGTCAGATATTGCGGGTCGTGCACCTTTCGGAATTTGATAATTTATTTTTGTTGGTAGGTCACAATCTTCGGGATTCAGAACATTTTTTATTTCGCATGCTTTTCCACTCGATTTTGTCATCATATGCTGTGTCATTCTTGTATTTCGTTCCTCCTTACCTTCTGGTAGCTTCACTTCCTTCACATTCGTCGGCATCTTAAAACTTACCAAAGCATCAATATAGTCTGCAATGATACTACCCTTCCAATTGTAGATAGTTGTAGGTACTTTTAGCATTTGTACATATTCGCCTTTCTCATGTAAAAAGGCTACGCGATAGGCATGATCGTAATTAGCTCCCGCTATTAGAAAATCTTTAGCGATGTAATGTCTTAATTCCTTCGGCATTTGAGGTCGATTTAATGCATATTCCTCGGTAGTAAAACACCATGGAAAATACAATCCTATTTGACTTACTATCTGCCAAACTTTAGTTAAATGACTGCCATCAACTTTAGGCGTTAAATCGGGAAAATAGTTTTCTAAAATTCTAGCTCTTAGATCATCTCCAAAATGTGCGGAATTATCTAAAAACACATGAGCGACTTCATTTGGGTAGTTCAAAGCATAACGCACTGCTAATTGGGCACCAGTTGCCGAACCATAAAGAAAAGGACGAACTAAATTTAACTCAGTAAAAGCCTCATGCAAAAATTCGGTATAATCCTCCAACGAGTTTGGTTCAAATCCTAAATCGTCAGATTTACCATAACCTGGCGTGTCAATACATATTGTTGTAAATTTGGAGGACAATTCGGTTGCCAAAGGCATTAATAATTCAGAGGTGTGTGGTGATGGGTGCATTAACACCAATGCTGGTCCAGCACCTAATACTTGTAGATGTAATCTTTTACCTCTTACCCGAACATATTTACTGCGATTCACTGTACTTGTTTAAATTAAAATAGTTAAATTAGTTAATTATTTACAATGTTAACTATTTTTTTTTAATTTTATACCATAATAATTATTGAATTATCAAGAGAGCAACTATGAACAATACAAAAGTAATACTCGCAAATAGACCAAAAGGAGCAGTAACCGAAAGTAATTTTGACATACTTACCGAAAGAGTAAGAGATCTTAAAGATGGAGAGCTACTCATCAAAATAGAGGCTATTTCGTTGGATCCAGCAATGAGAGGTTGGATGAATGAGGGAACCACCTATATTAAAGGTGTAGAAATAGGTGCCGTTATGCGCTCATTTTCAGCTGGAAAAGTAGTTGCAACTAAGAATGATTCTTTCAAAGAAGGGGATTATGTCTCTGGACTTTTAGGAGTTCAAAATTACAGTATTTCTGACGGTACGGGATTGAGTAAGTTGGATATTTCAAATGGCAAATTATCATATCACTTAGGCATCCTAGGAATGCCAGGAATGACCGCGTATTTCGGTTTACTAGAAAAAGGCAAGCCTCAAAAGGGCGAAACCGTTTTTATATCGGGGGCGGCAGGAATTGTAGGCTCCACAGTTGGGCAAATTGCCAAAATTAAAGGTTGTGTCGTTATTGGTTCTGCTGGTACAGATGCCAAATGTGATTACTTAATTAATGAATGTGGCTTCGATCATGCGATAAATTATAAAACAGATGATATTGATGCAAAACTTAAAGAATATGCTCCTAAAGGCGTGCATATTTTTTATGATAATGTTGGAGGTCCGATATTAGATATTGCTTTGGCAAATTTGGCACAAGGTGCTCGCGTTACCATATGTGGAGCTATTTCTCAATATAATGATATGGCTAACATTCATGGTCCTCAAAATTATATGAAAATTGTAACAGCCCGCGGAGTACTTAACGGAATTATAGTCTTTGATTATGTAAGTCAATGGCCAGAAGCCGCTAAAGAAATTGCGACATGGATACAGGAGAAAAAAATACATCCAAAAGAACATGTCGTTCATGGATTAGATAATTTTCCTAGTACGCTCAAAATGTTATATACAGGAGAAAACTTTGGCAAACTTATTTTAACCGTATAACTATGATTACACCTGTTACTGTACTACTTGAACCTTTTCTATGTCTTCCAAAACAATAACTCAAAAGATTCCTAATACCGGTATTAGCGGTGTTTATGAAGTAATGCTTGGTGTTCAGAATGCTGAATACGCCATAAAATACTTTGCTGATTTTGGTTTTGAGGTAACTATGAAGCGTTCGATTCGATCTGAAGAAGCTCAAAAAATTTATGGTGTCAATTCTAAATTAACCTCGTATCGTTTACAAAATGGTAGTATAGATAGCCATGGGCTGCTTCGAATTTTAGAGTGGGACGAACCTCTTGGAAATGGCATAGGTTATGCGCCAGTTGAAACCATTGGGTCTCGTATTGCTGTTATGCGCACCAATGACATTTTTAGATTGTATGATATTTATCAAACTGCCAGAGATGTTGGTAAAAAACCTTGGTTGCCAACTGAACCTATTGCTGATGATCTTTTTGGTCTCAACACAGGTGATCGAGATTTTTTTAATCGACCCGTTTTAGTGCGAGAAAATGCCGTATACGGTGAGTTTTTCAATCATATCTTTTTTCAACGTTACGGTTACTCAATACCAGGATATGGAACCATTACACCAAGTTCTAAACTAAAGACCAGTGAATTTACACATCACGATTTTATTATTGATGCCACATCGATGGATCAAATGTCCTATTTATCTACAGCACTAGGCTTAATCGCCGAAGAGGATCCTGCGATCGACGGCGATTGGCTTAAAGGACCTAAAAGAGTTTTTCAGATGGAACCTGGGTTTAGTCATTGGTACCAAGGCTTTGTTTCGGCAAACAATATCTGTGGAAAATTAAAGTTCTTCATCCCTAACGGGAACAAACCCAATAAATCTTCGCATCAACGTATAGGAGAAAAAGGAATTACGTTGCATTCTTTTTACACTCCAAAATTAAAAATGGTTCATAAATTGGTAAAAGATCATGAACTAAAACCTTCAAAAATTCAACAAAACGAATTTGATGAATCTTCTTTTATCTTTACTGATACAGCGGGGGTTAGTTGGCAAATAATTGAGAAAAAAGAGAAACCTAAAAATACACCAGCGACCGAACTAAATTTTGAAACACAGGATTAATGAAAATATGTTAAATAAAAAAAGATAAATTACGTTAATAGTTAATATAATTAACTATTTTTGTAATATTACTAAAATAAATAGCTATTCTGTGATAGATCGATATAAATCTTTAGCATTGCAAACTGAATGTCAAGCAATTAATTTATGTGAAGACAGAGATTCGAGTTATGCACTAATGCAAAAGACCTTACACAAGGTACTTGCGCAAGTTCGCGCAGCTAAAAGGTTTCTTGGTCCAGATTTAAAATTGATTGTCTTGCCTGAGTATTTTTTAACAAGTTTTCCTTTTGGAGAAAATTTACAGGAATGGAAAGAAAAAGCTTGTATTAGTATAAAGGACGATTTATTTGTTCAAATGAAAGAATTTTGTATTCAAGAACAGGTATTTTTATCTGGAAACTTCTATGAATTAGATGAACATTTTCCAAACCTATATTTTCAGAGTAGTTTTATTATAAATGACGAAGGAAAACTAATACTTCGATACAGACGTCTAAATTCTATGTTCGCCCCTACACCGCACGACGTCATGGACGAATACATAAAAATTTATGGTGAAGATTCTTTCTTCCCAGTAGCAGATACAAAATTAGGTAAACTGGCTTGTATCGCCTCTGAAGAAATTTTATATCCCGAAATAGCACGTTGTTTAATTATGAGAGGAGCAGAAGTATTCTTGCACTCTTCTTCAGAAACGAGCAGCCCGCAGTTAACACATAAAGAAATTGCGAAAAGAGCCAGAGCTATTGAAAATATGGCCTATGTTATATCTGCAAACTCTGGTGGAATTTCTGGAATCGACATTCCTCATTCAAGTACGAATGGAGGATCAAAAGTGATTCATTATGAAGGACATGTACTTGCAGAAGCGAGTGCAGGAGAAAGTATAGTTGGTAATAGTTATGTTGATATTATGGCCTTACGAAATTATAGATCTAAAGTATCGATGCAAAATTATATTGCAAGACAACGTTTTGAACTATACGCGCCTTCATATCAATCATTCAGTCATTATCCAGCTAATTCATTTAAAAATGAAACCCCTAACAAAGATTTGTTTATAAAAACACAATTAAAAGTTATAAAAAAGCTGCATCACTAAGGCACGTCCTTGTATATTTGCAGCCTCTAAAAATTTAAATAAGAGAAAATGATAGAAAAAAGTATTGAAGAATCTATAGTGATGAGCATTTTTGATTTGGCAAATCAACTAAAGAAAATTGGAGATGAAGTGTATCAAAAGGTGGGATTAACTACGCAACAATGGCTTATATTATTACATTTAGCCAATAACCCTAATTTACCTTTTTTCAAAAGAGAAAAACATGATAAAGCACTTATGGCAAGTGAATTGGCAGATTCGTTAAATGTGACTAGAGCCAATATTACAAATTTAATAAGTGTATTGTTAGATAAAGGACTTATCAAACAATACGAGGATGAATTTGACAGAAGAAAAAAGAGACTGAGATTAACTAAAGAAGGCATTGCTTTGGTAAATAGAACTCAGCCTTCTCGTTTTGGAGTAATAAAATATTTAACAGAAGGTTTTAACGAATCAGAGAAAAAAACCTTCTTGCTATTTTTAGAAGCATGTATGAGTAAATTGATCAACGAAGATGAAAAATTAAAGTCTTTTCACCAGCTGTTGGTTGATGTAAACGATTAATTATAAAAAACAAAAAAAACGCTCATCTCTGAGCGTTTTTTCGTTTTATATTATTACTACACCGCTATCACTACATTTTGGCTTCTAATAATTATAAAACTCGTTAACCTAAATTATTCAAAGTAAGCTGCATGTTTTGAAGACAGCTCCGCAATTGGTCTAATTTTAATTTCCTTAAAGAATAGTTCAGCAGCTTCACTCTGTAACTGAATTTTACCTTTTTCTAAAGGCATTACTTCGCCATTTTCATTGATATATCGCGAATCTTTCAATACCATCACAACTTCACCATTTACGATATGCAAACTTTTACCATTATAGCAAACCAAATCGAGCGTATTCCATTCTCCCGAATCATTCTCATAGTTATTACTTCTCAAGCAATATTTTCCTGCTTCTCCTCTTTCTCCAAAACTTAGAAAATCTTGACTTTCGTGAGCCATAGGATTTAGACCTGACTCAGACGCAAATGCTCGTATATCGATTGCTGAGGTTGCTTGACTCCAAAAATCTCCTGTATGTGCTTCCATGATTTGAAATTCTTGCGACATCATCCATGAACGCCAATGTTCTGCTCCAAAATCACCAACTGAATGATATAAAATACCAGAATCTTTCATGCGATCTTTTCTAGGAACCCATTTTTTGTCTCCCCACTTAAACTTCAATTGAAAATGATAATTGTCATATATTTCCTTTGTTACTAAACATCCATAATACTCGCCAGTAACTTTAATGACTTGTTCATTATCCTTCATAACGGTTGAAAAAACATCATAACCCGGTTGATTCAAACCTATTGGAGCTATTTTATTTCCTAAAGAGTCAAGCGGATGACTTCCATCATAACCTACTTTGTGTTTAAAACTTAAATAAGTATCCCATTTTGAGAGATCTTTATCGATCAAATTCACCCATTCAATAGGGTCTACTTCTTTTTCTTCTTCTGTCTTATTCTTAGTTTCATTACATGAAACACAGAGCAGGCATATAAAAACAAGAATTACCAATTTATCAAACCGCGAACGCATTTGATCTGTTATAATTTGAATTTTTAATTTAAAGGAATCGGATCTTAAGAGTCCAACGCATTCGCAATCTTTCATACTTTTGTAATGTTTAATAATTATTTTTGTTTACTTCATTTATAGAATTTCGTCATTCAGTATTTACTTCATTTCGAGCTATTCATTTATTTTTCTCACTAGACAAACCCAGTCCTTTTCCTCTGAATGCATCTTTCGAACTGGTGCTTTGCCGAGTACTCTAATAGCGCCACCTTCAATTTTTTCTAATGACCCCTTTTGTAAGGCTCCTCCGTTTAACGGATCATACCATTCAATACTAAAATCACCCGACACATCCGATAAATCTAGTGTATGTTGTCCTGTTTTAGGAAAGTATAAGGCATAGGTTTGACCCTTTTTTTGTAAGCAATATGCGTTCTTAGCATTGGTCAACTTATTTGCTGCTTCCATTTCCCAAAACGGTATATGCTGCTGAAAAAAAGTAAGCGCATGGTTTGTTAATTCCCATAATCGATCTCTTTGACGCCAATCTTCAGAGGTCAAATCGTTATGAGGAAATTTTGCGCCAAAATACCATTCTATTCCAGCTCCTCCTGATAACAAAGTTCCCCAAAGAACATAACTGCGGAGCGTATCGTGATTAGGATCTACATTGTCAGGTAAAGCTGCTGTATGCCACATTCCAATCTCATCCATTGTAATCAACCATTCATGCCCATTTTTCTTGGCTTTATCTTTCCAGGATTCTACCACCCCAGCGGCCAATTCTCTCTTATCTTGTTGAAGGGATAATCCATCAACATATTTATACCCTACAATAGAATCTAGCACTGTGCTTCTCAAAGGATCGTAAGCATGGGTATGTAATAACACAGGATGTTTATAAGGATCATTATCCTTTAAGAATTTAGCCATTGCTTTTCGCTGGCGATCATTTTGACCAATTGGAGACCATGATGCTGGACCATTTTCTTCGCCAAGGTTCCAGGTTAACGCTAAATGATGACCAAAACGAGCTATGAGTTCTCTTAAATATAATTGTCTGGTCTTACCTGTATCACCATTATCGAGCATCGTTTCATTTTCTGTTTCTTGCAGAACCATATGAAGTAAAATGCCTTTTGACTGCATATGTTCAAAGACTATTTCCCATTGCGCTAATTTGCTCACATCAAATCTCATCACATCTTTCGGATTCGCATATGGCCAAACATCTTTCCCATCTCCTAAAATGTTCATTGTTAAGAAATAAGATGAATTCATACCTTTACTTGCCAGGTAATTATATGCTCCAATTAACGATTTTCCTTTTCCGTTTTTCCAAGTGGGATCGCCTTGCTTCCAATCTTTTAAATGTGGCTCAAAAGAATGTATCACTTCAGTAACACTGGCCTCTCCTTCTTCGTTTTGTCCTTGCATCCGATAGGTATCATCAAAATCTGTATACGCCAGCAAATTTTCAGGACTATTCGCCCCTCCCTTTATCCAATAATTATCAGAATCTTGAAATTTATAATAACCTTTATATGCTTTTAATCTACCATTGGTTCTAAAATCTACCTTGTCTTTGTCAGAATTCCTAACCACAAATTGCCCAGTTGAATTGCTAATTTTAATCGACTTTCCTTTTGAAAAATCATTCTCTAGTGCAATGCTATCACCCTGATATAATGTTGCTGTATAGGTCCATTTTCCAATCATATCTGGCGTAAATCTAGTTTTCCAAACATTTCCTTTACTAGCACCTGTTTCTGAAGCGTTACCATCGGCAGCATAAAATCCGCGTACTTTATACTCCTTTTTTTCATGTTTAAAAACAACATTGAGAGCATAATTTAAGAATGGATTATCTTCGTCCAATTCTGATGTGTTAGGACCTTCAAACGCCAATGAAATGGTATGCCATTTTTTATAGACAGCAGTCATATCGGCCACCCCATTATTTCTGTTTTTTGTACGTGTTGGTAATTTTAGTCGTTCGATAGTAGTGAGTTCCGGACCACCTCCTCTATTTCCACTACCTGAAGCAGTATATACATAGTCGTTAACGACGGCGAAACCCGAACCGTGTCGACCTTGTTTAAATGAAGGCCATGAGCTCCATGTTTTCGTCTTACTGTTATATGACTCTACCTCACTATGTGCTGCTTCTTGCGAACTACTTTCACCACCACCAACAATAATTTCATCATTCCAAGCAAAAGCAGCATTCCCGGCTCGTTGGGTAGGAATGGCTAAATTATTAGTAACAATTTCCCATTGGTTTGTAGAAAAATTATACACGTTACCATGACTGCTGGTCAACGCCATATCTTGATTTGTTCTTTTAGAGGTTCTGCGACCTGCGAAAGCGTACAATTTATCATTGACAATTGCTGCATTGAAATGATCTCTTGCATCTGGAGCATCATCTAGAACTTTCCATTCGCCCGTCTTGGGATCATACTCATCAAACCATGGTTTGTAACCATCGACATGTCCGTTGACAATACCTCCAATGACATATATTTTATTGTTGTACGTAACCACTCCTGCACCACCTCTTCTGCGATCTTCGGGTATCTCATCTCCATACTCATAAACATCTTTTTTGGGATAATAAATAATGACTCTATCGAGAGGTTTTTCATTTGGCCATTTCCCTGTCATTGCCCCAATTAAATAAATAGCATCATCTATAGCTACAGGTTGAAAGTGATGCAATTCAATGGGAGTTGGTGATTTCGCTGTCCAAGTATTCGTATTTGTATCGAATTCGTCAGTTGCATTTATTCGTCGGCCGCCAATAAGCAAAATTTTATCTTCAAAAGCTATCAACCCTGCCTCATGTCTCGCAGTAGGTTCACCATTTGCAGCTATAGTTTCCCATTGCCAATCTTTGTCGTTTTGTTGATTACAACTCGATAGGAAGATCAAGAATATTAAGCTTGTCAGGGTATTTTTCAAATAAAATAGACGTTTCATAAATGTAATTTTTTTAGAAGGCCTTATTATAGCCTGTAAATTTCTTTTCTTACTAATTTCATTAAATCCATATGTCTCTCTTCTTGCATCAAACGTCTATATTTAGTACGATCTAACTTCTCTACAATATTCCATATCGCTTTATTCATTTCTGCATGTTCGGTAAAAAAACTGACCATATCGAAAATTCTAGGTGATGCATCGGCCGTGAAATACTTATCATACCCGAACTCTTTTGCATAAAAGAAAAATTCTACGGTATGTAAAAAATTTCTTGACCCTCCTATAAGATCCCAGTCAAATTGCCAATCATTATCATTTGTATGTAAATAATAATCTACATTCGAATGCTCACACATTGCCAATATTTCTGCTGGATTTTCTTTTGCTAATAATGAATGTCCAAAGTCAATCGTTACTCCTGTAGCTGCATTGGCCACCTCTTTCAAGAAAACAATTGTCTTTGCACAGCTATCTAAAAAGCAGTTTACTCTTGTTTCATTTATTTTATACTCAACGAACAAAGGTACTTCTGGTTTATAGTCAGCCGCTTCGGCGAAAGCATCAATCATATACTTCCATCCTTTTTCATAGTCGACCTGAAACAAATTATCATAGCCATCTGATAATGGACAGCACGTTACAAGAGGTGCTCCAACTGCCAAGGCATAATCTTTCGCATCTTTAATTAACTGTACCGCTTCATTACGTAAATTTTCTTTTGGTCGAGACAGGGCTCCTGGCACCCATTTTGTCTCTTTTTTAATATTTGCATTTACTGCAGCAAATTCCAAACCCATTTCTTGCATCATCTTCTTAGTATCTCCTGGATCTTCCGTTTCATAAGGATAAACGATTTCTATACCAGTTACACCATCTATTTTTTGAACAATTTCAAGGCGCTCTTTCAAGCCTGTTGGTTTCTGATATTCTGAAAACCTATCTTGTGTCTTGCTTAAAAATGCTGTAATTATACTTTGTTTCATTTGTATATTTTTTGATTCTTTATGGATGCTTTAATGCACATCATTTGGCGCTTTCTCTATAACCGTTTCTCTAACTATATCTTGATCTGTAAATTGATCTAACAAATCTGTTACAGTCGTTGAAAAAGAATACATAACAGCTCCCTTTTCGCCCGCTTGGAACCAATGCTTTGTTCCTGCCGGAAGGATCAATTGATCACCTGGTTGCATCACCACTTCATTTCTCATTGTATAGCAACTTTCTTTTCCATCTACGATAAAACCATGCTTCATAGTATCTTCTCCTGGAATATAGAAATACAACTCTCCGTTAATCGCTCTAATTACCTCTTCTTTACCTGCGTCTTCTCCAACGGTAGGATGCCAATGTTCTGGCTCGGTTTGATAAGGCAAGAGTACCAAAATCTTTCCCGCTATTCGATCTGTTTGAAACATAGTAAGTATTTGTACTCCTTCTTCTTTGATTCGACTTAATCCAAAATCAGCAGCGGTCATTTTTTCTTTATCTTCTGGCGTAAGAAACAACCCTGCAGCCTCAATCATTTCTATCGATCTACCACATACTTCTTTAAATTCTTCAAATTTTATCATGATTTGACTCTTATATTAATTTCACGATTTTTTGAGGTTTAATTACCAGCCACATGGGTATCGCCAATAAATTCAATACGGCCGCAAGCACAAAAAATGGTGTGTGAGAACCTGTAAATGCCACCATATATGGGAATGCTAACGCTGTGACAAATGAGCCCAAATTACCTGCCATGTTCATAGTGCCGCTAACAGCACCTGAGTGTTCCTTGCCAATATCTACGCAAGCTGACCATGACGGACTTAAAGTCATATCAGCACCAAAAACCGCTAATGAGATAAAAATAATAGCACCTACTATTTCAGTCATATAGATACTTCCAATAATACCAATTGCCGCTAAAGCGAAACCGATAATTGCCGGTAATTTTCGAGATAGTTCCCATTTATTCATTTTATAAATAGCATCCACCATATATCCTGACACCCAATTTCCTAAGGCACCGAAAACAAATGGTGCCGAAGTGTACAATCCGGCCTCAATAACATCTAAATTGTACTTTGCTTTCAAATGAGGAAACAACCATGTCAAACAGAAGAAAAAAGTGAAATTACTGCTAAAATACTGACCCATTAACAACCACATCACGGGTGATTTAAACAGTTTTTTTAGCGAGATAGTTTCTTTTTCAACGTTGTTTTCTTGAACATTTTTACGTATTACATTTAATTCTTCGTCATTAACCGATGGATGATTTGCTGGATCGTCTCTAAACCACCAATACCAAATAACTGCCCAAATTATCCCGATACCTCCAAGAATTACGAAACTAGCTCGCCAACTTGTTTGATCAATAAGCCAAGCTACAATAGGTAAGGCGATGGCTGCACCAATTCTTCCTCCTGAAAAATTGATACCGTGAACAATCCCGCGCTCTTTTACTGGAATCCAACTATAAATAGCTCGCGACATACTCGGAAAAGCTCCTGCCTCTCCTACGCCAAAGAGAAATCGCACAACGACAAGAACAAAAAAATTATAAACAGCGCCCGTCAATGCAGTAAAAAGAGACCAAAGGCTCACAATGATTGCTAGTGTTTTTCTCGCTCCATACTTATCTGCTAAGTATCCCGAAGGTGTTTGAAATAAGGCGTAACCTAAGGCGAATATAGAAAGTACCCACCCCATTTGTTTATCGGAAAGTGCAAGGTCAGTTGCCACCGGATCTTTTGCAACAGAAATTAGGATACGATCAAATAATACGATCATAGACAAAATGAAAGTTCCGATAACCATACGATATCGAACAGGAAAAAAAGTTCCTTTAGTGCTCATTTATTTCATTAAGGATTAATTGCTTTGTGATATCTAAATGCGAGACAATTAAAGATTCCGCCAAGTTAGCATCTCTTTTTTCTAAAGCATCTATAATTTCTATATGCTCAGTCAGCGTTTCTTTTGATGGTCTTAATAACCCAAGGGAATCAATGCAAACTAATAAGTTACTTTGTTGAAAAATTCTGTGGAGAAAGGAATTTCCGCTATTACGAATCATATAGTCGTGAAATTCGGCATCAGCCTTTTGATATTCGAAATCATCTATATCTCCTTTTAAGAATGGCTCAAACAAACTTCGTAGTTTTTCAATGTCACTATCAGAAACACGATCAGCGAATAGACCTACAGCAGTACGTTCAAGTGCTATTCTACAATCATAAATTTCTACAATTTCATGATTGCTAAATTCTTTAACAATAACCCCTTTCTTTGGAGCAGATTCGATTAATCCTTCACCTTCGAGCATCTGTAATGCAGATCGCAAAGGGGTTCTACTAATCCCTAAATTTTCAGCTAACTTATCTTGAACGATCTTTTGCCCAGGAGCTAATTTTTTAGATATAATCATTTCTCTTACTTCCTTGTAAGCCTGTAAACTCAATTCGTTGTTAAAGATTTTAGCCATATTTAGATCATTTCGTATACCGTATACGAAACTAACTAAAAATATTAGCTTCTCCAAAAAATCAGTCAGATATATCGAAAAATACAGACCCTAAATGAAAAAAGAATTGTAGCTACTTTTTTAAGATGACTTCTAACTCTTGTAACCACTTTTGATACGCTTCTTGGTAAGCTTCTGTATTTTTTACAGGAGTAAACGTTTTTACAAAATCATTGTTGATACTATGTTCACCAAATTTCGAAAAATCACCATCTAACAAACCTGCAGCTCTAGCAGCTCCAACGGCCCCCGTAGTATTATAAATTTCAATTTCTTTCCCTAATAATGATGCAACTGTATTCGAGAAAATTTCTGATCGAAATAAATTGTCATTACCCGCTTTCATCACTTGAATATCTACTTCATCTTTTTCCATAATATTGACGCCATAAACAAAAGAAAAAGCAATACCTTCGAGTGCCGCCCTATACAAATGGCCATTACTATGTCCGTTTAAATTCACATTCAATAGATGCATTCCTACATTCTTATTGTACAACATTCGTTCTGCTCCATTACCAAATGGAAGAACTACTACTCCTTCAGAACCAATAGGTACAGATGCGACTTTCGCATTCATTTCTTCATATGTTTTCTCTCCACAAATATTCTTTAACCATCTATATTGTATACCAGCTCCATTAATACATAATAGCTTTCCAATAGAAGAATTATCATTGGTATGATTAACATGTGCGAAATGATTTATCCTTTCAACTTCATTTGGACTTTCATTATTTGTAACGGCGTACACCACCCCAGAAGTACCTCCCGTCATAGCTACCTCACCAGCATTAAAAACATTTAATGACAAGGCATTGTTAGGTTGATCTCCAGCCCGATAAGTCACCGGAATTCCTTTTGGCAAACCAGTTGCTTCTGCAGCCAATTCATGAACAGCTCCTTGAACAGAAAAATTCTCAACAATTGAAGGTGTTAGATCTTGATCGATGCCATAATAATTTAACAATTTCGAAGCAACGGTATTGTTTTTATAATCCCAAAGAATACCTTCAGACAAACCATTTTTAGTGGTTGCAATTTCGCCAGTTAATTGATACGAAATGAAATCACCTGGTAACATATATTTGTAAATCTTATCGTAAATCTCTGGTTCATTCTCTTTGACCCATTTTAATTTTGAAGCTGTAAAGTTTCCAGGAGAATTCAAGAACTGCGCCCCACATACATCTTTACCCAAATCATTATAAGCCTTGTTTCCAATAGCAACAGCTCGGCTATCGCACCAAATAATTGCATCTCGAAGAGGTGCTCCCATTTCATCAACTATTACCAAACCATGCATCTGATACGATATACCTATCGCCGTAATTTTAGCAGCATCAATTTTAGATGTAGCTATCGCTTTCTTTGAAGCTGTACATAGATAATACCACCAACTCATCGGATCTTGTTCAGCCCAGTCACTTTGCAATGCAATAATCGGCATCTCTTCAATTGGTTCATGTAAACTAATTACTTTCTTACCCGAAATAGCATCCGTTATCGCCACTTTTACTGAAGAACTACCTAAATCAAAACCTATATTATACACGTACCTTCTTTTTACTGATTGAAACCTTGTTTTACTAAAGAATATCAAATATAGTTTTATATCTATAATTGAAAAGAATAGTAGTCATATTTTTTATCCAAATTTGGAGAAAACCACTCCTCAATTAATCTCATAAAAAAAAGTCTTAACTTATTTAATAATAAACAGTTAAGACTTAATTAATGTTGGCCCACAAGGACTCGAACCTTGAATGACGGTACCAAAAACCGGAGTGTTGCCAATTACACCATGGGCCAATGCGGGTGCAAATTTAAAGTAAAGTTTTAATTCAACAAACATTTTTTACAAAAATTTCGAAAGAGAACTTTAACAGATTTTTAATACCATTTCTATGCTGGATCATCTCAGAAATAAGTTATTTATAGATAATTATTTAGTAAATTCGCCCACGACATAAACCAAAATCATGAATACATTCAATTATAAAAAGTTAAATATCATTTTAGGATGGGTGGCTTTTGCAATTGCATTACTAACATATTCTCTTACGCTAGAACCAACAGTAAGTTACTGGGATTGTGGCGAATATATATCGACCGCTGTAAAATTAGAGATAGGACACCCTCCAGGAGCACCTTTATTTCAAATGCTGGGTGCTTTTTTCGCAATGTTCACAACAGATGTTACCGAAATAGCGAAAATGGTAAACTTTATGTCGGCGCTGGCGAGTGCATTTACCATTCTGTTTTTATTTTGGACCATTACATCTTTAGCAAAAAAAATAGTTGGTAAAAGTAAAGAACTTACTGATGGTAATACCATTGCCATTTTAGGAAGTGGTATGGTTGGCGCTTTGGCCTATACTTTTTCAGATAGTTTTTGGTTTAGTGCTGTAGAAGGTGAAGTGTACGCGATGTCTTCGTTTCTAATGGCTTTATTATTTTGGTTAGGTTTGCGTTGGGAAGGTGAAATGAACGAGCCCCGAGGTCATAAATGGTTATTATTAATATGTTTTGTTGTAGGATTGTCCTTCGGCGTACATATCTTATCTCTATTAGTAATTCCTTCTATCGTATTTTTATATTTCTACAAAAAATATGACAATATTACCTCTAAAAAATTCATCATTGCTAACATTGTTTCTGTTCTCGTTTTAGCCTTTGTTTTTAAATTTTTATTCCCTTATACACTGGCTTTCTTCAGTGCTTCTGAGTTGTTTTTTGTCAATTCATTAGGTATGCCTTTTAATTCAGGAAGTATTATTGCGGGTATCATTCTAATTGCCGCTTTTTTCTTTGGCATTCGCTTTACTCGCAAAAAGAAATTATATGGAGCCAATATTGTAATCTTGGGATTGTTATTCATAATGATTGGGTTTTCCTCTTGGTTAATGTTGCCCATTAGAGCGAACGCCAACACAACGATCAATGAAAACAATCCGTCAAGTGCTAGGGAATTATTAGCGTACTACAATCGTGAGCAGTATGGTGATGCTAGTATTTTTTACGACTCTTATTACTCTGAAACGAGACAGCAAGATAGAAATGATCCGTATAGAGATGATAAGCCTAAGTATGAAAAAGATAAAAAAGCAGGCAAATATGTCATTGTAAATAATTACAAAAACGCCCTACCCAATTATACAGATAAGCATAAGGGTTTTATACCTAGAATGGTTGATCCGTCACCAAGTGTTATTGCCAATTACAAATCTATTGCTGGTATTCCTCAAAAAAGTAATCGCAGACCTACATTTGGTGAGAACTTGAAATTTATGTTTCAATATCAGTTCGGATATATGTATGGCCGCTATTTTATGTGGAACTTTGTTGGTAGACAAAATGATGTTCAAGGAAACTTAGACAATAATGGTAATTGGTTAAGTGGAATTAACTTCATTGATAGTATTAGACTTGGAGACCAAAGTAATTTACCCGATGAAATGAAATTGAACAAAGGTAGAAACACCTACTTTTTCCTACCACTTATCCTAGGGCTTATTGGTCTTTTATTTCATATTAAATTTGATAAAAAGAATTTTTATATACTCCTTTTGTTTTTCGCATTCACTGGATTAGCCATTATTTTTTATACCAATCCGAAACCCTTTGAACCTCGAGAACGAGATTATGCCGTAGTTGGTTCATTTTACATTTTCGCTATATGGATAGGTTTTGGTGTATTAGCATTATACGAACAATTCAAAGATAAATTGAATCCGAAAATAGCGTCTTTTGGGATTAGCAGTCTGTGCCTTTTGGCCGTACCACTCTTGATGGGTTACCAAAATTGGGATGATCACGACCGTTCTGGAAGATATGCAACCCATAACAATGCGAAAGCCTATCTTGATTCTTGTCAAGAAAATGCTATTGTTTTCACCATCGGAGATAATGATACTTTTCCGCTTTGGTATATGCAAGAAGTTGAAGATTATCGAACCGACATTAAACTTGTAAATACGAGTTTATTCGCAACAGATTGGTACATTGATCAGCAAAAGCGTAAAACTTATGATGCTGATCCTATACCTTCACAGTTAACACATAAACAATATCGCACCGGAACTTTAGATGTGGCCTACCACATACCAATAGACTTGCAGGCGGTAGCGGTAAAAGATACAGCTAACTTATTTTCATTAGACGAATCGGAGCCTCAGCGTCCGAAAGAAAATAGAGTTGATTTAGAATTTTTTATGACGTGGTTGTCCAGCGACAGCGATAGAACTAGCTATGACCTCAATGAAGATGGTACACCTGAAAAAATCTATCCAACTAATAAGTTGCGTTTGTATGTAGATAAAGAGAAAGTTCTTAAAAATGGTATTGTAGAACAAAAAGATGCCGATTTAATATTGCCATATATTGATTTTGAAATTGATCCGAATGGATTGACTAAAAATAGAATTCTAATGTTAGATGTATTGGCCAATGCTAATTGGGAACGTCCGATTTACTTTACCGGTGGAGCACATGCTGCCGAAGAATACATATGGCTTAAAGATTATTTACAATTAGATGGATTGGCGTATAAATTTGTACCTATAAGAACCTCCAGTAAGTATCCTGACGGACGTTCTAGAAGTATCTTAGACATTGGGAGGATAAATACAGATGTAATGTATGCCAATGTAAAAAAATGGGATTGGAAAAACTCTAATAGTGATGACATTTACGTCGATGTAGAAACCAGAAAAAATGGAATTTCATTTAGAAACAATTTGGTACGTCTAGCGGAGACCTTAATCGACGAAGGTAAAAAAGAAAAAGCCGAAGAAATATTAGATCTTTCTATCGAAAAAATGCCTATTGTAAGATATGGACATTACGGAATGGTATTAGGATATGTAGAGAATTATTATAAGATTGATAAAAAGGAAAAAGCAAGAAACGTAGCCAATACCTTACTTAAAATTTTCAACGACCGTTTTGATTATTATCTCGATTTGAGTTATGACGAAAATATTGACAATTATGACGATATTCAGACGACTTATTTAATGTATAATAATGTCTTAGCTGCCGCTGATGAATATGATAAAGAGTTTTCTGATTCCTTAAAACCTCAGTTTTTAGAATATTTAAAATTCCTTAAAGGTTTTGAAGAATACATAAATAATATTTAATCTAATATTGGGCAAAATTGAAACTGTTGCATCCTAAAACTCCATGGTTAGCGAAGAAAGCTTTTCCATCGTATGTTTGGGATATTTCTAACCAAGAAAAAGTAATTTACCTCACTTTTGACGATGGTCCCACACCTGGTGTGACGAATCAAGTACTCACAATCTTGAGTAATTTTGATGCTAAAGCTACCTTCTTTTGTATTGGTAAAAACATTGAACAAAACCTGGGAATATATGAACAAATAATTTCTGAAGGTCACTCATTAGGCAATCATACGTATTCGCATCTAAAAGGTTGGAAAAACAACAATACCGATTATTTAAAAGATATTAAAAAGACCCAAGATATCTTAGATAAAGCGCTGTCTAAAAATAGTACAAAGTTATTTAGGCCTCCCTATGGAAGATTGAAACCTTCTCAAGGAAAATCACTGCAAAAATTGGGTTATAAAGTGGTCATGTGGGATGTACTGGCTATCGATTGGGATGCCTCTCTTTCAAAGGAGCAAGTTGCTCAAAATATTATTAAGAATACAGATGACGGCAGTATTGTGGTATTACATGATAGTCTTAAAGCTTCAGAAAATATGCTATACGCTCTACCCAAAGCATTGACTTTTTTTTCAAAAAAAGGTTATCGTTTTAAAAATATTGTACTCTAAACGTATTGCTGCACAAGACTTATTAGTGTATTCGCATCTTGCTCTCCTGATTGGCGCCATTTCATTTCACCATTTTTATAAATAATGAATGTTGGGTTTCCTTTTATCCTAAGAGCGCTTGCTAAGGTCTCATTTTTATCAATATCAATCTTTATTACTTTAGCTTTATCACCTAAAGCAGCGGCCACATCTCTTAGTACAGAATGTAAGCTTGAATTGTTCTCATTCCAATCGGCATAAAAATCGATTAAGGTAGGAATACTAGAACTTATTAATTCGCCAAACTTCGCCATAAGCATGAATTTACGTGTTGGTAATTCGTAATCTATATGAGTATTACTACTACAAATATAGTGTTTTTGTTTAACTATCGTGAGCCTGCACTCTCTTTTTCAAGGTAATAACAGATATCTCAGGCCAAATTCCTACGCGTCCTGGGTAGGCTAAAAAGCCAAAACCACGATTTACGTTTATAAACCTTCCCGCTTCTTCATAAATACCTGCCCAATATTTATAACGCCATTTCACCGGACTCCATTTTATCCATCCAGGAATCTCGATACCAAACTGCATTCCATGTGTATGACCGCTCAAAGTTAAATGATAATGATCTTCATGTCCTTTCACCTCTGTTTCCCAATGACTTGGGTCATGACTCAATAAAATTTTAAAATCTTTTTTTCCGACTCCCAAAGAAGCTCCCTTCAAATCACCAGCTTTTTTAAAACCTCCGGCTCCCCAATTCTCGACCCCAATTAAGGCTATTTCTTCGCCATTTCTTGTCAGTTTTCGATGATTGTTTAACAATAAATCAAAACCTATCTGCTTATGAACGCCTTTTAATTTCTCCATATTTTCACGCTTAGCATCGGCACTATCCCACTTCACATAATCTCCATAATCATGATTCCCTAAAACCGAAAACTTACCATCTTTGGCTTCCAGTTTCTTAAATATATCTATCCAAGGGTCCATTTCATCGGCCCTATTATTCACCAAATCTCCTGTAAAAACAATCACATCTGATTGTTGTTGATTAATTAAATCTATACCATAACCAATTTTCTCAGCATTATCAAAACTACCGCTATGAACGTCCGATATTTGCGTTATTTGATATCCATCAAAGGCTTCAGGCAAGTCGTCGAACTCAAGTGCATATTTTAATACCTTGAAGTTGTATTTACCTCTATACATACCATACAACAAAGAACTAAATGGTATTGCGGCAACGATCAATGCTAAACTACTCACAAATTTTCGTCTCGATGGAAAATGTCCATTATTTGAAGATTTACCTTCCGTAAAAAAGCTATATATCGCTTGCGGTGTGCGAATGATATCTTCACCAAAAACGAAAAATACTATAAAGAGTTTCGGTACAAAAAAGACCAAAAAATACCCTATAGCCTGATTCGTATATGGTGTAAGCCCACCTACTCGACTCATATTAATATAAATCTGATAAATTAAATTACCTAAAACTAGTCCAGAAACTAGCCAATATATAACATGCAGTGTTTTATTTTTTGATAAGGTTTTTACTGCTTGAAAGGCATAAATATCTACCAAAATATAAAATGAAATGAACACTATCCAACGACGCATATACTCTAAATTTTAGAAAACATAAAATTACTTTAAACTACTAGAATACCCTAAACTTTAGCACTTATTTAACGAGTGCAATCAATTTCTCTAGCTTCTTCAGATCTGAATACGCAATTTGTGTTTCATCAAAAAAACGATCACTATTCATAGACACTTCTGGCGCTTCTATAGTTTTATGTAAGGTAGTCGCAGAGAAATGTATTTCCTTAAATTTTTCTTTTTTAAATTGTTCAATGTTTTTCTCGCTAATACCTCCTCCCGGCATAATTATAATCTTATCCGAGGATGCTTTTTTAAGATTTGAAAGTAATTCTAGGCCATGAACAGCACTCGACGCTTGACCAGATGTTAATATCCTATCAACACCCATTTCAATCAGTTCATGAACAGCTTCTACAGGATTGATCACCCAATCAAATGCTCTGTGAAAGGTAAAAGATAACGGTTTCGCCAAAGCAACAAGCTCTTTGGTTCTTGCAATATCAATTTTAGCATCTTTTGTGAGAATACCTGAGACTATTCCACTGCAGCCAAGATCTTTACAAAATTGGATATCCCTTTTCATAACATCAAACTCATCATCCGAAAAAGTAAAGTCACCACTTCTAGGACGAATCAAGACATTGACAGCGATATCGAGTTCTTTCTTAACTTTTTGGATCAGTCCATAGGATGGAGTTATTCCTCCTACTGCCAACTCTGAGCATAATTCTATTCTATCGGCACCAGCGATTAATGCATTAAATGCTGACTTATAAGAATTGGCACATATCTCGACATTCATTTTAGCTCGTTTTTGTATCTTGCTAATGTAGATAAATTACATAGAATCATGAAACGCAGAAACTTTATTAAAAATGCCTCTTTAACTGGAATAGGACTCGCCGTTACAACAAACTTGACGAGTTGTTCAGAAAAAACTCCAGAAACCAACAACATAATAGCCGTTGCAAATAAGGTTTCTCTGCCCTTGGTGATCGCCACATGGAATGTTCCTAATGCCACAAAAAAAGCGTGGGAAGTTTTGCAAACGGAAGGCAGTTTACTCGATGCTTTAGAGCAGGGTTGTATGGTTGAGGAAGCAGATATTAAAAACCAATCTGTTGGTAAAGGCGGACGACCAGATCGTGATGGTAATGTCACATTAGACGCCTGCATTATGAACACCAAAGGTGATTGTGGAGCAGTAGTTGCGATGCAAAATATTACTCATGCCATTTCTGTAGCACGTAAAGTAATGGAAGAAACTCCACACGTAATGCTAGCCGGAAAAGGAGCGGAAAATTTTGCTGTTTCTAAGGGTATGAAACGAGAGAACTTATTAACAGAAGCTTCTAAAAAAGAATGGGAAGAGTGGTTAGTAAAAGCAGCCTATAAACCTATTATAAATATAGAAAATCATGACACAATAGGCATGCTAGCGATAGATAAAAATGGAGATATTTCTGGAGCTTGCACGACTAGCGGATTGGCATACAAAATGAGCGGGCGTGTTGGTGATTCTCCAATTATTGGATCAGGTTTGTTCGTAGATAACGAAATAGGTGCGGCCGTTGCAACAGGAATGGGAGAAGAAGTCGTAAAAACTGTAGGGAGTTTTTTAGTTGTTGAACTTATGCGTCAAGGCAAATCACCTCAAGAAGCCTGTGAGGAAGCAATCAAGCGAATTGTGAATAAACCAGATAGCAATCATGAAAATTTTCAAGTAGGATATATAGCAGTTAATAAAAATGGAGAAACAGGTTCGTACTCAATCCATAAAGATTTTAGCATGACGAAATATCAAAATGGAAAGAATGAAAATAAACAATCTGACTATTATTTGAAACAATCTTCGTAGCTTTGATTCAGATATTTCGCAATCAACTTTTTTACTTTTATGGCTGAACAAAAACGACTCTTTCTTGTCGATGCTTATGCACTAATTTTCAGAGGTTATTATGCCTTTATTAAAAACCCAAGAATTAATTCTAAAGGTCTCGATACCTCAGCAATTATGGGTTTTATGAATTCTTTGTTAGATGTTATTAAAAGAGAACGTCCTGATCATTTAGCTGTATGTTTTGATAAAGGTGGAAGTGTAGATCGCGTAGAAATGTTTGCCGAATACAAGGCAAACAGAGATGAAACACCCGAAGCCATAAAAATTGCCGTTCCTTATATTGAAGAAATTTTAAGAGCCATGCATATACCTATCATGGTAAAGGCAGGTTTTGAAGCTGATGATGTTATTGGCACCCTCGCAAAAAAAGCAGAAAAGCAAGGGTATAAAACGTTTATGGTAACACCAGATAAGGATTTTGCCCAATTGGTTTCAGACAATATATTTATGTACAAACCCGTATTCGGAGGAGGCTATGAGACCTGGGGAATTCCGGAGGTTCAAAAAAAGTTTGAAGTAGAAAGACCCGAACAAGTCATTGATTTTTTAGGTATGATGGGAGATTCTGCCGATAATATTCCGGGATTACCAGGTGTGGGTGAAAAAACGGCTAAAAAATTTCTAGCAGCCTATGGAAGTATGGAAGGACTTTTAGCCAATACTCATGAACTCAAAGGCAAAATGAAAGAGAAAGTTGAAGGAGCTAAAGATTTAGGCTTGCTATCTAAAGAATTGGCGAGAATAATGCTCGATGTTCCTGTTGAATTTCATGAGAAAGACTTTGAACTTGATCAACCAGATATTGACAAAGTAAAAACAATCTTTGAAGAACTAGAATTTAGAAGACTCATTGATAATTTTGTTAAAACATTTTCAACTGAAGCTACCACTACAGAAGCAGTTCAGAAAAAACCAGATACACCAGTTAAAAAGAAAACTGTTCAACCTAATGATGGTCAATTCGATTTGTTTGCAACGCCAGGCACAGGAACTATCCAGAACGAGGAAGGTGCTGAAATTTCAGGATTTAAAACCATTGCCAATACCAATCACTTTTACCAATATGTAAATACATCATTAGCCAGAAAATTACTCCTCAAAAAATTGCTACAACAAAAATCAGTATGTTTTGATACAGAAACTACTGGCTTAAAAGCATTAGAAGTTGAATTAATAGGCATCGCATTTTCATGGGAAAAAGAGAAAGGCTATTACGTAACTTTTCCAGAGGATCAAGAAGAAACACAAACAATTATTGAAGAGTTTTTACCTTTTTTTGAAAATGAAGAAATAGAAAAAATTGGACATAACTTGAAGTATGATGTCAAAGTTCTTTCTAATTATAATATCCCTGTAAAAGGCCCTTTATTTGATACAATGATTGCGCATTATTTGATCAATCCTGATATGCGGCATAATATGGATGTTTTAGCCGAAACCTATTTAGGATACCAACCTGTTTCAATTACTGAATTGATTGGTAAAAAAGGCAAGAATCAGCTCTCAATGCGCAGTGTTGAGGCATCAAAACAAAGTGAATATGCAGTAGAAGATGCAGATATTACCTTGCAGTTAAAAGAACATTTTGAGAAAGAACTAGAAAGTGGTAACGTAACAAAACTCTTTAAGGATGTAGAACTTCCCTTAGTAAAAGTGTTAACAGCTATGGAAATTGAAGGGATTAATATTGATACGATCTTCTTACAGGACCTATCTGTTGAACTCAACAAAGACATTGAACGTTTAGAAAAAGGAATTTACGAGCAGGCGGGAGAAGAATTTAACTTAGCCTCACCAAAGCAATTAGGACCGATCTTATTTGATAAATTGAAATTGGTTGATAAGCCAAAAAAGACGAAAACAGGTCAATACTCTACCGCAGAAGATGTGTTATCTTATTTAGCAAAAGATCATCAAATTATTCGCGACATTCAAGAATATAGACAGTACAAAAAACTAAAAAGCACGTATGTCGATGCCTTACCGCATGAAGTAAACTCTAAAACAGGTAGAATTCATACGGTATATGCTCAAGCCGTTGCAGCGACTGGGCGTTTGAGTTCTAATAATCCGAATTTACAGAATATTCCTATCCGAACAGAACGAGGGAAACAAGTTCGAAAAGCGTTCATTCCGAGAGATGAAAATCATGTTTTATTAGCTGCCGATTACTCGCAAATTGAACTAAGAATTATCGCTGCTTTAAGCGAAGAAACAACAATGATTGAAGCATTTAAAAACAATGAGGATATTCATGCTTCGACAGCAGCCCGAGTTTTTAATGTACCCTTAAATGAGGTGACTCGAGAACAACGTGGTAATGCCAAAACAGTCAACTTTGGCATCATTTACGGTGTATCGGCTTTTGGATTAAGCAATCAAACAACACTTTCGCGAAGTGAGGCAAAGGAACTTATAGATACTTATTATGAAACCTATCCTAAACTGAGAAGCTATATGGCCGAACAAGTAGATTTTGCTCGAGATCATGGCTATGTCGAAACGGTACTGGGGCGTCGTAGGTACTTAAAAGATATCAATTCAAGAAACGCAGTTGTAAGAGGTGCCGCTGAAAGAAATGCAGTGAATGCGCCTATACAAGGAAGCGCTGCAGATATTATTAAACTTGCAATGATTAATATTCACAACCGATTTGAAAAAGAAAAATTTCAATCAAAAATGCTATTGCAAGTACATGATGAACTCGTTTTTGATGCTCACAAAGATGAATTGGAGATTATAAAGCCAATCATAAAAGAAGAAATGGAAAACGCCTATACATTGGCAGTACCATTAGATGTTGAAATGGATATCGGTCAAAATTGGTTAGAAGCGCATTAGATTTTTCTATTATATTTAAAAACTAAAAAAACACCTGTTATTATGTAAATAGTTACATACTAAATAGTTACCTTAACCGTTTCTTAAGTAAGAAAAAATTATTTATTAACTACTAACCCCTAGTGTAATTTATAAATAACATCCAAATGAAATTAAATAAAACATTCTTCCTATTATCTGTCTCGACCTTTTTTATTTTTACAAGCTGTGAGCCTTCCTTTGTTTGGGTTGGCACAGCCGCCGAAAATACTCCCATTGAAGTTCCGGAAATACTCGAACCCGATGAATCAATTGATGATCCTCAAGAAACAGGTGTTGCTTGCGCTCATTTATCTAAAAGTGCCATAACAGTTAAACTTCTTGACCCTATTGAAATTCCAGATGATTTACCCGAAACCTTTGATTTATCGGCGCTTATGCCCCCAGTAAAAAGTCAAGGTATACAGGGTAGCTGTGTTTCTTGGGCGACTGCATACTACTTAAAAAGCTATCAAGAAAAAGTTCAATTTGGATATGATTACAATTCTTTTGAAGATGTTATGAGTCCAGCCTATGTATATAATCAAACAAAGGTAAACCCAAACTGCGGTTCGGGTTCTATAATTGTTGAGGCCTTAGAATTATTAAAAACACAAGGAGTGAGCACTTGGCAAGATTTTCCTTATTCTGACCAAGTTTGTTCTGAGCAACCTTCTGAAGATTTAGTCGAAGAAGCAGCGCAACGTAAGATAAAGGATTATTTCTTTGTTGATGTTTCCTTAACAAATACAGATGCAAAATCTACGCGAATTAACATAATAAAAACTCTACTTTCACAAGGGGACCCTATTGTTATGTCCTTCGATATTGCTAGATTAAATTTTGAAAATTCACCCCAATGTATGGCCACTTCTTTTGATGAAAGCTCTAATCCTGATGTTTGCGGACATGCCGTTCTCATTGTTGGTTATGATGACACCCTAAACGCTTTTAAATTTGTTAATTCTTGGGGAACAGGATGGGGTGATGCCGGATATTGTTGGATAAGTTATGATTTCTTTTTGCCAGCAGATGATCCAAATCAAGAACAAGGTGTAACAGGGCACTACGTGGCATACGACGCAGAAGAGATATAGTTTATGTACGGTTAGACTGTAATGGCACGATTCAAATACCTCCTAAAAGGGAGCATTTCTTTGTATGCCTTGATAAGCTTAGAATTAAAATTTGATTCAAACACCTCCTTTGAGCTAAACTCATGTACAACGGCAAACGTTTTATTACGTAATAACTCTATATGAGGATGATCTTGAGAAAATCCCTTTGGCGCAGTTTTTAATCGTTCATCTTTATATAATTCACCAAAAACACGTTTAAAAGATTTTTTATTTAGTATCTTTTGTAATACCTCTCCATCATAATCAATGGCATCCCTAAGACTTCTTAATACTTGAGCATCAGGTCTCCAAAGACCACCTGCGAAAATACACCGGTCTATCCCAATTTCAACGTAAAAATCACCAGTATTAGGTCTCTTATCTAAACCAGCACCAAAATGATCCTTGTACACATGTTTTTGGGGATGGAATAATAAATTATTATTTATGCGATTGATGCCTCTTTTACCGGGAGTATCATAGTACTCGTTATCTATGGCGGCTAACGTTACGTTCATTTCATCTAACCATTGTACGTAATCTTTGCGTACTTCTCGATACCATTTTCGATTAGCATCCATCCATTCTTTCGAATTGTTTTCTTGCAGCTCTTTAAGAAATACAATCATATTTTTAAAATCCATAGACATCATATTAGTGTTGTAAAGTTATAATATCATTTCATTATAATCATGTCAAATGAATTTAAAAACTTGTAAGGATTTTAAATTTCAACGTCTTATTAAGTTAACTAAAGACACAAAAATGACTACAAAATCTTATTTAACATTCCTATCATTTAGTATTTTACTCATAATTACCTCTTGTAACGAAAAAACTAAATCAAAAGTAAATCCTACTCCAGAAACAACAGTTGAAGCTCCAGTATATAATACCGAAGATCCGAACTCTATGTTAGCTTCTATTGCTCATGCTCATGGAGGATGGGATGATCTTTGGAATAAAAAAGATGTACAATACACTTATGACTACCGAAGTGCAGATGGCAAAGCAGATGTTTCTACTGAACGTTATGTTTTTGCTACTGAAACATCTTTCGGATATTACACCCAACATGATATCAATGCAATGCCTGGCGAAGAAGGTGATATTATGCAGTATTTTGATGGAAAAACAACCATGGCTACAATAGCCGGAAAGGATATTGATGATCCTACAGCTGTTGGTACTAGCGAATTTTTAAGACGCGCGAATTACTTTTGGTTTTTAATGCCGTACAAATTGACTGATAAAGGAACCATCCTAAAATATATGGGGCAAGAAGAGTACAACGGAACTTCTTATGACAAAGTAGAAGTTACATATGACCCAACAATCACTGGCAAGGAACAGAATGATATTTACATTTTGTACATAAACCCAACTACTAAGATGATAGATCGGTTTTATTTTTCTTTACCTGCTATGAATGTTAATGTACCTGCTATTATTGCTAATTACGAATATGAAGAAATTGAAGGTCAAAAAATTGCAACAAAACGCACCTACTTTATGCCAAATGAAAAGGGTGAATATGGCGAAAAGCCAAATTTAGTACAAACACTAACAAATGTTAAATTCAATAATGGTTTTACTTCTGAGAATATTATGACCATGAATTAGACCTTAGTAACAGGTAGATTATTCAGAAAGGGAAGCATTACGCTTCCCTTTTTTGTATTAAAATGATTTTTTACAATCTAAATCTATATGTTGCCTTAATCAAAAAAGAATTTTCTTTCTTTTGCCCTAAAATTTGATTGTCAAGATTCGCAAATAAGTGTTCTGTTGGATCACCAGATCCTGTGACTCCTTGTGACCAAACTAAAAATACTTCCGACCCTGGGATATACTCCCATCTCACTACTAGATTCGAACGGAATTGAACAAAAGAGAAATCAGGATTCCCTATTTCATAATCAGTTGAACCGTCTAAGTTTTCATCAATGTAATAGGTGTCATCATTATCATCAAATGTTACTTGGGTGTTCGTAAGCGATTGAAACCGATCAGCAAGTATATCAGCACTGGCATCAGTCACAAATTTAAATTGTTCATATTTACCACGAGAAACGAAAGGTTGCCCATAATATTGAATTGTTAAATTGGGGTTGATGGTATAGTTTAATCGTATAGAACCACTCAACGTTTGCTGATCTATCGTTCCTAAAATATAGCGTGACGTCCCATTAAAATTAGTTTCAGTAACATACTGAGTCCTATTTGGATTCTTGGAGTATTCTGGATTTACCGAAATTGTCAACGCATCGGTTGGTTGATAGGTCACACCAGCTTCAAAACGTAAAAAACTAAAGTTATTTTCTTTCGCTTGTGAATATACATATCCACCAAAAAAACGTAACTTTTTTCGGTTATCGCTATTCATAAAAAAGAAACTAATATTCTCTTCTGAAAAACGCCAGCGAGGCCCTCCTCGTAGAATGGTATTCGTAAATATTCTAGGCTTATGAATAAACCCTGCTTCCATTGCCCAATTGTTTTTTAATTCAGCAAAACTTGTCAATCTATATTGAATTCGGTTGTAATTCCCTTCAAAGTCATAGGTGGTAAACATATTTGCTCCCGCATTCCAACTGCGAAACTTCCCAAAAGGTTTCAACGTTCTATAGCGAAGTGATGCGTATTGACGAATTTCATCTGCCTGTCTTAAAAAACCAATGTCATTCAGTTCGAGTTCAGGTGAACGCCAATTGGCGCCGACACTATAACGCCAGTGACCACTGCCTGCTTTTCCGTATTCTATTCTGCCACTTGTTCCTGTTAACGATGTTCTCGTAGGATCAACTTCTACATGACTTGCATCAACCCTATTGAATAAATGCGTAAGAGACTCTTGGGTATTTTTAATTGCGGTCGCACTACCTTCAACATGACTCATAATTACATTTCCTTCAAGATAATATTTACGATCTTTCCATTGATGTTTAAAATCTAAACCACCAGTATAGGCAGCTTTTCTTAAAAAATCGAGATTGCCATCTAGTTGTCTATTAGTTGCTGTAAAAATTCCACCTACATAGGAGTTTCGATTGTTTAAGTCTTTTTGTAATCTTCCAACAAAATAATTGGTTAAAGGCTCTACTATTTCTTTTCTTCTATCGCCATTCGCATCTATTTTAGCAAATTCTTTTGAAGTAACACTCTCTAGTACTCCTATAGACCACCCATCTTTTGTTTTACCGCTAAATTTTGCTGCGCCTAGTATGGTTGTATTTGCAGGTTGATCAACGAATTCACCAGCTGAGGTGGTAGCCGATCCTTGAGGTGTTCGTCCTATTCTTCTTGAAAAAAACAAATTATCCTGATTGCCTCCTAAACGGAAGTCAAAAATATTTTTGTTCTCTACGAAAAAAGGTCGTTGTTCTCTAAAAAAGATTTCAAATCCGTCTAATGTAATCGCAGCAGGGTCGGCTTCTACCTGACCAAAATCAGGATTTACCGTAAGATCTAAAGTCAAGTCATTGGTAATACCAATTTTTGCATCCAATCCTCCATTTAATTTAAAATCGCTTCCATCACGGAATGGATTATTTCCTTCTTGAGGATATGAATCATATTGTATCACTGTAAAAGGTTGAATTTCTAATTGCTTTTGCGGAATTAGATCTATTAAACCGTGTAGCTCTCCGGCCTCACTTACAAAACCTGCTGCATCTACTGGGATACGTTGCCATACAGAAGTCTCATTCTTTCTAAATATTCGACGCACCACATTCAATCCCCAAATTTGTTCTTTAGATTCGCCAAAGCGCAATTGACTTAAGGGGATTTTCATTTCTGCAGTCCAACCATCTTTATCAATAGCCGTCTTGGTATACCAAACCGGATTCCAACTATCATCAATATCATCTCCATTCTCAGTAGCAATTTCATCACCCTTCACCCCTGCCGACGTTACTGTAAAAACAAAACCTGTACGTTGATCATGATAACTATCTATCAACACATTGATACGGTCTCCTGCAAATCCATCTCTTCGAGACAATCTATTTACAATACTATCTGGTGCGCTGTCTAATGCCTTTAACGCAACATACAAGTTCTTAGCGTCATATACTATTTTAAACTTTGTTTGAAATGTTGGCGGTGTATTCTCATCTGGTTCATTCTCTATAAAATCGGTACCCCAGTCAACAATATCCCAAGCTGCATCATCTAAAACACCATCAATTACAGGTTCTTTTTGTTGTTTTAAAACTTGAGTGGTATATATTCTTTTAGGAACTTTAATCACTCCGTTTTGAGCAACAACTATTTGCAATACAAACAATATACAAATACAATTGAGAATTACATTTTTCATTGAGGTTGGCTAATGACTCGGGTTTAGAAAGTCAGCACAAATGAACAATGATATCTAGTGTTATATTCTTAATTATATGTTAATAATAAAAGGCCCCTGTTAAAATTTACAATACTCTATTTTACAAATTACAATCTAAAGCGATAGGTAGCTTTTATTAAGAAAGTGTTCTCTTTTTCTTGACCAAGGATTTGATTATCCAAATTCTCAAATAGCCTATTTGACGGATCACCCGATCCTGTAACTCCTTGTGACCAAACTAAAAAGACTTCAGATCCTGGGATATATTCCCATCGCACTACTAAATTTGAACGAAATTGCACAAAAGAAAAGTCGGGGTCGCTAAAAGTAAAATCTGCAGCCCCATCAAGACCTTCATCTACAGAGTACGTACCGTCATTAAGTGTAACTTGAGTATTATTATACTGCAAAAAACGATCATTAAAATTAGTCGCTTGTGCATCTGTAATTGATTTAAAGTTTGAATATCTTCCTCGAGAAACGAAGGGCTGACCCCAATATTGAATCGTTAAATTAGGATTTATTGTATAATTCACACGTAACGACATACTCAGCGTACGTTGCTCTATTCTAGCATTAATATATCTCGTTTCGTCACCCACTTCAACATTATTAACGAATTGTAAATTGTCATTATTAATATTATATGAAGGGTTAAGCGATACGCGCAAGGCATTTAATGGTTGATACGAAACACCCATATACACTCGGTAACTATTAAATGAGTTATCATTCGCTCTACTTCCGTTGTGTCCTGCGTTGAATCGTACTTTTTTGCGATTGTCGGTTCCTATATTATTCCAAAAGAAAACATTTGGTGAAAATCGTAATCTTGGACCTCCGCGTAAAGCGAAATTTGAATGATTTATTGCTCTATAAGTCACTCCTAAATTACCAAACCAGTTATTCTTAAAATTAGCCCAACTGTTTACATTGAATTGTAATAAATTGTGATTCCCTCCAAAATCCCAAGCGGTCCAATGATTGTAATTCATGGCCCATTGCCTAAAGATTGAAAATGGTTTTAAGGTTCTATACCCTACCCATGTATAGTGTCTTAAATCATCTGCTTGACGCTGAAACCCAAGGTCATTTAATTCTAACTCTGGCGATCTCCATGTGAAACCACTCTCAAATCTCCAATGTCCTTCTGCCTGTTTGCCTATTTGAATGTTTCCACCTGTTCCTGTTAACGAAGTCTTATTTGGATCGACTGATAAATAATCAGCACCAACACGGTTAAAAAGATGACGAAAGGATTGCTGCGTATTTTGAATAGCCTCTTTACTTCCTTCTACATGACTTACTACAACGTTACCTCCTATATACCAAGCTCTATTTTTCCATAAATGTTTGAAATCTAGACCCCCGCTGTACGCCGATTCATGCAAGAAATTTAAATGATCAGGTAAATTACGATTTGTAGCCGTAACTATTCCTCCAATGAAGGTATTTCGTTCATTAAAGTCTTTTTGTAGTCTACCCACAAAATAGTTAGTTAAAGGTTCTACTTCCTCTTCAGTTCGTACACCGTTATTATCAATTACAGCAAACTCTCTATCTGTAACGCTCTCAAGCACACCAATAGACCATCCATTTTTGGTTTTTCCACTAAACTTAGCAGCTCCTAGAATTGTTGTATTCACGGGTTGATCAACAAAACCATTTGTATCTGGAAAACCTTGCGGACTTCTTCCGATACGCCTTGAGAAAAACAAATTATCAGATCCAAAACTATCACCAGCTTGCGATTGCGAAACCTGATAATTAAAAATATTATTATTCTCAACAAAAAATGGTCGTTGTTCTCTAAAGAAAATTTCAAATCCATCTAGGGCAATTGCAGATGGATCAGCCTCTACCTGTCCGAAATCAGGGTTTACTGTTAAATCTAAAGTGAGGTCATTTGTAATTCCAATTTTCGCATCTAATCCACCATTCAGTTCAAAATCACTTCCGTCTCTAAAAGGGTTTCCTGCCTCTCTAGGATAGGTATCTAGCTTTGTAACAGCAAAAGGTTGTATTTCTAGTTGTTTTTGAGGTTCTAAATCAATCAACCCATGCAATTCACCAAATTCACTTACCCAACCTGGAGCATCCTGAGGCTTTCGTTGCCAAAGTGAGCGTTCTTCTTTTCTAAAAAAACGCCTCGTAGATTGTAATCCCCAAATTTGCTCTTTGCTTTTTCCGAAACGTAATTGACTTAATGGAATCTTCATTTCTGCCGTCCATCCTTTTTCATCAATATTCGTTTTTGTATACCAAATAGGGTTCCAACTACCGTCCCAATTATTCCCATTATTTGAAATAAATTCGTCTCCTTTTACACCAGCTGCTGTTATGGTAAACGAAAATGCTGTACGTAAGTCATGGTAACTATCAATATTAAATTCTACCCAATCGCCGGCAAAACCATCTCGTCTTGATAAGCGTTTTACTATACTATCTGGATGAGAATCAAAAGCTCGTACTCCTATGTATAAGTTTTTTTTGTCGTATACAATTTTAAATCTAGTTTGTTCACTTGGGGGTGTATTCTCATCGGGGTCATTTTCAATATAATCGCCCGTCCATTCTACTA
Source organism: uncultured Flavobacteriaceae bacterium (assembly GCA_947500525.1). Lineage (GTDB taxonomy): Bacteria > Bacteroidota > Bacteroidia > Flavobacteriales > Flavobacteriaceae > Aureibaculum. The sequence continues at coordinate 27,609 of CANMSH010000007.1, read as the reverse complement.
TATTCCAACTAGAATCATTCAACAGCCCATCAATAACTGGAGGGGTTTCATCACCAAGATACTTAGTGGTATATATTCTTTTTGGGACTTTTTCTTGTTTTTTCTCTTCTTCTTGAGCCGATATTTGGTAATTGAAAATAAAAAAAACTACCAGTAAAGAAAGTACATATTTCATAGAGTGGGTGTAGATGAATTCATTTGGTTTTGCTAATAGAGACCACCCTTTTTAGTAATTGTTACACAAAGAACCTCGCCGAAATCTTAAATTAATCTTAAACTTATGTTAAACTGAGTAATTTAGACCTTGACTGAGTCTTACAAAAGAGTATTTTCTTTTGCTAAAAAAAGAGATTTCATAACTAAAAAAATACAGGATAAAAATATACTTAAAACACTGTTTGTTATATAAATAATAGTTTGTACATTTGCACTCCCTTTTTAGAGGGATAAAAAGAAATTATTAATAGACAAAAACTAATCGTGTGAACACATTAAGTTACAAAACAGTATCAGCGAACAAAGCCACCGTAAATAAAGAGTGGGTTTTAGTTGATGCGGACGGACAGACATTGGGTCGTTTAGCTTCTAAAGTAGCAAAGCTAATTAGAGGCAAGTACAAACCTAACTACACACCTCATGTAGACTGTGGAGATAATGTTGTAATTATCAATGCAGAAAAAATTAATTTAACTGGGAAAAAGTGGACTGATAAATCTTATATCCGTCATACTGGTTATCCTGGAGGTCAGAGATCGCTTACTGCGACAGAAGTTTTCGAGAAGAATCCAACAAGATTGATCGAAAAAGCAGTAAAAGGAATGTTACCTAAAAACAAATTAGGTAGCGCGTTATACAGAAATTTATATGTATATGCTGCTGGAGAGCACCAACATCAAGCTCAAAACCCGAAAGCATTAAACCTAAACGATCTTAAATAATGGAAATAGTACACAAAATAGGTAGAAGAAAAACGGCTGTTGCCCGTGCGTATGTTTCTAAAGGTAAAGGAAACATTACTATCAATGATAGAGAGTTAACAAATTATTTCACTACAGGAACATTACAATACAAAGTAATGCAACCGTTGGTATTAACTGATACCGCCAAAGCTTACGACATTAAAGTAAATGTTTTCGGAGGTGGAGTAACTGGTCAAGCTGAAGCAATTCGATTAGCAGTAACTAGAGCACTAGTTTCTATAAACGAAGAGCATAAAGCAATCTTAAAACCAGAAGGATTACTTACAAGAGACCCAAGAATGGTTGAACGTAAGAAATTCGGTCAGAAGAAAGCACGTAAGAAATTCCAATTCTCGAAACGTTAATCACATATTATTATATACAAATCTGTTATCGTATAAGTTTAGCACCCAAATAATTGAGACTCACATTGTGGCTACTCAGTTATTGCTAAAACCACGGAACGTAAACTAAAAAACAAGATGGCAAATATTGAAATCAAAGAATTATTAGATGCAGGTGTACACTTCGGTCACCTAACAAGAAAATGGAATCCGAATATGGCTCCGTATATTTATACTGAGCGTAACGGTGTTCATATTTTAGATCTTTACAAAACGGCTGCTAAGATTGAAGAATCTTCTAAAGCATTACACAAAATTGCTGCCTCTGGCAGAAAAATTTTATTTGTAGCTACTAAAAAGCAGGCTAAAGATATCGTTGCAGATAAGGCGAAATCGGTGAATATGCCTTTCATTACAGAAAGATGGCCAGGAGGAATGTTAACAAATTTTGTAACTATCCGTAAAGCTGTTAAAAAAATGGCTCAAATAGATAGAATGAAGCAAGATGGTAGTTTCAATGCTTTATCAAAAAGAGAGAAATTACAAATTGATCGTCAAAGAGCGAAATTAGAAAAGAACTTAGGATCTATCGTTGATATGACACGTTTACCAGGTGCATTATTCGTTGTTGACACAAAACGTGAGCATATCGCTATCGCGGAAGCTCAAAAGTTAAATATTCCAATTTTTGCAATGGTTGACACTAATTCTGATCCTAGATTGGTTGATTTTTCAATTCCTGCAAATGATGATGCATCAAAATCTATTGATAAAATTTTATCATTCGTAACGGATGCTATTGCTGAAGGTCTAGCAGAAAGAAAAGCTGATAAAGATCAGGCAAATGCTCAAAAAGAAGCTCCTAAAAAAGAAGAAGCTCCTAAAGTAGAAGCAGAAGCGCCGAAAAAGGAAGAGCCTAAGAAAGAAGAAAAAGAAGCAGTGAAAGCTGAGACAGCTGCGGAAGAAGTTAAAGAAGAAAAATAATTAATAAAAAACAACATAGAAATGGTTAAAGTAACCGCTGCAGAAGTAAATAAATTAAGAAAAGCAACTGGTGCTGGAATGATGGATTGCAAGAAAGCGTTAGTTGAAGCTGAAGGTGATTTTGACAAAGCAATAGATGTTTTGCGTAAAAAAGGTCAAAAAGTTGCAGCAAAAAGAGCTGATCGTGAATCAACTGAAGGAGCTGCAGTATCAAAAATAAATGCTGATAACACTGCCGGTGTTGCTATTGTTTTAGGTTGTGAAACTGATTTTGTAGGTAAGAATGATAAGTTTTTAGCATTAGCTAATGAACTTGCCGAAGTTGCCTTAAATTGTGCTACTAAAGAGGAATTTTTAGCGGCTGATTTTAACGGAATGACAGTTGCAGAAAAGTTAGTTGAACAAACTGGAGTGATTGGTGAGAAATTAGATATTAACGGGTTTGAAAAATTAGAAGCTCCGTTTGTAAGTAGCTATGTACATATCAATAAAATTGCTGCCTTAGTAGGTTTATCTGCAAAAGTTGATAACGCAGATGTATTATCAAAAGATGTAGCTATGCAAGTAGCTTCAATGGGCGCTACTACATTATCTTACAAAGATTTTGACGCGGCTTATATTGCTTCAGAAACGGAAGCAAGAATTGCTGTAATAGAAAAAGATAACATTGAGTTAGGACGTTTAGGTAAAACACTTAAAAATGTACCTCAATTTATTTCTATGGCTCAATTGACACCAGAAGTATTAGCAAAAGCAGAAGATGATGCAAAAGCTGAATTAAAAGCAGAAGGTAAGCCTGAGCAGATTTGGGATAGAATTTTACCAGGTAAAATGGAACGTTTTATCGCCGATAATACAACATTGGATCAAGAACAGTGTCTTTTAGATCAAAACTTCATTAAAGACGAGAAAATTAATGTTGCCAAGTATGTTTCATCATACGGCGATGTTACTGTGAGCGATTTCAAAAGAGTAACTCTTGGGTAATCAATAAAGTTTTATTATTATAAACTAATTTCGGTAGTTTTATAATTATAAAAAACCTCGCTACTTAGCGAGGTTTTTTTGGTTTAAAATTATAAAGCGCATTTTCAAATTATTTTTTTAAATATATTCGTACATTGTTACTAATTTATGTTTCGATAGGCTCTAATTTTTATTGTATTCATTTTTAAGTAATTAGACACTCTTTATTTTAAACAAATTGAAACTATAATAATATAGGATTTTAGTGCAAAAATTTTCATTCTGATGCTAGACGAAAAAGAAAAGAAAAATATATTTTCACAGTGGCTTGAACAATTGCAACAAGAAAGTTGGCAATTAGAATTATTAATTTCTGGGTTTGCATTATTCGGTATTTGGGAAGTTAGAGATACCCTTACCTATTTTACTGATTTTCTAGGAGTCAATAATCCCGTAAATAGTGAAGCCACATCAGTGCTTAAAATAGTTATACAAATGCTTCGAGCTGCATGGTTGGTTTTCTTTACCAATTTATTAATCCATGTAATACTAAGAGGTTTGTGGATTGGGGCAATTGGATTAAGATATGTGTCTGGAGAAATTGACTACGAAAAACTTAAATTTTCTGATTTCTTTACCAACTATTTTAAAAGAAAAGTTGGAGGGTTTGATGACTATATAGAACGTTTAGAAAAAATTTGTAGCTCTATTTTTGCTTATACTTTTTTACTCTTTTTTATTTTTTTATCATTTGCTTTTTTTATTATTTTTTGGATTTTATTTTCTTCCATATTAAATCATTTCTTCGGTCCAGATTCTTCATACGTCGCAATTTCACTTATTGCTAATACCGTTTTTGGCTTTTTGGCTTTTTTCGTTTTTATTGATTTCATAACCTTAGGTTTATTTAAAAAGATAGAGGGTAAGAGCTATTCTAAAATCTACGGTAGTATTTATAGATTTTTTTCTTTCATTACTTTATCTTTTATTTATCGACCGCTACTCTATAATTTTTTAGACACCAAATATACACGCAAACTTTTTTGGTTTTCTATACCTTATTTACTGTTATTAACACTTGTATTACCAAACTTTATATTGGAAGCTAACCCGCATTTTCCTAACACAACAGGACTCTCGAGCGGTAATAATTTTATCTCAAAACATGTTGTCACCAGTAATAATTATGACGATCTACGAGAGAAGGACTTGGCTATTTCAAATGCTGAGCGTAAAAGAATCCGATATATAAGCCTTTCTAACTATGAAATAACAAATAGTTATGCAAGTCTATTTATAAGACAAGCTGGAATAGACGAAGAATTGCTTTCAAAAAAATATGGTATTACTGGTTACCGAAAGTCTGGATTGCGACATAGTTTATTTAAAGGAAACGTAACAGACTCAACAATCTTAAATCTTGAAAAAGAAAAATCAGAAGCACTTCTAAAATTAATTGAAGAACGCAGAGAAGTTAGAAAAGACACTTTAAATTTGAAGTTTAAAACGAGCTTTACAAAAAGACTTAATGCAGGTTACTATGACAAAAGTATCTCGAATCTAGATGATTATTTCAAGTACAAAAGAGATAGTGCAAGAAAGGCTTGGGATGAAAAGATTGAAAATGCAAAGGAAAAAAAGATTTTAAAAATACAAACAGCATTATTAGAAGCTAATCAGATTTTTATTGATGGTGTTTCCTATACAGATTCTTTAAAATGTAAATTTTATATACATCCTAATATGAATGAGAAAGGATTGTTATGTTATTTCCCTACTGATAGCCTGGACATAGGAGAACATCTATTGACCCTTCTCAATAAAACCTATGATAAAGACGCAACAGATTCTGTGAAAACAAGAACAATACACATTCCTTTTTGGAAATTTTAACACTACAACCCGACCCTCATATGAAAAATATCCTGTCAAATGGACTTAAGCTTGGAGTAACTTTAATTGTTATTTATTTAATATTATATTTTATTGATCCTAGACTCAATTTTGATCCTACTATTGGTATTGCCTACACTACTATAATCTCTCTTTTTTTTCTTATTCGAGCCGGGTTTCAACAGCGAAAAAACCTTGGAGGTTATATGGGTTTTGGTCAAGTTTTTGTTGCTTCGATAGCCATATATGCCATGGCGTCATTTATTATTTACATGATATTCTCAACTCTTATGGTAAAATTTAATCCTGAATTATTAGAATTAATGAGAGAAGCATCAAACAAAGTTATTGAAAGTACCATGAGTATGATGGGTATGTCTCAAGAAGAAATAGCCCTTGCAATAGAAGAGGCCAATGAAAAACCTCTTCAATTTTCATTGAGCTCACAGTTTGTAACTTGGATTATAGGTATTATTTTACCAGGATGCGTTTATGCCTTGATTGCATCTTTAATTACTAAAAAGAAAGATACAAGTGTTGCCTGATTTTTGAATTATTTAATATTCTCTTTTTAGTTAATTAAAGAAGGGTTTACCTTCATGGAGAGGAAAATGAGTTGAGATTATTCTATTTAGAATCTAAATTACCGTGCAGTCGGTATGATTTCTTGCCATCTATCCGATTCAGCAAAAGTTACAATCGTTTCATTGCGCTTTAGGAGTAAATTAGTCATATATTTTTTGAGAAAGATAGTGTCGGCCAATCTACCAATACATCCAAAGGGTGATTCATATTCGAAAACATCTATCATTTCTGTAACTCCATTCGCTTCTATAAAATGATGTTCGTGTTTGAAATTTTTAAAAGCGCCTTGCATCATTTCATCAACAAAATAATTCGGACTTTCAAACTCGGTTATTTTTGATGTTAATCTTTGATATACGCCAAAATGTTTTGCTTTCCAAGTTACCGACTCATATAGTTCTATCAAGCCACTCGTAACGCCATCTATAGCTTCTTCGTTCGTTTGTTGTGTAGATATCTTATGCAAGTCAATACTGCGAGCTAAATCAAATACAATTTGTTTAGGTGCATTAATTTTGGTTCGTAGTTCAATTTTTGGCACTTTACAAATTCTTTGATAGTTTTACTTGAATAAAAAAACCTCGCAATATATACGAGGTTTTTCAAGGTTAATTGTTTTTGATCAACTAATTATATTACATTTTTATAATTACAAATTCTGTTCTTCTATTCGCAGCATGTTCTGCTTCGGTACATGGTACTCCTCTCTCACATTTTTTAACCGCTAATTCGGTGTCTCCATATCCTCTACCTGTAATTCTAGTAGCGTCTATTCCTCTTTCTATAATATAATTAACAGTTGATTTTGCCCGTCTATCAGACAGCCACATATTATATCCCCTAGGTCCTCTCGCATCTGTGTGCGAAGCAGATTCTATAATCATTTTGGGGTATTGATTCATTAAATCGATTACTTTTTGTAATTCACCTTTCGCTTGTTTTGTTAAATAAGATGAATTAAAGTCAAAATAAATAGGATCTATATTCACAAGATATTTACCTGTGCTACCTTGAATAGTAATTTCTTGTGGTAAATCATCTGGATTCTCAGGTGCTCCTTCAGGTTTGTTGTCCTCAAATAACTCCTGTGTCGTTTTATCAACTTCACTGCCATCACTAATAAAATCTATATCTCCTGTTCCAAGTAGAATTAATAATTTCGACTCCTTATCAGCTTCATTATCGGTAGTAAACCCTTTAGATTGCGGCGTATAGTTTATTTTTTTACCTTCTAACTTATATACTGTTTCACATAATACATTAAAGGTAAATATACCATCTGAACCTACAATCATAGATTCGAGCACGTTTCCTTCTTCGTCACTCAATACCACTTCTGCTCCTGGCAACAAATCGGTAGTGTTCTTATCTCTAACTTCACCCGATACTAATTGTTTACATTTAAATTCTACGGTTTCTTCTTCGATAAAAGAATAGATATCGTCATCACCTTTACCACCTTCTCTATTTGAAGAAAAATATCCTTTTCGGGTTTCATTATCAATCACAAAAGCAAAGTCATCAGCACCTGAATTGATAGGTTCACTAAGTAATACTGGATCTGGAGAAAAACCTTCTAATTTAGAGGCATATACATCAGATCCTCCCATACCCCCACTTCTATCTGAAGTGAAATATAGTACCCCTTTATCAACGAAAGGAAACCAATCTTTTGATGTTGAGTTTACTTTATCACCCATATTCGTAGGATTTCCAAAACCACTCTGATTAACTGTTACCATGAAAATATCTGTTTCTCCAAGTGTTCCTGGCATATCAGAGGCAAAATAAAGCGTTTTTTCATCTTCACTCAAAGCAGGATGACCAACAGAATACTCCACGTTATTAAATGGCATAGGAATAATATTTATCCATTCTCCTTCATTGTTTACCGTAGCTTTAAACATTGCGAGGTTAGTCCATCCTTTATTATCAATTCCTAATAATTTGTTATAATAATTATCTCTAGTAAAATATACCGTCTTACCATCTTTTGTAAATACTGCCTGTGCATCGTGATAACGCGAATTAACTTCTCCTTTTAACCTTTCTTGTTCAGACACTTCACCCGTTTCATTGTTAATGGTACCAACGTACAATTCTAAAAATCGTTGTCCGTTTTGCTCCCATACATCTTTTATGATTCTAAAACCTTTTTTTGGAGATGCAAATATCAATTGATTCTCACCTAAATAAGAAGGTCCAAAATCTGAATTCTTCGTATTTATCTCTAAATTCTTAACGGTCCCATATTTACCAGATGTTTCAGTTTGTGCACTTAAAAATGCAATGCTAAACATACATACTATTAAAAATATTCTTTTCATAATTTGCTTTTCTTTTTCTAGAAAAATCTAGGTGATTTTAAGTTCTTCTTTGAGAAATCTATATCCCATAGTAAAAAGGCCTCATGGGTGCCACTATTGAAATTACCTAAATTAGTCGTCGTATAATCATACGCATAGCCAATACGTAAACTCGGCGTCACTCCAAAATTAATCAACGCTCCTATAGAATCATCTAATCGGTAATTCAACCCTAACTCTAAGCGATCATTCATCAAAAAATTAGCCGAAACATCTACAGATAAAGGAGCTCCAGATACGGCCTTAACCATCGTAGAGGGCTTGAACTTTAAATTATCTGACAAATCAAAAACATACCCACTGGTAAAAAAGAAGTGTGTCTCCTCTGCGGCACGTGTAATAAAATTACCACCCTTCTCAAAATGTACCGTCTGTAAAATATTGGGAACTGACAATCCTGCATAAAAACGCTCATTGTAATAATAAGCTCCTGCTCCTACATTAGGAAACGTTCTACTCAAATTCTCCCCAAACAAATCATCTATATCATTCTGAGGTAACTCTATATCTACTAAATTCGCATTAAACAATGTAACTCCTCCCTTTAATCCAAAAGCCAATCTCCCTTCCTCTGATGTAGAAATTGTATACGATATATCTGCATAAATATTCTGCTCCTTTACTGGACCTATCTCATCCGCAATTACCGAAAAGCCAGCCCCTAAATTTCGACCCACGGGAGCATGGATAGATAACGTAGCTGTATTTGGAGCTCCATCTATACCAACCCATTGGGTACGTCCCAAAACACCTATACTTAACGTACCGCGTGACCCCGCATATGCCGGATTCACAACATTCATATTGTACATATATTGCGTATACTGTGGATCCTGCTGACTATATCCCTCGATGGAAATAAAGCTTAGTAGTAACAGTAAAACTAATGATGTAATTCTCATAATTGTACTTTATATTGTTAAAACGAATTTTCTTCTTATCTATTGATCAATAATTTACATATACCCACCCAGACTTTGAAGGTGTTCTTGCCGTATTATTGAAGTTAATTATATAGAAATAGGTGCCCACTGGAACTTTATTACCTTTTCCAATAGTTCTTGATCCTGTTGAGAAACCATCCCACCATTGAATTTCAGCGCCTGTTCTACCATTATTATTATACTCATAAACTACATTACCCCATCGATCATAGACCTCCATCGTGAAATTAGGTGATTGATCAAGTGCCGGAATGATAAAGGTGTCGTTATTACCATCATCGTTTGGCGAGAACCCAGAAGGAACTCTTTCACAATCAATTGGATCTAAGTAATTTGGTGTATTGTTATCTGGCGGCCCATTACAATTGTCATTTCTTGGATCTCCATCGCCATCTCTATCTTCATCAAGAGAAGATGTCAATCTACCATCACCGTCGTCATCTGTATCTCTATAATCTACTTCAGCATCAGGAGTGATTGGAGAGAAATTATCATTTGGCCCTCCGAAAAAGTCAAACAAAGCTTGGTCTCTATTCGGCAAGTCTAATGCCGGGTCTGTACCTACATTTAATCCATTAGGGTCTCCAAAACCTGTCGTATCTCCGTCATAGGCATCATCTAAACCATCATTATCAATATCTTGATTAGACGGTAACACATCTGCTTCTCCATTAGGTGAACCTATAACATTTAAAGGATCACTATAGTCATGACCTTCAACCGAATCTGGAACATTATCATTATCAGAATCTTCGTCTAAATAATCATCATTATCAGCACCATCTGTATTTACTGGTTGAATACCATTTCCAATACCAAAATTATCAAGACCGTTTGTACCATCAATATCATTATCATATGCATCGTCTAAACCATCATTATCACTATCCGTTCCTAAAGGATTTGTATAGCCTGCAGTTGTTTGTCCTTCTACATTATCTGGAATACCATCAGCATCAGCATCTTGATCTAAATAATTAGGGAACGTATCCCCATCTTGATCATCATCACCTTCAACTAAAGTCATAATACCATCATTATCATCATCTATATCTAGGTAATTTGGTCTTCCATCTCCGTCTGAATCATCATTCGTTGGATCACCGTCACCATCTATATCTTCATCAATTGTAGCAATGCCATCATTATCATCATCATCATCTAAATAGTCTGGAATACCATCACTATCTATATCCTGCGCGTCTGAAGGGTTACCATCGCCATTTGGATCAGGATTCTCATCTGCTGTAGCTATACCATCACCATCATCATCACTATCTAAATAATTCGGAATACCATCTCCATCTGTATCATCATTTGCAAAATCTCCATTTCCATCTAAATCTTCAAATCTAGTATGTATACCATCTCCATCATCATCTATATCTCTGTAATTCACATCTTCGGTACCATCTGTATCAGGTAAATCTGTAGATGGATCTGTAGTTACAATAAGTCCATTTGGATCTCCAAACCCTGAGGTATCTCCATCATACGCATCATTTAGGCCATCATTATCAACATCAGTTGTTGGGAAATTATCTTGAATCCCATCGTTGTCTAGGTCATGTCCTTCAATACTATCAGGTACATTATCACCATCACTATCATTATCGATATAATCTGGATTACCATCAGCTCCTACGATTCCTGAGTCAGAATCTATTGGTTGGATACCATTCGTAGTACCACCATTATTATCAGGGTCATTCACCGTAAGGTCATCAAAATTGTCATATGCGTCATCAAGACCATCACCATCAGTATCTACTCCATCTGGAGTAATATAACCCGCCGTAGATTGTGCCTCCACATTATCTGCAATACCATCTCCATCAGAATCTTGATCTAGATAGTTCGGGAAACTATCACCATCACTATTTGTCGTGCCTTCAGTTGCAGTTAAAATACCGTCGTTATCATCATCAATATCTAGATAATCATCAACCCCGTCACCATCTGTGTCTTGACCATCAGAAGGGTCTCCGTCACCGTTGGGGTCAGGATTTTCTGATGCTGTGTCTACTCCATCACCATCATCGTCGGTATCTAGAACATTGATAATTCCATCATTATCACTATCCAAAGGAGTGAAGTTTATTACTGCACCTGCCGTATCATTATCTTCAATAGCGTCAAACAATCCATTTGCTCCAAAATCGCCCGGAACTCCATCAATATCTCCATCGTTATCCGCATCAAGATCGGTTAGGCCGCTTTCATTCACATCGTATATTCCATCTCCATCGGCATCTAAATCTAAATGGTTAGGATCTCCATCTCCGTCAAGATCAAAGGCAGTTTCAACTAAACCATCCGCATTACCAACTGAAATATTATTGTCATTATCATCCAAATAAGCTGGCACACCATCTCCATCAACATCAGCCAAAGGATCTAAGCCGTTTAATTCAACTAAATCAGGAATACCGTCATTATCGTCATCTAAGTCTACAGGATCACCAATACCATCACCGTCAAAATCTGCTTGAACTATTAAAGTTGCTGGATTTGAAGTAATATTTCCATCACAGGCGAACGCCGGAGATGATAAAATTACACGATATTGATTTCCACTAAATGAAGCTGGAACGAATGTTAATGTTAAGGCATCTGTTGTTGCTCCTGCATATGTTGGGGCTGTTCCACCATTCGTAATATTACTCCATGTAACACCACTATCTGTACTTTCTTGCCATTGAAATGTTGGAGCAGTTCCAGTAACATCAAAATTAGCATTTGAGTTAATTGTTATTGTTTGATCCATTGGTTGATCAGTCAATGTAACCGCAGCTCCAACTTCCTGAAAATCAAACGTACCATTTGAGTCACCATCCAACGGAGTGGTATATCCATCTACTAAACCGGGAGTATTCACAACACCGTTTGCATCAACCGTTAAGCCTGTATCACTCCCAAGTCTTCCACTACCATCACTATCTGTAAAGCCTGCTTCGAGCACATCAGAACACCCATCATTATCAGCATTTAGCTCGTTAGAATCTGGAATACCATCAGTATCTGAATCGGCAGTAGCCGAATTTAATACTCCGCTATCAGGAGCATCTTCGAGAGTATCCAATAAACCATTCGCTCCGAATAATCCTGGAGCTCCATCTAAAATACCATTAGTATCCGCGTCTATTATAGTCGTTCCATTTAATTGGCCTGATTCTACAACATCATAAATACCATCATTATCGCTATCTAAATCTAAATGATTAGGAACGCCATCATTATCACCATCAAAACCAGCTTCAATTCCATCGGTATCTCCTATTGCTCCATCATTATCGTTATCATCTAAGTACGCGGGAATACCATCGCCATCTACATCTGCATTTGGATTCAAACCACCAGATTCATCAGTATCTGGAATACCATCATTATCATCATCTAAATCCGAAAAATCAGGGGTTCCATCTCCGTCGTTATCAGAAAATAAGTTCAACACAACTTCATCAGAAGTAATATTACTATCACATGCAAAAGCCGGTGAAGACAAGATTACTCTGTACTGGTTACCGCCAAAAGAGGCCGGTACCATTGTTAAAGACAAGGTATTGGTTGTAGCTCCAGCATATGTTGGGTTCGTACCACCGTCAGTTATATTTGTCCAAGTAACACCATTATCAGTACTTTCTTGCCACTGATATACGGCCGCTGTACCTGTAACGTCAAAATTAGCATTCGCATTAATGATGATCGTTTGATTCATTGGTTGAGAGGTTAGCATTACCGCTTGTCCCATCTCTTGAAAATCGAACACTCCATTTGTATCTCCATCCGCAGGGGCGGTATAACCATCTGTACCACTTGTTACAACACCATTTACGTCAACTGTCAAACCAGTACCAATATCTCCAGTACCCAATAATCCATTACCATCAGTATCAGTAAAACCAGCTTCTAACACATCATTACATCCATCATTATCTGCGTTAATTTCATTTGAATCTGGAATACCATCTGTATCTGAGTCTGCTGTCGCAATTCCCAACGTTCCACTATCTGGTGCACTTTCTATTAAATCTAATAATCCGTTTGAGCCTACACTCGTAGGAGATGCTGCGTCTAATATACCATCGTTATTAGCATCAACTATAGTTGTACCGTTTAATTGACCTGATTCAACAATATCATAAATACCATCATTATCGCTGTCTAAATCTTGATGATTTGGCACGCCATCTCCATCGGTATCAAATCCAGCTTCAATGCCATCGGTATCACCCACAGCTCCATCGGTATCATCATCATCTAAGTATAGTGGAATACCATCTGCATCACCGTCTGCATTTGGATTTAAACCTCCTGATTCATCAGTGTCTGGTATACCATCATTATCTGTATCTAAATCTGCTATATCGTCTACACCATCATTATCCCAATCTATATCTAGAGGTTCTCTCCAGTTTGGTTCTCCACCAGGAATATCATTATCCGGAAAAACACTTGCATTCTGACCACCATTTGTAACGTCCCATCCTCCTGGTACGTCATCAAATCCATTATCTAAACCATCATTATCACTATCTGTTCCATTTGGAGAACGTTCTCCTGCATCAGCAGTATCGCCATCATTATTAACATCCCATCCTTCTAAGAGGTCATCTTCAGAATCACCGTCAGAATTGGTGTCTATATAATCTGGAATTAAATCTCCATCAGTATCTTCTGGAACTATATCTCCTGCGTTATCAACATCGTATGCATCATCAATTCCATCACCATCAGTATCAACACCTGTTGGTGATCTATATCCACCTGGACCAATCAATGAAACTTGTGATTCGATATTATCAACGATACCATCACCATCGGCATCTATATCGAGATAATCTGGTAAAGTGTCGCTTCCACTATCGGTATTTGGTAAAGGAATAGCGGTTCCTGCATCAATTCCTAAGTCAGCCACGCCATTACTATCTGTATCAACTACTGGATCATCTGTTAATCCATTTCTATTTACGTCGGTCATGCTTGTTGGATCACCCGCAGTTGGATAATCTACCTGACCATCTCCATTTATATCGACTCCTCCGGCTTCGATGATATCTGAAATACCATCACCGTCTGAATCTAAGTCTAAATAATTAGGTAAAACGTCACCCGCAGCTGCATCCGTATTTATAGGTGCAAAAACAACACCTTCAACCGCATCATCTAAACCATTTGTATTTGCATCTGCAAATGTATCAACTTCTCCATCTCCATTTACGTCTAAACTTCCTAGCTCGGTTGCATCGGTAATACCATCATTATCACTATCTATATCTCTTCTATCTGGAACTGTATCTCCATCAGTATCAGTATCTGCCAATGGCGTTAATTGGGTTGCATCATCCCAACCGTTAACTGGCCCAACATCTGAAAAACCGTCTATAATACCATTACCGTCGGCATCAAGACCTCCAGCCTCAATTACATCGGTAATACCATCATTATCACTATCTAGGTCTAGCCTATCTGAAAGCGGATCTCCATCTGAATTTGGATCAATTAAAGGAGTACCTGAAGTTACTTCTCCGGCACCAGAACCACTATCAACATTATCAACAAGATCATTCAATCCGTCTCCATCCCCATCCACAAAACCATCTAATATTCCATCTCCATCAGCATCTGTACCCAATGCTTCGGTCACATCAGACAATCCATCATTATCACTATCCAAATCTAAATGATTTGGAACACCGTCTCCATCAAAATCAAATCCAGGCTCAATAACTCCGTTGTCATTTCCTATAGTATCATCGGCATCATTATCGTCTAAGTAAAAAGGAATATTATCTCCATCAGCATCAAGACTTGGATCTAACCCTCCTGACTCATCAACATCTAAAACTCCATCATTATCATCGTCTAAATCGCCAATATCAGGAACTGAATCTGCGTCATAATCAGGATTATCAAAATCATCTCTATAATCTACATCACCACCAGAAAAATTTACATCGTTATCAGTATCTGGAAAATTGTCGGCCTGTGTATCATCAAAATTACCATTGACATCTACAAAATCATCTCCATTATCAAATGAATCGTCTAATCCATTGTTACCAACTGAACCAGATAATGTAAGACCAGCTTCAACAGTATCATCTGCTCCTTCGTCATCACTATCCAAATCTAAATAATCTGGATTATCCGCTGCTCCATCAGTATTAACTGGTGTCAAACCATTTGGATACGCAGTATCTATTCCTCTAGCGTCATAAGACCCTGAAGCTGGCACGAACCCTAAAGTTGTTTGAGCTTCAATATTATCAGGAATACCATCATTATCACTGTCTAAATCTATATAATCTGCAAAAGCATCAGTATCATTATTTGGTAAAGTTTGAACAAGAGTTTCTCTTATCGAAACTCGGTCAATAAATAATTCATCGGCAACTGATGTTGTAAATGCCGCACTGTAGGCTCTAATTATTGCATTTCCTGTTATGTTCGCAGTAACATTAAATTCATATTCGGTCCACTGGGTGGAAGTTACCGGAACTATTGGGCTTGTCACAAAACCAACCCAATTGGTAAATCGTTGTACACCATCAACCGAAATTCCTTGTCTCGCCCATATTTTAATTGTATACTGAGTACCGTTAGTAACAGGAAAACTCAATTCTGCTCTTTCAAAATTACTTGAATTGGTAGATTGTATTCTTAGAGAAAAACCACCATCAACGGACGTTGAAGCGTCTGTAGTCATGGTTGCGGTAATTGGAGACCAAGAACCAATACTATTAACTTCTGTCAACGTGCTCGCTGCATTATCTTGAGGGTGTAAATCAGGGTTTTCAATAGTATCATCAACACCACTATTATCTAAATCTGTAAATCCGTCAAGAATACCATTACCATCTGCATCCACACCTCCAAATTCAACAACATCTAAAATACCATCATTATCACTATCTAAATCTAGACTATTTATTAAACCATCTCCATCAGTATCAGTCGTACCCTCGAATACGTCTAAAATACCGTCGTTATCGTTATCAGGATCCACAGCGTAGGAAACACCATCTCCATCAGGATCACATACTGCGCTCACTATAGTACTATCTAAAACATCAGAAGTTGAAGCTTGTAAAGTACCTCCAGGAACTCCATTTGCATCAGATGCTGCTAACAGTTCTCCGTTTAGATCTATATCTACAAACGAAAAAGTTCCCGCTCCTTCAATTGCATCAAAGCAACCATCATTATCCGAATCTAAATCTAGATAGTCAGGAATTGAATCTCCATCTGTATCTTGTAATACTTCGTCTTCTTGTATTGTAATTTTATCGATGAATAATTCATCCTCTAAAGAAGTAACAAAGGCTGCACTATAAGCTCTTATGATCGCATTTCCTGTAATATTTGCAGTAACATTAAAAACATACTCTTGAAAGAACGGAGTCGTTACCGGAACACTCGCAAAAGGAACAAAACCAACCCAGTTCGCAAATCTTTGAGCTCCTTCAACAGATATACCCTGTCTTGCCCAAATACGGATGGTATAATTTGTACCATTTACAACTGGAAAGACAAATTCAGCTCTTTCGAAATTACTCGAGTTAGTCGATTGAATTCTTAGCGCGAAATCACCATCTATAGAACTCGAAGCATCTGAAGTTATAGACGCGGTAATCGGATTCCAAGACCCAACGCCGTCAACTTCAGTAATTGTACTCGCGGCATTATCTTGTGTATGCAATTCGAGGTTTTGTACTAAATCGTGAAATCCATTATTATCGAGATCAACAAAGCCATCTATTCTACCATCATTATTAGCATCTAAATTACCGTTTTCAACTACATCTGCAATACCATCATTGTCAGCATCTAAATCTAGCCTGTTAATAATACCATCACCATCGGCATCTCCCTCTCCTTCTGCCACATCTGAAATTCCATCATTGTCATCGTCTAAATCACGAGAGTCAGGTATTCCATCGGTATCACTATCTCCAACAGCTGTAGCACTAATATTAAATACATACGGATTCTCATCTAAATCATTATTATCAAGTGATAACGTAGCTGTATTAACACCAGTAGTTGCCGGAGCATTAAACGTAACTCCAATAGTAGCTGAACCACCAACTGGTATCGGAGTAGAAGGAAATGTCGTAACTACAAATAAGGGATTAGAAGATGTTAATGCTCCTAGATTTAAGTCTCCTGAGCCAGTATTTGTAATCGTAAAAAATCGTTCCGAAGAACTTGTATTTATTGCAATATCACCAAAATTTGTTCTATCAATTTCTACTGGCACATTCGTACCGTCACCAGCAATTGAAATAGTATTTCCTTGAACATCAATTTCTGGTGGTGGACCTGGTGTCTCAGCTTGAATATTTATTACATAAGAACTTTCATCTGGATCATTATTTGGAATTGTAATAATTGATGTATTAACTCCTGGAGTCACCGGTGAATTATACGTAATCCCAACAACCGTTGAGCCTCCAGGTGCAACTGGAGATGAAGGTAGAGTAGTAATTGTGAATAACGGATTGGAAGACGTTATTGCTCCCAAATTTAAATCTAAAGCTCCTAAATTTTCAATAGTGAAAAATTGCTCTAATGATGAACCTGATGTTACTGGTCCAAAATTTGTATTGTCTGCTGTACTGGGCGCATTCGTACCATCTCCAACAATTGAAATAAAGTTTCCTAACAGATCAATCTCCTGGCTTGCAGACACGAGTGAAATTGCATTTAAGGTTACCGATATTTGAACTGATTCATCAAAACCCGCAGCAGCATTGCTACCTGGTCTTAAAGATAAAGTTTCTGTTGTCGCCGTCGCTATAAATCTAAAACGACTTGTCCCCCAAACATTTTGAGTAATTGGACTAACTGTTATAATTGGATTCGCACCAACTTGATAAGTAAAAGAATCATTAAACGCTGGAGAGTATACTCCTGTGGCACTTAAACTATACACTCTAACTTCATATTCCGAACCTATTACCAAACCTGTCATCGTAGTACCAACAACTTCTTCTGTACCTGAAGCACCTAAATCCCTTAAAGATATCCAGTCTGTATGCCCATTTGGAGGCAGTGGTAAAGGAGCTGCATCCCATGGAGTTCCTCCACCTATCGTAAAAGAAGTTGCTGCTTCATTACGATCAGAGATGTCAGGAGTACCAAGTACAACGTTCCAACCAGTAGGAGCACATGTCGAACATGGTGAACCCCCATCAGAAGCCGGAATTGATTGACTAGTAATTGATTGTGTAGCAAAAAGAATTGTAGCTAAGAAAAATAAGTTTATAGATTTTCCCTTTAAAGAATAACTTTTTTTTCTACTCATTGAAGTTAAGTAATCTTTTATCATAATGTGTTTACTTAATATATTTTTGGCTAATAGTTTCAGAAAATAAAACTATATCATTTATCCCTTTTTTGTGTATGTTTTGACAATACATTCTAATCTTACAAATATATAAAAAAATGTTAAAGCCTTTTTTTTCAAAAGCATTATTTTCACTAATTTAAAATATTCATTTTTTACATTTTTAAAATCTTAAATTCTGTTCTTCTATTTTCTTGATGCTGCTCAGGTGTGCACTTCACAAAACTTGAACAATTATTGATTAATCGCATCTCACCGTATCCCTTACTTACGATCCGATTTGACCTGATTCCTTTCGAAATCAAATAGTTTTTTACCGCGCTTGCTCTTCTTTCAGAAAGCTTTTGATTATATGATTCAAGATTATTTGAATCAGAATGTGAACCAGCTTCAACGCGCATCTCAGGGTTTTTCTTTAAAATATTGGCAACCCTTTTTAATTCATATTCAGCATCCTTACGGATATCTGCTTTATCATAATCAAAATAAATGGGGTTGGTATTTATGAATTTATCATCATTTTTATCAATCATGTCTCCATTCGGATAATTATTGCCGGATACAATCATAAATTCAATTCTTCGATTCGCTTGCTGCTCAATTTCTGAACATTTAACGAAACTTGTACAGCGATTTACTAATCGCATTTCTCCATAACCTTTCGCTGTAATTCTATTCGCGTTTATACTTTTAGAAACTAAATAGTCAACTACCGATTTAGCTCTCTTATCAGAAAAAATTTGGTTATATGATTCTCTGTTTTTAGAATCGGTATGTGCCCCTACTTCTATGACAAGACCTGGATTATCTCTTAATATACGTACTACTTTATCCAGTTGCACCAGTTCTTTATTTGATACACTCCACTTGTCAAATTCATAATAAATTGGCGCAATTTTAATAAACTTCGTTGTTGTTTCTATAGAACCAGTGTTTTGGCTTTCTATCGCAACATCGTTCGTATCCACCCTTTCAACTGAGACTACTTCTCCTTCTGAACTCTCGAAGGTAGAAATGCTCTCTGAAGCTTCAACGACTGTTTCATTTCTGTTAGAAACGACCGAATTTAGATCAACATATGTTCTATTGATAGTTCTATCAACTTTCACATTCTCGAGCCCCGCAGCATTTGAAGCGAAGCGATCATTATCATTCACTATCACGAACTCAGTACGACGATTTAATTGATGTTCCTCTCTTTTACATTTTACAAAACTTGAGCAGTTATTTACTAGCTGCATTTCGCCGTAACCCTTTGAAGTCAAACGACTAGGATCAATTCCTCTCGCAATAATATAATCTACAGTTGCTTTGGCTCTTTTCTCAGATAAAATCTGATTATAGGCCTCTCTCGCTCTAGAATCTGTATGTGACCCTCCTTCAATAACCATCGAAGGATGCTCTTTCATAACTGCAATAACTTTATCTAATTCTTTGGCAGCATCTGGACGAATATTCCACTTATCGAAATCAAAATAAATGGTATTTATATTGATCATAATCTTCTCGTTCACAACGATTAATTCTGGTGCTAAATCTAAGAATAGTTCTAATGGATCTACATCAATATCATTTGCCGTTTTTGATTCTAACTCCTCTTGAAGATATCCGCTCGCAGTTCCTGTTAATTTAAATTCCGTATCACATGGTAATTCGAAACTAAATGAAGCATCTTCTTCGCTTGAAACTTTTGTAAAAAGTTCTTTTCCATCACTATCAAGAACAACTACTGTTGTACCGGGCAATATCTCTTGCGTATCTTTGTCTCTTGTAATACCATTGACAACTTGATTACATTCAAATTGAATCCCAGGATCGGCCACGAATGTATATATATCATCATCTCCTTTTCCTCCTTTTCGATTCGAAGAAAAGAATCCTTTTAATTTAGTATCATCAATAATATATGCAAAATCATCCTTTTTACTGTTTACAGGATCTTCCAAATTTATTGGAACTGCTACCGTAGTATCATATATTTTGCTCGCAAAAACATCTAATTCTCCATAGCCAGGAAGACCGTTTGAAGAAAAATATAAGATGTTTTCATCACTAATGAACGGAAACATTTCTCTTTCTTCAGTATTAATTCTTGGGCCTAAATTTTTAGGCTCTGAATATGTTCCATCATCATTTATATCCACAACATAGATATCTGTTTTACCTATTGATTCAGGACGGTCAGAAATAAAGTATAATTTTGTGTCATCAATGTTTAAAGTGGGATGACCAGTCGAAAATTCACTATTATTAAAAGGTAATTTAACAATATTTTTCCATGACCCATTTGGAGCCACATCGGCTTTATATAATTGAATATTTACAGTACCTGTCGAATCTTTTAATGCCTTATTATTCAGGGTATTATTAGCGCTATAATAGACAGTTTTCAAATCTTTAGTGAAACACACATTACTCTCATGAAACTTTGTATTTATATCGCCTAAAATCCTTCTTTTACCTACAATTTCATTATTCTCATCAATCTTACCAATATATAAGTCTAAAAAAGCTTGTTTATTTCCTTCCCAAGTAGTTCTTGTAATTACTGCGTTATCTTTTGGTGAAGCAAAAACGACTTTATCTTTACCGAAAAAAGTAGTTCCAAAATCAGAATACTTAGTGTTAACTTTCAACAACTTTATCTCATATTCTCCTGGAGAAGTTTGAGCAAAAATTGTAAATGATACTATTGCAAAAATTAGTGTTACGAACTGTCTCATTTTGTACATTTTATTTGGCTGTATACTATCCATATTTTTAGAAAAATCTAGGTGATTTTAAGTTCTTCTTTGAGAAATCTATATCCCATAGTAAAAAGGCCTCATGGGTGCCACTATTGAAATTACCTAAATTAGTCGTCGTATAATCATACGCATAGCCAATACGTAAACTCGGCGTCACTCCAAAATTAATCAACGCTCCTATAGAATCATCTAATCGGTAATTCAACCCTAACTCTAAGCGATCATTCATCAAAAAATTAGCCGAAACATCTACAGATAAAGGAGCTCCAGATACGGCCTTAACCATCGTAGATGGCTTGAACTTTAAATTATCTGACAAATCAAAAACATACCCACTGGTAAAAAAGAAGTGTGTCTCCTCTGCGGCACGTGTAATAAAATTACCACCCTTCTCAAAATGTACCGTCTGTAAAATATTGGGAACTGACAATCCTGCATAAAAACGCTCATTGTAATAATAAGCTCCTGCTCCTACATTAGGAAACGTTCTACTCAAATTCTCCCCAAACAAATCATCTATATCATTCTGAGGTAACTCTATATCTACTAAATTCGCATTAAACAATGTAACTCCTCCCTTTAATCCAAAAGCCAATCTCCCTTCCTCTGATGTAGAAATTGTATACGATATATCTGCATAAATATTCTGCTCCTTTACTGGACCTATCTCATCTGCAATTACCGAAAAGCCAGCCCCTAAATTTCGACCCACGGGAGCATGGATAGATAACGTAGCTGTATTTGGAGCTCCATCTATACCAACCCATTGGGTACGTCCCAAAACACCTATACTTAACGTACCGCGTGACCCCGCATATGCCGGATTCACAACATTCATATTGTACATATATTGCGTATACTGTGGATCCTGCTGACTATAGCCTAGCAAAACAAAACAACTAAATGCTAGTATACTAAATATAATTTTTTTACTCATAATATATCGTATGAGGAGCATATAAGCTCCTCATTTTATTGTTTAATAATTTACATATATCCAGCCAGTTCGTGGCTTCTCATTATCCTTGTTTAAATAAAGAATATAATAATACGTTCCTACCGGTACTTTTACACCCTTCTTAATGGTCAATCTTCCTGTAGAGAAACCATCCCACCATTGTGGCACCGGTCTATTGTTATTACTATAGTCGAATACTCGTGTTCCCCAACGATCATATACTTCTAATCTGAAGTTCGGGAATTTAGATACTAACGGGATTACAAATTCATCATTATTACCATCATCATTCGGTGAGAATCCAGAAGGAACCCTATCACATGGCGTCACATCTAAATAATCTGGGAATGTGTCGAAATCACAATCATCATCAGACCAATCTCCATTTAAATTCGCATCTTCTTCAAATGTCGGAGTACCGTCATTATCATCATCAGTATCTCTATAATTTACATCATCATCTATAGTTAAGTCACCTATGGCGTCAAAATCTGGTAAATTAGATCGCGGATCATCAATTTCGTCATTCACATCAAAAGGATCATTTAAATTACTTCCTTCGAACCCATCATCAAGACCATCGCCATCAGTATCTACACCAATTGATTCTACATCTGGTATACCATTAAAGTCAGCATCGTGTCCTTCTATTGAATCCAATACTCCGTCATTGTCACTATCTTCATCTAAATAATCTGGATCATCCTCGCCATCTGTATTCACTGGAATTAAACCTCCCGTAGTTTCATACGCATCATCAAGACCATCTCCATCAGAATCCAAACCAGTTGGCTCAATATATCCATCTGTTGGTTGCGCTTCTACATTATCAGGAATACCATCTCCATCAGCATCAATATCTAAATAATTTGGATTTCCATCATTGTCTAAATCATCATCTGTTTCAAGACTTGTTAAAATACCGTCTCCATCATCATCGATATCCAAATAGTTAGGCTGTCCATCGCCATCAGAATCATCATCAAATGGATCTCCATTACCATCAACGTCCTCATCAAACGTCTCTATTCCGTCGCCGTCATCATCTGTATCACGATAATCAACATCTCCAGTAGTTGTATCTGCATCAGTAGCATCTCCATCAGTATCTGTTAAATCCAACGCTGGACTATCAATATCATCATTCACATCGAAATTATCATCGACGTCAGCACCTTCATATCCATCATCTAATCCATCTAGGTCTGTATCTAAGCCTAAACTCGTTGCTTCACCAACATCGATCATACCATTACTATTCGCATCATGTGCTTCAATACTATCTGGCACATTATCATTATCACTATCAAGATCTAAATAATCTGGACTATCCGCGTTGTCTGTATTTTCTGGATTTATATCTGTTCCTCCTTGCGCGGTTTCATAAATATCATCCAATCCATTATTGTTGGCATCAATATTTGATGGGGTCACATAACCTTCAGTAGGTTGCGCTTCAACATTATCTGGAATACCATCACCATCAGCATCTATATCTAAGTGATTTGGAAGACCATCACCGTCAAAATCAAAGTCAGTACATGTTCCAGAAGCATTCAGCGGCACAGTACAGAAATCAGGATCTTCAAAATTAGGAGTACCATCTCCATCATCGTCTCCGTCAGGATTTATTCCATTTGATTCAACAATATCTGTGATTCCGTCATTATCATCGTCAATATCAAATCTGTCAGGTATACCATCTCCATCAGTATCTACCAATACTTCAATCGTTAATGTCGCGAAAGAATAATCACCAACAGTTGTACCTATTAAACCTTGACCATCTTCAATTCTATAAATAAGTGTGTCAAATCCTACAAAGTCAGGGTTTGGCGTATATTCTACAAAATCATCTGTTGGATCCGTTGGTGTACCATTATCATTCACAACCGCTGTACCATTGGTTGGTGGTGTTGTAATCACAATTGTATTACTGCTTGGTCCATCCCTACCGAAATCATCCGCTCCATTACCATTATCATCTAATACCGCAATTGGATTGTCATTTGAATTTTCTACAACAAACACGTCGTCATCGAATGCTGTTGGCAAGAAGTTGACAATGATATTATCAGCAATACTTTCGTCATCATCTGCAATTCCATCACCACCATCATCAACACCAAAACTCTCGTTGAAATCACTATCAAAATCAACATTATCAGAAGCTGTTATTTCAGCTTGGTTATAGTAGCTTGTGGTTGTATTCGTACCCGTAGTTAATACTTCAGCGTCAAACGTTAAAGGAATGTTATTTGCATTCGCAATGCTTAAGCCTGTCCAAGTAATTGTATTACCTGTCAATATACCTCCATTACTAATGTTGGAAATATTACCGAAACCATCAGGAATTACATCTTC
The DNA here is from genome assembly GCA_947500525.1 of uncultured Flavobacteriaceae bacterium. GTDB lineage: Bacteria > Bacteroidota > Bacteroidia > Flavobacteriales > Flavobacteriaceae > Aureibaculum. The sequence goes on along the minus strand of CANMSH010000007.1, from coordinate 3,147 downwards.
CACAGCGACTCCTGTCACATCACTTGGTCCGTCGTTCGTAACCGTTACAATAAAAGTTATGACATCACCCGTCGTAGGATTTGAAACTCCCGTAATTGGATCTGCTATATTTATTGTTTTTTCAATACTTAAATCCGAAACTGGAATTGGTCTAACTTCCACAAAATCTTCATCGTCATCCGCCAAGCCATCACCAATATCATCTACACCAAAGCCAACAGCTGGGTCACTATCAAAATCAATATTATCTGATGCCGTCACTTGCGCAAAATTGTCATAGTCTGAAGCAACACCATTAGCTAATACAAACGCCGTAATATTTATAGTTTGAGCGGTTCCAATTGGTATACTAGACACTGTCCAAATTCCTGTACCCGCTGCGTAAGCACCACCACTATCATCACTAATGTATGTATATCCAGCTGGTAATAAGTCTGTAACTTCAACTCCGGTCGCTTCACTTGGACCATTATTTGCAACTGTCAACGTGAATACAACGTTTGTACCTACAAATGGAGTTAAATTATCAACTGTTTTGGTTAATTCTACATCTGAAACTGGAATCGGGTCTACCGCTACAAACGCTTCATCATCTTCAACAGGCGCATCTGTATCTGGTGTAGTATCTGGATTGGAATCTAAATCTACATTATCACTTGCTGTGATTTCTGCGTAATTATCATAATCACCTGTTGCCAACACCAATGCAGTAACTTCCATAGTTTCTGTAGCACCTATCGCTATTGTAGACAAGGTCCAATCACCTGTTGTTGAGTTATACGCGCCGCCACTTGTATCTGAAACATATGAATAACCACTTGGTAATTGATCATTCAACACAACATTCGTCGCGATACTTGGCCCTACATTGGTTACTGTTAATTGGAATGTAATGTTCTCTCCTACATATGGTGTAGCATTGTCTCCACTAGCGCTTGTACTCGTTATTGATTTTGTTATTTCAATATCCGATACTGCTATTGGTTCTACCATTACGAATGCTTCGTCATCTTCTACCGGCGCATCTGTATCCGGTGTAGGGTCTGGATTAGAATCTAAATCTATATTATCACTTGCTGTGATTTCAGCATAATTATCATAATTACCTGTAGCTAATACCAATGCCGTAATTTCTATTGTTTCAGTGGCACCAATGGCTATTGTCGGTAGCGTCCAATCACCAGTTGCCGGGTTATATGTTCCTCCACTTGTATCTGAGTCGTAAGCATAACCGCTTGGTAATTGATCATTCAACACAACATTCGTCGCGATACTTGGCCCTACATTGGTTACTGTTAATTGGAACGTAATGTTCTCTCCTACATATGGCGTAGCAGGATCTCCACTAGCACTTGTGCTAGTTATTGATTTTGTTATTTCAATATCTGAAACTGGAACCGGATTTACTTCAACAAATGCTTCATCATCTTCTACTGGAGCATCTGTATCTGGCGTAGGATCTGGATCTGAATCAAAATCTTCATTATCACTTGCTGTAATCTCAGCATAGTTATCATAATTGCCCGCAGCCAATACCACCGCAGTAATTTCTATTGTTTCTGTAACTCCAACAGCAATTGTTGGTAGTGTCCAATCTCCAGTTGCAGAATTATATGCACCACCACTTGTATCTGACACATAGGTATAACCACTTGGCAATTGGTCATTTAATACAACATTCGTTGCAATACTTGGACCGACATTAGTTACCGTTAATTGGAACGTAATATTCTCTCCCACAAAAGGTGTTGCATTATTACCACTTGCACTAGTACTCGTAATTGCCTTGGTAATTTCAATATCTGAAACAGCAATAGCATCTATGGTCTCATCAAGGTCATCTGGAGTAATATTACTATCTATCTGGTCTAGCACGATATTCGTAACTGTATTAGTGATCATAGTACCACCAACATTTAGATCTACAGTTGCCTCAATTGTCAGAGTAGCACCATTACCACTATCAATTGTACCAACGGTCCATGTCGTACCATCGTAACTTCCTTGAGTGACTGTATTTGTACCAGTTGCTGTTACACCTGCTGGTAATACATCATCTACACTTAAGTTAGTTACTTGAGCTGGACCATTATTCAACAACGTAATGGTGTATACAATCGTTTCTCCTACAAACGGCGTTGAGTTATCAACGGTCTTAGAAATCACCAAGTCTGATTCGTTTTCAACGATAATATCTTCACTCAAATCATCTGCAGTTATATTGCTATCTACTTGATCTAAGGTAATATTCGTTACTGTATTGGTAATTGTGTCATCACTAGTACCTACGTCTACCGTAGCTTCAATCGTTAACGTTACGTTGTTACCATTGTCTATCGTTCCAATGGTCCATGTAGTTCCATCATAACTTCCTTGACTAGGTGTATTTGTGCCTGTAGCTGTAACACCTGCTGGCAATACATCATCCACACTAACATTTGTAGCTCTTGCTGGACCATTATTTGATACTGTAATCGTATACAAGATCGTATCGCCCTCTGCTGGAGTACTATCATCTACTGTCTTAGAAATTACTAAATCAGAATTATTCTCTACGGTTATATCTTCACTTAAATCATCAGCTGTAATGTTACTATCTACTTGATCTAAGGTAACATTCGTTACAGTATTCGTAATCACCAAACCTCCAGTTCCAACATCGATGGTAGCCTCAATGGTTAATGTTGCATTATTACCATTATCTATTGTTCCAATGGTCCATGTGGTTCCATCATAACTTCCTTGACTAGGTGTATTTGTGCCTGTAGCTGTAACACCTGCTGGCAACACATCATCTACACTAACATTGGTTGCCTGAGCGGGTCCATTATTCGATACTGTAATCGTATATAAAATCGTATCGCCCTCCGCTGGTGTTGCCTGATCAACCGTCTTGGTAATTGCCAGATCAGAATTATTCTCTACAACAATATCTTCACTCGGATCATCAGGTGTTAAATTGCTATCTATCTGATCAGCCGTTACATTTGTAACTGTATTCGTAATAGTATCATCACTTGTTCCTGCATCAACTGTAGCCTCAATGGTTAATGTTGCATTATTACCATTGTCTATCGTTCCAATGGTCCATGTGGTTCCATCATAACTTCCTTGACTTGGTGTATTTGTGCCTGTAGCTGTTACACC
>CANMSH010000006.1 GCA_947500525.1 uncultured Flavobacteriaceae bacterium | reverse complement strand
AATGATGGTAATCCAGATACGAGTGATCCGAATCCATTAGTACCAACAACAGATAATGATGTATTGACAGTAGTAGAGGGTACTACAGGTACTGTTAATGTGTTGACAAATGATGACTTCTTACCAGGAGCAAATACGAGTATTACCCAAACTGGTGGTACCGCAGCAGGTACAGTAAGCTTCGATCCATTAACAGGAGAGATGAGTTACACGCCAGCAGCAGGAGAAGAAGGTACAGATGTTACAGTTGTTTATGAAGTATGTAATACAGGAGTTAGTCCACAAGTATGTGAGACAGCTACTGTAACAATTACAGTACAGGTAGATACAGATGGAGATGGTACTCCAGATGTTACAGATACTGATGATGATAATGATGGTAATCCAGATACGAGTGATCCGAATCCATTAGTACCAACAACAGATAATGATGTATTGACAGTAGTAGAGGGTACTACAGGTACTGTTAATGTGTTGACAAATGATGATTTCTTACCAGGAGCAAATACGAGTATTACCCAAACTGGTGGTACCGCAGCAGGTACAGTAAGCTTCGATCCATTAACGGGAGAGATGAGTTACACGCCAGCAGCAGGAGAAGAAGGTACAGATGTTACGGTTGTTTATGAAGTATGTAATACAGGAGTTAGTCCACAAGTATGTGAGACAGCTACTGTAACGATTACAGTACAGGTAGATACAGATGGAGATGGTACTCCAGATGTTACAGATACAGATGATGACAATGATGGTAATCCAGATACTAGTGATCCGAATCCATTAGTACCAACAGCTAGTGACGATGTTCTAGACTGGAGACCAGATAATACTACTGTTACTATTTTAACCAATGATGACTTCTTACCAGGAGCAAATACAAGTATTACGCAGACAGACGGTACCGCAGCAGGTACAGTAAGCTTCGATCCATTAACAGGAGAGATGAGTTACACGCCAGCAGCCGGTGAGGAAGGTACGATGGTAACCGTTGTTTATGAAGTATGTAATACAGCTGTGAGCCCACAAGTTTGCGCTATTGCGACAGTGACAATTTCTGTAGAAATAGACACTGATGGTGATGGTCTCGTTGATTCTGTTGATTTAGATGATGACAATGACGGTAATCCTGATACTACAGATCCTAATCCATTAGTACCAATTGTAATGGATGATACATTTACGGCACCATTTGGAGAAACAACAATGTTTAATATTTTAACGAATGATGATTTCTTACCAGGAGCAAATACAAGTATTACTCAAACCGGAGGTACAGCTACAGGCACAGTAAGTTTCGATCCATTAACTGGTAATATAAGTTATATACCTACAGCACAGGAAGCACTTGCTGGTGCACCAGTAACGGTAATTTATGAAGTATGTAATACAGCAGTGAGTCCACAAGTTTGTGAAACAGCTATAATTACGATTACAATTACAGATACTATAGATAGTGATGGAGATGGCGTAACAGATGCTCAAGAAACAATAGATGCAACAGATGCCAATGATCCATGTGAATTTGATCTAGGAAATAGAACATTAGATCCAAGTGCTGCATGGGACGCACTTGATTGTGATAGTGATGGTGTTAGTAACCGAGAAGAGGATGATTTAGATACTGACAATGATGGAACTCCCGACTTTGCTGATATCGACGATGATGGCGATGGAATTAACACTATAGATGAGGATTTAAACTTAAATGGGGACCCTACAGATGATGATTGTGACGATGATTTAATACCGAATTACTTAGATACTGATGTTTGTGATATTAAACCACCAACATTATTTACACCAAATGGTGATGGGGTAAACGATGTTTTTGAAATTCCAGGATTAGTCGCTTCATATCCAAACTTTGAAATACTGATATACAACCGTTGGGGTAACATAGTTTATGATTATAAAAACGGTGGTAGTACACAACCAAAATGGTGGGATGGATTTTCAACGGGTAGAATGACAATTAATAAGAACGAAATCGTTCCTACTGGTACCTATTTCTATGTGATTAATTTAAATGAAAGTGGTAAAAAACCAATCTCAGGTTGGGTGTATTTAAATAAATAATAATTCAAAAAGAGATTTTAACCTTTCTCTAAAAAATCTATAAATGAAAGTTTTATGAAAAGATTTAATTTATTCTTGATCTTTAGTTTATTGCTACTATCTATAGGTATGCAAGGACAACAAGATCCTCAGTATACGCAGTACATGTATAATATGAATGTATTGAATCCTGCATATGCTGGTTCGAAAGGAACCTTAAGTATTGGTGCATTAGGTAGAGTGCAATGGGTTAATATTGACGGAGCTCCAAAAACGTTTACGTTATCAGCAAATGCACCGGTTGGTAATAGAGTAGGTTTGGGATTATCTATAATTTCTGATGAAATTGGTCCTGTAAAAGAACAAAATTTGTATGTAGATTTTTCTTACACCATTAATACTTCAGAGACAGGTAGATTGGCTTTTGGTTTGAAAGGAGGGCTTACATTACATAATTTAGATCAGCTAGCATTAACACCAATAGATCCGAGTGAACCGGCACTTTTTGATCTTGAAAATAGAACCTTGCCTAATTTTGGAGCGGGCTTGTTTTATTATACTAATAAATTTTATGCTGGGTTATCATTACCAAATATATTGGAAGTACGTCATTTTGAAAAAGGAAATGGAGTGTTCGAGGCATCAGAAAAAACCCACTATTTTTTAACGAGTGGGTATGTTTTTGATTTAAATGAAAACACAAAATTGAAACCCTCTATTATGGCGAAGGCAGCACCGGGAGCACCTTTGTCTTTAGATATATCGGCCAATCTTTTATTTCAAGAAAGAATTGAATTAGGATTATCATATAGATTAGATGATTCAATTAGTGGATTGGTTAATTTTGGTGTAACAAAAGATTTTAGGATAGGTTATGCCTATGATTTTACTACCTCGAATCTCGGTAATTTTAATTCAGGTTCGCATGAAGTATTTTTATTATGGGATTTAGACTTGTCGAGAGATAATGTTGTTTCACCAAGATTCTTTTAAAAATGAAAAATTTAGATAAAATGAGAATAATTATAAGCATTTGTTTACTATGGAGTGTAGGTTTTTTATCAGCACAAAATACTGCTGGAAATTATATAATTAAAAATTTAAACATTAATACTGAATATTCAGATTTCGGTACGGCTTTCTTTGGAAATGACACGATAGTTTTTTCTTCTCCAAGAAAAAAAAATTCATTAATCAAAAATATTTGGAGACCAAATCAACAAAAATATTTAGACTTATATATGGGAGCGATTGATAACAGCGGAGAGATTATCAACGCTCAGGGGATGTCAAAAATTGTCAATTCAAAATTTCATGAGGCACAGGTTGTTTTTACAAAAGATTTGAAAACGGTTTATTTCACACGGAATAATTATTTTGAAAACACGGTAAAGAATGACTCTACAGGGAATCTCAAATTACAGTTATTTAAAGCTTCAATTGCTGAAGATGGTAAGTGGATTAATATGATGAAATTACCTTTCAACAGTGATCAGTTCTCTAGTGGGCATCCAGCGCTAAGCGAAGATGGTAAAAAGTTATATTTTGTTTCTGATAGATCGGAATCTATTGGTAAAACGGATATCTATGTTGTTAATATCAAAGAGGATGGAACATATTCTGAACCTAAGAATTTGGGACCAGAGATTAATACTTTAGAGAAAGAGATGTTTCCATTTGTAGATGATAACGGATTGTTATATTTTTCTTCAGAAGGTCATTCTAGTACTGGAGGATTGGATGTTTTCGTAAGTAAGATGTATACGACAACATATTCCAAACCCTTGAACTTAGGAACTACAATTAATAGTTTAAAAGATGATTTTGCTTTTATAATTAATGCTGAAAGTAAGCGAGGATATTTTTCTTCTAATCGTGAAAATGGAAAAGGAGATGATGATATTTACAGCTTTGAATCAACATCTCCAATTAACATTGAATGCAAACAACTAGTTACTGGCACAATTAAAGATGACGTTACTAAAGAACCGATTAGAGATGCACATGTCAATTTGTTAAATGATAAAGGTGAAGTACTTCAAAGCGCAACTACAAAAGAAGATGGATCGTATAGCTTTAGTATAGATTGTGGAATGTTATACACTTTAAAGGCATCTAAAGAAAATTTTGAAGGAGATTCAGATGTGGTATCAACAGTATATGATATAAACGACACACCGACAATTGTCAATCTAAATTTGAAGCTAGACAGAAAACAAGTAATAGCTAGTTTACAAATTGAACCAATTTATTATGAATATAGAAAATGGGAAGTAAGTGAAGAAGCCAAAAAACTGCTGGATGTTTTGAAGAAATATCCGGAAATACGAATTGAAGCTCATTCACATACGGATTCGCGTGGTACTATGCTGTTCAATATAAATTTATCTAAACAAAGAGCTGAGGCTATTTTAAAATATTTGAAGGATAATGGAATAGATGGGAATAGAGTGGTTAGTAAATGGTTTGGAGAAAAAGAGCTGACGAATAAATGTTCAGATAATATAGAATGTTCAGAAGAGGAGCATCAAATGAATAGAAGAACAGAATTTTTAATAATTCAATAAAAGAGACTTCAGATTAAAATGTATTATATGTTTTAATCAAGATAATGAAATCAAATTAAAAGGCAATTCAAAAATTTGAGTTGCTTTTTTTTACTTCATTCTAATATCTACATATCGTTATAAAATATAATACTTAATGTAATGCAGTGCTATATATACACAGAGTATTTAGGTAGATTACTTATAGAATATCTTACACTCATAAGAAAAACTTGATATATATCAAGATTACACCTTGATAAGCGTCAATTACTTTTCTTAACATATGTCATATTATTCACTTCACATATGACGCAACTTTGTCATGTCAAATAATTAGAAGAAGCTCATAATTATATGAAGCTAAAAAAGGTAATTTTTTGAAGTTACTATTAGGAACAGTTTGCACTATGAAAGAGCGCAATACTATATCAAACAAAAACATTGGTAATGCTCCTATGATCTAAAGCATAAGACCTCCTATAATAAAGGATGTATACTTCTTCTAGTTTAAAATGAGTGATAATGAAAAAAACGACAATCCCTTCATATAAAGAGGGTGTAGAAAAATTAGAAAAGCAGCTATCCGAGAGGTTCTGTCCAAATGCACTTGGAGCTTTTAATTCAGATGCTGAAAGGCTTAATAAAGAACATCTGGCTATTTTAAAACGGAAGGTTGGAGACAAAGCTCCGAATTTTATTTTATTGAATACCAACCATCAGCCTGTTACTCTTTTCGAAGTGTTGAGAACAAAAAAAGTTGTGCTGACCTTTTATAGAGGTACTTGGTGTTCGTACTGCAATTTAATGCTAAGTCAGTATCAAACTGTGCTTCCCGAAATAGAGAAAGCAGGAGCCACCATACTGGCAATTTCACCACAAACGCCCGATGAATCTTTAAATATAAAAGAGAAAAATAAAATACAATTCGAAATCTTGAGCGATAATGGAAATATCGTATCCAAGGAGTTCACAACGATTCATAAAATACCCCAAAAATCCTTGGCTAAAATGACTGAATTAGGGAATGATTACGACAGTTACTATTGTGATGAAGGAAGTGAAATTCCTATACCTGCAACTTTTATTATCGAAAAAAACGGTCTTATTTCCTTTGCGAAAACGACTGGTGGAGACTATAGAAATCGTGTAGAATCATCCGATATTATAAATGCATTAAACAAAAATAAATCATTCTAAAACAAAGTAAAACAACAAAAAGCAAAAAACAATTATCATGAAAAAATTAATATTAAAAATTCTTCCATTTGTGCTAGTGGTATCAATAACTACTTTAAAAGCTCAAGAAGCAAGACAACTTATCAGTAAAGTAATTGAAGCAAATGGCGGCAAAAATGCCCTGAACAAATTAAAGGATGTATCATATGACTACACCTTTATGGTGAAAGATAATAAAGTAGAAGATGTGTCTAAAGAACGATACATTTTTAATGGGGAAGTTTCCTTTGCAGAATATACCAAAAGAGAGGTTTATGCCTTGCCTCAAATGCCTGGAAAAAAATATGTGCAGTTTTTTAATGGATCCAAAACCACTTCAACAATGGATGGAAAAGTTATTACCGCCCAGCAACCAGCATTCTATGGTCATATTCTCAGAAAAACAAATTATTACTGGTTCACAATGATGTTCAAATTATTAGATCCAGGTGTTCATCATAAAATGTTACCCTCAAGAACTGTAGATGGAACCGCTTATAAAATTGTTGAGATGACCTTTGGCGAAAATATTGGAGAGTCGAGTAAAGATAAGTATATACTTTACGTAAATCCGACAACATATCGAATTGATCAATTTTTATACAGTGCAACTGGATTTGGCATTACAGAGCCAAGTATAATGAAGGTAAAGTATGAGGAAATTGATGGAGTCTATGTATCTACTTACCGCAAGTACGCGCCCGCTGATTGGAATGGAAATAAGAAAAAAGGACCTTGGACAGAGCAGTATACGAAGAACGTAAGTTTCAATAATGGTTACAACTTAGAAAATATCAATAACTAAATATAGAAATCCTAAACGAATAGGAAATACATTAAAATCAAATTAAAAATAAAGTAAAACAATAAACAATTTATTATGAAAGCAGTAGTATATAAAGAAAGAGCAAAAATTGAGGTAGTAGATATTCCAAAACCACAATTATTAAAAGATGACGATGTCATTGTACGTATTACACTTGCCGGTGTTTGCGGAGCAGATTTAGAATTTACTCAAAACGGACCTGAAATGGGTTTATTTGAAGGCATGCGAATAGGTCATGAATTTGTGGGTGTAGTAGACCAAGTAGGGAAAGATATTCATACCTTAAAAGTTGGAGACCGTGTTATTGCTTCGGCAATGTTTGTAGACGGAGATTGTTATTATTGTAAACGCGATTTACCTTCTGCATGTGATCATGGAGGATTATTTGGAACACCACTTTTTGCCCAGCATGGAGGTGATGATATTCAAGGAGGACAGGCAGAATTCATTCGTGTTCCTTATGGTAATACGTCATTATTTAAACTTCCAGAAGGTTTAACGGGTGATGAACATGATACCAAAGTACTTCCATTAGGAGATAATTTCGCTACTGGTTATCACGGTGCACTAAATGCAAATATTAAAACAGGAGAAACAGTTGTTGTTATTGGTGATGGTGCCGTAGGCTTAAGTGCTGTAATGGCTGCTACTCTATTTGGTCCCTCTACAATTATACTTGTAGGACGTCACGATAGTAGATTAGAACTTGCAAAAACTATTGGAGCAACACACGTAGTGAATTCAAAAAATGAAGATCCTGTTGAATTTGTAAAGTCACTTACAGAAGGACGAGGTGCAAATTCTATCATTGATTCTGTAGGTAACAAAACAGCGATTGCACAAGGTATGGAAATGACACAAGCCGGAGCATCGATTAGTGTACTTGGTTTTGGTCATTTATATGAACCAGTTGAGCAACCTTATTCATCGGCCTTGTTTAGAAACATCACCATTCATACGGGTGTGGTAAATGTAGCTGCATATATGAAAAAATTACTGCCGATAGTAGAAAGAGGGGTAATTGATCCAAGTAAGATTTTTACTGATATTTTACCCTTATCTGAAGCTGAGAAAGGCTATGATTTAATGCGTGATCGTTCATCAGGAACACTTAAAGTAGCATTACGTCCGTAATATCTTTTGTGATCAAAAGTAAAATAGTTTCAAAATTAATGTATCGAAAAAGGTTTTAGTATAACCTTTTTTGATGCATTTCTTATCCAGAAAAAATAATCGCTGAGAAATGACACTAATTCTTCATTTTAGTATCTGATCAGACGGTAATCTTAAAAATTAGAAAGTAAGTATACAAAGACATGAGAAAATTATTTTTAGTAGTACTGGCGGCATTTATAGGAGTCTCCTGTGCAAACGAGCAAACAGTGAAAAGAACAACAGCACAAAAAAAACAAGACGAAACCAGTTTAATGGAAACTAGCCGCAAGTGGTCTGCATCATTTTCTACCGACTCCTATTTTAGTTTTATAGGCGAAGAGGGTATTATGATGGCTCCAGAACAACCACTTCTTCAAGGTCATGATAAAATTAGAAACGTATTGGCACAATTTCAGGCACTTCCTGGGTTTAATGTTAGATGGGAACCACATGAAGTATTTGTATCAGAAAGCGGAGATCTAGGATACACAATAGATAGAATGTTGGTGAATTTTAATGATGAAAAAGGTAACACCGTAAATCAATTTCAAAAAGTTGTTTCTATTTGGAAAAAGGATAAAAACGGAGCATGGAAAATGGCAGTAGACATTTGGAATGCAGATCCTAGCCTTACGTCTATCGACAAATAGCTGAAAATGATCAGTTCAATAATTATGAATAGACCATTTATTTCTTTTTTAACCTTATCTATTTTTCTAATTTTTTTTAATATGTCAAACGTAAAAGCACAAATCACATTACCTGCAAAAAGTCCTGAAGCTAAGATTAGTCAACGCGTAGGTATTACTGATATTACCATACAGTATAATAGACCTTACGTTAAGGGCAGAAAAATCTGGGGTAATTTAGTTCCTTACGGATTTAATTACTTAGGCTTTGGAACGGCGAAAGCAGCACCTTGGCGGGCAGGATCAGATTATAATACCACAATTAGTTTTACACACGAGGTGAGTATTCAAGGTACTAAAGTTCCTGCAGGAAAATATGCATTGTTTATGGCTCCAGAAGAAAATGGAGAAGTAACCATTATTTTGTCTTCTAATACTACTTCTTGGGGATCTTACTTTTATGATGAAAAAGAAGACGTACTTCGTTTTAAAGTTATTTCCAAAGAGAAAGATACTTCTATTGAAATGTTAACATATAGTTTTAATACAGTAGAACCAACGAGCGCTACTGCTTCTTTGAACTGGGGTACCAAAGAAATACCTTTTAAAATCGACGTAGCAGTGAATGATATAGTAATGACAGGCATCCGCAATGATTTGAGGAATCCAAAAGGATTTCAACAGTCTACTTGGGATAGCGCAGCGAATTATGCTTTTAGTATTGGTCAATTAGACCAAGCACTAGAATGGATTAATGCTTCTATCAAAGGTAACTTTTTCAGCAAGGAGACATTTAGTAACCTTTCTATGAAATCTAGAATTTTAGAGAAGCAAGGAAAGAATACTGAAGCAAATAACATGCTCCAAAAAGCTATTCCATTAGGAAATTCTGAAGAACTTTATCGATTAGGTTTAGGGTTCATAAGGAATGGACAAATAGACAAAGCAATAGAAATTATGAAAGCCAATGTCAAGCATAACGCTGGTGCTTTTCCAAGTTATTACGGATTGGCTAGAGCCTATTCGGCTAAAAAAGATTTTAAGAAAGCGTTGAAAGCTTTAGAAAAAACTGGAGCGGATACTCCTGAGCATTTTAAAGCTAGATTCATAAAATACAAAGTACGATTAACAAAAGGAGAGAGTATTTAATCCTGAACCATAAGAACGAATTTAAATTAAAACACATGAGAAAAATTGTATTAATAGTACTAACAGTAATGACCATGACAATTACAACAGAGGTTTATGCGCAGCAAACAGATTTAGAGCGTATTGAAATAACATTAAATTATTACCTAACAGGGCTTGTAAATAATGATGCTAAGACCTTAACAAAGGCTTTTCATCCTACCGCAACTATGAAATGGATTGGTAAAGATTATAAAGAAGTTAACGCCATTAAAGGGTTAACCGAAGGAATGGATGGATCACCTCTTAAAGAAAAGATAAAAACGAGAGTTGTTTCAGTGAATATAGCTGGCAATGCTGCCAGTGCACAACTAGAAATCCAATTTCCAACATTCACATATGTTGACTTTATGCATGTTTTGAAAGTAGATAGTGAGTGGAAAATAGTCAGTAAAATATTTTATACAAGACAGGACTCTAAATAGCAAGTAACCAAATGGTTAAAGATGCTACAGGAAGAATGATTGTAGTATTTCATAAAAGATTTAGTAAAAATAAAAATAAAATTCAATGCAATTAATTAAAAATTTAAAGTGGAGATATGCCACAAAAAAATATGATACGTCAAAGAAAGTTAACTCTGAAGATTTAAAAATAATCAAAGAAGCAATTCAACTGTCGGCCACATCTTATGGGTTGCAATTATTCAAGGTTCTTATTATTGAAGATCCGACGATAAGAGAAAAGTTAAAACCAGCATCTTGGGGTCAACCGCAAATCACAGATGCGTCTCACCTGCTTGTTTTTTGCGGATATAATGATGTTACAGACGACGACGTAGAGGCTTATATAAATTTAAAGGCTCAAACACAAGATGTAGAGGTTGCCAGCTTAAAGGGCGCAAGTGACTTTATGAAGGTGAAAATGAAAGAAAAATCGCCAGAAGAAAAACAAAATTGGACGGCGAAACAAACCTATATCGCATTGTCTAATGCTTTAAACGCTTGCGCCGAACTAGGATTAGACAGTACTCCTATGGAAGGCTTTGATCCAGAAATTTATAGTGAAATTTTAAGCTTAAAAGAAAAAGGTCTTAATGCTAGTGTTGTCTTGGCAGTAGGATATCGAAGTGTAGAAGACGATACACAAAATGCAACAAAAATTAGAAAACCACTAGAAGATATTTTTGAAAAAATCTAGTTTATTAGTTCTTCAATTCTAAAACAAAGGTGCGTTTAATTTCATATGTTATTGAGCTCACCTTAATATAGTTTAAGAAAGGTTATAAAAAGTATTATAAATAAATGAATGTATGATGATGTCGGTATACAAATTATTATCCTGTGTATCTATCATTAATGATTCATTCAATCTCATCTATTTGTACTTGTAATATAAATATTGATTTAGATCAAGATTTATGTATGACGACGATCAAGCTTTTTTCTTATCACAGATCATATTATTCCTTTTAATTATATACCAAATTTGTACTGTTAATAATTGATAAATCTGGTGTATGTTTTAGAAGGTTATAAATACCATGAAACTAAACCTAAATTTTTAAAAAAATCATCTAAAAGGTTGACCCTTGAAATTAAAATAATATTGATATGAATTCTTATTTACTTCCAGTTATTGCCATCTTTATTGGTGTAATCATCGCATTTATTACTAAAAAACAAAAAACAATAGGTACAAAGCTCTTATTGTCATTTAGTGGTGCATTTCTTTTAGCGCTGGCGCTTTTCGAATTATTGCCAGAAGTATATCATCATTTAGATCCAAAGCAAACAGGTCTATTTATAATGTTAGGTGTTCTACTTCAAATTATCTTAGAATTTTTCTCTAAAGGTGTTGAGCATGGTCATGACAATGAGTATGAAAAAGATAAAAATTTTCCATGGGTATTATTTATAAGCCTTTGTATTCATAGCTTTTTAGAAGGCTTTCCTATACATCAACATAACGATATGGTGTATGGCATCTTAATTCATAAAATTCCGATAGCGGCATTAATTACCACATTCTTATTTCAATCTAACTATAGTAAGGCTCAAATTATAGGTTTCTTAGTGGTGTTTGCGATAATGACACCTTTGGGCACATATATTTCAAACAACACCGTTTTGGCTTCAGAGTATACAGATATTGTAAATGCCATCGTTATCGGTATCTTTCTCCATATTGCCACGACCATTTTGTTTGAAACGGGTGAAGGACATACATTTAATGTATCCAAATTGGTGGTAATTTGTTTGGGTGTTTCGATTGCTCATTTTATCTAAAATCGCAGAGAATGATGAAATAAGTAAGAAATAAAGTCAAATTGTATACTGTCGAAAATATTTGAGAATAACACAAAAAGCATGAAATACCGAAGAAAGAACGTACAACGGTTTTTATATTCTTTGGTATAGTTGTCTATATGTATTTGGAGAAATCTTTTTATATTTTTTAAATTCTCTATGATAGTAAGACAAGTTGTTGAATCCTGATTCATAACCTATTTCTGAAACTGATTTGTCAGTTTCGATCAACATTTTACTCGCGATTGTAATTTTATATTCGCGCACATAACTTGAATATGTTTTATCAAATGTTTTTTTAAAAAATCGGCAAAAAGCTTCTTTGCTCAATGATAATTTATTTGACAATTCACTTAGAGAAGGTTCGTTTTGATAATTATCTTTAATATAACTGTTTATCACATTTACACGATGGCTCTCTTTTAAAGAAAGATCTTTACCAAAACTTGAGCCAGCTAACAATTTAATAGAAGCTTTTCTTGCTAGAACATTTAAAATATTTAATAAAGTAATTAAACGCTCAAATGGACTTTGATCGAAAATAGAAAGAAACGATTCTTCTAGAGATAATGCCGTTTTTAAATCGAAAGAAAGCCCATAGCTCGATTTGAGTAACATTTTTTGAATACTGGTAAATTCTGGTTTATCGACCCAATGCTTTAGCAAGTCTTCATCCCATTGAATAACGACACATTTTACCTGCTCATTTGTAGCATCGATGGTTTTCCATGAATGTGGTACGTTTTTACCAACCAAAACAAGATCACCACGTTCAAAAGGTTGCATTGAATCTCCTACATACCTAATTCCGGTGCTCTGTATCATAAAAGTCAGTTCGTATTGTGGATGAAAATGCCATTCGGCCTCAAATTTTTTTTCCTCAAATTTTTTAACCTTAAATGAATTATTGGGGGATGTAGTAACTTGTTTTAATTGGGCTTTCATAACATAAAAGTACTAAAAATGTAAAATATTGATATTATAATATCTAATATCGCTTATAAAATCAATATTGTACATAATAAGTGTAATATTATATATAGATTCAAAAATGAATTTCATGATATTTGTTTCTATAAATAGGCAATGCTCAAATGAAGGAATTAGAAATAAAAGACTTAAAAATATACAAAGCGACTACACCATTAAAAAAACCAATTTCGGATGCCACGCATACCCTCACTGAAATTTCTTTTATTATTTTAAGAATTCGACTTGAAAATGGAATTGTAGGTGAATCGTATTTGTTGTCATTTCAATATTCACCCAATGCTATCGTTGGAGCATTGAAAGATTTGATTCCAATTATAAAAGGTTATAAAGCGTATGAAACAGGCGCATTAAGTCAAAAATTAGATGGATTATTTGAGTATTTCGGAAACCAAGGATTGTTAAGGTGGGCGCAAGCCGCAATTAACATAGCCATGTGGGATGCTTGGGGAAAGGCACAGAATCAACCTGTTCATAAATTACTGGGTGTAAGCAAAGAGAAGGTGAATATATACGGAAGTGGTGGCTGGATTTCTTATAGTATAGATGAGCTTATTGCCGAAGTAACCGATTATGCTTCTAGAGGATTTAAAGCAGTAAAAATTAAAGTAGGTTCACCAAAAGTTAGTACCGATTTAGACCGTTTGAGAAAAGTGAGAGACGCCGTTGGGAATGATATTGATATTATGATGGATGCGAATCAAGGTATGGATTTGCCATCGGCAATTAAGCTTGCGAACGCAGCGAAAGATTTAAATATAAACTGGTTTGAAGAGCCCGTAAATCATCAGGATTTTCAGGCATATCAAATTCTCAAAAATCAAACAGGAATTTCTCTAGCGATGGGGGAAAGAGAATTTGACAATTTGCCCTTACGTGAATTGGTCACAAGAAACGCCTTAGATATTTGGCAACCCGATATTTTAAGAATTGGTGGTGTAGAAGCTTGGAGAGAAAGTGCAGCGCTGGCACATAGTTTTCACTTGCCAGTTTTACCACACTATTATAAAGATTATGACGTGCCTTTGCTGTGCACAATACCGAATGGAGTAGGTGCTGAATCTTTTGATTGGGTAGATCCATTAATTGATAATCCAATGAAAATAGAAAATGGTTATGCAAAACCTCATGATTTGCCAGGATGGGGTTTTACCTTTATTGATGATTATTTAACTGAAATAAAATAATATGGGATTAGAAGTTTTTTCATTAGAGAATAAAATCGCCCTTATTACTGGTGGTGGTACTGGGATCGGATTAGGGATTGCAAAAGCATATATCGAAGCTGGAGCGACAGTGGTTATTACTGGTCGTAGAGAGCAAGTTTTAAAAGAGGCGGTCGAAGTGTTAGGAAAAAACGCACAGTATCGCGTAAATGACATTACCAACAAAAAAGAAATTCCAAGTTTGGTGAAAGATATAGAAACAAACATTGGTCCTCTTGAAATATTGGTAAATAATGCAGGAATCCATTATAAAGGGATGGCTCAAGAAACGTCGGATGAAGATTTTGAGAGAATCTTACAAACCAACGTAATGAGCGTATTTTCTTTAACGCGTGAGTGTGCGAAATATATGCTTAAAAGAAAAAAGGGAACTATATTAATGATTGGCTCGATGGCGGGGTTATTTGGGATAGATAAAGTAGTTGCCTATGGCACTTCAAAAACAGCATTAACAGGGCTTGTAAATGCATTAGTTACAGAGTATTCAAAAAGTAATGTGCGCGTAAATGCAATAGCGCCTGGTTGGATAGAATCTAATATGTTTTTAAAAGCAATTAATAATGATGAAAAACGAAAACAGCAAATTACAAATAGAATTGCTATGAATCATTTCGGACACCCAAATGATATAGGTAATGCTGCCGTTTTTTTAAGTTCGGAAGCCGCTAGATATATTACAGGAGTCATCCTTCCTGTAGATGGCGGTGCGACAGTAAATTTTTAAAAAAGAGATAAACCACTTTATGGAAGCTATTCGATTAAAAGAACCAGGTGTCTGGGAAACATATAAATTAAATAGACCCTCGGTATTCCTGGAACCTAACCAAGTACTTGTCAAGGTCAATAAGATAGGGATATGCGGTACAGATTTACATGCCTTTAAAGGCACACAACCTTTTTTTGAATACCCGAGAGTTTTAGGTCATGAATTGGCAGTTGAAGTTTTAGAAATCGGAGCCGAGGTAAGCAACGTGACAATTGGGGATAGATGCTCTGTAGAACCGTATTATAATGAAAAAATAAGTCAAGCGGTTAAAAGAGGTAAAACGAATTGTGGTGAATATCTGCGTGTTTTAGGAGTGCATGTTGATGGCGGAATGCAAGGTATAATGATAGTTTCGTCTGAATTTTTACATCCGTCGAACGCATTGTCTGATGATCAACTAGCACTCATAGAACCACTAGCAATCGGTTGTCACGCGGTTGATAGAGCTGAAATATCACATGAAGATATTGTGCTAGTTATTGGCGCCGGGCCTATCGGATTAGGAACAATTCAGTTTGCTCAGTTAACTGGCGCTAGAGTTATCGCTATGGATATAGACGATCACAAACTAGAAAAATGTAAAGAAATTACCAATATTAGTGATACTATTAATGCGCTTGGAGATGTTGAAACATTATTGACAGAATTACTTGATGGAGATTTGCCTACAGTTGTAATGGATGCCACGGGAAGTGAAAAATCTATGTTGAATACTTTTAAATATGCAGCAGCTGGCGGAACTATTGTTTTTATAGGTTTATTTTTAGGGGATATCGTTTTTAACGACCCTTATTTCCATAAAAAAGAATTGACGCTAAAAGCAAGTAGAGCTGCCCTCGGTTCAGATTTCAGTCGTATCATTAGACTAATAGAAGCAGGTAATATTAACCCAACCCCTTTTATTACGCATAGAATAAAGTTTGATGATGTTCCAACTGAATTTGAAAAATTATACACTTACAAAGGCGATTTAATTAAAGCAGTAATAGAATTGTAATAGCACACTCAATAATTATAAGTAAAACCCACAAATGTCTGCATCAAAAAGTATAACATCCTCGAAATACCTTATTCCGTTAATCATTATTATGCTCTTAATGTTTTTCTGGAATTTGAGTAGAAATATTAATGATGTCTTGATTCCGCATTTAAAAAGAGCATGTCAATTAACCGATTTTCAATCCTCATTAGTGCAATCGGCCTTTTTCGGAGCGTATTTTATCGTGGCTCTTCCAGCGGGGTGGTACATTCAGAAAAAAGGGTATCGTACAGGCATTATTACCGGTCTTATAATAGCTGCTTTAGGAGCGTTTTTATTTTTCCCTGCAGCCGAAACTAGGATATATTCATTTTTTCTAGTAGCATTATTTATAATGGCGGCTGGATTTGCTATTTTAGAGGTAACAGCATCACCATACATTACAAAATTGGGACATCCTGATGGGGCTTCAAGTAGGTTAAGTTTATCTGCAGCAATAGGATCTGTAGGAGCAACAATTGCACCTTTTCTTGCGGCGAAATTGCTGCTACATGAAGTAGATGTTGAACAAACAACTATTGATGCTTTTTCGAGTGCAGAGTTACAAACCTTTTTATCTGGTGAAGCCGATTTGGTAAAAGCACCTTACCTCATATTAGGAGGTATTTTGGCGTTAATAGCCATTGTAGTACTTTTTGTCAATTTGCCTGAAATTAAGGATAGTGAAGAAGGTGATTCTTCAGAAAAAAAGCCACTAAAAGATATTTTGAAATTTAGACATACTCTTTACGGAGTAGGAGCAGAATTCTTTTACGTAGGAGCTGAAGTTGGTATTGTTAGCTTTATCATTCGCTACGCGAAATGGCTCAATATACCGGACCTTACAGAACAGAATTCTGCAATTTTCATTACCATTTTTATGGCATTAGTGCTGATCGGTCGCTTAGTTGGAGTCTATATTTTAAATGTATTCAAACCAGCAAAAGTTTTAGCTTTTTGTAGTATTGGTGCCTTTGTTATGGTAGCTATTGCAATGATTAGTAATGGTTATTTTTCATTGGCTTGCTTGGCTTCAGTAGGTTTATTTACTTCAATAGTATATCCAATTATTTTTAGTTTAAGCATGAAAGATCTAGGAGGATACACGAAAACAGGTTCGTCTGTGTTTCTTTTGGGTATCGTTGGTGGCGCCATTGTTCCTCCATTAATGGGTTATATTTCAGATAGGTATAACATTCGAATCTCGTTTATTATCCCATTGATTTGTTATGTGTATTTGTTGTTTTTTGCAATAAAAGGACATAAAGTGAATAGTAAAGGGATGCCTGAAAATATATCCAGCTAACTATGGAGTACTTAGAAAATCAGTTTAGACGTTTTACCTTTTTCTATGAAACAGGGTCCTATGAAAACAGTTCGTTGTTTTTGCAGGATAATGAACTCATATCAAGCCCATTTGAAGTTATTAATGTTGAGGGGTATCGTAAAGAAAATCAATTTTTTTTTATTGTAGATACGCTGCCAAACTATGATTTTTCGGATATAAAAAAAGAACTCAAACTAGTAACAGAACCTTTAGAACGCATATATGAATTCAACCAAAAGAAGGTATATACAGCAAAAGAGGGGCAATTAAAAACAAGATTAGATAAGTGTAAGAGATTTGTGTGGACCTTACTTTTGGAAGAAGACGAGGAATTGATAGCCGAGTACAAAAAAGTTCACAGTATTAGACAGGCATGGCCAGAAATAACCCAAAATATGAAACAGGTAGGTGTTAAGGATATGGAGATATATTTATATGGCAATCAAGCTTTTTTAATTATGGATACCAAACCAGATTTCGACTTAGAAAAAGTAGGTCCGATATGGCAGAAACTTCCACGTGAAAATGAGTGGCAAGCATATGTTGCCAAATTCCAGCGAACAAACTCCGAAAGTTCTATTCAAGAAAAATGGATTGATATGGAGAAAATTAACGTTAATAATTGACTTTTAAATAAGAGATTTTAAAACTAATATGTATGAAAATAGGATACCAAAAATCACTAATTCTTTTACTTTTTATTTCATTATTCGCTTGTAAGGATAGCAAGCCATCTGAGGATGAATATAAAGATGAAATCAAAGCTGTGACCTATGAAGAAAATTGGGAAAGTTTACAACAGTATAAAATCCCACAATGGATGAAGGATGTAAAATTCGGAATCTTTATTCATTGGGGACCAAATTCAGTGGCAGAATTGCATACAGATTGGTATCCACGTTGGATGTATTTAGATAAAGGTATTGCGAATCCGCAAACGGGAGAAATAACAAATGACAAACCTCATCCGGCGGTAGCCTATCACAAAGAAAAATTTGGTGATCAAAAAGAGTTTGGATACAAAGACCTTATTCCGTTATGGACGATGGAAAAATTTGATCCAGAAGCATGGGTTCGTTTATTTAAAGAAGCTGGAGCTCAATATATTGTTCCGGTTGCCGAACATCATGATGGTTTCGCCTT
Organism: uncultured Flavobacteriaceae bacterium; assembly: GCA_947500525.1. Classification (GTDB taxonomy): domain Bacteria; phylum Bacteroidota; class Bacteroidia; order Flavobacteriales; family Flavobacteriaceae; genus Aureibaculum. The sequence goes on along the minus strand of CANMSH010000006.1, from coordinate 206,002 downwards.
GTACGAATCTAGTATTACTCCTTATCATGCTGTTGCCATGGGTCCCAAAAGAGATGTGTTCAAAGATTTAACTGAAGAAATAAAAAAACAAGGGTTGATCAGTGGAGCGAGTTCTCATTTGGCTTTTAATTGGAATTTTTTCAATCAGCAAGATTATTTTGATACGGGTAACCCCGAATATCAAGATCTGTATGCACCTCCGCATAAAATGGGAGATTCGATTAGTACTGATTGGATAGCAAAGACATGGTGGCCAAGAACAAAAGAAATCATAGACAACTACCAACCAGACATTTTATGGTTTGATTTTTATTTGGATAGGCCAGAGTTCGATGAGTATCATAAAAAATTAGCAGCATATTATTATAATTCAGGTAAATTAAGAGGTAAAGATGTTGTATTACAAACAAAGAACTATAAATACGAATCTTATCCTCTCGGAACGCATATGCTAGATTTAGAACGAAGTAAGTTAGATTCTATTAGACCAGAGTATTGGCAAACAGATACTTCTTTAGGAAAGAACTCATGGTATTATGCAAAAAACTGGATCCCAAAATCTGCTGGAGAATTAATTGCCGATTTAGTTGATATTGTGAGTAAAAATGGATGCTTACTACTAAATATTGGTCCAAAATATGATGGAACTATTCCTGAAGATCAACAAAAAACCTTGTTGGATATGGGGAAATGGTTAGAGGTTAATGGCGAAGCCATTTATGAGGCAACGTATTGGGATGTTTTCGGTGAAGGTCCTACAAAAACTAATTTGGGACACCTTTCTGAAAGTAAAAACGAAAAATTTACATCAGAAGACGTCCGATTTACACAAAACGATGGTAATTTATATGCTTTCGCATTGGTACCTCCAACAAATGGAAAACTTACGATTAAGTATTTGAATACTTCTAAGATCAAGATAAAATCAATAGAATTATTAGGTTACGATAGCGAAATACAATTTAGTCAATCAAAGAATGGTTTAAACTTAGAATTTCCTCTAGATACTAACCTGGAGCACACAATGGTCTTTAAAATGAAGCCGAGTAATTAAGAGTAAAAAAGGAAATTTTGAAGGAATCTAGTCTCAAAAAATCAAGATTTGCAGCATTATTTTTGAGTAATTTGCTGCAGCAATATACGACATTCTAAATACACTGAATTACGTCGATAATTTTTCTTTTTGCTATAGTTTACAGACACAATTTTTCCTAATTTGTATTCTTGCTCGAGCTTGAATAAAAGACGCGTAATTTTTTCAAAACTACCTTTTACACTAAATGAATAGGTTGAAGTTATTGTATTGTCAAGATCAAAAAGATGTGGTTGATCGAAAGAAATAACTGTAATATTTGAGCTGTCAGCAAAGGAGTTTATGGTAGATAGTAAATTGTTTTGGAAAGATGTTTCAAAAGAAATCTTCTTAGATGTTAAAATAGAATCATAGTACTTGTCTTGTTGTTTTAGGGTAAGTAGTTTTTGAGATATATTCGAAAATATTTCAGATTCCTTTTTTAATTCAGAATAGTTTTTTTTCACCTGAATAGTTTTAGAAAACGAAAATTCGTAGGACAACCATAATAAGGCCAAAAAGCCTATTCCTAACATTATATTTCGTTGCACTAATGTCATTGTTTAAACTCTATTTTTAATTCGAAAGCGGGCATATTCTGTTTGTCGGTACCGTATGAATTGATTGATATATTGTCAATCCATTCTTTTTTCTCTAATATATTCATCCAATCTGAAAAGTCTTGAGAATTGTTTGAGGTTCCTTTTATAAGAATGATTTGTTTTCGCGTTTCAATTTGAGTATCTTCTTTTACCGTTTTTGTTAAGGGTTGCCATTGTAATTCAGTCAGTAAAACTGAAGTTGGAACTATTTGACCTAATTGATCGATGTGCCAAGAAGATCTCGAAGAAACTAATGAAAAATCATTGAGCAATTTCTCTTTTTTAGCGACTTCTTCAGACAATTTTAATAATGTGTTTTTTTGAGATTTATTTACAGTTAAAGCACTTGATTCTTCCTTTATATTTGAACTGTAATGTGAAAAAAATAGAAAGCTGGTTAGCAAAGAAATAAAAATAAGGCCTAAACCAAATTTGAGACCTAAGTCAAAAATACGTGTATGTTTAAAATTATTTTTGAATTGGTTAGTTAGATCTGAAAAGTTAGTAGTTGTTAGCGATTGATTTAGATATGATTTCAAAATTCCGGCTAAGCTCAGCATGCTAAAATTTGATAATTTTAAATCATTAACTGTAAAAGAGCTAGTTTCAATATTAGAAATATTGATCCCAGAAACCACTGTATCTGCAAACGTAATTCTACCGTTAGAAGTTTGAATAGTTGCTTCTTTAGTAAAGCCGTTCAACTGGACAATACCTAAGTTTCCTAACGAAAAACCAACAACGCTATACGGAAGCGAGTCATATTGATGTAATATGTTTTTTACAGTGTCTTTTCTACAAATAGCGATATACGTAACATCGTTTGCTGCATAGAGTTCGTAATAGAAATCTTCAATTTTTAAATTTGGAAATGCTATGGGCAATGCCTTTTGAGCGTCATATTCTCCTTGTAAGGTCTTAAAAAGAACGTTATCATTATTAATCGTTACAAAAATGTGTTGTTTTTCCTTAATAGAATTTTTTAGATCAGAAACGTCGTTAGTTTTGAACTCACTTACGATAGATAATTCATTTTTTTGTTGTTGAAGAAGGAGTCCGTGAATAACTTCGACGCCATTTTTAGAAATATGTTCTACTCCACAAAAGTGCTTGCCATAAATACTAAGATTCAATAACTTTTGTAACATTATTTAATTATAGTTGGCTTAATCAATACCGTGAGTTTCTTTTTCGTGTCTTCACGTTTCTTTTTACTAAAAAACCATTTAATGATTGGTACTCTCGCTAAAAATGGCACCCCAGAGCCTGAATCATTTTTGATTTTTTCTTCAAGACCACCTAAAATAACTAAGTCTTGGTCTTTTACTCTTATAATAGAATTAAATTCTCGAGAATTCACACCTGGAGGTGCATCATCAGCAATTTGATTGCCATTAAACGTAGATTGAATGACATTTATATCTAAGGTAATTTGTCCATCACCAGAAACCAAAGGTTTGATATTGATGGCAAACTCGGCATCAATAGGTTGGTAATTTGTAATTGTAGACGTTTGCGGATTTTGACTTCCAATAATATCCCGTTGCGTGACCGCATAATAAGTGGTTTCTCCAATCGATAAATTAGCACGATGCCCATTTAATGCAGATAGTCTAGGTGCAGATCGTATTTTTACATCCCCATTGGTTTCCATGGCTTTAATTTTTGCAAAAAAGTTAGGAACAACTTTGCCCAAATTCCATGATCCGAAACCGTTAAAATTACCAATAATTCTATTTACACTGTTCGCCCCAAGTGTAATGTCTGTATTAGGGTAAATACCACCCTGGGTTGTCGTAGGACTTTCACCAATTCCCCATTCTACTCCAGTTTCTACTGTGGCCGATTTATTAATTTCTAACAGCATCACTTCAATCAATATGACAGGTACAGGTTTGTCAATATAATGAATGAAATTTTTAAATCGTTCAATGTTCTGATTAGGTCCGCTTACAATAAAACTATTCAATTCTACATCAATTTTTATTTCTAAATCCTGCGTGATATCTTTTGGAATCGTATTAATTAAAGACTCTGTTGTACTACTTGTTTGAGAATAGCTGGATCCTCTATTGGTATTTACACTTTGTCTATTCGTATTTTGATTAATACCGTTATTCGTAGTATTAAAGTTTCTATTTGTTGAACGATTATTATTAAAACCACCGTTATTAAAGTTATTAAAACCGCTCCCAACAGAAGAAGTTCTACCAGCTCTTCTACCAGAACTACCACTTGTATTCATAACTTCAATAGAGCGATGCATAAGTGGTATTACCACCGCATCACGTAAAGAAATCTGATCTTTTTTACCGAAGTAATAAATCGAGTCTTGTTTTTTATAAGTGAAGTCAGTATTTTCTAAAATTTTGTTTAGTAACAAATCAAAAGAAATATTATCTGCTTTTGCTGTGGCATTACCTGCTTCGGTTAACGGAGAGGCAGTGAACATGTTGATTTTAAGTTCATGACCTATATCATTAATAATATTAGAGATAGGTGTATTTTCGAAATCTACATTCAGAGTTTGCGGAATAGATTTCGTTTTTTCGAAAAAGAAATTGGACCTACGTTTTCTTTGTGGGCGACGTTGAGACTGCTTTGAATTATTAGTTAGTTTTTGTTCGTTACTGGTAATTTCAAAGGCATCATTTCTTTCAAATAAATAATAATTATCTCTCGTTTTAGTAACGAGCATATTATTTGTAAAAGCTATTTTATCTAAGGCAGAATCAAAAGGCATATTTTGAATATAACCTGTTAGTTGTATCTGTTCCATACCAGGAGCAAATACCAAATTTTTACCCGTTTTATCAATGATTTGTTTGAATGCGGCATATAGAGTATCACGCTGCAAATCAATACTTAATAAGTCATTCACATAAGTAATAGGGATTTGCCGTTGTTTTTTAGCAACAATAGGTTTTTCGTATTTGCGAATTGATAAAATGTTCCCCGTAAAATCGATGGTTAGATTATATTCTTTACAAACAAAAACTAAAATATCTAGAACCGTAGCACCCGAAAAATTATTATTAATAGAGAATTGATCTAAACTAGGGTCAATACTCATATTTACTTTATGCGCATTGGCTACAGCTTGTAAAAAACTTGATAAAGTAACATTACTTGTATTGAAATTAGTTTTTTCTGTCAAACCTGGTGCATCAACGACCAAACTTTCTAATTGTGTTTTTAACTGTTGTACGCGATTTGATTGTGACCAGCCTTCTAAGGTGCAAAACATTAAAATACAAAATAATAATATGGCGTAATTTTTCAATTTCATACAACTAATTTATCAGTCAATTAAAAGGGCATATATTTCTTCGATCGAAGTTTCACCTTTTGCAACTAGATTGAGGGCATTTACTTTGAGCGTCTTAATATTTTTATCACTCAGGTAATCGTCAATTTCTAAAGCGTTACTTTTTATAAAACTCGTCAGTTCTGTCGTTATCGGAATAATTTCATAGATCGCTTTTCGACCTTGGTATCCAGTATGATAACATTTTGAACAACCAATTGCCTTATAATGATTTTCTAGTTCCTTAGGAATATCAAAGCCCTCAGGGAATAAATCTAATGAAATTTTTTCAGCAATTTTACAATGAATACATAATTTACGTACTAAACGTTGCGCTACACTTACTTTTAGCGTACTTGCGATTAAAAAAGGAGGCACCCCCATATCAATCAACCTCGAAATAGTGGCCCAGGCTGAGTTGGTGTGAATTGTAGAAAGCACTAAATGGCCGGTCAAAGAGGCTCGAATAGCCATATTAGCAGTATCCACATCACGTATTTCGCCAACCATAATTATATCTGGATCTTGTCGTAAAAATGTGCGCAAAGATTTGGCAAAATCAAGTCCAATATTTTCCTTGAGTTGCACTTGATTAATACCTTCAAGTGTGTATTCAATAGGATCTTCGATGGTCAAAATATTGGTGTCATTTGTGTTCAACATCTTTAAAGTTGCATATAAAGTTGTTGTTTTACCAGATCCAGTAGGCCCTGAAATTAATATAATTCCGTTTTGGCCTTTTACACTTTGGGTATATCTTTTAAGCTCTTGTTCGGTAAAACCAAGAGACTCTAAATGTATATTGGTGGTGTCTTTAGATAGTAATCGAAGCACAATTTTTTCACCGTGCAACGTTGGTAATGAAGATACACGTATATCGAATTCTTCTAAGGCAGTTTTTATATTAATTCTACCATCCTGAGGCAGTCGTTTTTCGGCGATATCTAAACCTGCTTTTATTTTAAGTTGATTGATAATTTTAGGATATTCAGCTTTAGAAATTAAATAACGTTCTAATAATTTACCATCTATTCTAAACCGTACTTTTCGTATTTCTTCAAACACTTCAAAATGGATATCACTACTCCCCACATTTTTTGCCTCGTGAATAATGGTAAGTAAAAAATCATCACTATAGCTGAGCTGACTTGATGTTTTTTGCTGTGTTTTACGATAATTTGAACTTAAGTATTTTTCAATATTTTCAGAAGTATCTTCAATAAGTTGAACATTCGTTCCTAAAATTATTTGCAACTCTTGTTGTAAGGTGGCGTTGCTGTTGTCGGTCTTGAAAAACAAGGTGCCATTTTTCTGTTCAAATGGCACAATATGATAGTGATAAGCTTGATCAGCACTGATGAGTTGTTGCAAGTTAGTAGGTATGTCGAAATTTTCTTTGATAGCTAATAGAGGTATATATTTATAAAATCGGATGTCCAATGTAGTAAAAAAATCAGACTAAAGAACAATGCCTGCAATCCTGCTAGAGGCACAGTCTTATGATTGAACCTCGATTTTAAGAGTAAATAGACAATTAATGAAAAGAATAAAGAAAAGGAAAAAAGCACTATGAACGAAATTGTTGGAAACCCCAACGCTATTGCAATAAAGAACAAGATATCCCCAAGACCAAATGTTCGATGTAGTGATTGTTTTAATTTAAATTTACTGTATAAGAAGAGAGTCAATATAATGCCAAAGATGATAACTAAATTGGTGATACTGTGCCATAAGTACTGCTGAAAAGAGGTCTTGTTAAGATGTAAACCAGCGAATAATAAAATGACAGCAATAAGTACCCATAAAAATACATGTCTTTCTTTGAAATCTTGATACGCAATCCCAATAAGAATTGCCAAGACCATTATCTTAATAAAAATAAGCATATCTATTGTTACCGAAATATGTCAAGAAATTAATCTTTAACAATCTCTTTTGGTATTTGATTTTGATCAATTTCCCAAACATTAAAAACACCGTCGCCATCAAAATCGGTCGTTGCCGTTGCCGTTGCCTTAAAAGAATTATTGGTGGCTGCTACGATGGCATACGAATAATTGGATGTACCGTTTTGGGCCACGGGGGTGGGAGCAATAAAATCAATTTCTTCAAAATTAGCACTATATTTAGAATACATATAAAAATGTGTGCGTTGTAAATTTGAAAGATGTTTTAGCTGTGTTTGAGCCTCTAGACTTTTCGTTTTAGAAATGAGAGGTATTAAACTTGGTAAAGCAAGTAATAATAAGATGCCAATAATAACAAGGACTACTAATAGCTCTTGTAAGTTAAAGGCCGAAATTTTAGTATTAAAAACTTTCTTCAAAATTTAAATATATTTAAAGTATTGATAATCAACATTTTTAAAAAAAAATAATGCGATTATCTCATCAAATATACATATTTAAAAATTTATTTGTTAACTTTAGTAAAGTAATTACAAAAGGTTTTGAAATCAATTGTTTTACATAAACATCGCTTCTTTAATTAGCCATTTAGAAGTATTAAAACCCCGTCAAGCTATGAAAAAACTACTCCAGCTAGTAGCGCTATTTGTTGTGCTACATTCAACCTACTCAACGGCACAAACAACTACAAATTCTGGTACAGATTCTGGCAGCCAAGGAAATGACAATAGTTTTTTTGGATATAAAGCAGGAGAGGTAACCACTGCAGATTATAATACATTTTTCGGTAGCCTTTCAGGAGAAAATAATACAACTGGGCATAGAAATATTTTTTTAGGATATAATGCTGGAAATAAAAATACAACTGGTTATCAAAACCTTTTTGCGGGCGTTTCAACTGGAAGTAGTAATACTTCGGGAATTCGTAACGTTTTTTTAGGGACTTATTCAGGAGCCAGAAATATTTCGGGATCAAACAACGTATTTATAGGTTGGGAAACAGGCTTTGAAAATACAACCGCAGGGAATAATACTTTTGTAGGTTGGCATTCTGGCAGATATAATACTACAGGAGCGTTCAATGCATTTTCAGGATCTCAGGCGGGTAGATATAACACATCTGGTGCTTATAATGTTTTTACAGGATACAAAGCAGGTTATCGGAATACGACCGCAAATTATAATACATTTTATGGTTCTCTTTCAGGTGAAAACACCAGCTCTGGAACAACGAATGTTTTTACCGGATATAAAGCGGGTCATGCGAATACCACGGGTAGCGGAAATGTATATGTAGGTACGAATGCAGGTAGAGATAATAACGCTGGAGCGAATACTTTTATAGGTACAAGTGCAGGTTCACAAAGTGCTGGAGGTAATAATGTTTTTATTGGTAACAAAGCAGGTCATAAAGACGCACGCTCAGGGAGTACTTTTGTAGGAGCTATGGCAGGAGAAAAAAGTACAACGGGTTGGTACAATGTTTTTATGGGTTTTAAAGCAGGTTATGAGAATACAGAAGGAGAGAATAACACGTTTATTGGAACGACTGCCGGACAAAATAATTTAACAGGAGATTATAATACCTTTCTAGGATATAAGGCTGGTGTTGACAATACCACGGGTCAATCGAATACCTTTTTAGGAATGTACTCTGGATTTAAAAATATTTCTGGAAACCACAATGTGTTTTCAGGATTTTATGCTGGATTTAAAAATCAAGTAGGTAAGTATAACGTTTTTTTAGGATCGTACGCAGGGAGAGAAAATTTAGCAGATAGTAATACATTTATCGGTTATTGGTCGGGAAATGTCAATACCACAGGTTTTGACAATGTATTTGTTGGAAAATCTTCAGGTCATTCTAATACCATTGCGAAAAGAAATACTTTTTTAGGAGCACAATCAGGTAGAAATACATCAACAGGAAATTATAATGTTTTTTCTGGGGCAGCTTCGGGTTATTTTAATACAACAGGTGTAGGTAATGTTTTTATGGGGTATGAAGCGGGAAAGCAAAACAGTACTGGAAGTTTGAACGTGAGCCTAGGATATTTTGCCGGCTATAATAATGATGCTTCGAAAAGTGTATTTATTGGAAATAGAGCCGGCTACAATGAAACCAGCGCAGAAAAATTATATATCGATAATTCAGATACCAGTACTCCATTAATTTATGGTGATTTTGCTACGAATAAAGTGGGTATAAATACAAATTTAATTCCAGCAGGTTTTGATATGGGTATCAAAGGTAAAGTAATAACTGAAGAAATAAAAGTGCAGACTTATGGTGTAAATGGTTGGCCCGATTTTGTATTCGATGAAGAATATGAGCTCCCTTCTTTAACAAATGTTGAAAAATTCATTCAAGAAAAAGGCCATTTACAACATATTCCAAGTGCTATAGAGGTAACAAATAGCGGTGGTATTGAACTGGGGAGTATGAATGCGAAATTGTTACAAAAAATCGAAGAGTTGACCTTGTACACAATTCAGCAGGAAAAAGAAATCCAACAATTGAAAAAAGATAATACAAAAGTTGTCAAGCTTCAAAAAGATGTGGAAAAATTAAAAAAGCTAGTGCATCAACTAGTGTCAAAAAAGTAGAATCAACAAAACCCAATTAACCATGAAAAATATAACATGTTTATTTGTTTTAATAGCGTCAATACCGTTTTTAACGGCGCAAACAACGACGAATTATGGTACCGACTCAGGTACTGAAGGATCTAGCAGTAGCTATTTTGGGTATAGAGCTGGTAATTTGAATACAGAAACATTCAATTCATTTTTTGGCAGCCAAGCAGGAGAACTCAATACTACAGGTTATAGAAATACCTTTGTTGGTGCTTATGCCGGCTCTAGTAATGTATCCAGCCACCATAATACCTTTATAGGTTTTTTAACAGGGCGACTGAATACGGCTAGCTTTAATGTGTTTTTAGGGTCTATGGCTGGTAGAAATAATACAATAGGGACTAATAATCTGTTCTCAGGTTATGAAGCGGGTACAACTAATTCTGAGGGGTCGAGTAATGTTTTTTTAGGTTTTAGGTCAGGGAAATTGAATACAACAGGGAGTAGTAATACTTTTGTTGGCCATGGAGCGGGACATACCAATCTTGATGGAACATCGAATGCTTTTTTTGGTAGGAGCGCCGGTTACGCTAACACTTCAGGTAAGGAAAATACTTTTATAGGAACAAGTGCGGGAAGGTATAATGATACAGGGAGTAATAATGTGTATTTAGGTTATTTATCTGGTTATGGTAGCAAGGGAAACTCAAATACCTTTTTAGGGAGACATACAGGGTATTATAATCAAGGTAATTGGAATGTTTATATAGGTGTTTCAGCTGGTAGCGGTAAATCAGGTAATGTCTCAACCGGTAATTATAATATTTTTATGGGATATTTGGCGGGTCATAAAATTGAAAGTGGATCAAAAAATGTTTTTATAGGATCTCAGTCAGGTGCAACCAATTCTTCTGGAAATGAAAATTCCTTTTTTGGGCATGGATCAGGAAGCGGAAATATTGGGGGTAACTATAATACATTTCTGGGTTATGCCACAGGTAGCGGAAACAAAACGGGGAGTTATAATGTTTTTACTGGGCGAAGAGCAGGATGGAAAAATGATGATGGTGATTATAACGTAATTAGTGGAAGTCATGCAGGATATTATATGACTGATGGAAATAGTAATACATTTACTGGGCACGGAGCTGGTCATATGAATGTTACAGGCGATAATAACGTATATATAGGTACGAATGCGGGCAACAAAGCATTAGGATCAGGCAATGTTTTTTTAGGATATAATGCTGGTTTTAATGAAACAGGAGGCGAGAAATTATACATAGATAATTCAAATACCAGTACACCTTTAATTTATGGTGATTTTGCGGCAAATCAATTAGGGGTAAACACGAAGAGTATTCCAGCTGATTTCGCGATGGCAATTAAAGGAAAAGCAATTACCGAAGAACTAAAAGTACAAACGCATGGTACTGGAGATTGGCCAGATTATGTTTTTAAAGAAGCATATATATTACCTACGTTAGCTGAGGTTGAGAATTATATTCAGGAAAAAGGTCATTTACAAAATATCCCTAGTGCCAAACAAGTCAAAGAAGATGGCGGAATAGAACTAGGTGCGATGAATGCAAAACTCTTACAAAAAATTGAGGAGTTGACCTTGTATACCATCCAACAGGAAAAAGAAATTAATGAGTTAAAAAAGTTGAAAACTGAATTATCAGAATTGAAGAAACTTGTTAACCAATTAATACATAAACAATAGAATTAACTTAGAACAAATAATTATGAGAAAAATACTGTTTTTGGCAGTTGTATTTACAACAACCCCACTTTTAGTAGCTCAAACAACAACAAATTATGGGACTAACTCAGGTACTCAAAGTGTTTACAGTAGTTATTTTGGATATCAAGCTGGGCAGTTAAATACTGCCAGTTACAACACTTTTTTAGGTTATAAATCAGGTGCAGTAAATTCAACAGGTATATTTAACACCTTTTCTGGAGCCCAATCGGGATTAAATAATACTACAGGTGAAAGAAATGCTTTTTTCGGAATGAATGCAGGTTACGCAAATGCTACCGGTAGTGAAAACACTTATATTGGAACCAATGCGGGTACCAATAGTACAGGATCGGCAAATGTCTTTATGGGTTATTTGGCGGGACATAGCAGCACGGCTGGTGGTAGTAATATTTTTATCGGTAAATCGGCAGGCTATTATACAACTGGTAGTGCCAATGTTTTTTTAGGAACCATTGCTGGAAATAAAAATACATCAGGTGATTATAATGTTTTTATGGGGTTTATCGCGGGTCAAGATAATACAACGGGTAGAAGAAATGTCTTTCTAGGGTCTCATTCTGGTCGTAATAATACCACAGGACAGTACAATACATTTACAGGATACGCTAGTGGTTCTAATAATACAACTGCTGTTGCAAATACTTTTACTGGATACGCGGCAGGACTTGGAACTACAACAGGGAGTAGTAATGTTTTTAACGGGTATAATTCAGGATACAATAATACAACGGGTACTGATAATGTAATTGTTGGAACAAATGCGGGTTATGCAAGTACTGTAGGAGCTAAAAACACGTTTATTGGGTCGCAATCTGGACGCTATAATACCTCAGGAGAAAAGAATACTTATGTCGGAAATATTTCTGGATTTGAAAATACTACCGGAACAGATAATACTTTTGTTGGTAATTCTGCAGGCCGATATAATACCACAGGAAAAGATAATACTTATTTGGGTTCGTTGGCAGGAAGAAACAGTACTATTGGACAGTATAATGTATTCTTAGGAACTCGAGCGGGTTTTGCAAATACAACTGGTAGTGGTAACATAGCTCTTGGTTATTATGCTGGTGGACTAAATAATAGTAATGGAGGCAATATCTCCATCGGTCAACAGGCTGGCTACAATGCATTAGGAGCAAAGAATGTTTTTATTGGTTATCAAGCGGGATACAATGAAACAGGAGGTGAGAAATTGTATATAGAAAGTTCTAGTGCTGATACACCTTTAATATATGGTGATTTTTCTTCAGATCAATTAGGTGTGAATACTAAGAGCATCCCCACAGGATTTGCCATGGCCATAAAAGGAAAAACAATTACAGAAGAACTAAAAGTACAAACACATGGTACTGGCGATTGGCCAGATTTCGTCTTCGAACCGACATATAATTTACCAACCCTTTTAGAAGTAGAAAAATATATCAATACGAATGGTCATTTGCAAAACATACCAAGTGCAAAAAAAGTTAAAGAAAATGGAGGTATAGAATTGGGTGCAATGAACGCGAAATTATTGCAGAAAATTGAAGAATTGACTTTGTATATCATCAGTCAAGAAAAGAAATTAAAAAAACAAGAAGATAGAATTCAAAAGCTTGAAAACGCCTTAGAAAAACTAATAAAAAATGAATAATATGAAGATAATTAAATTTATAATGCTGGTTTCCCTTTCTCTATGGACCTCCATTGTGTTCGCTCAAACAAATTATGGTACCGATTCTGGAACACAAGGTTCTGGAGGTAGTTATTTTGGAACGAATGCGGGAAAAATAAATACCGCCATTTATAACACGTTTATTGGTCAAGGTTCAGGCGCGAATAACACATCAGGCAGTCAAAATACTTTTGTAGGTTTTGGTTCTGGTTCACTAAGTAATAATAGTACGGGTAACGCTTTTTTAGGAGCCTGGGCGGGTTATAAGAATACTGCAGGATATAATGTCTTTGTTGGTTTTCGAACTGGAAGAGAAAACGTAAGTGCTAGTTTTAATACATTTATCGGGGCAGAGGCAGGGATGAATACTCTTGGTCAAGATCCTAACAATAACAATCTTTCGGGTGACTCAAATGTTTTTGTAGGACATAAGGCTGGATATACTAACTTACATGGTAGAAGAAACGTGTTTTTAGGGAGTCAGGCAGGTTTTGCAAACACAACAGAAGAAGGTAATATATATATTGGTGCGTATGCAGGATCGGGTAGTAAAGGCAGTAATAATATTATTATTGGAAAATTTAGTGGCAACGTAAATCAAGCGAATGCAAATACAATCATTGGAACCTTGGCAGGACAATACAATACGTCTGGGGGATCCAATGTTTTTTTAGGATATACTGCTGGTAGAGAAAATAAAACAGGGCAGCAAAACACTTTTTTAGGAGCTGCTGCTGGTTATAAAACAGATAGTGGTAATGAAAACACTTTTGTCGGAGACAACTCTGGATATAATAATCTTACAGGTAACCATAACACTTTTTTAGGGGCAAGAGCAGGCAGTGGTAATATATCAGGCAATAATAACGTATCAATAGGGCGGTACGCAGCTAGATTTGGTACTGAAGGATCAAATAATGTGTCTATAGGAAATTCAGCGGGAAGACAAAATACTTCGGGTAATTATAATACCATGGTAGGAACTGAAGCAGGGATGAATAATAAAGGTTCGCAGAACACTTTTTATGGTAATGGTGCCGGTCGAAATAATGATACTGGAGGCAGTAATGTATTTATTGGAGGGGCATCTGGTTATAATAATAAAACGGGTAATTTAAATACATTTGTTGGGTACTTGGCAGGAAATAAAAATGACTTCGGTGTGATGAATAGTTTTTTTGGCTATCAGTCGGGTTACAAAAATGAAGATGGACAACGAAACGTGTTTTATGGTTATGGTACAGGAATTAATAATATTTCAGGTAGCAGAAATACTTATTTAGGTTTTCAAACTGGCCGAGATGCAACAGGTTCTGATAATGTTTTCATAGGCAATGGCACTGGTTTATTTGCAACTGGTTCGAGCAATGTGTTTATTGGTACTTTGGCAGGTAAATATGAAACAGGAGACGATAAATTATACATTGATAATTCTGACACGAGCGCTCCTTTAATTTATGGTGATTTCGCCACGAATAAATTAGGTATAAATACCAACTTAATACCTGCGGGTTTTGATATGGGTATAAAAGGTAAAGTCATTACAGAAGAAATTAAAGTACAAACATATGGCCCAACTGGCTGGCCTGATTTTGTTTTTGATTCGAACTATACATTATTGACTATTCTAGAGGTTGAAAAATACATCAATACGAATGGTCATTTACAAAATATACCAAGTGCCAAACAAGTCAAAGAAGATGGAGGTATTGAATTAGGAGCTATGAATGCAAAACTCTTACAAAAAATTGAAGAGTTGACTTTGTATACCATCCAGCAGCAAAAAGAATTAGAAGCGCAAAAACAAACGAATAAAGAACTAGCAGAAAGATTGCAAAAAATCGAGCAATTCTTGGCTAAAAATCAAACTAAAAAATAAATATTAACGTGAAGAAATTACCGATCCTATTAGCTGCAGTGGCAGTAGTCTTAAGTGGCTTTGCCCTGTATTCATCAAAAAACGCATCTGAACTAGTATATGTAGATGTCAATAAATTATTAGAAGGCTATAAGCGTACCAAAATAGTACGAGCCGAATTTGAAGTAAAAGCAAAAACCATGAGTGCCAATGTTGATAGTTTGATGGTCGACTGGCAAAACGAATTAAAGAATTATGAAAAAGAGCGCTCAAAAATGAGCAAAAAAGAAATTGAGTTAAAACAACAATTGCTAGGCAATAAGCAACAACAATTAAATAATTACCAACAAGCGATACAAAAGCAAATTCAAGAAGAAGACAAAAAGGTAACCCAAACGGTGATCAACGATATCAATGATTATGTAACCGAGTATGGTAAAAAGCACAAGCACAAAATCATTTTTGGAGCCAGTGGTGGTGGTAATATTATGTATGCCGATGATGCAACGAATCTCACCGAAACCATTTTAGAAGGGTTGAATAAAGAGTTTGAAGGTAAATAGATGTCATTCCTGCGCAGGCAGGAATCCATATGTTCAACATGATAAAGGAGAAAATAAATATAAACGGGTTGATTAAAGTAATTGATAAAATTATAAATGTTATGGCAAGCTCATTTTTTTTGAGCGACGCAAGCTGTTTAGAAGTAAAATGTCATTTCGACTGAACTTGCTTTTGCAAGTGATGAGAAATCTAATTAAAAAAAGTGAGTAAAAATATGTCATTGCGAGGAGTAAAACGACGAAGCAAGCTGTTCAATTTGGACAAGTATGTCATTCCTACGGAGTGTACTAATGCGGAACGAGGAATCCATAATAAATGAAGCTGATTAAAGTATATCATAGAATAATAAATGTCATTTCGAGCGAGCAAATTTGTTTGCGACGAGAAATCTATTTAGTGGTTGTAATAGTGTTTTTAGTAAGCTGCAACTCAAAAACCTTCAACAACGAAGAAGAACTTTGGACCTACTTAAAAAACGAAGACAACGGATACATACAGCATAAAAAGGTAAACGGGTATGATTTTTCATTGCTGTACAAGCCAACCGATGTACTAGTATTGCAAGAATTGGGTGAGGCTAAAGATGCCGAGAAAGTTGCTGCATTGAGAGAGAAGTATAACAAGTACTTGTACTTTAATTTAAGTATGTCGAAAAATAATAAAGAATTGTTGAGTACGGCGCCCAAAAATAGAAATGAATTTGGGGCGATGGTAAATCAATTGGCATTTGGCTTGGGCGAGAAGGTACATTTGTATACCCAGCAAAAAGACACCATTGCCTTGGCAGATTTTGTCTACCCGCGTATGTATGGCATGAGCAGGTCTACTGATGTATTATTGGTATATCCAAGAGAACAATTAAATGATGACTATATAAATTTTACCATAGAAGATTTAGGATTGTATACAGGTGAAGTAAAATTTAAAATACCAACGAATAGTATAAATAACGAACCAAAGTTAAAATTATAACGCCATTGCGATCTCGAAAGGGAGAAGCAATCTGTCTATTAGAAAACGAAAAAATATGAATACAAAAACCCAACAAGTCAGTAAACTAGTATTAGTGTTTATACTATTGTTTCTAAGTAGTCTATCTATGTCAAAAACTTATGCCCAAGGACCAAATGCACCTGAGGCCGCAGCTTTTGAGCCAGTAGATGTAACGGATGCTGTAAATTTAGTAACAGGAGATTTTACATACTCTATTCCAACAATTGAAATTCCAGGACCTAATGGTGGATATCCAATGGCGTTATCATATCACGCTGGGATCGCTACGGGCCAAGAAGCTTCATGGGTTGGCTTAGGCTGGAGCTTGAACCCTGGAGCCATAAACAGAAATGTAAATGGTTTCCCAGACGATTGGGATAATGTGACAAATTATGAATATTACTGGAACAAAGGAGAAACGCTTACGCAACAAAGTATAGATATTACAATCCCCTTTCCTAATGGGATGACCATTGGAATTGGTGCATCCTGGGGGAGTTTACGTGGTTTTTCAGGATCTGTAGGTTATGGGTTTGCTGGGGTGAGCATTGATGTCGGTTCGGATGGAATTTCGGCTGGATACGGCACCAAATATATTGGTGCTAGTGTAGGGTTGAATTCGGATGGATTTAATGTTGGTTTTAATGTAAGCAGTGGAGAACAAGCTGGAGTTAGTCTTGGTGTTGGTTATTCTGAGGCTGGAGGTCTTTCAAGTTCTGCTAGTATATATGCCCGTTCTGCAAAGAGTGGTAGTAATAGAAATTTAAAAGGTAGTCTAGGAATAACTAGCGGAGGTGCTGTGACATATGGATTAAGTGCATCTCTTTCTTCAAAGCCGGATAAAGAAAAAGGCACAACCGGTTATAGTTATGCAAGTGGTTCCGGTGGAGCTTATTTCAGTTCGGTACAAACCCAGGATGATACTACTATTAAGCAAAGCGGTTTTACCATCCCCTTAATACTAGTAAATTACAGAAAAGAAAAAGTAAAATGGTACGTAGATAAACTAAAAGCACCAGGTGTTTCTGGCTCCTTGTATAGTGATAGTAATCTTTTAAACGTGCCGCAAGATTTAATAGATTATTGCGAAAGTACTTATGGTCCTTGCGATGGTGAAATTGAAATGATTCAGGCTTGTCAATGTATTGCAGCTCAAGGAGTAGGTTATGGATATACAGGCACACAACCAAATCCTGACTATGCTTTTGGCGATATTCTTGAAATTAATTCAGCAGCTAGTCCAAATGGATTTTCTATTTTAAATGACAACCCAACTCTTTTAAACAATGATGGTTATAATATTTCGGGTCAAGGGATGGCTGGAAAAATGTCTCCTAGGTTATTGAAAAACGTCGCTTTGGTAAATGTCAATCATGATTTTGATAAGGCCGATCTTAGTTATTATAAGCCAATTGAAAGTCAGGGTCAAGCAACGGCTCATTTTTATTTTGATAATGAACTAGCAGGTGGTGCAGCCGTGAATCAGGTGACTTTTTTAGATAATTCTAGCCCAAGTAATTTTGATTCTTATATTAATTATCCATCTCTTTCAGTAAATGGTTCTAAAAGAAGTGGAAATTTTGTTGAATTTTTTACCTATAATAATTTACCTGCTAACATATCTCTACCTAACAACTTTACTCAACCTTCATATGCAGACAATAACTCTATTGTAGGATTTAGGATAACCTCGACAGATGGTATTGTTTATAGTTATATGTTACCAGTATATAGTGTATTCGAAAAATCTAGGACTTTTAATTATCAAGATGTAGAGAGAGATGTGTATTCGGAAAAAACGAACTCTGCCTATGCGACGCATTGGTTGCTTACTTCTATTGAGGGACCAGATTATGTTGACGTAAATACTAACGGTAAAGTCGATGATGGTGATTATGGGTATTGGGTAGATTTCGAATATGGAAAATGGTCTGAGGGGTATACGTGGAGAAACCCTAGTAAAGGTGATGAATATTCGAAAATTAAAGGTACTCGTAGATATAGTTGGGGATTAAAGGAACTCTATTATTTGGATAGAATTTCTACAAGGACACATACAGCCTTATTCATTAAAGATTTACGTAAAGACAACAAAGGGGTTCCTCAACTTTTTAAATATAAAGATGCTAATTTTGATTATACGATGCCTTCGCAGAAGCAACTAAAATTAAATAAAATAGTATTACTACAGAATTCGAATCTAGGTGCCATTAGTAAATTGAATGCTCAAAATATAGAACCAGGGCCAAATAGTAATTATACCTTTAGTGATCCAAAAATTAACAAAACTTATAACTTTAGTTTAAACTTGCAAAATAATGTGCTGGATACTAAAGATGGTTTTGTAACAGATATAGAAAATGATGCTTTGAAGGTTATAAACTTTACGTATGACTATCGACTAGCTCAGAACGCTCCAAATACGGAAGCAACAGGAAAACTGACTCTAACGAACCTTTTATTCAAAGGGAAGTCCGGAATATCCTTAGTTCCACCTTATCAATTTAAATATTCAAGCAATCCTGTTTGGGATTATAATAATGGAAATTATTGGGGTTATAATAATTTAAATGCGGCAGTTTGGAATTTAGATGAAATAATAAGCCCACAAGGAGGGAAAATTGGGATTGAATATGAAGGCGATGTGTATGATAATTACAATCAATCATTCATCGCATATGATTTTATGAACGTTGAAGTCAATCCATCGCCAACAACATTAAATATTATTGGTGATGTTGGTAATTATGAGTTGAAAGATGGTGATATTATTTATTTAGATTATGATTCAACTTTTGGTGATTGTAATAATGATGGTAATTTTTCTGGATATACCATACATGCAGAATATCACGGAACAGTACAATTGGAGGGTAGCATTAATAACGATACTGATTTTAAAACTAGGTATAAATTCAATATTTTAGAACCCGCTAATTATTCATATTCGTCTACGCCAATTCCATTAACATCTAGTTGCGAGGAGTTTTCTATTGGTGCTCCTACTTTTAAAAATGTAAGTGGCACTCCTTTTAAATATAAAAATCACGCCGGAATACGAGTGGCATCAATTAGTACTTCGGATAATACAAACACATGGAAAACAACTTATGAATATGGCGTAGGATCGGTGCCGTACGAGCCATATTACAACTTTGAAGGAGCGGTTAACCAATCTTTATTGAGAAGCCCTAATGTTTTGTACGACAAAGTAATAGTAAAGAATTTAGATATTAATGACGATGTTATCAACGATGTTAAAACTGAATATGAGTTTTTTACGGATAAAACCTTTTTTGATGGAATCACTTCAAAATTGAGTTATGACATCACAGGTTCACCAGGAGTGTTAAATAGCTTCAATTCTAATACAACGAGAGGGGTTTATTATAACTATAAAGATTATCAAAGTATAATTGGAAACTTGAAAAGCACTAGTGTTTTCCAAGGATCAACATTGTTGTCTAAAAACACGAATAACTATAAGTTTCTAGATGAAAGTTCAGGATTTGCAAATACGGTCTCAACTCAAATGTACAAGTCAGTAAACCCTAAACCTGGAGAAGATGATTATACTAAAATTAACCACTTACTAAGTACGAGTTATACAAAGTATCCGTTAGTGTTGGAGAGTAACGAAGTGATTCGAGGTGGATTCAAGAAAACTACTTATTTTGATAAACACGATCTTAATTCTGGACAATTGCTTGAAACACGCACATATGATAGTGAAGGAAAAGCTTTTAAAACTAAAATAGTTCCTGCTTATTTGAAATATCCTCAAATGGGCCCGAAGATAAATAGTTCAAATTTTAAGAATATGTTAACTCAACAGGCTGCAAGTTATACCTATTTGCTAAATGAATCTACAACTGAGGAAAAAGTAGTAGATGTTGAAATTACTACTTGGAATAATACTTGGAAATATAGGAATTATTTTGGGGCTGGGCCGTTGGCAAGTTCTGAAGTACCAATATGGCGAATTCATAAAAATTACGTTTGGAATGGAGATGTTGATGTTGTAGGTGGTACTTATGTTGGTTTCAATATTAATAATGATGATGATTTTAATTGGGGAGTAGGTGATGCACAAACAAATCCAAAATGGAGAAATGTTTCCACAACAACTATGTATGATCATTTTTCGGCTCCTTTGGAAACTAAAGATATTAATAATAATTACATTTCCACGAAAATGGGCGATAACAGAAGTAAGGTATTGGCGGTTTCTAATGCTAAATATACGGAGATGTATTATTCCGGTGCGGAATATGAAATTCCATTTACAAATTATTTTGATGGTGAGGTAAAATCTATTGGAAGACAACTAGATGTGAATGCTCATACAGGTATGTATAGTGTTAATATTGGAGTAGGTGAGAATGCATTCGAGGTAAATGTCCCGGAAGATAATGATCGCATTGACCCTAGCAAACAAAAATTCAAAGTTTCGGTTTGGGTACGCAAGGGAGGTGAAGACAATGCACGTATAAAGGTTGGAACTTCAACACAATTATTCAGTTCTTCTGAAAAGGTCTATGCAGGTAGTTGGGTGCTATTAAATGGATATATTGATATACCATCCGATCAAACTAACGTTGCCATATTCACTACAACTGGAGAAATTGATCTTGATGATTTTAAATTATGTCCGATTGCTTCAGAAATGACTTCGTATGTATATAATGAATGGGGAGAACTATGGTGTATCATTGGTTCAAATGGGATGGCGTCTAAATTTGAATATGATGAAGTAGGTAGGTTGTTGCAAATATATGAAGAAATAGAAGATGACGATGGTATTCTAGGAGGATTTAAACAGGTTAGTAAAACTAGGTATAATTATAAAGGGCAGTAGTTATGAAAAAGAATTTATTTAGAATTGTATTGTTTATTATTGGTTTTATAAGTGTTAATTCATGGGGGCAATTGCCGAATTGTCAAGTTACAATTCCTCCACCTAGTATTTTTAGTGCCACTGGTGAAACTAGAACCATTACTTTGGGTTTTTCACCGAATTCAAATGATTGTGCTTCCTCGATTTGTTTTACTGGAGTGCCGGAATGGGTAACTATAACTCAAATAAATCTTTTGCAATTGCAAATTACTACCCAAGAAAATACAACGAACGGTGATAGGAACGGGTTAATAACTTATGCTTATGATAGCAACCCAAATGCCTATCTAGGCTTTTTTCAAATTAATCAAGCTGAAGGGTGTTATGAAAATTGGTATTTGGATACAGATGGAGATGGTTATGGAAATTATAATGATTTCGATCCAGTTTCTAGTTGTACAGCCGTAACAGGAAGAGTGAACAACAATTTAGACTATTGTACGTATGACGCTAATGCAAATAATAATGGTTGTTATGATGGTTATGTATATGAAAATATGAATTGGACTATTTCAAAAGGATATGATATTAATGGTACCATCAAGGCAAGCTCAAAATCATATTTTGATGATTTGGGACGTGGTATTCAGAGTCAGAGTTTAGATTTAAAGACTAATAAATCTTGGGCAACTCAAACGATGTACGATGCCCAAGGGAGGCCCGCTTTGCAGACCTTAAGCGCTCCAATAAATGCCTCGGGATCATTTTTATATAAATTGGATTTTGTGAAGAAAATTGATGGTTCGATATATAATGAATTTGATTTCGAATCCGATCCTGAAAACCCTACCCCAGTAGGAAAAGGGATTAACACATTAGGACATTACTTCAGTGCAAATAATACCAACTCCAGTTTTGAAGGGAACAGTTACCAGGATATAACAGATTACCCATTTACAAGAACCATTTACAGTAAATTGAATCCTGGTAATATATTAAAAACTTTAGGCGCAAATAAAGTAGATGTTGACGGTAACGGTACTCTTGATACGTGGTTACAAGGTTATGAATTTAACATGCAAGCAAGTAATGAATTATCAGAAGTTGGTGCTTTTGATAACGCTGCTTATAATTCCATTGAAACTGTTAAAACGATCAATAGAGATGTACATGGTGTGGAGACAGCGATTTTTAATGATACTGACGGTAAGATATTGGCGGTCGCTAGAAGTGGGGGCGATATTGTTCGTACTGCTAATATAGCCATTGGGGAGCAAGGGTATGTTGATGTTCACGTACCGCAAAATGAGAACGCCAAAGGCTTTGTAGTAAGCTCATCTGACATTACTGTGTATGATTTGATTACCGAACAGGTAGTTGTAAGTAATACTTCCACATTACCCAATGGTTTTTATAGAATAGTAATAAATGACCTCGAAAATTACACTACAGAGTCAGTTATGGTAACTTATAAAGAGAATTACTATGATTATAACTTATACGAATATGATGATGCTGGGAGGTTGTTGGCTTCTTACCAGGCCTTATTTAATTTGAAAAATGAGTTTAAGTATAATTCATTGAATCAATTAGTATATAGTAAAAGTCCTGATAAGGGAGAAGCTTGGTTTAAATATCGTAGTGATGGACAAATACGTTTTTCCCAGAACTCGAAGCAAGCAATAGCCAATGAATTTTCTTATACGAATTATGATAGTTACGGACGACCTGTTGAAAGTGGTGTATTTACGGAAAATAACACTTATGCTTTTGATGCTGAAAACAACAATGCGTTAGACGGAATTATAAATAACTCTTATACCCAAGAACAATACGTTAATGATTTGGATGACTTACCAAATGCTAACTGTAAAGAACAACAATTTACATTATATGACGAAAAAGATAGCGATGCATTATCTAGTGATATGGCGACTTTGTTTATGGGAGACGCACCTGAACAACGATTTGTAGCTGGGAACGTTTCGAAGACGTACAATGAAAATACAATAACTTGGTATAGTTATGATGCATATGGTAGAGTAGAATGGATGGTACAGAACATTATAGGTTTAGGTATAAAAACCATCGATTATGTGTATGATCCTATAACAGGCAATGTTACACAGGTTGACTATCAAAAGTATGTCCCAAATGAACGCTTTATACATAAATATATTTACAATATCGTTGATGAATTAGAACAAGTGATAACTTCATCTGACGGGGGACAAACTTTTATTAATCAAGTTAAATATTATTACTACGAAAATGGAGCATTACGACGTACAGAATTGGCAGATAATTTACAGGGGATAGATTTTGTATATAATTTAGCGGGGCAATTAAAGGCAATTAATGATCCTCAGAACAATGACCCCGGAAATGATGGTATTGCCAGCAATGGTTTTAATACAGATGTTTTTAGTATGCGTTTGGATTATTATAATGGTGATTATGCCCGTTCTAGTACGCCAACGCCAATAGGTTCAGTTAATGATGGTAAAGACCAGTTTAATGGTAATATCAAAGCAATGACTTGGGTTAACAAGCATCCTAATACAACACCTACGGCACAAACCTATTACTATGGATATAATAAAAATAATTGGTTAGAGAGTGCTGGTATGGGAGCGCCAATTGAAGGTACAGGTACTGCACAAGATTCCATTATCAAAAATACCGTAATTACAACTAATGAAGATATAGTAGCTAGACAAAGTATTACCTTACTACCCGGTTTTCATGTGCAGACAGGCACTGTATTTACGGCTAAAATAGATCCCAATGCACAAGGAGCAAACGGAGGGGATTATAATGTAAGCAATATCACCTATGACGCTAATGGAAATATTAAAACGCTTAACCGAAATAAGCAAACAGAAAATAGTGGGTCAAATGTTATGGATCAATTAACATATGAGTATTATGACGACCCTAGCGATCCGGATAATTTTAGACCGAATCAATTGAAAAGAGTAGATGATCTATCGGGTACCGTATTGGGTGCAAACGATATAGGTGATCAAGATGGAGATAATTATAAGTACAATAGTATTGGGCAGTTGGTAGAAAATGTTAGCGAAGGAATTAAATATTTTTATAGTGTGGGCGGCTTGGTAACAGAAGTACAACATAATAATCAACCAATAGTCAAGTTTTATTACAATGATAAAGATTATAGAGTGCGTAAAGAAAGTTTTATTAATGGTAGCTTAACAAGTACGGATCATTATATACGAGATGCGACCGGTAATACCTTGGCTGTCTATAAAAATAATATCTTAACAGAATTGCCGATTTATGGAGCTGAGCGAATAGGTGTGCACTATAAGGAAACAAATACATATTACTATCAATTGGTCGATCATTTAGGAAACGTAAGGGCAGTTATACAAAGAATGGACCCCAACCCAAGCACAACAACGGATTATTACCCTTTTGGTATGGCCATGCCAGGAAGACAAACCATCGGTGGTGAGCAATATCGGTATGCTTTTCAAGGGCAAGAAAAAGACCAAGAGACAGGTAAAGAAGCCTTTGAATTACGCTTATGGGATGCTAGAATTGGAAGGTGGCTAACTACTGACCCGGCGGGACAATATAGTTCACCATATCTCGGAATGGGAAACAACCCAATTAATGGTACTGATCCTGATGGAGCCTTTTTTACTGATTATGTAAATAAGGAAACGGGAGAAAGTGTTTACGTTAATGACGGATTGAATCAAGTTCTTGAAATAGATGCGAAATATTGGAATTGGGCTGTTGGCTTATCCAAAAGTTATGATGGAGGAAATTTTATTGATAATTTTCAAAATTACGTTTTACAGAAAAATGGTACTGCAAGACCGGATTTGTTTTTTACCATTAACAATGTATTGGAAGGTCAAAAATTGATTAAATATAGAGGAAGTAGTGCTGGGAATGATTGTTTTGCTTGTTCTAGAGAACAAGAGGTGAAAAATGGAGGAAATCCTGCATATAAAAACGGTCAAATAAATCTCTGGACTTTATCAGATTCGGATTTAAAAGCAGATGTACCATTGGCTCTTAGAACTATAAGAAGTAACTTGTTAAAAGGACATTCAGTACAAACGGGGGTGTACTATGATTATGGTTCAACTCTGGCAAATAAAAATCAACTGACTAAGCATTTTGTAAACATAGTCGGTCAAGGGCATGATAAACATGGAAATTATTTTATATATTGGGACAATGTAAGTACTCCGAAGTTTCCTGGTACGGACACTGCACAAAACAGATTTTATTTAAGAAAAGACGCATTGTTTGACAGATCAACTTGGACGAAGCAATCTTTTAGAGTAACAGAGATTAGACCTAATATCAATATTGATTAAATGAAAAGAATCCTAGTCCTATTTTTGCTTTTTTTCGCTTGTGAGGAGAAAAAGAATGTTGAAACCTCAAAGTTACCCGATGACCTTGGTATTGAACTGAATAATTTTTTGAGAAATTTTCAAGAAATAAAAATAGAAGATTTGAAAAAGATTGACTTTGATAGGGTTCAGAATAACGATAGGATTGATTCCGTATATGTTGCCAAATTTCTTTGCTTTGATAGAAATTCTTGTTTTTTTACAAAAAGTTCTATTATGAACAGTTATTCGGAATTATTCAGATTTGTTTTTTCTGAAAAAATTGATTTAATATTTTATACTATTAATGAACCACCAGTTGATGTTAAGGTATTTGTTGCAGCGGTCAATAAACTTGAGAATAGAATTAATTCCAAATTATTGATTTCTAACTTTAACCCTAGAGAAGATTATGTTGATTATACTTTAGAAATTGAAGATAATTTAGATTTTAAAATAACTAGAATTTTTGCGGTGAATAATTATTATACTGAACCATCGAATGATGATGAAGTTGTTAATTCTAAGAAAATAATAACACAAATTTATTTTTGCGATGAGAATGGTTATTTTCATTTAAAAAACTAGACCCGATGGCGCGGATTTGCAATCCGTGTTTACTAATAATTTAAAACATAAATTTAGCTACGATGAACCTTACGGTTTCTCAATCGCTTGGCTCTCACGACCCCGAGGCTTCGTGGCGGTATCGAGATGACATTCGAGTCCTTTTTTATCCTTCTGAGTGAAAAGAAGAAGCTCATTGCAAAACCCAACCCTTTTCGTTACATTTACCTAGCATAAAATAGATACATGAAAAAACTAGGCTTACTTGTAATTATACTTTCTGTGGTTTCTTGTAAAACGGTACAGGTACAACAGTCTCAGCAACGAACCACGAAGAAGGTTGTAGAAATAGGCTCAATAGGTACAATTACAAAAGGCCTACAACAAAATGTGTTTCAAACAAGTAACTTACCAGTGTACAAACAAAAAATACGGGTAGCAGCCAGTATAACAACGTTTACCGATGCTACCTTTAACGCCTATGCCCAGGCCGCCAAAGAACAGAGCAAACCCATACAAATTACTTACATTGATTCTGTTGCCAATAAACCTGGTTATGCCCACCTACGAATTTTAGACAAAGTAGCCCTGCTAAATGAGCTCAACGCAACGCATAATAAGGCAACAAATACCTTTTTACAAAACTCAAATGCCAATGTGTTGGTGACATCAATGTCGGCCTATTTTGGTGCTGTGGATTTGAGTACCATATCGCAAGCCGAAGAAGTATATGTGGTAAATAACAAACCACAAAAATACAGTTTAGAATTGGTAAAAAATGGTAAACCTTTTGCTCTGTTAGATATCTCTAAGGGCGTACCGTTTACATATACCACCGCTTCCTTTTGCTGGAAAAAAGAAGGCAGTAAAATTAGCATCGCCAACATTATCGAAAGCCGCGAAACTTGCGCTAAAGACACCTACCGAAATGTAGCAAGACTCAACAAAAAAGTGAATTATTTTAAGTATTAACGACATTGCGACCCCGATTCCGAGTATTCGGGAGGGGGAAGCAATCTGTCAGATCTGAACTTCAAAAAAACAGATTACTTCAATTTTTTTTGAAAATTTCGTAATGGCGAACGATTCAGTAATTGCGATCCCGAGTATTCGGGAGAAGCAATCGGTTCATTCAAAATCGAACAACCAATCTTCGGAAAGATCATTCCACTCAGGATTCATCGAGTTTATCAGATCTTCTTTTCGTTTCCTGTTTCCTGCTTTTAATTGCTTTTCTCTTGCAATCGCTAATTTAAAGCTATTAAACTCTTCAAAGTAAACCAGTTTGTCACAATTATAGCGAGCACTAAAACCTTTATAGAATTTGGTTTTGTGTTGATACACTCTTTTGAATATATCACTTGTCACTCCAGTATAAATTACTGTATTGTTTTTGTTGGTCATGAAATAAATAAAAGATTTTTTCACATTTCAATTTTTAACGTCATTGCGAGCGTAGCGAAGCAATCTGTCTAATGATAAACGGATTGCTTCCTCGTTTCACTCCTCGCAATGAGGTATTGCTTGGTCGTTGCGAACATAGCACAGCATACTGACAAATGAAAGCGTTAATTAAATAGCATGTCTGATTACAGTCATTGCGATCCCGAGTATTCGGGAGAAGCAATCTATCTAAAGATAAACGGATTGCTTTGTCGTTCCACTCCTCGTAATGAGGTGTTGTTTGGTCATTACGAACATAGTGAAGCAATCTTCCAAACGAGTCCAGTATTTAAATGGATTATCACGTTGCAGTCATTGTAAAACCCAACCCTTTTCCTTACATTTACCTATCTAAATTGAATATATGTTAAGAAGAGGAGTTGTTTTTTTAATAGTGAGTATACTGTTACTCTCTTGTGAAGAAATCATAAATGTTGAGAATATATCAAACGATACAATTCAAATTTTGGCACCCACAAACAATGCGCAATTGGCCGATGGAGCAGTGTCTTTTAACTGGCAAGGTTTGAGTGGTGCTGATGGCTATGAATTACAAATTGCGACGCCTAATTTTGCAGCAGCAACACAGATAGTATTAGATTCAACAGTAAGCTCAAATAGTTTTATAAAAACTTTGACGGCAGGAGCTTACGAATGGCGTATTAGAGGTGTGAATTCCGCCTTTGCAACACCATATACAGCAAATTCATTTAGTATTGTGAACGATCTATCTGATGATACAGTACAATTGTCTTCTCCAGAAGATGATGCAACTGTCGCGCCAGGAACTATCTCTTTTGGTTGGAATGCAGTATCAGGAGCTGAGAATTATAGATTGCAAATTGCAACACCAGATTTTTCTAGTGGCAATACTCAGATTGTAGATATGGTAGTTACTGATGTAAACTTTAATCAAACGTTAGAAGCCAATACATACAGATGGCGCGTAAAAGCCATGAATGCCATTAGTGCAACAGCATACAGTGAGTATAATTTAACCGTACAGGAACCGTAATGAAAACGTCATTGCGATCCCGAGCACTCGGGAGAAGCAATCTGTTAATTTTTTAGTCTATTGAAAAACAAAAAAAACATATACATTCTAGCACCTGCCGTCGTTCTAGTTTGGGGCTTGCTCATTTATAAAATTGTCGCTGGTTTAAATCCGTCTGTTGATACAACACCAACAAGTGAAACAATAGTTGAGTTTAAACCAAAGTCATTTAAGCAAGCCGAATCATTCACAATTGCCGCCGATTATAGAGATCCGTTTTTAGGAACTTTTAAAAAGAAAACAAAAAAAAGGAGCAGGGTAAAACCTACCCCCGAAAAACCTACAACTCCTTTTCCAAACGTGGTGTTTAAAGGAATTATTTCTCCGAAAGGGAAAAATGAAAAAGTGTTTTTGATACAAGTAAATGGAAATCAATATCTTTTTAAACAAAATGCTGTTTTTAATGAGGTGAAATTGCTAAAAGGAAATGCTACAGAAGTTACGATGCAATTTGAAAAGCAAGTGCAAACATTTCAGCTAAAAAAATAAGAATGATGTTGTCATTTCGAAATGAGCACAGCGATTGAGAAACCTGTGTTTACGACCGTGGATATAAAATGAAAAGGGGTTTATTTTTTTAGTATTCATTACCTTAAGAAGATGCAAATCAAACCAATAAAAGTAAAAGCAGGAGCCTTACAGTACACGATTTTCGTGGCTGTGGTGATTGCGTTATTAGTTTTCGCATTTATTTCATTAAGCTATACCCAGCAACATTTTAAACTCAAAGCGACCAATTTCACGAAAGTTGTTCAGCAAGCGAACTTGGCCATTAATTATGCTCAAACAAGTACAATGCCTTACAACGAAGTTACCAATATAAGGTTCTCAGATAATGAATTAGAGAATACCAAGATCCTAAAAAAGAACTGGGGTATTTTCGATTTAATTTCGGCCACTTCATCTATAAAAAAAGAAACAGTCACTAAACATGCATTAATGGGTGGTTTAAACGCTGATCGGACTGCGCTGTATCTTCAAGATGATAATCAACCCTTAGTATTGGTTGGAACAACCCGTATTGAAGGTAAGACCTTACTACCAAAACAAGGCGTCAAACGAGGTACTATTGCCGGTAATGCGTATGCTGGTTCGCAACTTGTTTATGGATCTGTAGGTCCTAGCAGAAATAAGTTACCTGTTTTAGAAAATAGACACTATTTAAAACAACTAACGAGAGGGAGTATTCAATCTGAGAATAATACTATGCTTGAACTCAAAGAAGATAGTCGAATTGTAAACTCATTTGGGGAAGTTGCACAAGCCTTTTTTAGCGATATATCTATTGATCTCAAATCTGTTGAACTCATAGGTAACATTATCATAAAATCGAACACAAGAATTACTGTATATGATGATGCCATACTTAAAGATGTCATTTTGGTTGCTCCAAAAATTAACATTGTGAGTGGTTTTGAGGGTAGTTTTCAAGCATTTGCGTCGGATGAAATTATAATTGGGAAAAATTGCAAACTCATATACCCAAGTTCATTAACGGTATATGATAAAGAAGTTAATACTGAGGTAACTCCGAATACTAGAAATGATGTATTTAGTAAGGTTGAAGTTCAAGCTGGTGCGAAAATAGAAGGAGTGGTTGCGTATCTATCCGATAGCAAAAGGAACAACTATAAACCTCAAATTGTATTAGAAGAAAGTGCTTTTGTAACCGGAGAAGTATATTGCAAAGGTAATGTTGAGTTGAAAGGTACTGTTATTGGTAGTGTTTTCACCAAAGGATTTATTGCGAATCAGTTCGGTTCTATTTATCAAAACCATGTGTATAATGGTAAAATTTTGAGCGCTGATTTTCCAATTCAATACAGTGGATTGCTATTTGAAAAGAACACTAAAAATATTGCGAAATGGCTATATTAATACAGGTTTTGCGCAAATTCTTTTTGATGAAGAAATGTAAAAAAGTGAAAGGTGCCACTTTGATTGAAAGTTTGGTAGCTTCGGTCATCATTATCATTATTTTTACCATAGCTTCATTAACCTTGAACAACGTTTTTGAATCATCAGTAAAAAATAATACCAGTCGAGTTCAAAACAGAATGAATGAGCTTCACTATTTGTATATAAATAGCAAAATTAAATATCCGTATCAAGAAGATTTTGAAAATTGGAACATACAATTGAGGCAACAAACAGAGAGAGAAGTATCATTTGTACTCCTTGAAGCAACTAAGAAAGAAACAAAAAAAAGTATTTCACAAAAGCTTGAATATAGTGCAGGTGAATAAAAAAATAAAGGCATTTACACTCTCTGAGATGTTAGTTGTTTTGGTAATTTCGGGAATTATTATAACAATTACCATCTTAGTGTTGGGCTTGGTTCAAGGCCAAATAAGAAACGTACAAAACATATATAATACCGATACCGAAATTCGTTTGTTAGAACGAACTTTATGGGGAGATTTTAATAAGTTTAACCTAACTTATGATAACAATAACGAGCGTATTTTGGGTACGTCAGAAATAGATACAGTGGTGTATCATTTCCGAAATGAGTATATTGTAAGAAATATAGATACCATTAGAACTACTGTAATTAAGAAGAAGATTTTCCTAGATGGTATCGAAGTGACCTCAGGTGCTTTTGATGCTTTGGAGCTTCAATTGTCTAAAGAGATAAAAAATAAAAAATTGTTTGTTTTCAAAAAGAATGATGCTACGCATTATATGAATTAAGAATGGCTTTTAAATTAGATAAGGTAAAACCAAGAGAAAAATCAACATCAAATTTTGATCTTGATGCTTTGTTAAAAACTGAAATTTCGTTGTTTGGAAACTCATTTTCAAACAAGAAAAAAGAAGCTTTTTACACAGAGTTAAGTGTGTTATTAAGTGCCGGAATTAGTCTAAAGGAGAGTTTAAATCTATTATTAGAAGAACAAAAGAAAGAGAAAGACAAGCTATTGCTTGGCACTATGGTAAATGATTTAGTTGCAGGTAAAAGCCTATCCAATAGTATAGAAAATGTGAAAGACTTTTCAGAGTATGAATATTATTCTTTAAAGATTGGAGAAGAGACAGGGTCTTTACAAAAAGTAATAAAAGAATTGGGTTTGTTTTTTAGAAGAAAAAATGAGCAACGCCGAACAGTTTTAAATGCACTATCATATCCTATTGTTGTATTAACCACAGCAACCTTAGCAGTATTGTTTATGCTACGATATGTGGTGCCGATGTTTGCCGATATTTTTAAACAAAATCAAGTAGAATTACCATGGTTGACGAAGATGGTGGTCAAAGCATCTAATTTGTTTCAAGAGTATTTTTGGAGTTTTGCAATCGGAATAGTCGCCCTATTTGTTGTTAGAAAGATAGTCTCGAAAAAAGTATGGTATAAAAAATACAGTGCCAAATTTTTGCTAAGAATACCATTTGTTGGTGAGTTAATGCGAAAGATGTATATAGGTCAATTTACGCAGGCAGTAGCTTTGTTGACAACAGCCAAAGTGCCTGTGCTAAATAGTATTAAATTAACCAATAAAATGATCGATTTTCATCCGTTACAAGTGGCATTGACCGACGCCGAATCAAGAATACTATCTGGAGATAATTTGAGTGAAAGCCTAAAACCTCACAAAGTGTTCGACAACAAGATGATTTCTTTATTAAAAGTGGCCGAAGAGACCAATCAAAATGAATTTATTTTTGAACGCTTGACCACCCAGTATAATGAAGAAATACAGTATAAATCTAAAATGTTGAGTACGGTATTAGAACCCTTAATAATTGTATTTCTTGGTGCTTTTGTTGCAATTATACTCATTGCAATGTATCTACCTATGTTTACCTTGAGTTCGGTATTGGGATAATTTTTTTCTTCAATTATAAAAATAAAATACTCGTCAAACGTGTGGCTTTTTTGTTTTAAACGATCAATCGTATTATTTTTGATCCCTTAAAAAAATGGCACGAAAAATGATAATACCTTGCTTTACTAAATCTAAAAACAGCCCCATGAGAAAATCCCTATTGCTAATAGTAACCGTATTATTATTTGTTTCGTGTGCTAGCGTACAAAAATACAACCAACAAATCGCCACCTTACATTCTGTAGAAAGTCTTCATGAAGATGTTGATGTGGCTTATCAAAAATTACAAAAATTACACCCCAGACTTTATCTATATACGCCTAAGGAGACATTAGATGCTAAGTTTGACAGTTTAAAAATGACTATTGTAAAACCAATGAATAGTCATGATTTCTATAAAAAAATAACAGAAACCGTAACTAATGTACGACAAGGACATGCAGGTGTTGTAGCTCCAATTAAGAAGCTTGACAAAAAAGAAAAAAGACTCCGTAACAAAAAGAAATTCGAATTAAATAATTTAAATTTTGAGTATTTAGATAATGCGATATGGGTAAAAAGTACTGTTGATAAAGATAGCACCCTCGTTGGTGCCAAAGTAGAAAAAGTAAATGACGAATTTGTTGCCGATTTGGTAAAAAAATATTCTAAACGATTTTCGTCAGATGGATATAATACGACTTTCTATAATAGAAGAGTTGGTTTGTTCTTGCCAAGATATTATGCAAATGATAAAGGTAGGTTAGACAGTCTTGAAATGACATTTAAAAAGAACGATAGTGTTTTTAAGAAAATGTTTAGACGTATACCTCATGACTCTATTCCTGGTAAGGTAAAGAAAGATTCGGTTAAAAAATCACCAAAAAAATTGACCAAAGCTGAGCGAAAATTAGCCAAGTTAAAGTTTAAGAAAAAAGTAAAGGATAACTACAAATATGGTTATGTAAAATTAAAGAAACAGTATAAGCGAAACTTTGAGTTTATTGCAGACAGTACTGTTGCTTATATGAAGATTCGTGGTTTCAGTACAGGTGGTTTTGAAGAATTTTATAAAGAGGCATTTACGAAAATAGGTTCGGCAAAATCAAAAGCCTTAGTCATCGATTTACGTGATAACCCTGGAGGTAGATTGAAAGAAATCAATGAGTTGTATTCGTACCTTGCTGATAAAGAATTTAAGTTTATTGAAGAGGGAGAGACAAATGTTCGTTTTCCTACATTGAAGGCGTTGCAGTCGAGACGTTCAACATCTTTTGGAATGGCTATTGGTAAAGGAATTGCAACACCCATATTTTTCTTTAGAGATTTGTTTAGAGTGCGAAAAAAGAATGGTAAAAAATACTATAAGTTTAAAAGTACCAAACTACAAAAGCCAAAAGCACTAAAGTATAGCGGTCCGGTATATGTTTTAATTAATGGGCATTCTTTTAGTGCATCATCTGTACTGTCAGTAAATTTACAAGCTAGTAAGAGAGCTACGCTTGTTGGCGAAGAAACGGGAGGTGCGTATAATAGTACGGTGGCAGGTTTCACCTATGATGTGACTTTGCCAAATTCTAAAGTTGAGATGTACTTTGGGTTGTTAGTGTTAGAAACTCCTTATAAGAGAAACTTAAAAGGGTACGGTGTGCAACCCGATGTTGAAGTTATACCAACCCAAAATGATAGAGTCAACAATAAAGATCCTGAATTAGAATGGGTTCTAAATGATCTTAAAAAATAAGATGTCAACCAACTAAAAAGAGTCGAAGAAATTCGACTCTTTTTTTATTTTTAATAATGGTTTGTTAATAAAATTGAAAAACTATTCATCTTTATATGTCTAGTTTTTAAGTAACTTGGTGATATATAAACGTCGCTAATTTATAATATATGGAATTAACATTACCCCAAATTGAAGGCAAAGTAAGAGAATTTGCCACTATCATGCATGCTCCATTAGATCTCATTCCAACCTTTGGTTATTCGAAAGAATCAGGATTACCTCATGTAGAAATTTCAGATCGAAAATACCATTTGGTAGTTTCAGAGAATGGTCAACAAATATCTCGAGAAACAACAGAAGATCCTGATGAGTTGCTATTCATGATAATGCATACGATTTCATTATCTATGGCATGTGAACGTATCGAAAGTCATACGAATTATGAGAGTCTTAGAATGAGGCTTTTTCAAGCTCAAAAAAACATCATTTCAAAAATTAACCTTTCATATATGTATAGGATCAAACAGAAACATGATGGTATGAGAACCGAATTGATGGTTTCATAGAATAGCTACCATTCTTTTTCGTAATTTTAGGGCTTAACTAACTTCAATTACAATGAAAAGAAGCTTCTTATGTTTAATGCTCTCGTGCCTTAGTTTCTCAGCACTATCGCAAGATTATTTTTATGGAAACCAAGGTCCTTTTGACGGTAAAATACCGAGTCCGGCTGCTTTTTTAGGCTATGAGATTGGAGATTATCATACGCGCCATGACCGTGTGGTAGCTTATTTTAGAACATTAGCTTCTTTATCTGATAAAGCAACGTTGACTGTTTATGGTAAAACCCATGAGCAACGTGAATTAGTAATTCTAAATATTTCAAATGCTGCGAATATCAAAAATTTAGAAAATATTCGCCAACAGCATTTAGAATTGGTAGATATAGATAAACCGTTACCAAAAGTAGATGAACTTCCAGTGTTTATTAATCTTGCCTATAATGTGCACGGTAATGAACCATCGAGTACCGAAGCGGCAATGTTGACTGCCTATACGCTGATAGCTTCTAAGAATGAAACAGTGCGTTCTTATCTAGACAATGCTGTGGTTTTTGTTGATCCAACCATTAATCCTGATGGACGTGATCGCCATACACATTGGGCAAATACGAGACGAGGTACTCCTTTAGTATCCGATAGATATGATATTGAACACAACGAGCCGAACCCCAATGGTCGTACGAACCATTATTGGTTTGACTTAAATAGAGATTGGTTGTTAGGAGTGCATCCAGAAAGTCAGGGAAAATTAAATTGGTACCATCAATGGTATCCTAATGTGGTGACCGATTTTCATGAGATGGGAACTAACAGTACGTATTTTTTTGAACCAATGAAACCTATAGGGTCAAAAGATCCGATAATGCCCAAGGAAAATTATACAACCTTAAACGATTTATTTGCAAAACAGTTTACCAAAGATCTCAATGCCATAGGATCATTATATTTTACCAAAGAAGCCTTCGATGGTACCTATCCTGGTTATGGATCTTCCTATCCTGACTTGCAAGGAGCGCTGGCCTTATTATTTGAACAGGCAAGTTCTCGAGGGCATTTACAAGAGACAGAAACGGGTGAGTTGTCGTTTAGATTTACCATTAGAAATCAATATGTATCGAGTTTTGCTACTATAAAAGCGGCTGTCGCCAATAAAAACTATTTGCATGAATATGAACGAAGATTTTTTACATCAGCAATAGCCAAAGCAGATAAAAGCGCTATAAAGGGTTATGTATTTGGTGATCCACATGATCAAAATAGAATGAAAAGGTTTGTAGACTTTTTATTATTACATAAAATAGAGGTGTATAATTTAGATACATCACTACGATTAAAGGGCATGCCCTTCAAAAAAGGAAAGGCATTTTTAGTACCCACCAAACAAAAGCAGTACCGAATGGTACAAACTATGTTTGAGACGTATAGTCAATATAGAGATAGTGTATATTATGATGCTTCGGCATGGTCGGTGGCGAATTTTTATAATATGCCATATCAGAAAGTAAGTAAGACGGTTAAAAGAGGAGCAAGGGTAATTGATACTAAAGATTTTGTTCAGATAAATGAGGTACAAAAATCCACGTATGCTTATTTAATTCCTTGGGATGATTATAATGCTGCAGGCTTGTTATATGATTTACAACAAAAGGGAATACAGCTAAAATCGAGTATGAAGCCCTTTGCGATTGGTGGAAATAATTTTGGCAGAGGTACCTTGTTAATTCCAGTAAGTACACAGAAAAAGAACCCAGAAGCATTGTATAAATTGCTGAAGAGTTCGTCAAAGAAGCATCAAGTAAGTATT
Source organism: uncultured Flavobacteriaceae bacterium (assembly GCA_947500525.1). Taxonomy (GTDB): domain Bacteria; phylum Bacteroidota; class Bacteroidia; order Flavobacteriales; family Flavobacteriaceae; genus Aureibaculum. The sequence goes on along the minus strand of CANMSH010000006.1, from coordinate 169,518 downwards.
TATGACGTTAATACAGGTTTTAGCGAACAAGGTATTGACTTAGGAAGCTGGAACTTTAGACCGCTTGAAAAACCAAAACCGTTAATGCTTATTGGTAATAGCGTGTCTTCATACGAGGCAGGTGAAGTATGGCATTTACTAGACACTAAGTTAAACATGCCCATAACTAAGGCACCTTTACGAATTTTTAATAGAATAGATTTGAATCGTTACAATACTTTGATTTTAGTGTCGGGAGGTTATAATGAGCTAGACAGTTTAAAGCGTAAGAAAATTAAAGATTGGGTTGCCAGAGGGAATACATTAATTACAACGAGGCAAGCGACTGCATGGGCTGTGAATAAAAAAATAGTAAATGAAAAACTAATTAAGAAGCCTAAAGATTCATCAAAAAAAGTAAAGAGACTACCTTACGGTGATGCAGGTGAGCACATTGGAAGAGAACGTGTAGGAGGCGCTATTTTTGAAGTCGATTTAGATGTAACAAATCCGCTAGGTTTTGGATATCACAGAAAAAAACTACCTGTATATCGAAATAGTAATGTTTGGTTAGCACCGAGTAAAAACCCATACGCTACGGTTGCAACATATACAAAGAATCCGCATATAGATGGATTTATTACCAAGAAGAATTTGGATACCTATCTTAAGAAATCTGCTTCGTTGATTGTAAGTCCAATAGGCAGCGGACGGGTAGTGCTTTTTGCTGATAATCCTAACTTTAGGGGTTCATGGTTTGGTACAAATAAATTGTTTTTTAACGCACTCTTTTTTGGTTCTCAAATCAATGTTCCTAGAAGAAATTGAGTCTTATATACCATAAAATAGAATCTTTTTTAAGAATAAGGGTAGGAATTTTAAGGATAGGGTTGTTTTAATAATGTAAGTGAAACATACAATAAGCGTTATGCCTCTAAAAAGAAACACTGACAAAAAATTTTCGCAGAAATGGGAAAATTGCTAAGAAAAACATACTAAGATTTTCATGATAAATATAAAGGCTTCGGAGTGGTTACCGAAGCCTTTTTCATTGTATACACACATGGTGCAGAATTCTACCTCGAAGCTTTTTCTATATCAATCGAAATACTGAAAATGGTGTGATAAAAGTTACTTTTTATAGTTAAAAACTAACCTTTTGTAGTTTTTCAAATTATAATTACATATTTTTTTTACCTTTGCGGTACTATTAATAATAAAATTTTGCTATGAAAAGAAAATTACTATTAATGGCAATGCTATGCGGCATTGTCACATTTACTTATGCGCAAACTATCGACCTTGTTGGGGTCGGTGTGCACAAGGTCCCCAATCCAAATTTAGTGGTTCCTAATGTTTCTAATGTCGATCGTGTAGACGTTGGTGTTATTTATAAGGGTCTTTCCAGAACACCTTTAACTACCGATGTTCAGTTTTCAGACAGTGATGAAAATAATATGGGCACCCTTAATACAGATATTGTTATTAAACATATTTTTGATGTTAATAATGATGCGTATTACACCTCGACATTTAATTCTGTAGATGTAGGAGGTATTAACGCAACGATCGTTCCGAGTTCTTCGACATATTCGTTTTACGGATTTGTTTACAGAAACGACCCTAATGCAACATTTAAGAGTTTTGCTGATTTAAAGGTAACTGCTTATTACGAAAATGGATCAAATGATCCATATGTATATGACATTCCAATAGAGACGGCTTCCGATGTAAGAAATGTAAAAGTTAAAATCCCAATCACCGAATTAGATGATACTTCAAGAAATGTAGTTATTGATATTACAGCTGGAGATATGACTAGACATATTGAGGAAACTACATATAATTTAGGAGATTCATTTTTCTTAGGTGAATATATGTTAGAAAATGTACCAGGTGATGTTGAAAAGATAAAAGTGAGTATTTATTCACCAGACCCAAGTCAAGGTGAAGGGAGAGGAGATTCATTTTTTGTGAGTGGTGTAATTGCCGACGTTGATATTGTTGAAGAAGATCCTGGTTGTACATTAAGTCAAGGATATTGGAAAACACATTCAAAATATGATGGTGAAGATAAATATGACGCGACTTGGGCTCAAATTTCTGCTGAAGGTGAAGATACTAACTTCTATTTATCAAATAAGAGTTATTACGATGTTATAAATACATCTCCTCGTCGTAATGTATACTATATTTTAGCACGTCAATTTATCGCTGCAAAGCTAAATATGTTAAAAGGTGCAGATGCAACAGATGTGCAAGAATCATTTGATAAGGCATCTTATCTTTTAGGTAAATATAGCCCTGGACAAATTGCTTATTTAAAGTATAGAAGAAGTTGGTGGAGTAAAAAATTGAAACGAAATTTTGTTCACTTAGCGAAAAAATTGAGAGATTATAATGAAGGTGTTACCGGTCCTGGAAGCTGCGAGGAAGAAGAGGAAGAAGAACCAAACCCTTGTTTGACTAGTGATGATGTAATTGTAACTCCTAATCCAATAGTGACGAATGGTTCGGTTAAATTTACACCAACACATTCAGGAAGAACAGTTGCATATATGTTCAATGCTTGGGGGCAATTTGTTTGTCCGTTGTACGATAAGAACGTGGCTGAAGGAGAAGAGGTTGAGTTTGGTTTAAATGCAAGAAATTACAGAAATGGCACTTACTATATTAAAATATGGAGTGGCTGTTGTGTTGTTGTTAAACGAGTGGTTATTCACTGTTATTAAAACATAACTTTTAGAATAAAAAAGCACCCTAAATGGGTGCTTTTTTATGCCTTGGGTAGGAATTTTAACAAGAGAGTTGTTTTAATAGTGTAAGTGAAACATACAATAAGCGTTGAGCCTCTAAAAAGAAACACTGACATAAATTTTCGCAGAAATGGGAAAATTGCTAAGAAAACATACTAAGATTTTCATGATAAATATAAAGGCTTCGGAGTGGTTACCGAAGCCTTTTTTCTTTTAACCTATAATAGAGCCCCAATGTTCGTAGGCTTTTTGACAAAACAGTACTAAAAAGACTAAACTCACCATAAACTTAAGGGTACTCGAAAAAATAAAACCAACGAAGGCCCCGAAAGCGGCTTTTACAGCACGCGAAGTGTCTTTACTATCATGCATCAACTCACCAATCAGTGCTCCAACAAAGGCACCAATAATAAAGCCTAACGGAATAGGAGAAATCAAACCAATTATAAGACCTATAGTGGTACCAATAACGCCCGATTTAGTGCCTCCAAATTTTTTTGTGCCCATTGCAGGTATAAAATAGTCTAAGATCCAAACCAAAATAGCGATACCTAAGGTAACGCCTAAAAAAGTCCAAGTGAGTTCTACTGCTTTTGTAAGGTGTAAGACTAATAAACCTACCCATCCCGTTAAGGGGCCAGGTAAGACTGGTAAAAATGAGCCCACAAGACCTAGACCCATGAGGCAAAAGCCTAATATAACTAATACTATATCCATATTTTTTTGCTTATCTGACGAAATTACTAAAAGTTTGTTACAAAATTATTCAACTAAAAAATTAGTTTAAACTAAATATTTAGTTATATTTGTATTATCGAACTAAAAAATTAGTTGAAAAATATGTCAAAACAATTAACAAAAGCAGAAGAACAGATTATGCATATTTTGTGGCAATTAGAGTTGTGCACGGTAAAAGAAATTATCGCAGAACTTCCACTACCCAAGCCAGCATATAATACAGTATCTACAATTGCAAGAATATTAGAGGATAAAAAATTTGTAGATCACGAAGCCTTCGGAAAAGGATACAAGTATTTTCCGTTGGTAAAAAAGGAAGCCTATAGCAATCAAAGCTTACATAAGTTAATGGATGGTTATTTTGGAGGATCTTTTAAAAGTATGGTATCTTTTTTTGTGGAAAAGAATGATGTGAGCCTCGAAGAAGTTGAAGACATTTTGCATGAAATAAATAAAAAGAAGTAATTATGTTATTAGACTATATAATTCAAGTACTGTTATTTCAGACCTTATTTTTAGCCGTATACGACATAGTGCTAAAAAAAGAAACCTTCTTTCAATGGAATAGAGCCTATTTATTAATTACGTCAGTGATTGCGTATTGTATCCCGTTCATCAAATTTACGGGATTTCAAAAAGTAATGCCTCAAGAATATATGATACTCCTGCCAGAAGTAATGTTATCACCTACCACCGTAATTCAGAAGCAGTTTGACTGGTCTAATTTGCTTTTTAATGGTTTACAGATAGTTTTTATACTCGGGGCCGTCGGGGCGTTTTTAATGTTTGTAATAAAGTTGTATCGGCTTATACAACTCATAGTAAAGAGTGAAAAAAAAACCTTGAAGAATTATCAATTGGTACTTTTAGAAAATAGCAAGGCCTTTTCATTTTTTAACTATATTTTTTTAGGAAAGTCCTTATCGGATGACCAGAAGGATCAAGTGATATCACATGAGTTGGTCCATGTACAACAAAAACACAGTATTGACTTATTCATTTTTGAAATACAAAAAATAGTTTGTTGGTTCAATCCCTTTAGTTATTTATTTCAAAATAGGATCGCCGAATTGCACGAATTTATTGCTGACGCTAAAATAGTAAAGGCGACTAATAAGAAAGAGTACTTTCAAAACTTATTGTCACAAACTTTTGGTACTCAAAAGTTGTCATTTATTAATTCATTTTTAAAAATTTCCTTAATTAAAAAACGTATCATTATGTTAAACAAAGAAAAATCAAAACAAATTTTAAAGTTAAAATATTTGTTGTTAATCCCAGTACTATTGAGCATGTTAGTCTATACTTCGTCGGTGACCGGACAAGAGATAATTATTGCAGAAGAAAATTTTTCAGAGGGTAATGAAAACCATGTTGTACCATTTGCTGAAGTTATAAATTCACCTGTATTCCCTGGTTGTGAAGATGACTCAGATCCGAAAGAATGCTTTAATAAAAACCTACAACGTTTTGTCGCTAGAAATTTTGACGCATCAATTGGAAAATCGTTGAATCTTACACCAGGAACGAAGAAAATATATGTACACTTTAAGATTAATAAAAATGGTGATATCGTTGATGTCAAACCTCGGGCTCCGCATAAAGCGTTAGAAAAGGAAGCAGCGAGAGTAATGAATAGTGTCCCTAAATTATTGGCAGGAGAGAATGAAAATGATGAAAAAGTAGTTGTTAAATATGTCTTACCGATAGGTCTTATGATTCAATAGATGAGAAAGATATATTTGTTCTTTTTTACGATAAGTGGATTGGCCTATAGTCAGCAGGTTCCAGATACATTGTACAGGCCCATAATAAAGAAGAGTACTTATGTAAAAGGAAAGGGTTCTGTGGTGTACATTGATGAAGGGCATCGAAATTTTCATACCAAGGACAATCGGTTTTTACCTTTTGCACGATTACTTCAACAAGATGGATATATAATAAAAGGGTTCGATACAGTATTTACCAAAGAGAGGTTGAAAAATGTGAATATACTTGTTATTTCAAATGCACTTTCTCCAGATAGTAGACCTCCATTTACGAGTCCAACGAAAAGTGCTTTTTCTAAAAAGGAAATAAAACATTTAAAAAAATGGACAGCAAACGGAGGTTCATTATTTTTAATTGCTGATCATATGCCTTTTGCTGGGGCAGCTGCCGAATTAGGAAAAGCGTTTGGATTTAAGTTCTATGATAGTTTTTTATTTGATAGTGAACGACGAGGAATTTTAGACTTTTCAATTGACAATTCACTCTTGGCATCTAATAGTATTACTAAAGGTAGAAATAGAGATGAACTCGTTGACAAAGTAGTCACATTTACAGGACAAGCTTTTGAGACCCCTAAAGATGCACTGTCAATTTTAAAGTTGAATGAGAAATATACGGTTCACTTACCAGATACAATGTGGGTTTTTAATGATAATATTAAACAATTCAAAGCTTCTAATTTGTCTCAAGGCGCTGTCTTAGAATTTGGGAAAGGGCGTGTGGCGATATTTGGTGAGGCGGCTATGTTTACCGGACAGCTGGCGGGCCAACAACGTCGTAAAGTGGGCATGAATGCTGATTATGCCGCGCAAAATTACAAGTTACTACTAAATATTATACATTGGTTAGATAGACTCTATTAATAGTATGAAAAAACAATTTCTCTTTTGTATCTGTGCACTTACACTTTTTAAAGTAGAAGCTCAAAGCTCTATCTTAAAAGTTGCTGATAGCATTATGAATACAGGTGATTATCAGCTCACGTTGAAAACCTTGAAAGGAGTAAAAGACCCTTCTTCAATAGTCTTAGAAAAAATTGCTTCTGTATATCAAAAAGTGGGAAATCATTCTGAAGCGATTGCTTTCTATAATAAAGCATACAAATCAAAACCATCAGATAGGATAAAAGAAAGACTAGGAGTGAGCTATCAATTTATGGGAAACGTATCTAAGACTATTGCATTATATCAAGAAGTCTTAGAAGCAAATCCTAATAATTTGGTATTGAAATATACGCTTGCAAAATTGTATATGAGTGAACGCAAAGTTAAGAGCGCCATAAAATTGTTTACCGAGTTGAGTGAGTAAGATGCTAAAAATCCGAACTATCACTACTATCTAGGATTGGCCTATGATAAAATTAAAAAAGACCCCTCTATAGGATTTTTAAAAGCCTTTAAGCTGGATTCTATGCACTTAAAAAGTATATATCGATTGGCGAAATTTTATCGAGCAATTGATGTTAAAGATTCAGCTAGCTTATTTATTAATAAAGGCTTGAAAATAAATCCAGAGAGCATTAATTTCAATCAGCTAAAAGCAAAGGACGCCTATTTTAAGAAAGACTATAAGGTTGCCCTAAAGCACCTTGACAAACTAGATACCTTAGGATTTAAAACCTTATTTACCTATAAGATGTACGGGCTCACATATATAAAATTAGAGGATTTTGAGAATGCAAAGTTGTATTTTCTCAAGGCAAAAGATAAAGATAGTCAAGATGACGAAATATATTATAACTTAGGATTGGTATATGCCCATTTAAAAGAGTATCGAAAAGCACAACTAAGTTTTATCACTTCAATTTATTTACAGAAGCCTCGAATAGATACTCATTATTATCATTTAGGGATGTTGCAATTGGCGCAGAAAGAGCATAAGAGAGCGATAAATTTTTTTGAAAAGGGATTGGAGTCCAATCCAAGAAATAACTCCATTTTATTTCAAATTGCCATGTCTACGGATAGTTATTATAAAGATAAAAAGCTAGCGTTAAAATACTATCAGCGATATTTAGACACCTTTCAATCTAAAGATCCTGAAGAATCTGCATACGTGAAAAGACGGATAAAAGAAATCAAGATGGCACTGTTTATAAAAGGTGAAAAAGTTGAGTAACACCGTTTAGCAAAAAATTGTACTTTCACATTGTCAATCAAATAACAATGTTGAGACAAGCTAGTAAACTTTTATTGGTATGTATGCTGTGTACTTCTTGTGACTATTTTTCGAGTCAAAATAGTACTACGAAGAGGAATATACAGGTATTAGATACGGTGATTGACTATACCGCTGTTACAAAGTATCCAATTTTTTCTGATTGTAAAGATTACTCTGAAGATAGCAATCAAAAGGAATGTTTTGAGACTTCTATTACACAAAAATTAACAGAACTTCTGTCGCAAAATGAACTAAATGTTGATAATGATGTGAATGACAAAGCTTCTATCGATATCTTAATTGACCTTACGGGCAAAGCTTCATTAGTGAATTTAAACTCTCCTCTTACTATTTCGAAAGAACTCCCAAATCTAGAGCAAATCATTAGAGAAGGTGTGAATGCATTACCATCTATGGAGCCCGCTCGTAAAAATGGAATGTTTGTGAAATCTCAATATAGAATGGAGATAGTGATTGAGATGCTTTAATTAAAAACGAATGGCTAGTTTTTTCATTAAGCGTAATACTTCAATATAAAGCCATACGAGTGTCACTAACAATCCCCAAGTGGCAACCCATTCATAATATTTTGGTGCTCTACCCACTTTACGATCTATAAAATCAAAATCTAGCAACAATGAAAATGATGCAATGATTGCAGCCACCACATTAAAACCAATAGCAAACCATGAAGTACCCCATACAAAAGGTAAACGCAAACCGAAGAAGGTTAAAATCCAATTAATGATATAGATAAACATAATAGTAATAGCTGCGCTTATAACGACGCTTCTAAAGCGTCTTGTAACAACAATAATGCGAAGTTGATATAATAAAAGCATCACTAAAAAAGTAAGAATGGTAATGCTCACTGCTTTCATGGGCATACCAGGAAATCGCACTTCGGCATATGCCGAAATACCACCAAGAAATAATCCTTTTGCCAATGCATATAAAGGAGTGGTAATAGGAGCCCACGTTCTTTTAAAAGACGTGAGTAAGCTAAATACGATGGCTGCCAGCATTCCTCCAGACGTATACCATTTTACATCAACACCTTTTTGAACTAAATCCCAAACGTACCAAGTAGTAACACCGAGTAACATAAGAGATAAAATTGACTTAAAAAAGAGTCCAGCCATACTCATACGAGCTTTTTTTGACTTTTCGCTTTTCCAAATACTTCGGTTAAATACTGGGTTGGAAGTATTGTAATTAAGAATTGACATTGGTTATAAGGTTATTTTTTAAAGGCTCTTCCTTTCCAAGAATATCCTGATTTTAGCGAATTAATTATTACAAACATAATAAAAAGAGGATACACTAAGCTACTTAGCAAAAAGTGCTTCAAAATGATTCGTTGATCAAAAAACACGCAAGTCTTATATAGTAATAAAATGTCCACACAAAATTTTAGACAAAAAATGATTGCCAATAAGTACCAAGAATTTATGCTAAAAACTGCCCCAATACATAAAAGAATGAGCAGTAGATTCATGGCAAGTACAACGAGGCTTACGAATTGACTAAATACGTTTTTATATGTGGTAGATTTAGCAGCCCAACGCGTACGCTGATGTAGTAATTGTTTAAATGTAGGCTGAGGTTTGGTGCGTACGGTAGCATCTTTAGATTTTAAATAATGTACGTCATTTGGGTACTTCTTATTTATTTTCTCTAATAAAAAAATGTCGTCACCGCTTGCAATACCAGAATTACCTTTAAACCCTCCTACTTCCAAAAAAGTATCTTTGTGATAGCACAAATTAGCACCATTACATAGAAAGGGCTTACCAATTCCAAACCCGCCAATAGTACTACCCATTAAACTTAAAAAATCTAAATGCTGAAAACGCTCTATAAAACTATTTTTAGAAAGATATGTCACAGGCCCTACTATTAACTTAGGAGTTTTGTGCTGTACAAATTGATCGAAGCTTTGTAGCCATTTTTTAGGGAGTATGCAATCAGCGTCTGTGGTAATTATCCAATTAAAAGAAGCCTCTTTTATGGCCACATTAATCGCGTCTTTTTTTGGAGATTTTGTGACTCTCTCATTACTTAAGATCTTAAAATTTTGACTAGAGTTCACCAAGAAGTCTTGTATAATTGTGACTGATGCGTCTTCTGATTCGTCATCAACAAAAATGAGTTCATATTTTTCCTCCGGATAACTAAGGTCACTAAGACTATTTAGTAATATTGGTAATTGAGGAGCTTCATTTCGAAAAGGTATAACAATAGAAAATCGAGATTCATTAGAAGGCTCTTTTATGCTGAATAGATTGACACGATCATACCCTACAATGAAAGATATAATGAGTGCACTATATATACATGTTATAATAATTACTGCAACCATTATTGTTGAGAGTTAACTGTGTTCGTAGTTGTAGCAAAACTGAAGTTGAGCACGAAATAACTTCCAAAAATTGCGGGAATACCAAAATTTAACGCCCACATAACTAAAGAAATGGTAACCACTACAAGTTCGTAATTCCCTACAAAGCTAAATACCCATAGGGCCACAGATCCTTTAATCAACCAATCAAAAAAACTAAGACTTGGTACCAAAGAAGCTAACAAATACATGCTAGATATGAATGACATAGCGGTTGTATAGTCTATCTGAATGTTAAAAATAAGCAGTAAATAATAGAATTGATGAGAAAAAATGAGATACCTGATTGCTGAGAAAAACACCGTTTTAAAATGAGTTTTAAAGGGAATCTCCTTTAAGAAACGGATGATCTTATCTATATAAAAACCTCTAATTTTTTTATAACCAATTTTTTTTCCTAGAAAAACAAAGGCAATCAAAAACATGACTAAATATGCAGCTCTTCGCAATCGAAATACCTCAATTTCTACCGTATAATGAGTGAAGAAATAAAGCAAACCCACAATTCCGAAAACAGTAGTAATTAGCATTTGCGTACTATTACTTACGAGGTTCATGAGCATTATTTTACGTCTATTTCCTTTTTTAAAATAGACGGCTTTGGCTCCATATTCTCCAATTCTATTCGGTGTAAATAAGGAGGCTGTCAATGAGCCTAAACTCTGTTTGGCTGCACTTATGAAAGACGTTTTATGAACAAAACTAGCGAGCGTTTGCCATTTGATAATTTCAAAAAACCAGTTAAGAAAGCTAAATACGAACAATGTGAATAGTGTACCGTAATTATTAAAAATAGTAGCTTCTAATTGCTCAATAAAAACAGAAAATTCAAGTTGTTCGTTATGCACAACCTTATTGTAGATAAAATAAAGGGCTCCAACAATAATGGTTAACTTAACAAGGAGAAATAAGAATTGTTTAGTTTTGTATTGCAACGAATTGTACATTAGTGCAAAGTAAAGGAATTAACTTGAATGTGTTGTTTTATAAATTATAGCATCTGCAAAAATTGAGTACAGAAAAAATTATTTTAGGAATAGATCCGGGAACAACCATAATGGGTTTTGGGTTGATAAAAGTTGTCAAAAAACAGATGCAGTTTATGCAACTAAACGAACTGATGTTGAAGAAGTACGATGACCATTATGTCAAGCTGAAGTTAATTTTTGAGCGAACGGTAGAACTTATTGATACTTATCATCCCGATGAAATTGCCATCGAAGCACCTTTTTTCGGAAAAAATGTGCAGAGTATGTTAAAATTAGGTCGTGCCCAAGGTGTTGCCATGGCAGCAGGCTTATCTCGAGAAGTGCCTATTACCGAATATTCTCCTAAGAAAATTAAAATGGCAATTACCGGAAATGGAAATGCAAGCAAAGAGCAAGTGGCAAAAATGCTTCAAAGTACTTTAGGTATTAAAGAGCTGCCAAAAAATTTAGATTCTACTGATGGTTTAGCTGCTGCAGTTTGTCATTTCTATAATGAAGGAAAAGTATCTACTGGGAAAAGTTATTCTGGTTGGGGTGCCTTTGTAAAGCAGAATCAAGATAAGATAGGATAAATTGGCTGGTATCTATATTCATATTCCATTTTGCAAGCAAGCATGTCATTATTGTGATTTTCATTTTTCTACATCGCTAAAGCGAAAAGCTGAAATGCTACAATCGCTCGTAAAAGAAATAGGATTGCGAAAGGAAGAACTAAGACATGAAGTTATTGAGACTATTTATTTTGGTGGAGGAACGCCAAGTGTGTTATCGGCACAAGAGCTTCAAGAAATAATTGATGCCATCCAGCAAAATTATCTTGTTAGTAAAAATCCCGAAATCTCATTAGAAGCAAATCCCGATGATTTAACCGAGAAAAAAATGATCGAATTGTCTCGTAGTCCTGTGAATCGATTGAGTATTGGTATTCAATCTTTTTTCGATGAAGATTTGATATTCATGAATCGAGCACATAATGCGAAAGAGGCGAAAAAATCATTGACCTTGGCGAAACAATATTTCGATAACATCACGATCGATATGATTTATGGTATTCCGAATATGACAAATGATAGGTGGAAAGAAAATCTGAAGTTTGCCTTAGACTCAGGTGTACAACACATTTCTAGCTATGCCTTAACCGTTGAGCCTAAAACAGCATTAGATAGATTTATCCGTCAAGGAAAATATCCTGATGTTTCTGAAGAAGTAGCGTTGGCCCATTTTTCTATTTTAGTAAGCGAAACCGAAAAGTACGGATATGTGCAATATGAAATCTCAAATTTTGGGAAGCCCACTTTTTATTCAAAGCATAATACCTCCTATTGGTTAGGAAAACCTTATCTGGGTATTGGGCCTTCGGCACATTCTTTTATTGATAATGTTAGAAGTTGGAATGTTGCGAACAATCCGAAGTATATCAAAGCGATACAATTAGAGAAATTACCTAAAGAAAGTGAAATGCTCTCAAAAGAGGATCGATTTAATGAATGCATTATGACCGGATTAAGAACTATTTGGGGAGTTTCATTGGAAAAAGTTGAACAAAATTTTGGACAAACATTTAAGGATCAATTGCTGAAAAATGCGCAACATTTTGTCGATCAAAAGCTACTTGTGATTTCCAAGAAAGATGAAAAAACTACAGTGCTTAAAGCTTCTGAAAAAGGTAAATTTTTGATTGATGGAATTGCTTCTGATTTGTTTATGATTTAATTATCTTTGGTACATGCTAGCAACGATACACTATAATTCTCGAAAACATCAGATAGATTTGTCAAAACCTCTTGATATTTCTATGCCTTTAAAGGATTCAAAAAACAACGTAAATGCCTGGTATATTGGTAAACCAGAAATAAAGCCTGCAGAGATAGATGGCGATATAATTAGTGTAGAAGAAGGCGCGGTAGTTAATTTTAATAATATACAATTCAATCCGCATGCACACGGCACGCATACAGAATGTGTGGGTCATATTACCAAAGAGAATCACTCCATAAATAAGTACTTAAAGACCTTTTTCTTTTTTGCCGAGTTGATAACGGTAGCACCAGAGAAATTAGGAGATGATTTTGTTATTTCGCGTAAACAGTTACAGTTTGCTATTGGAAACAAGAAAAGAGAAGCCGTCGTTATTAGAACTATCCCGAACACAAATGAAAAAATGAGTATGCAATATTCGCATACAAACCCACCTTATTTGTTAGAAGAAGCGGCCATTTTATTAAAAGAAAAGGGAGTGAAACATTTACTCATTGATTTACCAAGTGTTGATAAGGAAAAAGATGATGGAGAATTGTTGTCTCATAATGCATTTTGGAATACTTCAGGAAAGCTACGATTAGATGCAACCATTAGTGAATTTATTTTTGTAAATAATGATATTGAAGATGGTACGTATTTTTTAAATATTCAGATAGCACCTTTTGAAAATGATGCATCGCCCAGTCGTCCAGTTTTGTATAAAATCGAAAACAGTTGAGATCGCTACGATGAAAACCTTTTAGATATATTTCTCAAAGATATACTACTTTCTTTATAGTTGGATGTTTATGTTAGTATGCCATAGAGAGAAATTACCAACATAGAATTAGAAATAATTATATCATGAATATAGAAGAGATAAGAGACTATTGCTTATCCAAGAAAGGAGTGACAGAAGAGTTTCCTTTTGATGAGCAAACCTTAGTTTTTAAAGTGCTAGGGAAAATGTTTGTTTTGTCTGGATTAGAGCGATTGCCCCCACAAATTAATTTGAAATGTGATCCAGAACGTTCCATTGAATTGAGAGACACATATGATGGCCTTATTTATGGAGGATATCATATGAATAAAAAATTATGGAATACCTTAGAGATAACTAACTTGCCTCAAACATTGATATATGATTTGATAGATCATTCTTATGCTTTGGTTGTGGCAAAAATGTCGAAAAAATTAAGAGCCCAGCTAGATCTATTAGACTAAAACGATGGCACTCTAAAACGTTCGTCGACCTAGAAGGTTGTTTTATCGACACATTGCCTAGGTCCCATCGAATATCAATCTATTTAACCTTAAACATGGCATATATTTGTAGTGTTGTTGAGAAACAAAAAAAGTTTAAGTAGGGGTGCTTAGGGTTTAATATCCGCTTTTTTTTACAAGATTCTCAATAATGAGTTTTCATATAAGTTGAGTTAGTTAAGAATTAAGCTTCGATCACTTGATCGGAGCTTTTTTATGTTTGTATTACATTATAAATAGTGTAATATTGCGGCATCAAAAGAGTATCTAATTATGAGTGTCTTAAAAGAGCTAGAACAAAGAAGTGGTTCGAAATGCGAATTATGCAGTGCGACCGAAAATTTAAAAGTTTTTGAAGTACCGCCAATTTCAACAGGTGGAGTAGACAGGAGCTTATTGGCCTGCGATACTTGTATAGATCAGATAGAACATCCAGAACGCACTGAAGCCAATCATTGGCGTTCCTTAAACGACAGTATGTGGAGTGAACATGCTTCGGTTCAAGTAATGGCTTGGCGAATGTTGTCTCGTTTAAAAGAAGAAGGTTGGCCGCAAGATTTATTAGAAATGCTCTATCTAGAAGAAAACACGTTGCTTTGGGCCAAGGCTACAGGAGAAGGAGAAGATGAGAGTGAAAAAATAATTCACCGAGATGTAAACGGTGTTGTTTTAGAGACTGGAGACTCAGTGGTGTTGATTAAAGATTTGAAAGTGAAAGGATCAAGTATGGTTGCCAAACAAGGCACCGCCGTGCGCAGAATTTCATTAGATCATGAAAATGCTGACTATATTGAAGGCAAAGTTGATGGACAACAAATTGTCATTATTACACAGTATGTAAAGAAATTATCATAACTAAAAAGACTCACCAATTTGGTGAGTCTTTTTTTTACTGCTTTATTTTTTCAATGTCATTTTTAGTGATAACTAATTTTTCTTGTTTGAAGAAGGTTTATTTGATAAATAGACAATAGCACTATTCGAATTACCCTTTCTAACTTGAATATGCATGTTAGTCCGTTGTTTTACCAATTCGATAGCCTTATCGGAAGAAATTTTGTTGTCTTTATAATAAAACGTTGCACCTTTTTTTGCCAAATCAATGATATGATCTAAAGGGTTTGGGGGTGTTGGAGGTACTGGTGGAACCACTTCAATTATTTCTGGAACCCCTTTTTTTTGAGATAATTTTACAATTGGTTTTTCGGAGTTTTTATTTTCTACTCGAACGTTAACCATGTTAGCTTCGAGAAAATTTAACGCAACCTGAGGTGATACTTTTCTATTATCGAAATAAAATTCAGCTCCCTTCTTCTTCATATTTGCTACAAAATTTTTGAAAACTGGATTTAATCCATTCGCAGATTGAGCAACTTTTTCTTCAATTTCGCGTTCCTCAATGGTCTCTTGTTCTTCTTGAATTTCTTTCTCTTCTCCAATTATTTCCAAAATTTCTCGTTTCTTTTCAATTTCTTCCTCTTCTATAATCTTTGGGTCTGGAGCCGGTGGCGGTGGTGGTGGTACTGCTACATTCTCTTTTTTCGCCAATGCTGCATATACTTTATGTACATCCATTACCCTTTTAAATAGAGGTTTTAAATCACTATAATTTGTTTTTGTTTTATAATACTTTCGAATTGCATCTATATAGTTTTCTGTAATTTCATAAAATTGCTTCGAGACTGCCTGCAGTTCTTTTGAGCCTTTCTTAATGTTACCTGTGTCCACTATTGGTGGAGGTGGCGGAGGCGGTGGAAAATTGGGAAACTTTTGTGCCGACTTTTTTTGCGATGCACTCATGATGCTATAGAGATATTCAAGTCGTTTCACGTCTTTCAATTTGACAGTCATACTCTCTTTAGACATGGAATTGTAGTAGTTGGCAAGTCTATTGTATTCGGCTAACTGCGCTGGGGTCGCTTTATCTTGTTTTTGTCTTTTTTCTATACTTTCTTTTAGTAATCGGCTCATTTCAAGACCTTTTGAAGTCATTAAATTATAATGATATTTTTGAGGTAAATAAGCTAACGAAGAAATATCATTTTTCGAAAATGTAACAAAGTCTGTAGATTTGTACCTTTTCAATTTGGTGTTGTCAATGAGTACACCGTTTATTCTAACTACATACCTTGAAGCATCTTTAAGTTTATCAAATTCTAAATTTGAAATTTGTTCTTTGGTGTGAATATCTGGTGGAAAAATTAACCACTTTTTTTTGTGTAATTCTGAAAGTTCATGGAATTTTTTAGGTTGCTTTTCTCCGAATTTATCTTTTATCCAGAACGTCTGCTTGGTGTAGTAGAAATCTGGAGATCCGTCGTTCCATTTTTTATTATATTCAATGACATCGTTTCTAGTCATCTTATCCTGATTTTCGAGAACTTTTTCCTCAATCTGTGGATCGTATTGCTCTACCATAATTCTTTCGCTAAACCCGTAAACTAGTAGGGCCAACAATGGTAGTAAGATCAAAACTCTAACCAGGCCCGCTCTTTTTGATGTTTGTGTTTTCATAATTGTAAATCGTTTTTTGATGAATGAATAATTAATGGCGTTGGTTAATTGAGGGTGTTCATTGGTCGACGAAAAATTGAGTAGTATATTTTGATAAATTGATGTCGAAATACCTTGGTTTAAAACAGCTCGATCTGCCAAGAATTCATGATTCAACTTGATAGCGTGTTTTGCAACGTAGATGAATGGATTGAACCAAAATAGAATCTGCAATAGTTCAACAAATAAGATGTCTACGGTATGCTTTTGCTTGGCATGTGTTTCTTCATGTAAGATTACTTCTTTTGGTATTTGTTTAGTTTCGAATTTATATCTATCTAAAAAGATATAGTTGAAAAAGGTATGAGGTGCTACTAAATCTTCCAACAATACATTGATAAAGGATTTTTTCTTGAAATGCGGATTTTTGCGAATTTTAGTTATGATTCTCCATAAATTAAAAATAAACTTAAAAGCAAAAAGAGAAACGCCAAAACCATAGATGGTCCATAAAATAATGGGCAAATAATTTACAGGAAGCCTTACATCTTCTTCCGAAAAAGGAATCAAATGTGCATCTATTGTTGCGAATTCCTGCATGGGTGAGACAGAAATATAGCTCGTAAAAGTGATAAAGGGAATACAAAACGAAACAATAATGGTACCTAATAAATAGAAACGTTTAAATACATGCATGTTTTCCTTTTCTAAAAACAATTTGTAGAATAGTAAAAACACCAAAAGGCAAGCATTAGATTTCAAGAGATAAACTACCATGATTATTTCTTTTTAAGTTCACTATCAATTATTTTCTTTAAATCCTCTAGTTCATTCTTAGACAAATCGGTCTCTTGAGTAAAGAAAGAGGCAAATTGTGAGGCACTGTCATTAAAGAAGTTTTTAATAAGTCCGTTTACATGTTTTGAGAAATAATCTTTCTTTTTTACTAAAGGATAATATTCTCTTGATTTACCGTATAATTTGTAGGCCACAAAACCTTTGTCGGTCATCCGTTTTAAAAGCGTAGCAACCGTTGTCGTAGCGGGTTTAGGATCTTCAAATGCATTTAATAAATCTTTCATAAAAGCTTTTTCGAGCTTCCATAAATGTTGCATCAATTGTTCTTCGGTTTTTGATAATTGCATTGCTCTACAAATTTAGAATTAACTCTACAAATGTAGAATAAAAAATTGAAACTCCAAATTTTTAGATAGAAAAATTAAAAAGAATGCGCTTTTTTATATTGGGTAGGTGTCTGTTTTTTAAGGGTTTTAAACTTTCTATTAAAGTTTGAAATATTCGTAAATCCTGAAGCTATAGCAATATCTAAAACAGATAATTCTTGTGATTTACTCAATAACTTGCACGCATGTTCAATTCTAATTTCTGTTAGAAATTGAATATATGTTTTATTGGTTCTTGATTTGAAATATTTACAAAATGCGTTAGGAGTTAAGTTGGCAAGATTCGCAATTTGCTTTAAACTTATAGATTGATCATAGTTACGCATTGAATATTCTAAGATCGTACTCATACGTTTTCCTTCAGAATTTGAATAGTTTTTTGGATAAACGAATGATGATAATTGTACATATTTCGAAAGGCTAACTGTCTTTAAAATCTTAAAAAAAATGATCAGACGTTCCAATTTATCAGCCATTTTTAATTTTAGAAACTGCTCTTTTAATTGTTCCTGGTTCGATTGTACTTTTAAACCGTATGTAATCAAACTAAAAAACGATTGTAGGGATTCAAATTCATCCAATTCAAAAAAACTGGTATTCAAAGAAGAAATGTTTACAAATATCGAAATCATGAGCGATTTTTGATGTTCAACAAAATCGCTCCGAAACACATGAGGAATGTTACTGCCAATAATAATGATGTCTCCTTGGTTGTATTTATTCACAGAATCACCGAGTACTAATGTACCCTCTCCTTTGGCTATATAGCTTAGTTGAATTTCTTCATGTTGATGAAATTTGTCATAAAATAAAGGCGCATGGTCTTCTTGATAAATAAGAGCAACATTTTCCTGTTTAGGTATATTGAATGGTAAGACTTTCATGCAATAAATGTGTTAATATTATTCATATTTAATTGTAAATATATAAATAAGGATAATATTATATCAATAATGGATAATTACTAAGTACTCTCTGTACACCCTCTTTGATAAATTTGTTTCAATAAATAGCGCGTATGAGTATAGAATGGAAAGGCGTAATGCCAGCAGTTACAACTAAATTTACGAAAGAAGATCAGTTAGATTTAAATACGTTCGAAACCAATATTAAGGCTCAACTTGATGCAGGTGTGCATGGAATCGTTTTAGGAGGAACCTTAGGTGAAGCCAGTACCTTATTAGAACGGGAAAAAAGTTTATTAACTAAGGCAACTGTAGAAATCGTAAATGACAGTGTACCTGTTTTAATGAATATTGCCGAGCAAAGCACCAAAGGAGCCATCGCTGCTGCTCATCAAGCGGAAGAAGACGGAGCACAAGGCTTGATGATGTTGCCTCCTATGCGTTACAAGGCGGGAGAAAGAGAAACAGTTGCGTATTTTAAATCTGTTGCACATAGCACGAAACTTCCTATTATGATCTATAACAATCCTGTTGATTATAATATTGAAGTTACTCTTGATATGTTCGATGAATTATTAAAATGTAAAAATATTGAAGCAGTCAAAGAATCAACCCGGGATATTTCTAATATTACACGAATCAAAAATAGATTCGGCGATAGACTTAAAATAATGACAGGTGTAGATACGGTAGCTCTAGAGAGTTTATTAATGGGCGCTGATGGATGGATTGCTGGGTTGGTTTGTGCTTTTCCAGCTGAGACGGTGGCAATATTTGAATTGCAAAAAGTTGGAAGAATTCAAGAAGCAATAGATATATATCGTTGGTTTTTACCTTTGTTAGAATTAGATATTAACCCTAAATTAGTACAAAATATTAAGTTAGCGGAAGTCTATACAGGTATTGGTACAGAGAATGTACGACCGCCGAGATTGCCACTTTTTGGAGAAGAGCGTCAAAAGGTTGTCAAAATTATTGAAGATAGTCTAAAGACAAGACCAACGTTGCCTAATTATAAAAACCTATAAATGCTTGAGATAAGACCAACATGCGAGAATTGTAATAAGAGTTTACCATATGATTCTCCAGATGCATTGATATGTACTTTTGAATGCACGTTTTGTGTCACCTGCGTTGAAGATATTCTGCACCATGTGTGTCCAAATTGTGGAGGTGGTTTTGAAAAACGCCCTATTCGTCCAAAAGAATTCATAAACAAATATCCACCATCGACGAAAGTGGTTCATAAATCGGTGGACATTGCTGCTCATTTAAAAAGAATACAATCATAATGATTACAGGTGAAAATTATATTGGCAATCAACTATCCTCTTTGGGAAATAAAACCTACAAAACGTTTAATCCGCAATTAAACAGAGAAAATTCATTTGTTTATACCGAGGCCACAATCGAAGAAATAAATGTAGCGGCAAATCTTGCCGCTATAGCGTTCAACGTTTATAAAACCATGCCTGGTGCTAAAAAGGCACTCTTTTTAAATGCAATAGCAGACGAAATTATGAAGTTAGACGATGCACTAATTCAAATGTATTGCTCTGAAACAGGATTGCCAGAAGGGAGAGCGAAAGGAGAGCGAGGTAGAACCGTCGGGCAATTGCGCGCATTTGCAACATTAGCATCTGAAGGTTCTTGGGTAGAAGCTGCCATAGATACAGCAGTGCCGGATCGAACACCAGCTCCTAAACCAGACCTACGAAAAATGCTAGTACCTCTAGGGCCAACGGTTGTTTTTGGAGCAAGCAACTTTCCGTTAGCCTATGCTACTGCGGGAGGAGATACTGCTTCAGCGTTGGCAGCAGGTTGCTCTGTTATTGTGAAATCGCATCCAATGCATGCCGGAACCGGTGAATTAGTCGCTTCGGCAATACTAAAAGCGGCGCGTCAAACGGGAATGCCAAATGGTGTATTCTCAAATTTAAATAGTAGTGGAATCGAAGTAGGTGAAATGTTAGTACAACACCCTTTGGTAAAGGCGGTTGGATTTACCGGAAGTATAAAAGGAGGAAGAGCCTTATATGACCTCGCTGCCAAGCGCCCCGAACCAATACCCGTTTTTGCCGAAATGGGAAGTATAAACCCAGTAGTTATATTGCCAAATGCCTTAGTGAAACGTAAAGAGGAACTTGCCCAAACCTATGCCGGTTCAATAACCTTAGGTGCAGGGCAGTTTTGTACAAATCCTGGTTTGCTCTTAGGGGTAAAGGGAGAAGCGTTGACCAATTTTATGGATAGCTTGTCTGAAGAAATTTTAAAAATTGAACCTTCGAGCATGCTGCATCCAGCGATTCTTGAGGCATATGAAAGTAAGAAAAATAACATATTAAATCAGTCTCAAATAGAGGTCTCAGGGCAGTATGAATTAGATGTACAACCCAATTACGCGCGTCAGTTGCTTACCACTGTAGATGGTAGAAGCTTTTTAGAAAATAAGCTGTTGCATCAAGAAGTATTTGGACCTTTTTCAATGATCGTTCAATGTGAGGATATCAATCAATTAATTCAAGTAATTAAGAATCTTGACGGGCAATTAACGGGAACATTGATTGGCGACAAACTTGAATTGTCAGAACATGTAGACGTTTTTGAAGCGTTAAAAAATCGAGTTGGGCGCATTATTTTTAATGGTGTGCCTACTGGAGTGGAGGTATGTACGTCGATGAATCACGGCGGGCCGTATCCGGCTTCTACCGATAGTAGATTTACAGCGGTTGGCATTCATTCAATTAAACGCTGGGTACGACCATTTAGTTATCAAAATTGCCCTAACGAACTGTTGCCCGATGCATTAAAAAACGAAAACCCTTTGGGAATTTATCGATTGGTTAATAACCATCAAACAAACATAAAAATTGAATCAGTATGAAGCTTTTTAGAATTATAACATTATTGGTTTGTTTGATAATCTTTGGATGTGTTAAAAATGATACCTCTAATGAATCCTTAGAATTACAATATATTATAGAAGAGTTTAATGATTTTGAAAGTTATGATAAAGAAACATATCCATTAGGAGAATTTACCAAAGAGCGCTTTCAAAAAGAGAGAGATTTTGCACAATCCGTTTTGGAAAAATTAAAAAAATTGGAACTAACTAATTTGAGCGAAACAGAGAAAATTTCGGTAGAATTGCTAAAATTTAAGTTACAAGAAACGATAGATTATACCGCTTTTGAGCGATACCTAAATCCACTACTCTCTGATGCTGGATTCCATGTGAGTTTGCCTTATATGGTACGACCAATAACAAACTATAAACAGGCAAAAGAATACTTGAGTAAACTAAATGCGTTGCCTACTTATGTTGATCAAAATTTAGCATTAATTCAAGAAGGATTAGATAAAGGAGTATCACAACCGAAAGTTATTTTTAAAGGATATGAATCTACATATAATACACATATTGTTGATGTAGTAGAAGATAGTTTTTTCTTTACACCTTTTAAGGATGTAGTTTCGGTACTAACCGAAAATCAAAGTGATTCTGTAATCGATGCTGCAAAAAAAACAATTAAGCAAAATGTGATTCCTCAGTTTAAACGAATCAAGACTTTTTTTGAAGAAGAGTACTTGCCAAAAACAAGGACAACGTTGGGCGTATCTGAAACTCCTGGAGGCCTTGATTATTATCAAAATCGAATTAACTATTATACAACGAGTACGCAATATTCAGCAGATGATATTCATCAAATAGGATTGACTGAAGTTGCTCGTATCAAAAAGGAAATGGAGGAGATAATTTCAAGTTTGGAGTTTGATGGTTCTTTTGCTGATTTCTTTCAATTTTTGCGAACAGATAAACAGTTTTATGCGAAGACTCCAGATGAATTATTAATGATAGCAAGAGACATGGCAAAGAGAGTTGATGCGCAACTCCCTCGCTTTTTTAAAACTTTACCTAGAAAACCCTATGGAGTCGCTCCGGTACCTGACGCGATAGCTCCAAAGTATACAACCGGACGCTATATTGGAACGTCTAAAAACAGTACCGATCCTGGCTATTATTGGGTAAATACATACGATTTACCAAGTAGAACACTCTATACGTTACCCGCATTAACAGTACATGAGGCAGTTCCTGGACATCATTTGCAAGGTAGTTTAAACAATGAGTTAGGAGATAGTATTCCTGATTTTAGAAAAAATATGTATTTATCTGCTTATGGTGAAGGTTGGGGTTTATATAGTGAGTTTCTAGCCGATGAAATGGGAATGTATACAACACCCTATGAAAAATTTGGACAATTAACCTATGAAATGTGGCGTGCATGTCGTTTGGTGGTAGATACAGGGATTCATGCAAAACAATGGACACGCGAACAGGTGGTGAACTATATGGCATCTAATACAGCTTTGTCTATTCATGAAATAAATACTGAAACAGATCGATACATTTCTTGGCCGGGTCAAGCACTTTCATATAAAATTGGAGAACTAAAAATTAGAGAACTTAGAAAGAAGGCAGAAACTGAACTCGGTGAAGAATTCGATATTAGAACTTTTCATGAAGTTATATTAGAACAAGGTACAGTTACTCTTTCTATTTTAGAAAATAGAATAAACGCCTATATCGAAAACATGAAAAATGGCTAGAAATGTGTTCAATTGTGTTGATGCTCATACCTGCGGAAATCCAGTAAGGGTAGTTCTTGACGGAATTCCTCCATTGAAAGGAGATTCAATGAGCTTGAAAAGACAACATTTCTTGCAAGAATATGATTGGATCCGAAAAGGGCTAATGTTCGAACCACGAGGGCATGATATGATGAGCGGCAGTATGTTATTTCCACCTCATGATCCTCAAAATGATATAGCAGTGCTGTTTATTGAAACGTCAGGTTGTTTACCGATGTGCGGGCATGGAACAATTGGCACCATTACGGTGGCAATAGAAGAAAACTTAGTCACGCCCAAAGTACCTGGTAAAATTTTGATGGAGACCCCAGCCGGACTCATACATATTACATATACAATACAAAATAAGAAAGTAGAATCGGTTAAAATAATAAATGTAAAGAGTT
The DNA here is from genome assembly GCA_947500525.1 of uncultured Flavobacteriaceae bacterium. Taxonomy (GTDB): domain Bacteria; phylum Bacteroidota; class Bacteroidia; order Flavobacteriales; family Flavobacteriaceae; genus Aureibaculum. The sequence goes on along the minus strand of CANMSH010000006.1, from coordinate 146,101 downwards.
ATTTGGCTGCTGAGAATTTAAGTGTTGAGTGCCCGCATTTAGGACGACTTGTATTCGATGTGGCTTATGGAGGAAATTTCTATGCCATAATAGACCCGCAAGAGAATTTTGTAGGAGTACATGGGCATACGGCAAATCAAATTATTCGTTTTTCACAACTTTTAAGAGCGAAAATTAATTCTAAATATCCTGATATGTTTGTACATCCTGAAAACGAAACCATTCGAGATGTTACACATTTGCTTTGGACCGGTGATCCGTTACATGCATCATCTTCAGGTAGAAACGCAGTTTTTTATGGTGATAAGGCTATTGATAGAAGTCCATGCGGAACCGGAACTTCAGCACGTATGGCGCAATTATATACACAAGGAAAATTGAAAAAAAATGAAGAATATATTCATGAGAGTTTTATCGGTTCTACATTTAAAGGATGTATTTTAGAAGAAACATCATTGGGTGATAATATGGCAATTATTCCTAGTATTCAAGGCTGGGCCAAAGTATACGGATATAATAAAATAATAATTGATGAGCAAGATGATCCATATGCTCATGGATTTCAGGTATTATAAATATGGATAGAAAAATTGCTCATATCGCATTGGTAGTAAGAGATTATGATGAAGCCATAGATTTCTATGTTCATAAGCTACATTTTAAGTTAATAGAAGATACAGTATTGACCGAAAAGAAACGTTGGGTGTTAATTGCGCCGTCGCAAGACAGTACTTTTTCTTTATTATTGGCTAAAGCCGATGGAGAAGTTCAAAAAGAGTATATCGGGAATCAATCTGGAGGACGTGTTTTTTTATTTTTGAATACAGATAATTTTGATAGAGATTACCAAAACCTCTTAGATCAAAAAATTAGAATTGTGCGTGCTCCAAAAGAAGAATCATATGGTATTGTATGTGTTTTTAAAGATTTGTACGGAAACCTTTGGGATTTGATCGAACCTAAACCCGAACAAAAATGAAAGAATGTGTTGTAATTGGGGGTGGAGTTATTGGACTATGTTCAGCGTACTATTTGCATAAAGAAGGACACCATGTTACGGTTGTTGATCAATCCAATATGGATTCGGGCGCATCGTACGTAAACGCGGGTTATTTATCGCCAAGTCATATAATACCTTTAGCAGCGCCTGGAGTTATGAAAAAGGGATTAAAGTGGATGTTCAATGCATCCAGCCCGTTATATATAAAACCACGATTAGAAGTAGATTTTTTAAAATGGGTATGGGCTTTTAATAAATCGTGTAACCCGAAACATGTCGCTAGATCAATTCCGGCAATTAAAGATATTGCATTATTGAGTCAAGAGCTATATGATGATATCCGACGAGATGAAAATTTTACCTTTCATTATGAGAAAAAGGGATTGATGATGTTATGTCAATCAGAAAAGGCACTATCATCAGAAATGAAAGTAGCGCAGTTAGCCAGAAAAGAAGGTTTAGAGGTCAAAGATTTGACCGAGACAGAAGTCAAAAACTTAGAACCTGGTGTGAACTTAAATGTGATGGGAGCAACCTATTACAAATGTGATTACCATACCACGCCACAAGAATTTATGAATGAAATGAAAGAGTTTTTGGAGCGAGTTGGTGTGATTTTTTACAAAAACGAAAAAATTGAAGATGTAGAAATTAAAGGAGATAAAATCGCTGCGGTAGTTTCTGCAGAGCGAAAATTTAAGGCTGACGAATTTGTATTAGCCACAGGATCTTGGAGTGGAAAATTAAGTAAAAAAATAGGATTACAATTATTAATTGAGGCTGGTAAAGGATACCGCATGAATCGTTTTAGTCAAACGAATATTACCATACCAGCAATTTTAGCAGAAGCAAAAGTTGCCATAACGCCCATGAATGGTTTTACTCGATTTGCCGGAACTATGGAGATTGCAGGAATCAATCAAAAAATTCGTACTACTAGAGTAGAGGCCATAGCTAAAGCCGTAACAAGGTATTACCCAGAAATTTCATTATCTGAAGAGGAAAAAGCCAATGCTGCTTCAGGCTTAAGACCCGTTTCTCCAGATGGATTACCTTATATAGGGAAATCTAATAAATGCCAAAATTTGACCGTTGCTACTGGTCATGCAATGATGGGTTGGAGTATGGCAACGGCTACAGGAAAATTAGTTTCTCAAATAATATCAAAAAAGAAAACCGCTATACATCTTGCTGCTTTTCATCCAGAAAGGAATTTTTAATAATTATAAATATTTGATTATAAGATAGTTAAAATGAAGCTACCCAAAAACCACTAGTTTTAAAAATCATGGTTTTCGCTATTGTCTTGCATTATTGATATGTATATATTTGGCAATTACCCCCTGCAAGTTTATTTTCAAGTAGTCATAAGATTTTTTTGAAATGATTAAAAGTTTTAAAATGAACGACTTATGAAAATAATGAAATTAAGTTGAGGATTTTTTATTCTTCAATTGTTTTTAATTAAAATAGCAGATATGAATAATTTTGAAATAGGAGAAAAAGTAGTTTGTACTAATGATCGTAAAAGATGGTTTAAGCTTGGTGGGCTTAAAAAAGGAGAAATCTATACTATTTCGGGATTCAATCCATATGATGGAGGATTAATTTTGAAGGAAGTTAAATCTCCTAGAAGTGGATATAATGCTTATAGAACTGATCGATTCAGAAAAGTGGACTATGGTTTTGCGGATTCAATTATTCAAAAAATTCTTCCAGTCAAAGAAGAAGGACCGCAAAAATTGAAAATAAGAGTTGCTAGTACTTCAAAAATCTATAGTTTCAACTTCTTATCGTTGAACTAATATCTGTCTTAGAGAAGCGTTGTTTTAACTACAGTCAAATTAAGTCTTTTCTTTTTTATTTACTCTAAAATTAATAGAAGCATCAAATCTTTAGATTTCCTTTAGATTCTATTTGTATGTTTAAAGTATAATAGGCCCCCTTAACTTATAATAACGAAAAAATATGGATACTACTTTTGAAATAGGAGAAGTCGTAGTTTGTACTAACGCAAGAAGGAGATGGTACAGGTTAGGTGGGTTAAAAAAAGGAGAAATGTATACTATTGAAGGTTTCAATCCTTTCGATGGAGGCCTCATTTTGAAAGAAACGAAATCCCCAAGTAGTGGATATAATGCTTACCGAGCAGATCGATTTAGAAAAGTTGATTATAAGTTTGCAACGAACCTTCTTCAAGATATCGGATCTAAGGAAAAAGAAACCATAGAGTTGATACCAGCATCTTTGCAGGGATTCTTTTTATCCCTTTTTAAACTATCTTAGAATATAGATAGTCTTTTTCTTTTCAATTTATTTTTTAACGATTACGTTTTATTCTTTGTAGATTCGTTTAGTAAATCGAACGAATGATTATACAAGGAAATATTGTAGATATTTTAAATAGAAATATCTTTAAAGGGGAAGTCTTAGTTGAGAACGGAAAGATTGTTTCAATTACCCCGAAAAACCACTCCGTTGAAACCTTCATTTTACCTGGATTTGTTGATGCTCATATTCATATAGAAAGCTCTATGTTAGTGCCATCTGAATTTGCCAAACTAGCTGTTGTACAGGGCACAGTAAGCACTGTTTCAGACCCGCATGAAATTGCAAATGTATTAGGTGTATCGGGTGTAAATTTCATGATAGAAAATGGTAAAAAAGTACCGCTTAAATTTAATTTTGGCGCGCCCTCTTGTGTGCCCGCTACCTCTTTTGAAAGTGCTGGAGCTTCTATAGATTCAAACGATATTGAGAGCATGCTCCAAAATCCAGATATCAAATATTTAGCCGAAATGATGAACTATCCTGGAGTTCTTTTTCAGGATGATGAGGTCATGAAAAAAATTGCGACTGCGAAAAAGTATAATAAACCCATAGACGGACACGCCCCAGGATTAAGAGGTGATGATGTCTCAAGATATATTGCAGCTGGAATTTCGACAGATCACGAATGTTTTACCTATGATGAAGCTTTAGAGAAACTTCATAAAGGAATGAAAATAATAATTAGAGAAGGTAGTGCGGCAAAAAATTTTGAAGCTTTAGTAGCGTTACTTCCTGAAAATTTTGAGTCAATAATGTTTTGTTCTGATGATAAACATCCAGATGACTTATTATTGGGCCATATAAATGAGTTGTGTGCAAGGGCGGTTGCCAAAAATATAGATGTATTCAAAGTTTTACAGGTCGCCTGTATAAACCCAGTGAAACATTATGATTTAAACGTGGGTTTGCTTAACCCTGGAGATCCAGCTGATTTTATTATCGTTGAAGATTTAACGAACTTTAGAGTTTTAGAAACTTATATAGATGGTGAACTAGTAGCCAAAGAGGGAGTTTCATATATAGAAAATGTAGATTTTGAGGTGTTAAATAATTTCAATACTGATTTTAAAAAAATATCAGACTTTGAATTTTATTCTGCTTCCGAAAAAATAAAAGTTATTGAGGCTTTAGACGGAGAACTTATAACAAATGAAATAGAAGTAGAAAGCTTAATTCAAGAAGGAAATTTAATCTCAAACCCTAAACATGATATTTTAAAAATAACTGTAGTTAATAGGTATAATAATTCGAAACCCGCTATTGCATTTATTAAGAATTTTGGACTCAAACAAGGTGCAATAGCCAGTTCTGTTGGACATGATTCTCATAATATTATTGCTGTGGGTGTTTCAGATGAAGCCATCTGCCGAGCAGTAAATTTATTGATTCAAAATAAAGGTGGTGTTTGTGCTGTTACAAATACTCTAGAAAAAGCTCTTTCTTTGCCAGTTGCAGGCATTATGAGTGATCGATCAGGAGAAGAAGTGGGCCGTACTTATGCTGAATTGGATGTATTAGCCAAGAAGATGGGAAGTACTTTGAGATCACCTTATATGACATTGTCTTTCATGGCATTACTTGTAATACCTTCATTAAAACTTAGTGATAAAGGTCTCTTTGACGGTAAGCAATTTAGATTTACCTCTCTAGAGGTGAAATAAAATTATGAATCTCTGAAAATCAATTGGGAAATCAGATTCTAAATCAAATCACTCTGTTTCTTAAAAAATTTATCAGATTGTAATTTCAATAGGTCCTTTGCTTTTTGTTTTTTATAATCATAAATCTCCGCATCTTCAGAAACGTCATAATACACTTTTTCATTTAACGTAGTATCCGTGTTCAGCATTGCAGCTCTCTGATTTTTTTGTTGAGCAACCCAAGTGGCCAATGCATCTTCTTGTTCGTCAAATTTTAAATCATAAGCCCCTTTAGGAGCCATTACTTTTGCTAAAACTGGAGCCGTTTCTATTGCTAGGAATAATAATAAAATGAAGAAAGAAGGAAACCATGCTAGTTCTCCTAACGCATTGATTCGAGCCATCAGTCCATCGAATCCATCAATAATTGGTTGGCTCGAAGTTACTTGGTTATCTTGTTTACTTCTTAAAGTAGTAATGGCGGCTTCTTTTTCTGATATCTTCAGTTTACTATTTTCTTTTAACTCTTGTAGTTCTAATAAGAGAGCATCATGTTTCTCTCTTTTTTCTTTATATACCGGACCTTTCCCTAATTTCATGGTACCCGCAGTTCCTTCGGCTTCGGCGATATAAGTATTGTATAGTTCGTTTGTCTCTTTTTCTTTGGCATTTACGGCATCTTTTATATCCTGAATCTCAGTCGATATTCTGCTGATTTCTGGAGAGAATTGTTCTGCAATTTGATTTTGATTTTGTAGAGTCAATTCATTCTTTTGCTCTAGTAATACCTGATTGATTTCCTTTTCAAAAATCTTCATTTCTAAGGGCTTAGAAATTACGATGGCAATTATGATTGCTAAAATAATTCTAGGAGATGCCTGTAGTAACTCTTTCCAAACATTGTCTTGTTTTTTTATGGTGGAAACGATAAACCGATCTAAGTTAAAAATAAGTAGCCCCCAAATTAGACCAAAAGCAATAGCTGTATATGCTGAATCGAACACAGTGTATAATGCGTATGAACCAGATATAAAAGCCATGACAGCTGTAAAAAAAACAGTACCACCTATACCAGCATACTTTATTTGTTCAGATTTTGGACTTTCATTAAGTAAATCAGGATCAGCACCAGAGCACATCCAAAAGAAGTTTTTAAGCATTGTAGAGAGAATTTAAATAATTAAAACGCACAATAGGGGGCATATGTTGCTATATAAGTGTGAATTAACTGTTAAAGTTACAGTAAACCTTAAAAAATATTTAAAATATTATATTTGAGAAAATATATGTACTCTATGAAAACTCTTTTAAATATAGCGTTAGTTGTAATTCCAATAGCTCTTTTTAGCCAAATAACTCCGAAAGAAATTCCACTTTGGAAAAACGGTGCGCCGGGCTTCGAAAATTTAAAAGATGAAAAAGAAAGAGCAAAAGATTGGTGGGTGAAAAACATCCATAACCCTTCAATAACAATGTATGCTCCATCGAAAGAACTCTCTAATGGCACTGCGGTAATTATTTGTCCTGGAGGAGGTCATAGGGCCTTGGTCTATAATTCAGAAGGAAAGAGAGCTGCACTATTTTTAAATAAATTAGGTATTACCGCTTTTGTATTAAAATATCGCTTAGCTCGAGAAGAAGGATCAAAATATACCATTGAAGAACATGCCAAAGAAGATGGTTTAAGGGCGATGAGAATGGTAAGATTTAATGCGAACAAATGGAATATTGATACAACAAAAATTGGTATGCTTGGATTTTCGGCAGGAGGAGAAGTGGTATCTATGGTAACTTATAATGACGATAAGCAAAAGATGAAAGGTAGTGACGCCATAGATGATCTTAGTGCTGTACCTGATTTTCAAATATTGGTATATCCAGGCCCCTTAGGTATTCCTGAAAAATTTCCTTCAAAATTACCGCCAGCTTTTTTGGTTACCGCAAATGATGATGAATGCTGTTCAGAGTCTATCGTACAAATTTTGAAGGGATATCGAAAGATGGGTCAATCAGTAGAAGCACATATTTATGCGAAGGGGGGACACGCTTTTAATATGGGATATCGTACAAAATTAAAAACAATAAGTGGTTGGCCAAAACGTCTCGAAGACTGGTTGTACGACCATAATTATCTAAAGAGGAAAAAAGATTAATTGATTTTTTTGAAAATAAGTTAGGAGTTTTTACGTTGAAGTTGTTTTTATAAAGCATCCCTAATAGAGTAACAAATGACTAAACTAATTAAACAAAAAATTAATACCCTAATTAATACCCTATCTTCAAAAAAAGAAACCAATCATTCAGTTGGCTCAAATAAAGATAAGGTTGTCCCTTCGCAAAGAAAGACAAACAGCGATTATGGATATTTAAGTCGTATGCAGAATTTATAGTTCGGTTAACTTCATTTGTGTAAAATGATTATAGAAGAGCGGAATGGTTTCTATCCCTTTCAGATAATTGAAAATTCCAAAATGTTCATTGGGCGAGTGAATGGCATCACTGTCTAATCCAAACCCCATCAAAATAGTTTTACTTTTTAACTCTTTTTCAAATAAAGAAACAATAGGAATACTTCCACCACTTCGTTGCGGAATAGGTTTTTTACCAAAAGTATCTTCGTATGCTTTCGCTGCAGCACGGTATCCAATACTATCAATTGGTGTTACATAACCTTGACCGCCATGATGAGGTGTTACTTTCACGATAACTCCCTTTGGGGCTATTTTTTCAAAATGAGATTTGAATAAATTCGTTATTTCTTCCCAATCTTGATTTGGAACCAAGCGCATAGATATTTTAGCAAATGCTTGACTAGCAATCACAGTTTTTGCTCCTTCACCTGTATATCCACCCCAAATACCATTAACGTCTAGTGTTGGACGAATTGAGTTTCGTTCATTTGTGGTATATCCTTTTTCTCCATACACAGCGTCAATATCTAGTGCCTTTTTATAGTCTTCCAAAGAAAACGGGGCCTCTGCCATTTCAGCGCGTTCGGCTGTGGATAAGTTTTCAACACGATCATAAAACCCTGGGATAGTTATATGATTGTTTTCGTCATGCAAGGAAGCGATCATTTTGGTTAAGACATTTATCGGATTAGCCACAGCTCCTCCATATAATCCAGAATGCAAATCACGATTCGGACCAGTTACTTCAACTTCCACGTAGCTTAAACCTCGCAGGCCTGTGGTAATTGAGGGGATATCATTGGCTATCATGCCGGTGTCAGAAATCAAAATTACATCATTGGCTAATTTTTCTTGGTGCTTTTTTACGAACCAAGCAAGACTTTCTGAACCTACTTCTTCTTCACCTTCAATCATGAATTTAACATTGCAAGGTAGTTGGTTTGTAGAAGTCATGTATTCTAGCGCTTTGACATGCATATACAATTGGCCTTTGTCATCGCAAGCACCTCTTGCAAAAATAGCACCTTCGGGATGTGTTTTTGTATTTTTTATAATGGGCTCGAAAGGAGGAGAATCCCATAATTCTAAAGGATCTGGAGGTTGTACATCATAATGACCATATACCAACACTGTAGGTAAATTAGGATCAATAACTTTTTCACCATAAACAATAGGATAACCAGGAGTTTCACATATTTCAACATAATCACATCCTGCTTTTTCAAGACTTATTTTTATTAATTTGGATGTACTGATGACAGCTTCGCTAAACGCTGAATCAGCACTTATAGAAGGTATTTTTAAGAGTTCAATGAGCTCTTCAATAAATCGATCTTTATGTTTTTCTATGTAAATTTTAATGTCATTCATGTATGAGAAATTGGGATAAATCAAAAATACTAAAAATATAACTGAACAGCTTTGCTATTTAGTAAGTTTGATTATATTTGCACCCACATTTACTGAAATAAATTCAGCACATGCGAATTGCGGCTGTGGTGGAATTGGTAGACACGCTAGACTTAGGATCTAGTGCCGCAAGGTGTGGGGGTTCGACTCCCTTCAGCCGCACAAAGCTCTTCGATTTTTGAAGAGCTTTTTTAATTGAAAAAATAGGTATTGACTATTTTTCAAAAAAAGTCGAAAAACACTAAAAAGTGATTTTTTTTAGCTTTTTTTTTTTGTGTTTTAGAGTGAAAATGAGCAAAAAACAATATTTTTTTAGGTATAAACCAAAATAAATTTCATTACTTTGGTGCCACTTTTAGTAAGAAATTATCTATTAATTAAGATATCATTATGAGTAAAATCACTGCAGCAATAACGGCCGTAGGAAAATATCTTCCAGAATACGTTTTATCGAACGAAATATTGGAAACTTTAGTTGAGACAAATGATGAATGGATAACCTCAAGAACAGGTATAAAAGAAAGAAGGATATTAAAAGGAGAGGGAAAGGGAACTTCGTTCATGGCGATTAATGCGGCAAAAGATTTAATAGAAAAAACGAATTTAGATCCAAAAGAAATTGAACTTGTAGTCGTGGCTACGGCTACACCAGATATGCAAGCAGCTTCAACTGCAGCTTTTGTAGCCTCTCAAATAGGAGCGACAGAAGCTTTTTCATTTGATATGGATGCTGCTTGTTCTAGTTTTCTTTTTGGAATGTCGGTTGTATCAAGTTTTATTGAATCTGGGAAGTATAAAAAAGTGTTACTCATAGGTGCCGATAAGAATTCTTCTATGATAGATTACAGTAACCGCGCTACATGTATCATTTTTGGTGATGGAGCTGGAGCTGTATTATTTGAACCTTCCAATGATGGTTTAGGTGTTCAAGATGAATATTTAAGAACGAATGGAGAAGGAAGAGAATTTTTACAAGTTCAAAAAGGAGGTTCGGCAAATCCTTTTGAAAAAGGAGAAGTATTTGGAGGACCAGAATGTTTTGTACATCAAGAAGGTAGAACGGTCTTCAAGAATGCTGTTTTTAATATGGCTGATGTCAGTGAGAAAATATTGAAAAGGAATAATTTGAATATAGATGATGTTGCATGGCTCGCAGCACATCAAGCGAATAAGAGAATTATTGATGCTACGGCAGAAAGAATAGGACTTTCTGAATCTAAAGTATTAATGAATATACACAGATATGGTAATACCACATCTGCTACGTTACCTTTATTGTTGGCAGATTATGAATCGAAACTCAAAAAAGGAGACAATATAATTTTTGCCGCATTTGGAGGTGGTTTCTCTTGGGGAGCTATCTATTTGAAATGGGCGTATAATAGCTAAAGAACTAACTAAACTTAAAAAAATATGGATTTAAAAGATATTCAGAATCTAATAAAATTCGTTGCAAAATCAGGTGCGAGCGAAGTTAAATTAGAAATGGAAGACGTTAAAGTTACCATTAAAACAGGATCGTCAGATAAAACGGAAACTACTATTGTACATCAAGCACCAATCGCTCAGGTACCTGTAGCACAAGCTCCAGCTGCTCCAGCGGCAGCAACTGAAACTCCTGCAACTCCAGCCCCAGCGGCAGATGACGATTCTAAATATGTCATGATCAAATCTCCAATAATTGGTACAATGTATAGAAAACCTTCACCAGACAAACCATTGTTTGTAGAGGTGGGTAGTACTATAAATGTTGGAGATACGGTATGTATTATTGAAGCTATGAAATTATTTAATGAAATCGAATCAGAAGTTGCTGGTAAGATTGTTAAAATTTTAGTTGACGATGCTTCCCCAGTAGAATTTGATCAACCGTTATTTTTAGTTGATCCATCATAACAATTTTAACCCCGCATTTTAGATATATGCAAATCTTACAATGAATAGTAAGAGTTATGTATATACATTAAATGTTTTGTGAAAACTTAATTCATAAAGTTATGTTTAAAAAAATATTAATTGCCAATAGAGGTGAGATTGCTTTACGTGTTATAAGAACTTGTAAGGAAATGGGTATAAAAACGGTTGCTGTCTATTCAACCGCCGACGAGGAAAGTTTGCATGTAAAGTTTGCCGATGAAGCCGTGTGTATTGGCCCCGCTCCTAGTAGTGATTCCTACTTAAAAATTTCTAATATTATTGCCGCAGCAGAGATTACCAATGCCGATGCTATACATCCGGGTTATGGATTTTTGTCAGAGAACGCTAAATTCTCTAAGATATGTGAAGAGCATAATATTAAATTTATTGGCGCTTCTGCGGAAATGATCTCCAAAATGGGAGATAAAGCTACGGCAAAAGCAACTATGAAAGAAGCTGGTGTGCCCTGTGTACCTGGAAGTGATGGTATTATTATAGATTTTAAAGATTGTCAAAAAATTGCGAAAGAAACTGGCTATCCTGTCATGCTAAAGGCGACAGCAGGAGGTGGAGGTAAAGGTATGCGTGCAGTTTGGAAGCCAGAAGACTTAAAAGATGCTTGGGACTCAGCAAGACAAGAATCTAAGGCTGCCTTCGGAAATGATGATATGTACATGGAAAAGTTGATTGAAGAGCCAAGACATATCGAAATACAGGTGGTAGGTGATTCAACAGGTAGAGCTTGTCATTTATCTGAAAGAGATTGTTCAGTGCAACGTCGTCATCAGAAATTAACTGAGGAAGTTCCTTCTCCGTTTATGACAAGTACATTGCGCAAAAAGATGGGAGAAGCTGCTGTTAAGGCTGCAGAATATATTAAATACGAAGGTGCAGGAACGGTTGAGTTTCTCGTTGATAAGCATAGAAATTTCTATTTTATGGAGATGAATACGCGTATTCAAGTAGAACACCCTATTACTGAACAGGTGATAGATTTTGATTTGATTCGTGAACAAGTATTAGTTGCGGCAGGTGTGCCAATTTCTGGAAAGAATTATACACCGAATTTACATTCAATAGAATGTCGTATCAATGCTGAAGATCCTTATAATGATTTCCGTCCGTCTCCAGGTAAAATTACCACATTACACGCGCCGGGAGGTCATGGAGTACGATTGGATACTCATGTGTACGCAGGTTATATGATTCCTCCAAATTATGATTCTATGATTGCAAAGCTAATTACAACGGCACAAACACGTGAAGAAGCAATCAATAAAATGAAGCGAGCATTAGATGAGTTCGTGATAGAAGGAGTAAAAACCACAATACCTTTTCATAGACAGCTAATGGATCATCCTGATTATCTAGCAGGAAATTATACTACAAAGTTCATGGAAGATTTTGAAATGGAACCGCAAGATTAATTTCAATTTATAATAAGTTTTAAAGGATATGATTTTTCATATCCTTTATTTTTTTAATTTTATTATATATTTAAAAGGTTGTAGTAAGTATGTACTTACAAACATTAACTATAGAAAGATGAAAGAAAAAGCGTTACATATAGATGGTATTGATAAGATAATTTTAAAAAATTTAATGAGTGATGCGAGAGCTCCCATTTTAGCCATTGCTCGCGAGGTAGGTATTTCAGGCGCAGCAATCCATCAAAGGTTGAGAAAATTAGAAAAATCTGGATTGTTACAGGGCTCAAAATTTATAATCAATCCGAAAGCTCTTGGTTATAAAACATTGGCGTTTGCAGGTATTTTTTTAGATGCGGCCAGTACGTACAAAGAAGCAGTGAAACGTCTAAAAGAAATCGATGAGGTCATTGAAAGTCATTACACCACTGGTAATTATGCAATTTTTGTAAAAATTTTATGTCGAGATAATGAACACTTAATGGAGGTTTTAAACAAACAGATTCAATTGATAAAAGGAGTAGCAAGAACTGAGACTTTTATTTCCTTAGATCAACAAATAGATCGACAGATTAAAATATAAAAAATCCCGCGAAAGCGGGATTTTTTATATTTAGTATTGTGTTTAATCTCGGCCTCCTAAAAGTTGCAAACCCCAATAAAGTAGCATCGCTAGAGATCCAAGAGCCGCGACTAAATACGTTCTAGCCGCCCATTTTAAGGCATCTTCAGATCCTTTAAATTCTTGTTGATTTACCATATTCTTATTTTTCAACCAAGCTAAAGCTCTATTACTCGCGTCATATTCCACTGGAAGTGTAATAAAACTAAATAACGTTCCCAGAGCCATAAATGCTAAACCAGCAATTGCGATGTAAAAGCCAATACCTGTATTGCCTGATGCTGCTCCAAATATGATTCCTCCAATAACCATATATTGAGAGAATTTTGAAGTGATACTTACTGCAGGTACTAATTTTGAACGCATCGTCAACCATTCATATGCTGTAGCATGTTGCACCGCATGACCAACTTCATGAGCCGCAACAGCCGCGGCCGCAGCATTTCGCTGATTGTATACACCTTCACTTAGATTGACCGTTTTATTTTTAGGATTATAATGATCTGTTAACATACCTGGCGTAGAAATAACTTTTACATTAGAAATACCATGATCTGCTAACATTTTTTCAGCAATTTCGGCACCGCTCATTCCGTTTGTCAATTGAACTTTAGAGTAATGCTTAAATTTGCTTTTCAATTTACTGCTTATCAACCAGCTTACTAAGGAGATAGCTCCGATAAGTATATAGAATCCAATCATAATTTAAAATTTTAATAGTTTATTGTAATATTCATGTAAATTTACTGCATAAATTGTTCCAAATGAAAATGAAAGTATTATTTCTTTGTTAATGAACGTATAATTGCCTTTAAATATTTGATTAACATATAATTATATTTTTTAATTGTAATGACAAGATGACAACAAAGCCCGAAATTTTATTGATTTATACAGGAGGTACCATTGGTATGATTAAGGATTATACAACCAATGCGCTGCGTGCATTTGATTTTAATCATTTATATGAGAAGATACCAGAGCTAAATCAACTCAATTGTAATATTGAAGCAATTTCTTTTAAAGAACCAATTGATTCTTCTAATATGAATACAGCATACTGGGTAGATATTGTTGAGATCATAGAGAATAATTACAGCCAAAAGGATGGTTTTGTTGTATTAACGGGTTCTGATACAATGTCATATACATCTTCGGCAATAAGTTTTATGATCGAAAATTTGGCCAAGCCTATTATATTTACAGGTTCTCAATTACCGATAGGGGATCTCAGAACCGATGCCAAAGAGAATTTAATAACGGCCGTGCAAATTGCAGCTTCAAGAAATGAGAAGACGAATGAACCACATGTAAAAGAAGTAGGTTTGTATTTTGAATACAAGTTATATAGGGCAAATAGAACAACTAAAATTAATGCTGAACAATTTGAAGCTTTTACCTCACCTAATTATCCGCCTTTAGCAGAAAGTGGAGTACACTTAAAGTTCAATGAAGGAATCATTCATCAACGTTTTAATGGCAGCGAACTAAAAATAAGAAAAAAATTAGAAGACAATATAGTCATACTAAAGTTGTTTCCTGGAATTACAAAGAGTGTTGTAGAGAGTATTTTAAACATACCTACTATTAAAGGTGTAGTCTTGGAAGCATATGGCTCTGGCAATGCGCCTACTGAAAAATGGTTTATAGACCTTTTAAAAGAAGCTTTAGAAAAAGGTATTCATATTGTCGATGTTACTCAGTGTGCTGGAGGAAGTGTTATTTTGGGACATTATGAAACTAGTGTGCAATTAGAAGCGATAGGTCTTATAAGCGGTAAGGATATCACCACAGAATCGGCGGTTGCCAAATTAATGTATCTATTAGGAGAGAATATACCGAAGGCCGACTTTAAATTAATTTTTGAAACGTCCTTACGCGGAGAAATAAGTTAGTTTTTTCAATAATTTTTTATTTAATAAATAATTTTTTGTTACTTGGCACTCCTAAAGTTAAAAATTAACATTTAGAGAGGTGGCCGAGTGGTTTAAGGCGCACGCTTGGAAAGCGTGTTTATAAGGAATTATAACAAGGGTTCGAATCCCTTTCTCTCTGCTGAGATTGTTGTTTTTAATAAAAAATTTATATCTTTAAACCCAATAACTAATTTAATTAATTAAGATTCACACAATGAAAAAAGCATTTACTATCCTAGCAATGACAGGATTATTTTTAGGTTCAGTTCAAAACAGTTTTGCAGCTGTAATTCAAACTGAAGAGGCAGCAGCAGTAGAAAAAACGTTTCACCAAGAGTTGAAACAGCGTTTTATAGAGGGAGGCCCATTTTTTATGGGGATTGTTTTGGTTTGTTTGATCTTAGGATTAGCAATTGCTATTGAGAGAATTATATACCTAAACATGTCGACTACAAATACAAATAAATTAGTAGCGAGTGTTGAGGACGCATTGTCTTCTGGAGGTGTAGAAGCAGCTAAAGAAGTTTGTAGAAATACAAAAGGACCAGTTGCATCTATTTTTTATCAAGGACTAGATAGAATGGACGAAGGCGTAGAACAGGCTGAAAAAGCTGTTGTAAGTTACGGTGGTGTTCAAATGGGTCTATTAGAAAAAAATATATCATGGTTGTCTTTATTTATAGCGTTAGCACCAATGCTTGGTTTCATGGGAACTGTAATTGGTATGATTGGAGCCTTTGATGCGATTGCAGCGGCTGGTGATATTTCTCCTTCTATTGTTGCAGGTGGTATTAAAGTTGCCTTATTAACAACAGTATTCGGATTAGTAGTAGCAATTATTCTTCAAATTTTTTACAACTACATCGTTTCTAAAGTAGACGGAATTGTGAACAGTATGGAAGACGCTTCAATTTCACTTGTTGACCTTTTGGTTAGACATAAAAAATAAGACAGAGCATGGATAATAATAAATCAAAAATATTAACGATCGTAGCTGCGATTATTAGTCTTATTGGAGTTTTCTTCATGGTTAGAATAATAATGGTAGGAGATGAAGTAATAAAAACAGATGTAGATGCACAATCAATAGTTTCTGGTTTTGTATCATTTGCAGTATTTCTGTTGATAGTGGTGACCTTAGTTACTGTAGTACTATCTATAGTGAATCTTGTTAAAAATCCTCAAAACTTAAAAAAGACATTGTTAGGTTTGGGTATACTCGTAGCTCTTTTATTAGTAACCTATTTTACAGCTTCTGATGAGTTGGCAACAGGTGCATTGGGAGAAGCTATCGAAGTTAAAAATATCTCAGGAGATATTCTTACAGGAGATGAAGCAAAATCAGTAACTAAATGGGTAAGTGGATTGATTACATTTACTGGAATATTAGGAGCTGCTGGTCTAGGAATTATTGGTTTCGGACTTGTTAAGAACTTAGCAAAATAAAAATTATGGCTAGAAGAGACACCCCAGAAATTAATGCAGGTTCTATGGCCGATATAGCGTTCTTGTTATTGATATTTTTCTTAGTAACAACTACAATGGATGTAGACACAGGTATTTCTCGTAAATTACCTGAGAAACAACCAGAAGATGTAGTACCACCAATACTTAAAGAGAAAAACGTTTTTGAAGTGAATATCAACAGACGTAATGAAATCTTAGTAGAAGGTGATCAATACATGAAGGTTGAAGATTTACGCGAAGCCGCTATCAAATTTATTGATAATGGTGGAGGTACTGCTGAAGCATTAGCTAAAGAAGACTTAAAAGTTTGTAGTTGGTGTGAAGGAGAGAAAGATCCTGCATCATCAGATCATCCTAAAAAGGCAATTATATCTCTTCAAAGTGATAGAGGAACAAATTATGCCACTTATATTTCAGTACAGAATGAATTAGTAGGTGCTTATACGGTGCTTAGAAATAGATATTCTAATAAGAAATATGGCAAGGATTTTGATAGACTTAACTTTGAACAGCAGAAAGATATTAAAATAAATATTTATCCTCAAATTATCTCTGAGGCTGAACCAACTAAATAAGAATAAGTATGGCTAAATTTGGAAAAAAGAAAAAAGGAACGCCTGGTATTTCTACGGCATCCTTACCGGATATTGTTTTTATGTTATTATTCTTCTTTATGGTTACAACAGTGATGCGTGAAACATCATTGAAAATTCAACAGCCTGTGTTGCCAAAGGCAACAGAAGTGAAGAAATTAGAAAAGAAAAGTTTAGTGAGTTATATTTATGTGGGTAAATCGAAAGATAAAACACCAGGAGATAAGATTCAGTTAAATGATAGAATTTCTAATGTTGAGGAAGTAAAGAGTTTTATTTTCGCAGAAAGAGCAGAGCGTAAAGAAACAGATGTGCCTAAAATGACAACGTCTATTAAAGCAGATATGGATGCAAATGTTGGAACAATTACTGATATAAAAATACAGTTGAGAGACATTAATGCATTAAAGCTTAATTATTCTACTCGTAAGGGTAGTGCTCTAGATAATATTAAAAACTAATTTGTTTTTATACTATGAAAAGGCAATCTAATCGATTGCCTTTTTTTATTTTATAAAAGTATATGTGGGTACCCTAATGAAGAAATGTATTATCATTCTTATTGTGTTTGTAGCTAATGGTGCATTAGCTCAATCAAAAGATTCTATAAGTGATGCACATTATTTAGAAGATCAGTTCTATATTGGAGCAACTTATAATTCTTTATATAATGTGCCTGATGGTATTGATCAAAACGGTTTTTCTAATGGAATCTTTTTTGGTTATATAAAAGACCTTCCCATAAATGATATTAGAAACTTTGGCTTTGGTATTGGCCTTGGATATGGCAGAAATACATATTTTCAAGATTTAAAGATTGAAGTGATTAACGACGTTACTACCTTTGAGGAGGTACGATCTTTTGACCGAAATAAATTTTCTTTACATACGATTGAACTTCCGATAGAAATAAGATGGAGAACATCTACAGCAACAAAGTATAAGTTCTGGAGAATTTATTCTGGCGTTAAATTGGGATATGTTTTCGCATCAAATGCAAAACTAAAGAAGGACGGAACCATAAAAGTAAGAGGTATAGAAGAAATTAATAAATTTCAATATGGTCTAACAATGGGAGTTGGTTTCGGAACTTGGAACGTAAACGTGTATTACGGTTTGAATGATATATTCTCTTCAGATGCTATATTAAACCGTCCTCAAGTTCTCGTGCGAGGACGTGATTTAAGAATTGGATTGATATTTTATATATTATAATTAATGCCTATATAATAGGTAAACAACTGTATTACAAAGCCTATTAAAAAACCAATATATACTTCACTAGGGTTATGAGCTTTTAACTTTAACCTCGCTGTTGAAATAATTCCAGCGAGTAGAAATAAGATCATAAGCGGAATTAATAAGTTAATTTTATAATGATAGCTAACAATACAGGCGAATCCAATTAAACCAGCAATACTCAGTGTATGTAAACTAGTTTTTAATTTAAGCAAGAAGAGTATATAGACGCAAAGCAAAGCAATTGCGCAGGCTATAAAAGAATAGGCTAACAAATCTAAAGCTTGGATCTCCAATAATTTTTTGCCTAATAACCCGAACAATACTATCATAAACAATGTTGGAAATTTACGTTCTTGAATAGTTTCCAAATGATATGTTTGAATCATTCTAAAACCTTTTAAAACCACTAACAATAATATTGGAGTGACATAGGTGGCTAAGAAAACGAGGATTAGAATATGATATTCTGATTGCTTCGGTATATGACTTGGTAATGCCATAAAATATAACAACGTAGCAATGATAGAAAATACAATAGGATGAAAAACGTATGAAATAATTTTGTGAAATAACATGATTATATTTCTTTACGTAAACGAGCTACCGGTATGTCTAATTGCTCCCTATATTTCGCTACGGTTCTACGCGCTATTAAATATCCTTTTTCTTTTAAAATTGCTGAAAGTTTATCATCAGTCAATGGTTTCTTTTTGTTTTCTTCTTCGATGACAGTTTGAAGTATTTTTTTTATTTCTCGTGTAGAAATATCTTCACCTTGGTCGTTTTTCATTGATTCAGAAAAGAATTCTTTGATCAGTTTCGTACCATAAGGAGTGTCTACATATTTACTGTTGGCTACTCTGGAAACGGTAGAGACATCCATATTAATTTTATCCGCAATATCTTTTAATATCATCGGTTTCAATTTACGTTCATCTCCAGATAAGAAATAAGCTTCTTGTCTATGCATAATAGCATTCATGGTGAGCAACAAGGTCTGCTGTCTTTGCTTAATAGCATCAATAAACCATTTTGCAGCATCTAATTTTTGCTTGATAAATAAAACGGCATCTTTTTGAGATTTAGACTTGTCTTTAGATTCTTTGTAGCCCTTTAACATGTTATTATATTCCGAAGAAATATGCAGTTCTGGAGCATTTCTAGAATTCAAAGTTAATTCTAATTTGCCTTCGATAATTTTAATCGAAAAATCAGGAACAATTTGTTCTACTATTTTATTACTTCCGGCGTAGGACCCTCCTGGTTTAGGGTTTAATTTTTCTATTTCTTGAATCGCTTTTTTTAATTGATCTTCCGAAATATTGAACTTTTGAAGTAATTTCTTGTAGTGTTTTTTTACGAAATGATCAAAAGCATTTTCTAAAATTGCAATAGCAAGAATGCGTTCTTCTTTTTCTCTTTTTCGTTTTAATTGAATCAATAAACATTCTTCTAAAGTAGTCGCCCCAACACCAGCTGGATCTAACTGATGTACAATTTTAAGCATATCGGCCACTTCCTCTTCATTCGTGTAGATATTTGCTGTAAAAGCTAAATCGTCAACAATATCTTCTATAGATCTTCTTATATATCCACTTTCGTCAATACTACCAACCAAAAATTCGGCAATTTGACGTTCATGATCGCTCAATATTACCGTGTTCAACTGTGCCTTTAAATGTTGATTAAACGATGTTCCAGAGGCATACGGAATATGCTTATCATCATCGCTGTCACTGTAATTATTGGCCTGAAGCTTATAACTCGGTGTCTCATCATCGCTTAAGTAATCATCAATATTTATATCAGTTTCGATCGTCTCATTTCCAGCATCTTCATATTCATTTGCTGTATCTTCATCACTAGAATCTTTAGATTCTTTACCCGATTCTAATGCTGGGTTTTCTTCAATTTCTTGCTTTATTTTATCTTCAAAAGCTTGCGTAGGCAATTGAATTAGCTTCATCAACTGAATTTGTTGAGGAGATAACTTTTGTAATAATTTATAATGAAGATTTTGTTTAAGCATTTAACATTACTTTTTTAATTGTACTAATTTACCCAAGCTGATCATATAATTTTTGTCTTTCCAATGAATCGTGTTTTTAGATTCATTAACGTTGATTTTGTGCTTGCCCAAAGGAATTAGAAATTTGTTGTCGTAATTGATAAGACCATACTTGTCATTTTCTTTCACTAAGAACGCAGATAAATTGTCATAACTTTTAATAAAATCATATTTGGCATTAATAACGATCTTATTTTTACTTACGACGCCTACTTTACCTTCACTTGCTACGCGATAATGATAATCTTTCAAACGACTAATTTGAGTTACATTTTTAAATAACAGTTTGCCATTTCTATCATAAACGTCAGAAATTTTCGTGTTTGGCAACCTAGCGCTGATATAATTAGAAGAGATATCTAGATAGCTATACTTCACCGGAATGATTAGTTTACCACTATTTACATCCACACCTCCCTTTAAACCATTGTTTTCTACTCTTACAATATTATAGGAAACGTAATTGTTTATTTTATCATAGTTAGAGAAATCAACTTTTTTATTTGATAATAAATTAATGAACGTTCTCGTCGCTCCTTGATCCAATATATAATAACCGCTAGACACTCGCTGAATAGCATCATATTCTGGTTTCACAATATATGCATCAAAAAGAACACTATAAATTCCCCATTTTCCTTTTTCTTGTACTGTAAATAACCTATTGTCATACTCTTTACTTATCGCATCAAAAATAAACGGTGCAATTTCATCATTAAACTTATTAATGATTCCGTACTTTCCATTTTTCTCAGCCAAAATGTATTTGAAATCGTAGTCTAATTTTGAAATGTTCGTGTACTGTTTTCCAAAAACGCTCTTGCCTTGACTATCTTTTATGAGGGTTTTACCATTTTGATTTAATAAAAACCAATCTTGAGATGAATAATGGTTGATGTCTTCATATTCAGCAGGAAACACTTCTTCACCATTTAACGAGAGCAAGCCATATAGACCATTGCTTTTTATTTTGATATACTTCTGATTTAGAAAATAAATATCTTCATAGCTATTTTTTAACAAAGGTCTTCCAAAATAATCAAGTAACTGTTTCTGGTTCTTTTTGGTTACAATGAATTGATTGTTATTATTCTTAGAAATATTCGAATATTCAAAAGGTATAATGATGTTGCCTTTACTATCGATAACACCATTTTTTTCCCAGCTAAATCGTGCTTGAATTCTATTTTTAGTAGAACCATACGTTGAGATTGAATTAAAAATAGGCTTTACCAGAACTTTATTGTTTTTATCTTTTAAGCCATAAAGAGAAGTATTTCTTCCTTTAAAAATAAGCAAGGTATTGTCTATTTCTCCGGTAACAATATCGGAGGTGCTTCTACTATATAATGAATTTACATTGGTTTCTTCAGCTTCTGTACTTTCTATAAGGACTTCTTCAATAACGTCTTCTTGAGAAAAAGTAACGAAAAATGAAAGCATGCTCAAGGTAATTAAAACTAACTTCTTCATAATATTCTTTTTAAGATCATTTTATTTAAAATTCGGCATTCTGTGGTGTTCTAGGAAACGGAATTACATCTCTAATATTACTCATGCCAGTAGTAAATTGAACTAATCGCTCAAAACCTAGACCAAAACCTGAATGTTCTGCGGTTCCGAATTTTCGTAAATCTAAATACCACCATAGTTCGCGTTCGTCAATATGTAACGCTTTTATTTTATCTTTTAATACATCTAAACGTTCCTCTCTTTGTGACCCGCCAACAATTTCTCCAATACCAGGAAAAAGCACATCCATAGCTCTTACCGTTTTACCATCTTCATTTAAGCGCATATAAAATGCCTTTATATTTGCAGGATAATCAAATAATATAACCGGACATTTAAAATGTTTTTCAACTAAATATCGTTCATGTTCACTCTGTAAATCGGCACCCCATTCATTAATAGGGAACTTGAATTTTTTCTTTTTGTTAGGTTTTGAATTTCTGAGTATATCAATAGCTTCAGTATAACTAACACGTTTAAAATCATTTTCAACCACAAAATTTAACTTTTCCAAAAGTGACATGTCACTTCGCTCAATCATTGGCTTTGTACTTTCTTCTTTCGTCAATCGTTGATCTAAAAATGCGATATCATCTTTGCAATTGTCCAGCACATGTCTAAGAACTGACTTTATGAAATCTTCAGCTAAATCCATGTTGCCATTTAAATCCATAAACGCTACTTCAGGTTCTATCATCCAAAACTCTGCCAAATGTCTCGTAGTATTCGAGTTTTCTGCTCTAAAAGTAGGTCCGAATGTATATACTTTACCAAGTGCCATTGCATATGTTTCGGCCTCTAACTGTCCTGATACGGTTAGATTTGTCTCTTTACCGAAAAAGTCGCTGCTATAATCGACCGTTCCATCTTCATTCTTTGGTGCGGTATTTGCGTCCATGGTGGTTACACGGAACATTTCACCAGCACCTTCGGCATCAGAACCCGTAATTATAGGTGCATGAAAGTTGTAAAACCCGTTTTCGGTAAAATATTTATGTACTGCAAATGAAAGCATAGAGCGCACTCTCATTACAGCTCCGAAAGTGTTCGTTCGAACTCTTAAATGAGCGTTTTCACGCAGAAATTCAAAGCTATGTTTTTTAGGCTGTATAGGATATTCTTCAGGATTAGAGTCACCCAAAATTTCAATAGTTTGAACCTGAATCTCAACAGCTTGTCCTTTACCTTGACTTTCTGTTAGAATTCCTTTAATTGCTACGGCAGCCCCTGTGGTAATGCGTTTTAACAAACTCTCATCGGTCGTTTCAAAATCAACTACACATTGAATATTATTTATACTTGAACCATCATTTAAAGCGATAAAACGATTCGCTCTAAATGTTCTAACCCATCCTTTAGTATGTACCTCTTGTGAAAATTTATCAGATTGTAATAAATCTACTACGTTCATTTGCATTGCTATCAAAATTTATTGAAGCACAAAGATAATGATTGATTTTACGATTGCCGAATTAAAAGGTATGATTTTTGATGGTCGTTAAGAGACACCTCAAGAAAATAAACGCTTATTTTAGTAAATTCATTAAGTACTGTCCATACCCACTTTTTAGAAGTGGGCGTGCTATTTTTTCTAGTTGATCAGAAGAAATAAATTTTTTGTTATAGGCAACTTCTTCAATACAGCCAATTTTTAAGCCTTGTCGTTCTTCAATAACCTGCACAAATTGTTGCGCTTGCATTAAGGATTGAAACGTTCCGGTATCTAACCACGCAGTCCCTTTATCTAAAATACTTACCGTTAATCTTTTCTCTTTTAGAAATGCTTTATTCACATCTGTTATTTCGTATTCCCCGCGAGCAGAAGGTTGTAGGTTTTTAGCAATATTCACAACACTATTGTCGTAAAAATAAATGCCAGGTACCGCATAGTTTGATTTTGGATGTTTCGGTTTCTCTTCTATAGAAATAACTTTGTTATTAGTATCAAATTCAACAACGCCATAGCGTTCTGGATCATTCACATGATACGCGAAAACCATTCCTCCGTCAACGGTTGTAGAATTTTGCAATATGTGTTGCAACCCAGTACCATAAAAGACGTTATCTCCTAAAATTAGAGCTACGCTATCCGTACCAATAAATTCTTCTCCAATGACAAACGCCTGCGCTAAACCGTTTGGGGTTTCTTGAGTAGCATAATGAAAATTACAACCTAAATGAGAACCATCTCCTAAAAGACGTTCAAATAAAGGCAAATCGTTAGGAGTAGAAATGATTAATATCTCTTTGATGCCGGCCAGCATTAAGGTAGATAAAGGATAATAAATCATTGGTTTGTCATAAATAGGCATCAGCTGCTTACTTACCGCAAGAGTCAAAGGATGCAATCTTGTACCACTACCACCGGCTAAAATTATTCCTTTCATGGTTTAAGTATTAGAGTTTTCATTTGATCCTTCATTCTCTTTCATTTCAAGATCTAGTTCTTCTTCGGCTTTTGGCAAAATTTTAATAGCCGGTTCTTTAAATACTTTCTTATTCGCTATACTCTGTTCTAATGAAAGTAATAAAGAAGGAAGAAGTAATAAATTTGAAACCATAGCTAAGAGCAAGGTTACAGAGACTAAACCTCCAAGAGCAATCGTTCCTCCAAAACTAGAAACGACAAAAACTAAGAAACCAAAAAACAGTACGATAGAGGTGTAAAACATACTAACACCGGTTTCTCTTAATGCCGCATAAACCGATTTTTTCACTTTCCAATTATTGGCCTGGAGTTCTTGTCGATACTTTGCTAAAAAATGAATAGTATCATCGACAGAAATACCAAAAGCAATACTAAAGACGAGTATTGTTGATGGTTTTATAGCAACTCCTAAAAAGCCCATTAAACCTGCTGTCAACAGCAAAGGAAGGATGTTAGGAATGAGAGATATAATAATCATTTGGTAAGACCTAAACATCCATGCCATAAAGATGGCAATGAGTAAAATAGCAAGAGATAAGGATACAACTAGATTTTTTATTAAGTAATTCGTTCCTTTTAGAAAAACAAGTGCCTTACCCGTCATTTTTACTTCGTAGCGTTCTTTTGGAAATTCTTTATCGATACGAGCTTGTAAACGCTCTTCGATTCGTTCCATTTTTTCAGTGCCAATGTCTTTCATAAATGTTGTAATACGGGCATATTGACCTGTAGAATCAACAAAGTTTTTTAACAAATCCGAATTTGCCTCCGAATTTTTGGTGAATTCTAATATAAATGCTCGTTCTTGACCACTTGGTAGTTGATAATATTTCGGATTTCCATTGTAATATGCTTGCTTCGAATATTTAACCAAATTTAATACCGAAACAGAGGGAGATAATTCTGGAATCTCATCAATAATTTCATTGAGTTTATCCATCCTTTTCAAAGTAGCTAATTTAATAACCCCCTTTTTACGTTTGGTATCAATGAGTATTTCTAATGGCATGATACCTCCAAATTCTTGCTCGAAGAAAACTATATCCTTAAAAAAAGGTTCTCCTTTCGGCATATCCTCAATTAAACTGCCCGAAACTCGGATCATGTATACACCGATAATACTAGTAATTATAACAATTACGGTAGAAATATAAACCGCAATTCTTTTATGACGAACTATGTTCTCCATCCAATCAACGATTCGCTCAATCCATCGTTTTTCTAAATGCTTTAAATGCTTCGTTTTTGGTTTAGGAAGAAAGCTATAAATAATAGGAATAATAAGTAAGGACAACATAAATATCACTAAGATATTTATCGAGGCTATTATTCCAAATTCATTCAACAATTGACTTTTAGTAAAGATAAAAGTTGCAAATCCTGACGCTGTTGTAACATTGGTCATTAAAGTTGCATTTCCAATTTTCGAAATTACGCGCTGTAAAGATTTGGCTTGATTTCCGTGACTTTTTACTTCATGCTGATACTTGTTTATGAGAAAGATACAATTAGGAACACCAATAACGATAATTAAAGGCGGAATTAATGCCATCAAAACCGATATTTCGTATTGAAATAAACCTATGAAACCTAATGCCCAAATAACACCAATACAAACAACAAGCATGGTAATAAAAGTGGCTCTAAATGAACGAAAGAAGAAGAAGAATATTAACGAAGTAACCAGTAATGCTAACCCTACAAATAACCCAATTTCATCAACTATATTTTGAGCATTCATAGTTCTGATATAAGGCATTCCAGAAACTCTCACATCTACATCATTGGCTTCTTCAAACTTTTTAATGGTTGGATTTAAGACATCAAAAACAAAATCTTTTCGCTTGATGTCGTTCACAATTTCCTTTTTCAAATAAATCACGGTACGAATAGTGCCGGTCTCTTTATTGAACAAGAAGTTGTCAAAAAACGGAAGATTGTCGAACAGCTCATCCTTGATGTCCTGAACATCTTCATCTGTTTTTGGATTGGATTTATAGAGTGCTTCTACCGTGAACTTTTTATTGACATCATCTTTCTTCAATTTTTTAATATCACCAATAGAAACAGTGAAATCAACTTCTTCTTTATAGTTCCCTAATTGTTTTGAAAGGGCATTCCATTTATTGAATTTGTCGACCTTAAAAATACTAGAATCTTGAACCGCAAGAATTATAATGTTTCCTTCTTCACCAAAAATCTCAAGAAACTTATCATATTCAATATTTACAGGATGATCAGAAGGTAAAAGATTGGCTTCCGTATGCGAAAACTTAATATGTTGTGTCTGTGTATATAAGAAGTAAGTAGCTGCAGCTATCAATAATAAAAGGACAATTCTTCCTTTGAGGATAATTCTAGAAACTACAGACCAAAAATTCATTAATGATGCACAATTTTAATAAGAATAACAAAGGTACTAAAATAGTTTAGGAAAACTTAGAATCCTAAGCTTAAAACATAGGTTAGTTTTACTGCCAAATTATCTGAGAATTTTGAATTACTATACGCGCCGTATCTGTAAAATGAGCTAATACCAAAATCTTTGAATAAATGATTTAGCACAAATCCCGATTCTAAATACCCTTTATTCATCCTTTGAAAGCTAACACCTTGTTGAAATTCAGGATTTCTAATATCACCAACAGCGAATCTAGAAATTAAACTCAACCGAGGTTTAAATTTTCTACTAATTTTAAATCTATCAAAGTTATGACGAGCCTGAAGCATGACATAACGGTCTGATATAAATTCGTTGAATGACATGGTTTCAAATGCGTTGGTACCAGAGAAATTGATACGTTTACGCCAAGGGTTTTTGAGGGCATAATTTGGTGTTGCATTGTATAAATGAGATAATGGAGCATCTCCTGCAATTGCCCCTCCCTGTATCAAGAAAGAAGTCGAACTATTTTTGATAGCTTTTACTGTATGTTCAAATTTGAAGTTAAATTGAGTAAAGTTGAAATCACCTTCTAGAATACTAGAAAAACTTTGGGTTAGCTGAGCTGTTATTTTTGGAGTACTATTTTTGATTGCTATTTTTCCAATAGGTGAATTCATGTATTTACTAAATGGAGTCCATTTTAAGGCAAAAGTAGCAAGTGTTAATTTGTAATTGGTAAGCTGCTTGGCTGAGTTTACAAATTGATATTCAAATTTTGGTTCATAAGTTCCATGACTCAATTTTAATTTTGATTCTAAATTCGGTAATATGTCATTGCCAGCATTAATTTCATAAGTTTTGTAGTTATAAAATTGTCCAATATTTAAATTACGCGGATTTATTAACGAGAATGAGGTGTCGTCGAAAAGAAAATCCAATTTTGCAGCTTCTTCTAAGTCATTGGTATAGGCTACACCAAACCAAGTGTTATTTTTTTTGTTGACTCGAATAGAGGTGCCAGCATGATATTTGAATTTTGTGTCTTTAAAACCATATGCGGTATAAGCGTCGAATCGAATCTTTTCGGAAAAAGTGGCATTAGTTAATCCACCAAAACCGAAACGAAACCCTTCATAACCGTTGAAATTAATCAATTGACTTAAATCGAAATCAAACAGTTTAGTCGGAAAATAACCTTTTACCAATTTTCTACCAATATTTAATTTTTTCTCAATACGTTCTTTTTTAGAGATGCTATCGACTATCTGATATGCTCGTAAACCCCTTTTCGAAATAGTATCAATTCTATACGTATTCCAAAATGCAAAGTTTCTAATACTTGCGTTTTTATCAATTTCGATGGTAGAAGCAGAATTGATAATTTTTACCGGTTCGTTTATTTTAATACCAACGATTTTGCTGTTAGAGATAAGGTAAGATAAATCGCTAGGATTTCTTTTTTTATTACTTAAAATAGAATCATTTTGTTGAATTCCGTCTGCAAAACGGAGGGCGCCAGCGAAAAGTTTAACATTCTCTTTGGTCGTTCCTTTACGGATAAATATTTGTGTTTCATCAGGAAACCAAACCTTATGTTGAGGCTGATATTTAAATGTTTGAGATGCTTTTACTTTGATAATACCTTTTAATTCAGCAATTCCTTTTTCTATGGCATAACTATTAATGTTTATGAAGAGAACTCCTTCTAAACCTACAAACGCGTTTTTTCTTTTCGGTTTGTAGTAAACCATATATGCATTATGATTATTTCTAGTTACTGTATCAAGTATTTTGTAATTGTATTTTTTTAGGGCATTTTTTGCTAACGGATTTATATAGTTTGTACCTAATAACGTATATACTTCATCATAAAAATTTAAACTTTCTATATTTAATGCTAAAACTTCGTAAACAGGATCATTGAACCCTGCCATTCTAGAACCCAAAATAATCTCCTTTTTGTTTTTACCTCTTTTAAATTTATGCTCGGCAACTTTTTCACTTATATATAGATGTTGTTTAGATATTTGTTTTTTGAATTTATAACTCGTTGAGTCGAAATTCTTGAATACTTTTTTGTCATTTCGTATTACAAAGACAGAATCAATATGATCACTTATAGAGTCTGGATTTGCTGTAACTAAAAGTTTGTTATATGTTCTATATTCAAAGGACTTCAGTGCCTTTTCTATATTGTTTCTCTTCTTATGTTGAATCGTTTTTTGTATGATTTTTAGTGCAGGATTCTCTTCATTATTGGAGACCTCGTTATATATAGGCTCTAATAATACGGTTATAAATTTGGTAGTTTCGTCAAGGGATATTTTTTTGGTCTTAAATCCCACGTAGGAGACTGTTAGTTGGGTAACTATTTCTGATAATTTTATAGAAAAATTACCTTCAGAATCACAAATTTCTTCAATATGTTCATCGATTGTAATGGTAGCAAAAGGTAATGGGGTTTTGGTTTGACTATTTTTCACTACCCCAGAGAATGAGGATTGGGCTAGCAGATATAACGGTGCGAACAGAAAAATAAGAAAAAAAAACTTTTTCATTTGAATTTTTAGTAAATCAAATAAACTAATGTTAAAAATAAAAAGCAACCGAATTGGTTGCTTTTAACAAAAGTTTATACGTGTTTATATTCGTATAACTTGTGCTAAACCGTCATTATTTCGGTCTCTTTTTTAGCATATAAATCGTCAATAATCTTGATATATTTATCAGTCAATTCTTGAATTTCAGCTTCAGAGTTCTTTTTCATATCATCAGATACATCAACTTTTTTAATATCATTATTAGCATCTTTCCTAGCGTTACGAACACTCACCTTATCATTTTCTGTCTCAGCTTTTGCTTGTTTCGCTAATTCCCTTCTTCTTTCTTCTGTCAACGCAGGAACATTAATAATAATACTTTCACCATTGTTCATTGGATTGAAACCTAGATTTGATATCATAATGCCACGTTCAATTTCTTGCAGCATATTTTTTTCCCAAGGTTGTACTGTAATAGTACGCGCGTCAGGAGTGTTTACATTGGCAACTTGAGCTAATGGTGTTTGTGAACCATAATAGTCAACCATTACACTTCTTAACATGGCAGGCGATGCCTTACCAGCTCTAATGTTGGCCAATTCTTTCTTTAAATGATCGATAGCATTTTCCATCTGCTCTTTGGCAGTATCAATTATAAATTCAATTTCCTCATTCATGTTAAAAAAATTTCAATTTTAATGTAGCAAACAAAAAGTAAGCCACAAATATAATTATATCCTTAATTTACTACTTTAGTACCTATATTTTCACCCGAAACTACACGTAATAAATTACCTGGAGTATTCATATCGAAAACAATAATTGGCAATTCATTTTCTTGACTTAGTGTAAAAGCAGTTGTATCCATAATCTTCAGCCCTTTTTTGAGTACCTCATCAAACGAAAGATTGTCAAACTTAATCGCTCCAGTATTTTTCTCTGGGTCAGAGTCGTAAATACCATCTACTCTTGTTCCTTTTAAAATCACATCAGCACTCACTTCTATAGCTCTAAGTACAGCCGCTGAATCAGTTGTGAAAAAAGGATTTCCAGTACCAGAACCAAAAATAACAACCCGTCCTTTTTCAAGATGTCTTACTGCTTTTCTTTTGATATAGGGTTCTGCAATCGCCTCAATTTTAATAGCAGTTTGTAGTCGTGTTGGAACATCAGCATCTTCTAAAGCACTTTGTAAAGCTAAACCGTTTATTACGGTAGCTAACATCCCCATATAATCGGCTTGTACACGATCCATACCATTGCTGGCGCCTGCGACTCCTCTAAAAATATTTCCTCCTCCAATCACAATGGCAACCTCGACATCTTCTTGTGTAATTTTTTTAATATCTTCTGCATATTCTGCCAAACGCTTCGGATCGATACCATATTGGCGTTCACCCATTAAAGCTTCTCCACTTAGTTTTAATAAAATTCTCTTGTAGTGCATTCTGTGATTGTGTATAAATGTATTCTCGCTGTCGTGAGAACAAAGTTGGGCAAATATACAAATTCTGAAAAGAAAAAAATCCTTTTAATATTTCCAAAATTTAAAGACTTCGTATACAATAGTAGGGATTTTAAAACGTTAGTTGTTTTACCTATAGATAAAATCATTAAACCTCATAACCATGATCCAGAAATTAACCTTACTAGCGATTAGTTACATTTCAGCATTACCATTACTTTTCTTTTTATTATTTACAAACCAACATAAGGCTACTACAAAATTATTGAAGGCCTTGAAGAGATCATAATTGCCTTCTTTAAAAAATAAATTATTTTTTTGGGGAGTTTTTAGATTTGAGTTGTTTTATATATGACGATCCTTATTCAACAGACATTTCAAGAGATATCAAATAAGTATTTCTTGAGTTTGAGTCAACATTAGGATGTTCAATGTAAAGTATAAACCAAATTTAAAATTATGAAATCGAAAAATAATTTAGTTAGATCTGCTCTTCTAGCAGTTCTTTTTAGCTTCTCTTTATTGGTCTTTAATTCGTGCCAAACTTCTGAAGAGGAATTTTTCTATAGTGCAGAGCAGTTATTTAACAAAGATTCTGATATTGTACCTTTGTTATTGAGAGCTGTAGGAGCAAATGATAAAATTTCTTCTAAAAGTTTCAATACAGAAGGCTGTACAGAATTTGTTTATCCAATGACATTTTATGCATACGGTAGTGATGCAAGAGATCCTGAAGCGGTTCAAATTAATAATAGCGATGAGTTGGTTACATTTTTAACGACTCTTACTAGTGGACAAGAATTTTTCATTACTTATCCTGTAACTTTAGTTGATACAGATGGTGTTGAAACTGTAATTACTGATTATCCTGATTTAGAAGGTGTATTAACATTAGCCGTTAATGCGTGTGAAAGTAGTGGTGATAACAGTGGTGATGATACTACAGGTGATGACAATAATAATGATGGTGATGATGATAATAGTGGTGATGACAACAACGATGGTGATGATGACAACGATGGTGATGATGACAATGACGGTGATGATGACAACGATGGTGATGATGACAATGACGGTGATGATGACAATGACGGCGATGATGACAATGATGGTGATGATGACAATGATGGTGATGATGACAATGATTCAGATGATAATAATGGAGTGGTATATGATTTTTGTGGGAAAGGAAAAAACAAGAATAAGAAGATTACCATTTGTCACAACGGTCAAACGATTTGTATAAGCATCAACGCTATTTGGGGTCATATGGCGCATCATGAAGATGATTACTACGGAAGTTGTAATAATTAAGAAGTGATAAGATAGTATAGAAAAAGCCTTTCAAAATTGAAAGGCTTTTTTATTTTACATATTTTTTAAAAACTCCAATCTTTATAGTCGGATGATTGTTCGAGTTGGCTTTCTAAGGTGTCTGGTAAATGAGGAAAGAAATCTATTGAAGTCAAGTCTTCTATTTCATCTATTGACGCAACGTATTTGTATAACGGAGCATTTGATGCTTTGTGAGGTATTAAAAAAGCAATTGCTTTAATTTTTGGTTTAGAATAATCTAATAAGATTTTATAAAACCTATTTGGTACGGCTACTTTTTCTTGACCAATTGTTTTCAATCCTCTTTCTAAAACCCCTCCAGTAATGACAAATAATTGTTTGTCCTTAGCAGCCCAATAACGTGTTTTTTGTTCTAAACGATTCCAAATACCAGAATTAAATTCGTGACTTTGCGGAGAAATATTTGAGGTGTAAAATGTCTCATTAAATGCTTCGGTAGAAAATTTACGGTCACCAGCAGGACATAAATGGCCCCTATCGTAACCCGAACCTTTATAATTTCTATAATTTGCTGACTTCGATTTGACTTTCTTGTCATATATAAAATAGGGTCGTTTTCTATTCGTTTTAACGATGTGAGACTCTTTGAGTTCATAAGCTACCCATTCTGCTTGCTCAAACTCTTCGTTGTAAGACAAGGTCAGGAAGTTATGTTTAACGATTTGGTTGGTTGTTGAAGTTGGTAAGTAATTGAAGGAGCTATGAACGCTTTCGGGAGTATTTTCCTCTTCAGTAATGGTATTATTTGGGTAATACAACTCAAAGATGTAAAAACCCATGGCTACTATTGCTACTAAAAGGGCATAGGTAAATTTTCTGTTTCTCAAGTTTTATTTTTTAGAATTATTTCTTGAAAATCTTCCGTTTTTTCCAATTTACTAAGCATTTTAATTGCTTCTTTTGGTGGTATTACAAGTTTTCGTTTAGATAAGTCAATCCAGGCAATATATACCCATATCTCTGCTGCTAATATATGATCTTCTCGGTATAACCTATGAACCATTTTAAAACGTTCTCCTTTTTTCGAAGTAGCCGACAGCTTTACATCTATGGAAAGGCTTTCACCCATTTTTATTTCACGATAAAAACGCGTGTTTTCTTCAAAAAGAATAGGTCCAAAATTATGTGCTTCTAAGAATTCTGGCGATAAACCATTTTCATTAAAAAAACGGATTCTACACTCAGCAGCATAGTCATTATAAGCTGTATGACGCATGTGTTTATTCGCATCGAAATCAGCCCATTTACTTTTAAAATGAATTGTATATGCCATCCTTTCTTAGGCCAATACTTCTTTAATTCGTTTGAATGCTTCTTTTAACTCCTCAGTAGAAGCTGCATACGATATTCTAATATTACTAGGTGCTCCGAATGCATCTCCAGTAACAGTAGCTACATTTGCCTTATCTAATAAAAACAAGGCGAAATCTGACGCATTATTTATTAAAGTTCCATGTAGTGTTTTACCGAAAAAAGATGAAATATCAGGAAATACATAAAACGCACCATTTGGAGTGTTCGCATTCATACCTTCAATATCTTTTATCATGTCGAGTACAAGATCTCTTCGTGTCTTAAATTCATCCACCATATATTGAATTTTAGATACTGGAGCATCTAGAGCAGCGATGGTTGCACGTTGCGCAATACAGTTTGCCCCAGAAGTTATTTGACCTTGCATTTTTGTACAAGCTTTAGCGATCCAGTCAGGGGCTCCAATATAACCTATTCTCCATCCGGTCATGGCAAACGCTTTTGCTACACCGTTTACCGTGATAGTTCTATCATACATACTTTCTATCGATGCGAAACTAAACGTGGGTGTACCATAATTGATATGTTCATAAATCTCATCAGATAAAATATATATGTTTGGATGTTTTTCTAGTACGTTGGCCAAAGCTCTATATTCACTCTCTGTGTACATTGATCCGCTTGGATTGTTAGGAGAGTTGAAAAAAATCATTTTTGTTTTTGGGGTAATCGATGCTTCTAATTGTTCAGGTGTAATTTTAAAATCACTTTCTATTGAAGATGGAATTTCAACATAAGTTGCTTCCGATAAGGTAGCAATTGCCGAATAACTCACCCAATAAGGAGCAGGCAATAAAACTTCATCTCCTGGGTTTAACAATACTTGCGCAACATTGGCAATAGATTGTTTTGCACCTGTAGATACAACAATTTGATGTTCGCTATAATTTAAATTGTTATCTCTTTTAAACTTTCTGCAAATAGCCTCGCGCAATTCTAAATATCCGTTTACCGGAGTATATGAATTATAATTATCATCGATGGCTTGTTTAGCTGCTTCTTTAATGAAATCGGGCGTATTAAAATCTGGTTCTCCCAGACTTAAGCTAATAATATCTTTTCCTTGATTCTTCAATTCGCGGGCCTTAGCAGCCATTGCGAGTGTTTGTGAAACGGGTAAATTATTAATTCTGTCAGAAAGTTGTTGCATGATATTGAGTCCTAAAAATTAAGTCCCAAAAGTAGAAATATTAATGCAATAAAAAAGCGTTTAAAATCCTTTTTGTTTTAAAAAGTTAAATTTCAAACGCTTTTCGTTATAAAGTAAAATTTAATTAAGCCATCGCTGGTTTTTTACCCAATTCTTTTAACTGTTGAAAATGAGAAACGATTGCAGCGCGTGTTGTTTTGTACTCATTATATGGTAAATTAAATTCCAATGCCGTTTTCTTAACTATTTTAGCTAAGTCTTTGTAGTGAACATGACTGATATGAGAAAATAAGTGATGTTCAATCTGTCTGTTTAAACCACCAGTAAACCATCCTACAATTTTATTCTTAGGTGCAAAATTAGCCGTGGTAAATAACTGATGAATAGCCCATGTATTTTTCATGTTACCTTCGGCATCAGGAACGGGCATATCTGTATCTGGCATAACGTGCGCCAATTGAAAGACAACACTCAAAATAATACCAGCGGTGTAATGCATTATAAAGAATCCAATAAGCACTTGCCACCATGTATAACCTCCTACGACCAATGGTAAAACTACCCATAAAGAATAATAAACAATCTTACCAATGATTAGCTTCGTCCATTGTGTTGCCGGACTTGGCATTTTACCATAAGATAATTTTCTTTTCAAGTATAAATATGTTTGTTTAAAATCGGTTGTGATTGCCCAATTGATAGTCAATAGACCATACAAGAAAATAGAATAATATTGCTGATACTTATGCATTTTATACCATTCAGCATTTCGAGAAAAACGAATAATTCTACCTGCATCTATGTCTTCATCATGCCCTTGAATATTAGTATACGTGTGGTGCAGCACATTATGTTGTACTTTCCAATTGTAATCATTGCCAGCCAAAATATGAATACTACTACCCATTAATTTATTGACCCATTTTTTACTTGAAAAAGATTCATGGTTTGCGTCATGCATTACATTCATACCCACACCTGCAATTCCAATTCCGGTAATTACCATAAAAAGAATTTGAGTCCAAACGGGTAATGTAAGCGTAAGCAATAAAATTAAAGGAGAAATTAATAGGGCAAACATGACAACTGTTTTAAAATATAGTTTCCAGTTCCCTGTTTTTTTAATTTTTTTCTCTTTAAAATATTCGTTGATTCGCTTGTTTAAAGTTCTAAAGAATTTTGCAGAATCGACTTTAGAAAATTTCACAGATATATTATTTGACATAATGAGTTGTTATCTTAATTGTAAATTACAAAAGTACATCATTTATAAGTTTAACGATGTTTTGATGCCCAATTTATACATTTTTTAACAATATAGTTTAGTTTTGCAATTCAATTTATGGAACTCATTAAAAAATACTTCTCTAACCTAACTGATACTCAAGTAGATCAATTTGAGCAATTAGAAAGCTTGTATAAAGAGTGGAACGCCCAGATCAATGTGATTTCTCGAAAAGATATTGATGAATTGTATCTACGACATGTATTACACTCATTGGGAATAGCCAAAGTGCAAGGATTTAAGCCAAAGACGCGAATTCTAGACGTGGGTACTGGTGGAGGTTTTCCCGGAATACCTTTGGCTATCTTATTTCCTGAGACAAATTTTTTATTAGTAGATTCAATTGGAAAAAAAATAAAAGTAGTAGCGGCTGTTGCGGAGGCTTTAGGTTTGAAAAATGTAACTGCTTCACACGAACGTGCTGAAAAAGTTAAGGGTGAATTTGATTTTATTGTAAGTCGGGCGGTGACGAATATGGATGATTTTGTGAAGTGGACGCGAAAGAAGATTTCAAAAAAGAAACATCATGAATTGTCGAATGGGATTTTATACCTCAAAGGAGGTGATTTGACAAATGAGTTGATTAATTTTCCGAAAGCGACCCTTTATGACTTACCAAATTATTTTTCGGAAGATTTTTTCGAAACTAAAAAAGTGGTACATATTCCGCTAAAGTACAAACGGTAAAGTCGCCATTCTAAGCAATGTTGAACTATTAAGATAGAATATTCGAATTTGAAAAATGATTTTCAATATTGGCTTCTATTGTTGGTACTATTTCTTGATAAAATGTTGTTGACTGGGAGTCATCAATTATTGACCTTAAAATAACTATAGATCCAAAGCTATATCCGAAAAGGAATATAAAATAGAAAAGCACAATTCCATATGTGCTTAGTTTTGAAAATCTAAACTCTTTTGTAATGAGTGCTATTAGTAAGAGTAATGTGGAGGCAATGAAAAAAGCAAGAACAAAACTATTACCATAATTCACAACATGCATATCGCGTAAAGCGATAACAAAAAGACTCAAAGCAGGAAGCAAAATGGCTATCGAAACATCTGAAAATATAGATGGATTCAATGACCAATCTTCTCTGTTTTTATCTATATTGAATAATGAAGTTCTCTTAATATAGTTTAACTTTATAAGGCCTCTAAAATAAAACATGGCAATGACGGCAAGTAATGGAATCGCGATTGCCATATAGACCATGTAGATATGCGGTTTTAGTATAAAAATATGTAATAAAAAAATCCCAAAACCTGCTATGTTAAGAATAGTTGCGATTGATTTTGATTTCTTTATTTTTAACGTTCTTTCTATAGGATCGCTACCAAGAAAGGGATCTTCAAGTGCTTTAGCGTGCTCTATATCTTCAAATGTCTGATCTAAGTCTTCAAAATTTGTAGTTAACCAGTCAATAAACTGATGAATATTATGATACGATAAATTAAATTTAATAGGTGTTGTAAGTTTATTTTTAGATTCTATAATTATATGGCTCGTAAGATTGGTTTGCGTAAACCATTTTAATCTTCTAAAGCCTTTAATTTCATCAAATCGTACTTTTTTCTCATGAAATAAATTTTTGAAATAAATAGTGTTTTCTGACACGTGTATTCTTGATTTACTTCTTGAAATTTGAACAAACAATAAAACCATCATTTGAAGACTAACTAGAAATATCATTGTTGGATGATAACTAAATGCATTTTCTGAAACAATAGAAGGCAGAAAAACAAAAGTAAGAAGCATGACTAATATATAGACGTAAATAGCCCAGAATGTTCTTTTTTTATAGACTTGCATTAATGTAGTATCTACTCTATAAACTCTTTTTTAAAGAGATTAGTATGTCTTATTTACCGCAAAAAGGGGTATGATATCTTAAATAAAGGTGTATTCTTTACTTCAAGAATACACAATATTTACGCTTTTGAGCACCTTTTTAAATAGGGTGTACATGGCAACAACAAATCCTAAAACCAAAAACAGGAAGCGTTCCATCGGTAATATTTTTTGAAGATCAGCATAATAAAAGAGAACTACCATAAGTACGGTAAAGCCGAATAAAACAGAGGCTATTTTGGAGGTAGGAATCGCATCTGTTTCGGTTTTATTCAAAAATTCACCAGGGTTTAAACTTTGCATAAACTCGTTACGTGTTTGGTTAGAATAAAAAACCAGCTTTTTTTTTCTTCGTTTTGAATATATTTTAACGGTATTACCTATAGAATTATAAGTTATTTTCCGAATGGTATCTTTTGGAAAAATATGATCTCTTCTACTATTTTTCTCTCGGTTTAGAAAATGTTCTCTAGATTGATAAAAATTATTGGTAATAACCAGTTTGTCATCAAAAACCAATACATTTTTGTAATTGTCTAAATCGAATCTATTTGAAATACGAGCTTCCCTCAACGCTTTAAAAATTGCTTGATAAAAATATAGGGCTTATTTAAACAGAAATATTGAAGTACTTTCTTGAAACAAAAATACTACTTATTTTAAAATAAAAAAAGTCTCATCTATTGATGAGACTTTTTAGTGGTATTTAAGATTTTTCTATTAGTTTATGATTAATTTTTGAACTGCTGAATTTTTATTTTCAGTAGTTAGTTGTACATAATATAAACCTGAAGCAGCATTTTTTAAAGGCATATTATAAGTTGTTTTATTTGGTTCGGCCAAATAGATTTTTTGCCCAAGTGAATTATATACTGCTATAGAACTTATAATTTCTTGAGACGTAACGGTTATTTGAGAGTTTAAAGCTGTTGGATTTGGGTATATATAGCTCCAATTTTAGAAAAATTAGCAATGCTAAGAGTACCAGTGCTCTCTAGTTTCCTAACGCGATGATTGTTATTGTCATTGAAAATGACATTTCCAGAAGCGTCAATAACTACATCTGTTGGTTTATCCAATTCGGTGGCGGTACCCAATTGATTATCTCCATTAAATCCACCACCGCTAAAGCCAGTATCTCCTGTACCTACGATGGTATTTACAATGCCATCAGTGGTGATTTTTCTTATGCGATGGTTATCTCTATCCATTACATATAAATTACCCGTATTGTCAATAGTCAACCCATTAGGATCATTGAATTCAGCATCTATCGCTTGTCCTCCATCACCACTAAAGGCATTGAAACCTCCTTTTCCGGCAATGGTAGTAATAATACCATCTGGAGCAATTTTTCGAATTCTATCATTACCTCTGTCAGAGAAATAGATATTTCCAGCAGCATCGAGTGTTATCCCCGAAGGGCTTTTTAACCTTGCAGCAGTAGCAGCTGCACCATCACCAGAAAAGCCACTACTACCAGTACCAGCTATCGTTGTAATAACACCTGTTGTTGCATCAACCTTTCTTATTTTGTTATTCAACCAATCAG
Organism: uncultured Flavobacteriaceae bacterium; assembly: GCA_947500525.1. Lineage (GTDB taxonomy): Bacteria > Bacteroidota > Bacteroidia > Flavobacteriales > Flavobacteriaceae > Aureibaculum. Next base: position 107,217 of record CANMSH010000006.1, on the reverse strand, counting down.
AAATATAAATGTTTCCATTGTCGTCTATTGCCATGTCTTGTGCTGAATCTAATTCCGCCGAGGTTGCTTGTCCGCCATCACCACTAAAGCCAAAATCACCTACCATTCCAGCAACGGTTGAAATAGTGCCGTCTGTAGCTATTTTACGTACAACACTATTCGTGATTTCTGAAAAATAAATGTTGCCAACATTATCGATAGCTATACCGCTCGGAAAATTAGTGACAGCTGCGGTTGCTGGTCCGCCATCGCCGCTAAAACCTTGGGTACCGTCACCTGCTATAGTTGAAACATTACCATATTGAGCCGGCAAAGTAATTGTTGAGAAAAGAAATAAGGTCAGTACAGTAACTGAGTAAAAAGAAGCAGAAAGTAATGATTTTTTCATGAATGTGAGTTTAAAATTATCCTTGTTACGAAAGTAACGAATTATTTGATAAATAAGGAAGCCATATATCGAGTTTCCTCAACATATGGCTTTCGTAAGAATTGATTGTTATTTTTAGTACAATTTTACTGTTCTAAAAAAGGATATTTATAATCAGTTGGAGGTACTAATGCTTCTTTAATTGTACGATTTGATGTCCAACGTAACAAATTCCATACAGAACCTGCTTTGTCATTTGTTCCAGAACCTCGAGCCCCGCCAAATGGCTGTTGTCCAACGACAGCTCCTGTAGGTTTATCATTAATGTAGAAATTACCGGCGGCATTTTCTAAGGCATTCGTAGCATAGTCTATTACATAGCGATCTCCACTAAAAATGGCTCCTGTTAGTGCATACTCAGACGTACTATCAACAGTAACTAAAGAATCTTTCCAGTTTTTATCGTCGTAAACATAAATGGTAATTACAGGTCCAAACAACTCAGTACACATGGTGGTATACTGAGAATCTTTTGCTAAAATAACCGTAGGTTCGATAAAATAACCTTTGGATTTATCATGATTTCCACCAATAATAATTTCCGCATTTGGATCAGTTTTTGCGTTCTCTATATAGCTCGAAATTTTATCAAAAGATGCTTCATGTATAACGGCATTTACAAAATTTGAAGTATCATCCGGGCTTCCCATTTTTATAGATTTTACTTGGCTAACAACATGTTCTTTCACATCATTCCATAAACTTTTAGGGATGTATGCTCTAGAGGCCGCTGAACATTTTTGACCTTGATATTCAAAAGCACCTCTTGTAATGGCCGTCGCTACTTGCAATGCATTCGATGAAGCATGCGCCCAAATAAAATCTTTCCCTCCTGTCTCTCCTACAATACGAGGATAAGTTCTATATGTATTGATGTTATCTCCGATCTGCTTCCATAATAATTTGAAAATACTAGTAGAACCTGTGAAATGCAATCCAGAAAAATCTTTATGACTTAAAACCACATCACTAATCATTACAGGGTCTCCATATACCACATTAATTACTCCATCAGGAACTCCTGCCTCTTTAAACAATTCTACAATGACTTGAGCAGAGTAAACTTGACTGTCTGAAGGTTTCCATACACATACATTTCCCATCATAACGGGTGCAGCGCATAAATTAGCCGCAATAGACGTAAAGTTAAAAGGTGTAATGGCATAGGTAAACCCTTCTAGAGGTCTATATTCCATTCTATTCCAAATACCCGGTGCCGATTCTGGCTGATTTGCATAGATTTCAGTCATAAATTCTACATTGAATCTAAAGAAATCAATCATCTCACAAGCTGCATCAATTTCTGCTTGCATTACATTTTTAGATTGAGCAATCATTGTCGCTGCATTCATTTTTGCGCGATAGGGCCCTGCTAATAATTCAGCGGCCTTTAAAAAAATGGCAGCTCGGTGTTCCCAAGACGTTCTTGCCCATGTTTCACGAGCTTCGAGTGCATTGGCTATTGCTTGTTCAACATGTTTTTTTTCGGCTTTATGGTAGTGACCAACCGTGTGTTGATGGTCATGTGGAGGATGTATCGAAACAGTATCTCCGGTTCTAATTTCCTCACCTCCAATATAAAAAGGAATGTCAACAGTTTCGTTGTACATTTTTTTATAAGTTGCGAGTAATTCAACACGTTCTGGACTATTTGGTTTGTACAATTTTACAGGTTCGTTAACTGCTTTAGGTACTTTATAAAATCCGCTTGCCATTTTTGTATATTTTTTATGTAAAAAGTCTATTTTTGAACCGCGAAGTTACAATTTATTTGTCATTCTATAGTTGCCATTTTTGGAAGCCAATAATTGTGTAAACGAGAAAATTATTTAACAATTTTATGTGTACAGTTACTTATCTCCCGTTAGGGAATTCTGATTTTATTTTAACCTCTAATCGAGATATTCCGTTTTCAAGAAAGAGTGCTGAACATCCTCAAATGAGCATTGAAGATGGGGTAGAATTATGGTATCCTAAAGACGGTAAAGCTGGAGGCACATGGATTGGAGTGAGTGATAAGAATAGGTTGATTTGTTTGTTAAATGGAGGTTTTGAATACCATACTTCTCGAGTAGTGTATAAAAAGAGTCGAGGTCTTATTGTGAAGGAGTTGCTGAAAGCAGACGATATCCGAAAAGGTTTAGAAAGCGTTGACCTAGAGGGAGTAGAGCAGTTTACATTAACAATAGTCGATTGGAATGCTTCTTTAGAATTGCTAGAATTTGTTTGGGACGGGAATAACAAACATACAAAATTAATGACTCAAGAAGCTCATATTTGGTCATCATCTACATTGTATGATTCGGGTGTAAAACAATTAAGAAAAGATTGGTTTACAACATGGCAAAATGAGAATGAAATTTCTCAAAAAAATATTCTAACGTTTCATCATGAAGCTGGTATCGGAGATAAGTATATAGATGTAGTTATGGATAGAGGTATGGGAGGCACTGTAAGTATTACTTCAATAAAGAAAAATGACAATCTTGTGTACATGCACTATGAAGATATAGCTACGAAAGAAATCTCTGAGGTAATTATTTCTTAAGAAACACGTTATTGTAACAAATTAGCTAAATTAGCTACTAATAAATTGCCATGATTAAAAAGGGAACCACTTATATTTTTTTAGGATTATTATTTTTTTGTACAAGCTGTTTCGAAATTATTGAAGAAGTAAACTTTAATAAGGACGGTTCTGGACATGTTACACTTACAATGAATTTAAGTAAGAGTAAAACGAAATTGAATTCTATGATGTTGCTCGATAGTGTAAATAACTACAAAGTACCTTCGAAACAGGATATTAGATCACATATAACTCAAGCAATTGAAAAAATTAAAAAGATTCAAGGAATTTCAAATGTCAAAAATTCTATCGATTTTAATGAATATATTTTTACCGTTTCATGCGATTTTGCAGATGTAGATGCGTTAAATATTGTGATTTCTAACTTTAGCACGAAGAAAGATGCTGCAATGATCAAAAAACAAAAACACTTTAGCTTCGATAAAAATCAAAATACATTTACCCGAAGTTACCATTACGATATTTCGAAAGAGTTTAAAAAGACAAATATGGAAGATCGAAAGGTCTTTGAAACGGCAACAATGACTACAATTTATCGTTTTGCAACTCCCATCATTTCCTCAAAAAATCCAACAGCGAAAATCGCAGGAAGTAAAAAAGCAATAATGCTAAGAGTCAATGCTCAAGATATCATTAGAAATAAAAACTCAATAAAGAACCAAATCAAACTCCAAAATTAACCATTATGAAAAAAATCTTATTCATTATTGCGATTTCCACGTCTATTTTAAGTACGGCGCAAAACCTAGAAAGTAAAATACCAAGTACTGCTGAAGCGGTAGTTTCGGTGAATGGAAACCGTTTGCTAGAATTAGTATCTATAGCAGAATTTGATAACTATAATTTTGCAAAAATGATGTTCGATGAACTTAATAGAAAAAAAGGAGATAACGATAAAATGACAAGTATTAAAGATTTTGGTTTCGATATGAATTCGAAAGCTTTTTATTTTCATAAAAGAACAGACAGTATTAGTTATCATAATTTTTTAGTGAAATTAACTGATAAGAATAAGTTTGAAAACTTAATGTCACCTAGAGATAAAGAAAAGATTGTTTCTGAAGGAGGTTTACAAATAATGCAAGACAATAGTTCATTGGCTATTTGGAATGATAAGATGTTATTTTTTACAGGATATGAAAAACCTTATACTTATTTTAAAGATAACGAAGAGCGCTTTATGAAACAGGCAGAGAGCGAGGATGAATCATATTATAATGTAAAGAAAAGAGTTACTTCTCAATGGGCAAAATCATATGCTCTTTCTATTTTTAATGGAAGAGGTGGTCGCTCTATTTTGAATGATAAAAATTACTTGGCTAGTAAAGACAAAGAAGCCGCAGCTTCTGTATGGGTAAAGAATTATGGAGGGTTAATGAGCGGAATCATGTCTAATCTCTACGGAATGTCGGGTATTGGATCATTGGCGGGGCTTCAAGGAAATATGTATAACGGATTTAAAAGTGTAGTCGCTAATTTATATTTCGACACAAACGCGACGCGAATGACTATGGAAATGGAGGTAAGTTCTGAATGGGAAAAAACTTTTAAAAAGGTATATAATTCTAAAATGAATAAGAATTTCTTTAATTATTTTAATCAGAATGATGCCTTAGCATATATGAGTTTTTCAATGGATATGCAAGCACTATTTGAGGAGTACCCAGCGTTGATGACGAGTATGTATGGTGGAATGATGCCTCAATATAAACAGGAAATGGATCTAAGCGGTGATTTTTTATCATTGTTGCTCGATGAAGAGGCCATAGGAGAGTTAATGACTGGTGATATGTTGTTTGTGTTAAATGATTTTGGTGAGAAAGAAGTCACCTATACTTCTTATGAATATGATGAAGACTACAAAAGAAAGGAAGTTAAAAAGACGAAAAAAGATGTCGTACCTGACTTTACAATTATGATTGGTTCGAAAAAAGCGAAACTGTTAAATAAAGCGGCGCGTCTTGGAATTAAATATGAGCTATTTGAAAATAAAGCGGGTTACTTCAAAATAAATGTGCCTAAGAATGAACTTCCGGTTGACTTATATACTGTGGTTAAAAACGATATTTTGTTTTTCACCACCTCTGAGGCAAAGATTTCTAATATTGTAAATGATAGATTCGTTAAGAATCTAGGAAAGCACCAGAAATTAATCCAAAAAAATGCATCTACTTTTTATGTAAATGGTGAGAAGATATTGTCAAGAATACCATCGTCTGAGTTTAGTGCTAAAGAAGTAGGATTCATGAAATACGCAAAAGAAAATTTCAAGGATGCTCATTTTAAATCATCCAAAATGAAGGGAAGTAAAATGATTTCTGAAATGAAGATTAATACTTCTGGTTCTCAGGGAAACTCGTTAAAAGCTTTTTTTAACTTTATTGAGTTCGCTGCTAAGTAAGGCTGAATGAGGAGAAAACTTGGATACCTTTTTGTTGTTGTTTGCGCAGCACTTTTAATGTTATATTTTTATCGTTATAAACGTGCAGCCCCGATAGAAGGTAAAATACCGGTTAGTGCCACTGAAATTGTGTATGTTGATGTTCGTCAAATAGAACATCATGTACTTATTGATGTTTTAAAAAACCCATTAAAATATATCAATTTTAAAAGGCGTACAAAAGAAAAAGAATCATTAAGAAAAGCTATTTCTATCCCTCAAAATTTGGTGTTTTTCACGAACGGTTCGTCTCTAAAAAATGCTTGGTTTAGCAGTTTTATAGCTGTGAAAAATTTAGATAAGTTAAAAGTTTATTTGGTGCAAGAAGGTTTTGTTCAAGTAAGCAATGCTAAATTAGATATTTTCAACAAAGGTGTCATTACAATAGCCATTTCGGATGAAAATTTAGTAATTGCCCTGAAAAAGCAACAAAATCATTCGGTATCTAGTACTATGGAACGGATTTTTAGAGAAACTAATTTTCATAAAGAAAGTTCTAATTTATTAGCATCAATTTCAAAATCAGAAAGTGCCATTTCATACGTAAATACGGCATCTGATTTTTTAGAAGGTAATTTTACAAAAGGTTTATTTACCCTTAAAGGGAAGGTAAATTCTAACTTATTTTTGGATGTTTCTTACAATGAAAATCCAGAAAGTTCGGTTGGATTTATAGCAACGCAAATAAACAAAAAACATCCGCTTTTTCAGGCATTATTTTCTAAAGAAACCAAAAAGAAATTCGATAACTTCACGAAGTTATCTCTTGATTCAATTGTGGATAAATGGAATGGGAATTTCGTATTCAATTTAAAATCTGTCAATAAAAAAAATGATACGATTGTTACATACGAGTATGATGATGATTTTAATAAGATAGAGAAAAAAACAATTCAGAATCTGACTGTTCCCGACCTGAGGATGCAATTAGGAGAAGAAGATGATTTATATGCTTATTTTGATGAAAATGGTGCGATTAAACTCGTTGAAGGGGAAACGCTTTTTACAAGTATTCCACTCTATAAACTATATGCGAAAGAGCAAAATGGAACTGTTCAAATCTTGACGAGCAAAGAGTTTGGAGACGAAACAATAAAAACAATGAAGAGTAAATTTAAAGCATACGTAAACCTTCAAAAATATGTCGAAACTCCTCTTGAGTTTCCCGTTGTAGATATTGAGAGTAGTACTCTAAAGCAACTGAACGATGTTTCTGTAGAGTTGAGTATGAAGAATGAGTTTTCCTTATTGGTTAGTTCAAAAAATAACAACCGCAATTTCTTTGCTCAGTTCATAAAACCTTAATTAATAAAATATAAAGGAAATCGCCCCTAGTATTAACATGCCGATTGTTGACATAATCAAAAAAGAGAAATTTATCATAGTGAACTTGATGAATGTTTTAAACCACCCCTGCTTATAAAATTGCTTCATTGCTAAATATATATATACTGCAAAAAGCAATAAGAAAATTGCTATCAAGCTATCTTCACCCTTACTTATAGAATAGACAATGATAAATAACAACATTAACAAAAAGAATACTGATTGGGTATAAAACACAAAAACCATATGTTCCATATAGGTATACTTTCTCCGTATATAAAGCAGCTTGAAAAATAGAGCAAAAACTGGCAAAAATAAAAAGATCGCTATTGATAAACCTGACATGAATTGATCTAAAATTCCGCCCCCTTTATCATTCTTAATTTTGTAAACACTAGCGGCTTTATCATAATAAAAGCGATTCCAAAAGGTATTCGGATAATCTAAACTATCGAAAGCTTGCGCTGGAGCATGATCAGGATGTAATTCATGATAATCATAAAATGCGGTAACTTTTTTCGCAAAAGAACTATTTTCGGTCAGTTTCGTTTTTAAAGAATCATTCGATATTTTGTCAGTGTCAATGCTATCAATATTAATGTTGTTCGCTTCTAAGACAGAGTCAATATCGAACGCGGCATTTTTTTTAACATTTAGTAAGGCAGCTTCAATTATTGAATCTTTTTGAATAGTTGTTAATTCGTTTTTTCCATTATTATTGTCATCATCATCACTAAAATTTAAGAAAGAACTGGTATTGCTTTGTGTTCCATCTCCGTTATATTGTTCAATGGTTTTAATCATACCTAAAATCACAAAGAAAATTAACGATACAGATAAATAGGTGCGAAAAGGATTTATATACTCTTTTCGTTTTCCTGTAACAAATTCATAAGCGACTTTACCAGGTTTGAGGATCAATGGAAAAACGGTGCCCCATAATCGAGAGTCATAGGAAAAGACATCGCCAAAAAATTCTTCGACGAATAGTTTAAAGCTTAGCTGATTAATGTTGTTGCGTTGCCCACAATTAGGGCAAAAGTTTTCTTCCCCTTTTAAAGGGTCATTACAGTTTAAACAAGAATTACCACGAAGTCGTGCTGGAAGTTTCTCCTTTTTATTCTTTTTAAACAATTTTAACATCGGTTAAAAATAGTTTTTTTTAATAAAAACAGGAAAACCTTCGCAATTTTAATTTAAAATAGCGGGTACATTTAATTGAAATGAAGGAATTTTCACCTTGAACTTTTTCGTAGAAGTGAAATTAATCATATTGAAAAATCCACGCATCGATCCCGTTTGAGATGTCAAATTGCAATAAGACCTATAGGTGTAACTTTTCTTAGGTTTTAAAATGGGCTTTTCGCCTATAACACCCTCTCCTTCAACAATTTCTGTGTTTTTAAGAGAGTCAAAAATTTTCCAATGGCGGCTTACTAATTGCACAGAATCATTACTCTGGTTTTCTATTGTAATGCTGTAGCTAAAAGAAAATAGCATTCTATAATTTTGATAAGAAGAACCTTCAAAATTAGTCTTTACAGAAATTTTAATGCCATTTGTTACTTGCTGAACCATAGATAACCACTAACTTAAACTGGTGAAACAAAGATACTAATTGTTTTATAATTAGCAAGTTCACTAGTTGTTAGATGTCTTTGGTCGAAATTAGTTGCGTAAACTTTCAGAATTACCATTACCGATACCAATCACCTGATCGTAACGAGAACCGAAGGGTCGATAATAGGCAATGACCGTATAGTTGTTCTCGGTTTGATAATGTGAACCGTCGATTGTGTGATGATGCACAACACCATCCTTGCCAACGGATACGAATTTATAATTATAAAACCCTTGTTTCAGTAAAAGTTGCGTCTGATAAGATTTGGTTTTTGTGTTATAGGTCATTTTATTTTCATCACTCAATTGCCAATCATTAAAGTTACCGTAGACATAAATAGCTTGAGCTTCCAATTTTTGGGTAGCGAGTAAATTGAAATGTATCAAAGAATAGTCACCTTCAAGTTGAACATCATCATTGTCAACGGTTCTAAGAAGAAAATTTCCATTAATATCAGGATTTAATGTATAAGGTCTATTTAGCCGCATTTCGTCTGAATATAAATAGGTGTTGAAAATATCCTTCAGTTCAGTACGGTACACATTATTAGTCGCGTTTCTAATTTGTTTTGTATCAAAAAATAGAAATTCGTTTCCGGCCCAAAAATTGACATTCGAGTTGTATTTATATAATAACTGAGTACCTCTTACAAAGAGAGGTTTTATATTTTTTTTGACAGTATTCCAATCATTATTTTGGTAAACGGCAACCTTAATTTCATTACTTGGGTTATTAATCGGTAAGTTTGGATAATTAATAATGAATTGAACGTTATGTTTTGTGTTAATTGTTGAAATATCTCTGTTTCTATGAGTGCTCACCCCAACATCAACTAATGGGTTATACACTATAAACGGTTTCGAAAAAACAACTACGTCATCTTCATCAAGAACACTAATTATATAATTTCCACTAATTTTTATGCTCATATTTTCATTCGGGATTCTTACACTGTAGTGCGTGTAATCTTTTAAGGTGTTGAATGAATTTTCAAAATCGCGAATGAGGTCATCATTAAAACCGTTTAGAAATTCGGTACTATTTAAATTTGAAGATTCCCAATTATAATCGTAGTGCTCTATTTTGTATCTGTACTGTGTTTGTTGAGCATCAAGATCATCAAAACTTAACTGAAAAGAAGTGCCTAACTTAATAATGGGAGCATACTCATTCACTCTTAACGGACTAAAAACAACCGATTTAATGTTACTGGGCGGTTTAATCACTACTTTTTGTTGTGCAAAACCTATCTGAGTAAGGCAAATACATACTAAAATCGAAAAAATGTTGTTTGTAATGCAGAACATTGCAGTTTTTTGAAATGTGTGAATCAAATGTTATACCATTTTGGTTTGTAAAAATACTAAAAGCTAATTAGACCAAACGAAACTTTATTTAGAATTAATATAAATAATAAATCTAAGGCTTTAAATACTTACATAACATCGTCAAAATTTTTAAATTTGCAGCGTTTTAAAAGACAATAAACTCAAATTTTAAATATGTCACAAGACATTCGTATCAAAAAAGGCTTAGATGTTAAGCTGGTGGGCGAGGCAGACAAATCAACAACTACAATTCCTTTAGGTAGTGTGTATGCCGTAAAACCTGATGATTTTCATAAAATTACTCCCAAATTATTAGTCAAAGTAGGTGAAGAAGTTAAAGCTGGTGAAGCACTTTTTTACAACAAAGCTAATGAGACCGTATTATTTCCCTCTCCTGTGAGTGGTGAAATTGTTGAGATCGTTCGCGGAGCTAAACGTAAAGTTTTAGAGATTAAAATTTTAGCTGATAAGCAACAGCAGTTTGAAAATTTCGGTAAAAAAGATGTTACTAAATTATCAAACGATGAGGTGAAAGCGCATCTATTGGCTGCTGGTTGTTGGCCTTTTATTAAACAACGTCCATATGATGTTGTGGCTGACCCAACGAAAACACCGAAAGCAATTTTTATTTCGGCATATGCTAGTGCTCCTTTGGCGGCAGATTTAGATTATACGCTACAAGGTAAAGAAGCAGAATTACAAGTAGCTGTAACAGCATTGACTAAATTGACGGAAGGGAAGGTTCATGTGAGTGTTGCAAAAAATGGAAATTCTCCATTGGCCAACCTTAGTGGAGTTTCTGTGCATAAAGTTTCAGGTCCACATCCAAGCGGTAACGTAAGTACTCAAATAGGTAAAATTGATCCTATCAATAAAGGAGAAGTTGTTTGGGTAGTTACACCACAAGATTTGGTGATCATGGGTGGATTATTACTAACTGGGCAGTTCAATGCAAAACGAACAGTGGCATTGACTGGTTCTAAATTTAAAACACCGTCTTACGTTGAGGTCTTAATTGGAGCTAATATAGCCGATGTAGTAACTTCAAATTTAGATGAAACAAATGAGCGCATTATTAGCGGTAATGTATTGTCTGGAACCCAAGTTAACAAAGATGGTTTCTTAGGTTACTACGATAACCAAATCACAGCAATCCCAGAGGGTAATGATTATGAATTCTTTGGTTGGAACAAACCAGTTTTCAATAAAATATCAAACTCTCGAGCGTTGACTTTTTCATGGTTAACTCCTAATAAAAAATTCGATTTAAATACAAATACAAATGGTGAGCATAGAGCTTTTGTGTTGACCGGTGCTTATGAGCAAGTATTCCCTTTAGATATATATCCATTGCAAATTTTAAAAGCATGTTTATATAAAGATTTAGATGAAATGGAAGCACTCGGAATGTATGAAGTAGCTCCAGAAGATTTTGCCTTGACCGAATTTATTTGTGTGTCAAAGCAACCACATCAACAAATTATAAGAGAAGGATTAGATTTAATGCTAGAGGAAATAGGTTAATATTATGGGATTAAAACAAAACTTACACAACTTAAAAGAGAAGTACAAGGGCACCAAAATGGCTCCTGCATTTAATGCAATCCACACGTTTTTGTATTTACCAAATGAAACAACTCATAATGGTACTCATATAAAAGGAGCCGATGATTTGAAACGTACCATGAATATTGTAATCATGTCATTAGTGCCGTGTTTATTATTTGGTATGTTCAATGCAGGTTACCAACATTATTTAGCAACAGGTGAAATAGAACGCGTAACCAGTGGTTTTTTTAGCGGAGGATTTTGGACCGTAGATAACTTTATGATTGGTTTCTGGAAAATTATACCATTGGTAATCGTATCCTACGGAGTTGGTTTGGCTGTTGAATTTGTTTTTGCAGTTATTAAAGGTCATGAAGTAGAAGAAGGGTATTTAGTTACGGGTATGTTGGTACCTCTAATCGTGCCAGTAGATATTCCGCTGTGGATGTTGGCCGTTGCCGTTATTTTTGGTGTTGTAATTGGTAAAGAAGTATTCGGTGGAACTGGTATGAACATACTAAATCCCGCCTTAACAATTAGAGCCTTTTTATTCTTTGCTTATCCTACTTGGATGAGTGGTGATAAAGTTTGGGTTCATGGTGCAGTAGAGCGAAACAATGAAATAATAGCAGGTTCAAATTTAGATGCCATTTCTGGAGAAACAATTTTGGGAAGTTATGCTCAAAATAGTGAAGTGATGTATTCACTTTCGGATATGTTCTTAGGATTTATACCTGGTTCTATCGGCGAAACCTCTAAACTCTTAATTATTTTAGGAGCCTTATTCTTAATTTTTACAAAAATTGGAAGTTGGAGAATTATTGTAAGTACCTTAGTTGGAGCCTTAGTAATGGGCTTAATATTTAATGGTGTAGTTGACGCAGGTTGGATTACTGAAGGAAGTAAATTTTATGGATTAATGAGCGTCGATTTTTGGCAACATTTGTTCATAGGTAGTATTTTATTTGGAGCCGTTTTTATGGCTACAGATCCAGTAACTGCGGCACAAACAAATAAAGGAAAATGGATTTACGGATTCTTGATCGGATTTATTTCGATCGCAATTCGAGTGTTTAATCCGGCCTATCCAGAAGGAGTATTCTTAGCCATTCTATTAATGAATGTGTTCGCTCCTACGATTGATCATTATGTGGTACAAGGCAATGTAAAAAGAAGAATGAAACGTTTAAAAGCAAAAACAGCATAAGTCATGGCTAGAAATACAGAAAGTAATGTATACACCGTTTTATTTGCCATAGGTATGGTATTGGTAGTCGGTTCGTTATTAGCATTTACAGCGTCGTACTTTAATCCAACAATTACCTTAAATAAAAAGTTAGAGAAGCAACAAAATATTTTGTTCGCTATGGGGATAAATGAAGCAACCCTATCTGGTAATGAAGAAGATGCGACAAGTTTTGTTTCTACTGATAAGGTAACAAAAGAATTTAGTAAATACATTACGACGCAATTAATCATAGAAGGTGATAAAGTAACGCAAGATAGTTTAGCGTATTTGATTGATATTAAGAAAGAAAGTGATCGGGTAAAAGCGGATGCTTCTTACACCAGAAAGTTACCACTGTTTATAGGTGAAGAAGGTGGTGAAAAATTCTATATCGTGCCGGTAAGAGGTATTGGTTTATGGGATGCCATTTGGGGTTATATCGCTTTAAAGGACGATTTAAAAACTGTAAAAGGAGTATTCTTCGATCATAAAGCAGAAACTCCAGGTTTAGGAGCTAATATCACGGCGGCGTATTTTTATCAAGACTTTGCAGATGAGTCAATCTATAACGGTGTTGATTTCAAAGGCATTGTAGTTGCTAAAGGAAATGCAGATCCTAAGAATTTAGATAAGAATGATAATGAAGTTGATGCACTAGCTGGTGCAACAATTACAGGAGACGGTGTCACAGCAATGATTAAAAAAGACATAGCAATGTACTTACCATATTTCAATACATTAAAATAAGATTAGATGGCAGAAGTAGCAGAACAAGAAAAAGTAGTAAAGGCACCAAGTGAACCTTTATTTTCTAAGAAAAACAGAAAACTAATTACCGATCCGTTAACCGATAATAATCCAATTACGATACAGGTATTGGGTATTTGTTCGGCATTAGCGATTACAGCAGAGTTAAAGGCATCGATTGTGATGACCATTGCTGTATTATTTGTAATGGGTGTTGGTAACGTTGTAATTTCATTGATGCGAAATATTATTCCTTCAAAAATTAGAATTATCGCACAGCTTATAGTGGTTGCTACTTTGGTAATTATTGTTGATTTGGTATTAAAAACATACGCATATTCCTTAAGTAAAACCTTATCGGTATTTATTGGATTGATTATTACCAATTGTATTATTATGGGACGTTTTGAAGCTTTCGCATTGGCTAATCGCCCTTGGAGATCTTTTCTAGACGGTATAGGAAATGCTGCGGGTTATGGAATTATTTTAATCATCGTAGGATTTTTCAGAGAGTTATTAGGTACGGGTACCTTATTAGGTATTCCGGTGTTAGGAGACCCAGTAGATAAAACAGGATTGTATGCTTTTGGATATGAAAATAATGGATTCATGTTATATCCTCCGATGGCACTTGTTGTGGTTGGATTGATTATTTGGGTACAGCGTAGTAGAAATGAAGCATTAATCGAACAAGAATAAAGATATGGAACATTTAGAATTATTTTTTAAATCGGTTTTTATAGATAACATGGTATTTGCAACATTCTTAGGGATGTGCTCTTACCTAGCAGTATCTAAAAAAGTAGCAACGGCAGTGGGTTTAGGAGCTGCAGTTATATTTGTATTAGCAGTAACAGTTCCATTAAACTGGTTATTAGATCAGTATATTTTACAACCGGGAGCTTTGGCAAAAACATTAGGACCAGAATATGCTGAGTATGATTTAAGTTTCTTGTCATTCATTATGTTTATTGCGACAATCGCTACCATGGTACAATTAGTAGAGATTGTTGTGGAGAAATTTTCGCCAGCATTGTATAACTCATTAGGTATTTTCTTACCGTTAATTGCCGTGAACTGTGCAATTTTAGGTGGATCATTATTTATGCAGGCACGTGAAATACCAACATTGGGTATGGCGTTAAATTATGGAGTAAGTTCAGGTATAGGATGGTTTTTAGCCATTTTAGCCATTGCTGCCATTCGTGAAAAAATTAGATATTCGTCGGTACCAGCTCCTTTAAGAGGCTTAGGAATTACATTTATAATTACTGGTTTGATGGGAATAGGTTTCTTAAGTTTTGGAGGAATGTTGACTGGTGAAGATGAAGGAAACAAAAAAGAAAAGATTGAACAGGCAATTAAGATAGAAGATGAGAAGAAAGACGATGTAGCCAAAAAAGAAGAAGAATCAACAAAAAACACAACAGCTTTAAATCAATAATATGTTTTTAGAAGTTAGTACAATAGGAACAATTTTAGCAACAGTAAGTGCATTTTTAGCAATTACGTTATTGTTAGTTGGTCTTTTATTATTTGTAAAACAAAAGTTATCGCCTTCTGGGCCGGTAAAAATTACCATTAATGGTGAAAAGGAAATTGAAGTGGCATCGGGTGATTCATTACTATCTACCTTAGGTGCACAAAAGATATTTTTACCTTCAGCATGTGGAGGTGGAGGTACCTGTATTCAATGTGAATGTCATGTGCTAGAAGGTGGAGGTGAGGCATTACCTACCGAAACGCCACATTTTACTCGGAAAGAATTACAAGCAGGAGCGCGTTTGTCTTGTCAGGTGAAAGTAAAACAGGATATGAATATCACTATACCAGAAGAAGTTTTTGGTATTAAAAAGTGGGAAGCTACTGTAGTAAGAAATTATAATGTAGCCTCTTTTATTAAGGAATTTGTTGTAGAAATTCCAGAAGATATGGGCTATAAAGCAGGTGGATATATCCAAATTGAAATTCCACAATGTACGATCAATTATAAAGATATCGACATAACGGCACATCCTGAAGAGCATGAAACTGCTGATAAATTTCAAGCTGAATGGGATAAATTTGGTTTATGGCCTTTAGTAATGAAAAATAATGAAACAGTTGAACGTGCCTATTCGATGGCTTCTTACCCTGCAGAAGGTAGAGAGATCATGTTAAACGTGCGTATTGCAACCCCACCTTGGGATAGAGCTAAGAATGGATGGATGGATGTAAACCCTGGAGTTGCCTCTTCATATATTTTTGCTCAAAAGCCTGGTGATAAAGTAACGATTTCTGGTCCTTACGGTGAATTCTTTATCAACGAATCTGATTCGGAGATGCTATATGTAGGTGGTGGAGCTGGTATGGCACCAATGCGTTCACATCTATATCACTTATTCAGAACGTTAAAAACAGGAAGAAAAGTTACCTATTGGTATGGTGGTCGTTCAAAAAGAGAATTATTCTATTTAGACCATTTTTATAAGTTAGAGAAAGATTTTCCGAATTTCAAATTCTATTTAGCTTTATCTGAGCCATTAGAAGAAGATAACTGGAAAGTTAAAGATGGTATTGATGGTGAAGGAGATGGTTTCGTAGGATTTATTCATAATTGTGTGATTGATAATTACTTGAATCATCATGAGTCACCGGAAGATATAGAGCTCTATTTCTGTGGACCTCCATTAATGAACAAAGCAGTTCAAAAAATGGGTGAGGATTTTGGAATTCCAGATGAAAGTATAAGATTTGATGATTTTGGAGGGTAAACCTTGATAATATTCCTATTACCATAGGATCTAGATAAAAGCAAAACCGGCCTCAAAGTCGGTTTTTTTTTGATCGATGAATTCCATTGCACTTAGAAAGGTTTACGAATAGTTTGATGTTTACACGTAATTAATAAAGCGTAAAACCGTAAGTATTAAATGGTTTTAGCGTAAGTCGCAAAATATTCTTATCTTATCGTCGTTAATACGTAAACGCTAAACATTATGAATTGCCCTACCTGTAACTCCGAGTTGGAGAGGATACATCGCAAGAAACATCAAAGAATCTTATTACCTAGTAGCCGAAGATATTTCTGTTACGGATGTAAAAAAAAGTATTTTAAAGGAAATTTGTTCGATGCGTTCCTTAACTTTTTTAAGTTCAATTTTAAATAAGAAGAGGTCAACTTGGTTGACTTGTTTTGTTTAACAGTATCTTTGGAGTTAGTTTTATTTGTCTTTTACGACAAATTCGAAAATAACACACATGAACACTATAAAATCAATGTTGTTGGTCGTGGTACTTCTTACACTTAGCTGCCAAGGAAAAGCACAAACAGAAACAACGCCGGTTAAGAAGAAAATGACCAATATGCAAAAGAAGCAATTGGAATTATTAACACTCGATCCTGTAGTAGTACCTCTGGAAAAAGGATTAGCAAAAGCCTATTTTGCGAGTGGTTGTTTTTGGTGTGTAGAGGCTATTTACGAAAGTGTAAATGGTGTAAAAGAGGTAATAAACGGTTATTCTGGTGGATTTACTAAAAACCCAACATATGAAGGGAGTAATACCGGTAGAACAGGGCATGCCGAGGCAGTAGAGGTAATTTACGACCCTAAGGTTGTTTCTTTTTCAACGTTAGTTGATGTATATTTTGGTTCTCAAAACCCAACTCAAGTCAATGGTCAAGGACCTGATCGTGGTTCTCAGTATCGTTCTATTATTTTCTATCAAGATGCTGCCCAAAAAGAGATTATATTGAAAAAGAAAAAAGCTCTAACAGAGAAGCTTAAGGCGAAAGTGGCGGCTGAAGTATATCCGTTTCAAAAGTTTTGGATCGCCGAAGACTATCATCAAAATTACGAACGCCTAAATCCTAACAACCGTTATATTCAGGGCGTGTCTATTCCCAGGTTAAAACGATTTCAGCAAAAATTTCCGGAACTAGTTTCAAAGAAAAAGCACTAAAGAATATTTGTTAATCTGTATTTGTAGCTTGAGTTAGGCGGATAATGGTATCGATCATTGCGATCACTCCTTCTTCTTCTACGGTTTTTAGATTATTATACAAATCACCACACCGCTGATTTATAAAATTTCGATGCGTTTTGCCAAAGAATGCGGTGATGTACTCAGGGTCATCGGTCAAATCCGGATCAAAATTTGCTCGACGCCAAGGATGATACTCATCGAATAAAAAATTAATAGCAAACTTTTCTTCTTCTAAATAATCACCCAATACATCTTTCCATGAGATTAATTTTCTTCTTAAGGTATCATTTTTAATAAGATCGAAAGAAGAAGAATTTAAAAGTGCTTCGACAGATCCGTTTTTAGGGTTGAATGACTTATTTCGCCATAACAAAGGATAATACTTTTTAATACTATCGGTAAAATGAACATTCGAATCATTCACTTTTGGGTTTTTTAAATCGAATTTTTCAATAGCATCCAATACTCTCATACCGGCATGTAAACTAACTTTATTATAATTAATGATAGAGTCTAACTGTGCTTTATTTGATTTAAAATCAAGGTTTATTTCTTTTAAAAATGCTTGTTCTTTTTTACGCTCTTTTTTATGCTCATTCCAATTATTAATCTGAAGCGCAATAAGAATACCAATCACCACCAGAATAATCTCGCCTATGGCATATAAGAAATAGTTTGAAAATTTATTTTCAGACAATAGGGTTCGTCTGATTCTTCGAAAGAATTTGAGCACGCTTACAGTGTTTAATTGGTTTATGTTTGAGCGATATGCCGCGACAAGTAGTACAATAGCTTGATGATGTTAAATTTACATAATTTATTATTAAAAACATTCAATAGTCATGAAGAGCTAATTTTGGCTAAATTTGCACAAACTTAATTTGTCATGAGCACGTTCGAAGATTTAAACTTAACGAAGCAATTACACTATGCGCTTGACGACTTGGGTTTTACTCAACCTACGCCAATACAAGAGGCATCTTTTTCTAAAATTCTTTCTGGTAAAGATTTGGTAGGTATTGCGCAAACCGGTACCGGAAAAACCTTTGCATTTATTTTACCGATACTTAGAGATTTGAAATTTTCGAAACAAGTCAATCCAAGAGTATTAATCTTAGTGCCAACTCGCGAACTGGTGTTGCAAATTG
The DNA here is from genome assembly GCA_947500525.1 of uncultured Flavobacteriaceae bacterium. Classification (GTDB taxonomy): domain Bacteria; phylum Bacteroidota; class Bacteroidia; order Flavobacteriales; family Flavobacteriaceae; genus Aureibaculum. The sequence goes on along the minus strand of CANMSH010000006.1, from coordinate 88,848 downwards.
TAGAAGAGGTAGGTAAACTTACGGCATATATGAATGTTCGTACCTTGGGCGTGTTTGGCGGGGTAAACATCAACACACAAAAACAAGAAATAGCGGTAGGAGCAGATATAGTTGTAGCGACTCCAGGTCGCTTGTATGATCTGGCCTTGAGTAGAGCGCTAAAATTAAAATCAATACAAAAATTGGTAATAGACGAAGTTGATGTTATGTTAGATCTCGGCTTTCGATTTCAACTACAAAACATTTTTGAACTTCTACCAGAACGTCGTCAAAACATTATGTTTTCGGCAACAATGACCGAAGATGTAGATGCACTTATTGATGATTATTTTATCGCGCCAGACAAAGTATCTATTGCCGTAAGTGGTACACCACTTGAGAACATTAATCAACAATGTTTTGATGTAAAAAATTTTTATACGAAAGCTAATTTATTAGTGCATTTGTTGCGACATAAAGAAGTGTATCACAAAGTGCTGGTGTTTGTGTCTCATAAAATGGATGCCGATAGATTGTTTGAAGTGCTGGAAGAACAATATCCTACAGAAGGATGTGTAATTCATTCTAATAAAACACAAAACTATAGGATGCGTTCTATTAAGCAATTTGATGAAGGAGATAATAGAATATTAATTGCTACTGATGTAATGTCTCGTGGGCTTGATTTAAATGAAATAAGCCATGTGGTTAATTTTGATACACCAAAGTTTCCTGAAAATTATATGCATCGTATCGGAAGAACAGGTAGAGCAAAACATGAAGGAGAATCTTTGTTATTCGTTACAGAAAAGGAGCAAGAAGCTAAAGATAGGATAGAACAATTAATGGATTATAAAATCCCGGTAGTTCCTTTCCCAAATGAAGTGGAGATATCTAATAAACTAACTCCTGATGAAAGACCAAAAGAAGATTTAGTAGAAAATCGTAGAAATAGAGGTTCAAATGCCCATGTTGCGGGAGATGCTTTTCACGAAAAGAGTGAGAAAAATAGCAAAACCAACCAAGGAGGTTCTTATCGGAGAGAGATTGCCAAGAAATATAAGAAACCCAAAACCCGTGGTGATAAAAATTATAATAGGCGTAATAAAAAGAAATAATAGTTGAGATGACGGCATTATCAGCACAAGAACTTCATAATTTGGCGATGAATATTGTAGGTGAAAAACTACAACAAATGGGCTATGAATTTGTTGCTATTAATAGTACCTTGAAAAAACATCCGCAATTTGTACTTTATAAAAAAAATGAACCCACCATATTTGTTTTAGTAAAGGCGACGACAAATTTACAAGAGAATAATTCATATGATCCAATTTGGATGGAAACCTTTGTGCAGCACGCCAAAAAACAAAATGCCCATGTATGGTTTGCTGGGGTAGGTTTGGCAAATGCAGAAAGTGTAGAAATGCCTGTTTTTAAAGATACACCCTATTATGTAGCCTTCGATGATTTTGTAAAAGTCTTAGAATAAGCGATTTTGAGTATTACAAATTTTAGAGAAAGACATTATTAAAATATAGTTGATTTACAAATGAAGAAGCATTTATTTTTAATTTTAAAAATGAAATTTATATCTTGTAGACTAAACTAAACTTTTAAAAAAAATAAACAATGGGAAAATTCGAAGTTTACAAAGACAAAAGAGGGGAATTTAGATTTAGATTAAAGGCGAGTAATGGCCAAAATATCTTATCGAGCGAAGGGTATTCATCAAAAAAGGGATGTGAAAACGGAATCGCATCGGTACAAAAAAATTGTAAAGATGATAAGTGCTTTGATAGATTAAAAGCTAAAAACGGAAAACCTTTCTTTAACTTGAAATCTACTAATGGTCAAGTAATCGGAAGCAGTCAACAATATGCATCTACTTCTACAATGGAAAATGGAATAAAATCTGTAAAAAACAATGCACCTGGTGCTTCAATTGTTGAAGTATAGTATTCTCCTTCATTGGAATAATTTAAAAAGCCCGTCAATATCAAATTGACGGGCTTTTTTATTCATTATATGAAAAGGTTATTTCCCGGCTTCAGGCTTTTGCTCTAAGATGTCAAAAAATTGATCTAATTTCGGTAAAATAACAAATCTTGTTCTTCTATTTCTAGAACGACCTTCAGCTGTATCATTAGAAGCTAATGGTAAATATTCACTTCTACCTGCAGCTATTAATCGTTTAGGGTCTATCTTGTAATCATTTTGCAATACTCTAATCACCGAGTTCGCACGTTGCGTACTTAAATCCCAGTTATCTTTAGTTCTAGCAGTCTTAATCGGCACATTATCAGTGTATCCCTCTACCATTACTTCCATTTCTGGCTTTTCCTTAATTACTGCTGCTACTTTGGCTAATAAACCTTTTGCTTTTGAAGAGATATTTGAACTTCCACTGGTAAACAATAATTTATCAGATATTGTAATGTATACGACCGTTTTTTCTACGTCTACTATAATATCTTCATCTTGAATTCCATCTGCCAACGCACTTTTCAAATTCACAGCCAATGCTAAATTGATAGAATCTTTTCTAGACATAGCACCGCGAATACCATTAATGTACTTGTCTTTTTCGCTCAATTGAGAAATAACATCTTTTATATTGCTACTTGCTGATTGTGATAACATGGTCAAGTTTTCAATTTGACGCATATTACTTGCGTTATTTTCTGTTAAAAATTTGTTTTGAGATTCTAAAGCGGCCATTTGATTTGCCAACTTATCTTTTTCTACTTGACAAGCTAATACTTTACCATTGGCATCTGTTAATTGCTGCTTAGTTGCATCAAATTCCGTTTGTAATTCAGCAAACTTTTTTTGTGAAACACAAGACGAAAGCAACAAAGTTGAGCTAATGGCTAGTATAAAAATTTTCTTCATAATTAGAGTTTTTAATTTAAGATACTAAGGTATTAAAAATAAAGAGAGCTAAATTGATTTTAGTAGGAATTTAACAAACTTTAAAATTTTATATTTGACAATGTTAAGTTAAGAATCTAAAGTAATTATGAAGAGATTAAAATATATAGCTATATCTATGCTCTTAATTTTGGCTTTTTCGTGCAAGAAAGCTACAAAAAAAGAGGAGTTACAAGAATATACTAAATTGGAAGGTATTGCTTTCGGAACGACTTTTCATATTACCTACGATGCTCAGAACGATTATACAAAGCAAATAGATAGTGTCTTTCATCTTATAAATAAGTCACTGTCAACTTATATACCTAATTCTGATATCTCTAAAATAAACAATGGAGATACAACTGTAGTTATAGATCATTATTTCGAAGAGGTATTTAGAAAATCTGAACGAATATTTAAAGAGACAAAAGGAATATTTGATCCTACTATAGGAACCTTGGTAAATGCATGGAATTTTGGGCCAAAGAAAGTAGCGAATGTTCCAGATACGGAGACGGTAAAAGCATTGTTGAATCTTGTGGGTTTTGACAGGGTACATCTAAAAAATGGAAAAATAGCAAAGGAAAACCCACTTACCTATTTTGATTTTAATGCAATTGCAAAAGGATACGCTGTCGATATTGCAGGACGTTTTTTAGAGTCTCGCAATGTCGAAAACTATTTAGTAGAAATAGGTGGTGAAATTCGAACACGAGGTTTGAACCCCTCTAAAAGTTCTTGGAAAACAGGTATTGAAGAACCTAATTTTGATGGTTCTCGTTCTATCGCAAAAGTAGTGAATTTGACCAATCAATCAATGGCCACTTCGGGCAGTTATAGAAAGTTTCAAGTAGACAGTCTTACCGGTGAAAAATATGTACATATTATCAACCCTAAAACGGGGTACCCAACACAAAGTAAAATCTTAAGTGTATCAATAATTACCGAATTAGATTGCGCAGATGCTGATGGTTATGCTACGGCATTAATGGCAATGCCTCTAGAAGAAGCAAAAGGATTTTTAGCTGGGCACGGTAATCTTAAAGGATATTTAATATATATATCCGAAAAAGGTGAAATAGAAACGTTTTCCTCTAAAAACTTTTAGATTTTCAGTGTTTTAATAATGGCTTCTAATTCAAACATATAGTCACGTTTATCAGCATTTGGGGCATACGTAAAGCCTTCAAATACAAGAAGACGATTGTTAGCTTTGTCAATAACCGTATAGTTTAGAAAAGGACCGGCCATAAAATCATTTTTCACTTCCCATTTACCACGTGTTTCAAAAGCTGGTAATTTATTGAGTTCAGTAGGCATAATATGAGGAGCATAGGCGGCTTCAGTAATCATATATGACCCGTCAGATGGTCCAGGAATATATTTTTTTCCAATGATATCTCTTTCTGCGGCAATTGAATTTTCAATGGAATCTATTTCTTTTAGAGGTAATTCATATATTAAAAGATTCATGTCTCCTTTTTCGATATGTTTCCTAAACCATAAAAAATCACCGGTATCATCAACTCTCCTATAATCGGCAGGAATGTCTAATGAAACGTTCAGTTTTTTTAGCGTTTTAATAGTATCATTTTTTAATAAGCTAGCAGCTAATTTTTTTTGATATACCTCTATATCGGCATTTTTAAAAACGTCTATGATATCTTTTTTATGCTTTTCAATTTGTGCCAATAAGGAAGCTTCATCTTTACCTAAAATTGTCATCACTAATTGCGGCGCAGCATAAAGATTAGTTTTAACTTTATAAGTGTCTTCATCTCCATACCCAACTAACAATAAATTTCTGCTCGTTTGAAATATGGTCTTAAATGCTTTTACCGGTGTTTGAGTCACCGAAAATTGATTTTCTTCTTGCGGAAGCCCTAACACAGGTGCACCGATAATGTTGCGGAGTGCATCACCAGGTTTCCCTAGCCATTCTGAGTTATCAATAACGATAACCAAACTATTGATTCGACCCATCGAATTTTTAAGTACGAGTTGGTCGTTATTTTTACATGCTGATGCCGCTAAAATAATGAATGCTAAAAGAAGAACTTTTTTCATGTTGAAAGTTTTAAGTGAGTTAGTTATTACCTAGCCTTTAAATATTTTCAATTTAGTTCCAGGTTTCAAACTTTTTACACTCCAAATATTGTTCCATTTTTTAATTTGACTAACAGAAACTTTCGGAAATTTTTTAGAAATCAACCAAAGAGAGTCTCCTTTTTGTACAACATAAGTGGTATACTTACCTTTCGGAGTAGTCGTTGCAACTTTTTTCTTACGCGAAGATGTACTACTTTTTTTTCTGTTAGAAGTATAATTTCTTGGATAAATAGTCAATCGTTGTCCAATTTTTAAACGACTACTTCGTAATCCGTTCCAACGTTTTAATTGAGATACGCCTACTCCATATCGCTTTGCAATCTTCCCTAAATAATCTCCATTGCGAACTCTGTATCTAATACGCTGCGGGTTTTGAAATAATTTAGGTAGTGGTTTTTCACGTTTGGCATCATCGGATTCAGCAAAAGCATAAATTTGAGCTTCATTTGAAACGAATTTACCTATCATATTTTTTGGTAAGCGAAGGGTGTAATTCTTGCCTTTTATGAAAGGAATTATATTTAATTTGTATTGTGGATTCAGAAATTCTAATAATTCATCATCAGTTTTTAATACTCTATTTATTTGATCAAAAGTGAGTTGCCTTTTTACAATGATAGTATCTGTTTCGAAATTTTTAAAATAACTTTTATCAGATTGTAAATTATGCTCTTTGGCATATTCTAGAATATAATATGTAGCATAAAAAGCGGGTAAGTATCCAGCTGTTTCTCGAGGTAAATAACTACGTATATTCCAATAGTTTTTACTGCCACCAGATCGACGAATCGCCTTAGAAACATTTCCTGGGCCCGAATTATATGCGGCCAATGCCAAATCCCAATCCCCAAAAATACTGTATAAACTGCTTAAATACTTGCAGGCAGCTTCTGTTGCTCTTAAAGGATCATGTCGTTCATCAACATAAGAATTTACTTCCAGATTAAACTGTTTACCCGTGTAATACATAAACTGCCATAGACCCGAAGCACCAACACGTGAACGAGCTCTAGGTTTAAGCGCTGATTCAACAATTGCCAGGTATTTTATTTCGAGCGGTAAATCATATTTATCAAGATGTTCTTCGAACATGGGGAAATAATATTTTGCTTTTTGCATTAAGTTCCCCAGTGATTCTTTACGATGCTTTAAATAAGATTTAATGATACGTTCTAAAGAAGGGTTATATGCAACGTTAAATGGTGTCTTGCTATTAAGATGTGTTAAACGTTCTTTTAATAGTTCACTAGAGAGTTCGATGGCCACAGTATCTTCTAGTTTTTCGGACGAGAGTACAAATAGATCATTATCAAATAAAGGAGAATTGTACATAGAATTCAGCCATAAACTGTCTATGAGAGTTGCTTCTTTATGATTGATTAGTTTTAGAGAATCGGCGACCTTTTTTTCTTTCGCCGCTTTTAATTCTAATTTGGTCTCTTTTTGTACTTCTTTTGAGTCTAATGGAGTTGTGCTATCATTATCTTGTGCAGAACTGATAAATGACACTAATAATAGTAGTATGAATAGGGGTTTGTTCATTCTGTATGTTATTAACAAATGTTTTTAGCGATGGCAACAAAAATATACAAATTTATTTAATAGAATTACCATTACATTATGATTTATCCAAAAGATATAACGATACAATATCTAAAAGATTTTTTAAAATTTGTTAAAGTTTTAATTCTAAGTCATTGATGATTAGATTAAAAGGGTTCAACTTTTGTTAAAATTTTAAGGCATCAATCCTCATAAGGTGTTTGACACCCAATTTATGATTGTTTTAACAAATTTCTCTTTTTCTAGGTCATTGTGCAATTCATGGTACCCTTTATCAACTAATGCTAAACTAGCAGTTCCATTGGTGTTTTCTACAAATTCTGCTGATGCTTTATGATCAGTAATTTTATCTTCTGTTCCGTGAACAACCAATGTTGGTGTTTTTAATTTTGCTGCATTGGCAATTGCCCAATCTCCCGTTTCAAAGAAAGTCAAAGAGTAATTTGGACTTATTTTATTATGAATCAACGGGTCATTTATATATTTAGTTACTTCGTTTCTATCTCTAGATAAATGTGATGGATTCAGTTCATTGGGCATTGTCACGGCGGGAGCGATTTTTTGAATAATTTTCCCCATGGTTAATTTCCAAGCCGGTGGTGTAAAGGATATTCTAAGAAAAGGACTTGTAGCTATAATTCCTTTAAAGTTATGATCTTTTCTAAGGGCGTAGTTCAACACCACATTTCCTCCCATACTATGTCCGTAAAGAAACATGGGTAGCTTTCCGAAAACTTCAATTGCTTTATTCTTCACAATTGTTACGCTTTCTAATATTGCTTCAAAATTAGGATTGTGACCTCTTTTGCCTTCAGTTCTACCATGCCCAAATTGATCAAATGTAATGACCGAGAGCTCCTGTTCTAAGAATTTTGGAATAAGAAAATCGCCATATCTACTCGAATGTTCTCCCATACCATGCACAAGAATAATAACACCTTTTACTGTAGATGATTTAAAATATTGACCAAAAAATTGGGTCTTGTAAAAGTTGAAACTAAATTCGGTATGCTCCATATGCAAAAAGTTACTTTCAAAAGTATTAAAAGCTCTTTATACGTAGCAAGAATGTTAAAAAATACTGAGAACTCATTCGAACTCAGTTTTTTAAAAAAGATTAGCTAATAATACCGTTATCTTCGTAGTTTCCTACTTTGGTTATATTATTTTCTCCATCAACGAGAACTACAGTTGGTCTATGCTGTTTAGCCTCTTCTTCAGAAAGTTGGGCATAAGCCATGATGATCACAGTATCTCCTATTTCAAAATGACGTGCTGCAGCTCCATTTAAACAAATAATACCGCTACCAGGCTCTCCACGAAAGGTATACGTTTCTATGCGCGCCCCATTGTTATTGTTGACTACCTGCACCTTTTCATACTCCAATAATCCACATTTATCTAGTAAATTACTATCAATAGTAATACTACCTACGTAATTAAGGTCAGCCTCAGTTACCGTAGCATTGTGAATTTTACATTTCAACATGTTTATATCCATCTTCTTTTTTGATTAATCAATTTTCGGCAAAATTAGTATTTATACAAGAATAAACCTAATCAATACTAATATCTCAATTTTGATGCCAAAATTGCGCATTTCATGGTTTTAATAAAGCAACCAAATTGAAGTTTAGGAGTCTAAAAAACAAAAAAGATCTTCTAATATGAAAACACTATTTGAAATTTTAATTGTTTGTTTGCTTCTATGCTCATGTAGTTCTGCTGATGATGTTAGGTCTAACGAATTTTGTTTAGTTGATAATCCTGTTACAGATTTACCCTGGTTAAAGGCCGAAATTGAAGAAAGAGAAAAAAATGTAACCGTATTATCAAAATATGAGTACATTATCCAATCTACCAATAACCAGCAAGCAATTATTATTTTTGGTAATTGTAATCCGCTTGCAAATTCAGTTTTTCAAGTTTATAATTGTGAAGGAGAAAATATTGGGTTAATCGGTGATGAGAATTTTACATTTGAAGATATATCTTCTGGAAAGATTATATGGAAAACGGATGATTTTGCTTGTGAATTTTAACTTTTTAATGCTATTTTCATGGCGATAGCTTTTAATAAACACTCTTGATATTCTTTTTCGGGATTAGATTTAGAAGTGATGGCACCTCCCACCGAATAAGAAAGGTACTTTTGTGCTTCATTATAGAGAATACTTCGAATAACAACATTAAAATCAAATTCGTTTGACGGTGTAAAATACCCGATAGCACCAGAATATACACCACGTTTTGTGGCTTCTAAGGTTTCAATAATTTGCATTGCAGAAACTTTTGGTGCGCCAGTCATACTACCCATTGGAAATAAGCTTTTTATGATGTCTGTCGTATCAATTTCTTGGGATACCTTAGAAACTACTGTAGATATCATTTGATGCACTTGATCAAAAGAATATACCTTACATAATTCTGTCACTTTTACTGAGCCTTTTAATGCTGTTTTCGACAAGTCATTACGAACTAAATCAACAATCATAATGTTTTCTGATCGTTCTTTTTCATCTTGAGCTAAAGTTTCAGCTAATAGCCGATCCTTTTTTTTGTTTGTATGTCGTTTTGCAGTGCCTTTAATTGGTTGTGAAATAATGGTTTGACCTTCTTTTCTTACAAAGCGTTCAGGCGATGCCGAAAGAACGTAATGATTCTCTATTCTTAAAAAACTTGCAAAAGGAGGTGTTGAAATATCATTTAGTTTTTTGAAAACTTCAAAAGGATTGATGCTTGTGTTTTCGGCATAGAATTCTTGACAAAAATTAACCTCATAAATATCTCCTCTGCGAATATGATGTAGGATACGCTCTATTTGTTCTAAATAGTACTTTTTTGTAATTCTTTTGCGAATTTTTACATTGTGATCGATATGATTTAATGGTCTTTTGTATGCAGAAATAAGTTCAAAATCTGAATCAATCTCTCCTTCAAAGTCTTTCAGATATTGAATTTCGAGTTTATTTCCTTTTATCAAAAAGAGTTTTTTTGGTTGAAAGAAATACAAATCAGAAAATCCCAATCCGTCGAGGTTGTTTGAAGCTAACGCCTCAACGTCATTTTTTAAATCGTACCCAAGATATCCAAAAATATAGTCGTTGATGTCATTGTTGAATTGCTTTAATTGATCGAAAGCGTTCTTATAAGTTGTTTCCAAAATAATATTCGCGTCGACAGCTAGCACGAGATCATAAGTACTATACTGTTGCTCGTAATTATTACTATCTAACCAAGCAATTTGTTTAAATTGTTGCGACCACTCGAAGAGCTTTGAGGTGAACTCATTAGTATTTTCAAGTCGTATGTTTTTTGAGGTTCTTTTCACTGAAAATGTGCCTACTTACATGTTTCGACGATATTGACCGCCTACCTCAAATAAGGCGTTGGTAATTTGACCCAATGAACATACTTTGGTTGCTTCCATTAATTGCTCGAAAATATTTTCGTTCTGTATCGATTTTTCTTGCAATAATTTGAGTTGTTCTGTGGCGACATTTGTATTACCTTTATTTAAATGTTCAACAACATTAATTTGATATTTCTTTTCTTCTTCGGTAGCTCGAATAACTTCGGCAGGGAGTACTGTTGGAGATCCTTTACTACTTAAAAAAGTGTTTACTCCAATAATTGGGAACTCACCGGTATGTTTTAATGTTTCATAATACAAACTTTCTTCTTGAATCTTAGAGCGTTGATACATTGTTTCCATAGCACCTAAGACTCCACCACGTTCTGTAATTCTATCAAATTCGGCATATACCGCTTCTTCGACTAAGTCTGTCAACTCTTCTATAATAAAAGCACCTTGGATAGGATTTTCATTTTTTGCCAAGCCTAATTCCTTATTAATAATTAATTGAATAGCCATGGCTCTTCTTACAGACTCTTCTGTTGGTGTTGTGATAGCTTCATCATAGGCATTCGTATGTAATGAATTACAGTTGTCGTAAATAGCATAAAGTGCCTGTAATGTTGTTCTTATGTCGTTAAAATCAATTTCTTGTGCATGCAATGAGCGCCCAGAAGTTTGGATATGGTATTTAAGCATTTGAGCTCTTGAATTGGCGCCATATTTTTGTTTCATTGCCTTAGCCCATATTTTTCGAGCTACACGACCTATAACGGCGTATTCAGGATCAATACCATTAGAGAAAAAGAAGGATAAATTTGGTCCAAATTTATTGATATCCATACCTCTCGAAAGGTAATATTCAACAAAAGTAAATCCATTAGACAATGTGAATGCTAATTGTGAAATAGGATTGGCTCCCGCCTCGGCAATATGATATCCTGAAATAGAAACAGAATAGAAGTTACGTACATTATTTTCAATAAAATACTCTTGTACGTCACCCATTAAACGAAGTGCAAATTCGGTAGAGAAGATACAAGTGTTTTGTGCCTGATCTTCTTTTAAAATATCGGCTTGAACGGTACCTCGTACTTTGGCAATGGTTTCCATTTTAATTTGCTGATAGATTTCTGTTGGGAGAACTTCATCACCACTCACACCTAATAACATCAAACCTAATCCGTTATTACCTTCGGGTAATTCACCTTGGTAAGAAGGTCTAGGGACGCCCTTATTGGCATAAATTGCTTCTATTTTTTTCTCTGTAGCTTTTTCTAGACCATTCGAACTAATATATTTTTCACATTCTTGGTCAATAGCGGCATTCATAAAGAAACCGAGTAACATAGGGGCAGGACCATTAATAGTCATTGACACAGACGTCATCGGGTTTGTTAACTCAAATCCAGAATAGAGTTTTTTTGCGTCGTCTAAACAACAAATTGAGACACCTGCGTTTCCAATTTTACCGTAAATATCTGGGCGGATGTGCGGGTCGTTTCCATACAGCGTAACTGAATCAAATGCTGTAGACAATCGTTTGGCGTCCATTCCTAAACTCACATAATGAAAGCGACGGTTGGTTCGTTCAGGCCCACCTTCTCCTGCAAACATTCTGGTAGGATCTTCTCCGGTTCGTTTAAACGGATAAATTCCAGCAGTATAAGGAAATTCTCCAGGAACATTTTCTTGTAAACTCCATAAAAGAATATCACCCCAACCTTCGTATTTTGGCAATGCAATTTTTGGGATTTTTAGATGCGATAACGACGCCGTATGGGTTTCAATTTTAATTTCTTTATCACGAACTTTAAAAGAATAAATAGGGTCTATGTATGACTGTTTTTTTGTTTGCCAATTGATAATGATTTCCCAGTTGTGCGGGTTTAAATCCATTTTCACCCGAGAAAACTCTTTGCATAATAATTCTAAGAACGCTTTTTTCTCATTATCTGCATTGTTTAAAATTTGATCCTCCTGAATTCCAGTTGTATTCAAGACAACCGGAGCATTCATAACGGTCTCTATTGTTTTATAAATACCGTACAATTGTTGAGCAACCTTTTGTTGCTCGTTGCTCCATTTATTATAGGCACGATTGTTTTCAGTAATCTCCGATAAATAGCGTGTTCTGTTCGGAGGAATGATAAATTGTTTTTCGCTAACATCTTTTTCTATGCCAAAAGAACTTTTAAAATTGGCTTCCGTTTTTTCATTTAGCTTATCAATTAATACACGATATAAGCTATTGGTTCCAGGATCGTTAAATTGTGAGGCAATGGTGCCATATACTGGCATATCATCCATAGGAGTATCCCATAAATTGTGGTTACGCATATACTGTTTCTTAACATCGCGCAAAGCGTCGAGCGCACCTCGTTTGTCAAATTTATTAAGCGCAATAACATCAGCAAAATCAATCATGTCAATTTTTTCGAGTTGCGTAGCGGCACCATATTCAGGGGTCATTACATACAATGAGACATCAGAGTGATCTAAGATTTCGGTATCTGACTGACCGATACCTGAAGTTTCTAAAATAACAAGATCAAAATTCGCTACTTTTAAGATATCTATCGCATCACTAACATGTTTAGAAAGAGCTAAATTTGACTGGCGCGTAGCCAATGACCGCATATAGACGCGTTCATTTTTTATAGCATTCATTCTTATACGATCACCTAACAGCGCCCCACCTGTTTTTCGTTTAGACGGATCAACAGAGACGATGGCAATTGTTTTATCTGGAAAATCGATTAGATATCTTCGCACAAGTTCGTCTACAGAAGAAGATTTACCTGAACCGCCAGTACCCGTAATTCCTAAAACAGGAATGTTAGACTTTGAAGATTTTTCTCTAATTTTAGAAATAAAATCGGTATGTTTTTCTGAGAAATTTTCGGCGGCCGAAATAGCTTTTCCTAAATGAGCATCGTTTTTATTTGATAGGTCAGTGATCGTAAAGTCAAGAGATGCTCCAGTAGGAAAATCACATTGCTGTATCATATCATTAATCATACCTTGTAAACCCATTTTTCTACCATCATCAGGTGAATATATACGGGTAATACCATAAGACATTAAGTCTTTGATTTCTTCGGGCAATATCACACCACCACCGCCTCCAAATATCTTAATTTGTGGAGCGCCTTTCTCTTGTAAAAGGTCAAACATGTATTTAAAATATTCATTGTGCCCTCCTTGGTATGAGGTCATCGCGATGGCATTTGCATCTTCTTGAATAGCAGTGTTCACAACCTCTTCAACACTCCTGTCATGTCCAAGATGAATGACTTCTACCCCAGTTGCTTGGATGATTCTTCGCATAATATTGATAGCAGCGTCATGACCATCAAATAAGGATGCGGCGGTGACAATCCTGATTTTATTTGTAGGTGTATAAGGATGAATTTGCTCCATAAATGTAGTACTATTTTGGAGCGCAATTTACAATTTATTATCGAGTATACTCAGCGTAAATATTTAAGAAAATCCCAAAATTTTCTGTACTTCAAATAGTCCAAATCGGTTTCATTATGATAGGCTTCTTTTTCAAAACTTATACTGTGATAGGCTTTTTTCCAGTTGCGATAACGAATTAGATGAAATGTAAACTCCAAGATGTACCAGACAAAAAAGAAAATCCATAGCAATTCAATTTGTTGTTTTAAATGAATCCGTTCATGATTGATGAGCACTTCGTTTTGGCTTAAAGATTTGTTTTTGAGAAAGATAAAAGGATAGATTGCCAGTCCGGTATAATTTTTCGGAATAATATGTTTTAGTATTAAAATCATAGGGTTAATAAAAAGACTGTAGCATGAGCAAATTACAAATAATTATCGAGTAATAATTCGTTTGAGTTAAAATATTATTAAAGAGAATATTAGAGGTAAGAATACATCGGGACTTACTGTTTTTGAGTGGTTTAACATATAATTAACGAATCATTTAACAAAGAATTTTGGTAATTTTATGTTATCTTTAACTTAAATTCAAATTAGCATACCTTAACGATGAAGTCAGCAAGAATAATATATTTGTTATTCTTAGTAGTGAGCGTCTGCCATGCAAATGCCGCAAACTATCTTTCAGGCCCAGATTCTTTTCTCAAAGAAATTCAGGTAGATAGTCTATACTCCACATACTATAATAATGAGATAAACGATAACAACGCATCAAGGGTTATTAAATGGTATGAAGGCAGAATTTCGAAAGGTGCCGTTTTATCTAATTCAGATTTTGAGAGGATTGCCTTGACCTATGGTTTTTTAGGAGATGCTTCGAAAGCGAAGACATACCTTGAAAAGTATATTAAGGCTACCTATGATATTACAATTTTAGACAATAGTTCTTTGAGGAACATACATGATTCTGACGAGTTTAAAGGTCTCGTTCGTTCATATAAGCCTAAAATTGATATTTGGATCTTATTTTTTGTTATTTCTGGTGTCATAGGCCTTTTCATTTCTTTAGTTCTAAATCTCAGAAAGAAGGGAGATACTATTGCAAATCTGCTAATCGGTTTGTTTGTATTGTGTCATTCATTATTTCTCATACATTTATCATTATACTTAACTAATTATACATTTTACATACCTCATTCGTATTGGGCAACCATTACGTTTTCTTTCTTATATGGTCCGTTATTGTATTTCTATTTTAGAAGAATTTCAGACAGATATACATTCAAATGGATTGATATGCTTCATTTGTTGCCAACCATAGCAATTGTCATCTACTTTGCACCCGTATATGCGTTGGACGTCGAGTTAAAATTGAAAGGGTTATTTAATGTAGATCAAAATTATGCGAATGTTTTACGGATAATTGTAATGGTTAAGGCAATTTCATTAGTAAGTTATGGTTTTTTATGCTTTAAGATTTACTTGAGAAATAAAAATAAAAGTGTTAATCGCCAAATTTTGAAGTGGCAACGGAACATGGCTATTTTAAACGTATTGTATCCGGTTACCTATGTTATCTATGCGTTCGTCTTGCTTACACATGTTGTATTTATGAGAGATAATAATTTTATGTTGTATTCTCAAGTAGTAGTTCTTTCGTGTATTGTATTATATGTTGGTTTTACGGCCTATGTAAATCCACGAGTTTTTAGTAAGAAATATATTTTTGCCGAAGAAATACTTAAATATCAAAAGTCAGGTTTGACAGAGAATTTTTCCAATGATTTAAGAAATCAATTGTTGCGATTACTAAACGAAGAAAAGGTATACAAAAACAATGCAATTAGCTTAGATATGCTTTCTCAAAAATTAGGAACTACGCGTCACAATATATCTCAGGTAATAAACGAGCACTTTGATTTGAATTTCTTCAATTTAATTAATAAATATAGAGTCCAAGAAGCGAAGGATATGTTTAAAAAAGATGTCTATAATAATTTACATATTATTGATGTTGCCTACGATGTTGGATTTAATAACAAAGTCACTTTTAATAAGGCTTTTAAAGAAGAAACGAATCTAACTCCAACACAGTATATCAAAAAAGTGAATGGTGTCGATCTAGTTACGTCAGCGTAAAAAATTAGTAAATCTTTCTCGGCTCAGGTTAAGTATTATAGGTGTTACCTCTTTCCTCCATCTAAAATCATTTTTTTGATATGAATTAATTATGGCCAGGCAATAAGAATGTATTTTTAATTTCCACTAAACTTTGACTTCATTAAAGGTATTTCATTTATTGCCTGCCTACTTTTTTCAAACTCAAATTAAGAGATTCCTTTAATCTCTCTTTTATTAATTCAAATAATTTAATATGAAAACAAAACGATTTAGTCTTGTGACACTATTATTGGTGTTTGTCATGCAATTTACTTTTGCACAAGAGAAAACTATTTCTGGTACTGTGTCCGACGATTCTGGACCTTTGCCGGGAGTTAGTATTTTAATTAAAGGTACAACTAATGGTACCGAAACAGATTTTAATGGTAAGTATTCTCTTACAGCTAATGTTGGAGATATACTGGTATTTAGCTTTGTTGGGATGACTTCTCAAGAAAAAACAGTTGGTTTACCAAATGTGATTGATGTCAAATTAGTCACAGATAATATTTTAGATGAGGTTATTGTAACTGCTTATGGTACTTCTTCTAAAGAAGCTTTTACGGGTGCTGCAGATGTTATTGGTGCTAAAGATTTAGCCAATAGAAATGTAACATCAGCGATAGCAGCGATTGAAGGAAGAGCTACGGGAGTGCAATTTACATCTACAAACGGTCAACCTGGATCTTCTCCTAATATTGTGATACGTGGTGTAGGTACACTAAACGGTAGTACAGATCCTTTATTTATTGTTGATGGTGTTCAATATGAAGGTTCGTTAAATACCATTAACCAAGAAGATATAGAATCTTTTACAGTGTTAAAAGATGCGGCTTCCACTTCTTTATATGGTTCTAGAGCAGCCAATGGAGTGGTGATTATAACTACTAAAAGTGGTACCAAAGGAGGAATACAGGTAAACGCTTCTACTCAATATGGATTGGTGTCAAGAGGTATACCTGTGTACGATCAAGTCTCTCCAGGTCAATATTATGAGGTAATGTGGGAAGCGTTAAGAAATTCTTCAGCCGGAGGAGGAGATCCTGCTTTTGCTTCTGCCAATATATATAATCAACTTGGTTATAATCCGTTTGATGTGCCAAATGATCAAATTGTAGGTACTGATGGACGTATAAATCCGAACGCAAACGTAATTTACCAGAGTTTAGATTGGTTTGATGTGCTAGAACGTACAGGAGTAAGACAAAACTATAATGTTAATGTTTCTGGTGGAGGTGAAGATCATAAAGTATTTTTCTCAGCCTCTTATTTAGATGAAGAAGGTTTTGCAAGAAAATCGAGTTTTGATCGTTTAACGGCCCGTGTGAATGCCGAATTTAATGCTAGCGATCGAATTACTATTGGAGGTAGTGCAAATATTACTATTTCAGAAGCAGTTGGTCCAAGTTCAGCAGGTACAGGAAATATTGTAAATCCTTTTGGTTTTGCTGCAAATATTGGATCCGTGTATCCAGTGTATGTGAATGATCAACAAGGAAACATTGTAAGAGATGTTTTTGGAAACCCGGTATTTGATAATGGAGAAGGTTTTCCTCAGTTTAATATTGGTTCACGACCGCGTAACCAAGGACGTCATGCATTACAAGAGTTACTATTGAATGATGAACGCGATAGAGACAATACATATGGTTTCAGATTTTTTGCAGATTTCAAAATTCTAGAAGGTCTAAATCTTAGACTAAATTATGCTAGAGATATTAATGAAGGTCTTGAAAAAGAATATGAAAATGACATTATTGGAGATGCACAACCAGATGGGCGATATGGTGAAGAACGATCTAGAAGACAAGTAGAAAACTTCAATCAAATTTTAACCTATAAGAAAACGTTCAGTAATGTGCATAACTTGGAAGTTACCGCCGGACATGAAAGTTTTGACAGAACTTTTTCAAGTAATGGCGGATTGGCAACAGTACAAGCTGCAAATGGAATCTTTGAATTTGATAATTTTTCAAATATTGTAAACTTAGAAGGTCAGTCCACAAGAAAGGCTATAGAAGGATACTTCTTAAGAACTAACTATAATTTTGACAGTAAATATTATATCAGTGCGTCTGTTAGAAGAGATGGTTCATCGGTTTTTGACAGAGACTCAAGATGGGGTACGTTTTACTCTGTAGGTGCGTCTTGGAGAATAGATAAGGAAAATTTCATGCAAGATGTTTCCTTTGTTAATAGTTTAAAATTACGTGGTTCTTATGGTGAAGTAGGAAATGATGATTTATTAGATTTCTTTTTATCACAACCGCGATTCTCAATTACTTCAAATGCTGCTGATCCAGCCATTATATTTACAGACATAGGTAATGCCGATTTATTGTGGGAAACAATTGAAAATTTTGATGTTGCACTAGAGTTTTCATTATTTAACAATTTCTTGGACGGTTCTATAGAATACTATAAGAAAAATTCTTCTGATTTATTATATGAATTACCAATAGCATTGAGTAATGGATTAAACACCTTCCCTACAAATATTGGAGATATGTTTAACTCAGGTTGGGAATTAGGTTTAACTGCACATTTACTTAAAAACAGGGATTTTACATGGGATATGACATTGCAAGCTTCAACTTTGAAGAATGAAATTACTAGCCTTCCTGATCCTTTTATTAACGGTTCAAAAAGATGGGCTGAAGGAAGATCTAGATTTGATTTCTTTTTATTAAGAACTGCAGGTGTAGATCCTGATACAGGAGATCAATTATTTTTGATGTATGAGCAAGATGCAAATGGAGAGGCTAGACCAAGTGGTGGACCAGAAACGAAGTCGCAATTAAGTATTGATGTTGCCTATGGTCTTTTAGCAAGAGTTGCTTTATCAAAAGGAGATTGGCAAGCTGCTGCTGATGCAGCTGTAATGGCACGTCAAAATTTTCCCTTAATGAATGAATCTGATTGGAAGTCTGGATTTAATACAAATGATCTTTCAGAAGTTATTTGGGGAAGTAATGTCATTGATGCCGAAACTACTTTCTTTAGATCTTACTTTTATTTATTGAGTAATACCTTTAACGGAAGTCAGGTAAGAAATAATCCAAAAATTGCTGATCGACGTTTGGTAGACGCAATTCCTGACACAGATTATAGAAAAGATGTCTTTATTATTGATGCTCCAAATACGAATACCTCTGCGGCAAATGGAGAAGGAGGATTCGGGAACGATCCAAATTATACGGATCAAGATGCGTTTAATGATAGAAGAGCAGAAATAAATGCTACGTTTGGTATTACTACTAGATTTAATACACATCCGTATATGCACTTTAAGTTTAAAAATAAGAACCCTGGATCAATAGACCCTGATGATGTAATCTACATGCGTTCTTCAGAAATGTACTTAATAGAAGCTGAAGCTAAAGCAATGATGAACGATATCGCAGGAGCACAAGCCGCTTTAAGTACCTTAGGAGGTGCACGAGATAGTGCCTATGATGCAACCGTATTTAATACACAAGAATCTTTGATGGAGCATATTAAGTTTCAAAGAGGCGTAGAATTATGGGGAGAAGGTTTTGGATATACAGATAAGATTCGATGGGATGAAGGTATCGACCATGCCGCAGATGGTGGTTCGGGTGCTTCAGCCGTATTGTACCAAGAAGCGTATCAACAAGATAGACCATCTATCAATAATGCATGGGTATTTAAAATACCACAAGCCGAAATAGATGCGAATCCAAATCTATCACCAGCAGATCAGAACCCATAAATAACTCTTTATTTACATTAGTTGAAAAAGTCACCTCGATTGGGGTGGCTTTTTTTTATGGTGTGAGAAAATATCATGAATTATTGAAGCATAAATTTTAATCTTAGTTTCCGTTTATAAGTTTACACCAACTCATTGTCATTTCCTGTTAAAAGCATAATATAAGCGACCAATTTTTGTCAAAAAAAGGCATTAACATATGTTTTGATAACCTTAACATTTTAAAAAAAACGTTAATAAAACAAGGAGATAATCGACGTTTTAACGTAAATGAGCAGTAATAATTCTTCGGAAAAGTAAATTATTGTAGGCATTACCTGCGCCAAGAGATTGAAGCCTTTTTTTTGAATCGTATTTGAATTAATTATGGCAAGGCAATAAGAATCTATTTTTAATTTCCACTAAACTTTGACTTCATTAAAGGTATTTTATTTATTGCCTGCCTTATTTGATCTGTACACAATTAAGAGAGCTTGAATCTCTATTTACTAATTCAAATAATTAAATATGAAAACAAAGCGATTTAGTCTTTTAACACTACTAGTAGTGTTTGTTATGCAATTTACTTTTGCGCAAGAAAAAACTATTTCTGGTACTGTTACCGATGATACGGGGCCGCTACCAGGAGTAAGTATTCTTATTAAAGGTACGACCACGGGTACCGAAACTGATTTTGATGGAAAGTATACCTTAAAAGCAAATACAGGTGACATACTGGTATTTAGTTTTGTAGGTATGGAATCCCAAGAAATAACCGTTGGAGCTTCCAATGTAATTGATGTTACCCTCAAAAGCGGAAATCTTTTAGAAGAAGTGGTAGTTGTGGCTTATGGTACACAGAAGAAAGAGGAAATTACAGGATCTGTAACAACATTAAAAACGAAAGATTTAGCCGATGTGCCAACAGCATCTGTTGTGCAAGGACTTGTAGGTCAAGTTGCAGGGGTCCAAATTATCAATCAATCTGGTGCACCAGGAGCAGACCCAACGGTGAGATTTCGAGGAATTGGATCAATTAATTCATCGAGTGCTCCATTGTACGTTGTTGACGGTATTGTCTTTAATGGTAATTTAAATTCTATTAACCCTCAAGATATTGAAGCAATGACGTTCTTGAAGGATGCTTCGGCAAATGCACTCTATGGAAGTAGAGGTGCGAATGGAGTTGTAATAATTACAACAAAACAAGGAGCGTCTGATAAGTTAGAAGTAACTATAGATTCTAAAGTAGGTTTTAACGATAGAGCGGTGCCAGAATATGATATCATTACGGGTGCAGGAAAATACTACGAAGCTGTTTTTGACAGGGTACGAATTGGATTGATTGACGCGGGTGAGACACCAGCAGATGCAGCCCAAGCTGCCGCTGCGAATATTGTAACCAATCCTGATTTTCCAATTGGATACAATAACTACGACGTACCAGAAGGTCAGATCATAGATCCAACAACAGGTAGAGTAAATGCAAATGCTAATCTTTTATATCAAGATAGTTGGTTAGATGAGTCTTATAGAACCGGGTTTAGACGTGAAAATTACCTTAGTTTGAGATATAGAAATGATGTAACGAGTACTTTCTTTTCAATAGGAAATTTAGAAGATGAAGGTATCATCATTAACTCAGGTTTTGAAAGAACTACAGCAAGATTAGCCTCTGAATACAAACCAACAGAATGGCTTAAAATAAATGGTAGTATGAACTATGCACATACATTATCTGATAATCCGTTAAATCGTTTTACTTCGGGTAATGTGAGTAATATTGCAGGTTGGGCTAGAGGAACAGCTCCAATATACCCAGTCTTTAGTAGAAATGCTCAAGGAGAAATTATTCGAGATGCAAATGGTAATCGAATTTATGATTTCGGAACTGGTGATTTTGGGGCCGTTGGTACAAGACCATCATTTAAGTCGGCGTCAAATCCAGTAGCGACAAGTTTATTAGATATTGATGATAATGTATCTGATAACTTTTCAGGTAGGGTAAGTGCTTCGGTAAAATTTTTGAAAGATTTTGAATTTACGTATAACTTATCTATAGATGTTACAAATGCAAATATTACACAATTTGCTACACCAATTGGAGGAGATGCAGCACGATTCAATGGTAGAATTACCACACGTTCAAATAGAGGTGTTACCACCGCGAATCAGCAGTTGTTAAATTGGAATAAAGAGTTTGGTAAGCATAGTATTTCTGCATTAATTGGTCATGAGAGTAATGATTATAATTTTAGATTACTCGCAGGTCAAGTAACAGAGACTGTGATCGATGGTCTATCAGTTTTAGACAATGGTGTAAATATTCAGTTTTTAACTGGATACGAAAAAGATTATACCGTAGAAGGATATCTATCTCGTCTTACCTATAACTACGATAACAAATACTTTTTAAATGCAAGTTTTAGAAGAGATGGTTCGTCTGTTTTCTCACCAGAGAATAAATGGGGTAATTTTTATGGAGTCGGTGCAGCATGGTCTGTAAACAAAGAAAGCTTCTTTGATGTTTCTTGGATGAATAGTTTAAGATTGAAAGCCAGTTTCGGACAACAAGGAAATGATGCTATTTTATATGAGGATAACAGAACAATAGTAGGAGATCAAGATAATAGAAACTACTATGCTTATACCGATCAATTTGATATTGTAAATGCCGGTGGAAATATACCAGGAATCACATTTTTTCAATTAGGAAATGAAGATCTAGTATGGGAAACATCAACAAATATAAATGCAGGGATAGAGTTTGGTTTGTTCAACAATAGAGTGCGTTTTAATGGTGAATATTTCGTGAGAGAAGTTGAAGATTTATTGTTTTTCAATCCATTAGCACAGAGTGATGGTGTTGGTACGAAACCAGAAAATGTTGGAGATATGGAAAATAAAGGTGTTGAAATCGAAATAAGTGCTGATATCATTTCAACGGAAGATTTTCAATGGTCTTTAAGTGTGAACGGAACACATTATAAGAATGAAATTACGCGATTACCAGATGAGTTTATCGATAATGGATTGTTTAGATTAGAAAAAGGACGATCTAGATATGATTATTTCATGAGAGAATTTGCAGGTGTAGATCCGACTAATGGAGATGGATTATGGTTTACCGATGTTCTTGATGCAAATGGTAACCCAACAGGTGAGCGCGTTGAGACAAATGACCGTGTAAATGCTACAGAGAATTTCGTAGGTAAATCAGCAATACCAGATCTTTACGGCGGTTTTTCTACAAACTTTTCTTACAAGAACGTATCGTTAAGTGTTGCCTTTGCCTATCAGCTAGGTGGTTACGGATATGACGGTATTTATCAAAATTTATTAGGTACAACTTCTGCCGGAGATAATTTTCACAATGATGTTTTCGATTCATGGACACCAGAGAATCCAACAGCTTCAATTCCGAGGTTGGATGTTACTGATGTAAATCAGGCGGGTACTTCTGACTTTTTCTTGGTGGATGCAACATACTTGAACCTTCAGAATGTAACGCTATCTTATAATTTTGATACGAAATTTTTAGATCGCTTTGGTTTAGCTGGAGCAAGAATCTATGCCACTGGAAATAATTTATTCTTATGGGCAAAAGCTAGAAAAGGCTATGACCCAAGATTAAGTATTACAGGTAATGCAATTAATGAGTTTGGTTTAGCCAGAACAACATCACTTGGTTTAACAGTTAATTTTTAAAAGTTATGACAAAATTTAAATATTTATTTTTAATGATTTGTGTCGGGTTTTTTACACTTACGAGTTGTGAAAAAGATTTCCTAGATACAGAACCAGCTCGATCTATATCGGCTGATCAAGTTGCAAGAACACCTGCAGCGACAACAGCTATTGTACGTGGTATTTATGCTAATTTACGATCCTTTGGTGTGGGTAATCCTGCTAGGGTAGATGTAGATTATGGTCAAAAAGGATTTATGGCTATGACCGACATGATGGCCCAAGATATTGTATTGAATAACTTCAACTGGTATATCTTCTTATACAATTATAACGGAAGACAACAAACTAGTAGTAGAACTAATATTGTTTGGAATACGTATTATACTGCTATAGCAGATGCAAACAGTGTCATCAATGGTCTTCAAGAGAGAACAGATAGAACAGATGAAGAAAATGCGTTATTAGGTCAAGCGTTGGCTATAAAAGGTTTGTCATTATTTAATTTGGTAAGAGTGTATGCACATACTTATATTGGACACGAAAGTGATCCGGGTGTACCAATTCCTGATAGAATTGATTTAGAAGGTAAAGGACGTGGTACGGTGCAAGATGTATATGATCAAATTATTCCTGATTTAGAACAGGCATTGACATTATTAGACGGTTTTAGTAGAACTACGAAGCAAGAAATAGATAAAAGTGTAGTACATGGTTTCTTGGCTAATGTATATTTAGAAACAGGAAACTGGCAGTTGGCTGCCGATAATGCGGCCGCGGCAAGAGCATCATATAATCTTATGCCTGGTGCTAGTTATGCTACAGATGGTTTTGATGACATTAATAACGTAGAATGGATGTGGGGTGCAGATATTGATAATGAGTCATCTACTACCTTTATTTCTTTCTTTTCACATTTTGACAGTTCTGCTGGTGGATATGGAGGAATAGGATTTGGTTTAGGATATAAAATTATTGACGCTAGACTTTATGATATGATTCCTGATACAGATTTAAGGAAAGCTGCATGGGTGGCACCAGGAGATACATCATCTCCCTATCCTGAATTAACGAATACGAAGTTTATTGACGGAACAGGTGTATTTGAAGGCGATTACTCATATATGAGAGCCTCAGAAATGTATTTAGTAGAGGCAGAAGCAAAAGCTCGATTAGGAGATGCTACTGCTGCTGATGTACTTTTTGAAATTGTGAGTAATAGAGACCCTGGATATGTAAGATCCACAAGTACTGGAGATGCGCTTGTAGAAGAAATCTATCTTCAAAGACGAATTGAACTTTGGGGAGAAGGTGTCTCTTGGTTTGATTTAAAAAGACTTAAGAAGCCATTAGATAGGAGTGGCACAGGGTCGAACCACAGAAGTTTTGGTTTGGTTGACATTGATGTTGAAGGAGATTTCTTCAGAATGCAAATCCCTCAAGGTGAATTGAATTCCAATCCTAATCTAAATGCTGGAGATCAAAATCCATAATTGACTTAAAAAAAGAGAAAACCCAAAACGAAAGTTTTGGGTTTTTTTATGAATGCAAGGTTTTGAAATAGTCAAAAGATTTTAATAATCGAGAGCCATACCAACTAAAAAATTCTCCATCTACAAATTCAATATCGGCATTTGTATATTGATGCAAGATTGCTGCATGTTTTTTCTTAAAAGGATACGGTTCTGAGGATAGTAAAATTAAATCCACATCCAATTCTGATAATTTGTGTAACTCAATTTCAGGATATCTGGGTGTATTTTGAAACACATTTTGATAGTTGTTTAGGCTTAACATTTCATTGATAAAATTGTTTCCACCAGCAACCATCCATGGGTTAGCCCAGATAAAATAGGCTACTTTTTTTTGAGGTTTGTCTTTACTAAAGTTTTTAAAATTAGATAGGTTAAATTGTAATTCTTCTATTAATTTATTTGCCTCGAATTCTTTGTTAAAAAGTAACCCAAAATCCTCAAATAACCGTTCAACATCAGAAATGGTATATATGTCAGAAACATATGTTGGGGCCAATTTTTGTAATGTTTCTACAATTTCTTTAGTATTCTCTTCCTTGTTGCAAATAATAATATCAGGTTGTAGGGCTTCGATTTTTTGATAATTTACCTGCTTCGTTCCCCCAACAATAGTCTTTTTACTTTTTAAATGTTTCGGATGAACGCAAAACTTAGTAATTCCAAGAATTTGCTCTTCTAGACCTAGATCTACTAATAATTCTGTTTGACTTGGAACCAACGAAATAATGCGCTTAGGATATGTATCGAAAATGAGCGTATTATATAACTGATCTTTAATTTTCAATCTAATTGTTTTTCCAAAAGTAAGGTGTGAACAAAATAAGTACTGTAAATAACTCTAATCTACCTAAGAGCATTAAAAATGCCGACCACCATTTGCCCATAACTGGTAATACATCATAATTATGTACCGGGCTTAACGTTCCAAAAGCCGGACCAACATTACCCAAAGAAGAGGCAGCTGCTCCTACTGCAGATACATAATCTAGACCTAATAAACCAAAGCCTAATGCCCCAACGGCAAAAACAATTAAATATAAGACCACAAAGGCCATAATATTAAAAACGATATCTTGAGAAATAGACTTTTTATTGAATCGAACTGGGATGATAGCATTAGGGTGAAGCGATCTTTTAAATTCTAAATAACCGTTTTTTATCATAATGATGTGTCGTACAAATTTCACACCGCCTGCCGTTGAACCAGCAGAGGCACCAAAAAACATTAAGACAAAAAACAATATAGTTAAAAAAGGAGTCCACAAGGTAAAGTCAGCAGTTACGAAACCAGTAGTGGTAATAATTGCTACAACCTGAAATAAACCATGCCTAAAAGCACTTTCTAATTCACCATTTACCATAGGATGGGCTATTAATTGAGTATCCGTTGGAGTTTTTGAAATATCTGTGTTAAAATACACAACTAATGAGACTATGATGACAAGACCAATAATATTAAAGAAGTAAGTGACAAATTCTTCATCGTTAATAATTTTTTTAAACTTTCCTTTAAAAGCGAAATAGCTTAATACGAAATTAACGCCCGCGAGAAACATGAAAAAAGTGATTATATACTGTATAATGGGCGTATCATTCCAATGAGCAACACTCGCATTTTTCGTTGAAAACCCTCCAGTAGATAAGGTGCTCATAGCATGGTTCGTGGCATCGAACATGCTCATTCCGGCAAGTTTTAAAAGTAGCGCTTCTGTTATGGTAAGTCCGAAATAAATATACCATAATCTTTTCGCGGTATCCGTAATTCTTGGATGCAATTTATCTGCCGAGGGTCCAGGAGCTTCAGCGGCGAAAAGTTGCATTCCTCCGATACCCAATAAAGGTAAGACTGCAATGGTAAGCACAATAATTCCCATACCACCAATCCAGTGTGTGGTACTTCTCCAAAACAAAATACCCTTAGGCATTCGTTCTATATCATTTAAGATGGACGCTCCGGTGGTCGTATAACCTGATATTGTCTCAAAAAAAGCATTAGTAAACGTGGTAATTGACTCCGTAAAAAGATATGGAAGCGTTCCGGATAAAGACATTAAAACCCACCCCAATGTAACAACAATATAACCTTCTCTTTTCTTTACTACTTTATTAAAACCTCTAGTTGTAAACCTGCATAACAATCCTACAAGTACGGTGGCCAAACCTGCGAAAAAAATACCTTGAGCAGCATCTTCTTTGTAAAAAAGACTTATAGCCGCAGATATAAACATAAAAGCACCATTAAAAATGAGCAAAAAGCCCATCATTTGAAAAATGATTTTTACGTTTAGTTTTTTCATCTAATTGAAATCCTTAGTCAAAAAATTTCTCAACTTTAGGTACTGCATCGGCTAAACAACTTACAACGACTTTATCATTGGCCTGTATTTTAAAATCTCCTAAAGCGATATAACCTTTACCGTCTCTAATTACGCCTCCAATGGTTGCTTCTCTTGGAAAATTTAGCTCTCTAATAATCTTATGGGTAATTTTTGAATTTTCGCGAACTTGAAATTCAAGTAATTCGGCATCCAAATTATTTAATGTTGCAATTTCTAATACATCACCTTTTCGAATATGTCGAAAAATACTATTTGCTGCTAATAATTTTTTGTTGATAATGGTATCAATGCCTATTGAATGTGAAAGTTTAGAATAATCAACATTTTCTGCCAAGGCAATCGTCTTTTTTACATTGTTTGATTTTGCAATTAAACAAGCCATAATATTTGTCTCTGAACTTTCGGTAGCAGCAATAAAAACATCCATATCTTCAATGTTTTCTTCCTTAAGTAACTCTAAATCTCTACCGTCTCCATAAACAACTAGAGCATGTGGTAACTCATCTGCCAATTCTACAGCTTTGTCTTTGTTAATTTCTACTATTTTAACATTTAATTTTTTATGGCATAATTCTTTGGCAGTTCTTTTACCTATGTTACTTCCTCCTAGAATCATCACATTGTGCACATATTCTTTCGTTTTACCAGTTAGTTTGTATAACTCTGTAACACCTTCTTTCAAGGTAATAAAATAGGCTAAGTCACCACTCTTAAAAACGCTATCACCGCGAGGAATTTTTATCTCGTCAGAATGTTCACATTGAATAGCAATTGGCATGAAATGAATTTCAGGAAAAGTAAGTGCAGCTTCCTTTACCGACATGCCAACAAAAGGAGCCGATTTAGATAACATAATTCCAAACATACTTAATTCTCCTTCATCATATTCATGAATATGATTAAAGGCTGCTTGGTTGAGCATCATTTTTATTTCATTTGTAGCTAATTCTTCTGTTGAGATGAGTTCATCAATTCCAAATTCAGAAAAGTTAATTTCCTCTTTGTTATCAATAAATTCAGAATTATTTATTCGGGCAATGGTGCGTTTTGCACCAAGTCTTTTTGCCAGTACACTAATGGTAATATTTATGGTTTCGTTGGAGGTAACTGCAATGACTAAATCGGTCATTTTTACATTGGCATCTTTTAAAACAGAAATAGACGTTGCATTCCCTTTCATTACACGGATGTCTGTTTTATTATCGGCATAAGCCAAACGTTCTGAATCAAGATCAATAAGTGTTATATCATGTGATTCGTACGAAAGTAATTTAGCTAAGTGAAAACCAACTTCACCAGCACCAGCAATTACTATTTTCATGTGTTTATTTTTAATGAAATAAGGAACAGCAAAAGTATTACTTTTTTCTTTTATATCTTTAAATGATAATTTTAATTCATCATACCGATGTCAAAACCTTTTTCTATCAAACAGTGGAATGAAGATGATAGACCGAGAGAGAAAATGCTTACCAAAGGCAGCGCTTCTCTTTCGGATGCAGAACTGATTGCTATTTTGATAGGTTCAGGAAATAGAGAAGAGAGTGCAGTGGGATTGGCAAAAAAGATGTTGGCATTTGCAGATAATAACCTAAACGCATTTAGTAAATTATCTGTTGAAAATTTAATGCAATTCAACGGAATTGGTAAAGCTAAAGCAATTTCCATTATTACAGCGTTAGAACTGGCCAAACGTTGTAGATTAGAAGAGGCATTAAAAGTAGATAAAATTACGAGTAGTAAATTGGTATTTGAAATTATGCAGCCTGTAATAGGAACCTTAGATCACGAAGAGTTTTGGGTAATCTACCTGAACAATATGAATAAGATAATCTACAGAAAGCAATTAAGTAAAGGAGGTTTAACAGGAACAATAGTAGATACAAGACTTATTTTTAATAAGGCATTAGAATTGTTAGCCACTGGTATTATATTATGTCATAACCATCCATCAGGCAATTTGAACCCGAGCGCAGCCGACAAAAAACTCACTGCAAAAGTTCAACTTGGAGGTGAAACCTTAGATATTAAAGTGCTAGATCATTTAATTATTACTGAAAAAGGTTACTTTAGCTTTGCAGATAGTAATTTATTATAATGCTACTAGTTTATACACAAAAAGTCACACCAAGATTAACGTATACCTTCAAACATATTTTCACCAGAATATTACAGGTACAGGTTGAATTTACTTCTAAGGTTGAAAAGTTCATTGCTCATAATGGATTGAAATTAACCTATGCGAAACAACCTCTGGGGAATGAATTCTTTGTGAAGAGTGAAGATTTGTTATTCGAACAGGGAATTAACGATATAGAGATTAAA
Organism: uncultured Flavobacteriaceae bacterium; assembly: GCA_947500525.1. GTDB lineage: Bacteria > Bacteroidota > Bacteroidia > Flavobacteriales > Flavobacteriaceae > Aureibaculum. The sequence continues at coordinate 59,758 of CANMSH010000006.1, read as the reverse complement.
ATTGGAGATTGGCAAGGTGTACCCTGTTTTTTTCAAAATAAACAAAATGCCAGTATTCCTTTTGATATTTTTGCTGCAAGCTTTTATTTATTAAGTCGGTATGAAGAATATCTACCGCATTTAAAGGATAAATTTGGTAGATTCTCGGCGGAAGAAAGTTTGGCTTTTAAGCATAAATTTTTAGAAAAGCCTTTAATAGATGTTTGGGCGTACAAGTTTAGAGGTTTATTACAAGAGAAGTTTGAGAGCTTTCATTTTGAGGAAAGAACATTTGAATATATTTCAACGATCGATGTAGATATTGCCTATTGTTATAAGCATAAAGGCGTAGTACGAACAATAGGAGGCTTTGCGAAAGACATTTTTAGATTGTCAATTAAAGATGTTTGGCTGAGGATGATGGTTATTCTCGGATTTAGACAAGATCCATTTGACACTTTTGACAAACTCATATCTTTACAAAACAAATATTCGATCAAAACAATATTCTTCTTTTTAGTTAGTGAATATACCACGTTCGACAAGAATACATCGTCTCGAAATTCGAAATATCGATCACTTATCAAATCGACTGCCGATTATTGTAGAGTAGGATTGCACCCTTCTTATTTTACCATGAAGAATGATCTGAAATTAAAGAAAGAAAAGAAGAGGTTGGAGGAGATTACAAATATTCCAGTTCAATTATCTCGACAGCATTACCTAAGATTGGCTATGCCAGAGACATATCAAAATTTAATTGGATTAGAGATAAGTGAAGATTATACCATGGGATATGCCCAACATTACGGTTTTAGAGCTAGTACTTGCACTCCATTTTACTTTTACGATTTAGATTATGAAATACAAACGCCTTTAAAAATATTTCCGTTTGCAGTGATGGATGTTACTTTAAAAGACTATTTAGGGCTATCTTATAAGCGGTCCTATGAAGTTCTATTGAAATTGGCTCGTGAAGTACAAGAAGTTAATGGTACTTTTATTACATTATTTCATAACGAAACACTCAGTGATCGTGGAAAGTGGATTCGCTGGAAAAAATTGTACGTCGAAATATTTAAGCAAATTTCTACTTTTAATAAATGATTTCTTACCTAACAAGAGATGCACTGGATGTTAAGAAGTATGATGATTGTATTTCTAATGCTCGTAATTGTCGTATATATGCCTTTAGTTGGTATTTAGATGTTGTTGCTAAAGAAGATTGGGATGTACTTATTTTAGATGATTACGTTGCTGTAATGCCATTGCCAAGACGAAGAAAATATTTTATTCATTATATCTATCTTGTATCTTGGTCTCAACAATTAGGTATTTTTTCTTCCCACCCCGTATCTTCCAATTTAGTTCAACAATTTATTTCAGCAATTCCAAGCAAGTTTAAGTTGATTGATATCTTTTTTAATTCAGAGAATAAGTTCGATGATGTGAAGGTAAGAAGAAGAACAAATTATCTATTATCGTTAAACGCATCTTATGAAACGCTTTTTAAAAATTTTAGCAAAGGAAGGAAAAGCAATGTTAAGCAAGCTTCTAATTATAATTTAACTATTAGTAAAATTCATGATTATTCGGCTATTATTTCATTGTTCAAAGCGAATAAAGATGAAAAAGTCTTAGAAAACGATTCAGACTATGATATTTTAAATGATTTGATGCTTCGAGGTACTTCGTTCAATATGGTTGAAAGTCTTGGTGTAGTTACTTCAAAAAATGAACTTATCGGAGGTGCATTCTTCTTTAAAGACAGGAAAAGGATTACCTACTTATTTTCTGCAATGAATGTCGAAGGTAGAGATAAACAAGCCATGTCATTTATATTAAATTATGTGATAGCACAAAATGCCGATACCCATTACACCTTAGATTTTGAAGGTTCGATGATACCTAATATTGCCTCTTTTTGTAAGAGTTTCGGGGCAGTAAAGGAAACATATTATCATTATAAGAAGTATGTATTATTCGGTTGATTTATTATGGTGCACATTGAATAATATCATAGATGCAATACCAGTGAACCACATTAATGAGGCTGAAGTAATAGCGGCTCCGAAAATTCCATATGTTGGAATTAAAAAATAATTAAGAAGTATATTCAAGAAGATTGCAACCAAGGCAATCCAATAATTTATATTGGCTTTACCAAGAGCCGACAGTAAGTTGCCAAAGAGTCCTCTAAATATAAGTATACCACAAACCCCGATAATCAAAACCATAAAAGAAGAGGTATAATTTATAAAGTCCTCTCCAAATAAAGTTAATATAAAGTTTGAGAATATAAAACAGAATGTAACTATACCTATACTTATTAATAGAAATAAACCACAATAGTTTTTAATATAATTTGAGATAAATTTTTTATTGTAAATATTTTCAGTAACCTTAACAAAATCAGTAGCCATAAATACTCTTGGTAAGAATAATAAACTTAGTGGTATGATGGCGATGTATTTATAAATAGTAACTATTTCTGGATTAGATAGAAAAAAGCCAATTAATAAAATATCAATAGCCGTTAATAGTTGAGTGGCCACATTAGATAAGCTAGAGAAAAATCCATAAGCCCAGAAAGACCTATCAAGAATAGGCAACTTTTGATATTGCTTTAGATTTATATTTAGCCTTTTAAAAAATAATATTGCAGTAACTAACGGAGATACTATTAATGCAAAAATATAGCCTTTTTCAGCATAAAAATAACTGAGTGAGCATACACTTACCAAGAGTACCAAGGCATAGATGATTTCAACTTTAGCAAATTCAACGTTTTTATGAAATAACCGCAATTGTATTTTTACTATTTCTAGTAAAAAAGAAGTCGGAATCACTAAAGATAGGGCAATAAGATAGTTTCTTGATTCTAATAAAGTAGGTTGAAATAAAAAGCTTAAAACAATCACAAAAGCGACCAATACGAGCGACCAAAAGAAACCTTTTTTAAAAACGTAAATAAATAAACTGTTTTTTTCTGCTTTTGATTCCAACAATGCACCATATCTAATTAAACTTTGGTGTAGGCCTAAACCGCTAACTGGAACAATGAAAGAGATAATAGTAAAGGCATAAATTACTAAACCTAAAGTTGAATTATCAATTAATTGAAGTACAACTATAGATGCGATGAAAGATAAAATTCGTGCAGCAAAAGTGGCAAAAAATATAGCCATACCGCCTCTTTTCGCAAAATCTTGTACGATATTTTTAATAGTCGATATCATCCTTTTAGAGCATCAGTATAACATGATGAGAAAATGTCGCAAATGACTGCTTCGCTAAAATTATCCCGTACATATTCATGCATATGTATACTATTATAATCAGTTTTACTCTCGTAGAAACGAATCAAGGTTTCCAAAAGTTTGTTGTTGTTTTGAGAAGGAACTAGATAACCAAAATTGGACGGAAAAAATTCAGAAATGCCTCCAACATTCGAAGAGATTACTGGTAAACCACATGAAAAAGATTCTAGAATAACACAAGGTAAATTTTCGTAGTTGCTAAATAATACGAAAACGTCAGCCTTCTGCATATGTGCAGCAACATCAGCATGTTTTATTTGAGGTAATAACTCAACTGTATTTTGGAGTGATAGCGCGGCTACTTTTTCTTTGTATTTGGTTGAGTCTTCTCCTATGAAAATAAATTTAAAATCAGGAATTCTTTTCTTTAACTCACTAGCAACCTTTAAAATATTATGAATGTTTTTGTGTTCATCAATCATATTAGATACGTGGAGTAAGGTAAATTGATCACGTTTATTAATTTTCGGAACGAACAGATTCGTGTCAACAACATTAGGAACAACTTTGTATTTTCCATTCAAACCTAGTTCCTTCATTGAATCAGCTAAATTTTGACTCACCGGGCACACATATGTAGCGCTTTTTACGATTTTTTTCGACACCCATTTTTCTAATCTTGATATAGAAGCACCACGTTTTTTTAAAAAACCAGTCCAATGTTCAGAAACAATAAATGGCTTATTTCTATAATATTTTAAATACCAAGCAAACACACCCAATGGATATATTCTATTTACATGAATTACATCAATAGGCTGTATCTTCATATAAACTTTTTTAAAAGCTTTTATAAAACGAAACCACTTTAAAAAAGGATTTTTGGTAAATTTCACATAAGCTATTAATGTACGAACGTCATTAATAATCTCATCGGTAATAACAACTGAAACTTTCGCCTGTTTGTCAGAAATAATATGAAGTGCTGTTACTTTATTCTTGAGAGTTACAGCCTCGGCATGTCTTTGAATAAAATCACCATTGGTTGGCATTACCTTCGAAGGATACCAACTATTGAGAAATAAAATATGTCGCTTCTTATTCAAATGATAAGTTTCATCAAATATAAAAATTATCCTTGTGTGGTATTGATGATAAATAGTTTTAAATTTACTTTATGAATATAAAACATGTTTTTTTCGACTTAGATCATACGCTTTGGGATTTTGAATCAAATTCAGCCAAGACCTTTGATTTTATTTTTAAGGAAAATGCTGTTACAATAGATATGAACGCATTTTTAGCTATTTATAAACCCATTAATCATAGATATTGGAAAATGTATCGAGAAGAAAAGGTGAGTAAATCAATACTTCGATATCAACGATTAAAAGAGAGTTTTGATGCCTTAAATTATTCAATTTCAGATGAATTGATAAATCATCTATCGAAAGTATATATAGATAATTTACCCAATTACAACCAATTATTCGAAGGAACAATAGATGTTTTGAATTATTTAGAGCCAAACTATGAAATGCATATTATTACCAATGGTTTTGATGAAATTCAAGATCTGAAATTAAGACGATCTGGTATTAGAAAGTATTTTGATCAGGTAATTACATCTGAAAGTGTTGGGGTTAAAAAACCAAATCCGAAAATATTTGATTTTGCCCTGCAGTCAGCGAATGCATTGCCAGAGCATAGCATCATGATTGGTGATAATTTGGAGGCTGATGTGCAAGGAGCATTAAATATGAATATGAGTGCTATTTTTTGTAACTTTGAGAAACAGGTTATAAATGAAGAAATTATAAGTATTCATAATTTGTATGAATTAAAAAAGCATTTATAAATAATAGTTTAAGCGCTACAAATGAAATTAAAAATCGGATTACTACTCGTTGTTTTTGGTGTTACAACCATAATTTCAAACGGACAAAATGATGTAAATGGCTACAAATATATTTTAGTACCAAGAAAGTTTGATTTTCAGAAAGAAGAAAATAAGCACCAATTAAATTCATTAACAAAGTTTTTATTTAATAAAGAAGGATTCATCGCTCTTTTTGAAGATGAGAAGGCACCTCAAGATTTATATAACAATCCATGTCTTGCATTAAAAGCAAAGGTTTATAATAAATCTAACATGTTTACAACCAAGGTAAATATAGGGCTGATTGATTGTAGAAATAACGAAGTCTTTACTTCTTCCGAAGGAAAAAGTAAAATAAAAGAATTTAAGAAAGCCTATCATCAGGCAACACGTAAAGCTTTCGAATCGGTTAAAGCTCTAGACTATGCTTACGATAGTAATGCGTCTATACAGGCGAAGGTAGTTGTTGAAGAAGAAGATCCAATTATTGAAGAAGTTGTTGAAAAACCAGTGGTAAATACACCGACTATTGAGGAAGCGTCAAAAGAAATTGATGAAGTAAAGGAAGTCGTTGAAATTGAAGAAGCAATAGAAGAAAAGAAGTCAGAGATTAGTGCAAAGGAAATTTCAGAAGTTAAGATCGAAGAAAAAGAAGTGATAAGTACTGATGTTTTATACGCTCAAACAAAACCATACGGCTTTCAATTGGTAGACAGCACCCCAAAAGTAGTTTATGTATTACAAAAAAGTTCGATGAAAGATGTATACATTTTGAAGAATAATAACGGAATCGTACACAAGGAAAATAACAAATGGATTGCTGAGTTTTATGAAAACGGAGCTCTAGTTAGAAAAGAATTAACCATTAAGTTTTAATTAATAACCGTATTTATCTTTCCAACGTTTTTTTAGCACATCTCTAAAGGAATTTTCACGAGAGTTGTTTCCTGGATCATAAAGTTGAGTGCCTGTAATTTCTTCAGGTAAAAATTCTTGAAGAATAAAATTGTCGTCGTAAGTATGGGCATATTTATAGTCTTTTCCATAATCTAAATCCTTCATTAGTTTAGTAGGTGCATTGCGCAAATGTAACGGAACAGATAAATCGCCGGTATTTCGCACTAATTGTTGGGCTTTTCCAATAGCTGCGTATGAAGCATTACTTTTTGCAGAATTTGCCAAATATACAGCACATTGACTTAAAATTATTCTAGATTCTGGATTGCCTATTACCGAAACGGCTTGAAATGTATTTGTGGCTAAAATCAATGCGGTTGGGTTTGCGTTTCCGATATCTTCAGAAGCTGCAATGACTAAACGCCTTGCAATGAATTTAACATCTTCTCCTCCTTCAATCATTCTAGCAAGCCAATATACGGCGCCATTAGGATCACTTCCACGTATAGATTTGATAAAAGCAGAGATAATATCATAATGTTGCTCTCCTGTCTTATCATAACGAACCGTATTTTTTTGAACTTTAGCGAGCACCATCTCATTAGTCACATTAATAGGTTCATCTTCTGAATTCACTATTAATTCGAAAATATTTAGAAGCTTTCGAGCATCACCACCAGATAATTGGAGTAGCGCATCGGTTTCTTGTAAAGAGATATTTTTTTTAGAAATGAACTCATCTTCATTAATGGCTCTGTTTAAGAGGGCAATTAGGTCATCTTTGTCAAAAGAATTTAAGATATATACTTGACATCTAGAAAGTAGGGCAGGGATCACTTCAAAACTCGGATTTTCTGTAGTCGCCCCAATTAAGGTAACCCATCCTTTTTCAACAGCACCTAATAGTGAGTCTTGTTGTGACTTACTAAACCTATGAATTTCATCTATAAATAATATTGGATTCTTTGTTGTAAATAGACCTCCACTTTTCTTAGCTTTCTCAATAACTTCTCTTACGTCTTTCACACCTGAATTGATCGCACTTAAGGTATAGAATGGTCTGTTGGATTCATTCGCAATAATGGTGGCTAAAGTTGTTTTACCGATACCTGGAGGTCCCCAAAGTATAAGAGACGGAATGACACCTCGTTTTATATGCTGTGTCAAGGCACCTTTTTTACCAATTAAGTGCTGCTGACTAATATAATCTTCAAGAGTTTTAGGTCTTATGCGCTCTGCCAAAGGAGTATTCATCTAACAAAAATAACTAAAATGATGACAATTTGTACTGTTTTATATTTGTGGTGATATTTTTGTTATGAAACACATATGAATCAATATGATCATAAACAATTTAAATTTACGCTTGCAACATTGGCTATTCCGTTGTATAGTGTATTGTTTTTGTGGTTGGTCTATTGGTTTGAAGTTAAATTTGGTTATAATTTCAATAAATATGGCGTGGCTCCGAGAACACTTTTAGGATTAAGAGGTATTTTCTTTTCTCCTTTTATACATGGTGGTTTACAGCACCTTTTTAATAATTCGGTTCCACTTTTTGTATTACTTATTTCACTGTTTTATTTTTACAGGGGCATAGCGATGAAAATAGTGATCTACGGACTTATATTAAGTGGTTTACTAACTTGGGCAATCGCGCGCCCATCATATCATATTGGCGCTAGTGGCATGGTTTACTTGCTGTTTAGTTTTATATTTTTTAGTGGAATTATTAGAAAGTACAACAGATTGATTGCGGTTTCTTTAATGGTGATTTTTCTATATGGTAGTATGATTTGGTATATCTTTCCGATTAAAGAGGAAATATCTTGGGAGGGTCATTTGTCTGGTTTTATCATAGGATTGGTATTTGCGGTTTTCTATAGAAACTATGGTCCGCAAAAAATGACCTATCTCTGGGAAAGTGATGATTATGATGATGACATAGATATTTTCTTAGATGCCGATGGTAACTTTGTTGACTTAAGTGAAGAGGAATAAGTTTAATTCGTCGTTCGTTGCCTAACAATTTCATAAAGAGAGACACCACAAGCTACTGATACGTTAAGAGAAGCGATATCTCCTAATAAAGGTAATTTGCCTTTCTTATCGGATATTTTCAATATAGATGGAGAGATTCCTTTATGTTCTGAACCCATTATTAAGGCTGTAGCGCTTGTGAAGTCAATGTCATAAATAGTATCCTCTGTTTTTTCGGTTACAGATACGATCTGCACGTCTTCGGCTTGCAACTCATAAATGGCATCTAAAAGATGATTTACTTTACAAATAGGTATTTTAAAAGCTGCTCCAGCTGAGGTCTTGATGGCATCAGCGTTTAGAGGAGCACTTCCTTGAATGGGTACAATAATAGCGTCGACATTAGTACATTCTGCTGTGCGTAAAATGGCGCCGAAATTACGAACATCTGTAACTTGATCTAATAATAGGTATAAGGAGTTGTTTTGTTTAGATTCAAGTATATCTTCTAAATTATGAAAACTTATTGCTGATATTTTAGCAACAACACCTTGATGATTTTGATGTTTAGAAAGATGGTTTAATTTTTCGATTGGAACATGGCTACTCGAGACAGAATGTTCTTTAAGAAGAGCGTTTAGTGTAGAGAATAATTGGCCCTTAAGGCCTTTTTGAATATATACCTTTTCAAGAGTTTGCCCTGAGTTAATGGCCTCTATAACGGCACGTATACCGAATATTTTTGTAGATCCGTTTGTCATGGTGCAAATGTAGGTATATCATTAATAACAAAAAATAGCGATGAGAAATATCTCATCGCTATTTTTATAGTATTTAAACTAAGCTAAATAAAAATGTATTCGGCCTATTATTGTTTAGTCAACGTAAATTGATACTCACCAAAAGTAGATAATGGTCCAGTACACTGAATTACAAAAGTATTCTCATTATAAGAAGACGCTGTGTATACAAATGTTCTAAACAATGCTACCGTTGGGAAACCTGCATCGAAAGATACTCTTCCATTACAAGTATCGAATGACATAATTGTTCCGTCATTGATATACGTATTAAAACCAGCTGAATTCGTAAGAACAACTTTTGTTCCACTAACATCATTAGGATCTAATGCCATTTCCATTTGATAAGCTTCTGTAAAGAAGTCAGAAAGACCACTTGGTGAATTAGGACCATCCGTAAAGTTTTCACTTACAGAATACGTACCTACGAAAGATGCAATATCAATTGGACAGTCATTATCAATTATCGTAACAACTTTACTAGCTGAAACTAAGCCATCTCCACCAACACCAATTGGTCTAGAACTATCAGGTGATAGTGCAATTGTAACTTGTACATCACCATCTACATCAAAATTATCTATTGGTTGAATAGCAATATCTGCGGTAAATTCACCTGCAGGAATAGTTACTGTTCCTGATGAAGGGTTTACAGTATATCTTGCAGGATCTGAAGAAGTTACCGTATAGTTAACAGTAATATCAGTAGTCGTTTTTGGGCCACCAAATACTACAGTCGATACAAATTCTGTTGGGCTATCTTCCCCTACACTTCCCGTGCTAGAAACCATCTGAATAAATCCATCAGGGGTTTCAAAAATCGTTGGCTCAGCATTTTCACAACCTACAAGTAGGATAGATCCAAAAGCAACGATTAAAAGTCTATCTATATATTTTTTCATTTTTCTTGTTTTAGAGATTAATATCCTGGATTTTGAACCATTTGATCATTTGCATCCAATTCGACCTGCGGAATTGGTAGTGTAAATCTTGGATCACCATTAGGTATATTACAACCATTATCTAAGTTCATACAATCCGCCATGTCTCTAGCCAGACCAGTACCGAATCTTTTAAGATCGAGGTATCTATGGGCTTCATATGCTAATTCAATTCTTCTTTCTTCAAGAAGAAAGGACAAACCATTTGCTGCAGTGTTAAAATCGGGTAAAGCAGTATCAGTTCCAAATCTAGCATCTCTTAAAGTTTTTAAAGTAGTTTTTGCAACATCAACTTGACCCGCTCTTAGTTCAGCTTCAGCTTTGATTAAGTGCATTTCAGAAACTCTCATTACTTTTATGTCTGCTAAAAATTGGTTCGCAGTTCCGGGATATCTGTTAATTAAATGCAAATTTGCAGCTGGGTTACTCGCGCCAACGTTTAATAAAACTCCGAAACGAACATCAGCTGGATCAAGAATATTGAACAGTGAGTTAGACATTTCTATAAACGGTCCACCTCCAAAGAAATGCCATATAAAACCTGGTCCTGCATCGCCCACAACTCGTGCGGCTTTCCAAATTACTTCTGTATTATCAGCATCTAAATACATCGCTTGGTATTCAGACGTGTCAGCTAATGGGTAATTAGCGATTAACTGATTAGCAAATCCAAGTGCCCCTGCATAATCTCCAGAAAACAAAGCAACTCTAGCTCTCAAAGCGGTAATAAAATCGTTGGTTACAAAGTCCTTATTAGTTTGCGTATTGTCTAATAAAGTAGCTGATGTGGTTAAATCAGCGTTTATTAATGCCAATACTTCACTTACAGTATTTCTTGGTAAATTCTCAACAGTTACCACAAAATCTACGGCAGGTACACTTAGACCAGAAGCATTCGTGTAATCAGGTGTGAAATATTGAAACAATTCAAAATGGGCAAAAGCTCTTAAAGCATATGCCTGTCCAAGAATATGATTTACTTCGATTTCTTGTCCGGTTGCATCTATAATGTTTGCAGCCTCAATAACTCTGGTGGCTTCATTAATCATAGAATATCTTGTATTCCACATAGTAAAAGCAACTCCCGTATTTGGATCAAGAACTAATCTGTGCAAAGTTAATTGTTGGCCACCATTATCAACACCAACTTTGGTGTTATCCGTAAAAATTGAATTTAACTGTACTGTAGTATTAGTATAGTTATTATATGCGGCATTCAGACCATTCTGTAAATCAGCAACACTACGAAAAGCTGTATTAGCAATAAGAGCAGAATTTGGTTGAATATCTAAATTATCGTCGCAAGATTGTAACGACACAGTTGAGGTCACAATCAAACTTATTATTAAAAATTTATATATATTTTTCATTTGTATTTTTTTATAATTTAACGTCTAAACCAAACGTGAATATACGAGAGTTAGGGAACGAGAAAAAGTCATTCGTAGCGAATGGATCAAATTCAGGGTCAAAACCTCTCCATTTCGTCCAAGTAAATAAATTCTCTCCTTGAACATAAACTCTAACAGAGTTAAAAGGGGTTTTTTCAATATATTTATCGGCTAATTGATAACCTATCGATAAAGTCTTTAATCTTAAATAAGAGGCATCTTCTAAATATCTATCAGTCAATAAATTTCTTACAGAACCTGTATTTAAAGCTGGGATAGCAGTGATATCTCCTGGTTGTCTCCAAGCAGTTAATAACTCACTGGTTACATTTGCAATACCAATTAATCCTGGATCTTCAGCCACACCTAAAGTACCATTGTAACGATAAACTTCTGCAGCAAACGAGAAATTTGCATCAACACTAAAACCTTTATAAGTAAATGCCGTACTAATTCCACCTTGAATTTTAGGAACGGATGACTTATCAACAAAAACTCTATCATTTGTAGAATAAGTTTCAGTCAATTCACCATCTCTAGTACGATATAAAGGTCTACCGTTAGCGGGATTTACACCTGCCCAACGAACAGCGTAGTATGAATTAAAAGGATGTCCTACTGCTTCAACAGCTCTCTCCCCAGCAATTAAAATGGTTTCACCATTTGCATTTGCTTCAGTACCAGGTAAAGCAGTAATTTCATTCTCATTGTATGAACCGTTTGCACTTATTGACCAAAAGATTTTATCATTATTTAAGATCTTGTAAGTCAAGCTGGCTTCCACTCCTCTATTCTCTAATGTACCAAGGTTATCATTAATACGCGTGAAAGGTACATTAGGTATATTAAAACCACCAGAAATAGCTGTATTCGGTCTACCAATAAATAAATCTTCAGTTTCATTTCGATATACATCAAAAGATCCAGTCAATCTATTTTTTAGCAATGCAAAGTCAATTCCTATATTTGCTTTAGAGGTTGTTTCCCACTTCAAATTAGGGTTTCCAATACGTGAAGGAAATAAACCTACCGAACCGTTATAACCACCTCCGGTATTAAATAAATCAAAAGGGATTACAAGTCCTCCATAATATGTGTTCTGTACCCTATCGTTACCAGTAATACCATAACTACCTCGTAACTTTAAGTCATTAATTACATCACTTGGTTCAAATAGACTTTTCGTCAAATTCATGAACGCTCCAACTGCCCAGAAAGTACCCCATTTGTTAGTACTATTAAATCTGGAAGAAGCATCACGTCTTACAGTCACATCAAAACCGGCCATTCTATCAAAATCATAAGAAGCTTTTCCGAAATAAGAAAATTGAGAAACATTTAGTTTAAAGGAACCTACTCCTGGAATATAAAAATAATCTAACACTCCGTCGTCATTTGGATCTTCTGTTGTATTACCACTTATAAATCCAGCACCTGTACCTTCTAGTCCAGGAACTAATCCCGTTTGGGCATAGCTAAATCCACTATTCTCAGCATAGATGAATTCTGTGGCACCCAATAAAGAAAGATTGTGTTTTTCACCAAATGTATGTGAATAATTCAATCTAAAGTCTAAATTCATTCGTGTATCTCTATTCAAGAATTCATTTTGTGCTCCCTGAAATTCAGCCGTAGGCTGATTTGCTCTAGAACCTCTAATACTATTTGTAGGTGTTAAAGCGAAACCCGTTATTTCTTTAAAGTCTAAACCAAAACCTATCGAAGCAGTCAATTCATTAGTAAGTTTATAAGAAGTGTTCAAACCTCCAATAGCTCTTATTTCAGTTTCTCTATTTTTATCAAACGCAGCTACGTTTTGAGCGATATAAGGCGTGTTTAAAAAACCAGCTCCACCTCCTTGAGAAGGATCACCAATAATATTTCGAGAACCATCATTATTGAAAGCTGATAAATAAGGTTTACCTACGAAAGCCACGATAAACGGATTACTTAATGAACCACTTGCGGTTCCTTGACCAATACCCCCTGGAATATCTGATCTACTAAAACCAACACTAAAATTGGTGCTTAGATTAAACCTATCATCATTTGACTTAAACGTTAAGTTATTTCTAAATGTCATTCTTTGCAGTTTAGATCTCAACGTAACACCTTCTTGTTCAAAGTAACCTATAGAACTGTAGGCAGTCATTTTATCTGAACCAGATGAGAATGACAAATCATGTGAGGTAGTTATACCTGTTCTTAAGAGAAGATCTGTCCAATCTGTATCCGTTTCAGAAGATATTCTATCAATTTCAGCGTCTGTTAAAGGTGCGTTACCAGAAACACCGAGGACACCACCAACATAAGGGTTATATCCACCAGAACCAGGTCCTAAACCACTTTCTCTTTCAATTAACAACAATTCTCTCGAATTTGCCAGAGTGAAGTTAGGTTCAGGAGTTAATGTAAATCCTGTTCTACCAGAATATTTAACCTCTAATTTTTTATTAAAAGAACCTTTTTTTGTAGTTAATACAATCACACCACCTGTAGCTCTGTTACCATAAATGGCAGTTGCAGAGGCATCCTTTAAAACCGTTGCTGTTTTTATATCAGCCTGATTTACAGATCTAAAACTATCTTCATCCACCGGTACACCATCAATAATAAATAATGGTTCAACATTACCATTAATAGAGTTAATACCACGTAATAAAATTGTACTATTTGCTCCAGGTTGACCATTACCTGTAGAGATATTTAAACCTGGAGATAATGATTGTAAGGCTTGAGCTAACGAAGCAGTTGGCCTAGACTCTATAGCCTCAGCATCAATAGTTGTAACTGCTGAAGTAATAGTTTCTTTGTTTGCAGTACCATATGCTACGACTACAACTTCATCTAATACATTATCTGCAACCAACACAACATTGACTACATTGGCAGCACCTACCGTCTTTTCTTGAGGTACCATACCAACAAAGCTATATACAAGGACATCTCCTTGCTTCGCTTTTATAGAATATTTACCATCAAAATCAGTCTCAGTACCATTTGTAGTACCTTTAATTAATATACTAACACCTGGTAAAGGTCCCGTTTCATCGGAAACTGTTCCAGTGATAGTTTTTTCTTGAGCAAATGTAAATTGCACAACAAACGCCAGTAATAGCGTTAAAATTCCACTAAACTTTGTTTTCATTATATGATTATTTGAATTAATTGTTGCCAAAAGTCTTAATAATAAGTTAAAAAACCAATTTTTTAACAAAAAAAATAAAAAACGTGTTAAAAACTGTTAATAACTTCGAGGTTAACTGCTTTTTTTGTTCAGTGTATTTTTAAGTTAGAATTACTTTTTTATGCTCAAAAAGTATAAAATTTATGGCAATACTACTTTTAAATGTTAAACAGAAGTTAAATGAAAAAGAATAGCTTATAAATTATCTTATAAGAGATGACCGATGCGTGAATAGAGCTTCTGTTGTTGGAATTAAATAAAAAGTAAAAGGAAATATGCCAATCAATAAAAATTAAAACAAAATGTGAATCATAATTTCACAATTTTTCTGTGGGCTGTTTTATCATAGGAAAATAGTTTTAGGTTATACAGTCCCGAGGAAAAATTACGCAGATCTATATTGGATGTTTCACGAAGCGTTTTTAACTTTTTACCGTCTATGCTATAAATTTCTACTTTCGAAATTGGATCAAGAGATTCTATTGTAATTCCATTTGCAGTAGGATTTGGAAATACCTTTAACTCGGTAATTTCTTGATTACCTGTGCTAAGAATGGTACAATTATTTAGATTGGGATTGAGTTCTATTGGGTCTCCAGGTGTCAGATCTCTACCTACAAAAGCCTGGTAATCTGTTCCATATTTAATTGCTCTAAATGTTGTATTGGCTTCGCCAGCTGGACTTTCTCCTTGCGTTAAAATGCCAAAGGCACCAACAGGATTAACATACTCCCAAACTTTGTTGTTACTTGGATCGATTTCGAAAAAATAACCTGAGGCTCCTTCGATGATCAGCGTATTTCCGTTGGGTAATCGCTGGGCATTTGATAAAAAGGGAGAGAAAAAGTTGGTTTGATTTCTGGGATCTGTGTAAATATATTCAGGACTAGAAGGTCCATAAGCAGTTGTTGGAGTTGAATAAAAGCCGGGAGCGTCAGTAGGGGGCTGTAGAATGAAAACTTCAGAAAACTCTGGAGTTCGGGTGAAC
The DNA here is from genome assembly GCA_947500525.1 of uncultured Flavobacteriaceae bacterium. Lineage (GTDB taxonomy): Bacteria > Bacteroidota > Bacteroidia > Flavobacteriales > Flavobacteriaceae > Aureibaculum. The sequence continues at coordinate 44,456 of CANMSH010000006.1, read as the reverse complement.
CCATTATTAAATAGTAACAACTTACCCGCGTCATTCAATCCGTCTGGAATAAAATATGGGTAATGTTGACCAAATAATTGTTGATCATCAGTGGTACCTCGATTATATGCAGTAGGATTCCCCCATCTGTAAAGTAAATCACCTCCTTTTCCATAAGTCCCGCCAGAGCTACTCGATGCCTGGGCAGTTGTAGTTGAATGATCGATAATATAAACCTCGTTAAGTTGGCGAGAACTTAGAACAATTTGATCTAATTTCTCATAATATTGCATAGAATTTATATGCATCCAATTGGGGTTACCATTAGAAGTTCCCAAAAAGTTAATATCCAACAATTGGGGATTTTCGTTAATAATCCCAAAGTTATCTTTGCTATTGTCAAAGTCTTGAATTAAATGATCTTTGATATTCCATTCCCAAACAATATTTGCATCATTTGTACCAACAGGTTCTAACTCTAGAATTTGTTCGTTGTATAATTTATTTTCTGCAAGTGTAGCAGGATCTCTTCCAGCTTGAGTTGCTTCGGCTAGAGTCATTGTAGATACAGCAAGCATTAAAATATTACCATTCGGCATTGGAAACACATCATGATGATGACTAACTAGATTTGTAGAGTAGGTATATTCCCAAATTAGATTACCGTCCCAATCAAATAATTCAATTCTTCCACCTCGTCCTCCGAAGTTAATATCTGGATTATCAATTTTGGCTGCTCTTAGCAAATTTCCATTTTCTAACAAGTAAACTGCATTGCCGGGAGGAAAACTGCTAGACCACTGGTTGATCACTTGTCCGCAGTTGTTTATGAGATAAGTTTCTGTTTGAGCGGTAAATAGTGTATATGCATTATAGGAACCTTCATTATTATTTAGAGCTCCAACGGTATTTTGACCATACGCTGGAATTGCGAGAATCAGTATAATAAAGAGTAATCCTGTTGATTTCATATATGACATAATAAGATGTTCAAAAATAGTCAATAAACAAAAAACCACCTCATTTGAGGTGGTTTTATTTGTCTAATCAATGAGTGATTTAAAACTCATTACAAAGATTTAGTACTAATTCTCCAGCTGGTGGAGGATTGGCATTATAAATTTCATTTCCAGATACTGGTCCAATAATTGAAAGTACATGTTCCCCTTCAAAATTACCAGGCGTATATACAAACGATAATGAACTAGTTCCTACAGGTACATTTACTGTATACGTTGCATCCGTTGCTTGAGCACCAGAAATCGTATAATCTGTAGCTGTTCCGTCAATAGTCACAGTTACAAAAGCACCATCCCATCCATCACCATATGTATCAACAAGTTCGAAGATGTAATCTCCAGGAATTGGATTTAAAGGATTACATACTACATCTGCTACATACCTAAAAGGCGAATTAAAGAAAGGTCCAGTAATATTTAGACCAATATTTCCGCTTGAGAACACTCGACCATCGCTTAAATTTAAAGCAAGTCTAAAGGTAAATCTATCACCTCCGTCGATATCACTAGCAGTAATTCCTAAAGCACTTAGAGTTTCAGGAGCTGTTGCACTGATTGACGCTTGTAAAAAGCCATTATCGTTTCTAGCAAAATCAGCAATTGGAATTGTTTTAATAAGAGCTTCAGCCGGAGCTGTTTCGCCGTTATCAGGAGTATTATCTCTGAATGCTACGAAAACATCAACTGAAGTCATTAAATCTCCATTGCTACCGTCATCACCTTCAACCGTAGCACCCCATAAAGAGCCAGGAATATCTGCGGCATTGAATGTATTTGATTCAACACTCAAGGTTCTAAGAAAAGCACCTTCACCTAATGCTAAAGGATCAAAATTTAGTTTATCGGTATCTTCACAAGAAGCCGATACCAGCACTAAACCTGCTATTAATATTAAATTTATTATTTTTTTCATTGTTACTTTTTTTTAAGATTAATCTACAGTTGGTCCACCTTCAGCCCAAAATACACGTACGCTTTGGTCACCTTTTTGTGAAACACTCGAGTTTTGATCAACTAATTCAGATGGATATAAGAAAGAGTTGATAAAAGTACCAGAAGCTTCTAACAACGTAGGCTGTAGAGCACCTGGCTTACCAGTTCTTCTATACGTATTGTACGCTTCAATACCATTACCAAATAAGGCAATGAAATACTCTTGAACAATTATTTCTAATTTAGCATCATCACTACCTGCAGCATCATAATCAGCAAGCACTTCATCAACATAAGCATCAATTGCCGCGGCATCAGGAGCTGAACCAGCAGGTACTTGATCAGGTGCAAAATTGATTACTTTAGAAATTGAACCTCTTATACCATCTTCTAAGTAAGTTCTAGCATCTCCAGTTGTATTTAATGTTAAAGCAGATTCTGCTAACATGAAATCAACATAAGAACTTAACATGATTGGCGAAATACCAGCACCTTGTATACTGATTGTTCTACCAGGAATAGCATCTCCACTACCATCGTCATATAAACCACCGATAGGATATAATCCCCAAGTTGTTCTTAAACCTCCATCTGGTGGAATACCTGCGCTGTTTGCATGATCACGACCCCAATATCCATCTCCCGGATCACAAAATGTAGTTCCTGTAGGGAAATGATCTGGAGCATCTAAAGTAATACATGAATTTTCATTTACATCACTAGTGAAACCTAATGATTGTCTGTAGAAATAGTAATTTAAACGCGGATCAGGTACTGATTTACCATCTTTCATTTCTGTCATGTAAGAGTTTGACATATAATCAGCAACATCGGCAGCAACATTAAAGTTTCTAGCGAATATTGGATGACGACTATCAGGATTTGCATCTATAGAAGAATATCTAAATTGAAAATCATCATCTGCAGTTTCCATAAAGTCATCAGCTGCAATTAATGCATTAATTTGACCAGCAACAGAACCGTCAACTAATCTAGTTTGCAATAATAATTTTAGCTTTAACGTATTCGCTAATTGAATCCATTTTGCTTCGTCACCGTCATAGAATAAATCATTTGCTGGTTTCGAAACTTCATCTCTGTTAAATTCAACTATTGCAGCATCCAATAAAGAAATAGCTGCGGCGTATATAGAAGCTCCATCATCCACTGCTGGATTAGGGAATTCTGTTCCTTGAATTGCTTGAGAATAAGGAACATCTCCTAAGTAATCAACTAGCGAAGTTATGATATATGCTTCAAGAACATTCGCGATAGCATTATGCGTAAACAATTGAGCTTCTTCTGCCAAAGGAGCAAGAGCTCTTATATCTGCCAAAATACTACCATATGCTCTTGTCCAAGCATTATCTAATTGAGAAGCAGCATATGCATTATCATAAGTAGGTCCGAACATATGTAGGAGCCTAGTTACTTCCATACCTTCTTCTGTTATATTCTCGAAGTAAGTACCAGTCTCTACCTGAATGTTATTGATAAACAATTCAGCATCAGCTGTACTAGGAGTAAGCCCGTTAGGATTGTCTAATATTTCTAACTCAGTGGTTTCACACGCACTAAACGAGAATACTAGAGAGGCTGCTAACACTCCTTTTAGTATTATATTTTTAAATTTATTATTCATGATCTCTATTTTTATTTTTTTAGAATTTAGAACGTTGCTTTTACACTTATACCATATCTTCTAGAACTAGGTCCAGTAATAAAATCAATACCTTGTCCGTTACCAACACCAGTACTTAATGTATTCGTGTCAAAATTTACGGCTTTAGGAAAATTAAATGCTCTAAACCATAAGTTAGAACCTGACGCTGTTATTGCGATAGAACCAAAAGGAGACTTTTCTAACAATTTACTTGGTAAAGCAAATGAAAGACTCGCTTCAGAAAGTCTCAGCGTACTACCGTCAAATATTAACAATTCTTCTGCACCGAAACCAAAGTTATTAAAGAATACACGCGTTGCAGTAATTTGAATATTGTTAGGAGTACCATCTTGTAATACACCAGGTAAAATATAAGTACCTTCTCTGCTGATTGGAGATACAGCAACCCCACGACCTATAGTAGCCCCAGCAGTTTGCGAGAATATATCACCTCCATGTCTATATTGCCAAGACATATTGAAAGACCAGTTTTTATATTTAAGTGTATTTGTAATAGAAGAAGTCCAATCTGGGTTAGGATCTCCAATGATACTAATATCAGTATCTTCTAGATAATCACCATTACCACTTACAAGACGATTTCCATTTGCATCTCTTCTTACAGCGATACCTTGTAAAACACCTAAAGGTTGACCTTCAACTGCATAGTTTGCAGGACGACCTCCAATTACAGATGTTAATGCAATTTGTGTAGTTCCTTCAGGAAGTGATAATACTTCACTTTCATCAGCGTAGAAATTACCTGAAATGTCCCATCTGAAATCATCTGTCTTAACAGGAGTTGCATTTAAGTCAATCTCAATACCTTGAACTTTTAATTCACCAGCATTAATTCTTGTTACTGTAAATCCAGTTGATGGATCTAAATTTTGATCAGTAATTAAGTCTTCAGTTCTTTTGTCAAATACACTTACATTTAAACCAATCTTGTTGTTTAAGAATTTTGTATCGATACCAAATTCAATCTCTTTCACCAATTCTGGTGTTAAGTTAGGGTTACCTAATCTGTTTGCGATTGAGTTACCTGATAATACTCCTCCTGCATTGTCAACAAATAATCTAGAAGTTAAGTTCAATGTGTTACGTGTACTATATGCTGCTGGAAAACCGGCAGACTCACCATACCCTAAACGAACTTTTAAATAGTTTAAACCATTCGTAGAAACTAAATTTTCGAGTAAACTTGTTGGAACAAAAGAAATACTTGCTCCTTTAAAGAGAATAGAATTGTTTTCGCTTTCTAAGGTTGAAGTCCAGTCATTACGAGCAGACATATTTAAATATAAGTAGTTCTTATAACCAAAAGTAGCATCTGCATACGCTCCTAAAGTATTAACTTCAGATTGGAATGCGATTTCTTGACCACTAAAACTATTTACTGTTGAATGATTTACGAAGTTAAAATGTCTTAATGTACCAAAAGACAATTGCTGTGTGCTTTCAACACCATCTTGCTCGTATACATCTCTTCTTGATGTTGCACCAACAATAAACTTCAAATTTAAATCTTCAGTTAAGTCTTCATTACCATTAAAGATAAAACTATGATCCCAAATTTTGTTTTTTGCAGTAATCGTTCTAAAGATACCAGTAGCATCTCCATCTACACCACCTTTGTTCTGGCCATAACTATTGAATTCAGAATATGTATCAATACCTACACGATATGTTAAAGAGTAGTTGTCATTGAACGGGAACATGATGTTTGCATTACCAAATAAACGCTCTGTATCTTGAGTTGTTTTTGCATTTCTAACTGTCCAATTCGGATTTTGAATATCATTACCAGAACGATAGTAAACACTTCTACCATCAGCAGCTTCAAATGGCAATCCTGCTAAGTCAATATTTCTAGGCGTATATAATACGTCACCAAAAACAGACCCACCACTACCAATTGTACCACTACCTAAAGAGGCAGAAATTGGAGGTGTTTTATAATCAGTGTTAGAGTATGTTAAAGCACCAGAAACAGTAAATTTGTTAGCCAACTTTGCTGTACCACCAAATCCTAAACTATTTCTTGTTAATTTATTTCCAGGAGTAAAACCTTCATCTTCTGTTCTACCATAATTCACGTTATAAGTAACGTTTTCAGCACTTCCTCTCATATTTAATGAAGTCGAAGCAATAGTACCAGTTCTGAAGAAATTCTTTACACTGTTATAATTTTGGTGTCTATAATTACCAGCAATTAGATCTTCGAATCCAGCTCTTAATGATCTGTCAGAAAGACGACCAAGAGGGTGCTCAACTAAGGTTACACCGTCAGTATCAATACCTCTAAAAGAACCATTCGAACTGATGTCATCTGTAAATGCAGATCCCCAGTTACTAAAGAAGAAACCAAAGTTTTGGTGGAAACCACCTCCATATTCAGTTTGATAATCTGGAAGTACAGCTTCAGATAAAAAGTAAGAAGATGTTAAAGTCGCTTCAAACTTTTTGTTAGATGCAGTAGAACTACCATTCTTTGTAGTAATTAGGATTACACCATTTCTACCTCTTTCTCCATATAATACAGAAGCACTCAAACCTTTTAAGACGTTGATGCTTTCGATATTGTTAGGGTCTAAATCTAAAAATCTACTTGATTCAGTAACGTTATCAAAAAATTGATCTTGAGAATTGTTCCCTCCATCAAAAGGTACACCATCTACAACAAATAGCGGTTGATTACTACCAGATATAGAAGTATAACCTCTAATAATAATGTTTGTACCAGAACCTGATACACCGTTGGTTGCAGTAATATTCACACCGGCAGCTTTACCTTGTAGAACTCTTCCTAAATCAGATTGAGCTTTTTGCTCTAATTGATCTGACTCTACTTTACTAATTGAGTAACCAAGTGATCTGGCTTCTCTTTTACTACCTTGTGCTGTAACAACTACTTCATCAAGAACATTGTCAGCCTCTAACACAACATTAATAGTGTTCGAAACGCCTACCGTTTTCTCTTGAGATTTCATCCCTACAAAACTAAACACTAATACATCTCCAACTTTAGAGTTGATAGTATACTTACCATCAAAATCAGTTTCAGTACCAGTAGTAGTTCCTTTGATTATTATACTAACCCCAGGTAGTGGTCCAGATTCATCTGAGACAGTACCAGTGATAGTTTTTTCTTGTGCAAAAGTGAATTGCACAACAAACGCCAGTAATAGCGTTAAAATTCCACTAAACTTTGTTTTCATTATATAGTTATTTGAATTAATTATCCTCAAAAGTCTTAATAAATTGTTAAAGACACAACTTTTTGACGTTAAAAAGTTAGAGAAATGTTAAATAATAGTTAATAGATTATTGGTTGAGAGTGTTTTAACGTGCTTTAAGTTAGAAGAGATTAATAATTTTTAAATGAAACCTAGAGTCATTAAAATTAAATGGCAAGTTATTGGTTTTGCCTAATGCGTAACTTAAATTTATCAAACCAAAATTAGTGTTAAATGTATAGCCAAGTCCAAGACTGTATATATTTTGATTTATACCCTCTAATTCGTTTTGGATAAATCCCGCATCAGTAATAGAATAAAGGTAAGAAGATGAACTTGTTCTATACCTGAATTCTATGTTGGCAATGGTATATAAAGAAGAGAAAATGCTTTCTTCATTAAATCCGCGAATACTGTTCGCACCACCCAGCCGAAATAATTCGTTGGTAAAGAAGTTTTCGGAAATCAACATGCCATTAGAACTTCGTATGAAAATACTGTTTTTTAGATTTAAGTTAAATAGATATTGTATATCAAAATGTAGTTTTGTTTGATTGATTTTGTTATCTGCTGCTTTTCTTGATCCTCTGTATGCATTGGTTCGAAAACTGAATTTGGTTGGGTACAAGAGATCGTCGGTCAAGGTAGTGTAGATATGCGTCAACCCGAAGAGATTGGAGGTGTAATCGTCAATATTTTCAATTGGATTGTCTAATAGATTTGTTGATGATTCTGATATATAGGAAAATCCAATTTTATTCTTATAATTGAGCGTGTAGTTAAGATTGATTAAAGTCTTAGTATTAATGAATGTTGAATCTTGTTTATAAATATTTAAACCAATTTCCGGTGTTATTGAAGAGTTAAATATATAAGGTGTTTCGACATTGAAATCGAAAAATTGCCGGTTGCTACCATTATTTCTCCAATTTAAGTTAATGCGCTCTCCACCTTTAAAAATGTTATTTAGTCCTAATTCCAGGTAGCCGTTAAACTGTATGTTGTTGGTTGTTTCATTAGATGAGAACCCTATAAGTCCGTCAAATTTGTTCGATTTTTTCTTTTTCAGGTAAAGATAGAGAAATGTTGAATCGTTTGTGAATAATACTTCTGCAGCTTTAGCTTCATCTACAAACGGCAAAGCCTTAATTTGCTTTGAAATACTTAATAGTTTTTGTCTGTTGAAAATAGTTCCTTTTCTAATATTAAAATAATGTTTGATAAAGGTTTTTGGAAAATCAAGCTCCCCTTTAACGATGACTTTGTCGATGGTTCGAACGGCCGAAGATTGTACAACTAACTTAGATTGTAAAAGATTTGTTTTTACTGAAATGTTTGTTAAGTAAGCTTCCGAAAATGCATTACCTTTTTGTTCTAATGATGAAACTATTGAGGTCATAACCCTTGAGACAGCATCAAGTTCTACGTCAAAATAATCTTTTGTAATATCTTGCGATAAAGATTGGATGAGCGTTTCGCTCACTTCATTTTTATTATAAAAAACCCTCATGGTTTTGGTTGAGTTTCCTAGGGTAAAGCGAGCATTGAAAATGGAATCTTTTTGTAGAACTGTATCCAAGCGGTTGTTTAAAAACCCCATCTTTTCAAAACGAAGTTTTAGAGAGTCAATTTGAAAAAATAGGCTTTTAGTAGTCGTATGATTGGTCTGAAATTTGAGACTTTGTAATAGGGTATTGTTGACGGTATCTTTTGCCGAAATTTTCAATGTTAAATTTTGAGAATGTAACGCCGAAAAATAACAACAAAAATATAGTATACATATATATGGTGTTAAAAAATGTTTCACAACGTCCCAAAAATAGAGTAAAATCTCCTTTAAAAAAGTATTATCAAAGACTATTTTGCAGATGTAAATAAAATTTAATTCAAACCTATTTGAATAACCAGAAATAATTTATACATTTGCAGCCTCTTAAAAGAGAGATTTTTAAAAAACTTAAAAACAATTAATTAATTAGTATGCCAACTATATCACAGTTAGTACGTAAGGGAAGAACCCAAATAACTAAGAAGAACAAATCGGCAGCTTTAAATTCGTGCCCTCAAAGAAGAGGTGTTTGTACACGTGTTTACACGACTACTCCAAAGAAACCAAATTCAGCTATGCGTAAAGTAGCAAGGGTAAGGTTGACTAATGGAAATGAAGTAAATGCATACATTCCTGGAGAAGGTCATAATTTACAAGAGCACTCGATAGTATTAGTTAGAGGTGGAAGAGTAAAAGATTTGCCTGGTGTAAAGTATCACATTGTTCGTGGAGCTTTAGATACAGCAGGAGTCGAGGGTAGAACACAACGTCGTTCGAAGTACGGAGCGAAACGCCCAAAGAAATAATTAAATCACTTTAATGTAAAGAGACATGAGAAAAAGAATCGCCAAAAAGAGAATTCTTTTACCGGATCCAAAATTTAATGATCAACTAGTTACGCGTTTCGTGAACAATTTGATGAAAGATGGTAAGAAATCGACGGCCTTTAAAGTATTTTACGATGCATTAGACATTGTAGAAGAAAGAAAACAAGACGAAGAAAAAACTTCACTAGAAATATGGAAAGATGCCTTATCTAATGTTATGCCTCACGTAGAAGTACGTAGTCGTAGAGTTGGAGGAGCTACTTTTCAAATCCCAATGCAAATTAGACCTGACAGAAAAGTGTCTATGGCAATTAAATGGATGATTTTATTTGCTAGAAAGCGTAATGAAAAATCTATGGCTCAGCGTTTAGCTGGCGAAGTATTAGCTGCAGCAAAAGAAGAAGGAGCTGCTGTTAAGAAAAGAACGGATGTACATAAAATGGCTGAGGCCAATAAAGCATTTTCACACTTTAGATTTTAATTAGGATGGCTAGAGATTTAAAATATACAAGAAATATAGGTATTGCTGCGCATATTGATGCGGGTAAAACCACTACTACAGAACGTGTATTATACTATACAGGTGTGAGTCATAAAATTGGTGAGGTACATGATGGTGCTGCAACAATGGATTGGATGGAGCAAGAGCAAGAAAGAGGTATTACAATTACTTCAGCTGCAACAACCTGTGAATGGAAGTTTCCAACCGAAAATGGAAAGCCAGTTGATGATACAAAAGGATATCACTTCAATATTATTGATACTCCAGGTCACGTAGATTTTACAGTTGAAGTAAATCGTTCTTTACGTGTACTTGATGGATTGGTATTTTTGTTTAGTGCTGTTGATGGTGTAGAGCCTCAATCAGAAACGAACTGGAGGTTGGCTGATAATTACAAAGTGCCAAGAATTGGTTTTGTGAATAAAATGGACCGTCAAGGAGCTAATTTTATGGCTGTTTGTCAGCAGGTAAAAGATATGCTCGGTTCGAATGCGGTGCCAATTGTTATGAATATTGGTGATGAAGCAGATTTTAAAGGGATTGTTGACTTGGTAAAGAACCGTGCTATTGTGTGGCATGATGAAACGCAAGGAGCTACCTTTGATATTATTGAGATTCCTGAAGAATTGAAAGAAGAAGCAGCCATGTTACGTGGTAAGTTAATTGAAGAAGTAGCTGCTTATGATGAAGATCTTTTAGAAAAATATATGGAAGATGAAGATTCTATTACTGAGGATGAAGTGCATGCTGCGCTTCGTGCTGCTGTAATGGATATGTCTATTATTCCAATGATTTGTGGTTCGGCATTTAAAAATAAAGGTGTTCAGTTTTTATTGGATGCTGTATGTCGTTACTTGCCTTCTCCTTTAGATAAGGAGGCTATTATAGGTACAGATCCTCATACTGGTGATGATATTGCTCGTAAGCCAGATGTAAAAGAACCATTTGCTGCTTTAGCATTTAAGATTGCAACAGATCCTTTCGTAGGTCGTTTGGCATTCTTTAGATCATATTCTGGTCGTTTAGATGCAGGTTCTTACGTATTGAATAATCGTTCAGGTAAGAAAGAGCGTATTTCACGTATTTACCAAATGCACGCAAATAAGCAAAATGCAATTGATTTTATAGAGGCTGGAGATATTGGTGCTGCTGTAGGTTTTAAGAGTATTAAAACGGGAGATACTTTATCTGACGAAAAGAATCCTATTATTTTAGAATCGATGGATTTTCCAGATCCAGTAATAGGTATTGCAGTTGAGCCAAAAACAAAAGCTGATGTCGATAAGTTAGGAATGGCTTTAGGTAAGTTGGCTGAGGAAGATCCTACTTTTCAAGTAAAAACTGATGAAGCTTCTGGACAAACAATTATATCTGGAATGGGTGAACTTCACTTAGATATTATTGTTGACCGTTTAAAGCGTGAGTTTAAAGTAGAGGTGAATGAAGGTCAACCGCAAGTAGAATATAAAGAGGCAATAACAAGAGTTGCTGATCATAGAGAGGTTTATAAAAAGCAATCTGGTGGTCGTGGTAAGTTTGCCGATATTGTATTTACAATGGAACCTGCAGAAGAAGGTAAAGCTGGTCTTGAGTTTGTAAATGTAATTAAGGGTGGTAATATTCCTAAAGAATTTATTCCATCTGTAGAGAAAGGATTTAAAACAGCAATGCAAAATGGTCCTTTAGCAGGATTTGAGATGGATAGTATGAAGGTTACCTTAAAAGATGGTTCTTTCCATGCTGTCGATTCTGATGCATTATCATTTGAATTAGCTGCTAAATTAGGATATAAAGCTGCTGCGAAAGCTGCAGGTGCTGTATTGATGGAGCCTATTATGAAATTGGAAGTATTGACTCCTGAAGAAAATATGGGTGATATCGTTGGTGATTTAAACCGAAGAAGAGGTCAAGTTAATGACATGTCTGATAGAGCGGGATCTAAAGTTGTAAAAGGTGAAGTGCCTTTATCTGAAATGTTTGGTTATGTTACATCATTAAGAACATTATCATCAGGTAGAGCGACATCTACAATGGAATTCTCTCACTATGCTGAAACGCCTAAGAATATTTCAGAAGAGGTGATTAAAAAGACACAAGGTTAATTTACTAAATAGATAAAGATGAGTCAGAAAATTAGAATAAAATTAAAGTCTTACGATTACAATTTAGTAGATAAATCTGCTGAGAAAATCGTAAAAACAGTAAAAAGTACTGGTGCTGTTATTAATGGACCAATTCCATTACCAACACACAAAAAAATATTTACTGTACTACGTTCTCCACACGTGAATAAAAAATCTAGAGAGCAATTTCAGTTAAGTTCTTACAAGAGATTGTTAGATATCTATAGCTCTTCTTCAAAAACGATTGATGCGTTAATGAAGCTAGAATTACCAAGTGGTGTAGAAGTAGAGATTAAAGTATGATAATTAGAAACTAGAGGATAGATTCTTCTGGTAACATGTCCTGAGCGGTTGACGAGGGAAAAACGGTAAAAAATACATTCAGGGTTGAAGTATTTTTGACCCTGAATTTTTTTGAATATAAATAATAATTAATAATAAGTAAATTATGTCTGGGTTAATAGGAAAAAAAATCGGCATGACAAGCATTTTTGACGAGAACGGAAAGAATATTCCGTGTACTGTTGTTCAAGCGGGTCCTTGTGTCGTTACCCAAGTCAGAACCACTGCAGTTGATGGGTATGAAGCTCTTCAATTAGGTTTCGATGACAAGAAGGCAAAAAGCTCTAATAAAGCTTTAGATGGTCACTTTAAGAAAGCTGGTACATCTGCCAAGAGAAAAGTCGTAGAATTCAAAGGTTTTGGTGAGGAGTATAAGTTAGGTGATTCAATTACGGTTGAACATTTTGAAGAAGGTGAGTTCGTAGATGTGGCAGGTACATCAAAAGGTAAAGGTTTTCAAGGTGTTGTAAAGCGTCATGGATTTGGTGGTGTTGGCCAAGCAACTCACGGTCAACATAATAGATTAAGAGCTCCAGGTTCTATTGGTGCTGCATCATACCCTGCGAGAGTATTCAAAGGAATGAAGATGGCAGGTAGAATGGGTGGAGAAACAGTAAAAGTTCAAAACTTAAGAGTTTTAAAAGTAGTTCCAGAAAAGAATCTTTTAGTTATTAAAGGTGCTGTTCCTGGCCATAAAAATTCTTATCTAATCATTGAGAAATAATGAAAGTAGCAGTAGTAGATATCAACGGGAAAAATACTGGAAGAAAAGTTGAGCTTTCAGATGCTATTTTTGCAATAGAGCCAAATAAGCATGCTTTGTATTTAGACGTGAAGCAATTTTTAGCAAACCAACGTCAGGGTACTCACAAAGCGAAAGAAAGAGCTGAAATTACGGGAAGTACTCGTAAGATTAAGAAACAAAAAGGTACAGGTACTGCTCGTGCGGGAAGTATTAAGTCTGGTGTATTCAGAGGAGGTGGACGTATGTTCGGACCTAGACCTAGAAATTATGGTTTCAAATTGAATAAAAATTTGAAGCGTTTAGCACGATTATCTGCACTTTCAATTAAGGCGCAGGAGAAGAATATTATTGTTGTTGAGAACTTTACTTTTGACACTCCTAAAACAAAAGATTTTACAAATGTTCTGAAAGCCCTTGAGGTTGAGAATAAAAAATCTTTGTTTGTGTTGGAAGCCTCGAATAAAAATGTATATTTGTCATCGCGCAATTTGAAAAGAACAAATACCGTAACTGCTTCAAAAATAAACACTTACGGGGTTTTAAACGCCAATAAAATTATTATTTCAGAGGCGAGTGTAGAAGAAATTGAATCTAATTTTAGCAAATAATAGTTATGAGTATTTTAATAAAACCTATTATTACAGAAAAAGCAACGGATCAGAGCGAGTTATTTAATCGTTACGGATTTGTAGTTGATCCAAGAGCTAATAAGATAGAAATAAAAGAAGCTATAGAAGAAGCTTATGGAGTTTCAGTGAGCAAAGTAAGAACGATGAATTATCCAGTAAAGAGAAATACCAAGTTTACAAAGCAAGGTGTTGTTACAGGGATGAAAGGTGCTTATAAAAAAGCAATCGTTGAGTTAGCTGAAGGCGATAATATAGATTTCTATAGTAATATCTAAGACGAAAAAAGATGTCATTAAGAAAATTAAAACCAGTTACACCGGGCCAGCGTTTTAGAGTGGTAAACGACTTTGATGTTGTTACTGCTTCAAGACCTGAAAAGAGCTTAGTTGCTCCAAAGAAAAGATCTGGTGGTAGAAATAACACAGGTAAAATGACCATGCGCTATTTAGGTGGAGGTCACAAGAAGCAGTATCGTATTATCGATTTTAAAAGAGATAAAGACGGTGTTCCTGCAACTGTGAAAACAATAGAATATGATCCGAACCGTACAGCATATATTGCATTGCTAAATTATGCTGATGGTGAAAAAAGGTATGTGATTGCTCAGAGTGGACTGAAAGTTGGTCAGCAAATTGTTGCTGGCGCTAAAGTAGCTCCAGAAGTGGGTAATTGTATGCCATTAAGCGATATTCCTTTAGGTACGGTAATTTCTTGCATAGAATTACGTCCAGGACAAGGTGCTGTTATGGCGCGGAGTGCTGGTTCTTTTGCACAATTGATGGCGAGAGATGGTAAGTATGCAACAGTGAAATTGCCTTCAGGAGAAACAAGATTAATTTTAATTACTTGTAAAGCGACAATTGGTACAGTGTCTAATTCTGATCATCAATTAGAAGTATCTGGTAAAGCAGGTAGAGGAAGATGGCAAGGTAGAAGACCTCGTACAAGAGCTGTAGTGATGAATCCAGTAGATCATCCAATGGGTGGTGGTGAAGGTAAATCTTCAGGAGGACATCCTCGTTCTAGAAACGGTATTCCTGCAAAAGGATATAAAACACGTTCTAAAACGAAAGCGAGTAATAAATATATTATAGAACGTAGAAAAAAATAAGAAACTATGGCACGTTCATTAAAAAAAGGACCTTACGTTTTCCATAAATTGGAAAAGAAAGTACAGGCAAATGTTGAATCAAACAAAAAATCAGTAATCAAAACGTGGTCTAGAGCCTCAATGATTACACCTGATTTTGTTGGTCAAACAATCGGAGTTCATAACGGACGTCAGTTTGTTCCTGTATATGTTACAGAAAACATGGTAGGTCATAAGTTAGGAGAATTTTCACCAACACGTTCTTTTAGAGGGCATGCAGGTGCGAAAAATAAAGGTAAAAAATAGTAGGAAATCATGGGAGTTCGTAAAAGATTAAGAGCCGAGCAGCTTAAGGAAGAACGAAAAAATAAGTTCTTTGCAAAATTAAATGGCTGCCCTACATCACCAAGAAAAATGCGTTTAGTAGCAGATTTGGTAAGAGGTGTTGAAGTTGAAAAAGCATTAGCTATTTTAAAATTTAGCCCTAAAGAAGCTGCACGTAGTTTAGAGAAGTTGACATTATCAGCAATTGCTAATTGGCAAGCTAAAAATGAAGATGCAAGTATTGAAGATGCAGGTTTGTTTGTAAAAGAAATATATGTTGATAGTGCAGCAATGTTGAAAAGATTAAGACCAGCACCACAAGGTCGTGCACATAGAATTCGTAAGCGTTCTAATCACGTAACAATGGTTTTGGGAACTAAAGTAAATGAAAGCAATTCGTAAATAGTATGGGACAAAAAACTAATCCAATAGGGAATCGTTTAGGAATTATCAGAGGATGGGAATCTAACTGGTACGGTGGAAAAAACTATGGCGATAAAATTGCTGAAGATTATAAAATTAGAGAGTACGTACGTGCTAGATTACAAAAAGCTAGTGTTTCTAGAGTAATTATTGAGCGCACTTTAAAACTTGTAACCGTTACTATCACTACTGCTAGACCTGGTATCATTATCGGTAAAGGTGGTCAAGAGGTAGACAAGTTAAAAGAAGAGCTTAAGAAAATTACTGGTAAGGAAGTACAAATCAATATTTTTGAAATTAAGCGTCCAGAATTAGATGCATATTTGGTTGCTACAAGTATTGCTCGTCAAATTGAGAATAGAATTTCTTATAGACGTGCTATTAAAATGGCAATTGCAGCATCTATGAGAATGAATTCTGAAGGAATTAAAGTTCAGATTTCAGGTCGTTTAAATGGAGCTGAAATGGCACGTTCAGAATCATATAAAGAAGGTAGAATTCCTCTTTCTACTTTTAGAGCTGATATTGATTATGCACTCGTTGAATCTCATACTACTTATGGAAGAATAGGTGTTAAAGTATGGATTATGAAAGGTGAGGTTTATGGAAAGAGAGAATTATCTCCATTAGTTGGTTTATCTAAAAAACAAGGTAAAGGTGGTGATAGAGGTAATAAAGGTGGAAGAAAACCCCAAAGAAGAAAATAAATTTTTTAAAGATTTAGAAAATGTTACAACCTAAAAGAGTAAAATATCGTAAGGTTCAGAAGGCGAAAGGGAATATGAAAGGAAATTCTCAAAGAGGTCACCAACTTTCTAACGGAATGTTTGGTATTAAAGCTCTTGAGCAAGATCTATTAACTTCTCGTCAAATTGAGGCCGCTCGTATTGCAGCAACTCGTTATATGAAAAGACAAGGAAGTTTGTGGATTAAAATTTTCCCAGACAAGCCAATTACAAAGAAACCATTAGAAGTTCGTATGGGTAAAGGTAAAGGTGCTCCTGAATATTTCGTAGCTGTGGTAAAACCAGGTAGAATTATGTTTGAAGTAGGTGGTGTGCCTATTGAAGTAGCGAAAGAAGCTTTACGTTTGGCAGCTCAAAAATTGCCAGTAAAAACGAAGTTTGTAGTAGCAAGAGATTTTGATAACGCTTAAAAATTAAGAAGATGAAACAATCAGAAGTTAAAGAATTATCTGTGGCTGAATTGCAAGAGAAATTTGATGCGTTAAAGAAAAATTATACAGATCTTAAAATGGCTCACGCAATTTCTCCATTGGAAACGCCTTTGCAATTGAGAGAGCTAAGAAGAACTGTAGCTAGAGTAGCGACAGAATTAACAAAAAGAGAATTACAATAATTGTATTCGATTCACAAGATGGAAAAAAGAAATCTTAGAAAAGAAAGAATAGGAGTTGTTTCAAGTAACAAAATGGATAAGTCTATTGTTGTTAACGATGTAACGAGAGTTAAACACCCTATGTACGGAAAGTTCGTATTGAAAACAAAGAAATTTGTTGCACACGATGAGAAAAATGACTGCAATATTGGTGATACTGTGAAAATAATGGAAACACGTCCATTAAGTAAAACCAAACGTTGGAGATTAGTAGAAATCTTAGAAAGAGCTAAATAATTATGTTACAACAAGAATCAAGATTAAAAGTAGCAGATAACACCGGTGCAAAAGAAGTACTAGTTATTCGTGTACTTGGCGGAACAAAAAGACGCTACGCTTCTGTAGGAGACAAAATTGTAGTTACTGTAAAAGATGCTACACCTAACGGAACCGTAAAGAAAGGACAAGTATCTAGAGCTGTTGTAGTACGTACTAAGAAAGAAGTACGTCGTAAAGATGGTTCTTATATAAGATTTGATGATAATGCATGTGTATTATTAAATCCTACTGAGGAAATGCGAGGTACTCGTGTTTTTGGTCCTGTTGCAAGAGAACTTCGTGAAAAGCAATTCATGAAAATTGTATCACTAGCACCTGAAGTGCTTTAATCGTTTATAATCATGACAAAATTAAAGATCAAAACAGGAGATACAGTTAGAGTAACTGCTGGTGACGATAAAGGTCAAGAAGGAAAAATTGTAAAAGTTCTTATAGATAAGAATAAAGCAATAGTAGAAGGAGTAAATATGGTGTCAAAGCACACAAAACCTAGTGCCCAAAACCCTCAAGGTGGTATTTCTAAATTTGAAGCACCAATTCATATATCTAACCTAATGTTAGTAGAGAATGGTGAAACTACAAGAGTAGGTTTTAGAACTGAAGATGGTAAGAAAGTTAGGTTTTCGAAAAAAACTGATAAAGCTATTTAGTTATGGGATATGTACCAAGACTTAAAGAAGATTACAACGGCAGAGTAAAGGCCGCTTTGACTGAAGAGTTCAGTTATAAAAATGTAATGCAAGTTCCTAAACTACAAAAAATTGTAGTTAGTAAAGGAGTTGGAGCAGCAGTTGCTGATAAGAAATTAATCGAGTATGCGGTTGATGAATTGACTATGATTACTGGTCAAAAAGCAATTCATACATTGTCTAAAAAGGATGTTGCATCTTTTAAATTACGTAAAGGGATGCCAATTGGGGCAAAAGTTACTTTACGTGGTAATAAAATGTACGAATTCTTAGATAGATTAGTGACGGCGTCATTACCTAGAGTTAGAGATTTTAGAGGGATCAAATCAAATGGATTTGATGGAAGAGGAAATTATAACTTAGGTATTACAGAACAAATTATTTTTCCTGAAATCAATATTGATAAAGTAAATAAAATTAGTGGTATGGATATCACTTTTGTAACTACGGCATCAACTGATAAAGAGGCAAAATCATTATTAAGCGAATTAGGTTTACCATTTAAAAAGAATTAAGAGATGGCTAAAGAATCAATGAAAGCCCGTGAGGTAAAAAGAGCAAAAACAGTAGCAAAATATGCTGAAAAACGTAAAGCTTTAAAAGAAGCTGGAGATTATGAAGCATTACAAAAGTTACCGAAGAATGCATCGCCTATTCGTATGCACAATCGTTGTAAATTAACAGGAAGACCAAAAGGCTATATGCGTCAGTTTGGAATTTCTCGTGTAACGTTTCGCGAAATGGCAAATCAAGGTTTAATACCAGGAGTGAAAAAAGCTAGTTGGTAAAATTATAAATTGGTTACAGGTTCAACATAGGTTGAAAACCGTATCCGCAAATTAATATATATGTATACAGATCCTATAGCAGATTATTTGACAAGAATAAGAAATGCTGCAAGTGCAGGACATAGAGTAGTTGAAATACCTGCTTCTAACTTAAAGAAAGAAATGACAAAGATCTTATTTGATCAAGGGTTCATTTTAAGCTATAAGTTCGAAGAGAATAAGGTCCAAGATTCTATAAAAATTGCTTTGAAATACGATAAAGAGACAAAGCAACCTGTGATTAGAAATATTGAAAGAATTAGTAAACCAGGTTTACGTAAGTATGTTAGTTCTTCTGAATTGCCAAGAGTTTTAAACGGATTGGGTATTGCGATAGTATCAACATCTAAGGGTGTGATGACTAACAAAAAAGCTCGTCAAGAAAACGTTGGTGGTGAAGTTTTATGTCACGTTTATTAAAAATTAAGAAATGTCAAGAATAGGAAATAATCCAGTAGCAATTCCAGAAGGAGTTACAGTTGATGTTAAAGACAACGTGGTTACTGTAAAAGGAAAACAAGGAGAATTAACTCAAGAGTTTTCTAAGGTAGCAATTAAAGTTGAAGATGGTAATGTGTTAGTAACACGTTCTTCTGAAGATAAAGAAGATAAATCTAAACACGGTTTGTATAGATCGTTGGTTTATAACATGATTGAAGGTGTATCTAAAGGGTGGACGAAAGAACTAGAATTAGTAGGAGTAGGATATAGAGCTAGCAATCAAGGTCAAAAATTAGACTTAGCCTTAGGTTTTTCACATACAATCGTAATGAATATTGCGAAAGAAGTGAAAGTAGAAACAGTTTCGGAAAAAGGTAAGAATCCTATCATTAAATTGACGTCAGCAGACAAGCAATTGGTAGGACAAGTAGCAGCAAAGATTCGTTCGATGCGTAAGCCAGAGCCTTATAAAGGAAAAGGAATTAAGTTTGTAGGTGAACAATTAAGAAGAAAAGCAGGTAAATCTGCATAATAAATAAGTATTATGGCATTATCAAAGCTTGAAAGAAGACAAAGAATCAAACACAGAATACGTAAGATCGTATCTGGTAACGAAAGTAGACCAAGATTATCTGTGTTTAGAAGTAATAAAGAAATCAATGCTCAATTGATTGATGATTTAAATGGTAAAACATTATTATCTGTATCGTCAAGAGAGAAAGGAATTTCTAAAGGAACTAAAATCGAAGTTGCTGCCCAAGTTGGTAAGGCATTAGCTGAAAAGGCTGCGAAAGCAGGTATTGAAGGTGTTGCTTTCGACCGTAATGGATATTTATATCATGGTAGAGTTAAGGCACTTGCTGATGGAGCAAGAGAAGCAGGATTAAAATTTTAATAAGAGATTATGTATCAAAAATACGGAAACGTTGAAAGAGTAAAACCAAGCGGTTTAGAATTAAAAGATCATTTGGTTGGAGTACAAAGGGTTACTAAAGTAACAAAAGGTGGTAGAACATTTGGTTTTTCTGCAATTGTTGTAGTAGGTAACGAAGATGGCGTAGTAGGTCATGGTCTTGGAAAATCTAAAGATGTTGCTTCGGCAATTGCAAAGGCAATCGAAGATGCTAAGAAGAATTTGATAAGAATTCCTATTATAAATCAATCATTACCACATGAACAAAAAGGTAAGTTTGGCGGAGCAAAAGTATTCTTAAAACCTGCATCTAGTGGTACTGGAGTTATTGCTGGTGGTGCTGTGCGTGCGGTATTGGAATCAGTGGGAGTACATAATGTATTATCAAAATCACAAGGTTCTTCGAATCCTCACAACGTAGTAAAAGCAACATTTGATGCTTTATTACAATTACGTGATGCAAGTAGTATTGCAAAGCAAAGAGGAATTTCTTTACAAAAAGTTTTTAACGGATAAAAGAGGACAAGATGAAGAAAATTAAAGTTACACAAGTACGTAGTCAGATTAGACGTCCTCAAGATCAAAAGAGAACGCTTGTAGCCCTAGGCTTACGTAAAATGAATCAAGTAGTTGAGCATGATGCTTCTCCTACAATTCTAGGAATGGTAAATAAAGTTAAACACTTAATTTCTGTTGAAGAAGTTAAATAATATAAGCTTATGGAGTTAAATAACTTAAAACCTGCAAAAGGTTCAACAAAAGCTGGTAAAAGAATAGGTAGAGGACAAGGTTCTGGTAAAGGCGGTACTGCCGCTAGAGGTCATAAAGGAGCGAAGTCTAGATCTGGTTATTCTAAAAAGATTGGTTTTGAAGGTGGTCAAATGCCTTTGCAACGTCGTGTACCTAAATTTGGTTTTACGAATATTAATCGTAAGGAGTATGTAGGTGTGAACTTAGATAAACTACAAGAAATGGTAGATAATGGTAGAATTAAAGATACCGTGACTATGGATATTTTGGTAGAAAACAGATTAGCGCGTAAAAATGATTTGGTGAAAATTCTTGGTAGAGGAGAGTTGAAAGCAAAATTAAATATTACGGTGCATAAATTTACTGCTACAGCGAAAGCTGCGATTGAAAAAGCAGGTGGTGAAGCAGTAGCGCTATAAATACTTTTAAAAGTAAATGAAAAAATTTATAAGTACCATACAAGATATTTGGAAGATAGAAGAACTTAGAAATAGGATTCTATTAACATTGGGTTTAATGGTTGTGTATCGTTTAGCTGCACAATTGCCATTGCCAGGAATTGATCCTACCCAATTAAGTGGTCTTCAAAATACAACGCAGGATAATAATTTGTTAAACCTATTAAATGCTTTTACTGGAGGTGCATTTGCGCAAGCTTCGATTATGGCATTAGGTATTATGCCTTATATATCTGCTTCTATTGTTGTTCAATTAATGGGAATTGCAATTCCTTATTTGCAAAAACTACAAAAAGAAGGAGAGAGTGGTCGTAAGAAGATTAATCAAATTACTAGATGGTTGACTGTAGGTATCTTACTAATTCAGGCGCCAACGTATATTGTTAGTTTACCAACCTTAGGAATTCCAGCAAGTGCATTCTTGTTAGGTAATGGTCCAATGTTTTGGTTCTCATCAATTATTTTATTGACGGCAGGAACGATTTTCGCAATGTGGTTGGGTGAAAGAATTACAGATAAAGGAATTGGTAACGGAATATCGTTATTAATTATGATCGGTATTATTGCTAATTTCCCATCAACATTTATGCAAGAATTATCATCTAGATTACAACAAAGTAATGGAGGGATTTTAATGGTTTTCATTGAAGTTATTGTTTGGTTAGTTGTGATTATGGCTTGTGTGTTCTTAGTGACAGCGGTACGTAGAATTGCAGTTCAATATGCAAGAAGAACGGTTGCAGGTAATGTAGCAGATGTTGCTGGAGCAAGACAATACATACCGTTGAAAGTGAATTCGTCTGGGGTAATGCCAATTATATTTGCGCAAGCTTTAATGTTTGTGCCAAGTTTATTAGCAAAATCTAGTAACGATACTTTAAAAGCTGTTGGAACTGAATTTTTAGATATGTTCGGTTTATGGTATAACGTGTTGTTCGCAGTTTTAATAATTATATTTAGTTATTTCTATACGGCAATTACAATACCTACGAATAAAATGGCTGATGATTTAAAAAGAAGTGGTGGGTTTTTGCCAGGGATACGTCCAGGTAAAGAAACTGCTGATTATTTAGATACTATATTATCTCGTATTACGTTACCAGGATCGATATTTTTAGCATTTTTAGCAATACTTCCGGCATTTATTGTGCAAGCAGGAGTACAACCAAGTTGGGCGATGTTTTATGGAGGTACGTCATTATTGATTATGGTAGGTGTTGCAATTGATACAATACAACAAATAAATTCTCATTTATTGAATCGTCATTATGATGGTTTGATGAAAACAGGAAATAATAGAAAATCAGTAGCGTAATTATGGCTAAACAAGCAGCAATAGAACAAGACGGAACGATAAACGAGGCATTATCGAATGCAATGTTTAGAGTAGAACTAGAAAATGGGCATATAGTAACAGCACATATTTCAGGGAAAATGCGTATGCACTATATTAAATTATTACCTGGAGATAAAGTAAAATTAGAAATGAGTCCTTACGATTTAACGAAGGCTCGTATAACGTATAGATACTAACGATTTTAATCGTAAAAACGATAAAAGATGAAAGTAAGAGCATCAATAAAAAAGAGAAGTGCCGAGTGCAAAATTGTGCGTAGAAAAGGCAGATTATATGTAATCAACAAAAAGAATCCTAGATTTAAACAAAGACAAGGATAATTATGGCAAGAATAGCAGGAATTGACATCCCAAAAAATAAAAGAGGAGTTATCGCATTAACTTATATTTTTGGAATTGGTAACAGCAGAGCTAAAGAAATTTTGGCAAATGCTAAAGTAGATGAAAGTACAAAAGTTCAAGATTGGTCGGATGATGAAATTGGAAGAATTCGTGAGCAAGCTGGTACATATACTATCGAGGGTGAATTACGTTCTGAGACGCAATTAAACATTAAACGTTTAATGGATATTGGTTGTTACAGAGGTATTCGTCATAGAGTTGGTCTTCCTTTAAGAGGACAAAGAACCAAGAATAACTCTAGAACAAGAAAAGGTAAAAGAAAAACTGTTGCTAACAAAAAGAAAGCAACTAAATAATAGCTAAATAATTATGGCAAAAGCAAGTTCAAAAAAACGTAAAGTTGTTGTTGACGCTATTGGAGAAGCTCATATTACAGCCTCTTTCAATAATATAATTATCTCTTTAACGAATAAAAAAGGAGATGTTATTTCTTGGTCATCTGCAGGTAAGCAAGGATTTAGAGGTTCTAAGAAAAATACACCTTACGCAGCTCAAACTGCGGCTGAAGATTGTGCAGCTGTTGCACATGAAGCAGGATTACGTAAAGTAAAAGTGTATGTAAAAGGCCCTGGTAATGGTAGAGAATCTGCTATTAGAACTATTCATAATGCTGGTATCGAAGTAACAGAAATCATAGATGTTACACCAATGCCTCACAATGGATGTCGTCCTCCAAAAAGAAGAAGAGTATAATTAATTAATTTTTAAATGAAAGGAATTAGATTATCGAAGGATAAGCCTTAATTCATAATCCCTTTCAATAAACTAAATAGAAATGGCAAGATATACAGGACCAAAAACTAAAATTGCTCGTAAGTTTGGCGAAGCAATCTTCGGAGATGATAAATCTTTCGAAAAACGTAACTATCCTCCAGGACAGCACGGAAACAACCGTCGTCGTGGAAAAAAATCAGAATATGCTATCCAATTAATGGAAAAGCAAAAGGCGAAATATACATACGGTATATTAGAGCGTCAATTTAGAAATTTATTTGAGAAGGCTTCACGTAGTAAAGGTATTACTGGTGTGGTTTTATTACAATTGTGTGAATCTCGTTTAGATAATGTAGTATATCGTTTAGGTATTTCTAATTCTCGTCGAGGAGCACGTCAATTAGTGTCTCACCGTCATATTACTGTAAATGGTGGTTTAGTCAACATTCCTTCTTACCAATTAAAAGCTGGAGATGTTGTTGGTGTGAGAGAAAAATCAAAATCATTGTCTGCTATCGAAAGTGCATTAGCTAACAATAGTAGTGTTTATGAATGGATGAACTGGAATGGTGATAAAATGGAAGGAACATTTGTTGCGATCCCAGAAAGAATTCAAATCCCAGAAAATATTAATGAGCAATTCATTGTAGAATTGTACTCTAAATAATCAATTAATCATATTGGTAGTTGGCCAAAGGGTTTGTTCGTATTTCTTCACACTTATGAACCGCGCAACCGATTAACAATTAAAACGAAGAAAAATATATGGCAATATTAAATTTTCAGAAACCGGATAAAGTAATAATGATAGAATCTACTGATTTTGAAGGTAGATTTGAGTTCAGACCGTTAGAGCCAGGTTATGGTTTAACAGTTGGTAATGCATTACGTAGAGTATTATTATCTTCTTTAGAAGGGTATGCAATTACATCTTTAAGAATAGAAGGTGTTGAACACGAATTTTCTACAATAAAAGGTGTTGTTGAAGATGTTACTGAAATCATATTGAACTTAAAACAAGTACGTTTTAAGCAGCAAATAGAAGAATCAGAAAACGAAACAGTAGCTATTTCAATTAGTGGTCAAGAACAATTGACTGCTGGTGATTTCCAAAATTTCATTTCAGGTTTCCAAGTATTAAATCCAGATTTAGTGATTTGTAACATGGAAAAATCTGTGAAGATTGAT
The DNA here is from genome assembly GCA_947500525.1 of uncultured Flavobacteriaceae bacterium. Classification (GTDB taxonomy): domain Bacteria; phylum Bacteroidota; class Bacteroidia; order Flavobacteriales; family Flavobacteriaceae; genus Aureibaculum. Next base: position 19,654 of record CANMSH010000006.1, on the reverse strand, counting down.
ATGGAAATTACTATCGAAAAAGGTAGAGGTTTTGTATTGTCTGAAGAGAATAAAAAAGCAAATGCTCCTTTAGGAACTATTTTTACAGATGCTATTTATACACCTATTAAGAATGTAAAATATGCAATCGAAAACTATCGTGTAGAGCAAAAAACAGATTACGAAAAATTAATTTTTGATATCGTTACTGATGGTTCTATCAATCCTAAAGATGCATTAACAGAAGCAGCAAAAATATTAATTCACCACTTCATGTTATTCTCTGATGAAAGAATAACATTAGAAGCTGATGAAATTGCTCAAACTGAATCTTATGATGAAGAATCATTACATATGAGACAGTTATTAAAAACTAGATTGATCGATATGGATCTTTCTGTTAGAGCATTAAATTGTTTAAAAGCTGCTGAAGTAGATACTTTGGGTGACTTAGTATCTTTTAACAAAAATGACTTAATGAAATTTAGAAACTTTGGTAAAAAATCATTGACAGAATTAGATGAGTTAGTGAATAACAAAGGATTGACATTTGGAATGGATTTAGGTAAATACAAATTAGATAAAGAATAGTCTTTAAGATAAATAGAGATGAGACACGGAAAGAAATTTAACCATTTAGGAAGAAAAACAGCGCATAGAAAGGCAATGTTGGCTAATATGGCCTGTTCATTAATTGAACATAAGCGTATTAATACAACTTTGGCTAAAGCGAAGGCTATTAGACAGTTTGTAGAGCCTTTAATTACAAAATCTAAAAGCGATACAACACATAATAGAAGAATTGTATTTAGCTATTTGAGACAAAAAGAAGCTGTAACTGAATTGTTTAGAGAAGTAGCTACAAAAGTGGCTGATAGACCAGGAGGTTATGTAAGAATAATTAAACTAGGTAACAGGTTAGGAGATAATGCTGATATGGCAATGGTAGAGTTAGTTGATTATAACGAGTTATACAATCCTAACGGTAAAAAGAAGAAGAAATCTACTCGTAGAAGAGGTGGTAAAAAGTCTTCAACAGCAACACCACCTGTGGCGGTTGAAACGAAAGCTTCAGAAGAGGAGGAATAAAACTTCTTTAAAGAAATATAGAGAGAGGATATACTATCGCTAGTATATCCTCTTTTTTTGTGTTGGATTTGAATGAATACAAGTAATTTAAATATTACTATCTTTATGCTATATAAATCCAAATTTGTTATTATGAAAAGACTCGTGATGATTGCTGTTTTATGCTGTACAACAGTATCTTTTGCTCAATTACTAACCAGTGGCCCCTTACGACCTACGCAAGTAGTTGATTCTAATCGATTGAATGATTTAACCGCCTTGAGATTTTCAAAACAAGATCAGTTAGAGAATGTAGTTAAAGGAAGTATCTATCTTTTTAAAGACTGGGATAACTCTAGTGTCATTGAAGTAGATAATAAGAAGTATTTATTAAAATCGGTGAATTATAATATCTTGGCAGATCAGTTTCAGTTTAAGGTATCTGAAGATTCGGTATTTGTATTTGACAATACTATTATTAGCGAAGTAAAATTAAACAATAAAAGGTTCAAACAATTTTACTTTGGTTTAGACGAAGGTGATAAGTATTGTGAAGTATTGTTTGAAGGAGAGAAGTCTTCATTACTTAAAAAATATGACGTTAAATTTGATAGAGCTCAGCCAAATCCGTTGATGCTCAAAGATATATCGGATAAATATGTTAAAACCACAAAGTATTTTTTAATAGATAATAATACCAAAACAATATCTTCAATAAAAATGAAAAAGAAGAGCTTAGCAGTATTATTTGATGATAAGTTTGCAGATGTTGATTCATATGTAAAGAAGAATAAGTTATCGCTCAAGAAAGAAGGTGATTTAATGAAAGTCTTTAAATATTATAATTCTTTATAGAGTCTTGATAAGTTTTTTAAAAGGATAAACTAAAATTTAGTTTATCCTTTTTTTTTGTATTATTTTTGTCAAACTTTAGTAAAAAAATGAAATACCAACCTCGTAAAAAAGCTATTCTTCTATTAGCCGATGGAACCATTTTTGAAGGAAAATCAGTTGGCATTGAAGGAACTACTACCGGCGAAATCTGTTTTAACACTGGAATGACCGGTTATCAAGAAATATTTACTGACCCTTCTTATTTTGGTCAATTAATGGTGACCACAAATGCCCATATTGGAAATTATGGAATAAACAATGAAGAAGTTGAGTCTGATGGAATAAAAATATCAGGTCTTATTTGTAGAAATTTTAGTTTTGAATATTCTCGTCCTGATGCAGATTCATCACTTAAAGAGTGGTTTGAAAAACATCAATTGGTGGCTATTTCTGATGTTGATACCAGAGCTTTGGTGGCATATATTAGAGATAACGGAGCCATGAACGGAATCATCTCGACAGAAATTGACGATGTAGAAGAGTTAAAGAAAAGATTGTCCAGCGTACCAAATATGGAAGGTTTGGAGTTAGCTTCACAAGTGTCAGCATCTAAACCCTATGTTGTAGGTGACGAAAATGCTACATATAAAATTGCTGCTCTGGATATTGGTGTCAAAAAGAACATCCTTCGAAATTTAGTAAAGAGAGATGCTTGTGTAAAAGTATTCCCTTATGATACTTCATTTGAAGAAATGAGTAAGTTTAAACCTCATGGATATTTTTTATCTAACGGTCCAGGAGATCCAGAGCCTTTGGTTGAAGCACAACAAGTGGCAAAGGAGATTATTAAAAGAGATTTGCCCTTATTTGGTATTTGTCTCGGTCATCAAGTGATAGCCTTAGCTAACGGAATTTCAACCTATAAAATGCATCATGGGCATCGAGGTATTAATCACCCGGTAAAAAACCTTCTTACAGGTAAAGGTGAAATTACTTCTCAAAATCATGGTTTTGCAATTAATAGAGAGGAAACAGAAGCAAATACTAATGTAGAAATTACACATGTGCATTTAAATGATCATACGGTTGCCGGTATTCGATTAAAAAATAAGAAGTGTTTCTCTGTGCAATATCATCCTGAAGCGAGTCCAGGACCGCATGATTCAGAATATTTATTCGATCAGTTTTTTGAGATGATCAAAAATTAATGTAGTATACATTAGACGAAAACGTTATCGTATAAAATCTTTTTTTAAAATTTAGGAACATAAACATTTTCCTAATTTTACGGTATAAATTAATTCAACTAAAAACGCTTAATATGAGTATCATTATTAATATACATGCACGTCAAATATTCGATTCAAGAGGGAACCCTACAGTAGAAGTAGACGTGGTGACTGAAAATGGAGTAGTTGGTAGAGCTGCAGTGCCTTCTGGGGCATCAACAGGTGAACATGAAGCCGTTGAATTAAGAGACGGAGGTTCTTCTTATATGGGAAAGGGCGTTTCAAAGGCTGTCGATAATGTGAACAGTGAAATAGCAACTGAACTTTTAGGAACTTCGGTATTTGATCAAAATCATATAGATCAAGCAATGATTGACCTTGACGGTACTCCAAATAAGTCAAAATTAGGGGCAAATGCTATTCTCGGTGTTTCGCTTGCTTGTGCGAAGGCGGCGGCAAACGAATTAGGAATGCCGTTGTATCGTTATGTTGGAGGAGTTTCTGCAAATACCTTACCAGTGCCAATGATGAATATTATCAATGGCGGTTCTCATTCTGATGCTCCTATTGCATTTCAAGAATTTATGGTAATGCCAGTAAAGGCTAAAAATTTCACGCATGCCTTGCAAATGGGTACTGAGATATTTCACCACCTGAAGAAAGTGTTACATGACAGAGGTTTAAGCACAGCCGTTGGTGATGAAGGAGGTTTTGCGCCAAATTTAGAAGGTGGAACAGAAGATGCACTAGACACAATAAAAAAAGCAGTAGATAATGCTGGCTATAAATTAGGTGATGATGTAATGATCGCTTTAGATTGTGCTGCGGCAGAGTTCTATGTTGATGGTACATATGATTACACCAAATTTGAAGGAAAGTCAGGTAAGGTTCGCACCAGTACCGAACAAGCTGATTATTTAGCTGAATTGGCGGCTCAATATCCAATTATCTCTATAGAAGATGGTATGGATGAAAACGATTGGGAAGGATGGAAATACTTGACAGAAAAAATAGGAGATAAGGTGCAGTTAGTTGGTGATGATCTATTTGTTACAAATGTTGAACGATTATCTAGAGGAATTGAAAATAATATTGCGAATTCTATTTTAATAAAAGTAAATCAAATTGGTACATTAACAGAAACGATTGCTGCTGTTAATATGGCTCATAATGCAGGTTTTACATCTGTTATGTCACATCGTTCAGGTGAAACAGAAGACAATACAATTGCTGATTTGGCCGTAGCTTTGAATACAGGACAAATTAAAACAGGTTCAGCTTCAAGGTCTGATAGAATGGCAAAATATAATCAACTATTGCGTATAGAAGAAGAATTGGGTTCAATTGCTTATTATCCGCAAGAGAAAGCATTTAAAATTAACTAAAAAACATTTTTAATGCGAAAGAGCGATTGTTGATTTGTCAATAATCGCTTTTTTTTTCGACTAAAATTTATGGATACTTAAGACAATAATTCATTTTATTAGAAGTTTTAGAAATCAACGAAGTTTTCGTAAATTAGCGAACCGCAAAAAATACAATATATGTCAGATAAAGCTACGCTTGAAATTAACGGCCAAAAGCATGAATTTCCATTAATCGTTGGATCAGAAAAGGAAGTTGCCATAGATATTAAAACACTTAGAAGTGCAACAGGAGGTGTTACAACAATTGATCCAGGGTATAAAAATACAGGCTCTTGTGAGAGTGGTATTACATTCTTGGATGGTGAAAAAGGAATACTGCGTTACAGAGGTTATTCAATTGAAGATTTAGCAGAAAAAGCAGATTTTTTAGAAGTAGCTTATTTATTAATATTTGAAGAATTACCAACAAAAGAACAACTTGATAAGTTCCATAGCGATATCAAAGAAAAGTCTGTTGTCGATGAAGATATTAAAAAGATTATAGAAAGTTTCCCGAAGGCTGCACATCCAATGGGGGTAATATCTTCACTAACGAGTGCCTTAACATCCTTTAACCCTTCTTCTGTTGATGTTTCTTCGGAGGAAGCTATGTATAACGCTATTGTTAAAATATTAGGAAAATTTCCGGTGTTAGTAGCTTGGACAATGCGCCGTCGTATGGGCCTTCCATTAGATTATGGTGATGATTCTTTAGGATATGTTGAGAATATCTTAAAAATGATGTTCAAAAGACCTGATAAAGAATATGTTCAGAATAAGGTATTAGTAGATGCCTTAGACAAATTATTAATATTACATGCCGATCACGAACAAAACTGTTCAACAAGTACTGTTAGAATTGTTGGTTCTTCTCATGCAGGATTATTTGCATCATTATCTGCCGGAATCTCTGCGTTGTGGGGACCGTTGCATGGTGGAGCGAACCAAGCGGTACTAGAAATGTTAGAAGCCATCAAAGAGGATGGAGGAGATACTAAAAAGTATATGGGAAAGGCAAAGGATAAAGAAGACCCTTTCCGTTTAATGGGCTTCGGACATAGAGTGTATAAAAACTTTGATCCGCGCGCTAAGATCATAAAAGTTGCTGCCGATGAAGTATTGGCTGATTTGGGTATCGAAGATCCTATTTTAGACATCGCTAAAGGTTTAGAGAAAGAAGCATTGAATGACGAATATTTCGTGAAGCGTAAGCTCTATCCAAATGTAGATTTCTATTCTGGAATTATTTACCGAGGAATGGGCATACCTGTAGAGATGTTTACAGTGATGTTTGCCCTTGGTCGTTTACCAGGTTGGATTGCTCAATGGAAAGAAATGCGATTACGTAAAGAACCAATTGGTCGTCCTCGTCAAGTATACACTGGAGAGAACTTCAGAGAATTTAAGTCAATAGATAAAAGATAATCTTTTAAACATAAACAGGCTTCATGACCGATACGTTATGAAGCCTTTTTCTTTATATGTTGAAACTACATATCAAAAACGAAACATCAAGATTAAGAGCTGTGGTATTAGGTACTGCAGAAAGTAATGGCCCCGCTCCAAAATTGGAAGAAGCGTATGATCCAAAATCTAGAGAACATATTATGGCAGGTACCTATCCGAAAATTGAAGATATGGTACACGAAATGGAAGCAGTTGCGACTGTTTTTGAGAAATATGATATTCAGGTATTTAGACCAAATGCTATCGAAGATTACAATCAAATTTTTGCGCGAGACATTGCTTTTGTAATTGAAGATAAGTTTATTAAATCGAATATCTTGCCTGATAGAGAGCGAGAAATTGATGCTATTCAACATGTCATTGATCAAATTGATTCGGATAAAGTAATTAATTTACCAGAAATATGTCATGTTGAAGGAGGAGATGTAATGCCTTGGAACGATTATATTTTTGTTGGTACATATACAGGAGATGACTATCCGGACTATATTACCGCACGAACCAATATACATGCTGTGGATGCACTGCAGAAATTGTTTCCTCATAAGAAAGTAAAATCCTTCGAACTGCGCAAGTCGAATACCGTCGCTAAAGAAAATGCGTTGCATCTTGATTGTTGCTTTCAACCTATTGGTCATGACAAAGCCATTCTTCATAAAAACGGATTTTTAATAGAGGAAGAGTATGATTGGTTGGTAAACTTTTTTGGGAAAGAAAACATTTTTGAAATTACCAAAGATGAAATGTATCACATGAATAGTAATGTGTTTTCTATTTCTCCCCAGGTAATTATTTCTGAGCGTAATTTTACCAGATTGAATACTTGGTTGAGAGTTCAAGGTTTTACTGTCGAAGAGGTACCATATGCAGAAATTGCAAAACAAGAAGGTTTATTACGTTGTTCTACCATGCCATTAATTAGAGATTAGTATGTTTCGTAAACTAGCATATATAATGACTAGTTTGTTGTTCTTGTCATGCAATAATAAACCGATCGATAAGAAAATAGAATATACGACTAAGTCTGATTCAACCTTACTGCATTATCATAAGGGATGGTATGAAATAATGGACTTGGGAGACTATGCTGCCGCCGAAATATCGTATAGGAAAGCACTAGAGTATGATCCTGACTTTTTAGTAGGAAAAAGTGTACTTGCGAGACTGACTTTAAATCTTGAAGAACGTCTTACTTTATACGAGACTATAGAGAGTAATAAACATACTATTCAAGGTGACGAGCGCTTGATCCTTGATGTTTATCAGGCACTTACGAAATATACCAATTTACGTGATCAAAAGTCTAATAATGCCAAAAGCGCATTACAAGATGCACTAAATATAGGAGAATACAATTTTCAAAAAATAGTACATAAATATCCTGAAGAAGTCTACCTCAAATCAGAATATATAGAAATATTACATTCGCAATATGGTGCCCAAAGAACTTTAGATTCGCTGCAAAAGTTAGTATCAAGGCACCAACAAAAGAATCCATTTTTACTAGGATATAAAGCTATTTTAACGGCCGAAACAAAGAACTTTAAAGATGCACTTCAATATGCAAGGCAGTTGGTCGAACAAATGAAAGGTGTAAAAGCGGCGAAACCACATGCCATTTTAGCAGATGTTTATTTTAAAATGGGAGATTATACAAATGCTGAAATTCATGCAAACAAAGCGTTTAACATAGATCCACGAAACCTAGATGCAAGTAGGTTAAAAGAGAAAATAGAAGCTAAATTGAAATAGTTGTTATAAATTTATAGTTCTTATAAACTTTACGGTAATTTAAAAACAACGATCATGGTCACAGTAAAAAAATACCTATGTCTTTTTCTCATTTGTCTTATGTATGTTTCACATGCTCAAAAATTGAGTAGGGTTGAGAAGAAAATACTTAATTCGGTAGAGATAAATAATACTGAGGCAATTAAATTTTTGGAGAAGGTTGTAAATATCAATAGTGGTACAATGAACCATGATGGTGTGAAGCAAGTTGGAGATGTGTTTGCCAATGCGTTTAAAAATATTGGTTTTACAACGAGCTGGTATGATATGTCAAAAGTAAATCGATCTGGGCATTTATTTGCAGAAACTAAAGGAAAGAAAGGGAAACGGTTGTTGTTAATTGGTCACTTAGATACGGTATTTGAAGAGAATAGTCCTTTTCAAGAGTTCAAAATGGTGAATGATAGTATAGCCCATGCGCCTGGAGGAAATGACATGAAAGGAGGAAATGTTATTATACTATATGCCTTAAAAGCTTTGGCGGATAACGGTTTGTTAAAAGATGCTCAAATTATTGCGGCATTCACGGGTGATGAAGAGGCAACCGGAAAACCGCTTTCTGTAAGTCGAAAAGATCTTATTGATGCTGCAAAACGTAGCGATATTGCATTAGGTTTCGAAACATCAACAGGTTTTAATTATGCTACGATTGCTAGAAGAGGTTCATCAGATTGGAAGGTTGAAACAACTGGTGTGAGAGCACATTCGTCTGGTGTTTTTAACGAGCGTATCGGAGCCGGAGCTATTTTTGAGATGTCACGTATATTAAATGCGTTTTATGAAAAAGTGAAAGGAGAACAATATTTAACATTTAACCCAGGAATTGTTTTAGGAGGTACTCAAATGGATTATCAACAACAATTAAGTAAAGGAGATGTCTTTGGAAAAAGTAATGTAGTCGCTCAAACAGCTGTTGTTTATGGCGGATTGCGTTTTATTTCCGAAAAACAAAAAGAAAACGCCCGCGCTAAAATGCGTGAGATTGTAGAGAACAATTTGCCCAAAACTTCCGCCAAGGTTACCTTCATAGATAGCTATCCAGCAATGGGGCCTACAAAAGGGAATGCTGATTTGTTGAAACGATTAAATGAAGTTAGTTTAGATTTAAAACAAGGACAAGTAGAAGCATACGATCCTGGAAGAAGAGGAGCTGCTGATGTTTCTTTCGTGGCTCAATACGTAGATTGCTTAGACGGCTTAGGTACAATGGGTAACGGCGCACATACTCCGCAAGAAACAGTCAATTTAAATACCATAGAAGACCTCACTAAAAGAACGGCTATTTTAATTTATCGACTTATTAAAAAATAAGTAGTATTCACCTTTTTTCATATGAATTAATACTAATTTTGAGTAGATAAAAAGAAGTAATTTAATGAAGCAAACAACCAATACAATTTTAATGATTCGCCCTGTTGGTTTTAGAATGAATGAACAAACCGCAGTCAATAATTATTATCAAAAAGTACTCGATAATTTAATGCCCGAAACTGTAAATGCAAGAGCACAACAAGAATTTGATGTTTATGTAGAGAAGCTTAGAGCTATTGGAGTTAACGTTGTTGTTGTAGAAGATACGAAGGAATACGATACACCAGATTCGATTTTCCCAAATAATTGGATTTCTTTTCATGAAACTGGAGATGTAGGTTTGTATCCAATGTTTGCCGAAAATCGTCGTTTAGAACGCCGTGAAGATGTACTAGAAAAACTGGAGTCTGCTGGATTTAAAATTGATAATATTGTAGATTATACGGCCGCAGAAGAGGAAGAGTTATTCTTAGAGGGCACAGGCAGTTTATTATTGGATAGAGAAAATAGAATTGCCTATTGCGCTTTGTCTCCGAGGGCAGAGGAAGATTTATTCATTGAGTTTTGTGAGGATTTTGAATATTCTCCTGTCATTTTTACAGCGAATCAAACGGTAAATGGTCAGCGAAAAGCAATTTATCATACCAATGTAATGATGTGTTTGGCAGAAACCTTTGCAGTGATTTGTTTAGATTGTATAGACGATAAAAAAGAACGTAAAAATGTTATCAGCCATTTAAAACGCACTGGAAAAGAAATTATCACAATTACTGAGGATCAAGTAAATAATTTTGCAGGTAATATGCTGCAAGTTAAAGGTGCCAATGATGCATTATATTTAATTATGAGTCAGGCTGCATATGATAGTCTTACGAAAGAACAGATTCATAGAATCGAAAATCATTGTCCTATTTTGGCAAGTTCGTTAGATACGATAGAAGCTTGTGGCGGTGGTAGTGCAAGATGTATGATGGCAGAGGTATTTTTGCCTAAAGAATAGTATGATAGAATTTATCTTCAATAACAAAGAAATCAAAACTGCCGTACCAGCGGGTGTTACCTTATTGGATTTTATAAGAGAAGATCAACGGCTTAAAGGAACTAAAATTGGATGTAGAGAAGGCGACTGTGGAGCTTGTACCGTTCTCATAGGTTCTTTAAAAAATGGTCAAGTTTCATATCAAAGCATAACTTCGTGTATTGCTCCTTTAGGAAACGTTCGCGGTAAACATGTGGTAACTATTGAGGGGATTAATCTTCCAAAAGAGTTGACTGTCGTACAACAAGCAATGACCAATAATTACGCAACACAATGTGGTTTTTGTACCCCAGGATTTGTTGTTTCAATGACAGGCTATGCTCTAGAGGATAAAGCAAGTACCTTAAATTCTTGTAATGATGCGATAAGCGGTAATATTTGTAGATGTACAGGATATAAATCTATTGAAAAGGCAGGTTTTGAAATAGAAGAAAAGTTAACCGAAAAAGATGATAGCGACCACATTAAATGGTTGATTGATCAAGGGTTTGTACCGAATTATTTCGAATCAATTCCAGAACGACTCAAGACGCTTGCAAGCTCAATAACTGATGTGCCAAAGAATAATGAGAAAAGCGTATTGGTTGCTAATGGTACCGATTTGTACGTGCGTCATGCCGATACCTTAGCCGAACAAAAAATACATTTAGTAACGCACAATTCGGATTTGAATGGGATTGATATTTCAAATTCAATATGTACGATAGGAGCGAATACTACAGTAACAGATTTAATAGAACACAAAGAGTTTAGATCAGTATTTCCAAAATTGGATGACTTTTTAAAACTTGTCTCTTCTGAACAAATAAGGAATATGGGGACGCTTGCAGGAAACTTTGTAAATGCTTCCCCCATTGGTGATATGTCTATCTTTTTTTTAGCCTTAAATTCAGTTTTAACCATTCAGAATGATCAAGGTACCGAAAGAACAATACCCTTTCAAGATTTTCATCAAGATTATAAGAAATATGATTTACAGCAAAATGAAATTGTACGTAGTATTTCCTTTAATATTTTGAAGAATAGTGAAAAATATAATTTTGAAAAAGTATGCAAAAGAACACATTTAGATATAGCCAGTGTAAACACAGCTATAAGAATTAGTGTTGAAAATACTCACATAAAATCGGCTTATATTGGTATGGGCGGTGTTGCTGCAATACCTAAATGTTTATCAAAAACAAGTACTTATTTGATTGGAAAAAAAGTGAACAGTCAAACTGTAAAAGAAGCAGCGGTTATTTTGCAATCAGAGATTTCTCCGATTAGCGATGTAAGAGGAACGGCAGATTATAAAAGATTGTTAGCTCAGCAACTATTTTATGCGCATTTTATTGCATTGTTTCCATTAAATGTGAAACTACAAAACATGATGACTTAATGAAGACGATGCAAAATATAGATAGTTTTACGCATGTACGAGGAGAGTCGTTATTTGTCGATGATATTAGTATTCGACAAGATACCTTATTCGGATTGGTATTTGATTCGCCGAAAGCACATGGAATAATAAAAAATGTTGACTATAGTAAAGCTGAAAAACTAGAAGGTGTTGTAAAGATATTTACCTTTAAAGATGTTCCTGGAGAAAATCAAATAGGAGGTATTTTACCAGATGAACCTTTATGGGCAGAAAAAGAAGTGCATTTTTGGGGACAACCTATTGCATTTATTGTTGCAGAAACAGAATCTATTGCAAAAAAGGCACGTCAGTTAATTGAAATAGAGATAGAAGAGCTACCCGTTATCACAACAGCAAAAGAAGCAAAGTCAAAAGGGAGCTTTATCAATGCGCCACGCACCTTTAATTTAGGAGATACGAAAGAAGCATTTGATAATTGCGATTATATTTTTGAAGGAGAGACTTTTTCAAACGGACAAGAGCATTTGTATCTCGAAACGCAAGGGTGCTATGCCATTCCTCAAGAAAATGGCAGTATAAAATTAATTTCTTCTACACAAGGGCCAACGGCAGTTCAAAAAATTACCGCAAGAGTTTTAGGTGTTGCCATGCATAAAATTGAAGTCGATGTAATTCGTTTAGGTGGAGGTTTTGGAGGTAAAGAAGATCAAGCAACACCTTGGGCTGTAATGACGGCAGTTGCAGTACAACATTTGAATAGACCTGTGAAATATATATTGAATCGTCATGATGATTTGAGAATGACAGGAAAACGACATCCATATTCTTCATTTTTTAAGATCGGATTAAACAAAGAATTAAAAATTGTAGCTTTTGAAGCTGAATTTTTACAAAATGCGGGTGCGGCGGCAGATCTTTCTCCGGCGATAGCCGAGAGAACATTGTTTCATGCAACCAATAGTTACTTCGTACCAAACGTAAAGACAAGTGTTTACAGTTGTAAGACAAACTTACCACCTAACACCGCCTTTAGAGGTTTTGGAGGTCCGCAAGGAATGTTTGTCATAGAAAGTGCGATTGCCGCGGCGGCAGATAATTTGGGTATAGATAGAAAATATATTCAAGAGGTAAATTTGCTGGATGAAAATGACGAGTTTTCTTATGGCCAAATCGCAACTCAAGTAGAAGCTCGAAATACTTGGTTCTCCGCAAAAGAGAAGTTCGAATTAGAAAAAATAGAAAAAGAAGTGGCTTCGTTTAATAAAACGAACGAGCATTTTAAAAAGGGTGTATCTCTTATGCCTATTGCATTTGGAATTTCATTTACAAATACAGCCATGAATCACGCAAGAGCTTTGGTTCATATTTATCAAGACGGTAGTGTTGGTGTAAGCACTGGAGCTGTCGAAATGGGGCAAAGCGTAAATACAAAAATGTTACAGGTAGCACAAGAGATTCTGGGTATTTCGGCAGGTAAAGTAAAGTTAGAAACAACAAATACCACAAGAGTTGCCAATACTTCTCCTTCCGCCGCAAGTTCTACAGCAGACCTTAATGGTAAGGCTGTGAAATTGGCATGCGAAAAATTATTAGAAAGATTGGTGAATGTTGCTGCGAATATACTACAAGAAGAAGAAAGTGTTATCTCAATTTGTAATGACCTGATCTATGTCGCAGATAAAAAATCATCATTAAGTTGGGAAGAGTTGATTTCACAAGCAATGTTAGAAAGAGTAGCCTTATCAGAAAATGCACACTATGCGACACCTGTTATACATTTTGATAAAACAATAGAGAAAGGACATCCTTTTGCATATCATGTCTACGGAACAGCTATTACGATAACTACGGTTGATTGTATTAGAGGTGTGTATGAGATTGATGCTGTTAAAATCGTGCATGATTTTGGTAAGAGTATGAATATAGGAATTGATTTAGGACAAGTAGAAGGTGCATTAGCGCAAGGAATAGGGTGGATGACTATGGAAGAAATTTCGTATGATTCTAATGGACGCTTATTATCGAATGCGCTCTCTACATATAAGGTACCTGATATTTTTTCGGCCCCTAAAACCATCGATACAATACCTTTAGAGACAGCTGGCAACGGCATGGCCATATTGAAATCTAAAGCTGTTGGGGAACCTCCTTTAATGTATGGCATTGGAACTTATTTTGCCATTCAAAATGCAGTAAAATCATTTAATAAAGATTACAAATTGAAATTTCATGCCCCATTTACTCCCGAAAAAGTTTTGATGGCCTTGTATGAAAAATAGATTGCAATATACACGATTGAATATACTGCGTGGTGCGACTATTTACGCTATTGGTGATACCATAGCGGCCCTTGTATTGAATGAATTTTCGTGGGTTCGATTGATAGGAATGATATGTGTTGGAGCTACTTTATATGCATTTGAAATTCCGAATTATTTTGCTTGGATAGATAGAAGAACAAAAGAGTTGGCCAGTTTTAAACTCACTTTAGCAAAGACGGGTTTGGCTATCGCTTATTTCAATCCCTTATGGATTTTCCGTCATTTGATCTTTATTAAATTGTTTACCGGAAATCTTGAAGAAATAGATGTTCAGTTATTTGAAATTGCATGTTGGTCATTTGTGGCCAATATCCCTATTTCTTTTATCGCCAATTATATTATTCAAAATAAAGTACGTTTAAGTTGGCGTTTTTTAGCAAGCGCAATTTTTTCAGCATTGATGGCCATTTACTACGCTATGAGTGAAGTTATTTTTTAGAAAATTGAGTATAAGAACTAAAAAACCCGAACATATGTTCGGGTTATTTGATAGCAATAAGCAAGCTATTTAATTTATTTTACTTTATCTACAATTGCTTTAAAAGCTTCAGGATTGTTCATTGCCAAATCAGCAAGAACCTTTCTGTTTAGTTCAATATTGTTAGCCTTTACTTTTCCCATAAATTGAGAATAAGACATTCCATATTGACGTGCACCAGCGTTGATACGCTGAATCCATAAAGATCTAAAGTTACGTTTGTTGTTTTTTCTGTCACGGTAAGAATAAGACATTGCTTTTTCTACCGCATTTTTGGCTACTGTATAAACGTTTTTACGTCTTCCGAAATAACCTTTTGCTTGTTTTAATATTTTTTTTCTACGAGCTCTTTTAGCTACTGAGTTTACCGATCTAGGCATAATTTTAATGTTTTTGAGTTAGGCAGATATTTTTCAATCGTTTTGTCTTGGCACTAACACAGGGTTCATAATTACCAAAATAAGCGTTGCTTATTTTAATGTTAATTGTTTTAAGATATTCATCTCATCTGCTTTGTGTACCAAACCAGCGTGAGTCAGCTTCAACTTTCTCTTTTTTGACTTTTTTGTCAAAATGTGACTTTTGAAAGCATGTTTTCTCTTGATCTTACCAGTGCCCGTCATCTTAAAACGTTTTTTGGCACTAGACTTTGTCTTCATTTTAGGCATCTTCCTATATATTTAATCTTGCTTATTCTTATTTCTCATGCTGAATTTATTTCAGCACCTTACTATTTTTTCTTTGGAGCAATGAACATGGTCATTCGTTTCCCTTCCAATCTTGGCATTTGTTCAACTTTTCCATATTCTTCCAATTCTTGAGCTAATCTTAATAACAAGATTTCTCCTTGATCTTTATAGACAATTGAACGCCCTTTAAAGAAAACAAATGCTTTAAGTTTAGCTCCATCACTTAAAAACTTAATTGCATGTTTCTTTTTAAATTCATAATCATGATCATCTGTTTGAGGACCAAAACGAATTTCTTTTATAATAACTTTAGTCGTCTTAGACTTTAACGCTTTCTCACGTTTCTTTTGCTCGTAAACAAATTTCTTATAGTCAATAATTTTACAAACTGGCGGAGAGGCATTTGGAGATATCTCAACTAAATCAAGTTCTAAATCATTCGCTAGTTTCTTCGCTTCTGCAATTGGATATACCCCGACTTCGACGTTATCTCCAACTAATCGCACCTCTGGCGTACGAATTATTTTGTCATTAATTCTGTGAGCATCCTCTTTGATAATTCTCCAAGGCTTTCTTCCTCCTTTTCTTCGTATTGCTATAACTGTAAAATTTATACTACCTATCGATAGTTGTTAAACTAAAATTGTACTAACGTACTTTCTATTTCTTTATTAATTAAAGATACAAAATCTTCAATAGAAAATGTACCTAAATCTCCTTCACCGTGTCTTCGAACAGAGACAAATCCTTCTTTCTCTTCTTTCTCACCAATGATTATCATGTACGGGATCTTACTTACTTCAGCATCTCGTATCTTTCTTCCCGTCTTTTCGTTCCTATCATCTACGAGGGCGCGAATTTCGGAATTTTCTAACGATTTTAAAACTTTTTCGGTATAATTTTCATATTTCTCGCTGATAGGGAGCAAAATAACTTGTTCTGGCGTAAGCCAAAGTGGAAAGTTTCCTCCAGAATGTTCAAGCAATAATGCTATAAAACGTTCCATAGATCCAAACGGTGCGCGATGAATCATTACAGGCCTATGCAACTGATTATCAGAACCCTTGTAGTTTAAGTCGAAGCGTTCAGGTAAATTGTAGTCTACCTGAATAGTACCCAACTGCCATCGTCTACCGAGTGCATCACGTACCATAAAGTCTAATTTAGGTCCGTAAAAAGCAGCTTCGCCAGTTTCAATCACATAATCTAAGCCTTTGTCTTTGGCAGCATTAATAATGGCTTGCTCAGCTTTTTCCCAATTTTCAACATCGCCAATATATTTATCAGGGTTTTCGGGATCTCTAACAGAAACTTGAGCCGTAAAATTTTCTAACCCTAAAGAGCGCAAAACATAGAGTGAAAGGTCTATTACGTTTTTAAATTCAGCATCCAATTGATTTGGCATACAAAAAATATGTGCATCATCTTGTGTAAATCCTCTTACTCGAGTCAATCCATGTAATTCGCCACTTTGTTCATATCTATATACAGTGCCAAATTCAGCAAAGCGTTTAGGTAGTTCTTTATATGAATACGGTTTCGCGTTAAAGATTTCACAATGATGAGGACAGTTCATAGGTTTCAATAAAAACTCTTCATCATCTTTAGGAGTGTGAATAGGTTGAAAGCTATCTTCTCCATATTTAGCATAATGACCTGAGGTTACATACAACTCTTTTTGACCAATATGCGGTGTCGCTACCATTTCATAACCGGCTCTTTTTTGAGCTTTCTTTAAAAAATTCTCCAAACGTTCTCTTAAAGCTGCGCCTTTTGGTAACCATAAAGGTAATCCTTGTCCTACTTTTTGCGAGAAGGTGAATAATTCTAGTTCCTTTCCTAATTTTCTGTGATCTCTTTTTTTCGCCTCTTCTAATAAAGCTAAATATTGAGTTAATTCTTTTTGTTTTGGAAAAGAAATCCCGTAAACACGAGTAAGTTGTTTGTTGTTTTCATCACCGCGCCAGTAAGCACCCGCAACACTCATAATTTTTACCGCTTTAATGATACCAGTATTTGGTATGTGGCCTCCACGACATAAATCAGTAAAATCGGCATGATCGCAAAAAGTAATCTCCCCATCCGTTAAGTTTTCGATTAACTCAACTTTAAACTGGTTGTTACGTTCTTTATAATATTTTAATGCATCTGCTTTCGACACAGAACGTAAAGTGAAATCAAATTTCTGACGTGCGAATTCAAGCATTTTATCTTCTATTTGTTTAAAATTACTTTCCGAAATAGAAGTGTCGCCAAAATCAACATCATAATAAAAGCCATTCTCAATGGCTGGTCCAATGGTTAGTTTTGCGTCAGGATATAGACTTAAAATGGCTTGCGCCAACACATGAGCAGAAGAATGCCAAAAGGCTTTTTTTCCTTCATCACTCTTCCATGTATATAAGGTAAGAGAACCATCTTCAGTTAATTGAGTAGTCGACTCAACGGTAGTATTATTAAATTGAGCAGAGATGACATTTCTTGCTAATCCTTCACTAATACTTCGAGCAACATCTATTGGAGTACTATTCTTAGCGAACTCCTTAACTGATCCATCTGGTAACGTAATTTTAATCATTGGCTTCTTATAAATGAGTCTGCAAAGATATTAGAAATTAATCGCTATCCAATAGTGATAAGTAAATGTTTTCTAATTTTAGATTGTTGATATTGGATCGTTTTTATTGACTTTTGAAGTTTTGTTCATTGACTTTGAGTCGTTTAAAATATAAAGTATAAATTTGTAATGAACTGTTGACTGATTTTAATGTGATACGACTATGACTAAAAAATTACTATTGAGTGTTTTCTTTTTCTCTATACTCCTATCTCTTGGATCTCAAAATCGAACAAAAGCCTTTCAGATCAATGCAGAATTAGGTAGAGGAATTAATTATGGAAACATGTTTGAGGCTCCTACTGAAACTGTATGGGGAAATCAGTGGCAATCAGATTATCCAGAAATTATATCAAGTTTGGGATTTGGTCATGTTCGAATGCCTATTCGTTGGGAAACCGCAGAAAGAAGTTTGTTAACAGCACCTTATACCATTGAAAGTGATTTCTTAGAGCGTATTAAATTGGTGATTGATGCGAACATTAGTAATGGTCTTTATACAATTATAAACATGCATCATCATGAGGCTTTGTTTAATGATCCTGATGGGCAAAAAGAGCGCTTTTTAGCGCAATGGAAACAGATTTCTGAATTTTTTAAGGATTATCCAGACAGTGTTGTTTTTGAAATATTAAATGAACCCCAAGGAAACTTATCAGCATCAAAATGGAATAGCTTTATAGTAGATGCTTTGGCGAAGATAAGAGAAGACAACCCAGATAGAGTCGTTTTAATTGGAACAGCCGAATTCGGAGGTTTAGGTGGTTTGCCATTGCTTGAAATTCCGAATGATGATAATTTAATTTTAACAATTCACTATTATAATCCGTTTCCTTTTACACATCAGGGAGCAAGTTGGGTTGCTGGTGCAGATACCTGGTTAGGAACTAGATGGGATGATACTGAGTCAGAAAGAGATATAGTTAGGCAAGATTTTGCTCCGTTAATTGAAGTAAGTGAACGTGAGAATATACCCATTCACATAGGTGAATTTGGAGCTTTTAGTACTGCAGATATTGTATCTCGATCAAAATGGACAACCTTTTTATCTCGTTATTTTGAAGAGCAAAATTGGAGCTGGGCGTATTGGGAATTTAGTGCTGGTTTTGGTATTTACGAACCGAGTACTCAAACCTACGTTCAAGAATTACGTGATGCTTTATTAATCAATGAAATTCCAGATGCTGCATCATACGTGGGTAACGCAATTTATAGTTCAGATTTTGAAACAAATAATGATGGTTGGATTTTAAATACACTATCTGGGGCAACAGGAACCTTGGAAAGAGAAAATAACTCGTTGCAAGTCAATATTACCAATGGTAGTGTAGAGTCATGGCACGTGCAATTGCTAAAAACAAATATCAATTTAGAACAAGGGAAAAAGTATCGTTTATCGTTCAAGGCAAAATCAGATGCTCCAAGAGCAATTGCATCTTATGTAGGTATGAATGCTCCTCCATGGTTGTCCTATAGTGGGGTGATTACGCCCACTTTAACCGATGCGTTTTAGACTACTCTTTTATATTTGATATGAACGTTTCAGACCCTCAAGCACGTATTGGATTTGATTTAGGGCTCTCTAATACGAATGTTGCTGTAAAGGAGGTGGTCTTAGAAGAACTTCAATTGGCAGCTCTGTCTGTAACTGATATCAATAAAATCGATTCAAAAGTATTTCCCAATCCGGTAAGTCGTATGTTGAATATTGATAATTATGACAATTTTACAGAGCTTGCTATTTATAACTTGCAAGGTCAGTTGATTAAAACGAAAAGTTTGAAAGGGAAAATTGACGCTATTGATTTGCAGTACTTGAAGTCTGGGATATACCTTGTTTCGTTAAAAGGTGATAGGATTACTACTTCTTTAAAAGTAATTAAACAATAGTAGCGAGGAAATAGTGATTATTTTTTGGGTTGTTATTTGTTGATATTTAAGAGGTTAGTGTTGGTGGGTTAAAAACTTTTTAATTTATTCAAAAATCTTTTGTTGAATGAATAAATGTGTTGTACATTTGCACCCCGTTATTGGGGTATGTAGTAGGGGATTAGTTCATTTG
>CANMSH010000005.1 GCA_947500525.1 uncultured Flavobacteriaceae bacterium | reverse complement strand
ATATTTTTATTTTAATGTGTCAATTTTATACAGTTGATAGTTCAGCTGAAATGATACCGGATCAAGTCCGGCACAATTTTAAGGTGATTATAGCGATAGGGCTCACCTCTTCCCATTCCGAACAGAGAAGTTAAGCCTATCAGCGCAGATGGTACTGCCTTTGGTGGGAGAGTATGTCGTTGCCTTTCTTTTAAAAAACACTTATCATTTTTTGATAGGTGTTTTTTTATACCTGATGTTTTGCTATTGCAATCTAAATCTTAGCTAACCTGTTTTTTAGTAAAAGTCCACCAAAGAGGTGGTAGTAAAACCCATATCTTGACTTTCTTGTAATATATTTTCAGGTAACTATTATAAAGTAGTAAAGAACTCTTTATTAAAAACAAAGACAACTCCATAGCCAGCGCGGCAAGCTCGCTTCTCGTGTTAAAGGTCTACCAGACCTTTAATATTCACTCGAACGCCTTTCTTTTTAAAAGTCACTTATCTTTTTATAATATGTGTTTTTTGTTTTATAGCAAAGAATTTACTGGAATTAACTACTTTAGAAATGAATTTTAAAGTAGATAACCATGCCTAACTCATCTTCAAGAAGAAACTTTATCAAAAAATCAACCATTGTCGGAGCGGGGATTACATTATTGCCTCATTTGTCTTATGGAATAAATACTAAGCAAAAGTTAAAAATCGGACTCATAGGTGTAGGTTTAAGAGGAACCAATCACTTAAATAATCTTTTGCAAAGAGATGATGTATTGATAACCGCGATATGCGATATAGATACTGCAAGAATAGATCTAGTAAAGAGTATATTTAAAAAGAAAAAAATAACACTTCCGAAATTTTTTGGTAAAAATGATTTTGATTATCGAAACCTCTTAGAATTAAAAGAAGTCGATGCTGTTATTATCTCTACTCCTTGGTTATGGCATACACGAATGTCGGTTGATGCTATGAAGGCGGAAAAGTATACTGGTGTGGAAGTTTCGGCGGCAAATACCATGGAAGAATGTTGGGATTTGGTAAATACACATGAAGAAACCGGTTCGCATTTAATGATTCTCGAGAATGTTAATTATCGCCGTGATATTTTGGCTGTACTTAATATGGTCAAGAAAAATATCTTTGGTGAATTGATTCATTTTAGATGTGGATATCAACATGATTTACGCTTTGTAACGCTCAATGATGGGAAATCTGCCTATGGAAAAGGCGTCGAATTTGGTGACAAAGGGATTTCAGAATCTAAATGGAGAACACAGCATTCAATACTTAGAAATGCTGACGTTTATCCAACTCATGGTGTTGGTCCAATAGCAGTTATGTCTGATGTAAATAGAGGGAATCGTTTTGTGTCCATGACTTCTCATGCTACAAAAAGTAGAGGAATGCATGATTATATAGTCAAAAATGGAGGAAAGAATCACCCTAATGCCAGCATAAAGTTTAAAATGGGGGATGTCATTACTTCCACGATAGAAACTGCCAATGGTGAAACCATTATTGTTACTCATGATGTTCATTTACCACGACCCTACTCATTAGGTTTTAGAGTTCAAGGAACAAAAGGACTTTGGGAAAAAGATGGAGATCGCATATATATTGAGGGACAGTCTAAGAAATCGCATGCATGGGATGATTCCAAAGAATGGTTAGAAAAATACGACCATCCTTTATGGAAAAAATATGGTGAACACGCAGAAGGAGCGGGTCATGGAGGAATGGATTTTTTTGTAATTAACGCCTTCGTTGAAAGTGCAAAACAAAATATAGAACCTCCGTTAGATGTATATGACGCCGCTGCTTGGAGCGCAATTACACCGCTGTCGGAGCTATCAATTGCGAATAATGGAGAACCGCAAAATTTTCCAGATTTTACACGAGGAATGTGGATAAAAAGAAGACCCTATAACTGGATGAAGGATACTTTTTAACATGACAAAATCAAAAGAAAGTATTACGGTTGTAGCTCCGGGAAGGATTTGTTTGTTTGGAGATCATCAAGATTATTTAGGTCTTCCGGTTATTGCTTGTGCAATAAATAGATCAATAAAACTGAAAGGGAGAAAAAATGGGCATAATAAATTTAAGATAATGATGCCCGATATAAACGAGGAACGTCATATTAATTTAAATAACCCAATAGAAGCAACATCAAATCGAGATTATTTTGTGTCGGCCTTAAATGTTCTAGAGCGGTATGATTGTATACCAAATGTTGGTTATGATATAGTAGTGACTGGTGATATTCCTGTGAATGCCGGCTTATCAAGTTCCTCTGCGGTACTGGTGGCTTGGATCACTTTTCTACTAGAAGCTTATGGCTCTTCGCATACCATAAATACTCCATTTATAGCTAAATTATCTTATGAAGCCGAAGTATTAGAATTTAATGCCCCTGGAGGCCTAATGGATCAGTATGCGATTAGTTTAGGAGATACTGTTTTTTTAGATACAATAACAGGAGCACACATACCACTTATGCAATCGATAGATTCATTGATTATCGGTGAGTCTGGAGTGCCTAAGGAGACCCTAGGCGTGTTAGGAAGGTTGGGTCATTTAGCTAATAATGCAATTGAACAAGTTCGAAGAGAATTGCCTAATTTTAACATTGCTAAGGCGACCAAGCTTACATATAACAAGCATTATCATTTGGTCGATGCTAGTTTGCAACCTATCTTTTTAGCAGCGATAAATAATTATCTTATTACGAAGGAAGCCTTATCAATAATGCAGGAGGAGCCTCTTAATTTGAAGAGACTAGGAAAATTGATGGATGCTCATCATTTTGAGCTCAAAACACATTTAAAAATTACGGTTCCAATTATTGATCGTATGATTGATGGTGCTAAAGAGGGTGGAGCGTTGGGCGCGAAAATTGTGGGTTCTGGTGGTGGTGGATGTATCGTAGCTATTTCGACTCCAGAAAATGAAGAAGCCGTAATTGACGGTATGTTAAAAGGAGGGGCCAAATCGGCCTATAAAATAGAAGTATCAAAAGGAGTTCAAATTATTTAAATTAAAAAAATATCGATTCAAATTTAATTATACTAGCAGCAGGAGCCTCTTCAAGAATGAAACTTGAACATGGTAGAATTGCCGATCTTTCCAATGAAGAAATTCAACAATCAAATACGCGATCTAAAGGCCTTATTTCTATAGATGAATCTGGTAGACCTTTACTGGATTATCTCTTATTTAATGCAAAACAAGCTGGATATAAGACGATCTATATTATTACCGGAGTTGATAATAGTTTATTTAAAACATATTACGGTAACAATAACTTTGGTAATTCATATCATGGTTTAACCATAAATTTTGCAATTCAACATATTCCAAAAGATCGAGAAAAACCTCTAGGTACGGCAGATGCTGTTTATCAAACTATCAAACAATACAATGAGTTAAAGACCGATTCATTCACCGTTTGTAATAGTGATAATTTTTATTCGATAGAAGCATTCAAATCAATTAGATTGTTTGACGAATCCCCAAATGTTTTGCTGGGTTATAGTAGAAAACACTTAAAATTCTCTGAGGAAAAAATTGCGAAGTTTGCTGTTATCCATTATAATAACAATGGGTCTCTAATAGATATAGTTGAAAAGCCAGATGTATCAGTTTTAAACAATTATAGAGATACTCAAGGTACTTTGCATGTTAGTATGAATATTTTTAAATTCGATGGATTCTTGTTTTTCCAATATCTTAAGAAGTGTCCGATACATAAACTTCGAAACGAAAAAGAACTACCAACAGCTTTGCTGAATATGATCAATGATCACCCAAATTCAACTAGGGTTCTGCCAATTGCTGAACATGTTCCGGATTTAACTTCTAAGGAAGATATTTTAATAATGAAAAACTATGTTAGTAAGATAGATTTATCAGATTGGTAAAAGTCTTAAAACAATTTTATAAATTGTAGATCATTTCTTTTATGCCTAATTAATGAATATACTTTTAATTCCGGATAAATTTAAAGGTAGCTTGACCAGTTATGAGGTAATCGCCGCTCTCAAGAAAGGGATTAAAAAATTTAATGATAGTTACACCATTTATGATGTAGCCGTTTCGGACGGAGGTGATGGATTTTTAGATGCCATTCATCAGACAGAAAGCATAAAGAGAGTAGGGTTGGTTACGAAGGATCCACTTGGGAAGGAGCGAGATTCTTATTATTTGTTTAATGAAACACATCAAACTGCATATATAGAATTGGCGAATGCTTCAGGACTTTCGTTACTTTCTTCAGATGAAAGAAATCCGTTGATAACATCAACTTATGGTACAGGATTGCAGATAAAACATGCGCTTTTAAATAATGCCAAAAAAATATACATAGGATTGGGTGGTAGCGCAACGAATGATGGAGGTATAGGGATTGCAAATGCTCTTGGATTTAAGTTTTTGGATAGAAATAACCAAGAACTCCAGCCAATTGGCAAAAACCTAATACATGTCAATCATATCGATACAACACATGTTCTTTCTCTTAAAAATGTTCAATTCTATGCTGTAAACGACGTCAAAAACCCATTAACTGGGTTGAATGGAGCTGCGTATACCTACGCTAAACAGAAAGGTGCCAATGATGAGGAAGTGAGACAATTAGATAAGGGATTAAAACAATTGTCTGAGAAAGTAAAAGAGCACTTATCAAAGGATGTGGATTCGATGGAAGGAACTGGTGCTGCAGGAGGAGCTGGATATGGACTTTATGTGTTTTGCAATGCAATGTTCATTGACGGAGCTGAATATGTATTGCAAAAAAGCAAAACATATGAGATGTTAAAAAGTGGAAATATTGATTTGATTATTACTGGAGAGGGGAAAATTGATAGTCAAACGATGCAAGGAAAGTTAATCATGGGTGTTTCTAAACTTTCTGAAAAATTTGATGTTCCAGTTTTAGCAATATGTGGACAGAAAAGTTTAAATGAAGATAATGAGAAACACCTTCGCTTGGATGCTATTATTGAAGTTGCAGACTCTACTAAGTCACTACAATATAACATGGATAATGCCGAAGCGATGGTGGAGACCGCAATATTCGAATATCTAACAAGAAATCACAATATTATCTAATGGAAACTTTGATCATTATTTTTGTCGCACTTTTTTTACTGATTTTCGTAACTATTAAATTTAAAGTCCACCCTGTTTTTTCATTAATCGTAACATCAATTTTTGTAGGTTTCTTGTTGGGTTTCGATTCCAAACTGATTATAAGATCCATTGTTGAAGGTTTTGGGAAAACATTATCAAGCATAGGTTTGATTATTGCTTTTGGTACAACGATTGGCGTATTTTTAGAGAAAAGCGGAGGAACAAAAGTGATTGCCGAAAAGATTCTAAATTCAGTTAGTTCAAAGCGATCACCTATGGCCATGAATATAATTGGCTTTATTATATCCATCCCAGTGTTTTGCGATTCAGGTTTTGTCATCTTATCTTCATTAAATAAAACGCTTTCTAAAAAAACAGGAATTAAATTAGTGGTATTTGCAGTGGCGCTTTCTACCGGGTTATATGCCGCGCATGTGTTTGTGCCTCCAACTCCAGGACCATTAGCTGCTGCTGCTGTCATTGGAGCCGATATTGGACTCGTCATGTTGTTAGGCTTGGCAATTGCAATTCCAGTTTCGTTAACGGGCTATTTTTGGGCTGTCTTTATAGGAGATAAATTGAATAATGATAAAGATACTACTGATGACACATGGAGTGTTTCTGAAGAAGAAAGTGCAATAAAATATTATAAGCATAGTTTTTGGATAACCTTGATGCCCTTATTACTACCAATTGTATTAATTGCCTTGAAATCGATTGCTGAATACCCAACTTATCCGTTAGGTAAAGGCATCCTTTTTAATGTCGTAGCGTTTAGTGGTGAACCGATTATAGCGTTGTTATTTGGTGTTTTTCTAATTTTTATAAACTCTAAAAAGGTAAAAAGTACTGTTAAAAGCAAATGGATAGAAAAAGGATTAAAGGATTCTGGCAGTATACTTTTAGTCACTGGAGCAGGAGGAGCTTTTGGTACTATTTTACGTACTTCTGATTTGGCGAATACTTTACAATCAGAGGGTTCTTTTGTAATTAGTGGTTTGATTGTTGTGTTTTTACTTGCGGCACTGCTAAAAACTGCGCAAGGTTCTTCTACAGTAGCCATTATAACAACCGCCGCTATTGTGTCTCCTTTATTAGGTTCTTTTGGATTAGAATCAGAATTTGAAAAAGCGTTGACAGTATTGTCAATCGGAGCTGGAGCAATGACTGTATCGCACATAAATGATAGTTACTTTTGGGTGGTTAGTCAATTTTCTGATATGGAAGTAAATACGGCTTTGAAAAGTCATACTGTTGCTACCTTTTTTCAAGGTATTATTGGAATCGCAATTATCTTGGTGTTACATATTCTTTTTGGATAGTTGACTCTTATTAAAATAGAAAAAGAGCCTTCAACACAATCGCTAAAGACCCTTTTTCATCCCAATTCAAATATTTTTATTAAGCTGTTAAAAGATCACCATTACCTTTTGTAGGTAAACTAGATTTTCCCATTAAATATATATCTACTGCCCTTGCAGCTTCTCTTCCTTCCGAAATGGCCCAGACAATAAGAGATTGTCCCCTGCGCATATCTCCGGCTGTAAAAATATGAGGGATATTGGTTTGATAGTTCGAGGCTTTATAATTTGATCTTGTATCAATATCTAAACCTAATTTTTCACTTAAGGTCGCTTCTGGTCCAGTAAACCCGAGTGCTAATAGCGCTAAATCACAAGGCCATATTTTTTCTGAATCTGGTTTTTCGATCAACTGCGGTCTTTCTCCGGGTTTTAAAACCCATTCGACTTCTACAGTTTTTAAGGCAGTAAGTTCTCCTTTTTCATTCGAAATGAACTCTTTTGTATTGATCAACCAATTACGTTCACAACCCTCTTCATGAGAAGAGCTTGTTTTAAGTTGTAATGGCCAGAAAGGCCAGGGAGTATCCTCACTTCTTAGAACAGGAGGTTTTGGCATAATTTCAAAATTCGTAACTGATGCTGCGCCGTGACGATTGGAGGTACCAACACAATCAGAACCTGTATCACCACCGCCTATAACAATAACATGTTTGTCCTTTGCAGTAATAAGTTCTTCAGTTATAGGACTATCGAATAACTTTTTAGTTTGCTGTGTTAAAAAATCCATGGCTTGTACAACCCCTTTTTTATCTATACCTTTTACAGGAAGACTGCGACGTACGGTAGCTCCACCACATAAAACCAAAGCATCAAAATCATCTAAATTTGAAATCGGGTATGTGGTGCCAACATTTACGTTGGTCTTAAAAATAATACCTTCAGCTTTTAATATAGCAACTCGTCTATCTATAATTTCTTTCTCTAACTTAAAATTGGGGATGCCATATCTTAATAAACCACCAATAGTATCATCTCGTTCAAAAACAGTTACCAAGTGTCCAGCACGATTCAGCTGTTGCGCAGCGGCAAGACCTGCAGGTCCAGAACCGATCACAGCGATCGTTTTTCCTGTTCTTTCTTTAGGAACTTGCGGGAGAATCCATCCTTCAGAGAACGCACGTTCTACAATGCTTTTTTCTATATTTTCTATAGAAACAGGATTGTCAATAATACCCAAAACACAGGCTTTTTCACAGGGAGCAGGGCACAATCTACCCGTAAACTCTGGGAAGTTGTTTGTAGAATGCAAAATTTCAGATGCCTTTTGCCATTCGCCTTTATGTACCATGTCATTAAAATCTGGAATTAAGTTTCCTAGCGGACAACCACTATGACAAAACGGTATCCCACAATCCATACAACGTGAACCTTGTTTCTTGAGTTCAGTCTCCTTTAATGGTACTGTAAATTCTTTATAATTCTGTACTCTGTCCTTAACAAGAATGTTATTTTCATCTTGTCGTTTGTATTGTTTAAATCCTCCAATTTCGCCCATAACTTATGCTATTAATTGAGCTTCTTTTTGCTCGTTTGCAATTCTTTCTAATGCTTTCTTATAATCAGTAGGGAACACTTTTACGAAATGTTTTACATGTGCGTTCCAATTGTCTAGTAATTTAGATGCCAATGTACTGTCGGTATACGATTTATGATTTTCAATCAGCATCTTTAAATCATGAATATCTTTGCTATCTAAGGTTTCTAATGCTACCATTTCCATGTTACAAAGTCCTTTACTAAACATATTATCCTCATCATATACATAAGCAATACCACCACTCATTCCCGCGGCGAAGTTTCTTCCTGTCTTTCCTAAAACAACTATTTTTCCACCAGTCATATATTCACAACCATGATCTCCTAAGCCTTCAACAACCGCCGTAATACCTGAATTTCTTACGGCAAAACGTTCGCCGGCGATTCCGTTTATATAAGCTTCTCCCGATACGCCGCCATAAAAACAAACATTTCCTACTATGATATTATCTTCGGCCACAAAATCAGCTTCTTGAGGCTTTTTAATAATAATTTTTCCACCAGATAACCCTTTTCCTAAATAATCATTGGTTTCACCTTCTACTGTGAATGTGAGTCCTTTTGTGGCGAAAGCACCGAAACTCTGACCAGCAGAACCTTTAAACGTTATATCTAGTGTATTTTCTGGTAATCCATTTTCACCGTGTAACTTTGAAATTTCATTACTAACAATCGCACCAACAGTTCTATCGGTATTATGAATTTTGTAGGTTAATGTAGTTTCTGTTTTATAATTAATCGCCAATTTCGCATCATTTAAAATACGCATATCAAGAACATTGTCTAAGTTATGATCTTGAACTTCGGTGTTTGAAACAGTTGTGTGTCCTTCTATTTTTGGTTGGTGTAAAATAGCAGATAAATCTAAACCTTTAGCTTTGTAATGTTCTATGGCTGATTTGGCATTTATTTTCTGCGTTTGACCAATCATTTCTTTGATTGTTCTAAATCCTAATTGAGCCATAATTTGACGTAACTCTTCAGCAACGAAATACATGAAATTGATGACATGTTCTGGTGTGCCTTTAAAGTTTTTACGCAATTCAGGATCTTGCGTAGCTATTCCTACCGGACAGGTATTGAGATGACATGCACGCATCATAATACAACCAGAAGCCACAAGTGGAGCGGTTGCGAAACCAAATTCTTCGGCTCCTAATAAACAAGCAATAGCAACATCTCTTCCGGTTTTTAACTGACCATCACATTCTAATACAATTCTCCCTCTTAAATCATTTAAAACTAAGGTTTGCTGGGCTTCGGCGATACCAAGTTCCCAAGGTAATCCACAATGTTTTAAAGAAGTAAGCGGTGAAGCACCTGTCCCTCCATCATATCCTGAGACTAAAATAACATCAGCTTTAGCTTTTGCAACACCGGCCGCAATAGTACCCACTCCAACTTTTGAAACAAGCTTTACGTTAATTCTTGCTTCTCTATTTGCATTTTTAAGATCAAATATTAGTTGAGCTAAATCTTCGATAGAATAGATATCATGATGTGGAGGAGGAGATATCAAACCTACATATGGCGTAGAATTTCTCACTTCTGCGATCCATGGTAATACTTTTTCTCCAGGTAATTGCCCACCTTCTCCAGGTTTGGCACCTTGAGCCATTTTAATTTGAATCTCTTTGGCGTTGGTCAAATAATTACTTGTAACCCCAAATCTACCAGAAGCAACTTGTTTAATGGCACTATTTTTCCAATCTCCGTTTTTCTCTTTTTTAAATCTGTCCTTATGCTCTCCGCCCTCGCCAGAATTACTTTTACCTCCAATTCTATTCATGGCAATGGCCAAGTTTTCATGAGCTTCTTGACTAATAGAACCATAAGACATAGCTCCGGTTTTAAATCGTTTTACGATTTCGGTCCAAGGCTCTACGTCATCAATTGATATAGGGTCTAGATTATTGAACTCAAAAAGACCCCGTAACGTCATCAAATTTTTGTTCTGTTCGTTGATGGCGTCAGCATATACTTTATAAGATTCTTTACTTTTTTGTCGAACTGCTTGTTGTAATTTTGAAACTGTCGTTGGATTGAATAAATGTTTTTCTCCATTCCTCCGCCATCTATAATCACCTCCAATTTCAAGATCTAAAACATCATCTATAGCCGTTTTTGGAAACGCTTTTTCATAACGTTTGGTAAGATCCTTATCGAGTACATAGAGACCAATACCACCTATTCTTGAAGGTGTAAACGGAAAGTATTTATTTACAAAAGCTTTTTTTAGTCCAACAATTTCAAAAATTTGGGAAGCTCTATAAGAATGTAAGGTAGAGATCCCAATTTTGTTCATGATTTTAAGAATACCTTTACCTACCGCTTTGTTGAAGTTTTGTACGGCCTTTTCGGCATCGATATTCGTTATAATATTTTCCTTTACTTGAGTTCTAATAATTTCATTCACTAAATAAGGGTTGATAGCACTTGCGCCATAACCAAATAGTGTTGCGAAATGATGTGGTTCTCTTGGTTCGGCTGTTTCTAAAACAATACCAAATTTAGACCGTTGCCCATTTTTATTCAAAGAATGATGCACATAAGAACAGGCTAATAGAGCTGGAATAGGGACTTCAGTTTTAGTTACCCCTCTATCCGATAAAATAATAATGTTAGCACCATCGACTACTGCTTTTTCAAC
The DNA here is from genome assembly GCA_947500525.1 of uncultured Flavobacteriaceae bacterium. Lineage (GTDB taxonomy): Bacteria > Bacteroidota > Bacteroidia > Flavobacteriales > Flavobacteriaceae > Aureibaculum. The sequence continues at coordinate 341,669 of CANMSH010000005.1, read as the reverse complement.
TTGTAATATAATATCATCTAGAGCTTTTTCGAGACCATTTACTCCTTTTTCAATAGGATATAGCATAGGTATCGAAGCTGCTTTAAAATCAGGATGATCTATGTTTTTAATTTTATCTAAATCATCATTTGAAATTACTGGGTTCTGAATCCGTAATTTTTTAGCGTGTTCTGGGGCTACGTCAAAAATGTTTCTATCACCTCCAATTGCTAAACTGATATCTGTAATAATTTCTTCTCGAATACCATCTAATGGCGGATTCGTAACTTGCGCAAAGAGTTGTTTGAAATAGTTGTAAAGCAGTTGCGGTTTATCAGATAAAACCGCTAGTGGTGTATCATTACCCATAGAACCAATAGCCTCTTTTGCTTTTGTCGCCATTGGAGTAATGATTGTAGAAACATCTTCAGATGAGTAACCAAAAAGTCTCAATCTTGTTTTGTAATCGACTGTTTCTATTGGGCACTGATTGTTTGTGTATGGTACCTTTGCCAATGGCAGCGTATGTGTCTCTAACCAAGAACGATAAGGATGCTTTGAGACAATGTCATTTTTTATTTCGTCATCTTCAATAATTCTACCGGCGTTCATATCTACTAAGAACATTTTCCCTGGCTCTAGCCTTCCATGTTTAACAACATTTTCAGGTTTTATATTCATAACTCCAATTTCAGAAGACATGACTACGTTTCCATCTTTGGTTACTGTATATCTAGAAGGCCTTAATCCGTTTCGGTCTAATAGTGCTCCTATATAATTTCCATCAGTAAACGGCACAGATGCAGGGCCGTCCCACGGTTCCATAATACATGAGTTATACTCGTAAAAAGCTTTTTTCTCATCGCTCATAGTCTCATGCTTTTCCCAAGCTTCAGGCACCATCATCATCATTACTTCTGGTAAAGAACGTCCTGTCATTAATAACAATTCAACGACCATATCCATAGAAGCAGAATCAGATTTTCCTTCCATTACAATTGGAAAAATCTCTTTAATATCATCACCAAATAAATCACTTCGCATCAATTCTTCTCGCGCTCTCATTCGACTCACGTTTCCTCGTAGAGTATTAATTTCTCCATTATGACACATATGTCTGAAAGGTTGTGCCAAATCCCAAGAAGGGAAGGTGTTTGTTGAAAAACGTTGGTGCACTAGAGCCAATCGTGTTACAAGATCTGGTTCTCTTAAATCTAAATAATACCTACCAATATCTTCAGGAATCAAGAGTCCTTTATAAATAATAGTGGTAGTAGAAAAACTAGACAAGTAAAAGTAATTTGCTTCTGAAATTTTTGATTTTTGAATAGTATGTTCAGCTATTTTTCTGGCTGCAAATAATTTCGCATTGAACTGAAGATCTGTAAGTTCAGTAGTGCCTTTTGCTACAAACAGTTGTTTGATTTTAGGCTCTGTTTGGGCCGCTATCTTACCCAAATTAGATGTGTCTACGGGTACGTCTCTCCAACCTAATATGGTCAAACCTTGTTTTTTCAAGGCTCGTTCAAACGTCTGTATACAATAGTTATGCTGATTAAAGCTTTTTGGCAAAAACACCATACCAACTGCATATTCTCTTGCTTCCGGTAATTCGAATTCACATACTCTTGCGAAATATTCATGAGGAACATCAATTAGAATACCTGCACCATCTCCTGTCCTTCCATCCGAACTCACGGCACCGCGATGTTCTAATTTCACTAAAATTTCTAAGGCGTTATGAATTATTTGATGTGATTTTTCTCCATTCAGATTACAAATAAATCCTGCTCCACAATTATCTCTTTCAAATTCTGGTAAGTATAAACCTTGCTGCTCCATAGTGTTAAATTATACTCACAAAATTATGCAAAATGATGAATATAATTTAACAATATTACATAATTGTTGTAAAATATATAATAACAACAAAAAAGACATGCAAAAAATTTAAATATAATAATTTGATGTCCTTTTTTTGAGAAATTGATAAATTTTTGAATCTTAAAAACAAAGAAATTTACACGAAATTGCAGATGCAACCCGTGTAAATTCCAAACCAATTAAGCGTTTTGAATTAGTAATTAGTTCATTTTTAGTGCTCGTTCATTCTAAAATCGGCATAGGCACTCATACCATGTTCATGTTTATCTAGTCCTTGTAATTCTTCTTTTTCACTAACTCTTAATCCTATTGTTTTCTTTAATGTAAACAGTATGATGAATGAGCTTACGATACATATAACAGCGTAAGAACCAACACCTACTAATTGACTTACAAATTGAGGGCCACTAGCTAAATCTCCAAAGATTCCTACTGCTAAAGTTCCCCAGATACCACATACTAAGTGTACGGCAATGGCTCCAACAGGATCATCTAATCTTAATTTGTCTATTAGACTTACTGCAAATACAATAATGGCTCCGGCAACGCTTCCAATGATAATGGCATCAGTTGGCGACATTACATCTGCACCAGCAGTGATACCAACCAATCCACCTAAAATACCATTTAAGAACATAGTCAAGTCGAAATTTTTATATAATAAGGTCGATACCAAAAAGGCAATCACACCACCTGCAGCAGCAGCTAAACATGTTGTTACTAAGGTTATTGAAGTTAATGCAGGATCGGCGGAAAGGACAGAACCTCCGTTAAAACCAAACCATCCTAACCATAAGATCAATACACCCGCGGTAGCTAAAGGAATGTTGTGACCTGGAATTGCTTGAGGTTTACCATCTTTAAATTTCCCAATTCTTGAACCAAGTAACCAAACGGCAACTAAAGCAGCCCAGCCACCAACAGAATGTACTAAGGTAGAACCTGCAAAATCATAAAAAGGAGTTTCTCTCATATCTAGAAAACCTTCTCCCCATTTCCACGAACCTGCTATTGGGTAAATAAGTCCCACGTAAATGATAGTAAAAATCATGAAAGGTCCCAATTTCATACGTTCGGCAACAGCACCTGAAACAATAGTCGCTGCTGTAGCGGCAAACATACCTTGAAACAAGAAGTCTGTCCAATAGGTGTATCCTTCATTATAGGTAAGGTCTAAGCCGCCTTCAGTTGTTAACGGCGCATCTAAACCAAATCCTGCGAATCCGAAAAATCCTGAAGAACCTTCAGCGAAGCCCGGGTACATAAGGTTAAAACCAACGAGGCAATACAGTAATAGGCCTACGGTAATAATAAATATATTTTTAAATAATATGTTAATCGTGTTTTTTTGTCTTGTTAACCCGATTTCCAAAAATGCAAAACCTAGGTGCATAAAGAAAACGAGTGCTGTACAGATCATCATCCATACATTATTGGTAGTAAATAGTTCCATAATAATTGTATCTCTTTCGGTTAATTTTAGTTTAGGGTGTCACCACCTTTTTCTCCTGTTCTTATTCTATAGCATTCTGCGATATCAGAAACGAATATTTTTCCATCACCAACCTCACCAGTGCCTGCTGAATCTATGATGGTTTTAATAGTAATTGCCTCAAAGTCATCATTGACTACAATTGATAGATAACGACGTTGAATATCACTTGTACTATAAGACACACCTCTGTAAACATGTCCTTCTTTTTCATTTCCTAAACCGGTAACATCCCAGTAAGAGAAAAAATTAACTCCAACTTCATGCAGACCTTCTTTGACTGCGCGAAATTTTGATTTTCGAATGATTGCTTCTACTTTTTTCATTATATAAATATTTAATTGGTTTAAAATGAATAAATAGCTGCTAGTGTGAAAACAGCTAAGCTTTTTGTTGGATCAGTATTTGAGTCTAAAAAGATTTCTTCAGAATTACTATCCAATCTTAATTCAGGTTTAATGATTAAGTTATCAATTGCGTAACTTCCAGTTAAGGTAACTGCAAATACGCTATCATCTTCTCCATCGGCAAATATATCAGCGTCTCCGTGTTCAGCGAAATATTCACCTCTTAATCCAATTTTGAAAGCATCTGAAGTAGTAATTTGAGGATATAAGGCAGCACCATAAAAACCAGCGCCATCATTATCATTATATGCAGCATTTATTCCTAAAAAGAAACTATCGCTAACGTCAAACCCTCCAGTATAATCAATTTCAAAACCTAAACCACCGTTGTTACCACTATCGTAGTAGATGTTTAAAAATTGGTCAGAATATCCTAATTGTGCTCCAAACGAATATTCACCTGTTGTAGATGTATTGTTAGTATCCCAAGGGTTCATAACGGCGAGCATTAAGCTAAGATCATCAGATAAAGTAAAATCAGCTTTTAAACCCATGTGAGAGAAAGGGCCACTTGAGAACAAGTAAGACGTACTGTAGTTAAAGTTGGCTGCTGGAGCAATAACTTCATAACCTAAAAAGGTATTCCATCTACCAAATGTTAATTTAGTGTTTTCTGAAACATTCCAGTAAACATATGCTTGATTTACAATACCGTCAATAATATCATTGCTAAAAGTTGCACCGGCTCCTCGTGGTCCTGTAACTAAATCAAGAACCGCACCTACTTTGTCTCCTTCATAAGTGGCGATTAGGTTACCCATACCAAGAGCAAAACCTGTTTGATTTGCGAAAGCAGTTCCAAATGTTTGCCCTATATTATCAGAACTTGTTAAGTTGGTTTGATAATAGGCATCAACGCTCCCACTAAATGAGAATTTTTTTGTTTCTTCTTTCTTTTCTTCTTCTTGTGCAATTGCAGTCATAGTTGTTAATAATACTACTAATACTAAGGTCAATTTTGTTCTAATCATAACATTGTGTTTTAATTGTTTGAGGGCACAAATATTTGAACAAAAAATGACTTAACCTAATTTTTAATAGGGTCTAATGCCTTCAAATATAGTTTTAAAATTTTATACCCTCAAAAAAAAGGGGGTATAATTAATAAAATGATAAATTGTGTTTTTTAGATCTGGCTAAACTGAGGGATTCATAAAATAATTTTCTCATTTTATGAATTTCATAAAAATGCATTTTGGCGAAAAAAACTTGAATTTTCTGCTAATTTCAAACATGAAATCTTCTCAATTTTAAAGTTTTGTTTAGTTTTGGATGTATGAAATATGAAAAATCATATGTTCTTACCATTCAGTTTTTGGGGTTTAGATTTCACGGATGGCAAAAGCAACAACATGAAAAGACTGTCCATGAAATGATTGACAAAACACTAGGTTTTGTTTTTAAACATTCAAATTTCAAGACCATTGGAGTAGGAAGAACTGATTCAAAGGTATCAGCAAATACTTATATGCTCCAATTATTTGTCGACGAATCTATAGAAACGACGCCTTTTTTAGATAGTTTCAATAAGAATTTGCCGAATGATATTAAAGGAGTGACGATTCAAGAAGTGGCCGCTTCGTTCAATGTTATTCAGGCTAAAAAAGAGAAAGAATATATATATATCTTTTCTCATGGAGAGAAGAATCATCCTTTTGCGGCTTCTTTAATAGTAGGGTTAGATGATCATGTAGATATTGAACTAATGAAACAAGGAGCTCGACTTTTCGAAGGAGAGCACTACTTTCATAAATACTGTACCCAACCATCAGAATATACACTTTTTAAACGTACTATAAGTCGCTGTTATATTGAAGAAAACACTATTTATGAAGCTAATTTCTTTCCTAAAAAGAGTTATGCATTTAGAGTTACAGGCGCTGGTTTTTTAAGGTATCAAATTAGACTTATGATGGGTGTACTATTTGAGTTAGGTAGACACCGCATAAGTTTAGAATTTATAGAGGCATCATTGAGAATTGATAATGATAGAGCCCCTTTAAAAACAATTGCACCCTCTTCTGGTTTGCAATTGTATTCTATTAAGTTGTTACAATAAAAAAGGTTGACCTCTACAGTCAACCTTTAGATACTTTTAAACCTGTAGTAGGAGCATTATCCTTTAATTAGACTTCTAGAAATTACAATTTTTTGAATTTCTGAAGTTCCTTCATAGATCTGCGTGATTTTTGCATCGCGCATTAATCGCTCTACATGATATTCTTTTACAAAACCATTACCGCCATGAATTTGTACGGCTTCAACGGTATGTTCCATCGCTACTTTTGAAGCATATAGTTTTGCCATTGCACTCGATTGATCATAGTTGTTTCCTTGATCTTTATCCCAAGCAGCTTTCATTACTAAATGGCGTGCGGCACTAATTTCAGTATACATATCCGCTAATTTAAAAGCAATTGCTTGGTGATTACAGATCTCAGTGCCAAAAGCTTTACGTTCTTTAGAATATTTTAAAGCCAATTCATAAGCTCCAGAGGCAATTCCAAGTGCTTGAGCGGCAATACCAATACGACCTCCAGATAGCGTCTTCATAGCGAACTTAAATCCGAAACCATCTTCACCGATTCTATTTTCTTTAGGCACTTTAACATCGTTGAATTGCAATGTATGCGTATCACTTCCTCTAATGCCCAGTTTATCTTCTTTTGGTCCTATATCAAAACCTTCCATACCTTTTTCAATGATAAATGCATTGATTCCTTTATGGCCTTTTTCTCTATCTGTTTGTGCAATAACCAAGTAAACATCAGAGCGACCGCCATTGGTTATCCAGTTTTTTGTGCCATTTAATATATAATGATCTCCTTTGTCTATAGCAGTTGTTGTTTGAGATGTAGCGTCAGATCCAGCTTCGGGTTCACTTAGGCAAAAAGCTCCAATGAATTCTCCTGTTGCCAGCTTAGTTAAATATTTTTGTTTTTGTTCTTCGTTCGCATATTTTTCTAATCCATAACACACCAAAGAATTATTCACAGAGACAATTACAGAAGCCGATGCATCAATTTTTGATAATTCTTCCATGATTAATACATAAGAGGTTGTATCCATTCCACTTCCTCCGTATTTCGGGTCAACCATAATTCCTAAGAAGCCTAGTTCTCCCATTTTTTTAACGAGTTCATCAGGAAACTGTTGAATATTATCTCTTTCTATAACACCTGGTAGTAATTCATTTTGGGCAAAATCACGTGCCGCATCTCGAATCATTAAGTGCTCTTCAGTAAGGGTAAAGTCCATATAGGTATATTTTTATTTTAAAAATGCCCCGCAAAGATATTAATTTTATAGTATTTCAAAGTGTATTTAACTATAATTATAACGTTTGAGACGTGCTTTTTAATAAGAAGTATTTTCATTTATAAAAGTTTTAATTATTCTATCTTTGTTTCTTTAAATATCGCTCAAAAATGGATCAATTATAACCCCTTTCTGGGGATGGATAAAGTTACTTCGAATGAATAGTTAAATAATTGAGAATTTACAGATAGATTATAATGAAAGAATTATTAAAGAAATACGAAAATAAAGAACCTGAAATCGTTTTTCATTGGAAAGATCCAGAAACTGAAGCAGAAGGATGGACGGTTATAAATTCGCTTAGAGGTGGAGCGGCAGGTGGAGGCACGAGGATGCGTAAAGGTTTAGATATGAATGAAGTGCTCTCACTAGCTAAAACAATGGAAGTGAAATTTACAGTTTCGGGACCGGCAATTGGAGGCGCTAAATCAGGTATTAATTTTGATCCTAATGATCCAAGAAAAAAAGGTGTTTTAGAACGTTGGTATAAAGCAGTAACTCCATTGTTGAAGCATTATTACGGTACAGGTGGAGATTTAAATGTTGATGAAATTCACGACGTGATTCCGCTTACAGAGAACTCTGGAGTATGGCATCCTCAGGAGGGTGTTTTTAATGGCCATTTTAAACCTACAGAAGCCGAGAAAATAAATAGAATTGGGCAGTTAAGACATGGGGTGATCAAGGTGATAGAAGATCCAAAATATACGCCAGAGGTCACACGTAAATACACAGTTGCAGATATGTTAACTGGTTACGGTGTAGCCGAAGCTGTAAAACATTATTATGATATTTATGGAGGAAGTATAGAAGGAAAGAGAGCCATTGTTCAAGGTTTTGGTAATGTTGGTTCTGCCGCAGCCGTCTATCTCACAAGATTAGGGGCGAAAATTGTAGGAATCATTGACAGATCGGGAGGCGTAATTAATGAACAAGGGTTTTCTAAAGAGGAAGTTCGTACCATGTTTTTGAATAAAAAAGGAAACCAATTAGTAGCCAATGATATGATTCCTTTCGATGAAATGAATGAGAAGATTTGGTCGTTACCTGCAGAGATATTTATTCCAGCAGCAGCTTCCAGATTGGTTACAAAGGAACAAATATCGACTATGATTGAGACAGGTTTAGAAGTTATTTCTCCTGGGGCAAATGTTCCTTTTGCCGATGCCGAAATCTTTTTTGGTCCTATTATGGAAATGACAGATCGAAAAACAAGTTTGTTGCCAGATTTTGTCTCAAATTGCGGTATTGCCCGAGTTTTTGCTTATTTAATGGAGAGTAAAGTCGATCTGCCAATGAAGGATGAAGCTATTTTTAGTGATACATCAGAAACTATCAGAAAAGCGTTACAAAAAGTTTTTGAGTTAAATCATAGTAAAACAGATATTTGCAAGACTGCGTTTGAAATTGCCTTAAAACAGTTGATATAATTTTATATATTTAGCCCATAAAACTAACCAAAATGGAAGCACTCATCATTTTAATTTTTGTACTTGGCTATTTAGCAATTACACTAGAACACAATCTAAAATTAGATAAATTAATACCTGCATTAGCGATGATGGCCATTTGTTGGGCGTTAATTGCTTTTGGTATTGATGGTTATTCTACTTGGTTTGATTCGGCGAAAGGTGCTTTAGTAGAAGGTTTCTCTGCGTTCTCACATGATGAGAAGATGCATTTGATGGAAGAGACCTTGTTACATCATTTAGGTAAGACGGCTGAAATTTTGGTATTCTTATTAGGAGCAATGACAATTGTAGAAATTATTGATTATTTCAATGGTTTTGCAACTATTAAGAGTTTTGTTGGTACTAAAAAGAAGTCAAAACTATTATGGATTTTTTGTTTTTTAGCTTTTATTCTTTCAGCCATCATTGACAACCTTACAGCAACCATCGTATTGGTGACTATTTTGAGAAAAATAGTGTTGAAAAGAGAAGATAGAATTTGGTTCGCTGGGTTAATTATTATTGCGGCTAATGCTGGTGGTGCATGGTCTCCTATAGGAGATGTAACTACTACTATGTTATGGATTGGAGATAAAGTAAGTACATTGAATTTGATTAAATACTTGTTAATTCCATCTTTAGTTTGCATGCTTATACCAACTTTAATTGCTTCAAGATTAAAAGCATTTAGAGGAGATATTCCAGATGCAGCTGATGATGGTGATAAAATTACAAAGCACGGTGCTACTATGTTTTATTTAGGTTTGGGAGCTATTATTTTTGTTCCAATATTTAAAACAGTAACGCATTTACCTCCTTATGTAGGAATGATGTTATCATTAGCCGTAGTTGCAACATTTGCAGAAATTTTTAGCCGATCAAAATTTAGTATTTCAACAATTGATGGTCAAGAAGAACACGCCGAAGAGTCACATCATAGCCCTGTGCATGGAGCTTTATCAAAAATTGAACTCCCAAGTATCCTATTCTTTTTAGGGATTTTACTAGCAGTTGGTGCGTTAGAGTCGCTTGGTCAACTGTTTGGTTTTGCGAATTGGTTGCAAGATGTAATGCCAAAAATGGGTACAGAATTGGCAGGAGCTAGAGTTTCAGATTTAGTAGTTTTATTATTAGGTGTTGGTTCTGCTGTTATTGATAATGTGCCGTTAGTTGCAGCGAGTTTAGGAATGTTCTCTGAAGCGTTAGATGATCCGTTATGGCATTTTATAGCGTTTTCTGCAGGAACTGGAGGTAGTATGTTGATCATAGGTTCTGCGGCTGGAGTTGTGGCAATGGGTATGGAAAAGATAGATTTTTTCTGGTATCTGAAAAAGATGAGTTGGCTTGCTTTTGTAGGTTTTATTGCAGGAGCAATTACCTTTGTAGGAATGCGATTAATTCTTTAAAATATAGACCCGAGAAATTCTCGGGTTTTTTTATGTGCAACAAAACAATTTTCAAGTCGTATTTTCGTTAGATAGTTTTATCCCCTTAATCTAAATATGCCATATGTTGTTAATTATTCAACAAGCAGCCGAGACTGCTCAAGAAAATCTCGAAGAAGTAATCTCAGAAGAAAAAACATTATCAATTTATAAACTCATCATGGATGGTGGAATTGGTGGACAAGTAGTTGTACTGGTTCTCTTGATTCTATTAGCTGTTGGTTTATATATTTATTTTGAACGCTTTTTTGCCATAAAAGCAGCTTCAAAAACAGATAAAAATTTCATGAACCAAATTAAAGATCATGTTTCTAATGGAAAGTTAGAGGCGGCTCAAATATTATGTGCGCAAGCAAGTTCTCCGGCCGCGAGATTAATTGAAAAAGGTGTTTCTCGAATTGGGAAACCTTTAGAAGATATTAATAAGGCTATCGAAAATGCAGGAAGTTTAGAAATTTACAAGTTAGAAAAAAATGTGAGTGTCTTGGCAACAATCGCTGGTGCAGCGCCTATGATTGGGTTTTTAGGAACTGTGGTTGGTATGATTCTTGCCTTTCATGAAATGGCAAGCAGCGGAGGACAGGCTGAAATGGGTTCATTGGCCTCAGGTATATATACGGCTATGACAACTACTGTAGCTGGATTGATAGTAGGTATTATTGCTTATATGGCCTATAATCATATTGTAGTACGAACGAATAAAGTAGTGCATGAAATGGAGGCAAAGGCCGTTGAATTTTTAGACCTGTTGAACGAGCCAGCATAACGACTATGAATTTTAAAAATAGAAATAAAGTAAGTCCAGATTTTAGCATGTCATCAATGACAGATATTGTATTTCTGTTATTGATATTTTTTATGCTAACGGCAAGTACACCAAATGCGCTCGATCTTATTTTGCCAAAAGCAAAAGGAAAGTCTACGAATACACAAAGTGTATCTATTAGCATTAAGAAGAATGAAAATTATTATGTTGATAGTAAACAAGTACAAGTAGACGACATCGAAAATACAATGCGTTCGTTATTGCAGGGTCAAGAGAATCCTACAATATTACTGCGTGTTGAAGAGACTGTGCCTATTGAAAAAGCCGTACTGGTGATGGATATAGCAAATAGAAATAAATTTAAAGTAATTTTGGCGGTAAGACCTCAATGATGTCATTATTTGATACAAAACATAAGCAAAAATCTTCGGTAATAACAGCCATTTTAATGGCCTTGTTGTTGTTCTTGATTTTTAATTTTGGGATGAAATATTTAGACCCTCCAGAAGAAATAGGTATTGCTGTTAATTTCGGTACTACAGAAGTTGGAAGTGGAAATATTCAACCTACCGAACCTCGTATGGCTGCTCCTCAAGAGGAGGTGGAAGAAACAGAAATAGAAGAAGAGGTTGTTGAAGAAGTGGAGGAGACACCAGTGGAAGAGTCAATACCTGAAGCCGCTGAGGAGAAATTGGTTACACAAGAGTCAGAAGAATCAATTAGAATAAAACAGGCCGAAATTGCAAAAAGAAAAGCAGAGGAGGCCGAAAAGAGAAAACAACGTGAAGCTGAGCGCAAAGAAAGAGCACGCAAAGCTGCGGCTGAAAAGTTGCGTAAAGAGCAGGAGGCGAAACGAAATAAATTAGATGCCTTAATGGGAGGAGTTAACAATTCGAGTGGCACTGCTACTGGAGGTGAAGGCGATGATAACCAGGCAGGAGATAAGGGAAACCCAAATGGAGATCCGAATGCGAGTGGCTATTATGGAAATGGTGGTGGAGGTACAGGAGGTAACTACCGCTTAACGAATAGAAAAGCTTTGGCAAAACCAAAACCAACGTATGATTGCAACGAAGAAGGAAAGGTTGTAGTTCAAATTTCTGTAGATAAAACAGGAAAAGTCATAAGCGCAAGGCCAGGAATTAAAGGTACAACAAACTCAGCGTCCTGTCTATTAAGGAGAGCGAAGGAAGCTGCATTAAAAACCAGATTTAATTCTGATAGTAAGGCGCCAACAAAACAGGTTGGTTCTATTATTTATAACTTCACATTATCAAATTAAATTGAATTATCAAGAAACTTTAAATTGGATGTTTTCAAAACTTCCAATGTATCAACGTCAGGGGAAAACTGCTTTTAAAAAAGATTTGACCAATACATTAGCCTTGGCAAAGCACTTAAAAAACCCTCATGAGCGTTTTAGAAGTGTACATGTTGCAGGAACGAATGGTAAAGGGTCTACGAGCCATATGTTAGCTTCAATTTTGCAAGAGTCAGGATATAATGTAGGTTTGTATACATCGCCTCATCTCAAAGATTTTAGAGAAAGAATTAGAATTAACGGCGAGCCTATTGGTGAACAACAGGTGGTAGATTTCATTGAAAATAATCAAGTTTTTTTAGAAGAACATAGACTTTCATTTTTTGAAATGACCGTTGGTTTGGCATTCGATTATTTCGCTGATCAACGTGTTGATATTGCTATTATAGAAGTAGGTCTTGGTGGAAGATTAGATTCTACAAATATTATAACACCATTGGTTTCTGTAATTACAAATATAGGATATGATCACACACAATTTTTAGGAGATACACTATCCGAAATAGCAGCTGAAAAAGGAGGTATTATTAAAGATAGAGTTCCTGTTGTCATTGGTGAGCAGCAAGAAGAGATAGAACATGTATTTTTTGATATTGCATTAGAACGCGATACAACAATTGCTTTTGCTGAAGAAGATGTTGTGAATTATGAAATGGATGTGGTGGGTAGCTACCAACAAAAAAATTTAACGACGGCGATTCGAACAATTACTGAATTACAACGCTTAGGTTTTACTATTAAAGAAGACCATATCATAGAAGGTTTAAAACATTTAGTGCAGAATACTGGACTATTGGGGCGTTGGCAAATATTAGAGCAACACCCGCTTACTATATGTGATACAGCCCATAATAAAGAAGGATTGATATATGTAATGCAACAGTTGTCTGAACAGAGTTATGAAGAATTACATATCGTTTTAGGAGTTGTGAATGACAAAAATTTAGACACCATATTGCCATTGTTTCCTAAAAAGGCCAATTACTATTTCTGCAAACCAAATATCCCACGAGGTTTGAATGCTACGAAATTGCAAGATCAAGCTGGAGCTTTTGGCTTATTAGGAAAAGCGTATACTTCTGTGAATCATGCTTTTTTGAGTGCGCAAGATGCTGCTAATCAGGAGGATTTAATTTTTATTGGAGGAAGTACTTTTGTGGTAGCCGAAGTCGTTTAACGAATGAATATTTTAGTCATTCTTTACGGAGACAGGAATCCAGTATATAAAACAAAAAAATCCGCATTGTTATGCGGATTTTTCTTTGGTGGGCAATGAGGGATTCGAACCCCCGACCCCCTCGGTGTAAACGAGGTGCTCTGAACCAACTGAGCTAATTGCCCTAAGCGGATGCAAATATAAATTAGTTTTTAATACTAGCAAAGATTTTTGTACAAAAGTGAAAAATATTTTTAACTACTTCGTAGTGTTCCAAATGTGCTAAACAGACCGACATAACTTAAACTACATGAATGACAGATTCTTATAGTATTAAATGTAAAAATCGATAACTAAGCATCGTTCTAATTGAAATTTTCAATTATGAGACCATTTGCACATTATTCTGCGTTATCGTTCTATATAAAACGTATCTGTGTAATTAGATTTATTTTGATCATAAGTTCTGGTAATGAACCCTTCTTCATCATATTCATAGGTATACGTTTGTGATCTGCCTACTGAGCTTAAAATATCTTGCCGCTTGGTACGAGGATTATTTTTAGTGAGTTTTAGATTAAAAATGTCAATAAATTCACGGAAAGCAACATCAATGACAATACCTCTAGGGTCAACTTTTTTATCATAATCAAAATTCGAATAACGATTTACTACGTTACCTCCACTAAAAGTATAAGAAATTAAATTATCATTCGAATCTCTAGTAAGAAATGACCTTTTAAAAACCGCCGAATCTTCAAGACGAATTTTCTTTAAGAGGTCAACATAACCATTTCTATGATATATTTCAATTCTAACATCCTTAGCTGTTAGAAAAAACACATTATCTTCTGCCGAGGCCTCATATGTGATATCTTCAACGGGATTGTTGTTTGTATTTGGATTATTAGTGACATCTCGAATTGATTTTACCGAATTACCCGAATACTCTACGGTAATAGTCCTTGTAAAGCCAATAGCAGCGGGCAAGTATTTATTTATAATAATCGATTGGATCTTATTATTTGAATTATAATTTATCGTTGTGTCAAAAAATAAGCCAACTTTATACCTTTCTATTTTTTTGAAAAGCTTTTGCGTTTGGTTATTTACAGTATCATCAGTTGTACAACTTAATACAGAAAAAAGTAAGAGTAAAAATAATAAGTACAGTTTCTTCATTTGGTCAACATTTAATTATTTCAAAAATGCTTTCAAAATGTTGTTTTCGTTGTTACACGTTATTTTGAAGTTAGTTGTCGGTTTCAATATACGAAATTTATAATTATTTATGAATACCACTAAATTATTAAACTTGGTTAGAACTTTGTGTTATACAAAGGTGATTGTCTATAGATGTTTTGTTATCGTTTTTTAGGAAATTTTTTCAACCCCTTTCGATTTACATAAATCATAAATCCAAAGATAATTAGCATTCCAAAAGCAGATGGTAGGTATTGACTATGTGGCTGATAATCCTCAAAAACAGTACCAACAAATGCCGCTAAAAGTCCACCAAATGCACTCGTCATTTTGTAAATATGTTCATATATCCAGATGCGGTGTTTTTTATATGATCTTCGCGGAATTAGATATTTACAAAAATCATAGGTAATTATAAAAAATAAGGCACCCGCGCCACTGTAAATTACGATTGGAGACCAAATCATACCAATCGATCTAAAGTAATACAGAAAATAAGCCAAAACCAATAGACTAATAAGAGCAACCGACATGTCTATTATTTTTGGAACATTAGATTTATGTATTAAAATTCGATAACCAGAAAAAGAAACATATCCACTTAGTACCGTTATTACTAATAAAAACGCATTTCTTCCATAAACAAATACACCTATTAAACCCGTAAATATAACGATAGACATGAACCCTAAGAAGTAGTTTCCACTTGTATTATGTACTTTAAATCCCTTTTTGCTTAGTAGAGCAACTAAACCTAACAATAGGGCAATTGACCCCGTTACAATGTGAATAAAGATATTTGACTTATGTAATATTTCCATTTCTTGAATCTGTTTAATTGGTAATATTATTTTATCGAGGAAAATAATAATGCTGCAAATAATTGAAATTTAATAAGTTGAAAAAGCCAAAAATGGTGAACGAACCGAAATATGGGTAAGTGGAGGTATAAAATTGGTGAACAATTGACGCTACTGAATTTTAATCAGCTTTCTAATGGAAGTTGCATATCCTTTGCTGCTAGTAATAGGATCTAATTTGTTATTAAAAATGATGCGATAGCGACCATTTAGATGAGGTTTGATTTGTTTGATGTGATCTTCATTTACTATATACTTTCTATGTATTCTAGAAAAATTTTTCGTCAAACGCTTTTCTAAAAATATCAGTGAATAATCACAAAGCTTTTTTTCTCCTAGTAGATTGAAAACAAAAGAATAGTTATCAAAAGCTTCAAAATATGCTATTTCTTCGATGGAGATCAAAAAGATGTTGTCTCCCTGTTTAACAGGTATATTGGTGATAGTTGTATTGTTATTTAAAAGTATATCACCTTCTGTTTTTGGAGATTCCACTTTTTCGCCACTTTCAATATGGTCAACGCTTTTTCTTTTCAGAAAATCACTTAAAAAAAAGCTATATCCTAGAATCAAAGAGATGATACCATTAAACAAATACATTTTACCTGATGAAAAGGGCGTAAATGGCTGGTTGCGAAACACAAGCGATCGAATCAAATGTTCTATTTCTGTGGCTATGACACCAGCTAAAAAGAAAACGAAAAATATAAACAAAAGTAATCTGTTGTTTGATGTGAAATAGTATGTAAACCAAGGTTTGTTATACCCAACAAGAACTAAAGTATAACCAATAATAAAACTAGTTGAAATAGATTGGATAACCCATTGCATCCAATTTAAATTGCCGTTAAGAATATAATTGGCTGTTCCTATGCCAATGGCAACTAGCAAAATATGAGGTAAAAATTGATTCGCTTGTTTTAATTGAAACTTAACAGCATTCATTGTTATATAAAAATCTTGGTTAGGCTTGACCTATGCTTTAGCATTTAGAACGAAGTTAAATAAAAAAGACAACACCCAATATGTAGATGTTGTCTTTAACTATCAAAAAAAGAATTATTTAGTAAAAACGTACTGTTTAGCTCTAAAGATGTTCTTAATCTTCAGCGATTAATACCCGTTCTTTTCGTTCTACTCTTTTTGTTAAATCTTCACGTTTTATTTTTAATTGACGACCAATGGCTTTCCCGTTTCTTACAGTTTGTGTGTGTAGGCTCAAACTCCCTTTTGGCACTTCAAAAGCTCCTGTATATTTAGTTCCGAATTTTGCAGGGTATGTATTATCTATCGTATAATAAATATCTGTACCTGTTGCATTATTCACCAATGTGCACATCATTTTACCGTCTTCGGTATATGTGCGAACAATAGGGTCTAAAACAGCCTTAGAAATGTTATTATTTTCGGTATCAAATCGTGCGAAATGAGCTTCAGTACGATCTATAAAACTCTCCCAGTTTTTCTTTTCTTTTGGACTCCAAAAAGTTTCACTAATAGCAAATGCCCTAGGATATGTCATATAGTAAGCGTATTGTAAATTAGGGACTACTTCGGTCCATAGATTTCCTTGTCCACCTAAAATATATTTAGCATCGATGCCTTCTGGGACAGGTTCAAAACTATAGGTCTTCTCTAAACTTAAGTCGGCATAAATCTTATTTTCAACACTATAGTCTCCTTGAGTGTAATCCAAATAAACAAAAGTAGTTGGTGACATCACCACATTATGTCCTAGTTTCGCTGCCTCAATACCTCCAGCTATACCTCGCCAACTCATTACTGCAGCTCCGTCTGCTAAACCACCTTCTAATATTTCATCCCAACCAATGGTTTTTTTGCCTTTACTACTAATAATCTTTTCAACTCTTTTCACAAAGTAACTTTGTAGTTCATGACTATCCTTAATACCATTCTTTTTCATGAAACTTCTCACCGTTGGGTCTGCTTCCCAATAGCCATGATAAGCTTCATCACCTCCCATGTGTATATATTCACCTGGAAAAAGTTCTGCAACTTCAGTAAAGATTTTATCAATGAATTCATATACTTTTTCATCAGCTGGATTCAAGGTATTCTCAATCAGCATTTTAAACTTTCCGTTACCATACCATTCAGAAAATTTTGAACCCGGAGCTACAAACTTCTTCTCTTTTTTAACCGACATTTCTGGATAAGCTGCCAACGCTGCCATCATATGTCCAGGCATATCAATTTCTGGAACAATCGTAATATTTCTATCACTGGCATATTGTACAATATCTTTGATTTGTTCATGTGTATAGAAACCACCATAAGTTGCTTTTTCTCCTGGTTTGGGATAGGGTCTAGAGCTCCCAAAACGACCATGTCTTTCAACGCGCCAAGCACCAATTTCGGTTAGTTTTGGTAGTGATTTTATTTCAATACGCCATCCTTGATCGTCTGTGAGATGCCAATGAAATGTATTGAGTTTATAATGAGACATTTTATCGATATACGATTTTACATCTTCTACACTAAAGAAATGTCGACTAACATCCAACATTAATCCGCGCCAAGCAAAACGGGGGTAATCAGATATATTGGCACCTTTTAAGGCAATTTTATTGGTTTCGTCATATTTAAATCCTACAGGGAAAAATTGTTTTAACGTTTGTAAACCATTAAAAATCCCAGCAGCTTTATTCGCAGAGAGTGAGATACTATTTTTAGTTATTTCTAGATCATATCCTTCACTACCAATAGCTTCCTTTTCAGTTTCGTTGAGGTTAATACTGATCGTATTATCGGAGGTACTGGCATTGGTAGAAATAGCTGCACTAGTTAGAAAATCAATAAATCCATTTACATAGGTTTGCGCTTGATCATCTTCTACTTTCACATCTAAATTGATGTTTTTAGAAATCACGAAAGTATCGTCTGTACTTTCATAAGTGACAGGCTGCGGAATAATACTTGGTTCGTATGCATCAATGTTTTTTTCTTCCTGCTGAGCACAGGATAGTATGGTTAACGAAATTAAAATAAAAAGGATTCTTTTCATGATATATAAATAAGTTATTAATAGTGGTGTCTTTTAAAGGCTTCAATGGCTGCGTAATCGGCAAGGCCCAAATCGTTGTATTTTTTTGCTGTTAATCTGTTTCTATCTTCAACTCTTACCCAAAATTCTCTAGAATCATCTCCCTTAAACATAACACCATCTTTTTGAGATTGATGATAAAAAATCGCATGTCTCTTCTTTAATACTTGATCTGGACTCATAGGTACAGCCATGTCTATTTCATACGTTTCCCACTCATGCCAAGCTCCTCGATAGAGCCATACCCAACAATCATCCATGAATTTTTGAGGCTTTAGTTTTTTCAAAGCTACGAATAAAGCATCTAAACAAACTCTATGTGTTCCATGAGGATCGGCCAAATCACCAGCGGCATAGATTTGATGCGGCTTTATCTTCTTAACAAGATCGCACATAATATCAATATCTTTGGTGCCAAGTTTATTTTTTTTAATAGTACCTGTCTCATAAAATGGCAAATCTAAGAAGTGAACGTTTGTATCTGAAAGCCCTAGATAGCGCGTCGCCGCCAGCGATTCACTTCGACGAATGGCTCCCTTTAATTTTCTTACAGAAATACTATCAATGCTGTTTTTCTCTTTTGTTTGAATACTGTTAATAATGTCATCTGATGTATTAGATGAAGTACTTAAGAGTTTATGTACTTCGGCAAATTTTAACGCTTCTTCATCCGATACAGCTATATTTCCTGAGGTTTGGTAAGCAATATGTACATCATGACCTTGCTCTACCAGTCTGTCAAAAGTACCTCCCATTGAAATTACATCATCATCCGGATGCGGACTAAAAATAATCACTCTCTTTTTTGCTGGTTTTGAACGTTCAGGGCGATTCGTATCATCGGCATTAGGTTTGCCTCCAGGCCATCCAGAAATGGTATGTTGTAATTTGTTAAACATTTTTATATTTAAATCGTAGGCAGTTCCCTCTTCAACAAGCAATCCAGACATTCCATTATCGTTATAATCTTTATCGGTAAGTTTTAAGACCGATTTTTGCCATGTTTCGCTCAACCAAACTACAGCTTTTCTTTTTAAATCTTCTGTCCAAATACAAGAAGATACTAACCAAGGGGTTTTTACTCTTGTAAGTTCTGAAGAAGCTTCTTTATCTAGTACAAAAGTTGTATTTGAATGCAGTTGCAAATAAGTGGCAGGGACAGCTGATGAGACTTCATCTTCTATAGTCTCCTTTAAAATCTGAGCTTTATTAATTCCCCACGCCAATAAGACAACCCTCTTAGCCTTTTGAATTGTACTAATTCCCATTGTGATTGCTCTACGAGGTACATTTTCAATACCCAGAAAGGAAGGAGCTGCATCAGCGCGTGTTACATGGTCTAGGGTAATACTTCGAGTTCCAGAGTTTAGATGTGATCCAGGTTCATTAAAACCGATATGACCCGTTCGTCCAATTCCTAATAATTGAAAATCTAAGCCTCCCGCTTTTTTGATTTTTAATTCATAATCTATACAGTATTGGTAAACTTCATCACTTTGTACGGTGCCATCTGGTATATGAACGTTCTCAGGAAGAATATCAATATGATTGAACAGATGTTCATGCATAAAGTAAAAATAACTATGAATGCTATCTTTATTCATAGGGAAATATTCATCTAAGTTAAAAGTAACAACGTTTTGAAAGCTTAAACCTTCTTCTTTATGCATACGAACCAACTCTTCATATACTTTAATAGGAGAGGACCCAGTTGCAAGTCCTAAAATACATTTTTCCTTTTTTAATTGTTTGCTTATAATAAGTTGTGCAATTTCTTGAGCAACTGTAATAGATGCTTCGTTAGAATCGTCAAAAATCACATTGTGAATTTTTTCGAATCTAGTTTCTTCAAATTGCCCAGCTGGTTGATAATTAATATCTCTTGTATTTAGTAAGGGGTCTTTCATAAGTGACTAAATATTATAATGTTAATTAGACAAGTCAAAAGTAGAAGGATGTTCTTTTATTTGAAAATTTTATATACCAACGGCATTAAACGAATAATAAATAACAACTATGGTCACATTAACTAAG
This sequence comes from uncultured Flavobacteriaceae bacterium, assembly GCA_947500525.1. Lineage (GTDB taxonomy): Bacteria > Bacteroidota > Bacteroidia > Flavobacteriales > Flavobacteriaceae > Aureibaculum. The sequence goes on along the minus strand of CANMSH010000005.1, from coordinate 321,289 downwards.
TATCTACCTTTTATATATTTCCTATATTTATCGAATTACTGTCATAATTTAACGCAGCCTTTTGATAAAATCTTTAAAAAATTCTAGTTATACCATTCCTCTAAAGTATCACGTGATATTTTGGTTAAGCTATTTTATTTTTAATGTTATTCGTTGGGGAAGCTATTTTCAAGACTATTGGTATTCTTTTAAATCGAACTTGGTTACGTTTACCATGAGCATGATTTTGGTCTATGTAAATATCTACATACTATTTCCAAGGTTTGTTTTAAAGAAGAGCTATACAAAATATTTGATAGGTTTCTTATTGGCACTTTGTATATTCTATGTTGTGAGAACAGAGTTAATTTACTGGTTAATTAATGAAAACGTTTGGCCAGAATCTGATACACCTCAGAAAGCATATTCATTTAACCATGTTTTAGTCGTTTTTCTAACCGGTATCTATGATGTTGGATTGGTAACCACTATAAAGCTTACGGCCGATTGGATTTTTGAAAGAAAACGAAGAGAACAATTACAAGAAGTTCAATTGAGAACAGAATTAAACTTTCTAAAAACTCAAATTCAACCTCATTTCTTTTTTAATACCTTAAATAATTTATATGCTTTGAGTATCGAAAAATCTGATAAAGCACCAGAAATGATCCTGAAACTTTCAGAGATTATGCAATATGTTTTATATGATGCAAAAGAACCAAAAATTAGTTTACTGAAAGAAATAAATTATATTCATAATTACTTGGAATTAGAAGAATTGAGGTTTGGTAATTCGGTCACATATGACCTCGATATTGTTGGAAATATTGATGACGTTTATGTGCCGCCATTACTTTTCTTGCCATTCATTGAAAATTGTTTTAAACATGGAACGAAAGAGAATGATAGAATGAGCGTAGAAATTAATTTTGAAAAAATGAACGAACAATTGGCGTTTTCTGTAAAAAACAATTTTAATAAAAATAGCAAAACAATATTAAATAGTAAGCATGGTATCGGTATTTTAAATGTACAACGAAGACTGAAATTATTATATGACGAAAACTATATGTTGAAAACGAATATATTTGAACAAGAATTTAATGTCAATTTAAAAATTCCTATTTAAATGGAAATTAAGTGTATCATAATTGATGATGAACCCTTAGCAATTAAGATTGTTAGTAATTACTTGATTGAATTTCCTAATTTTAATCTGGTAAATGCTTTTAACAATCCGTTAGAAGCTATAGAAACGATTAAAGAGAATGACATTGATGTTATTTTTCTAGACATCAATATGCCCAAGATGAATGGTCTCGAGTTTATTAGAAATCTCGATGTGAAAACGAACGTCGTTATTACAACTGCTTATAGAGAACATGCTCTAGAGAGTTATGATTTAGATGTGTTAGATTATTTAGTAAAGCCAATACCCTTTACAAGGTTTTTAAAGACCATTAACAAAGTGACTCAAAAGGTACATCTCTTAAAAGGTTCTAAGAAGATTGACGATACAAATGATGAAGGCTTTATATTTTTTAAAGTAGATAAGAAATTAGTGAAGATAAAGTTTGATGACATCTTATACATTGAAAGTTTAAAAGATTATATAAAAATTATTACCGTTACCGGAAATTATTTAGTTCACAAATCACTTACAAGTGTCACCGATGAATTGCCGAGTGAGAACTTCCTAAGAATTCATAGATCGTATACAATTGCCATCAACAAGGTGTTAAGTTTAGAAGGAAATTTAGTTGAAATTTCTTCTAAAAAAATTCCTATTGGGCGAAAATATGTAAATCACGCAAAACAGGTAATTTTAAATAATTAACAAAACAACTTTGGTATTAAGAATATAGATGTCTAGCTATTATATGACGTTGGTCATAGAAATTATATGTCGTTTACTTCATTATTTTAGTAAATTACCAACTTTTAAAACCTTACCGAGATGATATCATTGAGTACAATTGATTATGCATTTATCATAATTTTCTTTTCAATAACTTTATTTATAGGTGTTTACGTGTCTAAAAAATCAGGCAAAAACTCTACTGAATTTTTTCTATCGGGAAGAACTATGCCTTGGTGGTTATTAGGTCTCTCAATGGTTGCTACAACTTTTTCTACAGATACTCCGAACTTAGTAACAGATATTGTGCGTACAAATGGAGTTTCTGGAAATTGGGTGTGGTGGGCCTTTTTAATTACAGGTTTGTTAACCGTATTTGTGTATGCAAAGTTGTGGCGAAAATCGAATGTAAATACAGATATTGAATTTTACGAATTGCGCTATGGTGGAAAACCAGCTACTTTTTTAAGAAAATTCAGAGCTATTTATTTAGGTGTAATTTTTAATGTTATCACCATGTCAGCCGTTACATTAGCAGCGATAAAGATAGGTGGTATTATGCTAGGTTTAGAGCCTTGGCAAACCGTAGTAAGCGCTGGTTTAGTGACGGTTATATTTAGTGCTGTAGGAGGTTTTAGAGGTGTAGTGTATACCGATTTTATTTTATTTTTTGTTGCGATGGGAGGTGCAATAGGAGCCGCTTATTATTTAGTGAATTTGCCCGAAGTAGGAGGTCTTGAAGCACTTGTTACGAATGAAAATGTGGTGGATAAGTTATCTTTTTTACCCAACTTTAGTGATAAGAAAGCTTTTATAACGCTATTGATTATTCCTTTAGCTGTTCAATGGTGGAGCTCTTGGTATCCTGGAGCTGAACCAGGAGGTGGAGGTTATATCGCGCAACGTATGTTAGCTGCGAAAAATGAAAATCATGCCATAGGAGCCACATTCTTTTTTAATATTATGCATTATGCATTACGCCCTTGGCCATGGATTTTAGTTGCCCTTGCATCATTGGTTGTTTTTCCTGATTTGGCGAGTATTCAAGAGGCATTTCCAAGTATTGCAGATGATAAACTAGGTCATGATTTAGCCTATTCTGCGATGCTAACAAAATTGCCTAGTGGCCTGTTAGGTCTCGTGCTAACCTCTTTGATTGCGGCTTATATGAGTACAATTTCTACACAATTAAATTGGGGGGCGTCTTATATGGTAAATGATTTTTATAAACGGCAAATCAATCCTGATGCATCCGAGAAAAAATTGGTGGCTGTAGGAAGAATTTCGACAGTGATTTTAATGGTACTCAGCGCTATATTGGCATTATTATTACAAAATGCATTACAAATCTTTAACTTGCTATTAGTTTTTGGTGCGGGTACTGGTTTGATTTTTATTTTAAGATGGTTTTGGTGGCGAATCAATGCCTGGAGTGAGATAACGGCAATGTTTGCATCGGGTATATTGTCACTAGCGTTGGCGTTAACACCATTGAAAGCATATTTGTTTGATCCCGAGAATGGCGTTTTCCCAGATTGGGCAGAGTTCCCCTTTGTCGTGGTTGTAACAACTATTGTATGGTTGGCGGCTACTTTTATGACGCAGCCCGAAAGCAATGAGGTGTTGTATAATTTTTACAAAAAAATTCAACCAGGAGGACCAGGATGGTCAAAGGTTTTAATTGATGCTAAAGAAAATTCTATAGAGATTGCTGAACATAATCGTAAATGGAGTGTGCCTTCCGGTTTGTGGGCGATGCTTTTAGGTTGTGTGTTAATTTATAGCTGCCTTTTCGCCACAGGATACTGGATCTATGGAAAAACAATTGAGGCACTTGTTCTTACAGGAGTTGCGATAGTGTCAGGCTTTTTATTGGTTAAGGTTTGGAAGAAAATTAGTGCCAATATCTTGTAAATTATACTTTTTATATGTTATCTATTGCGTTACAAAAGTTGAATGAGATTCTTTTATCAAATTACTTAAAATTACACATAAATTAGAATTTTTTTACAGAACGCATCCCCCCCCCCCCCCCATTTTTTTAGTTGAAATTTGATAACTAACGCTGGATTTTCATCACAATTAAATTTGATTACGACTAATTAGCCTAAATATTTGGAAGAATTGACGAAAAATACGAAAACGTTTTCGTAATTTCGAGAAAAAATGAGATGTTCGAAATGTGAATTTCAATATTTTTGAAAAAATTTTAATGATTGTTTAATTATATGATTGATATTTTAGTATTATCATAGTTTTAGAAGCAGTTATTGTTAAACCCCTAATTTGTATTGCGCTAGAAAAAAATAAAAAGAAGAGTTAAAAGCAGCAACATTCAGTAGAACTACTTTTTAATGTTTATTCATTTTTTAATGTCATTGGTTGTTAATTGTACGTTGTTTGTATAGTAAATTTCTTAGTTCTAGTGATGACACTTACATTTATAGAGTTTAATAGTAGCAAGCGCAAACTTAGAAGTATAGTACTTTTTTTGAAGTCGTGTTTGTAAGCACTTATTGAATTTAACTAAATTTAACTAATTTAAATAATTATGAAGATCAAATTACTTAAACATGTAATGTTTTTGGGTATTATGCTATTTGTTGGTGTAGTATCGGCACAAACAGTAACTGGTACGGTAACTGATGCTAATGGCCCACTGCCAGGAGCGAATGTTATTGTTAAGGGTACGGAAAATGGAACTCAAACAGATTTTGACGGTAAATTCTCCTTGGACAATGTAGCCTCGGATGCAGTTTTAGTCGTGAGTTTTGTAGGTTACGTAACTCAAGAAGTGAGCGTAACTGGTAAATCAGTTGTGAATGTAGTCTTAGTAGAAGACGCAAATCAATTGAATGAAGTAGTAGTTGTAGGATATACAACTCAAACACGTGGAGATTTAACAGGTTCTGTTGCAACAGTTGATGTTGAACAAGCAACGAAAACTCCAGTTGTGAACGCCGCTGAATTATTACAAGGTAGAGCGTCGGGTGTTACTGTTATTAACAATGGTAACCCAGGTGATGCGCCAAAAATTAATATTCGTGGTTTCGGTACAGTAAATAATACAGATCCATTATTTATTATTGATGGTGTTCAAACAGATGATGCTGGTATTTTTAACAGTATTAATCCTGCTGATATTGAGCAGTTAAACGTATTAAAGGATGCTGCTGCCGCTATTTATGGAGCAAGAGCTGCGAACGGGGTTGTAATTGTTACTACTAAAAGTGGAGGTTATAATCAGTCGAAAGCAAATATTTCTGTAGATTTCTATACTGGTGTATCTGAAGTAAATAACATTCCAGACTTATTAAATAATGAGCAACACAGAGATGTTATATTTCAGAGTTTGGTGAATGACGGTGCTACAATTACACACCCTCAATATGATCCGGGAAGTACAGGAACCTTTACGGTACCAACTACTTTAAACGGTTTAGTTAGAAATGGTGTTGTAACTGTCCCTAATGGAGGAACAAAATGGTTAGAAGAAATTACACAAAGTGCACAGACTCAAAACCTTTCAGTTTCGTTGGATAATGGAAATGAAACTGGTAAATATTTTATGTCAGTAGGTTATTTGAATCGTGAAGGAGTATTACTAGGTACAGGCTTTAAACGTGGTGTAGCTAGATTAAATTCTGAATTTAAAACAGGAAAAAGAATTACAGTAGGTCAACACTTAAATGCATCTTTTTCTAGACAATCAGGTTCTTCAGCAGCAGGTATACAAGTGAACAGAGCATTACGTTCTAGTCCGATATTACCTGTTCGTGATAACGATGGTATTTTTGCTGGTCCTAATAGTAATTCAACAGGTTTAAGTAATACAAATAACCCTGTAGCTTCATTAACAAGATCTTCTAACGACTATGTGAAGAGATTCCGTGTTTTTGGAGATGTATATGCTAATTTGAATATATTAGATGGTTTAGATTTTAAAACGACTGTTGCGGGTAGCTTAGAGCAATTTAATAGTATTGCCTTTACAGCATTAGATCCGGAAGCAGCTGAACCTCTAGCGGTGAACTTATTGAGAGATGGTGATCAAAACACATATTCTTGGACGTGGACAAACACGTTGAACTACAACAAAACAATTGGAGATCACTCTATAAATGCTTTAGTTGGTATTGAGGCACTTGAACAAAGAACAAAAGGGAAAGGAATTAGTCGTTCTGATTTCTTATTCGAAACTCCAGACTTTTATTTATTAAACAATGGAGGTGGAGCGCCACAAGTTGATTTTGCTTTTGATAATAACTCTACGTTATTCTCAATTTTTGGTACGGCTAATTATTCATACCAAGGAAAGTATTTAGCAACATTTACTTTACGTAATGATAAAACATCTCGTTTTAGAGGAGATAACCAAAGTGATATTTTCCCTTCATTTAGTGCAGGATGGTTCTTAAGTAAAGAAGATTTCTTCCCTCAAGATGCACTTGTTAATTCTATGAAATTAACGGCATCTTATGGTGAAATAGGTAACCAAACATTAGCAGTAGCTAATCCAACTGATAATATTTCTGTATTTAGTGAATCATTAGCAAACTATGCTTTAGATGGTTCTTCAATATCTATTGGAGCATTGTTAAATGCTGTAGGTAACCCTGATTTAAGATGGGAGACTAGTAAGTCTACAAACATTGGTTTAAATGTAGGAATGTTAGATAACGCTCTTAATTTTTCTGTTGAGTACTTTAAAATTGAAACAGATGATTTAATTACAGCAGATTTCTCTGCAATTCCAACTACTGGACCAGATGCGAATCCACCATTAGTAAATGTAGGATCTGTTGAAAACAAAGGTTTAGATTTTAGCATTGGATATAACAATGAAACAAAATCAGGTTTAACATATAGTGTTAGTGCGAACCTTTCTACTTACAAGAATGAGGTTACAAGTTTAATCAACCCATTCCAAGCAGGTATTACTGCTTTTAGAGGTGGTGCGATTACTAGAACTCAAATTGGACGTTCAATTTCAGAATTCTTTGGACGTGAAGTAGTTGGTGTTTTCCAAAATGAAGCTGAAGTTACTGGAGCTGCTGATCAAGGTTTTACGACTCCAGCAGATGGTGTAGGAAGATTACGATATAGAGATGTTGATGGTAATGGTGTTATTGATGATAGTGATAGAACATTCATCGGATCTCCACATCCTGATTTCACGTACGGTGTAAACTTAAATGCTGCTTATAAAGGATTTGATATTGCTGCATTTTTCCAAGGTTCTCAAGGAAATGATATTTATAATTACGAAAGAATATTTACAGATTTCCCTACGTTCTTTAATACAAACCAAAGTACAAGAGTGTTGAATGCATTTACAACTGCAAATCCATCTAATGTACCAGCGTTGAGTTCTTCAATTTCTAATAATGAAACTGCTCCAAACTCTTTCTTCGTTGAGGATGGTTCTTATTTAAGGTTGAAAAACTTACAAATTGGATATACATTGCCTAGCTCTATTACGGACAAAGCTAATATGACTTCTGTTCGTGTATATGTTCAAGGAACTAATTTATTTACAATCACTGATTATCAAGGATTCGACCCAGAATTGAGAGGATTTGATAATTCATTGGCTGCGACAAATAACGGAAATTTAACATTGGGAGTTGACTTTCAAACGATTCCGGTTTCAAGATTATTTTCTTTAGGTGTAAATATTAAATTTTAAAAAAATGAGAAAAAAAATAGTTTATTTATGTATGTTAGTCGGAATAGTACTAGCATGTGATGATTCATTTACTGAGACTATCTCAGTAGGAGCCTTAAGCGATGCTGCTTTACAAAATGAAACTGGTGTTGAGTTACTATTGACTGGAACTTATTCAGCTTTGGATGGAGTTAGAAATAATGCATCAGGAAATACTTGGACGTCGAGTGGAGATAACTGGTGGCTTGATGCTTTATCAGATGATGCTCATAAAGGAAGTACAGATGGTGATCAACCAGATTTGACACTAATGGAAAATTATGATTGGGGAACAGCGAACCCTTATCCGTTAGGAAAATGGACTGCATTATATGCAGGTGTAAATAGAGCAAATAATGTATTGTCTGTAATTGGTAAAATTGAAGGTGGAGATTTCACAGCGCAAGAAGCGGAAGCTCGTTTCTTAAGAGCACACTTTAATTTTGAATTGCAAAAGATTTTTGGAAATGTTGCTTTTATTTCTGTAGAGAACTTCAATAATCAAGAGTTTAGTCAGCCTAACTCAGGTCCTATTTGGGATCAAATTGAATCTGATTTTCAATTTGCAATTGACAATTTACCTGCAGCGAGAGGTGCTGTTGGTAAACCTTCTAGAAATGTAGCGAAAGCTTACAAAGGTAAAGTACATTTATATCAGTCTGAATGGGCAGAAGCATCTACTTTATTTAGTGATGTAATTTCAAGTGGAGAATTCTCTTTACTTGATGAGTACGTTGATAATTTTAGTTTAGCTGGAGATAATAGTTCAGAATCTCTTTTCGCTATTCAATTTACTGCTGATGGAGGTTCTTCATTTAACGGTAACCAAGGAGGTACTTTGAATTTCCCGAATGCATTTGGTTTTTGCTGTGGTTTTTATCAACCAACACAAGATTTAGTGAATGCTTTTCAAGTTGACGGTAGTGGATTACCATTATTAGATACATTTAATCAAAATGATGTAAAGAATGACTATGGTGTTACAAGTGAGCAAGCATTTACAATCGAAACAGCTCCTTTAGATCCTAGATTAGACTATACAGTTGGTAGAAGAGGTATCGATTATAACGGATATGGTACACATGTTGGAAAAGATTGGATTAGAGCTAATTTCTCAGATATTTCTGGACCATATTTAGCAAAGAAAAATGTTTACCAAAATGGTGAAACTGGAAATGCAGGTACTGGTGCTTGGGGGCAACAACACTCAGGTATTAACTATCACGTGATTCGTTATGCGGATGTATTATTAATGGCTGCTGAAGCAGCTGTTGAAACGAATGATTTAGCAACTGCGTTGAATTATTTAAACCAGGTTAGAAATAGAGCGAAAAATATGACACCTGTTCAAAACGATGCGGGTACAGGACCTGCGGCAAATTACGACGTAGAGCCATATGCTTCTTTTGCAGATCAAGAAACTGCTAGAAAAGCAGTACGTCATGAACGTCGTTTAGAATTGTCAATGGAAGGACACCGTTTATTTGATTTGAGAAGATGGGGTAATGGTGTTGAAGTGATGAACGCTTACTTTGCCAATGAAGCGCGTGTAATTACTTCTTTTGCTGGTGATCCAAAACCTTATGAAGCAAAACATGATTTAATGTTAATTCCAGTTACAGCAATTGATTTAAGTGGAGGTACGTTAACACAAAATCCAGGTTTTTAAAAGTATTTGAATTAGTTTACTTTTTTAACTGAGAACAGAGTCCATTATTTTTAATGGACTTTGTTTATTTTATATATTTGTCTATCATAAAATTTTCTATTTAAATGCTGAAGTTTACAAACAAGAATGGTTCATTAAGTATTTTTATAATACTAGTTGTGTTCTTATTTATCACATCTTGTTCAAAAGAAGTAAGTACAAATAAAACCAAATTATTTAAGCAGTTAACGAATAAAGAAACCGGTATTGATTTTTCTAATACCTTAACAGAGAATGATTCTCTTAATTATTTTAGTTACGCTTATTTATACATGGGAGGTGGTGTTTCTGCCGGAGATATTAATAATGACGGTTTAATTGATCTATTTTTCACCGGAAACATGGTGTCAAACAGATTATATTTAAACAAAGGCGGGCTTAAATTTGAGGATATCTCTGAGAGCGCCGGGTTATTAGGAGAAGACCAATGGTTTACTGGAGTCACGATGGCTGATGTAAACAATGATGGTTTTTTAGATATATATTGTTCTGTTGGTGGAAAATTTGGTTCTCGCGCTAATTTATTATACATAAATAATGGAGATTTAACGTTTACCGAAAGAGCAACAGAGTATGGACTTGATGATGTTGGTAATAGCGTACAAGCAACTTTTTTTGACTACGATCGCGATGGAGATTTAGATGTATATGTAGCCAACTATCCTCCTACAAATTTTGCTACACCAAATAAAGTATATCAATATAAGGTCAATAATCCTTCTGTAGAAGAAACAGATAAACTGTTTAGAAATGATGGTACTGTCTTTACTGATGTAACCGATGACGCTGGCTTAAGATCATTTGGTCTTACCTTAAGTGCTACAGTGGGAGATATAAATAATGACAATTGGCCAGATATTTATATTTCCAATGATTTTAGTACACCCGATTTTCTTTTTATCAATAATAAGAACGGAACATTTACTGAACAAGTTAAAAAGACAACGAAACAGACTGCCTTCTACGGTATGGGTGTAGATATTGCTGACTTTAATAATGATCAGTTATTAGATATCATTCAAGTAGATATGATGGCTAAAGATAATCGAAGGTCTAAAGCCAATATGGCGAGCATGGATCCTAAACTATTTTGGAGCACTGTAAATGCAGGATTCCATTTTCAGTATATGCAGAATAATCTACAAGTGAATAATGGGATAATTAATGATTCTTTACCAGATTTTAGTAATGTAGCACGTTTGGCGGGTATTTCTTCAACCGATTGGAGCTGGGGGCCGTTATTTGCCGATCTTGATAATGATGGCTGGAAAGATATTTTTATTTCTAACGGAACACGAAGAGAAATAAATAACAGAGATTATTTTGCCAAAATTAGAGAAAAAGGATTGCCAAAAGATAGTCTTCTGGCCAAAAGCTTAGCAATACCATCTGAAAAAATAGATAATTTTGTATTTAAAAATAATAAAGACTTAACATTCAAAACGGTGAATGAGGATTGGGGTTTAAGTTTTAAAGGTTTCTCTAATGGTTGTGTATATGTTGATTTAGATAATGATGGAGATTTAGAGATAGTTACCAATAATATTGATGATTATGCGGCTGTTTTTGAGAACAAAAGTTCTGAGACCAATAATCACATAACACTTAAGTTTAAGGGCTCAGAGAAAAACAAGTTTGGTTTGGGCGTGAAAGTATTACTTTCTGCGGATAGTATTACACAATTTCAAGAAATGACATTGACTCGAGGATTTCAATCATCTGTCGCTCCTAGATTACACTTTGGCTTAGGAAAAGCAGAAAAAGTAAGTACTATCAAAGTTGTGTGGGCAGATGGGAAAGAGCAGCAATTAAATAATGTTGAGAAAAATCAGTTGTTAGAAATTAATTATAATGATGCCGTGGCGGTTACTAATGAGCCTAAAAAAATGCCCGCGAAATCTTTGTTTTCTACCGTAACCGATACCACTATTGTGGCAAAACACAAGCATAAAGAAAATTACTATGACGATTTTCAAAGAGAGGTATTATTACCACATCGAACATCAATGTTTGGTCCTGGATTATCTGTAGGTGATTTGAACGGAGATCAACTTGACGATTTTGTAGTTGGTGGGGCTGCGCATAGTGAGGCGGGTGTTTATTTTCAAACGGCATCTGGTTTTGTAAAACAACAAATAGCTGATTTATCTAAAGATTTAGACCATGAAGATCTAGGCAGCTTAATTTTCGATGCGGATGGTGATGGAGATAATGATATTTATATAGTAAGTGGAGGAAATGAATATGTGAATAACCCTACGATGTTACAAGATCGTTTATATGTGAATAATGGTAAAGGTGAATTTAGTAGAAATACAGATGCCTTACCAAATATGCCAACAAGTGGTTCGAGAGTTCACAGTGCAGATTATGATAAAGACGGAGATCTAGACTTATTCGTTGGAGGTCGTTTGGTACCAGGTAATTACCCGGCACCAGCTGCAAGTTATATATTAGAAAATGTAAGTACTGCAAATGGACCGAAGTTTGTGAATGTGACAAATAAAATTGCCCCAGATCTAAATAATGTTGGATTGGTGACTAGTGCCAGTTGGACAGATTATGATAAAGATGGTAGTGTTGATTTAATTCTTTCTGGAGAATGGATGCCCATTACGGTATTTAAAAATACAAACGGAAGCTTTAAAAATGTCACCGCAGAGGTTGGTTTAGAAGATACAACAGGTTGGTGGTTTAGTGTTGAAAAAGGAGATTTTGATGGAGATGGAGATATAGACTTTGTTGCTGGTAATTTAGGTTTGAATTACAAGTACAAGGCGAATGAAAAAGAAACCTTCGATATTTATTTTAATGATTTCGATAAGAATAAAACCAACGATATTGTATTAAGTTATTTCAATGACGGAAAAAAATTCCCATTAAGAGGAAGAGAATGTTCTTCTCAACAAATTCCTGCGATTAAGAAAAAATTTGAAAATTATGAATCTTTTGCAACGGCTACCTTAGAAGATGTGTATACCGAAAAAGATTTAGAAAAATCACTGCATTACCAAGTGAAATCTTTCGCTAGTGTATATATAGAAAATGATGGAGGTAAATTCAAGGTGCATCAATTACCTAATTTAGCACAGCTATCGAGTGTCAATCAAATTATTGTAAGAGACTTTGACAAAGATGATAAATTGGATATTGTTTTGGCTGGAAACTTATATAGTAGTGAAGTAGAAACACCAAGAAATGATGCTAGTAATGGTTTGTATTTAAAAGGTAATGGTAAAGGGAACTTCACACCAGTAGTTGGATCTGAAAGTGGATTTTATGCCAACAATGATGTGAAAGATTTGGCGATGATTAAAATTAAAAAAGAAGATTATATAATCGTTGCGAAAAACGACGATTTTTTACAATTTGTAAAAGTGAATTGATAGTTTCTTGATTTTTAATAATTAAGACTATCTTCGAGATATATAATTAACTTAAATTTTTTATCATGAAATCTCAAAATTTATCGAATCATGCACGCTTTGTGCCCTTGTATCATTATTTTACAGCTATTGGGGCGTTATTATTGTTAATTGGAGGAATTGTAAATCTTGTGAAAGTTACTGATGGAAATTTATACGATGCTTCTTTGTTAGCATTTGGATCTCTATTATTTGTACTCACAACTTTTTACGCACGTGCATTCGCCTTAAAGGCACAAGATAGGGCTATCATTGCCGAAGAAAAGTTCAGACATTATATTTTGACAGGTAAGGTTTTAAGTCCTCAATTAAAACCAAGACAAATAATTGGTTTGCGTTTTGCTTCTGATGAAGAATTGGCGGAATTAACTCAAAAGGTCATATCTGAAGATTTATCTGAAAAGGAAATAAAGAAAAATATTAAAAATTGGAAGGCCGATAACTATAGAGTGTAACATGGTTTCTAATAGGGTTGTTTCGGTTGATATCTTTAGAGGAATTACCATCATCGCAATGATTTTGGTAAATAACCCTGGAACATGGTCTTCTGTATATTCGCCTTTATTACATGCTGAATGGCATGGATTAACACCTACAGATTTGATTTTCCCTTTCTTCATTTTCATTGTTGGGATTTCCATTTCATATGCTTATAAAAATAAATCGAATGATTTAACTACGTATCGAAAAATAGTACTTCGAACCCTGAAATTAGTAGGACTAGGATTGTTATTATCATGGTTTTTACCCTATTTTCCATTCTTCAAAAGTCTTGATATCGTAAGATTTCCGGGAGTTTTACAGCGGATTGGTATTGTGTTTTTATGCGCTGCGATTTTATTTTTGAATCTAAATTTGAAACAACTCGTAGCTGTAATTATTACGTTATTGGTTTCGTATTGGTTATTCTTAGGTTTCGTGCCTTTACCAGATGGAACATTGCCTACATTCGATAGGGCAGTAAACAATTGGGCAAATTATGTAGATGTAAATGTGTTAGGAAAACATACATGGAAACCAGATTATGATCCCGAAGGTTTACTGAGTACGATACCGGCGATAGCAACATGTATTTTAGGTATTTTGGCGGGTAAATTTCTAGGAAGCCAACAAAACAAGAAAGATGTTAAAATGGTTTTGGCTGGCACTGTTTTGCTTTTAATCGGTTATGTTTGGAGCTATTGGTTCCCATTAAATAAAGCCATTTGGAGCAGCAGTTTTGTATTGGTTACTGGAGGTTGGGCATTCATAGTGTTGGCAACTATTTATTATCTTACCGATGTGAAACAACTTAAATTTGGAAAGTTATTCATATATGTAGGTACCAATGCGATTACCATTTTCTTTTTATCTGGGTTTATTGCCAAATCTATGGGCTTACTTAAAATTGGAGATCAATCTATTCATGAATTCTTATATACATCAATGTTCGAACAATCATTTTTAGATCCGAAGTTATCATCTATGCTATATGCAATTAGCGTAATCAGTTTTTACGTGCTATTGGGATACCTAATGCATAGAAAGAAAATCATCATTAAAGTATAAAAAAAACTCCTCGAAAATGAGGAGTTTTTTGTTTTAATATAATCTGTAAGCTGGTGCTTTAATTCCTTGCATTCGAAGGGCAACTAAGGCTTGACCTCGATGATGAATAAGGTGATCATTAATGAATTTAAACCCTTTTTCTTTTTCGAATTTAGGTTGCTTCGGATCAAAGAAAACTGTAAATTTTTCTTTCATAGTTTCTGCAGTCATACTTTTGTATGCAGCAATCATATCATCTAATCCCTCAGTAACAGCTTTTATAACGGCTTCTTTAGAAGTTGCAGTTTTCTTTTCTAAGGCATCAAATTTTGCAAAGTCTTCTTGTGAAGGTAATGCTCCGTTTTTAATAAAAATACTTGTCAAAAACTTCGTAGACATGCCTAAATGCGCCATTTGCTCTCCAAAACTTCGAATGGAGTCATGAGGTCTAAAAGTGTATTTATCTGCTGGCATCGCTTCTAAAAGTTCAAGTGTATAATCTTTTGTTCCGTTTAAAAGCTCAACATAAGCTTCAATTTCTGCATTCGAATTCTTAACATCTACAAAAGCAATTGTGCTAAGTACAAAAGCTCCAAGTAAAAAGTAAAAAATAGATTTTTTCATTATATATCAAGTTTAAGTTATGAAGTAAAATTAACGATAAATTTTTAAAAGGGAGTACTGTCATTTACTAAAAACCAAGATAGTGTTCGTTGCATAGTTTTATATTTCTTTGTATCATTACAACTATTAAAAAGCACCCTATGTCAAAAAAAGATAACATTTCCGAAATTCAGATTGATGATCAAAAGATTATTGATAACAAAGAGTTAAATATTTGGGAGGCTTTGATTCCTATATTCGCTTTGGTAGGAATGTTATTTTATAATGTATTTTTCGTTTATGGTGATGATGCACTCAGTGGAAGCAATCAGTTTATTTTGTTACTGGGAGCCGCCGTGGCTGCAATAGTTGGGTTTCGAAACAAGGTTTCGTACAAAAGAATGATCGAAGAAGTGGCAGAGAATGTGAAGTCAACTACTGGGGCATTACTCATTTTACTGATGGTAGGTGCCTTAGCAGGAACTTGGTTAATTAGCGGCATTATACCGTCAATGATTTATTACGGATTGCAAATTTTAAATCCTACTATATTTTTGGCAGCTTGTGTCATAATTTGTGCAATAATTTCAATTGCAACAGGGAGTTCCTGGACAACGGCAGCAACAGTTGGTATTGCCTTGATAGGTATAGGTGAAACCTTAGGAATCTCTTTAGGGATGACCGCAGGAGCAGTGCTATCAGGTTCTTATTTTGGTGATAAAATGTCGCCTTTAAGTGATACCACAAATTTGGCACCAGCAATGGCGGGAGGTGAATTATTTGACCATATAAAATATATGACCTATACTACTGTGCCGACGATAGTTGTGACGCTAATTATCTTTATTATCATTGGTCTCAATATCGAGACTACCGGTAGTCCCGATATTTCTGATAAATTAATTGCAATTGATGCGGCTTTTAATATTGGTCCGTGGTTATTCATTGTTCCAGTAGCCGTTATTGCAATGATTGTAAAAAAAACACCACCATTAATTGCTTTAATGATAGGGACACTTTTAGGAGCTATTACAGCCATAATTGCACAACCAGATATTGTTACTAAAGTTGCGGGTGCAGAATCCTTAAATTTTAACTCAGCATATAAAGGGGTAATGAATGCGATGACAGTAGATTCTTCGGTTGAAACATCTAGTAAAGAATTAAATGATTTATTCTCTGCGGGTGGTATGAAAGGGATGTTGGGTACAATTTGGTTGATTGTTTGTGCGATGGTTTTTGGGGGGGTGATGGACGCAATTGGGGCCTTATCTCGAATTACGAAGGCACTACTCAAAATGGCGACTTCTACTTTTGGATTGTTCGCAAGTACTGTAGCAAGTTGTTTAGCATTGAATGCGACAGCATCAGATCAATATCTGGCTATTGTAGTACCTGGTAAAATGTTTAAGAAGGCCTATAAAGACAAAGGGTTAGCGCCCGAAAACTTAAGTAGAACCTTAGAAGATTCGGGTACTGTGACGTCGGTACTAATACCGTGGAATACCTGTGGTGCATATCATAGTGGGGTATTAGGAGTACCTGTTGTAGATTATGCTTTCTATGCAATTTTTAATTGGATGAGCCCAATGATGACATTGCTTTTTGCAGGATTCCATATAAAAATAAAACAACTTACAGGTACCTTAGAAAAAGCCTAAATAAAGAAGTTCCAAACAACCCCAAAACGAAACGAAAAATCGCGATAAGGATTATTAGGAGCCGAATAGTAATCACTTGTATCTCCGAAACCTGAATTAAAATGTTCGAATTTAAAATACAACCGAGTACGCTGAATTTGGGCATTGATAAAGAAATCAAGAACAGGATACCCACCTATTTCTTGTTCGTTTTGTAAATGAAACTCAGAAAGCACTGGATTATAACTATTTGCATAATACTTGGTGAAATATTTTAAGGTAACACCAGCTTCTAAATATAGCGGATCTCCTTTGAATAAATGATCAGCAAAATATAAAGAGTTTCTTGTTACTAGTTCTGGCACCCTCAAAAAAGATTCACCCTGAGCAACTCTTTGATACATGATCGAATTATCAAATCCGAATTTACCTAACTTAAAATCTTTAGATACTTTAGCCTTTAAATAGTTAACGGTAATTGGCGCTTGTAAGGGTTTTGGTTGACCTTGTGCAGTAATAGTATCACTAAAATATGTATAGTTATCAATTTGAGTAACTTGCACATGTGCATTCAATAATTTATCCGACTTGAGGTCGAATATAAGACTTCGAGTACTTTCGTTTTGTAAATTTTCAAACCAATTATAGGCCAAATAATTACTTTGATTCAATCTAAAATTTAAATTTGGAGATTTGGTATTTGTTAAGAAAGTTCCTTGAAACATGAATAAACTATCTTGTTTGAAACTTGCAGAGGCTTTCACATAATTTCCGGTAAGATCACCTGCTAGAATAGTGGAAGCATCTGCATCAATATTAAATTTTTTAAGTTTCGTTTTCCATTCCCCACCTACGGCAATACTATTTTCTTTTAAATTTTGTGGAATAAATACACCGCCTATAGATTTCACACTATTATAGCCATATGTATGATCGTAATAATCTGTTTTAAATTTCACTTCTCCTAATACAACTGATGACTTTAAAGCTACATAGGCTTGCGCATTTAGTGTCAAATGATCTACATTATCATTGACCGATGTATTAAAAGCATCTCCAAATAGAGCATTCGTGCTCGTTTGGTTATAGCCATAATGCTTTCTCTGATAATTAATAATATTACCAAATTTCAAATATCCTATGGTTCTATCTAGACTATCTTTTTGTTGCCATAATTTATAATCATGTTCTAAAAAGTACCTATTTCCTCTGAGTAAACTGGTAGCATCGTTAAAATTAGTTTCTAAGCGTGCCCGATCTTTAAAGTTTGGATCATTTGATTCAAAAGCGACGACAGAGGCTGGAGTAAGTCCGCCATTTTGATCATTTGCCAAATCTTGAGCAACTATATGACCACGAATGTTATAACTATCAGTACTGGTTCGATAATTAAATGTAATTCTCATATTTCCATGACTACTCAAGGCAGTTCTATATTTACCTAATGACCGTAATCCTTTGTATGCAATTGAACCATTAAACCTTTTAGAAGTATTAAAGGTGAATAAAGCATCTAAAAATTGCCCCTGTTCTAAACCTGACCGGTAGGCTAATTCTGTCGTGGGCGTAGGGACATGGTAATAGTTAACATCTGCCACATCATAAAAATTAAAATGCATCGCTCGAGCTCCTGTTGATGGATACAAACTAGCTTCGTCAAATGTATAACCTAAATTATTAAATGTTTGCCCTTGATTATGAAATGGTAATAATTCAAAATCATCTTTACGGATATAGTTAAACTTGAAATTTTTCCGCATTGAGAGCGTCGTATCGATATAGGTAGTATCATTTTTATATGAGATGACCTTATAATCTGTGTAGACGGTTTTTCCGCTTAAAGCGATGTACTTTTCTTTTCCAAAGCGCGAAGAATCTTTTTCGGTTCTGTTAAAAGGATCTTGAACACGATCTCTATCATCTTTCGAAAGCCTATCTTGTCCTTGTCCAGTTAGCATGAACAGAGAAAAAAAGATAAAGAGAAAAAGCCTTTGTTGCATGAAAAAAATGATTGATGGCAAAGGTAAAATATTTGTTGCATAATTTTTGCCAAAATTTTGATAAGTATTTTAACATTTAAAGTACATTTGATATTGTTACGTGATGTTGAAAGCTAATTTTTCAGGATATGCATTAGAAGCCGGTACAGATGAAGCCGGTAGAGGTTGTTTGGCAGGACCTGTGGTAGCCGCTGCGGTCATATTACCAAAAGATTTCGAACACCCTTTTTTGAACGATTCAAAACAACTAAGTGAAAAGCAAAGATTTGAGTTAAAACCTTTTATCGAAAAGAATGCAATTAGTTATGCTGTAGATTTTGTTTGGCAACAAGAAATTGATGAAATTAACATTTTAAATGCGTCTATTTTAGCGATGCATAAATCTATCAGGAAACTAGATAAAATGGCTGAATTCATTATTGTAGATGGGAATAAATTCAAACCCTTGGGAGAAATTCCATATGAAACTATTGTAAAGGGAGATAGTAAATATTTAAGTATTGCGGCAGCATCAGTATTGGCAAAAACGTATCGAGATTTATATATGGCAAAAATTCATAACGAACATACGTATTACAATTGGAAGAAAAATAAAGGCTATCCCACCAAAGAGCACAGAGAGGCCATTCGTAACCACGGGATTACCGAATATCATAGAAAATCATTTCGGCTTTTATCAGAGCAATTACAATTTGATTTTTAGGGGAAGTCTACGAAATTTATAGGAAAAACACGATCATAAACAGGGATTTTCCCTATTGACATTTATCATCAGTCGAAGTACTTTTACCTAAAAAAGCTATGAAAACTTTTGCTGTTTTAATCGTACTACTATTTGTAAATATACTGGCGTTATTTGCTGAAACTATTGGTAAATTAATCAAAGAATTAAATGTTTGGATTTTATTTTTTTTTGAGGCCATACTCGTTATTAGCTATTGTCTAAATGATTTAATGAAAGGAGTGCAAAAAAAATCAAAACTTAACATGAGTAATTTAACTTCATTTTCGATAAAAGGGAATGGTAGGCGAAGTGCTTAGAATTATTAATACAATGGTATTTGTAGTGTTAATTTAGTACCAGAAGCTTTATTTTCTGTATCTGTTAAATCATCATAGGTTAGTGAGAAAGAGTGTTGGAAATTTTTAACAAAATTGCTAAGTCTCTCTTTTGTTAAATGAATACCAATCGATTTTCTATGAATTACTTTATCTGCTTTTATTTTTGCAGATTCAGTACGGCCAATACCATTATCTTCGATACTTATTTCGATAAATTCGTTATTCGATTGGTTCACAGAAATTAATATTTTCTTTGATCCTTTTTTTGATGATAGGCCATGCCAAATAGAGTTTTCTAAGAAGGGCTGTAATACCAAAGGAGGTACTTTAATAGTGTCGAGATTAATAGAAGGATCTACTACTGTTTCATGTTGGATTTCATTCGAGAATCGAATATTTTCAATACTCATATAGAGATCCATTGTTTCTAACTCTTCTGCCAAACTTATCTCTTTAACTGCAGATGCGTCCAATATTTTACGAATAAGTTTAGAAAATTTGTTTAAATAGTGAACAGCGTTTTTTTGTTCATTGTTAATAATATACAGCTTGATTGAATTCAGCGCATTGAATATGAAATGTGGATTCATTTGAATACGCAAAAGATCTTGTTCTAATGTCAAAATTCGTTTCTCTTTTTTCAAAAAACGCTGGCGATAAATAAAATAAAAAACCAAGCATAATAAGCTTAGCGAGATTAATGAAATTAAATAAATATTGCGGTTTTTAGAATAATTAAGTGTTGCAATTTCGTTTTGTTTCGCAAGTACTTCAATTTGATTATTCTTTTTTTCGCTGTCATATTTTATGATAAGATCGTTTACGTACTGAGTAGTACGATCGCTAGAAATTTCTTTATCTATTTCATCTGCAAGTCTATAATATTCTAAACTGTTTTTATAATCATTCTTTGCCTCTGCAAGTTCAGATAAGTGTGTGTAAGCTTCTACAATAGTAGATGGCAAATTATACTTTTTTGCCATTGCCAAGCCCTTTTGCAAATTCTTTTCAGCGGCATTATATTGTCCTACATTAGTTTGTGCCCATCCTAAGTAGATATATTCAGAAGAGAGATAATCTTTATTATTTAATTTAATGGCTTTGGGTAAATTTTTATTGATAAGTTGTAAAGCTTCATTTGGTTTGCCTTGCTTTATAAAAATGCGTGCAATACTACTATTACAAATAATTTCGCCTAAGCTATTATTCATTTTTACATTAATATCAAGAGATTCTTCAAAATGTTTTAAGGCCTCATTCAAATTGCCCATGGCTTCTTTGGCGTATCCTATATTTTGATTGTTAATGGCTAAACCAATGGTATTATTAATGCTTTTTTCAATTTCTTGAGACATTTTCAATTGTTCGATACCCAATTCATATTGTTTCAACAATATATATATGTTCCCCATGCTATTATGAGATACAGAGATACTTCGACGTAAACCTAAACCCGGATTCTCAACGGTTTCGGCCAATGCTAATGCCTCTTGATTGTAATCTAAGGCCGTTCTGTTAGCTTCCATTTTTCGGTAATCAACACCAAGCATATTAAGACTAAACACTCTAAATTCTATACTCTCAGCTTGTTTGGCAACATCAAGGGCCTCTTGATGTATTTTTATGGCTTTGTTGTAATTAGAATAGTTTCTATACCGGATACCTAAAATATTTAAGGTATAGGTTTTACCAACTAAATAATTAGCATCTTCAAATTTTTCAATAATATATTTAAGCTTTGTAGTATCTCTTTTATAATAGCGTATGATATCATTTATCTCTTTATAGGTAGTAGGTCTAATTTTTAATATACTATCTATACTGTCATCAACGGTAAATTCTTCTTTTTGCCCATGCATAACTGCGGTAAAAAGAAAAGTAATTAATATGAAATAACTGATTTTTTTCATGTTTAGCCTTTAAAATTTTCCCAAAAAATCAGATTTACGCTGCCTAGAAACAGGTATTTTCACATTGTTTTCAAGTATTACATAACCATCGGTTTTCAAAAACTCTTTGATTTTATGAAGATTGACGATATAAGAATTATGGATTCGAAAAAAGTAACTATCAGGAAGTAACATTTCAACTTCCTTCAACTTTTTAGTCACTACTATCTTTTTATTGCTCTGTAGAAATAAAGTACTGTAGTTTCCATCAGATTCGGCATATAAAATGTCATCGGGTTCTAAAAAAATTAATTTACCGTCAGTATTAATAGTTATTTTTTTGTGATTTAATTTTTCATTAAAATTCAATAAAATTCTTTCAAACTTATCATTATTGATTGTTCTAGCGTTGAATTTCTTTATTTTACCAATTGTTTCTCTGAGATCATCGGTATCTATGGGTTTTAACAAGTAATCAATGGCTTCCTTTTTAAAGGCTTTTATGGCGTATTCATTATAAGCAGTGGTTATGACGATCGCGAAATCTTTTGCGTCTAATTTTTCAATAAACTGAAACCCATCCATGGTGGGCATTTCAACATCTAAAAACAAACAATCTATATCTGTATTTTTTATGTAGTACAGTGCTTTTTCGGGTTCGGTAAATGTTGCAATGACTTCTATATCAGTATCGAAGTTAGATAGTTCCCAAGAAAGTCCTTGAATTGCCTTAGGTTCATCATCAATTATTACCGCTTTTATCATTAGGAGTTATTTATATCAAAAATACATGATCGCACTAAACGTTTGCGAAAATGATGTATGCTTTGTGCTAAAATACGTATAAATCGTAAAAAAGGAATGATACTTTGCTTGTATAGAAACTTATACGGTTAAATTGAAATTCATACACAATTTTATACCATCTATACAAAAGCACTTTTTAGAATAGGAGTCTTTGCCGAGATTCGCAGTGTAATTAAAGGAGTTAAGAAAAAGAGATTGCTATGAAAACAACGGCTTTTTTATCCTAATCTTGCTATGAAACCTGTAATTGCTATGAAAAAGAAATTTAAAAGGGGATTTTTCCCCTTTTTATCTTTATGCTTTTGAAACAACAAAATTCTTTTGTTAAATTTGGTAGCGTTTTTGATATAAACAAGGTATATCAAAATCACTAATCAAAAAACTATAGTATGAGACTAACATTTAAATTAGCCTTAGGTCTATTCGCCTTAGGTTTTATTCTTCCTGTTCAAAATTTAGAAGCGCAAAAAAAGAAATCAAAAAAAATAAAAAGACCTAGTTCGAGTGTAGGAATAGCAAGTGTAGATAGATTTGTTCGTGAATCATTTAATTTATATGACAAGGTATATGTATACGATGGGTACTATGAAGCGGGAAAATCGTTAACAGATGACGATTATGAAATATTGATTGACGCTGTTGAAGATGGTCAAGAAGTATTGACTTCAGCGCCAGATGCTATAGCCTCATTAGATGGAGCTGGTGTCTTAAAGCAAGGTAAAGGGACCTTACAAATAAATCGTGCGAAAAAGGCATTGAAATACAGTTTGAAAACTGGAAAGAAATTGTTGACCACTAAACCCAAGAAAAATGAAGAAGAGAAAAAGAGTGATACGGTAGCTGATTCAAAAAAACCTAAAGGTTCTACTACAACATCTACCAATAACGATAGTTCGACCAATGAGACACCAACGGAAATAGATGAAACAATTAGCTATTGGATGAGTTATGATTTCATTCCTGGTAAAGAAGTTATTTTTTACGATAATATGCAAGATGATGACTATGGAGACTTTCCGAGAAGATGGGACATGATGAGTGGTAATGCAGAGATGTCCAGATTTGGTAAAGAAAAGGTGCTCTTATTTTACAACCATCAGGGTACAGCTATCAAGCCACTCTTTAAAGAGAAAGAATATTTGCCAGACGCTTTTACCATAGAGTTTGATATTTATTTTGATAAAGTTTCAAAAGATAGACGATCAGCTTTTGAAATATTTTTTAACGATAATTTATATCAGCCAATATCTATAAGCTCTTGGTATCCTTTCGAAATAGAATACAAAAAATTCCAATTTAAGACCAGTAAATATGATCAAATTCGCAATTTTAATGGTTGGCATCATATTGCGATTAGCTATCATAAAGGGTATTTAAAGATGTATTTTGATGAGCAAAAAGTGCTCAATATTCCGCGATTTGATGTGAAGCCAACTCATATTGGTAAAATCGTTGTTAGCTATTACGAAAGTGATAAGCAAAAAAGAGTGGTGAGCATTAAAAACTTTAAAATTGCTAAAGGCGGAGGTAAGCCTTATGCTCAAGTGATTGCAGATGGTAAGTTTGTTACACATGGTATTTTATTTGATGTTGGTAAAGCGACGTTAAAAGCACAATCTTCCGGTGTATTGAAACGTGTAATGGATATGATGATTGATAACCCAGATTGGAAATTTGAAATCGTAGGACATACAGATTCTGACGGAGATGATGCTACTAATTTAAAATTATCAGAACGAAGAGCGGAGGCTGTAAAAAAAGCGTTAATTGCTAGAAAAATTGATGGATCTCGTTTAACTACATCTGGTAAAGGTGAAAGTGATCCAGTGAATAATAACAATTCGCCAGAAGAAAAAGCGAATAACCGTAGAGTTGAATTTATCTTAAAAAAATAATAGTATGAAAAAGAAGTTAATTGGAACAGTAATTATGAGTTTTATAGTTGTTGTTGGTGCCTATGCGCAAGAATGTAATGCCGCTTTATTTTTGAAAAAAGGGAGTGTATTAGAATATACCTCTTTTACGAAGAAAGGTAAAGAAGATGGTAAAAGTATTCACGAAACTACTGCAGTAACAGAAGATAACGGTAAATTTACTGCCGATATTAAAACGACGGTAGTAGATAAAAAAGGTAAGGAATCGATGACATTAGATTATCAAGCTGTTTGTGAAGATGGTTTATTTTCTGTAGATATGTCACGTTTTTTTAACAGTGCCCAATTGGCGCAGTATGATGCAGAAGATATAAAATTAGAAATGGATGGAAATGTGTTGGAGTTTCCGGCGAACATGTCATCTGAAACTGAATTAAATGATGGTAATTTTACTGTTAGAGTGAATAAAGGAGATTTTACTATTATAACAATGACGTTTGATGTAACGAATAGAAAGGTTGTTGGTACCGAAAAAATCACCACAAAAGCAGGAACTTTTGAATGTCAAAAAGTAACCTTCGACTTTAACTCGAAAGCAGGAATTATTAAATTTAGAGGCTCTGGAACAGAATGGTATTTAAAAGATAAGGTTATAGTGAGATCTGAATCCTATAACAAAAAAGGGAAATTGATGTCTTATGCTGAATTGACGAGTATGAAATAATTCAATTTTTAGAAATATAAACCGAAGCATGTGCTTCGGTTTTTTTATGCAGTATTGTTACTTTTTTGAGTTAGAAAAATTACATTTGCAATCCAAATTTTCACAATATGATCAAACGGAATAAAGCAATAATTTCAAAGTTTATTATCCATAAAGTAGGAAATAAATTTAATGAGGCTACCAATGTATTTTCAGAAAACATGGTAACATTTGATGAAGATAGTTATCGTTTGATGCAACCTTTCTTATTAAAGCCCTTTTTGAGCTTAACAGAAAGTTATCGTTTTAGTCACCACGCCGATATCAACTTAAATGAAGTGAATAACTATACTTCACAAGTATTTAAAGATGAAACTAATTTTACCGAAGTATCGAAGCATTTAGTCACTCATTTATATGAGCAATCGAATTCGGCTCAAATAAAAACAGGAGATGTAATCGTAGTATTATTTGAGGGTATTGAATACCGAGAAGTGAGCACCCGAGCGCTTGGAATTTTTAAAATTGAAAATAAGGCTGAGTTCTTTCAAACATACTTAGAAGAAGACAGTTTTGATGTATTTGTACAAAAAGGAATAAGCACTAAAAAAGTCGATAAAGGCTGTTTAATTTTAGATTCGCAAGATGACGAAGGAATGACCGTGTTGACGGTTGACAATAATAATTACGATGCGCAATATTGGATTAACAACTTTCTAAATATTAAGTATGCCGAAGATAATAATCGGCATACCCAAGTATATTTAGAGATGTGTAAGGATTTTTCAGAGAATGTGATTAAGCAAGAATTTGGTAACCAAAATCAGAGTCAATTCTTGGCAAAGACCGTTGATTTTTTTAAAGAAAATGAATCTGTGAATATTCATGATTTTAAAGAAACTGTCTTTGAAGAGGATGACAGGAAGGTGTTGTTCGATGCTTATAAAAATGAATTTGAGGAGGCAAATCATTTGGTTGTTCGAAATCAGTTCCCAATATCAGACGCTGTCGTAAAAAAGCAAAAGAGGAGTTTTAAATCTGAAATAAAACTTGATACAAATATTCAAATAAAAATAGATGTCGATGCACCTGACGCAGCTCAAGAATATTTAGAACGAGGATATGACGAAGAAAAGAAAATGAAATATTATAAGGTATACTATAATGAAGAAGATTAATGTTGCACTGTTACCTGTTTATATGAATCAGTTATAATTGCGCAGTGCTCAAATTTGAACTTTTTCTTTTATCAATGTTGCTTCGAAAATAGTCGTAAAATGGGTTAAAATATGTGTTTTAACTTCATCAATATCAATTTTTCTGCCTAACTCAGCTTCCAATGAAGTCACGGCTTTACCGCGTATGCCACAAGGTATGATGTGATCAAAATAACCCAAGTTCGTATTTACATTTAAAGCGAAACCATGCATAGTTACCCATCGACTACTTCGTACACCTAAAGCACATATTTTACGGGCAAAAGGAGTGCCAACATCGAGCCAAACGCCAGTTTCACCATCACTGCGTTCTCCTTTTAAGTTATATTCTGCGAGTACTTGAATCATCGTTTCTTCTAAAAAACGCATGTACTTATGTATATCATTGAAGAAATTGTCTAGATCTAAAATCGGATACCCGACGATCTGACCATATCCATGATAGGTAATATCACCACCGCGATTTATTTTATGAAAAGTAATTCCTTTTTCAGTAAGTTGTTCTTCATTGAGCAGTAAATTATTAAAGTCGCCACTTTTCCCTAAAGTATATACATGAGGATGTTCAACAAACAAAAAGTGATTGGGAGTTTGAAGCGATAAATTCTCATTACGATTTCTTCGCTTTAGCTGAATAATGCTATCAAACAACTCTTCTTGGTAATCCCAAGTTTCTTTATAATCTTTGACACCTAAATCTTGTATGTAAATATTTTTATTCATTTTCAAACTCTATTTCTACATCAAATAGTTTAGGGTCATTATTCATTTCGAAAAAATTTGCATCTTGTTCAATACCTTTGAAATCAGAGAGTATTCGTACGTTTTTATTACTTACAGATTTAATTTTATACGGAAAGATGAAACGTTGTTTAAAACGAATCATATTAGACATTGGGTTGTCTTTCTTCATCGTAGTATCTTTCTTTTTTAACGCATCCTCAAGCGCTTTTGCCGTTATTGTTCTTGTGAATTTCTTTCGACTAAAAGTAGTGTTAAATGATTCGTTAAAATCAGGAAAGCCACCATCGGCAGTGTCTTTTTTATTTTTTGGTTTCAATTGTTTATTGAAAATATCTAGTTCTTTTATATTCTGGTCTTTCAACTTATCACTAAATTTTTCTAAGTCTTTTATATCCTCAAAAGAATAGCGTATCTTCATGACAAGCTGATCGGTAACTGTATCTGACTTCATATAGAGTTCAAAGTCCTTTAATAGTTCAATCTTTTCTTGTTCACTTTTGGATAGTTTAGCAATACTATCTTTACGTTCTTCTAGAAATTTGGCAAAATTAATGACCGTGTCAAGTTGCTTTTCTTTTGAGTTGTCACTTTTCGAAGTGGCGCCCATTTTCATCATCTCACTCATGTCAAAACCTAGGCTATAAATACCACTGCCGTTTTCTTCAAATTTAATTTCTTGAACGATTTCACAGCTACTAAAAATGAGAAGACTAAGAAAAAGGAATGCGAAATTTTTAATTTTCATTGATTAACGATTAGGATTGTTTAAAATAATAAGAGCTCCCAATACACCTGGTATCCAGGCAAATATAGTTAGAATAAACACGATTAAAATGGAACCACAACCTTTATCTATTACTGCAAGAGGTGGACAAATAATTGATAATAATACTCTAAAAAAGCTCATACTTTATTTCGTTTACAAATATACGTTAATTCATTTATACTTATTGGTCGTCTAGATACTATAAATGTTACGTTTTATGAAAAATTACTTTTTTTTAAAGAATTAATTATAGTAGTTTAGAACAATGAAAATGAAAGCTCTTATAGGAAGCATTTTAATGCTACTTATTTCGTATAACGCAAATGCGCAGTATGTTTTTAAAGGCACTATAGAAAATGATGTATGGAGTGGAGATGCTTATTTATCTATCGTCGATGATTACCGTAAGATTTCTGGAGTACATGCCGAACAGATCATCGGTAAAACCAGCATCGTAAATAATTATTTCGAATTTAAAGGAGATAACTTAGATGCCGAGAATAGAATCTATAGAATCCATGTAGATAGTTGTAACGATGATGAACAAAACGCACAACATTTTAATGGACACTGTGAAAATAGTCAAGAAATAATCTTTATCGCTAATAATAAAGATACTATCGAGCTACCTATTTCAGTGAATAACCAAATGTTTT
Organism: uncultured Flavobacteriaceae bacterium; assembly: GCA_947500525.1. GTDB lineage: Bacteria > Bacteroidota > Bacteroidia > Flavobacteriales > Flavobacteriaceae > Aureibaculum. Next base: position 293,124 of record CANMSH010000005.1, on the reverse strand, counting down.
GTAGCATTGAGTCAACAAATCATATATCTAATGCTTTTTTTAGAATAGATTCTTTAAAAGAGTTAATGGCTTATGATTATGCCGATTTTAGAAGTGAAGCTAGCCGCAAATTAAATGATAAAAAATGGTTCACTACTTTTCAAGACTTTGGCGAAGCATTAAATGAACCTTTGGCTGAATTGTATATCTATAATTTTTTATCTGATAGAAGTGGAGACCTATATAAATATTATAAAGAAGATATAAAGTCTGTGAATTATTATAAGGAGTTGTTAGAAAGGCTTGAGACTGCATATCCAAAATCATCTTACCTCAATCAATACAGAGCAGAACTGTCTTCTGATGAATATATCATTGGCACAAAGGGCCAGTCATATAAAGAAGGAATCGTTACATTTCGTTGGTCTTATATTTTACTCGTTTTATCTATGCTTATGAATCTATGGCTTTGGTTGAAATTGAGAAAAACGAAACAAGCCAGAAAACAAAATATGAAGGATCAACTTACGAAACAAGAACAAAAGATTCTCGAACTGATTTTGCAGGATAAAACGAATAAGGAAGTCGCTTCAGAAATTTTTGTTAGCCTTAGTACAGTGAAGACGCATATTAATAACTTGTATAAGAAGCTAGGGATACAATCTAGAGATGAACTTAAACGACTCTATAATAATTAATTAAAAAAATCCACCGGGGTTCTAGTACCGATTTCAACCCTTTTTTCGTACGTGTAAGAGGTCTATTTTTTGAATTTAGCTTTCAAAAAATAATCCAAATGAAACATTCATATTTAATTTTAATCATGACACTTATATGGTCATGTACCTCGCAATCACAATCTTTAAACACTGAAATCGTAGAACAAGGCAAAAAACCTTATTTATTAGGTGAAATTGATAAATCTGGACTCAACTCAAGTAACTATGAACATTGGTTTTTGAGTCAATTCAACGATTATCATCCAGATAAAGTTGCCATTGATAAAATCCGCGATGAGCTTAAAAAATATGAAATTATAGCTTTTATGGGAACCTGGTGTGGAGATAGTAGAAGAGAAGTGCCACGTTTTTACAAGCTGTTAGAAACTGCCAATTTTCCGATGGATCAACTTACCATGATTGCTGTGAGTAGCAAGCCCAATATGTACAAGCAAAGCCCGAATCATGAAGAACGTGGATTGAATATTCACAGAGTACCTACCTTCATTTTTTATAAAAAGGGAAAGGAGATTGGAAGAATTGTAGAATCACCTATCAAATCACTAGAAGAAGATATAGTGAGTATTATTAATGGTAACTATCAATCAAACTATCAAATAGTAACTGAAGTTAATAGTATTATTAATGATAAAGATTTTTATAATAAGGCGCAGCAATTGATACCGAAATACAAGGCCTTGGCAAAGAATATGTATGAATTGAATACATATGCTCGATTATTAACTACTCAACAGAAAACAGAACAAGCAATACTTGTTTTTAAATTGAATACAATGCTGTTTCCAGATCAACCCAGGACCTATATGAGTTTGGCAAATACCTTGGGAGCAAATGGATACAAAGAAAGAGCTGTTAAAGTGTTGACAGAAGCACTAAATGTTCATCCTAGTCATAAGGGTATCGAACAAAATTTGAGTATGATAAAATCAAATTAAAAATTCTGTAATTCTTTTTGTAAATAGTGTAATTTTGCAACTTTAAAATTATACTATGCAATTATCAGAACAGGAAATTGTTAGACGAGAGAAACTTTCTAAACTAAGAGCATTAGGGATTAATCCTTATCCAGCCGATTTATATCCAGTAACGAGTACTTCAAAAGAGATAAAAGAGGATTATGAAGAAAGTAAACAGGTAATAATTGCCGGTAGATTAATGTCAATCAACATCCAAGGAAAAGCTTCATTTGCCCAATTGCAAGACGCCAATGGTAGAATACAAGTCTATTTTAATAGAGATGAAATATGTCCTAATGAAGATAAGACGAAGTACAATGAAGTGTTTAAGAAATTACTCGATCTGGGCGATTTTGTTGGAGTAGAAGGCGATTTATTTACAACTAAAGTAGGTGAGATAACCGTACGCGTTAAAGATTTTTCATTGCTAAGTAAGGCTTTAAAACCATTACCATTACCAAAAGAAAAAGATGGTGTGGTATATGACGCTTTTACAGATCCTGAATTACGCTACCGTCAACGTTATGCTGATTTAGTAGTAAATCCGAAAGTAAAAGAAGTTTTTGTAAAGAGAACGAAGTTATTTAATGCCATGCGTACATTTTTTAATGACGCAGGATATTTTGAGGTTGAGACGCCCATTTTACAACCTATTCCAGGTGGTGCGGCAGCACGCCCTTTTGTGACACATCATAACTCATTAGATATTCCATTATACATGCGAATTGCCAATGAATTGTATTTAAAACGATTGATTGTTGGTGGTTTTGATGGAGTTTATGAGTTTTCTAAAAACTTCCGTAACGAAGGAATGGACAGAACCCATAATCCAGAATTTACGGCAATGGAAATCTATGTAGCTTACAAAGATTATAATTGGATGATGGAGTTCGTAGAAAAGTTGTTGGAGTATTGTGCGATAGCAGTTAATGGAACTACCAAGGCGACCTTCGGAGAAAATGAGATAGATTTTAAAGCGCCGTATGCACGTGTGACTATGACCGATTCTATCAAGCATTTTACTGGTTTTGATATCACAGGTAAATCAGAAGAAGAGTTGAGAGTCGCCGCAAAAGGTATGGGTATTGAGGTTGACGAAACAATGGGTAAAGGAAAGCTTATCGATGAGATTTTTGGTGAGAAATGTGAAGGTAATTACATACAACCAACATATATAACAGACTATCCAAAAGAGATGAGTCCTTTATGTAAAGAGCATCGCGAAAATTCGGAATTGACAGAACGTTTTGAACTAATGGTTTGTGGTAAAGAAATTGCGAATGCTTATTCTGAATTAAATGATCCTATTGATCAACGAGAACGTTTTGAAGCTCAATTAAAATTAGCGGCTAAAGGAGACGATGAGGCCACCGAATTTATTGACTACGATTTTTTACGCGCACTTGAATATGGTATGCCCCCAACCTCTGGATTGGGAATTGGTATGGATAGATTGATTATGTTCTTAACTAATAATCAGTCCATTCAAGAAGTATTGTTCTTTCCTCAAATGCGCCCTGAGAGAAAAGCACCATCAGTTGAATTAAACGATGAAGAAAAAGCGTTGTTGGCGAAGATCCAGAAAGTTGAGAAAATAGATTTAAATGAATTGAAGACTCAATCTGGGTTGAGTAATAAGAAATGGGACAAAACTATTAAAGGATTAACGAAAAATAAGTTGGCAAAAGTGACGAAGTCCGAAGAAGGTCTTTTTGTAGAAGTTGTTTAATCATTTTGTCATTCTGTACTTAATGCAGAGTCTAGAAAAATAGAAAGGAATTACGACAACGTAGTTCCTTTTTTTATTTGAAATAATTTATATTCGTATCCCATATGTCTATCTCAAAAAAAATAGGCCTTTTTCTAGGTCCATTATTGTTCATTTTAGCAACAAACATGCCTTTTGAACTCGTTTCCCAAAAGGGAGATGCCGTTATTGGAGTGGCATTATGGATGGTGAGTTGGTGGATTACAGAGACCGTTTCAATATCGGTTACGGCTCTTTTGCCATTAGTACTATTTCCTTTGTTAAAGATCATGCCCATTGCTGAGGTTGGAGCGAATTATGGCAGTCCTATTATCTTTTTGTTTTTTGGTGGTTTTGTGCTAGCATTGGCTCTAGAAAAGGTGAATTTGCATAAACGCATAGCATTAAATATTATTCGCTTAACTGGAACAACACCAAACAAGGTTGTGCTTGGTTTTATGATTGCTACCGGATTAATGAGTATGTGGATTAGTAATACGGCGAGTACAGTGGTGATGTTACCTATTGCTTTATCGGTAATACACTTATTAATTAATGATGAAGATGGTTTTACTAAAGACGATAAAAATTTTGCCCTTAGTGTGATGTTGGGAATTGCTTTTTCTGCAAATGCAGGAGGTATTGCTACAGTCATCGGTACGCCTCCAAATTCAGTGCTTATCGGTTTATTAGAAAACGAATATCAAATCGAAATTTCTTTTTTGAAATGGATGACTTTCGGATTGCCATTTTCAATTTTGATGATCACAATTATCTATTTTGTTTTGGTAAAATGGATGTTTCCAAATAAAAATACGCAGTTCGGTGCTTCGAGAGCAATTATTGATGGTGAATTAGAAAAATTGGGTCCGTTGAGTGCAAAAGAAAAGAGAGTACTCCTCATATTTGGAATCACCGTTTTTTTATGGATTTTTAGAACCCTTATCAATAAGTTGATTCCTAATTTAGCACTTTCTGATACCATCATCAGTATGGGTGCGGCAATTGTATTGTTTGCTATACCGTTTAGCTTTAAAAAGGATGATTTTATCATAAAATGGAGCGACACGGAAAAACTTGCTTGGGGTATTTTAATACTTTTCGGAGGTGGATTAGCCTTAGCCAAAGGCATGTCGGCGAGTGGTTTGGTAGCTGTTGTTACCGAAAGTATTAAAGCTGGTAATTTTAGTATCTTTTTCACTGTCTCTTTACTCATAATTCTCATGTTATTCATGACAGAGTTAATGAGTAATGTGGCTTTAGTAGCGGTGCTGGCACCGGTAGTAGCCGGAATAGCTATTGGGTTAAATATTCCAATTTTGTATGTATTAATTCCTGTAACAATGGCGAGTAGTTGCGCTTTTATGTTACCCATGGCGACGCCACCTAATGCTATTGTCTTTGCTAGTGGTTATATTAAAGTAAATCAAATGGTACGGGCTGGTATTCTCTTAAATATCATTGCAGTAATACTACTTATACTACTGTTTAAGTTCGTTATTCCATTGATTTTTTAAAAAAAAATAATTTTCTTTTTACGTTTTTGGCACGGTTACTGTAAAGTAGGTAACGGTTTAAATTTAGATTTAACATAATATATGTTTGAATCTTCCGTTAAACTTATTCTTAAAAGTCGTTAAATTAAAAACAATCAATTAAAATGAAAAGAAGTGCACTACTATTATTAGTAGGTTTCGTAACACTATCTTCTTACGCTCAAAAAGTAGATTTAGATAGAGAGTACATTAAAGTAAAGTACACGAACTTACCAAGCGAACCAATTGCTGACGAAAGCTTTAGAACCTATGCCGTTACCTCGAACAATCGCGGTGTAGCTGATAAAATTAAAGTATATGGTTTTGAAAAATTAGCAAAAGAAGGAACTATTAATGTAAATATTGATATTGATAGACTTATTATTGATGAAGTAAAAATCGATAAGAGAGAAAAAGTAAATAAAGATAAAGATGGAAAGGTAACAAGTACTGACAGGTATTATACGCCTGTAGTTATTTACAGTACTCGTGGGAGATATGACATAAAAAACTCTCAAGGTAAACCTCTAGGATATACGTTAGGATCTCAAAAAACCTACAAAGGGAGTGAGTACAACTCTTATGCAAAAGCTTCAAATTATTATAAAAATAATTCTTCAAGTTTGAAGAGTAAGTTTCAAAGAGAATTTGTTTCGAATTCGATCTATCAGATTAATAAAAAATTGAATAAACTTTACGGCTATGAGCCATATGTTTATAATGAGTTATTTTGGATTTTAGATTCTAAAAAGAACAGTGATTATGATGGACATAAAAAAGCATTAGCTGATATAAAGACTATGTTAGGTAAAGTTTCTCACGAAGTGCCTTTAGATGAAATGCAGAAAGAATTAGATCCAATTGTATCTTATTTTGAAAGTGTTGTTCCAAAATATACGGAGCTAAAAAAGAAGAAACATCGTAAAATGAGATATGCTAGTTACTATAACATAGGACGTTTATATTATCATTTTGATATGCCAGATAAAGCATTAGAGTATGCGAATAAGGTAATTGAAAATGATTATGATAAGAAAGATGGTAAGAGATTGATCAAAGATGTAGAAGCTTTAAAAAAGGCATTCGAAATTAATAAAGTGACTACAAGACACTTTCCGGTAGTAACAGTAGACAATTCAGGGAGCAGTGCTGCTGAAGAGGAAGTTATGGAAGATGAAGAGCCAGAAGCTGTAGCTGAAGACAAGTATATTGAAACTGTTTTTACAAATGCTGACGGATCTACTGTAGAAGGGAAATTAAAAATCAAAGTGATGCCAGATACTGATATCAGTGCACTTGATTTTACTAAATACTATAAAAATTCTGTAAAAGTATATACGCTAACTGATGATGGTGAAGCAAAAAGTAAGAATTACTTCGCTAGAGAAAAAGCGTCGTTTGTTGCCAATGGAGCAACGTATGAAGCGGTGAAGTTTAATGCAAATTCTGATAAAGAGTCTCAAGGTAATGTAGTAAGTCTTGATGGAGCTAAATTTTTATTCGCTAAAGTTTTATTTAAAGGAAAAAAATTGAGCCTTTACAAGTACAAGAAAGAATTCGTTTTAAAGAAAACTGGAGATAAGAAAGGACAATCAACTTCTTCATTAGCCTATTCTATTGGGTTTAAAAAGAAATTAGCCAAATTGGCTGCTGATTGCCCAGATGTTGCTGCTTTGGCGAAAGAGGGATCTTTTTCAAATACAGAAGAAAGTTTATTGGCTTTTGTTCAAGAGTATGCTGATAGCTGTAAATAAAATATTATTCTAAACAATAGAAAAGAGTCAACTTTTAGTTGGCTCTTTTTTTTGAAGCATTTTCAAATTCATATTTTTTATAGTAGTTTAGTCATATTATTATATATTCTAACTTTTATTTTATGAAAACTAAATTTTTATTTTTACTTATTGTATTTGCACTACAATCAAATACGATAGAAGCGCAAGATTTTCAAAAACCCTCAGAAGGAAAAGCGGTTATTTATTTTTTAAGGACTTCAAATTTAGGTGCGGCCATTAATTTTAAATATTTTATTGATGAAGAGTATTTAGGAAAGTTTAGTGGTAAAAATTATGCAAGATATGAAGTAGATCCAGGAGAGCATTTGATCTATGCAAAATCAGAGAACCTCGATTTTATGAAGGCCGATTTAGCTGCTGATGGGATTTATTTGATTCACGTAAAACCTAAAATGGGTGGTTTTAAAGCGGCTGTGAGATTGGAAGTACCCAATTTGGGTGATCCTAAACTTGTTGAGAAAGTGAAGAAATTATTGGCTAAAAAGAAACCTGTGACATTTAATATGAAAAAGTCAGAAAAAGAAATTGCAAAAATTAAAGAGTATTTAGAAAAGTATGAGAAAAGAAAAAATAGTACAGGAGAGAATAAAGTCAAAATCTTATCTTCTGATATGAATTTTTCTAATTAAATAGGGAAGTAAGTTCCATTTTAAGAGTCAGTTACTATAACTGACTTTTTTATTTTCTTTAACATTTTGTTAAGAAATTAACACTACTTGTTTTTATAATTTCGGGCACTGTAACTTTACACAAAAGTTTCAACTAACAATAAATAAATTTATATAAAATGTTAAAACAAGTAATAACCAAATTTTTGGTTGTGCTTTTCGTATTCGGTTTAGCTACTGAGGCTCAAGCGCAGAAAAAATCCAAGAAAAAAAAGAAAGGTAAAAGTGCCGCACCCGCACCAAAGCCTAAACCGAAAAAAGGAGCAATCCTTCCTTATTCGAAAGTAATTACAAAAAAAGCGAAAACTGATGATGGACTTTTTAAAGTACATTCATTGGATGAGAAGTATTTCTTCGAAATTCCAGATTCTTTATTAGAACGTGAAATGTTAATGGTAACTAGAATCGCCAAAACAGCTTCTGGTATTGGTTTTGGTGGAGGTAAACAAAATACGCAAGTGTTACGATGGCAAAAACATGGGAAAAAAGTATTGTTGAGAGTAGTATCTCATCAAGTAGTTGCGGCTGATTCATTACCCGTGCATGAAGCAGTAGTAAATTCAAATTTCGAACCAATATTATACACTTTTCCAATCAAAGCATTTAGCAAAGATTCAACAAGTACTGTGATCGATGCTACCGATTTGTTTACGAAAGACGTAAAAGCTTTAGGTTTTCCAGACTTTAGAAGAAGACAATACAAAATTTCTAGGTTAGATGCCTCTAAATCATATATAGAAAGAGTAAGTAGTTATCCTCTTAATATTGAAACGCGTCATGTAAAAACATATAATGCGGGTTCTCCTCCTTCTAATGCAAGTACAGGTACTATTTCAGTTGAAATGAGTAATTCGATGATTTTATTACCGAAAGTACCTATGAAACGAAGAATGTTTGATCAGCGTGTAGGTTGGTTTGCAAGAGGACAAGTTGATTATGGTTTGGCAGCTCAAGAGAGTAAAACATTGAGATACTTGGATAGATGGAGATTGGAAGTGAAAGATGAGGATATAGAAAAATTTAAAAGAGGTGAGCTCGTAGAGCCTAAAAAACAAATTGTTTATTATGTAGATAGAGCTACTCCAAAACAATGGGTGCCTTATATCAAACAAGGAATAGAAGATTGGCAAGTTGCTTTTGAAGCAGCAGGTTTTAAAAATGCAATTATTGCGAAAGATCCTCCATCTAAAGAAGAAGATCCTGATTGGAGTCCTGAAGATGCTCGTTACTCAGTAGTTCGTTATTTAGCATCTCCAATACCTAATGCCAATGGGCCTCACGTTAGTGATCCTAGATCAGGAGAGATTTTAGAATCAGATATCAACTGGTATCATAATGTAATGACCTTGCTGAGGAACTGGTTTTTTGTTCAAACAGCAGCAATTAATCCTGAAGCGAGAAGCGTTGCGTTTAAAGATGAAGTAATGGGACGTTTAATTCGTTTCGTGTCTGCTCACGAAGTGGGTCATACAATAGGTTTACCGCATAATATGGGAAGTAGTGTGGCATATCCTGTAGATTCTTTACGTTCGGCATCGTTTACGAAAAAGTATGGTACGGCTCCTTCAATTATGGATTATGCACGTTTCAACTATGTAGCACAACCAGGAGATGAAGGTGTGGCTTTAATGCCAAATATTGGAGTATATGACAAGCACGCTATAAATTGGGGATATCGTCCAATTTTAGATGCTAAAACTCCTGATGATGAAAAGAAAACATTGGATAAATGGATTTTAGATCATGCCGATGACCCAATGTACAGATTTGGTAGACAGCAATTTGGAGCTACAGATCCTAGCTCACAGACAGAAGATTTAGGTGATGACGCGGTAAAAGCCAGTAACTATGGTATCGCAAATTTAAAAATAATTGTACCTAGTTTAATCAAGTGGACGGCCGAAGACGGAAAAGACTATAGTGACCTACAAACAATGTATGGCCAAGTTCTCGGACAATACAACAGATACATGGGACATGTAACAGCAAATATTGGCGGTGTTTATGAATATTATAAAACATATGACCAAGAAGGAGCTGTATATACCCATGTAGATAAGGCGTATCAAAAGAAAGCTATGAATTTTATTCAAAATGAATTGTTTAAAACTCCGAAATGGTTAATTGATGATAATATTTTTAATAAGGTTGAAAGTGCCGGTAGTGTTGAACGTTTAAGAAGAACGCAAGTTAGAACGCTTAATAATTTATTAGATTTCGCGAGGTTGGCTCGTTTAATAGAAAATGAAACACTTAATGGTTCGAAAGCTTATACATTGATCAACATGATGACTGATTTGCGAAGAGGAATTTTTAGCGAATTGTCAAGCGGTAGAAAAATTGATACGTATCGCAGAAACCTTCAACGTGCCTATATTGAGCGTATGGAATTCTTAATGAAAAATGAGCAAACTCCTATTCCTGCGCGATTCAGAAGATTCATAACACGAACAAATGTAGATGTTAGCCAATCAGATATACGACCTGTTGTAAGAGGTGAATTAGTGAGCTTAAGATCTAGTTTACGAAGTGCAATTGGTAGAACTTCTGACAGATTAACGAGATACCATTTAAGAGACGCAGTAGAAAGAATTGATCTTATTTTAGACCCAAAATAATCTTGAGTTTATCATGTCTCAAACAAAATTGAGATGTCTTTATAAATTAAAAGCCTCATCAGATACGATGAGGCTTTTTTTAATCTAAGTTATTGATGACCTCTCAGCTATTTATTCGATGGATATTATACACATGAGAGGAAATCAATATGAATTATATTCTATAGATTCATTAAATATGGCATTAGATAACTCAATAAATTAAGAATTACTCTACTTATTAACTTCAAAATAAGAGAAAATATTTACCAATTACCTCTCAAAAATATCAAGAAATTATCACGAACTATCAATTTTATATCACAAAATAGTTAGGATTCAATTGGGTAATAAAGCCCTTCTAACAATTTTGAGTTTAGTGAAATGAAAAGTAATGAATCCTTAATAAAAAGCTCTAAAGCTACCGTTTGTTATTGTTCTTGTTGACGAATTGTTATTCGCATCTACCCCAATAAACTGAAATTCACCAGTTGTTTCGTTGGTTTCATCGGTTAAAACCGTAATTGATCCACCACCTCCAGATCCACCTGAAGTGCTCCAAGTGGCTTGTAGCGTTGAAAACAAGCCAGATATACCATTATTATCTTCGTTAAAGTTGAGATCATAAGTTCCGGGGCCATCGTAAGCCGATATGAATAAAACAATTGAATTAGACGCATCATCAAACCCTTGTACGATATATGAGGTCGATTCGGTACTTTCTATTTTTGCTGCGGTAACCGCATTTTCAGTATTTGATGATTCGAAATTCAACGTATCAACATCTGCAACAATAAATTCACCTGTACTACCATCGTCTGAACTAGAACAGCTAACAAATAGTAGTATTAAAATAAAATTCAATAGAAACTTAGTGCGCATAAAAAATATGATTTAATTGAAGCCTATATGTTATCAAATATATGTTAAAAACCTGTATAAATAAGCTTTAATGCGTTAGAATTATTTTAATTTAAAACGCATAAGAACAGGAAGATGATCTGAAGTTTGCCCAAATTGAGTTAATACCTTACCATCAACATAAGCTATAGAATTTTTTGAATAAAAGATATAATCAATTCTTTTGAAGGGAGCCTCGGTGTCATAAGTGTTGGATGGGGCCTCTTCGTTAAAGACAGCATTACCAACATTTGGTAATGACAATAGTTTTTCGATGGCTGGGTTTTTAAAGGTTGGTGCACTATTAAAATCTCCCAATAATATCGTTGGATGTGCCTTACTGTACGCTTCAAACAATCTAATAATAGCATCCATTTGTTTTACTCTGGTAGGCTTGTCAAAAGCTTCTAGATGCACATTGATTATTTTTATTTCTTTTTGTTCTAAACGGATAGAGCTTATCTGCGCTAGTCTTTCTAGATACAGGGCATCTCTATAAAAGGGAGCGTTTGCAACACGTTCAAGGACCTTTCTTTCATGAGATATGATCGGATATTTACTGAGAATAGATTGTCCTGAAACTGTTTTTCCAAAATGAATTGAAAGTGGCCAATAAGGAAAGGGAACATAAGTTTCATCCCAATTTACCGCCTTAGCAACGTAATTGTAACCCAAGCTGGCAATTTCATTTTGTTGATTCACGAAGTATGATCTTGCTGCGTCATAATCTATTTCTTGAAACGCAATAATATCTGGGTTTACTTGTAAGAAGTTGTCTTTTGCCTTTTTAAGATTTTCCTCAAACAAAGACCTAGGTTTTTCGGCTGAGGTGTTGTTTGTCATACCACTCAAGTATCCTATATTATACGTTACGATACCATAAATTGAGTCGTTGTCTATTTTTTGTTCATAGTTATTCGTAATTATACTGGCATAGTCATCTTCAGAAAGCGTAGGAGAGGATGCCCATAAAAAGAAAAGCACAACAAATAATAGTAGTGCGATTAAGGTAAAGATGCAAATTTTTAGAAATCGATTCATAAAAGGCAAAATTACACTATAAATAAATTGCATTCGTCATTGCTGCTGTAAAATAACTTCGTATATTTGCAGCCCAAAACAAATAAATATAGAACTTATGAAGGGAGGTGCCATTCAATGTTAATCATACCAGTAAAAGACGGTGAGAATATCGATAGAGCGTTAAAGCGTTTTAAGAGAAAATTCGACAGAACCAAAACAATGAAGCAATTGCGTGATCGTAAGCACTTTACGAAGCCTTCAGTAAACAAGCGTAAGCAAGTTCAAAAAGCACAGTATGTGCAAGGCTTAAAAGCAAAAGAAGAATAATTAAAGTTATTCTCTAAATAATAAATAGAACCGTTAGTTTATACAAAGACAATTCTTAACTTTGTTTACTAACGGTTTTTTCATGCCTATCCATTCTTTTTTAGAATATATTTCATTAGAGAAAAAATACTCTCCTCATACAGTAAAAGCGTATAACGATGATATTCGTGCTTTTCAATTGTTTTGCAATACAAACTTTAATAGCGATGATATCGTTGCTGTAAATTATGCTCAAATTCGATCTTGGATTGTTGAATTGGTCGATGCCGGAATATCTAACAGAAGTATAAATAGGAAAGTTAGCTCTCTAAGGGCGTTCTACAAGTTTTTATTAAAATCGAAGCAAATAACCGAGAATCCTTTGTTGAAACATAAAGCCTTGAAAGTGGGTAAAAGGGTTCAAGTTCCGTTTTCGAATTCAGAAATTAATGAAGTTATTACGAATTTAAATGATGAATCTGATTTTAAATCGTTGCGCAATCGCCTCATTGTAGAATTATTTTATTCTACAGGAATGCGGAGATCAGAACTTGTAAATTTAAAAGTGAATGATGTTGATTTTGCTCAACAAACAATTAAGGTTTTGGGTAAGCGAAATAAAGAGCGATTTATTCCTTTGTTGCAATCTGTACAAGATACCTTAAAACGATATTTGGTATTTAGACAGGATTTTAATACAGAAAACGAATCCCTGTTTTTAACCGAAAAAGGAAAGAAAATATACGGAACTCTTGTTTATAGAATAATAAATAGTTATTTTAGTACGGTCTCTTCAAAAGTGAAAAAGAGCCCTCATGTAATTAGGCATTCTTTTGCTACTCACTTATTGAATGAGGGAGCGGATTTAAATTCGGTAAAAGAATTATTAGGTCATTCAAGCTTAGCTTCAACACAAGTCTATGTGAATAGTAGCTTGAAAGAATTGAAAAAAGTATATAACCAAGCTCATCCAAGGAGCGCTAAAAACGAAGACGTATGAAAGTAAATGTGCAATCATTAAATTTTAATGTTGATAGAAAGTTAGTAGACTTTATAGAAAATAAGGTTGGTGGTCTCGATAAGTTCTATGATAAAGTTATAGGTATTGATGTTTATTTGAAAGTTCAAAATACAAGTGAAAAGGAAAATAAAAATACTGAAATAAAAGTGAATGTTCCGGGCGATGAATTAATTGTGAAAAAGCAGTGCAGGTCATTTGAAGAGGGTATAGACAATGGGATTGATTCTTTAAAAAGGCAGTTAAATAAAAAGAAAGAAAAATTACGTGCACATTCACATTAATATTTTTTTGAAAATAAGTTTAAAAAGTTTTGTAGAAAAAATAAAACTTTATACATTTGCAAACCGTTAGAAATAGCGGTTTGTTTTTTGTTTAAAAAACAGATTAAAAAAGCCGATGTAGCTCAGCTGGCTAGAGCAGCTGATTTGTAATCAGCAGGTCGTGGGTTCGAGTCCCTCCATCGGCTCAAAAATTACAAAAAGTTCACCCTTAAAAGTGAACATGTTCTTTGAAGAAAAATATTGTTGGGGAGATACCAAAGCGGCCAACTGGGGCGGACTGTAACTCCGCTGTCTTTCGACTTCGTAGGTTCGAATCCTGCTCTCCCCACATAATTTCAACATGAAAATATCAACTCAAAAAACATATGTTTTTTGAATAATATGCGAGAGTAGCTCAGTTGGTAGAGCGTCAGCCTTCCAAGCTGAATGTCGCCGGTTCGAACCCGGTCTCTCGCTCAAATTTTCCTGCGAAGGCAGGTGTCTTTCCTGTTAAAGGAATTCAACACTTTACGCCGGTGTAGCTCAGGGGTAGAGCGTTTCCTTGGTAAGGAAGAGGTCACGGGTTCAATTCCCGTCATTGGCTCAAATATTTTGAATACATTAAATATATATATAACTAAGATTTAAAAATTAAATAATCATGGCAAAAGAAACTTTTGATCGTTCGAAACCGCACTTAAACATCGGTACTATTGGACACGTAGATCACGGTAAAACTACCTTAACTGCTGCTATCACGACTGTTTTAGCGAATGCTGGTTTATCTGAAAAGAGAGATTTCGATTCAATCGATAATGCTCCAGAAGAAAAAGAAAGAGGTATTACAATTAATACATCTCACGTTGAGTATTCAACTGCTAATCGTCATTACGCACACGTTGACTGTCCTGGTCACGCGGATTACGTAAAGAACATGGTAACTGGTGCTGCTCAAATGGACGGTGCTATTTTAGTTGTTGCTGCTACTGATGGTCCTATGCCTCAAACTCGTGAGCACATCTTATTAGGTCGTCAAGTTGGTATTCCACGTATTGTTGTGTTTATGAACAAAGTGGATATGGTAGATGATGAGGAGTTATTAGAGTTAGTAGAAATGGAAGTAAGAGAATTGCTTTCTTTCTATGAGTATGATGGTGACAATGGTCCTGTAATCGCTGGTTCTGCTTTAGGTGGATTAAACGGTGAGCAAAAATGGGTTGATTCTATCATGGAATTAATGGAAGCTGTAGATAACTGGATCGAATTACCAAAACGTGATGTTGAGAAAGATTTCTTAATGCCAATCGAGGATGTATTCTCAATTACTGGTCGTGGAACTGTTGCTACAGGTCGTATCGAAACAGGTGTTGCTAATACTGGAGATGGTGTTGATATTATCGGTATGGGAGCTGAGAAATTAACTTCTACAATTACTGGTGTTGAAATGTTCCGTAAAATATTAGATAGAGGTGAAGCTGGAGATAACGTAGGTATCTTATTAAGAGGTATTGAAAAAACTGATATCAAAAGAGGTATGGTAATCTGTAAGCCAGGTTCGGTAACTCCACATGATAAATTCAAAGCTGAGGTTTATATCTTAAAGAAAGAAGAAGGTGGTCGTCACACACCATTCCATAACAACTATCGTCCACAGTTCTATGTAAGAACAACTGACGTAACTGGTACTATTAATTTACCAAGTGGAGTTGAAATGGTAATGCCAGGTGATAACTTAACTATTACTGTAGATTTACATCAACCAATTGCAATGAACGTAGGTTTACGTTTTGCAATCCGTGAAGGAGGTAGAACTGTAGGTGCTGGTCAGGTAACTGAAATTTTATAAGGCACACCTAAATTTATTAGTTAAATATATAGATAGGTGCTTCTTTGAAAAGAGAAGCACCTTATATTCTATACGGGTGTAGCTCAGTTGGTAGAGCACCGGTCTCCAAAACCGGGTGTCGGGAGTTCGAGTCTCTCCACCCGTGCAAACGAAATAACACGAGGCGAAAGTGTACCTGATTTTAGGTATAAAGAATCTTCACTCGTGCAAAAACAAGAATAATGGGTATTATAAATTATTTTAAAGAATCGTTTCAAGAACTAAGTACTCAAGTTACTTGGATACCTATGTCAGAAGCGCAAAAAACAACAGTGGTTGTATCAATTTTTACAGTACTGTTTGCGATAGCTGTGTTTCTAGTAGATAAATTTTTTCAACTTGGGTTGGAACAATATTTTAATTTATTTAAATAAGAATTGAATATGGCTGATTCTGTTAAGAAGTGGTACGTTGTAAGAGCTATAGGTGGTCAAGAGAATAAAGTGAAAACCTATATTGAGAATGAGGTAGCTCGTTTGGGTTTATCAGATTATGTTGATCAAGTTTTAGTACCTACAGAAAAAGTAATTCAGATAAGAAACGGAAAGAAGATAAACAAAGAACGTGTTTATTTTCCAGGTTATATAATGATTGAAGCTAATTTGAGCGGAGAATTACCACACGTTGTTAAATCGGTAACAGGAGTTATTGGATTTTTAGGTGAGACGAAAGGTGGAGATCCGGTTCCTTTGCGAAAATCAGAAGTGAACAGAATGTTAGGAAAGGTTGATGAATTGGCTGTTCAAAATGAAAATGTTGCGATTCCTTATATTACTGGGGAAACCGTAAAAGTAATTGATGGTCCGTTTAACGGATTTGATGGTACGATTGAAAAGATAAACGAAGAAAAGCGTAAGCTAGAGGTGATGGTAAAGATTTTTGGAAGAAAGACACCTTTAGAATTAAGTTATATGCAAGTAGAAAAAATTTCATAAATGTTACATATTTAGGATATACAAATGCTTCCACATTTATATATCTAAATTCAAAGTTTGAAAAATGGCAAAAGAGATTAGTAAGGTTGTAAAATTACAAGTACGTGGAGGTGCAGCAAACCCTTCACCACCTGTTGGACCTGCTTTAGGTGCTGCCGGAGTGAATATCATGGAGTTCTGTAAGCAGTTTAATGCTAGAACTCAAGATAAACCGGGCAAAGTTTTACCAGTTGCAATTACAGTTTATAAAGACAAATCATTTGATTTTGTTATTAAAACTCCACCTGCAGCAGTACAAATTTTAGAAGCAGCTAAAGTAAAAAAAGGATCTGGAGAACCAAATCGTAAGAAGGTTGCTACAGTTACTTGGGATCAACTTAAAGTAATTGCAGAAGATAAAATGGTAGATTTAAATGCATTTACAATTGAATCAGCAATGAAAATGATGGCAGGTACTGCAAGATCAATGGGTATCAAGGTAAAAGGAAATGCTCCTGTTTAAACTTTATAATTTTATAGAAGATGGCAAAAATAACTAAAAAGCAAAAAGAGGCAAGAGCTAAGGTAGATGCTACAAAAGCATATTCAATAGCTGATGCAGCTGCTTTAGTGAAAGAAGTATCAAACATGAAGTTTGACGCGTCGGTTGATCTAGCTGTAAGATTGGGAGTTGATCCTAGAAAAGCAGATCAAATGGTACGTGGTGTAGTAACATTACCACATGGTACTGGTAAAGAAGTGAAAGTATTAGCTTTGGTAACTCCTGATAAAGAAGCAGAAGTTACAGCAGCTGGAGCTGATTACGTAGGTTTAGATGAATATTTGGCGAAAATAAAAGCTGGATGGACTGATGTTGACGTAATCGTAACAATGCCGAGTATTATGGGTAAGTTAGGTCCTTTAGGTCGAGTTTTAGGACCAAGAGGTTTAATGCCGAATCCAAAAACAGGTACGGTAACTATGGATGTTGCAAAGGCCGTTAAGGATGTAAAAGGTGGTAAAATTGATTTTAAAGTAGATAAAACGGGGATCGTTCATGCTTCAATTGGAAAAGCGTCTTTCGATGCGGACAAAATTGAAGGGAATGCACAAGAACTGTTACAAACTATCATGAAGTTAAAACCGAATACTGCTAAAGGAACATATGTAAAGAGTATTTATATGTCTAGTACAATGAGTCCTAGTATAGAAATAGATGCTAAATCAGTAGCAATTTAAGCAAGTTAAACTTAGAATTATGACTAGAGAAGAAAAATCAATTATAATAAAAGATTTAACAAGCCAATTAACTGAAGGTAACACTATTTATCTAGCAGATATCTCAGGATTAGATGCAGTAAGTACATCAAATTTACGTAGAGCTTGTTTTAAAGCAAACGTGAAATTGGCAGTTGTTAAAAACACATTGCTTTCAAAAGCAATGGAACAAACTGATAAAGATTTTGGAGAGTTACCAGAAACATTAAAAGGCAATACGTCTTTGATGATTTCAGAAACAGGTAATGCTCCAGCAAAAGTTATTAAAGAATTCCGTAAAAAATCTGATAAACCAGTTCTTAAAGGAGCTTATATTGAAGAGTCTGTTTATGTTGGTGATGATCAACTAGAGGCACTTGTAAATATTAAATCTAAAGAAGAATTGATTGGAGAGATTATTACATTATTACAATCACCAGCGAAGAATGTTGTTTCAGCATTAAAATCTGGAGGTAGTACATTATCTGGAATCTTAACAACATTATCAGAAAAATAATACACACACAAATAAACTAAATAATAAAATTTTTAAAACAAATAGTAATGGCAGAGTTAAAAGATTTCGCAGAACAATTAGTTAACTTAACAGTAAAAGAAGTTAATGAATTAGCAAATATCTTAAAAGATGAGTACGGTATCGAGCCAGCAGCAGCAGCAGTTGCAGTGGCAGGTCCAGCAGCAGGTGGAGGTGATGCAGCAGAAGAGAAAACAGAATTTGATGTAATCTTAAAAGCGGCAGGTGCTTCTAAATTAGCTGTAGTAAAATTAGTAAAAGAATTAACTGGTTTAGGTCTTAAAGAGGCTAAAGGATTAGTTGATGATGCTCCTAGCGCAATTAAAGAAGGTGTAGCTAAAGATGAGGCAGAAGGTCTTAAAAAATCTTTAGAAGAAGCTGGCGCTGAGGTTGAACTTAAGTAAGCTTAATCCCTGTTTCGATTTTTCGAAATTGGGCTAAACAATTGAGGTTTAGGTCTTTGGAGCGGTTCCAAATGACCTAAACCATTTTGTGTATATATTCATTCTTTTGTAAAAGAATAGTTTTTTTCAATTAAAAATTTTCTCCATTGTCGACAATAACTAGTATTGAAAGAGTAAACTTCGCATCAGCTAAACTAATTACAGATTATCCTGATTTTTTGGATATTCAAGTAAAATCTTTTCAAGATTTTTTTCAATTAGAAACCAAAACCGATGAAAGAAGTGAAGAAGGTTTATTTAAAACGTTCTCAGATAATTTCCCAATTACAGATACACGTAATCAGTTTATCCTAGAATTTATTGATTACTTCGTAGATCCCCCAAGATATTCTATCCAAGAATGTATTGAGAGAGGATTAACATATAGTGTTCCGTTAAAGGCACGTTTAAAATTATACTGTACTGATCCAGAGCATGAAGATTTCGAAACAATTGTACAAGATGTATATCTAGGAGTAATTCCTTATATGACGCATAGTGGTACATTTGTTATTAATGGTGCAGAAAGAGTAGTTGTATCTCAATTACATCGTTCGCCAGGAGTTTTCTTTGGTCAGTCATTCCATGCAAATGGTACTAAATTATATTCAGCAAGAGTTATTCCTTTTAAAGGATCTTGGATAGAATTTGCTACCGATATCAATCAGGTAATGTATGCCTATATTGATAGAAAGAAAAAGTTACCTGTTACCACCTTATTTAGAGCGATTGGTTTCGAAAGAGATAAGGATATTTTAGAAATATTTGACCTTGCCGACGAGGTAAAAGTTTCTAAAAGTGGTTTAAAGAAAGTATTAGGACGAAAATTAGCAGCGAGAGTTTTAAAAACTTGGCATGAGGATTTCGTAGATGAAGATACAGGTGAAGTTGTTTCTATTGAGCGTAATGAGATTATTTTAGATAGAGATACAATTCTTGATAAAGAGCATATTGAAGAAATTGTAGAAGCTGGATCTAAGACTATTTTACTTCATAAGGAAGATAATGACATGGGTGACTATGCAATTATCCATAACACATTACAAAAGGATCCTACAAATTCTGAAAAAGAAGCTGTAGAACATATTTACCGTCAGTTACGTAATGCTGAACCGCCAGATTATGAAACTGCAAAAGGTATTATTAATAAACTGTTCTTCTCTGAACAACGTTACAACTTAGGAGAAGTTGGACGTTACAGAATGAACAAGAAGTTAGAATTGAATGTTGATATAGATCAACGTGTTTTAACGAAAGAAGATATTATTACGATCATCAAAAACTTGATTAAATTAGTTAATTCTAAAGCAGAAGTTGATGATATTGATCACTTATCAAATCGTCGTGTAAGAACTGTAGGAGAGCAGTTAGCAAGTCAGTTTGGAGTTGGTCTATCTCGTATGGCACGTACAATACGTGAACGTATGAATGTTCGTGATAATGAAGTATTTACTCCAATAGATTTAATTAATGCGAAGACATTGTCTTCTGTAATTAATTCATTCTTTGGAACAAATCAGTTATCTCAATTTATGGATCAAACGAATCCATTAGCTGAGATCACACACAAAAGAAGGTTATCTGCACTAGGACCTGGAGGTTTATCTAGAGAAAGAGCAGGTTTTGAGGTTCGTGATGTACACTATACACATTATGGACGTTTATGCCCTATTGAAACTCCTGAGGGACCGAATATTGGTTTAATATCTTCTTTAGCAGTATATGCTAAAGTAAATAATTTAGGATTTATTGAAACGCCTTACCGTCAATCTGTTGAAGGTAAAATTGATGTTACAAAAGAGCCTATTTATTTAAGTGCAGAAGAGGAAGAAGGAAAGAAAATTGCTCAGTCTAATCTAGATCTTGATGCTTCAGGTAAAATTACGTTAGATAAGGTTGTAGCGAGAGAAGAAGGAGATTTTCCTTTGGTAGCTCCAGAAGAAGTAGATTATATGGATGTTTCTCCGAATCAAATTTCTTCGATTTCGGCTTCATTAATACCATTCTTAGAGCATGATGATGCCAACCGTGCGTTGATGGGATCGAATATGATGCGTCAGGCAGTACCATTAATGAGACCTGAGTCTCCAATTGTTGGAACAGGCTTAGAGCGCAGAGTTGCAACAGATTCTAGAATTTTGATAAATGCCGAAGGAGATGGAGTTGTAGAGTATGTAGATTCTGATAATATCACAATCAAATATACGCGTTCCAAAGATGAAACATTGGTGAGTTTTGATTCGGATAGTAAAACGTATAATTTAATTAAATTTAGAAAAACCAACCAAGGTACTTCTATTAACCTACATCCAATTGTTCAAAAGGGAGATAAGGTTAAGAAAGGACAAGTACTATGTGAAGGTTATGCAACAGAAAAAGGTGAATTAGCACTTGGTAGAAATATGAAAGTGGCCTTTATGCCTTGGAAAGGATATAATTTTGAGGATGCAATTGTAATTTCTGAAAGAGTAGTAAGAGAAGATGTATTTACTTCTATTCACATAGATGAGTATTCTTTAGATGTAAGAGATACCAAATTAGGAGCTGAAGAATTGACAGCAGATATTCCTAATGTATCAGAAGAAGCGACTAAAGATCTTGACGAGAACGGTATGATTCGTATCGGTGCAGAAGTGAAGCCAGGTGATATTCTAATTGGAAAAATTACACCAAAAGGTGAATCTGATCCTACACCGGAAGAAAAATTATTACGTGCCATCTTTGGAGACAATGCCGGAGATGTGAAAGATGCATCATTGAAAGCATCTCCATCATTAAGAGGAGTTGTTATTAATAAGAAATTGTTCCAAAGAACAATTAAAGATAAAGCAAAACGTAGTCATGACAAAGAAGAATTGGCAAGATTAGAAGCTGATTTTACTGTAAAGTTCAATGAATTAAGAGAGCGTTTAGTAGATAAACTATTTACATTGGTAAATGGAAAAACTGCTCAGGGTGTATTGAATGATTTAGGAGAAGAAATTCTTCCTAAAGGGAAAAAGTATACCTTGAAAATGTTAAATGCAGTGAATGATTTCGAACACTTAACAAAAGGTGTTTGGACGACAGATAAAGCGTTGAACAAATTAATTAGTGAATTAATTCACAATTATAAGATTAAGGTTAGTGATTTACAAGGTTCTTTGCGTCGTGAGAAGTTTACGATCACTGTTGGTGATGAATTGCCTGCAGGAATTGTAAAACTAGCGAAAGTTTATATTGCTAAAAAGCGTAAACTAAAAGTAGGAGATAAAATGGCTGGACGTCATGGTAATAAAGGTATTGTAGCTCGTATTGTAAGAGCCGAAGATATGCCTTTCTTAGAAGACGGAACTCCTGTTGATATTGTATTAAATCCACTGGGAGTACCTTCTCGTATGAATATTGGTCAGATTTATGAAACTGTACTTGGTTGGGCAGGTCAAAATTTAGGTCAAAAATATGCGACACCAATTTTTGATGGAGCTTCGATAGATGAGATTACTGAATTGACAAATAAAGCTGGTGTTCCTGAATTTGGTCATACATATTTATATGATGGAGGTACAGGAGAGCGTTTTGATCAACCCGCAACGGTAGGTGTAATATATATGATTAAGTTAGGTCACATGATCGAAGATAAAATGCACGCGCGTTCTATCGGACCTTATTCATTGATTACGCAGCAGCCATTAGGTGGTAAAGCACAGTTTGGTGGTCAACGTTTTGGTGAGATGGAAGTTTGGGCATTAGAAGCTTATGGAGCATCTAGTACATTGAGAGAAATTTTAACGGTAAAATCAGATGACGTATTAGGAAGAGCTAAAACGTATGAATCAATCGTTAAAGGAGAACCAATGCCTGAACCAGGATTACCAGAATCATTTAATGTATTAATGCACGAGTTAAAAGGACTTGGCTTAGACGTTAGATTAGAGGAATAATTTTATCCCCACGAAAGTGGGGAACTGTTTAAATTTTGAAAACAGTTTAATAATATATCATTTTTACATTTTAATTCGATTGCAGAAATATCATGGCAAAACAAAGAGAAAAGTACACTGTAAAAAAATTCAATAAAATTTCAATTGGTTTAGCTTCACCTGAATCTATCCTAGAGAAATCTAAAGGAGAAGTTCTAAAACCAGAAACAATCAATTATCGTACACACAAACCAGAAAGAGATGGTTTATTTTGTGAGCGTATTTTTGGTCCGATTAAAGATTTCGAATGTGCTTGTGGTAAGTACAAGAGAATTAGATATAAAGGAATTATATGCGACCGTTGTGGAGTAGAAGTTACTGAAAAGAAGGTACGTAGAGATAGAGTGGGGCATATAAACTTAGTGGTACCTGTAGCTCACATTTGGTACTTTAGATCATTACCAAATAAAATGGGATACCTATTAGGTTTACCATCAAAAAAGTTAGATATGATCATTTACTACGAGCGATACGTAGTAATTCAACCAGCAGGCGCGACGAATGCTGAGGGAGAACCATTACAAAAAATGGATTTCTTGACGGAAGAGGAATATTTAGATATTTTAGAGTCGTTTCCAGTTGAGAATCAATATTTAGATGACACAGACCCTAATAAGTTCATCGCGAAAATGGGTGCAGAGTGTTTGATTGACTTATTAGCTCGTATTGATTTAGACGCACTATCTTATGAATTAAGACATAAGGCAAATACAGAGACGTCTAAACAACGTAAAATGGAGGCGTTAAAGCGCTTAAATGTTGTAGAGTCTTTCCGTGATGCGAATAAGAATAGAGAAAATAGACCAGAATGGATGATCATGAAGGTGGTTCCTGTGACTCCGCCAGAATTACGTCCGTTAGTACCATTAGATGGTGGTCGTTTTGCTACTTCTGATTTAAATGACTTATACCGTCGTGTAATTATTCGTAACAATCGTTTAAAAAGATTAATGGAGATTAAAGCTCCTGAGGTGATCTTGCGAAATGAAAAACGTATGTTACAAGAATCTGTAGATTCTTTATTTGATAATACACGTAAATCATCGGCGGTAAAAACAGAATCAAATAGACCATTAAAATCGTTATCTGATTCTTTAAAAGGTAAGCAAGGACGTTTCCGTCAGAACTTACTTGGTAAACGTGTTGATTATTCTGCACGTTCAGTTATTGTTGTTGGTCCAGAATTAAAATTATACGAGTGTGGATTGCCAAAAGATATGGCAGCAGAATTATACAAACCTTTCGTAATTAGAAAATTGATCGAAAGAGGAATTGTAAAAACTGTAAAGTCTGCAAAGAAAATTATAGACAAAAGAGAACCAGTAGTTTGGGATATTTTGGAAAATGTTTTAAAAGGACATCCAGTGCTTTTAAACCGTGCGCCTACGTTACACCGTTTAGGTATTCAGGCATTTCAACCTAAATTAATTGAAGGTAAAGCGATTCAGCTACACCCATTGGTATGTACGGCTTTTAATGCCGATTTCGATGGTGATCAAATGGCAGTACACTTACCTTTAGGTCCTGAAGCTATTCTAGAGGCTCAATTGTTAATGTTGGCTTCACATAGTATTTTAAATCCAGCAAATGGATCTCCAATTACAGTACCTTCTCAGGATATGGTACTTGGATTATACTATATGACAAAAGAACGTAAGTCGACAAAAGAACATAAAATTAAAGGAGAGGGTAGTACATTCTATTCTCCTGAGGAAGTTACCATTGCTTTCAATGAAAAGCAAGTGGATTTGAATGCTGGTATCAAAGTAAGAACGAAAGATTTTAATGAAGAGGGAGAACTAGTAAATCAAATTATAGAAACTACTGTTGGTAGAGTATTATTTAATGAAGTAGTACCCGAAGCAGCTGGTTATATTAACGAAGTACTTACTAAAAAATCATTGAGAGATATTATCGGTGATATTTTAAAAGTAACTGATGTACCTACAACGGGTGAGTTTTTAGATGCCATTAAAGGAATGGGATATACATTTGCTTTCCGTGGTGGTTTATCTTTTAGTCTTGGAGATATTATTATCCCACCAGAGAAGCATACTATGATTGCTGATGCCAATGCGCAAGTAGATACAATCATGGCCAGCTATAATATGGGTATGTTAACGAATAAAGAACGTTACAATCAGGTAATTGATATTTGGGGATCTACAAACAATAGATTAACCGAGCTTTCAATGAAACGTTTACGTGAAGATCAACAAGGATTTAACTCAGTATATATGATGTTAGATTCTGGAGCGAGGGGTTCTAAAGAACAGATTCGTCAGTTGACCGGTATGCGTGGATTAATGGCGAAACCTAAAAAATCTACTGCCGGTGGTGGTGAAATTATTGAGAATCCGATTCTTTCTAACTTTAAAGAAGGACTATCGATTCTTGAATACTTTATATCAACTCACGGTGCTCGTAAAGGTCTTGCCGATACAGCATTAAAAACTGCAGATGCCGGGTATTTAACACGTCGTTTGGTTGATGTTTCACAAGATGTTATTATCAATGAAGTAGATTGTGGAACATTAAGAGGTTTAGAGATATCTCCGTTGAAAAAGAACGAAGAGATCGTTGAAAGTCTTGGTGAAAGAATTATCGGACGTGTGGCATTGAATGATGTGGTAAACCCTTTAACGCAAGAACTAATTGTAGGAGCTGGTGAAGAAATTACTGAAGACATAGTAAAAGTAGTTGATGAATCTCCGTTAGAAACTGTAGAGGTGCGTTCGGCATTAACATGTGAATCTAGTAGAGGAATCTGTGCGAAATGTTATGGATATAGCTTATCTACCAGAAAAATGGTTCAAAAAGGAGAAGCTGTTGGTGTAATTGCCGCTCAGTCAATTGGAGAACCAGGAACACAGTTAACGTTACGTACATTCCACGTAGGTGGTATTGCAGGAAACATTTCTGAAGAGAATTCGTTGAACGTGAAATTTGATGGTACGATTGAAATAGAAGATCTAAGAACTGTTGAAGGTTTAGATAATGATGGTAACAAAGTTGATATCGTAATTTCTAGAACTTCAGAAGTTAAAGTAGTAGATAAAACTACTGGAATTACATTAAGTACAAATAATATTCCTTATGGTTCTTACATTTTTGTGAAGAACAAAGCCAAAGTGAAGAAAGGTGATGTTATTTGTTCTTGGGATCCATATAATGGTGTAATTGTATCAGAATTTGAAGGTAAAGTTGCCTTTGAAAATATTGATCAAGGAATCACTTATCAAGTAGAGATTGATGAACAAACTGGTTTCCAAGAGAAAGTAATTTCTGAATCTAAAGCAAAGAAAGTAGTTCCAACATTAATTATTGAGAATACGAAGGGCGAAGCTTTACGTTCGTACAGTTTACCTGTAGGTGCTCACTTAATGATTGAAGAAGGAGACAAAATTGAAGCTGGTAAAGTCTTGGTAAAGATACCAAGAAAATCTGGTAAAGCAGGTGATATTACAGGTGGTTTACCACGTGTAACAGAGTTGTTTGAAGCGAGAGATCCTTCGAATCCAGCTGTAGTTTCAGAAATTGATGGTGTTGTTTCATTTGGTAAAATAAAACGTGGTAACCGTGAAATTATCGTTGAGTCTAAACTTGGGGATATTAAGAAATACTTAGTGAAGTTATCGAATCAGATTTTGGTTCAGGAAAATGACTTTATAAAAGCGGGTATGCCATTGTCTGACGGTGCAATTACACCAACAGATATTTTAAATATTAAAGGCCCATCTGCGGTTCAGCAATATTTAGTGAATGAAATTCAAGAAGTGTATCGTTTGCAAGGTGTGAAAATTAATGATAAGCATTTTGAAGTAGTTGTTCGTCAAATGATGCGTAAAGTTAAGATTGTTGATTCTGGAGATACTATTTTCTTAGAAAGTCAATTGATTCATACAAATGATTTCATTGAGGAAAATGATGCCATATACGGAATGAAAGTGGTTGATAATCCTGGCGATTCTGAGAATATAAAGGCAGGTCAAATGATTTCTGTTCGTAAACTAAGAGATGAGAATTCTATTTTACGTAGAACTGATAAGGCGTTAATCGAGGCAAGAGATGCAGTTCCTGCAACAGCAGAACCTATCTTACAAGGTATTACGAGAGCTTCGTTACAAACGAAATCATTTATCTCAGCGGCATCTTTCCAGGAGACAACGAAAGTATTAAATCAAGCCGCAGTAAGTGGTAAGATTGATTACTTAGAAGGTCTTAAAGAGAATGTAATTGTAGGTAAGAGAATACCAGCAGGTACAGGTATGAGAGATTACGATCATTTAATTGTTGGTTCTAAAGAAGAAATAGAAGCAAATTAATTAATTATGGCAGAGCAAGGTAAAAAACAAGAGAACCAGTTAAATATTGAGCTGGATGAAAAAATTGCTGAGGGCACCTATGCTAACTTGGCAATCATCAATCATTCGGTGTCAGAATTCGTGGTAGATTTTGTAAATGTAATGCCAGGAACACCAAAAGCGAAGGTTAAATCTAGAATTATAGTAACACCACAACATGCCAAGCGTTTAATGAAAGCGTTGGCTGAAAATGTGAGTAGATTTGAAAAAGCCCATGGCGAAATTAAAGATTATGAACAACCACCAATTCCAATGAATTTCGGACCCACTGGTCAAGCATAAAGTAAAACGCCGAACATTATTTGTTCGGCGTTTTTTGTTTATCAGTATACGCTAAAATATCACTCGGTTGACAGTCGAGAGCTTTACATATAGCTTCCAATGTAGAAAATCGAATTGCCTTGGCCTTTCCAGATTTTAAAATTGAAAGGTTTGCTGTTGTGATACCAATTATTTCAGCTAACTCTTTACTCTTCATTTTACGTGTGGCTAACATCACGTC
This sequence comes from uncultured Flavobacteriaceae bacterium, assembly GCA_947500525.1. Classification (GTDB taxonomy): domain Bacteria; phylum Bacteroidota; class Bacteroidia; order Flavobacteriales; family Flavobacteriaceae; genus Aureibaculum. The sequence continues at coordinate 265,734 of CANMSH010000005.1, read as the reverse complement.
AAGATTTACAATTATGGGCATGGCTATATTGTTAATTCATTTTCTTCTTCTGCTTTTTTAGCTCGTTCAAAAAGTTCTGCTAGAATATAAAAGGCGAGGGCACAAGGTATTAATAATGTGAATTCTGATTTAAATTCTTGTATGAAGTTGAATGATGATTTTTTTATGAGAGCTAGTAAAAAACGAAGAACTAAAACATTAATAGTATAGTAAATAAATATGTTTGCAATCTTTTTAAAGTAACGACTGTTTTTAGCACTAAAATAGTTGCCTTTTTCAATTTCTCTTAAAATCGATAAGAAATAGGTAAATGCATATAATAGATAAGCTCTCCAAAAAAATATGCCTGCACTAATAGCATAAAAACTCCATTTAACAGCATTTTTGGAAGTAAACCAAGGTTCATTTTTTTGGGCAGTTTTTGCCCAATCTTGAAACTCTTCAAATTGAAGGAAATCAAATGCTCTTATATCATTGAGTAATAAGGATACCGCCGAAAGTATAATCCCATAGGTGACTATGGTTAAGATAGTAGTATTGTCTTTCATAATTTTTGTTTGTGTATACAAATATATAAAAATTATCGAAAAACAATAATAAATTATTAAAAAATGATAATAATTATGAGTTTACACCTTAATTGACTTTAACTCAACTTTCAATTCTTGAAACATATTTACAATGCTACTCAGTTTTAATTCGTCTTTATCATATTCTTGTGTATTGATACAACACGTGAATTCCCATAACTCTAATACCTGTTCTATTTTCACTTCATATGGTGCATAGGCTTTGTTATCTGAATATAATAATAAGCTTTTACGGTCTTTAATTCTATCATACACCCGCTTGTAAACCAAACCATCTTCTTTTGTGAGTACAATATAGGTTCTACCGTTTTTGACATCAGCGATACTCTCAACAAATTTGGCAACAATATAGGAGCCATCTTTCACTGGTAACATAGAGTCTCCTTTGATAGGAAATGTACGATGTTTCCCCGTAGGTAAGAATGGAAGTTTGATGTTTTGAAGTTGCTCTACATATTCTGGGTCTGCATACCCTTTTAAATAACCCGCAGAAGCCTCAATAGGTACAATTTCAATTAAATCTTCATCAGTATTACTCACTGCTATAGGAAACAGTACACGTTTATTACCCAACTTAATAAAAGAGGTGTCTTTTGCTAAACGAAGATCATTTTTGATGAAAACATCAATAGGTAAATTAAAAAAGGCTGACAAGTCTAATAATCGATCAATAGAAGGCTCTGAACGTCCTTCTTCATATGATCCAACAATAGAGCGTGTCCAACCTAATTCTTCAGCAAATTGCTCTTGAGATAAGCTTTTAAGATTTCTTAAATGCCTGATATTTGTTTGTATACATTTCATATTACTACAAATTTAAGCAATTAAAACTACAAAATATAGTTAATTTTACATAAAATTTAAAATTGATTGTTTGTACATTAATTGTCATACATATTATAGTCTACGATACGGTACCATACAACCTAAAGAGTTGTTGAATCTAGCTGTAGAAAATAAGCTGAAAACATTGGCTTTAACAGATATAAATACGACATCGGCTTGTTTAGATTTTGTACGTTTATCAAAAGAGAAAAAGATCAAGCCTGTATTAGGAGTAGATTTTAGAAATGGTTCAGCACAGCAATTTATACTATTGGCAAAAACGAATGAAGGATTTAAACAGATCAATCAATACCTTTCATCATTTCTACACAATCAAACATTAGAGATCCCAGCAAGGTCAAAACCTCTTGATGATGTCTATGCCATTTATCCTTATGAAAAAGGAAAAATATACGATTTAAAAGAACATGAATATTTAGGAATAAGTCCGAAAGATTTAAATCATTTAAAATTTTCGAAGTGGAATTATAAACGAGAGAAGTTAGTTGTATTACGTACAGTATCTTTTCAAAATAAGCGAGGTTTTAACACACATCGTTTACTACGCGCTATTGATAATAACACCTTACTTAGTAAACTTTCGATAGACGAGCAAGGGTGTGAAACAGATCAATTATTACCACCAGAAACATTAGAATTAATTTATGCAGATTATCCTGAGTTAATTGAGAATACCGAAAGATTATTACAAAGTTGTACTATAAATTTTGACTTCTCTCAAACGACACCAAATAATCAACGATCATATACAAATAATGAATCATTGGATTATCGTTTGTTAGAAATGTTGACTTATAAAGGGTTGGCGTATCGTTACGAGAACCCTGATTCAGTTATTTATACTAGAATAGAGAAAGAATTAAAAATTATTAAAGAAAAAGGGTTTGTTTCTTATTTTTTAATTAACTGGAAAATTTTAAAATATGCTAGATCGAAAGGTTATTTTTATGTAGGTCGGGGCAGTGGTGCCAATAGTATCATTGCATATCTTTTACGTATTACAGATGTTGACCCTGTTGAATTAGACCTATATTTTGAACGATTCATCAATTTATATCGTAAAAACCCTCCTGATTTTGATATTGATTTTTCTTGGGCGGATCGTGATGATATTACAGAATTCATGTTTAAACGATTTAAGAACACAGCTTTAATTACAGTATATAATACCTTTAAAAAGAGGGCTTCTATACGAGAATTAGGAAAAGTATTTGGTTTACCGAAATCTGAAATGGATGTATTAACACGTCAAAAATATAATTATAGTTCGCTAGATAAATTATCACAATTAGTTATAAAGTACAGTAGTTATATACAAGGTTTTCCAAATTATTTGGGTATTCATGCGGGTGGCATTTTAATTTCTGAAAAGCCAATACATTATTACTGTGCCACATTTATGCCTCCAAAAGGTTTTGCAACGACACAGTTTGATATGGTGGTGGCAGAAGATATTGGTTTATATAAATTTGATATTTTAAGTCAACGAGGTCTAGGCAAAATAAAAGATACTGTAGAGATTGTTAATTGTAATCATCCAGAAAAAGAACCCATAGATATACATGATATTAAGCGGTTTAAAGAAGATGTGCGTATAAAGTACTTGTTAAAAAATGCAAAGGCGATTGGTTGTTTTTATGTAGAATCTCCTGCCATGCGTATGCTATTAAAAAAATTACAAGTAGACAATTATTTGGGTTTGGTAGCTGCGAGTTCAGTGATACGCCCTGGAGTAGCTAATTCGGGCATGATGCGTGAATATATACTACGCTATCGAAATCCTGAACGACGTAAAGATGCGCCTCCTGTATTACTCGATATTATGCCAGAAACGTATGGTGTGATGGTGTACCAAGAAGATGTTATTAAAGTTGCACATTATTTTGGAGGTTTGAATTTAGGAGAAGCAGATATGTTACGACGTGGTATGTCAGGAAAGTTTCGTTCTAGAGACGAGTTTTTAAAAGTAAAGCAGCAATTTTTTGATAACTGTAAAAATGATGGTAAACCAGAAGCATTGGTAAAGGAAATTTGGCGGCAAATTGAAAGTTTTGCAGGTTATGCATTTGCAAAAGGGCATTCTGCTTCATATGCTGTAGAGAGTTATCAAAGTCTCTTTTTAAAAGCGTATTATCCATTAGAGTATATGGTTGCAACTCTAAACAATGGTGGAGGCTTTTATAGTGTTGAACTGTATGTGCATGAGGCTAGAATGCATGGAGCTATTATAGAAGCACCTTGTATAAATCGAAGCAATCATAAAACACGAATCAATAAAAATACTATTTATTTAGGTTTCACCTTTTTAAGGTCTTTAGAGACAACTACGGTTAATAAAATTTTGAAAGCACGTGAACGTCATGGTAACTTTAAAAGTTTAGATGATTTTATTGACCGTGTACCTATTTCGATAGAACAAATATCTATTTTAATTAAAATAAATGCATTCCGTTTTACAGCAATAAATAAGCGTGAATTACTATGGCAAGCACATCTAAAAATTAGTAAAATTCCAATCCAAGAAGATAGTATGACTTTATTTACAACAGAACGAATTTCTTATGAAACTCCTGAGTTGAAGAGTAGTGCTTTAGAAAATGCCTTCGATGAGTTTGAATTGTTAGGGTTTCCGTTGTGCAATCCGTTTCAATTATTAGTAAAACATAATTGTAGTCAATTAAGAGCTAAAGATTTATATCAGTATAAAAACAAATGGATAACTATTGAAGGGTATTTAATCACTACAAAAAACACCAAAACAGTCAACGGAAAAATCATGTGTTTTGGTACGTTTTTAGATCGCGATGGTCATTTTATTGATACGGTGCACTTTCCGCCAATAGCGGCAAAATTTCCTTTTAGAGGAAAAGGAGTATATACAATTTCAGGAAAGGTTCTAGAAGAATTTGAATGTATTAATATAGAAGTGAGCACTATGGTTCGTTTGGCAACTATAGAAGACCCTAGGTATGCTGAAACTACTGAATCTATTGCTGTATGAGTCAAGATAATAGAGCGATAGTACATATGGATTTAGACACATTTTTTGTGTCTTGTGAACGTTTGTTAGATAGTCGCTTAAACGGAAAGCCAGTATTAATTGGAGGTACTTCAGATCGAGGAGTGGTGGCTTCCTGTAGTTATGAGGCCCGAAAATTTGGTATTCATTCTGCCATGCCTATGCGTATGGCAAAACAATTATGCCCTGAAGCAATTGTATTAAGAGGAAATTCGGGTATTTATAGTAAGTATTCTAATTTGGTTACCGATGTTATTAAAGAGAATGTGCCTTTATATGAAAAATCTTCTGTAGATGAATTTTATATAGACCTAACAGGAACAGATAAGTTTTTTGGTTGTCATCAATTAGCTTCCGAATTGAGACAACGTATTATGAGAGAAACAGGTTTACCAATTTCTTTTGGTTTATCAGTTAATAAAACAGTTTCTAAAATTGCAACGGGTCAAGCAAAACCTAACAATCAAATTCAAATTTTAAAAGGAACTGAAAAACCCTTTTTAGCACCGCTATCGGTTCGAAAAATACCTATGGTTGGAGAGGTCACCTATAAATCATTATGCGATTTAGGAATTAAGAAAATCATTACAGTACAAGAAATGCCCATGCAGTTAATGCATAAAGTATTGGGAAAAAATGGATTGAGTATTTGGAAAAAGGCGAGAGGTATAGACAATTCTCCCGTTGTACAGTATCATGAACGTAAATCTATTTCTACTGAGCGTACCTTTGATAAAGATACAACTGATATACATAAATTGCGAAGTATTATCATTGCAATGGCCGAAAACTTAGCTTATCAATTAAGGAGAGGGAATAAACTAACAGCCTGTATTACATTTAAAATTAGATATTCTGATTTTCAAACATATACACAACAGAAGCGAATTCCGTATAGTTCCTTAGACACAAGTATCATACCTAAAGTGCTAGATTTATTTAAGCATTTATATAATAGACGTTTATTAGTACGTTTGGTTGGTGTACGATTTAGTCATTTGGTAGAAGGAGGTCACCAAATCAATTTATTTGAAGACAATGAAAAGCATATTAATTTAAGTCAGGCTATAGACAATATGCGAGAACGTTATGGTGATAGAGCGGTTATTAGTGCTTCTGGAATGGATGCAAAAAGCATTAGTAGATGGAATCCTTTTACAGGAGAACCGCCACCCCTATTAGCAAATAGAAGACGTTAAAATGATTTTTCTAATGAAGTATTATATCTTTGTGTCAAATGGAAAAGTTCCCCCATACATTAACTGCAAAACTTCAACAGCGTATTGAACATAACGCAATACGTTCACTTCATGTAACTACTAATTTGATCGATTTCTCATCGAATGATTATTTAGGTTTTTCAAAGTCAGCAACAATTTTTGAAGAAACACATCGCTATTTAGTTGAGCAAAATATAAAAGAAAATGGGGCAACAGGCTCTCGTCTGTTATCAGGCAATCATCCATTGTATGATGTCGTTGAAGCCATGCTATGCGATTTCCACGAAAGTGAAGCTGCCACCATTTTTAATTCAGGATACGACGCTAATATCGGGTTCTTCTCTTCAGTGCCACAACGCGGCGATATCATTTTGTATGACGAATTTATTCATGCTTCCATTCGTGATGGAATCACCATGAGCCATGCAAAATCATATAAATTCAAACATAATAACATCGCACATCTTGAAGAAATGCTCAAAAGAGTTCAGCAAGATGGAACCATCTATGTAGTTACTGAATCTGTATTTTCTATGGATGGTGACACCCCAGATCTTAAGACAATGATAGCACTATGTAAGACCCACAGTGCATATATAGTGGTTGATGAAGCACATGCTGTTGGCGTGCTTGGAAATAATGGTTGTGGAGCAATACAAAACCTAGAAATACAACATCATATTTTTGCAAGAATCGTAACGTTTGGTAAGGCCATAGGCTGTCATGGAGCCGCAATTTTGGGTAGTAACGAATTGAAAACATACTTAGTGAATTTTGCACGAAGTCTTATTTACACAACCGCACTTCCACCACATTCTTTGGTAACGATTAAAATGTCTTATGCAGCAATGCAGAATGTTCCAAAAGAACTAAATCATCTCGAAAGATTACAACAAAATATACAGTATTTTAAATCGCAGGTAGCAATTCATAATCTTGAAGACTTATTTATAGTGAGTAATTCGGCTATTCAGAGTTGTATTATTAATGGAGCAACCAATGTGAAACTAATTGCCGCTAAACTGCAGGAAAAAGGTTTTGATGTAAAACCTATTTTAGCACCTACTATTCCAAAAGGTAAAGAACGATTACGCTTTTGTTTACATGCCTATAATTCTGAACAAGAAATGAAGGATGTTCTAAGTTTACTTAGTATTTTTGTTGCATAATAGAATTTATGAATACTAAATTTAAGACGCTCGCAGTATTTGAATACTCTACAGCGGCACAGATTACCAAGTCTAAGCTAGAGTCAGAAGGAGTGGAAGTTATTTTGACAGACGAGGTTACAATAGATGCCGATCCTTTACTAAGTCAGGCAATAGGAGGTGTGAAGCTACAAGTACATGCAGATGATTATATAAAGGCTAAAATTCTATATGATAGTATTAGATCTTATGAAAAAGATGAAGAAGGTAACAATCTATATTGTATAAAGTGTAAATCTACTCGTATTTTAATTGCACCTCCAAAAGAAGGAAATTTACTCTATATGTTATTTCCTTTTTTTGAAAAAAAGAAACATATCTGTAATGATTGTAAGACGATTTTTTAAATGAAAACATATTTTATCACTGGTATTTCTACCGAAGTAGGCAAGACGATTGCCTCCGCTATTGTAACGGAATCATTAGAAGCTGATTATTGGAAACCTGTGCAGGCAGGTGAATTAGAAAACTCTGATTTGCACAAAGTAGAAAAATTAGTTTCCAATACGAAATCGAAATTCTACTCTAATAGTTATGCATTGCATACTCCAATGAGTCCTCATGCCGCGGCTGCAATAGATGGATTAACGATTGAGATGAAAAAAATTAAAACACCTGCAACAAAAAATCATTTGGTAATTGAAGGTGCTGGAGGTTTATTAGTTCCATTAAATGAAACACAAACAATTGTAGATCTTATCAAACCTTCATATAAAGTAATTGTTGTATCTCGTCATTATTTGGGAAGCATAAATCACACTTTACTAACCGTAAATTTTTTAAAAGAAAAAGGATTTGATATATCCATCATTTTTAGTGGAGAAGCACATCCATCGACAGAAAGTATTATAGAGAAGATGGCAAATGTTCCAATTATTGGACGCATCGATGAAGAACCTTACTTTGATAAAAATGTAATTAAGGAATATGCCGAAGTATTTAAAGAAAAGTTAATAGGCTTATAGTCCGTCACCCTGAACTTGTTTCAGGGTCACATCATGTTATGAAAAAAAGTTATGTTTACATATTGACGAATAAATATCGGACCACATTTTACACTGGGGTCACGGCTAATTTATCAAAAAGGCTATCTGAACACTATAATAAAACAGCCTCTATTTTTACTCGAAAGTATAACCTAAGCGATTTGATTTATTTTGAAGAATTTTCTGATATTAATCGAGCAATTAAAAGAGAAAAACAACTCAAGAATTGGCATAAAGAATGGAAGTTGAACTTGATTCGAAAAGCGAACCCAAATTTAACAACTTTAGAATATTAATTAAATGCGATGCTGAAACTAGCGCAGCATGACAAGATTATGACATTACAAGAACGTGATAAAAAACATTTGTGGCATCCGCTAAAACAACACCAGTTACATCCTGATAGTTTGGCGATCGTAAAAGCCAAAGGATGTATATTAACTGACGAGCATGGCAATGAATATATAGATGCTATTTCTTCATGGTACACCTGTATGTTCGGTCATTGTAATGACTTCATTACAAATCGCGTGTATCAGCAAATGCAGCAATTAGATCAAGTAATGTTTAGTGACTTTACACATGAGCCTGCAGTAAAATTATCCGAAGAATTAATAAAAATTTTACCTAAAAATCAAAACAGAATTTTTTTCAATGACAACGGTTCGACTGCCGTAGAAGCAGGCATTAAAATGGCATTGCAATACTATTTTAATAAAGAACAAAAGCGAACCACATTTATAGCTTTTGAAAATGGTTTCCACGGTGATACCTTTGGAGCAATGTCTGTCTCTGGTTTATCGGTTTATAACGGACCTTTTGAAGATTTTTTAATCGAAGTAAAACGGATTCCTGTACCAAATGGCGAAAATCATAAAGAGATTTTAAATCAATTGACTGCCTATGCAAATCAGTATAAAATTGCTGGTTTTATCTATGAACCGATTATTCAGGGTGCAGCAGGGATGAAAATTCACAATGCAGCAGGTTTAAATGAAATTTTAGCACTTTGTAAATCAAAAAAAATACTAACCATAGCTGATGAGGTTATGACAGGTTTCGGTAAAACCGGAAGTCATTTTGCTTCTGATTTTGTTGAGACGAAACCAGATATTATATGTCTAAGTAAGGCGTTAACTGCGGGCTTGGTGCCCATGGCAATTACTTCATGTACCGAAGAAATATATGAAGCTTTTTTAAGTAACGATATGGCAAAAGGCTTTTTTCATTGCCATACCTATTCGGCAAACCCTATCGCATGTTCTGCGGCAATTGCAGCGGTAGAATTGTTGCAAACATCAGAAATTCAAGATAGAATTAAAGAAATATCAAGAGCGCATAAAAAATTTGAAAAACATATTGATGCGCATCCTATTGTAAGAAGCACACGCTCGCAGGGTGTAATTTTCGCATTAGATTTAGATACAAAAATGGAACGTTATGGAGATTTAAGAGATAAACTCTTAAAATTTTTCATGAGTCGTGGTGTGTTCTTGCGACCTCTTGGAAATACCATATATATTCAGGTGCCATTTGTCATTAACAATATTGAGTTGCAAAAAGTCTACGATACTATTGAAGAAGCTTTAGATACCTTCTAAATTCTTATCGAGTAAATTGATTTGCTCATTCGTTTCTTTAATGGTAACAAATAACTTTTCATAAGTCCATGTGCCATCTTCTTTTTCACCGATAATAGTGACTGATCCAGAACCTTTGGTACCTTTTATAGGTATGGTTATATCAGCATGGCCATTATTATTACTCAAGGAAATATTACCTTGAATGATGCCATCGCTTTCAATAGGATTTCCTAGAAATTGAATTACCCGCGCATCATTTGAAGCTTGTTCTAAGGCATAGGTGTATGGGGCAGATTCAGTAAAAAGTTTAGTGACTCCAAAAATTGCTGCGCCAATACCAAATATGAATAGTAAGATAATTGTTAGACATCCACCAGCGGGCACTACCCACAACCAATTACGTCGAAACCAACTTTTTTGCTGTATATATTCAGTCATCGTATTTTTTCATTTATATATTAGTATCCCTATTTCGTCTTTTGTTACTTTTGCTGAAAATATTAACAGTTGAAAGCACCAATTTCTATTTCCGCTATTCGTTCTATTTCACCTCTAGGTCTTTCTTTAGAAGAAGCTTGGGAAAAGTATCAAGATAGTGAACATTATATAACAGCCAAAAATTTTGATGCAAAGGAGGCCTTTGTTGCTATGTTAACCTCAGAAGGAAAGAAAAAAATCATCTCGTTAAAAAACTCCGATCAGAAGTATAAAAATTTAGATGATTCTGTACTATTCGCTATCCATGCGTCGAGAGACGCGGTGCATCAAGCAGGTTGGGACAGTACCGATAATTTTGGTGTAAATATCGGCTCTTCAAGAGGTGCCACTGGTTTATTTGAAACCTATCACAAACAATTTTTGAAAGATAAGGAGGCAAAAACCTTGACTTCCCCAACTACTACCCTGGGAAATATTTCTTCTTGGGTAGCGCATGATCTGCAAACCCAAGGTCCAGAAATTAGTCATTCGATTACATGTTCTACCGCGCTTCATGCCTTACTAAATGGTGTGGCTTGGATACAGAGTGGTATGGCCGATAAGTTTTTGGTAGGAGGGAGTGAAGCGCCATTAACATCATTTACAATTGCACAAATGCGGGCGTTAAAGGTGTATGCGAAAAATAATGATACATACCCCTGTAAAGCTTTTGATCTTGACAAAAAATACAATACCATGGTATTAGGTGAAGGAGCAAGCATTGCTTGTTTAGAATATGGAAGAAAAGAGAACGCTTTGGGTTATATAGAGGGTGTTGGGTATGCTACCGAAATATTAGAACATAACACCTCAATTTCTGCGGAAGCCTCGTGCTTTCAACGTTCTATGAAGATGGCATTAGGAGAAATTCATCCAAATGATGTGGATGTAATTGTGATGCATGCACCGGGTACAAAGAAGGGTGATTTATCAGAATTTAAAGCAATTTCTGCGATTTTTTGTAACAAAATTCCTTTTTTGACTACCAATAAGTGGAAGTTAGGACATACTTTCGGAGCTTCGGGAATGCTAAGTATAGAATTTGCATTACTCATGTTAAGATACCAAAAAGCAATCGATGTTCCTTTTGTAGCCAAGCAACAACAACCAAAACAACTCAAAAAAATTCTTGTCAATGCCGTTGGTTTTGGTGGTAATGCTGTGAGCATTTTACTTTCCAAATAATTATTGTAAAACCGTTAAAAGGTTTTATATTTCATAAAAATTAACAGCTATGATAGAATGGTTTTCAAACTTAGATTTTCTGCCTAAACTATATTGGTTAATTGCCATAATAGGCTCGCTTATTTTTACCGTTGTCATGATTCTTGCTTTTACAGGTGGTGACGCCGACGATATAGGCGACGTTGACTCAGATATTGAAGGGGATACTGGAATTGGTTTTCAATTTATCTCATTTAAGAATATAGTAGGTTTCTTTACTATTTTTGGGTGGACTGGAATTGCGTGTATTGACGCGGGACTTCCCACTTCTTTAACAGTGGCGATTTCTATTTTTTGCGGACTGTTAATGATGACCATCATGGCGTCACTATTTTATTTTATGTCAAAATTGGCAGATAGTGGTACGTTAAATTATAAGAATGCGATTGATAGTATTGGTGAAGTGTATCTTACCGTTGGAGCAAATCGCTCTAAAATGGGGAAAGTGCATGTTCGAGTACAAGGCTCACTTCGTGAGTTAGAGGCTTTGTCTGATTCTATTTATGAATTGAAATCCGGAACGATTGTCAAGGTAGTTGATATTACAAGCAACGGTATATTAATCGTTAACCAAACACAAAAACCAATTGAACCCTTAAACCCACAAACCTATGAGATTACTGAGTAGCCAAGAAAACCTTGGATTAGAAGGTATTGGAGCCCCGATGGCACTAATCTTCGCAATATTATTTATTGTTGTTATTTTAATTGTATTAATAAAACGTTATAAACGCTGTCCGTCAGATAGAATATTAGTTGTGTATGGTAAAGTTGGCGGCGGACAATCGGCCAAATGTATTCACGGTGGTGCGGCATTTATTTTGCCAGTTATTCAAGACTATCAATTTTTGGATTTGACTCCAATATCAATTGAAGTAAACTTAATAAATGCACTATCCAAGCAAAACATTCGTGTAAATGTACCTTCGCGCTTTACAATTGGTGTTTCTACCGAACCAGGCATCATGCAAAATGCTGCTGAGAGATTACTTGGTTTAGATCAAAATAACATCCAAGAATTAGCGCAAGAGATTATTTTCGGACAATTACGTTTGGTAGTTGCTTCTATGGATATTGAAGAAATTAATTCAGATAGAGATAAATTTTTGACTAATATTTCGAAAAGTGTAGAATCAGAGTTAAAGAAAGTAGGATTAAAACTGATCAATGTAAATATCACCGATATTGTTGACGAATCAGGATATATTGAAGCTTTAGGAAAAGAAGCAGCAGCACATGCAATAAATGCAGCTCGTAAATCTGTTGCCGAAAAAACCAGAGATGGATCTATTGGTGAAGCCAATGCGGTTCAAGATGAAAGAACACAAGTAGCAGCTGCAAATGCTCAAGCCGTAGAAGGAGAAAATACAGCTAAGATTGCCGTAGCGAACTCTGATTCGTTGCGTCGTCAACGAGAAGCCGAAGCAGAGCGTGTGGCTATTGCCTCCGAAAAAGTACAATCTGCAAAAGCCTTGGAAGAATCGTACGCAGCCGAAACCGAAGCAGAATCTGCGCGTGCCGAAAGAGAACGTTCTTCTCAAATGGCTGATGTTATTGTACCTGCAGAAATAGATAAAAGAAAAGTTGAAATTGATGCCGAAGCGGAAGCTGAAAGAATTAGAAGAAGAGCCAAAGGTGAGGCAGATGCCATTTTATTTAAGGCACAAGCCGAAGCAAAAGGATTGTATGAAGTTTTGACAAAGCAAGCTGCTGGTTTAGACCAAATTGTAAAAGCTGCTGGTAATAATTCTAAAGATGCTGTTTTATTATTGATTGCTGATAAATTACCAGAATTGGTGAAAACTCAAGCAGAAGCGATCAAGAATATCAAGATTGATAAAGTAACAGTTTGGGAAAACGGCGGAGGAAAAGATGGTCAAACGTCAACTTCTAATTTCATTTCTGGAATGTACAAAGCAGTTCCACCATTACAAGAAATGTTTAATATGGCGGGTATGGACTTACCGCAATATTTAAAAGGTAGGAATGTTGATGACCAAGAAAAAAAGTCAGAGGAAGTTCCATCTAAAAAAGAGCATCCAAAAAAAGAAGAAGAATAGTTTTTTAAGAGATCCGCACTTAAGTGCGGATCTTTTTTTTATAACCATCTACACCGAATATTTATATCTTTAATAAAAATTTATGAAATGAGATCGTTTACATTTTTTTTTATACTAGTTATGGTAGGCTGTGCGAAAATCGAAAAAACACCTTTAGAAAACGTTTTGTCTTCAAAAAATGAAAAGATAAAAAGGGTTGTGGATAGCCTAGAAAAATATGAAGTTCAGATTTTATATACAGAAATTTATCGTGAAATAGATAATGCTATCCGTTTTAAAGATTATAGTTTTCAGGTAAGTGATAGTACTTATTTTTATCCGGCAAGCTCCGTGAAATTCCCTATTGCTGCTTTGGCACTAGAGAAAATGAATGAACAAAAAAATTTTTATCGAGATTCAAAATTTTATGTCGAAGGAGATAGCATTGAAACTACCTTCACTCAAGAAATCCAAAAAATATTCGCCGTAAGTGACAACGAAGCGTATAATAGATTGTTTGAATATTTAGGTCAAGATGAAATAAACAGTAGATTAAAAAATAAAGGAATCTTTTCGAGAATTTCACATCGTCTTTCAACTGAAAACTCCGATGAATTAACAACGAAACCTTTGGTATTTTATATAAATGATAGCACAACAACCACAACCGACGAGATTATAAATAAACCTATTGAAAGATTAAAATTGAATAGTGTTTTAAAAGGAAAAGGATACATAGAAAGTGATGTTCTAGTTGAGAAACCAAAAGACTTTTCTATGAAAAACTATCTCCCTCTCACATCTTTACACAATATGATGAAACAGTTGGTGTATGGCGATTTATATCCTAATACTATGCAGTTTCAATTGTCTATTGAAGATCGCTCATTTTTATTAAAGAGTATGTCCTTATTACCTAGTGAAGCAGGATATACCTCAGATGACTATTATGACGGATATGTGAAGTTTTTAATCTATGGTGATACGAAGGAAGACATACCTGATTACATCGAAATTCGAAATAAAGTGGGTTACGCTTATGGATATTTAACCGATTGCGCTTATATCATAAATAAAAAGACGGCTAAAGAATATATTATTACTGCGACGATTCATGTGAATGAAAATGGTATATACAATGATGATACGTATGAATATGAAACAATTGGAATTCCGTTTTTAGCAGAATTAGGCAGACAGTTGGTTTTAAAAGAAACAGACTAAATTAGTTTAGAACACAAAACCTTTTTACTATTTTTGAATTTTAAAATGAGATGATTTTATGAGCATTACCCGACACAATTGGACGAAAGAAGAAATACTCGATGTATATAATAAGCCATTAATGGAATTGCTATATGATGCAGCGACGATTCATCGCGAACATCATGATCCTAATACGGTTCAAGTAAGTACATTACTTTCTATTAAAACAGGCGGATGTCCAGAAGATTGTGGCTATTGCCCGCAAGCGGCTAGATATCACACAAATGTTGAAGGTAATGATTTAATGAGTGTACGTCAGGTTAAAGCACAAGCGCTACGCGCTAAAGCTTCTGGAAGCTCAAGGGTATGTATGGGAGCAGCTTGGAGAAATGTAAAAGACGGACCAGAGTTTGATGAGGTTTTAGAAATGGTGCGTACTATTAACAAGCTAGATATGGAGGTATGTTGTACTTTAGGTATGATTACCGAAAATCAAGCCCATCGTTTAGCTGAAGCTGGATTGTATGCCTATAATCATAATTTAGATTCATCTGAAGAATATTATAAAGAGGTAATATCTACCCGAGGATATCAAGACAGACTAGATACAATTGATAATGTTAGAAAAACGAATGTTACCGTATGTAGTGGTGGAATTATAGGAATGGGAGAAAAATCTGAAGATAGAGCGGGTATGCTAGTTGCATTGTCTACATTAAATCCACAACCAGAATCGGTGCCTATTAATGCATTGGTTGCTGTAGAAGGTACTCCATTAGAAGATCAAAAACCGGTTTCTATTTGGGAAATGATTCGAATGGTTGCAACTACGCGTATTGTAATGCCAGAAACACAAGTAAGATTGAGCGCGGGTAGAACAGAAATGAGCAGAGAAGGGCAGGCGATGTGTTTCTTCGCAGGAGCGAATTCTATTTTTGCAGGAGATAAGTTGTTAACGACGCCAAATCCTGATGTAAATGCAGATATGGAAATGTTTGAGTTATTAGGCCTGAACCCTCAAAAACCTTTTATCAAAAAAATGCAACCTGAAACGGTTGAAGCAGTCGATTCGCAATTTGAGCCGTTGGGTGAAAAACCAAAATGGACACGCCCAGAGCATAAAATTGAACGGAATGAAGAAGCTAAATTAAAAGCTAAAGAAGTAGTGAAATAATTATTTAAAATTGATAATAAAATAAAAGCCTTGATTATTCAAGGCTTTTTTTATGTGTTAAAGTGGCATCTACAAAAGCAACAAAAAGAGGATGCGGATTCAATACGGTACTTTTATATTCTGGGTGATACTGTACACCAACAAACCAAGGATGATCAGGAATCTCTATGATTTCGACTAAATCGGTTTTCGGATTTTTTCCAGTAGCTAACATTCCTGCTTTTTCAAAATCATTTAAATAATCACTATTAAACTCATAACGGTGACGATGACGCTCTTCTATCTGTACTTTTTGATAAACGTCATAGGTAATCGAATCTTTTGTTAATTCGCATTCCCATGATCCTAATCGCATAGTACCACCCATATCAGTGATACTTTTCTGCTCTTCCATTAAATTAATCACAGGAAAAGGAGTGTTTTCTACCATTTCAGTAGAATTGGCTCCTTTTAAATCTAGCACATTACGCGCAAATTCTATAACCGCCATTTGCATGCCCAAACAAATTCCTAAAAACGGAATACGTTCTTCTCGAATATATTTGATGGCCTCAATTTTACCTTCGATACCTCGTTCCCCGAAACCAGGAGCTACTAATACTCCATGTAATCCTTTTAATTTTTCAGCGGCATTTTTAGTGGTTAAGCCTTCAGAATGTATCCAACGAAGATTTACTTTTACTTCATTTGCCGCCCCTGCATGAATAAAAGCTTCAGCAATAGATTTATAAGCGTCTTGTAATTCTACATATTTACCAACTAAACCGATTTCTACAATATCTTTTGGATTTTTATGACGAGTGATAAATTCATTCCATTTATTCAAAATGGGCTTATTTTCTGAAGAGAGTTTCAACTTATTTAAGACCACTGAATCTAAGCCCTCATTATACATTAAATTGGGCACATCATAAATAGTCTCGGCATCTAATGATTCTACAACATCTTCTTTCTTTACATTACAGAAAAGGGCCAATTTTCTTTTGATATCATCTGAAATAGGATGTTCTGTTCTACAAACAAGTATATCTGGATTCACCCCACTCTGCATCAGCATTTTTACAGAATGTTGCGTTGGTTTTGTTTTTAATTCACCCGCAGCGGCAAGGTAGGGTATGAGTGTGAGGTGCACAACAATTGCGTTTTCCTCTCCTAGCTCCCATAATAATTGACGTACAGATTCTATATATGGTAAAGACTCAATATCACCAACCGTACCTCCAATTTCAGTAATTACAATATCGTATTCACCTGTTTTTCCAAGTAGTTGAATTCGCTCTTTAATCTCATCGGTAATATGAGGGATTACCTGAACAGTTTTACCTAAAAAATCTCCTCTTCGTTCTTTATCAATTACAGATTGATAAATTCTACCTGTCGTCACATTGTTCGCTTGCGAAGTAGGAATATTTAAAAAGCGTTCATAATGACCTAAATCTAAGTCAGTTTCAGCACCATCATTGGTTACATAACACTCTCCATGCTCATAAGGATTCAATGTTCCTGGATCTATATTTATATAAGGATCTAATTTTTGGATGGTAACAGAATAGCCTCTTTCTTGCAATAGTTTTGCTAAAGATGCTGCTATTATTCCTTTACCGAGTGATGAAGTTACGCCTCCTGTGACGAAAACGTATTTAGTGTTTTTCATGTACTATTAGGTTTTGCCAAAAGTACAAACTCTAAAGTGAAATGCAAATAAAAAAGGGGAAAATCCCCTTTAATTTTATTTACAATAATAAGATCAACTATTGTTTAGTAAACGTCATTTTTATGGTAGTATCTATAGAAACATCTGTTCCTTCAATGATAACATCTCTCTCAATTGGAATTTCAATTCGTAGCATGGTGGAGGTTAATTGAATGATATTTACTTCTAATGTTTCAGCTCCACCTAAAAGTGTAAGCACTCCATTATTGAGAGACCAAGCACCTTGATTAAGCTCATTGTCTAAATTTACCTCAACTTCTTCTGTTCTACTTAAGGTGGCAAAAGAAGCAGTGATTACCTCTGTATAACTTCCTGCTGCGGTAATAGTATTAGGATTTTCTGTAATAGTTAATGTGGCATCTAGGTTTTTACTTGTTGAAGTGATAGTTCCGTTAATTGTAACTCCTTCTAGCGTAACCTTACCAACGCCATCTTGAGATTCTTCGGTAAGCTGCCAAACTCCCACAAGATCATTGGCTGCCGCTCCAGTATCAATGGGCGACTCATCGTCACTAGTACACGCTGTTGTTAAAAATATAAAACAGAGTATAGATACTATTTTTAATGTTTTCATTTTGATGTTTTTTGATTTACTATAGTAACGCTTAAATCTTGAATTTATGCGCTTTTGAGTGGAATATTTTTTAGGATTTCTACTACGTATTTCCAATATTTTTGTGTTGAACTAATACTTGCTCGTTCATCTGGAGAATGTGCGCCCTTTATGGTAGGACCAAACGAAATCATATCCATTTCAGGATAGTTCGTTCCCAAAATTCCACATTCTAGTCCGGCATGACAAGCCAACACATTTGGAGCCTCATTAAATAGGCCTTCATACACATTTTTTAAGACAGCTAAAATAGGAGAGTTAGGATTCGGCTTCCAACCAGGATAAGTGCCAGAGAAGGTAACTTTAAAACCAGCCAATTCAAAACCAGAACGAATAGTATTGGCCAAGTTTTGTTTACCAGATTCTATAGAACTTCTGGTAAGACATAGGATTTGTATGTTCCCATCTTTTACAAGAATTCGAGCTAAATTATTAGAAGTTTCTACGAGATCTTCAATATCAGGACTCATTCTAAAAACACCATTATGCGTTGTATAGATACTTTTTAAGAGTATATTTTGATCATGCGCTTTAAGTACTTCTTGCGGTAGCATGCGCTCCTCTAAAACTATTTCTAAATCCTCTTCTATACTAGCGTATTCATCAACAATAATTTTGGCAATAGCATAGAATTTATCTTCAAAATCGGTGACATTTTCGGTAGCTACGATTGCATAACTTTCTCTCGGAATAGCATTGCGTAAACCACCGCCATCAATTTCAGAAACCACTAGGAATTCATTCAAATTATAAAGAATCCGATTGAGTAATTTATTTGCGTTTCCAAAACCTTTATGTATATCCATACCAGAATGACCGCCTTGCAATCCTTTGACTATAATTTTATAACCCGACCCTTTGGTTGGAGCGGGGATAACTTCATATGATTTAGTGGCGGTAATGTCAATTCCACCTGCACAACCTACACCTATCTCGTCATCATCTTCGGTATCTAAGTTCAATAAAATTTCTCCTTCAAGATAACCGGCTTCGAGACCCATGGCACCCGTCATGCCCGTTTCTTCATCAATAGTAAAAAGTGCTTCTATGACAGGATGGGCGATAGTATTCGATTCTAATACACTCATAATTGTCGCTACGCCTAAGCCATTATCGGCTCCTAATGTGGTGCCTTTTGCCTTTACCCAATCATTATCAATAATCATTTGAATACCTTCAGAATCAAAATCGAAAACCGTATCATTATTCTTTTGATGAACCATATCTAAATGCGATTGCATGACAATAGTTTTTCTGTTTTCCATACCTTTTGTCGCAGGCTTTTTAATGATAACATTGCCAACGCTATCAACTACGGTTTCTAGATTTAATTTTTTGCCAAATGCAACCATAAAGGCGATGACGCGTTCTTCCTTTTTAGAAGCTCTTGGTACTGCATTCAAATCTGCAAAATTGTTCCACAGGGATTTAGGCTCTAAGTTTCTTATTGCTGAACTCATAATTACAAATTGATAATAGTTTCTGATATTGGTTTTCTAACCTTTTTGAGCGTACTCATAAAATCATCTTGGGCACGATACCCAATTGGTAATAAGAGCACTGACTTTAAATTTTGTTCCTTTAATTTTAAAATTTCATCATATTTTTGAGCATTAAACCCTTCCATTGGGCAAGCATCAATACGTTCGATAGCACAAACAGTCATAAGGTTACCTAATGCAATATAGGCTTGGTTGATAGCCGATTTTTGTTTTTCTATGGTCGATTTGTTTTCAAAAATACCTTTTAGTTGATCTCTATATTTTTTCAGAATTTCTTCTGATGTATTTCGTATTTCTTTTTCTAAATCAAAATAAGCGTCAATATCATCTAGGGTAAAATAATCTTGAATACATATTACAAGAAGATGAGAAGCGTTAGCGACTTGCTGTTGTCCAAACGAATGTGCAACCAAACTTTCTTGAATTTCTTTATTATTTATAACTAATAGTTTTATTGGTTGTAAACCAAAAGAGGTGGCCGTAAGATTAAATGCATTTGTGATGGTTTCTATTTGTTGATCGGTCAAAAATTTTGTACCATCAAATTTTTTACAGGCATAACGCCATTCTAAACTTTTTATAATATTCATGTATTTTTATTTAAGATAGCGATTGCATCTCGACAAGTTTTTTATAAACACCATTTTTAGCGAGGAGCTCATCATGCTTACCTTGTTCGATAATTACTCCCTTTTCCAAAACAACAATCATATCTGCCTTTTGAATGGTAGAGAGACGATGTGCAATAACAATTGAAGTTCTGTTTCGCATCATGTTTTCCAGTGCGACCTGCACAATGCTCTCTGATTCTGTATCCAATGCTGAGGTTGCTTCATCTAGAATCATTATTGGAGGGTTTTTTAATACTGCTCTGGCGATACTCAATCGTTGTTTTTGACCTCCAGATAATTTAGTTCCTGCATCACCAATATTAAAGTCAATACCACCTTTTAAATCCTTTACAAACTCCCAAGCATTGGCAACTTTAAGTGCGTCAATGATTTCCTCGTCAGAGGCACCATCAACACCAAGTAATAAATTGTTTTTTATAGAATCATTAAATAAAATTGCATCTTGCGTAACAATCCCTAACTGTTTACGAAGCGATTTTTTGGTAATATCTCGAATATCTATAGCATCAATTTTTATTGCACCTTTATCAACATCATAAAATCGAGTAATAAGGTTCGCCAAAGTTGATTTTCCGCTACCAGATTGGCCAACTAAAGCAATTGTCTTTCCCTTTGGTACTCTAAGTGTAAAATTCTCTAAGACAAATTCATTATCGTACTTAAAAGAGATGTCATCAAAAATGATTTCATTATTAAACCCTTTTATATCGATCGCATTCTCTTTATCTGTTAATGGGTTTTCAGTATCAATAATTTCTTGTATTCTTTCCGCGGCAGCGCCTCCTTTTTTGATGTTGTAAAGACCTCTAGAAATGGCCTTTGCAGGAGTTAAAATATTATAAGATAAACCCATGTAGACAAGAAATGTACTTCCGTTTAATCCTGAGGAGTTATCGCCATTAAGAACCAAATTTCCTCCATACCAAAGTATAACAGCGATCATGCAAATACCTAAAAATTCACTCGCTGGAGATGCTAGATTTTGACGGTTTAAGAGCTTATTAGAAAAGTTATAAAATCGAGTTGTCGATGCTTGAAATTTTTCATTAAATTTATCTTCGGCGTTGAATCCCTTTATAATACGTAAACCTGTTAAGGTCTCTTCTAAATTAGAAAGAAAGGTGCCTTGCTCTTTTTGAACTCGGTCTGATTTTCTCTTTAAACTTTTACCTATTGCCGAAATAATGAATCCCATAATAGGAATAAAAAGAAAGATAAATAGGGTGAGTTTCGCACTGATCACTAGCATAGCTATCAATGTAAAAATAATTGTTAATGGTTCTCTCACAATCAATTCTAAAACAGATAAAAATGAATATTGGAGATCTCCTACGTCACTGGTCACTCTCGCTAAAATGTCACCTTTCCGTTTTTCTGAGAAAAAAGACAGGGGTAAATCCATTGTTTTTTTATACACTGTATTGCGAAGATCCCTAATGACACCATTCCGCAAAAACACCAAAAAATAATTGGCTAAATATCCAAATATGTTTTTTAATAAAAACATTACAATAATTAAGCATACGACAAAAATTAAAGCTTTAGAATCATCACCTCCCGTATATTGATTCATGTGATATGTCGAATAACTTTCAATAAACTCTCCAATTTCAAATAGATTGGTAAATTTGGGCTCCGTGTTCGGAACGATTTTGTCTTTTTTGAAGATTACATCTAACATTGGCTTTAATGCAACGAATGATAAGGTGCCGAATAAGGCAAAGAAAACATTAGAAATGATATGCCCTATTGCAAACCTTTTGTAAGGCTTTGCATATCTAAGAATATTCGTAAAATGACTCATTAATCTAACTTCAATTCTTTAATAATCCGTTCAATTTTTTGGTCAAGCAATTTCTCAACGGTAACTGCATTGGAAATAGCATCTAAAGGTAAATTTACGCTGAAATAAAATTTAATTTTTGGTTCTGTTCCACTAGGTCTCGCTGCTACGCGCGTACCATCTTTAGTTTGATATATTAATACATTAGAAGTGGGGATATCAATAGTTTCACTTTCACCTGTCACTAAGTTCTTCTTAACAGAATTTTGATAGTCATATAGATATTCTACTTTTGACCCATCAATTTCTTGTAGGGGAGAACTGCGCAAATCAATCATCATTTGCTTTATGGTTGCTGCACCTTCAGCACCTTTTTTTACGAGTGAAATCAAGTGCTCTTTATAGAAACTGTGTTTTTCGTAGATGTTCAACAATTCTTTGTAAAAAGATGAACTATTATTCTTTGCATCAATGGCTATTTCGCAGGCAAGGACTGTTGCTGTAACCGCGTCTTTATCTCTTACAAAATCACCAACCATATAGCCAAAACTCTCTTCCCCACCACCAATAAATTCTTGATGTTCAAAATCACGAATCATTTTGGCGATCCATTTGAAGCCAGTAAGTCCAATTTTGGTTTCAACATTATAACTTTTTGCAATATCGGTAACTAAATTAGTAGAAACAATCGTCGAACCAACAAACTGCTTCCCATTGAGTCTGCCATCTTGATACCATTGTTTGATAAGATAATTCGTCATGACACTCATGGTTTGGTTACCATTAAGTAACTTCATATTTCCATCTAAGTCTCGAACAGCAATTCCCAATCTATCACAATCGGGATCAGTTCCTATAACTATATCTGCATTGATTTTGTTAGCTAAATCAATTGCCATTTTTAAGGCTTCTGGTTCTTCTGGATTTGGAGAGGTAACTGTTGGGAAATCGCCATTGGGCTTTTTCTGTTCTTTAACAATATTAACATCCTTAAACCCTGCTTTTTTCAGGGCTTCCGGAATTGAAACTATTGAGGTTCCATGCAGGGAAGTAAAAACTATTTTCAGCTCACCTTTATTAGAAGTGTTAAATGTTCCATTTTGTACACATGCTTCAATAAATACTTTATCAACATCTTTACCAATATGCTGAATTAATTGTTCATTCGAATTGAAATTGATGTCATCAAATCCTAAATTATTCACCTCTTTAATGATGGCTGCATCTTCTGGTGGTACGATTTGACCTCCGTCATTCCAGTAAACTTTATAGCCATTGTATTCTGGAGGGTTGTGAGATGCAGTCAACACGATACCGGCATCACAATTAAGATGACGAACTGCAAATGATAATTCGGGAGTAGGACGTAACTCTTCGAATAAAAACACTTTTATATTATTAGCTGAAAAAACATCAGCTACAACTTTGGCGAATGTGTCACTATTATGTCGACAATCATAAGCTATAGCTACTTTCAACTCTTTATTTGGGAAAGATTTTTTAAGATAGTTTGTTAAACCTTGTGTGGCTCTACCAAGGGTATATTTGTTTATTCTATTGGTACCAGCGCCCATAATTCCTCTCATACCGCCAGTGCCGAATTCCATATCTTTATAGAATCTATCTACAAGTTCGTTAGAATTGCTAGAAACAAGTTGTTCTATTTCCTGTTGAGTTGATGAATCAAAGGGTGGTTGAAGCCATAACTTAGCTTTTTTTAAAATTGCATTCTCATCCATAAGTTTCTTTTTCTGTACTAAAACAAAGGTACTAAATTTAGCAATGTCTGTCTCTTTTATAAGCTAATAAAAGAGGAGCATTCGGTTATAGATTTACTTCATCACTTACTTTATAGCGTCGTTCATTGGTCTTACTTCTAACAAGGAGTTCTCCAAGAAAACCTGCCAAAAATAATTGTGTTCCAAGAATCATGGTAACTAAGGCAATATAAAACTGGGGGCGATCTGTAATGAGTCTTCCAGTAGGATTCAAAAACAACTTATCTATGCCTAGATACACTACAAAACACAAACCTATAAAAAACGCAATACTACCTAATAGACCAAACAGATGCATAGGCCTTTTACCAAATCGCGATAGAAACCAAATGCTGATAAGGTCTAAAAATCCGTTTATAAAACGATCCATTCCAAATTTGGTAACGCCATACTTTCTTGCTTGGTGTTGCACAATTTTTTCATCGATTCTATCGAATCCTTCATTTTTAGCTAGCACAGGTATATAGCGATGCATTTCACCATATACATCAACATTTTTCACAACATCATTTCTGTAGGCTTTTAAACCACAATTGAAATCATGTAATTTTAATCCTGAAGTCAACCTTGCTGCGGCATTGAAGAGCTTTGAGGGCAGGTTTTTTCTAATTTTAGAATCGTAACGCTTTTTTTTCCAACCAGAAACCAAATCAAGATTATCTTCAGTAATCATTTTATAGAGTTCAGGAATTTCATCTGGGCTATCTTGCAAATCGGCATCCATCGTTATTATTACATCACCTATTGCTTTTTTAAAGCCAATGTTCAGCGCTTGTGACTTACCATAATTCTTTTGAAATTTAATACCTTTTACAGATGGATTATTGCCTGATAGCTCTTTAATAATATGCCAAGATTTATCGGTACTCCCATCATCAATGAAGATAATTTCGTATAAAAATTGATTGGATTGCATAACTTTTGCAATCCAATCATGTAATTCTAATAAGGATTCTTCCTCATTAAGTAGTGGAATAACTACTGATATGTCCATATGTTCGAATAAATCTTAATATACGTTTTCTTTCTTTTGTAAAATTGCTGATCCGATTAAAGAAAAAATAAATCCTAAAAACAAGGTCCATAACAATCCGAAAATAGCAATAGTACCAGGCCCTGAGAATTTCTCAACCATTTCCATTTGAGCATCTATTTGTTCTTCACTTAGGTTAGGATTGTCAAGCATTTTTTGACGCGCGATTTCGACTCCTTTTTCGAAAGAGTCAGGTTCAATAAAGTTCATAAAAATGAGTGTATATATAATGCTAATAATACCTCCAATTAAGGCAATACCAACACCAGTTTTTAAACCTTGTCCTAAGGTCATAAAGCCACCATTCATATCTTTGAATTTTTTAATACCCAAAACAATAATAGTAGCCATAATGGCAAGACTTATCACGGTAACTTCCCATCCTTGTTCATGTTGTTTACCCATGGCGTACATAATGACGCTCAAAAGAATTGAAGCGAATCCGAAGTAGACACCATAATTTAAGGCAATTTTTTTCGTTGGTTTTTGTTGATCTTCCATTTTGTTAGTTTTTTGAGTTGAACAAATATAATTATTTAAGTGTTAGCTACTTATTTTTCACGTTTTTTTTATGAACTAAAAAAGTGTAAAAACAGTAGGAAAATTAGAAATTGAGTGTAACTTTGCACCGGGCAAGTCCTACACAACCAGCTCCCTTTGAATCCTCCAGGGCAGGAATGCAGCAAAGGTATTAGGTCGTAGCGGTGTGATGTAGGTAGCTTGCCTTTTTTTGTACACGAAATTCTCTTCATTAGTACAGAAACATTCTATTTTGTTACACATTTACTTACATTTGTTCATATTTATTGAATCTATGTCTAAAGTTATTTTAATTACCGGTGCATCTTCTGGTATTGGTAAAAGTATTGGAGAGTATCTATTTAAAAAGGGGATGACTGTTTATGGAACAAGTCGTAATCCCCAAGAAAAAGAGATAAATGGTTTAAAAATGATCTCTTTAGATGTAACAGATATCGAATCTATTAATAACGCGATTGAGAAAGTAATTGCAAATGAAAATCGAATAGATGTATTAATAAATAATGCAGGTATGGGTATTACAGGACCCATAGAAGATACTCCTACTGATGAAATGCGTAAAGTATTTGACACAAACTTTTTTGGTGCCATAGATATGATGAAAGCGGTCTTACCACAAATGAGGAAGCAGCGTAAGGGATTGATTGTAAATATTACGTCGATTGCAGGGTATATGGGACTACCTTTTCGTGGTGTATACTCGGCAACAAAAGGAGCTCTTGAGTTAATAACTGAAGCAACTAGAATGGAAGTTAAACCTTTTGGAATTGATATTACGAATGTCGCACCTGGTGATTTTGCAACTAATATAGCTGCTGGGAGATATCATACACCTGTTTTTGAAGATTCAGCTTACAAAGAAAAATATGCAGAAAATTTGGCCTTGATGGACGCAGATGTAAGCAAAGGTATGTCGCCAGAAGTAATGGCTAAATCGATATTCGAAATCATTCAATCAACATCAACCAAAGGACATTACAAAGTAGGTGCCTTTATGGAGAAATTCTCTATCGTTTTAAAACGTTTACTCCCAGATAAGATGTATGAAAGGTTGCTTATGAATCATTATAAGCTCTAAGGCTTTTTAAAACTGTAAAACATGTTAATAAATTAAGCGTTATCTTTTTATACATGCTTTTAGGAAGCATTATATTTGACAAAATTTAAAAGGAAACATGAAATTTTTTATTGATACAGCGAATTTAGAACAAATCAAAGAAGCACAAGCTTTAGGTATTTTAGATGGTGTAACTACGAATCCATCCTTAATGGCAAAAGAAGGAATCACAGGGAGTGAAAACATTAAAAATCACTATAAAGCGATTTGTGAAATTGTGGATGGTGATGTGAGCGCCGAAGTCATTGCTACAGATTATGAAGGAATGATCAAAGAAGGAGAAGAGTTGGCAAATTTAAACCCACAAATAGTGGTTAAAATACCAATGATTAAAGATGGTGTAAAGGCATGTAAATATTTTTCTGATAAAGGAATTAAAACAAATGTAACTTTGGTTTTTTCGGCGGGACAAGCCTTATTAGCGGCAAAAGCTGGAGCTACATATATGTCTCCATTTATAGGGAGATTAGATGATATTTCTACAGATGGTCTAGGTTTAATTCAAGAGATACGTTTGATCTATGATAATTATGGTTTTGAGACACAAATACTAGCAGCTTCTGTTCGCCATACCATGCACATTATGGATTGTGCTAAAATAGGAGCCGATGTAATGACAGGTCCGCTAAAAGCGATTGACGGCTTGTTAAAACATCCCTTAACGGATATAGGTTTAGCTAAATTTTTGGCTGACTTTAAAAAAGGTAATTAAGAGTACTAAACGTAAAAAACAAAAAATCCCACATTCTGGTGGGATTTTTTGTTAAAATAATATACATACAGGCTTTGGCGCCTCAATTTCATCAACAAAAGTTAACAATCCTGTTTCAGAATTTCTCGTAAAGGAAATAATATTGTTTGTATTTTGATTTGCTACAAGTATGTACTTTTCGTTAGGCGAGAGTGAAAAATTTCTTGGAGCTTCACCTCTGGTGGATTCATGACCTATTAAAGTTAATGCTCCGTTCTCTGAATTCGTTTTAAAAATGGCAATGTTATTAGGGCCTCTATTCGAAGCGTACACAAAATTTCCATCACTAGAAATATGAATATCTGCGCTTGAATTTGTTTGATTATAACCTTCGGGCAATGTAGAAATAGCAGCGCTTTTAGCATAGATACCATCTGAATCTTTTTGAACCAAGGTGATTGTACCATTCAACTCATTTAATACATATATCCATTTGTTATTCGGATGAATTGTTAAATGGCGTGGTCCAGCACCATCGTCCATTTTTAATTTTTGTTGTGAAGAGAATGACAATTTTTTTGAAGAAATATCTAAGTTTGAAAACCAAAGTTCGTTCGTACCAAGGTCAACAGATATAATTTCATTATTATTCGGTATAAACCAAGAAGAATGCGCATGTGGTGATTTTTGTCGATCTGTTGTTCCTTTACCCGTATGTTGCTGTATATCTAATAAATTACTTAGAACACCCTTTTCAGATATTCGTAATAAACCAATGTTTCCGCCGGTATAATTTGCTACCGTAATATAGTTTTGATCATTTATGGTTATATGACAAGGGTGGGCGCCACCCGAGGAAACCGTATTAATTAATTGTAGGGAATCCTTTTTTATTAGGAAGGAACTGACCGTACCAACAGTATCTTTATTACTTATTTCGTTTACCGCAATTAGGTACTTTTTATCAGTACTAAACGTAAGAAAAGAAGGGTTTTCTGTTGTTGCTGCAAGTCCAATCTTTTCTAGGCTTCCATTTTGTTTCAACAAATATTTATAAATACCCTGACTATTTCCATCTGTATACGTACCTACATAAAATTCTGTAGGAACTGCTAGTGAAAGGGATTGTTCTTTTTTTGTTTGGCATCCAATTACTATTAGAACCAATGAGGTACATATTAAAAACTTCATGAGTTATTTTGGTTAGTTGAAGCACGAAGTTAGCTCAATAATTAGAATTAAAAAAAAACTATTGGTACACTTTTGAATGCACTTCTGCTATTTTTAATAATTCTTTAAAGTGATTGGTCAATGTCGTCTCATCAAAAAGAAATTCAACAGTACGTTTTCGTCCTTTTTGTAAAGTGAAAGTATAGTTGTAACCAACACTTTCATTTGGGTTTAAATTCAAGATTCTTTTTTCGGATAATAACTCTTTTTTAAGATCTTCATTTTGACTGTTTAATTCTCCTTCTAAAATTGTTTTGCCTCCTAATAAACCACCCGAAATTTCTATTTTGTACTTCATTTTATTCTTTTTTTAAATTAATAAACACACCAATTTGAGCATGCAGTTTTTATGCTATTAGTCGGTTACTTAGGGTTGGTTAATTTTTAATAGAGAATATAGCTAATATAAGCGTATAAGAGTAGTCAACGATATTTGTTGCAAACTACTATCTATGTAAACGACACAATTATAAGAATTGTATGTATAGATCAAATTTTAACATTTATGCCAAAATATCCTTGCATATTTTTAGATGGTGATTCGTATGAAGACGTAAAAACTTGAACGTTTGAGCTAAGTTTAACATACCGAAATAAGGATGTTCAAAATTACTATTTTTCGGTAAAGACCTTAAAGACTCTAAATTTAATTTCACATGAACAATTTGTTCATATATATCCTCTTTTTCAAGTGTTTCAGGTGGTAATACCCTTTTTGGAGCCTTTCCTTTTCCACGAGGAAAATAATTCAAAGTATATACGAATGTTCTGGTTAAATTAAATCTCCAGGTGTAATCTTTAGGATTTGATTTTTTCAGCGCATTGATGACACTGTTTATTACTTTAAGACTATGATCTAAGTGCCAACCTATACTTTTTGAAGAAACAGATAGTTTAATTTTTTCAAAGGAATGGATATAGTCCTCTAGTTGTTTTAATTCTTTTTGAAGGATCATTTTGCGGTTCACTACTGATGTCAATTGTAGGTAAATATAACCATAAAAAAGAGCCTTACCTATTGGAAAGACTCTTTTAACTTTTTTAACAATTGAGATACAAAATTGTTATTCAGCTTTTTTCGTTGGCTTATCAACCACAATTCTATTCTCTCTATTTGCTATTTCCCAAGCAGTATAGAATACCAATCTTGTTCTATTTTCTAATAAATCATACTCTATTTTATCTGGAGTATCACTTGGCTGATGATAATCATCATGCGTACCATTAAAGTAAAAAATAACTGGAATATCATTTTTAGCAAAATTATAATGATCTGATCTATAGTAGAAACGATTCGGATCGTTTTCATCATTATAAGTATAGTCTAAATCAATATTTGCATATTTTGTATTTACTGCTTCCGAAAGTTCATGAAGTTCAGTACTTAATTTATCACTTCCGATAAGGTAAACGTAATTTTTAGTTTCTTTTTTTCTTTTCGGATCAGATCGGCCAATCATATCAATGTTCAGATTTGCAACTGTATTTTTCAAAGGAAAAATAGGATCCATATCAGCATAGTAACGCGAGCCAAGTAATCCTTTTTCTTCGCCCGTTACATGTAGAAAAAGAATAGAGCGTTTTGGTGTTTGGCCATTATTAGCAGCTTCTTTAAAAGCTTCAGCAATTTCTAAAACAGCAACCGTTCCAGAGCCATCATCATCTGCACCATTATAGACTTTACCATCTTTAACTCCTTCATGATCTAAATGTGCCGATATTACGATTACTTCGTCTGGTTTTTCTGAACCTTTCAAAAAGGCAACAACATTCTCAGAATCAATATCTTTAGATTTACCAACGTAATTCATAGTGAATGGCATCTTAATAGTTTGCGCTTTATCATCGGTATCAATGGTACTTAAAATAGTCTTTGCCAACGTATTGTTTACGAAGAAAAAATATCTCTGTGGTGTTTCTTTTTTTGGTTCTTTCAATGAAATCCTTCCTCCAGATCGACCCATTCGTTGTGCCATTGGGTAAATTTTATCATCGTAAATTAAAACTGCTTTTGCTCCTTTATTAAATGCAGCTTCTTGTTTTGCACCGTATTGTTGTCTGTTAGACCACTTTGAACCCTCAGCAGACCCAGAAACAACATAGGTTCCGTCTTCTTTTTTCGGTTCACCGCTTTTTACGAGTACAACTTTATCTTTTACATCAATATCACCATAACTTGAAAAACCTTCCGTATCGATACCATAACCAGCATACACTATTTCATCTACAGAAGTAGTACCATTTGCTGCAGTACCAAATGGTACATAGTCATCAATAGATTTGAACTCTTTATTATTAATACTCATGGTAACCTCTGGAGCAGCTTGTTTTACTAATGGTACTTCTTGATAATAATCATCTTCAGAAATAGGTGAAGGAATACCTAAAGAGACATAATGTTTCTTTAAAAATTCGACCGCCTTTTTTTGACCAGGCTCACCTGTTTCTCTTCCTTCAAAATCGTCAGAAGCATAGGTATATAAAGCTTCTTTTAATTCGGCCGCCGTAATAGTTTCTCCAAAGGCAGTAACATCTTTTTTGACTTTTACTGCTTTGGCAGATGTTGTGGCAGTTTTTGTAGCACTACAACCCAACATAAGAGCCGATATACTAAATGCAAATAGTATTTTTTTCATCTTAATTAATTATTTGAATTATACGCGATATTACAAAAAAAAAGTAAGATTTTGCCTAAATGTTTGGCTTGAGTAAAAGTGTGTTTTCTAGAAATTGAATTTACAGTCAATTTTTTTCAAAAATAAGTTCAATAATTTTGGAGAATATATCTATACCTGTTTCTAATAGCTCATCAGGAAAATCATATTCGGCATGATGAAGTGCTGGAGATGCAATACCCGAACCTATACCGAACATGGCAGTTTTATAATATTTAGAAAACCAACCAAAGTCTTCTCCGAATTTGAATGGTGTTTCTTTTATTTTTGTAGTTAAGTTAAGTTGATTGGCTGCTAAACTGATAAACTCGTTACAGGATGCATCATTTACGGAGGCAGGGAAATAATCAAACCATGCTATTTCGTACTCAATATAGTGATCAGTGGTAATTCTAAGGAGGCGGTTATTAATAGTTTTCTTTAAAATTTGCAGGTTGTCATCTGTCCAACATCTCAAAGTATAATGTAATTCACCTTCTCCGGCAGAAATACCATAGGCTTGTTTCCCCATATTAATATATATCGGTGTTATTAAGGTGAAGTTTTCGGTTGATGTATCGGTAACATTGAGTTTATTCAATTCATCGATAATTAGAGAAATTGAACTAGCTGGATTGATACCATTTTCAGGTTCTGAAGCATGTGATTCTTTGCCTTTTAAATAGATCGCAAGACTTTGAACAGCAGGTGAAAAATTACCCTGAATAGGAATAATTGTATGTAAAGATTCTCCAGGAATGTTATGTAATGCAAAAATGTAATCTGGTTGAAGTTCTTTGAACCTGGTATCTGTAACCACTTTGTACGCCCCTTTACCTGTTTCTTCAGCCGGTTGAAACAGTAATACAATCTTACCAGATGAAAAAGTTTGTTGTTTCAACCAAAAAATAAGCCCAGAAACGATGGCCATATGGCCATCATGCCCGCATTTATGTGAAACTCCTTTAATTCTAGACCGATGCTCAAAAGTATTTAATTCTTCAATAGGCAAGGCATCAAGTTCACATCTAATGACAATAGTTGGTCCCGTACTTCCATAATCATAAATTGCAGCCAATCCGTGATTCCCAAAATTTTGTAAAACTGTTGTCGGATTGTGTTGTTGAATAAATGCTGCAATGGTCGTTGCTGTATTTTTTTCTTTTCCAGATAATTCGGGATACTGGTGTAACTTTTTTCGCAAATTTAGTACTTCGGTTCGCATTTAAAAATAACTAAATCAGTTCTTCTAATTCTAAAGTGTAATCGTATTGTAAATCTTCATGAAGAGTCGTGATTGTTTTTTTTATGGTAACAATTTGACGGTTGAAAATATTGGTTAAGCTCACATTTTTATACATCGAAGGTTCCATATCCTTCAAAGTTTGACAGAAATGTAGGAGTAGTTCGACTTCTGTTTCTTTTTGTTTAGAATATCGAATGTATTTTTTCACCAAACGAAGAATCTTACGAACACTTTTTTTAATGTAAAAAAAGCTACTCGTATTTATGAGTTCGAATTGTGCATCGATCTCATTTTTGACACTTTCAATATAACCAGCTTCATTTTCTGACTCATATAACAAATAGGTAAGGAGTTCTTTATTTTCCTTTTTAAATTTTGAAAGACGTAAGCATAACTCAATCAATTCATTTTGTGATTGATAACTTAATTCTTTCTTTATTTGTGCTACCGTGGCGGCTTTCATAGATGTGAATTACTAAAAGCTAAGGTAGTTCTTTAATTTAAAAATGAACAAAAAAACCGAAGCAGAACTTCGGTTTTTAAAGAATTATCTTTTTTTCTTTTGTTGAGCTTGCTGCTCTTGCGCTTGCTTCATAGCATCATCCAAGCGTTGTCTAAATTTGCTTTTCTTTTTTTCAGGCTTTGCTTTGTTTTCTTCAATTTGAGCAATAATTTTTTTCTCGTCGATAACATAATTCTTAATAACAAGCATGATAGCAATCGTTAATAGGTTTGAAATGAAATAGTACAAACTCAATCCACTAGCATAATTGTTGAAGAAAAACAACATCATTATAGGAGAAAAATAAATCATTAATTTCATCATTTTGCCCATGTCTGGCATCCCTTCTTGTGTTGGCGCTTGCATATTCATTTGTTGACTTTGATTCATTTTCATGTAGAAGAAAATTGCAATAGAAGCTAATATTGGAAACAAACTAATATGATCACCATAAAAAGGAATTTTGAAAGGTAACTTTGCAATAGTATCGTATGATGATAAATCATTCGCCCATAAAAAGCTCTCTTGCCTCAATGCTAAATTTGTAGGGAAAAACTTAAAAAGAGCAAAAAATATGGGCATTTGTATCAACGCAGGAATACAACCAGATAGCGGACTTACTCCAGCCTTACGTTGTAATGCCATCGTTTCTTGCTGACGTTTCATAGCATTTTCTTTACCAGGAAGTCTCTCATTAATTGCCTTCATTTCTGGACGCAACACCTTCATACGGGCACTGGATAAATAGGATTTGTATACTGCCGGAGACATAATGATACGTACAACGATAGTCATTAAAATAATAAGTAAACCATAGTTACTCATAAATGAACTCAAGAAACCAAATACCGGAATAAAAATAATTCTATTGATCCATCCAAAAATCCCCCATCCTAAGTCAACGGTTTCATCTAGATCTGTGTTTTCATACTGTTTTAATATTTTATAATCACTCGGACCATAATACATGTTCATGGCGTAGTTTAGTTCACCACCTTTCATGTCTAGCGGAGCCTTTAAAATAAACTTACGAGTAAATACAGTATCTACTGCATCGTCTACCGATAGATTTTTGGATTCAATAGAAGCGGTAGAAAATGGCGTATCGGATTTTAAAATAGACGTGAAAAAGTGTTGTTTAAAAGTAACCCAATCTACATTTTTTTCTGTCTCAGCATCATCTTTATTCAAATAATCTACGTCTCCGTCGGCCTTATAATAATACCAAGTATACATATTTTCGGCATACAAGCTTTTTTCATTTTTGTAAGCATCCAACTGCCAATCTAAATTTAAACTTTGAGAAGTATTAATCACATTACTCAAACCTTGTGATCTAATTGAAAAATCAATCATATAATCATTAGGTTTGATCTCGTAATAATATTCTAAATATCGGTTCGCATCCACTTTCAACTTCATAGAAAGTATTTGATTTTCACCTTTAGAAGTAAGTGTTGGTTCGAAAAATAAGTCTTTTGTGTTTAAAATACGATTATCAGTTGTGCCGAAGTTGATATTGAAAGAAGCGTTATCATCTTTTATTAAATACAATGGTCTTTGATCGTACGTTTTAAAATTCTTCAACTCAACTTCACTTATTTGACCTCCTTTATTACTAATTGATATTTTTAATAAGTCATTTTCTATGGTTGTTTCTTTAACGGTTGCAGAAGGTAAAGTTGCACTATAACCAAAAGCTCCTAATGCATTCTGGGCATTTACTGCCTTGATAGAATCGTTTGTAATAACAGGAGCGATTGTGTTTTCTTCTGCGGTCTTAGGAATAGTATTTAATTGCTGTGCTTTTTGAATTGAATCTTGAACGAACTCAGTTCTTTGCTTTTCAAGTTCTTCTGGAGTAGGTTTATTATTATAAACCCAAAACATCATTAATGCGCCTAATAATACGAAACCGATGAGAGAATTAAGATCGAATTTTTTTTCTTCCATAATTGAGAGTGCCAAATTGGCATGTAGAGGTTAATTTTTATTGTATATTGATTGACATTTAGTCAATTCTTATTTCTTATTTTTAACAGCGCGAAAGTATAAAAAACAAGGGAAACACGCTGTAATTGTTCATTTTTTATTCTAAAATCAATGTAAATTAATAATGACTGATTTGATTTTAGCATTGCCTATAACACACTAGGTCAAATAGTATTCCAAAAAAAGATTATAATTTTTTTATCGCTTTCGCGAGTTTATCTGCTGCTGATGGATTATTTCGAAACCAGAGTTCTGGCTCTATCAGTTCTAACTCAGCTAAAGCAATCATACCTTCATTATCTTTAAAAATGTCTACACGTGCATAAATTGGTTTGGGGCTACATGCATTAATCGCTTTTTCGGCAAAAGCGATTTCTTCTTTAGTGGCGTTGTACTGATGAACCGTACCCCCAAAATCATCTTGAACTCTAAAATCACCTTCCTTCGCCAATTTTAATACAGCATGCGTATACCTTCCGTCAATCAACACCATCGATATTTCTCCTTGGGTAACGATATTGTATTGAAAGGGTTGAAGCAACATTGACTCAGTTAGCAGAAGTTCTTGAAAAGTAGCTTCATATTCTTGAAAGGTATTTTTTTGAAGCCGATATGTGTGTCGGGCACCTCCTGATATTGCAGGTTTTAGAACAGTTTCATCTAAACCATAAATCTCATATAAATGTTTTAATGATGTTTGTTCATTAGCATTTATGAAAATAGTGGGTGAACAATGCACACCTTTACTTTCTAAATCTTTTAGATAATACTTATTAAGATTCCATCGAACAAGACCTTCTGAGTTTAAAAGGATCGTTTGTTGACTTACAAGATTGAGCCATCTGGAAAATTCATCAAAACGATCGCAATAATCCCACGTCGATCTAAAGAGTATGTACCTTGTAGAAGACCAATCAAATTCGGGATCACTCCACGCAACACGAGTAGTTTTAAACCCTTCCTTTTGAAGAGCTTTTGAAACAAGCTCATCTTCGAGTAGTACATTTTTGTTATAATCGTTTATTTCTAGAGGGTTTACATATCTGTGATCTGTTAAGATGACAATATCCATACAATTGTTCCTTTAAAATCCAACTGCGGTATCGTCTCCACGCCTGTCGGCGCCCCCTTCAAGTGATCCATCAGATAAGACTAGAATACCGTCTACTTTGCCGATAACGGGCGAACGCTCTTCATTTGTAGGATAACCCAACGCATTTAATCGTGTCACTAAATCTTTATTGAAAGAGTTCGGTTCCATCAAGATAACGTCAGGTAACCATTGATGATGAAATCTCGGTGCATTCACGGCTTCTTGCATTGACATTTTAAATTCATGTACATTTAATATAGTTTGTAAGACAGAAGTAATAATTGTTGAACCTCCAGGTGTACCTACACTCATGAGTAATTTCCCATCTTTCTCCACAATAGTCGGAGTCATAGAACTCAGCATGCGTTTTTCGGGCACTATACTATTTGCTTCGGCTCCTATTAAACCGAACATGTTGGGTACTCCAGGTTTACTGCTAAAGTCATCCATTTCATTGTTTAAAAAGAACCCGAGTTCACTCGAGTATAATTTTGACCCATAAGCACCATTTAATGTAGTCGTAGCCGAGATGGCATTGCCAAATTGATCTATGATAGAGTAGTGGGTTGTTTCATCGCTTTCTACAACTTGAACAGAACCATGAGTTACTTCAGAAGAAAGTGTCGCCTTTTCGAAAGAAAAAGAAGCCATTCTTTTATTCAAATAGTTAGTGCTAATAAGTGTGTCTAACGGAATGTTTACAAAATCTGGATCTCCTAAATAAAAACTCCTATCTGCGTATGCACGACGCTCTGCTTCTGTAATAACTTGAATTGTTTTGGCCGAATTATGTCCGTAAGTATGCAAGTCGTAAGGTTCAATCATTTTCATAATTTGAGCGAGACAAGTACCGCCACTTGAAGGAGGAGACATAGAAATTATCTTCAAATCATCATAATCAAAAATAACAGGTGTTCGCCATTTAACTTCATATTTAGCTAAATCTTCTTCTGTAATAATCCCTCCATGCTCTTGGATAAATGCCGCTAATTTTTTGGCCGTCTCTCCCTTATAAAATTCGTCTCTTCCGTTTTGTAAAATGCGTGTTAAGGTGTTAGCTAATGCGGGGTACTTTATCGTGTCGTTATGAGACCAATCCTTGTCAAAAATAATACTGTCTTTATTTACTTGTCTAAAATACTGCTGGTATTTTTTAATTCTATTTTCCTGTTTTTCTGTTACGATCAATCCTCTTTTAGCCAGCTCAATAACGGGTTGTAAAATGTCTTCTATTGGTAAGGAACCTAATTTTTCATGAACAGCAAAAACACCCGCAACCGTGCCCGGAACACCTATAGCCATGGCGCCTAAGGTACTTTTACCTTTAATAACATCTCCATTTTCATCTAAGTACATATCTTTTTTAGCGGCCAAAGGTGCCTTTTCTCTATAATCAATACCTCCAATTTCTCCATTTTCTTTTCTATAGACCATAAAGCCTCCACCGCCTAAATTACCCGCATACGGATAAGCAACTGCCAATGCCAATTCTGTGGCAACCATCGCATCGAAAGCGTTGCCTCCCTTTTTTAAAATAGCGGCGCCAATTTTAGAAGCTTCAACTCTTGCTGACACCACCATCGCCTTTTTCGAAATTAAACCTCGAACTTTTTCTTTAATTGGTTCATTATTTTTTTTACAGCTTACCAGTAATACGGAAATACAAATGAATAAAGTTATTTTTTTCATATTTATAATTCTTTTAATTTAGTATTTGTAAAAGTTATTAAGTCCTGAAAAAAGTTCTCAAAATCTTTTTCTAGAGCGTCATAGTGCGTTTTTAGATCTTCAATTGCCAAATGCATTTGAGATTTATTTTTGGTTCTTCTATTCATACCCTGAAGTACTTTTTCAATACCTGTTAAATTACTATAGTTGTAGAGCCAGTCATCTTGAATCATATAGGGCATTAGCTTTTTAATGTTGTCAGGCAGTATGTCATAATTACGTTTCAAAAGTAGATAGAAGTTTTGGGTATATATTTTGAGCGGAATATCGCTATAAAATTGCCAATTTTTTGCTAGATAATGATCGTATAATATATCTATGATTACACCATCATAATGGTTATACCGTTCATGAAGTCTTCTCTTACTTTTTCGTACCGTTTTATGGGTATCTGTGAATTGATCTATTTCTCTGTGTAATTTGATCCCTTTTTGAACTTCTTCTGGTAAATGTGTGTACTTATTTCCTTTAATAGAGTCAGCAATGAAGTTACCAATTTTTATCTGCTCATTTTCGTTAGATAGATAGATATGTGCTAAGAAATTCATTATGTGAAAATAGGCATAAAAAAAACAACTTTTCAAAATATGAAAAGTTGTTTTTTTTAAAACTTAAGATGAACATTTAAGGGATTACAAAACGCCATTGCATTCTTTTCAATAGTTCTAATAATTCTTGCTGTTTTTTAGCATCAACAATCATAAATTGATAGTTACCATCTGTTACCATTAGTATGTTTCCTTTTGCAGCAGCTTGAGGTACTAAAGATTGCAAATAAGAATTTGTCCAGTCTTTCGTGTAAACAGGTCTAAATTGAAATCGCTTGGCGTATTTTAGTTTTTTTGCAGATTTCCGCGTATTTTGAGCATCTTCACCATAACCCATTAGACCTTCATACGTTAGAATTCTATGCATGGCAATTTTAAAATAATCTAAAGAAGTATCGGCTTTTGTCCAATCCTTTAAATATGGATTAGGTTCTAGAACTATTTTGCCCTGAAAGTTGGGCTTACTCCAATTAGGTAATGATCTTATTGCATAATCTTTATGGACAAAATCAAATTTCTTAGGATTCGTAAAAGCGAGCCAAATTTTTTCAGTAATCTCTTCTCTTTCTTCGATAGTGTAAAATGTTTTCCCTAATAATCGAACGATATCAGAAACCATTTCCTTATCAATTTTCAAACCTTCAAATGAAGGTTTTTTCTTTTTATACTCTTTTACATAACTCCTGAATTTTATGGTGGTATAATCAGGTGTTTGTTCCTGTTGTGCACTTAAGTTCGCAACAAAGTTTAATAGTATAAATAAAAAGAAGTATATCTTCTTCATGTCCTTATTTTCTTAATTCAATTTAGATGTTCAAAAACCGTTCCATTCGAAACGGTTTTTAAGATGTCAATCTTATGTTATTATTGGTCAAGGAGTTACTAGGTCCCATTTTATCTTTTTGAATAGGCCTGTTAACTTGTCTTTATTTTTTATTTTACAGACAATAATGTCATAGTAACCTTTAGTTACTAGAGCCACCAACCCTCGTTTTGCCAGTTCTTCATTTGTTTTCTTTAAATAAGAATAAGCCCAATCATCTTCATGAGGTTCTTTAAATTCTATTTTTTGCGTAATTAATAATTCTTTAAAAGATGGCTTTACCGCAGAAACATCATCCGCATATGATATGAGGTTATAATAATCTAAGATTTTATTTAAGGCAATTTGGTAGTACGGAAATTCACTATCGTTTATTGTCCACTCAGTTAAATAGGGGTTTGGTTCTAATATCATTTCACCATTTGCATTTACTTGCCCCCAACTTTTATTCGTTTTAATAGCAAAATCTTTATAAACGAAATCAAAAGTTTTTGGATCTGTATATGCTAACCAAGTTTTATTAATTATTTCTGTTTTATCTTTTTCAGAATAAAGAGTATCTGCCAACAATTCAATAATATCAGCAATTAGTTTTTTGTTAATACCTAAATCTTTGGTTTTGGGCTTACTCTCTTTGTACTTATATATTTTGCTGCTAAATGTTATCTTAGAATAGTCAGTCTGAGCGAACATAGTCGCAGACATACATAAAATGAAGTAGGGGAGGAATTTCTTTATCATGTAGATCTTTTTATTCAACATTGTTTTCACGCATAGTATCAAATTGATATGATGCGCTTACACATATAACAACTAACATAATTAAATTCCTACCCTAAGAAGTCTTTTTTTTTTAATTAAAAGTTATTAACAATAATTTGACTTATGAACAGAAATTTTTTGCAAATATATTTAAAAAAACGTGAGTTGCTCATATTTTATTGTTCTAGGCATATACAGATATGAATCTTAGAAGAATAAGATAGATTGAACTCGAAGGAAGGTTAATTTAAATAACCCGGCTTTAAGAGTTTAACATAACAGGCATTACAAGCATCGTTACATGTTCTCCTTCTTCCAATCCATCAATTGGAGTAAGAATACCTGCTCGATTCGGTAGTGACATCTCAAGTAGTATTTCACTAGACCCTAAATTGCTCAACATTTCAAGCAAAAAACGTGAGTTAAATCCTATTTGCATATCATCACCGTCATAACTACATTGTAAACGTTCATCAGCCTTATTTGAAAAATCGAGGTCTTCAGCCGAAATATTGAGTTCTGTCCCTGCCATTTTCAGTCGAATTTGATGTGTAGTTTTACTAGAAAATATTGATACTCTCCTAACGGCATTTAAAAACGAACCTCTATCTAAGGTTAGTTTGTTTGGATTCTCTTTCGGAATTACAGCATCATAATTTGGATATTTACCATCAATAAGTCTACAAATGAGAACACTATTATCAAAAGTAAATTTCGCATTCGATTCATTATATTCAATAGTCACATCTTCATTGGAAGAAGCTAAAATGCTTTTAAGCAATGTAAGCGGTTTCTTCGGCATGATAAATTCAGCAACTTCATTTGCGGAAACATCGGTTCGAACATATTTTACGAGTTTATGAGCATCAGTAGCGACAAAAGTCAAATTCTCAGTAGAGAATTGAAAGAAAACCCCACTCATAACGGGTCTTAAGTCATCATTTCCTGAAGCAAAAATTGTTTTGGTAATGGCAGTTGCCAAAATATCTCCAGCAATGGTTGTCGAGCTTGGAGATTCTAATTCAACCGCTTTCGGAAATTCTGAACCGTCTGCATAAGCGAGTGCGTATTTTCCACTATCAGAACTTATCTCAATCGTATTATTTTGTTCAACAACAAAGGTTAACGGTTGTTCTGGAAATGTTTTTAAAATATCTAATAAAAGTCTTGCCGGTACTGCAATTGAACCAGTTTCATCAGCTTCAACAGCAATTGTTGTACTCATGGTGGTTTCAAGATCAGAGGCTGAAATTTTTAGTTGATTAGTGGTCAAATCAAACAAAAAATTATCTAAAATAGGCAATGTATTATTACTATTTATGACTCCTCCAAGAACTTGAAGTTGTTTTAGTAATTGCGTACTGGATACAATAAATTTCATTAAAAAAGTAGTTTAAAAAGAAGTACAAATATATTTCATTTAAACGAAGCTACAAAAAAATAATAATGCACAATTATAAGAACTTAATAACAAATGTTAAGGTTTTCATAATTAGTATTGAAAGCTAAATTTTATGTTTAGATTTGTTGACTACCGACCATCAATGTATCGCATGAAAACCAATTTTCCTTTTTTAATTTTCACATTTTTTATTTCCTTTAGTTTCGCACAACGGCCTGTTAAACAAAATACTTCTGAGATTTATGAATCGGTGCAAAAATTGAACTTTTTAGGTTCGGTATTATATGTAGCAGCGCATCCGGATGATGAGAATACACGCTTGATTTCATATTTTTCTAATCATG
The DNA here is from genome assembly GCA_947500525.1 of uncultured Flavobacteriaceae bacterium. Classification (GTDB taxonomy): domain Bacteria; phylum Bacteroidota; class Bacteroidia; order Flavobacteriales; family Flavobacteriaceae; genus Aureibaculum. The sequence goes on along the minus strand of CANMSH010000005.1, from coordinate 224,435 downwards.
TAAAAGCACGTACAGCATATCTTTCAATGACTAGAGGTGATGGTGGTCAAAATCTAATTGGGCCTGAAATACGAGAGTCACTGGGTATCATACGAACGCAGGAGCTATTAGGCGCACGGCGTGTTGATGGAGGTGAGCAGTTTTTTACACGAGCTAATGATTTTGGTTATTCAAAGCATCCTGATGAAACCTTAGTTATTTGGAATAAAGAAGAAGTACTAAAGGATGTTGTGTCAAGAATTAGAAAGTTTAAACCGGATGTCATTATCAATCGATTTGATCATAGAACTCCAGGGCGAACACATGGTCATCATACATCGTCGGCTATGCTAAGTATGGAGGCCTTTGATCTTGCCAATGATTCGAATTATAAAACGCACAAAGGGTCCACAGATCTTTGGCAACCATCACGACTTTTTTTTAATACACATTGGTTTTTTTATGGTAGTAGAGAACAATTTGAAAAATCAGATAAAAGTAACCTGTTGAGCTTCGATACTGGAGTATACTATCCCTTAAAAGGGTTATCTAATAATGAGGTCGCTGCGATAGCGAGTAGCCAACATTTATGTCAAGGTTTTGGGCGACTTACTCAGCGTGGTACTGAAAAGGAATACGTCGAATTGCTAAAAGGTGAATTACCAAAGAATAAAGCAAACATTTTCTCAGGAATAGATACTTCTTGGAAACGTCTAAAAGGAGGTGCGGCAATCGGTGATATTTTAGAAGAAATTGAAGCCAATTTTAATTTTACAAATCCCGCTGTTCATATACCGAAGCTCGCAGAAGCGTATCAGTTGATTCTGAAATTAGAAAATCAGCATTGGAAAGCAATAAAAGCGAAAGAATTATTGGCAATTATTGAATCTTGTGCCGGTTTATATTTAGAAGCTTCAGCAGGAGATCCAAAGATCACTGGAAATGAGAAAATAGATGTATCGATAGAAGCCTTAAATAGGAGCAGAGCTAACATTATTTTAAAATCTATAAAACTATCTTCAAAAAAGACGAAAACAACAAAAGGTATCGTTTTAGAAAATAATGTAAAGATAACGATGAAAGATTCATTGTTTTTGCCATTAAGAGAGCTTCAATATACAACACCATACTGGCTAGAGCATAAAGGAACTTTAGGGATGTATAAAGTCGCAAAGAAGGAACTAATAGGTATTCCAGAAACACCGAGAGGAATAACAGTTGATTTCAATTTAGAAGTCAATAATATACCCATTACAATTACAAAGCCAGTGGTTCATCGCTACTCTAAGCCAGACAAAGGAGAGTTGTATAAACCGTTGGAAATAGTACCAGAAGTTTCTGTGCGCACTGATGCTAAGATCGTTATTTCGAAACCCCAAGAACCCATTGAAGTAAAAGTAACTGTGAAATCATATAAAGATGATGTTGATGGTTATTTGACGTTCGATTTACCCGAAGGATGGAACGCAAGACCTCATATTCAAGATGTACATCTTTCGAAAAAAGGAGAAGAGAAAACCGTAACGTTTTTAATAAACTCAACGAATGATGATACCGTTGTCAATATGGTGAAACCAAAATTTGTTATGACAAATAGGTCATATGATCAGGAAATTGTTGAAATAAATTATGATCATATTCCCTCTCAAACAGTATTGTTGCCAAGTGAGGTGAAAGTAGTGAGATTGGATATTAAGAAGAGAGGTGAACAGATTGGATATATACAAGGGGCAGGAGACAAAATTCCAGAAAGTTTACGTCAGATAGGGTATCAGGTAACGGAGTTAAAAGGAGATGAAATTTCGATGTCTAACTTGCAAAAATATGATGCTATCGTTCTTGGGCTAAGAACATACAACATTGATGACAATGCGAAGTTTTACCAAGATGAGTTACATAAATATGTCGAAAGCGGAGGTACTCTGTTGGTACAATACAACACAAGTAGAAGACAAAAAGTTGCTCAAGTTGCTCCATACCCCTTAAAACTCTCTAGAGATCGGGTTACTGATGAAAACGCGAAAGTGACCATTTTAGATAAGAACCACGAGGTTATGAACTTTCCGAATAAGATAACAGAAAAGGATTTTGAAGGTTGGGTACAAGAACGTGGGTTATATTTTCCGAGTGAATGGTCTCAAGAATTTACCCCATTATTAGCAATGAATGATAAAGGCGAAAGTGTTAAAAAAGGAAGTTTGTTGATAGCCAAACATGGTAAAGGAACTTTTATCTACACTGGATTGAGCTTTTTTAGAGAGTTACCAGCAGGTGTGCCAGGTGCCTACCGTTTGTTTGCTAATCTATTATCTGTTGGAGTTAAAAATAAGTCACATTCACCTAAGAAATAATAGTATGGAAGAGAAAAAATATACTTGGGATAAATCATATACCATCGTGCTTATCATGAATATTGTGTATATCATTTTCTTTTATTTTCTAATGCAAATCTTTTCGTCATAATGCAGCATTTAAATCCGATAGACTGGGTAGTTCTCATAGGAACATTATTATTCATAGTACTCTATGGCTCTTGGAAGACTAGAGGGCAGAAAAATGCACAAGATTTTATTCGAGGAGGGAATCAATCGAAATGGTGGACAATAGGCCTCTCCGTAATGGCCACACAGGCCAGTGCCATAACATTCTTATCTACAACAGGACAAGCTTATGCTGATGGTATGGGGTTTGTTCAATTCTATTTTGGATTACCCATTGCAATGGTTATCATTTGTGTAGTTTTTATACCGCTTTATCATCGATTAAAAGTCTACACCGCCTATGAGTTTTTAGAGAATAGATTTGATTTAAAAACGAGAAGTTTGACGGCTATATTGTTTTTAATACAACGAGGATTAGCAGCTGGAATTACCATTTTTGCACCAGCGATTATTTTATCAATTGTGCTGGGCTGGCCCATAATTTATTTGAATATTATTATTGGAATCCTTGTCATTATTTATACTGTTTCGGGAGGGACAAAAGCCGTAACAATTACGCAAAAGCAACAAATGTTTGTCATTTTTGCTGGTATGCTCGCTGCTTTATTTATTATACTTCGTTTGATTCCAGAAGACATTTCCTTTACAAATGCACTAGATATAGCAGGGGCAAGTGGAAGAATGGAAGTGCTAGACTTTTCATTTGACCTAGAAAATAGATATACAGTTTGGACAGGAATTATTGGAGGTACTTTTTTAATGCTTTCTTATTTTGGTACAGATCAAAGTCAAGTACAGCGTTATCTTTCGGGTAAATCGATGAAGGAGATGCAAATGGGATTGATCTTTAACGGACTTTTAAAGGTGCCAATGCAGTTTTTTATTTTATTAGTTGGTGTAATGGTTTTTGTATTTTATCAATTCAACGAAGCTCCTTTAAACTTTATCGATGCTTCTACTGAAAAGGTGTTGGCTTCTGAGTATTCTCAAGACTATAAAGATCTTCAAAAAAAGCAAAACACCTTGTTTTTAAAGAAAAAAGACTTAAGTATTCAACTTTCTAAAAATGAAAATGCCACGATTAGAAAGAATTTAATTCAATTAGATAGTACGGAGAGGGAACATAAATTGAAATCTAAATATCTTATTAAAAGAGCAATTGATAGTTCTTATGCTAACAAGTATGATAGATTAAGTACTGAATTGGCGAGCATTGACTCCGATAGTGAAGAATTTAAGGAAAAAGAGAAAGCATTAAAAGATTTGTATAAAGACTCGGCAAAAGATACCGAAACCAATGACCGAGACTATATGTTTATTACTTTTGTTTTAAAACATTTACCGAAGGGTCTTATCGGACTCTTACTGGCTGTAATATTGTCGGCGGCCATGTCTTCGACCGCTTCAGAAATTAACGCCCTAGCGACCATTACTTCTATAGATTTATATGCTAGGAATTTAAAGAAAGATAGAGGAGAACAACACCTTGTAAAGGCTACCAAAGGTTTTACCTTAATGTGGGGAATTATAGCAATTATTATAGCCTGTTTTGCCAATTTAGCAGAGAATTTAATTCAATTAGTTAATATTATTGGATCTATTTTTTATGGTAATGTATTGGGTATATTCTTGTTGGCTTTCTTCTTTAAGTTTGTGAAAGGAAATGCCGTTTTTGTTGCAGCATTAATTACACAGGTAATTGTTGTTATTGGTTGGGCGTATGATTGGATGCCGTATCTATGGTTAAATCTATTTGGTTGTGTTTTGGTTATCTTAATAGCGATAGTCTTGCAACAACTTTCTCCAAAATCAACGAATTCAACTACATAATTATACTATCTATTAAAAATAGTAGTTTTACTAGTATTATTTGATTAAGATTTGACCCTAAGAAAGAAAATACTATATACCTTATTGGCTGTTTTTATCGCCGGTATTGGATATATGATATATTTCTTTTATTTGGCTCCAAGTGCCAATCTCCAATCTATTTATTTGATACCAAAAGATGCTGTATTCGTTGTAGAAACGCAAAAGCCGGTAGACAATTGGGATAAAATCCGCGAAAGCGAAGCATGGAATCACCTGCAGCAAAATGATTACTTTTTCGAATTAACAGAGAGTATCCATAAAATGGATACAATTTTTCATAACAAAAAGAAACTATTTCAATTGTTCGGTACACGTTCTTTGTTCTTTTCAGTTCATATGTACAAACCGAAAGAGTATGGTATTTTTTATGTCATCGACTTAAAGAGAATTGCAAAGTTAAAATTACTACGTAATTATTTGAATACTATATTAGATGATACCTACAGTTTGAGCAGAAGAGAATATCATGGCAAGGAAATTATAGAATTATATGATAAAGAAAGTCGAGAAACCTTATATCTTTCTTTTATAAAAAATCAGTTAATAGCTTCTTATGTTCATACATTGATAGAAGCATCGATAGATCAAATTGGAGAGCCTTTTATTGGTAGGAACCTTGATTTTATTGAGGTAAAAAAGAAAACGGGGTACGATGACATGTTTCGGTTGTATTTACAGCATGACTATCTCGATGATTATGCGCACTATTTTACCAACGAAAAGACTCCGTTAATTAAAACACTGAGCGAGAACTTTCTATTTTCGGGATTTAGCTTTGACTTAGCTTCAAATAATACAATGACAGCCAAAGGCTTTACGAGTATAAGTGAGAATAATTTAGGTTATTTAAAAGCACTACAACAATCTGGAACCTCCAAAAGGAGTATACCTAAAATTGCCCCCAAACGAACGGCGTTTTATTTGAGTTTTGGTTTCGATAGTTTTACAGAATTGTATACCAATTTTTTACAAATTCAACAGAAAAAGCCTCAAGTTTTTAAAGCATATGATGAGCAACAACAGGCTATTGAGAAATTATTAAAAATTAGAATCAAAGACAATTTTATTAGTTGGATAGGGAATGAAATAGGGATACTACAAATTCAGTCCTCTATAGTAAGAGGTCAAAATGATATGGCCTTGATTATGAAAACTTCTGATGTTGAAAAGGCAAAGACGAATCTCGCTTTTGTACAAAAACAAATTAAAAAGAGAACGCCTGTCAAATTCAAGTCAATAAATTATAAAGATTATCCTATTCATTTTATGTCAATTAAAGGCTTTTTTAAATTATTTTTTGGAAACTTGTTTAAGGCTTTTGACAAACCTTACTATACAATTATCGATAATTTTGTTGTGTTTAGTGATAAACCAAATACGCTCAAAAGTATTATTGATACATATATTGAAAAAGAAACACTAAATAGCTCAGAAGATTTTCAACATTTCAATGCGAATTTTAAAGCAGCGTCAAGTTTGTTTGCCTATGTTAATATGCCAGTTTTATATGAAAATATGTTGAGTTTGGCAGATAAGACAACGAAGAAGCAAATTCAAAAGAATAAAGACTTTATTATTTGTTTTCCGCAAATAGGATTCCAATTAACTCCAGCAAATGATTTGTTTAAAAGTAAGCTTGTAGTGGATTATCAAAGTGCCGACATTGTAAAAAGCAAAGAACAGTTTAAAGACTTGCAATTGTTTGGACCACTGTTAAAGACCACTACTGCGAAAATGCCAAATATATTGGATGTAAAAGATGTTTTTGATGTTGCTCCCTTATATCCAGATGATTTAAATGCAAATGAGTATGTAAAGAAGTATAAGAGCGGAGTTACACATGTGGAAGTAGGTCTTAAAGACGGCTTAAAACATGGAAGGTATTATGAGTATTATCCTGATGGAGTACTAAAAATTAAAGGACGCTATAGAAAAGATAAGCGTGTTGGTGTTTGGAGGGCCTATGACGTCGAAGGCGAACAGATAAAACGCATGCGTTTTAAGGAATAAAAAAACCCCAGCGATTAAACTGAGGATTTCCTTGTATAAATTACTTGATAAAATTATATATCGTCAAAGTCAACATCTGTGAAACTTTCTGTTGAAGTTTCTTCGATGGCTACTTCGCCGTTTTCACTTGGTTTTTGAAAATCTTTTTGATGACGTTCTGAAATAACTTCTTCACCTTTTTCATTCACAATAAAATCTGTTGCTTTACCTAACATTTCATTAAATTCTGTGAAATCTTCCTTGTATAAGTAAATTTTATGTTTCTTATAATGAAAAGAACCATCATCATGAGTAAACTTTTTACTTTCTGTAACGGTCAAATAATAATCGCCAGCTTTGGTAGATCTTACATCGAAGAAATAAGTTCTTCTACCTGCTCTAAGCACTTGAGAAAAGATTTCTTCTTGTTCTGTGTAGTCTTTATCACTCATCTTTATATTGATCTTTTATCGTTTCAATGACAAATCTAAAAAAATAAATAACTCTAGCAATATTTTATCAAATTTCTTTTGAGTTATTATGAAGCCTGTTCAGTAAGTTGTTGATTGTAAATATCTTGATAGTATCCAGATTCACTCGATAGTTGATCATGTGTACCTTTTTGAATGATTTTCCCATCTTCTAATACTAAAATCAAATCAGCATTTTTGGCCGATGATACTCTGTGACTTACAATAATAGTCGTCTTTCCTTTACTAACAAGCTCTAAGTTGTTTAAGATAATCTCTTCTGTCTCTGTATCAACCGCAGATAAACAGTCGTCGAAAATTAATATCTCCGGATTCGAAATAATCGCACGTGCTATTGAAATACGCTGTTTTTGTCCACCAGATAAAGTGACGCCGCGTTCTCCTACTTTTGTGTCGTATTGTTCGTTAAATTCGGCAATATTATGATGAATATGAGCATTTTTTGCGGCTTTAATAATTACTTCTTGTGTAGCATTTGGATCGCCAAATTTGATATTATTACCGATAGTATCTGAAAACAAAAAAGCTTCCTGTGGTACAAAACCAATACTACTTCTTAAATCATCTAGATGCAGGTTAGCTATTGGTTTTTTATCAATAAGAACTTGTCCGCTATCAATATCGTATATCCTTGCAATTAAATTTAAAATAGTAGATTTTCCGGAACCTGTTTTTCCTAAAATAGCGAGTGTTTGACCTTGTTTAATGGAGAAGTTGATATTTTTTAATGCAGTAATATTCGTGTCATTATAAGTGAAGGTAACGTCTTTGAATTCGATGTTTCCATGAATTATAGAGTTTTCTTTTGCCGTATTCGCGACCTCCGGTTCTTCTTTCAAAAATTCATTGATTCTTTTTTGAGAAGCCTCTGCTTGTTGCACCATAGAAGTCACCCATCCAACTACGGCAACAGGCCAGGTCAGCATATTTACATAAATAATGAATTCGGCAATCACCCCAATGCTTTCAATTTGACCATTGATATAACGCATGCCACCGATATATATAACTAGCATATTACTAATGCCAATTAATAACACCATCATCGGAAAGAACAAAGCATTCGCCTTGACAAGACCTATGTTTTTCTCTTTACTTATAACGGCAAGTGAGTCAAACTTTTGAAACGATTGTTTTTCGATTCCATATGCTTTAATAATATTCAATCCAGAAAACACCTCTTGTGCCTGTGTTGTTAAATTAGATAATGATTCTTGCACCACACGACTACGATTATTAATAATGCGACTCAAAGTATAGATCAATACAGATAGTATAGGTAGCGGGAGTAAGGTATATAATGTGAGTGTACTATCTATTCGAAACATATTAGTAATAACAACAACGAAAAGGGTAAATGTATTAATGCTATACATAATGGCCGGTCCTACATACATTCTCACCTTGTTCACATCCTCACTAATTCTATTCATTAAGTCACCTGTGCGATTCTTTTTATAAAAGCGTTGTGTGAGTTTTTCATATTGTTGAAAAATTTCATTTTTCAAATCAAACTCGATGTACCTTGACATTACGATAATTGTTTGACGCATAACAAATGTGAAAAAACCTGAGATGATAACTGCCCCAATAATCATCAAAATATTGAATAACAAATCATTTTTGACAAGTGCTAAATCGGTAATTGTCCCGTTAGAATATTCTTCAACAGTAGTTAAAGATTTATTGATCAAACGCGGAGTGAATAATGAAAATATTCGTGCAATAACGGTAGTTAATATCCCGATTATCAATCGGTAACGATATTTAAAGAAAAACTTATTTAAGTACTTTAATTCCTTCAAAAATTTAGTTTTTTCAACTTGCTTTTAATTACAACATTCCTTGTGAGAAATGGTAAAAAAATAACAATAGATTTTATCTTAATTAATATTTTGCTGCAAGATGTATTAAAAGTATATTTGCAGCGTTTTAAGGCATTTTCGAGAGGCGAAGATACATGATTAAATTTAGTAGGTCAAGTAAGATTTGAGTTTCTTTTATGCGTCTAAACAGATTAGAATTAAGCAATATAATTAGGGTAATTTCAAATTTACGATCTTTCAAAATATGTTAAACAGAAGACATATCCGTATTAAAGTAATGCAATCTATTTATGCATTATTACAATCTAAAAGTGACGATCTAGTCCGAGAAGAAAAATTTATACATTTTAGTATTGACAGGATTTATGACTTGTATGTTTTAATGCTGACTTTGTTGGTTGAAGTAAGAGATTTGGCAGAAGCACATCTCGAAATAGGCAAAAAGAAATTTTTGGCTACCTCTGAGGATATAAACCCAAACCAAAAGTTTATTAAAAACAGATTACTTCTTATTTTGAAAAACAGTTGTTTTTTAAAAGAGTATCTTGAAAAACATAAGATCAAAAATTGGGCGAACGATAGTGAATATGTGCGCGTAATTCTCGATGCAATCAAAGAAACGGACATTTACAAAAGCTATATAAATTCCGAGGAATTATCTTTCAAAGATGATAGAGATTTCATTGTTGCAATTTTCAAGGAGGTAGTCGCTCCTAACGATAAATTGTTTGATTATTTCGAAAGCCAAAATATTAGCTGGATTGATGATCTACCTCTAGTAAATACGACGGTTTTAAAATCATTTTCGAAAATGAGTCAACAAAAGCCTTTTGTGGGTGATACTCTTTATGGCAATGATGAGGATAAAGAATTTGTAGGGGAGTTATTTAAGAAAGTAGCATTACATCACGCGGATTTTAACAAAGATATTGATGATAAGACGCCAAATTGGGATGCTGATAGAATTGCTGAATTAGATCTTATTTTGATTAAAATGGCCTTAACCGAATTTGTACATTTCCCATCGATACCAGTGCGGGTTACGATCAACGAGTATATCGAAATTGCCAAAGATTATTCAACCTCTAAAAGTGGTTTTTTTATTAATGGAGTATTGGATAAAATTTCAAAAGAATACACAAGTTCGGGTAAATTGAAAAAAAGTGGTAGAGGATTACTATAAAATTTATAATTTTACACCAAGGATATTAATTACTAAAATATAGGACAATGAAAAAAATATTAATGTTATTCGTTTTATGTGCTTCGTTTACATCGTGTAAAGAAAATGTTGCAGGTAAAATTAATAAAGCAAATTTAGAAGTTGCTAAAGAACGTGATTATAAGACCAATGAAGGAGCTGCAGGGCTTACTTTTGATAGAGCTTCTCATGATTTTGGTGTGATTACACAAGGAGATGTTGTAGAGACGACTTTTACATTCAAAAACACTGGGAAATCTGATTTGATTATTACCAATGCCACAAGCACATGTGGTTGTACTGTACCTGAATGGCCTAAAGAACCAATTCCGGTTGGAGGCGAAGGCGAGATAAAAGTTAAGTTTAATTCTGCAGGAAAGTCAAATAAAGTTACGAAGACAATTACACTTACTACAAATACACCAAGTGGTAAAGAGTCTGTAATTATTAAAACGGAAATTAAACCAAAAGAGGCAAACTCATAAATTAAGAACTGATATATTTACTATGTTACAAACCATATTTTTACAAGCATCAGGAGGAGGATTAGGTAATTATCTAATGATTCCAATGATGATACTGATTGTCTATTTGTTTATGATTAGACCACAAATGAAGCGTCAAAAAAATGAAAGAAACTTTCAGGCGGGTATACGAAAAGGAGCACGAGTGGTAACAACAAGTGGCATTCATGGAAAAATTATCGATCTTAACGATACTGATAAAACTTGTGTTATTGAAACTGGCGCTGGTAAAATTAAGTTTGAGCGCTCAGCGATATCAATGGAACTTAGTAAAAAATACAACAAAGAAGTTGTAAAGAAATAAGAGATTAAGAATCAAATTTGAGTGGGTTTTGGTATCAAAACCCATTTTTTTTTTTATATCTTTAATATTTTAGAATCAAACTTAGGGCGAAAGATGAACCAAGAACAAAAAACGTTTAAAAACAATAGAAAGCTGCATGTTTTTTTGTTGTTTTTAATACTAGCGTTTGTTTTTTGGATGCTTATCAAACTATCCAGAACATATACATCTACGGTAAATGTAGATCTTAATTACACAGATCTTCCTAAAAATAAAATGTTACAATCAGAACCTGAAACCGTTGTGAAAGTAACGTTGCGTGCCGTTGGATTTACGTTATTGAAACATAAATTTACGAATCGAAAAGTCGAGGTGAGTCTCAAAAATAGCAAGAGAAAACGACGCGATGAGTATTACTTACTTTCTTCTACGGTATTGGGTTCAGTCAACAATTCTTTCGCCAAATCAGAAGTCATAGGGATCGAACCCGATACCTTACTTTTTGAATTAGGAAAGAGTATTAGTAAAAAAGTAAAAGTAGAGCCAGATGTAACAATTCAGTACAAATCTGGCTATAATTTATCTGGAGATCTAGAGGTAGATCCTCCTTACATAACAATTTCTGGCCCGAAAAGTTTAGTTGATTCTGTTATCTATGTATCGACCAAAAGCTTGAAAATTGAAGATGTTCAAGATACGATTCATAGAGAAATTGAAATAATTTCGAACGCCAAAACTTCAAAGCTTACCTATTCAACAGAATTGGTAACAATAAAAGGAAAAGTAGAGAAATTTACTGAACGTACTATAGAAGTGCCAATTAAGGTTAAAAATGTACCAAATGCGTATACTATTAAGACTTTTCCCGATAAGGTTAAGGTTGTGTTTCAGGTAGGTCTATCTGATTTTAATAGAATAGATGAGAATGATTTCGAGGTTGTTTGTGATTTTAGCATCATTGAAAGTGATGGTATTGATTATTTGATTCCTAAGGTTGTTAATAAACCGAGTTTTGTGACTGGTGTGAAGATTGTACCAAACGAGGTTGAATTTTTACTCGAAAAATGATTGTTGTTGGCTTAACAGGAGGAATAGGTGCTGGTAAATCTACAGTTGCCAAATTTTTCTCAGAATTGGGCATACCAATTTATGTGGCAGATATTGAGGCGAAACGCTTGATGCGTACTTCAAGAACTGTGAAGGCCAAATTAATCATAGAGTTTGGAGAAGAGGCGTTCATAGGAAATGAAATTAATAGATCATATTTGGCAGAAATTATTTTTAACGATACAAGGAAACTAGCTGCTATCAATGCCATTGTACATCCATCTGTTAGAAATAGTTTTAAGCGGTGGATAAGAAAACAAAACTCACCTTATGTAATTCAAGAAAATGCCATTCTTTTTGAAAATAATACCTTTTATAACTTTGATTATATTATTACAGTAACTGCTCCAATCGAGGAAAAAATAGCGCGTGTCATTGCTCGAGACAATGTCAAAAGATCGCAAGTCATTGCACGGATAAAAAATCAAATTCCAGATGAAGAAAAAATAAAAAAATCTAACTTTGTAATCGAGAATATTGATTTAATTTCTACAAAAAAAAGTACGCAAGAGATTCATAAAAAAATACTAGAATTAATAAGGACAGTCTCAGAAAAATAGCAATTTCTTAAAAAATTGTTAAAATGAACTTCTTTACGTTAATATTAGTTAAAGAATAGCCAAATGAGTCTAGAAGAATTAAATTTGTTAAAGAATGAGTAGACGCATATTTATACTTTTAATTGTACTTATGGGTACTGCTTTAATTGGGATTATTGCTGTGCAGATTTATTGGATTAATAATTCAATAGAAATTAGAGAAAAACAATTCTCCAATGACGTCAAATTTGCCCTTGCAAAAGTCTCAGAAACAATTCAAGAAAAGGAGTTCGATTACTATTACAAAGAATTTGCTCCTGTTATTGATAATGTTCAACGTTCTTTGGAAACCGGTAGAAAAGATATCTTTTTTCAACAAATAGATACGACCAAAAATGAAATATTTACATTTAGACAGAGTATCCTAGAAAATAGCTATCGACCGTCAGCTTCTTTATTTGATAGTGATACGGTTGCGTTTAAAACATTTTTTAGTGAAAAGCAAAAGGAAATATCAAAACTAAATAGTTTTAAAGATGATGATGATTTGAAAGAGCTTAGTCCCGAAGAAAGGATTCGAATGGTGGGACGTTTGTCTGGACTAGAGCGAGCCCAATTTGAGAGCGCTTTTAAGGACATTGCACCCCGTAGACCCATTTATGATCGTATTTCATATGACGAGATTAAGATGAATCTATATGATGAGTTGCGAGCGAGAGGAGTAGATGCTGATTTTGAATTTGGAGTATACAATGAAGGTCTAGCAACCAAGTTGAAATCTGAAAAGTTTAGAAAAGAAAGATCAAAGAGCTATGGAGTACCACTATTTGTAGATAATGAAGGAAGTAGTGATTATCAGTTATTCGTGAGTTTCCCAAGAAAGGAAAAGTACATTCTAGCGACTATATCGAATATTTTAATCTTTGCAGCGGTATTTATATTGATTATAATACTCGCATTTGCAAGTGCTTTATATCAATTATTGCGTCAAAAACAAATTTCTGAAATTAAGACTGATTTCATAAATAATATGACGCATGAGTTTAAAACACCAATAGCAACGATTAATTTGGCGTTAGATGCTATTAAGAATCCGAAGATTATAAATGATCAAGAAAAAGTGTTGCGTTATACAGATATGATCCGTCAGGAAAATAAGCGTATGCATGGTCAAGTAGAGAATGTGCTAAGAATATCGAAACTAGAAAAGAATCAGTTAGACTTAACGTCAAAGGTGATTGATATTCATGAGGTGATTGAAGAAGCGGTTACGCATGTTGATTTGATTATAAAAGACAAAGGTGGTTTTATAAATGTAAACTTAAATGCGAAACAAAATGAAGTTATGGCAAGTAAGTTTCACTTGACGAATGTTGTAGTGAATATGCTAGACAATGCTATTAAATATACAAATGAATCACCAAAAATTGATGTTTCTACCAATAATGCCGGAAGAAATATTATTATTAAAGTAAAAGATCAAGGTATTGGAATGAGCAAAAGTGTTCAGAAAAATGTTTTTGATAAATTTTATAGAGAGCAAAAAGGAAATATTCATGATGTGAAAGGACACGGTTTAGGACTTTCATATGTTAAAAAAATTGTAGAACATCATCATGGTAGTGTATACGTTGAAAGTGAAAAAGGTAAAGGAAGCACTTTCACTGTGAAATTACCATTAATATAAAATAAAAGAAATGACAAATAAAAAAATACTATTAGTAGAAGACGATCCAAACTTTGGAACGGTACTGAAAGATTATTTAATGCTAAATGATTATGATGTATCACATGCTAAGGATGGTTTAGAAGGCTTAATTATGTTTAAGAACGACGATTTTGATATTTGTATTTTAGATGTCATGATGCCGAGAAAAGATGGTTTTTCGCTGGCAAAAGATATTAGAGCTACGAATTCAGAAGTTCCTATTATTTTCTTAACTGCTAAAACAATGAAAGAAGATGTGTTAAAGGGATATGAAGTAGGGGCTGATGATTACTTGAATAAACCCTTTGATTCTGAAGTATTGTTGTATAAAATTAAGGCAATATTGCAGCGCAAAGAAGTTGATGTTGTCACAGAAGAAGAACAGCATGAATTCAACATTGGAAAGTTTCACCTAAACTCAAAGTTGAGACATTTATCTTACGACGGTAATGAAATTAAAAAGCTGTCTCCTAAAGAGAATAAACTACTTAAAATGTTGGCATTACATGTAAATGATTTGATGCCAAGAGAATTAGCACTTACCAAGATTTGGCGAGACGATAATTATTTTACATCGAGAAGTATGGATGTTTATATTGCCAAATTGCGTAAGTATTTAAAAGATGATCCAGAAGTTGAGATTATCAATATTCATGGCGAAGGATTCAGATTAATTGTAAACGCTTAGTGCCACAAAAGAAGTACTGTATTTTTTGTAAATTAGCCTATGGCTCAGTTTGTAAAAATATATAGTGCTAATCCTAATCCTAAAGAAATTGATAAAGCCGTTGCTGTATTGCGCAAAGGAGGATTAATTATTTATCCTACGGATACCGTGTACGGATTGGGGTGTGACATTACAAATACGAAAGCTCTAGAGCGCATTGCACGCCTAAAAAATGTGAAATTGGCGAAAGCCAATTTTTCTTTTGTTTGCAATGATTTAAGTCATTTGTCAGATTATGTAAAGCAAATTGATACAGCTACTTATAAAATCTTAAAAAGAGCCTTACCTGGTGCTTATACTTTTGTTCTTCCAGGAAACACAAACTTACCCAAGGCATTTAAAAATAAGAAAACTGTTGGAATTAGAGTGCCAGATAATACTATTATACGAGAAATAGTAAAACAGCTAGGAAATCCAATTGTTTCTTCTTCAATTCGAGATGATGATGATGTCATCGAATATACAACCGATCCAGAATTAATTTTTGAAAAATGGCAACGACATGTTGATTTGGTTATTGATGGCGGTTATGGAGGAAACATACCGTCTACTGTAATAGATTTATCTCAAGATGAGATAGAAGTAATACGAGAAGGAAAAGGAAGCTTAGATATCTTGTAAACTTTCCCCATTACCATTGCTCATCAATTCATTGTAATTGGCTTTTAATTTATTGAGGAGTGTTCCGTAAATAAGTCTGTAAAACAGATAAAATACACATACCAACAACAAGAGGACTAGTACAACAATACCCCAAACTACCATCATATTAGTTCCTTCGGGTATTTTCTCTAAAAATTCTTCAGAATAAATGGCTTTATAAAAAAGAACACCTCCAACCAACGGTATCATAGAAAGACTAAACCAAATGTAATATTTCACTATTTTTCTAGTCTTTATAATATTTTGCATTAAAACTTTGGGATTCGAATTGGCAGATATTGATCTGTAATTTCTGTAAAAAAGGTAAATAAAAACAAGTACAATTGTATAAAAAACAATATTAATAACAATATAGAAGTTGCCCAATTCTAAATAACCTTTGGTAGCTCCTTTTTTAAAGTCAACTAAGAAATAAACCAAATGTGGAAGTAAAAATTCTAGGACACTAATTATAAAAATCCATTTTACGATAGATGAAGACTTTTTATGAATGAGCTTCGTTATATCTTCAAATGACAATTTTGGAAGAGAACTTTCTTGTTTCTTCCAATCTTTTTTTAATAAATCTAATTGATCCATAATTACGGATTTAATATTTTCTTTAATTTACCCTTCACTCTGTTCATTTTCACTCTTGCATTCACCTCTGTAATCCCCATTGTTTGAGCTATTTCGGTGTAATTCTTGTCTTCTAAATATAAGAAAACAAGGGCTTTGTCTATATCTGAAAGCTGCTTTACTGCTTTGTAAAGTAACTTCAATTGTTCTTCTTCAGTATCGTCATACTCAGAAGATTGAATTTTAAATAACACTGTGTCAAAATCTTGAGTTTGCACTCTTCTTTTTGATTTTCGAAACAGGGTAATGGCTGTATTTATCGCAACACGATACATCCATGTACTAAACTTTGCCTCTCCTCTAAACTTAGGATAAGCACGCCATAGTTGAATGGATATTTCTTGAAACAAATCATTATGAGCATCTTGACTGTTTGTATATAATCTACAAACTTTGTGTACAATATTTTGATGCTTTTCTAAATCTGTTACAAAATTATGTTCGAGTTCTTTGGTCACTTTTTGGTTGATTTCAATATATAAGTAATCAGTTTGTCCATTTTGTTACAAGAAAGCAAATTTATTTAGAAAAATGGTAATAGTCTACCTCATTATTATCTAATAGTCTACTTGTTTTTAATTTGAAACCTTTTTTCAGTAGTACGCTGGCAGATGCACGATTTTCGATATTTACAATGCCTATTATTTCTTTGTTAGGATGGTGCTTTCGGGCATGTTGTAGTAAGGTAGCGACAATTTCAGATGCGAATCTGTAACCCCATAAGCTCTCAACTAATGCATAACCAATTTCTAAATTACCACCCTCCATTAATACAAATTTCTAAAAATCAACTAGTTAATGTATTTCTTTGTTAGTGACGTTATAAAAGCCTAGGGTATGATTTTGTTCATTTTCGAGTAAAGCTTCTTGAAATTTTCCCTCTGAAACTTCCCTACTATACCCTTTTCCACGAATGCCTTTCATGATAGTATCATTCATTAAAATGGTGTTGAAATCATCTAAATTGGCTGAGGTGTACTGTTTTATGATAAGTCGATTCGATACTAATGTCATGTTAAAAAAAGAAATGGCAACATGAATGTATTAAAATTTATTGTACTTTTGTTTAACTTTAAAGTTTTATAATTAAACACGCCCTACATATGTTAAATGCCATTAAAACGAAATTCTCTATAAAAGATTTAGAAAATTTTACTGGAATAAAATCTCATACGATTAGAATTTGGGAAAAGCGATATCAATTATTAGAACCAAATAGAACAGATACAAACATTCGTTATTACGATGCAGACAATTTCTTGAAATTATTGAATATAAATCTGCTCTATAACAATGGTTATAAAATTTCAAAAATTGCTCAGTTTTCTGAAGATATGCTGTTTTTAAAGGCAAAAGAATTGGTGAATACCAAGGCCATAGAAGAAGGTGCATTGAATTCGTTTAAAGTCGCGATGTTAAATTTTGACACGACTTTGTTTAACGAAGCTTATACCAAGCTATTGGGTTACAAAACGTTTAGAGAAATATTTTTGGAAGTATTTATTCCTTTGCTTGATCATATTGGCAGCTTGTGGCAAACAAAGTCGATCAAACCGGTACATGAGCATTTTATTTCAAATTTAATTACGCAAAAATTACAATCTAATATTGAACGTAATCAATCGATCAATCATAGTAAGTTAGATAAAGTATTTGTATTGTATTTACCTCAAAATGAGATTCATGAGTTAGGGCTTTTATATCTGCATTATGAACTAACACTTAGAGGATATCATTCGATTTATTTAGGGCAGAATATTGCGAAAGAGTTCATAATAGACTTAAAAGAATTTTACACCAATATTCATTTCATTTCATATTTTACCGTAGAACCTTCAAACGAGGCGCTAGACAATTATTTAGAAGAAGTGAACGAACTATTAATTAAAAATACTGAGAATAAATTTTGGTTTTTAGGTAGAAGAGCGGCAGAAAATATGACTAAGAAAATGCCAAAAAACATAGAGCCATTTGCTTCAATCAAAGAATTGTTGCACGTTTTTGAAGATCACAAATTAAAAATAGTTAATGATTAATAAGGTAGTAATTATTGGATCTGGATTTTCGTCACTAGCAGCGAGCTGTTATTTGGCAAAAGCAGGTTTTGATGTAGTGGTTTTGGAAAAAAATAAGACTGTAGGAGGTCGCGCAAGAGTATTAAAAAAAGAAGGTTTTAAATTCGATATGGGACCATCTTGGTACTGGATGCCCGATGTCTTTGAAAGTTTCTTTGCCGATTTCGAGAAGAAGCCATCAAATTATTATTCTTTAGAAAAATTAAATCCGGCGTATAAGGTTTTTTTTGGTGAAAATAATGCTATTCAAATTCCTGATAATTTTGACTCAATCTGTAAAGTTTTTGAGGAAACAGAAAAAGGAAGTTCTCAATATTTAAAAGAGTTTATTAATGCCGCCAAATTTAATTATGAAGTTGCCATTAAAGATTTGGTTTATAAACCAGGTCAGTCTATCGCTGAGTTGATCACACCGGTTACTGTGCGTCGTTTGAATCAGTTTTTCACGAGTATAAGTAAACGCGTGAGAAAAAATATAAAGAGTCAAAAACTTATACAAATACTAGAATTTCCTGTCTTGTTTTTGGGTGCCAAACCAAGTGATACTCCTTCGTTTTATAGTTTCATGAATTATGCCGATTTTGGTTTAGGAACCTGGCATCCTAAGGGAGGTATGTACGACGTTATTGAAGCGATGTCGAGTCTAGCTTTGAGTTTGGGAGTTGAAATCAAAACAAACCAAAATGTGACTAAAATTGTTACAGAAAATAATGTAACAACTGGCGTTATTGTGAATGATCAATTAGTGGAGGCGACAGTTGTATTAAGCGGTGCCGATTATCATCATACAGAAACCTTACTCGATCAGCAATATCGGCAATATTCTGAGAAATATTGGGATAAAAGAACTTTTGCACCCTCATCACTACTTTTTTACGTAGGTTTTGATAAAAGATTGAAGAATGTATCACATCACTCATTGTTTTTTGACGTTGATTTTGATGCACATGCAAACGCTATTTATGACACCCCGTCTTGGCCGAAAGACCCGTTATTCTATGCAAATTTTCCAAGCCTTAGCGGAGAAGGGTTTGCCCCTGAAGGTAAAGAAGGTGGCTTTTTCTTAATTCCATTAGCCCCTGGCATAGAGGATAGTGAAGATTTAAGAGAAAAATATTTTAATATAATTATCGAAAGATTTGAAAAAATTACTGATCAAGAAGTAAAAAATAGTATCTTGTTCAAAGAATCGTTTTGTGTGAATGATTTTGTTAAAGAATATAATTCATATAAAGGGAATGCATACGGGCTCGCAAATACATTGCTTCAAACGGCATTTTTGCGACCTAAAATTAAGAGTAAAAAAGTGACCAACTTATTTTTTACAGGACAATTAACTGTTCCTGGACCAGGCGTGCCTCCGGCATTAATTTCTGGCAAAATTGCCGCAAGTTTGATTATGAAACAATTTTCTATCACTAAAGAATATGAAGGAATTATTTGATACTGTTTCGGTAAATTGTAGTAAGTTAGTTACGAAGTCTTACAGTACCTCTTTCTCGCTAGCAGTTAAAATGTTAGCACCATCGATTAGAGACGCTATTTATAGTATTTATGGATTTGTTCGGTTTGCCGACGAAATTGTAGATACGTTTCATGGTTTTGATAAAGAAACCTTGATTAATGAGTTCGAGAGCGATTATTATAAGGCACATGAGATAGGAATTAGCTTGAACCCTATATTGAATGCATTTCAAGCAACGGTGAAAAAGTATGGAATTGATGACGATTTGATTCAGTCTTTTTTGACTAGTATGAAATTAGATTTAAACAAATCTGAATATACCAAAGAGGAGTATAAAGCTTACATTTACGGATCTGCTGATGTTGTAGGATTAATGTGCTTAAAAGTTTTTGTTAATGGAGATGTACAACGTTACAATGAACTAAAAGAACCTGCGATGCGACTTGGGTCTGCTTTCCAAAAAGTTAATTTTTTAAGAGACTTAAAAGATGATGTAGAAGTATTAAATCGGTCTTATTTTCCTGATGTCAATATGGTTGAACTGAACATAGAATCGAAAGCTAAAATTATACGGGAAATAGAACACGATTTTGAAGCGGCATATAAAGGTATCATGGGATTACCAGATGAAGCTAAGTTTGGTGTATATACGGCCTATAAATATTATAGACAATTGCTGAAAAAATTGAATAATACCCCTTCTGAGAAAATTATGAATACAAGAATAAGAGTATCAAACCCATTAAAAATGAGTTTACTCGCGAGATCTTATGTGAAGTATAAATTAAATATGATCTAAAAATGATGATTTTGTTATTTATCGCAATTACGATAGGCACTTTTTTATTGATGGAATGTGTTACTTGGTTAACGCACAAGTTTGTAATGCACGGGTTCATGTGGTATTTTCATTCAGATCATCATCAACCAAAATACCCAGACACTTTTGAACGGAATGATATTTTCTTTGTGATTTTTGCTGCTCCTAGTATTGCCCTTTTTTATTTTGGTGTCGACGGCGGGTTGAATTATTTATTTTTCATTGGATTAGGAATTATGTTATACGGCTTAGCCTACTTTTTAATACACGATGTATTAATTCATCAACGTTTTAAATGGTTTAAAAAAACAAATAACAAATACCTTATCGGCTTAAGAAAAGCCCATAAAACGCATCATAAGCACCTTGGTAAAGAACATGGCGAATGCTTCGGGATGTTGTACGTACCGCTTAAATATTTTAAAATATAGATGTCTCTCTATTTTTTTTTAAACATTGCTTCACTGAGTATTCCATTACTCTATAGTTTTGAAAAAAAAATGTATTTCATAAAGTGGTGGAAACAAGTTTTTTTAGCTATTCTAATTACCGCGACCATTTTTATTATTTGGGATGTTATTTTCACTGAGCAAGGCGTTTGGGGCTTTAATGAAATGTATTTATTAGGTGTCAATATTATAAACCTTCCCATTGAAGAATGGTTGTTTTTTATTTGTATTCCGTATGCGAGTATTTTTACGCATTATGCCTTAAAATACTTTTTCCCTAACATTGGTCTTAGTAGAAAAGCAACTACATATATATCAATCGGTTTGATCCTTCTATTAGGAGTGGTGGTACTTATAAATTTTGATAAAGCGTATACATTTTATAACTATAGTTTATTGATTGTTATTTTGAGCTTTAGCGTAATTACTCAGCATAAAGAATTACAGAGTTTTTATATCACGTTTCTTGTAATCTTAATTCCTTTTTTCATCGTAAACGGAATACTCACTGGTAGTTTTATCGAAGAACAAGTAGTTTGGTATAATAATGATGAAAATCTAGGAATTCGTATTGGTACAATACCAATAGAAGATATCGGATATGCATTTAATATGTTGTTCATGAGTATTTTACTAATAGAAAAATTTAAAAAGACTTCGCCCTCACACCATGTCAAAGCATAGTATTGCAATTTTTTGGTTTCGTAGAGATTTACGACTAGTTGATAATACGGGATTATATCATGCCTTGAAGAGTGGATTGCCAGTACTACCCATTTTTATTTTTGATACCGCAATATTGAATGAATTATCTAAAGATGATGGACGAGTTCAATTCATTCATGAAACACTTTCTAATATTCATGAGGAACTCAATACGCTCGGAAAAACAATACTCATAAAGAAAGGTGATATCCTGTCAATTTGGAAGGAGTTATTGAAGGAGTATACCATTAAGGAAGTATTCTTCAACAAAGACTATGAGCCTTATGCTATTCAAAGAGATATTTTAGTAAAGAAGTTATTAGAAGATAATGGTATAACCGTGAGCACTTATAAAGATGATGTCATTTTCGAAGAAAATGAGGTGCTCAAAGATAACGGTATGCCATATACAGTTTTTACACCATTTAAGAAACGGTGGTTACAGACGTTTGAATCGACCGAATTTCAATCAATAGCTTATAAAAGAGAATTATTAGAGTATTGTTATTCAACACATATACCAATGCCATCACTTGATTCAATTGGATTTTCTAGAAGTAAGCATGTCGTTAAACCTTATGTCTTAAATGCCATGGAGGCCTATGAAACGCATAGAGATTTTCCTGCGGTCGATAAGACTTCTTATTTATCTCCCCATTTACGATTCGGTACGGTGAGCATTCGAAAATTGGTAGCATTATCTATGAAACGAAATGCTACTTTTTTGAGCGAACTGGTGTGGCGCGAGTTTTTTAAGGTTATACTTTATCATTTTCCTAAAGTGGTAACTCAAAACTTTAAGCCTGCCTATGATGGTGTGCCTTGGCGCAACACTCCCGAAGATTTCGATAAATGGTGTAAAGGAGAAACCGGATACCCAATGGTAGATGCCGGTATGCGGCAATTAAATGAAACAGGCTACATGCATAACAGAGTACGTATGATTACAGCTGGGTTTTTATGTAAACATTTGTTAATAGACTGGCGTAAAGGAGAAGCTTATTTTGCTTCAAAACTACTCGATTATGATCTTTCATCAAATAACGGTAATTGGCAGTGGGCAGCGGGTACAGGTTGTGATTCGGCACCTTACTTTCGAGTTTTTAATCCAATGACCCAACAAGATAAGTTTGATAAGGATGGTACTTATATTCGAACATGGATAAAAGATTTTGATGAGCTCACCTATCCTAAACCTATGGTTGAACATAAATTTGCACGCGAACGTGCGATAACCACTTATAAAAACAATATAATTCGCTAGGTTTCTTTCCCGTACGAACCTCATGTCTGGAGTTTTGCTGGATTCACTTAAAAAGTCATTTGATTTGTTAAAGTTTTGTTAAACACAAAATATACGGAGCAACCTTTTTTAAAATTGAGCATTTAAATGTTGAACTATTTGATTAAAAAGTTAAACAAAATTAACATAAATCAAACAGCTTAGTTAACAATAAAAACTCAATTTTAAATTTCAACAAATGAAAAAATTATTCAAAAACCAAACGCCCAAACTATTTATTTTACTTTTAATTTTTATGGTCACGTCATGTAACGAAGATTCTGTTTTCGAATTCGATCAAGCCATAGATGAAACTGA
The DNA here is from genome assembly GCA_947500525.1 of uncultured Flavobacteriaceae bacterium. Lineage (GTDB taxonomy): Bacteria > Bacteroidota > Bacteroidia > Flavobacteriales > Flavobacteriaceae > Aureibaculum. The sequence continues at coordinate 201,353 of CANMSH010000005.1, read as the reverse complement.
ATTCATAGAATCAAAAATTATAAGTTTCGATGACATCGAAACAATGACTCAAGAAACCATTGATGGAGAACTTACTGAGGAAGCAGATTCCAATGGTAAATCTGCAAACGCAAAGTCTTCTTTAACAATAGAAAGACGCACATATGACTTTTCTGCAGAAGCGCAGTATGGACCAGATAGTGGTGTTCAGCTCGAAGGTGATTTGAAACTTAGATTTACTCTATTTCATGCTTCTTTTGCCATTATTAGAGGAAGTTTAGACTTAGAAGACGGAACCAGAGCTGCTGTGCGCGGGGCATGGGTAAGTGACGGAATAGTCTATTTAATTATAAGACTATCGCGTTCTAATTTTATTTACGGTTATGGAGTTGCCGATGAAAATGGTAACCTTGACGGTAGATTTAAGTTATTTAATAGAAACGGTTTAAGTGCTGGTGATTGGAAGGCCGATCTAACCAGTTTAACTACTCCTAGTAAAACGATTGTTGATTTTGTTGCTGGAGATAGTAGGTTTACAACATTAGTAAGTGCCTTAAGCGAAGCTAACTTAGTTGAAACGTTGCAGGGCAGAGGGCCATTCACCGTATTGGCACCTACAAACGATGCATTTAGTGCCTTAGATGCAATTCCAGAAGGAGAAACGTTAAAAAAAGTGTTATTATATCACGTAGTTGGAAAGAAGCTCAGAACACAAAAATTATTGAAGGAGGAGATTGTTGAAACGCTAGCTGGTGAGAACATCAATGTTAGTTTGAACGAGGCCAATGAAATTGTTATTAATGATACTGTCAAATTGATCCAAGCAAACATTCGTACAAGTAATGGTATTATTCACGTATTAAGCAGTGTATTAATTCCGCCAAGCTTAAACTTACCTTCTATCGTAGAAATTGCTACAGGAGATGAAAATTTCTCAACATTAGTAGGTGCTCTTAGTGCGGCAGATTTAGTTGAAACATTACAAGGAGATGGGCCATTTACAGTATTTGCACCAACAAATGCAGCATTCGAAGCCTTGGATGCTGTACCTTCTGGAGATGCCTTAAAAGAAGTATTACTTTACCACGTAGCAGCCGGGAAATTTACAGGAGCAGATTTGTTAGAAAAACAAACGGTTACCACAGTTCAAGGAGAAGAAGTTACGATAGAATTAGTAGATGGTAATGTTGTTTTAAACGGTAATGTAACCGTAGTGGGAGCAAACATCATGGCTTCTAACGGTATTGTACATGTAATTAATGGCGTATTAATTCCGCCAAGCTCGTTGCTACCATCGATAGTAGAGATTGCTACAGGAGATGAAAATTTCTCAACTTTGGTAGACGCTTTAACCGCTGCGAATTTAGTTGAGACATTACAAGGTGATGGACCTTTTACAGTATTTGCGCCTACAAATGACGCTTTTAAAGCTTTAGATGCTGTTCCTTCTGGAGATGCATTGAAAGAAGTGCTGTTATATCATGTAGCAGCAGGTAAGTTCACTGGAGCTGATTTAGTAGAAATGAAAACGGTTACAACAGTTCAGGGAGAAGAAGTAACAATAGAATTGGTTGATGGTAATGTAGTATTGAATGGTAATATTACCGTTGTGGGTGCGAACGTAATGGCATCTAATGGTATTGTTCATGTGATTAATGGAGTATTGCTTCCACCAAGTTCTCAATTACCATCTATTGTTGATATCGCTACAGGAGATGAAAATTTCTCAACGTTGGTTGATGCTTTAATTGCCGCAGATTTAGTTGAGACATTACAAGGAGATGGACCTTTTACAGTTTTCGCTCCTACAAATGATGCGTTCGCTGCGTTGAGTGCACTTCCAGAAGGAGATGCCTTGAAAGAAGTATTGTTATATCATGTGGCAGCTGGAAAATTCACCGGAGCTGATTTAATCGAAAAGAAAACAGTAACAACTGCACAAGGTGAACAAGTTACAGTTGAATTGATAAACGGAGATGTAGTGTTGAATGGTCATATCAAAGTTACATTGGCAAATATAGAAGCCTCAAACGGTATAGTACACGTTATTAATGGTGTGCTATCACCACCGTCTCATTAAAAGACAATCAAATGCAGAGGTAACAAAAACCCGAAGAAAATTCTTCGGGTTTTTTGGTGATTTATGTTAACGCAGAAATAAATGTTTTCATTTCATCCATTGTTCCAATAGTAATCCTTGACCATTGCCCGTTTGCCTCATAAATTCTGGTGCCAAGTATATCATGATTTTCTAATTGTTCAAAAAAGTCCTTATCATAGTTGGCCAGAGAAAAATAAAGAAAATTTGTATGTGACGGAATACATTTAATGTTGAGTAACTCCAATTGTTTGATCGTATAGGCCCGAACCGTTCGATTTAAATTGAACGTCTCTTTTTGAAACGTTGTGTCTTTTAACGAAGCGAGTGCTCCAGCCTTAGAAACCAAACTAAGACTTCCACCAGGCCAAGATTGCAATGACTTTAGTTTTTTTATAGTAGCCTTATGCGCTATCGCATATCCAATTCTTGCTCCCGCCAATCCATACATCTTTGAAAATGTTCTAGTAATGATTAAGTTTTTAGTAGTGGTTACCAAATAAGCTAAAGATTTTTGATCTGTTAATTCAATATAGGCTTCATCTAACAATACCAGCGTTTTTTTTGAGACTTCCCGTACAAAGGAAACTAATTCGTTACGGTCACAAATGGTACCAGTAGGGTTATTTGGATTGCAAATATAGACCATGCGGGTATCTGGTTCAATTGCCTTGAGCATGGCTTTTAAATCATGTTTTTTATCTGCCGTTAGTGGTATTTTAATTTCATTGAGTCCTAAGGTTTTGGCAGGAGATTTCCAAAAATCAAAAGTAGTATCGGCCATTACAAGACTGCCTTTATTCATTGAAGCATACAGTAAAGCAAGATTTAAAATTTTAGTTGAGCCTGCGCCTAAAGTAATATGTTCTCTTGAGAGTTCATTTTTTTGAGCAATGGTCGAAATCAATTTAGAATTGATAGACCATCCATATCTATTGCTCGAATTGATACTCTCAGCCATAGCAATACGTGCTAAAGGAGATGGACCATATGGATTCTCATTCGCATTTAAAGCAATCGTTTGATCATCACTTTTTGATTTAATCGCCGCTGTCATAGGTTGGCCAAAGGAAGCATATTGACTCACGCCTAGACCCAAAGTGCCTAAACCAATTTTTTTCAACCAAGTACGTCTATTATCCATATTCTTTGTTTTTGGGTATTAATATACTATACATGCTGATCAATTAATATAGCATTTCCGTCAGGGTCTAACACCATAATATGAGCTGGCCCTGTAGAGCTTTCATCAATTGCGTTCTCTATTTTAATTCCACTTTGAAGTAATTCATGTTGAATAGTTCTAACATCATCAAAATGATCAAGCTTTTGTGCATTTTCATCCCATCCTGGATTAAAAGTAATGATATTATTTTCAAACATTCCTTGGAATAAACTAACAATGGCCTTCTCATTTTTCATTATTAGATATTGCTGCTCTAGACTCCCATCAAATTGAGTAAAGCCAAGTTTTTCATAGAATTCTTTTGACGCATTAATGTCTTTAACAGCGAGACTTATTGAGAAATTACCAAGTGTCATAATAGTATGTTTTAAATTAATTTGAGCGATGTTTTTTCCATTTTGATAGCAATTCTTTTTGACGATTATGAAGGGCATTGCTATCGGTTTGATATGCATTTCGTCGCTTCGTATCAACAGCATTCGAAAACCACCAATCATGAGTATCCTTCATAGTTGCGGAAAATGCTCTGTAAGTCAAACCATTTTTTATAGATTTTCTGGCGCTTACGCGAGAGATGCCATGATATTTTTCACTATCAAGAACCCAAGGCATTAAGTATCTCAAACGATGCTGTTTTAGAAAATCATAATCATCGATGTAGACTAAATTTGATTGAGATTCAAAGGTACGTTTTGATGTAGTTGCAAATTCTTGAATAGTCATTGTTTTGGCTGGACCAACGGCGTTGAAGATTCCCGAAGTTTTGTTCTCTACTAAACGAATCATCCATTCGGCAACATCACGCACATCAATAAATTGAACGGGATCTTCCTTTTTACCCGGAACAATAACAGTTTTTCCTTTTGGTAATTGCGTAGGCCAATACAAAAACCGATTGGTTCTATCGGCGGGACCTGTCATAAAAGTAGGTCTTATTACCAGCGTTTTGTCATCACCGAAAATACTTTGTGCCGTAATCTCAGAATTCGCTTTCATGACTCCATAGTCATAGGTATACTTTTCATCTTCATCTTCTAAATTTTCAGGAACTTTTAAAACAATCGGCATATCTTCAGTAAGATTTGCTTTATAATACGGATAAAATACACTTACAGATGAAACATAAACGTACATTTTTACGCTATCCTTGAGTAGTTCTGCAGTGGCTTTGGTCCATTCAACTTTTCTTCCAGAATTGTCAATAACAACATCCCATTTTCTACCTTCTAAGGCTTTTAAATTGTCTTCTCTATCTCCAATAAGTTGCTCTACTTTTTCAAATTCTTTCTTGTATATCGAAGGTGTTGTTTTACCTCGGGTAAACGTTGTGATTTTATGCCCCCGTTTCAATGCATAAGCTATTTGATGAGGTCCTATAAAACTTGTTCCTCCTAAGATTAATATATCTAATGGTTTTGAATTATTACTTGTTAACGTAGCATTGGGGAAACTTTGAGCAAGACTTTGTAAGCCTAAAGTTGTCAAAGGTAATAGCGCCGAAACTTTCAAACTATTTTTGACGAATTTTCTTCTCGAGTCTTGCATTTTTTTAGTCTTTTTCATCCTAAATTGTTTAAGTAGCGCTATCTAAGTTCGTTTATTTTTAAATAAAATCAAACATCTATGTCTAAAACTATCTCAATTTCGCTGAAGTATTAAGAAGTTAGGATCCATGACATTACCAGTAATAATCAAATCTTCATATGGTACTGCAACTGTAGATGCCGACATGGTTTTTCCATCTTCTAAATAGACGATTTCTATGTCATAATCATTCGTACCTCGATACTTAATTTTAATAATCTCTGAGGGAGCTGTTTGTTTCTTACCTTTAGCATAGGCGGCAAAACGCAGTAAATTTGGGTGGGATCCAATCCATAGATGACCCTGCGAATCAAGCTCTATATTGTCAACTCCTGTACCACAATCGATATTTTCGATAAACTCGAGAGATCCATCTTCGTTACGCGAATATACTTTGACTAAAAATTTTCGAGGAGACGCAACGTAAAGTAAATTGCGCTTAGCGTCATAGTTAATACCATTCGCATACGCGATTCCATCGGCAACTTCTCTATAATTTTCTCCGTCAAAATAAATAACATTTGAAATTGCTAAACCAGCATAATCTTCAAGCAATCGCCCAACCCCTTCGGTATATTTGTGGTCATTGGTAAAATAAAATCTATTGGAATCAATCATTACAACATCGTTAGGACTAAAGATTGATGCATCTACTAGTGTATTTTGATGTGTTAAGGTTTCTTTATGTAACCTAAAAACTTCTAAAGAATGCCCGTTTGGCGTATGGTTGACCACCATCACTTTGTGAGTACTGTCGGTTTTAAACATAGAAATCCCGTGGGGAGCAAAAGACTTTTTAAAGTTAGCTGTTAGCTTTTTTAAACCAAACATTTCATCTTTTAAATCAAGTAAATACAAACCTCCAAATTCCTCTTCTTTATTTGGTAAACCTTTCCGTGCAGTTGCAGATATTAATGCGTATCCTTCATTGGTATTTACCATGATATCTTCAGCGCCTGCAAGTTTGATACGCTTTAGGACAGATCCATCGAATGAATTTTCGATTGTTCTAAAATATCCTGTAGAAACAAAAACATGTGTTATAAATAGTAGAAGTACAATTAATAAAACAAGAAATATGCGCTTGGCAATTTTCATATTGATTGAAGTTTTTGATGAAAGCATTACAAGATAACAATTCATCCTCTAAATATGACGTTTCGGTAGTTCTTTTTGGGCAAAAGCATACGGCTCATTCATATTTGTACTATAAATATGAATCCATGAAAATACTAATAACGCTTTTATTACTCTGCTCTGTTTTTCAGCTAACTGCCCAAACGATGATCTCGGGTACTGTGAAAACAAAAAAAAATGAACCTATCACCAATGCCAACGTATATTTAGAGAATACCTATGATGGAGCTACAACAAATGATGAAGGTAAGTTTTCATTTACTACTCATGAAACAGGTACGGTAACGTTGGTAGTTTCATATTTGGCTTATAAAACACATACTCAAATTGCTGAAGTAGATTCCTTGAAAGATGTTTCTATTACCCTTTACCCAGATATCAGTACTCTGGATGCTGTAGAATTATCAGCCGGTTCATTTCAAGCAGGAGACAACACTAAAGTGGCCGTAATGAATGCATTAGATGTAGTGACTACGGCTGGTGTTGCCGGAGATTTCATTGGAGCCTTACAAACATTACCGGGTACGACTGCGGTTGGAGAAGATGGGCGTCTCTTTGTACGTGGAGGTACAGCCGAAGAAACGCAAGTATTTATTGACGGCCTACAGGTATTTAAACCGTATACGCCCACAGCGAATAATACACCAACAAGAGGACGTTACTCTCCTTTTCTGTTCGACGGAATCACTTTTAGTACTGGGGGGTATTCTGCCGAGTATGGAAATGCTTTATCAAGTGTTTTGTTACTAAATACAATCGATGAACCCAAACAAAATCAAACTGACTTTTCGTTTATGTCATTGGGCGCGGGGATAGGGCATACTAAAAAATGGAAGAAAGATGCATTGACCGTAAATGCTGCCTATATCAATTTAGCACCTTATAATAAATTAGTGCCCGATGCGAACGTATGGAATAAACTACCAGAGTCTATTTCGGGAGAAGCAGTATATAGGCATACTGCGAAAAACGGACTTTTCAAGCTTTATAGTGCTTTTGATAGAATTCGCTTTGACGTAGCTCAAGAAGATATTAATTTTGATGAGTTGGTACGTTTAAATTTAACAAACAATAACTGGTATACAAATGCGTCTTATGAAGGATTTGTAGGAAATAAAACCAGACTCACAACAGGAATTAGTTATAGCAATAGTGCATCGAATATAGGTTTAGATGACTTAGATGTGAATAGTAAAGAACAATCCTTTCATGCTAAGGTAAAGATAAGGCATTCGTTTAACAACATGTTTAAATTGAGCTATGGAGCCGAAACGATGTCTACCAATTTTGATGAAGAAGGTGTAGCAACTAATAACAACGATTTTCGATATAATTTTAAGAATACTTTGAGTGCTGCTTTTATGGAAACCGATATGTTTTTTACAGCTAATTTTGCGGGTAAGTTTGGCCTTCGCACGACGTATAGTGCATTGTTTGATGCGTATTCGGTGGCACCTCGAATATCATTGGCGTATAAGTTTAATAAACGTGCGCAAGTATCTTTGGCATATGGTAACTTTTATCAGGCCCCTCAAAACGATGAATTAAAAATAACACAAGATCTTGATTATCAAAAAGCAACACATTATATCTTGAATTATCAATACAAAAAAAACAACAAACTCTTTAGAGCAGAGTTATTCTATAAAAACTATGATAATTTGGTGCAGTATGAGCGCGAATTTAATAGACCTTCCCATAATTTCAATACCAACGGTTTTGGTTATGCTTCTGGTTTAGACCTTTTTTGGAAGGATACACGTACTATTAAAAATCTACAATATTGGGTTTCATATTCATATTTAGACACCAAGCGGAAGTTTCAAGATTTTCCTAGAGAGGTAATGCCGAATTACGCGACCAAGCATAATGCATCGTTGGTGACTAAATATTGGGTAAATAGCTTACGATCTCAAGTAGGAATGACATACAATTATGCAAGTGGTCGGCCCTTTAATAACCCTAACTCAAGTATATTCATGGACGGAAGAACGAAAAGTTTAAATAATATAAGTTTTAATTGGAGTTACTTGATTTCGCAACAAAAAATCCTTTTTATTTCGGCTTCTAATTTATTTGGTTTTAAAAATGAATTCGGATATAATTATTCGAACACTCCAAATGCTAATGGACAATTTGATAGGCAAGCAATAGTGCCTAGTTCTGATCGCTTCTTCTTTGTAGGTTTCTTTTGGACCATAAGCGAAGATAAAACAAAGAATCAATTAGATAATTTATAGGTTTAGCTAGAAAGAATGAAGTGTATTATTAGTAATTTTTTAAATAAAATTTAATTCGGATATGGCAGATGTTGAGTATCTCTTAAAAAACTTGAGTGACTAAATTAACGAATGAATTATTTCATTTATTCGTTATTCTTTCTTCTCATAAAAATTTTTTAAAACAAAGAAAGCTTTTTTCTTTTTTCCATCTTCGGAGATGAGACCTTTACGATTCCAAGTATCTTGTATTTCAGGTAAGACCCTTCTCGGAGATCTAAAGTCTACTAGAATCCATGGAGAAAGTCCTTGTAGCTGGTCAATACGGCTTAGCATTTTCAAGGTTTCTATATACAGGTATTCTTGATACTCTTCAGTCCATCTGGTATATTTATTACCATGCAAACCATATTTAGCTCCCGCACCAAATTCAGAGATGATTACTGGTTTGTTTTGCTCAATTTTCCAATTAATTTTAGCGGCCTTTTCAGGTAGACCATCATACCATCCTATGTATTGATTAAAGCTAAGAACGTCTACAACATCAGCAAAAGGATCGTCTATAGTTCTAATAAATTTGTTACCCTTATAATCGCGTTGCTCGAGTGCTGCACTAATCAATCGCGTAGGATCTTTTCTCTTTGTGAAATTTGCCAAATTCGTTAAGAAAGTATTTCTGGCCTTGCTGGTTGGAGTTTCATTGGCCATTGACCATATAATAACGCTGGCTCTATTTTTATCTCTATCTATAACTTCTGAAAGTTGATTTTTAGCATTCTCATAAGTACCTTCATTTTTCCATGAAATGGTCCAATAAACAGGGTTTTCTTCCCAAACTAAGATTCCCATTTTATCTGCTAATCGCACCATGTGTTCGTTATGAGGATAATGAGCTAAACGAACATAATTACATCCTAATTCTCTTGCCCATTGCAAGAGTTTTTTGGCATCCTCTTCGCTAGCGCCTCGACCATCTCGAATTGGACTTTCTTCATGAACAGAAATACCTTTTAAAAAAATGGGCACATCATTTAGTAAAATTTTTGATCCTTTTGTACTAATCTGTCTAAAACCAATAGTGTCCGTAATTTTTTCTGCCTTAGTAGCAATAGATACTTCATAAAGAAAAGGGTTTTCTAAAGACCAGTATGTCATATTTTTGGCTACTATTTCAAAAGCTACGGTTCCGCTGTTGTCAGTTTTAAGTTTCTGTTTTATTTTTAGTTTAGGAATCGAAATTTCTACATCGGCAAATGCCTTTTTTTGCCCATTTAAGCTTACGTATCCTTTTATGTTGTTCTTGTTTTTTGGATCTAATTGCACAAAATAATCTTGAATAACACTTTCACTAGTTTCAATGATTTTAACATCTCTAGTAAGTCCGCCGTAGTTCCACCAATCAGTATTTAGTGTAGGCACTCCTTCCTTAACTCGCTTATTGTCAACTTTTACGACAAGAAAATTGTTTTTTTTCTTCAGTAAATGAGTAACTTCAAAGTTAAAGGGTGTAAAACCTCCTACATGGCTGCCAAGTTTTTTGCCATTAAAATATACTTCAGTTTTATAGTTTGAGGCTTCAAAATATACAAAAGCTCGATTCGATTCTTTTGATAATGCATAGTCGAATTCCTTCTTATACCATACTGTACCTTCATAATAAAATAGACGTTCCTTTTGTGTATTCCAATCTCCTGGAACTAAAAGACTATCCATTTTTTCAAAATTATATTCTACCAAATCAGAAGGGCCATCAGGTTTCGAATTTAAAAAATAGGCTCCTTTACTTGGATTTTTTTGCTGATCAAAAGGTTCATAACGATAATTATAGTAGCCATTCTCATATGGATCTACGATGTATTTCCAATATCCGTTTAAGGAAGTCGTGTTGCGATTATAGGCGTTAATGAGTAAAGGTTCTTGAGCAAAAGCACTAGATACTAGCGCCAGAAAGATAAGACCACTTAATACGTTTTTCAGCATAGTATAATTAAAATTGAGTTGTATTTCTGCGGTACACGCAAGGGTACTAAGTTAGGTAATCTCTTTCAATACAAAGCGTTAAAAGGATTATTTTGAAGGTTTCTTTCTAAAGCTGGTTAAATCCGTTTGAACGTTATTAATTCTGTTTCTGGAGTGAAGAGAAAACTACCAATTTCGAAAGTGTCGGAATTTATAATTCTATAAGGAACGATCTGTGGAGCGGTTTCGTCGCACTCGTTACAACTTAATTCTAATCTACTATTGCTCAATAGCTTAATTGTAAAAGTAGTTCCTGATCCCGTAGTTTCTATTGAATAGCTGAGGTTTTGTGTAGATACATTTGCTGTAATGCGATTTTCAACAGGAGCGAACTCCTTAAACGCTCCAGTTAAAATTCTCTGTTCTCCCAAAGTATCTTCACTAGAACAACTTACAAAACAAACGATAACGAAAATCAAGGCAATTTTTTTCATAGTTTTCTATTTAATAGTAGATACAAAGACCTTCAAAAGGTTGTGTAGGTTGTTCAACTTTTCGAATATTCGAAACTCATTTTAACCGTCAAAGCAAAAGGTTCTATCATTCTTTGATCAATCGCACCCCAGCACCTAATCTATTTGAATTACTCGAAAATAGTATGTTGGGTTCATCAAATAAGCTTACCACTCTTCTGGTTTGTTGAGATGGATCTAAGGTAGTCGTCGCCCAAACACAAATAACTTGAGCTCCGGTGGCCGTGCCCGTTGCGGCTACATAACCATTAGGTAACCCTCTAAAGCCATAAACATCACTACCGCTGCTGGTGACAGGCGCCCAGCCTGATGTGGCTTTTAGGACAGTTGCTGTATTATTTAAGTGTCCATTATTCTTCAAGAAATTCTCCAAAATTTTAAAGTCTTCTTCGGTAGGAATGCGCCATCCTTCTGGGGCTAGTTTATCACTGGCCAAGGTGAATTCATTGTACATTGCACCATAATAATCGAAGGGCAATTCTGTATCGAAAAGATTGTTTAAATCACTCGCATCTGCCCATTGATAAAATAATTCGGGATTATTACCATTATACCAATCGTCTACCAAAGTCCATTCATCTATTGGGGTACCATCGTTAAGTTTGGTAACCTTTAGGTTTTCGGTGGTCCAAATTTGATCACCTAATTTGATGGTTTTATAGATGTTTCCATCGATATCTACTACTTTATCTGTAGTTGCAGGAATTTCATCATCATTTGCACAATTAAGAACAAGGATTGATAAGCACAGAAGTAATAAATGCCGCATGACTGTTTTCGTAATTTGTATTTCTAAGATACAAAGATATAATTTCGTTGCGTGTAATTATTAAACTATGTACGACAGGTTGTAAAAAAGGTAAAAGAGAGACGAAGTGAAAAGAGCAGTTGCTATGAAAATCTCCTATCTCGATCCTGGTCTACGTCCACTTGGTCTCCCTCGATTATCTCGCATTTCTTTCATCTTATTCGTGATAATCTGCTTGTATTCTTGTTTAGCGACAATTTTACCTTTAGATGGTGCTTCAATCGATCCTTTTTCATCAGGATTGATAACTATTTTATAACACAACATTGTTGTATTTCCGGAGTTTACTTCTAGAATTAATCCTGGTAATCCCCAGTATTCTAAGGGGCCTTGACTCACAGGAATTTGAGGTGTATACCATGCTTCAATTTCGGTCATGGCTACATCTTTCGTTACATCGTTTGCTGGTTTTTGATTGCGAATTTCTCCCCATGAAAAATTATACCATTGAAATGCAGCTGTAGGAACCATTGCCGTGGCTTTTTGACAAATATACTTGCCAATTTGTTTACTTTCGGCTGCTAACTTCCAAGAAATTGGCGGTAACGAATCTTTAACCAAAAAACGCTTTCCATAAAATTCTTGGTTCTGAATAAGTGTATTGGTTTTAATATTTTTATAGGAATTACCTGGAGTAAAATTCTTGCCCCAAGAATCTGTGGCACCCGAAATAGCATCTAGTTTGTCTTCTTCTTTAAAGAACGATTCTTGCTTATTAAATGTAAGAATGTATTTTTTTTCTAGTCTGTTTTTTAAACGTTCTTGGATTTGTTTTTTTTGTGCCTCACTCATACGTGCTCCCCAATTACCCAAATTCATTGTTGATTTTGAAAAATAGTAAGCCTTACCCTGAAATTCTTGCGCATGTATATTAATGGATAGCACTCCAAATAAGAAAACAATAGATAGAAATATGGAAGAACGTTTCATAGGGTTATAAAATTGTTTAACGAATATAGTAAAAAATTAAACAAAAACCAAATTCGCATGACCCTTTAGCATTCAACCTTGTAGTATCTAGTCGAAATTATACTGAAAAATGAAATTGGCTGAGTAGGCGTTTTCAATTGAATTGATATTGAAATTTGGATTGATTCCAATTCCAAATCGTTTCACTGGATAAAACAGTAGTTTGGCTCGTATCGGAAAACCAATAGTACTATCTGGTAGATCGAATAAAATTGATGCAGCTCCGTCATCAATGTTATAAGAAAAGAGACCAAAACCTATATGCCCTTCGAAATACAGATCTTTTGCGACTAACCATTTTCTACCATAAGTCAAGTTAAATTCAGTAAAATCTTCATCAAATCCTCCAGCATTTAGGTCTATGCCTGAGTTGAAATAGACAGAAAGAATATGTTTGTTCACAATTGTAGAGATATCAAAATTTAAACTGGCTCCGCTCTTCGCGGTTGTCGATGAAGAAGATGCAATACCAGGACCAATACTTAGCCCATGTATTTTTAAACTATTGTCTTGAGCCTGACTATGCGTTAGAATGCCAAGTGAACAGATCAAGAGCATGAGTAATTTTAAATAACGTAAATCCATAATTAAAATGTTTTATTTGTTACTTCAATTTCGTAATAGCAATCTTATTCTAAGATTAAATATACTAAATTTCAATGGATTAAGATTTTTGTGTTGCTGAAAAGTATTCTATCAGATAGACCAATTAGCCGTTAATTTTTATAGTGAGACTATAGTTTTGGGCTGTAAATATTGTAGTAAAATGAAAGTTGAAATTAGACCAATAATAGAGAAGATTATATCATTAATGTCATACGTATTGGAACCACCGAAATTGTGAATTTTTAATTCTTGCAAAATGACGTACCCTCCAGAAAATAAGGTTGCTAAAAACGGAATAAATTTTTCGAATGATCTAAAACTATTTTTATTCAATTTTCTATTTAATAATAGTAGGATAAAAGTTATGAAAATTGTTCCTACAACTGCTTCGCAAAAATTAGGGTAAGAGAGTACAAATATTTTGAGCACTCCCCCATGAGCGTTTTCTAAAATTAGTGGTCTGAAATAGAATTTAACGATGACGTAAGAAACAATGACTAATAGTTGTATTCGAAGTAAAATTTGCTGAGAGGTAATCACTATTCTTTTATTTAGAAATATTTTTTACCTCAATCAAAGTCAACTTCTATTTTAGAAAGATTGGCAATATCTTTATTCAGGTATTTGATACTTACTTTTGGTGGAATAGAGATTTCAATGCACGTTTCGCTAAATACCAAATTCTCAGAAGACAGTTTTCCTTGAAAATCGTTCGACATAAGTAAGGCTTTTAAAATCAGCTTGAACATTTTCTTCTTCTTGTATTCGACATATAATTTTTCAATTTTTTCTTCATCTATTTCTTTAAATCTACTCACATGAATTTCTACAGATGGCGGAATGGAGATCCCCACAATGAGTCGATTGGTACGAAATCCCGCTTTTTCAATAAGAGGAAGCACCTCAAAAACATCCTTGACATAATTGACAAATTTGTTCTTGGTCGCAGTGCCAAAATCTCCAATTTTGGAGAGCCCGTTTTTTAATTGCTGTAATACCTGATCGGTACCATCGCTCACCTTTTTAGTCGTCTTTTTAAGTATAGAATCTTCTTTCATAAGTTTAATTTATTCTTTACGTTCGAATGTTTTAATGAACTTTTGAAATAGTAAAATATTAGCATCAAAATCAGCTTCCGATGAGCCAAAGAGCATATAGTATATCGAATCAGTAAACAATAATACTTGATATACTTTTTCTTTAACCCCAGTTTTCTTGTCTTTGGCATCGGCTATGATTTCATAACCAAAAATGCTATCTATTTTGATAGGTTTTGTAGAAAGAATTGCATCAATTTCTATAGGTAAATTCTTGATACGATTGATGGCAAATAATTTCTTATCGTCAACAGTACCAGTTGAAAAAGATTTAGAAATTATGACAGACGCTTTGTCTTTTGATTGTGATGGCATTTTTCCATCGCGATTAAAGATCATAGAGCTGCCTACGTAATTTGCAAACATGAGTCCGGTACCCGTGGTATCAATTTTAAAGTCAACATTTTTAAACGGATCAATTTTTTTTGAAGCATCATAAACCGTAGACAAGAGCGCTTTTTTCATACCATCATTGAGTGCGGTAAGGCTTTTTGGAAAAATACCGTTTATAAGCATGGTTTCGGTATTTGAGCCAAAGGTTAAGATATATTTGGTATAGGTAATTCCATAAGCCTTTTGTTCGGCCGTAACAAAAAGGGCTGGTAAATCATTTAGAGTGATGCGTTCAATTTTTGAAGCTATCACGCCTTGCGTCAATAGACCTTCTTTTGTAAACCCAGCAGAGACTTCAGAGAAATCAGCAGGTACATTTAAGACCATAATACTCGAACCAGTTTTGGTTTGTTGGAATCCTAAAAAATTAACAGCTTTCGTAAATTCTTTCGGAGGTATCAAACTGACTTTTGTACCGACTACATTTTTGTGGGCATCTGTTATCTCTGTAGAAATTTTTTGTTGTCCGAATGCAACTATGCAACAGAAATGTACGATAAGTAGTAGTAATATTGATTTTTTCATAGTAGCGTAAAGAGATTATTATTAAAATTGCACCACAATACCTAAGCCTTTTTTTGAAGGTTTGATCGTAAATACGTTGAATTGATCAAATTTCGAATTGTAAGATGAAATAGCTTTTTTTCGTTGTCCATGAGAAAGAAGACTAAAAACGATGACTCCGGCGAGAGAGGTGTACACCCCGATATTTGCGGCTCTTTCATTTTCGGGATTTTTATCTATAATATTCCATGTTGCAAATCCGGCTTCAGTAATAAGAGCGACCCATGATAATGTGTTGAATGTATTAGAACGTTTCCAATGCTTCCAAGAAGTACCGTCTTTTTTCATAAGATTAGTCATGTCAACTTTGGTAATACTTTCTTCGCCAAGGTAAAAGTTACTTTTTGCGAAGCCCGAACGCATAGATACTTTTTGAGCGCTAATTTGGTGCATTGAGCTTATAAGAAGACAGACAGCGATAAAAATTTTTGTATTAATGGTCATTTGATACTTTAAAAGGAATTTAGGGTTATAAATCTGAAAGCAATTTATTAAATTCTACAATAAATCCGTCAGGATCATAGAATTTACTCACCATTACTTTCAACGTATCTTTTCCGTTATACGCCGGATATTGCGTTAGTTTTGGTTCACTAATGATTTCTATATCGGCTACTTTTCGTATTCGTTCAAAACGAGTATCCAAATCATTAGAATTAAAGAGGAGTATTACATTTTGAGGAATGAAACCTTCTTTTCGCACAGGTATTTTGGCTTTATCGCTACTGCCGAACTCATAATCTACAAGACCCAAAACTCCCTGAAATTTATCTAAAGCCTTTAAAAAAATTAGACGTACTGATTGCTGCGCACCTTCTTTGAAAGGATGAGGTCTATTAATAACTTGATCATAAATTATTTCCATACCCAAAGCATCACGATAAAGTGCAAGAGATTTGTCGATATCTCTCACAATAAGTGTTGTACGTCTAAAAATTAAGGCTTGATCTTTAGGATTCATCTCATTTATAGCTTGCGAAATGAGTTCATCATTAGATTCAGCATTTGTAGTAGTTTGTTTTGCTTGTTGCTGACAACTAAATAGCAAAAACACTATTAAAAAGATGAGGAACTGTTTCATAGGTAAAAGTTTGAACTAAAGATACATATTCTCTAACAAAGCAATTTGCAAGTCTCCGTCTGTAGTCATCATATTCTTGAAGACTTTCTAATCTTTTCGAATTATTTGACTTTGAACCGGTTCTCCATTTGTGATCAAGGCATCGTCTGCATAGTAGTTCTTGAATTGAGCAGGTAAACCAAAACCATCTAGATAATTGGGTGTATTCTGCAAATGATAATGTAAATGTGGACTACTAGAGTTGCCGCTATTACCAGCTTGACCAATTTCTTGCCCCTTAGCTACTATATCTCCAACTTTAACAATGATACTGCCCTTTTTAAAATGTGCGAGCATCGAATATTCACCATTTAAGTGATCTATCATAATATAGTTACCCGCAATAGTACTTTGATCAATATCGGCGTTCACGGTTCCGATTTCGTAATTATCATCTATTTCATTTTCTAATGCGATTATTTTACCCGCTCCAGGGGCATTTAATCGAGCGCCAAAAGTATAAGTGTCTTCATTGGTACGACCGTCACCTGAGAAATAATTACCATCTACTAGTTTACCAATATCATAGGCATAGCGTTGCCCAGAACCTCTTGTTATAAAATGATGGCCACCAGTGAGATGAGTTCTTCCACCAAAAGAGACATACCAATCTCCTTCAAAAGGTAATTCTAAATCTGTTTTCGTTTGATAGTTTAAGTAAAGTTCTTCATCTATGCTTCCTTTATCACCAATTAATGTGTCAGTGCATGCGGTACAGGATAAAAAAACAATGGCGCAAAAAATCGTTCTATATTTCATGATGTTTAAAATTTAAAATTAAGCCCCAAATTGAACTGATATTGTACTTCTCGAAAAGAATTTTGAATTTGTAACCTATCGTAATTAAAATCATAGCTTAAGTTTAAATCTAACTGTCTCGAAAGGTTGTATGTATAACCAATGTTCCAGGAAGTACTTTGAAAACGATTTAATGAATAGAGGCCCGCATCCGAATTTGTGACTCGAAGTAAGGTTACAGGAACGGCAAGTTTTGAAAACACGGCGTGTTTGTCATTAATAACATATGAGAATTGACTGGCAATCCCAAATGATTGATCGGTAATGGTTCTGTTCTGATTTTCTTTTGAGTAAATAGAAATAACGCTTCGTGATTGTAAACCAGCATGTATTGAGAATTGATTTCGATCATAAAGTCGTTTTAAGTAGGAGATTTCGAGGCCTATCTTAGAATAGTCTAAATTCAATACAGGTATGCGATCTGTTTGTAATTCTGAAGTTAGATAATGCAGCGTTGCCGTAAATTGGTTAGCACTTTGAGTTTGACGTTCATATGTTAATTTGTAAACCAACCCGTTATAGTCATAACGTGCAACGGGGGCAAATTGTAAATTTTTTAGTGCTCCTGTATTATATCCTACAGAGAATTCAATATTGTTTTTTTCTATATCACTCGTGGTTTGAGAAAACCCTTGAGTAAAGAAAAGAACAAAAAATAATAGTGTGCAGGGTAGTTTTATTTTCATAGATAGGGATTAGATTAGTGGTGGCTAAACTATCCCTATTTGAACACTATGGCTGTTAAACAACTGCTAATTAAGTCTTAAGAAAAGCATAAAAAGTGTCAATTCTAGATGATTATTTTTTGATTGGATTTCATTTATAAAAAAATTGTAATCCTTATAACGGTTTCTTTTTTCCATCACTAAAAATCCTAAAATAGTCCTCTTTATGGATCAGGAGTCCCTCTGATGTTTTTCTTGGCCAATTTTTATGGTAGTCCTTTGGATGCATTACATCAATACCTATTACTTTGCCCTTGTAATGACTTTTAACTTTAGATTGAAGTGTATGCCCCACAATAATGGCGTTGGCTTTAAACTTTGCCAAAGGTTTTTCGACTTCTTCTTGCGTTAAATCTTCTTTAAAATAACCACGATACCAACAAATACCGTCTTTCGAAGATAACAGTAATTGGTTCTCATCTTCATTAGGTTTTGGGTAAGGAGCTTTATAATAACTTGAGCGTACAAATGAATTGATTTCGTCTAAAGTCATATCTATTTTCATAATATCTGGATGCAAACCACCATGGGCGAACAGATTTCCATTAATAGATTCTATGACATTTTTACTAGCCAACCACCTCCCTAAAACAGAGTTTTGATCGTAGAGATTCGCTTGTGATTTTCCGAGAATAGAAGCAACAAAAGTGTATTTAAGTGAGGCCGCTTGATAATCTCCATACATGTTTTTCAATTCATGATTTCCAATGATAAAATGAACATGGCCTCCTGTTGCTTTTGCCTCTTGTTCTAGCTTATAAATAAACCATAGTACTTGAGTTGTAGAGAAACCTCTATCCATAAAATCACCAACTAATACCAAGTGCCCTTTACCAAATTTCCAGTTTAACTGTTGATCAATGACTTGATTCTTGATAAGAAAATCTCGAAATGTTTTATAACCACTTTCTATGTCAGAAATTGCTAATACTTTATTATCGTCATTATAAGTACTTGGAGGAGAGATAAAATTAGTTTTGAGGTTAAATTTAATATAGGTGGAGTCTAACGGAAAAAGACAGCTTGCTGGGATAGATTCTTTAATGTGATGCTCTTTTTGATCGAGATAAAAACCAGTTTCTTTCGTTCCTTTTAAATAGTTAACACTAATAATACTATCATTTTTATAAAAGGCGTAGGGGCCTTCATTATGAAATGCGAGTCGTTTCTCATTATGGCCATAACTAGCACTTGCGCCATGATAGAGACCAATAGAAATAGCAATGAGTATGAGCACCAATAGTGTACTGAATACATGTTTTAGATAGCGAAAAATTCTACGTTTCATTTTTTTAATTTTAGAATGAATGTTTCATTTGTTTGAATCACTTCAAATCTATAGAGAATAGAAGGTATTCATAAATTTATGTGATAAACGATGGTACTATGATGATAAAATGACCTATGAGTAGTTGATCTTATTTTATCACTTGGTAGTGAATTTTCAACCCTAAACGCCAATGATTCATCACTTTTTATACACCCTTCTGTATAATCTTTTTACTTTGCAGTATGATTTCTATTTTAAAACGTAACAATTGGTTTTGGACCAAGGTGATAGTCTTTTGCTCTTTGGCCATCCCTATGGGACTAGTCCTCTATGAAACCGTTATACTCGGGAAGAATTCTGTCGTGTTTCTTGGAGATTTTCACCCCGATGTGGGAATGGTTGTTATGATTTACTATATTATTTTACTTCTTGTTGGTGTTATTTGGGTAATACTTCAGTTAAAGTCATTGTTGAAATTAAAAAATGAAAACAAGAAGAATGAGCTTTTGCACTTACAGAGTCAAGTGAATCCACATTTCTTTTTTAATATGCTCAATAACTTATACGGCATGGTTGATAAGGATACAGCGAAGTCAAAAGCGCTCATTCTAAAATTATCTGACTTAATGCGCTATAGTATTTATGAGGGAGAGAAATCATCGGTTACTTTAGAAGAAGAAGTTGCCTATCTAAAAAACTACATCGAATTACATAAAATGCGTTATCATAAAGAGATTGATATCAAATTCAATTATGAGATTAAAGATGATAAGACTACTGTAATGCCACTTCTTTTTATTATTCTCGTAGAGAATGCTTTTAAACATGGAGTCGAAAATTTACGTCAAGATGCTTTTGTACATATCAATTTGCGAAGTAATAATGACGGTATTACCTTTACTGTAGAGAATAATTATGATATTGATGAATTGCCGACAGAAATAGGGATCGGTTTAAAAAATTTGGAGCGAAGATTAACATTGGCATATCCAAAAAAGTACCAGCTTCATGTTAGCCGCGATACTTCTGTTTATAAGGCTCATTTAGAATTGCAACAATGACAAACTATCTCATTATAGATGATGAGCATATGGCTCACGAAATTATTAAAGGTTATTGCGATTTGCTACCGCATATGAACTTGGTGAGACATTGTTATGACGCTATAGAAGCTTTAGATTGCTTAAGAGAACACCAAGTAGATCTGATTTTTTTAGACTTAAATATGCCAAAATTAAAAGGTTTTGATTTTTTAAAAACGCTAAAAAACTCGCCTAAGGTTATTGTCACTACAGCCTACAAAGAGCATGCATTAGAAGGTTATGAATTAGAAATTGTAGATTATTTGCTCAAACCTTTTGGTTTCGAACGTTTTTTAAAAGCGGTTAACAAAGCGATGCAATTATTTGAAGAAGTACCCTCGCAAAAAGAAGAAAAAGGTACACCTCGAACGGACTCAATTTTTGTGTATAGCGATAAGAAACATATTCAAGTTGTATTGGCCAATATTCTATTTGTTGAAGCGGCTGGGAACTATGCAAAAATTGTGCTGAAAGATAGAAATATACTCATAAGAGAGAAAATTTCTAGAATGGCAGCGAAGCTTTTTTCGAATGATTTTGTACAAGTACATAAATCGTATATCGTGTCCAAGGCAATGATAGACAGTATTGAAGGTAATAGGATCTTAATCGGAGATGATATCATACCTATTGGGAAAAGCTATAAATCGAATGTAGAGGCTTTGTTAAAAAGATCATAATCACTACGAAAACAAAACACCATTTCTTTTAGGTAGCACATGGTTTAGCGTGCTTCAATCGAATCATTGTTGTTGATACGACCCATTTTTGTTGGCTTAAGATAAATACCAAAATCTACTGTGCTATTTGTTTTTCTATAGGATGCCATGGTTCTTAAAGGTTCTTGCTTACTATCTACGGTCGTGGTAAGCGGATCAATGGTGGTAAAGGTACATCGAGGTGTTTTTAGCGTGACTTCAAATTCACAATTTCCAATGGTTATATGAGTCCAACGGTCTTCTTCATAAGCTTTACATCCAGAAACGACTATATTTGGGCGAAAACGGTTAATGGTAACCGAATGGTCAAGTTTTGCGTTTAAATCGGCTAGGGATGCTTCTGAGATTAAATGAATAGGGGCGATATCACTAAATGATATGAAATCAGTTTCTAAGCCATTGTATTTTGGTTTCATTTTGCGCAAACGCGTGGTATCTATAGAAACAAGTCGACACTTTTCTTCTAATACATGAGACAACCAATCATCAGTCTCAGAACCAACAATATTGGCACTTGCAACATCACTAAAAATACCTACTTCGATTGTATTAGCTGGGATGTAACTTATATCAATTGAAATGTTCGATTGTTTTGGGGTTGAGAGGGTCAAGGCATTATTTTGAATATGTGGTTGAATGGTGAGTAACTTTTGATTTTCTCGAGCGGTCAAAATCTTTTGCTGCGCATTTATAATAGCAAACGATCTATCAAAGGCAAACCCAATAGCTTCGATACTAGTATTGGTAAGTGCAATACCCTTGCAAGATTTAATAGGGTAGGTGTATAGTTTCTCTAGTTGTAGATGCATTGCGATAGTGAGTGCTTTTATATTGAATCGTTCTTCGCTCTATTCAGTTATTTTGAAGTGAACCAATAATGTTTTCTAACAACTAAGTTAATGAAAAATTGAGGTATGAGAGAATAAATTAGCACCGCTTAATGGCCCGAGCCAAATAAGACATACTAGCTTTTAATATTTTACACGTTATATATTATTCTTGGAAACCGAATGCTTTAATGGCTTCAAGATCGGTGCTACGCACATCAACTGTAATTCTCTTACCAGTTAGACATGTGCAAGCAAGACATGCTTCTGGAATTCCCTGAGGACCAATGTTTACATTCGAAATTTTGATATTTTCGGTGTTAAAAAATGTAATTATTTTAACCGCGAGTGCGTTGTTGTCATCTGCATAACCCCACGGATCTGCGCAAGCTGTTTGATTATATGCTACGGGTACTGCACCGCTTGAATCGTCGTCTTTTGAACAATTAAAAAATAAAAGACCTAGGAGCGTATATAAAATGAGTTTTTTCATGCTATGATATTTTCTTAAATATGAAAAAATTTAAAAAGGATGCTTCTCACATCCATCTTTTTTAAACCTTTCCATAATTTGAAGTTGCTAAAATTGTTCAAAGTACTCAACTAAAATTTTTATCTTGGCGGGAGCAATCATATGTATAATTGAATTTTTATGAAAAAAATAGTTTTAATTTTAGTTGGTCTAATGCCCTTTTTTTTAATGGCGCAAAAGTCCGAATATAGTCGCAGTTCTTATCTAGACGAAGGAATTAAAGCCCCAAATAGGCATCATATTGGAGAGGCGTGGTTGAATTTTTTAGTTGCTGCAGATGATGAGTTTGATCAGAATATTACCCAAGCAACTTTTAGTGCGAACTCAACCTTAGATTGGCACAAACATACTACGGCTCAAATTATTATTGTTCTAGAAGGAGAAGGTTATTATCAAGAAAAAGGTAAAGACCCCATACGTATGAAAAAGGGTGATGTTATTAAATGTTTAAAAAATACAGAACATTGGCACACATCGTCTAAAGAAAAGAACGTATCGTATCTGGCCATTTATGGTAAAGCCCCTACAATTTGGACAGATAAAGTAACACAAGAATACTATGATCAAGTGGCCAAAAAGCTAAAAAGTAAGGATTAATACGGTTTTGGGCACTTCTAGTAAATTCTCGAAGGTATTATACATGCTATTGCCCACATAGTCTAGAATTTTAATAAAGCTTGATTATTCTTGCGTTTTTAACCAATTGGTGATGGTCTCTAAAAAACCATCCGGTCTGTGCCAAGGTAACTTATGATCTTCAAATTCATAAAAGCCTCCGGTATTGCATTTAAATAAATTGTGGTTCGCATCAGGAAATGTCTTCACCGTTAGCTCGGTATGTTTCCCTAAGGTTTTTGTATAGAGTTCTTGCGTCTTTTGCCAATCTACGTTCTTGTCTTTTTCTCCGAAAATCGCCAGAACAGGACAGTGTACGTTAGATAATAGCGATTCAAAATTTTTAACGTTGATTTGTAATCCCGATACCGAATCAAATTCTTCTTTCATGAATTGTTTTTGATAAGCTTCAAATTGTTCTTTGGTGCTCGCTCTCCCGTTGTTAAATCGATGTAGAAAAGCATTTTGTCTTAAATTTTTAGTGGCGTTCATTACCGCTTCATAAGATTTACCCGCATGTGTCATACGATAGCTCGTATTCAGTTCTTTGCTCAATAATGCAATAGAGTCTTTCGAAACACCATAGATCTTTAGGTTTTCTTCAAATAAATATTGAAAATTCTCTTTGGCATCTACACCACTAACCGAGATCCAAAACTTAATATCCTTGTAGGTATTGATCACAATAGGGTTGATCCATCCGGCTCTACTAACTCCCCATAACCCTATAGTATGAGCGCCTGGAATTCCTTGCTTCTTTAAATGATGAATAGCTGCAATAACTTCGGAGGCACTGTTTTGAACCGTTTGATGATAATTGAATGTACCTTGGCTATTGCCACAACCCATTTTGTCCCACATAAATGTAGCATAACCAGCTAATGTGATGGCTTTTCGTATATCTAAATACCATTTTTGAGCCACAGCATTGGTACGACCAGAGCCATGTACAATAAGTACAATGCCTTTTGGAGATGCGTTTTTGGGAAGGGTTACGACACCATTTAAGCTTACTTTTTCAAAGTTAAAATCGATTATTTTTTCTTTCAACTGCCCATGGGCGCTAGAAATACTGAAAGATATGGCTAGTAAGACAAGAATTCTATACACAAGGTAGTTTTATCCAAAGATGCACGTACCTACATTTTGTTACACTTATGTTTTAGATAGGGCCTAAGAATTATTGCTTTTATCTTCTGTAATCCAAACTGCGTAGAAAAATATTTTATAGCCTTTCGTTCTATACCAACTTTTAATTATGTCTTTGAACGGATTCTGCTTATGGATTCTGCCGAAATTCCTAAATAGGAAGCTAAGACATACTGGGGTACTCTATTTGCAATTTGAGGATATTTATTCACATAATCCCAATAGCGTTCTTCAGAAGTTTGGCTAATATTAGAAACAATTCTTTTATATGAATGAGATAATGACCGTTCTATAAACAGTCTAAAGTATTGGCATAATGGGTGAATTTTACTACAAAGTTCTTCAACATCTTCATATTTCATTTGTAAAATGATAGAGTCCTCTAAAGCTTCAGCGTAATATTCTGCCGGAGTTCTATTTAAGTAACTATAAAAATCTGTAAAAAACCAATCTTCAATTCCAATACTCGCCGTATGTTCCTTGCCTTGATCATCTAAATAAAAAACACGTACAGCGCCTTTCGCAATATAATTTCGGTATTCAGACACAAACCCTGGCTGAATAACAAATTGCCTTTTTTTTATACGTGTCGTTTTTAATTTAGAAGTAAACTGCTGTATTTCATCATCCGATAGCTCCACATATCTGGCTACGTTGTCCAATATTCCTTGGTATATACTCATCGAGGTAGTTTTTTTGACTGTTGTCAATTAGAGTTTATCTATAGTTAATCACAAAAAACGTTGTAATTTTCTAAGGTATTCAAATGTAATTAATTCAATTGACACGAGCAATATGCACCGAACTCTATATAGTTAGAGGTTCTAGTATTTGATGCACGTGTTGCTCAAAATGCGCCACATAATCTTCCATCAAATATCTCAAATCAGACATGTTTCCTTGCGTATATAATTCTATGGGTGTATCTAGGGTATCGGTGTTTTGTAATAGCATTATATGTTGTATTCGGGTATTAATTGACAGCAAAAAAGCCAAAAGCTCTTCTGTTTTAGCATGCTGATAATCATTAACTTCCACTAGTTCGACCTGCCTCATCGGATGTATTCTATAGGGCTGCTTTTCGATTAGAACACCCGTAAAACGTTGAATATTATTGATACCAGAATCAATTAAATGACCCATGATTTCATTTTTTGACCATTTTTCGGGTGCGGCTTTATGAGCCAATTCAGTATCAGAGGATGTTGAAATGTAGTCTTTTATTGTAATCAAAAGCGCTTCTAATTTGTTTGTTGTTGCTATCATATTATGTAGTTTAAAAGTTTGCTGATTTTCTAGGATATTTTAAATCACATATAAGGATCAAAAATATACTATAAAAAATATAGTTGCTAAACTAATTAAAGTATATTATTTTTGCAATAACGGTCGAAAAGGATAGTTTAATTAAATACTAAAATATGTACAGTTTTAAAGGAAAAGAGTATCCTTGTTGTTCAAGTTTAACGATGGGTATTATTGGTGGAAAGTGGAAAACGGCCATCTTGTATAACTTGAGGAATGAAACGTTAAGATACAATGAGCTAAGAAAGAAAATGTCTACGGTTACCGAACGTACACTAAGTTTACAATTGAAAGCCTTGGTTGAAGATGGAATCATAAAAAGAGAGGTGTTTTATTCAAAACCACCGCTTAAAGTTGAATACTCTCTCACAGATTTTGGTAAAACCTTACTTCCTTTAATTCAACTTGTGGCTGACTGGGGAGCATTCGTTCATGAAAAAAAAATCAAGTAGCATGCGAAACGCGCGCTAACGCCAGCAGTTCTCACATAATTAATTATGTAGGGGGCTGGCATTTTGGTATCTGTTAGTATGATTACTTTCATGATCAAGTTTTGCAACTTTTGAAAAATAGATACTCAAGAATACAAGCCACGAGGTCCACCCTAAAAACAATAATCTTTGAATAAGTCCCCAATAAGAATGCACAAACTCAGGGAACGACGATCTACTAATAATAAAACCTATAGAAATTAACATCAAAAAGCAGCTAATAAGAGCCTGTTTCCTAATTTTAGATACGCTTTCGGCTCTCCAAAGAAAAACAGCAAGTAATGGTGCTAGGATGCTTAGTATAATACAGTTGGCGAAAATGGGGAATAACTCATTTGGAAAAGGGAATAGTGACGAACCTACCATATGTATAGGAATAAAAACCAACGGTATAAGCGGAAGTATATGCATCCTTTGTTGCTTGCAAATTTTAAACAAACTACAGAAAAAAGGTATAAACAGCAAGGCAATGGTGAATTGAATACCAGCATTAAAAGTACCCGAACCAGAGTAAAAAGAATCTAATATTGGAATACCATCTTCGATATGGTTATAATTGTTACCATATAAAAACCCAGAGATCATTGTTCCTAACCAAAATAGCACAGCGATGAGGCATCCCAGGTAAAGTGAATATTTTGTTTTTACGGTGTCGTTGAATTTTAACCTTGCGAATAGAAAGAACAGCAATCCAATTCCAAAAATTAAAAGCACTTCCACATTTCTATTCATTGAAATGGCAAATGGTTTACCATGAATAATTTTTAATACATCATTTAATATATCTTCTTTTCTCAGCACTATGCCATTGGTTGCATAAGCAATTGATATATTCTCTTTAGGGTAATGAAATAAACTCGATTCTGATATCCAACCCCCAGTATGACCAAAACCTTCACTGTTTTCGAACTGTGTTTTCATGAGTCCAAGTCTATAAAAATCTTCACCCTCTAACATTTTATTGAGACTTTTTTTCGAAACTAATCTTTCATCAAACAAGGCATCAATGAATAAAGTCATATCTTCTATGGTAGATACAATACCACCATCAGCAGTGGCAAGATGATTCGTATAATTTGCTTCTCCAGATACAGTTTTCCAATCATTATTATACTTATACGTTTGGGCAACATTATTAATTTTACTCACCGTTTGTGTACCAAAATATGTGTTGTGGAGGTTTGCTTTAGCAGAAATTCTTTTTGACAAAGCTATTTCATAAGTTGATTTATCTATTAGTTCAATAATATATCCTAAAAACAGATAGTTTGTATTACTATATCTAAATTGTTCGCCTGGGTTAAAATTTGGTTTGAGTTTGGCAATAATGGATGCAACGGTATCCTTGTTAGATATATTGTGTAAGTTTATTTCCTCATCTGTATCGTTTACATAGTCAAATAAACCACTCTTATGAGAAAGCATATGCTCAATGGTTATGCTATCGGCATTTGGTAGTAGAGGATAGAACTTATCTAAGGTGGTTTCTAACGATAATTTCCCTTCTTCAATCAATTGAAAAATGATTACCGCAGTATATGTTTTTGTTATAGACCAAATTCTATAATGTGTATCGGTAGTAGCATTAATTCTGTTTTCGCCTTCTATAGATTTGTAGCCTATAGCTTTAGAATAGATGAGTCTTCCGTTTTTAGAAATTGCTATACTGCCCATCGCTTCATTTCGCTTTTCGAGCGAATTAAAAAATTCATCGAGCTTGTTTGTTTCTATCTGTTGAGAAAAACCAAGACAAGTTATAAATACCAGTGAGGTTAAAAAGATTACTTTTAATTTCATATTCGATCTGTTTTGATTGACGTCAAAATTATTCGAATAAGGACTTTTTAGGCTAAAAAGTCATAAGCCGTTTTTGCGACATTTTTATGACAATAGCCTTATTACACTATGTCTGGAAAGAACTTTAGGATCTGCTTATTTTTGTCTATGGCCATAGACGTATGAATTACAATGATGATGTTTACTGTTGTATACATGAAGTAAATTATGGGCACAGGTAAAGGAATAGCTCCGCCTCCGCGACCAATAATAAAGAAAAGACCTATTGCTATAGCAGATAACAGAAAAGTACTGAGTATTTGAATGCTTAATATTCTCCTGCCCAAGTTATTTACATGTTCATTCGATTTATGAAAAAGAAAAAAAATGGTTGGAACAATAATATTACCAAAAGGAATAAGTAAGACAGATAAAATACTAAAATTCATAAGTTTTAATTTATGGGAATCCTTCGTAGCAGCGTTATTCTCTTCTGCTAACATTATAATATCTGAACTTTTAATATCTAGCGTTTTTGCTAGTGCTTTTAAAGTATGAGGACTCCCCTTGGTCAATCCCTTTTCAATACGCTGAATAGTTCTAATAGATATACCCGATTGCTTGGCTAACTCTTCTTGGGTATAATTCTTTGTTTTTCTATATTCTTTCAGTGTATTCACTTCTTTCATTTTTACATGACAAATTTGGTTAATGTATGCCATCTATTTGCTCGTTCTTAGTAACGAAAATCAGTTCTAGTTTTCGCAACACATAGGCAAGTTAATTAATTCATGCGATACGAGCATAATTTAAATAAGAACTAAGGTCTTATTTAGTTGAGGTATGGGCGGGAGTTTTTGAAGTACTTCTTTTTTCTAAAATACGAATGGCTCTTAAATATCTAGGTCTATTATAGCGTTGGGTTATAATTGGATATATATGAAATAGAATATTCGTCACAATGAGCCATTTCGCTTCGTTGAACGAATTTGTTAGAATTAAAGCTAAAAGCAACACGAGAATGGCAATTACAAGATGAGAAAATTCTCCAGCACGGGTATTTTTCTCTCGCTTTTTTAAATTTTCTACATCATTTTTAACCGGAACATTCATCGATTCTGTAAACTTTTCCCAACCAATATGTACCAGAAATTTTCTAAATAGATTCACACCAAAGTAGGTATAGATTGCACCTTTTTGTTCCATTTTTTTTGGCTCGAAATAACTCCATGCATAGTCTAATTGTAAGTGAGGTGTTGAAAATGCAAACCAAGCCATTAATAGAAAATGTACTTCAAAGGCAAAAAGAAAGCCATCAAAAGGAAAATACTTAGGGAAAAGACTAAAGACATAGCAAATACCTGCTGTAAATGCCAAGGTGGCTAGTACCCAAATTATAAATCGACTCGTTTTTTTCATGTACTAATGGTGCAAGTTTAATTCGTCGAAATCTACAATTTCAGCCAATTTTAGAAGCTTGTCAATTTTAATTGTACTCCAAGTTTCTTTAAATACTTCATCACCACCTTCGGCGTTTTCGTTGGTATTTTCTTTAAATAGTTTCTTTTTGGTTAAAAAATTGATGCTCATTTCGCTATTTACTATTGCGCTTCGATTGTTACTTATATCAAACCCAATTAATTCAAAATGGGCATCTCGTCGTCTGAAGGTATAGCTCCAATATCCATATCTACCATGACTATATTGTACGATTAAGTTTCCTTTTTGAAAGTCAATATTAAGTTCAGGAGGATAATATACCCCGCCATCTTCATTTTCTGAAGAAAAACAGTCATAGTTTTTGTCGACAATAGTATAGCCCTTATCACTTTTTAATAATACAATAATACCACGTCTATTTCTGTCTACTATTTTATCGAATCTATTAGATACAATCTTACTTGTATCTGTATTTTTAATAATGAGTACACTGTCGTCATGGCCGTCATTATTGAGATCTCCAAAGTAAGTTTCGTAGAGCTCATATCCTTTCGGTATCGCGTCAGAAGGTTTTTTAATTTGGGCATAGCATTCAATAAGGGCAAATATGGTTATGACCGCAATGATAACTCTTATTTTCATAGTTTTTGATTTCTGTACAAATCCTTTCTAAGAAGATGTTACAGTTGCCAACTAAAGTAATAAAAGAAAACTTACCCGAGTAAAATTGCGAAGATTTTCTCATGATTAAATTACAGTTGCAGATAGATATAGATTTCAATAAAGTAACAAAGCCCGGTTCGATTCGTCTATCAAATAGAACTAACTTAAAAACTGTTATGAAAGGTATTTTCACTTCGCTACTATTCTTATGTACTACATTAACTCTTATTAGCTGTAAGAGCCACACTTATATAGATGCCTATATGCAAGAACTGGCACAAAAAGGTAAGTTTAACGGAAACGTGTTAGTCGTTAAAAACGGAAAAACAATTTATGAAAATTCGTTTGGCTTTTCGGATGGTTCTAAGACCACAAAATTAACCAATGCATATAGATTCGATTTAGGGTCTGTGTATAAAGAATTCCCGGCAGTTGCAATTATGTAGCTTCAAGAAAAAGGCCTGTTGAATACTGATGATAAAATTAGCAAGTACTTAAAAGATTTACCAAACTGGTCTTCTAAAATTACCATAAAAAATCTGTTACAATATACCAGTGGTTTACCTAAAGTAGCTTGGGACACGTATTTTGGAAAGAATGAAAGAATTACCGATCAAAAACTTAATAATGATCTCTTAAAACTCACCGAGTTAGAATTTAAACCAGGTTCTGATTATTTATATACCAATTACAGTCCCATTTTATTGGGGCAAATTGTAGCCGCTGTTTCAAGGCAACCGTTTCCTAAGTATGTAAAAGAGAATTTATTCAAGCCTTTTGGCTTAGACAATGCGCAGCTCCTATCAGAAGTTCCTGTGTTAAATAGAGACTTAATGGCCATTCCTTTTGATGAAAATTTGAAGGAAGATGCTCATAAAGCAACGATAACAGGTGTGATTTTTAGACTAACTGCAAAAGACATATACAATTGGTTAACTCATTTACATGCCTTTAACATAATTAGTAAAGAATCAGTACAGTTTTTATCTGAAGAAGCTGATTTTTGGGGTAATATCCAAGCTCCTTTGGGCGGTGTTACATGGAAAAACGGCATTATAAAAGAACATTATCATCATGGTGAGGCTGGTAATTATGAATGCATTCTTAAAAGATTTAACAATGGTAAAGATGTACTCACCATTATCGTTCAAGCCAATCAAAAACGCCAAAATATGTTTGATATTTCAGATGAAATAAAAAGTATTTTAAAATTCTAAGAGAGGGTATAGCAACACCTTTTTAAGGTTTAGTCTGTATGTCTGTCTTATTGAAATGCGCTTATCTAATATTAATATATCAGAGGCAGGTTTCTAACGTGCTATTGATTTTTTAGCCTGCTTAAATTGACCATCTCAACTAGATACTTGTGATTTAAAACGAGTCCGTTTAGAATAATCTCCATTTTTTTACTTAATTCATAATCACTGGTATATGCAACAAAAACATCTCCCTCAGGTTCAAAATATACCTTCGAAACATCTAAGTCACTATTCTTTGCAGCTACTTTTAATAGAATTTCCCATATGCTGCCTTGACTTATATGATGTTTATCTACGAGTAAATCTATAAAATCATTATCGGGCTGTTCTGGTAGCCAAACAGTATAATTGCCATTTATTTCAGACCTCTCAATATTACAAGTATATAAATTGTAATTTTTCATTTGCTCAATGCATAGAAAATTTTAGACGATTCATTATGATTTTCATTGATCTACCGCTATCCTATAAAATAGTGTAGTTTTAGTATTGATTATTTCGCAATGCACCATCACAGTAAGATGCATTGAATTATACACCGTATTCATATTAGTTATTTTCTGACGCTTTGAACTGTAAATTGTCAATACCTAAAGTGTCTAATTCGGGGGTGTTATAGAGCCAAATTTGTTGACTCTTTAGCCTCATGTCTTGCACTTTTTTTTCTTGTTTGTAAATAATATACTCACCTCCTTTATTTTCATCTTCAATTGAAGTGAATTTGCACAATTCGAAAGCATGATTTTTTTTATCAAAATAGAAATACCAAACAGGCCCTTCATCAATAGGTTTATAATTCACTTTAATAACATCATAGCTAATGTCGTTATAAGTTCTTTCGAAAATAGTATCATTTATGATGGCCTGAGTATCTAATAATTTCATAGGCATCCCAATTAAATAAGAATAATAATCTCTAAAAAAAGTGATACCATTACAACCATTAATCCATGTATATTTTGATGCAATCTCTGGTAGCATTTCATTTAAAACTTTATTATAACAGGTATCCTTACTAATTTCTCCCTGATGTTTAATCTCATTTTTATACTTTGTTCCATTTATAAATTCAGTACTATTTCTTAGTGAGTACATCTTAAAAACATCTTTATGATTGTCAAAGAAAAGGTTACTACTGTTTTTTGCTGCAACGCCTCCGTTTTCCCAAAAAACTTTTGAATTTATTTCAATAGTTGATTTAAAATGTTTCCAATTGTCATGTGGATCATGATATGAAATAGAAAGTTTTATCAGATCTTTGGCGCTATCGATATGCTCTAATACAGGTTCTTTTTTATCAGTATGGTTACAAGCTAAAATTGTAAAAATGAGTAGCAAAAAAATATTTCGATGGTTCATTTTTGATTCATTTGTTTGTCTGTATAAGCTTTCAGAATGGGTTATACAATAGTAGTACTTTAGTTCATCACTCCCAAGTGCTCCAATGCTTTAAAGGTGAGTTCTTTTCTAATCATAGGGAACATATCCATATTAAATTTTTGGTTGGGTTCTATATTGGTTGCGAAGAAATAGGTGTTTTCTTTTAGTGCTACAAATCCAACAAACCAACCATTGTTATTTCCATTTCTTATGGACCAGCCTGTTTTTCCGCTAAGTGTATACGTTTCATGTTCTTCTATCACCATCATTCTTTTCATTATCGTTTCGGTGCGTTTAGAAATTGGCAATGCCGAAGTATACAACCGCTTTAAAAAATCTATTTGTTGATATTGATTAATTTGAGACTTTCCTTCAAGCCAAAACAAGTCAATATTCGTGGTATCAACGTCCATTTTTCCATAGTTGAGCTTGTCTAAATAGGTATTCATGCGTGTTGCACCAATTTTTCTTGCTATTTCTTGATAACAAGGTACACAAGAATAATGAAAAGCTTCTTTAAAAATCATGTCGCGCTCCCAAACCTTCATTCCTCTTTTTTCTCCGTTCCATATAAATAGTGTACTGTCATTTTGCACGACTCCTGTTTCTAGAGCGATGATTGAATTGGTTATTTTATATGTAGAAGCCGGTAAATTTCCTTTTGTCGCCCAATTAAAATCGTTTGAATAGTAGGTGTCATCCTTTAAATTATAGACCAGCATTGAACCTTTTACATTTGCCGAGTCGATAAAGGTTTGAAATGCTGAAACGACAACTTCGCGTTCACTTTGAGGATGCTGTTCTTTATAGGCATACTTCTTTTTCTTTGTACAAGAAAGCACTAAAGCTACTAGAAATAGAATATAGATTTTTTTCATTCTTTATCGTGGTGCTAACGAACTGCTAAACGCAGTGCTGTTTTGCGAACGAAAAGATAATAAATTTAAGCAAGAACTGATTTGTTGTCAGTCGGACTTATAGTGTCGTCTAAATTAACGTCATCAGATATATTATTTACGATAATTTCAAATTTCATTCTCGGTTTTCATTAATGACGCCTGACGTTTAGTATATGAAGCGTAGCATCCTGTAGGGTGCTATGATTTGTATACATTGTTCTCGACTTTACTTAATCCTATTTAAATAATCCTGAAGATGGAGAAGAAAATGAAATCGTAATATTACTGCCGCCAAATCTTCTTACTAGATATTTACCACTGGATAAAAACTGCAAGTCTGCAGTTGTGATATTTTGAGTTAATGGTCTATTCTCATTTCTAATTAAATTTATTTGCCAGTTTATTGCACCATTTCTCGATAAGCCTTCAGGAATATTTCGGCATGAAGTTTCGCATTTTCCGTTTTGAGACCGGCATATAGCTAAGCTTCCTGACGGACAATCAGTACCTCCTCCTGGAGGGGAAGGACAATTACATTTTGAACTCATTTTTTAATTATTTTAAAGTGATTCTTTATTATTTGAATTTCATATTCGGGAATATTGTCATTTAAGAATTTAATGGACTCAACTGCTTGAAATGTGTTTTCCTTCGAAATCTCGTTAGGTCTTAATTCAAGTTTTAGTTCTTCTTTTGAGAACCCCACAAATTCTGAAGTACAATTTGATGATTCTACTAGAGCTTGGATTGTCGATTGAAACGACCAGTTTTCAGGCACTGTGAAATTTATTGGAGAGTTGGCTTTCCCATTACTACTTGACTGAAATTTAATAATTTCGAGCTCTTTAAGTACTCTTAAAAAAACTGGATTCGAATTGGGCTTATCAATTTGTAAAACAGTGAAATGATTGTCTCCAGTATCTATTCTGTCTTTTGCAAGCACTCCATCAGGAATGGCCGCACCTTCTGTCACAATTTCATCCTGATTACCTCGCTGATATATGGCTTTTGGCTTGTAATTCAAGTTTGAATAACTATCCGTTAACTCACTCGTGAATTCTGAAAATCCACTTAGATCGACTAATTGAGGGTTTTTTAGAAGCTTTGAACCAATTGTTGCCAAAATAGACCCTCTGTGTGGAACCGATAATGATACATATAATGATACTTTTTGTACTTTGTCTCGCAACTCTACCATTGCTCGTTTTGAAACTAATCCTCCCATACTATGAGTGATTAAACTAATTGAATCATATTCTAAAAGTACTTCTCGTACATCTGAAGCTAATTGCAGTGATATTTGTCTAATACCTACATTGAATTTTTTATTCCGCTTTTTTCTCTTTGAACCAGTTATTGGTATTAGAGATAATAATCTTTTCCATATTGTAAAAGGTTCAAATATGTTAGTGGGATATTCAAAGATGTATATTGAGAAATGTTCTGCTACTCCTTCCTCCCCAAGAAACCTTTCTACAAATCGGTTTTTGTTTTTAGGATCAGTCCAGCTTAATGAACTACCTCCCAAACCATGTACCAATACAATGGACTTTTTTAATTCATCATTTGTAGACGTTTTTGGAGTATGAATTTTTCTCATTTATAGTAATCTCACTGATATAGTGCTATTTTTAATTTTTTGCTTGCCCTCGAAACTAGCTATTTTACCATCGTTCTTGTTGCGGTTTACCGTCAATAAATAGATGGCTTTACCATAAAGACAAGCACAATTGCACAAGTTCTATAGAAATTAGCATACCAAACAAGAGGGTTTTTCCTGTTTCTATACAGGGTTTTCCCCTTTTTTTGAGGTAACTTGTTAATTTGAAGGTGTATTAATCTAAAAGAAGATGTATTTTAAGAATTTACCTCAAACTCGGGGCAGTCTAAACGAATGTCTTTTTTTGCCAATGAGGTATCTAGCAAATTGCAATAGTCATTACCTTGATGTTGGTCATAAAAACGACAGCCATAACAGGTACGTTGTATAGATAGTATCTCATTGCGGTGCAAGCCATAAATCACCTGGCTAATATGGGTAAAAAGAGTTTCTAACTCTTTAGAAGGCATGCCATCAAATTGTTTTTTTAGAGGGTCAGCAAAATATGCTGTTTGTGCAATAATGGCTTTGCCCGCCTGTGAGAGTAACATACTATAACTACGACTATCACTAGATGAAAAGTCTTTTATAATAAGCTTTTTATTGGCCAAAATACGCACGGCATCACTCACCGTAGGCTTGGTAATATTAAATTCTTTGGCCAAATGACTCACATTACATAAATCGTCTTTGTGATAAGCCACAAAAAGCAGTATACGTATTTGAATAGGGCTCAAGCCCAAGGCTTTGGCCTTTTGCCAAAGTAGGGACTTAAAGGCTTCCGAAATACGTTCTAAACCAGCCACAATTTTACTGGCGGTATCTTGCTGTTGCTGCTCAGGGTTAAATAAACTATCGCTCATAGAAAAAAGCCTGCCGATATAAGTCGACAGGTAAAGTTAGTTATCCTAATTAAATTATTGGCAATTTTCTAGCTCAATAATATAGTAGCCTTTTTCGGCAATGGCATCCACTACTGCTTCGGGGGCTTGCTTCATATGACAAAAACGACATTCATTACTGGTCAATGTACCTGTATCAAAAGGTTTTGAAGCTAAATAGGCTTTTCCGTAGCCAAAAATGACTTCAGTATCTATAGTATCACTCGGTACTAAAATGTCAAAATGCATGGTTTTCTGGCCTTCTCGTGGCACATAGGTATCCCAAACTGAAACTTTCATAAGCTATACTATGTTATTAAGATCCTTTTACATCGGCGATCGATGCGCCAAAATTAATATGCAAGGCATTGCCTGTGGGTGTTACCAAGGCCGGTACCGATTGTACCCCTGCATTTTCTGCTTCGGTAATTCTATTGGTTTGTTCACCTAAATGAACAATTTCTACATTATTGGCGCCTATTAAGTTGATAAGATCGTGCTCGGCACTGATGCATACTGGGCATCCTGCGTGATAAAAAATTGATGTACTCATATTGTTAAATATTAAGTTGTGCATTATTGCGATACAAATATAGTAAGGAATCCTAACTAAAACAAATTTTTGTTGTTTTTTTAAAATAGGGTAGGACGAAACTAGGTATACCCAAGTATAGGTACATACCCAAATT
The DNA here is from genome assembly GCA_947500525.1 of uncultured Flavobacteriaceae bacterium. Taxonomy (GTDB): domain Bacteria; phylum Bacteroidota; class Bacteroidia; order Flavobacteriales; family Flavobacteriaceae; genus Aureibaculum. The sequence goes on along the minus strand of CANMSH010000005.1, from coordinate 165,001 downwards.
AGTAGTAGCAAGGCCTATTAGTTAACTAGAGGCGAGAAAGGTTTCATTACAAACAAATAGATACCCCACGGCATACCATTACGGTAGATTACCATCGTTTTGTAAAAGACCTAAAAAAGCACTTGCCAAAAAATTATGTTTCTAAAATGCCGAAAAAACGCGCAACGAGTTTGGTGAGTTAGGTAATTTGTGCCGTAACAAAAGCATGCAAATCATCGATGGCTTTTTGGTTCTTTTTCTTAAACACAGGCTTTAAGAAAAAACAAGCCAATTTTTTAAGCGGCGAAGCCGCTTGCAAATAGATGTTTGTAGTGAGTAAACAACGATCGTTACCAAGTGATGTCATATTAAAAAATTGATAGAGTTCATCTACGGGTGGCGGACTTGTTGTCATTTCACCATAACTTAAAACTCCGGGTTCAGTATCGGTACTCACGGTTATAAAGTTGAGGTGTTTACCATTCACTACACAAACGTGTTCACTTCCAATACGGGTAACTTGATTTTCATCGAATTCAATTTTCTCAACACCTTTAGACCATAAATGACGATAGCTATAATTGGTAATATATTCTAATAAGGTAGCACTAGATACCGGGAATTCTTTGCTAATAGAGATACTTGGTGCTTCTTCGAAATGTACTTTTTTGGCGGTTTCAAAAGGTTTTAACTTCAATTCTTTAGCGTCAATAATAGCATAGACATAATTGAGCGCTTTGTTGTCATACACGTCACTACCTTCATTAAACCGAAAGAGCATGCTTTGATAGTCGGTTGGTAAGTGAATGGCTTCTACCAATGCTTTTGTTAGTAGCACATAATTATCACTATCTACCGAGTTTTTCATCAATCTATGTGCTTCAATAACTTCACTACCAAAAGGCTTGCGTTTGTTTTGCACGTTGATAAACTGCAGTTCGCTACAATGCGCCACGATCTTTAGCTTTAAATTAGGTGCAGTAGCACAAGCATTACAAGGGCAAATTCTATTTTTCTCTAACAGTTTTAAATGACTGTAAAATGCAGTGAACATGGTTTCTACTTGCGCCAAGAGTTTTTCACGCGAAGGAATTTCTTGTTCCTTATAAAAAAATAGGGCGTCACCCTCTACTTCGGCCAATTGTAATTGTTGCGTATTGGCATCAATTAAAATTTCGAGAAGTTCGGTAATAACATGCTGGCTATGTTCAACCTCGGTAGTTTGAACAAATTCAGTGTATCCAGAAATGTCGGGTATAAACAGTAGTGATTTATTCAAATGAATAGGGGTTTAGTCAAATAGTACGTTAAATGTACTATAATAGTCGTAAAAAAGAGAAGATGTTTGCAAGACACTATAAAAAAAGCCAACATTCACTAGAATATTGGCTCTTTAAAGGCTTGGTTTTATTTTTTTCGGGTTGCTTTAAACGTACCATTGGGTTGAATCATATTTAAAGCGTTGATCTTTTGGTTATCGTCTTCTAAAAACTCAATCTTATAACCGTCAATAATTTTTAATGAGAACTTATGTTTGTCGGTTGCAATGAGTTCATATTCTGGCTGACCTTTTACAAAGGCATAGAGCGTTGTGCCTGCTTCTTTAACATAAATTTTCATGGTCATCGGCCCTAATTCATAGTTACCTACATATTGTTCTAATGTTTCTTTGCTTACTTCTATAGAAGTTGGTTTGCGTTTAAATGTAATAGGGTCTATGGTAGGCTCTACTTGCATGGTTGCTCCCGAAATATCGCCCGAATTATTGGTGCTAAAATTGAAGCGTAATGGGCCAGAATCTGTAGTGTCTATGCCTGTTTTTTCTACTCTAAACGGTTCGAAAATATCATAGTGATAGTGTTTTAAATAGAATTTCATACGCTCGAAATTGGCAAACAACGAATCGTTCTCTACAGTAATGCTAAACTTTCCGTAGCCTTCATTACTATATTCACCAGTATATTCTTGTAAGATATGCGAAGGTTTGGTATTCGGAATATTTGCCGATTTTGAATCATCTTTGGCTTCGTTCGCTGCTTTTTTCGCTTTCGATTGAGCGTCGGTATATCTTTTAATCCAATTGGTTCTCTTTTCTTCTAACATGCGATCGGCAATGGTATTACGCACTAAGCCTGGTACTGCCGAACCATTTTGATTGGCAAGTACGACGATTCCGATGCTATCGCTCGGATAAAACGCTACACTCGCTGAAAAGCCATCAATATTTCCGCCATGTTCTACTCGGTAATGACTTTTATACGATGATAGAAACCATCCGTTTCCATAATTGGCAAAATGTGCATCAGGTACCTCTTTATCAGGCAAGGCACTGTTCACCACAGCATGCGAACCAATTGCTTCGTTGCGATAGCTCTCTGATAGTATTTCCTTGCCTTTAAATTTGCCATTATTGATCCAAGTAATTACCCAATTTGACATTTCATTGGCGCTACTATTGATACTTCCGGCAGGGGCCATTCCGGCAATACGATAATAATCCATTTTATGAACCTTATCGTCTTTAACTTCATATCCAATAGCAACATTGCTACTTTTTAATAATTCGTCAATGGTAGTATTAGAGCGCTTCATATCTAAAGGAGCAAAGAAGCGTTCTTTGATATTATCTTCCCAACTTTTCTCGGTGATGCGCTCAGCGATCACACCTTGAGCTAAAAACATAAAATTATTGTAATACCATTGTTGACGCACTCCGGTAAAGGGCTCTTGATATTGAACACGCTGTAATAAACTATCTTTATTATATGAGGGAAATAGATACCATGAATAGTCATGTCGAGGCAAACCTGTACGGTGACTCATTAAATCTTGAATAATAATAGTGTTATTCATATCATCATTGTGGAACTTGAAATCATCGATGTATTTTAAAGGACTCTCATCGAATTCTAGTTTTTCTTCATCTCGTAATTGCCCGAGTATGGCGGAAGTAAAAGCTTTTGTGCTCGAACCAATCGCAAACAAGGTATTGGCATCGACAGGGACTTTATTTTCATAATCGCTATAACCAAAACCTTTGGCATATATGATCTTTTTACCTTCAACAACTGCTACCGAAAATCCGGCTGCATTCGTTGCTTCTAGAATGGTATTGAGTTCCTTTTCAACGCCTTTTAGTCTTTTGTCTTTTTGTGCCGATACTGATGTGCTAATAGCGATACTGCAGATAAAAAATAAAAGATAAGCAAATCTACCTTGCTTGTAGTTCTTTATAAATGACATAATGTTGTGAGTTTAGTTCTATCAATTAGTAGCTTGTTTTTATAGAAAGTTACCTTTTTTGAAAGAAAATTTACAATTCATCCTCAAAAAATGACAGTTCGGTCAGCCATTTTTTTAAAAACAGACATGTTACAAGACTTTTGACCTATAATTTAAAAACTCAAAATCATGATCAGAATCGTATTAGTAATTGTAGTGTATGTTTTATCTCAAGTATCCTACTCGCAAACAAAATTTGAGCAAGGCATGGAAAAAGCCTTCAAATTAATGACCGAAAACAAAAATGATGAAGCGTCAAATATGTTAGAGCGTATTGCAAGTGCCGAACCTATGAATTGGTTGCCTCCATATCATATCGCTTTGTTAAAGGCGCGTACTTCTTTTATGATGACCGATAAAACAAAGCAAGAGGCACAAATTAAACTAGCCGAAGATTATATCGCAACAGCCGATGCTTTATCACCTAATAACTCAGAAGTATATGTGGTAAAGGCAATGATTAACGTTGCAAAAATTGCTTCAAACCCTATGGTGAATGGTGCCGCTTTATCAGAACCCACTATGAAATTATATCGTCAGGCCATCGCCTTAGATAAAACAAATCCAAGAGCACAAAGTGGATTGATAGAATTTGAAATGGGAGGTGCACGTTTCTTTAAACAAGATTTAACACCGTATTGTAAGCGACTAAAAGCAACCCTTAAAACATATGATGATTTTAAGCCAGCAAGTAAGTATGCACCAAAATGGGGTAAAGATTGGACTTTACAAGTATTAAAAGGTTGTGGTGATACAGCTACGAAACAAGAAGAGGCACCAACATCTACAACGACGGCAGCACCAGCAACTGCAGCCGCTGGAGTAACGATAACGGCAACAGTACCAAATGTTTCGGGTACATCAGGTGATGTTATTTTTGCCTTGTATGATAGTAGTGAAGCTTTTGCTGCACGAGCTCCAATAGCGACTAGTAAAACATCAATCGCCAATGGAAGCGCACAAGCAGTTTTTAAAGATGTACAATCTGGTACCTATGCTATTGTGGTATTACACGATTTAAATGGTAATGAAAGAATGGACTTCGAACCAACCGGAATGCCAAAAGAAGACTATGGCGCTTCTAATAATAAAATGAGAATGGGGCCACCAAGTTTTGCAGATGCTAAATTTACAGTTGAAAATAAATCCTTAGATTTAACTATTAAATTTTAAGGTCATTTTAAGGTGTAAAATGGCATATAAACTAGAAAACCAAAGAAAAACAAACAACATGAAATTACTGCTGAGCATCGCATTATTATTAAGTTCAATGGCATTCGTGCCTACAAATTCAGGAACCTTAACGGTTGAATTTGAAATAGCTAAGTATAAACAAGGGAAGATATATGTAGCCTTGTATGCCAGTGCTGACAGCTTCTTAAAGAAACCAATGAAAGGAACAATTATCACCGTAGAGAATGGAAAGGCAACGGCAACTTTTGAAAATGTAGCGGCCGGAACCTATGCAGTTTCTTCTTTTTATGATAAGAATGGTAACGGAAAATTAGATACTAACTTTTTAGGAATTCCAAAGGAGCCTACAGCAATGAGTAACAACGCAAAAGGAAGTTTTGGCCCTCCTAAATTTAAGGATGCTAAGTTTACAATGTTGGCGAGTGAGAAAAGTATCAAAATTAAATATTAAGATAATAAGTAAACTATAGATGTTCAGATCAACTAAATATATCATTGTAACTTTTTTCGTGGGATGCTTGATTTTCGTGATAGGCAATCTATTCTCTAGGATGTTTGATTACCCGAGTATCAATGAGCTTTTATTTGATTTTATGTGGAATCAGGTATACACCTTTGTTTTAAGTTATGTAAATGTGAAGTATTTTCTGTTTATGAAAAGGCTAAAGTTTCGCAGTTATGACGTTATAAAACGCATTGCTTTTGGAATTGCGGGTACTGTGGTGATTACCTTAGTTGCTGTATTTTTAATACGTATGTTGGTGATCATTGGATTTTATGGCAACTCTCCTTCAGAATTTTTTGCAAATGAATCTTGGCGTGGATATTCTTTTAGTTTATGGATCACTTTAGTGATTATCTCAATTTTTTATATCACTTATTTCTATAATCGGTATCAAAAGAATAAGATAAAAGAGCAAAAGATTATTGCAGGAACCGCTTCAGCACAGTTTGATGCGTTGAAAAATCAGTTAGATCCGCATTTTTTGTTCAATAGTTTGAATGTATTAACAAGTTTGATAGATGAGAATCCTGATGCGGCACAAAACTTTACAACATCACTATCAAAAGTATATCGCTATGTACTCGAGCAAAAAAATAAAGAACTCATAAGTGTTGATGAAGAATTAAAATTTGCAAAGACCTATGTGCGCTTGTTAAAAATGAGATTTGAAGATAGCATTGTATTTGAGATTCCCGAAAAGGCACAAAATCCAGAGGCTAGAGTAGTGCCATTGTCGTTGCAATTGTTGTTAGAGAATGCAGTAAAACACAATATTGTAAACTCGTCGAACCCGTTAAAGATTCGAATTTATGAAGAGGAAGGTAATTTGATAGTAGAGAATATTTTACAGCCAAAAGAAGTGTTAAAGAAGAGCACTGGAGTAGGTTTGTCAAATATTCAACAACGCTATAGTCTCTTGACAAGCAGAAAAGTAATTATTAATAAAACAGCGTCACTTTTTATTGTGAAAATACCGATGTTGACAAAACAAATATCAAGTATGAAGACGTATGAACAAACACAAGCTTCTTATATAGAAGATAAGAGATATATCAAGGCAAAAGAACGTGTACAGGCAATAAAAGGATTTTATGGAAACCTAATGGCCTATGTTATTGTGATCCCGTTTTTAGCATTTTTAAATTATAGAACTACAGATTTTCCTTGGGTCATTTTTCCAATATTAGGTTGGGGATTTGGTGTCTTGGCACATGGAATGGAAGCCTTTGGTTACAGTCCGTTTACCGGAAAAAAATGGGAAGAGCGAAAGATTAGAGAATTTATGGAAAGAGAATCTAAAAAATAAAAGAGATGGAAAATTTTGATAAAGAAAGCAAGTATTTAAGAGCTAAAGAAAAGGTAGAAGAGTTAAAGAAATTTTATTCGAACCTAACCTCATATATTGTGGTAATTGCAGGTTTAGCTGTGATTAATTATTACACCAATAGTTTTCATTATATGTGGTTTTTATGGCCAGCATTAGGTTGGGGAATAGGACTGGCGTTTCATGCAGCGAAGGCCTTTGAATGGAGCCCTGTATTTAATAAAGATTGGGAAGAACGCAAGATTAGAGAATTTATGGAAGAGAGCGATCCTGAACGTGGTGTAACCAAAACACAAAACTGGGAGTAAAACTAGTATTATGGAAACTGAAAAATTTCAAAAATATGAACGCGCTGTAAAACATGTACGCGAACTAAAAGAGTTCTATCAGCATGCAGCCGTATTTGTGGGTTTTCTTATGGTGCTTTTCCTTTTTAAGCAGCGTATTATTGATTTTATATTGGCAAAAACAGAACATACGGGTTCGGGCTTTTTAGATTGGATACACATAAACATTAACTTGATTCCATTTATTTGGGGAGCTTCAGTAGCCATTCATGGTTTATATGTCTATCGTTTGAAATTCACCTTTTTTAAAGATTGGGAGAATAGAAAAATTCAAGAATTGATGCACGAAGAGGAGCAAAAAAATACCGTAGATTGGAAATAACATTTATTATGGAACTACTAAGTCAAACAGAAGAATACAAGTATAAAAGAGCAAAGAAGAAAGTGAAGCGTATCAAAGGGTTTTACAATCATTTGGCAGTATATTTAAGTATTAATATCATTATTACAGCGGTGCATACCGTGCACTCGCTACGTGATGGACTGCCATTTATTGATGCCATTTGGAATTTACAAACGTTTTTTAATTGGATACCTTGGGGTATTGGTCTTCTTATTCACGGAATTGTAGTATTAGATGCACCATCATTGTTGATGGGGAAAAACTGGGAAGACAAAAAAATAAAGGAACTTTTAGAAAAAGACACTAAAAATAGTGCGATGAATTGGGAGTAAATAATAGTAAGATGAAGCAACAAGAACACATAATAGAAAATCAATACGACAAAGCCAAAAAGAAAGTGACCCTCATCAAAGGGTTCTACAGGCATTTGTTCATCTATTTATGTGTATGCCTTAGTATCACACTATTTAAATTTATTGGAACCATGACAGAGGGTTCAGTAGTTTTTAATGTTTTTAAGCACGCGTCTCTACTCTTTTTATGGATTCCTTGGGGTATCGGCTTATTAATACAAGGAATGGTTGCTTTTGATGTGATTTCACTCATGATGGGCAAAGGATGGGAAGAACGTAAAGTGCAAAAGATTCTAGAACAAGAGAAAGAGCAACGATCAAGTCATTGGGAATAAAGAGATAAGATATGGAAAAGAAAGATTATTCGAAAGAAGATAGCTACCTAAGAGCAAAAAAGAGAGTAGAAACAATAAAAGGCTTTTACTGGCATTTGGTGGTTTTTTTAGCGGTTAATGGGTTCATTACAATTTCGGGAGTGATGCGAAATATGACGCAAGGAGAATCGTTTATGGAAGCTTTTTGGGACAGCGCTACTTTTTTTACCTGGGTGCCTTGGGGCATAGGATTGCTCATTCATGGCATCGTTGTTTTTGATGTTTTTTCATTTGTAATTGGTAAAGGATGGGAAGAACGAAAAATTAAAGAAATCATAGAAAAAGAAGAGCATACCTATACATCTTTAAACCGATGAAAAAATTAACCTTACTTCTTATCTGCCTTTCAAATCTACTTGTTGCACAAGAAAGCTTTGTAATTAAAGATGTACGTCTTTTTGATGGCGAAATTGTAAAAGAAAAGACCTCCGTTTTAATTGAGAATGGTGAAATATCAAAAGTATCCCCTTCAATAAAAGGTAGGTATACCATTGTTGATGGTGCGGGCAAAACATTAATTCCTGCAATGACCAATGCTCATGTACATGCCTGGTCTATATTATCATTAAAACAAGCTGCGAAAGCAGGAGTACTCAATGTATTAGATATGCATGGTGTAGAAATGATGCAAAATATGATGAAACAATATAATGATTCAACGCATTATGCCAATTATGTTGTAGCCGGGGCAGCGGCCACTGTGCCAGAAGGACACGGTACTCAGTTTGGGTTTCCAACGCCTACATTAACGAAACCAGAAGAGGCGTCAGACTTTATTCAACGTCGCGTAGATGGCGGTGCCGATTTTATAAAAATAATTCTAGAGCCTTGGAAGAAAACCTTAACACCCGAAACGGTATATGCCTTAATTAATGAAGCACATAAACGTAATAAAATTGCCGTGGTGCATGTGTCTAAAATGAAAGATGCCTTAAAAGTATTAAGCAATAAAGCAGATGGGTTGGTACATATTTGGAGAGATACCATTATGCCCGAAGCCAGCTTTAAGAACTTAGTTCAAAACAATAAGTTTTTTGTAATTCCTACACTCCTTACCAACGCCAAAGGATATGAACGCGCAATAAAGAGAAATCCGAAAGCAAAACTCTTAGCAAAAAAAGAACTTTTTGGTGAAATAAAACGTCTACATGATGCTGGTGTGACGCTCCTAGCGGGTACTGATCCACCAAATTTTGAAATTAATTATGGTACCGATTTGCACAAAGAAATCATATTTTTTGTAGAAGCAGGATTGTCTGAATTGGAAGCCTTAAAAGCTGCAACCAGTGCCCCGGCAGCTGCTTTTTCTCTAAAAAAACAAGGATTTATTAAAGAAGGATTTATGGCAAATATGGTCTTAATAGATGGTAACCCTTTAGAAAACATAGAATTAATTAGTAAAATTAACTCAGTTTGGAAAGCTGGAAAAAAAGTAAAACTACACGAATGAAGATACTTATTATAGAAGATGAGAAACCTGCTGCACGACGTTTGAATAGAATGCTCGAACGCTTAGATATGAAAGTAAATGCGATGTTACATTCAGTTGAAGAATCATTGGCATGGTTTCAAGCAAATGAGCATCCCGATTTAATCTTTTTAGATATTCAGTTATCTGATGGTTTGTCGTTCGAAATTTTCGAGAATATAGATGTGAAAAGTGCCATCATCTTTACCACTGCATATGATGAATATGCGCTGCAGGCTTTTAAACTCAATAGTATTGATTATTTACTAAAACCGATTGATGGTGAAGATTTGGAGGTGGCAGTTGCAAAATTTAAAGAACGTATCCCAGATAAAAAAGGACTCTCTGTAGATTTTGATGATATTAAAAAGCTATTGGCAAATCCGCTAGAGCGTGAGTATAAAAAACGTTTTACGGTGAAAGTAGGACAGCACCTTAAAATGATTTCTGTTGATACCATAGAATGTTTTTTTAGCGAAAACAAGGGCACTTATATTCATACCAATGAAAACCGAGATTATTTAATTGATATGACTTTAGAGGAACTAGAAAAAGAACTAGCGCCAGAAACCTTCTTTAGAGTAAGCCGTAAATTTTTTGTGAATATCAATGCCATTAAAGACATGGTTTCATATACCAACTCTCGCTTACAAATTAAGTTAAACACATTTAAAGAGCATGATGTTATTGTGAGTCGTGAGCGTGTACGTGACTTTAAAGACTGGTTAGAATAATAGATGAAAAAGTACCTGCCTATAATTTTTGTCTTAGCCTTGATTAAATTTAGTATTCATGCTATTGCAAATAGTAACTATGGTTTTCACCGCGACGAATTACTACATTTATCAGTTAGTGAGCACTTAGATTGGGGATATATGGAGTTTCCTCCATTTATCGCTTTTATAGGCAAGGTATCGTATGTATTGTTTGACTATTCGCTTTGGGGTACCCGATTGTTTCCAACATTGGCTGGGATTGCAATTTTGGTATTATGTTGTTTGATAGCGAAAGAATTAGGCGCAAAGGCAAAAGCGGTGGCATTAGCTGGTATTTGTGTATTGGCATTTCTTCCTTTTTATCGTAATCATACCTTATTTCAACCGGTTGGTTTTGATCAATTATTTTGGACTTTAGGCTTCTACTTTTTGATCAAATTCATGCATTCTGAAAATAAAAAACACCTACTATACTTAGGTGTCGCACTGGGTATTGGTCTTTTAACAAAATATACCATTTTGGTGTGGGCATTTGGAGTGTTTATTGGGTTACTCTTCTATAAGAAAGGGGCACTCTTTAAGAACAAATGGCTGTACATTTCGGCCTTTCTGGCACTCTTGATTTTTTTACCGAATATTAGCTGGCAGGCGCAACATAATTTTCCATTGTTGAGTCATTTACAAGAGTTAAATGAGAGTCAATTAGATGCCGTTGGTCCGTTTGATTTTATTGTAGAGCAACTTACTTTTCCTTTTACACTGGCAGTAAGTCTGTTAGGCCTTTTAGCTTTTTTTATAGATAAGAACTTAGCAAAATATAGAGTAATTGGTATCGCAACATTGGTCACCTTTATGACCATGTGGTTGCTTAGCTCGAAGGCTTATTATGTATTTGCTATATATCCAGTATTATTTGCGGCAGGTGCTGTAAAAATAGAGGCCCTGCTCGCTAGAAAGCCTAGGTTAATCTACGTGGTATGTGCTGTTGTACTCTTGCCTTCATTACCTTTTATTCCCGAATTGACACCCATATTACCAATAGAGAAGTATGTAGATTATGTTGACAAAGAAGAGGTAAATGGAAGAGTATCGTTGACGGGTGATTATGCCGATATGTTTGGGTGGGAAGAACAGGTGAAATTGGTAGATAGCATCTATACCTCTCTTAGTGAAAAAGAAAGAAACAGCACGGTGCTGTGGGCCGAAAATTATGGAGAAGCGGGAGCGCTAAAAATTTTAGGAAAGAAATACAATTTACCAAATCCTATAAGTAGACATGGAAGTTTTTGGTCTTGGGGGTATCAAACCAAAGATGCAACAACTTGGATAAGTATAGGAAATGAAAAAGAATCGGTAGCATACGTTTTTGAAGCAGTACAGTTAGTCAAAATGATAAAGCATAAATATGCTATAGATGAAGAGCATAACATACCGGTATATGTATGTAGAAAACCCAAAATTGATATCGATCAATGGTGGCGCGACTACGAAAAACATGTTTTTGACTAATGGTTCAATGAATAGTAATAAAGGAAGCTACAGGTCTAAAATAACATGCAACTCCCTTCAAATACCTATAATTTTATTCTTTTATAGGCTCTTCATATCCTAAGTATTTATCTAGAAATTGCAATACCTTACCATAGGCTTCTATTTGGTTTTCTTTTTTGACAAAACCATGTCCTTCATCTTCAAACAAGACATATTCTACGGGTACACCATTCTTTTTAACACCCGCTACGATTTCATCAGATTCTACTTGTAACACTCTAGGATCTTTCGCTCCTTGCAGAACCATTAGTGGTTTGGTCACATTTTCTGTATGAAATAAAGGAGAAATTCTATGTAAACGCACCGAGTCTTTTACAGGATCTCCCATTTCTTTGTATAAGGCTTCTTTGAATGATTCCCACCATGGCGGAATGCTTTTAAGTGTTCTTAGCCAATTGGTCACACCAAATATATTCACCCCTACGTCAAATTCTTCAGGTTTAAATGTTAAGGCTGCCATAGTCATATAACCGCCATATGACCCTCCAATAATACCAATGCGTTCGGCATTGATCTCTGGTTGATCGGCAAGCCAGTTTTTACCCTCAACACAATCTTGCAAATCTTTTTCTCCATGATTTTGATCATCCATTTGATAGAAGGTCTTACCATATCCGCTACTTCCACGATTGTTTACGGCAAGAATCGCATAACCATGGTTGACTAAGTATTGAATAAACGATGAAAAATTTTGCCTAGATTGGCCTCCTGGTCCACCATGCACCCATACCAAAGCAGGCACCTTATTTTCTGCAGAAGCTTGATGAGGTGCATAATAAATGGCAGGTATTTCTAATCCATCAAATGACTTATAACGCACTACTTTGGCTGTCACCATATCGTCTGGATTGATAGCAGTATTTAATACATTCGATAGTTGTTTGTGCTCTTTCGTGGCTACATCATATGCATATAAATTTGACGGAGTATTAGACCCAGAAACATAAAAGCGAGCTTTGGTACCATCTCGCGAAAAACTGATATTACTTACATCACCAGTATCGAAACTCGGAAAATCAACTTTCTCGCCCGACGCTACGTTTATCACTTCAACGTCGGTTTTGGCATCATTATTAACTAAAGTAATTCGGTTCTTGCCATCATGAGTAAAGAAGCTAGCCCAAATATCCCAATTTTTTTCTAACACCTTTTCATAAGTTTTAGTTTCGATGTCATACTTTTTTAAATAAGCAAATTCACTACCATCATCTGTCGTGTATAGTAGTGCCTTGCTATCTGGTGTAAAATCGGATGCTGAATTCGCAGACGGTTTTTCGTTGATTTTGGTAAGCGATTTATCTTCAAAATTATAGATAAAAAGATCACTATCGTTGGTTGTAATGGCCTTGCTTAATGCCATGTACTTTTTATCGCGAGAAATACCGCCAAAACCGTAGGCCTCATCATTTTGATAGATGACTTTAGAGGTTAATGTATTGATATCCATCTCATATACATCTGTGAAGCGAGGGTTACGCTTTGTATATCCATAATAAAAACTATTACCGTCATGTGCCCAACCATAAAATGAAGCTCTGGCACCTTTATCAGGCGTTAATTCGGTGAATCCACCAAGCGTGTCTCGCATGTATATATGGAATATTTCATCACCGTTATTGTCCATTCTAAACAACATTCTTTCATCATTAGGGAAGTAAGAAATACCGAAAATTGAAGCGCTATCAGATTTTGTTAATGGCGTAAATTCTCCGCCTTCTGTTGGAACCGTATACATATTATAAATTCCTGATCGGTTACTCGATATAAGAAGTTTAGATTTATCAGGAGAGAAACTACCACCTCCAATGGCTTCATTATCCATCATTTGTTCAATGGTGTATGATTTTAAATTTTCAACTAAAGCTTGTTTTTCGTCTTTAGGAGCATCTTTTTTACATGCCAAGATGCTGGCTAGTACAACTACTAGCAGGATCGATTTTTTCATAAGAGAGTTTTAAGTTAGTAACTCTACTAAGTTACTACTAATTAGATGATTGAAGTAAACTTTAACACTAATTAAGATGTAAAAAAACTAAAAACGCTCCCGCCATACTTTTTTAAATGACTAAAATGAGGGTTTTTAGAAAGATCTGTGTGTTTAGAGTGCTCAATAATTAATAAACCATCTTCATTGAGCAATTGCTTGTCGAATATAAGCGTAGAAATACTTAAAAATTGCGCATCGCTAAAATCATAAGGAGGATCGGCAAAGATCACATCGACTTTACGACTACTATTTTCTAGAAATTTAAAGACATCACTTTTAATAACATCGATGCCCGCATCTAGGGCTGTTGAAGTGGCTTCGATAAATTTTACACATCCATAATGTTTATCAACACTTATTATTTGTGTGGTTCCGCGTGAAGCGAATTCTAAGCTAATACTTCCGATGCCCGCAAACAAATCAAGTACACTAATATCTTCAAAATAGTAATGATTATTAAGTACATTGAATAAGGCTTCTTTGGCGATATCTGTAGTGGGTCGTGTAGGAAGATTTTTAGGAGCATTAATACGTATGCTCTTATATTTACCAGAAACAATGCGCATTAAAACTGATGTAATAAAGTAAAAAACTGACGTTTTATATCTTCGGTGAAGGCGGCGTCGAAGGTATATTTTGAGCGATTCTCAATCAGACCTACGTTTCTAATGTATTTGAAGGCAATCTTGTATAATGTGTCATTTTTTTTCACATTACCCATGAGTTGTAATTCTATTTCTTCTGGATTGAGATGTAATTGCTCTACAACAAATAAAATATAATAGATAAAGTCTTCTTTAGTATTGTACTCAAAGGTATTATATAACTGCAGTTTTTTATCAGCAATAACAACAATTTCGAAGTGTTTCTTCCCTATGTTTATAAACATATGCGGAACCAAACTGAATTTATAAATATCAACTAAATTCTCAATGAGCACCGTAGAAAAATGTTTGTATTCAAAACCACCAAATTGATCAATAAAAAAATTATTCGCGTTTACAAAAGGCACATATACATTGACCATCTCATGATTTTTTAAATCATCATAGGCAAAGAAATCATGTCGTAGGGTTTTGTTATTGTATGATAAGTAATCTGATATCCTTTCTTCTTTAAATAAAGGTTTTGGTACCAAAGACGACAAATTGTTGGTATGACTTATAGAAACAGAATGATACTTTTTATCTTTTAAAAGCTCATTGGTTTCAAAAATTTGATTGATGTTTTGTAAGAGGTTTTGTGGCGTGTACGTTGATTCTTTAAATCTATAATTATATAAGGCTGTAAACTTTTTGTCGTCTTTATTCAAAACACAAAAAGAAAATCCACCCAAACTAAATTGGATGGATAGATGGTTATATTCTTGATTCTTAGAATCTAGATTACTCTTTATTTTTAGCTTTTCCTGAATCATAAAGTATTGGCCAGTTACCATTTGTTTTTACGTCATCTAAAGAACCTACAGAGATAAACTCACCAATTACTTCAGGAGCTAATGCTTCTTTTTCTTGTTTTATTAAGTGTATCGGTAAACCTTCTAGAATCGTTTCTTTAGGCACTGAAACCATAAATACAGGCGATTTTACACCTTGAACTTTCTCAACATATCCTGTTTTTAGGTCAAACTTAGCGCTTGTACCAGGAACATTAAACATATTGGCATAATCTCTTCCTGCAAAATCAGCTCTCACATCTTTATATCCAATAGTATCAACCGTTCGCTCTTCAACTTCAATCATAATCGGACTGTAATCAGTTCCTTTATTTACCGTTTTGATAACGTTTTTAGTTTCAGTGATTGCAAATTTAGCAGTATCAATAAATTTAATAAGATTGGCAGGATTACTAGTGAAATTACCTGTCACTTCTTTATGAGCGATTTGCGCATCTCTAATGGTTTTTAAACTATTAATTACAGGTGTATATCGTGCTACTTTTTCTTTATTAAACTCAATTGGCCCCATAATACCTTTGTATATCTTATAACCTAAAAAGATGACTAAGAGCCATAGTATGATAGATATGATTGGTCGCGCTTTTTTTGAAACTTTATTTGTGATTAAGTAAGCTAAAGCTCCAGTTGCAACTATTGCAAGAACGATAATTAAAATTGTTAGCATTATGAAAAATTATTTTGGGTTATAGGCAAATCTACAAAATTTTTTTAATGCTTAAAACTTTTATGCATAAATCAATTTGTACCTTTGTTTTTTATCTGAAAAGAATACATGATTAAAGATGCTGGTTCGTTCTATAATATACTTTTAGAGCAATTTCCTTTTACTCCAACGAATACCCAAGATAGGCTATTAAAGCAGCTATCTAGCTTTGTTTTTAATCAAAATAAGCAACAGCTATTTTTGTTAAAAGGATATGCGGGTACTGGAAAGACGACTACAATAAGCACGGTTGTAAATTCTCTTTGGAAAGCAAATATGAAATCGGTACTCTTGGCACCTACAGGTAGAGCTGCGAAAGTAATTGGTAATTATGCTAAAAGACAGGCATTTACTATTCATAAAAAAATATATCATCCGCGAAAAGCTAAAAACGGAGGTGTCTCTTTTGTATTGCAAACAAATAAACATACCAATACAATTTTCATTGTCGATGAGGCATCAATGATTCCGGATAGAGCGGCAGATGCAAGATTATTTGAAAACGGGTCATTGTTAGATGATTTGCTATTTTATGTTTATGCCGGTAAAAATTGTAAAGTCATATTTATTGGTGATACTGCGCAATTGCCACCCGTAAAATTGACCTTAAGTCCAGCTTTAGATGCTGATAAATTAGAATTGAACTACAATAAGAATGTTGAAGAGCTAGAACTCGATGAGGTGATGCGACAACATGAGAGCTCAGGTATTTTAAATAATGCCACTTCCTTAAGAGTCATACTAGATGAAGGAGGGTATGAGCCGTTTACGTTTAATTTAAATTTTCCGGATATTATTCGTTTGGTAGACGGATACGATATTCAAGATGCTATTCATAGTGCTTATGATAATATAGGAGTAGAGGATACTGCTTTTATAGTGCGTTCTAATAAACGTGCCAATCAATACAATCAACAAATAAGAGGTAAAATACGTGGTCAAGAAAATGAAATTGCTACAGGTGATTATGTCATGGTAGTAAAAAACAATTACTATTGGCTCAAAGACTCTTCATCTGCAGGATTTATTGCGAACGGAGATATATGTGAGATTATGCAAATCTTTAATTATAAAGAGTTGTACGGGTTTCGTTTTGCAGAGGTGCAAGTTCGCATGATTGATTATCCTGATCAAAAACCGTTTGAGACTGTTCTAATATTAGATACGCTTACCGCAGAAACGCCTTCCTTATCATATGAAGACTCGAATAAATTGTATGAAGAAGTTAGAAAGGATTATGAACATGAAAAATCATCGTACAAACGTCTATTGTCGGTAAAGAATAATAAGTATTTTAATGCCTTGCAGGTAAAGTTCTCATATGCTATGACCTGTCATAAATCACAAGGAGGTCAATGGAAAACAGTGTTTATTGAACAGCCCTATTTGCCAGAAGGACAAGATATAGCGTATCTTAGATGGTTATATACAGCTGTGACGAGGGCACAAGAAAAATTGTATTTAATAGGCTTTAAGGATGAATTTTTTGAGGAATAATAGCTTGGTCCGTGAACTCGGTTATCTGTAGATTTTGTTGTTCGTTTCCTTTTTAGTATTTTTAATTTAACCAATCAAGATGGTCTATCTTCATGATCCAAAAAAATGTTATAAATCTTATTGCTGTATTTGAAAATTTGGTCAATGACTTAATTGAATATGCTAAAGATAATGGTGTAACCTTAAGATTTAAAAGTGAATTTAAGGAGATTTTAGACTATAATGATGCGGATAAAGTAAAGGAAGAATTTTCTACTTTAATAAAAAATATTATAAATTTCACCCCTGATTCTCAAAGTGTTTCTGTTTTTTTAATTAAACGAAATGAGAAAAACATTTCGGTAGAAATCAATAATACAGGTATAAGTCTTCACAGAATTAGAGAATTAGTTAATGATCTTAAATATTACATTTCTGTACAAGAGACTAAAGAATTAGGAACTTTATTTAAAATCACAGTACCAATTAAAATTGAATCTTCCATGATCATGGATTCTCGTCTTATCAATGAAAATAACTTAGGTTTTAAACCGTATTATCAGGAAATAAAAAATAAGCTAACAGATTATTTTAAAGAAATTGATAATTTACAGACAGCCATTGATAAACAAGATCAAAAGCAAGGAGTTTTCTTACGAAAAATAAATACCATTATAAGTTCTCGATTGGACGATAATGACTTCAAAGTTGAAGCATTAGCAGCTGAGATGGCTCTTAGCAGAACACAATTGTTTCGCAGGATGAAGGCCTTAACTAAAATGTCTCCAAGTGAGTATTTATTATACTTCAGATTGCATGTTGCAAGAGATTTATTAAAAACGGAGCAAAACGGATTTAATGTCAGTGAAGTTGGCTACCAAGTTGGTTTTGTTAGTAAAAGCCATTTTTCGCGTTCTTTTCAAAAACAGTTTGGTCTTTCTCCATCTTATTATAGAAAAATGCAACGATAAGGCAATTAATCGCAACATAAGGTCAAAGTTCATGTTTTTTTACCCACTAACTTTGAACTCAATAAATTTCGTCAATCTTGAATAACGTTAAACAAAATAAAGCGTTCATTGTAGCATATTATAATGCTATTTCTGGTGTTGTTAAAACAACTGAATTATGTGAAAAATATACCACAGACCAAAAATTGATTGACAATATTATGTTTTTTGATGGCGCCTTTCCAGAATATGAGTTGTTCATCGATGAGATAGTGGCTGAGGGAGATAAAGTAATGTTGAGGGGGCGCGCTACAGGAACCCACAAAGCAGAATTTAATGGAATTCCTGCGACGTTTAAAAAGATGGATTTACCTTTTACTGCGCGCTATACTATACGAAATGAAAAGATTACTGATTTTTGGCTCATTGCAGATCAAGTAATGTTAATGAAACAACTTGGAATTACTGAATAGATAAAAAGGTATTGAAAGAATTATTAACCAAAAAACAAATTGCTTTATGGACAAAATAAAGAAAAACAAAGAGTTTATCATTAGATATTTTAATGTGATGTCTGGTGTTGTTAAAACAGAAGAATTGAGCAGAGAATATATGACAGATGAACATCTTATTGAACATATTAATTTCTTTGAAGCCGCATTTCCAAAATACGAGTTATTTATTGACGAGTTAATTGCCGAGGAAGATAAGGTTTTGGTTAGAGCAAGATTAAAAGGTTGTCAAACCGGAGAGTTTAATGGTTTACCACCTACAGGTAAAACAATTGACTTGCCTTTTGTAATTCGATATACAGTAAAAGGTAATTTTATAGTTGACCATTGGCTGATAGCTGATCAGTTTTTAATGATGGAACAATTAGGAATTAATCAAGCTAAAGAGAAACAACCGGTATAACATTTCAAATAAATTCATCATTAACTAATACAAAAATATAGGTTTATTACTTTCCAAATTTCTTCGTTGATTTTAGACGAAGAGGGAAAGTATTGTTCAAAATTAAATATACCTAACTAAAAAAGAAACTATGAAAATTATTTTTAAACTATTTGTAGTGAGCGTATTTCTTATAAACCCTAATAGTATAAATGCTCAAAAACAGAAATTAATTGATGTAAAAAATCAATCATTGGTATGTCTAAGCTCTCAATTAAGTAAAGAGGCCTTCCTTAAGTCTGCAAAAGAAGAATCTGAATTTTCTTTAATAGAAGTTAGACTAACTGGAATAAGAGCAGAAATACACTCAAATGATTGTACCTTAATGGACGGCACAATAACCATTCGGTTAGCAGAAAAATCTAATTGCAAAAATAAATTTTATGTACCGATTTCTGGGGATAAAACATTTAAGGGTTTACGGGATTATGATACGAGTTGGACAAGATGGAAGGCTAAAAAAATAGCACAATTTAATAGACGAAATATGAATCAAAAAAGTCCTAATAATTATGACCATACTTTAATCTATAAAGTACCAACTAAGTTAATAAATGATGATAATATTTACATAAATTTTAGTCATTTCATACAGGCATGTCATACTCAAAATAAGGGACTGGTTTTTGGACAAAATATAGGCAATAGAAAGTGTAACAGGGTATATGTATCTAGGAGTCGAGACCTTTTTTTTAATACGAGATATTCAGGTAATACCCAAAAGAAAGCCAAACTTAAGGATGGGCCAATAAGCTTGAAGACGACTTTAAGGGGGCAAGAAGGTTCTCATTATATGGCACTCTATTTTAAAGTATCAATATTAAAATAATTAGTATGTATATATATATTAAAATGCGTTGGATAACTTTATTCATATTTGGATTCGTATGTACGTTAAAAGCGCAAAAAACTGGAGAAACGTATTATATACAGTCTGCTGTTGGAGGAAAATATTTAGAGGTTAAAGGTAGTGTGAATAGTCGTTTGACACCCTTCCAATTAGGGCAATATACAGGAGGTAAAAACCAGAAGTTCGAATTATTGGACGCTGGCGGAGGTTATTTTTATATAAAATCTAAATTAGGTAGAGCATTGCACATTTGGCAAGCTAACAAAAATCCAAAAGCACAGGTGAACCTATGGGAAATTGTAAATCAAGCTAATTTGAAATGGCGGATAAAAAGTGCTGGTAATGGTTATTATTATATACAATCTAAACTAGGTAATTATTTAGATGTACAATGGGGTAAAAATGCAAATGGAACTCCAATTTGGATGTGGAGTTTCAACGGCGGTATTGCTCAAAAATGGAAGTTTAAATCGTTGCCAAAGAGGCTTTTGGAGATAGACAAAAATGGTAAAGTACCCGTTGTTGTTTCCGTTACAGGTGTAAGAGGTATTGTTCATAATGATGATTGCAAGAAAATTACTGGGTCTTTTAATATATCATTGTTTGAAGATGAACATTGTAATATTCCTTTGAAACCAGAGGTTTACGGTTCTAATTCCTTTAAAGAATTAATTGGTCCACATACTTCTATAAATAGAATTGTTCATCAGAACATAGCCAGTATCTATTCTTATAATGATCCTGACCCGAAAAATATAAAGAAAAGAGGAAGTGTGTTTTCTACTCCATATAAAATAGATCAAAAATCATTATCGAATGGGGTGAAATTGGAAGTCAATGGCGTTTTCAGAGGATGTCATAAAAGTGGTGATCTGGCAACCGACTATAACTGCAATTTGGCTTATAAAGGTGCTGCGCCGATATATATTACGGAAGACGAGTTAAGAAAAGGAACTATAGAAAAGCAAGTATCTTTTTATACTACTGATGGGCAAACTCATAGACTTGTTTTTTATATAAAAATCTATAGTCCTATGAAAATCATTTAAATTTTTTATAAAACTTAATAAAAATAGTAGCTATGAAAATTACTTTTAAATCATTTTATGTACTGATTATTTTTTTAATTTGTACTACTACTAAGATTACAGCAATATACACGAATGGATCTCGCAAATGATCATTTGATAGAAGCTCTGGAAATAAATTACTTTTTAGGTTTACTGGGGACCATAAATGGTTGGTTATAAAATAATCTATAGTAACAATAAATTATTCATTTAGTGTAATGAGAGTTATAGTAAAAATGAAATTAGTTATTAGAATTTAAACTAATTAAAATTTAACGTAATATTTAGTTATAAATGAAATACTTAGAAAATTCTTGTACTTTTATTAAATCCGCTTTTTAGCGGATTTTTTCTTTGTTGAATAATGTACCTTTGAAGAATAATTATTGATGCTTATTTAGTAAAGTATATGAAAAAACTCATAGCAAAATTTATTTTTTTCATCTATGGATGGAAAGCTGATTTTAAAGATGAATATAAGATTCCGAAAACAGTTATGTTGGCATCTCCACATACTTCTAATTGGGATTTGGTTTTTGCCTTAGGTGTTTATTGGATAGAAGGAATTGATGCCAAATTTTTAATTAAAGATGCATATACAAAAAGCTTCTTTGGATTTTTCTTTAAATGGCTGGGAGCCATAGGAGTAGACCGTAAAAAACATAACAATTTGGTAGATTATTCTATTGAGTTATTTAATGCTTCGAAAAAATTGACCTTGATGGTACCAGCAGAAGGCACAAGAGAGCGTGTTGAAAAATGGAAAACAGGGTTTTATCATATCGCAAAGAATGCAAATGTGCCCGTATCTTTTGGGTTTTTAGACTATGGTAAAAAATTGGCAGGTGTAGGAGACGTATACGTGCTAACAGGAGTCTTTGAGTCTGATATGGAATACATTGAGGATTTTTATTCAACAATAGAAGCTAAATTTCCAGAATTGTATAATAAAAAGATATTTTAGAAAATTTTATATACTAGAACTTAATTTTTGACCGTTTAGGTTTATCAAGTCATCGTTTATGAAAAAAGCATTAGGTACTGTTATCTTGTTTTTGTTCGGTTGGAAGACTACGTATCCAACTGAGTACAAAATTCATAAGATGCTCATGCTTGCTGCTCCACATACATCTAATTGGGATACTTTATTTACACTTGCCGCCTATTGGAAAGAAGGATTAGACCCTAAATTTTTTATACATGAAAGCTACACGAAAGGTTTTTTCGGATTTTTTGTTAAAAAGCTTGGGGCGATTGGTGTTGATAAGGAGCAAAACAAAGGTTTGGTAGAGTTTGCCGTAGATTTGTTTGAAAATTCGAGTGAATTATTATTAATTATCGCTCCAGAAGGAACAAAGCATAAAACAGACAAATGGAGAACAGGTTTCTTTAATATAGCGAAACAGGCGAATGTGCCGCTAAGTTTGGGTTTACTTGATTATTCATCTAAAAGAGCAGGTATTGCGGGTCTCTTAAGTATGACTGGTAATTTTGAAAAAGATATGGCCTATATTGAGAACTTTTATGCCAAGGCCAATCCAAAACACCCCGAACGGTATAATAAGAATATTTATTAAATTTCTACGAAAAAATTAGTTCTAACCATTCCTCAGGATTTTCTAACATGGGATAATGCCCAGTTTTTTCTAACAAATGTAAGGTGCTATTTGGTATTTCTTTATGCAATTGTAAGGCAATTGCCTTAACAGCAACCGGATCTTCGGTAGCCCAAACTATTTTTACGGGTATCTCAGTGCGTTCTAGTGCTCCGACCCAACGGTTCCAATTTGTGTAGCGCTGGTTTATGTATTGTGTGATTTTTGGAAGCACTTTCCTTCCATTATCACGAATTAAAAGTTGCCACATTTCTTTAAATTCCTCGCTATTTACTGCCGATTTATCGTGCCAAATGTTTGTCATTTTTCTTACAAAAGTGCGTTCGCTTGCTAAGCGAGCAACTATTGGACCTGTCACTTTGTGCTTGAGCAATTTTTGTATAAAACGTAATTTAGCTAGTTCAATATGAATACTTCCATTGCAAAGTATAATTGAATTTATCTGTACTATATTTTCTTCTTGAGAGCGTGCTAAAATTTCGGTTGCGACACTGGTACCATAATCATGAGCAAGAATGGTCACTTCTGTTAGATGTAGCGCTTCCCACAACGCTAATGCTATACTAGCCTGGTCAATTAAGGTGTATGAAAAGTCTATTGGTTTGTCAGAAAACCCAAAACCTAGATGATCATGTATGATCACTCTATAATGTTTCGAGAGTTCATCAATTACCATCCAATAGTCAAATGATGACGTAGGATAACCATGCAAGATAACCATAGTTTTCGCTGCCTTACCTTTGTCAACTACGAAAATTTGATTTCCTAAGATGGTTTGAAAAGTTCCGAGTGATTTCCATTCATGTGTATGCATATGATTAACTCGGAATTAATACAATCTTGCCTTTTACTTCTTGATTTACCATAGCGAGCATCGCCTCTTTAACATCCTCTAAAGCATACTTTCCATGTATTTTTGATTCGAGTTTACCTTGAGCAAACCATTGCATGATTGTTTGCAAGTTTTCTGCATTTCGTTTTGGTTCGCGTTGTACGAAAGCACCCCAAAACACTCCAACAATTTCGCATCCTTTTAAGAGGGCTAAATTCAAAGGTATCTTCGGAATTTCACCCGCCGCAAAACCTACAACCAAATACCTTCCTTTCCAAGCAATTGCTCTCAAAGCCTGTTCGGTATAAGCATCACCTACAGGATCATATATCACATCAACGCCTTTACCTTTTGTGATTTCTTTTACTTTTACTTTAAGATCCTCAGTTGTATAATTTATCAAATAATCAGCTCCATTTTCATGACAAAAAGCTAATTTTTCAGAGGTTGAAGCAGCCGCTATAATAGTTACGCCAAGCGCTTTGGCAATTTGTATTGCAGCAGTTCCTACGCCGCCAGCGGCACCTAATACAAGTAAGGTTTCTCCTTTTTGAATACGAGCTCTATTAACTAAAGCATGATAGGAAGTTCCATAGGTGAGCATAGAAGATGCACCGGTTACAAAATCTAGCATAGCTGGCATTTTGAAAACCTCGGAGGCCTTGGCTTTTACTTCTTCGGCAAAACCTCCATAAACGCTGCCGTACATAACGCGATCACCAACTTTAAAATTGGTAACGTTGTTTCCTACTTTGGCAATAATACCTGCGATTTCTCCTCCAGGAGAAAAAGGTAATTCAGGTTTGAATTGATATTTGCCTTGGATAATAAGTGTATCCGGAAAATTAAGTCCACAAGCTTTTACTTCTATAATTACTTCGTCTGAGTCTGGCTGTAATGACGGTATTTCTTCTATGCGAAGATCTTCTATTGAGCTATAAGCGGTACATAAAACGGCTTTCATTAAAACAGGTCTTTAGTAGCGTTAATGGTTAGTTCTTCATCATTCATAATAATTTTTGCCAAGCTTTTCGTTTTGGTCATTTCGTAAGTGAAGTAAAATTTCATGGTATGTATTTTACCTTCATAGAATGCGGGTATTTGATTTCCATTACCTTCTTTGAGTATCGATTGGGCGGACGCGGCTGTTTTCAACCATTGCCATCCAATCACAATTGTACTAAAGAAATCCATAAAAACGCTCGCATCAGCTAGAAAACGTTCATAATTCCCTTGCATGGCATGTGGAGTTAAATGGGCTATGACTTTTTGCGTAAGACCTAAATTTTCTAACAATACATTTGCATATGGCTGAAGGTTTTCATGTATGCTTGCTAGTTTAATGGTTTCTTGAATTTCTGCAGCTAGTAATTGCAATGCTTTCCCATTTTTCATGGTAATTTTTCGACCTAATAAGTCTAAAGATTGAATACCAGTGGTACCTTCATAAATAGAAATTATTCGAATATCTCGATAGTATTGCTGCGGCATAAAGTCTGAACAAAATCCATAACCTCCTAATACTTGTACTGCATTACTTGTGGCTTCAATGCCTTTTTCGGCAGGATATGTTTTGGCGATGGGGGTTAATAGTTCTAGCAACAAATTATAGTTCTCTCGTTCTTCAACATCACTACTCGTCATTTCTTTGTCTAAATAATTTGCAGTCTCAACAATTAAACTCATAGAACCTTCAACAATGGCTTTTTGGGTGAGCAACATACGTTTTACATCGGGATGATTGATAATTAACGTTTGTTCGGCACTCACATCTTTTCGTCCGGTACTATTTAATTTTCTTCCTTGCGGACGTTCGTTTGCATATTTAACAGATGCGTAATAGGCAGCAGCGGCAATACCTGCACCCATTCTACCCGTTGCTACACGAGCCTCATTCATCATTTGAAACATGTAAGATAAGCCCTTGTTTGCATCTCCAACGAGCCAGCCTCTGGAGTCATTATGATCACCAAAAACTATATGGGTGGTGCAATAACCTCGTTGCCCCATTTTTTCAAATTCTCCAGCAACGGCCACATCATTTGGTTCTAATCCCGAAGATGTAGGGCGGTTTTTAGGCACAACGAATAGGGAAACACCTTTGGTTCCAGCAGGAGCACCATCAATGCGCGCCAATACTAAGTGCACAAAATTATCGGCAAATTGATGATCTCCAGCAGAAATGAATATTTTTTGTCCTTTTATGAGGTAATAATCTTCATTTGTGGGTGTAGCCGATGTCACAACATCAGATAATGAACTTCCGGCTTGAGGTTCTGTTAAGCACATGGTACCTCCCCATGTTAAATCTAACATGTTTGGTACATAGGTGTCTTTTAGATATTGACTACCAAATGAGACTATTAAATTTGCTGAACCAGCTGTTAATCCGAAGTAACCTGTTACGTGATTGTTCGCGGCTTCCATGATAAAATAGGCTGCATGAAAAATACTTGCAGGTAATTGGAGGCCGCCATCTTCGAAACTAAAAAGACTACTTACAATACCCATTTCACCAGCATCCTTTAAGATACTTTCAAACTGAGGATGAACTATGATTTTGCCATCTTTGAAATACGCAGGTTTTTCGTCCATTTCTTTGATAAACGGAAATAACGAATTATCTGAAAAAGTTTTCACCGAATCTAAAAAAATATCAATTGAGGTTTGATCATGCTCATTGAATCGCTCTTTTTGAAGCAAATCATTCGTATTATGAACCTGATACAGTAAAAATTTTAATGTGCTTATATCTACATATTCATTTTTCATTCTCTGTTATTTTTTAGTAGTTACTAGACTCTCAATATACTTAATTATTTGTTCTCTAGGTTCTTCATAATCAAACCATTTTATATCTGCGTCTTTGCGAAACCATGTGCCTTGTCGTTTGGCGAAACGTCGTGTATTTTTTTTAATTTCAGAAATCGCAAAGTCTAACTCAAAATTCCCTTCAAAATGTTGAAAAATCTCTTTGTATCCTACCGTTTGTAGTGCGTTTAAGTTTTTATATTGAAATAGATTCTCGGCTTCTCTTAGGAGTCCGTTTTGCATCATTAAATCAACTCTTTTATTGATACGATCATAAATAATGGAACGGTCTGCTGTTAATCCGATTTTAATCGGAGTGAAATTTCGTTCAGAGGTTTTGTCTGTAAGAAATGAGGCATAGGTTTTACCTGTACCAATACATATTTCTAATGCTCTAATCACGCGTCTGTGGTTGTCGATGTCTATTTTTTGAAATGTTTCTTTATCTAGTTCTTTTAATTGTTTATGCAATGAGGTGATTCCATCTTTTTCTAGTCTTCGCTTTAATTCTTTTCGGATGTTTCTATCAACTTGCGGAAAGTTATCCAACCCTTTTAAGACGGCATCAACATATAAACCACTGCCACCAACCATAACAACCAATTGATTCTCAATGAAGAGTTCATCTAATTTTTTTATGGCATCTTTTTCATATTGGCCCACATTATAATCGTCGAAAATTGATCTGTTTTGGATAAAATGGTGCTTGACTTCTTTTAATTCTTCTGGGTCAGGTACAGCGGTGCCAATAGTCATCTCACGATAGAATTGACGAGAATCTGAAGATATAATCTCACTTTCAAAATGCTTGGCAATTTCAATGCTTAGCGAAGTTTTGCCAATTGCGGTAGCACCAACAATAGAAATAAGGTAATTATTCATCATTTAGGAGATGGCCACAATTATAACAAAATTCAGCATTGTCGCGATGTTTTTCTACTGCGCAATTCGGGCAATTTTGGGTATTGGTATGTACATTTAAAGCACTCGTTGTAAATTCGGCAGATACAATTCCTGTGGGTATAGCAATGATGCCATATCCTAATATCATAATAATAGAAGCAATAAGTTGACCTAAGGCAGTTACTGGAGCAATATCGCCATAACCTACGGTAGTTAAGGTTACAATGGCCCAATAAATACTTCTCGGAATACTTGTAAAACCACTGTCTTCATTTACTTCAACTAAATACATTACCGTTCCTAAAATAATAGAAAGGATAAGTATGAAAAAAAGGAATACAGAAATTTTCGCACGACTCGCTCTTAGAGCAACCATTAATCTATTAGAAGCGCCTACATAACGAGCTAATTTCAAAATTCTAAAAATTCGTAACAAACGTAAAGCTCTCAAGGCTACCAAGGCATGCGTTCCGACAAACAAGAGTGATAGGTACTTTGGTATAGTAGAAAGTAAATCTATAATACCATAGAAACTAAAAATATATTTAACCGGTCTTTTGATGGCTATTATTCTGCCAATATATTCTAAGGTAAATAAAATGGTAATGACCCATTCGGCGATGTTGAAAAAATCGTGATATTTTGCATCAAGACTGGATACACTTTCTAACATGACCAATAGAACACTGGCCAAAATGAATATTAACAATACAAGATCGAATAATTTCCCTGCCCAGGTATCGGCTTCATAAATGATTTCATGAAGTCTAAATCTCCAGTTATTTTTCTTGATTTGTGAGCTCAATTGGTTCTTATTTTTTTTCTAAAGTTATTAAACTCTTTTGAGTTTTAATGATTTGGTTAAAAAATTCTTTTAAATATGGATATTCTTGTGGTTGATATAAAGAACGTTTTAAAATTACTTTTAACGTCATTTGAATCTTATTGTTTTTTTCGGTAATGCTAAAGGTAAATTGACCTCCATCGTTTGGTAATTTAAGTCCCTTATCTTTAGGCAAACTTTTCACGATATAATTATCTGGGATCGCTAGTTGTAAAATGAATAAATTGGTTGTTGCATACCCGAAATCTACCGGATAACTCCTCTTATTTAATTTGAATGGGTTCACACCTGTTTCACCATCAAAAAATGGATTAAATATGATCAAGTTGTCTCCTGAATTATTTTCAATAGTCACATCGTACAATTCTTTTAAAGGTTTTTCAATATTTGCTACATTAGAATTTTTATAAGCGTTTATGACAAGATTATCATCAATGCCGTACGCTTCCTCTGCTTTTGAAATATACTCATCTTCATCTAATTTATTAATATCCTTTCTCTTCGTCATAGCACGATACCCATCATAGGACTTTTGCATTTGTCCAATAAAATTACCGTTTTCTTTCATTTTTAAGTTAAGCGAAGTACGAGTTATATTGTTGCTTTTCGCTTGTATAGGATGCCAATAACTACCTTTTCTAAAATCCATTACCCTACCATAGCTATTCAGAGTTCTGAAGGGTAACATATTAAAGGGCATGTTCTTGGTTGTAGCATCTAACAAATAGCTATTACCTTCAATATTTAGTTTAACGATAGCATAGTTGAATTCTGATAAAACGGGATACAATTTGGTTGGTAAACCATTGTTACGGGTTGATAATAAGACTATTTGAGCATCAAAACCAGCTGCATTTAGTGCATTTATTAATGAAATATTAATTTCAGTACTATTGCCCACTTTTTTCAGATAAACATCTTTTCCATTACTATTTGAAAATAATTTAATTTGTTCATTCCAAGTATAATGATCATTGATATAGTAGTATATTTTTTTAGCCCTAGCTATATTGTTTTCTCCCTTAAGCAATTCTTTTGGGAGATTTTTTTTCATATAGTCTACTTTTTTTAATTGCTTTCCAATACTTTTTTCAGTTCTAAATTCTTTATCAACATTTTTCCAATTTTTAGTGTACTTCTTCCTACTTCCATCAAAACCCTTATATTCTGATAATTCAAATTTGATTGCGGAAAGATAATTTTCTTTTGTCGTTAGAAAATCTTCTTCAATAAACGCAGGTATATGTTCCATAGCATAAGTCAATTCTTCGCAATCAGCCTGTCTATAAGAATAAGGAACAGTGAAACATTTTTCCTTTACTTTTATATCACTTTTACTTAATTTTTGATACCCTGTTAGTCGTCTTCTGTATAGATAATTGCCCGGAATCGAAGCATGAAATTCACTGTAAATCTTTGGGATACCACTTTGAAATTCCCAGCCTTTGAAATTGAATATAAATGGAGATTCTAAGGTATATTCATATTCGATGATACTATTTTTCTGAACATTTGGCATGGTAAACTTAACTTCTGCCCAGTTGTTACTAACGCTTCCAACAAAAATATTTTTAGGATTTAATCCTTTTTTAACTTTTCCGTTATGCGTAACGGCTTTTATTTTAAATACTTTTTCTTTTTCCTTTTGATTGTTGTATATCGGTATTTTAATTATGGCATTGTCTTCACCTTCTTTATTGAAAATTTTAACTTTTGCATAGTAAGTTCTTCGAATTACGATCGATCGATTACTAACATGAAATTTTGTTTTACCATACTCGAATAATACTACAGCGTTGGCAGTACTATCTTTTTCATAAACATTTAAATCGTATTCTGCTTGCGTTATGTCTCCAAAGAAGTACGACGGTCTTTCTTGACTATAACTCGTTATACTAACATATAATAAGCATATAAATAAGAGAACTCTTTTCATATTACAATTGAATGATTTTTAATTTTTTATTCTTACGTATATAGTTTTTTATAATATGTTGCGCATCTCTATTATTTTGCATAGGCGTAACTAATGATCGTAATACTTGAAGATTGTTGACCTGAAAATTCAAGTCATAGAATGTAAAACCTTTAAAAATGCCTTTTTCTATTAAAATTGCACAGCGTTCATCTATCTCTCTACCTTTATCAATGATCACAAAACTTTGATTCTCAAAACTGTTTTTAGTAATTAATTCTTTCGCTCGTTCATTGTAGGAAGTAACAGACTCTTTAAGTATACATGCACCAGCGCAGGTGTTGATGGTGTAGTTAAAGCAATTCTTTTTTGTCTTGTATAAACCTGTCAGTTTTTGACAAAGTTGATAAGCATCTGTCATTCTAAACAAAAAGCTTTTTGCACTTTGACGATTGCTAAAGGTGGTAATGGGTTTTTTTCTACCATCAGCTTTGTCTATTTTTAAATTAATATAGCCTTCTGTATCCGTAAAGCTATATAAAGCATGAGTAAATATGGCACGCCTTAAAGCTCTATTGAAAAGTGGTTTATTATATTTAATTTCCTCACTTTCTTTTAAAAGCGCGGCCAACTCGCTCCCGGTATTTTCATAACTGACGGAAGCAACTTGTAATTGTATTTTTTTTGCCTTTCGAGAAGTACCGGTAAAGTGTTGGTTGACACGTTTTTTTATATTTTTACTCTTACCGATATAAATGATTTCGCCATTCTCTTTATGCATATAGTAAACTCCGGTTGTAGATGGCAAATGTTGTAAAATATCAAGTAGTTTTGGTTCTAATTGTTTTTTTGTCTCTTTACGTACAGATTCACTAATAATTGTTTTCCCAATATCCTTGTCTAACAACAATTGAAATAACTTTACAGTAGCAATAGCATCACCGTTAGCGCGATGTCTATCCGTCATTGGTATTCCTAGTGAACGACATAGCTTTCCTAAGCTATAGGAGGGAAGGTCTGGAATGAGTACTTTACTCAATTCAACAGTGCACAACGACTGTCTTTCAAATTCAAAACCTAATCTTTGAAATTCTGTACGTAATATTCTATAGTCAAAATTTGCATTATGTGCTACGATGATACAATCCGTAGTAATTTCGACGATGCGTTTCGCAACTTCATAAAATTTAGGTGCATTTCGGAGCATTTTCGAATTAATACCTGTGAGATTCACCACAAAAGGTTGAATTTCACGTTCAGGATTGATCAAGCTTATAAAAGTATCTGTAATTTGATGTCCATCATATTTATGGATAGCAATTTCTGTAATACCTTCTTCATTGTACTTACCACCAGTAGTTTCTATGTCAATAATGGCGTACAACTACTTCTTGTCTAACGCAATTCGTTTGTCTCTATTTGCAAGCTCCCACGCAGTATGAAATACTAATTTAGTACGTTTTTGTAAGAGGTCATAACGTATTTTATCTGCAGTATCGGTGTGTCGATGGTAATCTTTATGAACACCATTAAAATAGAAAATTATGGGAATGTTATTTTTCGCAAAGTTATAATGATCAGAACGATAGTAAAACCTATTCGGATCATTTTCATCATTATACGTATAGTCTAGTGTCAAATTGATATATTTCTCGTTCATTGCTTCTGATAATTGATGTAATTCTCTACTTAATTTATCAGTACCAATGAGGTAAATAAACTCAGGATTATCTTCATGTTTTTTATCAACTCTACCAACCATATCGATGTTTAAATTAGCAACGGTATTGGCCAATGGGAAAATAGGGTTTTCTGTATAATATAAAGATCCAAACAATCCGGCTTCTTCTCCTGTAACATTTAAAAAAACAATCGAACGTTTTGGACCATGACCCGCCGCTACGGCTTTTTGAAAAGCTTCGGCTATTTGTAAAACGGCTGCGGTACCTGAAGCATCGTCATCGGCACCATTATAAATTTTGTTTCCTTTTATGCCTTCATGATCATAATGAGCAGAAATCACTACATATTCATCAGATTTTTCAGAACCTTTTATATACGCCACTACATTTTCTGAATCACCCATCGACCTTCCTCTAAAAAAACTTCTGGGAATATGCTGTAAATAATTACCATCTTTATATGCGGCCCTTACTCCTGCATTTTTATAAGTCTTTACTAAGTAATCTGCTGCTAACTTTTGACCATTCTCTCCTGTTTTTCTGCCTTCAAACTCGTCTGAAGCTAGGGTGAAAACCTTCTTTTTAAGCGCATCCATGGTAATCGTATTTGCATAAATTATAGAGGTATCATTTACAGAAGGAGGTACAGCTTGAACGACATTTTTTGGTCCATGAGAAATTGCTTTTTGAGCAGTTGCTACATTCCCTCCAAGTACGTGCGCAACAAAAAAAATAAGTAACACAAAAGTATTTTTCATTCTTAAAATTTAGTTGCTATAAAAGTACTAATTAATTAAGGTTTATTGATAATAAACTGCTTGGTTTTTATATTGAATTTCACAAATTCGTTAGAAAAAAGTCGATCTAAATGACCATTTTCAATTAGTTCGTTGGTTGAACCATCCGTAAACCCAGTATCTTTTAATAACCAAAGCTTATCAGCAAGTTGCAGAGCCAATTGAATTTCGTGTGTCGAGATAATAACGGTTTTCTTTAATTCTTGCACCAGGGTTCGTAAAAGATTAAACACTTCCATTTTATGATGAATGTCTAAATGTGCAGTAGGTTCATCTAAAATTATCAACTGAGTGTCTTGAGCTAAAGATCTCGCAATCATTACTTTTTGCAATTGCCCGTCACTAAGTTCATCACATTTTTGATGAATCAAATCTTCAATACGAACAAGCTCGATAGCCTTATGTATCTTTTTTTTATCTTCTAGAGATATGGTACCAATCCAGTTTGTATAAGGTTGTCTACCTAAGGCAATAAGTTCATAAACGGTTAAATTGCTTTGTGGAATTCTTTCTGTTAATACCAAGCTCATTTTTTTTGACAATTCTCTTGATGTAATATCATCAATCGATGTTTGATCTATATGCAAATCTCCGCCAAGTTTTGATTGCACTTTAGAAAGTGTTCTGAGGAGTGTCGATTTACCAATCCCGTTTTTACCTAGCAAACAGACCAATTTGCCTTTTTCAAGTTCAATATTAATGTTGCTGGCAATAACTTGTTGTTGTTTTTTACTGGAATAACCAATAACCAAGTTTGAAGCTTTCAAGACGATATGTTTCTTACGATCTAGCACTAATAGGTAATTTTTCTTTTACGCACTAACAACCAAATTACGATTGGAGCGCCAAAAATCGAAGTAATAGCGTTAATAGGAAGCGTGTATTCACTATTGGGTAACTGGGCTATGGTATCGCTTAACAACATTGTTATGGCACCTATAATAGCAACTGCCGGTAATAATATTTTATGGTTAGAGGTCGAAAACACTAATTTAGTTAGATGGGGAACAGCTAATCCAACAAAGGCAATAGGACCCGAAAAAGCGGTGATTACACCGGTCATTAAACCTGTAGAAATTAGTGTGAAATTTCTTGTTCTTTTTAAGTTGATACCTAAACTTTGAGCATAATTTTCTCCTAAGAGCAAACTGTTTAAAGGTTTTATGATAAAAATTATCATGAGAATAGCGATTAGATAGATACCAAAAAACAAGCTCAATTCCGTCCAAGATAGATTTCCGAGATTACCAAAACCCCAAAATATGAACTGCTGCAATTGGTCGGCGTTACTAAAGTAAGATAATACACTTATAACAGCACTTGTAAGACTTCCAAACATTAAACCAATTATTAAAATAGACATGGTGTTTTTCAATTTACGTGCTACAAGCATAACTGCACTTAATACTAAGAATGCACCCAAACTTGCAGCAATTACTAACCCAATATTAGAAAACGCCAGCGCAGCGAAACTCCCCCCAACGATTGAAAAGCCTAATATTAAAATGGCAACGCCTAAACTGGCTCCCGAACTAATACCTAACACAAATGGTCCCGCAAGAGGATTTCTAAATAAGGTTTGCATAAGTAAGCCGCAAATAGACAATCCAGAACCTACTAAAATAGCGGTAAATGATTTAGGTAAACGATAGTTTAAAATAATATAGGTCCATGATTCTTTTATAGATTCATTACCGATAAGGCTATAAAAAATATCGGATAGAGGAATGTTTACTGAGCCCAAACTTATATTGATAAGCCAACAAAAGAAGAGGCATACAGTAAGTATGAAAAATGTAATGCTATATGTTTTCGTCTTTTGCAATTTATTCTTTTAGAGATGCTAAGAAATAGGGCGTATAGTTTGGCAGCAATTCAGGATGTGCTATTTTGATAATATCTTTTAACACAATATGAGGTTGTACTGGGGCCAATTCATAATAGAGTACACCTCCATTACTTCCTTTTTTCGAATTAAACGAATAGATGTTTTTTGTTTTAAAAGCATCAAATTTTGAGTAATGTTGATTCATTTTTTGTAATTGATCATAACTAGAATAATGACCTGGGGCAATCCATAATTTCGCATTTTGTCCTTTATCAAAAACACTTTCGAAACTCAAAGATAGACTTCCTTTGCCTTTTGAGTCACTCCATAAATAATTAGTATTTGCGTCTTTTAAAAATTGAGCCACAAAACTTTCTCCAGCAGGAAGATTCCATACATCTTTAAATTGAACTCCCGAGAGAACGGAGGGGCGATTTGAAGCGCCTTTTGCCAGCATGACTGCTTTTTCGTAATCTCTTTCTATAGAAGTGAAAATACTGTCAGCTAGTGTTTCTTTATTATAAAGGGCTGCAAAAAATTTAATCCATTCGACTCTGCCCAGAGGTGTCTCTTCTAACCAATCTCCATTCAAGAGTACTTGAATACCTGCCTTTTCTATAGTAGAGAACATTTTATTATTACTGCTCATTGAAAAGCCTACGACTAGTTCAGGGTTAATATCAAGAAGTATTTCTGTATTTATAGTCTCTTCTTTACCTAATTCTTTAATGGTTCCTTTCTCAATAAGGGCTCTTGTTTTTTCTGAGGAAATGTATGTAGTATTCGGGAAACCTACGATGCTACTTTCTTCATTCAACAGTTCGAGCATGGGTATATGTGTTGTAGAAGTGACTACTATTTTTTCTATAGGGGTTCTAATAATTGAGGATCCTTGAACACCAGTAGGAACGTCGTTTCCTTTTGGTAGAAGTATATATTCGAATTGCTCCTTAGCGTCTGGATAGGGTGCCGTTATAAGCAATTTTGAATAGCCATCATAGGCTTTGATATCGAACCCCTTGGCGTGTGTGATAGACGTTATGAATGTTTCTTTATCTATTTTATGGCCTTCTTTTTTACAAGAGAAAAACACAAGAGAGAAACAAATTATTAAAGCTACGTTTTGAAGTTTCATTTTGATGAAATATTGAGCAAATGTATCAAAATTTGTTTAGTCATTTTTACAAAATCACTAAACAAAAAGTAAAATAATAGTTGTACATGTACCAGAAACTAGTACATTTGCCGCGATTTTGGTTTTGATTCCGTGGAAGCGTAATCAAATTAAAAGGGAATCAAGTGAACTGATCGGTGATTTTAGATGTTTTAAAATCGCAAATTATTATTCTTGAGCTGTCCCCGCAACTGTAAGCTTAGTCTCATAAATGAGATGCTTATTGCCATCTTAATCCACTGTTCTATAAGAATGGGAAGGAAGCAATATAGACGCAAGCCAGGAGACCTGCCAATCGAGTATTAAACACGCTTTCGGAGGAAAAGTATTGGTTTATGATATCTTATCATGCGCCCCTATTTTCTACTGATAGCCATTTTTTAATTCATTTAAACTTAGAAAAAATGAAAAAAAGGTTATTGTATGTAGGAGCATTGCTAACAACAATTTTAGTAAATGCCCAACAACAGCAGGATTCAACAAAAGTTGAACAATTAGATGAGGTTGTTTTATCAGATTCTAGATTTGCCATTAAAAAGGAAAATTCTGGTAAAACAATTATCAAAATCTCTAAAGAAGAAATAGAGAGGAATCAAGGTCGTGCCGTTGCCGAAATTATCAACGTGAAATCTGGTATTACCATAAATGGGAGCCGGGGTAATGCCGGACAAAATTTAAGTACCTTTTTTCGAGGAGGTCAAAACCGACAAGTATTGGTGCTCATTGATGGTGTTGCAGTTAGTGATCCATCGCAAATCGAAAACAATTACGATTTGCAACTATTATCTGTAGATCAAATAGAATCGATAGAAATTTTAAAAGGAGCCTCAAGTGCACTCTATGGTAATAGAGCATCAACGGCAATTATAAACATTACATTAAAGAAAGCTTCGAAGCGCAAAGTTAAAGCAACTTTTAGCACGTTCGTAGGAACGAATAATTCGCAAGATGAATCTCGCGTTGATTTGGTTGACTTTACCAACAGTCTTGGTGTTAATGGGAGTCTAGGTAAATTTAATTATCTAACAAATATAAGCACTAAGAATACAAACGGTTTATCTGCAGCAAATACGCCTAATGGAACTACTAAAAATGACAGTGATAGGTTTGCGAAAGTTACAGCCAATGTTAAATTAGGCTATACAGTTTCTAATAATTTCGATGTAACCTTCTTTGGAAATTATGATAGATATACATCAGAGTTTGATGATGGGTTTTCTTTTGTTGATCAGGATAATAGTTCTGAGAATGAGCAGTATCGTTTTGGCTTAGGTGCCAAGTATTCGTACAAAAAGGGTAGTATTCATGTAAATGCGGCAATGAATAATATTGATAGAGCATTCGATTTTGAACTTTTTAGTGGGTCAAAATCTGAAGGAAAATCGACTCTTGTAGACGCCTATAATAAATACAAATTTAGCAATCAATTGTACAGTATTCTAGGTTTGAATTTCGTTGACAATGAAATCAATACTTTTAGTGTGCCTTTTGGTGAAACCGAATTTGCCCCTGCAATTACTGCCGATGTTGCGAATGATCAAATTATTGATCCGTATTTGAATGTAACGTATTTATCAGATTTCGGACTGAATTTAAATGCAGGTGTACGACTCAATAACCATAGTGAATATGGGAGTAATTTGGTATATAATGTAAATCCGTCATATGTATTTAAATTGAGTGATGAAAATCGTTTAAAAGTATTGTCATCTTATAGCACTGCTTATATTACGCCTTCACTTTTTCAATTGTTTTCACCAAGTTTTGGAAATGCTAATTTAGAACCTCAGGAAGATGCCACAATTGAAGCTGGATTAGTATTAGATTTAGGTAAAAACTTCTCCTTGAGTACGGTGTATTTTAATAGAGATCAACAAAATATTATTGAGTTTGTGACCTTAGATTTTGTAACATTCGAATCAGAATATCAAAATGGATCTGATGAGTTTAAAGTAAACGGAATAGAAGTAGAACTCTCTTCTAAATTGACCAAAGGTCTAAACGTGAATGCCAATTATACTTTTACCGAACGAAAAGATGGCGTTATCTTTCGTGCGCCGAAGCACAAGGCAAATCTAAATGTAGGTTATGCAGTAAATAATAAGACTTATTTTTCTTTGAATTATCAGTTTACAGGAGATCGTACTGCAACCGCTTTCAATGCTGATTTTACAGAGCGTTTAACGCTAGAAAGTTATAGTTTACTAGACTTTAATGTAAACCATACTGTGATCAAGAATAGATTGAAATTTTATGGTACCGTAAGTAATATCTTCAATGAAGATTATGAAGAGGTATTTGGTTTTGCTACCTTAGGTAGAAACTATCGAGTTGGCTTGAAATTCGATTTCTAAAATTAAATAGTGTAAATTCATAATGACCTGTCAAGTCAATCATACTTGGTGGGTCATTTTATGTAGGAACTAAATCACAGTACCAAACTCCATATTGCTCATTGGTGACATGTTGATTATCTTCTTTAGGAGTATTGTATTCGCGATATACTTTTTCACCAATACTGAATTGAATGGGATGTTTGAAAATAGGACCATCAAAACAAAAGGTATGAAACTCTCCATTCTCGCCACATGGATCAACTTCTGAGGGTAATTTTTCAATAAAATGTTCATCGATAACTGTGCCCACAAAATCTTTATCAAAATACTTTGAATTTGCACAAACAACGATTGTTTTGAACCCTGCTTCTAAAAAATTACTGAGTAATTGTTGCGTATCTTTTTTCCAAATGGGAAATACGGCTTTTATACCATGATTATCTAACTGTTTCTCTCGGTAAGTTCTTAAATCTTCTAAGAAAATATCGCCAAAGGCGCTATGGGTAAATCCGCGTTTTTTTAGGTCAGTTACGGTCTCTAGCATCTTCTGTTCATACACTTCCATACTTGGCATTTCGGGTAATTCAATCAGACTAATGGGTATTCCTAAAGATACTGTTTGTGCTACCAATAGTTCCTTGCGAAGGCCATGCATAGAAACTCGATTGTAATGTGTATTGATTGTTGTGACTAATTCTTCTACAGAAAAAGAGTTATTTTGTTGTAATAGATATAGAGCATAGGCTGAATCTTTTCCAGAACTCCAATTAAAATAGGTTTTATGAATGTTCAAAATTTAATAAAATTGAAGAGTGGTACAACAGTGTAAACCTATTTTTTGGATTTCTTTTTCAATACTTTTTGGAGAAGCTCATAATGTTTGCTCGTGTCATGCAAATAATTATAGCTTTCTATCATACCCAATTTAGTTCCTGTTGAATCTACCATAACAACCGTAGGATATACTTTTTGATTGTAGGTTTTACTCAATTGTCGGTTATAACTCGATTGTAATTCTGATATTAGATTAGGTCTTCGCGGGGCATCAACGCGCACTAATATAAATGATTCAACAGCAATTTTCTTAAACTTCTCAGTATAAAAGAAGTCTTTGTTTAGATTTTTGCAGGCGCTACTCCAATCTGATCCCGTAAAATAAATGAGTATTTTTTTATTGTTTTTAGTTGCCTGTTTTTTTGCTTTTTCAAAATTCGTTTGCCAATTAAGATCAATACTTTTTTGTTGGGCAAATAGGGATTCACTTCCCCAAAGCAATAGTAATAACATTATGATTACAACTTTCTTCATTTTATTCAGCTCTTTTCCAATATTCTGTTCGTCCAAACAATGAAATACCAATATATCCTCTTAGTTTTAACGTTGTTTTATTCGTTAACTTGATATAGCATTTATAGACGTTTCCGTTTTTTGGATCTAATATTTTTCCGCCACTCCATTCGTCACCATTTTCTTTTAGTCCATCTAAGATAATCATTCCTAAAATAGGTTTATTTTTTTTATCACCTTTACAATAGACACAGATCTTTTTTTTATCCTCTGGATTTAAAATGTCAATTATTTTGGCGTATGCCTTACCGTTTTCTTCGTACACAGAAATAATCGCTTCGGTTTTACCAGTTTTTGAATCTACCGATTTCCATTTACCAAAAATAGATTGTGCCTGTATTGATAATGAACAAATAAAGCATAATATCCCAATTACAAAATTTTTTCTCATTGAGTTTTACATTCCCTTTTTAGTCGAATCATAGACGCGTTTAATTCAAATCCTAACAATAATATAATAGAGTTCAACCAAATGAACAGCATTATTACCAATAACGTTCCAATAGATCCATATAGTTCATTGTACTGGGCAAACCTTTTAACATAGATACCAAAAATTCTAAAATTTAGTACGATTAATAGAGTAGTTAGTATAGCACCAGGAGAGAAAAAAGATATTTTCCTTCCTTCTTTTGTTCCTAGATAATAAAACATGGCTACCGATATAAAAATCATTAAAAATGTTAATACATATCTTCCCGTTTGTATCCAAAATAAATTATCTGAGACATATCCCTTTGCTATTAAATTTTTAATGGCAATTTCAAAATAAATAATGGTCCCAACAGTCAAGAACAATAATAGTGCCAATATTAGAGAAACAACCATCGACACTAAGTATTGCTTAAGGATAGAGCGTGTTTGTAATTTGTGATAGGTATATTCAAAACCTCCAAACAGCGAATTGATACCGTTTGTCATTAAAAAAACGGAAAGTATAAAACCAAAAGATAGCAATCCTCCATATTTGTTTCTGGCAATATCCTCTAACACTAAGCCCACAGAATCAAAGGTTTTAGGAGGCAATACCTGACCTATAAAATCCATGAAAATTTGATCAAAATTTTCAATAGGCACGTATGGTATGAGTGTAA
This sequence comes from uncultured Flavobacteriaceae bacterium, assembly GCA_947500525.1. Lineage (GTDB taxonomy): Bacteria > Bacteroidota > Bacteroidia > Flavobacteriales > Flavobacteriaceae > Aureibaculum. The sequence continues at coordinate 124,937 of CANMSH010000005.1, read as the reverse complement.
GGATAAAAAGTGCAGCAGGAAATAATGCCATAAAAAAACTAAAAGCAACACCACCTGCCCTAGAAGTTAGTGCTCCTTGAACAATACCAATGATGTACATTTCGAGTACATCGTAGAGTGACATCCCTTCTAAACCAGGGACTTTAATCTTTTGTAAAATCTTTACAATAGACCCAATGATTGGTATTTTTAAAAGTTCTTCTTTTCTTGACATGTTTTTTTAATCAACTTGAGCATCAAAATTGCCATCCCAATTGTCTTGTACTTTTAAGACTTGCTCGATGACATCTCTAACGCATCCACGACCACCTTTTTTTTGTGATATATAATGCGAAATATCTTGAATTTCAGGAACTGCATCTTTTGGACAAGCCGCCAAACCTACCAATTTCATGACGGGGGCGTCTGGAATGTCGTCTCCCATGTATAGTATCTGCTCTAATTCAATAGGTTTACTGTCAACATACTCATGTAGCTGTTTCGTTTTATGATGAGCTCCCAAATAAATGTTTGTAATTCCCAATCCTTGCAGGCGCAAGCGAACCCCTTCATTAGTGCCACCCGAAATAATACACACATTATACCCCTTTTTAACAGCAGTCTTTAAGGCATATCCGTCCTTTATATTCATGCTTCGAATCAATTCTCCATTAGATAAAACACTTACGTTTCCATCGGTTAACACCCCATCTACATCAAATATAAATGTAGTAATTTGTGGCATGATTTCTTTGTAACTTTTACTCATATGTAGTTGAAATTGATTTAGTGATGAGATCATAAATCTCTTTATATTTTTTTGGTAATTGATGCATATGCCTGGTAATCGTTTGTGCATCCTTTCTTTTGGCTGGACCCGTTTGCGCTTCTAATGGGGTTACTTTTTCAATTTTAGAGGCAGTTTCTTGAATTAAAGGTTTCAATATTTCAAAAGGAACATTATTTTGATCGCAAATTTGCTGCCCAATATGATATAGATGATTTGTAAAATTATTTACAAATACGGCAGCCACATGCAAATTTTCACGTTGCTCCGAATTGATAAAGTATACTTCATTTGAAATAGATGAAGCCAATTTTTCTAACACTAAGAGATCTTCGTTGCTCTCTGATTCTAAGCAAATAGGTATGGTGCTAAAATCGACAATGGCTCCTTTTGTAAAGGTTTGTAAAGGATAAAAAACTCCTTTTCTAAAATCTCCTACCAACGCGCTCATATCTACACTCCCAGAGGTATGTACTACCAAGTTGTTTTTTAAAGATAGTTTTTTTGAAACGCTAGCAATAGCATCGTCTGCTACTGCGATGATATACACATCAGCAGGTTTCAAATGATCAAGATTGTTTGTTGTTGAAACGCTCTTCTTAAATGGAATCAAACTTTTTTCTGATCGCGCATAAAGTTGCACTACCTCAATATTTGTGCCTTGCTTAAATGCACGTAATAGGTGTGAAGCAACGTTTCCAGCTCCTAATAAAACTACCCGAATCATAAAGCGAAGTTACATCAATTTTTAGTGATTAAAAAACTTGAAATTCGAAGTGTAAAGTGCTTTTTTTGAGTACCTTTGCGAAGTCAAATTTCTTTTTAATTTTTAGATGAAAAAACTAGCTAATTTTCTCTTTTCTACACGACTTACAGGTGTTCTTTTTATTGTCTATGCTGCCGCTATGGGAATTGCTACATTTATTGAGAATGATTATGGTACGCAAGCTTCAAAAGCGCTGGTATATAATGCCTGGTGGTTTGAAGTACTACACATTGTTTTTATTGTCAATTTTGTCGGTAATATTTTTCGATATCGCTTATTCAGAAAAGAAAAGTTATCGGTTCTTATATTTCATTTAGCGTTTATTTTTATACTTCTAGGCGCCGGAATTACGCGGTATATAAGTTATGAAGGTTATATGCCTATAGAAGAAGGCCAAGTATCTAATTTAATGCTTTCTGAAACGGCCTATGTAAACATTACAATTGATGATGATAAAGATCAAAAAATATTAGAAAGGAAGTATTTGTTTGCTCCTGAAGTAACTGATAAAGGTGGTTTTACGGCATATGCCGCACAATTTTTTAATCTACTTCGCGGAGGTAATGATTTTTCAATTGAAACAGACTTTAGAGGAAAACCTGTTTCAATTAATTACTCAAGCTATATACCCAATGCTTATGAAGAGTTTCAAGAAGATGAGAACGGTACTGAGTATTTACATTTTGTAGAATCTGGAGGAGGATCTCGACATGATCATTATATAAAAAAAGGTGAAATAGAGAATATTCACAATCAACTTGTTAGTTTTGATAATGACACTCCAGGAGCGATTAACTTCTTAACACAGAATGATCAACTATTTATAAAAATGCCATTAGATGCCGATTTCATGGTGATGGCTACACAAGATACAGGAAGGGTAAAAAAAGATTCTTTGCAACCCTTTAATCTACGATCATTGTACACAATGCATGACATGCAGTTTGTTGTTCCTAAGCCTGCAACCAAAGGACAATTAGTAATGACGTCTGGAGATAAAGAAGAACATCCAGAAGACATCATCGAAGTAGAAGTGACAACAGAAAACGAAAGTAAAAAAATAGCCTTGTTAGGTACACGCTACGTAATTAACCCCCCAAAGACGTTTTCTATGGATGGCTTAAACTTTAGGTTGAGCTACGGATCCAAACAACTAGAACTACCTTTCTCACTAAAGCTGCGAGACTTTCAGTTAGAACGTTATCCAGGTTCTAATCAACCAAAATCATTTGCTAGTGAGGTGACTGTTATTGATACCGATGATTCTTTTGATTTTCGCATTTTCATGAATAACATATTAGATCATAAAGGATATAGATTCTTTCAAGCGAGTTACGATTTATCTGGGGAAGTAGAAGAAACACAACTTTCGGTTAATTATGACGTACTAGGAACCACAGTCACTTATTTCGGATATGTGTTATTGTTTTTTGCTATGACATTTGTACTATTTTTAAAAGGAACACGATTCGCAGATTTAGGTAAAATGCTAGAGAAAATTAAGAAGAAAAAGGAAGCATTAACATTAATCGTTTTACTTTTAAGTACGGCTGCTTTTTCGCAAGATCCTCACCTGAGTTATCAAAAAGTTGATTCTATTTTAAATGCCACTAAAGTTTCTGCAGAACATGCCGAACGTTTTAGCCAGTTAGTAATTCAAGATGAAGGCGGGCGTATGAAGCCTGTGCATACTTTTGCCTCAGAGTTACTTCGAAAAGTAAGTAAAAAAGACACTTATAAAGATTTGGATGCTAATCAAGTGGCAGTTTCTATTGTTACCAATCCGAGAATTTGGTTTTCGGTTCCATTTATTTACATGAAAAGTGCCAATACCAAAGTAAGAGAATTGATAGGTATTCCGAAAGAACAAAAATATGCCAGTTTAGCTGATTTTTTTAATGAGAAAGGAGAATATAAACTAGGAGAAGAAGTAGAAAAAGCGTCTAAAAAAGTGATCAAAACCAAATTTGAAGAAAGTATAGTCAATATTTCAAATCGCGTTAGTTTATTATACAGTGGAATTTCAGGTGATATTTTTAGATTTTTCCCCATAAATGGAGACGAAAATAATAAATGGGTGTCTCGAGCGGAGTTGCAAACTGCTGGCTTTAACAAAGCAGATTCTTCCTTTGTACGTAACGTAATTCCGTATTATACTCAAACTTTAGGAGAAGCAGTCAAAACTGGTGATTATACTCAGTCGAACCAATTATTAGAAGGTATACATAAGTTTCAGGAGAGGTACGGAAGTGAGGTATTACCAACAAAACGTAAGGTTGAGCTTGAAATATTTTATAACAAATACGATATTTTTAAGAGCCTTTTTATGTACTATATGTTGGCGAGTTTGATCTTGCTCATCTTAGTTGTAGTGCAGATATTTAATACTTCGCAGTTGGTAAATAAACTCATCAAAATAAGTGGATTTATCATCTTTTTATTATTTATTTATCATACAATAGGACTAGGAATTCGCTGGTATATTTCTGGTCATGTTCCTTGGAGTAACGGCTATGAATCAATGATTTATGTAGCTTGGGCGACGATGTTCTTTGGATTGGCCTTTGGAAGAAAATCTAGTTTAACTATTGCGGCTTCATCATTTGTAGTATCTATGATTTTGATGTGGGCTCATATGAATTGGATGGATCCATCAATTGCTAATTTAGTACCGGTACTCGATTCATATTGGGTGATGATACACGTATCTATTATTGTGGCAAGTTATGGCCCTTTAACTCTCAGTATGATTCTTGGTTTGATAGCGCTTATACTTTTTGTTCTGACAAATTCTAAGAACAAGAAGAAAATTGATTTACACATTAAAGAAATTACCATTATTAGTGAGATGTCTATGACTGTAGGGCTTGTAATGCTTACCATTGGTAATTTTTTAGGTGCTATGTGGGCTAATGAGAGTTGGGGACGCTATTGGGGATGGGATCCTAAAGAAACGTGGGCACTTATTAATATTATTTTGTATGCTTTTATTTTACATACCCGTTTGATTCCAGGCTTACGCGGAAAATTAACGTTTAACGTTCTTGCGTATTTCGCTTTTGCAGGAATTTTGATGGGATATCTAGGAGTAAACCATTTACTTTCAGGTCTGCATTCGTACGCTGCTGGTGAATCGGCACCAATACCATATCAAATATGGAACTGGTTAGGCGTTGGAATTGTACTCTCTATATTGGCATTCATTAAGAATAAGAAGTATTACAAAAAGTAAACATTGGTCGCTAGCAAACGACCAGTGTTATGTAAGTTTAACTTGCGAGAAAGGTTTCTAGTCTGTCAAAAGTAGAACCCCAACCGTTGTAAATTCCCATTTTTTCTTGTAGTATTTTATAGGCTTCAGTTGGGTGAATAACTTTGAAAGTGAATTTAGTCTTGTCTTCTTGAGCTTCGAGTAAAATGTGTAATTCTACACCTTCGGTCATAGGCTTAAAATCTGCCAATGTTACAATCTTTGTCATAGGTAGAATCTCTTTATAGGTACCCTCTGAAATAAATTCATTTCCGTCAGGCATGGTCATGGCATATTTCCATTGCCCACCTTTTACAAAGTCATGGGCAATAACTCTTGTGTTCATACCTTTCGGAGCCCACCAACGGGCTATATGCTCAGGGTTGGTCCAAGCTTCCCACACTAACGCAAGGGGAGCGTCATAGATTCTTTCAATTGTAACTGTTCTGTTTGCTTCATTTTTTGGGTTCATTCGATGTCGTTTTTGTTTGTAATTCATGTAAGTAGTCACCAAATTCGTCTAAGCGATTTTCCCATAATTTTTTATACTGTTCTATCCACATGAAAGCAGGCATTAAATTTTGGGGTTTGATCATGCACATGCGTGCTCTGCCATTTCGTTCTACTGTGATAAGATCACATTCTTGCAAGATTTTTAAATGTTTAGATACAGCAGGACGACTAACATCAAATTTTTCTGCAACATTATTCACCGTAAGTGGTGTATCCGCTAAGAGTGATAATATATCTCTTCTGATTGGATCTGCAATGGCTTGAAAAACATCTCTTCGCATAATTTATGTAACTGATTGGTTACAAATATATACGTAATCATTCGGTTACACAAATTTATAAGCAAAAAAAACGGAAAACGATTCTTTAATTCGGTTTCCGTTTTTATAAATGATGATACATATATTTAGATTCGTATCGTTTCTCCTCCAAACAATGGAATTGTCATCGAAAAATTATCTTTAAACATTAATTTTTGTTCTTCTAAAATACCAATTGCTATTTGTTCCCCCATTAATATCGACTCATAATAATCGGTAAAATAATGCACTCCAGCCCAGTTTCTTCCAATAGAAATGTTAGAAGCCAACTTGTTCAATTCTCCTTCAACAGTTAAATCAATATTGTTTCCGAGTTGATCTAAAACAGGAACAAGTTCTAATTTTTTGCCATTATTAACAGAAACATATGCTTGATTGGCGTCAGTGCCATTAGGTTTAAATAAGCTGTTGCAATCAAAGAATGCCTTTAACACCGTTACGCAAGCCCCAGCTACCGTTGCATGACCGGCACCGTAGGCTGGATGCATCGGTGATCCTTCTGTGAAGGCCATTGGTAACAGGTAATTTTTATCGGCAGTTCCTGGAATTGCTTCAAATAAGTCTCCGTTTGCCTTGTCAATTAAATCTAATAGAGAACCTGTCCCCGTACCAATATCGTTTGTCATTTGTACGAGTTCGTTAGCATTGTTTTTTAATTCGTCTACCTTGGTAATCCTTGCTGCCAATACTTCGGGTCTACATCTTCGATGTACATTATACTTTTGAAAGCGAACTGCTTTTAACGCGCGAGTAGCAACTTCGGTTACAAGTGTTAAAATATGAGGCCCGCCAAAATGTGCAAAACCTTGTTGATGGTCTCGTTTATCGTCTTCTTGAAACGGAATGCCAGGATCAAAACCAACACCATTGCCCAGTAGTATAAGGCAAGCATTTAAATAGGCTTCATACAAGGCGTCATAATGCACATAGGTAGCCAAATCTCTCGGTGTATAAATAAAGCGTCTCAAATCTGCCGGTGCTTCCGTATAACTTTCTAAATTGGATACCTTTGCTCCATTTTGAACGTCTAACCATTCTTCCCATTTCGTCATATAGTTTCTTTCCTTGGCGATACGCACTTTTTGATCGATAGAAATAGCTCCGAAAGAAATTTGCCCATCGTCACTCGTTCTTTGCTCATTACCAATTCCAGCATTACCAATTAAAAGAAACTGTGATATATAAGGACCTATATCATCACCTTTGGTAATGCCTCGAAATGCATTTGATGGAGTAGGGCATTGCCTATTACATCTTCTAATTTCTTCTTGTGGTGTTAATTTTAAATCTTTTGATGAGAACCAATCTAGATCCTTTAATGTTTCTGTAATTTTTAGATACTCTTTAACATCATTTTTTTTCGCTTTTAATTTCCCTAATATTGGTTGATTAACGACACCGTTTTGGGGGATAGGCTGACACTTATCTTCTAGGTATTGTTGATCTAGAATACCAGCACTGAGGGCATTAAACGGAACATCTCTTAGCAATGCTTGCGCGTATACTTCGGCCATTTCAGCGGTTAACTCTGCACTCCCCAGTATAGGGTGAGGAGGCATCGATACAGCTTGAGCATCAGGTCCTTCTAACTCAAAAATTAAGCCCGCACTTTGACTTTCCCAAGCTCTTAATCCAACTTTATTATCTGGATCTGAGGGATCAGCATCTAATTTACCTTTTTGTGCAATAAGTGACTCCCAACTTTTAGGTGCCGTGGGGTTTGTAGGACCGCAGTGTTCGTCAGGACCGAGCGGTGTGTCGCGAAAGTCTCTCGGGTCTCCACTATCAATTCCTCTAACGAAATACTGAAAATGTTGAGGGTCTTTAATTAAACCAGTTATTTTGTTATGAGGTAAACCTTTGGTAAAACTAACCATATAGTTAGGTTTCCCGTCACCATCTACATTTCTAAATTTTTGTTCATCGCCATTACTTTTATGACGTTTTGTGGGTCTTTCATTAGCCAACAAATTGGCTTCGTTACGTTTTTGCAACGCTTCTTTTTTTCTGTAATTGTTCATAGTGCTTTTTTTTAGTGAAGAAAATTTACATTAATATGATTTCGGTTTATATAATCAAACCGATCAATTGACTAACAAACGGGCTTCTTCAAACAAGGTTGTTAGAGCAGATAGATGGTTGCGGCGTGTAAGTTTCTGACGACAAATTTCTGTCGTTTCTATGAGTTATGAAAGAGGTATTTGCCTGTATTTAATAGGGCTTTACCCTTGATTTTCAAAGGGTTTTTCCTAGGTCTTTTTGAAATTTTTGAAGAATAGAATGGCCTTTGGGCAATCTATTGGTTGTACACGATTAATCTTCTAACCAAACTGCCAGTTCGTTGCCAGAAGGGTCTTTAAATTGAAAACGCTTACCACCTGGAAAAGTAAATATGGGTACGCTAATTGTGCCGCCCGCTTTTTTGATTGTTTCAATACACTGTTCTAAATTGGTATGGTATAAAACCACAAGAACTCCATTCACAATAGGCTCGTCTGTTTTTTCAAAACCTCCTTCTAAACCACTATGCGAAAAAGCAATATATTCGGAGCCATAGTCCGTAAAGGTCCAACCAAAAGCACTTGAATAAAAAGCCTTGGTTTTTTCCAGGTCATGCGTTTTAAACTCTATATAATCAATGTGGTTGTTAGGAGAACTCATGTTTGAAGTAACTAAAATTTAGTCACTAAGTTCGTTTATTTTCTTGATTGAATCCTCAATTGGCCTTGTTAATTTTTACTTTTTTGAGAAAAGTGTTGGCTTTTTTGACAAATTCGTGTTTGGTTTTTCCTTCATGCGCTCCATGTGCTACATTTGGTAATACCCAAAGATCAGATTTAGGCAGATTTTTTTTAACTCGTGCTATTTCATTAAAATCCATTCCTTCATCATCATCTCCAATCATAATGAGTACTTCTGGAGCTATAATTTTTAATTCTTCAGTACTAATTTTGACCTTGTAATTTTTAAATTGTGTCATGATTGCTTTTATTTGATCATCATTTTTATGATGAACTAACCAAGGAAAATTTGCTCGATTTTCAAAAGAGAATGCCTTTTGATACTCAGGAAAATCTTCTACGGTCCAAGTGCCTACTGCTCCAATTGTAATCATAGATGTAATAAGCCTTGGTTTTTGTAATGCTAACTGATAGAGTACATCACCTCCGAAGCTAAAACCTATGGCTTGAATATTTTTTAATTCTAGATGTTTTAGTAAAGCAAACACATCTTTCGCCACATTTGTAATGGATAAATCTTCAGTGAATGCGTCAGATTTTCCATGGCCGGTTAAGTCAATCAGATAAACTTCATAATTTTCAGCGAAATCTTTTACATATGGTCGCCATGATTGTGATGATAAACTATAGCCATGTAAAAAAACGAGTGGTGTACCCTTACCATAAACTTCGTAATAGATATTCTTGTTATTTACGAATACTCTTTCTGCTTTTTTTTGGGTTTGGGAAAAGCTGTAACACGCATATAGTGTTATGAGTCCCACAATTATATTTTTCATTAATTTTTAGTTTAATAATTCTTGAAGAAGAAGAATAGGAAGGAAGTAAATACAAACCAAAGGTATTATTTTTTTCGAATTTCCCTCTAAAATTTATTTTTATATCTTTGTGGTCTTATGATTGTTTAAGCAAGACTTCACGTTTTAAGCCAGTTTAAGAACTGTCTTCCTTTCAAAGAAATAGCTAGCTATTTCCATTTTCTATTTTATACATAACAATCATGTCAGATAAACATACATTTTCAATACATAAATTATTCAAGGCTTTTAAGGCTTCGTTAAGCAGTAAAGAACAGGACTTTACAACAGGCAGCATACGCAAGGCTGTTTTTATGCTCTCTGTACCTATGATTCTAGAAATGCTCATGGAATCTATTTTTGCGCTAGTAGATATTATCTATGTATCTCAGGTAAGTGTAAATGCGGTGGCCACAATTGGCCTTACAGAATCAGTAATTACATTAGTTTATGCCATAGCTATTGGCCTTAGTATGGCAGCTACAGCTATTGTGGCCCGTAGAGTTGGCGAAAAAGATATCGTCGGCGCAAATCAAGCAGCTGTGCAGGTGATAATCTTAGGAATTGCCGTATCGCTTATAGTGAGTATGATAGGCATATTATACCCAAAAGAAATATTAGGACTTATGGGGGCAGCGCCTGACCTAATTTCTGAAGGTTATGGATATACCCAAATTTTATTAGGCGGTAATATGACTATTATGTTATTGTTTCTTATCAATGCTATTTTTAGAGGAGCGGGAAATGCATCAATAGCGATGTGGACCCTAGTTCTGTCAAATGGATTGAATATAATTTTAGATCCTATGTTTATTTTCGGATTTGGACCTATTCCGGCCTATGGTGTTGAAGGTGCCGCAATTGCGACTACAATAGGAAGAGGTACAGCTGTAATTTTTCAACTCATGATTTTATTTTATGGATGGGGTAAAATCAAAATAGCGGTAAAGGATATGGTTATTCGCACCTCTGTAATGTTTAACCTGATTAAAGTTTCTTTAGGCGGAATTGGACAGTTTTTAATAGGAACATCGAGTTGGGTATTTTTAATGCGAATAATGTCTGAATTTGGGAGTGAGGTACTCGCCGGATATACCATTGCCATTCGAGTGATGATGTTTACGTTTATGCCATCTTGGGGAATGAGTAACGCAGCGGCAACTTTAGTAGGTCAAAATTTAGGAGCAGGGAAGCCCGAACGTGCTGAAAAATCTGTTTGGATAACAGGAAAATACAATGCCATTTTTATGGTAATCGTCTCGCTCGTATATCTTGTCTTTGCACAAGAAATATTATCTTGGTTTAGTCCTGAGACTAAAGTGGTTGAGTATGGTGCTCTATGCTTACAAGTAATAGCAGCAGGATATGTTTTTTATGCTTACGGAATGGTTGTTATTCAATCTTTTAATGGAGCAGGAGATACAAAAACACCAACATATATCAACTTTGTTTGTTTTTGGTTGTTTCAGCTACCTTTTGCTTACATATTGGCCATTACCTTTGAAATAGGACCGCTAGGTGTTTTTTTGGCCATAGTATTAGCTGAAGCTCTAATCGCCATTATTGGAATAATTTTGTTTAGAAAAGGTAATTGGAAAAAAGTGAAGGTTTAAGAGATATTAAAATCAATCTTGTTATACATCCAAGAGCATAAGAATTTTACTTCTTTTCACAATTGTGTTTAATTTTGATAATAGAGATACTTGTTGTCGAATGTTTTGTATTTTAGAGCTCTATATAAATGACAATAACCATGGCAAAAAATAAGTTGGGTGTACATACCATTTGTACCCATACAGGAGAGATAAAAGATGAGCAATTTGGAGGAGCAGTTTCGCCAATATACATGGCAAGTTCGTATGCTTATATGGATGTAGATGTAAAGAGATATCCAAGATACTTTAATACACCCAATCAAGATGCTGTTGGTAAAAAAATAGCAGCTTTAGAACATGCCGAAGTGGCCTTGCCGTTTGCTTCAGGAATGGCAGCAATAAGTACGGCCTTGTTTGCTTTCTTAAATCATGGTGATCATATAGTTTTGCAAAATGAGATTTATGGAGGAACTTTCAATTTAATTGTCGAAGAATTCGAAAAAATGGGTATTGAATATTCATTTACTGATGGGGTAGAAGCAAGTGATTTTGAGAATAAAATCAAATCGAATACGAAGGTGCTATATTTAGAAACACCTTCAAATCCGTTGTTGACAATTACGGATATTAAAAAAGTGGCGTTGGTAGCAAAAAAACACGGATTGATCTCTATGATTGATAATACGTTTGCATCTCCTATTAATCAAAGACCTTTGGATTTGGGGATTGATATTTCTCTTCATTCTGCCACAAAATATCTCGGTGGGCATAGTGATATTTGTGCCGGTGCTGTCGCCGCATCTGAAGAACACATTGAAAGAATCTGGCAAAAAGCAAAAAATATAGGAGGGAGTTTAAGTGATTTTATGTGTTATTTGTTAGAGAGAAGTATAAAAACGTTGGGAGTACGAGTAGACAAACACAATTCGAATGCGCAAGAAATTGCTGAATTTTTAGATGCTCATGCTGCTGTTTCTAAAGTATATTATCCAGGGCTAACGAGTCACCCACAGCATGCAATTGCTAAATCACAAATGCATGGCTTTGGAGGCATGCTCTCTTTTGAACTTACTAATGAATATGATGCGGTACAGTTTCAGAAAGAGTTACAACTTATAAAACCTTCAATGAGCTTGGCGGGTGTAGAATCCACAATTTTATTACCCTCTGCTACATCACACGCTTTGTTGACTGCTGAGCAAAGAGCTGAGGTCGGTATTTCTGATAACTTACTACGATTTTCTGTTGGTATAGAAAGCACTCAAGATATTATGAATGATGTAGAACATGCGCTAAAAAAGGCCTTAGTAACATTAGTATAAGATCAAAAATAGTTACCAATTCATGCAAAATTTCATAAAATTATTTTGAAGACTTTTAAGAAACGCTCAAACAATATAAAGAGAGTCATCATGAAATGGGTGACAGGAAGTATAGGAAAATCTCATTTTAAAAGAGCATCAAAAAAGAATGGCGAAAAGCTAGATGTAAAACATGTGCTCATCTGTAGACCAAACCAACGATTGGGTAATTTGCTCTTGATAACGCCTTTGATTCAGGAAGTAATAGCGATTTTTCCAAACTGTAAAATTGATATTGTAGTAAAAGGAAATATGGCTTTGCAAGTGTTCGAAAACTTTGAACATGTAGACAGACTTATCATATTACCTAGAAAGCCCTTTAAAGAGTTATTAAACTATATCAAGGTGTGGTTCTCTGTTCGAGATAGAACCTATGATCTAGTAATCAATGCTGTAAAAGATTCTTCGTCAGGGAAACTATTGACGAAAACGGCAAAATCACAGTTTAAAGTATATGATGGTTTTATCAAAGAAGAGGAAGTACAATTAACAGATCGAGCCCATATTGCTAAAAATTGTATTTACAATTTAAGAGATTATTTAAAATTAGTTGGTTTCGAATACCAGTCATCTAGTATGCCTAAAATTAGTTTAGCATTATTGCAGGATGAAATTACCAACGGTAAGAAAATGTTAGACGATATTATAGACCCTAAAAAAGAGACAATTGCAATTTTTACGTTCGCTACGGGGAGAAAATGTTATAGTCCAGATTGGTGGTCGAGTTTTTATGAAAAATTGAAGATAGAATACCCAAATTATGCTATTCTTGAGGTATTGCCTATTGAAAACGTTTCACAAATAGCTTTCGAAGCACCTACTTTTTATTGTAAAGATATCCGAGAGATTTCTTCTTTAATAGAAAACACTGCGTTGTTTATAGGAGCCGATAGCGGAATTATGCATCTTGCCGCGGCGACGAATACACCGGTCATAGGTCTTTTTTCGGTTACTGATCAAAAGAAATATGGACCATATGGAGGTAATAATAGGGCTTTAAATACGAATGCAGGGAACTTAACATCATGGTTTGAAGAAATTCATGAAGTACTTTAAACGGTAATTTTACTGTTCTATATCACTCGCGTCAAATGCGGTCAATTCCTGATTCCTAAATGAGAACCTAATTTGAATGGGGCGACAACAAACTTCACAATCTTCAACATAACTGGTATGAGAAATTGAAGTGTCTAGGAGCATCGAAATGGTCTCCCAGCAATATGGGCATTGAAAGAAATGTTCAAACATAACAGTTAATCTTTAAGAGAATACCATTCAATATTTTTTAAGCTGGCTCTTCTGCCTATATCTGTTGGTGCGTAATTTTTGGCAAGATAGTTTACAACAGCTTCTTCATCATTGCCAAGATCCCATAAATTTTGAGTCTCTTGCATCCATTTGATCGTTTCTTGCCAACCTTCTTTAGACAATCTGTTTTGTGTAATTAGTTTGGCAGAATGACAACTCGTACAATGGGCAATAACTAAATGAAGTCCTTCAGCTTCGATCAAACCAGTATTAATATGAACACCGTTTTCTATTGCGGTCGTATCGGTTGATGTTTCAATTTTTTGATAATTAGATGTTGTACTTTGAGTATTGCGAAGAATCAAAAAAAACAAACCGATCACAAGGATTAAAAGTAAGACGGAAAATATAAGTTTTTGTCTCATTCGTATTATACTACTTTAATAGCAATTCTATGACAAGCATTGTTTAAATACCCCTTCGGATTCCATCCAGGTAAGAGCATAGGTTGTGATTTTCCATTAGAATCAGTAGCTCTTGCCCACACTTCAAAATATCCTTTACTCGGTAAGGTAACGGTTGCCGAAAAATGTTGCCAAGCAAGCCTGTTCGATGCCTTTTTTAAATTACAACTGGTCCAAGTCGAACCATAGTCTATAGAGTATTCTACTTCGCTGACTTCTAACTCACCGGCCCATGCATGGCCCCTAATAGTTAGTTTTTCACCTTGTTTTATGAGGGCACCCGTTTTAGGATATGTAATCAAAGATTTTATAGGCATAGATTCTATGATGCACATGTCTTCATCTTTCACTTTAGTTCCAGGAGCAACGGGTTTACAAGGCACGCGATACGAAGAGCCTTTCATTTTTGCTCCGTCATGGACTTTATTTCTAATACTAATACTGGTAATCCACTTTCCAGATGCCGAAGCGGGCCAACCTCCTGCAACTAATCGTAACGGATAACCATGTGCAATAGGAATATCTTCACCGTTCATTTTGAAAGCTAAGATAGTTTCATCTTGCAACGCTTTAGATATAGGTACTCCTCTAGATATTGGTGCTTTGCTTTTGTCTCCAGTTAAATGTGTATCTGCACTGTGATAACCAATATAAATTGCATCATCTTTTATACCAACATCTTTCAAGATATCTCTTAATCTAATCCCTGTCCAATTGGCACATGATATTGCACCGATTGTCCATTGATTTCCTTTGGCGGGAGGATTAAATTCACTACGCCCATTGCCACCGCATTCTAAGGTTAATTGATAGGTATACTGTTTAAATTTTGATTTTAGCGCCGCCAAAGAATATGTTTTCTCTTCTTTCACAGATTCTCCCTTAATGGTTAAATTCCACGTATTTACGTCTATATTTTTTGGGATGAATCCATTATTTCTAATAAACATGAATTCATTTGGCGTAATGTCGTCATCTAATAAATGAGCTTGAGCCTCCATATTCCAAGGACGATCATTCAATACGCGCATTTCCTTATCTTTTTTGAATAGGTTAAAAGGATCTTTTTCTTGCAAGGCTAAAGGAGTATATCCCTCCGGGAGTAAATGCCCAAAAACAATTTCAGCACCAACAAGTGCGGTAATCGTACTCAAAGATGTCTTTTTTATGAAGCTGCGTCTTTTCAAGGTATCTTAAACTATTGTGATGTTAAAAGGCACATCCATTAGGTAATGGCGCTTGATTAGCTAAGTCATTTGCGAAATTAGAGGTGAGGGTTGTTTTTGTAAATCCTTGCGAAACAGAGCCTTTAAAAACATCAGTACCATAACCACTCGTGTTCATATGCGCTCGAATAATAACAATTTGGCCTTCAGTAATATCTATCGTACCACCACTTCTAACAAAAGGTTGCTCATTCACATGACTGTGGGCTAAAATCCGTCGGTAAATCAAAGTACCATCTTCAGAAATTACTTCCCACCAGTCGGCATATTGAGCACAACCAGTTTCTGAACTTTCTATACCAACGTTAAAAGTATAGCTCTTTTCATCACCACTAGCCGAAACACTTACAATGGACGCTTTCGCCGAATCTTCTGAATCAACAACTAAATCAAGTTGACTGGGTTCACTACAGGCGACCACATATAGAGCAATTGGCAGTATATATAAAATGAATTTCTTCATGTAAGTAAAAGTAGTAAATAAACTTAATACGTGCTATTCAATAAATCGCCACTTAGCTGAAGCAATTGCAATTCAGCCAATTTTGCTTCATATTTGGCTCCATTCTTGGCATTGATGGCATTGATTAGATTTAATTGAGCTTGCCTAAATTCGATAGAAGTTATTTGCCCTAGTTTAAAACGTTCTTCAGTTCTGTTAAAATTATTAGTGTTTGTTTGCACATTTTTTTTCTGCGTTTGCAGAACGAACAGTTTCGTTTGATAATCTTCCCAGGCATTGTTAAAGTCTCGAGAAACTTGAAGTTCTATTTGTTTCTTTTGTAATTGTTGATTGTTTAAATTAATTTTTGCGTTTTGAACTTGGGTTCTATTTCTTCCACCATTGAAAATATTCCAACTTAAATTGATACCACCAGACAGTCCTGTATTTGTTGAGGTAGCCACAAACGCGGCTGCATTGTTATTATTTTTGTTCCATCCGTAGGTTCCAGTCAGTCCAATAGACGGTAAATAACCTGATTTATTAGATTTTAATTGAAAATCACTAATCAAAATGTTCTTTTCTAATTGTTGTAAAGTAACATTATTTGAGCTTACTTTTTTGTACAACTCATCTCTTGTGGGTTGAAGATTAAAGGTTACTAGTGTGTCAACGTTAAAATTTGGAAGTTCATTTTTACCAAGAACTACATACAAGTCACGTTTTGAATTTGCTAATAATTGCGCTGTGTTTAGTAAATTGATACTATCATTATTCACATCTACTTCGGCATTTAAAACAGCCAATTTTGTGTTTTGACCATAGTCAAATTGATAATTTACGCGTTCTAAACGATCTTGCGAAATTTTTAAATTCTGCTGAAGCACTGCGACGTCCTCAGACAATTTGGCTACATTATAATACACGCTAAATAATTGTAAAACAGTATTTTCAATAGTCTCTCTAGCTTGTAATTCGGAGAGATTATATTGTTCTTTTAATTGTTTATAGTTGTAGCGTCTACCAAGTCCGTCGAACAAGGTATAATTTAAGCTTACTGATGCATTATAGCGATTGCTTTCGGCGCCTTCTAAACTGGTTGTATTTCCATTAGAAAAAGTGGCCTCAGTATTATCTAAATTATAAACAGCTCCAGCATTACCGGTAAGGGTAGGGAGGTAACCAGTATTCAATAAACTTTTGTTATTTTCCGCAATCTTTTTATTGTTATTCGAAATTTGAATACCATAGTTATTTTCTAAGGCAATTTTCAAGGCTTCTTGTTTCGAAAGTGTTTTTTCTATCGTTTGGGCATGTGTCGATGTGAACGCTATGCACAAAACGGTCCATAAGATGTATTTGCTATAGTCCATCATGATCATTTTTTATTTCAAGGAGTAGTTGTTTTATTTCCTCTTTTGAGAGCAGTCGACTCATTTCTGTATCCAAGTTTTCATTTTCACTGTTTAATTCGATAATCGCTCTTTCTACTTCTTCAGGAGTAACACTATTACCAGTTCTTAACCATTTGAAACCTACTTTCACTTGATTTGAAACAGAGAGTAACAAAGGTAACATGATTAGTGTGAGCACCGTAGCAATAGCAATACCATACGAAATAGAAATAGCCATCGGAATTAAAAATTGAGCTTGTCTACTTGTTTCTAGCATCAAGGGTGCAAGACCAGCGATAGTCGTTAATGAAGTTAAAAAGATTGCTCTAAAACGAGATTTACCGGCTTGTATCAACGCTTCTTCATAGCGCATTCCTTCCTTCAAGAAGTTATTGAACTTGCCAATTAATACGAGCCCGTCGTTTACCATGATTCCTATTAAGGCAATAATTCCTAACCAAGAAAAGATACTAATATTAATACCATGTAAATAATGCCCCATCACAACACCAATCATACTAAAGGGTACCATTATTATTAATAATATTGGTTGACTATATGATCTGAACGTGAATGCAATAGTGATATAAATTAATAGGAGAATTATAGGAGCCACCAACTTCACAGAATCTGATGCCTTTTTCGCTTCTCTATTTTGCCCTTCAAAAAGTGGTGTTACCGATGAATATTTAGAGATAATTTCGGGCATAATATTCTCTTTAAGGTCGTCCATAACTTCTGTAGGACTCTCTTTCTGACTTTTCATGTCGGCCGATATCTGAATTTCACGTTTCCCATTTAAATGGTTAATCGTTATATCTCCACGGGCAATTTCATAAGTCGCTATTTCGGATAGCGGTATTCTTGAACCACTTGGCGTTATGAGACGCATATCATCTAAATTCTTTATCGAAGACCTATTTTCTTTGGTGTATCGAACCCAAACTTTTATTTCATCTTGTCCTCGTTGAAACCGTTGTGCCTGAAAACCAAAAAAACCGTTTCGTACTTGACTCATAACCGATTGCAAGTTTAAGCCTAAGAGATAGGCATTATCTTTCAGTTTAATCTTTACTTCTTTGATACCGGCAGGATCGTTATCTGTAATATCCTTTACCAAAGGATTTTTCTCTAGCTCGGCTTTTAAAGCTTGTTTTGCTGCTTTTAGTTCGGTAATATTATTACCTAATAAAGAAACTGCTATTGGACTTCCTCCAAAATTTCCTCCAGACCCAAAAACCAAACTTTCAACTCCATAAACTTTACCCGTCTTTTCTCGAATAGCTCCAGTGATTTCTGGAGAAGAGAAATCTCTTAACTCACCAGGTAATAAATTAACTGTCAAAGTAGCGTTGGCGGTACCGGGCCCCACTCTTTTAATAATGTTTTGTACTACTTGTTGATTGTCGGTCTGTCTTTCTGTAAAATCTTTGTTTACCAGCCATACCTTTTCTTCTATAGAAGAGATGATAGAATCGGTAATTTTCTCGTTTGTACCTTGAGGCATTTTCAAGGTAATTTGCACGCGGTCGCTACTAATAAAAGGGAAGAACGTTGTTCTTACAATACCACCTCTAATCGTACCAATACTCAAAACAAATAATGCTACTAATAGTGAGAAAATGAAAATCTTATAGTTTAAAGAGAATCTTAAAAAGGGCATGTAAATTTTATCTCTTACTTTGACGAGAAAACGGTCTGCTTTTTCATTGACTTTAGTAAAAAATGCATCTACTTTATTTCGTTTCCTATCTTTTTTCGAGAGTGCTTTTGAATGTGCAATATGCGCAGGAAGTATTATTAAAGCTTCAATTAAAGAAACACTTAGGGTTAATAAAACGACTGTAGATACTTCGCCGAAGAAACTTCCAATTCTACCGTCTAAGAAAAAGAAGGTAGCAAAAGCAATTATAGTAGTTAAAATAGCCGAAACAATTGGAGGTATGACTTCCATAGTTCCATCGATAGCAGCTCTAATTTTAGACTTGCCCTTATCATAATAATGATGGTAGATATTTTCACCAATAACAATACCATCATCGACCAAAATACCGATAACGATAATCATACCAAAAAGAGATAATACATTAATCGTAACACCAAATTGACCCGCAAAGATGAACATTCCTAAAAAGGCAATCGGTAAACCGGCAGCTACCCATAATGCCAATCGAACGTTTAAAAATAACGCCAAAAAGAACAAAACTAATAAGATACCTATCAAACCATTCCATATCAATAACTCAGTACGTTGGTTAAGTACTATCGAACGATCACTAGAAATATTGATATTCACGTTGTCGTATTCTTGATTGAACTTATCGACATACTCTTTAATGTTGTCTGCCGCAGAAATAAGATCCTCATTATTGGTATTACTTACAGTTACATCAATGGCTAGATTATTATTATAAAAAATCCGATCCGGAGTTTCAGACCAGGTATCTGTTACGTTTGCAATGTCTTTCAATCGGATGATATTACCCGAATCTTCTGTTCTAACAATAAGGTTGAGTAACTCATCACCATAATAAGAGCGATTACTGGCTCGTATTAGGTAGTCTTCAGCTTCTGTTTTAATATTACCTCCAGTAATTAATATGTTTGAGTTTCGCACTGCATTAGCAACTTCGGTAAAAGACATATTAAAGGCCCGCAAATCATTTTCTCTTACCGCAATCTCAATCTCTTCTTCAGGAAATCCAGATAGCGCTACTTGCGAAATTCCAGGAACATTACGCAAATCATTCTCTACAACTCTAGCGTATTGCTTTATAGTTTTTAAGGGTAGGTTGTCTCCACTTATAGTAAAGCTAATTGTAGGTCGAATGCTTTCAATCTTTGCAATAACAGGAGGTTCCATTCCTGAAGGAAAAGATGGTACACGATCTACGGCATTTTTCACATCAGATAATACAACATCGATGTTTTTCCCTTTTTCAACTTCAACATTAACCCGAGCCGAATTTTCTTGAGAGACTGAGGTAACTCTTTCAACGCCTACAATTCCTTTTAAATTGTCTTCAATTTTTAAGACAACACCTTCTTCCATTTCTGACGGTGATGCCCCAGGATATGCCAAGCTGATACTAATTAGTTGAGAATCTACCAACGGTAAAAAGGAGGACTTCATTGATAAAGCCCCTAAAATACCAAAGACAAAAAAGGCTAATATTATCACATTAACAGCGACATGATATTTAATGAAATATGATATTACTTTTTTCATCTTACGCTATTTTTTGTTGATTTTTACAATCATACCATCGTAAGCACCAGGTACTACCTTAGACAATACTATAGTATTGTTGGGGATGCCTTTTAAGACTACTGTTTCTGAATTAAAATAAACTGGATTCACTTCCAATAAATTCAAAATGGAGTCTTTCACTACAAATACATTTTTGTTATCAACAAGCAGTTTACGAGAAATTTCATACGCGTCTTTTTCTGATTTAGCGGTAAGATTTGCTTCTAAATAGGAACCTTCTCTCAAGCTTTTGTCTCTTACTTGTATATATGCTTTAATTGTTTGCGATGTTTGATCAATTTTGCCATTTATACGAACAACGGTACCTTTATACGTACTAGTACGTTCTAAATTAGACAATGAAACAGTGTTTCCAATTTTTAAGAGATCACTATAAGCGGCACTAATTGCCACTTCCATTTCATAGACCGAAGGGTTAATAAACTCACCTAATTTTTGACCAACTCTTACCAATGTGCCTGGTGTTACCAAGGCTTCTGTTAAAATACCACTATATGGCGCTCTAATTCTATATTTTCCTAGCTTAACTTCTAAGTTCTTAACTCCATAGTAACTGGATGTTATACCTCGCCCAGAAACAAAGTATTGTTCCTTGTCAGAAGTAAATTCAGGAAGTTTTGGCGTTGGTTTATTTAAGTCAAAATCTTGTAAATATTTCTGCCATTTGACAAATTCATTTGGATAGTCTAGACGAATATCTGGCATGATAGAAGTAATTAAATTGTATAAATTACTTTTTTGAGATTTTAAACTTGCATAAAATTCATCACTGTTAATGCTAAGTAAGGTTTCTCCTCTTCTATACCTGGTTCCTGATTTGAAGTCTTTGGATGTTATTTTTAGAACACCTTGAACTTCAGAGAATAATTCTATTTTATTCTTGGCAGTTAAATTACCGCTGGCCGAAATAATTATGGGAATATCTCTGTTCTCAACGGTATCTACAAAAACGGTTTTAACTATTTTGTTAAAGGTTGGTTTTGGCTTCTTTTTATTTTTTGCAAACATGTTGCCTAATGCAATTGCTCCTAGTACAAGAGCGACGCCTACTATTGAAAGAATTATTTTTCTCATTTGAGTATACTTAAAGAGTTGGTTTAGTAGAAGTAAAATTGAATTGAATTTTTTGTAACAAAGAAATCATTTGCTCCTTTTCAGAAGTAGAAATATTTTGCTCCATAGTATCAATAAGGTTCTTTATTATGGGTCTCGTTTTTTTATAAGTTTCACGTCCTGCTGTCGATAAGTATACCTTATTTATACGCTTATCATGTTGATCTTGTTTTCTGATGATGTATCCTTTTTTCTCCATTTTCACCAATAAACGCGTTAGAGTTGACTTATTACGCAAAGTTAAAAAGGCAAGTTCATTTTGAGGGATGCCATCCTTATCATTTAAACGTTTTAAAACAATCATTTGTTCTTTGGTCAAATCTAGGTCATGATTAGTCATAGATTCATGAATATAATAGTCAACAATTTTCATTGTTTTTCCTAACCAAGGAGCAATTGATGCTTCAAAATCAATCGTTGTATTTTTTGATTTCATAGTGCAAATTTAAGGATAGAACCAAATTAGTTGTATATGCAACTAATTAAAGTTTTGTTAAAAAAATACTTGTAGTATATTTGAACTACATTTGAATTATATGAAATTAGATATACTGGCCATAGGGGCACACCCAGATGATATTGAATTGGGTTGTGCTGCGACCATTGCAAAAGAAATTTCTTTAGGAAAGAAAGTTGGTGCTTTAGATTTAACTAGAGGTGAGTTAGGTACACGCGGCTCAGCCGAAATACGTGATCAAGAAGCGGCAGCGGCAGCCAAAATATTAGGTTTATCTGCTCGAGAGAATCTTGCTTTTGCCGATGGTTTTTTTGTAAACGATAAAGAACACCAGTTAGAAGTCATCAAAATAATTCGCAAATATCAACCTGACATTGTTTTATGTAATGCAATAGACGACAGGCACATAGATCATGGTAAAGGTAGTAGATTGGCGAGTGATGCATGTTTTTTATCTGGTTTGCGTAGAATTGAAACAGCATTAAATGGTGAGACCCAGCAGGAGTGGAGACCAAAACAAGTATATCATTATATTCAATGGAAGAATTTGACTCCCGATTTTGTTGTGGATGTTTCTGGATTCGTTGAGAAAAAGATGAAAGCGGTTCAAGCATATAGTTCTCAATTTTATGACCCTAATAATACAGAACCTGTTTCTCCAATAACGAGTAAGAATTTTCTAGATAGTATACGATATAGAGCCCAAGATTTAGGTAGACTGATAGGGACAGAAGCAGGGGAAGGCTTTACAGTTGAACGATTTATTGCCGTAGATAGTTTGAATAAATTAAAATAACCTATTGTATACTAATTATAGTACGACTAGCGGATCTAAAATTGACTTTTTAAAATAGCACAGATTTAAACAATAATTTTTAATTTTTTATTTGTTCAAATATTCAAATAGAGTATATTTGCACCCGCAACTTAATATGGTGGTTGTAGCTCAGTTGGTTAGAGCATCGGTTTGTGGTACCGAGGGTCGTGGGTTCGAGCCCCATCTTCCACCCAAAAGACAAAGCTTCTCTTTATAGAGGAGCTTTTTTTGTATCTGATGATTTTATCAAAACTTTAAGTTTTAATTCTCAATTATTTAAATAAATTTGCAGGCACAAACAAAAATTGAACTTCATGAAGAAATATTACATTACCCTTAGTGCTTTATTAGCATGTATAAGTTTTTATGCGCAAGAGCATAAAGATACTTCGCTTGATAAAATGATTATGAAACAAGCATTAGCTTATGGTGATAATACAATTGCAACAAACAGTTTATATACGATTATTGCTAAAGAAGGAGCCAACAGTACTTATAAAGATAGTTTAGCCTATGTTTATTTTAATAGTAGAAAGTACACCTCTTGTTTTATGGTGTGTACTGATGTTTTGAGTAGAGACAGTAATAAATTGGAAATTTTAGAGATGCAAGCTATTTCATTAGAGAGTATTGGTGCTATTGATAAAGCAGCGCAATCATATGCTAAATTAACAGCAAAATCAAATAATAATTTCCATGCGTACAAATTGGCGAATTTATATTTTAGTACGAAAAAGAATAAGGAAGCCTTAATGGCGGTAAAAAAAGCCGAAAGTTTAAAAGATTCGGGTAAGATCAAAGTAACTTATGCAATTAATAAAAATCATAATCAGCAGGTAGATCTAAAAGCTGCAATTGCCAATTTAAAAGGATTGATACAGTTTGCAATGAAGGATAACACTTCTGCAAAAGCAAGTTTTGAGAACGCAATTGCATTACAATCTGATTTTGTATTTGCCAAAGAGAATTTACAATCTATAATTGATGGTAAGACCTTTGAAGATAAATAAATAACAGTAGACTTATTGTCTAACTAAATAAAAACCGAAGTTTTACTTCGGTTTTTTTATTTAAAAAATGAAATGAACCTTGTTTGACCTTAAAATAACCGTGTTTAACGAATTTTTTTGTTTTAATAATAGGATTTAGATTGTTTTGATCTCAAATAATTAAATTTGAGTAAATATGAAAACAAAAACATTATTTCTAGTAGCCATTGTTATGGTTCTAAGTTCTTGCATTGTTAAATCGTTACACCCTTTTTACACGAAAGACACAATTCGTTTTGAACAAAAATTCATAGGGGTTTGGGAAGATAAGGAAAAGGGAGTTTGGGATGTAAAATCTTTTAAAGATGAATTTTTAAAGGACGCCAAAAAGTCGTCGGAATCCGAAGTAAAACCAGAAGATCTTGAGGTTTTTAACAAATATAAAGATGGATATATCATTAATTATACTAAGAACTCAAAAGAATCTTTATTTCTCGGGATTCCGTTTAAAATTAAGAATCAACTATTTATAGATTTTACTCCATTAGAACTTGGTAGCAATTTAAATAACTTAGTTCAGGCACATCTGGTAGGAACCCATTCACTTGTGAAATTTGATATTGTCGACGCCAAAAATATAAGTATTAAATGGTTTGATGAAGATAGAATTAAACATCTTTTTAAAGAGAAAAAAATTAAAATAAGACATGAAAAAGTAGGAATTGATGAATCGTTTTTATTAACAGCATCATCTGAGGAATTGCAAAAATTTGTAAAAAAATACATGGCAATCGATACTAAAGAGAAGTGGGAAACTTCAGTTAAATTTAACCTTAAAAAAATAGATGCAACACCTTAATTTGGATGTGTTAAATATAAATAACCATAATCCGTATATATTTAATCTTATACTTTGGATATGTTCTTTTGTGATACTCTTGTTTGCGTTTTCACCAGATAACAACCCAGCTAAAATAGATGTGATGTATACGGGGTTGTTTTTATGCACCATTGTTCCTCCGGTGCTTATAAATTTATATGGTTTTATTCCTATATTTTTAAAAAAAGAAAAGTATGTCATCTATATTATTTCTGTTGTGCTCACTATTCTTGTGTTTGTTCAGATAAATAGTTGGTTCTTTGATAATTTGGTTGATTATATATTTCCTGACTATTTTTTTATATCCTATCATTCAAATACAAAATTAACTACCATATTTTCAATTTTTATTGTTGGAACAACCTTAGTAAAACTTTCTGAAGACTGGTTCTATTATAACAAAAGAGAAAATGAAAAACTAAAAGTGGCGCATCATCAAATACAATCTCAACTGGCAGTTTTACGCTCTCAAATCAATCCACACTTTTTATTCAATTCGCTCAATGTTATTTACTCGTTGGCACTCGATAAAAAGAAAGAAACTACAGAGGCACTCGTTAAATTATCAGATATTTTAAGATATGTCATCTACGATTCTAATACCGAACGGGTTTCTTTAAAAGATGAGATCGATTTAATCGAGAATTATTTAGCATTTCAAAAGTACCGACAGCGCGCAAATGCTTCAGTAACCTTTAGTGCTATAATTCTTAATGATGATTATCAAATTTATCCAATGATATTACTACCGTTCGTTGAAAATAGTTTTAAGCATGGTCTTAAAAGCGACCCTGAAAATGCTTTTATTAAAATAGAGATAGATCAAAAAAGGCAAGAATTTAGATTTCTTATTGAGAATAACTTTGTAGAAGTTCCTATTGAAAATAAAGAGCATTCTGGTTTAGGTATTGAGAATATAAAAAGGAACTTAGATATTGTTTATAAAGAAAATTATATCTTGAATATTCAGAAGTCAGAAAAGTTATTTTCAGTTACATTAACATTATCCGAATGAAAATTAATTGTTTAATTATAGATGATGAACCATCTTCACAAGATGTTTTAAAGACGTTCATTAAGGATGTTGATTTTTTGCATTTAGTTTCGGTTTGTAATAATGCCATCGAAGCTCTTGATACCCTAAACGCCGAACATGTAGATTTACTTTTTTTAGATGTGAACATGCCAAAAATATCTGGATTAACGTTTTACAAATCTTTGCAATCGCCTCCAAGTGTAATTTTTACTACGGCCTATACAAAATATGCCGTAGAAGGATTTGAAGTTAATGCAATTGATTATTTACTAAAACCCTTTTCATTTAACCGTTTTTTAACCGCAGTTAATAAATTTAGGAATTCTAACGTAAAATTTGATCAGGCAATTAAACAGGAGTTCTTATTGATAAAATCGAATAAAGTACTTCATAAAGTGCTAATGGATGCAATTTTATTTGTTGAAGCATTTGGTGACTATGTAAAGGTATATTTGTTGGATCAATGTTTGGTAACTCATAGTACATTTATAAATATGACAAACGCATTACCAGACACAAAATTTATACAAACTCACAAATCATTTGCGGTAAATATTGATAAAATAAATTCAATTGTAGGCAATCAAGTTCATATACAAGATAAGATTGTACCTATTGGTCAAAAGTTCAAATCTAATTTTTTGAGTAAACTTGGTGAACAGGGCCTTAATTAACCAATTTTTCCTTTAAATACTTCGCTGTATATGAACTTTTAGATTTGGATAAATCTTCTGGAGTACCTTGGAATAGAAGAGAACCTCCATTTTTACCGCCTTCTTGACCTAAATCTATAATATAATCGGCACATTTTATTAAATCGATATTGTGTTCCACCACAATAATTGAATGGCCCTTATCGAGTAATGCAGCAAATGAGGCTAATAGTTTTTTAATATCATGAAAATGTAAACCAGTAGTCGGTTCGTCAAATATAAATAGGGTTTTGTCTTTTGTAGTTCCTTTTACCAAAAACGAAGCTAGCTTAATACGTTGCGCTTCGCCTCCAGAAAGGGTAGAAGATGATTGCCCCAGCTGTACATATCCCAACCCAACATCTTGCAGTGGCTGTAATTTTGAAATTATCTTTTTCTGATTATGCAATTTAAAAAATGCAATAGCATCATCAATTGTCAAGTTAAGTACATCGGCAATTGATTTGCCTTCAAATTGTACCTCTAAGATTTCTTTTTTAAAGCGTTTACCTTTACAAGTTTCACAAATTAAATGCACATCGGCCATGAACTGCATACCAACTACTACTTTACCATCACCCTTACAGGTTTCGCATCGACCACCATCTACATTAAATGAAAAGTGTTTCGCTTTATAAGCTCTTATTTTTGCTAGTTTTTGAAGCGTAAACAAGGCTCTAATATCATCATACGCTTTGATATATGTTACAGGATTTGATCTACTCGATCTACCTATTGGGTTTTGATCAACAAATTCAATATTTTGTATGGACGTATACGCACCTTTTAATTCTGAAAATTGCCCCGCTTTTTCGCCATAATTATACAATTGTTTTTGCAGTGCTGGATATAAAATTTTACGTATCAATGTAGTTTTCCCACTCCCAGAAACTCCAGTAACTACGGTCAAGGCATTTAGCGGAAATTTAACGTCTATGTTTTTTAAGTTATGCTCTCGAGCACCAATAATTTCAATATATGTTTTAGGGACTTTCCTTTTCTTAGGGACTGCAATTTCCATTGTTCCATTTAGATAACTGGCAGTCAAAGAATTTGATTTAACGATTTTCTTAAAATTACCTTCAGCAACTAATTCCCCTCCAAACGTACCCGCTTCTGGACCAATATCAATAATATAATCTGCAGCTCTCATAATATCTTCATCGTGCTCAACTACAATAACAGTATTTCCTAAATCGCGCAAACCTTTTAAAACTTTAATTAAGCGCTCTGTATCTCTCGAATGTAAACCAATACTAGGTTCATCTAAAATGTACATTGAGCCTACAAGACTACTTCCAAGAGATGTTGCCAAATTAATACGTTGACTTTCTCCGCCAGATAAGGTGTTTGAAGTTCTATTTAAAGTGAGATAGCCTAAACCAACATCATATAAAAAAGCCAAACGATTTTTAATTTCTTTTAATAGACGTTTTGCAATACTTTGATCATGTTCAGATAATGATAAATTAGTGAAAAAATCGAGTACTTCATCAATAGGAAGTTGTACCAAATCTGTGATCGTTTTGCCGCTAACTTTTACATAATCTGCTTCTTTACGGAGTCTTTGTCCATGGCATTCAGTACATTGAGTTTTACCTCGGTATCGAGAGAGCATCACTCGATATTGGATTTTATAGGTTTTTTCTTCTAAAAACTTGAAGAAACTATTTAGTCCCTCAAAATAATTATTCCCATCCCATAGCAACTGTTGTTGCGCTGATGTCAATTCGTAAAAAGGCTTATGTATTGGGAAATCGAACTTATAGGCATTATCTATTAAGTTATCTTTATAAGATTGAAAAGATTCTGACTTCCACGGAGCAATGGCATTATCAAAAATAGATAATGTTGTGTTTGGTACGACCAAATCTTTATCAATACCAATCATGTTGCCATAACCTTCACAGGTAGGACAGGCTCCATACGGATTGTTAAAACTAAACAAATGTGTATTGGGTTCGAGAAATGTCATTCCATCAAGTTCGAACTTATTGCTAAAGGTTCGAATACTGTTATCTGCTAGTTTTTCTATGATACACTCACCTTTACCTTCAAAAAAAGTAGTTTGAATTGAATCGGCCAATCTATTATAGAAATCTTCATCATGATCCATTACGACTCTATCTACCACAAGAAATAGCTTGTCATTTTTTTTGGCTGTGTATTCATTAATCCTAACAACAGTATCATTTACCTTAATTCTCGCATAACCTTGTTGCTCTAAAACATGTAATAAGGTTTCCAATTTTCTGTTTTTATCAATAATGATTGGAGCCAATAGCAACAATTTTTCTTGACGATCAAATGATTTCAAATAGTTAAGAACATCTGAAACACTATCTTTTTTCACCTCATTACCAGAAACAGGAGAGATGGTTTTTCCTATTCTAGCAAATAATAATTTTAAATAATCATAAACTTCGGTTGATGTACCTACAGTCGAACGCGGATTTGTACTATTTACTTTTTGTTCAATAGCAATAGCAGGTGCGATACCTTTAATATATTCTACTTTAGGTTTATTGAGTTTACCTAAAAACTGACGCGCGTATGAAGAAAGACTTTCAACATAACGTCTTTGCCCTTCAGCATAGAGCGTATCAAAGGCTAAACTGGATTTTCCAGAGCCCGAGAGTCCCGTAATAACTACTAATTTGTTTCTTGGAATGGCAACATCTACATTTTTTAGATTATGCAATGCTGCCCCTTTAATAATAATGTAATCTTTGGGATTTAGGTCGTTTATCTTCACAAAAAGCCTTTAAAATATGAAATAATTGCAAAGATAACTACTTACAAATTGGTACGGAAATTAAGTTTAAATTAAAATTTTATTAAAAAAAATTTGTTTTATTCAAAAGTTTGTTTTTATATTTGCCCAGTCATCTCATAGTGACATTAACAATTTTCGGAACTAGTTTCCCCTTAACTTAAAAAATTACGCTTATAGTATAGTTCTACTTTTAATCATTATTAACGAAGTCTCATAGCTTCATTATAAAAAAGGGAATTATGCACAAAAATCAATTAAACGACAGCGTTTTAGTTAGTAATTACATCAGCGGGAACGAAAGATCATTAGAAATCCTAATCGGTCGTCACAAGCAAAGAATTTATAGTTTTATTTACTCAAAAGTATTGGATAGAGATATTTCTGAAGATATATTTCAAGATGCTTTTATCAAAGTAATTAATACCTTGAAGAAAGGTAATTATAATGAAGAAGGTAAGTTTTTACCTTGGGTGATGAGAATTGCACACAATCTGGTAATTGATCACTTTAGAAAAGACAACAGAATGCCATCATTTAAAAATACTGATGAGTTCGATATCTTTTCAGTATTAAGTGATTCTTCTTTGAATGCTGAAAAGGCATTGATTAAAGATCAAATACATTCAGATGTTCGTAACCTTGTTGAAGAGTTACCAGAAGATCAAAAAGAGGTATTAATGATGCGTATTTATAGAGATATGAGCTTTAAAGAAATCTCTGAACAAACAGGGGTGAGTATTAATACCGCCTTAGGTAGAATGCGTTATGCTTTGATTAATTTGAGGAAAGTAATAGAAAAAAACAATATTATTTTAACGAATTAACAATAAAG
Organism: uncultured Flavobacteriaceae bacterium; assembly: GCA_947500525.1. Taxonomy (GTDB): domain Bacteria; phylum Bacteroidota; class Bacteroidia; order Flavobacteriales; family Flavobacteriaceae; genus Aureibaculum. The sequence goes on along the minus strand of CANMSH010000005.1, from coordinate 95,191 downwards.
TAAATATTTTTCCGTTCTTTATGAATAACCCCAACAAAATAATAAAGATTTTATGGAAAAATTTTACTCTGAAGAGTTACTCAATGAGGAGCTCAACCCCCTAAACAAAACTGTATCTTTCATCTTAAACTACTCTAAGTCAGTTAAAGTTGTAAAGGATAGCAGACAGAAACCAATCATGTTTCATTTGAATTAGTTAAAAAGGCTCGTAATGTAAATTACGAGCCTTTTTTATTCTTGTAATACGCCGCCAATACACTTTTTCTTCCTACAGTTTTAGTAATCACATCTTTTTCTAAATCCCATCCGCGAGCAGGAGAATAGGCTCTAGCATAATATATAATTTGTAAATGTAATTTATTCCAAGTTTCTTCGGGAAACAATCTTTTAGCATCTTTTTCCGTTTGTACTACATTTTTCCCATTACTTAAATTCCATCTATAGAGTAATCGATGAATATGCGTATCTACGGGAAACGCCGGTACATTAAACGCTTGGCTCATTACTACCGAAGCTGTTTTATGACCAACTGCAGGTAGTGATTCAAGTGCATCCATATCTTGAGGTACTTTTCCACCGTATGAATCGATTAAAATATGAGATAACCCGTAGATACCTTTAGATTTCATAGGTGAAAGTCCTACAGGCCTTATAATTGCTCGAATTTCTTCTACAGATAACTTTATCATATCATAAGGGTTATCTGCTTTTTCAAACAATAAAGGAGTGATCGTATTTACGCGAGCATCGGTACTTTGGGCAGATAACAATACCGCAATCAATAGAGTATACGGATCTTTATGATCTAACGGAATTGGTGGTTCTGGAAATAAATCATTTAACGTTTTTATAATAAAATTGATACGTTCTTGTTTCGTCATAATGCTTAAATTGCGATGCTAAAATACAAATTATGACAACATTAAAAATAGGCGATAAGGCTCCAGATTTTATTGCAGAAGATAACGCAGATGTAACTAGAAAGCTAAGTGATTATCAAGGTAAAAAATTAGTGTTATTTTTTTATCCTAAAGCGAGTACACCAGGATGTACTGTTGAAGCCTGCGATTTAAGAGATAATTATAAACGATTTCAATCACTAGGGTATGAAATTCTTGGAGTAAGTGCCGATACAGCGAAAAGGCAGCAAAATTTTATTAATAAGCATGAATTGCCTTTTCCATTGTTAGCCGATGTAGAGAAAGAAGTAATTATGAGTTATGGTGTGTGGGGACCAAAAAAATTCATGGGTAGAGAGTTCGACGGAATTCATAGAACCACCTTTGTAATTGACGAAAATGGCACACTCGAAAATATTATTATGAAAGTAAAAACAAAAGAACATTCAGCCCAATTGTTAGATGCCTAAAAAAAAGTGAAACATTATGTTTCACTTTTTTTTTATTGTTTATTGGCGAATTTCCTTCGAGAGAAACCAAACAATCGATGTTCTTTAATAATATCGGCAACACCTTCTGGTAACATCGTTTCCCATCCTTCTTCGCAGTCACCGATCATTTTCAACACTTTTCTTGAAAAAATATCTAAGTTTGCTGGATCAAAATCTTTAATATCTAGCATTTTACCGTTGTATTTAAAGAATTTATACAATTCTTTCATACGAGGGTGAACCTTTAAAGTTTCACTAGTAATAAATTCTCCACTTTCTTGATCCTTTAATGGATATAGATATACTTTTAGATCTTTAAAGAATAGCTTCCCAAAGGCTTCCAAAATACCACCACTTAAATGGCGGTAGTATTTTTCATCAAATATTTGTACTAGATTATAGACACCCATGGCCAATGCCATACGTTCTTTGGTAAATTCAGCGAAATACTCAACAAGCTTATAATATTCTTGGAAATTGGTAATCATAACTGTTTGACCTAGAGAACATAATAGTTCTGCCCGATCTAAAAAGTCACGTTCGTTAATTTCTCCTTCTGCTCTTAAATTGGCTAATGTGATTTCGAATATTACACGTGCTTTGTCTTCTTTTACCGTTTTTTCTTTAAGAAACATTTGATGTGCTTTTTCAAACATATCCATATTTACCTTCGTAACGGGTCTAAAACTTCCGCGCAAAGCGAGTATATTCTTTTTATATAATTCTTGAGCAGGCAATAGGTTATTTCCGTCAGGACCGAACATTACCGCATCGGTCATGCCATTTTTAACCAATTGCAAACTCATGAGTCTATTGTCTACATACATAAACCTTGGACCAGAAAAATTAATCATATCAATTTCAATCTGATCTTTATCTAAATGATCATAAAAAGATTTCAATAAATCTTTAGGGCGATCATTCATATAGTAAGCCCCATATAGTAAGTTTACGCCTAAGGTACCTAGTGTTTCTTGCTGCAAACGAGCATCGGTTTGTCTAAATCGTATGTGTAAAATAATTTCATTATAATCTTCTAACGGATCTAATTGAAATTTTACACCTACCCATCCATGTCCTTTAAATTTTTTAGCAAAATCAATGGTTGCCACCGTATTAGCATAGGTGAAAAACAACTTTTCAGGATGTTTGTTTCTACTCAACCTATCTTCCATCAACTCGATTTCGTGAGAAAGCATACGCTTTAAGCGTGGCTCAGTAACATACCTTTTGTCTGGCTCAATACCGTATACAGCATCAGAGAAATCTTTATCATATGCTGACATTGCTTTGGCTATGGTTCCAGAAGCTCCTCCTGCTCTAAAGAAATTACGCACCGTCTCTTGACCAGCACCAATTTCAGCAAAAGTTCCGTAGATATGCTCGTTTAAATTGATTCTTAGCGCTTTACGCTTTATTGAGGGGATATTTGCTATTTCTTTATCTCCTTTTAGAGTAATAGACATTTTTAGGCTTTTAATAGGTTACAAATGTACTAACATTCACGAATTATATTAAATAATTTAACGTTATTTTTGTGAAAATATTTCTTCATGAAGGTTACATTTTTAGGAACAGGTACTTCGCAGGGAATCCCAGTAATTGGGAGTACTCATGAGGTTTGTCTATCTAAAGATTTTAAAGATAAGCGTTTACGAAGTTCTATTATGTTAGAATGGGATTCATATAGATATATTATAGATTGTGGCCCCGACTTTAGGCAGCAAATGCTGAGAGAAAATGTGGAGCATATTGATGGAATTATATTTACACATGAACATGCTGATCATACCGCTGGACTCGATGATATTAGACCTTTTTGTCATAAAATAGGGGATATGCCCATTTTTGTGCCCGAACGAATAGCAGATAATTTGCAAATGCGTTTTCACTATATCTTCACGAAAGAAAATAGATATCCTGGTGCGCCAAGTGTTTCTATGCAATTAATTTATAACAAAGATTTTAACTTAAAGGGGAAACAAATAGTACCAGTAGAGTATTACCACGGTAAGATTTTGATTTTTGGGTATCGCATTGATAACTTTGCCTATATTACTGATTTTAAAAGAATTGAGCCTGGGGAAAAAGAAAAGTTAAAAGGTTTAGATATTTTGGTGCTAAGTGCGTTGAGAATAGCACCGCATCCAACACATTTAAATTTAGAAGAAGCACTGGCTTTTGTTAAGGAATTACAACCTAAAAAGGTGTATCTAACGCATATTAGCCATCTACTTGGGTTTCATAACGAAGTTGAGAAAGAATTACCATCAAATGTCTTTTTAGCATATGATGGGTTGAAAATAGAAGTTTAAATTCAAGAAAATATTGGTAATGAACATTGTTAACAAAAATCTATGGCGTATTGTACTTTGTACTCTTTCGATGTCAGTTTTTGCACAAAAAACTCAAGATTCTATACCTAGAGAGACGATACTACAAATGCTCAAATATGATGGAATTACTGCATTTGGAGGCTTAAAACACGCATATACCCGCCCTTTTCATTGGCAGAAAGATGATTTTCTCACTGCGGGGGCTGTCATTGTTGGTACTGCCGTATTATATAGTTTTGATGCAGAAAGTTCTCGTTTTTTTATACGTCAAGAAAAGAATGCACCTCGAATCTTGAAAGATTTTGGACGATATTTTGGGGCTCCTCAAAACAATTATATGTTATCGGCAGGTATTTATGGGGTCGGATTATTTACAAGAAATGAAAAATGGAGGCATACGGGTGTACTTTTAATAGCATCAGCAACTGCAGCCGGATTTATACAATCTGTGAGTAAAACCGTTGTAGGCAGAGCAAGACCAGGAACATTAGAAGGAAGAAGTACCTTTAAACCGTTTAATAAAGAGGGGGCGTTTCATTCGTTTCCTTCTGGACACTCGGTATTGTCATTTACAACGGCACATGCCATAGCACGTCAATTTGACAATTGGTGGGTGAAGGGAGGTATATATACCGTTGGACTGATTTCACCTATATCTCGTTTGTCATCTGGGGCACATTGGTTAACCGATGTGACATTAGGTGTTTTACTAAGTGTAGTTATTGTTGATAGCATTGATAATTATATGAAAGCCAATAACAAATATAATCTTGAGAAAAAACGAAAGATTTCTTGGAAAATGAATTTAGGTCCTGGGCGGATAGGTTTGGTGGGAACGTTTTAATACAGTTAGTTTCTATGCTGAAGGCCTTCTTTTTTACCTTCTTTTGACCGTCTAAATTTTCACCAATAAATTTAGCAACCATATATTTGTACTTTCTTTCGGTTGAATCGATGCACTTTCTTGCTTCCAGTAGATAAAGGATATTGAGTACTTATTGTTTAATTTCCAGTTGATTCCTGGCATATAACGCAAACGTTCTATTTTTTCGATACCATTCAGACGTAACCAAGGTTCGAATGCCAGAAAAGGCTTGACGTTTCCCTTATTATACATAAAGCGTACGCTCCATCTTAAAAAATCAGGATCATTACGATCATTAATATCCAATGCTAGATGATACCGCAATCGATTATCAATTTTGAGACGTCCTTTTGAGAAACCATGAGAAATTTCTGGCCAAATAAATTGACGTGGTTTTTGGTTCGGAATGAACCAGGTTCTAGAAGTTAATTGTACTTTCCACCCTTTATTTAATTTGTGGCTAGCGAAAACATCAATTGACATGTTTTGATAATTAGACAGGTCTTCATTAAATCTAAAAATTGGTTTTATATTCAATGTTGTCTTTTTAGAAAGATCTTTCTGTAGTTGAAATGAACTCCAATTGATATGGTCATTTTGCGCCAAAAAAGCTGTAGAATGACATAGAAAAACGATAATTGCTAATCGCTCTAAGAGATACGTTTTGTTATCCATTCTTTAAGGTCATAAAAGTTTTGAGGAGCTACTCCATGACCAACAGGATACTCTTTGTAGACATTATTAATGTTTAGATTATCTAAAAATGGAGGCGCGTTCTGAGCCCATTCTAGAGGCAATACTTGATCTACAGTACCATGAGAAATAAAGAAATCAAGATTTTTATAATTCGATGGTTCGAATGTTTCCGGTGAAAGTTCATCATTGATATAGCCACTCAATGCTACAACATGTTGCACTTTTTCGGGATAATTTAAAGCGACAGCATAACTTAATATAGTTCCTTGACTAAAACCAAGTAAAAAAGTGTTATTGGTATCTACGTCAAAAGCTGTTTTAACTTCATCGATGAAATTGGCAATTGTGTCTCTTGCTTTTAAGGCCTCTGGAATATCCGAAAATTTACCTTCTATATTATCTAGATGAATAGTATACCAAGCATAGCTATTTGGCATAAGAGTTAATGGAGCTTTTGCACTTACTACTAATAATTCATCAGGCAATTCATTCGCAAATGAAAACAAATCATGTTCATTACTACCATAACCGTGCAACATGATAAGTAGTGGAGGCTTTTTAACTGACGTTTTAGGTTCTCTGACTAAGTAATCTAATGATAATTGTTGCATGCCCATAACTATATAACTCACCTTTTTTCAAGCGATTCCAAAAGTATAATTATTTAGGCATTTATCCAATTCCTTTGAACCATTCTTGAAATTGATCGCCCAGAAGAGGTATCTTTTTTTCTTCCCCTTGAATGGCACCAAGAACACCAAGAACCAACAGAACAAAAAATACAATCCATAATATTCGAGCTAAGAAACCGTCAATCCCAATTAATCGTAATGATGAAATGGCTACACTCAATAAAACCATTCCTAAGGCTTGCCTAATATGAAATGAAGCAAAAGCATTTTTTTTATCACTATTCATAACAAAAGCAATGATGGTACCTATAAAGGTTAGATAGGAAATAATGGCAATTGTTTTTCCTTCATTGACAGTTACATTTTCCATGTAGAATATATTTTAGTTACTTTGATAAATTTACAAAAATTATCTAAGAACGAGTTTGTTGTTCGCAAATATACCGTAAGCTTTTCCTTTTAATTCTTTATTGATAAAAGCAGTGTTTTTAGAGGTCGATAGTATTTCTGTTTCGGTAAAAGTATATTCAACATTAGGATTGAACAGGGTAAGATTCGCTTTTTCACCTTCTTTAATGTAAACTTCATCAAAACCGAAGCGTTTTCTTGGGTGTGTTGTCAAACATTTCACCAATGTTTGTAGATCAATTTCAGAATGTACGGCACCAAATAGACTTTCAAGTCCGAGAGTTCCGTCTAGGGCATTTTCAAATTCAACTTTTTTATGTTCTATATCAATAGGTACATGGTCTGATGTAACCATATCTATAGTTCCATCTTTAACTCCTTTAATTAGTGCTGTAGTATCTTTTTTAGTACGAATTGGGGGTAAGGTTTTATAATTGGCATCAAAAGTTTTTAACTCAGTATCTGTTAAACAAAGATGATGAGCCGATACACTGCAACTAACATCTAGTCCTTTTTTCTTGGCCTCTTTAATTAGTTTTACTGCACCCTTGGTGGAAATAGTAGGGATATGTAATTTCCCTCCTGTGTATTCGAGCAAAAATAAATCTCGAGCGATTTGTAATTCTTCTGCCAATGACGGATTTCCTTTTAAACCAAGCCTCGTATTCGCATCACTTTCATTTGCGATTCCGTTATTAGCAATAGCATTATCTTGAGGGAAACTGAGTACCAGCCCATCAAAGTTTTGTGCATATAATAAGGCTATTTTCATTAAATTAGGATTAGAAATAGCTTTTTTATAGTCTCCAAAAGCTATAGCTCCAGCTGTGAACATGTCATATAGCTCGGCTAAATCATTGCCCTTAGAACTTTTCGTTAAACAAGCAATAGGATGGAGGCTAACTGCGTTAGTCTTGTTATTACTAGATACATAATCTACGACAGATTTGTTGTCAATAGGCGGATTCGTATTAGAATTTAATGCTATTTGAGTGAACCCACTTTTAGCTGCCGTTAACAAACCATTTTTTAGTGTTTCTCTTTCTTCAAAACCTGGTTCACCGAAAGAAACACTTGAATCAAACCAACCACAAGAAACATGAAGGTTTTCTAACGAGAGAGTTCTGTAGTTTTTTGGATTAGAGATATTGACTCCAATTTTCGAAATCTTTCCATTTTCAATTAAAATGTCTCTCACTTTGTTATTGAGTGGACTTTTTTCATCAATGATTTTAGTAGATTTTAATAAAATATTCATGGTTTGAAAAATTTAAGTAACAGTACTTCTAGTATTAGAAAAAGTAATGAAAGCCCCAAGAAAAACTGCCAAAGAGTATTCGTTTTTTTGGCATCATTTGAACGTTCAAAAGCTTGTTTTATCGATTCGAAATGGTGTATGTTTGAAGCTTTAGGAAATTTATTTTTTATGTCGACATAGGTCAACTCACTTTCTCGTCTATTATAATTGAAAGCAATATTTTTAATAGTATTTTCTTTGTTTCGAACAGCATAGATACCGTTTTCTAAGGGCATATTATTCATTGTTATTTTTACAGAAGAATTTCCCACTTGCTGAGCCGGAATAAAGGTCGACTCGCTATTTTTGATCTCTAAAATATCATCTTTTTGCAAGGATGCTTTAATTTCTATTTGATTAGTGTTGCCAATAGTATAAGCAGGTTGGCTTATCTCGTAACTGTACTTCCCAAAATTATAAAATATTGGTACAACTAACGGAGAATTTTTAAAGTTAGAATTCGAGTTATTAATAGCACTAGAAAACATATAAATGGTACTTGCAGCTTTCTTAATTTGTGTTAGAAAAGGTGTTTTATTCTCAAAACTTAAAAGACGGGAGTTATTAGTCAATGTAGTTTTATAGTAAGTATTGACTTTTGGATATTGAAAATTTTCGACAGGTTTTTCGAAAACATTTTCGTAAAAGGGTTGAGAAAAATGTATGTCAGTAATTTGTAGTTCATTGTCATTTTTAACATCCATGGCTCCAATATTTAGTGCCGAAAGTAAGCGGTTATATGAATTTATATCACTATTCTCATTTGGGATAATAACAGCATTGAGCCCTTGTTTAATAGCGTCAGCAAGATTGTCTATTAGGGTAGTTGGAATTGTTTCAATCTCATTCAAAACGATTAAATTTTGTTGCGATATACTATTATAATCGAGTTGCTTTAACTTGCTGCTTTTATAATTAAACTCATCATTCGAATAAATTTTCTTTAAATAGTTCGTATCCTCTCCAATAGAAAGAACATTTATTTTATCTGTTTGATTAATCGTGAAGTAAAAATTGTTATCAAAAGTCAAATTATCGTTCTGAATAGTAACTCTTCCGTTAATATTCTTTTGGAATGGTATCTTAAATTCAATTTCTTTTTCTCCATTTTTTGAGATATCTACAGTAGATTTCCCCAGTAAAACGTTCTCATCATACAATGAAATTGGTAGCGCCGCAACTTCACTACCATAGTTTTTCAAACCTATTTTTAATCCAATCGTTTCACTATTTCTATTCGAAATATAAAGACTATCAATGGTAATGTTTTCTTTACTGGATGGACGTAACTGTATGAAATTATAATTAGTGATACTATCTAATGAAATAGAATTAAAAGAGTCATTGGCATCTTGAAAGTCGGAAATTAAAAAGACGGTATTTGCTGTGTTCTTGTCTTTATTTAAATTCTTGCGTATATCTAACTCAATACTATTGAAAGATTTTTCTACAGGGTGGTATGATAAGGACAGTAATGTGTTTTTTAAATCTTGAGAATTTAAATTTGACCATTTATTAGTGTGCGTATACAATGAGAAATTCGCAGAATTTGGTGTGGCCTCAATAATATCTTGAACGCCTCTTTTAAATAATTCTCCCTGTTTCCCTTTCACCTGCATGCTTAAAGAATTGTCGAGATAAATATGAGTATGTTGTTCTTGATTCGTCGAAATTTCGCTAAAAAAAGGTTGAGCAAAAGCAAAAATGAGTGCAGTGAATAATAGCAGGCGACTCATTAAAACAAGTATCTTTTTAAGCTTAGAACTTTTTCGTGTTTTTAGTTCAATTTTTTTCAAAAATTGGACGTTTGTGAAAGCTACTTTTTCAAACTTACGAAGATGAAATAGATGAATTAAAATAGGAATGATGAGCAAAAATAAAGCGTAAAGAATTTCTGGGTGCTTAAATTGCATTATTCAAAAAAGATTTGTCAAAAGTAATAATTTATAGTTGAAGTAAAAACACAAATATTAAAATTATCTATCTTAGTAAGGATTTTAAATTTATATTGACGAATTAAGTAAAACCCTACCACTATGAAGAAGTTTTTAGTATCATCTCTTATACTTGTTACAGTAAGTTTTTTTATGAAGCCCATATATGCACAAAGCATGGATAACGAAAAATTAGAGAAAGCTATTTATATTGTGGCGGATAGTGTGAAAGGAGTTTCTGGAAACTGGCAATTTGCCGTTCGAGATCGTCTATTGATTTGTATTACGGACAAGAATAATAATAGAATGCGTATCATGACTCCAATAATTGAGCAAAAAAAATTGGCCTATACCGATATGCTAAAATTGATGGAGGCAAATTTTCATACGGCCCTTGATGTAAAGTATGCTATCACAAATGGTGTTTTATGGTCGGTTTTTATTCATCCTTTAAAAGAATTAAGTGAAGAACAGGTACTTCGAGCTATTGAACAAGTCTATACAGCAGCACATACCTATGGTTCTACTTATAACAGCACGGGGTTGACTTTTCCGAATAGTAGAAAAGAGGAAGAAGAAAAGCTTAAAAAGAAAAAAATCTAATAATCTGTTTTGATGCTATTGTCAAATGGCACTTTGATTTGATATAATAGATCTTCATCTCTACTATCGTCAAGAACATCTAAACCATAGACCACTTTCTTTGGGTCATCATACACTAGTGTGCCAAACAGGCGATCCCAAAAAGAAAAAATATTTCCAAAATTAGTATCCGTCCATGGTCGTTCAAAGTGATGATGAAATTTATGCATATTTGGTGTAATAAAAATTGTACTAATAATTTTATCGATCCAAATGGGCATGTTTACGTTTGCATGAGAAAAATATGTGAAAAATATGGTCGCTATTCGATAAATAACATAAAAAGCGAAAGGAGCACCAAGTATAATAATTGCAATCAAAGCAAAAATTTCCCTTAAAACATAATCGCCTGGATGATGTCTAGAACCGGTGGTCGCATCTACTTTGGTATCACTATGGTGAATCATATGAAATTTCCACATCCATTTCACTTTGTGTAAGAGGTAATGCACAATATACTGAGCAAAAAAATCTAAAAAGAGTATGGTAATCAATAACTCTATCCAAATTGGGGTTTCGAATAAGTAGAGTAGACCAAATTCGTTCGTAGTTAGAAAAGTGAAAACGCCTACTGTCATCAATCCAAAGAGAACGTTAATTACTAAACTCATTGATAGAAATATAAGGTTTACACCATCATGCTTCCACTTTTTGTAGTCAAAATTAAATAGCGGAAAATTTCCTTCAAACAGCCAACTAATTAGTAGGCATGAGAAAACCCATACCAATTTTTGCCAAGCAGGCATTTCTTCAAAAAATAATAGAAAACTTTCCAATGTATATGTTATTTGATGTGTAACAAAGCTAAAGAAAATAAGAACCAAAAAAAAACCGCTCAAAAAGAACGGTTTCTATTTTAGATAAAGTAGAACTTATATTCGAACTACTTCATAAATGCTATCTTTATGTTCTTTATAGAAGATACCTTTACATCGATAATATTTTTTTCCATGCATGGTGACATATGTTCCACCTGCCGGTTTGAAAGAAATTTTTGCTCCTTTAGGTGCATTTCTTAATACATATCTGTTTTTCATTTTTGTATGCCACGTGCCATTAAACACATAATACATAATTCCTTTATATTCTATTTCTACGATTTCTTTTTTCTTATCTGAAGTTCGAATCGTTTCCGTTACAGTAGAACTAGTATCAACTACTTTTTGCGCTACAATTTGATTTGATGTTGCAAAAGCGACTATTGCAATCAAACCGATCACTAATCTTTTCATATCCTCCTATTTTTCTTTTTGTTTAACGTTTTTTTTAGCAATTTAGTATCAATTCTTTTTATTTCTAGCTTCATTTCTTCTTTGTCTAAAGCGTTTTAACAACTCTTTATTGAAGTCTTGTTCAGCCTTAAAAAGCTTTAATATTTTTTTTGGAGGAATCACACCGTTGAGTTTGGTGTTTAGTAATTTCTTTGCTTCTAATACTTTTACATCTATATTTATATATTCATCAAGTAAAACTTTGGCCTCATTGTTTGAGATATTGTCAATACCTCCTTTTGCTCTTGCTTGTTGCCTTAACTGTCTGTTTTTCTCATTTTTTACTTTATGAATAGTTTTATTGTATTCATTATAAATCGGCCAAAATGCCTGCGCCTCTTTAGACGTTAAATCTAGTGCGTTGGTAATAAAAGCAGTTTTAAATGCTTTGATTCTTTCATTATCTTTTCTTTGACTATGCATTTGTAATGAGCTGATCATTACAATAGTTATCATGAGTATAATTTTTCTCATTTCTTTGTGTTCTTAGTCGGTTAATAATACACTTTCAATATCCGTGCCATTCACGTAATTCAACATATCTAAATCGTCATTACTGAATTCCTCTTCAAGATTTACGTCGCCATAAAGTTCGGCTATTTCATATGAATCCAACGTAACGAGATCTTCTTCTATCCATCCTTCAATATCGCTTGCTGCTACATCTTGTAAAGAATACTTGTTTTCATTTTGATTTAACACTAAAATCAATAGAACAGATGCGGACACGGCTATTGGTACAATTAGTTTGATTAATCTAGATCTAAAATTGATTACTTTAGGTTCTGCGATATCCTCCTGCTGTATTTTGCTAAATACTCGATCTTCAATACCTTCGAAGTACCCGTCAGGTATATTTAAAGACTCATTAGGTTGAGTATAATCAACCGTAATTTTAGTGAGTACTTTGTCTTCTACGGTTTCTAGATAATTTGGTGGCATATTAAAACCTTCTTCTTGAGGAAGTTGATTCTCAGACAACTGGGTAAAAACATTTTTTTCAATATTTTTAAAATATCCGTTTGGAGTTTTAAAACCAGTTCCTGTCTTTTTTAATATGTCTAAATTGTTGTTACTCATTGTGCTATACGACTACAAAAGTACTAAAAGGTTTAAATTATGTTTGTTTAAGTGTTGCTTCAATTTTTTTTACTGCATGATGATAAGAGGCTTTTAAGGCTCCTACTGAAGTATCTAAGATTTCTGAAATATCTTTATATTTCATATCATCAAAATATTTCATGTTAAAAACAAGTTGTTGTTTCTGTGGTAAAGATGCAATTGCTTTTTGCAGTTGTATTTGAATTTCGTTTCCATCGAAATATACATCAGCATGCAGGTTTTCTGCCATTTGATACTGCATTTCGTTTAAGTCTACCTTTCTATCTTTTGCTCTTTTATTTATGAAGGTAATGGCCTCGTTAGTAGCAATACGATACATCCAAGAGTACAGTTTACTGTCACCTTTAAAATTACTTATATTTCGATATACCTTTACAAAGGTATTTTGAAGTACATCGTCCGTATCATCATGTGAAATTACAATTTTACGAATATGCCAATACAAACGTTCTTTATATAAAGACATGAGTTCTCTAAACGCCTTGTCTTGCGTTTGTTTATTTTTAAGCTGTTGAATAAGTATAATCTCCTCAATCACTGAGTTGGCAATTTATTCTATTAGACCCTAAAAATAATAAAAGGTTTAAAACATACTATAAAAAGAGTAGAGGTGCACCTAAAATTGAGCACTAATTTTTAGGTTGAGTACCCTACCCGATAAAAAATTCGGTACTGCTTTTGAGTTTTGAGCTGAAATATCTCGTACCCAAGTATTGGTAATGGTATTTTGAACGTCGAACATATTAAACAATTCAATACCACCCGATAATTCTTTAAATTTCTGTAGCCACTTCGTTTTTGATTTCTTATTTCGATCAACAAAAACATAAGAAATCCCTATATCTGATCTGAAATAACTCTTCAATCTGTTTTGAAAAATGTATGGATCGGCATAAGGTGGAGATCCGCCTGGCAGCCCAGTATTGTATACCATATTTAAGTACATTTTTAAATTAGGATTACTGGGTACATAATCTTGAAACAATACTGCAAATTTGAAACGTTGGTCTGTGGGTCTAGAAATATAACCTCTATTCTGAATATTTTCTTTAGTCACTAAATACCCAAAACTTACATAAGATTCTGTTCCTGGCACAAATTCACCATTAAGGCGAGTGTCGAAACCTGTGGCAAAACCTTTTGCATTATTTTTAGCTCTATATCGAATCTGCACATTGCTAATTGTGAATGGGTTAATATCTGTTAACGATTTATAATATGCTTCGGTTACTAGTTTGAAAGGTCGACCCCACAACTTAAAGCTATAGTCATTACCTAATACGAAGTGCATAGATCGCTGTGCTTTGACATTCGCATTTACAGCACCCAAAGAATCCCGAAGTTCTCTATAGAATGGAGGTTGATAATAATACCCCCCTGAAGCACGAAATAGCATGTCCTTCTTCCAGTCGGGTTTTATCGCTATCTGGAATCTCGGACTAACAACTGTTTGACCCTTAGAAGTTGTTCCGCTATTGGTTACTTGCCAGTTTTGCGCTCTAACACCCGCATTTAACCACAATTGATGCTCTTTTACGAATAATTTTCTACTCCATTGTAAGAAACCAGAGAGTCTATTAATTTTCACATTATTCGTTGCCCTTGTACTTATAAAAGGAACAATTGGTCCAGTAAATGGAGTATAAGGTTCATCGCTATTAATAAGACTGGGAGGACGCAAAGAAAACCCCGCCGAATCAATAACTTGCCATTCAATAATACGGTCTTTAATATCTTCGGTTTGATATTTTACACCAATTTCAAAGGTAGTATCGTCTTTTTTTATAGTAGTTCTAATCTGTGCATTTGCAATTAAGGCATCAAGATCGTTTCTTGCATGATCTAATTGTGAACCAATAGCTTGCGTAAATTCAACATCACCAAAATTATCACTACCAAAATCGGCATTTACTTCACCAATTCCGTAAAAAGCGAAAATGTCAAAGTACTCCTCTTCTTGCGTATTGTATAATGACGTGTTCGCTGTAAACCTTATATTATCATTTACGGCATACTCAGCTTTTAATGCTCCGAATAAGGTTAGGTAGCGATCATTTTCTTGTCCCTCATAATTAACTACTAATGCTTGAGTATCTCCTAAAGTGCCAAAATTTGTTGTTCTCGAAACTGGCTCATAGCGATAATTATTTAACGAAAAATTACCTAGAAAATCGATATTTAGTTTTTCATTGAGTTGATACGACAGATATGTTTGTGCATCGGTAAAGCTCGGTCTAAAATTAGTTTCAATATCTTTACTATTCACGAAAAGACTGTTATTTCTATAGCGAATTCCTAAAATGGCAGAAAGTTTATTTTCAAAAAGTGTTCCTTCTATGGTGCCACTGGCTCCTAAAAAACTAGCATCTATTTTGGTGTTAAATGTTGTCGGTTTACGATAGGTAATATCTAGAACTGAAGATAATTTGTCTCCATACTTAGCTTGAAAACCGCCAGCAGAAAATCGAACATTTTGAGTTAAATTTGGGTTCACAAAGCTTAAACCTTCTTGTTGACCTGATCGAACTAAAAATGGGCGATAAACTTCAATACCATTTACATATACTAAGTTTTCATCATAGTTTCCTCCTCGAACATTATATTGGGTGCTTAATTCATTATTACCGCTAACTCCTAAACCTATATTTTTGAGAGTTCCTTCAATTCCAGGGTTGGCACTTGGTAAGTTTTTAACCGTTTCTATGGCGACCTTGTCGATTCCTTGAGCCTTATCTTTATTGTTTTTTAATTCAATAGTATCTATAATTTCGGTTTTAATAGTCATTTTTGGAGAGAAAAAAACGATGCGATTACGACCTACTCGAATTCGTTTTTTGATCGATTTATGTCCAATATGACTAAATGTAATTGTGATGTTCTTTCCGGAAGGGATTTCTAAAGTATACTCTCCTTTAGAATTTGTTGAAGTACCTTTTTGACCATAACTAACGGTCACCCCTTCTATGGGAGTACCTTGCTTATCTTGCACAACCCCTTTGATAGATCCAGTTTGAGCCATTAACATATTTCCACATAAAAAGAAGAAAAATACGTATGAAATGACAATTTTCAAGTAGAATAATTTTAATTATTGTTTTCTGAAAAACGTTGCAATATACGTATTAGAATTGTTAACGTTATCAACAGCAATTACTTTTAACGTATGTTTATTATTCGATAATTTTTTATCGTTGAAATCATATGTTAATAAGCTTCTTTTTGCATCATATTCCATTAGAATCCATTCACCATCAATTTCTGCTCGGTACGATTTAATACCCGAAAGGTCATCACTGATTCTTAATTTTAAATACCTGTACTTTGATAACCATTGTCCTTTTTTGAAATTCACCGGACGTATTTTAGGTGGTTGATTATCTGAAAACAAAGCATAATTTCCTAAAGTCTTATTTAGAGTATATAATTTACTTTTTTTGCGCTTTGTATTCGAATATGAAGGACGTCCTTTTTTATTTACTCTTGCTATGAATAACTTATCTTGCTCGTCTTGCGAATATTCTGAGACATCGAAAGTTAGGGTGAAGTTTTTGTGCACAGGAACACTACCATTATGTAAAAAGGCAACATCTTGTTCTTTTTTAAAATCGAAGTAAAAATCATTATAAAAACTTTTTTTAGGAAAAGCAATGGTGACTTTCTCTTTTTCTATTTTATTAAATTGATTTGCTTTAAAGAAATAAGGAGTTGTCTTTATTTTCTTTCTTGTATAGATAGAATCTTTTTTACCTTTTACAGGAATAATTAGTTTTCTTTTGTT
Organism: uncultured Flavobacteriaceae bacterium; assembly: GCA_947500525.1. Taxonomy (GTDB): domain Bacteria; phylum Bacteroidota; class Bacteroidia; order Flavobacteriales; family Flavobacteriaceae; genus Aureibaculum. Next base: position 78,820 of record CANMSH010000005.1, on the reverse strand, counting down.
GCCCTTAAAGTCTTTTGCAATGATTTGTATGCTATATGATTTACCATCCTCAATGCTTACATAACCATTATTTTGAACACCTTCATAAATACTTAATTTATTTGCTGGTTCTACGAAAGCCTTTTGAATACGTTGTCGCTTACGAAAAAATCTACCATAATCAATCAATGCATTTAAATATCGCGTTTCACTAAAGCTAAACTTATCGATGGTGTGCTTGTATTGTCTGGTGCCATTTACCAACATTTCTAAACTGAAAATACCATTATTATTAAGAGCGCCATCTTGCCTATCAACAGTATTAACACCAAAACCAATCAGCCCAAAAGCTTCCACTGTATCAGCTAATAAACTTCCATCTTTTTGAATCTTAAAATTAAGTTCTTTTACACCATTTAATTGGTTTACGTGTGATGAATCTGTGAAAGTGTAAGCTACTGCGGCTCTAATTTGTGGCGCTTTCGTATCTTTAATATGAATGCCAAATAACATGGGATTCATAGGGTATTCATTGGCGTCTCTAATTTCAAAATGTAGATGAGGGCCACCAGAACCTCCTGAATTACCCGATAGTGCCACAATTTCTTTTTTATTCACCCTTAGTTCATCTTCTTTTGGGAAGAGTTGTATTGTATAACTCTCGTTTTCGTATTGTCGTTGTTTAATATAGGCTTCTATTTTTGGAGAGAATTTCTTTAAATGTCCATAAACAGTAGTATAGCCATTTGGATGCCTAATATACAAGGCTTTTCCATATCCCCAGTGCGAAATTTTTATACGTGAAACATAACCTTCGGCAGCGGCGTATACGTTCAACCCTTGACGTTGTTGTGTTTTAATATCGAGGCCAGAATGAAAATGATTACTTCGTAATTCTCCGAATGTACCTGATAAAATTAGCGGTATATCTAAGGGTTTTACAAAATAATCTGTTGGATATTTGGTTTGCGAAAATACACTAGACTCTAAGCATAGTATCATTAAAAAAAACAAGAATCTCCCCATAATTGTGTTGCTAAAATAACTATAAGAAATAACAATTAAAAATTAAAAATTAAGCCTTTATGAATCAGCAGATTGAATAGGGTTATTGACATAAATCAATAAAACAGTTGTTTAATTGAACAAGTAGTGCTAAATTTGTTCAAAAGGTTTATAATCTTTGTATTGATGAGTAATGTTATAGAAATAGTTGATTCTCTGCAAAGTAAACTACATAAGTTGCTTTCTAAATATGAATTATTGAAAATTGAAAATAAGCAATTATTAGAAAAAAGCAATAAGTTAGTTGAAGAGCTTTCACAAGCGAAAGAATCGAGGTCTAGTTTACAAAACGAATACGAATCATTAAAGATTGCAAATGCAATAGTAGGCAGCAAAGAGGATAAACATACAACGAAATTAAAAATAAATGCGTTAATACGTGAAATCGATAAATGCATAGCTCAATTAGGAGAGTAAACTCTATATGAACGAGAAACTTAAAATAAAAGTTACCATTGGAGATCGAGTTTATCCTCTAACAATTAATAATGAAGGTGAGGAAGAAGGGGTGCGAAAAGCTGTTAAGAAAATAAATGACCTTATCAAAAGGTTTGAAGAGAATTATGAAGTAAGAGATAAGCAAGATGTTCTTGCTATGTGTGCCCTACAATTTGCCTCATTGCAAGAGGTGAAAACGGTATATAACGGTCAGGATGCAGAAAAAATTGAGCATAAATTAATAGAGATGAATGGTCTTTTAGATACACATCTACAGTAAGTTCTTTAAAATAAAACAATTACTGCCTACATTAGTTATTTGTTTATTAAACTCAACACTATTTAATTAGAAAGGGTGAGTTTGGTTGTTAAAGCGGGCCGCAGGTACTGATTCAATTTAGTATCAAAGCGGATTATTGATCAACCAGTTAGCCCTAAACTTGTCATCAAGGAGTTTAAAAAACCCCGAACTAGTGTAGGTTTTTTTTTACACAAAAATCAAAATAATGGAAGAATTGATAATGCCGATTATAATTGGAATAGTTGCTGGTATAGCTATCGGTTTCTTTATAGCCAAAATGTTAGAAAGGAATAAGGCATCGATGATGCTTAAAAATGCTAAGAAACAAGTTTCTAATATTCTTAAAGAAGGGAAACTAGAAGCAGAGGCACTTAAAAAAGATAAAATACTACAGGCCAAAGAAAAGTTTATTGAATTAAAATCGGAACATGAAAAAGTAATTTTATCTCGAGATAAAAAGGTATCAGAAGCAGAAAAACGTATTCGAGAGAAAGAATCAAAAGTATCTCAAGAACTTGATAAAACGACAAAGCTTAATAAGTCTTTGAAGAGTAAAGAAGACGATTATAATTATCGTATTGAATTCTTAGAAAAGAAAAAGACCGAAACAGAAAAACTACATAAGAAACAGGTTGAACAATTAGAAGTGATCTCTGGACTGTCTGCTGATGATGCCAAAAAGGAATTGGTTGAGTCTTTAAAAGAAGTGGCTAAGACAGATGCTATGGCCTACATTCAAGAAACACTAGAAGAAGCCAAATTGACCGCACAACAAGAGGCAAAGAAAGTAGTATTAAGTACGATACAACGAATTGGTGTTGAGCAAACTGTAGAAAATTGTGTATCAGTATTTAATCTAGAATCCGACGATGTTAAAGGTAGAATCATTGGTAGAGAAGGACGTAATATTCGTGCTTTAGAATCTGCAACAGGTGTTGAAATAATTGTAGACGATACCCCAGAAGCTATTATCTTATCTTGTTTTGATCCTGTTCGTAGAGAAATAGCAAGACTTTCCATGCATAAGTTGGTAACCGATGGAAGAATACATCCTGCCCGAATTGAAGAAATTGTAGCAAAAACTCGAAAGGAAATTAATCAAGAAATTATAGAGGTCGGTAAGCGAACAGTTATTGATTTAGGAATTCATGGATTGCATCCAGAATTAATCAAAGTAGTAGGAAGAATGAAATATCGTTCTTCTTATGGTCAGAATTTATTACAACACTCGCGCGAGGTAGCAAATTTATGTGCTGTGATGGCCGCTGAACTTGGAATAAATCCGAAAGTTGCTAAAAGAGCTGGGTTATTACATGATATTGGTAAAGTTCCAGAAACAGAAAGTGAACTACCGCATGCTTTGTTGGGAATGGAATGGGCTCAAAAACATGGCGAAAAACCAGATGTTTGTAATGCAATTGGTGCCCACCACGATGAAATAGAAATGAAATCTCTTATTGCACCAATTGTTCAAGTTTGTGATGCTATTTCTGGAGCAAGACCTGGAGCTAGAAGACAGGTTTTAGATTCATATATTCAGCGTTTAAAAGATTTGGAAAACGTTGCATTTGGATTTAGCGGAGTTCAAAAAGCGTATGCCATTCAAGCGGGTAGAGAGCTGCGTGTTATTGTTGAAAGTGAAAAAGTAGATGATGTGAAGGCGTCAGAATTATCGTTCAATATTTCACAAAAAATACAAAATGATATGACGTACCCAGGACAAGTGAGGGTGACCGTAATTAGAGAAACAAGAGCGGTAAATATTGCCAAATAATTATCAAAAGCAATACCTTCTCTTAATGAGGAGGTATTTTTAGTTTCGCGGGTGAAATTTTTCTACAACTTCTTTTAAGAATGTTTTATCTAAATGCATGTATATTTCAGTTGTTGTAATACTTTCATGACCGAGCATTTGTTGTATAGAACGTAAATCGGCTCCATTTTCTAGTAAATGTGTTGCAAATGAATGTCGAAATGTATGAGGGCTTACCTTTTTTTTAATTCCAGCTTTTTCCGTGAGATCTTTTATTATCACGAATATCATATTACGCGTTAGTTGTTTGCCTCTTCGATTTAGAAAGATAGTATCTTCAAATCCTTTTTGAGGTTTCATATGATTTCTCACTTGTTTGATATAGATATGTATTAATTTTTGTGTTTCAGCATTAATGGGTACAAATCGCTGTTTGTTACCTTTTCCAATAACTCTAATAAAACCCTCTTCAAAGAATAGATCAGACAGCTGTAAAGTGATTAACTCTGTAACCCTAAGCCCACAACTATACAAAGTCTCGAGTATAGTTTTATTACGTTGACCTTGAGGATGACTAAGATCAACTTGACTTATAATTTGATCTATTTCTTTTTGCGATAAGGTGTCGGGAAGTTTTCTTCCAATTTTCGGGGTTTCAAGTAATATGGTTGGATTATCCGTTCGATAATTTTCGAAAATCAAATAATCGAAGAAACTGCGAAGACCTGAGATCGTGCGAGATTGGGATCGAGCGTTTACTGTTTTCGCTAATTCATAAACAAATTGTTGAATTGTCTCATCCGAAATGTTCACAGGAGTCATCTTAATTTGAGAGAGTTCTAAATAAGTGACTAATTTAGTGACATCTCGGGCATAATTCTCAATAGAATTTTCTGAAAGGCCGCGTTCAATTTTTAAATACAAGGTATAATCTTGTATCGCGTTTCTCCATATCATCGACATAAACGTTTTTTCATATATTGCAATATAATCATTATAAGAAATCTATGCGTAAAAATTATATTGTTCTGGTAATAGTGCTTTTTTGCGGTATTCAAACTTTTGCTCAAAAGAAAATTGAGTTTGGAATTATTGGAGGTGCCTTTTATGGCAATGCAACACTAAAAACATCTGGTGTTGATATTGGCCCAGTATTGAGTTTACTGGGGCAAAATGAAGATGCCCTTGATGTGTTAGACGGAATAGGCTTGTATCTAGGTTTGGTAGGTGATATTCGAATTCTAGAGGATTTAAAAATTCAATCTGAACTGTTTTATGCGGGTGCAGGTGATGAAAGCATCATTGGATTTCCAATTGTAGCTAAATATTATGTAAGTGAATCATTAAATGTGCAAGCAGGACCGCAATTTGATTTGGTCTTGGGTTTATCAGATTTTGTCGATAATTTTTTCGATACCTTCGGATATAGTGGTGTGGTTGGTTTAGGATATGATATAAGTCCTAAAATAATAGTGCAAACTAGGTATGCTTTCGGACTCAGAAATAGGTTAGAAAGTGAAATTTCTGACGCACTTTCTAGTATAAGACCAACGTTAAGGACAAATACGTTGCAGTTCGGACTGATTTATAAATTTTAAAATGAATATACCTTAAAACCTAGATTGAAAGCAATTTTGGAATATGGAATTGCTAACAAAAGTGATATAGGTGGAGTGTATTATCAATCTAAAATGGGTTGCCAACCAGAGATGTTAGATATTTTTCTCTTTTACAATTAGGTCAGTAGGGATGAAGATACTGTTGCTTTGTTCGGTTTGGGAGCAGCGTATAAGTTCAATTAGAATTTGTTTCGACATAAAAAAAGCGGCATGATTGCCGCTTTTTTATAACTTATTTCGTTATTACCAAGCATACCCAAGCGATACACCTATTCCAATGGCGGTAGAACTCACAGTGAAACTATCAGAACTTCCTGTTAGAAATCCAACACTTGCGAAAGTATCTATAACAAAATGTTCTTTTAAAATCCATTGATGACCAACTGCACCACCTATATTAAAGAAACCAGCTGAGTTATCAAAATCATCAGATAATGAAAAATAACCAGCAGTAGGTCCTGCATGCCAACCTCTCAAAGCTTCTTTACTCGAAAAGTAAAACCTATAATCTGCTCCAAGGCCAAAACCTGAAATATCTGAAATATTGTAATAAAGACCAGAAACAGTCAAGGATTGCGAATCATTAACAGAAAATTCATAACCGGCATTTGCAACACCAAAGGCGATACCAATTGGATTTACTTTAATTGCTTGTTCTTGTGCTGAAGCTAATGTAAAAGTAAAGATTGCGATGATGAGTAAACATGTTTTTTTCATAATAGTAAAATTTTAATGGGTGATTTAAGAATTTATTAAGCTAATATATATATTTTTAATCTTCTTTAAGAAAATAAAATTGCTATTAATCTAATTTAATATGAAAAGAATAATAATAATTAACGGACCCAATTTAAACTTGTTAGGAAAGAGAGAACCAGAAATCTATGGTGGAGTGACCTTCGCTGACTACTTTAGTGAATTGACCGAGAAATATGCCAGTATCTCTTTATCATATTTTCAATCAAATATTGAAGGCGAACTCATTGACAAATTACATGAAGTAGGTTTTAATTATGACGGAATCATATTAAATGCAGCAGCCTATACACACACCTCTGTGGGCATAGGAGATGCCGTAAAAGCGATAGAAACACCAGTAATTGAGGTGCATATTTCAAATGTTTACGCACGAGAAGATTTCAGACATCATTCATATGTTTCACCGAATGCTAGCGGAATAGTTATTGGAATGGGAATGAAAGGATATGAACTGGCAATAAATGCATTCATGAACGCTTAGAGCGTTAATACCATTTTAATATTACTTCTTGCATACGGACTATTAGCTTCTAATGCTACTTCTTTAAATCCAAACTTTTTATAGATGTAAATGGCATTTTCTAAGATTGTATTAGAATAGAGGAGAAGCTCTGTCCATCCTCTGTTTTTCGCAAAATTAATACAATGTTGCATTAGATGTTGACCGATTTTTAAACCTTGAAAACGAGGTGAAACGGCCATTTTACTTAATTCATAACCCTCAGACTCATTCATTAAAGCAACGGTTCCTGCAATTTTTCCTTCATATAAGGCAAAAAAGATATACCCACCGTTATCAATAATATATGATTTGGCATTCTCGAGTACTTCTTTGTCGTGATCTTCAACATAGAAATAGGTTTCTAACCACTCGATGTTAAGATCATGAAAAGCTTTACTGTATTTAACTTCATAGGGAACTATGGTCACTGTTGTATTCATCTTTTAATTTTTGATAATATCCTTTTACTTAAAGATTCTTCTCTTGTTTCATCTTCAATATAAGTTACATGTTCTAACAACGTTTCATGAGAAGAGTTATGAGTTAATAACTTCAGTTCACTATCAATGACTTTCCAAATTGGTTTGAGTTCCACCAACATTTTGTTTCCTAAGTGTGATAGATTCACTTTTTTCTTTCTCCGATCATTTTTGCCGATTTTCCGTTGGATCATTTTTTTTTGCTCAAGGCTGTTAATGTATTGTGTAACAGCTGGCTGCGTAACGTTAAGTAATTCACTAATTTCTCCAATGGTCAATTCTTTCTGTTCACCAATAAGTTTAAAAATTGGCATATGGTAAGGATCAAAATCGATACTCAAGGCCTTGTATATTATGGCGACTTCCTTCATTAAGTAATCACTCAACCGTTTTAATCTCGACCCTAAAGCCAACTCTTGATACTGTAATAATGAATCTTTCATAAATATTTATATAAGTACTTATGCAAAAATATAAACTTTACATTAATTTTCCAAGTCATGTTAGCAAAATCACATGTTGTCGTCTATGTATGCTATGATTTCTTTTTCTTTAGCAACTGTGCGGTCGTATAATTTTTTTGCTTTTGAGAGGATGGTATTTGCAAATGAACGATCCTTAATGTCTTTCGCGTTAATTCTTACATTAAAGTAGGCCCCAATTACGGCGGTTCTCGCACAAAGAGCCCCAACTCCAGCATCGGATAAAGAACTTTGTAAGCCTTCTTTCGCCATTGCTAACATTACCTCCATTGATTCGTATGCCGTTTCCATTACCTTAAAGGGTATTTCTGTTGCATATTTGGTGGCTTGTTCAATGGATTCTTTACGTAATTCTTTCTCTTTATCAGTCGATTTAGGCATTCTAAAGCCTTCAATGATTTTATTAAAAGCGATGGTGTCTTCATCGACTAAAAACAACAGCTTATTCTTGTATAATTGCCCTTTTTCAGCCCATTTAGAATAAAACTCCCATCGATCATCCCAACCTGCTTTATGTGCAGATAGATTGGCTACCATTGTTCCGAGCGAAACACCTAGCGCACCAACATAAGCAGCGATAGAACCTCCTCCAGGTGCTGGAGATTCACCAGCAGTTTCATCCGCAAAGGCATCTAACCTTAGGTTTACCAACTTAGATTGATCCGTTTCTAGTAAATATTCAATTATTTTTTCATTTGGATTAAAGGGTTTGAGATCATCTAACCCAAGAGATTTGATGGCTATTTTTATTTTTTCACTTATAGCAATACCTAATGAGCGTTTTTGTTTCGCTAAATAGAAGTCTGCGGCATCTAACATTGCTTTCAATGGCACCAATCCAACAAGTTCAGATCCTGTTACTCTTAACCCTCTTTTGAGTGCGGCTTTACAACTTTCGTCAAAAGCTTCGTGCATAGATGTAATAGATATATTTGTTAAATTATAAGAAATTTGAGCAATGCCATATTCTTCAATATACCAACCAATTCCTTTTACAGCTTTTAGTTTACCCGGAATACGTACAACGTCTCCATTGGTATCTAACACCTTTTTTCCAGTAATGGGATTTCCATCACGTTTTACTCGCCCAGCTTCTCTTATATCAAAAGCGATGGAGTTTGCACGACGTGTTGAAGTAGTATTAAGATTAACATTATAAGCGATCAAAAAATCACGTGCAGAAATTGCAATGGCACCAGTTTTAACAACATTTTTATTAAAAGTAGCCGGCCCGAAATCAGGTTTCCATTCTTTGTCATCTAGTTTTTTGGACAAACCTTCATATTCGCCTGCACGACAATTTGCTAAATTTTTACGTACTTCAAATTTTGCTGCATTCTCATAAAAATAACCTGGAATTCCTAGTTCTTTCCCTACGCGTTCTCCTAATTTGTGTGCATAAAGTGCCGTTTCATCTAATGTAATTCCAGAAATTGGTACCAAGGGACAAACATCGGTAGCACCAAAACGAGGATGTTCACCAGCATGTTTACTCATATCTATAAGTTCGGAAGCTTTTTTAATTAATCGAAAAGCTGCTTCAATTACCGATTCAGGTTGACCTACAAATGTAATTACTGTTCTATTGGTTGCTTTTCCAGGATCTATATCCAGCAATTTCACACCCTCAACTGTTTCTACAACATGGGCAATTTCTTTTATTTTTATAGGATCTCTCCCTTCACTTATGTTTGGTACACATTCAATAAGTTGCTTCGCCATAATGCTTGATTAGAATTCGTAATCAAATTTAAAATTGTTTTCTAGAATGTATGATTTTTATTCAAAAAAAAACCATAATAATTTACTACTTTTGGCGCTCATTATAAATAATATAATAAAATGAGGATTGTAAAGAGTTTTATCATAGTAATTACCGTATTAGCGTTTGTTTCTTGTAACCAAACTACTGTTGCTAAAAAAGAATTAACGAGTGAAATTGATTCTGTTAGTTATGCTGTTGGATTAAGTATGGCAAATCAAATTAGAGGAAATTTTGAGGATATTGATCAAGATTTATTTGTTCAAGGTTTTAAAAATGGTATTGATTCGACGAATATTTTGATGGATAATCAGCAAATAGGATTGATTTTGAATTCTTTTTTCAGAAAAAGACAAGAAGAGAAACAATTGGCTCAGTTTGCTGAGTTGAAAAAAGCGGGTGAGGACTTTTTAGCAGAAAATGCAACTAAAGAAGGAGTGAAAACTACTGCAAGTGGTTTACAATATAGTGTTATAAAAGAGGGTAGTGGAGCAAAACCTGAACCAACATCGAAATTGAAATTACATTATCATGGTACTTCTACAGATGGAAAGGTATTCGATAGCTCTGTAGACAAAGGTAAGCCTGTTGAATTACTTGCGAATCAGTTTGTGAAAGGTTTTACGGAAGGATTATTACTTATGAATGCTGGTTCTAAGTATAAGTTCTTTATCCCTTCTGAATTGGCCTATGGTGCGAATCCACGTCCTGGAGGACCAATTAGACCTTATGAAGCATTAGTTTTTGAGGTAGAGATATTGGAAATTTTGGAATAAGTTTAAATGAAAAAATAGAATAAAAAAAGAGGCTAGAAGCCTCTTTTTTTATTCTATATAAGAGTATGATTCTATTCTGCCATCTGTATTAATAGGAAACCACTGAGTGAATCCAGTAACAGTTCTACCTTCTCCGTCGTAAACATATTGAAATTGAAACACTCTGGCTTCGTCGTTAGGAACTTGTCGATTCACTGATAAAATATTATTGGGAGAGAAATAACGCGTATCTGGTAATGTTTGCCAACCGAAGAAAAATACGGCTAAATCTTTCCAATTATTGTTACCCGTGTCATAAGTGAAGGTGCTTCTTTCGTACAAATCATTCTCGGTTGGAGGTGTTTCTATATTTCGATACTTTAAAATCTCAATAACATTACCCCTTTCATCTAATTTGTAATCGCCATACTCAAAAGTAATTGGCAGCTCATCACCATCTGCTCCATCCGTATCAACACTGGCTGTAATTCTTATATTGGCAGGAGTATAATCTAAGTTATAAATATAAGTAGTGCCATTTCCGAAAAAACGTTTTACTTCAGTAATTTGATTATCAGCATCAAAAGATCCACTTACAAACAAAGGACCTTGCCTACCGATACCTGTAGAAAACCGAATCTCAAGTTTACCATCAAAAGTGCGCGTTTCCAATCCATTACTCGTATCTTCATAATCGTTTTCTCGCAAGACTTGTGGTTTGATAAGTGTAAATTTATTGAAATATTCAAATTTAAATCTGCTATTATCTGCGAACCCAATGGTTTCGATTCTATTTTCGGGCACTACTTCAATCATGTTATCATCCTTGTCGCATCCAAATAAACAAAGCAACGCCATTATATAAAAATACTTAGAGTAAGCATGAAGTTTCATAATGTAATTTTAAGATGATTGCTAAAATTAATAATTAAATACGAACTTTATTCAAAATAATATATTAATGGATTGATTTTCCATTAATTAAAACCGTATCGATTAAGTTACTTCCGAAAGCATAAGGTAAAAAGGAATACGAAGGAACTTTCTTTGTAATGATTACATTCGCTTTTTTTCCTTTTGTAATACTGCCATGCGTTTTAGATAGATTCATAGCATAAGCTCCATTAATTGTAGCCGCATTGATGGCTTCCTCGGGAGTCATTTTCATTTTTATACAAGCCGTACTGACTACAAAATTCATATTTCCACTAGGGGTTGATCCAGGATTATAATCTGAAGCCAAGGCCAAAGGCAAATTATTGTCGATAAGTCGTCGAGCGGGGGTATAAGGAATTCCGAGAAAATAAGAGCATGAAGGAAGAGCAACTGGCATTGTTTTTGACGTTTTTAATAACTTAATATCATCATCATTAACGAGCTCCAAATGATCTACAGATAATGCATTATGCTCTACACCAACCTGAACTCCTCCTATAGTAGTAAATTGATTTACATGAATTTTTGGAATTAAGCCATATCGTTTCGAAGCTTTTAAGATAGCGTCAGTTTGAGCTACTGTAAAATAGTTTGTTTCACAAAAAACATCAACAAATTCGGCTAAACCTTCTTGTGATATTTTCGGCAGCATTTCACTTACAATAAGATCGACATAGGCATCCTTGTTATCCTTATATTTTAGAGGAAACGCATGTGCACCGAGGAAGGTCGCTTTGATTTCAATTGAATAGTTGTTCGACAATTGTTTAATTACGCGCAACATTTTTAATTCAGCTTGGGTTGTTAACCCATAACCCGATTTGATTTCAACTGCACCTGTGCCTAAAGACATAATCTCTTCAAGACGCTTCGATGATTGTATATATAATTCGTTCTCTGATGTCTCTTGCAATTTTTTTGCTGAATTCAATATTCCCCCTCCTTTCTTCGCAATTTCTTCATATGAAAGGCCATTTATTCTATCGACAAACTCGTTTTCTCTATTGCCCGCATAAACTATATGCGTATGGCTATCACACCAAGTAGGTAATACAATTTTACCAGTTGCATCAATCGTAATATCGCTTTCAATTTCTCGAATTTCATTCATAGAACCGAAATCAACAATCACGTCATTTTCAATAAAAAGATAGGCATTCGAAATGGTTGGGAGTATTTTCATATCGGCACCAGAAACCATGTTGATTGATGGTTCACGTACCTGAATTAAGTCTTTTATATTTTTTATGAGTGTTCGCATTTATCCTGTATATTCGTAGTAAATATAATTGAAATATGTTACAAATAAACGAGAACGAATATAACAGTTATTACAGACCGTATTTCGAGAGTTTAGTCAAAAACGGTAAAGGAGTTATTCAAAATTTGATTGATTCTTTAGAAGATATACTACAAACTTTAAAATCAATTCCTGAAGGTAAACAGTTATATAAATATGCAGATGATAAATGGACGGTGAAAGAACTGATTCAGCATGTGATAGATACTGAACGCATTTTTGCCTATCGAGCATTGCGTTTTGCTCGAAAAGATACAGTTAACTTGCTCGGTTTCGATCAAGACACGTTTAATGAAACGTCCAATGCAAATGATAGAGATTTTACAGAATTAATTGAAGAACTTAGGGGCGTTCGAGAGTCTACTATATTGTTGTTTAAAAGTTTTAATGATGATACATTGAAAGAGATTGGTTTGGCCAGTAACTCCCCAATGTCTGTAAGGGTAACCGGTTATATTATTTCTGGACATGCATTACATCATGTAAAGGTACTTAAAGAAAGGTATTTGCAATAAATTGTAAAAGCTGAACGTTATTGAAGGGTACTAAATGTCGCTAAACATGGAAAAAATCTTTGACCCTACAGAACGAAAAACGAAGAATAAAAAGAGAAAAAAACGCTTTTCGCCCTACAAAAAATGTAAAAATAGTCTCTCTAAAATTGAAGAATATCAGAATTACCTTGATCATCTAAAAATGATGAGCAGTGGTAGATCATTAGAGTTATAATATTTTCGTATTTTTATCATATTATGATAAGAAAAATAGTAGTTATTTGTTGTTTTATTATATGTACTGAACTTACTTCGCAGGAAAAGGTAAACTTTAAATTTTCAGGAGAAGTACCAGTTAGTATTTTCACATTCGATATAAATGAACAAAATGTACTAATGTTTGAAAAGACAATGACCGAAACTTTGGATCTAAAAAAGTTTAAATTTCTTTTTGTAAATCATGAGCATATAAGAAATGGTATTTTCAATGTAGATCTGAGGAATATTGGGAGAAGTGCTACTAACATGTCTTACGAATCTTATAGAGATATAGATTTATATAAACATATCCCTCGTATTTACGATTTGCGAACAATTCCTTGGAAGAACCTTTAACCTTTAATATTCCGTTTTATCTTCTTTCTCAGACCATTTTTGAAATGGTTCTAAGGCGATATCACGACCACATTGCTCAAAAGGAATACTGCGTTTCTCATAAGGTAAAGGAATTTCCTTATATATAAATTCATCATCAAAACCGATGTTAGCTGCGTCTTGTTGGTTACTACCATAGTATACCTTTTTGGGTCTGGCCCAATAAATTGCTCCCAAGCACATTGGGCAAGGTTCACATGAGGTATAAATGACACAATCACTTAACTGAAAATCATTTAAACGTTTACACGCATCTCTAATTGCTGTAATTTCTGCATGTGCTGTAGGATCGTTTGTTGAGGTAACTTTGTTATTACCACGACCAACGATTTCACCATTTCTCACAATAATACAACCAAATGGTCCACCTTCATTATTCGCCATTCCTTTTAACGCAGCTTGAACCGCTTCGCTCATGAATTCTTCATTCGACTTTGTTATTGGAGTTGAAGCTTGCGCTTTTGCTGCTTCATCTAAGAACTTTTTATTAAAACTATTACACATATTTTTAATATTTAAGTCTTATTTAAGGCTGCCCGTCATGTCTTCAGGTTTTACCCATTCATCATATTGCTCAGCAGTTACATAACCAAGACGAATTGCTTCTTCTTTTAACGTTGTACCATTTTCATGAGCCGTATTTGCAATCTCTGCGGCTTTATAATAACCTATTTTGGTATTTAATGCAGTTACTAACATTAACGAATTGTTTAATAACTCATTAATGACTTTTTCGTTCGGTTCGATCCCAGCAGCGCAATTGTCATTAAAAGAAACACAGGCATCTCCAATCAATCTAGCTGATTGCAACAAGTTTGCCGCCATCATCGGCTTAAAAACATTGAGCTCATAATGTCCTTGAGTGCCTCCAACAGTAATAGCGACATCATTACCCATTACTTGCGCACAAACCATGGTAATTGCTTCAACTTGTGTTGGATTCACTTTTCCGGGCATAATTGAACTTCCAGGTTCATTCGCAGGAATTATCAATTCTCCAATGCCAGAGCGAGGACCAGAGGCCATCATACGAATATCGTTGGTGATTTTATTAAGAGATACTGCTAATTGTTTTAAGGCTCCGTGAGATTCTACAATAGCGTCATGTGCAGCTAAAGCTTCAAACTTATTTTCAGCAGTTCTGAAGGGAAGCTTTGTGAATTCGGCAATATATTTAGCAACTAATACGTCATAACCAGCGGGTGTATTCAAACCTGTACCCACAGCCGTTCCACCGAGTGCTAACTCTGAAAGGTGATCCAATGTATTTCTTAAAGCTTTAATACCATGATCTAATTGGGAGACATATCCAGAAAATTCCTGACCCACAGTTAGCGGTGTAGCATCCATTAGATGCGTCCGTCCGATCTTTACAACATTAGAAAACTGTTGTGATTTTTGTTTTAAGGTATCTCTTAATTTTTCAACACCAGGAATAGTCGTTTCAACAATCATTTTATAGCAAGCAATGTGCATACCTGTAGGAAATGTATCGTTGGAAGATTGTGATTTATTTACGTCATCATTAGGCTGAATGGTTTTTTCTCCCTCACCAATAACATTACCCGCCAGTTCATGTGCACGATTGGCAATGACTTCGTTAACGTTCATATTACTTTGAGTTCCTGAACCTGTTTGCCAAATCACCAAAGGGAATTGATCATCATGTTTACCTTCAAGGATTTCATCACATACAGATCCGATGAAGTCTCGTTTGTCTTCAGACAATACACCTAATTCACAATTAGTATAAGCCGCAGCCTTTTTTAGATATGCAAAACCGTAAACGATTTCTAAAGGCATTGAAGCTGGAGCTCCAATTTTAAAATTATTTCGAGAACGTTGAGTTTGTGCGCCCCAATATTTATCGGCAGGGACTTCAACTTTACCCATTGTATCTTTTTCAATTCTATATTTCATGAAGGTATAATTTAAGAGTAAACAAAGTTACAAAATAGCTATGGAGCTCAAGTGTTTTTAACTAACAATTTGAAAAATTGCGATTGCATATACGGCAAAACGGACAAAACGCAATGACCCGAATAAAAGCAAACTTTTGAAAGGGTATTGTATCATACCCGCGGCAATACAAGTAATTGAAAAAGGTATCGGCAATAAGGCACCAGCAACGATTAAGAAACCACCCCATTTGCGGGTGTTTTTGAGTTGTTTCGCCATCTTATTTTCAAAATAGTTCTTTACTGATTTAATTTGAGCAATTGATTTGCCTATAAAAAATGATATAATACCACCTATATATGATAAGCAAGCTAAAGCACTCAAATATAAAATCGGTTCAGAGGTTTTCTTAGACCAAGCAATAAAAATTTCTGGAGGAATTAAACCTAGAAATGATTCCGACAAGAAGAATACCAAGAAAATACCAGTTGTAGAAAAAGTTTCAGTAATTAGTTTTAAACCATCATTGATATTAAAAACGTATTTATTGAGCAAGAAGAGAGCTACAATAACAAGCACAATAGGAAGTATTGACTTTTTTAAACTCTTTCCTACAAAAGAATAAAACCCAGTATAAGAATAGTACTGATGTAAAAGTCTAAATCTTGATTTTTTTCTAACTTTTCCTTTTTCTTTTTTTCCCATTTATAGCCCCATTGAGTTTGCAAAAATACTAACTATTATAAGTTGGAACAAGTGTATTTTTAAATTAATTTATTTGCTGTTTTTAGCTTCCAAATTCTTCACCTTCACCACCATCAAAATTACGTTGTCTTTGTTGTCTTTTTTTCTTTTGATTAAATCGATAGGTAAATGATAAATTGAAACTTCGTTCTCTCCATTGAAATTCACTAGTGCCGATAAAAGTTGGGGTGAATGTATCTGACCTTCTTTTCCTTGTGTTAAAAAGGTCACTAATGTTAAATGCTAACGAGGCTTTTTCTTTAAATAAGTCTTTGCTAAAGGCCATATTTGTAGAGAAAATACCTTCTCTTTTGTTTTGAGCGTTTTCACTAGGACCTCGATACGATAAACGAGTTTGCCAATCTATTTTTCCAGGTAATGTAATTTTATTATTTAGTCGAATAAACCAACTCGTATTATCAGCATCAAAATTTTCACCTTGAAAATCTCCTTTCGTTATAGATTTGAATAGATTGAAATTACCGTTTATCCGCCATTTTTTACTCGGATTGTAGGTAAGGGTGAATTCAAAACCGTATCGATCATTCGTTGCTAAATTTATTGGAGTTCTTCTTATTACTGGTACCTCTTGCCCATTGAGGTCTACTGTTTCTCCTGTATCTTGACTAATAAAGTTAAAAGCATCCTGAGCATGTTGGAAATAAATAGATGTGTTTAAGGTCAATTTTCCAAATCTATTCAGATAACCAAGATCAAAACCATCAGATATGCTCGGGTCAATATCTGGATTTCCTTGAAATAAATTCGTTGCACTTGACCTCGAAGGGAAAGGGTTAATAAATCTAGACCTTGGGCGTCGAATACGTCTATTATAACCTAAAGTAAAACTTTCTCTATCGTTTATCTCGTAACCTAAGTTTACCGTCGGAAATAGATTTGCATAACTTTTCACTTGACGATCAAAGGTTGTAATTTGATTGATTGTAATTCGAGTGGTTTCCAGCCGTAAACCGATTAAATAAGAGAATTTTTTGCGCTTGCTCCCATACTGCGAATACAAAGCATTTATATATTCACGATAGATAAGGTTGTTACTCAAGTCAGTATTTAATGAGAAAATACCGTTTTCATTCGTTTCTACTTTATAATCAGTATCAAGTGTATTAAAATTACCGCGATAACCTAATTCGAACTGTGTTTTTTCTCCAATAGGTAAGACATAATCAGTCTGGACCAAAATACGTTCTTGATTTTCAATAGTGCCCACTTTTTCAACATCAAATCCATCTTGGTTAATTAAAGAGTTTTCATCTTCGGTACTATCTTCATACTGGAAATCGAAGGTCAATTTATGACCATTAGTTTTAAAATTTTTATCAAAATTTAACGAAAACTGAACTGTTTTATCATCTTCTAATTCGGGATCTAAACGCAAACTTCTTGTTTCAATTCCGAGCGCATCTCGTTGAAGAATTTGATTCGTTGTATTACTTTCATTGTCACTTTCTCTAAAAACTACTGAAGCCGTAATTGATGAAGACTCATTTACATACCATTCAATGCCCGTATTGACACTTAAACCTTTACGAATTCTATCAAAGTCTCTTGTTTCTTCTAGAAAAGTACTAGGATCTGTATTTATAAATTCTGATGAAGTAAATGAATTACCTGGGACTTCTCTGTAATTATATCCAGAGGTTGTGAAAATATTTACATCCCCTGTTCTATAATTTAAGTTACCCGAAATACCACCAGATTTCGGATAGCCAATGTTCGTCGTAATAGCACCATTTAAACCTTGAATTTTGCTTCTACGCAAGATGATATTAAGAATACCGGCTGTACCTTCGGCATCATATCGAGCTGAAGGTGATGTGATAACTTCTACTTTTTCAATAGCATCTGCTGGTAATTGGCGAAGTGCATCAGTTGAATTTAAACCTACAAGACCAGAGGGTTTACCGTTTATAAGTATTCGAACATTATCATTTCCACGCAGGGCCACGTTGCCTTCAACATCAACAGAAACCGACGGGACATTATCTAAAACATCACTTACTGTTCCACCTCGTACGGTTAAATCTTTACCAACATTATATATTTTTTTATCGAGACGAATCTCTACCGTGGTTTTTTCCGCAATAATTTCTACCTCATCTAGGCTTTCGCTATCAGGAGCAAGGTTTATAATACCGAGGTTGGTATTAGATGAAATTGTCTTAGCGCTCAGTTTATACGTTTTAAAAGAGATAAACTCAATTGAAATAGTATAATCACCAGGAATAACATCTATGTTAAAATTACCATTTTTATCGGTGAGACCTCCGGTAATCTTTTTACTTTTTAATGCTGTAAGCACTATTGTGGCGTATTCTAGAGGTTGCTTCGTATCATTCTCGATTACCTTACCAGTGATTTTTACTTTATTCTCTGAGTTGTTTGTTTGTTTTACTCTTTGAGCTGAAACAAATTGACAAAATGAAAACACAAGTAATAGAACTAAATAAAAGTAGTTTTTTTTCAAAGTTTAGCTGTTTAAAATATAAGTTCTTTAGACCAGCGAAAAGTACTTTGGTTTAATTTAGTTTTAGTTAAATATGTGTTAAAATAAAGGATGAAATCAAAGGTGATTTTTAAGTTCGAAAGTTCTATTTATTGAGTTTGATTAAAAACAATTTTATTGTTCAAATCCAATCGAAAAAAAATAACTTAACTTCATTTTATAATCAAAAAAATATGTTTATTTTTGTAAAAATTTAATAACAAAAAATATGGAAATCGAACAATTCTTTGGCTTTTTAATTTTCTTATCAGTTCTTACAATGGGCTTTTGGTTGATGATTTTTTTGTTAACTTTTGTTATTCCTTATTGGGTATTGGGATCAGCGTTTGAAGAATGGAAATTGAAAAGAGCCGCAAAAAAGAATAAAAAGTAACATAGTACTATATAAAACATAAAAAAAGGATGACTAAGTCATCCTTTTTTTATGTTTTATAACTTTTTATCTTGTTTATCTTCCAGATCATCTTTATTCAATTCTTTACTACGATTTTTAGCACTTTTTCTTTTTTGGTTGAATAGATAGGAGAATGTTAAATTAAATTGATTTTCGTAAAATACATTATGTCTAGTCAATGTGTTTGCTTCTCTCGAAATATAATTAAATCGCTTTGTTTTAAAAATATCTACGGCTCTAAAAGTAAGGGTAGCATTTTTCTTAAAAAGACTTTTGCTTACTGTAAAATTGGTAAAATTTATGGTTCTTAACTCACTCAAGCCATTTGAAATTGGAGATTGATATTTATGAGACACGCTAAATTTTAATCCGTTATTTAATGATACCAAAGCAGACCCTTCAGCATACCAAACAGTATTTTTAAAATTGTATGCATTATCTAACGCATTTTTTATTTCTAATTGATACGGACTGATATAACCATTTAAACGTAAACCTTTAAACGGTTTCACGGTAATGTCTAAATCCAAACCAACTATATTTTTATTTCCACTGTTAATAAACTTTCGCGTGAATATTTCGTCACCATTATTCGTGAGTAAACCAGTGTTTTCTAAAATAGATAATGATTGATCTTGTTGATTATTTACAAATAGTGCAGAAGCAACTGTTACTTTTTTAATTTTAGTATCATATAATAGCTCAAAATAGTCACCATAAAAAGGGTTTAAATCAGGATTTCCGATAGATTGAAATCGTTGATACACAAAAGAGTTAAAAGGATTAAGTTGTGGTATTAATGGTCGCTCAACAGATCGATTGTAATTTGCAGAAATATAGCTGTTATCATTAATTTCATAACCAAAGCTTACCGAAGGAAACACATCTGTAAAATTTTTATCAAGGTTAGTTCCATTATTTTGCTCTTTGGTTGAAATATCGCTTATTTCCGTGCGTACGCCCAATGCGTAAGAAAATTTATCGAATACAACATTGTACTGGGCATAAAACCCATGTATATTTTCGTCGTAAAAATAGATATCTTCTAAGTCACCAAGAACAACGTTAGTATTGGTGCCACTATTAAATTCTAAAACTTCATAATCGTTCGTAAAACTTCTAAAAGTTCCTTTGTAGCCAAACTCCAAACTTTTGTTTTTGTCTAGCGGCAAGATATAATCAGCTTGCGCCAATACGTTTTGAAGTTTCTGATCTTTCCTATAATCTTGAAGGATAGAAGATGAGAAAGGAATTGGATTCTCGGTTATTCCTGATTCATTATCTGAATTTGTATTTTCATATCCTAAATTTAGCTGAATCTTTTGACCTTTACTATCTAGTTCTAAAGAATAACCAAGTTGGACCTGAATTTTCGAATAGTCATCAGATTCTATCGTGGTTCGATTAAACTCTCTCGCATCAATTTCGTAGGTATAATTCTTATTACTATTATTAAATAAAAAGGATGCACTTAACTTACTCTTTGTATTTAAATGAAAATCACTCCCAATATTAAACAAGAAGTTATTTCGAAGTCTATCTTGTATACTTTCCTCAAAAAGATTTAATAAAGGTTGTTCTATATCAATGGTTTTTTCTCTTCGCGTATTGTTGAAACTAATTGTTGAAAACAGATTCACTTTTTCTGTTTTTTTACTTAAAAAAATAGAACCTCCATGATTATCAGGAAGACCGGTATGCGCTTCAAGGGAACCGCTATATGCCTGATTCTTGTCCTTTTTGGTAACTATGTTTAAGATGGCTCCACCGCCACCACTACTATGCTTTGCAGAACGCGTTATTATTTCAACTTTATCAATACTAACAGATGGGAATGCTTTTAAAAAATCGAAATTATTATCAACACCGAATTGAGGCTTCCCATCAATTAAAATTGTTGGAGTGCCTCCTCGAATAGTAATTAGACCGTTCGCATCAACTCTTACCAAAGGGGTATTTGATAGCACATCCATAGCTGTACCGCCAATATTGGCGATATCTGCGGAAGCGTTATATATTTTTTTATTAATCTCAAATTCAACTAAATCCTTCGTTGCGTTTACGTCAACTTCGTCTAAGACATTGTCAGACATTAAACTAATAGTGCCCAAGTCCGTATTTGAAGTGAGCAATTTTGATTGAATTTTGTAAGTTTTGAAAGACAAAAAATCAATTTTAATAATATATAAACCGGCGTCTATATCTAATTTAAAAAAACCGTTCTTATCTGTAGTTGTTCCAATAGTTTTGTCTTGACCAGAGCGCGTTAATGCTATTGTGGCATACTCTAGAGGTTGGTTGGTTTGAGCATCGATTACTTTCCCTGAAACTACTATAGTATTATCTAACGATATTATTTGCGCACTACCGGATAGCACACAAGTAAAAAAAGATATAAATAGTATAATTCGTTTCAAAAAAATAAATTTTGGTTTGCGAAATTACTGTTTAATGTTTAGATATTATATAGTGGTTTATGGGTATTTTTGTTGCGCTACAGACGATTTTTTTATATGATTTTATAAATATTTTCTGCAGGACGACCAATTACGGCCTTGTTATTCTTTACAATTATCGGACGCTCAATTAATTTTGGATTCATTGACATGGCCTGAATTATGTCAGTATCAGAAAGTTCTTTTCCTTTAAATTGTTCTTTCCAAATAGATTCATTTTTACGAACCAATTCAATGGGACTCATGTCTAACATTTTTAGAAGTTCTTTTAGTTCTTTAACCGTAGGCGGCGTCTCTAAATAACTCACTATTTCGAAATCTTCCCCTGACTTTTCTAATATACTAAGTCCTTCTCTACTTTTACGACAACGATTATTATGATAAATTTTCATATGTTATTTTATTTAAAAAGCAAATATAGTCAAGGTATTTCTATTTAAAAGTATAGATTACGCTATCTTTGTTTACCCAAAATTCGAGAATGATTATTACAGATACGCATACCCATTTATATTCTGAACAGTTCGACAACGATAGATCTTTGGTCATAGAAAAGGCTATCAATGCAGGAGTTTCTCGTTTTTTTATTCCAGCGATTGATTCGTCTTATACCAGTGCGATGTTGCAATTAGAAAAAGATTTTCCGTCAAATGTTTTTTTAATGATGGGATTGCACCCGACTAGTGTAAAAGAGAATTATAAAGAAGAACTAAATTTAGTAAAAGATTGGTTGGAGAAAAGGAAATTTTTTGCTGTTGGAGAAATTGGAATTGATCTCTATTGGGATAAAACACGTTTGAAAGAACAGCAAGATGCTTTTAAATTACAAATTGAATGGGCAAAAGAAAAGAATTTACCGATTGTAATTCATTGTAGAGATGCTTTTGATGAAATTTTTGAAGTTCTAGATGACGTTAAAGATGATCAATTACACGGTATTTTTCATTGCTTTACAGGGTTGTTAGAACAGGCTCACAGAGCATTGTCTTATAATATGAAGTTAGGCATTGGAGGTGTAGTGACCTTTAAAAATGGTGGAATTGATAAATTTTTGAGTGAAATAGATTTAAAACATATTGTTTTAGAAACTGATGCACCGTATCTTTCTCCAACACCATATAGAGGCAAAAGAAACGAAAGTGGGTATATTATCAATATTTTGGATAAATTAGTAGATATTTACAACCTAACGCCAGAAAGAATAGCAGAGATTACAACACAAAATTCAAAAGATGTTTTTAGAATTTGATAAAGTAGCATATTACAAGACTCCAATAGGTACAGCAAGAATTGTTGGTGATGAAGATGGTATTTCATCAATAACAGTTATTGATGGTGAGCAAGAAAGTTCTAAAAAAATTCCTGAATGTTTAAGAGATTGCGTAACTCAACTAGAAGAGTATTTTGATAAAAAGAGAACCAGTTTTAATTTGAAATTAAATCCACAGGGAACTGATTTTCAAAAGAATGTATGGAATCATTTGAGTCAGGTTCCGTATGCAAGTACACGGTCATATTTAGAACAAGCAAAGAGAATTGGAGATGAAAAAGCCATTAGAGCAGTAGCATCGGCCAATGGTAAAAACCCTATATGGATTGTAATTCCTTGCCATCGTATCGTTGGTAGTGATGGGTCTTTAACTGGCTATGCAGGTGGTTTGTGGCGGAAACGTTGGCTTTTAGAGCATGAAAACCCTCCAACCCAACAATCTTTATTTTAAAAGCTATTCTTTGGTTTAAAAATTACTTTTTACATTCTAGTCTAATTTTACTTCTAACATTGATTGCGTTAATGAAGAGAGTTGTTGTTATATTGATTTTTCTGTGCGGATTTTTTTCGCAAGGACAATCAACTTCCAAAAACTTTAGGTCAAAAAAGATACTTGTATCTAAAGATTCTCTTCAAATCGATTCTATAAGTATCAACCCTCACAATTTCAAAGTTTTTGATAGCGCTAAAAAATTAGTAAAATCAACGAACTATAGTGTAGATTTTGCCAAATCTCTTCTCATCATAGACCCGGTGAAATACCCAACTATTACAATAGAATATTATGTATTGCCAGAATTTCTTACAAAGAAGTATCGTGTTTTTGATAAGGCGTTAATTGTACCTAAAAAAACGAATATTTCGAAGTTATACAGTTTAAAATCAGCACGCAAAAACAAAGGTTTTAAACCTTTTGACGGATTGACCACTAACGGAAGTATTTCGAGAGGTTTTACTGTTGGGAATAATCAAGATGCTGTATTGAACTCTGATTTAGATTTGCAAATTTCGGGAAACTTATCTGATAAAGTCCAGTTGAGGGCCTCTATTACAGATACAAACATACCATTACAAGAAGGTGGATATACGCAGAGATTGGAAGAATTCGATAGAGTTTTTATTGAATTGTTTAGTGATAAATGGAGTTTAAAAGCGGGTGATGTCAATTTAATAAATGAAAGTAGTGCATTTATGCGATTTAATAAGAAAGTTGCCGGTGTTGCGGTAAACACTACGCTACAACATGACGATAGTAAAACAGATGCTTTCGCCTCTGGTGCTATTGTGAGAGGTCAGTTCGCTCGTAATAGTTTCTTGGGGCAAGAAGCAAATCAAGGTCCATATAGAATCACTGGCAATAATGTTGAACAACTGTTATTAATAATATCGGGGAGTGAAACTGTTTATGTGAATGGACTTCCCCTGCAAAGAGGAGAGAATTATGATTATACCATAGATTACAATACTGCCGAAATTACATTTACACCAACCTATCCCGTTACAGCAAATATGCGTATTGTGGTTGAATATCAATTTGCGGAACGTAATTTTACGCGTTTTGTTACCTATAATGGTGCAAATTACACAACAGATAAGTTAAAAATTGGAGTCACCTTCTACAATGAAAATGATGCTAAAAATCAGACTGTCCAGCAAGACTTAACAGATGCTCAAAGGCAAATACTATCGAATGCAGGAGATAATGAGGCCTTAATGGTGGTGCCTTCAGCTAGAGCCGAAACCTTTAGCGAAAATGCAATCTTATATAGAAAGGAGATTGAAAATGGTGTTGAAAGATTTGTGTTTTCTAATGACGAAAACGACGATCTTTTTAACGTTCGTTTTAGTTTTGTAGGGGTGAATCAGGGTAACTATATCATAGAAAATACGGTCGCCACGGGTAGAATTTTTACATATGTAGCTCCAATAAATGGAATTTTACAAGGAAATTATGAACCTGTTGTACAGTTAACGGCACCGAATAAAGTGCAAATAGCAACAATACACAGTACCTATGAGCCTTCCGAAAAAACCAAAATTAGTACAGAGTTTGCTTATAGTATAAATGACAAGAATTTGTTTTCTTCTTTAGATGATGGTGATAACAATGGATATGCGGGGAAAGTGAATTGGAGTCAAGTATTGATTGATAAAAAATGGAAAGTAGCAAGTGGTATAAATGTTGAATTTGTAGATTCTAATTTTAAAACAATAGAACGTTTTCGTGATGTTGAATTTAACAGAGATTGGGATATAGTGAACCCATTAGGCAATCAACGTCTTTTGCAAGCAAATTTAAATGTTGAAAAGGATAGCGCGAATTCATTGAGTTACTCTTTTGAATCCTTGAATTTCAGTGAAAATTTTAGTGGAATAAAACATAATCTTAACTCAAAATTTTCAACAAAGAATACGCGTCTTAGGATGAACGGAAGTTTTTTGAATAATGAAACACAATTAAATAAAACTTCATTTTTTAGGGGGTATTCAAATGGTCAAAGAAATTTTAAGAAAGGTTGGATAGGTGCAAAGTTAAATGCTGAGCATAACGATAGGAAAGATTTGAATACGAATAGTTCTTCTCGCTTAAGTCATAAGTTTGTAGCCTACGAGGCTTATGTCGGAATAGGGGATACTGCAAAGGTATTTGTTGAAGTAGGATATAATTACAGGGCTACAGATAGTGTACGTGTAAATATGTTGGAGAATGTTAATAGTACGAATACGTATTACGTACGATCAAACTTGATACAGGAAAAAAATGCAAATTTGAGCATTTATGCGAACTATCGGAGAATAAATAATAGATTTAAAAATAACGATGAAGCTTTCAATTCGAGAGCAATCTATAGACAACAATTATTCAATAATAGTATTTCCTCAACGACCGTGTATGAAACAAACTCAGGGACCTTACCACGCCAAGAATTTAGTTATTTGGAAGTAGAACCTGGACAAGGTTTTTATACTTGGATAGATTATAATACTAATGGTATTCAAGAATTAGATGAGTTTGAGGTTGCGCAGTTTCCAGATCAAGCTATTTATGTGAGATTGTTATTACCCAGTACAGATTTTATTAAAACACATCAAAACAAGTTTAGTCAATCGTTAACATTGAATGCGAACAGATGGAAATCAAAAAAAGGTTTTAGGAAATTTTTATCTCATTTTATCAATCAATCTTTTGTAGTTATTGATAGTAAGCGAGAGCGCTTTGGGACAAGCTTTAATTTAAACCCATTCGATCTTAATAGTAAGGTTTTGGGGTTGAATTTAAACGTCAAAAACAGTTTATTTTTTAATAGGGGAAAACAGCGATATTCAACGACATATACATATCTAGACTCAAGAAACAACACAGCTTTCGCTACGGGCAATCAAGAAAGCAATATACGTTCTCATCAATTAGAGTTTATTCATAAGATTGGTAAATATTGGTTATTTGATATTACTACAATTGTGTCTGAAAACGAAAATGCTTCTGAGAATTTTCCAACAAGAAATTATTTTTTAGAAAATAGCACTATCAACCCTCAATTGTCATACATTTATGGTAGAAATGCACGATTAGAGGCCTTTTATCAACTAAAAAACAAGGGAAATAGAATAAACAGTTTAGAGAAATTAACAGTGCATAATGTAGGAGCGAATCTTATATTTTCGAATAAGGAGCGTTCTTCTCTCAATGCGAGTGTAAATTTGTTTTATAATGACTTTGAGGGCAACGAAAATTCGGCGGTAGCATTTCAAATGTTAGAAGGCTTGCGACCAGGCACAAATTATACATGGAGTTTAAATGTACAGCGAAAGATTACTTCGTATTTAGATATTAATCTAAATTATTTGGGTAGAAAATCTGAAACATCTAAAGCGATACATACAGGCACTATACAGTTACGGGCAAGTTTTTAATCTGTAATTTTATTTAAAAATAAAATAATGTCAACATTCAACTTAGCATCCCTTATCATTATGGCCTTGTTTTACATATTTGCAGGTGTTAGTCATTTTAGTAAACCTAACTTTTTCATGAGTATTACTCCAAAATGGGTGCCTTTCCCCAAATCTTTAAATTTAATTATTGGAAGTATTGAGATTATACTTGGCCTATTGCTTTTGTTTAGTAAGACACAATCTTTTGCTGCGTGGAGTATAATTATCTTATTAATTGTTGTTTTTCCAGCAAATGTTTATCACTTCCAAAAGGCTTTGTTTAAAAAGAAAAATGTGATAGTAAGTTTTATAAGATTACCATTACAGTTTGTGCTCATTTATTGGGCCTATTCTTTTTCGTAATTATTTGAAAGTTAGATAATCATCTATTTCTTTTCTTAAAACAGTGTTTATGTAAGCAACTAAAATAGATTCTACGCATCTTTTTGTGGTATCATTGTTGATACATAATCCGAAATAACCCTTAAAATTAACTTATGAAGAAAATTATTTTAGCAGCTTTTTTATCCTTGTCAATTCTTGGTGTAAATGCTCAAGAAACCGAACCGGTACAAGATGTTCAAGATCGAAATGAATTCAAAATCAACGCTCTGTACTTGGTGTTGGGAGCTATTGATGTAACCTATGAACGCTTATTGAATGAGGAGTCTGGTGTTGGTGTTTCAGTTTTTATTCCTTTTGATGATGAAATAAACGGTGATATTAATTATTATATATCGCCATATTATAGATTTTATTTTGGCAAGAAATATGCCACGGGTTTTTTCGTTGAAGGTTTTGGTATGTTAAATTCTTATAACAATAATACAGTAGCTTTCAATTCAGATTTTGATATTATTTCAACAAATGAAAAAAATGTAACAGACTTTGCGCTAGGTATAGGCGTAGGAGGAAAATGGGTTACAAGTAGAGGTATGTTTGCAGAAGTTAACTTTGGTGTTGGACGTAACTTATTTAATAATAATGAATTTGATGATTACGAAATTGTGGGTAAGGCTGCAATATCGATCGGAATACGATTCTAAAGAATTATATTAATAGAAAAACCCTAAGCATGTGCTCAGGGTTTTTTATTTTGAGATATGTTACCTATTTTTTTTAATACAATAGCTCTAAAAAGCCATATAAATTAGATGTGTTACATTTTCATTAACCAAGTACGAACGTCTACTTCTTGTTTAATGATATCACGCAGTTCAGAAATAAGTACTCGTTTTTGCTCCATTGTATCACGATGACGAATAGTCACAGTATTATCTTCTAAGGTGTCATGATCAACAGTAATACAAAACGGAGTACCATTTGCATCTTGCCTTCTATAGCGCTTACCTACAGCATCTTTTTCATCATAAAACACATTGAAATCCCACTTTAGGTCTTCCACAATTTCTCTAGCTACTTCTGGTAAACCATCTTTCTTTACCAATGGTAAAATTGCCGCTTTGGTTGGAGCTAAGACTGCAGGTAATTTTAATACAGTTCTCAATGTGCCATTTTCTAGTTCTTCTTCTTGCAATGCGTTTGAAAATACGGCTAAAAACATTCTGTCTAAACCAATAGAAGTTTCTAAAACATAGGGAGTATAACTCTTGTTTTCTTCATGATCAAAGTATTGTAGTTTTTTACCTGAATATTCTTCATGCGCTTTTAAATCAAAATCAGTACGAGAATGAATTCCTTCTAATTCTTTAAATCCGAACGGAAATTTAAATTCAATATCAGCTGCGGCATCGGCATAATGTGCTAATTTTTCATGGTCGTGAAAACGATAATTTTCCTCGCCCATACCTAGAGATAAATGCCATTTCATTCTCGTTTGTTTCCAATGATCATACCACTTTCCTTGTGTCCCTGGTTTAATGAAAAATTGCATTTCCATTTGCTCAAATTCTCGCATTCTAAATATAAACTGACGTGCAACAATTTCGTTACGAAAAGCCTTACCAGTTTGAGCTATTCCAAATGGAATTTTCATTCTTCCGGTTTTTTGAACATTGAGAAAGTTTACAAAAATACCTTGTGCTGTTTCTGGGCGCAAATATAAATCCATAGCGTGTTCCGCCGAAGCACCCAACTTGGTCCCAAACATCAAATTAAATTGTTTGACATCGGTCCAATTTTTACTCCCTGTCAAAGGATCTGCAATCTCAAGTTCTTCAATTAATTGTTTAACATCGGCTAAATCCTCATTCTCGAGTGATTTAGCCATGCGAGAAAGTGTATTTTTTATTTTCTCTTGGTAACCAATCACACGACTATTTGTAGTCACAAACTCTTCTTTATTGAAGGCATCACCAAAACGTTTCGAAGCTTTTGTAACTTCTTTATCTATTTTTGATTCAATTTTCGCACAATAATCTTCTATAAGAACATCCGCACGATAGCGCTTTTTAGAATCTTTATTGTCGATCAATGGATCATTGAAAGCGTCTACATGCCCAGAAGCTTTCCAGGTTGTGGGATGCATAAAAATGGCCGCATCAATACCAACAATGTTTTCATGCATTTGTACCATTGCTTTCCACCAATAATCTCTAATATTCTTTTTTAGTTCAGCGCCGTTTTGGGCATAATCATATACCGCACTTAAACCATCATAAATCTCACTACTTTGAAATACATAACCGTATTCTTTTGCATGAGAAATTACCTTTTTAAATTTATCTTCTTGTTTTGCCATAGAACGCAAAAATAGATAAATTCACAAGAGTATAAAATAAAAAAGGGATGCAAAATTTGCATCCCTTTTTTCATTAATTATTTTTGGTTTTTATAGACCTAAAAACGCATCTTTTAATTCTAAGTTAGATGCACCAACTAGTAAGCCATCCACATATACTTTCACTGTGTAAATACCTTTTACTAATTTTTGGTTGATGTTATCTACAAACATTACAACGTCTAAATCAGCATTTTCATAGTTTACAGAAGATAAATCTGTATATCCGATCTCTTGACCGTTAGTCAAAGCAAATGTTCCCTTTTGTGTTAATATCTTTCCAGCTGGAGTATTAATTACGATATGAGCTTGCTTTTCACCAGGAACAGCAATTTCATTTTTTTGAATTTTGAAACCAACTCTTACCGCATCTGTTTTCTGAGCTTTATTTGTTTCAGCATATTTACCATTGCTTCTCTCGCGCATTGCTGTAGCTGTAACACCATTCACTTTTAATACACCACCAATTTCTACTTTCTTAGCTAAATCTAAGTTCTGAGCGATTAATGTATCGTTAAAACTAGTTTGTTCAATTAGCTTACCGGTAATGCTATCTTTTTCAATTACCAACATATTGTTTACCAATTGTAAAGAATCGTTCGCCATCAATAATTTTTCGTTTGTCTTTTCTAACAAAGCGATTTTACCTCGGTATCTTCTTATAAGTCTCCAATTAGAGTTTTTCAAATTCTTAACAGAATCTTTGAAAGCAATAATATTGTCTCTTTCAATTTTCAACTCTTCAGACATAGATGTGTTTGACGCTATTGCATTGTCATACTTTTCTTCCATTGTAGTCAAATTGCCAAGAATCTGCACTTTTTCTTCTTTCAAAAACGCCTCAGCTTCTTTGTGATCTGCACTACTTTTAAAAGTATACACGCCTAGACCTACTAACAATGCTATTAGAATTCCTAGGATAATTTTGTTGTTCGAAGATTTTTTTTGTTCTTCCATGGTTTATTTTTTTAATTTAGAGTTTTAATACTATGTTAACGCAAAATTAGAAAAAAATTGTATATTCTTTTCAGTATTTGTTATTAGTTAATAACATAGTATCTGGCTTAATTTGTATTACGGTGCGAACTTATAGATGAATTCTAAAGAGATTCTAAAGATTTACTTGATACTTATTTTTTTAATCTTTTAATATGATTATTTAAATTCTATTAAATGAAACTTTTTAACGACACTTTTGAATTGTTTTTTCCTAAACTATGTTTACATTGTGAAACACAATTAGGCGCAAATGAAAAACAGATATGTCTTCAATGTACGTTTGAATTACCGCTGGCAAATTTTTCAAATCATAACGAGAATGATCTAGAAAGAGCCTTTCATGGTAGGATACCGATAAGTTTCGCTACTTCTTTATTGAGATACCACAGAAAAGGTATTTGCCAAGATTTAATTCATCAGTTGAAATATAAAGGAAAAGAGGAGCTTGGTGTTTTTTTTGGGAACTGGTTAGCCTCTGAACTAAAAAATAGCGACCGTTGCCCAAAATTTGATTTCGTTATTCCGGTTCCTTTACATCCTAAAAAAATGAGAATTAGAGGTTATAATCAGGTGACTAAGTTTGGTGAGAAGATAGGAGAGACCTTGGAAATTCCTTTTGATAATACTGTATTGAAACGAAAATTAGATACGCTTTCGCAAACTTCAAAACTGCGTATTGACAGATTTAAAAATTTAAAGGATACCTTTTATATTGAGAATCAGTCATCGTTTAAAAATAAACATATTTTGTTAGTTGATGATATAGTGACCACAGGTGCAACAGCAGAGGCTTGTGTTCTTAAATTATTAGAAATTCCAGGGATAAAAGTGAGCTTGGCAACAATTGCTTTTACCGAATAGTATAATTCAAGCAAAAAATATTGTTAATTTGCGCTTAAATTTTAAAGAAATGAAGAATAATTTTGTTGTATTCTGTGTGCAACTATTTCTTTTGGTCGCTCTCTTCGGTTGCGCTAAAACCGGTAGACCAACTGGAGGTCCAGAAGACAAGGAGCCTCCGGTGATGTTGAAATCTTCACCGACAAATTTGACCACGAACTTTTCTGCTAAGGAGATTAAAATTCAGTTTGATGAATATATAAAGCTAAAGGATGTCAATACACAGTTAATCGTTTCGCCTCCATTAAAATATAGACCCATCATAAGTCCTTTAGGGACACCAAGTAAGAATATTAAAATTAAGATACTAGATACGTTGAAGGAGAACACTACTTATACCTTTAATTTTGGACAAAGTATTGTGGATAATACTGAGGAGAATATTTTAAATAATTTTAAATATGTATTGTCTACTGGTGATGTTATTGATTCGTTAGCCATTTCTGGAACCATCAAAGATGCTTTTAATGAAGAGACTGATAAGAATGTTTCGATTATGATGTATGAAATGAATGGTGAACCGAATGATTCTATTATCTATAAAGAAAAACCATTTTATGTAGCGAATTCTCTAGATACCGTAGCTTGGGAAATAACCAATATAAAGGCAGGGAAGTATTTGTTAGTGGCGATGAATGATGCAAACAAGGATTATATTTTTAATCCAGCACAAGATAAAATAGGATTTCATCATCAAGAAATTGAAATCCCAACAGACTCCACTTATGAGTTAACTTTATTTGAAGAGATCCTACCGTATAAATTAGTAAGACCAGCTGTAGCTTCGAAGGCTCATATAATTTTTGGTTATGAAGGAATTGGTGATAGTATTCGTATAAAGCCACTTAATGATGAACCTACGTTGAAATCAGTTTCATTTTTTGAGAAGGATAAAGACTCATTGAACTATTGGTATACAGGAATAGAAAAAGACTCACTTGATTTTTTAGTAGAGAATAGAAAACGAATTGATACAGTTTCGGTACGATTAATATCTAAAGTAACTGATTCGTTAACGATTTCGGCTTCTACAAGAGGTATATTAGATTTGCGAGATCAATACAGCTTGAGCAGCAATATACCCTTAGTTAGCTTAGATACTTCTAAAATTAGTTTTATGAGTAGAGATTCCTTGAATGTTAGGTATACTGCCAAAATAGCTGATAATTATGATAGAATTCTATTCGATTTTGAGAAAAAATACAAAGAACAATACAGAATTCAAATTTTACCAGAAGCGATTAAAGATTTTTTGGGTAATAGCAATGATACGTTGAATTTTGGTTTAGGAACTAAAAAACCTGCAGATTATGGAAATGTATATTTTACGATTAAAAATGTGAAGAGTTATCCTATAATTGTTGACTTAATGGATGAGAAATATAACATTATTGAGCGTAAATACCTCAATGAAGAAAAGGAGTTGCCCTTTTTAAATTTGGTTCCGGCTAAGTATAAAATGAGAGTTATTTTTGATGCTAATAATAATGGTAAATGGGATACTGGGAATTATCTTCTAAAATTGCAACCAGAAAAGGTCATATACTATCCAAAAGAGATCGAAATTAGAGCTAATTGGGATCCGAAAGAGGTTTTTATTCTCAAGGGATAGATATATATTATTCAAGTATCAATCATCCCTATTGATTTGCTTTCCTATCTAAACTAGAACACCTATCTTTGTAATTTAGAATGAATATAAAGAATGAAGTTAGATAAGCAAGAAATATATAAGTGTTTAGATACAATTACCGCTCCTGGAGAAGGGAAAAGTCTAATTGAGAGTGGATCAGTGAAGAACATTGTTACTTTCGGAGAAGAAGTTATTGTAGATGTTACAATTTCGAACCCTACCTTACAGGCTAAGAAGAAGGTTGAAGTTGAAATAATGAAAGCTATTCATACCCATGTAAATCAAAAAGCTCAGGTAAAAGTGAATGTTGTTGTCACGGCAGCGCCTAAGAAAACAGAACAGGCTCCAATAAAGGGGCAAAAAATTGAGGGTATTCAAAATATTATCGCCGTCGCATCTGGTAAGGGAGGAGTTGGTAAGTCGACTATTACGGCCAATTTGGCAATTACTTTAGCTAAGATGGGTTTTAAAGTAGGGATATTAGATGCAGATGTTTATGGTCCGTCAATGCCCATAATGTTTGATGTGGCTGAAGCGAAGCCTACAGCAGTTACTATAGATGGTCGTTCTAAAATGAAACCTATTGAAAGTTACGGGGTGAAATTGCTATCACTCGGCTTTTTTACACAACCTAATCAAGCAGTTATTTGGAGAGGGGCAATGGCCTCTAAAGCGCTGAATCAAATGATTTTTGATGCTGATTGGGGAGAGCTCGATTTTTTATTAATTGATTTGCCTCCAGGTACTGGAGATATTCATTTATCAATAGTTCAGGCGGTACCAATAACTGGCGCAGTAATTGTGAGTACTCCTCAAACGATAGCACTAGCAGATGCGAAAAAAGGAGTCGCTATGTTTGAACAAAAGAATATTCAAGTTCCGGTATTAGGCTTAATAGAAAATATGAGTTATTTTACACCAGAAGAGCTGCCCGAAAATAAATACTATATCTTTGGAAAAGATGGAGCTAAGAATTTAAGTACCGATATTAAGACGGCTTTTCTAGGAGAAATACCTTTAGTACAAAGTATTCGCGAAAGCGGAGATTATGGACATCCGGTAGCATTGCAAACGAATACTCCTTTAGAAGATGCCTTTACTGAGATTACCAAAAATATGGTTTCTGAATTGGTGAAACGTAATAAAGATTTACCTCCTACAGAGGTTGTTAAAATAACTACAATGGCGGGTTGTAGTGCTGTAAAAAATTAAATGATGAGCGTAAAAGAGTTAAAATCAAATGTAGAAAAGGCTTTAACAGAGATTAGACCTTTTTTAGAAGCAGATGGCGGAAATATTTCGCTAGTTTCGATTGATAATGATGTGGTTAAAGTTCAATTAGAAGGAGCTTGTATTAGCTGTTCTGTAAATCAAATGACATTAAAAAACGGTGTGGAAGCAACGATTAAAAAGTATGCTCCTCAAATTCAAGAAGTTATTAATGTAGAGTAATTTAATTGACTACTATTTTAAATAAGATATGTAGATTACATTTGTAGTCGTATTTTTTACTAAATGATTGAAACAGATATACTCATTATAGGTGCTGGACCTACAGGACTTTTTACCGTGTTTGAAGCGGGTTTATTAAAATTAAAGTGCCATTTAATTGATGCATTGCCTCAGGCAGGAGGACAATGTTCTGAAATTTATCCCAAAAAACCAATTTATGATATCCCTGCATTTCCAGAAATTTTGGCTGGCGATTTAGTGGACAATTTGATGGAACAAATAAAACCTTTTGAACCAGGATTTACCTTAGGTGAGCGTGCAGAAACTATTGAGAAATTAGAAGACGAAACATTTATTGTGACCACAAATAAAGGAACGAAACACCACGCGCCAATAGTCGCTATTGCAGGTGGACTTGGAAGTTTTGAGCCAAGAAAACCACCTATACCGACCATTACTCAATTCGAAGATAATGGGGTTGAATATATGATTCGAGAACCTGAGATCTACAGAAATAAGAAGGTGATTATCGCGGGAGGTGGAGATTCAGCATTAGATTGGGCGATATTTTTGACGAATGTAGCGTCGGATGTAACTCTTATTCATAGACGCAATGAATTTAGAGGGGCATTAGATTCTGTAGAAAAAGTTCAAGAGTTAAAAAACAAAGGAAAAATTAGATTAATTACTCCAGCTGAGGTTACCGAAATTATTGGTAATACAAATGTAACTGGTGTGCAGGTGAATGAGAAAGATAAAGAACCTTATACGCTAGAAACAGATCATTTTATTCCCTTGTTCGGATTATCACCAAAATTAGGACCGATAGCCAATTGGGGACTTGACATTGAGAAAAATGCAATCAAAGTGAATAACGCATTGGATTATCAGACAAATATACCAGGTATTTATGCCATTGGAGATGTGAATACCTATCCAGGAAAACTAAAATTAATTTTGTGCGGCTTTCACGAGGCTACGTTGATGTGTCAGAGCGCATACAAACGTATTTTTCCGGATAAAAAATATGTAATGAAATATACTACTGTGGGTGGTGTTGAAGGCTTTGATGGATCGAAAAAAGAAGCACCGAAAGCTGTAGTAAAAGCAATAAAATAAATGAGTGACATAAACATAAAAATAACCGATAGAGAAGGCGTAACACACGAAATTGTTGCTCCAACAGATATGGCCATGAATATGATGGAAATTGTACGTTCATACGAACTAGCTCCAGAAGGTACAATTGGTGTTTGTGGTGGTATGGCAATGTGTGCCTCATGTCAATGTTATGTATTATCAGACCATGAACTCCCAGAAATGGGTGTTGATGAAGACATGATGCTTGCCGAAGCATTTTATGTAGAAGATAATAGTCGTTTAGGCTGTCAAATACCTATTACTCCTGAGCTAGAGGGCTTAGAAATTAAATTGGCTCCTGAATCTTAAAAAATGAGTATCTTTGGGTTGAGCACAGCTTCAAAAACAATGGATACTTTATTTAAAGACTTATTACTATTCCTAAAATTCTTGATGAAAAGAAATCCTGAATGAATTGATTAATGTATCAATTGAGAAATGTTAGAATGTATCAATCGTCTTTGTACCATTGTTGCGTTATTTATTAAAATCATTAATACATTAAATTATGCCTAGATATCATAAATTAGGTAATATACCACCCAAAAGACATACTATTTTTAAAAGCCCAGAAGGTCAATTTTATTATGAAGAGCTGTTTGGAACCATTGGTTTTGATGGAATGTCTTCCTTATTATACCATACACATCGCCCCACGCAAGTGAAGGAAGTGCTGAAATCTTATGATGTATCTCCTAAAATTGCAGTTGCGAAGAATATGAAAGCCTTGAGTCTTAGAGGTTTTGATGTACCAGCGACAAGCGACTTTTTAGAGAGTAGAAAAATAATATTAGCAAATAATGATTGTTATATAGCACTAGCTGCGCCAAAAGAATCATTACGAACATATTTTTATAAAAATACCGACTCTGATGAGGTTATTTTTATTCATAAAGGAACCGGAAAACTTCGAACATTTTTAGGAAACATCGATTTTGAGTATGGTGATTACTTAGTGATTCCAAGAGGAATGATTTATCAAATAGATTTTGACACTGAAGATAATCGTTTGTTTATTGTAGAATCTAAACACCCCGTATATACACCTAAACGCTACCGTAACTGGTTCGGACAACATTTAGAACATTCGCCATATTGCGAACGCGATATGCATCCGCCAAGCGAATTGGAAACTTTTACCGATAAAGGTGATTTTATACTCAAAGTTAAAAAGCAAGACATGATTCACGAATATGTTTATGCTTATCATCCTTTTAGTGTTGTAGGTTGGGATGGGTATAATTATCCCTATAAATTTTCAATTCATGATTTTGAGCCTATAACAGGAAGGGTACATCAACCACCTCCAGTGCATCAAACATTTGAGACAAGTGCATTTGTAATATGTTCGTTTGTGCCTAGGTTATATGATTATCACCCTCAGTCAATACCCGCACCTTATAATCATAGTAATATTGATTCAGACGAAGTATTGTACTATGTTGATGGTGATTTTATGAGTAGAAATAATATCGGTTTGGGTCAAGTGACCTTGCACCCAGCAGGTATTCCTCATGGGCCACATCCAGGAGCAATGGAAAGAAGCATTGGACAAACAGAGACGGCAGAACTGGCGGTAATGGTCGACACATTCAAACCACTGCAGGTTACCGAAGAAGCATTAAAAATTGATACTGGAGATTATCACACCTCTTGGCTAGAAGAAAATCATTAAAAGGAAAGATTATGGCAGGAATTAAAAATTTAAAAGATTTACAAAATACAGAATACGGGTTAAAAAAAATATTTGATGATGCCGAGGATTTTTTACCACTGTTAGGAACAGATTATGTAGAATTATATGTAGGGAATGCAAAACAATCAGCGCATTTTTATAAAACGGCTTTTGGATTTCAGTCTGAAGCATATGCTGGTCTTGAAACAGGCATTAAAGACAGAGTTTCATATGTATTAAAGCAAGATAAAATACGATTGGTTTTGACTACACCATTGACCAATGATGGTGCTATCAATGAGCATATAGTTGAACATGGGGATGGCGTAAAAGTTGTTGCTCTATGGGTAGAAGATGCAACGAAAGCTTTTGAAGAAACTACCAAAAGAGGAGCAAAACCTTATTTAGAACCTGTAAAAGAAGAAGATGACAATGGTTTTGTAATTCGTTCAGGTATTTATACGTATGGTGAGACGGTTCATATCTTCGTGGAACGAAAAAACTATAGAGGTTTATTTTTACCGGGCTATAAAAAATGGGAATCACATTACAATCCAGCACCAGTAGGACTAAAGTTTATAGATCATATGGTTGGAAACGTTGGATGGGGAGAAATGAAAGAATGGTGTGAATTCTATGCAAGAGTTATGGGGTTCGCTCAAATTATTTCTTTTAC
Source organism: uncultured Flavobacteriaceae bacterium (assembly GCA_947500525.1). GTDB lineage: Bacteria > Bacteroidota > Bacteroidia > Flavobacteriales > Flavobacteriaceae > Aureibaculum. The sequence continues at coordinate 41,104 of CANMSH010000005.1, read as the reverse complement.
TGATGATGATATTTCTACCGATTTTACGGCCTTGATGAGTAAAGTTATGTCGAATGGAAATGGTAGAATTAAATTTCCAATCAATGAACCCGCGGAAGGAAAGAAAAAATCTCAAATAGAAGAATATCTCGACTTTTATAATGGACCGGGCGTACAACATATTGCGGTTGCTACCGATGATATTGTTGCAACAGTGTCTGCAATGAGAGAACGTGGTGTAGAGTTTTTATATGTTCCAGGAGAATATTATGATGATCTATTAGATCGTGTTGGTGCAATTGATGAAGATGTTGAGGTACTTAAGAAACATGGTATTTTGATCGATAGAGATGAAGAAGGGTATCTATTACAAATATTTACAAAAACCATTGTAGATCGACCAACCATGTTTTTTGAAGTGATACAACGAAAAGGAGCACAGTCATTTGGAGTTGGTAATTTCAAGGCGTTGTTTGAGGCCATTGAAAGAGAACAGGCAAACCGAGGAACTTTATAAGTATTATAAAGAAAGTAGGGAAGATAGCATAAGGTTTGCGTTGCTTTCAACGCAACCTTATACTAATTTCACATCTCTTATACATGAGAAAAAAAATAGTCTTTTATTTCGGTTTAGTTTGTTTGTTGTCTGCTTTTCAATGTGATGAAGAGTATACACCTGATGAGGTTGTTGAAAACTTAAATTTAATAGAAATTGAAAATAGTGAAACTTCATTTTCTCAAGGAGACTATATGTTCATTACTACAACTATTTCAAATCAACAAATCACTAAAGGAGGACAAACAATTAATTTAAGGGATTATATGTTTAACGATCAGTCTGATCTGATATACGAATTAGAAATTAGTAAAATAGGGTCTAATGGAGAGGAAATGCCGTATTTTATCACTGATGGCCAGGAAGTTGAAGGGACACTATTGATCCAAGACCAAGTTTCATTTTTCAATGTGATATCACCATATAACCCTGTGAATGCTAATTTTTCAAGTAAAATAGGTATAAAACTTACCGAGGTTGGAAATTATGCTCTAAAAACGGCAATAACTAAGAATGGTGTTCACATAATTTCTTTTGATACACAAAGTAGTTTGGGGACTTTAATTATGACGACGAGCATAGCGAACTCTAACGAGGAAGGTATCTACAGGTTTACCGTAGAATAAGTATAAAGTGCAGTAAACCTTATTGATTACTTTGTGATTTTATCTATCAAGGTTTGCTTACCGAGTTTATCTTCACCATATAACCACTGCAATACATTGTCTTGCCACATAGCGTCACATTGTTCTTGATTAATAATCTCACGTTCCATAGCTAAATCTAATATTTTTCCTGGGTACGAAGATTGTTTTTCGCTCTCCATTTCTCCTAATGGATATGGATCATCTAATCCTACTAATACCTGATTGACCCCTTGGTTTTCTACCAACAATTTTAACGAACCAGTATCATGTACTAATGTATCAAAAAATATATTTTTATGACCAACGGCTTTACGAGGGTGTGTTTTACCTTCAAAAAGATCGGGTCTACCATCAAAGCCTTGGATACGTCTTCCTAAATTCATCTGGGCCAATTGTCCACCATGTGCAAAACAAGTTCGCATATTCGGGTACTTATCGGCATAACCATTTAACGTTAAAAAGTGATACGCATCAGCGCATTGAGCCAGCATCCAAATTAAATGAAATCGCCAAGAGGTATTTTCTAGCTTAATGAATTTTTCTCCATCGTATGGGTGAATTTCAACCGCTAGGTTATATTTATTAGCCAATTGAAAAATAGGTTCATTTTCTTCATCAAAAATACAGCGCCACGTGCCAATAGTATCCATATAATGCGTTGGTAAACAGAGCAATCTCATGTTTAGCTGCTCGACACATCTTTCAATTTCCCAACAAGCTCCTTTAACAAATCCTGGATGCACTACGAAACCGCATGAGAATTTACTTGGATTATCGTGTTGTACTTTTGCATTAAAGTCATTTTGAAATCGAAGGGCTTGTTTCATTTCTTCTACCCGTAAGCCATTCCCATATAATTGGGAAAGATTTAAGACTACAGCATGATCAATCTTGAATCTTTCCATCCATTCTAATTTTTCATCTAGAAAGAAACTTGAATCTGTAACTGGTCTTCTCCAGTCTTTTTGTAACATAAACTTTCGATCGCTGTCTACCCAAAATATACCTTTATCCTTCATAAATTGAGGAATTTCTTCAGGATAAGGCAGTAAATGGGAGTGACCGTTAATACGAAGTTTACGTTTCATTTAATCTATTTTTACTTTTTGGGGTGGTTGCATTATTGCATCGCAATTCGGGCAGGTACGTTTCTGCTGATCGCTATAATAATTATCAAAGATCTTAGGCATATCGGTTTCTATATTCTTTATCGTAAAATCTTCTTCGTACAATTTTGTCACACAATTCTCACAAAACCAAAGCAATGCGTCTCTCATGCCTTTCGGGCGTTTATATTCTATAACCAACCCAACCGTATTTGCACCTCGTTGCGGTGAATGCGGCACCTTTGGTGGTAGCAAATAAATATCCCCTTCTTTAATGTGAACATCTTTAGGGGTGCCTTTATCAATAATTTTTAATACAATATCACCTTCTATTTGATAGAAAAACTCAGGTGTTTCATTATAATGATAATCCTTTCTACTATTAGGACCTCCAACGACCATAACAATAAAGTCACCATCTTTCCAAACACATTTATTACCAACTGGAGGTTTTAACAAATGTCTATTTTCTTCAATCCATGCCTTAAAATTTAAGGGAGAAACTAATTTACTCATGTTTTTCTGTTATCTTAATTTAATTAGTAGGTTTTAATCGATTTAATCAATAACCGATCACAAAATAATCGAGATTGTTTTGCCTTAAAGTTACAAACTTTTTGTTCGGCCTCCGTCAACAGGTACGTTTATTCCGTTAATATATGCAGCTGCTTCACTGGCCAAAAACGCTACTGCATTTGCAATTTCGCCTGGTTGAGCAAAACGTTTTGCAGGAATACTGTTTTTCATGGCTCGAGAAATATCCTCGGCAGTTTTACCACTTTTTGCTGCTTTGTCTTTAATTATTTCTGTAAGTCTTTCAGTAGAAGTTGCTCCTGGTAAAACATTATTTACTGTAATACCAAATTCTGCCAATTCATTAGCCAATGTTTTACTCCAATTTGCAACGGCACCTCGAATTGTATTTGAGACCCCAAGACCATCCAATGGTTGCTTTACAGAGGTCGATATAATATTTATAATACGTCCAAAATCTGCTTGCTTCATTGCAGGAACAATCGTTTGAACAAGTGTGTGATTACATTTTAAATGCTGTGTAAAGGCTTTTTCAAAATCAAGCAAATCGGCTGAATAAACGGCACCTCCCGCTGGACCTCCTGTATTATTAACCAAGATATGATAGGTGCCAACTGTTTGAAGATGATTAGCCACTTTTTTTCCCAATTCTTCAGGGTCGCTAAAATCAGCAACTATATAGCTGTGATTTTGATATTTGTTAGGTAATTCGGTGACAACTTCCTTCAACTTATCTTCATTTCGTGCTACGAGTGTGACATTAGCTCCAAGTTCGGCTAAGGCAATGGCAGAAGCTTTGCCAATTCCTTGAGTACTGCCGCATACTAAGGCATTTTTTTTAGTTAAATCTAAATTCATACTAATTCAATATAAAACTGTTTAAAATTAATGTTCCGGTTTTGACATAGTCGTCATATGCCTTTTCTTCACAAGTTAAGGTTACCAAAAAGGCTTTGTTATTTTTTATGAAATACAACTGTTTAAATTTTAGTTTCTTTCCCGAAACAAAACCTTTCCATACAAGTTGGTGATAGGTTTCTCCATCTCTTTTAAGTTCGGTACTTTCAAATATTTTACTGTCTTTAATTGATTTAATTTGCTCTAAAGATAATTCGGTGTATTTCTTTAAATTGAGATTCATACCAGTCAAATCTTGAATCATTACATTCACATTTTCTCTAAACGTATCGTTTTGTTCTGGTTTAGAGAAAAGCAGGAGACTTGTATTCATTTGTCCAGAAGTATCAGGTGTCCAATCTTCTGGATGATTAATAGAGAACTCTGTAGCCTTAAATACTTTAAATTCTTGGCTCTTAACCTCGATTGCGATAAATGATAAAACCAATAGTAAAACAATTTTTTTCATACTTCTTTTTAAATTAATATTTTATACAAATGTTTTTCGATTCTGTAAAAAAACGTAAGGCTTCAAATCCACCTTCACGTCCAACACCAGAATCTTTCATGCCACCAAAAGGGGTTCTTAAATCACGAAGCATCCAGGTATTTACCCAAACAATACCAGTTTGGAGTTGATTGCAAATCCGCATCGTTCGCTTTAGGTTATTCGTCCACAAGGTAGCTGATAAACCATATTTTACACTATTGGCCATTTCTAACACTTCCTTTTCCGAATGAAAGGGCATGATGGTTACAACTGGTCCAAATATTTCTTCTTGATTCAAGCTACATTCATTTGATTTCACCTCAATGACTGTGGGCTCCAAATAATAACCATTTTCATAATTTTTGACAGTCACTTTTTTTCCACCACATAAAATAGTATGATTCTCTACTTTGGCCTGATCAATATAACCTACCACTTTTTCGAGATGCGATTTCGAAACTAATGCCCCAATATTTGTTGATGTATTTGACGGGTGCCCAACAATGAGTTGCTGCACCTTTGCCACAAAATCTCTTTTAAATTTTTCATAAATGGAGTTTTCAACAAAAATACGACTTCCGCAAAGGCATATTTGACCTTGATTCGCGAAAGACGAACGTACAGTTGTAGTCAACATATCTTCATAGTCACAATCTGCAAAAATGATATTAGGATTCTTACCTCCCAATTCTAAGGATAATTTTTTAAACAATGGAGCCGCAGTTCGAGCAATATGGGCACCGGTTGCAGTACCTCCAGTAAAAGAAATCGCCTTAATGTTTGGGTGTTCAACAATTGCCTGCCCTGTGATTGTGCCTAAACCATGTACAATATTTAGGACTCCTTTAGGTAGGCCAGCTTCATTACATATTTCTCCTAGTAAATAAGCAGTTAAGGGAGTAATTTCACTTGGTTTTGCCACAACACAATTTCCTGCGGCAAGCGCGGGTGCGATTTTCCAAGTGAATAAATAAAGCGGAAGGTTCCATGGAGAAATACATCCAACTACACCAATAGGTTGGCGCAAGGTATAATTAAGAGCTTGTTGACCTACATTTTCATGACTTTCGCTGGCAAATTGGGTAATGGCGTTGCCAAAAAATCGAAAATTACTGGCAGCTCTCGGAATATCAACTGCTTTCGCTAAGTTTATCGGTTTTCCATTGTCTTTACTCTCAGCTTCTGCGAAATGTGCTACCTTAGCTTCTAGTAATTCTGAAATTTTAATTAAAATTCTACTACGTTCTTCGATATTTTTTTCCGACCAATTGGGGAACGCTGTTCTGGCGGCCTTAAAGGCCACGTCTACATCTTCTCCCGTTGAGTTCGGAATTCGTCCATATACTTCTCCGTTAGACGGATTGTAGTTATCTAACCACTCATCATTTAATGGATTCTGAAATTGACCGTTTATGTAGTTTTGAATTATAATCAAATTACAATTTTTTATAAGCCATAACTTTAATTTCCACCACCAAATCAGGATGTGGTAATTGATGCACCGCTACCGTTGTTCTTGTTGGTCCTGACTCAACGTTAAAAAATTCGGCATAGGCCTTATTATATCCTGCAAAATCATTCATATTTACCAAGAATGATGTAACATCAACTATGTCTTTCAAAGTGGCTCCTTCATTTGCTAGATTTTTTTCTATGTTCATTAGTACTTCTCTCGTCTGCACTTCGATATTTAAATGCTTCGTACCCATTTCATCAATAATGTCTACGCCTGCAATAGTATTATCAGCTCTTCTTGAGCTCGTGCCCGAAACAAATATAAAATCGCCCACCCTTTTAGTATGTGGATAAGCACCTCTTGGCGTTACTTTATCACTCATAGTTTGTCATTTTAGTCTTGCAATTTGATCTTCTTCTAATAGTTCATGGGTCTCTTTCTTTACTCTTCTTAGAATTTCATTCAAATTATTGTTCATATCAATTTCGTTATTAGAAATCATATTTAATATCGCTTTATCTTGAGCCCGTCCTCTTAACATAGCTTGGTAATAAGGGATATCTTCGTTAAAGGTAACTAACGAATATTTAGAAGAATAGTCATTTGGAAAATTTTTCTCAAAAGCCATCTCTAACATACGCTTTTGCTTGAATATTGGATTAGCAACATGATCTCTCATTTCGTAATAATTGTCAATTGCTAAATCGGCAATGGCATCCGTATCTTTTTTTCGTTCTTTTTCAAAGGTCTCAAATATTAAATCCCAATCACCTTCATATTTTTCTAGGATAGCATCAAAAATCGTAACATCTTCAAAAGAAGCATTCATACCCTGTCCGTAAAATGGTACTATTGCATGCGCAGCATCTCCCATTATCAATGTCTTATTTTTATAATGCCATGGGGAGCATTTTATGGTGCCTAAAGGACCTGTTGGATTGTTGAAAAATTCATCGGCAATAGTAGGAATCAACTTAAGCGCATCAGGAAATTGTTCTTTAAAAAAGGACTTGACTTTTTCTGGCGATGTTAGATTGTTAAAATTATAGATTCCATCATCATAACTTAAGAATAAAGTCACCGTGAAACTTCCGTCAAGATTAGCCAATGCAATGAGCATATATTCTCCTCTAGGCCATATATGTAAGTGATCTTTGCTAATAATGTGTGTTCCTTCTTTAGAGGCCGGAATTTCTAATTCTTTATATCCATGTGTCAAGAAATTTTGCGAGTAACTAAATAGAAACTTCCGTTCTAAATAATAACTCTTTCTTAAAGCAGAGCCAGCACCATCGGTGCCAAAAATAATATCTGCTTTTACTTCAGAATCTTCTTTTAATATATGGTCATAGAAACTTGCAACATTAGTATCTAAATTTACACCTTTGCATTCTTTGTTAAATAAAATAGTGAGATTATCAAATAAATCAGCTTCCGCTAGTAATAATTTATTAAGGTCACCTCTTGATATAGAATTGATATATTCTCCTTCTCTTCCTGAATAGCTAGATGGGAATGTATTGCCATTTATGTCATGTATCAAACGACCATGCATAGGAATACAAATTTTTCGTGCTTTTTCTTCTACATTGGCCAAGCGTAATGCTCTAAATCCTCTATCCGACAAGGCAAGATTTATAGAACGCCCAGCCGAAATATCTGTGGTTCGAAGATCAGATCGACTTTCATATATTGACACTTTATATCCTCGTTGTGCTAAACGTAATCCCAATAACGACCCACAAAGACCCGCTCCAATAATTAATATGCGTTCTTTTTTAGGCATGTAAAATCATTTTTAATTTTTCTACCATATGATAGACATCCTGAAAAGAATTATACAGAGGCACTGGAGCACATCTGATCACATCTGGTTCTCTCCAATCACTAATTACACCAGATTTGGTTAATTTATCATGTAAATTCTTATCAGCATTCTTTACCTGAATTGAAAGTTGGCAACCTCGTTCACTAGGATTTTGAGGAGTAATAATGGATATTTTCTTATGATCTAAATTATGCAGCAAGTATTCAAAATATTCTGTAAGGATTATAGATTTTTTGAAAAGTCTTTCGACACCAGCCTCCATAAAAACATCAATTGAAGCCTTTATCGCTGCCATTGATAAAATAGGAGGATTTGATAATTGCCACCCCTCGGCTCCTGGTAATTGATCGAACTCGTCGCGCATATTAAAACGAGTTTCTTTATTATGGCTCCACCACCCGGTAAATCTATTTAAATTTTTAGAATATGCGTGTCGTTCATGTACAAAACATCCACTTAAACTACCTGGACCAGAATTCATATATTTATAGGTACACCAAACAGCAAAATCTGCTCCCGTCTTATGCAGATTTAGCGGTACATTACCAGCGCCATGGGCACAGTCAAATCCAACGACTGCTCCATAATTATGGCCAAGTTTGGTAATGCGTTCAAGATCGAAGTATTGACCAGTGTAGTAGTTAACACCGCCAATCATTATTAAGGCTATTTCATCACCGTGCTCTTTCATAATATCTTCTAAATCTTCATAACGAAGTAATTCTTCGTCTTCTCTAGGTTTCCATAGAATTATGCCCTCATGTTGATTAAATCCGTGATGGCGTAATTGCGATTCAACAGCAAATTTATCTGAAGGAAAAGCATCACTCTCAATGAGTATTTTGTATCTCTTCTTTGTTGGCCGATAAAAACTAACCATCATAAAATGAAGGTTTGCCGTTAGTGTATTCATTACCACGACTTCAATTGGTTTGGCACCGACTATTTTAGCCATACCTTCGGTCAAGAATTCATGATATGGTAACCAGGGATTTTTAGCTTCTAGGTGACCTTCAACACCTAAATTTGCCCAATCATTTAGCTCTTGCGCAATAGCGTCTTTTGTAATTTTAGGTTGTAATCCTAGAGAATTCCCACATAGATAAATAAGATCATTCCCCTTCGCATCTTTGGGAATATGAAACTCATTTCGATATTTCGCGAGTGGGTCATTACGGTCTAATTCTATTGCGAATGAGCGATCAGGCTTGAAATTTGACACTATATTTAATTTGGTGTTTCACACAAAAATAAGGATTTAAAAACATATTCTTAAGATAAAAAATAAAACACTATTTTCGATGTTCATTTAATTAAAATGAAGTCATTACAGTTAATATTTTCGAATTCAAGATATTTTGCTCCAGCGTTTGTATTCGCCACACTCAATGTTGTTATTGGAACCTGGGCAATTTATATTCCTTCAATAAAAGCGAAGTTAGGCATAGATGAGGGAGAATTAGGTTTGGCGCTATTTTGTATGGCGCTCGGTACATTGACCATGATTCTTTTTGCACCAAAAATAATTAATCGATTCGGTGTGGGTAATGTAACGGCCTATGGTGTTTTTCTATTTTTAGTTTCTTTTAGTATACCATTTGCGGCAAACAGCTATTTTTTATTGTGTGTTGGAATGTACATAGTTGGTGCTTTTTCGGGATTTACTGACGTTGCCATGAATACGTTGGTTACAGAAATAGAGAAACAAGATAAAGTGCATATCATGTCTGCGAATCATGGCTTTTTTAGTCTTGGAGGCTTTATAGGTGCGGGAATCGGAAGTTTTTTTCTTCCGATGCAATTAGTTCCGTTACATCATTTGTTTGTGGTTATTGGTATACTCTTTATTTCAAATTTAGTGTTAATGAAACATTATATAAAGGTAACTTCTATAGATCAAGATGATCAAAGTTTTAATCTTAAAAACTTCAAACCGTTATTGGTATTAGCTACTATTGCTTTTTTTGTAATGGCAAGTGAAGGAGCGATTGTAGATTGGAGTGCTTTATATTTAGAAAAAGTGTCATTTGCAAAACTTTCAAGGATTGGTTTGGGGTATACCGTGTTTTCTATTGCCATGTCCATAGCTCGATTTTTAGGAGATGATATTAGTAGAAGATTTGGTTCAAAAAAATTAATTATTGGAGGCGCTTTTGTGGGGTCTCTAGGCTTTATATGTATATTGTTTGTTACACCGATTATTGCCATTGTCGGATTTGGACTTGTAGGAGTTGGTCTGTCGGTAATAATTCCCGAATTATTTAGATTGGGTGGAAAAACGAAAGGAGTAGAATCATCGCAAGGGATTTCTTTTATATCCGGAGTTGGTTTTTTCGGATTTCTGGTAGGTCCGGTTTTATTGGGTTTTTTAGCAGATATTTCAAGCCTTAAATTGAGTTTCTTTTGTTTATTAGGTTTTGTGTTTTTGTCATTTTTGTTAGGATTTAGATTAAAAAACTAATTCTTTCTGTCTTTTTTGAGGTACTGCCAAATTATGTCGATTGCCGATTTTAATTTTACGTATTGTAAATAAAAGGAATGCTCGTAAAAGTTTATGGCAGTGCTGTTTTTGGTGTGGATGCCACGACGATTACAGTAGAAGTAAATATAGATAAAGGTATTGGATATCATTTGGTTGGTTTACCCGACAATGCGGTTAAGGAGAGTAACTACCGAATTGCAGCTGCTCTTCAAAATAATGGTTACAAAATACCTGGTAAAAAAATCACGATTAATATGGCGCCTGCAGATCTTCGTAAAGAGGGCTCAGCATATGATTTAACATTGGCCATGGGAATTTTAAAGGCATCTTCACAAATCAAGGCAGATACGCTTTCTGATTATCTTATTATGGGAGAACTTTCTCTTGACGGAGGTCTGCAGCCAATTAAGGGGGCATTGCCCATTGCTATTCAAGCAAGAAATGAAGGTTTTAAAGGTTTTATCTTACCGAAACAAAACGAAAAAGAAGCGGCTATTGTAGGTGATTTGGAAGTCTATGGAGTAGAAACTATCAAACAGGTCATTGATTTTTTTGAAGGTAATTTAACATTACAACCAACTATAGTAGATACTCGAAAGGAATTTCAAAAAAATATTGAACACCCTGAATTTGATTTTTCAGAGGTGAAAGGGCAAGAATCTATAAAACGTTGTATGGAGATAGCTGCAGCTGGAGGACATAACATTATTTTAATTGGTCCTCCAGGTTCTGGTAAAACTATGTTGGCGAAGAGATTACCTAGTATTTTACCTCCAATGACATTACACGAAGCCTTAGAGACAACGAAAATTCATAGCGTAGTAGGTAGAATTAAAGCAAACGCTGGTTTGATGGGACAACGCCCATTTAGAGCCCCGCACCATACAATAAGTGATGTTGCACTTGTAGGAGGTGGCGGATATCCGCAGCCTGGCGAAATTTCTTTATCACATAATGGGGTTCTTTTTTTAGATGAATTACCAGAGTTTAAAAGAACGGTACTCGAAGTAATGCGACAGCCGTTAGAGGATAGAGAAGTAACGATCTCAAGAGCAAGGTTCACCGTGACTTACCCAAGTAGTTTTATGTTAGTTGCAAGTATGAACCCAAGTCCCAGTGGCTATTTTAATGGCACTGAAGGGCATGTGACATCGAGTCCGCAAGAGATGCAACGGTATTTGAGTAAGGTATCTGGACCGCTTTTGGATCGAATAGATATTCATATAGAAGTGCAACCAGTGCCATTTGAGAGATTGTCTGAAAAGAAAACGGGAGCATCGAGTAATACGATAAGAAAAAGAGTAATTGCAGCTAGAAAACTACAAACAGAACGCTTTGAGAAATATAAAAAGGTGCATTATAATGCTCAAATGACCGTAAAGCAAATACGGATATATTGTGAGTTAGATATTATGTCTAAGGAGCATCTGAAGTTAGCGATGGAGAGACTGAATCTTTCTGCGAGGGCTTATGATAGAATTTTAAAAGTCGCCCGAACAATAGCAGATTTAGATGCCTCGGAAAACATTTCATTTGATCATATTTCAGAAGCAATTCAATATAGAAGTCATGATAGAGAAGGTTGGTTGAGGTAATACTTGAATTAAATGAATCAATCTTTATGTATAAATATTAAATTTTACTAAATTAGACGCCCCTATTAATATACCCACTTTATGAAAATCCTCCTAAATTTAATCCTCCTATTTTGTAGTATCTTTACTTTTGCCCAAATAAAATCTGATTCATTACTTCTGGTAAAGACGGAATGGATCAATAAAAACCTTGATTATATTCGTTTTGATTCGGATACGCTTACGTATAGTATTTCAGATAAAAGACATGATTTATATTTTGATCTTGGTAAGCGTACTTTGACAATGAAAGAACGATTTTATAATGGAGGAGCGGGAATGAAAGAAGAATCTATTCGATTTAAAATCAAAAAATTAGATAAAAATAAGTTAGTATTTCACCCGTTAGATTCTAAAATTGATCTAGATCAAGAGGGAATGCGAAAATTGATGTATGAACCTTTTTTCTCAAAAAAGGAGTTTATTTTATTTAATAGAGAAAATGTCATTGAACCAGTTAATTTTAAGAAAGTAACCTTTATTGCTTCGACTTGTTTTGGCACGTGCCCTTCGTTTTCATTGGAAATTAACAGAGACGGTACTTTATTTTATCAAGGTAGAATTTATACAAAGGAATTCACTGGAAATTTTCATGGAAAGTTAGATAAGAAACAAATGATAAGTCTTCATAAATTGCTTAACAGGAGCTATATAGCTTCGATTAAAGAAAAATGGAATCAAAATACCAAACCTGTTGATAATCCTCGGTATAATTATATGGTAGAATTGGTGAATGGAGAATTAATAGAAGTAAGTACGAATGACCAGCATCCTATTTTAGATAAATTGTCGCAATATTTTATTCATATTCCAGAGATTGTTGAATTATCAAAATCATCTAAAAAACATAGCTTTGAAAAACCAGAGATTACTGCATACAAGATCGTGGGTATAGAGGAGTAATTTATGTTTAAGTTTTTTAAGAATATTGGTCCAGGTACGTTGGTGGCGGCTGCCTTTATTGGACCTGGTACAGTAACCATCTGTACAATTGCCGGAGTTAATTTTGGGTTTGCACTGTTATGGGCCATGGTCTTGTCTATCCTAGCAACCATAGTACTTCAAGAAATGGCCGCTCGTCTTGGAATTATTTCTCAAAAAGGATTGTCTGAGGTTATAAGAACCGAGATTAAGCATCCTACATTAAGAAAATTTGTTGTTGTTTTGATTCTTTCGGCTATTGTAATTGGTAATGCCGCCTATGAGGCTGGTAATATTAGCGGAGGTGTATTGGGGCTTGAAACAGTCTTTACGAATTTCAAGTTAGCTGTTGGAGATTCTTCAATTAATTTGTTACCAGTTTTAATTGGTTTTATTGCTTTTGTGCTATTATATATTGGTAACTACAAGTTCTTAGAAAGGACCCTAGTCGGTTTGGTTTTATTGATGAGTATTTCGTTTCTGGTGACGGCTGTACTTACAAAACCCGATGTGTATTTAATTTTAAAAGGGGCGATTGCACCAAAATTTCCCGAAGGCAGCTTATTGACCGTTATCGGACTTGTAGGTACAACTGTAGTGCCTTATAATTTGTTTTTACATGCCTCTTTGGTAAAAGAGAAATGGCGATCGCATGACGATTTGCAAAGAGCAAAGAAAGATACTATCATTTCTATTATATTGGGAGGTATTGTTTCTATGGCGATTATTATTTCTGCAACAGCAATACAGTCAAGTGAAGTAACGAATGCGGCTGATTTGGCCAAAAGTTTAGCACCTTTATTTGGTGACTTCTCAACTTATTTTATTGCAATTGGTTTGTTTGCTGCCGGTATTACATCTGCGATTACAGCGCCATTAGCCGCTGCATATGTGGCGAAGGGCTGTTTGGGATGGGATGGTAGTTTAAAATCGGTTAAATTTAGAGCAGTTTGGATGATAATTTTGATTTTAGGAGTAATGTTTTCCTCTTTAGGGATTAGTCCAATTGAGATTATAAAATTTGCTCAGGTAACAAATGGTATACTCTTGCCAGTAATTGCAGGTTTTTTACTTTGGATTATGAATAAAAAATCACTTTTAGGTGAATTTAAGAATACCAAACTTCAAAATATTGTTGGAGTCATTATTGTAATGTTTACTGTATTCTTAGGATTAAAAAGTATCTTTAAGGTGTTTAACCTGTTCTAATGTTCAAAAGTATAGACATTAATTGTGATGTAGGTGAAGGTCTTAACAATGAGACTGAACTAATGCCGTATATCTCGTCGTGTAATATTGCTTGTGGTGGTCATGCTGGGAATGATGAAACAATGATTAACACTATAAAATTAGCAATAAAGCATAAGGTTAAAATTGGGGCGCACCCTTCTTTTCCTGATCCCCATAATTTTGGTAGGAAAATAATGAATATGAACCCCGTTGAACTTCAAACTTGTATCGAAGATCAAATTTTAAGATTGAGCAGACATATTGACGCTTTAGGAGCAAAATTGCATCATGTAAAGGCTCATGGTGCTCTATATAACCTAGCTGCAATAGATAAACAAACGGCGAAGGTTCTTGTAAAAGCGGTTGCCAATACAACAATTAATACTTCTTTATACGCGCCATGTAACTCTTTATTGATTGATTTAGCCAGGCAAAAAGGAGTGAAAGTTGTTAAAGAAGCTTTTGGTGATAGAAATTACAATACCAATGCTACTTTAGTTTCTAGAAAGCTTGAGGGTGCAGTACTGAAAGACAAAGAAAAAGTGGTAAGACATCTATTGCAAATGATTAAGAAAAAAGAAGTGCTATCTATCGATGGGGTGGGAGTGCATATAGAGGCAGAAACTTTTTGCATTCATGGTGATAATCCAAATGCTAAAGAGGTGGTAAAACATCTTGTTAAAGAACTCTTTAAAGAAGGCTTTAAATTGAACAAATGAGTAGCTACAATATTACATATAAATCATTTGGGAAGCGAGCTATTTTAATAGAATGGAACGCAATTATTGATGAAAATGTACTCCAAGAAATACTAAGTTTTAAAAACTTAATTTTAAAAAATAAACATAAAGTAATACTTGATATAATCTCTACATATAACTCGATTACAATATTTTATCAGTTCACTATAGAAAATATTTATAATGAGATTATTGCCTTAAAATCAATTTATGAAGAAAGTGATTTATCAAATGTACAAAAAAATAAATTATGGAAAATTCCAGTATGTTATGATCCTTATTTTGGTCTTGATTTGGAAGAGTTGAGTGTGAAAAAAAAACTCACAATTAGCGAGATAATTGAAATACATTCTAAGCCTGTTTATACCATTTTTTTTATAGGTTTTTTACCTGGTTTTTTATACTTAGGAGGACTGAATGAAACCTTGCATTTTCCTAGAAAAAGCATACCAAGATTGAGAGTTGATAGAGGGGCAGTTGGGATTGGCAGTTCTCAAACAGGAATTTATCCACAAGAAAGTGCCGGAGGTTGGAACATTATTGGTAATTCACCGATACTATTTTTTGACAGAAAAAGGGAAGAACCCTGTTTTGCAAAACCTGGTGACAAAGTTCAATTTGTACCAATTGATAGAAATGAGCATACCGAAATTTTAAATTTGGTAGCCTATAAACGCTATGCGATAGAAAGTGAGGTGCTAAATGCTTAAGGTACTACAATCAGGAGTATACAGTACAGTTCAGGACCTTGGCCGATTTGGATATATGAGCACAGGTGTGCCTGTTTCGGGAGCAATGGATCAGTATGCTGCAAAATTGGCGAATTTGATTCTTAAAAATAATGAAAATGACGCCGTTATTGAAGTGGCATTGGGAGGGACTAGTTTTGAATTTTTAAAAGATACTGTGATTTGCATTGCCGGTGGAGACTTGAATGCAGCTTTGAATGATCATTCCGTGCAATTGAATCATCCGATAAGCGTGAAAAAAAACAGTGTTTTAAAATTTACTAACCCCATATTTGGGGTTCGAGCGTACATCGGTGTAAAGGGAGGTTTTTTGAATAAGAATGTATTAGGAAGTCGCAGCTTTTTTAAAGAAATCACTAAAAAGTATGTACTCAAAAAGAACGATGAAATTCTATATTCTGAAGTCAAAACATTTAATTTCTCTCAATTTGCACATATAAAAATTAATAAAGAGCACTTTTCTGAAACGAAAATTGAAGTTAATGAAGGTCCAGAATACACTAATTTGACAAGTGATCAAAAAAAGGCATTGCAGCATACAACATTTACTATATCAAAAGAAAATAATAGAATGGGATATAGGCTTGATGAAGTTATAGTGAATGACTTGGAAGAGATTGTTACTTCTGCCGTAATGCCCGGCACTGTGCAATTAACACCATCAGGCACAATGATTGTGCTAATGCGCGATTGTCAAGTCACTGGTGGATATCCAAGGGTGTTACAACTAACTGACAATGCTATTAATAAAATGGCACAAAAAACGACAGGCGATTCTTTTAATTTTAAACTAGTGCCATGAGTGGTGATATGACTTTTGGTGCATTTAAACTGCAACTAATCACCTTAGTAGATGCTAAGGGGTTTTATGATTTGATACACCGAAACTTTGAGGCACTTAAAAATACTTTTGCTGGTACTGTTGCCAAAACACAAACTTTAGAAGAGACAGAAACCTTTATAAGAATCGCGTTGAGCGATTGTATGAAAAAAATATATTTTCCTTTTTTGATTAAAGATACTTCAGCGAATAGTATTGTGGGTTTTATAGATTTAAAGAATATTAATTGGGAGATACCGAAAACTGAAATAGGTTATTTTATAGATAGAGATTATAAAGGGAAAGGAGTGGCCAGTAATGCCCTTAAAAAGGTAATTGATTTTAGTTTTTATGAACTTAATATGAAGAAATTATTTTTACGAACGGCCAAAAGCAATTTGGCAAGTCAGCGTGTTGCCGAGAAAAATGGTTTTGAGAAAGAAGGAGTTATAAAAAAAGATTATCGTACTTCAGATGGTGAAATCATAGATTTAGTATATTATGGACTCGTGAATGAAGACATATGAGATACTTGAAATTCTTTTTGTTGTTTATGGTCATTGTCTCTTGTAAAAAAAAGATTGAAGACCCGTACGTTTGGAAGGAGTTGGAGGTGAAGGTTACCGCCTATAACTCCTTGAAGTATCAAACTTCTTCGAACCCTTCTATTGCAGCTTGGGGTGATAGCTTGAAACCTGGAATGAAGTGTATAGCGGTATCTAGAGATTTAATTGAACTTGGTCTCACCTATAATACGCCAGTAAAAATTGAAGGATTAGACAGTATTTATCTAGTCAAAGATAAGATGCATAGACGTAAAAAAAATCAAATTGACATCTATATGGGGGTAGATGTTAAAAAAGCCAAGGCTTGGGGAGTAAAACGATTAAAAATATATTACGGAGTTCTTAAAACTGAATTCTCAAATAATTCAATTCATTGATTAATTGCTGGCTGTTTTTATACTGAATCGCTTTCATTCCAATTGCTCGTGCGGCCATTACGTTTTCTAAATTATCATCAATAAATACGGTTGAATTAGCACTAAGTTGGTAGCGACTTAACATTAATTCATAGATTTCAGTAAACGGTTTTCTCATGTTTTCTTCTCCCGAAACTAGTATGCCTTCAAAATGCTGTAAAAAAGAATATCTCTTAAGCGCTACAGGAAACGATTCGGCACTCCAATTCGTTAAAGCATAAAGCTTGTGAGTATTTATTTCTTTGAGTTTATTTAGTAAGACAACACTGTCCTGAATAGGTCCGCCAAGCATATCTTCCCATCGATCGTAATAAATTCGTATCCATTCTTCATACTGTGGATATTCTTTTATGAGTGCCTCTGTAGCGTCACTAAAGGTGCGTCCCGCATCTTGCGCTACGTTCCAGTCCATCGTGCAGATAGTATCCAAAAACCAGTCTACTTTTTCTTCATCTCCGTTGAAAACTTCACGATATACGTACTTCGGATTCCAATCAATAAGAACACCTCCTAAATCGAAAATAATAGTATCTACTTTACTCATGATGATTTGTTTTACTTTGGATATATAGTTGTTAAATCGTCTCTTTTTGCCCTGCAGCCATCAAATATGCTTTTAAAAATGCATCTATGTTTCCGTCCATAACGGCATCTACATTTCCAGTTTCATGGGCCGTACGAACATCTTTCACTAATTTATAAGGATGCATCACATAATTTCTTATTTGGCTACCCCATTCGTTTTTCATTTTATTAGCTTCAATATCTTGTCTCGCTTCTTGTTGTTTTTCTAGTTCTATTTGGTACAATTGCGATTTGAGCATTTGCATTGCAGTGGCTCTATTATCATGCTGAGATCGAGAGTTAGAACAAGAAATCTGAATACCCGTAGGTTTGTGCGTTAGTTGCACTTTTGTTTCAACTTTGTTTACATTTTGCCCTCCGGCACCACTAGAACGAGCAGTAACAATTTCTATATCGGCAGGATTTACTTCGATTTCTATTGTATCATCGGCCAACGGATACACATAAACCGAAGCAAATGAAGTATGTCTTTTTGCATTACTGTCAAAAGGAGAAATACGTACCAAACGATGTACTCCATTTTCACCTTTTAACCATCCAAAAGCATAATCACCATCAAATTGTAATGTGACTGTTTTAATACCAGCCACATCTCCTTCTTGATAGTTCAGTTCTTTTATTTTCATGCCATTCTTTTCACCCCACATCAAGTACATACGCATCAGCATAGAAGCCCAATCACAACTTTCTGTACCTCCCGCTCCTGCGGTAATTTGAATAACAGCGCTAAGGTCATCACCTTCTTCTGAAAGCATATTTTTAAACTCTAAACTCTCTAAAGCATCAAGAGCCCGATTATATGTTTTCATAATTTCTTCTTCGGTAGCTTCTCCTTCTTTATAGAAATCATATAAAATTTGAATTTCTTCGCTATCGGTTTTTGCTGTATTGTAATCTTCGACCCATTTTTTCTTAAATCGTAACGATTTCATCAAAACTTCAGCCTTTTTTGGATCATTCCAAAAATCGGGGTTGGCAGTTTTTTCTTCTTCATTACTAATTTCGATAAGCTTTTTATCTATATGCAGATAGTTTTTGAGTTTTTCTACCCTTCCAATGAAATCTTTAATATGTTCTTGTGTAATCATGAGTGAACAAAAATAAGCTAAAAAAGGACAATCAAAAGGGTAATTACTACTTCTAACAATTTTTATGTGAAATTGTTTTCTAACAAACAATTCAATAAAAATTATTTTCGGCACATCAAATTGTAAATTTCACAGTTAAAATGATATAAATTTTATAGTTTTAAAGAAATTTTTTTCCATGAGATACAAACTACTAACCTTCACATTATTATTATCCTTTTTATTCTCTAATGCTCAATTTTTAAAAGAACATAAAAATGTGACTAAATATAAGGGGTATATTAATTTTTATTATGATCAAGATACAGATAAAATATACTTAGAAATTGAAAAGATTGGGCAAGAGTTTTTATATGTTCGATCCTTGTCAGAAGGGTTGGGTTCGAATGATATTGGTTTAGATAGAGGTCAGCTCGGTAATGAAGCGGTTGTTAAATTTAGAAGAGCAGGTAATAAAATTTTATTAATTCAACCAAACCAAACATACAGGGCTTTGACTGATAATGATGAAGAACGGAAATCTATAGAGCAAGCTTTTGCCAAATCAGTGTTGCATGGTTTTGTGATTGAAAAAGAAGAAAAAGGGAAGTTCTTAGTAGATGCAACTAGTTTTTTTATGAGAGATGCTCATGGGGTATCCAACCGACTTGCTCAAAATAATCAAGGAAATTATAGTTTAGATAAAAGTAGAAGTGCTTTTAATTTAGAACGTACAAAGGCTTTTCCTAAAAATGTTGAATTTGATGTTCTTTTAACGTTTAAAGGAACACCAAAAGGATATAATATTCGGAGTGTTACTCCAGATGCTACATCGGTCACTGTTAGTCAGCATCATTCTTTCGTAGCGTTGCCTGACAATCAATATAAACCAAGAATTTATGATCCTCGCTCTGGGTCTTATCCAATGACATATTTAGATTATGCTACTCCTGTAAATGAATCGATCACAAAACGCTTTGTAACAAGACATCGCTTAGAAAAGAAAGATCCAACTGCACCAAAGAGCGAAGCTAAAGAACCCATTATTTATTACTTAGATACGGGGACTCCAGAACCCGTGCGTTCAGCTTTGTTGGATGGAGCACGTTGGTGGAATGAAGCATTTGAAGCTGCTGGTTATATTGATGCTTTTCAGGTAAAAATGCTCCCCAAAGACGTAGATCCGTTAGATGTGAGGTATAATGTAATTCAATGGGTGCATCGTTCTACGAGAGGGTGGAGTTATGGCTCGAGTGTTACCGACCCCAGAACGGGGGAAATAATTAAAGGACACGTAAGTTTAGGCTCGCTTCGTATTCGTCAAGACTTTATGATTGCTCAAGCTTTAAAAGCTCCTTATGGGACTAATGATACGGATGATCAGTTTGCGCTAGAGATGGCTCTTGCGAGAATACGTCAATTATCTGCGCATGAAGTTGGGCATACCATTGGTTTTGCCCATAATTTTGCCGCAAGTACCAATAATCGAGCTTCTGTAATGGATTACCCGCACCCTCAAATACGAATTAAAAACAATGAAGTGGACTTTTCAGATGCATACGCTACTGGAATAGGAGCGTGGGATAAAGTGACAGTAGCGTACTCATATCAAGATTTTACAGAAAATGAAACGCAACAATTGCAGGAAATTTTAAATAAGGCCTATGCCCAAGGTTTGCGTTATATTTCTGATCAAGATGCAAGACCAAAAGGAAGTGCACACGCTGCAGGCCATTTATGGGATAACGGGAGTGATATTTCAGAGGAGCTAAATGCTGTATTAACGGTGAGACGAAAAGCAATCGATAATTTTTCGGCAGCCAATATAAAATCTAGGCAACCCTATTCTGTTTTAGAAGATGTGTTTGTGCCTTTGTATTTTTTTCATCGTTATCAAACAGAGGCCGTTTCTAAGTTAATAGGAGGTTTAGAGTATAACTATGCCACAAAGAACGACGGCCAAACTATTGTGAAGATAGTGGATGGTGCCACTGAACGAAAAGCCTTAAAAGCACTCTTAAAAACTTTGGATGTGAAAGAAATTGCTATTCCTAGAAAAATAGTAGAAATGTTTCCGCCCAGAGCGATAGGATATGGAAGAACTAGAGAATCTTTTAAGAGTAAAAACGGCGTCGGTTTTGATGCTTTTGGAGGTGTGGAAACTGCATCTAATATGACATTAGAATTTTTACTTCACCATGAAAGAGCTTCTCGATTGATACAGCATAAAAGTTTTGATAATACCCAATTAGGGCTGGATGAATTAATAGATGCTTTAATAACTAGTTCGTTTAAGAAAACGTACAAAGATACGTACCATAATGAATTGCAAAATGTGGTAAACAAACAAGTATTGGATCATCTATTTTCTTTAGGAGCTCATGAAAATAGTTATCAGCAAATAAGAGCTATTGTTGACTATAAATTGAACGAAATTGCCAGTATTTTACGTTCGCGTAAATCGAACGGTACACAAAAAATGTATAATGATATACTTTTAAAAAGTATTTCGAATTTTAAAAAGAATCCTTCTAAATTTAGTAAAATGCAAGTGCCTAAAATTCCTGATGGCTCTCCAATAGGAAGTGATAAATTCTAAATGGAACGAAAAATTATTATTACTGGAACATCTTGTACAGGTAAAACAACATTAGGAAAGAAGCTTTCCAATGAACTTTCGGTAACTCAAATAGATTTAGATGACTTACATTTTTTGCCAAATTGGGTAGAAAAAGAAAATGAGCAATTTATTAGAGAAGTAAACGAGGCAGTAGATAAACTGAATGATTGGATAGTAACGGGTAGTTATCAAACTGTTTTAAAAGATACCCTTTGGCAAAAGGCATCGGTGATAGTTTGGTTAGATTACCCTTTGCATCTCATTCTACCTCGTTGTTTTATTCGAACTTTTAGACGAATATGTTACAAAGAAAAATGCTGTGGTGAGAATTATGAATCCTTGCATAGGATGCTGTTTAAAGAGAATATGTTCTTGTGGATTTTAAAAACGTATTGGAAACGTAAACAACGATTAGAAAGTTGGAGTAATGGTATTTTTGCCCATAAAAAATGGATTATCTTAACGAATCTTAAGGAAGAACGAAAATTATACAATGTGTTATGACTATAAACCTATTAAGTGATACGGTAACAAAACCTACAAAGGGTATGCTAGATGCAATGTTTAGTGCCGAAGTTGGTGACGATGTGTTTGGTGCTGATCCCTCGGTCAATGCGTTACAAAAAAAAGTGGCAGATTTGTTTGGAAAAGAAGCTGCGTTGTTTTTTCCTTCAGGTACACAAGCAAATCAAGTGGCAATCAAATTGCACACGCAACCGGGTGAGCAGTTAATTTGTGATAAATGGGCGCATGTATACAACTATGAAGGAGGAGGAGCATCATTTAATTCAGGGGTGTCTTGTCGTCTCCTAGATGGCCAAAAAGGAATGTTTACAGCGCAACAAGTGCGAGATAGCATAAGTAATAGAGCCGATATTCACCAGGCGATTACTTCATTAGTAACCGTTGAAAATAGTACAAATAAAGGAGGTGGAGCGTGTTGGAACTTAAACGACCTACAACAAATTAAAGAAGTATGTTCAGCAAATGAATTGGCCTTTCATCTAGACGGGGCACGTTTATTCAATGCGCTCGTTGCAACGGGGCAAAAACCTAAACAATATGGTGAATTGTTCGATACCATATCAATATGTTTGTCAAAAGGTCTTGGATGCCCTGTAGGCTCGCTGCTAGTTGGTTCAAATGAGCAGATGGAGAAGGCCTTGAGAATTCGAAAACTACTTGGAGGAGGTATGCGTCAAGTTGGCTACTTAGCCGCCGCAGGGATGTACGCTTTAGATAATCATATTGATCGACTAGAAGAAGATCATCAAAGAGCTAAAAAAATAGTTTCTGTATTAGAAAAATGTGCGTTTATAAAAAAAATAGAACCTGTTGAGACGAATATTATCATTTTCTATGTAGCCGATCATATTGATGAAACTGAATTTGTTCAAAAATTAGCTGAGCGTAACATTCTTATTGTAGGTATGGGGCAGGGTAAATTGAGAATTGTAACGCATCATGATTTTACCGATGCTATGCTCGATGTACTTCTGTCAGAATTAGTGAAACTATATTAAAAATAGAATCGAATAATGGGTGTAAAAGGAGAGCTAAAGATACTATCTCTTTCATCATATAGTACATCATATCGAACCCCAAATGCCGCCCAACCCGTACGGTAAGCTAATCCTAAATAAAATGCAGGATAATTGTATTTAAAACTATTCGATCCAAATTTTTGACTTATAAATAATTGCTCAAATTCTGCTGATAATTGAATTTCTTGAGCTGGATTATAAAGTGCAATTGCACCAGGACTTATGACATTAGAATTGATGGCATCAAGTTTTGAGTATAAATAACCAACGCCGAGACCTAGAGCAAAACCATTTTGAAAATCATAGATTGCACTCGGAGATACATTTATAGTGGTATTGTTATTACCAAAAGCAAAACCTAATCCACCTCCGAAACGGACATTATCCCAAAAAGTGGGTGCGGGAAGTTGCTGTACAATATCAGTATCATCATCATTTTGAGCAAAACCGCTAAAAAATGTTAGTACGCAGATTATAACTACAACTTTTCTCATGTCTTTTGATTTTTGTTATGCCAATGTAGTAAATTCTTTGTAATTTTTCACGGTCTAAAACTTAATAAAACATGAAAACTAAATTCGCCGTATTACTGTTGTTTACGAGTAGCATTATTTTTGCTCAAAGTGAGGTGTCAAAAATGCTATCTGAAATTGCAATCGCTCCATCTTCTGAAAATATCGAAAAAGATATTCGAAAATTAGTCAGTTTTGGTACAAGACATACCTTGTCTGATACAATCTCAAAGACAAGAGGTATTGGTGCGGCTAGACGCTGGATTAAGTCAGAATTTACTACTATATCCAAAGCCTGTAATAATTGTTTAGAAGTAGAGTATCAACGTAATCTGGTTCCTAAGAACAATCGACGTATTGTAAAGGATACTTGGGTGGTAAATGTTTTAGCGATTCAACGTGGTACAAAGTTTCCAAATAGATATATTATAATGTCTGGAGATATAGATTCACGAGTATCAGATCCGAATAATTTTACTTCTGATTCTCCTGGTGCTAATGATAATGCTTCTGGGATGGCGGGTACTATTGAAGCGGCGAGAGTTTTAAGTAAATATAAATTTCCGGTGTCAATTATTTATACAGGCCTTTCAGGTGAAGAACAAGGGCTTTAC
The DNA here is from genome assembly GCA_947500525.1 of uncultured Flavobacteriaceae bacterium. Classification (GTDB taxonomy): domain Bacteria; phylum Bacteroidota; class Bacteroidia; order Flavobacteriales; family Flavobacteriaceae; genus Aureibaculum. The sequence goes on along the minus strand of CANMSH010000005.1, from coordinate 17,111 downwards.
GGAGGCCAACATATGGCAAAAGTTGCAAAAGAAGAAGGTTGGGATATTATTGGAATTATAAACAACGATATGATTGGTAATATTAAAGGAATAGATGGTGTTATAGATAATAGTACTTTTCGAGTTTTTTCTGAAGCTATTTCAATGGAAACTACAGATCGTCAACGTCGATCAATGCGCTTTTATGGAGGTGAAATTGATGGGCCATCGCGTCAATTAGCACGATATATTGATAAGTTGACAGATGATTATATGACGAATCTAGATGCGATTATGATTTACAGACTGGATAGGTTTGGTAGAGGTGGACACCATCGCCCTTTTAATGATCAAGGATTTACGGGTGTTAGAATAATGGAAACTCATGAAAACTATAATGAACAACATCAAGATTTAAGAACCGAAAACGGAATTAAATATGGCGATGTGATTGAGTCTGTAAATTTTGAGTATGCAGCAAAATTAACAGCGGTAAATGCTCTAACCTTAGCTGCCTTAGCTTCAGCACCTGACGCGCCTAAAAATGTTATGATAGGTGGTGCGGTGCAACCATCTACAAGATTAAAGTGGGACGCAGTGACAGATGATAATTTGATGGGTTATAAAGTTTATTGGCGAGATACTACTTCACCGCAGTGGCAATATAGTAGGTACGTAGGAAAAGTGACAGATTATACACTCAAAAATATTGTTATTGACAACTATTTATTTGGCGTAGCAGCAGTTGGTAAAAACGGATCTGAAAGCCTTATTCAATTTCCTAGAAAGTTAATCCCAAGAAATTAAATCTGTAGGTTCATATAAGTCATATAAGTTGTAACATATTGAAGTAGCATAAGGTCTTTTTTGCTGAATAATATTAAAAATATGTTAACGTAAAGTTTTAGTGTTAAAGTTTTCTTAAGGCTGTAATTAAATTGATAATTTGTCGTCTTAATAGAAAAGGAAAATGTTATCTTAGAACCGTTGATATTTGTTTTAGAATAATATAATTTTGCAAGGAAGATTTAAGTAAGTATTTGTAAACACAAAATCTAGAGTAAATATGAAAGTTACAACCTTTGGTAATGGATGTTTTTGGTGTACTGAAGCAATATTTGATCAACTTGAAGGAGTGAATAAAGTAGAATCAGGATATGCAGGAGGTCAAGTTGAAAATCCGACATATAAGCAAGTTTGTACAGGTAAAACCGGACATGCAGAAGTGATTAGAATAACGTTTAATCCTGAAATAATAAGTTATAGGATGTTGTTGGACGTATTTTTTAGTACACATGATCCAACCACGTTAAATAGACAAGGTGCTGATGTAGGCACACAATACAGGTCGGCTATTTTCTATCATGATGATGAGCAAAAAGCTGAAGCAGAAAAGATGGTAGCCGATTTAGAAAAGGAAAAAGTATTTGAAAACAAAATTGTTACAGAAATAACAGCGATAAGTAATTATTATGTAGCAGAAAATTACCATCAAGATTATTATAATAATAATAAAACACAAGGGTATTGTCAGATGGTAATTAACCCGAAAATAAAGAAGTTTACAGAGAAATATCAAAGTAAACTTAAAAAGAATTAAAAATTTTGGTTGATTTTTGGTTTGAAGATTTGTCGAGAATTCTTTTTCGGCAAATCTTCTTTTTTATGCGTATATTTCAGGTTTAAATAATAGGAAATGCCATATAGAAAATTTGAAGAATATAATATTGAAGTTACCGATGATATAAAAGAAAGGTATCAAGGAATTATAGAAAGTGTTGGAGAGGATGTAGAAAGAGATGGTCTAATAAAAACTCCCGAACGAGCTTCGAAAGCCATTCAATACTTAACCTCTGGATATCAGATGGATGCTGAAGAGGTACTCAAATCTGCCTTATTCGAAGAAAGTTATTCTGAAATGGTTATTATTAAAGATATAGAATTGTATTCTTTATGTGAACATCACATATTGCCATTTTTCGGAAAGGCCCATGTTGCTTATATCCCCAATGGTAAAATTGTTGGTTTGAGTAAAATACCTCGAGTTGTAGATATTTTTGCGAGAAGATTGCAGGTGCAAGAACGCTTAACAGATCAAATTGTAAGTACACTTGATAAAGTACTACGACCTGAAGGGGTTGCAGTAGTTATAGAAGCTTCACATATGTGCATGATGATGCGAGGTGTTCAAAAACAAAATTCTGTCACAACTACATCTGGATTTAGAGGTGCTTTTGAAAACATAGAAACACGCACTGAATTCTTAAAGTTGATTAGTTCTAGTTTGTCTTAATAGTGTATGATTTAGGGTAATTATCTCGGTATGAAAATTGGCATGCTTATTGCCTTATACTGTGTGAATTAAAATTACATAAATGAATACAGCACAACCAGAAATTTACACAACAACCCAAGAAACTGATATAAAAAAATACAAAATGCTTGGTTTGAGCATTTTATTTGATGCAATAGGGATGTTATCTTTTGCAATTCCCGTTATTGGTGAATTTGGAGATGTTATTTGGGCTCCAATTTCAGCTATTTTAATCTATAAAATGTATAAAGGAGCAGAGGGTAGAATAGGAGGAATGGTATCTTTCTTTGAAGAGCTAATACCTGGACTAGATTTTATACCAACATTTACGCTTACATGGATTTATAAATACGTAATCAAAAAGGGAAAATAACAAATCTATTTTTTGAATAAAAATCCAAGTCCTAAACGACTAAGAAATTTTTTTTCAAAATTCCAGAAAAATTTAAATTGCCCAAATAACCAACCTACTACGGGTAAGGTTATTTGGTAAATTGGAAATATGAGCAACAGGCGTATTGGCATATATAACCATGAAGGATGTATGGTGTCTCGCGTAATACCCATAAATTCTGTTACTGGTTTTGCCACCCATGCCGAAAATGATCCGTTAATTGCAAAAACGAGTAATATGGCAATAATTGCCCAATTACTTTCTATACCCCAGCGCTCTTTTAATTTTTCCATAGTATCAGAATGCAAAAATAAATCTAATACTTGGAATAAAAAACAGAAAATAGTATTTCTACCACTAAAGAGCTACTGGTAAATTAAAGACAAAAGAACTGCCCTCTTTTGGTTTACTAAGAACTGTAATTGTAGTGCCGTGTAGATCCATTATTTTCTTTACAATGGCCAAACCTAAACCAGAACCCTGTTTTTTTGAATTCTTGTTCACTTGTTTATACCGATCGAAAATAAATGGTTGTTCGTTTTGAGGTATTCCAGAACCAGTATCTGTAATATTTATTTCAATATTCTTTCCTTTTCTATGAATAGATAAGGTAACGGCGCCATCAGGTTGTGTATATTTAATAGCGTTCTCTATTAAATTTTGCAAGGCTCTTTCTACTAAAGATACATCAGCAAAGACCATACTATTTTCTTCACCTTTGTCTAACGTCAAATCAATATTCTTTTGTTCGGCGATTACCTTAAACTTTGCGATTAAATCATACGATAATTCGGTGATAGAGAAAGGTTCTTTGACAGGAGTTACTTGTTCAGCTTCCAATTTCGAATACTCGAACAACTGGTTGATCAATTTTGATAATTTATCAATATTAGAATGGGTAATGTCTAAATACTCTTCTTTTTCTTTTTCCGACAAAGAGTCTTTTTTCATTTGCAAAGTTTCAACATACCCCTTTAATACAGCCAATGGTGTGCGTAAATCATGAGAAACATTTGCTATTAATTCTCTTCGTAAGGTATCAACTGACTTCATTTGATCAATATTACTAACGATGGTATCAGCCATATTATTAAAAGAATGAGCGAAGACTTCAATATCCGATTTTTCAGGATTTTTAATTCTAGCATTTAAATCACCTTCCTGAAATCGTCGAACTATTCCAGTTATTAAACGAAGATTTTTTGTTAAAAACCAAATACTTGACAATCCTACCAAAAGCGCGAAAAGCATTGTTAAAAGGGTAGTTCCTATACCTAATTTGATGAAATATTGTCCGAGTAAATTATCACTGACTAGTTGAAATTCTTTTCCGGCCAATATAATATACATATAACCTTTACGCCCATTTTGATTAAATGGTGCAGCCGAAAATATCGTTTTCGCCTTATTATTTCTCGGGTTATCACCTAAAATATAGTTCGTCCCCTCATTTTCTATGAATGACAAAATTGGCTCAAGTGAAACTTTTTTCGCCGGAGCATTATCACTATGATCTAAAACAACAGAATATAGTATTTCACCCTTATCATCTAATAGATATACTTCAATGCTTCTATTAACGGCCATCATGTCATGCATTAAGTCCCCGAACAACGGTTTGTTTACACTACCATCGTCTAAAAAAGGAGAAGCATTTTGAAATTTTTCTTCTATGATATGATTGGCAATATTTGCATTCACCCTTTGGGCCGTTGCTTGATTATATTTGTTTGCGAAATACCCAGTTATCAATACATATGAAGCTCCCATTAGAAAAATAATGGAAATAAATGCTAACCATAACTTTTTTACCAATTTTGGCGTCAATGTTTTTTCGGAAGTACTCATAGTGAAATATCTTCATTAAATTTATAACCTACTCCCCACGTTGTGAGAATGTAGTTCGGATGTGCCATATCTGACTCAATCTTGGCTCGTAAACGATTTATATGTGAATTTACGGTATGTTCGTATCCTTCAAAATTATACCCCCAAATAATATTTAATAACTCTGATCGTGAATAATTTCTACCAGGATTTGATGCCATTAAGACCAGTAGTTCGAATTCTTTTGGCGAAAGTTCAATTTTTTCTTCATTTAAAAGAACTTTACGTTTCAAAATATCTATAAACAAAGAGCCATATGATAATGATGAAATGGTATTTTCTTTGTGATTTGTAACACTGGTTCTACGAATAACAGCCTTTATTCTTGCTAATAGCTCTCTAATGCTAAACGGTTTTGTCATATAATCGTCAGCGCCAATCTCCAAACCAAGTACGCGATCTATTTCCTCAGATTTAGCGGTAAGCATAATTATGGGAGTATTCTTCGTCTCGCGTAATTTTTTACAAACTTCAATACCATCCAAACTTGGTAAGGTCAAATCCAATAGAATAAGATCATAATCATTTTTAAGAGCAAGTTCCAAACCTGCCTGACCATCCATACTACTATCTGTACTATAAATAGTATTTGTGAGATGAATTTCTAACAATTTTATGATCTCTGGATCATCTTCTATGACAAGAATTTTTTTCATAAGTACTACAGGTTACGAAAGAAGTTAAAAAGTATCACAAAATTATCACAGAATGTTCTCAAAAGTTTAAGGTCTTGTGACTTTCATGTTACTTCATGAGTGTTATTTTGTATACATAGCAAATATAAAGAATGCAGCGCTATATGTCACTAGCATTTTTTTAAGCTGAAGATAAACAAACTTTTACTAACCTATTTCAAAATTGAAGCAATGAAAACAAAATTACTTTTTTATGGATGTTTCCTGAAAACATCTTTTTTTAACAAATGGCAATTCGCCGTTTTTGCTCTTTTAAGTATAGCATTCAATACGCAAGTATTCGCTAACGATACTACAAAACACAATTTCCCAGAAGTAGAGGTGAATTCTAATTTTGGTTGCGATGGTGGTCAAATTACGGGTGGTCCTTTCGAATTTTGTGTCGGAGATGGTAAAGCTGATAATGTTTCTGGTATAGAACTTACAGGTAACGATGGTCAAAATTCTCAATGGGTTATTACTGATAGTACAGGTAAAATACTTGGCTTACCAGGGGCACCTGAAGCGGTTGATTTTGATGGCGCAGGTGCTGGTTTATGTTTAATATGGCACTTAAGTTACTCTGATGGACTCACTGGTTTAGTCGCTGGAAATAATGTAAACAGCGATTTGCATGGAACTTATAGCTTTTCAAATAGTATAAGTGTGTATAGAAATCAACCTGAAGGCGGTGTTATAGAAGGGGGACCTTTTGAGTTTATCGTCGGAGATGGGGAAGATGACTTTGTTTGGGTTGGAATCAATGGAGCAAGTGGTGCGAACGCGCAATGGGTTATTACGGATGAAGCGGGGGTAATTTTAGGATTACCTTCTGACCCAGAAGTAGTAAATTTTGAAGGGGCAGGAGAAGGAACTTGTCTCATTTGGTATTTGAGCTATTCAAATGGACTTACAGGTCTAACAGTTGGTAACAATGCAACTACTGATTTAGAAGGGTGTTATGATTTTTCTGATCCGGTTAAAGTTGTAAGAAAAGAAAAGATAAATGGTGGAGAGATTACAGGAGGTCCTTTCACTTTTTGTGTTGGTGATGGTGTGGCAGATAATGTTTCGGGTATAGAACTAACTTGGGATAGTGGCACGAACTCACAATGGGTCATTACCGATGATAAAGGAAAAATACTAGGCTTACCACCTTCACCAGAAGCGGTAAATTTTGATGGTGCAGGCGCGGGCACATGTTTGATATGGCACTTGAGTTATGCCGATGGTCTTACAGGACTTGTAGAAGGAAATAATGCTTTGACAGACTTGAAAGGTAGATATGATTTTTCGAATAATATACATGTATATAGAAATCAACCAGAAGCAGGAGAGATTAGCGGAGGACCTTTCGAGTTCTTTGTAGATGGCGAGGTTGATAATGTATCAGGTATTACTTTAGATGGTACAGGTGTAGGAAGCAATAGTACTTGGGTTATTACTGATGATCAAGGTAATATTTTAGGCTTACCGCCAACATTAGAAGCAGTGGAAGGCGTAGATTTTGATGGCGCAGGCGCAGGTACATGTTTGATCTGGTATTTACGTTATGAAGACGGATTAGAAGGAGCAGCCGTAGGTAAGAATGCAAATGATCTAGAAGGCTGTTTTGATTTATCGAATGCGTTAACAGTTGTTAGAAAAGCAGCGCCAAATGCAGGAGAGATTGCGGGAGGCCCGTTTAACTTCTGTGTAGATGGTGAGGTTGACAATGTATCAGGTATTACTTTAGATGGTACCGGTGTAGGAAGCAATAGTACTTGGGTTATTACTGATGACAAAGGCAATATTTTAGGTTTACCACCAACATTGGAAGCAGTAGAAGGCGTAGATTTTGATGGTGCAGGAGCAGGCACATGTTTGATTTGGTATTTACGTTATGAAGATGGATTAGAAGGAGCAGCCGTAGGCAAGAATGCAAATGATTTACAAGGATATTTTGATTTATCGAATCCTTTAACAGTTGTACGTAGTCAACCAGAAGCAGGAGAGATCAGTGGAGGACCTTTTGAGTTCTTTGTAGATGGTGAGGTTGATAATGTATCAGGTATTACTTTAGATGGTACAGGTGTAGGAAGCAATAGTACTTGGGTTATTACTGATGATCAAGGGAACATTTTAGGTTTACCACCAACATTAGAAGCAGTGGAAGGCGTAGACTTTGATGGCGCAGGCGCAGGTACATGTTTGATCTGGTATTTACGTTATGAAGACGGATTAGAAGGAGCAGCCGTAGGTAAGAATGCAAATGATTTAGAAGGCTGTTTTGATTTATCGAATCCGTTAACAGTTGTTAGAAAAGCAGCGCCAAACGCGGGAGAAATTGCGGGAGGTCCGTTTAACTTGTGTGTAGATGGTGAGGTTGACAATGTATCAGGTATTACTTTAGATGGTACTGGTGTAGGAAGCAATAGTACTTGGGTTATTACTGATGATCAAGGCAATATTTTAGGCTTACCTCCAACATTAGAAGCAGTAGAAGGCGTAGATTTTGATGGCGCAGGAGCAGGTACATGTTTGATTTGGTATTTACGTTATGAAGATGGATTAGAAGGAGCAGCCGTAGGCAAGAATGCAAATGATTTACAAGGATATTTTGATTTATCAAATCCTTTAACAGTTGTACGTAGTCAACCAGAAGCAGGAGAGATCAGTGGAGGACCCTTTGAGTTCTTTGTAGATGGCGAGGTTGATAATGTATCAGGTATTACTTTAGATGGTACAGGTGTAGGAAGCAATAGTACTTGGGTTATTACTGATGATCAAGGGAACATCTTAGGTTTACCACCAACATTAGCAGCAGTAGAAGGCGTAGACTTTGATGGCGCAGGAGCAGGTACATGTTTGATCTGGTATTTACGTTATGAAGACGGATTAGAAGGAGCAGCTGTAGGCAAGAATGCAAATGATTTAGAAGGATGTTTTGATTTATCGAATGCGTTAACAGTTGTTAGAAAAGCAGCGCCAAATGCAGGAGAGATTGCAGGAGGACCTTTTAACTTCTGTGTAGATGGCGAGGTTGACAATGTATCAGGTATTACTTTAGATGGTACCGGTGTAGGAAGCAATAGTACTTGGGTTATTACTGATGATAAAGGGAACATCTTAGGTTTACCGCCAACATTAGAAGCAGTAGAAGGTGTAGACTTTGATGGCGCAGGAGCAGGTACATGTTTGATCTGGTATTTACGTTATGAAGATGGATTAGAAGGAGCAGCCGTAGGCAAGAATGCAAATGACTTACAAGGATATTTTGATTTATCGAATCCTTTAACGGTTGTACGTAGTCAACCAGAAGCAGGAGAGATCAGTGGAGGGCCCTTTGAGTTCTTTGTAGATGGCGAGGTTGATAATGTATCAGGTATTACTTTAGATGGTACAGGTGTAGGAAGCAATAGTACTTGGATTATTACTGATGATCAAGGGAACATTTTAGGTTTACCACCAACATTAGAAGCAGTGGAAGGTGTAGACTTTGATGGCGCAGGCGCAGGTACATGTTTGATCTGGTATTTACGTTATGAAGATGGATTAGAAGGAGCAGCCGTAGGCAAGAATGCAAATGATTTAGAAGGCTGTTTTGATTTATCGAATCCGTTAACAGTAGTTAGAAAAATTCACGTTAATGGAGGCGAGATTACCGGAGGACCTTTTGAATTTTGTGTTGGTGACGGAATTGCTGATAATGTTTCAGGAATAGAACTGACTTGGGATAGTGGAGCTAATTCACAATGGGTAATTACAGATGACACTGGAAAAATTTTAGGCTTACCGCCAACTCCAGAAGCTGTTGATTTTGATGGTGCAGGTGCTGGCGTTTGTTTAATATGGCACTTGAGTTATGATGATGGATTGGTAGGGCTTGAAGTTGGTAACAATGCATTAACAGATTTATTTGGAACCTATGATTTTTCAAATAATATACATGTGTACAGAAATCAACCAGAAGCAGGTGAGATTACTGGAGGACCTTTTAGATTCTTTGTAGATGGTGAAGCAGATTATGTAAGTGAGATTAGTTTGGATGGTAATGGGGTTGGAAGTAATAGTACATGGGTGATAACAGATGAAGATGGTACTATTCTTGGCTTGCCACCAACATTAGCAGCAGTAGAAAGTGTAGATTTCGATGAGGCAGGGCCAGGTACTTGTTTTATATGGTATTTACGTTATGAAGATGGTTTAATAGGTGCAGAGAAAGGCAAGAATGCTAATGATCTAGAAGGATGTTTCGATTTATCGAACCCTATTAAAGTAACTCGTGAGGATGACGATACAATGAATGGTAAGTTAACGGTATATCCTAATCCAGCTACGAATGTCATAAAGGTTGCAATGAGTAAAATGGACAGTAAAAAAATGAACATTTCTTTATTTGACTTTTCAGGTAGTAATATTACACATCGAATGCAACGAACAAATACTGACGATGAAATAGTATTTAGTTTGCATTCATTACCGCGAGGTATCTACCTAATGAAGGTAAATGATGGTAATGGAAAATCGTTCACTAAGAAAGTAGTGTTAAGATAATTATAGTTATGTTTCTAAAATGAAAATAGCCCTCAACATTATGTTGAGGGCTATTTTTTATGTTAATTGTATTCGTCTTATTTTTTACCGAAAAGCCCACCTAGTAATCCACCAAGTCCACTTTTCTTTTGAGATCCACCGCCTCCGCCAAGAAGCATACCTGCGACATCATCAATAATACTTCCGTCTCCATCAGAATCTAATAAACGCTCTACCATACTTTGTTCTTTTTGGCCACCGCCACCGCCAAGCATTCCGCCAAGTAAACTTCCAATTCCGCTTTGATCAGAAACACCTTGTTGACGTGATTGTTTACCTAAAAAGCCCATTAATACAGGAGCCGCTACTTTTAAAATATTCATTGCTGAGCCCATATCAACACCACTAGATTTACTAACAGCGTTTGCAACGTTTTGCTCTTTGCCACCAAAAACATGTCCTAAGATGCCAGCACCGTCTTTCATCACATTGTCATCAATACCACCACCACCAAGGATGTTTCCTAAATTATCTAAAATTCCACCTCCATGTTTATCGTTACCTAATGCCTTTAGCAATCCTGCAGCACCTTCTGGTGTTTTTGCATTGTTTTTCATAGCACCTAAAATTAAGGGTAAAGCAGCACTCATCGCTGATGTGGTTTTTGCTTTGTCTTGCCCTAACTGTTGACTAGCACCACTAATTAAAGTTTTGCCTATATCACTATTTAATAAATCTAAAATACTTGCCATTTTTTGTTTGTTTTATTGGTTTTATATTGGTCACAAGGTACAATATCTATATGAAAAACAAAAAATATTAATTTCGTTGTATTCTTTCGGTTAAAATTCAGAAATAGTTTACCTTTTATTTAGCTTTAATTTTTTACCTTTCAACACAATTTAAATTATATAGATGAAAAAATTAGCACTGCATTGGCAAATCCTTATCGGAATGTTATTTGGTTTAGTTTTCGGATTCTTAATGCTTCAGATTGATGGAGGATCAGAATTTGTTGGTAAGTGGATAAAGTGGCTGGGTACAGTTTTTGTAAAATTACTAAAGTTGATAGCTATCCCTCTAATTTTAGCATCTCTGATTAAAGGGATATCTGATCTTAAAGATATTTCGAAATTTGCTAACATCGGTCTAAGAACGATAGGAATCTATATTTTAACCACGGTTATTGCAATTTCTATAGGATTAGTGTTGGTGAACGTTATGCAACCTGGTGACGGAGTTTCGGATGAAACGATTGCCAAATTGACGGAAACTTATGCCGGAGATAGTGGAGTTCAAGATAAAATATCAGAGGCTTCTAGACAAAAAGAAAGTGGTCCTATGGATTTTATAATAGATATGGTGCCTGATAATGCTGTTTCAGCATTAAGTAACAATAAGTTAATGTTACAGGTTATATTTTTTGCAATATTTTTAGGCATTTCGATGTTGCTCATTGGAGAGAAAAAGGCCAAGCCATTGAAGGATTTTTTCGATTCTTTAAACGATGTCGTATTAAAAATGGTCGATTTGATAATGCTTTCTGCACCGTTTGCCGTTTTTGCATTATTGGCAAATGTTGTGGTTTCTTCGGGTGATCCAGATTTATTGTATGCACTTTTAAAATATGCTGGGGTTGTCGTTTTTGGTTTATTTTTGATGATTGTTTTTTATAGTTTGTTAGTGGCTACAATTACTAAAAAGAATCCATTTTGGTTTTTGAAACAAATAAGTCCAGCGCAATTATTGGCTTTCTCAACTAGTAGTAGTGCCGCCACATTACCTGTTACTATGGAGAGAGTTGAAGAGCATATCGGTGTAGATAAAGAAGTTTCAAGTTTCGTTTTACCAGTTGGTGCCACTATTAATATGGACGGAACTAGCTTGTATCAAGCAGTAGCGGCGGTTTTCATTGCACAAGCATTAGGTTTTGATCTAACGTTTGTTGATCAACTCACTATAATTTTAACGGCATTGTTAGCATCAATTGGGAGCGCAGCGGTTCCAGGTGCTGGTATGGTTATGTTAGTAATTGTTTTAGAGTCGGTTGGTTTTCCAGCGGATAAATTGGCTATAGGATTGGCATTAATTTTTGCCGTAGATAGACCTTTAGATATGTGCAGAACTGTTATTAATGTAACCGGTGACGCTACGGTATCAATGTTGGTAGCTAAATCTGTAGGGAAGTTAGGAAAGCCAAGGCCTAAAGATTGGGATGATCATTATGAAGAAGTAAAATGATAACAATACCATCTTTTAAAATTATAGGTATTTCGGTAAGAACCAAGAATGCCGACAATCAAGCTCAAATCGATATTAATAGCTTGTGGGATAAATGGTACAATGAGAATATTGCGACAAGAATTCCGAATATTGTTTCTGAAGATTTATACAATATATATACGGAGTATGAATCTAATGAAAATGGTTACTACACTACAATATTAGGTTTTCAGGTGACGACGTTGGCGAGTGTTCCGAATGGATTAATAGGAATAGAAATTCTTGAAAATAAGTATAAGGAATTTGTTTCTGAGGGTAAATTACCAGACTGTGTAGTAAGTACGTGGGAAACGATCTGGAACTTAAAATTTGATAGAAAATATAGCGCCGATTTTGACGTATATAACCCGAATACGATGCATCCTGAGCATGCAGAAGTAAAGACATATTTATCAATTAACTAAATAATATTATTATGAATATCTGTTTTTTAATGTATCCATGGGAGGACATTAAATCTCCCGAAAACGATACTTCATTAGCACTCATACATGAATGTGTAAAAAGAGGTCATGGTGTTGCGATTTGCACACCAGCGAATTTAACAATTAGAAATAGTGTAACTAATGCATTTTGTACAGTCTTAAACCGCGCTGATAAAGTTTCAAATTCTATTAAATCGTTTTATAAAAACACTAAAACGAGAGAAGAAATGCTTCCGCTTGCAGGTTTTGATGCCATTTTTTTTAGAGCCGAACCTCCTTTAGATCCTCTGATGCTTAACTTTCTAGATTCTGTAAAAGACGATGTTTTCATCTGTAATTCATTACAAGGAATGCGAGAGGCGAATAATAAATTATACACCGCTGTTTTTGAAGATCCTGAGAACGAAATTATCCCAGTTACACACGTTTCAAAGAACAAAAACTATTTGATACGCATGATCGAAGAATCGGCATCTGATAAAATGATATTAAAACCACTGAATGGTTTTGGTGGTTCTGGTGTTATCTTAATTGAAAAGGCCGCTATGGGAAATATTAATTCTTTATTAGACTTCTATATCAATAAGAGTGATGGCTCATCAGATTATGTAATCCTTCAAGAGTATATAGAAGGAGCAGATAAAGGAGATGTTCGTATTTTACTGCTAAATGGTTTGCCAATTGGAGCAATGAGACGTATACCAGGAGATAAAGATCATCGGTCGAATGTATCAGCAGGAGGAACGATAGCAAAACATAAATTAACAGCTCAAGAAAAACTATTATGCAAGAAAATAGGACCAAGGTTGGTACGTGATGGTTTGTTTTTCGTAGGTATTGATGTAATAGGAGGAAAGTTGGTAGAAGTAAATGTAATGAGCCCTGGAGGTATTACGTATATAAATAAAGTATACAAAGTGAAGTTACAAGAGAAAGTAATCGATTTTATTGAAAGTAAAGTACTAGAAAAAAGTGCCGCTTTTAGACGTAAAACCAATTTAAGACGCCAAGTCGAAGAGGCCTAGTTTATAAAGTTTTATCCTATGAAGTTAATACTTGACAATCCATTGGTTTCTCCAGAATATCTCATGAAACATTTAAATGCCTCTAATTTGGTTATTCTAAATGCCACCATGAAAAAAATTACTGGTTCTAATAAAGAAATTCTTGAGGAGAAGCGTATAAAGAATGCACGTTTTTTTGATATAAAATATGTGTTTAGTGATCAAAAATCAGCATTGCCAAACACAATGCTAACAGAGAATGACTTTGAAAAGAAAGCACAAGCACTCGGAATAAATAAAGATTCAGCTATTGTTGTTTATGATGACCTAGGAATATATAGTGCCCCAAGAGTATGGTGGATGTTTAAAAGTATGGGACATACAAACATAGCCGTTTTAGATGGTGGCTTACCAGCATGGAAGCGGTTTAATTTCCCTACAGAAAGCCCTTTTAATATAGAAATTGAAAAAGGAAACTTTAAGGCAAGTTACAATGAAAGTATGTTTTGCGATGCTGATAAAGTATTAAAGGTGATCGATGATAAGAGTACAGGAATATTCGACGCCCGATCTAAAGGAAGGTTTGATGCTACCGAAAAAGAACCTCGTCACGATCTAAGAAACGGGCATATCCCTTCCTCTGTTAATATACCGTTTTCTACTCTCCAAAAAGATGGAATCATGCTGAAAAAGGAAGAGTTAAAGCCGATTTTCGAAAAGCTAACAAAAGACAAGGAAGAAGTAATTTTTTCTTGTGGGTCGGGTATAACAGCCTGTATTTTAGCGTTAGCTGCCGATATTTCTGAGGTTAGAAACTTGGTCGTTTATGACGGTTCATGGACAGACTGGGGAGGAAATCACAATTTACCAATTGAAAAATGATTTGACATGATTCGATTATCTATTCAAGACATTATACAAAAAATTAAAAACGAAGAAACTTTTGAAGCAGTCGCTGAGGATTACTCATTTACATTAAAAATTGATGCCTATGTACATTATGCATGCGGTGCTGTTCACGACGGACATCAATTTAGAAGAGAACTTTGGGAAAACTGTTTGCATACTGAATATGACCGCTGGTTTGAAGAAGATCCAGAAACGAAAGAAATGGTAAAATCACATCCTATTGTGATTGCTGGTATGGACTCTCGTTTTGAATACGATTTAAATAGAGCTCCAAATAATGCTATTTATACCGATGCTTGGGGAAAAGAATTATGGAAGAATCCTTTATCTGATGAAATGAAAAGTAAAAGTTTGCAAAAGCATGAAAACTTTTACAAAGTCGTGTTTGCTTTGATTCAAAAGCTAGAGGAAAAGTTTGGTGTATGTATCGTTTATGATATGCATAGTTATAATTGGAGACGCTGGACACGAGAGGTACCTACATGGAATCTCGGAACAGCCAACGTAGATAACGATCGTTTTAGAAATGAAATAGAGTCATGGAGGCAAATTCTAGAAAAAATAAAGCTGCCCAATGATATTGTATCTACTTCCAAGATTAATGATACTTTTCAAGGTAACGGCTATTTTTTAAAATTTATAACCGAACACTTTAAAAATACCTTAGTTTTAGCTACCGAAGCAAAAAAAGTGTACTGCGATGAATTGAATCAAATATACTATCCAGAAGTAGTTGCTTGTATAGAGAAGGCGTTGAGAACTGACTTAAAAAATCATGCTGTAGCTTTTTATAACGTTCATAAAGTGTAAATTTGCCCAACACAAGCTTAGATAGAATGAATGATAGCAATGTGGCGTCAAAGGCACTTTTTCAGATAGATACGTATATAGATAACTTAGTAAAACGAATTGAATTATTAAGTTATGTAAACCCTACAAATATAGAAGAGGAGAAAACACGTTTTTTTGCTTCAAAGTATCTTTCGGATCCCATATTTGTATATCCAAAATTAGATTTTGATAAGTTCAAATTGCATCGAGAGTTTTTTACACAAGCTATCGAATTGATCGAAGACGAAGAGTTGAAGAATCTTTATGAAGAAATCGTCTATTTCTATTCTGGTTTGGTGAGATGTATTGAGACGGTTGGAGAGGGCAAAAAATTCTATTACAACAGTTTACATTCTTTTGGAACTCCAACAGAACAAGATGTAGAAAATGCAAAATTTATTCTACACTTTGAAGAAGAAAATAAAGGCGACCCAATTTTTGCACCAAAATATTCAGCAAAAGATTCTGAAACACAGTTCCGAAACTTTTCAAAACAATACGATTTCTCATATAAGATAGAGTTTTCGAATACAATGGGTGCTATTGCAATGGTGTTAAATAACCTAAAAACCTTAGTTCTTAATGAAAACCATACTTTTTCAGAAAATGAACTTGCTGTATTGACCAATCATGAGATAGGAGTGCATATGGTGACAACCATGAATGGCTTATTACATCCTTTAAAGATTTTTGCACATGGCTTTCCAAATAATGTGGAATCTCAAGAAGGTCTAGCAGTGTTTAGTGAATTTATGTCTGGTAGTTTAACTGTGAAACGATTGAAAGAATTGGCCTATCGCGTATTAGCGGTAGATAGTTTGGCAAAAGGCTATTCTTTTTCTAAAACCTTTAGACTGTTGCATAATACCTATGACCTTGATCGGGAAACAGCATTTTATATTACAGTGCGTGTACATCGTGGAGGTGGTTTTACAAAAGATTACTTATACTTAACTGGCCTGAAGAAAGTGTATGACTATTATAAAGAAGGAAATGATCTAAATTTATTATTGACAGGGAAAGTCTCTTTAGAATATATAGACACTATTAAGGACATGATAGAAAAGGGATATGCTATTAAGGCAAAACATAGAACTACGGCTTTCTCGGTAAACTCAAATAAGAATAGTACGATTGACTTTATTTTGAATAGTCTAAAATGACCTTGATTATGACTCATTATATTGAATATTTGTTCAATAGGAGATAAGTCTATTTTAAGTATTTAATTATCAGCACTTTATATTTATTAGATGAAAACTTTGATTTTTAGTGGTTTTCCATGAATTTTAAAAACACCCACTTTCTCTATTGACTTATATACTCTTTATATATACTTTAGACTTGTATTTCGGATGTTATTCTTTGAATATAATGCACACCTGATTTCCTTCGTGCGTTGTATTATCCTCCTCAACATCATTATTATTTTAAAATTATTGTTTAATTAAAAATTGTATGCCTATGGTATTATAAATGATTACACTCATTTTTAATTTATCGTAAAGCTGATCAAGAAATCCTATAGCTTTTTTGAAACGCTTTGATCCCTTATTAAGATGTTATTTTCTAGTAAAAAAATAACATAGGAAACCTACATCTTAATTGAAATTCGAAAAATGATAATAAAGTATTGATAATCAATATTTTACGAGGAAATTATTATCAAAATCGAACTTAAAAATCACTTCTTCCCTAAAAACGATTCTTTTAAGAATCACATTAAAATTAATAACACTTAAAATTTTATATCATGAAGAAAGTAGTTTTAACCTTAGTATTTAGTTTAATAGTAGTAGCAACGTTTGCACAAACACAAGCAGCACCAAAGTTGTTGAAGTATGTAACACAAGCACCAGACGGAACCGTATCTATGACCATCTTAGATGATAGTAG
>CANMSH010000004.1 GCA_947500525.1 uncultured Flavobacteriaceae bacterium | reverse complement strand
TCAATTTTTCAATGAACCGTCTCAGTCTAAACCGAAACATCACTTTTGATGTAAAACATCAAAACTTGTAAGTACGCCAGAATCGAACTAGCTAATCTTTATAATTATTCCAAAATACCTTAATGAACGACACTAAATTTCTTAGCGGCTGCAAATCTAATAACTATTTTTTAACTAACAAGAAAAAAATAATCTTTTTTTAGCTTTCCTAACAACCACCAAAATATCAAATGAACTAATCCCCTACTACATACCCCAATAACGGGGTGCAAATGTACAACACATTTATTCATTCAACAAAAGAAAAATTAGATTTTTTTCAAGTTTTTTTCGTGTAGTTTTTAACAATCTTATAATCAGAGGTTAAAAAACGAAAAAAATCACACTCAAGAGTAGCCCTACAAAAGCAGCAAACATGCCCTTGATCATGTTTGTTTTTTAACACCATTCCTATTCAATCAACTATCATTTCTTTGTTGATAACTGATCTTTAAATACTTGTAATCTCTCCGCAAAGGAAACCAACGGAAGTTTTAATATTTTATGAGACTTCGTAAGATCAAAACCTGTCACCGCAGGACGTGCTGCTTTTTGATTTAATTCTTCGGTAGAAATTCGCTTGATATAGGATTTGTCAAGATTAAACACTTTTGCTATTTCCATCGCCATATCGTAAATACTAAGCAATTCACAACTCGACACATTAAAAACACCTTGCACTCTTTTATTAACCGCAGTGTGACAGGCCAGTGCCAAATCATCTACGTAGGTCGGCATCCTATATTGATCATCAATGATAGTCACCTCCTTTTCATTCTCTACTGATTCTTTTAACCAAAGCACCAAATTACCTTTATTCATATTATCTACTAATCCATACACCAAAATAGTTCTAATAATCGCATAGCTTAATCCACTCCTCTCAATAATTTTCTCAGACTCCAATTTTGAAAAACCGTAATAGTTTAATGGATTCGGTGTATCATTTTCTTTGTAAGGCCCATTCTTACCGTCGAAAATGAAATCAGTAGATATATGCATTAAATAACTATCATTTTTCTTGCAAAGATCTACCAGTTCTTTTACCAAAGTTATATTAATAGCCTCACACTCTTTTCGTTTATCCTCACATTCGTCAACATTGGTCATCGCTGCTGAATTTATCATAATCGCAGGTTTGATCTTATTCACTATACTCTTTACTTCAGTAAAGTTTGTCAAATCTATATCGACATAATTATAACCTATATCTTTCGTATTTCGGTTTTCCCCACGTGCCAATGCAGTGACATCATACTTTTTGATACCAGAATAAAGATTAACCAATTTTTGACCTAGTAGTCCATTAGCCCCAGTAATAACAATTTTTTCAGACATTAAAACAATTTATTCAGTTTTCGAATTTGATCAGCATTCCCTAAAACAATTAATTTCGACCCTGACATCAACTTCGTGTCTGCATCAGGATTCACTACATATCGGTTTTCTGGTGTTTTAAACCCTATTACTGTACAGCCAGTTTTATGTCTTAAATCAAGGTCCCTAATAGATTTTAATAAAAATTCTTTAGGTAATTCTTCTACTACAATTTCTTCTAAATTCATGGCATTGTCAGAATCCATTGAAAGCATATCAACAAATTCTACAATATCTGGAGTAACTAATAATGAAGCCATATGATCACCACCTAATTTATCTGGCATAATAACATTATTGGCCCCTGCAATTCTTAATTTATTATCAGAAGAATCATTCGACGCTCTGCTCACAATAGTCAATTCTTTGTTCAACTGCCTTGAAGAAAGTACGACATATAAATTATCCGCATCTGAAGGCAATGCACTGATCAAACTAGTCGCCTTTTGGATACCAGCCTTAATCAAAACCTCATCACTAGTGGCATCACCTTTGACATGCAACAAATTTTCCTCAACTAACTCAGCAATCCTATCTTCATCATTTTCTATAATTACCAATGATTTATTGAATTTTTTTAATTTTGCCACTGCTTGCTTGCCATTTCTGCCATAGCCACATACTACTGCATGCTTTCCTAATTTTTCAAGTTTTTTTTGCACTTTCTTAGATTTAATTTTTTTAAATAATTCACCGCTAGCAATATATTCCGTCACAATACGGGCAACATACCCTAGGGTAGTTATACTCATTAGAATTAAAAAAATTGTAAATAATTTTTCATCTTCACTTAGAGGATGAACTTCTCCAAAACCAACTGTGGTAATGGTAATAATGGTCATATATAATGCATTGATGAAAGAATCATCAGAAAAATACATATACCCAAAAACACCAATCGCTATTACAAAAAGAAATAATAGAAAAGCTTTATATAATTTTGATTGAAAAACGTCCATATAATTATAAATCAAAAACTGAACTCCTTTTGGTATAGATCATATCTTTTAATTTCAATAAAAACGCCAAAGTGAGATAAATACCAAACCAGAAACCCACAGTAAAAAAAGTAACGTAAATAAAAAACAATCGAACATTTGTTACTCTCATACCCAATCTATCTGCCAATCTAGAAGAAACGTAGAAACCGCGTTTCTCAAAATAATGTCTTAGGGCATTTATCATTTATACAAACTAAAATTTAGTGCAATTTAATTATTTATTACACAATACTTATGAGTATATACATAATTTATTCTTTCAATTATCTACATTTGTAGTTTGCAAAATTTCAAGCAAACGAATGGCTATACAACAAGAATATATAGAAGTACAAGGAGCGCGCGTTCATAACCTCAAAGATATTGACGTAAAGATTCCACGAGATCAACTCGTTGTTATTACCGGTTTAAGTGGTAGTGGTAAATCTTCATTGGCTTTTGATACGATCTATGCTGAAGGACAACGTAGGTATGTTGAAACTTTTTCAGCATATGCAAGACAATTCTTGGGAAGTTTAGAAAGACCCGATGTTGATAAAATAGATGGTCTATCTCCGGTCATTGCAATTGAACAAAAAACTACGAGTAAAAACCCAAGATCTACTGTTGGAACCATTACTGAGATTTACGATTTTTTGCGTTTACTTTTTGCCAGAGCGGCCGATGCCTTTTCGTACAATACGAATGAAAAAATGGTTAGTTATTCTGACGAACAGATTAAAGAGTTAATTTTAAAAGACTTCGATCAGAAGAAAATTATTGTACTTGCTCCGGTTATAAAATCAAGAAAAGGTCATTACAGAGAATTATTCGAACAAATTTCGAAGCAAGGATTTGTGCGCGTTCGTGTAGATGGTGAAATTCAAGAAATTCAGAAAGGAATGCGTTTAGACAGATACAAAACGCATGACATAGAAATCGTTATTGATCGCTTACAAATTGAGAAAAAATCCGATAAACGTTTGAGTGAAACCATAAAAACAGCCATGTATCATGGTGAAGATGTCTTATTAGTAATTGATGCCGAAGAAAATAAGCCTCGATATTTTAGTCGAAATTTAATGTGTCCATCGTCTGGAATTTCATACCCAATGCCAGAACCGAATTCGTTTTCATTTAATTCTCCAAAAGGGGCTTGCCAACATTGTAATGGTCTCGGAAGAATCGATGAAGTGAATGTCGATAAAGTTATTCCAGATACATCCAATACTATTCTCAATGGTGGGATTGCTCCTCTTGGAGAACATAAAAGTTCTTGGATGTTTAAACAATTAGAGCTTATTGCCGAAAGATTTAAATTTACATTGAGTACTCCCATTTCGAAAATTCCGAAAGAAGCTCTAGATGTGATTCTTTACGGTGGCAATGAAAAGTTCAATGTTGTTTCTAAGAATGCGGGCGTTACTCGTAATTATGAAATTGACTTTGAAGGTATTATTAGTTTTATTTCGAACCAGTTTAAGGAGTCTAGTTCTACTTCAATAAAGCGTTGGGCAAAAGAATATATGGATGATAAAATTTGTCCGGAATGCGACGGTTCACGTCTTAGAAAGGAAGCGTTGTACTTTAAAATTCAAGAACGCAATATTGCAGATCTTGTGCACATGGATATCATTCAGTTGGCAGAATGGTTTAAGGAAATAAAACTACAGCTATCAGAAAAGCAACAAAAAATTGCCTCTGAAATACTAAAGGAAATAGAAACTAGAATTCAATTTTTATTGAATGTAGGTCTAGATTATCTTACTTTAAATAGAAGCTCAAAAACGCTGTCAGGTGGAGAAGCACAACGCATCCGTTTGGCTACTCAAATAGGCTCTCAGTTGGTCGGCGTTTTATACATTTTAGATGAACCGAGCATCGGCTTACACCAGAGAGATAATGAAAAATTGATCGATTCTCTTCAAAAATTGAGAGACATAGGCAATTCTGTTTTAGTGGTAGAGCATGACAAAGATATGATCGAAAAAGCTGATTGCATTATTGATATAGGCCCAAGAGCAGGACGACATGGTGGTGAGATCATTAGTAATGGTACTTCTAGTGAATTGTTAGCGACAAATACACTTACAGCCGATTATCTCAACGGAACTAAAGAAATTGAGGTTCCGAAGAAAAGACGAAAAGGAAACGGAAAACAAATTGTACTCAAAGGGGCTACAGGAAATAACTTAAAAAATGTTTCAGTTAGTTTCCCATTAGGAAAAATGATATGCGTAACGGGAGTCTCAGGCAGTGGAAAATCAACCTTGATTAATGAAACCTTGTATCCAATAATAAATCAGCACATATATAAATCGGTAAAAAAGCCGATGCCATATACCTCTATAAAAGGTTTAGAACATATTGATAAAATTATAGACATCAACCAATCGCCTATTGGTAGAACTCCGCGCTCAAATCCTGCCACATATACAGGTGTTTTTAGTGAAATTAGAGCTTTATTTACAAAAACTCCCGAAGCGATGATTAGGGGTTATAAACCAGGAAGGTTTTCGTTTAATGTAAAAGAAGGTAGATGCCCAACATGTGAAGGTGGTGGTGTTCGGGTAATTGAAATGAATTTCTTACCAGATGTATACGTAGAGTGTGAGACCTGCCAAGGAAAACGATTTAATAGAGAAACACTTGAAATTAGATATAAAGGAAAATCTATTTCTGATGTACTTAATATGACTATTAATGAGAGTGTTCCTTTTTTTGAAAATGTACCGAAAATATATCGTAAACTTAAAACAATACAAGATGTAGGTTTAGGATATATTACCCTCGGGCAACAGTCTACAACTCTATCAGGTGGAGAAGCACAACGTATTAAATTAGCAACGGAACTCTCTAAGAAAGATACAGGTAATACCTTTTACATTCTTGATGAACCAACGACGGGGTTACATTTTGAAGATATTAGAGTATTAATGGAAGTACTAAACAAATTGACAAATAAAGGAAATACTGTGCTCATTATTGAACATAACCTCGATGTTATTAAATTAACTGATCATATTATTGACATTGGACCTGAAGGTGGAAAAAATGGGGGCACCGTTTTATGCGCTGGATTGCCAGAAGAAATCATAAAGAACAAAAATAGTTATACGGCTAAATTCTTAAAAAAAGAACTAATTTAGTTGTTTGTATAAATAAAAAAAGTAGTAAAATGACGAATGATTCAAATCAAAGTGAAGAAAGAAAAATTATAGAAAAACTCCAGCAAAAAACTTGGAATGAGATAAAAACAAATGACTCTTGGGCTATCTTCAAGATTATGTCTGAATTTGTTGATGGATACGAAAAATTAAGTAAAATAGGGCCATGTGTATCTATTTTTGGTTCGGCGCGCACGAAGCCTGATCATAAATACTATAAGTTAGCGGAAGAAGTTGCTTACAAATTAACGCAAAGTGGTTTTGGCGTTATTACTGGAGGTGGCCCAGGAATTATGGAAGCGGGTAATAAAGGGGCAAATCGAGGAAAAGGTACTTCGGTAGGTTTAAATATTGAACTTCCGTTTGAACAACATGATAACCCTTGGATTGACCGTGATAAAAACCTAGAATTTGATTACTTCTTTGTGCGAAAAGTGATGTTTGTAAAGTACTCTCAAGGTTTTGTTGTAATGCCTGGAGGATTTGGAACATTGGATGAGCTTTTTGAAGCAATGACATTAATTCAAACAAAAAAAATTGGTCGTTTCCCAATTATTTTAGTTGGAAAGGAGTTTTGGAGTGGTCTATTAGAATGGATTGAAAAAGTTCTTATTGAAAAATATGGCAATGTTAGTCCCGGTGACCTCAAACTTTTTAGAGTTGTTGATACAGCCGACGAAGCGGTAGAGCACTTCAATAAATTTTATTCGAAATACAGTTTGAAACCAAATTTCTAAGATTTCATAGTATTGAAAAAATATCGATTCATTAATAGTTGTGTTCTTGACGCAACGAATTAACGTCTTCGAATCTATTAGTTACATATTGACCAATTTGAACGTTTCCAGCCTATAAAATTTACAAATGCGAATTGATTAGATTAAAATTCATATTATTTTTCATTGTCTGCTGTAGTGCTGGGTTAACCGCCCAAAACAATTCTATTAGAATAAAAGCAAGTTTTGATTTTGCAACTTCAGAACTTAAGATGCAACAGCAAACCACTTATATTAATAATAGCAGTGAGAATTTGGATACGCTTTATTTTCATAATTGGGCTAACAGTTTTCGAAATAGACGCTCTCCATTATCGAGAAGACTCATAGAAGACTATGATAAGAGTTTGTATTTTTCGAGTAAAAAAAATCGAGGTGGATCATCAATTAAAAGTATTTCTGAAAAGAATCAGTTTTTAAAATGGGATGTACAAGATGATTCTCCCGATATACTTCGCATCGTTTTAGGCAACACTCTAAAACCTAGAGATTCAACGGTAATTAGCGCTACGTATAGCATTAAAATACCACAAGATAAATTTACAAAATACGGAAAGAATGGCACAACATATAATTTAAGATATTGGCATTTAGTTCCTGCCGTTTATGACACAAAATGGCATGTGATGCATAATTTAAATATGGATGATTTTTATATGACTCCTACAAATTATGATATTGAATTACAAATACCGGAAGGCGTTTCTTTGAATACTGATTTAGATAGTGAAGTTATTACAAAACCACCTATCTCAACCCATAAACTTACTGGAAAAGACAGAATAGATATTGAATTAAACATTAATTTCTTCAATGATTTTAAGGTTTTAAAAACTGACTCCTTAGAAGTAATTTCAAACCTAAATGACACTTCTCTAAATGATCAAGTAAAAACGGATGTTGTGAATCGTCAACTCAGTTTTATACAAGAACATCTTGGTCATTATCCTCATGAAAAAATACTCATTAACAAGATAGCTTATAACAAAAACCCTATTTACGGCTTAAACCAATTGCCAAAAATATTCAATCCGTTTTCTGGAGTTTTTGAATGGGATATAAAGATGTTCAAGGTATTGACTAAAAAATACATCGAAAACACCTTAGTTGTTAATCGTAGAATCGACTACTGGTTAGTTGATGGTTTACAAGCATATTTAATGATGCAATATGTCGAAAAGTTTTATCCTGAAGTTAAAGCCATGGGTAACATATCTAAAATTTGGGGTGTTCGTAGTTTTAACATTGCCAAGTTAGATTTTAATGGTAAATATCCATTTGTTTATCAATTCGCAGCTAGAAAAAATTTAGATCAATCACTTAGTACGCGAGCTGATTCTCTATCTAATTTTAATAGAAAAATAGTCAACAAATATAAGGCTGGATTAGGTTTGCGATATTTAGATGAATATTTAGAAGATAGTATCATCCCCAAGAGCATCACAGAATTTTATAAAAAAAACAAATTTAAACAGACAAGCAGCAATGACTTTAAAACTATTGTTACCAATAAAACGACGAAAGACTTAAGTTGGTTTTTTAATGATTACATCCATTCACAAAAGAAAATTGATTATACCATTAGAAAAGTAACAAAAACGAAAGATTCTGTAATTGTACTCATAAAAAATAAGCGCAATTTTACAGCACCAATTGCTCTTTATGGCGTTAACAAGAAAGACATAAAATTTAAAAAATGGCTAACAAACATAGATACTACCGCCAGTATTACGATTGCGAAAGGCGATTATAACAAGCTTTCTCTAAACTATGAATATTTATATCCAGAATTAAACTTAAGGGATAATTGGAAAAATTTGAATGGTTTATTTAACAAACCTGTTCAATTTCGTTTTTTTAAAGATCTTGAGAACCCTTACTATAATCAGGTATTTTATAATGTATACACGGACTATAATTTTTATGATGGTTTTTTAATTGGTCCACGATTGTACAATGAAGCAATTTTCAAGAAGAAATGGCTATATAAAATTACGCCAACTTACGGATTAAAAAGCAACAAATTTTCTGGATCATTTTCTTTGTTATATGAGCAGCTTCCCGAAAAAACGAGCGTTTACAGATATCGTTTCGGTATTGGAGGTAGTACTTTTCAATATGCTCCAAATTTATCTTACACGCGATTTACACCATTCGCTACGATATCTTTTAAAAGAAAAAGCCTAAGAGATGTTGGCGGCAAGGCTCTATCTGCAAGATATGTTCTTGTTGACAGAGAAACGGCTCCAGAAACACCAACATTAGAATCTGACGCATATAATGTATTCAATGTCCGTTTTTCATCTTCAAAACCAGACATCATAAAAGATATTCGTTATTCGACTGACTTACAAATATCAAAGAATTTTGGTAAGACGGCATTAGATTTTCGATACCGAAAACTCACAGATAAAAATCGTCAATATGACTTACGTTTTTTTGCGGGAGCCTTTCTTTATAACAAAACCAAGAATTCTGGAGATTTTTTTAGTTTTTCTTTAGATAGACCTTCTGATTATCTATTTGATTATAGTTATTTAGGGAGATCTGAAGAGGCAGGATTTTTAAGTCAACAAATAATTATATCTGAAGGAGGATTCAAATCACAGTTTGAAAATAGATTTGCGAATCAATGGATGGTAAGCGCAAATGGAAGTGTAAGTATTTGGCGTTGGATTGAGGCTTATGCTGACGCTGGATATTACAAAAGCCGCAATGAGGATATTCAATTTAGATATGACACTGGAATACGATTAAACTTAGTGCACAATATTTTTGAAGTATATTTCCCATTACAATCAAGTCTAGGTTTCGAACCTTCATTGAATAACTACGATCAAAAGATTCGTTTTGTGCTAACGCTAGATCCTGGTGCCATTATCAATTTTGTAAAAAGAGGCTTCTTTTAAAGCATCTAACAATATTTTCGTTAATGTTTGGGTAAAATTTCTGATTTTAATTCAAAAAAACTACCTTTGCACAACCCCAAACAATACCTATATATGTCGGAAAAATTGATCGATTCTCAACAAAAACTGTCGTATGAAGATTTTAAAAGAGAAATTCTACATGATTATAGAATCGCTGTTGTCAGCAGAGAATGCAGTTTATTAGGACGAAGAGAAGTTCTAACTGGAAAAGCGAAATTTGGTATTTTTGGTGATGGTAAAGAAGTGCCTCAACTCGCTTTAGCCAAAGCTTTTAGAAATGGAGATTGGAGATCTGGTTATTATAGAGACCAAACCTTTATGATGGCTATTAACGAGCTAACACCAAAACAGTTTTTTGCTGGTCTTTATGCACATACAGATATTGTGGCAGAGCCCTATTCTGCTGGAAGACAAATGGGAGGTCATTTTTCTACGCACTCGTTGAACGAAGATGGTAGTTTTAAAAATTTGATGCAGCAAAAAAATGTGAGTGCTGACATATCGCCAACGGCAGGACAAATGCCTAGATTACTCGGATTAGCGCAAGCATCAAAAATATTTAGAAGAGAAGATAAATTAAAAAATAAAACACACCTTTCAGATAAAGGTAACGAAATTGCTTGGGGAACGATTGGCAATGCGAGCACTTCTGAAGGTTTATTTTTCGAAACAATTAATGCTGCAGGTGTATTACAGGTTCCAATGGTTATTAGTGTTTGGGACGATGAATATGGTATTTCTGTTCATGCAAAGCACCAAACTACAAAAGAGAGTATTTCTGAGATTTTAAAAGGTTTTCAACGAGATGAAGAAAATCGAGGATATGAAATATTTGTTGTTGAAGGATGGGATTATTCTAAATTAATTGATGTTTACAATCAAGCATCAACAATCTCGCGTCAAGAACATGTACCAGTACTAATTCACGTAAAAGAACTGACTCAACCTCAGGGACATTCTACTTCTGGTTCTCATGAACGTTACAAAACTCCCGAAAGATTACAGTGGGAAAAAGAGCATGACTGTATTTTAAAAATGCGTCAATGGATGCTGAGTGTTTTTGAAAATGAAGAAGAAATTCGTGAAATTGAAAAAGAAGCAAAAAAAGAAGTTAGCCTTGCTAAGAGACAAGCTTGGACTGATTATTTGCGCCCAATTATTAAAAAGCAGCAGGAACTTATAGCGCTACTTGATGGCCTTAGCAATAAAAGTAGCAATAGTGTATTTATCTCGAAGTTAAAAACTGATCTTGAAGCTATTCAAGAACCACTAAAGAAAGACATTCTATCTACAGCAAGAAAAGTTTTAGTTTTTATAAGAGACGAAGACTTTGATGAAAAACGCTCACTGCAACAATGGATACAACATTATACGCGGGAGGAATATGTGAACTATAGTAGTCAACTCTATAGTGAAAATGCAACAAAAGCGACTTCTATTAAAGAAGTACTCCCCACATATGAACAGGAAGAAAAACTGGTTGATGCGCGGATCATTCTCAGGGAAAATTTTGACAAAATTTTAGCTACTAATGAAGATGTCTTAATATTCGGTGAAGATGCTGGTAAAATTGGTGATGTAAATCAGGGACTTGAAGGTTTACAAGAAAAATATGGAGAATATAGAATTGCTGATGCAGGTATAAGAGAAGCTACGATTATGGGTCAAGGTATTGGTATGGCCATGCGAGGTCTACGACCAATCGCAGAGATTCAATATCTAGATTATTTATTATATGGTTTGCAAATTTTAAGTGATGACTTAGCGACCTTACGTTACCGTACTTTAGGAAAACAAAAGGCGCCGTTAATTGTTAGAACACGCGGTCATAGACTTGAAGGAATTTGGCATTCTGGATCTCATATGGGGGCTGTTATTCATTTGTTAAGAGGGATGTATGTTTTAGTTCCTAGAAACATGACAAAAGCTGCAGGTTTTTATAATACACTTCTTAAAAGTGATGAACCCGCTTTAATTGTAGAAAATTTAAACGGGTATAGACTAAAAGAAAAATTACCCTCGAATATAGGCGAATTTTTAACTCCAATTGGTGTTGTAGAAACTGTAAAAGAAGGTTCAGATATCACCGTAGTATCTTATGGTTCTACCTTAAAATTAGTTGAAATGGCGGCCATTGAATTGGCAAAGGTATCAATCGACATTGAAATTATTGATGCGCAATGCTTATTACCATTTGATTTGAATCAAGATACTGTAAAGAGTCTTGAAAAAACTAATCGACTTGCCATTATCGATGAAGATGTATCTGGAGGAGCTTCGGGTTATTTATTAGATCAAGTTTTGAACAAGCAAAAAGGGTATCAATTTTTAGATAGTCAACCAATCACAATTACAGCAAAAGATCATAGAGCAGCGTACGGTACTGATGGAGACTATTTTTCTAAACCTTCTATAGATGACATATTTGAAGGTCTTTATGCTTTGATGCATGAGGCAGATCCTAATAAGTTCAAAAATCTTTACTAAATAAAGTTCTCAGTACTTATATATTTAGAAGTAATTTTTTACTTTTGAACTTTATTAAACTAAACTCTAAATAAAATGAAATTAATTAAAGTAATAATCTCATTTCTTACCCTACTATTATTTTCATTCAATGCTACCGCTCAAGACAATTCAACTGAAGTGAAAGCTTCGTTAAACTCGGGCACAATCGATAGTCAATTTGATTATTTGTATAAAAAATCTCCTAAATGGGAAGATTATAAAAGTGTAAAAATCAATAACCTATTTAAATTCAAAAAGAATGTTTCGGATTCTCTAAAATTGGGGCGCGAAAAATTAAAAGAAGCAAATGCGACCATCGCTACTCAATCTATTGAAATTGAAACCTTAAAAACGAATTTAGGAAATACCAATGATAATTTAAGTGCCGTTACTAAGGAAAAAGATAATATCAGTTTTTTGGGTATACCTATGAGCAAGACGGGCTATAATACCATTTTATGGTCAATAATTGGTGTACTAGCTGCTGCTACAGCTTTATTTATTGGAAAATTTAAAAGAAGTAACGTTATAACTGTTGATGCCAAAAAAGATAAGGCAGAAATAGAAGAGGAATTTGAAAGCTATCGACAGCGTTCTATTGAACGTGAACAAAAATTAAGACGCGAATTACAAGATGAAATTAATAAGCAGAAATACGCGAAAGAATCGGAGAAAAAAAGATAGTCTGGGTAAAGAAATAATTTAATTAAAGGTCCTCGTTGAGGGCCTTTTTATTTTTTAACACTTTAAATCCTTAAAAGTTTATGTATCAATACAATAAAATTATTTTAAAATAGTTATTAAATGGGTGTTTATACACCATCAGAATTTATTAATCTTCTCCCTTCGTACATAAAGTATTGTAATAGTAGTCACCGAATGAAAAAAAGACAAATCTTATTAGCCTTTGTTATTTTATTTATGTTTCCAACCTATGCATGGGAAACTACTCCGAAAGCGGTTTTGATTAAATCGAATACTCATATTTCGTTTAAGGAATATTCGTTGAACCTCTATGAATCTCTTAATGATAAAACATTAAAATTTGATGCCTTTGAAGCTGCGATGCAAGGTTATTTAACTTTAATTGATACCGAAAAAATTAACAATGAAGTACTTCTTACAGTTGTAGATTTTAGCAAATCATCCAATGAAGAGCGTCTATTCGTTATCGATACAAAAGCGAGAAAAATAGTCTATAAAAGTTTAGTGGCACATGGTCGAAATTCTGGATATGAATTTGCTACCCGGTTTTCTAACAAGGTAAGTAGTTTTCAGAGTAGCCTTGGATTTTACAAAACTGCTGAAACCTATAGTGGTAAACACGGATTTTCGTTACGTTTGGACGGATTGGAAACTTCAAATAGCAATGCCAGATCTAGAGCTATTGTAATTCATGGTGCCGATTATGTAAGCCAAGATTTTATTAGGAAAAATGGCAAGTTAGGCAGAAGCTTAGGGTGTCCTTCCCTGCCAAAAAAGAACTACAAACAAATCATCAATACAATAAAAAACGGCACTTGTTTATTCATCTATGCCAAAAAAGATAATTACTTAAAAACATCAAAACTGGTTAATTCTAAGATCACAAGCATTAGCTCTTAATTTAATTTCTCAGTTCTTTATTGAATTGATTTCTTTGCTGAATTAAAAGGTGCGTTAATTTTCTATCTGTACCATACAAGTCATCATAAAAAATAAGTTCTCCGTTTTCTTTCCCCTTAACCGTAAAATAATAAATATATACCGGAATTGTAGTATTGAGTTTTATTGATTTTTCCTTTCTCTTCTTTATATAAGCGTACATACTATCTGGAGTATATTCATTACTATCTGATTTCAAAATATAACTCGCCATCGACAGGGCTTTTTCAACTCTTACGCAACCATGACTAAATGCCCGTAATTCTCTTTTAAACAAGCTCTTAGAAGGGGTGTCATGTAAATAGATCGCATATTTATTTGGGAAAATGAATTTAACATAACCTAATGAATTATAACCACCTCCTTTTTGTCTTATTAAATAGGTAAATGTATCATCATTCATTTTATTCCAGTCAATGGTGCTCATATCTACTGTATCTTTTCTATACGTCAGCAATTCATAATTATTTCTATTAAAGTATGTTGAATCTTTTTGTGCCTTTACAATTATTTCTTCTAATGATATTTTTCTAGGTACATTCCAATAAGGATATGCAATAACGTACTGCAAAGAATCTCGAATCTCGGGCGTGGTTGTCTTCTTCTTTCCTACAACTACCTTAGATTCGAATCTAACTGAATCGTTTTCTCGTAATTTCAGTTCATATGCGGGCACATTTACAAAGATATGGTTGGGCTCTAAGGGTTCTTTCCACCTCCACATTTCAAGATTTGCTACAATCTTTAAATAATAGTCATAAGGGCTCATGGATAAAGCCTTCGCTGTATTCTTACCGATTAAACCATCTGGCGTCAATGCATGATCAGATTGAAATTTCTTAAGCGCAATTAAATACAAAGAATCTATTGAAATGGAGTCTAGATACTTATGCAATACTAGAGCTTTTTGAGATTGTACAATAGCATTCACTGAATCTTCACGGAAATTTTTCACCTGAATAGTATTGGTACTTAAAGACGCATTTTCTAGATACCGAGCTAAGCCTTTTTGTAATGTTTTATATTGGAGGATATCTGGTTGTAGTTCAAGTAACTTTTCAATTAAACTATCATTTTTGTATGCCGTTATTGTATACTTAGGCATATTAATATTAAATTTTTTCCTGGGCAACACCGTAATCGAATCAATAGAATCTAACACTCCATAATGAAGATGTTTACCAAACATAAAATACGAATTTGTCAAAAGCACTTCTATGGTTGCAGCAAGCTCATATCGTTTTGTTTTGTCCTTAATTTTACGCAAATTTTGCTGTAATTCTTTTATGGTAGAGAGGTGGTATCTTCTAGTATTCAATCCATATAGATTTGCCGCCAAAAATTGCTCAATCAATGACATACCATTACTAGAAATATCGATAGAATCATTTATCCAAATAGGAACATAGTTGTTGCTTTTGTAAAAAGCATCACTCCATTGGATGCTATCTAACTTCAACGTTTTTAGTTGTGTAGATCTATAAAGGGATGGATAGTTCCTTTTAAAATGCGCCAGCATTTCCTTTTTAACATTTACCGGCTCAATGGGTAACATCTTTTTTTTAGATGTATTATTGCAGGCAAAGAGTATGCAACATGTGCATAAACTGAGTAAAATTCTCTTCATAACTTAATTTCCACCCTAAAATGAGTATCTTAAAGATATAAAAAAAGCTTACTTCTAGTCTATATCCGTTAACAATTTTTTACCAATCGCACACCTTAAACAGCTTTGCTGATTACAATACGCAGTTTTTAATTGTAATAATCCTTGAGACATAGAAGCCGAATTGCTCAAAATATGTAGTTTTGAAAATTGAGTGATGATACTGTTCTTTTCTGAACTAATTTCATTCATTAGCCCCATTATCAATTCATTATTCGGCCTTCCTATGTATTGTTGATACATAAACTTTATAGGAACAATGGTATTGATAAGCAATAAATCTTTAAAGGCCCTTGATAGTCGTTTTTTTCTAGGTTTAGATGTTGCTTTAAATGTATAATGGGTATCCCAAAACTTATCAGTCTCAACATCCAACAAACTATATATATACATTATATTATCGGCCTCAATTAACCTTGAAAACAATGATTTATGCTGATAGTATAAACCGGCCATTTGAGCTAAACGTATTGTTGGAAAGTTATTTGGTCTTAGTCTAAAAAATTGAATCGAATTTGGTTGAGGTATTAATTTATATTTTGATTTTAAGTAGTTAAATTCTCTAAATAAAAATTGCACGTGAGGATGCTGAATTTCATTTTCTAGTAGCCCTGCCATTCCAAATAATAGGGCTTCCAATCTATGTAATTTATCTTGCTCTTTTCTTATTACCGAAAATTTTACGCCATTAGACAATTGAAAAAAAGCCTCTCCATTTACTTTTAATCCAAAGTTTTTTAATAATAGCTTGAATAAAACGGCCTCCCAATCATGATTAGATTCTATTAGTAATTTTGAAATCAGTACTGACTTTTGTTCTAGACGTTCAATGTATAATCTCTCTAACCAGTTAGACATTGTGAAATCGTCAATTTTATTTATTTCACGTTCGCAACTAATCCAGTTACTATTAGGGCTAATCAATTTTTCATAGCCATTCACAATACGTCGTATCGCTA
This sequence comes from uncultured Flavobacteriaceae bacterium, assembly GCA_947500525.1. Lineage (GTDB taxonomy): Bacteria > Bacteroidota > Bacteroidia > Flavobacteriales > Flavobacteriaceae > Aureibaculum. The sequence continues at coordinate 374,141 of CANMSH010000004.1, read as the reverse complement.
TATTTTTTAATTCCAGCGTTGCTATTAGTGTATTATCCTTTCTATATATTGGGACATCATTTTCCCAAACTACATGCAAAATAACATTCTCATAATTTGGATCTTGTTCATGACCATGCACATACCAATCGGATGCTTTTACATGAAGCTCCACATTTCCAGCCCATTTTTGATTGTTGATACTGATTTGAGCGTTAAAAAAGTCGGGGCCAGCATTCATATTCTCCTGTCCTACTGACAAGATAGAAAGTATATCAAGATCAACCGTTTTAAGCGCCGTTTTATTAAAATATTGAAACTTCCATAAAAATGAAATTAAATCTTCCCTCATGTTGGGAAAATATACATTTTGACCGCCAAGAAATAGCAGTACTTACTTAACTAAAATGAGTAAATGAAAACAGTTAATTAATCACGTTAATCACATCATGTTTGGTAATAATGTGAAAGTTGCCGTTTTCTAAATCTACTAATACGGCTTCATTTTCTTTATTTATTAGCTTTGAAACTTGCTCAACGGGAGTTTCCTTTGACACTACAGGAAAAGGCGCCCGCATTACTTCTTTTATAGGTTTGTCCGCAATGTTTTTATCTTCAAAATAACCTCTAAATAAGTCGCTTTCATCAACCGATCCAACGAAACCAGTTGTATCAACAACAGGAATTTGAGAAATATCAAACTGCCTCATTCTGTCAATGGCATGAGATACAAGTTCTTCAGTCTTTACCGTCACCAAGGGCTTATCTATATGCTTTTTTATTAGGTCGTTGGCCACTGTTATTTCTTCATCTAAAAATCCTCTATCCCGCATCCAGTCATCATTAAACATTTTACCAACATATCTACTTCCATGATCATGAAACAATACTACTACAACATCGTCTTTAGAGAATTTTTCCGTCAATTGAAGGGTTCCTTTAATTGCCGATCCTGCAGAATTCCCAACAAAAATCCCTTCTTCTTTAGCCAGCTTTCTCGTATAAACAGCCGCATCTTTATCTGTTACTTTGGTAAATCCGTCAATAACACTAAAATCTACGTTTTCGGGTAAAATATCTTCTCCAATACCTTCTGTGATGTATGGATATATTTCGTTTTCATCGAAAATACCTGTTTCGTGATATTTCTTAAACACACTGCCATAGGTATCTACGCCCCAAACTTTTATATCGGGATTTTGCTCTTTCAAATATTTTCCCACTCCAGAAATAGTTCCACCAGTACCTACTCCAACAACAAAATGGGTAATCTTACCATCAGTTTGCTTCCAAATTTCTGGACCAGTCTGTTCATAATGCGCTATAGCGTTTGAAGGGTTATCATATTGATTTACATACCAAGAATTCGGAATTTCTTGTCCCAACCTTTTAGAAACAGAATAATACGATCTTTCATCTTCGGGTTCTACATTCGTTGGACAAACAATGACTTCAGCCCCAACTGCCCTCAAAATATCCATCTTTTCTTTCGATTGCTTATCTGTAATAACAAAAATACATTTATAGCCTTTTACAATAGCAGCCAAAGCGAGTCCCATACCCGTATTTCCAGAAGTTCCTTCGATAATTGTTCCACCAGGTTTAAGTCGACCATCGGCTTCTGCATCTTCAACCATTTTCAAAGCCATTCGATCTTTTACAGAATTTCCAGGATTAAAAGTCTCAACTTTTGCTAGCACTAAAGGTTCCATACTATTGGTAATAGTATTTAATTTGACCAACGGCGTATTTCCAATTGTCTCTAAGATATTTTTTGCGTACTCCATTCTTGGGTTTTAGAGTGCAAAAATAGTGAATGTATATAATAAATAGTAGAATTACGAAAACATTCTAGGGAATGTATCTTTAACCGATTTACCTAAAAGGTTTAGTCTAAAAAAAGAACGTAAAAACCCGATTCCATATCCACAAAATTGAAGAAATGTTGCGTACATGCTGAGTATTGCCACTTTAAGGCTTTTATTTTTAAAAAAACTAACGAGTAAAATACAAATAAAATATAAGCCATAACACAACAAGAACCACTTGAATCCAATAACTGCTATAAATAAAATAGATACTATCAAGCCAACAATAAATATGGTTGGAAACCAATACGTTATTTTGGCTGTTTCTGGGTATAATCGATTTAAAATTGGTCTTGCTGCTCCAAAATTGAACACCTGTTTAAAAAAGTTTCTCCAGGTCGTTCTTCTTTTATGAAACACAAAAGCTCGCTCTATGAATTGGGATTCAAAATTAGCATTCCACAATCTAAATGTTAATTCAATATCTTCTCCAAAACGTTGGGTACTGAACCCTTTAGTTACCTGAAACGCTTTTCTTGATAAACCCATATTAAAGCTTCTAGGTTGAAACTTCGTCTTTACTTTTTCACTACCTCTAATTCCTCCCGTTGTCAGTAATGAGGTCATTGAGAAATTAATTGCTTTCTGAATTGGTGTAAAACTACTATGGGCAGCATCAGCACCACCATAAATATCAGTAAAATGCGTTTCGAGGGCATTATTAACTTCTTCTAAATATGTTTTAGGCAATATACAATCAGAATCAAGTATAATGAAATAATCACCTTTCGCATGATTCATACCGTAATTCCTAGTTAATCCGGGACCCGAATTGGGTTTTGACAAATAATCTAGATTTAATCTATTTGAGAAACTATCAACAACATGCTTAGAACTAATTTCAGAACCGTCTTCTACTATTATAACTTGAAAGTTATGTTTAAGTGTTTGAGTAGTTAGACTGTTTAACAGTTCTTCTAACTCATCAGGTCGATTATAAACTGGTATGATAATAGAATAATTAATCGTCTTATATTTTGTGGCGTACCAAAAATAAAAAAAGCCCTCTACATTAGAGGGCTTTTACAAAAATATAAATAATCTATTTTTTTATAATTTTAAATGTACCTGTACTATCGCCAACTTCGGCCCTTATAAAATAGACTCCATCAGAAAGATCAGACATATCTAATTTATATGAAAACACATTTGATAACGCAATTCTTTTCACTTCTTGCCCAATCATATTATATACATTAATACTTTTAATATTCTCATTAGCATTCATCTTCAATTCACCTCCTCTAACTGGATTCGGGAAATATGAAAAACCTTTAGAAACTAAATCATCAATAGAAAGGCCCGATAACGATATTTGTAAGTTAAAAGTTCCTTCTGCAAAATCAGAAGCTCCACTCGGGTGACCAATATTTATATAATAGGTAACACCAGCAGTTGAAGTAAACGTTTCGGTTTCAACATTGCTCACTCCTCCCGTATTAGACTCAGCTATACATGTAAACGTTCCACATGAACCCGTGTAAACAGCAATTTTAGCATCCCATGCTGTAGGAGTTACAGTAACAGTGACGTTACTACCATCTCCAACCATTTCATACCAAACACCATCATTCATTGCTCCTCCACAACCCGCTACATCAACAAAACCACCATTATTTGTCGCCATTGATGCATCAACAGCTACATTGAAAGGAAAAGAAGATGCCACAACAGCATCAATACAATCATCGTTTGCCGGAGGTGCAGGTGTTGTACCTACGCATATATCAAAAGTCGTATCATGTGAACCTGCATCATTAGCGAACACTCGAATATAATAGGTGTTTCCAACTGTTAAAGCTGTTAGATTACTAGTATTAGGATCACTACAAAAGATAGCGTCGCTTGCGGTTAGCGCCGAACAATCTCCCGAAGTTCCTGCATCAAATACCGAATGGTACAAGTTCGTTTGAGAACCGGTAATGTTTTGAAGTTCAATTCTGTGCTCATTACTTATTGCTACAAATTTGAACCAAACATCATTATTAGCATTCGTGGCAGAACCCGGACATGCATTAGGAGTCGTCGAAGCAGTGGCTTCTGCTACAGTTCCTGTAGAAACTGCTGTACACAAGAAGTTTGTATTTACAGTTAATGATGTTGCATTCGCACAATCATCATTAGCAGGTGGAGCGACAGCTTTCGTCGCACCATTATCTGCATTCGCTTGTATAGAAAGCAATGCAAAAAATAGTAAAAATGTTAAAGTAATTTTTTCTTTCATTAGATTTTTTTTTAGAAATAGATGCTATATAGCTACATTCTCAATATATAGAACGTTCATTCACTTAAAAAATTATACTAATTTAAATAAATTCTAAGCTCGTAGCCAATGTCTTCCATTCATTTTATTCTACTAGTTATCAACAAAATAGTCCATAACCGATTGGCTAACTCCCATATTTGAAAATCCTCCATCATGAAATAAATTTTGCAATGTAACTTTTTTCGTCAAATCTGAGAACAATGAAACTGTGTAATCGGCACATTCTTGGGCAGTAGCGTTTCCTAGAGGTGACATTTTATCAGCGTAAGCTAAAAATCCATCGAAACCCTTAACTCCCTGTCCCGCAGTAGTTGGAGTTGGCGATTGAGAAATTGTATTTACCCGAACCTTTTTATCTGTACCAAAGAAATATCCAAAACTTCTAGCGATTGACTCTAAATATGCTTTATTATCAGCCATATCATTATAGTCAGGAAAAACACGTTGTGCGGCCATATATGTTAAGGCTACAATAGACCCCCATTCATTCATAGCGTCTTGTTTGTAAAGTACATTCATAACTTTATGAAATGATACTGCAGACACATCCCAACCCTTAGTTGTAAAATCATAATTTGATTCAGTATAGTGTTTACCTTTTCGAACGTTTACAGACATTCCTATAGAATGCAATACAAAATCTAATTTACCACCGAGAATTTCAGTCGCTTTTTCAACTAAATTATTTAAGTCATCCATTGAAGTAGCATCAGCTGGAATAATCTCTGAACTCGTTTTTTCAGCTAGTTCTTTAATAGCACCCATTCGCATAGCAATTGGTGCATTGGTCAATACAAATTTAGCTCCTTCCTCATGCGCCCTTTCTGCAGTTTTCCAAGCAATTGAATTTGCATCTAACGCTCCAAATATTATCCCTCGTTTTCCTTTTAGTAAGTTATACATATATATAATAATTTATCTTTTCGTAATACAAATTTAAGTCAATAATTTAAATATAAATACTTAACTCAATAATTGTTTCGCATGTTCTATAGCAGATTCTGCTATATCCTTGCCTCCTAGCATTTCAGCTAATTCATTAATTCTTTCTTTGTTGTCAAGTACTTTCACATCCGTTTTAGTTTTCCCATCAATATCTTCCTTAAATACTTTAAAATGATGATCTCCTTTCGCTGCAATTTGTGGTAAATGTGTAATACTTATTACTTGCATATGATTACTCATTTCTTTCATAATGCCCGCCATCTTATTCGAGACCTCTCCTGAGACTCCTGTATCTATTTCGTCAAAGAGAATAGTAGGTAAGCTTGTATGTTGACTTAAAAGAAATTTTACCGACAACATCATTCGTGACATTTCTCCTCCCGAAGCAACCTTCTTAAGAGGTTTATAGTCTGATCCTTTATTCGCAGAAAACAACAATTCTAATTCGTCTTTGCCATTCGTAAAAAAAGTATCTTTTTCTTTCAGGCTTATCGAAAATCTAGTATTCTTCATTGCTAAATTGGCTAAATTTTCTTCGAGCGTTTTTTTGAAATTTGGCAATATCTTTGCCCTTCTTTTATGAATTTGTGCCGCTAATTTATTCAGCTTTTCCTCTACTGCATCAATTTCTTTATTCTTTATTTCTATAATTTCAGTCGCATTATCTACTTGATCTAACTTTTTAGAGAGTACTTCTTTAATCTCTAACAATTCTGATATAGTAGATACTGAGTGTTTTTTTTGAACATCATAGATCAATTTAAGACGCTCATCATACGCCCGTATTTCTTGAGGGCTGATATCGATAGCTTCGTCGGCATTCTCTAGCTCACTTGAGATATCATCTAGTTCAATATCTAGGCTTGTAATCCTTTCAGCTAAACTTTGATATTCTTTGCTGTAGGAAGAAATTTTGATGATACTATTCTTAAGAGCATTTATATTTGTTTTTATCCCAAATTCCTCATTATTGGTTAAACTAAGTGCTTCTGCAAGTGATTGCTTAATGGCCTCAACATTGTTTAATTTCTCTAAAGCTTCTTCTAAAACTTCTTGTTCACCTTCCTCAAAATTGGCCTGTTCTAATTCTTGAAATAAGAAAAGATTATAGTCATACTGTTGCTTTGCCTCTTTTTGATTATCAAGTAATTCTTGTAAGGCTGCTTTCAAATCATTATAAACATCGATACCTTTTATATATGAATCAAGATAGTCGCTATTTTGGGCTAAGGCATCAATTATTTTAAACTGAAAATTTACGTTTGCTAACTGTAATGTTTCATGCTGAGAATGGAGATCGACTAATTTATCACTCAATTCATTTAACTTACTTAAAACAACGGGGGTGTCATTTACAAAAGCGCGAGATTTTCCACTTGGTAAAATTTCTCGTCTAATAATTGATACATCTTCATAATCGATATCATTCGCTTCAAAAAATAGTTGCAACTTATATTTTTCGATCGAAAATTCACCTTCAATGACACATTTCTTCCCTTTGTCTTTTAAAGAAGACATATCGGCTCTCTTTCCTAAAATCAAAGACAACCCTCCTAAAAGAATTGATTTACCGGCACCAGTTTCTCCAGTAATGATCGTGAACCCCTCGTTAAAATTCATTTCGAGATGATCAATTAAAGCAAAATTTTTAATGGTAAGCTTTTGGAGCATGTTAAAACTATATAATTTAAATAAAAAATGAGTGTTTATAACACTCATCAAACTTAAAATAAATTGTTTAAAATTATTCTAAAATTTTAGATTTTAATTTTCTCCCATTTCGTTCCATACGATGGGTATATTTTTAACAACATTTCTTTCAATGATCCATTATTTGTTCTTGGCCCTGCCGAAAAAATATCTACAATTTCATCAGACTTAGTATCCATAAACAACCTTAAAAGAGAAGCATTTATCCTTCTATTATACAAATTTTGCATCTTTAGAATCGTTTTGGAAATAGTTTTCTTTGCCTCCTTTTTATTAGAAGACATTTTATCCAATCCATTAATATGATATTCATACATCGCAACTCTATAATCTTTGAAAACAGGAGATAGTAAATTTTCATTCAGTTGATAACGTGTTGCATTCCCATCTTTTCTATTCCATCCTTTAGAACCACCTTGTTGGGCAAGGTTCACCACTTTTTCTGCCTTCACATGATATTCTTGTCCTCCGTTCAAGGCAAAAGTATCACCATCAATACCAAGAATTGTATAAGCGTAGAACGTCAAAATAGATACTAAATTCGAATCAAAACTATTCTCATTAAAATTCAATGGTTGAAATTCGGTATATGTGAATGATAAGTTATCATCTTTATAATTAAACACTGGAGTTTGGTATGTAGAATTAAATACTGGCCTAGAAACTTGTATTTGTATGTTGCCTCTGAATTGATTTGAAGAAGGCTGTTCTAAGATATTTAAAATAATGGCGCATTTAATCTTCTCTTGAGCCTTGAAGTTTTTATTCGTCCATTTCGTATTGTTAAAATACTCATTAATGGCAGTTTCTAAGGTTTTATAAACTTGATTGTTTGAATTCTGAATTTGACTTGCATTAACTGTTACTGTACAATTTAATTCTTGCGCAGCGACATGTAAGGCAAAAAAATAACATACTATGTATAAAAAGTTACGCATGTATTCTTCTTATAATTTCATTAAAGATATCTAATGCTACTTCGGTTTTTGTCTTTAAAGGAAACTCTTTTTGCTCTTTTGACGTATCAATGATAGTAACTTTATTTGTAACATTTTTAAATCCTGCACCTTTATCCTGTAACGAATTTAATACAATTAAGTCTAAATTCTTTCTTTCTAATTTACTTATAGCATTTTCAACTTCATTTGTAGTCTCTAATGCAAAGCCTACCAAAAATTGTGCTTTTTTGAGTTTACCCATAGACGCCAAAATGTCTTTTGTTTTTGTCATTTCAATCAACATCTTGTCACTTTTCTTTTTAATTTTTTGATCTTCAATTTTGGCAGGTCTGTAATCGGCAACAGCGGCGGCGGCAATCATTATGTCAGCCTTGTCAAAGCATTTAATCGTAGCATCATACATATCCTGTGCCGACATTACGTTTATAACTTCTATCAAAGCATGATCTGTTCTTTCATGTGTAGGACCCGTTACAATTGTAACCCGTGCTCCAAGATTTGCCGCACATTTAGCTAATTCAAATCCCATCTTCCCCGAAGAATGATTTCCAATAAAACGAACTGGATCAATAGCCTCATAAGTTGGACCGGCGGTAATAAGCACTCTTTTACCGTTTAGTGGTAAAGAGTTCAAAATATCCTGTTCAATAAAAGAAACAATGGTAGGTGGTTCTGCCATTCTACCTTCACCTACTAAACCACTTGCTAATTCCCCACTTTCTACAGGTATCATTACATTCCCAAATTCTTGTAGTTTTTCTAAGGTGTTTTTTGTAGAAGGATGCTTATACATGTCTAAGTCCATAGCTGGTGCAAAATACACCTTACTCTTGGCAGAAAGATATGTGGCCAATAACAGGTTATCACAAGTACCATTAGCCATTTTCGACAACGTATTGGCCGTAGCAGGCGCAACGACAAACAAATCAGCCCAAAGGCCCAATTCAACGTGATTATTCCATAATTCGTTTTCGTCTTCTTTGCTATAAAAAGTTGAATGAACTGGATTTTTAGACAGTGTGGAAAGTGTTAAAGGAGTGACGAAATCCTTAGAAGCAGGAGTCATGATTACTTGAACCTTTGCTCCTGCTTTTATAAAAAGTCTTACTAAATGTGCTGTTTTATAAGCAGCAATACCGGCGGTAACGCCTATTAACACATTTTTACCGCTTAAAACTGACATCTATTCGTTGCTATCAGCTTCTTTTGGATCTCTGTAGTAAATTTTATCTTCTAACCATTCCTGTACGGCAATAGCAGTAGACTTAGGTAGTTTTTCATAAAAACGAGAAACTTCAATTTGCTCCTTATTTTCAAAAACCTCTTCCAAACTATCATTATGTGTAGCAAATTCTTCTAACTTATCTACCAATTCGCGCTTTAGATCTTCGCTAATTTGCGAAGCTCTTTTAGCCATAATTGCAATAGACTGGTAAATGTTTTCTGTTGGCTCTTCAATTTTAACTTTATCGTAAGTTACAGTTGTCAATGCCGCGTCAGTGTTTTTATAATCCATTATTTGTACTATTTGAATATTGTTCTATCAGTTCTTTTGTTTGTTTCAATTCTTTCGTCAAATTCTTTTGTAAAGAAACTACTTCTTTTGCCCTTTTCGATTCAGGGAAACTTTTCATAAATTTATCATGAATCGTTAGTGCATTTTTAATTCGACTTTCTTTTTTCTCTATTACACTGTTAACAGCCAAATCGTTCGCTGCTTTGAATTTAAAATAAAGTGCTTCTTCTTTTAGACTAGAGCCAATGTGTTCTTGCAAAAAGTTCTCAAAGCCAGCAACTGCTGCATTATAATCTTCTACATGGTAATATTGTCTAGCAATTTCAAATGATTTCTTTTCAATACGAAATGTCAATTCATCATAAAATTTATTAGCATCAGCCAATCGTTCGCTCGTAGGATACTTATCTATGTATTCCTGAAAAGCAACAAGGGCCTTCTCGGTATCCTTTTGGTCTCTTGTATATTTAGGCGAAGCCAAATAATAACTGTGCGCTACCAAATATGCCGCTTCCTCTATTTTCGAACTGTTCGGATAATTAGCAATGAATCTATTAAAATAATAGGCCGCCAAATCATAGTCTTTAGAATAGTAATACGATTCTGCAACCATATACATGATACGTTGCATTTGAGGTTTTCTCTCATACGCAGGTATTACTTTTTCAAATAAGGCAATAGATTTCGAATATTTTTTTTGTTCGAATAATTCTGTCGCCATTTTATATCTAGCATCAACTTTTCCTTTATTTAATACCTTTTGATACTCGCTACAAGCGGTCAAAGTACTGACTAAAAAGAATAGCACAACTATTTTTTCAATTTTTAGCATTTTGCAAAATTACTTATTTAATATGGATTATAAAACTATTTTTTAGCTTTAAGCTATGCAAAAATAACAGCGTTTTCGACATTTATAGCCAATTCTGTGCTAAAAATATGTTAATACACTAGGCATTGGGATCTACCGATGAAGTAACGGTTAATAATTTAACATCGTTGTCAAACAAATACAAGCCCCCTTTATCATCTCCAATAAGGTTAATCTTATCTAAAATTGTGCGTGCTAATGCTTCTTCTTCAATCTGCTCTGCAACATACCACTGCAAGAAATTATGGGTTGCATAATCTCTTTCCTGTAAAGAGATATGAACTAATTCGTTAATACTAGCAGAAACCATCACTTCATGATCAAACAAGGTTTGGAACATTTCTTTGAAAGAACCAAAAGAAATTGGCGGTGCCTTCAAGGTTGCAATTTTAGCATGACCTCCTCTTTCATTTACAAATTTTACCAATTTCAACATATGCATGCGCTCTTCATCAGAATGAGCGTACATAAACGCGGCCACTCCTTCAAAACCCTGTGTTTCTGCCCAAGAAGCCATGGCTAAATATACTTGAGAAGATTCTGCCTCTATGGTTATTTGACTATTTAGTGCTTTTTCAATTTCTTTACTTAGCATTGTCTTACTTTTTTTTAATTAATAATTCTCGATAAAGGTATTGATTTTTTCTTGTAACTCTGAAGTAGCCTCCACTAAAGGTAACCGTACATTTGGCTCACAAATACCCATCGTATTCATTAACGCTTTCACCCCTGCCGGATTATTTTCTTCAAAAATCAACCCTATAATATCCATTAATTTATAGTGAATTTTATAGGCCTCTTTGGCATCACCTTCGAGTCCTAATTTAATCATAGTAGAAAACTCTTTCGGATATGCTTGTCCTAATACTGAGATAACTCCTGATCCGCCGGCCAATACAATTCCGATCACTAAGTCATCATCTCCAGAAATAATTAAAAAATCTTCTGGTTTATTTTTAATTAATTCTAAATATTGATGTACGTCGTTACCAGCTTCCTTAATTCCAATGATATTATCAAAATCTGAAGCCAGTCTAAATACAGTTTCAGGCTCCATATTTTTCGCAGTTCTACCAGGCACATTGTACAAAATAATGGGCTTAGGACATACTTCTGCAATCGCTTTAAAATGCTGATAAAAACCTTCTTGTGTTGGTTTGTTATAATAGGGTGCCACTGATAACACTCCATCGAAAGAAGACAAATCAGTTGCTTTTATTTCATCAATAATACCTTGTGTATTGTTTCCTCCTATACCTAATACTAGTGAAAGTCTACCGTTATTAATTTTGATAATAGCTTCTCTTACTTGTGCTCTCTCATCTGCGGTCAGTGTTGCAGGTTCACCCGTTGTGCCTTGAACTACTAAATAATCAACTCCATTTTCTATTTGATGATTCACTAAGCGTTCTAAAGCATCAAAATCAATATTATTTTTAGAGTCAAAAGGTGTTACCAGAGCGACACCAGTTCCTATAAATTCCTTCATGTATTCTTTAAATTATTCTATTCAACTAAATCAATTGTAAAATTTGTAAATATTTCGCTAACTCATCATTAAAAATATCTACTTTATTGGCATCTACCTCTATTGTGAAATCATACAAATCCATAAATTCTTCATTCGCAAAACTCACTTTAAAATTAGATTGGGATCGAATCGCAACCGCATTACCGAAAATACTCTCGGGATGACAATAATTGATTAACAAATCATATTTCGTATTTATAAAATCAATCAAATTCTGAGCTTTGGGTTTCGCAAACATGCCGAAATCCTTTTCAGAGAATGTATTATAATGCTGAGTCACAAAGTCGTCTTTTAGGTTTTCGAAAATGATAATTTCCAAATTTTTATGTGGTTTATTCAACTTTTGACTAAGATTCCTAGAAATATCATAACTCCCGAACAACCTTGAACTTGCCAACACTCCAATAGTCTCAATCTTTTGAGGTTTTTTCCTACTTGATTTTACTATTTTTTTGAGTTCTTTTTGGTTAAATTTTAAGGCCGTATTTTTTTTAAGACTTGTGAAATTCATAGTATCTTTACGATTACATGGTAAAATTAGTTAAAACTAGTGATTCATATACCATAGATAAGAAAATTAAACGAAAACTCGTGAAGCGTTAGTATTTGAACACTCTTTAAATTAATTTAGTTACATATGGACATTATTGTTAGGACGGCAATTTTAGAAGATTTACCTACATTGTTAGACTTTGAACAGCAGTTAATTGCCGTTGAAAGACCCATGGATATTTCTTTAGAACAACAAGGGAAAATTAACTACTACGATATTGCCGAATTTATAAGAATGGATACTTCCCAAGTTTTTGTTGCAAATAAAGATGATGAAATTGTAGGATCCGGATATGGTTTGATCAAAGAAAACAAATCTCATTTTTCTGAGAAAAAATTCGGACATGTAGGGTTTATGTACGTAAAAGATGCATTTCGCGGGCGAGGTATCAGTGGGTTAATTTTAGAAGCTATTTTTAATTGGTTTAAAACTCAAAATATACGTGAAACGAGATTACAAGTTTATCCAAACAATCCTGGAGCAATTAAGGCCTATAAAAAAGTGGGGTTTAAAGAAAACTTAATAGAGATGTTACACTACTTAGACTAACACATGAAAGATTATCATATCATCACCCCTCGTCTCGGACTCAGAAACTGGCGAGATGCGGACATCAATTTAGCGCATAAAATGAATTCGAATACAGTCGTGATGGAATATTTCCCGAAAACGTGGTCTCTTAAAGAAACTTGTTCTTTTGTAGATCGTATGAAAGATCATTATGACCAATACGGGTTTTGTTACTTTGCTGTCGATAGATTAGATACCAATTCATTTATTGGGTTTATTGGCTTAATGCATCAAACCTATAAAACAGGATTCGATCCGTTCATTGATATTGGATGGCGCTTAATCCCTGAGGCATGGGGACATGGTTTCGCAACCGAAGGTGCACAAGCTTGTTTACATTTTGCATTTACAAAATTACTTGTAGACAAAGTCTATGCTGTTGCTCCGCAATCGAATAAAAAATCTCAAAGAGTAATGCAAAAAATTGGTATGCATGAACACCAAGATTTTGATCATCCAAACATTAGTAAAGATGACCCGCTACACAAATGTATCGCTTATCAAATAATGAAGTAGTAGTTATAAGACTTCTCCAGACTCTTTTAACTTCTCGGCATTCTCGGCAAGTTTTAATTCCTCTACAATTTTATGAATATCACCATTAATAATATTACTCAAATCATATAAAGTTAAGCCTATTCGATGCTCGGTAACACGGCCTTGCGGGTAATTGTACGTTCTAATTTTAGCAGATCTATCACCACTAGACACCATACTTTTACGTCTCGCAGAATCTTCAGCTTGTTTCTTCGCCAATTCGGCTTCATACAAACGTGATCTTAATACTTTGATCGCCTTTTCTAGATTTTTATGCTGAGATTTTTGATCCTGACATTTTGCCTCTATTCCTGTAGGTATATGCTTCAATTGAATTGCAGAATACGTTGTATTTACACTTTGACCTCCAGGACCGGTTGACGTTGTTCTGATAATCTTCACATCTTTCATGTCTAGCTCAACATCAAACTCTTCTGCCTCTGGCAATACCATAACCGTCGCTGCTGAAGTATGCACACGGCCTTGTGTTTCTGTTTGCGGTACACGCTGAACTCTATGTACACCTGCTTCAAACTTCATATCACCATAAACATCTTCACCAGTTACACTAAAGATTACCTCCTTAAATCCTCCCGAAGTTCCGTCGCTAACATCAACTAACTCTGTTTTCCAACCTTTATCAGAACAAAATTTCGTATACATTCTATATAAGTCACCAGCAAAAATACTCGCCTCATCTCCTCCAGTACCCGCTCTAATTTCAACCATCACATTCTTAGCATCTTCTGGATCTTTAGGAATAAGTAAATACTTAATTTCTTCTTCAAGTGTAACCAATTTACCAGAAGCTTCATCCAATTCTAATTGAGCCATTTCTATCATCTCAGCGTCCGATTCGTTCGAAATAATTTCCTTCGCTTCTGATATATTATCAGACAATGTTTTATACTCATCACCCTTATCAACGAGTTGCTTAAGATCTTTATACTCTTTATTCAGTTTTACATATCTCTTTTGATCGGAGATAATATCTGGTTGAATTATTAAATCTGAAACCTCGTCAAATCGCTGCTTTACTATACGTAATCTTTCTAACATTGTTAAATTTTATGTGGAGCAAATTTAACGATTTTTATAGCATTTTTTATCACTAAAAAATTTATTTATCAGCTATAAATTTCGTATCTTTGTTTAATAAAATTTTTAAAAGATTAAACAATGAAAAAAATAGTATTGGTTTTAGGCGTCGTTGCAATTACGGTAATGAGTTGTGGTGAAACTAAAAAAGAGGAAACTAAGCAAGTCGAAGCACCAAAAGAGGAGGTAAAAAAGCCTGTAGCCGAAGAAGAAAAAGAAGAAGCAAATAACGATGTTGTTGTTGAAGCTACTGACAACATGCGTTTCAATATGAAAAGAATTGTGGTAAATGGAGGTCAAAAAGTAAAGATCACTTTAAAACATGTTGGTAAAATGTCAAAAGACTTAATGGGCCACAATTTAGTAATTCTAAAAAAAGGAGTGAAGATGAATGATTTTGCGCAAAAGGCAAATGCAGCAAAAGATTCAGATTATATTCCTGCAGATAGTAAAAATGAGATCGTTGCTTATACAAAAATGATTGGTGGCGGAGAAGAAACAACTATTGAGTTTGATGCTCCTGAAGCTGGTGAGTATGACTTCTTTTGTTCATTCCCTTCTCATTATGCAATTATGAAAGGAAAGTTTGTTGTAAAATAAATTTTGAAGTATAACAAAATAAAAAGCGCTCTTATGAAGAGCGCTTTTTTTATTCATTTTTTGTTGCACTCGCAAGTAATCGATTGCTTTTCTGTGCACAATCACAAGTGCCCAACTTCCGAAATTATTCACATCTTTTAATCCGCTTACCTTCTTTAAAATAACACGCCAACTCTCTTGAGCAATATCTTTGGCTACATCACTATCTTTTATATACCAAAATGCCTGTTTGCAAAGTTTCGGATGCTATCGATTTACCAATAACGATAAGGCTTTTGTATTCCCATTTCGATATTGTAATACTAATAGGCCATCAAATATTTTCTCTGTTTTAGTCATAGTCGGTGCTACTATAAAGACGTACAATTCTTAAAAAGGTTCAATAAACAAATCTCTAAATAGTGACTTTCATAATTAATTGGGTCGTAATAAGTAGTACTAATCAAAAATCTATAACAATGGACTATTTATCGAATGCATTACAAAATTTTTCAAACAGTATCGGAGGATACCTACCTAACCTGCTAGGAGTCATACTATTACTTATCATAGGCTTCTTCATTGCCAAAATGCTCAAAAAACTAAGTATAAAGTTAATAGAAAAAACGGGCGTTGATAAAAAAATGAATACTTCAAAAATAAAACTATCTGGTTTCATCGGTAAACTAGTATACTTCTTAGTTATGATATTTGTATTTATTCTAGCCTTAGAAAAACTTGGTATGACCAGTGTATTAGAACCCGTCAAAGGACTACTAAACGGTTTCTTGAGTTTTATTCCCAATTTAGTAGGCGCCGGTTTAGTCGGGTATATTGGCTATATGTTAGCAACTATTATTTCTGAACTTGTTGGCCTTTCAGGAGATACCATACAAAGATTCATTCCGAAACTACAAATACCAGATACGATCAACGTCGTACAAGTTTTAAAAAAGGTCGTATTTATCTTTGTTTTCATTCCACTTTTAATCGCCGCATTGAATATACTTAACCTGGATGCAATTTCAGAACCTGCTACTACTATGCTTCAAAGCTTTTTCGAAGCGATTCCTAAAATATTAGTAGCTACATTAATATTAATATTGTTCGTTGTTGGAGGAAGATTCTTAAGTGTTTTAATCAAAGACTTATTAGGAAACCTTCATTTAAATAAGGTTTTGGAAGACGCTAATATGAGTAGCATGTTTGGTAAAGCAAATATTGAAAAACTCATTGGGAATATCGCTTACTTTTTTATCTTACTTTTTGGAATCATTACTGCAGTTGAAAAACTAGAGTTTACCAAGTTATCTGAAATCTTGAACACTATAATAGCTTTAGGTGGTAACATTTTATTCGGACTGGTTATCTTAATCATTGGAAACTGGCTAGCAAAATTAGTTTCTGATAATTTCTTTAAAAAGAATGACAACGCTTTCGTTGGCAGCATTGTTAAAGTAGCGATTATCGCAATGTTCTTAGCCATAGGCCTAAGAACAATGGGTATCGCAGACGACATAATCAATTTGGCATTTGGAATTACATTAGGTGCAATAGCTCTAACAGTTGTTTTATCTTTTGGTCTTGGTGGTAGAGCTCCCGCAGGGAAGCAAATGGAAAAAATTCTAGACAAGTTTAATAAAAATTAACAAAAAAATCTACTAATTTTAAGTGCTCTTTAAGAATTTAAAGAGCACTTTTTATCTTATATATAAGTACCTTTGTCGCATGTCGAGAAAAAAGAGAAATCAAGTTTTTACAACTATTGAAGTTATAGATGCTGGCGCGAAAGGAAAAACAGTCGCAAAAGCACCCGATGGGAGAGTTATTTTTTTAACGAATGCTGTGCCTGGAGATGTCGTAGATATTCAAACGTTTAAAAAAAGAAAGGCGTTTTATGAAGGAAAAGCCATTAATTTCCACACCTTATCGGAAAAAAGAACAGAACCTAAATGTGAACATTTTGGAACTTGTGGTGGCTGCAAATGGCAGCATATGAAATATGAAGATCAACTCTTCTTTAAACAAAAAGAAGTCACTAACAATCTTACTCGAATTGGCCACTTAGAATTACCAGAAATTACACCAATTTTAGGTTCAAAAGAAAAGTACTTTTACAGAAACAAAATGGAATTCTCCTTTAGTGATAGTCGTTGGTTGACTCTAGAAGAGATTCAAAGTGATCGTGACTTAGGAGATAAGAATGCTTTGGGCTTTCATATTCCCGGAATGTGGGACAAAATATTGGACATCAACAAATGCCATTTACAAGCCGATCCTAGTAATGCGATACGATTGGAAGTTAAGAACTTTGCACTCGAAAATAAACTATCTTTTTTTAATACAAGAAACCAAACAGGATTGTTAAGAACGTTAATGATTCGTACTTCTTCCATTGGCGAAATCATGGTGCTCATTCAATTTTTTAGCGATGCCAAAGAAAAACGAACTAAACTATTAGACCATTTAAAAGAAACTTTTCCTGAAATTACGTCGCTACAATATGTAATCAATTCGAAAGGAAATGATACCATTTATGATCAAGAAGTTGTGTGTTATCATGGTAGGGATCATATTTTCGAAGAAATGGAAGGTCTGAGATTTAAAATTAATGCCAAATCTTTTTATCAGACAAACTCAGCCCAAGCATTCGAACTCTACAAAATAACGAGAGATTTTGCTTCGCTTTCGGGCAACGAAACAGTGTACGATTTATATACCGGAACTGGTACTATTGCACAATTTGTTGCTAAAAAAGCAAAAAAAGTTATTGGTGTTGAAGCTGTACCAGATGCTATAATGGCGGCCAAAGAAAATGCAGATCGAAATAATATTGAGAATACTGAATTTTATGTTGGCGACATGGCCAAGGTATTTGATCAGAACTTTTTGGCAAAACATGGCAAACCAGATGTTATTATAACTGATCCCCCAAGGGATGGAATGCACAAAAAAGTAGTTGAGCAATTATTAAACGTAGAAGCTGAAAAAATTGTGTATGTAAGTTGTAATTCGGCGACTCAAGCAAGAGATCTTGCTATTCTAGATGAGAAATATACAATTGTAAAAACGCAAGCTGTAGATATGTTTCCACAAACACACCATGTAGAAAATGTTGTACTTTTAAAACTGAAACAAGAGTAGATGAAAAAACTTTTTTCATATGTTATCATCATAAATATACTTATGCTCACTTTTACAAGTTGTGAACGTGATGATATTTGTATTGATGAAACCACCCCGAATTTAGTTATTCGTTTTTTTGACAACGACGATCCAACTGATTTTAAGACCGTCAATCAGCTATCAATTAAATCAAATACCTCGGTAGTTGCAGGAGACTCTCTTACTTTTTCTAGCTTAGATTCTATTGCAATACCAGTAAATGCCACCATAAGCAGCACGCAATATGTAGTAACCATAAATAGTGATAACTCAACTACATTAAATAGGGACACTATTACCATATCTTATGCATCTCAAGATGTGTTTGTAGGTAGATCATGCGGATTTAAAAGTACTTTTAGTAACGTTATATATGATGTGACTAATGATAGTGATAACTGGATTAAGGGAATTGAAGTAGTGACTGATAACATAGAAAATGAAACACAAGCACATGTTAAAATATTTCACTAGTCTCATATGCATGTTTTACGCCATTGGCTTGTTTTCGCAAGTAAATGATAGTATTGTATACAAAGATAGCTATGGATTACGCGTAGGGATTGACCTTTATAATCCTATAAGTACTTTTATTGATGATAATAGAAAAGGCTTAGAATTAGTTGGTGATTATAGAATTTCTAAGAAATGGTATGTTGCAGCTGAACTAGGATATCTTGAAAATACAAGAGCCGAAGATTTTATAAACTTTACAACTGATGGGCAATATATAAAAGCAGGTGTAGATTATAACGCCTACGAAAATTGGCTTGATATGGAAAACCTTATCTATATCGGTTTTCGATATGGTTTTTCAACTTTTAACCAAACTTTAAATAGTGCCTTCTCAACGAATGATCCATTTTTTCCGACCCAACAAGTTGAAACTCCTGTAAAATATGACAATTTGAATGCTCAGTGGGCAGAATTTGTAGTGGGAATTAAGGCCGAAGTACTACACAATGTCTTTATGGGATTTAGTTTTAGCGGCAAAAAAATGATTAGTACTAAAGAACCTGACAATTTCAAAAACTTATTTGTGCCAGGTTTCAATCGTGTTTTTTTTAATAATTCTGGCTTTGGACTGAACTACACCGTCTCGTATTTGATTCCGCTATACAAGAAGAAAAAGTAATATTTTTTACTTAATTTTATATCACTTAAACTCGAACCATTATGAAGAATATACCAAGTGTTGATCTTTCAGATTTCTTATCTGATGATCCGAAAAGAAAACAAAAATTTGTTGCAGAAATTGGTAAGGCGTATGAAGAAATAGGATTTGTTGCCCTCAAAGGACATTTCTTGAGTGATACTTTAGTCGATAATTTATACAGTGAAATAAAAAAGTTTTTCAGTTTACCTTTAGAAACGAAGCGCTCTTATGAAATTGAAGGTATTGGTGGCCAACGAGGCTATGTATCTTTTGGAAAAGAAAGTGCAAAAGGCAAAAAAGAAGGTGATCTTAAAGAGTTTTGGCATTTTGGGCAATATGTTGAAGACAATCCAAAATTAGAAGAAGAATATCCTGACAATGTTACTGTAAATGAATTACCAACTTTTAATGAAGTAGGTAAAGAAACCTATAAAATGCTCGAAAAAACAGGGGTTTACGTATTAAGAGCTTTAGCCCTGTTCTTAGATTTAGACGAATTTTATTTTGACAAATACGCAAAAAACGGGAATAGCATCTTACGACCTATTCATTATCCGCCAATTACTTCCGAACCAAAGAATGCGGTAAGAGCCGCTGCCCATGGTGATATAAACTTAATAACCTTATTGATGGGGGCACAAGGAAAAGGCCTACAAGTTCAAAATCACAAAGGTGAATGGTTAGATGCCATCGCCGAACCCGACGAAGTAGTGATTAATGTGGGTGACATGTTATCACGCCATTCAAACAATCGTTTAAAATCTACAATCCATAGAGTTGTAAATCCACCAAGAGAAAAATGGGGAACTTCACGTTATTCAATTCCTTTTTTCATGCATCCAATTAGTGAAATGCCTCTAAATTGCTTAGATAATTGTATAGATGACAACCATCCCAAATTATATGAAGATATTACAGCTGGTCAATTCTTAACTGAACGCTTAATTGAACTTGGATTAATTAAAAAATAAATGGATTTACAAGATCAATTAAAAAATTTATTTCCTGATCATGTTCCTCAAAAGGAAGAGAAACCAAAGGAGAAAAGTACAATTTGGATGCAAGAGGATCCTATAATTTGTAAATACGAAAAGCGCAAAGGAAAACCTATTACTATTTTAGAAGGTTATACTGGTGCTACTTCTGATTTCAAAAAATTAGCCAAAGAATTAAAAACTAAACTTAGTGTTGGTGGTAGTTTTAAAGATGATAAGATCATTATTCAAGGAGACTATCGCGATAAAATTATGACCCTATTAAAAGAAAAAGGGTTTAATGTAAAACGCGTTGGCGGATAAAGTAAAAGCGATGACTAAAATAGCAGCTTCTGAGCTTATTTTGAACCCAGATGGTAGTATTTATCATTTAAATTTAAGGCCCGAACATATTGCAGATACTATTATTACCGTAGGTGATCCAGATAGAGTTGATACAGTTACAAAGCATTTTGATGTAATCGAATTTTCGACACATAAGCGAGAGTTTAAAACAACTACAGGTAGTTATAAGGGTAAAAAAATTACGGTAATTTCTACAGGCATTGGTCCAGATAATATTGATATTGTCTTTAACGAATTAGATGCCTTAGTGAATATCGATTTAAACACTAGAACGGTTAAAAAAAAGCATACCAAACTAGACATTATTCGTATTGGAACTTCGGGTTCCATTCAAAGTGACATTCCAATTGACAGCTTTTTAATTTCTAAATATGGACTTGGTTTAGACGGTATGTTGCAGGCATATGATTGTGAGCATATACTTGAGAAGAATATTGAGGATGCATTTATTGAACATACGCATTGGAACGATCGTAAGGCAAGACCATACGTTGTAAAAAATAGTACCGAACTAGAAAACCGATTAAAAAGTCACGAAACAATTATGGGACTTACCGCAACGGCTATTGGATTTTATGGCCCTCAAGGGCGCGTATTGCGTTTACCGATCAGAAACGTTGATCTAAATTCTAAAATGGATTCTTTCAATTATCGAGGCACCTCAATTACGAACTTAGAAATGGAGACTGCAGCCATTTATGGTATGTCAAAATTACTCGGTCACAACGCCTTATCTATGAACGCTATTATTGCAAATAGGGCTAACGGAGTTTTTAGTGAAAATCCGAAAAAAACGATTGAAAAATTAATAGAATATACATTGCAAAAGTTAGCGTTATAAATGAAAAGTATAAAAATTGGCGGGGTGCCAGAACATTTTAATTTACCATGGCATTTAGCCATCGAAGAAGGTAAGTTTTCTAAAAAAGGAGTTGATTTACAATGGCAAGACTTTCATGGTGGTACAGGAGCTATGTGCAAAGCTTTACGAGATGGCAGCATTGATATGGCCGTGGTATTGACCGAAGGTATTATAAAAGACATTATCAATGGCAATCCTAGTAAGATCATCAAAGTTTATGTAGAATCTCCATTATTATGGGGAATCCACGTGGGAGCAAAGTCAAAATTTAAATCGATAGAAGATTTAAGAGAAGCCTCGATTGCCATTAGTAGATATGGATCTGGATCTCAATTAATGGCCATTGTGAATGCGCATAAAAACGGATTCGACACGAATAATTTACAATATGAAATTGTAAAAAACCTTGATGGTGGTGTTGAAGCGCTCACCAAGGGTACGGCAGATTACTTTATGTGGGAACATTTTACTACCAAACCATTGGTTGACAGTGGTGTTTTTAGGCGAATTGATAGTGTTACTACACCTTGGCCTTGTTTCGTTATTGCTGTAAGAGATGAAATTTTAACACAGGAACCAAAGGCGATTAAAAACGTTGTGAAAGTTATCAATAAGCAATTAAAAAAATTCGAAGTGCCCTATCAAATTGACAACTTAGATGCACTACTAGCTGCACGGTATGAGCAACAAATAGAAGACATTAAAGAGTGGCTTTCAATAACCAAATGGAATAGAAAAAAAAATGTTTCAAAAAAATTAATTCGTACCATTCAAAATAAATTAGTAAAGTTTAACGTTATAAGAGAGGAAGTAAATGCAAAAATGCTATTGAAAAAGATAGACTAATGATCGTAAAATCAAAAGTTTATGAGAAAAGCAATATCATTCTTACTATTTGTAATTGCATGTGCACTATTAATTTCGTGCGGATCAACACGCAACTGTTCGGCATCTACTGACATTGAAACAAACCCAACCTTAACCGAAGTTACTTTACACCAAACCGAAGTAGCTTAATTTTTATCAACAACCAACCAAGAACCGTTTTGTCTAACTATAGATAGAACGGTTTTTACTTTTTATAAAATCACTTTTGCTTCAGACATTATTTTAAACGAACTTAGCCTAAAATAGAACTTTAGGCCATACAATGTATGTCTTAAGTAATTACTAATTGAAACGACACGTTGAATATAAAAATGAAAAAGTTAGCTACTCTAGTTATCGCAATGTTTTTCTTCGTATCAGGATTCTCGCAGCAGGAAACCACTACAGAAAACAATGAGTTCTTCGTACTAAACCTTGTTCACAAAAATCAGATACCAATGGATAAAAAAGTGGATATGGAACTCCATGAAATCGCAAATAAAAGGCAAATTATATATCATGGAAAAATAGAAAGAAGAGGCGGTTTTTCGATTACATTTCCCAAACATTCTTATGAAATCGATTTAAAGGAAGATATTTCACTAGCATCTTTACCTGATGATGATGATTGGGTTTTAAACGCCAATTATATTGATAAGACTTTTATGAGACATGTCTTATCCTATGAATTATTCTCATTAATGGGTGATGCAAATATTGCACCCAAGAGCAAATATGTAGAATTAGAACTGAATGGAGATTACAACGGACTTTATGTTTTAATGGAAAAACTCGACAAATCAAGTTTAGATCTGGTGGCTAAAGATACAATGGCTATGATATTCAAAGAACCGAAAATCTTCATGAAGAATTATAACAACGTTACTGCTAAAGATTCGGTTAATTTTCATCAACAAACATATCCAAAAATAAAAAATGAAAGTAAGCGAGAGTATATAGAATCTATACGAGAATTTATCCTCGCCAAAAACACTGAAAACTTCGAAACTAAAATATCAAAATTGTTAGATATTGATAACATAATTGATTGGCATCTCTTATTATTAATTACGAATAACAGCGATGGGATTTAAAAAAATTTCTATCTATACAAACAAAATAATACGACTCCTATGAGAGTTGCACCATGGGATTACGACCACAGTTTTGGGCGTGATGGTGATAACGAATTAAACTTAAATGACCGACCATTAAATGTAGAACGATCCATCTTATTTAAACGACTACTGGGTTGTGAGTGGTACAAGAAAAAACTAAAAAACAAATGGCGAAAATTAAATAATAATGACATTTTAAGTGTTAAAGGATTAAGGGAAAGAATCGCTATGAAAAGTAATCTGATAGAAAAAAAAGCAAAGAAAAACTTTAAAATATGGCCTATTAACGCATCTATATATTACGATGCGAATGATTTTGAACAAGAAATTGAAATCATGTACACCTTTATTGAAATAAGACACAAGTATCTAACAACATATTTTAGTAAGTTATGAGCGTAACATTATCAATCTATAAAGCTAGAATCTAGTTACTATCACCAAACAATTTTCTTAAGATTTTTCTGATTCAATAAATCATTTGTTTTACTGAAATGTCTATTGCCAAACCAATAACCTCTATTGGCACTTAATGGCGAAGGGTGACCACTAGTTAATACATGATGCTTTTGCGTGTCAATTTTGGCTCCTTTTTTCTTAGCGAAACCTCCCCAAAGTAAAAATACCACATCCTCTTTTTCTTGAGATATGTTACTTATGACGGCATCTGTAAATTGTTCCCAACCTTGTTTTTGATGTGAACCAGCTTCATGAGCTCTTACGGTTAGGGTGGCATTTAACAACAATACGCCTTGTCTCGCCCACCGTTCTAGATTCCCACTTGACGGGACTGTCAATCCTAAGTCAGACTCTAACTCCTTAAAAATATTGATTAGAGACGGTGGATGTGTAACATCATCATTTACTGAGAAACACAATCCGTTAGCCTGCCCTATTCCATGATATGGATCTTGTCCTATTATTACGACCTTCAATTCATTAAAATCACAATAATCAAAAGCGGCAAAAATGTGTTCCCCTTTAGGATAACAGGTATACTTTCTATATTGACTACGAACAAAATCTGTCAAGCCCCTAAAATAAGGCTTTTCGAACTCTTCATATAAAATAGGCCTCCAGCTATCTGCAATTTTTACTGTCATAATACTCACTAAAAATAGTTACTTTGCATTTGATTTCAAAAATACAATTTTGAGTAGTAAAATAACCAAAAAGACCCTAAATGATCTAGAATTTCATACTGTCATCAACAGTATTAGCCACTACTGTATTTCTAATTTAGGAAAGCAAGAGGTATTAAAAATTACTCCTATCTCAGCAAGACTTACTCTACTCGAAGAATTAAATTTGGTCAATGAATATGTCGCTTCTTTCGAAAATGAAAATAAAGTACCCAATCATCATTTCGAAGAAATCACTGCTCAGCTACATTTATTAAGCATAAATGATAGTTTTCTAGAAGCAGGAGCTTTTCAAGATATTGTTTCAATAGCTACAACTTCAAATTTCTTAATAGTATTCTTTAAAAAATTTAAAGAATACTATCCAACATTGTACAAAGTAGCTAGTGAAATAGAATTAACCTACATTATTTCAGAGACTACCAAAAACATCATTAATGACTTTGGAGAAGTAGATAACAACGCCTCCTCACAATTAAAAAGTATTCGAAAAGAGATGAACAGTGTTCGTGGTAAAATTGGTAGTAGTTTTTCTGCAGCCTTGAGTCGCTATTCGAGTGCTGGTTACTTGGATGATATTAGAGAATCAGTAATTGAAAATCAACGAGTACTCGCAGTACAAGCGATGCATCGTCGTAAAGTAAAAGGTTCTATTTTAGGAAACTCCAAAACTGGAAGCATTGCCTATATTGCACCAGAATCTACTTTGCGTCTCAATAGAGAATTGCAAAATCTGATCGCTGAAGAACAAGAGGAAATAGTACGTATTTTAAAGCAACTAACAAATGATATTCGACCGTATCTAACGTTATTACATGACTATCAGTATTTTCTTACTCGTTTAGACTTCGTTGCTGCCAAAGCCAAATATGCACAATCGATTGGAGCTTTATTACCAACTATTACAAATACAAAACGCATCTATTTAAGAGATGCTTATCACCCCATTTTATTAAGTAGCAATAGAACACAAAATATAGAGACTATACCTCAAACAATAGAACTCAATCAGCAACAGCAAATAATTGTCATTTCTGGGCCAAACGCTGGTGGTAAAAGTATCACCTTAAAAACAATTGGGTTATTACAGATAATGATTCAAAGTGCCATTTTGATTCCTGTTCACGAGCGAAGCGAGGTGTATTTTTTTGATACTATTCTCACTGATATTGGTGACAATCAGTCTATAGAAAATCAGTTAAGTACTTATAGCTATAGACTAAAAAATATGCGTACGTTTCTTAGAAAATGTAATGCTAATACTTTATTTCTAATTGATGAATTTGGTACGGGTAGCGATCCAGAATTAGGCGGTGCCTTGGCAGAAATCTTTCTAGAAGAATTCTATGAAAAGCAAGCTTTCGGTATTATTACTACACATTATGCAAATCTAAAGGTATTAGCAAATGAGTTAGAACATGTAACCAATGCTAATATGCAATTCGATGAGCGTACGTTAGAACCATTGTTTAAATTATATATAGGTCAAGCCGGAAGTTCGTTTACATTTGAAGTAGCTCAAAAAAATGGTATTCCATTTAGCTTAATAAATAGAGCCAAAAAGAAAGTAGAAGGTGAAAAAATTCGTTTAGATAAAACGATTTCTAAACTGCAAAAGGAACGAAATAAACTTCAAAAAACATCTGAAAGTCTTGAAAAAGCCCAATCTAAAGCTAAAGAACATTCAGAAAGTTTATCTGATAAACAAGAAAAAATAAAAGAAAAATTAGAGAGTTTTCAAGAGTTATATGACAGTAATCAAAAAATGATCTCAACTGGACGAAAAGTAAATGAATTCTTAAACAAATACTTCCAAACCAATAATAAGAAACAATTTTTAGCTGATTTTATGAAATGGGTTACCATAGAAAAATCTAAGTATTCTAAAAAAGTGGCGCCCAAAACAAAAGCTGCAAAAAAAAGAGCCAAAGTCGTTGAAAAAAAACGCCAAGAGAAATTAGAGGTTGTAAAAAAGGAAGTATTAATCGAAGTGCAAAAAGTAAGACAACGGAAACAAGCGGTTACCAAAAAAATTGAGCAAGAGAAATCAAATTATGTCTATAAAATTAATGATAGAGTTCGTATAATAGATAGTGATTCGGTTGGTACAATTGAAAAACTTGAAAGAAAAAAAGTAGTTATAAATTATGGTTTATTTACTACTAAAACAACTCTAGACAAACTAGAATTGGTAGAATCTGCAAAATAGTTTTAAGAGTATTTTTCAACTTTTTGTGACTTTTCAAAAATAGACGTGTCATACTTATGAATTTAAATATTATCTATATTTAAATCTGTAATGAATTCTCTTATAAAGAGATACATTTGTTTTAAAAAAAACTTTTCATTACTTTTAAATTCAAATAACCAACCAAACCTAAAATATATGACGAAATTTTGGCCTGCATTAGGCGCTTTTTTGTTATGGGCGTGCTTTGCATTAATCGTTCACCAATACTTAGGCAATAGCCTACTTGGTGATTGTGCAATTGCTCACAACCAGACAGAAAATAGTACGAAAATAGAAGAACCTTCAAAAGTCGTTGACGACGCTTCAGTACCTGAAGAACCAGTGCACAAAACCTTTTATGTAAAAAATGATGACGGATCTTCCGTTTTTAATTTTGGTAAAGGATTCGAAACTACTTCCCTTAACGGAAGTGTAAACATTCCAGATGAATTAACTGGTTTAAAAGATTCTATTTACAATTATTTGAATAGCAATCAAGATAAAGAATTGCTCATTACAGTAGAGCATTTAGCTTCTGAAACCAATATAAACGGAAATCATTTAGGCATTTTACGAGCTAGATCTTTAGAAAAAATTATAGTCGATGCCGGTATAAATCCGAACAAGGTAACAACAGAAATTATTGAATCGACCTACAACTATGATACGAAAAACACCTATTATGGAGGTGTTTCACTACAATTTAAAACAATAAGCAATGAACGTATTGCTGAAGTCGAAAAGAGCATTGCCAATAAAACTTTGTATTCTAATTTTGCTGTAAAAGAATTTTTGCCAGATAGAAAATTAGTCGCTTACACCAGTGAACTAAAAGACTATTTAAAAAAATATCCTAATAAAAAAGTATATGTAGAAGGTCATACCGATAGTGTAGGAACCAATAATTATGCTTTTGGTTTAGGTAGAGCGAATAACGTAAAAGACTATCTAATATCTCAAGGTATTTCGGCATCTATTATTGAAACCAGTTCAAAAGGTGAAGATGAACCAATTGCCGAAAATTCTACTGAACAGGGTAGAGCGAAAAACAGAAGAATAGAAATAACTATAAAATAACGACTATGACTTTATCAATATTTTCAAATCAAAATACATGGCATTTAATCGAGCTTTTTCTATGGATGCTTGGTGCTTTTCTAATAGGCTGGTTCTTCTGGCGCTGGTGGTATCAAAACAAATGTAGCAACGAAATTAGTGCTTGGAGATCAAAGTACAACTCATTGCAAAATAGTAAGAAAGATGATACGACCATGAAAGTTAAAAAAGTATCCGCACCCGGAGTGAGTACAGCTGCTGCTGCAAACTTTGTTGATGGCGTAGCCAAAGTAGATGATTCTGTAAAAGATGATTTAACGAAAGTAGAAGGTATTGGACCTAAGATTAAAGGGCTTCTAAATGATGATAGTATTTGGAGTTTCAAACAACTTTCTGAAACAGCAGTAAGTAGATTAGAAAAAATATTAGAAGAAGCTGGCCCGAGATATCGCGTACATTCACCCAAAACGTGGCCTAAGCAAGCGCTTATGGCCCATGAAGGGAAATGGGATGAATTAAAAGAATGGCAAGACAACCACAAAGGTGGTAGAGAAAATTAAATTAAAAAAAGCTACTTCAAAAAAAGTAGCTTTTTTTTATGCCTCATACCGTTTCATTTCTCTATCATAAAATTCGGATGATAGCTTTATTAAATTATTCATTTCCTCTGTCAATTCAGCCTCATTTTCTCCACTCAAATCCTCCAACCATTCTATTTCATCATTCACTAAATTAATTATGAATTGCGGAAAACCAGTATGTATAATAAAAATGTCATCAGGATGATCGGTATTGTCACCCAATAAAAATTTTGGTAATTTCATATATCTTATTTTAAAATTGAAAGTATTTCTTGATGAATGCGCTTTCCTACTTGAGTGCCGTATAAATTCTTAGAAAAATCGACATCGCTATTCTTAAATTTATTAAATGCCTCAATCAATAAGGTCTTATCACTACCTACAATTTCGGCAAAACCATTAGAAACTAACTCTATCCACTCGGTTTCCTCTCTAGCTATAACACAATGTTTTTTGTTGAAAAATGCTTCTTTTTGCAAACCTCCACTATCACTAATCACCATTTTACAGTTCTTTAACAGTTCTAACATATCAAAATACCCAACTGGATCAATCATTGTAATATTATAGTCAAGTTTATGACGCTCTAATATTACCCGTGTTCGCGGATGCAATGGTAATATAATCTCTGTATCTCTATGTATTTCTTCCAATCCTTCAAAAATAGAAATTAATTTTTCTACATCATCTGTATTTTCTTGTCTATGGATAGTGGCAAGAATAAAATTATTCTTTACTAAGTTTAAATCTTGAATAATTGATGATTTTGCTGCAGACATTTTTCCATAGAATTCTACAGCATCCTTCATAATATCTCCACATTTAACTATGTCAGAATCGAAATTAGCAAAACCTTCTTTCTGTAAATTTTGAATGGCGATATCTGTTGGACATAATAACAAATCAGAAATTCTATCTGTCAATACTCTATTTACTTCTTCGGGCATGGCCATATTAAATGATCGTAAACCTGCCTCAATATGCACAATCTTAATATTCATTTTTTTCGCCGCCAAAGCGCCAGCCAATGTCGAATTTGTATCTCCGTAGACCACTACAGCATCTGGTTCTTCTTTTTGAAGTACTTTTTCAAGTTCTTCGAACATATGACCCGTCATTGCCCCATGACTCATTTCGTTAATATTCAAATTGTATGAGGGCTTAGGAATCGCCATTTCATCAAAAAAAATGGCACTCATATTCATGTCATAATGTTGGCCTGTGTGAACAATAATTTCTTTAATTTGGGCATGATCTCTTATTATTCGACTTAACACCGCAGCCTTCACAAACTGGGGCCTCGCTCCCAATATCGTCACAATTTTTTTCATAATACTAATTCCTTTACTACGTTCGCTAATTCATTAGTGAGCGCTCTTCTATGATAACGCTCAATATTTCGCCCCTCGATAGTTAATTTATCTTGTTTAAATTGACCATACATCTTTTGTATCGATTCTTTCAATTGTATAATATCATCAAAACCAACAACTACACCTGTTTTAGTAGTATTAATAATTTCTGCTAGATCTCCATCTATTGGGGCTATCCCCAAAATTGGCCTATCAGCCTGTAAATACTCGAATATTTTTCCTGTAATTATTCCCTTAGCACTTGGCACATTATTTATGGATAACAACAAGACCTGTGCCGATCGTTGATAATTCGCAACTTCATGATGCGGAACATAATCAATGAATGTTGCATTTTCGTTTAACTTAAATTTGGCAATAGAATTCTTCACTTCTGTGGCAACTGCACCGATAAACTTTAATCTTAAATCAGTTCTAAAATTATCATTTTCTTCACACAGTTGATTTAAAGCTTCCCATAGCGCTTTATGATTTCTATCAGCATTCATCAACCCAATATGCACAAGAGAAAAATGAGTGTCTAAAATTACCTTTTGTGTCTTGTCAGTCTTATCATAACCATTTGTTATAACTTGTACATTTGTATTAAACTTTGAAAAGTTAGCCTTCATGGTTTTCCCTACTACAATAACCGTATCTGCTCCTTCTACTACTTTTTGTTCCAAAAGTTTATGTTTATTCTTCGCCCGCATTGTTAATGGCAACTGATGAAAATAATCAATATCCGTCCAAGGGTCTCGAAAATCTGCTATCCATTTTAAATCTAATTTTTGTTTTAACTGTAAGCCTATTAAATGCAAACTATGTGGAGGACCAGTAGAAATAACTACTTGAATATTATTACTCGTAATATATGCACTCAATTTCTTTACTGATGGTTTAATCCAAAATTTACGAGCGTCTGGTATAAAGAAATTAGCACGAATGTACTGCGCGAGCTTTCCAAAAAAAGATGGATTGGGATTTAAAAACCCTGCACTCGTTTTTTTATTCTTTTTGCCAAATATAGAAATCACGTTGTTTGGTTCCCAAATGGGGGTTCTTATAATCTCAATTCCTTCAGGTATATCCTTTTGCAGGGCCTCATCTTCGATAGCATATTTAGGATCTTGTACCGTATATACAACAGGTTCTATATTAAAATCACGAAGATACTTGACAAATTTCAACCATCGTTGTACTCCAGATCCACCTGCGGGCGGCCAATAGTATGTTACTATTAATACTTTCAATCTCCTAACCTATTATATAGTTTCACTAATTTCAAACTTTCTGAATCCCAATTTTCATTCTGTTTCATTACAGCATTAAACGCATTCTCTGCTTTATGAGAAAGGTCATTTAAATTTTGATGCGCGTATATTACTTTTTCTGAAAAATCTATTGGATTATCAGCTTCAAAAACTAGACCTGCATCATATTCATCAACTATTCTCTTCAAGGGCCTGCATGAACTAACTAATAGTAAGCTTTTACTCATCATTATTTGAAACAACTTATGCGGAATCGTATTATTTGTATGATCATTAGATTTATGAGGTATAATGTTTAGCTTAGATAACTGCATAATCGTCGACACCTCTTTAAAAGGTCTATATCCCACAAGTTCTATACAACCTTCACTCCGATTCTTTTTTATTAAATATTTTAATTTCTCTTCTACGTCATGACTCCCTTTTCCGATTAAGTAAAGTTTTGCGTTCGGAATTTTTTCTATAATACTCGGCATCGCCTCTATAGCCGTATCTAAGCCTCGATGCGGACCAAAACCACCCACATAAGTAATTGAAAAAGCATGTTGATCTATACTATTTTGAACTACCTTATGATCAAAATTAAGAGCAAACTCTTTCTTTTCATGATTGGAAACTACCACCATTTTTTGAGAGTCAATGCTAAAGTTCTCTGCTAATTTCTTCTTCATTTCCTCAACAACACAAATAATTGTATCATATCTCTTACAGTATTTTTCCTCTTTTCTAGACCATCTTTTTGGGTTCATAAAAACAGCATTCTTCCATTTTATGATTGGGTTCTTTTTCCATGCAAACCAAGTTTTTAACGCCTCAGGAAAGTTCTCATGTAAATCTAATAGCAAGTGCTTCACCTTAGATTTAAATGCATAGCCGGTTCCTGCTAAAGGTAAATCATGTACATGTAAATATTCGATATCATATTTCTTGAAAACTTTTTTTAATCCAAAATAAAAAAGAGGATTGATATTGGTTACACTCTCAATTATGTCAAAAATTCCCTTTTTGCTATGAGAATAATTTCCGCCTATCCTGTGAACGTTCACATCATTTATGACTTCTTCTCTGGGCTCATTTGACTTCGAAGGACAAACAACAAGTACTTTTTTACCGTTTTCAACCAAAGCTTCTGCTTCTTTTCTTACCCTAATATCATTTGGATAAGAACCATCAACGAGCATGCAGATATACTTCATGATCTTCTATTTTTCAGCATATACAGCATAATATCTAGGAGTGAATTTTCTCAAAATAGGTCTAAACCCTATTTTATTGATTGGACTTGTCCATTTTTCTGATTTTTTAAGCTCCCAACCTGATTTTTCAAGCAACCAATCAAATTGCCAATCTTCAAACTCATGATAATGTCTATCCCACATGTCAGTTTTACTTCTATAGGCTTTAGCGAACCATAAATTTAATGGAATAGTCGCCACTAACTTTGTTGATTCAATCGCTTTTAATACCTGTAGTGGTGACAATAAATGTTCAAATATTTCAAAAGCGGTTACTGCATCGACCTTATATTTTTTTACAATTTCGGGTACCTCATCTAAATCTTCCCCATCTGTATTATGAACTGTATATCCATGTTGCTCCATAATCTCACTAAACGGATTTCGAATTCCCAAATCTAAAATAGTAGCAGGAGCTGGCAATACACTTTGCAAAAATTCGATGGTATGACCATACCTTTTTATAGGTAACTGACTATACATTTCGTTTTTTTTTTTCTATAAAGAACCATCCCAAAGGCACCAAGAGTAATAAACCATATGATACAAGTGTAATCGTATTGCCCGTTTTGATCACGGTGGGTTCAAACTTAAATACAACTTCGTGTTCACCTGGTGGGATTTTAAGTGCTCGTAATACGTAATTAGCTCTTATATGAGGCACTTCAACACCATCAACATAAGCGTTCCAACCGTGCTTGTAATACATCTCTGAAAAAACGGCCAACTGTTCTGTGGTTGCACTTGTTTTATAAGTCACTTCATTGGCTTTATAATTAGTTAACGCAATCATTGCAGTTGAATCTTTTTGAATCGAAATACTACCTAGTTTTTCCTTAAAATCAACATGTACAATCGCTGATTCTTTTGTGTTCAAACTATCTAAGGTTCTCATTTCTTCATCCGCTGAATTCACATATTTGATATCAGACACAAACCATGCGTTTCCATTCGCATTAGGGTTGAGCTGGATACCAACTTTTCCTTGTTCATCTGGAAACATAATATATTTCGTATTGAGCATATTCAATACTTCTGTATTATTCTTCGCTATTTGGTAATCAAATAATTCTTCATAACGTCTAGGTTTTGCAGCATGGTAACCACCAATTGAATTATGAAAATATGAAGTATTACCATCTTGCATTGGGTTTATCCCGAAATTAGCCACGCGATAATGAGATTTGTCTTTTAATATTTCAGTATCGGCTTGTGATGGTTGAAACGAAGCCGTTTGTTGACGGCTCGAGACAAAATTATCAGAGTTTACATATCGTCTATCTACCGACACTAAATCAAACAAAATTAATACTGTAAAAGCTATGGTTACAACCTTTGCATTGATTTTATCTTTAATAAAGACCCATAAAACACCACCTGAAAGTAGCACTAAAATAAGTGCCCGCAAACTATCGGCAAAGAAGATTGATTTTCTATCTGCCATAATCGCTTCGCTAAATCCTGGAAGTTGCTTTTCTAATCCTGCATCTCTAAAACTTTCAAAATCAAATAGACTCGTTCCGAACAAGGTAAATAACAATGCTAAACCACCAACACCATAAAAACTATATTTTAAATAGGTTAGCTTTTCATGCTTCTCATTCGTATCATTTAAAAATCGATGCAGACCCACAATTGCTAATAATGGTATGGCCAATTCAGCAATTACTTGTATTGACGAGACGGCTCGAAACTTATTGTATAGAGGTATATAGTCAATAAAAAAATTCGTCACAAAAGAGAAATGTCGTCCCCAACTCAACACAAAAGAAAAAATAGTGGCGGCCAACAACCATTTCTTCAATTTTCCTTTTACAACAAATAAACCTAGTACAAAGAGAAAAATAAGCACTACTCCAATATACGCTGGCGCCTCTACAATTATTTGCTCTCCCCAATAAGTAGGAGCTCCTTCGGCAAAACTTTTGGCTTGTGTTCTACCAATTTTATCTTTTAAAAAGTTATATGTTTCAGAATCCTTTCCAATATTCTCACCACTTCCTCCTCCATAAAATCGCGGTATCATAATATTGAACGTTTCGGGAATCTCAATACTGTATTGCATGATATATTCTTTAGACAATCCCGAAGAAATTTCGGCTTTCGGCGCACCACTCGTGGTTATTGTTAATTCACTTTTACTTCTTGTGCTTTCGCTCGCATATTCTTTGGTTGCCAATAAACTGGTAGCATTGACCCCAACAGCTAAAATTACAGCTACCGATAAAATTAAGACACTCTTGATAAAATGAGTTAATTCTTTGTCTTTAATGGCATCGATTAGATAAACAATTCCTAAAATTAGTACTGAGAATAATAAGTAATAGGTCATTTGAGGATGGTTTGCCGAAACTTCAAAAGCCATGGCCAATGCCGTCAACACAAAACCTTTCAAATAGTTACGCTTAAACACTAATAATATGCCAGCCAGCACCATTGGCATATAAGCGATGGCATGCGCCTTCGCATTATGACCAGGAATAAATATAATGATCAAATAGGTTGAAAATCCAAAGGAGAGTGCTCCTAAAATGGCCAATTTCCATTCTACTTTCAATACAGACAATAGTATGAAAAAGCTCATAAAATAGAGAAATAAATAGTCGGCCGGTCTAGGCAAAAACCTCAAAAATCCATCTATACTCTTTATATAATTATGAGAGTAATAAGCGCTCACTTGATAAGCGGGCATGCCCCCAAAAGTTCTATTGGTCCAATAAGGTTCTTCTCCAAATTTCTCACGATGCTCTACAATTTCTTTAGAAGACCCCTTAAATTGATTTATATCGCTTTGAGAAAGTTGCTTTCCTTCTAACACAGGTGAAAAATATGCTAAGGAAACGATTGTAAAGGTTAAAATTGCAATAATATATGGAAGAACTTTTTTACCTATTTCTATCATTTTTTGGAATTAAATTAGTCAACATCTTCATAATCAACATACTCTCCAACGTTGTTATTTGATGGGTTATTTGAACTAGGTTTTTTATCAATGACCGTTTCACCAACTTTGGTTCTAGGTTGATTTGGTTGGTATTGCCCATGTTGTTCTTGAAATTTTCGTTCCATTTTTCCCATGAACTTTTTCATCAATAATGGGAAAGCAAAACGCATAATAATTTTGAATGCGTAGTAGATCACCAAAATTACAAGTATTGTTCTTAAAAAATTCACGAGCCCGGCCTCTTGCATAAAATTGAAATATTAATTCAAAAATAACAATTTGCAGACAACTAAAACGTTTGATTATAATAAAATCTTTAATTTGTATATTCGAAAATTATTTATGAAGAATTTTTTAACGCTTTTTCTTTTATTAGTTGTATTCCAAACGACTAACGCTCAATACACTGAAGTTATTAATTCTAGACGACCGGGTTTTACAGATAGTCCGTTTAGTGTAGGTACCGATGTCTTACAATTTGAAAGTGGATTGTTTTACCAAAATATCACAGACAAAACTAATAACTTAAAGGCTTCTTCAATAGGCACTGACGTCATGGTACGTTATGGTAAGTTCTATGAAAAACTAGAAATCAACATGAACCTTGCCTTTCAATATGACAATATAAAGTTTGAAGATCCTCTTATAGATGATCTCTCTCGACTTGGGTTGAGTCAGCTCACGGTTGGCGGTAAGTACTTGGTGTATATGCCAAAGTATAAAGATAAAAGTAAAGAGATTAAAAGTTGGAAGAAAAAAATGGCTTATGATTGGAAACGCCTCATTCCATCAGTTGCCGTTTATGCAGGTGTTAATATTCCGATTACCAAAAATTATGTTCGCGGGAATACACCTGGTTTTTTAGATGGAAAATTTAGTCCGCGTCTTGCTATTTATACTCAAAATGATTTTTCTGATCGTTTCGTGTTTTTGATGAATTTAGTAATGGATAAAATTGGTTCTGGTCAAAAAGAGAATTCATATATTCTTACAGGTACCTACTCGATCAATGATAGAATATCAATATTTGGTGAACATCAAGGTATCTTTAAAGATGACAATATTCCTAATGATTTTCAATTTGGGTTAGGTACAGCCTACTTAATGGCAAAAGACAAACAAGTAGATTTATCTTTAAGACGTATTAGTGACCGTGACGGATCGGCCTTCTTAGTCAGTGCGGGTTTTGCTTGGAGAATAGATAAGCATGAAGACAAATTTAAACTCCTCGGTTCTGATGGAAAAGTTGCCAAAGACGATGACAAAAAAGGCTTCTTTAAAAGACTGTTTGGTAAGAAAGACAAGAAAGAGAAGTTGCGTAAGGTTAAAAAAGTAAAGGCAAAAAAGAGAAAAATTAAGAAAATTGCCGCTCCAAAAACAAGTAAAGCAGAAAAAAGAAGACAAAAAGAAGAACTGAAAAAATTAAAAAAAGAGCAAAAAGAAAATAAGAAGAAGCAAAAAAAGGAGAAGAATAATTACGAACCGCCTAAAAAAGATACCGATACATGATAAATGTTCAGGAAGTTTCGACGAAGAAGGAATTGAAACAATTTGTGAAATTTCCATTTAGTTTATATAAAAATAACCCGAACTGGGTCCCTCCTATTATTAGTGAAGAGATGGCGGTATTCGATAAAGAGAAGAACCCTGCATTCGATACTGCTGACGCCCATTTTTTCTTAGCTTATAAAAATGATACCATTGTTGGTAGAATCGCTGCGATTGTAAACCACACAGAAATTACAAAACAACAAATTAAAAAAATGCGTTTTGGTTGGTTTGATGTCATCGATGATGTAACTGTAACTGACGCATTATTACAGAAGGTAACTGCTATCGGCAAAAAAAAAGACTTAGAATTTATGGAAGGACCTGTTGGTTTTTCTAATCTCGATAAAGTTGGAGTTTTAATTGAGGGTTTTGAGCATTTAGGCACCATGATTACTTGGTATAACCATCCATATTACAAAGAACACTTAGAACAACTTGGATTTGTAAAAGAAAAAGAACACCTCGAGTGGCGTATGCCATTCAAAAATATCAAACTTGAACATTTTGCAAAGGCGCAAGATTTAATAAAAAGAAGGTATCAGTTAAAAGCTTTAAACTTTAAGTCGACCAAAGAGGTCATGCACTACGCAGACAATATGTTCGATTTATTTAATGAATCATATTCTAAACTTTCTACTTTTACTCCCATCACAAACAAGCAACGGGAATACTTTAAAAAGAAATACATCAGTTTTATTAACCCTGAATATATTAAATATGTAGCCGATAAAGATGACAATTTAGTAGCATTTGCCGTTACAATGCCCTCTTTTTCTAGAGCTTTGCAAAAGGCAAATGGTAAGCTTTTTCCTTTTGGTATATTTCATCTATTGAAAGCAAAGAAAAAAAGTAAAGATGTTATATTTTACTTGATTGGGGTTCATCCTGATTATCAAAACAAAGGTGTGCATGCTATTCTCTTTAAT
Source organism: uncultured Flavobacteriaceae bacterium (assembly GCA_947500525.1). Taxonomy (GTDB): domain Bacteria; phylum Bacteroidota; class Bacteroidia; order Flavobacteriales; family Flavobacteriaceae; genus Aureibaculum. The sequence goes on along the minus strand of CANMSH010000004.1, from coordinate 336,360 downwards.
GAATGCTACTTGACTTTTGACAAGCTCGGCATAGAAAATTGTATTCGAACTCCTGAATTGGAGGACAATACGGCAATTCAACAAATCTGGAAACGTTTTGATCCTAAACTTTGCAAAAGAAGAAGAACGTATCGTAAAAATTTATAATGCAACTTTTTTACAATTCAAATATTACTTCGAGCGACCAACAATTCACCTTCGATAAGGTTGAAAGTAGACATATCGTTAAAGTACTGCGAAAAAAGGAAGGTGATTTTTTAAATATTACCAATGGTAATGGGTTTCTATTTACCGCAAAAATCGATATTGCCAGTGAAAAGAAATGTACGGTGACTATTACAAAAGTCATAGAAAAAAATAATCCGCGACCTTATAAATTACATATTGGTATTGCTCCAACTAAAAACAACGATCGGTTCGAATGGTTTTTAGAAAAAGCTACCGAAATAGGAATCGATGAAATTACGCCTCTTATTTGTGAAAGATCTGAGCGTAAAGTGTTAAAATTAGATCGCATGCAGAAAATTATAGAGTCTGCAAGTAAGCAATCACTCAAATATCATTTTCCGGTACTCCATGAGCCTATTTCTTTTAAAGATTTTGTAAATAAAACTCGGCATACTAATTCATTTATTGCCCATTGTGAGAACAACGAAAAAGAGGCACTACACACTCAGTTAATAAAGGCTTCAGATACTACTATTCTAATTGGACCTGAAGGAGATTTTTCACTTTCAGAGATACAAATAGCTTTAAAGAAAGGGTATCTTCCTGTTCACTTAGGAGAAAGTAGGTTACGTACTGAAACTGCGGGTATTGTAGCTGTTCATACAGTCGCAATTCAAAACGCATAAAAAAAGCCGCCTAATAGGCAGCTTTTTTATTTTAAATCTCCGAATTTACATTGCGGCTTTAGTTCCTTTCACGGTAAATGATAATTCTATATTGTCATTTATCAATTTATCCTTTAGATCTTCAAAAAACTTACCAGAATTATATTTTATTCCCCATTCAGTTCTATCAATTGTAAATGTTTCACTTGTTAAAGAAACGGCATCACCATCAACACTCAAAGTTGCAGGAAACTCAATATTCTTTTTAATTCCTTTCATCGTCAAATTACCTTTGATCATCGTTTTACCATCTTTCTCATCTACACCTGTAATTGCAAAAGCACTAAAGGCATTGTTTTGAACATCAAAAAAGTCAGCACTGTTTAAATGCCCCACTAATTTTCCATTGTATTCTTCGTTTTCTATATCTAGACATACGATAGAATTCATGTCAATAATAAAATTACCTCCAGTTAATTTTCCACCATCCAGTGCCAATGACCCTTCAGATATACTGATAGTACCATTATGTGCTTTTGTTGGTGCAGTACCTTTCCAAGCGATTGTACTTGCGCTAGCATCAGCAGTATATGAACTTGCTCCTGCTACTTCTGAAACTTCTTCAGCTGCTTTAGCTTCTGTTTCATTCTTCGCTTTTTTACATGATACGATTGCTAACACCATTACGAATACCGTAGCAATCTTAATTATTTGATTTTTCATTTAATCTAATTTAAAGTTTAAGTTTACAAATTTACGAAATAGCGCAAAAGTGTTCCTATTAATTTTGTATTAATTTTAAATATCAGAAGACAAACTTTGCCTTCTTAGTTTAAAAAATTATATTTGGTTATTATAACCCAAGAAGACCGTGTATAAATTTCTTTTCTTTTTATTTTTTACTAGTTTGATAGCTGGTCAAGAGGTTGCTACATTAAAATATGACGGTGGTGGTGATTGGTATTCTAATCCTACAGCTGTTAAAAATTTAATAGCTTTTTCTAATGCTAATATCAAGACTACCATAATAAAAACGCCTAAGACGGTGGCTACAAATAGTAATGACATCTTTAACTATCCCATTGTTTTTATGACAGGACACGGTAATGTTTTCTTTTCTGAAGATGATGTCGAAAGTATTAGAAATTATTTAATGGCGGGAGGCTTTATTCATGTGTCTGATAATTATGGTATTGACCCATATATTCGACGTGAAATGAAAAAAGTATTCCCTGAATTAAGTTTTCAAGAGATTCCTTATTCACATCCCATCTATAAACAAACGTATACATTTAAAGAACTTCCGAAAATTCACGAGCATGATGGAAAACCGGCACAAGGTTTTGGTATTTTTTATAAAGGAAGATTGGTCTGTTTCTATGATTATGAGAGTGACCTAAGTGATGGTTGGGAAGACGAAGAGGCTCATAATGATCCGAAAGAAGTTAGAGAAAAAGCACTAAAAATGGGTGCTAATATTATAGAATATGTCTTTAAGAATTAGCACCAACGAAGTGCTAGATACACTTAAAATCAACTTCAACAATGAAGAATTATGGGCGGTAAACGTTATACTTGCCGTTATTATGTTTGGTGTTGCTCTTGGTATTAAAATTGAAGACTTTAAACGTTTGTTTGTGCATCCAAAAATTGTGATTATTGGGATTGTTTCACAATTTATTCTCTTTCCATTTCTTACTTTTTTACTTGTAACTATTATGAATCCGTATCCGAGTATTGCACTGGGTATGATCATGGTAGCTGCTTGTCCTGGAGGCAATATTTCTAATTTTGCCACGCATTTAGCTGGAGGAAATACTGCATTATCAGTAAGTTTAACAGCATTTGCCACACTCGTGGCCATCGTCATGACACCGTTAAACTTAGCTATATGGGGTGGATTCTATGAACCAACGGCAAAAATTTTACGATCGGTTGCATTAGACCCATTCGTACTTATAAAGTTAGTAAGTCTTATTTTAGGTGTGCCCTTAATTTTAGGAATGCTCATTCGTCATTACAAACCTATTATCGCTGACAAATTTTCTAAGGTACTGCGTCCATTATCTATTCTCATGTTGCTAGCATTTATTGGAGGAGCATTTTATGAAAATTGGTCTATTTTTATGGAATACGTGCACTACGTTTTGATTGTAGTTCTTGCGCTCAACTTTACAGGATATTTTTCTGGTTTTTACTTTTCTAAACTCATGGGATTATCATTTAAAGATCAAAAAACCTTGGCAATTGAAACGGGGATTCAAAATTCTGGTTTAGGATTACTCTTATGCTTTGCCTTTTTTGAAGGACTGGGAGGCATGGCATTGTGCTTAGCTTTTTGGAGTGTTTGGGATATTGCTTCTGGCTTATGTTTAGCGTATTTTTGGTCTAAAAAAACAACAAAAGTCGTTGCATAATTATGAAACGTATTTGGTATCATCTTGTTAAAATTTATATTAGAACTGGTCTTCACTTTTATTTTAAGGAGATCAAGGTAATTGGTAAAGAAAATATACCAAAAAAAGGAGCCTTGTTATTTGTTTCTAATCATAAAAATGCACTTATCGATCCTTTATTGATTGCGACAACAACGACTAGAAATATTCATTTTTTAACACGTGCGAGTGCATTTAAGATACGATTAGTTAAATGGATTTTGTCTACTGTAAATATGCTACCTATTTATCGCTTGCGTGATGGTAAGGAAACCTTGGCAAAGAATAACGAAATATTTAATAAATGCTATAACATCTTAAATAAAAAAAGGTCTTTATTAATTTTTCCTGAAGGTACGCACGATATTAGAAGATGGGTACGTCCGTTGAGTAAGGGTTTTACAAGAATAACTTTTGGCGCACTGGAGCAAAATGATAATTTGAATTTAACAATTGTACCTATTGGATTGAACTATACCAAGGCAGATGAATATGCCGAATCGGTATCGATTTATTACGGAAAACCGATAGATGTTAATCAATATTATAATAGCGACAATATTAATACCTCAACGCAAGAGTTAAAGGCAGTAGTTCATGAAAAAATGAAAGAACTTACGACCCATATAGAAGATATTGAAAATTATGAAGAGGTGATCAAAAAATTAGGCAACGCAAATTTTTTAGATCCAAAATCAAGCAATGAGTTGTTACGTGACGGCCATAAAGATGAACACAAAGTTCCTACAAATGCCCGATCTAAAAAGCCTGTATTCTTTTGGCGATTATTAAAGTTAGTAGTTGGGTTAAATAGCGTAATTCCTTTAATCATTTATAAATTAATTGAACCAAATATTCAAGAAGCAGAATTCGTCTCTACCACCAAACTCGCTATTGGTATTACTGCTTTCCCGTTGTTTTACGGATTGCAATCTTTATTGGCACATTATTTCTTTGGACCAACCAATGCATTGCTATATTTAGTCTTGAGTGTTTTTCTACTCTTTTTTCTCACGAAAACCAAAATATCAACGTACGTTGACTAAGGAATAGAGATACATCAACTATTCTAAAATCTCCAATTCAGGCGTATCATAAGTTCATCTCTATTTAAAACTGGGCCAAAACTTAAGTGTTTACTTTTTCTAAATGGATTCCAATTTTTTAAAGGTTCTAATTTATACACAAGATGAGTAATCAACATACCCATACCCGCACCTACCAAGACATCGCCAATCCAATGTCTATCATTTAACACTCTCAAGGTTCCTGTTGCCATTGCGAAAGCATATCCACTGTAAGCGAATACAGGATGATGTTCTTTGTACTCATAATACAGCATAGAAGCATTCGAAAAAGCCAAGGTGGTGTGTCCAGATGGAAATGAATTATAAATGTACATGTTATTAGGTCGTGAACGTTGCACGATAGATTTGAGAGATCGCACGGTTATAAAAGAAGCCACATCAATTATAAACAAGTTTTTAGCCTGATCAAACCAATGATTTTTAGATGTTAACCCTATGGCATTTGCAATTGCCAATTCTGTCATCGGTCCGTATCTAAAATAATCATCTAAACGTGTAGAAACTCCTTTTCCGACGCCTTTTCTTATATCATTTTGTATGTTAATCTCACCCTTACTTCCAGATAGTATTGAACCAACTGTAATAAGCCCCACAGGGACGATCATTTTTTTGAAAAATTGATTTTTCTTGTTTTTCTTGGTAACGAGGCTATCTTTTTGTGCGATCGCAGGTACTACAAAAAGTAACGTCAAGAGCAGATACAGCTGTTGTATTTTAAACATCAGACTAATCGATAATTGCTTCTTGAATCAAACGTTGAACTTCTGTTCTTATATTTTTCATGACCAATTTATTATTATCAGCAGTCGGATACACTCTATTTGATAAAAAGACATATATCAACTCAGTCTCAGGATCAGCCCAGGTATAAGTACCCGTATAACCACTATGCCCAAAACTCTCAGAAGATACACATCCGCATGTGGCCTTAATATCAGGGTCTAATTGTGGTTTGTCAAATCCTAAACCTCGTCGTACACCTTCACCTTCATAATAGCGTTTATTAAATGTATCAAAGGTCTCCTTCTCGAAATAACGTTTACCACCGTAAAACCCTTTTTGCAGATACAATTGCATCATTTTAGCAACATCATTAGAATTAGAAAATAATCCGGCGTTTGCATTTATTCCTCCTAAGGTTGCCGCACCTTGATCATGCACATATCCATGCAATAATTGCTTTCGATAAAATTTGTCAATCTCAGTAGGTACAATTCTATTTTCTGGAAATTTATCTAAAGGATTATATGTTAATGTTGTTGCTCCCAAGGGTTGATAAAAATTAGAAATGTTTATTTTATCTAAAGAGGTTCCATAGGTCTTTTCTAAGTAATCTTTGAACAAATAAAATATCAAACCACTATATTTATACCCCTTCTTTTCCCGTAAAGGTGATTCGGCAATCATCTTATTGATAGTATCTTTAAAACTCGTAGTTAAAAACATATTTCGAGCAACTTGAATACCATGCCTTTTTGTTTTTCGCACATTATAATATTCTTTAAGTGGTTCTCTCGTAACACTGTCTAATGTACTTAAGTAATAAGGTATCCAAGCTTTAAACCGACCATAATGTGATAATGATTCTTTAATGGTAATACTATCTTTATCGGTACCTTTTAAAACCGGCATCAAACCACCGATATAGGTGTTAAGACCGAATTTTTCTTCTTCAAAAGCTTTCATAATTGGCGGTACACCTCCTAATATTTTTGTCAAAGAGGCCAGGTCATACAAATCAGTATTTTTAACCGCTCTTTTCTTGCCAGCAGTATGATATCCAAAACTTTTTCGATATACAACTTCTCCTTTTCTAGCCACTAATATTTGCATACCTGGAGCCATTTTTTCTTCAAGAATAACTTTTGCAATCGAATCAACTCGTACTAATTTTTCACTATCCATTCCGACCTTCTCTGGGAAGGTATATGCCAACCTTTTTAAATTCGAAGAGTTCAATCCATGACCTGCAGCAAATTTTTTATGAATAGAAACTGGTAATTTTCCTTTTGTCACCCCTGCGCCAAAAATAAGTTGAGCTGAAACATCCTGTGACATCTTACTGTTTTGATAAGATAGTACTACAGCATCAATATTTCTATAGGATTTTACATCTAAGAGACTATAAGGGCTCGCAAAAACATCTAAAATAACTCGCTTTTTTCTCGCTATCTCTTGTAACCAAACAAGTTCTCTATTTTTAAATTTAAACCCTTTCCATGCATTCGCATTAGATTTGTGATAGCCTATTATGACAAGATTATATGGTTTTAAATTATTTAGGACGATGTCTAAGGTCTTTCCCTCAATGACATCTACTTGAGCGTAATCATTCAATCTTTCTACAAATCCAGTATTATCTGCATCACCCAATTTAACATAGGCAATTTTTTGCTGAACCAAATCCTTTATCGGATAAATAGATTTGTCATTTTGAATCAATGTGATAGAGTTTTTTACCAATTGATGGTGCAGTATATCATCTTCGACACTATTCAAATCAGTTTGCAAATTGTCGAGTGCTATTGGTTTTAGATTATAGAGTCCAGCCCAATATTTTGCTTTTAATATCTTACGTACCGACTTATCCAGTCTTTGTACAGACAAAGTTCCATCTTCTACCGCTTTTTTAATCTTAGCAAAAGAACCTTCAATATCGTTGGGCATTAACAAAATATCATTTCCTGCTTTTACCACTTCTAAATTAATCTCTGCCGAACTAGAAAAATTAGCGGCAGCTTTCATATTTAAAGCATCTGTAAATATCAATCCTTCGAAACCCATTTCCTTTTGAAGAACCCCAGTTACAATATTTTTCGATAATGACGATGGCAAACTTGAATTTGACTCTAATTCAGGTACACTTAAATGACCAACCATAACAGTGGCAAGTCCACTATCGAACAACTTCTTATAAGGATACAATTCTATCGCATCCAAACGCTCCCTTGAAAATGGAATAGACGGTAAAGAAACATGAGAATCAGTTTCAGTATCTCCATGCCCTGGGAAATGTTTTGCGCTTCCTAAAACTTGTTCACTTTGCATACCTTTTGTAAAGGCAATTGCCTTTTCAGCTACATTTTCGGGAATTTCACCAAAAGATCGATTCCCAATAATTGGATTTTTAGGATTAATATTCACATCTACAACAGGTGCAAAGTTTATATGTATTCCTATTCTTTTCGCATGTTTACCTAAGCGTTTTCCAAAGTTTTCTATCAATTTAGTATCCTGAATGGCTCCTAGGGTCATATTCCATGGAAAGCGATACGTATTATCCAATCGCATATCTAAACCCCACTCTCCATCAAATCCTATCATTAATGGTATATCAGAGATTTTTTGAAAGCGATTCGTCATTTTAGCTTGCTTTTCTGGAGTTCCCTGAAAAAATATCAATCCACCTATCTTATATTTTTTTATAAGACGATCAATATATAACTCATGTTTTGCATCTTTATTTGAATAGGCATTTATCATAAATAACTGACCAATTTTTTGATCAATCGTCATCTTCGTAAAAATACTATCTACCCATCTCTCTTGTGCCCTACTATCTACCTTTACCAATGGATCAATATTTTGCGCATTAATCGTGTAGGGCATTAAAAGAAGCAGAAAAAGAAATATTTTTAGTTTCATAGACATATTTTTGGTCAATGTTTCGAGAATGGAAATGAGCTTACTTTATGAATTTCGCGTGCCAACTTTCACTTGCCGGAACTTCCCATGAGGTTTTTAAATCAGCTTTTGAGGTGATCATATTATTAAAAACTAACGTACTATTGGTTATTTTATTTGTTTTGGCGAATTCTTTAAATGCCCCTAACGAAACGATATTAACATTCATTCCATCCTTAAATGTTACGTTCATTTTATTCAACAAATCAACATTAAATTGCTTCTGCAATTGCTGAATTATATGTACTGAAGCATCTATTGAGCATCCTGAAACATTAGCAACATTTTCATCGACTGCTAATATGATAAACTGATTGTATTTTATTTGGAATGAAGCTTTTAAATCTTCTCCGTGTCGTTTCCAATTTTGAATAAATGGTACTAATTGCTTCTCAATTTCTTGAACTTCTATATCGCTAAACATTCTATCTGCTTGATATACCCATACTCTCGAAGTATCTGGCAGTAAATTAAAATCTACATACATATTAACTCAATTTATTATTGAAACTCCTCAATTTTATGGCCGTCAACACTTTTTTGGTATATAATGGAAAATCAGCCTTTTGAATCCACGAGTAATAACCCTTATCGTTTTCCAAAACTGTTGTCACTTTTTTCCCCTTGTATTTGCCAAAGGTAAATATCTCATCTTCATCATCATCAAACATTATAAAACCTGCAAAATCAGCTCTTTTTTTATGAGATGAAAATTCGCTCAAAAATTTAGTTCCATTTTCCAAATCTTCATATCGATCCAATTGCGACTTTAAAATCTCATAGGTCGCATTCGTATCTGCTTCAGCCGAATGTGCATTGTCTAAATTTTTATCACAATAAAACTTATATGCTGCACTCAATGTTCGTTGTTCTTTTTTATGAAAAATTACCTGTACATCGATCGCCACTCTATTCTTCATATCAAAATCTATGCCTGCTCTTAACATTTCTTCTGCTAATAGCGGAATATCGAAACGATTTGAATTGAAACCTGCTAGATCACAACCAGCAATTAAACTATTAACTTCCTCAGCCAATTCCTTAAATGTAGGTTCAGTAACAACCTTTTCATTTGAAATTCCATGGATAGCGACAACCTCATCTGGAATTTCTATTTCAGGATTCACCAACCAAGTTTTACTTTCTTTATTTCCGTTAGGAAAAACTTTCAAAATTGATATTTCAACAATTCTATCGTTCGCTATATTAACACCAGTTGTTTCTAAATCGAAAAATACAATAGGTTTCGTGAGTTTTAATTCCATTTATGTAATTTAATATTCAAATATACACTTTGTGTACATGTATTCTACATATTTAACAATTAGATTTAGTTGACTTTTCAACGTTTTTTAAACAACCTATATCCTTAAAAATTGTTATCTTGAGACGGTGCGATTTTCTAACAATTCTATTATGAAAACTAACTTGAGATATTTACTTTTACTCTTAATTTGCTTCCCTCTTTTTGGATGTCCTGCGGGAAAATTCTACCCATATCATTTTGTAGATTCTACAACAAACAATAAAGGTTCAAAATCAATCAAAATATCATATAATCAAACCACAGAGTTACAAATTGATTGTGGCAATTATCTGCAACACATCGCACCAAAAAAAAGAGGTCTTTTAACTTTTATAAAAGTTATATCTAAAACTGGTCAAAGTAAAAATAATATTATTAAAAGTGTAATTTCTTCTAAGTTTGGATCATTAAATAGAACCCAAGCATTTTCTCCGCATAGATATATGGTTCAAGATACTTTAAACACGTTGTTTTATGACTTGTCTTTGGATTCTCTCAAAGTTAAAAATATAGAAAAATTGGTTCAAAATGATACAATTACCGTTGCTCTTCAAAATGGCGAGTATTTAACATTTATAAAAAAAGAAAACCATATTGGCTTTTAAAACTTTTAATCCTAAATCACGACTGGTAATTAGATTAGATTTTTACAATAATTTGTTCAAATGAATGGTTAATTATTCTCTTCAAAAGTAATATGTTGGTAAGCACCAACGTCTGGGGCAATAGTCCGATTCACACCTAGTATATCAAATGGTACCGATATAGCTGTTGTTAAATCTGCATTACCAATAGACTCTGAATTTTGACCTATGATTAAATTATTAGTTCGCGTGTCTTTAAAATCGACTCGACCATTTAAAATTGGGTTTTGATAAAGCGTGGTATCATTAAAATCGAATAACGGATTGTTTAGAAGTGTAGTGTCTGTTGTATCAAATTTTAAAAGACTATTTTTAACATTAAAATTAAACATTGCACCGTCAATTTTATCAACTAAGAATTCAATATTTTGATTGCCATCAATAATACAATTTGAGAAATTAGCTTCAACAAGATCACTCGGAATCGTTACTTCATTTCCATTTGTATCAACTGTTGTTAAAAAATTATTTATCAATACCGATGGGAAGTTTCGCACACTATTTCTCCAATAATTTGCAAACGTAGCATGTTTGAAATTATAGGAACCACCAACTGTACATGCCAATAAAGATTGTCCGCTATTGGCAATAACAATATTTTCTCCTGCTATAGAAGCACCTCGTCCTAAGATTCCAAAATTAGAAAAATTATAGAGTTGACTATTCTTAATTTCTAAAGTAAGGTCACTATCATTTTTATCATCAACAAGAATTCCTATTGTTGAGTTTTTAATGATGGCGTAATTAATTTCATTATTAGTACTACCTGCGCGTAACCAAATTGCTCCCCATTGGCCAGGAATATCCGAAAAATTGGGTTCGAGCCTGTCACCTTCAAAAACTACTTCTCTTCCTAAAGTTCCGTTCACTTTCAGCGTAGCGCCAGGTTGAGTTAGCAACCCCGAATTCGCATGAAAAAAGACACTGGCACCCTCTTCGATTGTGAGTGTTTTATTCTCAGGTACACCTACATAACCATACACAACATATGGTTTGTCATTGGTCCATGTGGTATCATCATCTAATAAAAATCCGTTAATGGTTATATCTTCCCCTAAGTCATTTTGACCTAAAACAATAGTTTCTGATACACCCTGAGCATCTCTTTTTGGAAATAAGAAATTTGCATCTTGCACCAACGTGACTAAATCGATATCTTGTACATTGTTATCGGCATCAAAAACAATAGAATCTGTATAAATTGGATTAGTAACGGCTTGAAAATCTATGGTAGCTTCAATAAAAATAAATATACTATCCTTTGCCAGGATATCAATATTTGTGAATGATTTTCCTGCAATACCATCAACGTTTAATCTGTAAAATGAATCCTCTCCTCGACCTAGAGCAATTGTTGGAATTGTAACGGCACTGTTGCTTTTGTTGTATACTTTAACACTTCTGGTACTGGAGCTTGTATTCGTAAAAACTGTATCAAGAAAAATGGTGTCTTTAGAAAAAGTTAAATCTCCCGTACTTCGTATAGTATCAAAATCTTTACGACAGGCATTACAAAAAATCAGCAAAGTGATAATAAGAAAGCAATATACATTACGCATCTAATTACTTTTTCTTTAATTTAATTTCAAAAAGAAGTTTCCATCGTTTACCAGTAACAAACAAACGATCATTTTCAGCATCATATGCAATTCCGTTCAATACATTATCCGACCCTTTTTCTTCTGCTCTTTCTTGTAAACCTTGTAAGTCTGCAACACCTTCTACTGCTCCAGTCATAGGGTCAATAATTACGATACTATTCTTTTGCCATTTATTGGCATAAATTTTACCATGAATATATTCCAATTCATTCAACTCATCAATTTTTCTATCGTGTGTATATGCCTCTATAAAACCTTCTTCCTTTTGTGTTTGAGCATTTAAAAACCAAATCTTCTCGGTTCCGTCACTCTTCATTAATTTATCTGAGGTGTGGGTTAAACCCCACCCCTCTTTACTCTGGTTATATAAAAACTCACCTTCTTTATCGAAACTATCTAGATTAAAACTAAAACCTTTCATTTTTTTCCAAGTCAACATATAAATTTTATCATTGAAAATGGTCATTCCCTCTCCAAAAAATTCTTTTTCTAGATCATGTTTTTGTAATACCTTACCAGTATTAATTTCAACTTTACGGAGAGAAGATTCTCCATATTGCCCTGTACTTTCATATAAGAATCCGTTATAATATTCTAAACCTTGTGTAAAAGCATTTTTATCATGAGGAAACTCATTTATCACTTCATAAGTGTATATACTCGGAGGATTATCCGCAAGAAAGTAAATAGTATTTGTTAATTGCTTTTGTTTACCTTCATAAAAGACCGTAGCTGATACAGCATGCTTACCTAACTTCTTATCACGAATAGCGATATCCTTTTCGATACGAATTCCATCTAAATAATATCGAATAGAATCGATCGCCTTATTATCTTTCTCTGACACCTCTAATGTAAGTGATTCACTTACTTTTAACTCTTTCGGCGAGCTCAAAAACAACTTATATTCATTCCCACAAGAAACTAACAGAAGGCTCAAGATTAGGACACCAAAAAAAGATTTTAATTTCATAGTCTATTTTTTTATAGAAAAAGTATATTTAAAGTTTGATTTTCCAAAAATAGTATTAAATTTGCACTCTCAAAATAGCTAAGCTTTATTTTAGCTGATATTTAACAAATTAAAAAGGTTTACGATGAGAAAAGGAATTCATCCAGAAAATTATAGAATGGTAGCTTTTAAGGATATGTCGAATGACGATGTGTTTTTAACACGTTCTACTGCTGATACAAAAGAAACAATTGAAGTTGATGGTGTTGAGTATCCTCTAATAAAATTAGAGATTTCTAGAACATCTCATCCATATTACACTGGTAAAGTAAAATTAATTGATGCCGCTGGTCGTATCGATAAATTTAAAAGTAAATACGCGAAGTTTAAGAAATAAATTCTCAAACTACAAAAATATAAAAAACCTCGAATTGAATTTTTCGAGGTTTTTTTATGTCCGAAATTTCATTGATAAGAATAATGACACTAGTCAGAATATCTTATGATTTTAATTTGCTTTTAAAATTATGTCGTCCTTTCACTTTTAGTTTTACATAGTAAGAAAGTTCTTTAGCATCGTGACCATTACGTTGTGCATCATTGATATAGCTAGCAGAAATCTTATGAATTTTTGCCTTTTTTATATCATTGGCGTCTGGTTTACGAATATTTGTGGTTAACAACGATTTGATATATGTAGCACCTATTTTGTGAGCCGCAAACTTTTTTAACATATTTGCGTCTAAATTTCCATAACCAACCGAAGAAAGATCATTAATATAATTCATATTTACACCATGAATGGCAAATCTTTTAACCATTTGTGCGTCGATATCACCATAGCCTGCTTTTTTCAATTCATCTAAATAATCTATGGTAATGTCGTGAATAGCAAACCTTACTAACATGTCTACATCTAATCCTTTGTAATTGGTTTTCTCAAGTGCATCGATATATTCAATACTAACCTCGTGGATCGCCATTTTACCTAATTGTTTTAATGTTGGTTTATAATCTCTCTGTCCTAAACTATTCACATAATTTTTGGTAACATTTCCTAAAAACAATTTAAAAAGATAATACTCTTCTTTTTCAGAAACATTGGTTAAGACTTTACCTTTTAAGAAGCGTTTAAAGTCATCATTTTGCTGAAATGAAAATTTGCCCATACTTTCGTTTGTAGGAAACTGACCTTTGAAGTTGATCTGTCCAACGGCTCTATTTAACAAAAAACTTGAGCTGCCATTTTTTTTCAACTCATTTTCGTTTACCGAAAAATTGATAAAAAAAGAACCTTGGGTTTTCCTAGAATTCATAAGTTGAATATATATAATGTCCTTTTCTTTAGTCGCTGTCCAAAATCCTTCTTGAATTTCCACCCCACCCCAGTAGTCAGAAATTGAGATATTCGTCACCTTCTTTCTTTCCTTATTTTGTTGAGCCGATGCACTTTTTGGGACCATCAGAAATAGTAGGGCAATAATTGTTAATCTAAATAATGTTTTCATCTTTTGTATAATTAAATTGATTTTATAGGGTAACTTCTCTCCTAAAGAAATGTTACAAGATTTATTTGAATTCATTGAAAATCATTATAAAAATGCTTACTTGTATTTAGTAATTAATATAAATCTATGGATTATCACAATGAAAAATTCAAACCAATAAACTCGACTAAAAATGCAGAAACTTCTGAAGAAACATTATTCCATTACAAGCAACGTGACACTATTTTAGAAACATTTAAATACGTTATCATCAAATATATACCAAAGGTGAATTAATGTTAGGGGAACGTCGCTCAACTCCAGAAATCATGAGACAGTAAAATTCACTTACTATCTCACTAACCTTAGTGTTGTATTATATAAATCTGTTTCTTCCATTTTTGATTTTAACCAAGCATAAAAACTCATAATGAAGATATCTTCTCGCTCCTTGCCTATCCATTCAAAAGAAACCTCTACCTTTTCTTTAAACTCTTCTGTAATTGCTTCTTTCGGATTCTTATAATACGTACTCACGAGGTTTATAAAAGTTAATGCTCTAACTTCACCAATTTCCTTTAAATGTTTACCAAACCTTTTCTTAAAACTATCTAATCGAATAAGTACTAAATCCATTTTATCCAATTCAATTAATAGCAATATTTCAATAATATTTTTTTTAATCACCCAAATCCAACCCATTTTCTTTTCATACCAAATGTCGCTATGGTTTAAGTTTTTATATACCTGATATCCTTCATCGAATTTATTTTGTTGAAATAAACACATAATTAAAATCAAAGTGATATCCAACGAGTCGTCTATATGTGTTCTTAACAATTTAACAGCATTGTTGAAATCTCCGGTAAAATTGAAATTAAGCGCCTTCATTTTAATTAGTTTTTCTGAAAAACGATTGTAATATTTTTTATTATTATCCATTTCGCTTTCCATTAACTTTAAAATATTTAATGATTTTTTGAAGTCTTTATTTCTAAAATAGCTAGCCGATAGTATGTACAAAATTTCAAGATGATAAAATATATGCTTTTGTGCTTTATCCTTTTTTTGATTTATAACATTGTAAATGTCAATCATCAAAGGCATAACGGTATAAAAATTATTTTGCAATTTACCGGTTGATGCAGTAATATTCATAAGTTTATATAAAGATTTATATGTTAGCGCTTTATCTATCTCTAGGTTAAAGTTTACAAAAGCACTTTTGATAATTTCTTTAGCATCCTTTTCATATGATTTTTTTAGCCTAGACTTAATTGTAGCGTAAACCATATTTAATTGCGTCTCTTTTTGAAGCTGTTCCATGTTCTTATTTGCTTTTGCTATCAAATGCTCTAAATTAATTTTCGAATCAAGAAAGGAGTACTGAATTTTAGTATAATATATTTCATTTAATATGGTATAAATA
Organism: uncultured Flavobacteriaceae bacterium; assembly: GCA_947500525.1. GTDB lineage: Bacteria > Bacteroidota > Bacteroidia > Flavobacteriales > Flavobacteriaceae > Aureibaculum. The sequence goes on along the minus strand of CANMSH010000004.1, from coordinate 320,901 downwards.
TCAAATTGAACTGCAATACGTTCTGCTCTTGTTAAAGTCTTAAACGCAATTTTGTATTCTCTATGCTCAAAAAATATTCTGCTGGCACGTAATAACTTTAAAATTTCAAATTCTTCTGAAATTTCATTGGCAAAACTTTTATAAGCAATGAAATCTAGTAAACTATCTTGAAGTCTTTTGCAAAGGACATGAAAAGCATTTTTAGAAGGTCTTCCATACAATTTGACGTCTAAATCATCATTAACATTGTTCTCTAACAATTCGAAAAGCAACACATTTTTAACATTCTTTATCCTATTCTTTCTCTTTAACTGAAGTATAAACTCACGCTTTTCTTCTTCACTTAAGATAGCTATAATTTTGCTTAAATAATTCATTTAATCATAAGTTATTTATTATCTAAATATATTAAAATCATATTAATCATATAATTTTTAATCGTAAGTTTTGAAATAAAATCATGTTGTTATCATTTTAACGTCTGCTCATATTTGCAGTGTATTTAAATAATTAACTATTAAATTTTATACAATGGAAAATCAAAACATCGAATTCAAAAAAAGTTACGATTCTACTTTTAAAGAAACGAAAGAGTTCAATGGAAGTCCAACCGCTGCTTTCATATCTGCATCATGGACGGCCTTATTAATAGGCATGGCATCATATTGCATTGGTTTATGGAATGTAGACATGGATCTAAATGAAAAAGGGTACTATTTTACGGTATTGTTATTTGGTTTATTCTCGGCAGTATCTGTTCAAAAAAGTGTAAGAGACAAACTAGAAGGTGTTCCTGTTACAGATATTTATTATAGTATTAGTTGGTTTACAACGGTAGCCTCAATATTACTATTAATCATTGGACTTTGGAACGCAGACTTAGAATTGAGCGAAAAAGGATTTTATGGTATGTCTTTTATCTTAAGTCTATTTGCGGTGGTCGCTGTTCAAAAAAACATTCGCGATAAAAAATTCTTTGACAATTTGAACTAAAATAAATCATTACTATATAAAAAAGCGTCTAGAAAATCTAGACGCTTTTAATATTATATTCTGCAATTTTTTAAAAATCTTTATTTACATCCCAAGATTCAAGTGTTTCCTTCAATGATTTTATAAAAAGACCTCCCAAAGCACCATTAACAACTCTATGATCATATGAATGAGAGACAAACATTTTATGACGAATACCTATAAAATCACCTTCAGCCGTTTCGATGACAGCCGGTACTTTACGTACAGCCCCGAGCGCCAAAATAGCAACTTGCGGTTGATTTATTATTGGTGTTCCCATCACACTACCAAAGCTTCCAACATTGGTAACGGTATAAGTGCCTCCTTGAACATCGTCAGGTTTTAATTCATTTGCACGTGCCCTTTTCGCTAAATCATTTACTGAAGCCGTCATTCCCACTAAATTCAACTGATCAGCATTCTTAATTACTGGCACAATCAAATTACCATCATCTAAGGCGGCCGCCATCCCAAGATTTATATGTTTGCGTTTAATAATTTTATCACCGTCAACTGATATATTGATCATAGGAAACTTCTTGATTGTAGCCGCAACCGCTTGCATAAAAATTGGTGTATAGGTAATTTTCTCACCTTCTCTTTTGAAATAAGCATCTTTCACCTTATTTCTCCACTTCACAATATTAGTAACATCAATTTCTATAAACGATTGTACGTGAGCAGAGGTTTGAACAGAGGCCACCATATGATGAGAAATTAATTTTCCCATTCTAGTCATTTCAACAATTTCATCTTCTCCATTTACTGAAACTGGAGCCGATGCAGCCGTTGATTTTTGCATTGCGGTGCTGCTTGAATCTTTCTTAGTATCTACTGTCTTTGACGGCGCAGCATTTCTAGATTCTATATAATTTAAAATATCATTTTTTGTGACTCTACCTTCCTTACCCGAACCCACAATAGTTTCTAGTTCATCTATCGAAATGCCTTCCTTTTGTGCAATGTTCTTTACCAATGGGGAGTAAAATTTACCTGTTGGAGAACTTTTAATTTCTGTTATTGAATTTTCTATAGCAGTTGCATTTTCTTTCACAATGTCAACTTTGTCCTCTATCACAGGGGGCGAGGCCACAACCTCATCTACAATGACAGATGAAGCTTCACCATTGGCGCTTGTTTCAATAATAGCAAGTGTTTGTCCTACTTCAACAACAGCATCCACATCAAATAGCTTCTCAACTAAAATACCTTCTACTTCACTTGGCACTTCAGAATCTACTTTGTCTGTCGCAATCTCTACAATTGCTTCATCCAATTCTATTGTATCACCAACTTCCTTTAACCAAGATGTAATTGTTGCTTCGGCAACACTCTCACCCATCTTAGGTAATTTTAGTTCAAATTTAGCCATTACTTTCTATTATTTTTAGAGGCCGCAATTTACGAAATATTAAGCAGTAAAATCGAAAAAATATCTAATTATAATTTTTACATTTTGATTGATATATAAAAAAATAACTAACTACAGTCAAACCAATGATTTTATTTCATAAAAAAACACATATTGTTGTCATATTCTCAAACAATTCAAAATAATGTTAAGAGGCAAATTTACAGAATTAACACTTTTTAACACTTCTTCTATAAAACCTAGGAGTCTTTTTTTCTATATTAGCCAAGCTTAAAAAATAAGCGAATTATACACTTACTTAAACCCAGAATATTATTATGAAAATCTACAAGTTAAAAGCATTTAAACTCATGTGTTTGACTTTAATGTTAGCGGCGTTTATTGCTCCGCAAAATGTTGAAGCTCAAAAAAAGAGAAAAAAGAAAAAAGGTAAGACGGCAGCAGTAGCGAAACCGGCTCCGAAAAAATCTAAAAAGAAAAAAATAAAAGATTTAGTAAAATCTAGTAAAGAAATTGATGGTCTATTTAAAATCTATCAAGATACCATTACTGGATCTCTTCAAATGATCGTAAAAGAAGATCAAATTGGTAAAGAATTCATTCATTTCAATCAAGTTGCTGACGGTGTATTAGACGCTGGAAGATTTAGAGGTGCTTATGGTGGAGAGAAAATATTTAAAGTCAAAAAATACTTTAACAAATTAGAATTTGTAACTCAAAACAACTCTTTTTACTTCGATCCAGAAAATGCTATTTCAAAAGCCAAAGAAGCCAATATGAGCGAAGGTAATATGGCAAGTGTAAAGATAGAAGCGCATGATAAAGAAAAAGGATTATATCTAATCAAGGCAGATGGTTTATTTTTGAAAGAAACTTTTTCACAAATCAAACCACCTCGTTTTCCTGGACAAAGACCTACTGCGTTTACTTTAGGGAATCTAGATAAAAACAAAACAAAGATCAACTCTATTAAGAATTACCCTCAAAATACCGATTTAACCATCGAGTATGTATACTCTAAACCTTCTGTATTAAATGGCGGATCTGCTGCAGTAACTGATGGTCGTAACGTGAGTATCAAAGTTAATCATAGTATTATCGCAATGCCAGAAAATGACTTTGAGCCTAGGTTTGATGACCCAAGAGTTGGTTATTTTATGGTTAATGTAAACGATCAATCTTCAACTACTGCGACTCCATATCGTGATCTAATCAATAGATGGCATCTAAAAAAGAAAGATCCTAATGCGGCCTTATCTGAGCCAGTTGAACCAATTACTTGGTGGATGGAAAATACAACACCTGAAGAAATAAGACCAATTATAAAAAAGGCAGGTGAGCAATGGAATTTAGCTTTCGAAAAAGCAGGATTCAAAAATGCAGTTGTAATTAAACAACAACCAGATGATGCCGATTGGGATGCTGGTGATATACGTTACAATGTATTGCGTTGGACTTCCTCTCCGAATCCTCCATTTGGTGGATACGGACCAAGCTTTGTAAACCCTAAAACAGGTCAAATCTTAGGAGCTGACATTATGTTAGAGTATTCTTCTCTTACGGGTTCATTAAGAAATGAAAAATTATTCTCAAAAGCAGGCATGGCGAATTTCTATGACGAAATGTCGACGAAAATTAATGAGAAAGGTCACGATAAAATATGTGCTGCAAGCCAAATGGCGCAATTAGATAATATGTTCGCAATGACAGCAAATGCTGCTTTTGATGTTGGAGAACTAGAAAAAAGTAAAATGGTAAATGAATTTTTACATTTCCTAATTTTACATGAAATGGGCCATACACTTGGTTTAAATCACAATATGAAATCAAGCCAATTACATTCAATTGCCGATGTGAATAACCCAGCTATTACCTCTAAGGTTGGTTTAATGGGATCTGTAATGGACTACCCTGCGGTAAACTATAATATGGATAGAGATAACCAAGGAGAATATTGGACAACTAGACCTGGTCCATATGATGTTTGGGCTATTCAATTTGGATATCAGCCAATGAACGATAGCGAAATGAAAGCTTTATTGGCCAAATCTGCACAACCAGAATTAAGCTTTGGTAATGATGCTGATGACATGCGTGCTCCTGGAAAAGCAATTGATCCAAGAGTGAATGTTGGTGATATGAGTAGTGATGCTATTCAGTATGCTATCAATAGAATGAAATTAGCAAATGAAGTTGGTAAAGAAATTCTTGGTAAATACAAGAAAAATGAGGCAGGTAAATCATTCCAAGAGTTACTATTTTCTTACTTTGTAGTTACAGGACAACAAGCAGGTTCGGCTAATACAATTTCCCGCTATATTGGAGGTGTATATGTTGATAGAGCGATGAACGGTCAGCCAGGAGCTACACAACCATATACGCCAGTTGAAAGAGAAAAGCAGAAGCAAGCAATGAAAGCATTAAAAGACTATGTATTTGCAAAAAATGCTTTTACTGTACCGAATGAATTGTATAATTATACAGCAAGACAACGAAGAGGATATAATTTCTTTGGAGGACCAGAAGATCCTAAAATTCATGCTAGAGTATTAGGAATTCAGAGAAATATATTAAGACATTTATTACACCCAAATACAACACAAAGAATTACTGATTCTGAATTGTACGGAAATAAATATAAATTGTCTGAAATGATGTCTGATTTAAATAATGCTATTTTTCAAGCAGATATTTATGGTAACGTAAATTCGTTTAGACAAAATTTACAATTAGAATATACAAATATGTTGATTAGTGCTTTGACTGGTAAGCAAAGTGGAAGATATACACATGCTACAAAGTCAATGGCATTGTATAACTTAAAGAACATTAGAAGAATGGCAGCACCTTCTGGAGATGTTTCTTCCAGAGCTCATAAACAACATTTAAGAACGTTGATAGACAACGCTCTAAAAGAAATAAAATAAATTATTATAATTTCATTTTATGAAAAGCTGCAACAATATTGTTGCAGCTTTTTTTATATAAAATAACTCAATTAATAAGTATATTAGCTACGTAAATTTCTAAACCTACTCTATGTCTAAATTCAAACTTTTTTTCCTTCTTGGAATAGCTCTTGCCTTGAATACGAATGCGCAAAAAAAAGATAGCAAAAAATGGGATGTGTCAAATCCTCAAGGAGATTGGAGTTTTAAAGAAGTACAACTTTCGACTGATGAAGGAACTTGGATGAACGTTGATGTTAGTCCTAATGGCAACACGATTGTCTTCGACTTATTAGGAGATATTTATAAAATGCCTATTTCAGGTGGCAAAGCTACTTTATTGAGACAAGGCTTGGCATTTGAAGTACAACCACGTTTTAGTCCAGATGGTAGCAAAATACTATTCACAAGTGACGCCGGTGGTGGCGATAACTGCTGGATTATGAATGCTGATGGATCTGATCCAAAACAAATTACGAAAGAAAAATTTAGATTGTTAAACAATGGAGTTTGGTCAGCAGATGGTGATTATATTATTGCGAGAAAACATTTTACATCGCAACGATCGCTTGGAGCTGGTGAGCTATGGATGTATCATGTTACAGGAGGTTCTGGAACGCAACTCACCAAAAGAAAAAATGATCAACAAGATTTAAATGAACCTTCTACTTCAATGGATGGAAAGTATGTTTATTATAGTGAAGATGTATATCCCGGAGGTTTTTTTCAATACAACAAAGATCCTAACAAACAAATCTATGTGATAAAACGCTACAGTTTCGAAACGGGAAAAACACAAACAATTACTGGAGGTCCAGGGGGAGCTGCAAGGCCTCAAATATCTCGTGACGGTAAGAAATTAGCTTTCGTAAAACGGATACGAACGAAAAGTGTTTTATTTATTCATGATCTCGAAACAGGCGAAGAATGGCCCCTATATGACAAGTTAAGTAAAGATCAGCAAGAGGCTTGGGCCATTTTTGGAGTCTATCCAGGTTTTAGTTGGATGCCAAACAATAAAGAAATTGTGTTTTGGTCGGGTGGAAAAATCCATAAGATAGATATAAACTCTCTCAAAGTTTCGAACATTCCGTTCAATGCTGAATCAACTATTAAAATAGCGAAGACCGTCGCCTTCGATACCCCTGTTTTTACTAAAGAGTTTAATTCTAAGGTAATTCGAAACACTGTAACCTCTCCAGACGAAAAAACTATTGCCTTTAATGCACTTGGTGCTATTTGGACAAAAAAGCTTCCTAATGGAAAACCTAAACGCCTAACAAAAGGAACAGATCTTGAAGCAGAGCCGAGTTTTTCTCCTGATGGAAAACATATTGTTTATGTTACTTGGAATGACGAAAATCTCGGTGCTATTTATAAAGCCTCAATAAAAGGTGGTACACCTGTAAAATTAACTTCTCAAAAAGGTATTTATAGAACGCCAAAGTACAATAATAAAGGTACTCAAATTGTCTATACCAAAGAAGGTGGAAACGGTGACCAAGGAAGAACCTTTGCGAAAAAAACAGGAATTTACACCATGAATTCTGATGGTAAAAATGTAAAATGGCTGGAGAAAAACGGGCAGTTTCCTGTTTTTAGTAATGATGGTAAAAGTATTTATTATCAAACTGGTGGTAAGTTCTTTGGTAGTCTTACTAAATCATTAAAAAGTATTGATCTTAACGGGCAACAAGAAAGAACATTATTAAAATCTAAATACGCAAATAGATTGGTGCCAAGCCCTGATAATAAATGGATTGCATTTAGTAATCTTCATAAGGCCTATGTGGCTCCCATGCCAAAAACAGGAAAAACGATCGACCTAGACAACAAAACAAAAATTGTACCTGTTTCTCAAATTTCTAAAGATGCAGGACTCAATCTACATTGGTCTTCAGATAGTAAAAAAATACATTGGACACTGGGAGATGAATATTTTACTAATGGCATCTCTAAGCGCTTTACTTTTTTAAAAGATTCACCAGATAGCATCCCTCCTATCACTGAAAAAGGTATCAAAGTTAATTTAAAAATTCCTTCAGATAAACCATCTGGAAAAGTTGCCTTTACTGGTGCCAGAATCATTACAATGGAAGGTGATAAGGTTATTGAAAATGGTACAATCATTATTCATGAAAATAAAATAGAGGCCCTAGGAAATAGTGCTGACATTTCTATTCCTAAAAATGCTAAAATTATTGATGTAAAAGGAAAGACCATTATGCCCGGTATTGTTGATGCACACGCACATGTTGGTGGGTTCAGATCAGGACTAACAACTCAAAAGCACTGGCAATTTTACGCAAACCTTGCATATGGAGTAACTACCGCACACGACCCTTCTGCGAATTCGGAAACCGTATTTACACTTGCTGAAATGATAAAAAGTGGGGATATGGTAGGTCCGAGATTATATTCAACTGGATTTATTTTATATGGCGCAGATGGTGACTTTAAAGCAGTTGTTAATAGTCTAGACGATGCGCGTTCTTCTATTCGACGTACAAAAGCCTTTGGAGCTCTTTCTGTGAAAAGTTACAATCAGCCAAGACGTGAGCAACGTCAGCAGGTAATGCAAGCAGCCCGCGAAGAAGGCATCTTCGTGGTACCCGAAGGTGGCTCTACATTTTACCATAATATGTCTATGATTATGGACGGGCATACCGGAATTGAACATAATATTCCGATTGCTCCAGTGTATAAAGATGTTACGACTCTTTGGAGCAATAGCAATACTGGATACACCCCAACACTCGTTGTAAACTATGCAGGAATGAGCGGTGAGTATTTTTGGTATCAAAAAGATAACATCTGGGAAAATGAGAAACTATTAAAATATACCCCTAGAAGAATTATTGACGCCCGATCTAGACATCGAAATATGGTACCTATGGAAGAATATGAAAATGGTCATATTCTAACCTCGAAAACATGTAAAGCATTGACCGATGTTGGTGTGAAAGTAAACTTAGGTGCTCATGGTCAGTTACAGGGTCTTGGTGCACATTGGGAGCTATGGATGTTACAGCAAGGAGGTATGACAAATATGGAAGCTTTAAGAGCAGCCACTTTAAATGGTGCACAATACCTAGGAATGGGTAATGATGTAGGATCACTAAAAGTTGGTAAACTTGCTGATTTAATTGTTTTAGATAAAAACCCGTTAGAAAACATTCAAAATACCAATAGTGTATCGCTTACTATGGTTAATGGTAGATTGTATGATACTGGTACAATGAATGAAATTGGTAACTATTCGAAACCAAGAACCAAGTTTTACTGGGAAAATAACAAATACAATCAGTCGTTTAAGTGGCACGAAGATGCTCAGAGTTTTACGACTCCTGGTTGCGGATGTATCCTAGGACATGAATAAAAACGTATAGTTTAAAACAAAATGTTATTAGACTTATGAATAATTGGTTGACCGAAATAGAATTAATTGGTGAAAAGGTCAAATTAATTCCGCTACGCGAAAATCATGCAAATGACATGGTAATGGCGGCTAGCGATGGTGAATTATGGAACTTGAAAGTCACTTCTGTTCCTTCTAAGAATACTGTAAATGCCTATATTGAATTTGCATTAAAAGAACAGACTTTAGGAAATAGTTTGCCTTTTGTTATTCTAGATAGACAAACACAAACCATTATTGGATCTACTAGATACTGTAATGCAACACCCGAACATAGGCGTTTAGAAATTGGTTATACTTGGTATTCTAAATCATACCAGCGAACGGGGGTTAATACCGAATGTAAACTCCTACTCTTACAACATGCTTTCGAAGTTTTAAATTGTATTGCTGTTGAATTTCGAACACATATTCATAATGAAGCTTCTAAAAATGCAATTCAGCGTTTAGGAGCTAAGCAAGACGGTATTTTAAGAAACCATCGTATTAGTGCTGATGGAAGTTTACGCGATTCGGTGATTTATTCAATCACTCAAGAAGAATGGCCCGATGTAAAAAAAGAGCTAGTGAATAAGCAAAATAGCTACTAAAAAATGTTAAATTTAAAGGTCTAAATTGGTAACAATAGTCCTTTATTTAAGACTAATACAGTAGTAAAGAATTGATAAACATATCGTATGAATTTGACAAAAACTCAAAATAATTGGCTCCTTATATTAGGAGTTCCCTTGCTGTTACTAGTCTCTTTAATTTTATTGACTAATTCTGAAGCGTTCTATCGTAACGTTTCCGAATTATCCATTGCAACGACCTTAGATTTTGTATTTACGGTACCTATTATTTATTTTTTTCTGATTAGAAAAAGTAATATCAATAAAAAAACAGTCGTTCCTTTCTTTATTTTGGGCATTGTTTTGGCATCTTTTGTAATTCCGAAAGAACAACAAGGATTACTCACTACTATTAAAAATTGGATTTTACCTCTTGTTGAATTTGCTGTATTTCTATTGATCGTTTTTAATATTCGAAAAGCGATTAAACTTTACAACAAGAAAAAAGAACAGGTATTAGACATAGTAATCGTTGTTCGTGAAACCTGTAAAGATATATTCCCAACTAAAATTGCCAGTTTTTTGTCTCTTGAAATTTTATCTTTCTACTATGGATTTATACATTGGAAAAAGCTAAAACTTAGAGAAAATGAATTTACATACCATAAAAACACAGGAAGTCAGGTGCTTTTTGTAGCTGTTCTTTTCTTAATTATAATTGAAACCGTTGCCCTTCACTTACTTCTTACTAATTGGAGCTCGATGGCTGCTTGGATATTAACTTCAATAAGTATTTATTCTGCCTTTCAAGTCTTTGGTTTCTTAAAATCGCTGAGCAAAAGACCTCTAGTTATCGGATCCAAATTTTTAAATCTCAGATATGGAATTATGACAGAGGTTGATATTAAAATTGAGGATATCAAATCTGTAGAAATGACGACTACAAGTTTTGATAAAGAAGAGCCAATGAGTGTATACTTGGCATTATTGGGAGATTCTGAAGGTCATAATATAGTACTTACCTTAGAAAAACCCTATACTCTTTTAGGTGTTTATGGAACTCGAAAGGAATTTCAAAAAATTGCGTTATGTATTGATGATAAACAGACTTTTTATAAGCAACTTACCAATCGAATGAACTGATGGTTTTTGAAACGCATACTTTAGCATCACCCTTAAATGAATTTATTGAATCAATATTTCATTATAAAGGATTTATGCCCGACCATTCTATCGAGCGTGTAGTGCCAACTGGACATCTTTATATCTTATTTGAATTAGATGGTATTGAAAGACATACCTACGATAACGAAAGTTTGACCCCGAACGGAACGTTCTCTAAAGTGTGGATTTCAGGAATTCATAAAAATTATTTATCCATTTCGGCACCTCAAAATTCAGAAATGTTAGTCATTCAGTTCAAACCCACAGGAGCCTACCCTTTTCTACATATACCCATACATACACTAAATAATCTTGTAATTAATGCCGAAAAAATTCTTGGAAATGAAATTCTCGACCTCCACAATAGTCTATTACAAAATTCATCCTCAAATGATAAGTTTAAAGTCGTAGAAAATTGGTTAAACCTACGACACGAAAAGAAGTATCCTGACAAAGAATTGTTAGCTATATTTGGTGAAATTTCTATTCATGGGATTAACGAATATCAAAAAATCATATCATTATATTCCAAAACTCAAAAACACCTCATCAATCAATTCAAAAAATACTTTGGACTTACTCCAAAGAATTTTCAGCGGATTTTTCGATTTAATGAAATACTTCAGCAAATACAAGGTAAACATACTATTGAATGGTCTCAAATTGCCTATTCTTGTGGGTATGCCGATCAATCTCATTTTATTAAAGAATTCAAAGAATTCTCTGGTTTCAATCCCCAAGAATTTATAAATAACGAATTCAATAAAGATGAACCTAATTTCTTCCCTTTAGACTAAGAGGTTAATTTTCTTCTATCATTCGTTCGTCCCTTTTTGTACTATTGCAGTATAAATTTTAAATTATGAAAATCAACCTTTCTATTATTTTCTTTGTTTTCTTTATTCTTGCAGTCTATGGTCAACCTAACCAATCATTAAGCGACAGAATAACTTCAAAAATAGACTCGACAAGTCAGGGTGAATTGGTGTTAATTCAAGAATTTATAGTTAACGTATCTATTGATTCTGTTTGGAACGCTTACACCACAAAAAAAGGTTGGGAAAGTTGGGCAACTGCAAAAGCAGAAGTAAATCTAAAAAATGGCGGGTTAATTCGCACCAACTATAATAGAAACGGAAAAATCGGAGATAGCACAACTATTGTATTGCATGTAAAAAATTATGTGCCAAAAAAATTAATCACCCTTCAAGCAGAATTGACAAAGAATTTTCCGGCCTTTATGAAGATCGATGAGAAGGATTTATATAATTTAGTTTATTTTGAAAGCATAAGACCAAATGCTACGAAGGTGACTTCCTATGGAATTGGTTATAAGAATACAGAAAAATATAAATCTTTGATGGGCTTTTTTATCAAAGGAAATACGATGAGTTATGTAAATTTAATCTCTTATTTAGAAACAGGAAAACCAAGTGTAAATTATTAATTATGGACAAAGCTTTACAAACAATGATCGATAATATGCCCTCAAAAACAGGCAAATCTTTAGCGGAATGGGGCGCTATTTTGAAGGCTAAAGGATTTGAAAAACATGGGCAAGCTGTTAAATTTCTAAAAGTTGAACATGGTGTTACCCATGGTTTTGCCAATACCATTGTGACACTTTCTAAAAATGACCAAAGCGGTCCCGATGATTTACTTGTAAATCAATACAAAGGAAAAGAGAATTTAAAACCAATTTACGAAAAGTTAATCTCAGAAATTGAGAAGTTCGGTACCGATATTACCAATACTCCTACAAAGGGAAGTGTTAGCATTATTCGTAAACGACAATTTGCCTTGATAAAACCAGCCACTAAAACGAGAATTGATCTTGGTTTAAAAATAAAGGGAAAACTTGCAGGTGGTCGATTAGAACATTCTGGTCCGTTTGGTACTATGTGCACACATAGAGTACAATTAACATCGGTTGAAGATGTTACTACTGATGTCATATCTTGGCTCAGAGAAGCATATGACACTTCGGTATAAATTTAAGATGTTACTATGTATTAATAACATTCACTAATTTTTCATTCCTGTTTCTTAGATCGATTCCTCCCTCTAGAATCGATTTTAAATTTGTGGCATAGAACGTCCAACCTCTTGAGCATCCAACATAAAGGTTCATTTTAGATTCTTCATCTAAGGGGATTTCTTTCTGGATAATTTCAACAACATTTTCGCCTTCTTCACTTTTTATCTCTACACTTACGACACATCCTAAAAACGTGAATTCCAAATAATTCTTACCATTGTGTTTTAGTATCTCTCCTTCTCCAGTAAAATCACTACCATGCCATTTCCAACTATACGTATCACCAGGTTCAATCATAGTTTTTTCGTCTTTTAAGTTACCTTCCTTTGTGTAAAATTGTGCACTCTTCAAAAACCATTTTTCTAAGTTGCTTTGTGTTGTCCATGCGTTGAAAAGTTTCTCCAGAGAAGCCCGCACATGAATTCTCTTATTGAATGTTGACCAGTTTATAGTTTCCATATTGACTTGTTTAGATTTATAAAAGTTGCTCTAATTTAGTCAAGATTATTTTTCTCCGAAAATCTTGTTTGGTTTTTTCTAAAGATTTCTGATACCAAAACTTAGATAATTCTACATCTTTATCTTCAAGGTATTCGGCCATGCTTACCGAAAAATACAGATAGTTATCTTCTAGTAATGGCTTAATAGATTCTAATTCTTTTAAGGCGATATCATTCATATGCAATTCAAACATACAAATGGCTCTGTTTAATCGAATGATTGGCGTTTCGTCAATTTCCAACAAAAGATCATATAACTTTAAAATTTCCTTCCAATTTGTACTAGAAAATCTGGTTGCCTTTAGATGAAAAGATGCAATTAAGGCTTCTATATAATAACGATTTAAAATACTTGGTTTTACTAGATATTTAAAGCCAATTTTTACTAATTTTTCATCCCACTGAGACCTATCTTGATTTCGCAGAGAAACAAATTCTCCATAGGTATCTATTCGAGAACTAAAACGTGCCATATGAAAATAACACAAGGCCAAGATATGCTGAGTACTTTCTGCTTTACTATGCTTTTCTAATAGATGAGCGAGTCGCACCGCCTCAAAGCAAATTTCTTTATGAATGGCTTCGTTTATGTTAGTATTTACCGAATCATACCCTTCATTAAACATACAATAAATAATAGTTTCGATATATCGAATATCACCTTCAGAAAACGAACGTTTGCCTTCTACTTCAAAGTGTTTTTTTGGCACCAATTGTAACTTTTGTTTTGCCCGTTGCAAATTTTTATAGACGTTTGCTTCGGTCAGTAATAAGCTATTGGCAATTTCGGTAATGCCAAAACCACAAATATGTTTTAAAGTAAAAATTAATTTTGATTGCTCTTTTATTTCAAGTTGAGAACAAGCTAATACCATTTGTAGCTGAGCATCTTCATAATTCGGATCGGCATCATTCTCTACTACCAGATTGTATTCAGATAACGAACTATTTATTTTATCCTTTTTAAGATGATTTAAAATATAATTTTTAGTTACGGTAAATAGCCATCCTTTTGGTTTTTCTGGGTATGCATTATACTTCCAAGATTTAAGCGCTTTAAAGAATGTTTCTTGAATTGCATCTTCAATCAAATCAACATGCTTTGATCCAAATTTTATAACTAAAGATGAGAACACCTCTTGATAGAATTCTCTAAAGAGGTGTTCAGTAAAATTATTGGTTTCAAATTTAGAATTAGGATTCATAATCCATGATAGGTCGTATCTCTGTAATGCCTCCCCAAAGATGACATGGACATCCTTTGGCAATTTCTGTTACTTCTTCGAGACTATTTGCTTGTAACAAATAATAACCACCAATTATTTCTTTTGACTCAATATAAGGACCATCTTTTACAAGACTTTCCTTCCCTGAAATCAATTTTCCATCAGGGACCAATCCATCTCCTCCAAGGAAACTACCTTTTTTACTCAACTCTTCAACCCATCCCATGTGGGCTTGGATTAGTTGCTGCATTTCATCTGGTGAATAACCTCTCTCTTTTTCTAAATCATCATGTAATAGTAGAATAAATTTTTTCATTGCTTTATATTTAAGATTTACAAATACAACAATTGAGTTGCTCTATTTTGGACACTTTCTAAAAATTAATTACTTACTCTACCAGTAAAGACATTAGCTTTACCGTTAAACGGATTACCAGATGCACGTCGCAACAAAGCAACTTGTCCAGAATGCCAAATGGCATCGGCAATTGGTCCATTTATATTATTCCAAAAAGGATATGTATTTGTACCTTTTTCACTTTTAAACACAATTGTAAATTCAGATAGATCGGCACTCTTACCAATAATTTTACTCGCTTTTTCAAAGTTTCTTAGCGTTTGACCTCTCTTTTCTTCAAAAGAAAGTTCCTCTTTTACCGCAACCGTTCTATCATTCACTGTTTTGGTAGCCGCGTTAACGATAACTTTAGACAAATCATAGATATGATCTATAATCTGTGCACTACTTCTCACTCGGTTTCCAGGTTCATAACTCAGATCTTTATCTTTCAGACCGTTAGTTGCCCAGTAATATCGAAAGCCTAGACCATCTATCATTCTAGCGGCGGTTGAACCAGCCGTATATTTTTCAGAAACCTGCGGCATTTCATAATAAGGGAGTGCCTCTTTTATTTCCTCTTGTGCACTTACTGTTAGAGAAATAAAAAAAATAAAAAGTAACGTAGTCGTTTTCATATCATTTGATTTATAGTCATTAAATATACTTTATTTCAATGCTTTTACTCTCGTTTTAGATCAAAAAATCGCAAAATATATAGGAACTTGTAACTTCTTATGATTATTTTGGTCTTTAGACTGAGTTTACTACAATTTTGTATCGAAACTTTCTAAATTAAAAAATCAAAATCAATGAAATACAGCAACATACTATTACTCTGCTTATTTGTTGGAATAAGTTCGTTTGGACAAACGAAAGCAAATACAAAAGACAAATATCTAAAGCAAAAACTACCATCAACTACTCCAGAAATTTTTGCCCCTAACTTAATTTCTAAAAAGGGTGAATATGAGTTTGGGTCAGTCTTTAACAAAAATGCAACTGAGTTCTTTTATGGGGTAAACGTAAATGGAAAAGAAGAGATTAGATATTCGAAATTGCAAGGAAATAAATGGAGCTCACCTCAAACGATTTTATCTCATAACAACTATGGCTTCAATGATCCTTTCTTATCGCCAGATGAACAAAGATTGTACTTTATATCTCAAAAAACGTTGGTAGGACATGATAAAAAAGATGATTATGACATTTGGTATGTTAATAGGACTGCAAATGGATGGTCAGAACCCATAAATGCCGGAACAAACATTAATTCTGAAAGCAGTGAATATTATATATCTTTTACCAAAGATGGTACCATGTATTTTTCATCCAATAAAAAAGAAAACAACTTTAATATATACACATCCAAAGACATTAATGGAAGGTTTCAAGAAGCAATTCAGCTAAGTAATGCAATCAATACTGCCGCTTATGAAGCAGATGTTTTCATAGATCCAGATGAAAAATATATTATTTTTTGCAGTAAACGAAAAGAAGGTTTTGGTCAAGGTGATTTATATATTAGTTTTAAAAAAGCTGATGGTACTTGGTCTACATCTGTAAATATGGGTGATCGGATAAATACGAAAGGTCATGAATTATGTCCTTTTGTTTCTTCTGATGGTAACTATCTATTTTACACCAGTAACCAAGATATTTATTGGGTAAGTACAAAAATATTAGACAGCTATAAAAATTAAGATCCATAATGATATCAAAATTTGTAAATTGAAACTTCCTAATACGAATTTCATATGGCCGAACTTCCTGAGTTATACTTTAAAACTGATAGTGACTGGAGAAATTGGTTGGCTAAAAATCACGAAAAATCTCTAGGTGTTTATTTAATTTTCTATAAAGTAGGACATGAGAACAAAAGTATGCGCTGGGAGGAAGCTGTTAAAGTAGCGTTGTGTTTTGGCTGGATTGATTCTACCGTTAAAAGTCTAGGAAATGGTAAAAGACGACAATATTTTTGCCCAAGAAAGCCTAAAAGTGTTTGGAGTGCCTTGAACAAGAAATATATAATTGATTTAGTTGCCTCAAACCTCATGCATGATAGTGGTATAAAAGCCATTGAAATTGCAAAAAGCAATGGTTCTTGGACAGCGCTCGATGCGGTTGAAAAAGGTATTTTACCCCAAGACTTAAAATTAGCTTTTAAAAGAAACCCTGTTGCTTTTACGAACTATCAAAATTTTGCCCCCTCTTATCGGAAAAGTTATCTCTACTGGTTAAATCAGGCAAAAAGACTAGAAACTAGAGAGAAACGAATTTCAGAAATTATTGAGTTCTGCGAACAAAATATTAAATCGAGAGCGACACGTTAATTCATGCGTTAAAATTGCTTTATAAGAATCTAAAATATTTTATATTTGTATGATTCCTTAACCCTACAAGTAGTCACTAAAAGAATAACTCGATGAAAAACCTCATTCAAATTGCAATGCTATTTGTGTGTATCACTTCTGTGTTTGCCCAAAATAGAATTATTGACCCCGAATCGGCCATAATAACCAAAAATACGGTGACCATAAAAAATAAGGTGATACCATATGTTGCTACGGCTGGTACGCAACCTGTTTGGAATAACGATGGTGAAGTTGTAGCCTCATTATTCTATACCTATTATAAACGGTCTGATATTAAGAATAATAGTTCTAGACCTCTTGTTATTTCTTTTAACGGAGGACCAGGATCCGCTTCTGTATGGATGCATGTTGCCTATACCGGACCAAGAATTTTAAATATAGATGATGAGGGATATCCTGTACAGCCATACGGTGTAAGAGCAAACCCTCATTCTATTCTAGATGTTGCCGATATTGTATATGTGAATCCGGTGAATACTGGGTATTCAAGAATGATTAAAAATAAAGATGGAAAATATCCTGATAAAAAACAGTTTTTTGGTATCAATGCCGATATTAAGTATTTAGCTGAATGGGTGAATACTTTTGTTACCCGAACGAATCGCTGGCGCTCTCCTAAGTATTTAATTGGTGAAAGTTATGGAGGCACACGAGTAATGGGATTGGCCAATGAATTACAAAACAATCAGTGGATGTATTTAAACGGGGTGATCATGGTTTCTCCTGCAGATTATAAAGTCTTTGAATCGGATGTACCTGTTTCAACGGGTATTGATTTCCCTTATATGACTGCTGCCGCATGGCATCATAAAATGTTACCCGCAGCACTTCAAAATAAAGATTTATTAGAAATTTTGCCCGAAGCCGAAGAATTTACACTCAACGAATTAATACCAGCTTTATCAAAAGGAGGCTTTATCAGTGATAGTGATCGAAAAGCAATTGCAAAAAAAATGTCACATTACTCCGGTCTAAGCGAAAAAGTGATCTTGCAAAGAAATTTGGACGTTACACCTCGCTTTTTTTGGAAAGAATTACTAAGAGATAAAACTGGGCAAACTATAGGGCGCTTAGATTCTCGTTACATAGGCATTGATAAGACAGAAACAGGAGATTCCCCGAATTATAGTGCAGAATTGACTTCTTGGCTACATTCTTTTACTCCTGCGATTAATTATTATGTAAGAGAAGGATTAAACTATAAAACAGATTTAAAATACAATATGTTCGGTCCTGTGCGACCATGGGATAGAACAAATAATAACGTTCGTGAAGGATTACGCCAAGCGATGGCTCAGAATCCGTACTTACATGTAATGACACAATCTGGTTATTACGACGGTGCTACCACTTATTTTAGTGCAAAATATAGTATGTGGCAGATAGATCCTAGCGGGAAAATGAAAGATCGGTTTACATTTAAAGGATATCGTAGTGGTCATATGATGTATCTTCGACAGGAAGATTTAGCCAAAGCGAATGATGATATTAGAGAATTTATAAAAAAAAGTACTCCAAAAAAAGGCGAGTCAGCGAAATACTAAGAAAATTGAATTATGCTTAAAAAACTAGGTTTAATTATTTTATTGATTACAAATAGCCTTTGGGCCCAACCTGCGCATGAAGTTTATTTATTTGACTTTATTAAAAATGACAGTACAGGTACTTCTTATACCTTGAAAAACCCTATCAATATTTCTGATAACAAAGGCTATTATGACAATCAACCCTCTTTTTTAAATGATGGTATGGGTGTGCTTTTTTCATCGACAAGAGATGATCAAACAGATATCGCTTTATATGATATAGAACGTAAAGAAAAAAGATGGATGACAAATTCAACTGGCAGTGAATATTCGCCTCAACAAACACCAAATAAAAAGTTCTTCTCGGCGATTAAATTAGATACTGATGATACTCAACTTTTATGGCATTATTCTTTTCGAAGAAAAAAACCGAGGGTCTTGGTTGATAAATTGAAAATAGGCTATCATGCTTGGCTAAATGAAAAGATTGTAGTGTCATTTGTACTTGGAGATCCGGCCACTTTACAAGTGAATAATCTTAAGTATAAAATTAAGTATCCTATAGACAAGAATATTGGCCGTTCAATTCATAAAATCCCTACTACTGAACTGATAAGCATTATTAGCTTCGAACATGACGAACCTGAGATCTACTCTATCGATCCAATCAATAGTGAGAAAAAGTACCTTGCTGACGCTTTAAAAGGCTCTCAAGATATGTCATGGACTCCAGATCAAACAATTATTATGGGTCGCGCTAATAAGCTATATAAGTTAAAACCTGGGACTGATAAAAAATGGATAGAAATAGCATCTCTTGAAGCTTTTGGTTTAAATGGTATCACGCGTATTGCAATTAGTCCTCTTGGCAATAAAATTGCTATTGTAGTAGATGAACCGCTAGAGGAAGAAACGCCTTCTGAGAATTAAAATTTGACTTACCTCTTTGATGGATTAAAAATGAGAAAATCATTAAAAAAAAAACATTCCGCAAGGAAAGTAAATGATTTTTCATACATTTAGCTTAAAATCTTACGGAATGGGAATTAAATGCACTTAATTAACGCACTATATTTTAAAAAATTATACAATTTTGAAGAAAGATGGTGTTTTCCGTAAGATATTTTTTTATTCCACGCAATAAATTTCAGAGTCTTAATTTAGCACATGCATCATAATAGTGTTGTTAATCTGATAGTTATCTCAATTTCATAATGAATCACTGGCAATTTATACACTCTAAAATTTCACAAAAAAAACCAATTTATTTATTAACAGTCGTTCAACACAAAGGAAGTTCTCCTGGAAGACAAGGTTTTAAGATGGTAGTTGCTGCTGATGAAATTTTTGGGTCAATTGGTGGTGGCATTATGGAATTTAATTTAGTAGAGCATTGTAGAGCAATGCTCGGCCAGCAACAATATACAATGTTCGTAAAGCGGCAAATCCATAAGGGTAGTATAAGAGAAGGTTCAGGAATGATTTGCTCTGGTGAACAAACGATTCTTTTCGTTCCATTACTTTCTACCAATTTGGATCTTATTTCCGATATACTGCATGCTATTGAAAACGATTCGAGTGGCCTCTTAACGTTTACAAAGAACTCAATTCGTTTCTCGTCTCAAGAAAATATAGCCACAACATATACTTATACGCATAACAACGATGATGATTGGTGTTATAAAGAGATGGTAAATAGAAAAGATGTTATTTATATTGTTGGGAGTGGTCATGTAGGGCTCGCAACGACCAAACTCTTCAGTGAATTGGGCTTTTACACGGTTGTAGTTGACAATAGAACACATCTCAATACTTTTGAAGCGAATCTTTATGCCGATAAAAAAATAGTGGTACCATATGAGACTATCGCTCAGCATATCCCTAATGATGAAACTAATTATGTTGTAATTATGACTAATAAATATACGGATGATAAGTTGGTGCTTAGTCAACTACTTAAACGTGATCATAAGTTTATCGGAGTGCTCGGAAGTACTGCAAAATTAAAGGTGATGTTTGAAGTGTTAAAAAAGGAAGGTTTTAGTCAAAATCAGCTAGACTCGATTCATGCTCCAATAGGCTTGAACATTAAAAGTCAAACACCCTTAGAAATTGCTATTAGCATTGCTTCACAAATTATTGAGATAAAAAACCAATAATACCAAAAAAAAGGGCTGCCTCTCCAGGCAGCCCAACCATTTACAAAAAAATGGAAAACAACTCAGTTTTCAATATTTTTAAGTTCTTATGCTTCCTCCAGAAGAACTAGATTTTTTTACAATTTCAGGATTTCCAGAACAGCTAATGTTTCCTCCGCTAGTAGCTCTGGCATCTAATTCATGTGTAGCTTTCACAGACATTACCGAACCACTTGTAGCTTTCGCCTCACATACTTTTACTTCTAAGTTCTTGGCTCTTAAATTTGCTCCACTCGTTGTAGAGGCCGTTAACTTTTCGGCGGTACCAGCAAGATTAATATTTGAACCACTCGTAGAACTACATGAAACATTTACTGCAGTAAGGTCTAAATTAACATTAGCTCCGCTTGTAGTTCTCACTACCATATCTTCTGACTTAATGTTTGTTTCAGAATTTACCGACGCTCCACTTGTCGCCTTAATTTCATTCAACTCAACTGCACTTAGATATATAGTTCTCTTTTTGGAACTAAATATATTTTTCTCGGCATAAATTCGTAATACACCATCTTCAACTTCGGTGCGAATAATATCATGTAAATTTTCATCAGCTTCAACAGTGAGGGAAGTACTTGACCCCATTGTTAATTTTACCTCGATACCATAACTCACATGTAACGCATCAAAATCTGACGAAATCGTGCGATCTTGTGTTATAACGTTTCTATTGCCTTTCACTCCGTCTAGAAAACAAGACGACAGTGTAAATAGCAACACTACTACAGATAATTTAAAAAGTGTTTTCATAGTTAGATTGTTTTATACCGAAACTTCGGCTGTTAGTATTGGTTGATTCTTGGTTACCCAATTATTATATGTTCAAATTTCTCACAAAGCACACTTATTTGGAACTATTTTGTACTCAACTGTCTATTTATAGGGATGAACTGTAACTACTATGGTTTTACCAAATGATCATAGCTTAATACTCGCTTCAAAAGCCATTTGTCTTGTACTTGAATCCATACATGAGTAAACTTGGCAGTGCTTCCTTTGGCATCATTCTCATAAAAACTATGTACTCCTTTTTGAATAGCTCCGTATAAATTTCCTTTGTTATCGTACAAAGCAAACACCTCTAAACTTTCTTCTTTTAATTCTCTACGCAATTTATAAGGAGATTTACATAAACCATTCTTAGTGTTTTCGATAAAGGTTTCCTTCCCTTCCATAAAACCAGATTTATCATGGTAAAACTCAAAATCATCATTTATAAGCGTTCCTAATTCTTCTAGATTGCATGTTTTAAAACTTGCATTAAAAATGAGACTATCATTTTTGCGCAAAACCTTAAACAACTCTGAGGATTCTTTTACTTGTGAAACGCCCAAAAAAGGGATCAATAATAAAAGGAACATCAGCTGTTCGATTTTTAAAAATGCTATTTGCTTTTTTCTCATTATTCTCTACTAATTACTTATTGAAACTGTATCTTTTTCAGTTTTTACCGCTTCATTTTTCACTTCTTCTTTCTTTGCCTCTTCAGTCTTTACCTCCTCTGTCTTCACTACTTCCCTTTGAGTATCTTCTTTTTTGGCGCTATTAACTTCTTCTTTTACACGATTATCTTCAGTATCATCATCTTTGTCATCATCTTTGTCAAAATTACTGCGATCACTATTGTCTTCATACTTCCATTCGTTTTCACTTTCTTCTTTACAATCTAAACATTTCAAACCATCATCGGTCATTTCGAATAATTGATCAGCCATATTACGATGGTACATATTGTTTGTCGTTCTAATCCGATAGCTAATGAAACTTTCAGTAGATTCATCAAAATGAACCACCTTATTCTTTGGTACATAAATAATGACTTCTAACTTTTTACTGATAAATGAGTATCTCGCATCTGTCAAAAAATAATCATTTAGCAAAAGTTTATTTCCTTTTAATTTGAATTCATAGTCAATTCTTTTTGCATTTTCTTTTGCCTTAGTTCTATTTCGACCTTGTCCTCGCTTTCTAACTTTTACATAAGTTTCTGTACTATCAGATATCCTTACATCAAACCGCACATCTTTGTAAAAGAATTTTCGTTTATCGTCCTCATCGTATACATATCTAAATCCAAACTTACTATGCATACTTTCGCTTCCAGAAAAATTATGAACATCACTAACTTTTATATTTAGTGTATCGGTATCGATCAAATTAATATTTTGTGTTTCCGAAATGGTTCCTTCTCGAGCGAACTCTGCTCCTTGTCTTAAGCCTAGATAAATAGTGGCCATTAAAGCGATCAGCCATATTCCTAACAATACAAACTTGCCTGTTCTACTAATAGTTTTCGAATCACCAGATATAATGAATAAGCCTAAAAAGAACAGCATCAGTAAAGGAACACCTGCTAAAATAAGAGCCAGTAATGAAATTAACCAACCTGATATGCCTAAAGGGTTCATTACATAGAAATCTTCGTCAAAGAATCCTTCTATTCCCATAAAGTCAACGGCACCTGCAGTAAATAAACTAACGATGAGTGTAATTAAAGCTACTACTGCTGCTAGGACTAAAATAATACCAATAAACTTTCCAATGATCTTAAAAAAGGTAACAATTATGCTTCCTATTACTTCAATGAATTCTTGAATACCTGACTTTGCAGAACTACTCCTTACTCGTTTTTTTTTTAGGGACTCCGACATACTGTCAAATCCTTCTTTTACCGTTGTACTTACTTCATTCGCCGCATCTCTTACACGAGAAGAAGCATCTTCAAATTCGGCTCGAACCCGTTTTTCTATATTACTAATGTTTACAGGTTCTCCTTCCATTTGTAACTTATCTGCCGTGGTCTTTGCTTCGGGCAATAAGATCCATAATATGATATATATTAAGAGTCCAGAGCCAAATCCGGCAAATACAGCGACTATAAGTGCTATTCTGATCCAAATAACATCGACATCAAAATAGTAAGCAATTCCTGAAGCAACACCTCCTAAAAACTTATCATCACCATCTCTAAATAATTTCTTTCCTGAAGATTTTTGTCTATTCGATGAATTACTGTAACTCCTTTTTGTTTCCTCAGTAAAAAGTTCCTCATCAACGAGATAATCTTCGGGTTGTCCCATAACACCAATCACCTCATCAATATCATTTTCACTCACCACTTGTCGAACATCTCTTACACGCTCAGACAATAGCTCTCCAATACGCAATTCTATATCAGAAATTATTTCATCTCTTCCTTTAGGATCATCACTTAATGATCTGCGAATAGCATCTAGATATCTTTTCAATTTTTGATAAGCGACTTCATCAATATGAAAGAAGATTCCTCCTAAATTTATATTAACTGTCTTGTTCATTTTTTTGGTGGTTTTTTGCTAGTTACAATTTTTACTGCTGAAGTGAGTTCTTTCCAGGTAGTACTTAATTCTGTTAAAAATAGAGTTCCAGTTTCGGTTAAAGCATAATATTTTCTTGGCGGACCAGAAGTTGACTCTTCCCATCTATAGCTCAGCAATCCTGCATTTTTTAAGCGTGTTAAGAGTGGGTAAATGGTACCCTCAACAACAAGCAGTTTTGCTGATTTCAAATGCGATAGGATTTCAGAAGTATATGCATCTCCTCCTTGTAGGATAGAGAGAATACAGAATTCTAAAACTCCTTTTCTCATTTGTGCTTTTGTATTTTCTATCTTCATAATGATCTTGTTTCTTTTAACTTGTTGTAAATATTGCTATCAGCAAATTCATGACAAAAACTATTATAGTCGTTAGTATTGAAATCATAATTGGGGTTTATTAAAGATTCTATTTTATAAATTTTATCGTTAAGGGATACTTATATGTTTCACCTCTACTTGCTTTTACCGCAGCCACAATTGTTAGTACAAATCTTACAAATATGATAAGACCAATAATTGAACCTACACTTAAAATTCCGAAAAGGTTATTAAAACCATGGCTAAAATCAAAATCGAAATGTATGTTGTCAAAATCATTCATATGTCTAAAACGATTTAAAAACGTGCCCAAAGCAAAAGGAAATGTTAGCGCTCCTAAAATGAAAACATATAAAACATAACTAATATTAAAGTTCACCGCTTCTAAGCCATTCTCATCGACAAACTCACTCCTACCCTTGTTGACAGACCACATAACTAATGGACCAAGAATAGCACCTAATGGGAATACAAAACTGACAAAACCAGATAAATGTGTTAAAAATGCGGTATTCGTTTCTCTTTGTGATAACATAGGGTTAAATGTTTATAATACTTGACTATGCAAATATATAAACAAAAGAAGGTATTATGCAATACAAAGTACTGTTATTTTTTATAATTTAACGTTTTTTTAACATTTTTTATAGCTAAATGAGCTTGGTTACGATCTAATTTATTTTCATTAAATTGTACCAAATTATTATAAAAATGCCAAAAATAACTCCAAGTAACATCAATAAATTCTTGTTTTTCAAGCTTCCTTCTGCCTATTTGTCTGGCGTACGTATAGCCTCTGTAAATGATCAAGAAGCCATTGCAACAGTAAAACATAGATGGATCAATCAAAACCCATTTAAATCTTTATATTGGGCAACGCAAGGTATGGCCTCGGAGTTGGCCACCGGGGTTCTAGTAATGGATGCCATTGAACGCAGCGGTAAAAAAATATCGATGCTTGTTCGTCATCAACAGGGTACATTTACCAAAAAGGCAACCGGAAGAATTCGTTTTATATGTACTAATGGTGACTTAGTTCGAGATGCCATTCAAAAAACTGTTAGTTCTGGCGAAGGAGAAACGGTTATAATGACTGCAGAAGGATTCAATGAAAACGGAGAGTCTGTTTCAAAATTCGAATATACTTGGGGACTTAAAGTCAAATCTTAAAGTAGAACTTACTCCTTTTTTCAATTGAGTGTAGACCAATCTTTCGAAGCACGCGATTGTTTATTTAATCTTTTAGATATTGAAGTAGTTAAAGGTGTATTTGTAACAAATACGTGCATTTTACTACCTATAGGTACATTAATCTTAAAACCTATATCATGATTATCTCAACAACCGAAAGTATCCCAGATAAAAAAATAACTACCATTTTAGGAGTTGCTCGAGGTAGTACCGTACGTGCAAGAAATATTGGGCGTGACTTTTTCGCTGGTCTCAAAAATATAGTGGGTGGTGAAATCGAAGAATATACCAAACTACAAGCGTACGCACGTGAACAAGCCATACAGCGTATGATGGAGGATGCGCAAAAAATGGGAGCTGACGCTATTGTAAATGTTCGTCTAACTACAGCCATGGTCATGCAAGGAGCTGCCGAAATATTGGCGTATGGCACTGCCGTAAAACTTTCTTAATATCGAAACTATGGCTATTTTATTTCACACAATATTCTGGGTGGTAATTGCTATCATTCTCATTTATCTTATTATTCGAAGAGTTCAAATTAAAGAAAAAGAAAATTTCGAAGAGCGAGATAATTAAACCTTATCTCTATGAAAACACATATTAGTAGAAGAACACATCCGAGCTTTGGTTATCGAGGACCACTAATGAGTCATTCGAATGCTTACTCATATTACAGAAGACCCCCATTTAGCAAAATGAAAGAAGTCTATGGAGAGAGCTTAGAACGCTTTGAATTAGAAAAATCATCGATCGTTTTAAAATCCAAGAAATTATTAGCACAACATAAAAAGGAAATACGATATAGAATTCAAGAAGAAAACAAAAAAGGAAGAAATAGAAATATCATACTTATCTGTTTAATGACTTTCATGAGTATTCTATTCTTATTTTTTATAAATCATTATTTCTTAGATACTCTTGAATTTTTAAATAATTAATACCATTATGCCAGCCGATTTTTCTGCCATATTACGACAATTAAAACGCAACGAAGCTGCTAAAGCTGCGAAGCGTGATGAATTGTTTCATCGAAGAAAAAAGTTGGTTTACCCAAAAGGATATAGTAAAGTTACTGAGTTTAATTTTCCAGAAGTTTCAACAAAACAGCTCAATCGTATTAAATCTGACATTCGTGCTAAGATTAATAATGATAAGTTAAAACATACTTTTCTAGTAGTCTTCCTAGGTATAATTGGATTAACACTTGTATTAAATTATGTTGACTTTAGTCGTCCAAAAGAAATTCAAACTCCAGGATTAGTTCAAGATAACTTCTTGTCTGAAAATATCAACGAATTTAGTTTTTTAATTGATGATGGAGATGCTTGGATAAAAAAGAGACGATGGAACAATGCCATTTACAGATATGAACAAGCCGTACGATTATTTCCTCATAGTTATGAGGCGAATTATAGACTCGCCCTAGCGTATCGATATAGTTGTGAATTTAAAAATAAAGACTGTATCAAAGGAGAAAAAATAGTCGCTAAGATGTTAAAATATCATCCAGATGAGATAAATTTGATTAATTTAAAAGTCGCATTTAAAACTTATAACAAAAAATAAAACGTACTAAAACCTTAAAAAATGACAGCACACGAAATTGATTATTCCATTTACGGAGAGGAAATGCAATATGTAGAAATAGAATTAGATCCACAGGAGGCAGTTGTAGCCGAATCGGGTAGTTTTATGATGATGGATAATGGCATTAAAATGAATACCATATTTGGCGACGGATCTGGTCAAACCCAAAGTGTATTAGGTAAGATTTTTTCAGCAGGAAAACGATTACTAACAGGTGAAAGCTTATTTATGACTGCCTTTTTAAATGAAGGAAACGGCAAAAAGAAAGTTTCATTTGCTTCTCCTTATCCTGGTAAAATAATCCCTATAGACCTCACCAATTTTAATGGTAAATTTATTTGTCAAAAAGATGCTTTTCTGTGCGCAGCTAAAGGTGTTTCAGTAGGTATTGAATTTTCTAAAAAATTGGGAAGAGGACTCTTTGGAGGTGAAGGTTTTATTATGCAAAAGCTAGAAGGTGATGGTATGGCTTTCATGCATGTAGGTGGTACAGTAGCAAAAAAAGAACTGCAAGCCGGAGAAATATTAAAAGTTGATACGGGTTGTATTGTTGGTTTCGATCAAACTGTAAACTATGATATTGAATTTGTTGGTGGTATTAAAAATACAGTATTCGGTGGCGAAGGTCTATTTTTTGCAACACTACAAGGTCCTGGAACGGTATATATTCAATCATTGCCGTTTAGCAGATTAGCAGGTCGTATTATTGCGTCGGTGCCAAGAACTGGAGGCAAAGGACGAGGTGAAGGAAGTATTCTTGGTGGCATAGGAGATATTTTAGATGGCGATAATCGATTTTAAGTAGCTATAAGAATAAAAAAAGCGGCTAAGGCCGCTTTTTTTATTCTCTATTCTTAATTTCCGTAATATACTCTTCCAATCTTAAACCATATTTTGAAGCTTTAACTTCTTTCGTCAACGAATTATTTATGGTATCTAACAATCTAATATTAGCATCATACAATTCGGTTAAGGCTAAATATGGTGCGATTTCAGCGTCGCTATTCTTTACCGCAAAGTTCGTTGTATAAAAATAGCGTCTTCTTAGTAAATTGTTTGCTAGTTTTTGAACTGAATCCATTTTAGCAGTATCGCCTTTAGTTTCAAACTCTGCTTTTATAAAATCAAGGTTTTTATCTCTAAATTTGGTTATCATTTCTTTATACTCATTCAGTAATTTCTGATTTTTTTTCCCTTGAACAACAGCCTTAAAATCAAATTTATCTAACCTCGTTTGAATTTGTATCGTTCCTTTATCCCCAAAAAATGCAATTTGTTTATCTTTTGCATTATCTAAGGACAAAAAGTAAATTTCTGGGCTTTCTAACTCGTCTGATAAGGAGAAGGTTTCTGCTCCATCTAAAGTCACCGAATCAACAGATATTAATAACGTGTCCTTCATTTTTTGAAGATATAAAGTTCCTTTTTTAAGACCCTTTATTTCCCCAGTCACTAACATTGACCCTTTTTTATCTTCACCACAAGCCATAAACATCAGGGAAGCACAAAGACTAATTATAATTTTTTTCATCACTTATTTTTACGGATGCGAATATATGGAATTAAATAATTGCCGAAAATAAATTTGGCTCCTTATCTATCACATCAAACTATTTATTCTTTTAAAAAAATCTTCTTTCTTAAATTTTGATATATCAATGTCGATCTGTTAAAAAGGTTACATCAATTCAACTTCCCGAAGCAATTTGCATTAAGATTGTACAACCTATAGCGGCTACAGTACCCACAGCATAACCAAAAACTGCTAATAACACACCTACTGTGGCCAACGACGGATGAAACGCAGCTGCCACTACCGGTGCTGACGCCGCTCCGCCTACATTTGCTTGGCTGCCTACTGCTAAAAAGAAATAAGGTGCTTTGATTAACTTGGCGACCAAAATCATTAAACCTGCATGAATCGTCATCCATACTACTCCAATGGTAATCAAACCAACATTATCTAAAATAAGTGTTAAATCCATTTTCATACCGATCGAAGCTACCAAAATATAAATGAATAAACTCCCTATTTTACTTGCTCCAGCACCTTCATAGCTCTTAGCTTTGGTAAAAGATAGAACAATAGCGATTAACGTAGCGATGCTTACCATCCAAAAGAATTGAGAATCTAAAAAGGTAAACATATTCTTAGTTGTGGTTGATTCTATTCCATCTACTACGCCACCAAAAAAAGTACTCAAATGAGTGGCACCAAAATGAGATATACTCACAGTACCAAAAGCAAGTGCTGCAATAATCGTAATATCTGTTAACGTGGGTTTTCTATCAACTTTCTTTGCATAAGTTGACACTTTTTCTTTCAACTCTTCTATGGCGGTTGTATCTGCTTTTAACCATTTATTTATCCGATTAGACTTCCCTATTCCAATGAGTACGATCGCCATCCATATATTGGCTACTACAATATCTACAAATACCATACCCCCATATAGTTTTTGGTTGTAACCATAAATTTCGAGCATCGCGGCTTGATTCGCACCTCCACCAATCCAACTACCTGCTAATGTCGATAATCCTCTCCATACGGCATCTGGACCAGCTCCACCAACGGTTTCTGGTGATACCATTGAAATAAGTAGGATAGCTATTGGTCCTCCTATAACAATACCCAAGGTACCCGTAAAAAACATGGCTAAAGCCCTCCAGCCTAAATTATAAACTGCTTTTAAATCTATGCTTAATGTCATTAAAACCAAGGCCGCCGGTAATAAATACCTGCTCGACATATAATATAAATTTGAGCTATGTTTTACAGTTTCTCCGGCATTGTTTGTGGTTTCCCAATCTGGCGCAATTAGACCTAACGTTGTAAGCAACGCTGGTATCATATAGGCAAGAAATATTGCGGGAATAACACTATAAAACTTCTTCCAAAACCCTTCCTTGATTGAGGACGTGTAAAAAATAAGTCCCAAAGCCATCATTAAAAGTCCGAAAACGATGGTATCATTTGTAAAAATTGGTGCAGTATCCATTTGTTATAATTTTACTGTCCTACTAAAAATACGGCATTACAAAACACAAGTTTACCGCTTTCCCAAAAACTTCTAAATAATGGATCATCGGCCAAGTACACAACTTCTCCTCTACCTTTTGATTCAACGGCAAACACCAACGATTTGTCAATGTTTTTTAAGGCATTAGCCCCAGCAAAACCACTTATTTGATCTTTTTTACTTTTTATGACGCTCACATTCACACCATTTTTTAAAAATGCATATCTATTTCCACTTAAACGCAAGGTTTGGTATTCTTTGTTAAAACCAAAACCTAAAGGGTGTGTATTGTCCATCGTAGCTTTGAAAACACTTCCTGTAATTAAATTTGATACTGATTTTCGCTCTAAATTATCGAATGCCTCTAACTCTAATTTTTCTTTTAATGCTTCGGCTGCCTTTTTATTTTTCTTTTTCTCTTCCTCGTTTTTGAACTTAGATAGATCGAACTCTTTACTATTCGCAAAAGTGCTTAATGCCCTATCTATGGCTACTAATCTTCCTCCTGCCTGTACCCAATCTTTCACTTTTTTTAGATTCGATGTACTCATTACACTTCCATACCAACCACTTGGTAAAATCAATACATCATACTTCGACAAATTAACACTGCTAAAATAATCAGTATCTATTGTGGTAACTGGATAATTAATTTGTTGTTCGAAAAAATGCCAAACAGAACCAAAACTTAACGATGAAACTCCTTGACCTGATAAAACTGCTATTTTTGGAGGTTTTAAATACGCCACGGTACTAGAACCAAAATCTTTACCTGAAGTCACAAACCCCGTTGAAACACCCGTCACGTTTCGATTAAACTTCTTGACTGCTTTTTTAATAGTTTCATCAAACTTATCTCCTAATTTTTCATTACCCCTTCGCGTAATTACCAAAGAACCCGCTTTATAACTTTTTCCTTCTACAGAGAAATTAGCCTTAGAAAAACGTATTTTGATTTTTTGCTGTAACAGGTAGCCTAAAAAACGAACATCATCGGTACTATTCCATTTAGAAATATAAGCGTAAGGTTTTTCTGGACCAGTTAAAGTGCCGTCTAAAGTTACCGCAGGGGCCTCTTTTGTTGCAATAGTAGTAGACACGGCGTATGCATCTAAACCTCTGCTATGGGGCAAGGCCCATGCCGTGATATCATAAGTCAATGAATCCGATATTTTCGTTTCTGGTTCAAACAATGCTTTAATTAAATTCGATTTCGGTTGATTGGTATTTATCACCAAATCATTTGTAGATAATTTCACAGAAGTTTGTTTATTGGCTTTATAGCTGAATCCTTTCAATGAACTAGAAGAATTTGAAAGTCCATAGTTAATTTGATGCCTATCTAACAAGGTTCTTAGGCTATTGATTTTATCACTACCATTTGAACCTCGAATAATATAACTTTTATATTTACCTAATGGTTTATTTTTCGCCTTATCAAAATATGCCTTGAATTCTTTCTTGAGTTTTTCGGCATTTAAGGAGGCTATTTCAATTGTAGAAATTCCGGTAGTATAATGATGTGCCACTCTATCTTTTAAGGTCAATACATCATCATCTGATGTCTCTATTCCTAAGCCAGCTCTACCATGACCCGCTTGCTCATAGGTCATTCCGATTGCACCATTATATGTAGGATAGGTATCCCCATAACTTGGATATAGTAAATCGAACCATTCTTTAGTGAAATAAAGCCATCCGTTCTTGTCAAAATATTTTGCATGATTTTTACCTATTGTCACTTGAAATTCACGTTGAAAATCGGTAATAACCTCATGATACGGTTCTGCAGCTGGAGCGAAGTAATAAGGATTATCAACACCTTGCTCATGAAAATCTACATGAATATTTGGCATCCATTTGTTATACTCTACGATTCGGGATTGTGATTCTATTTGGGTCGCCCAAGCCCAATCTCTATTTAAATCAAATAAATAATGGTTAGCTCTACCACCTGGCCAAGGTTCATGATGTTCTTTAGCATCAGGATTGATATTGTAGGGAATATTTGCCGTTTCAGTATACCAATTTACATACCGGTCTCTACCATCTGGATTGATACAAGGATCAATAATTACAATCGTATTCTCTAACCATTTTTTTGTCTTTTGATTTGTAGGATCAACCAACGCAAATAAAGTTTTCATTGCAGCTTCGGTACTTGATGCTTCATTACCATGCACATTATAACTCAACCACACCACTGGAATATCTTCTCCAGCTTCACCTTTTACGACACCAGCGGTTTTTAAATGATTTAAGCGTAAATCATCTAATTTAGAAAAATTACTTGGTGAGGTAATAAATGCTAAATGTAAAGGTCTTCTTTCATAGGTTTCACCATACTTAATCAATTTTACATTAGCATTTGCATCAGCAATATGTTTAAAATAAGACACTACTTTGTGATGTTTTGTAAAATGATCCCCCAGTTCATATCCTAAAAATTCTTTAGGAGATTTTGACTGAGCAAAAACAATAGTGGTCATAAATAAAAACGCAAAGAGCGAATAAAAAAAAGAACTTTTTTTCATTGTAGATTAGATTTGAGGATATAAATATATTAAATACTCAGCCAATAGGTGAGTTTCAAGGATAAAGACCTACTTCTAGGTGAAAATTCATTGACAAAGTAATTATCATTATAGACA
Organism: uncultured Flavobacteriaceae bacterium; assembly: GCA_947500525.1. Classification (GTDB taxonomy): domain Bacteria; phylum Bacteroidota; class Bacteroidia; order Flavobacteriales; family Flavobacteriaceae; genus Aureibaculum. The sequence goes on along the minus strand of CANMSH010000004.1, from coordinate 288,109 downwards.
ATAAACAGATCTGATAAAGGTTTAAAGCGCCATTGTAATCTGGCGTTTATTCCTAAATTATCTCGTTGATTACTATACTGTACAAAAGTTGTCCAAAACACTTTCTTATTAAAAGTCACATCAAACCGAGGCCCAATTAACCAAATAGAAGCATCTGGAAAAGGATCAGGTAAATTAATTTTATCATAATTCACGCTAGCCGAAGCAAAGAAATATGGTTGAACTCGCCATCGAAATTCACCTTGAAAAGAATATTTTGTTCCATTAAAAAAGTCTCCAATGGAAGGCTGTAAACTATAGGAAAACTTTTTTCGCATATCCGATCTATACTCAGCTTCAAAATTAGTGTATCTATATTCACTATTGGCTGGTAGCGGAATACCATCAGAACCTGTAGGATCAAAAGAATCAAACAAAAAAGTATATCTATTAAACATAGAAACTTGCAATTGCCCTTGATTTCTTAACCTACCTTGCCAACGACTTACCAAGGTAAAATCTGAATTTTTAAAATCTAGTTCAGGTCTCCAAATTGAGAAAGGAGTAATACTAAAGCTATGCTGATTAAAGATTCCTTTCTTGGGCCAGAATAAGCGCTCTAATTGTGGACTTATTTTAAAAATATCAGTACGACGAACGAATCCTAATTCGGATCTAAAATTCTCTCCAACGTAAACACCACTGACTCGAACTCGATATTTTCGACTATTATATTGGGTAGAAACTCCTGCTGATATGTCATTATCTTTAAGTTGTGGAGAAAAGGATTTATGCAAAAAATACTTCCCATTCCATGTATTATTCTTCGACGCCAAATTGTAATCTAAACCTATAACACGGTTGTAACTATTATTGGTATTGTCATCATCATTATCATCTATAAAGTCATACTCTTTTGTTGCTTGTTTATTGATAAATAAAAAACTCAAATTAGAGCGACTAAAAAGTTTATGCTGTAAGGCTAACACCGCATTGTTGGTAGCCGCAATTTGATTTGTTGCGTCTTCGGCGGTTTGCATATTTAACAATCCAACTCTAAAATTATTATTTAATTTCCCACTTAAACGTGCACCAGCAATAATATCGTTTTCAATAGTATTTCCGTCAACATCTTGCGCAATACCTATTCTCCTTGAGAAAAAAGTACGAGAATCTCTATTGTTTCCAAAAGCAGCAAAAAGGTCGCTATTTTCCACAAAAAACTGACGTCGTTCTGGTAAAGCGATATTGAAACGTGTTAGGTTTGTGACCTGTTGATCTACTTCAACCTGAGAGAAATCAGGATTTACTGTTAGATCGAGATTCATACTATTTCCAATAGTAAATTTAGCATCACCTCCTACATTAAACAAAGTCTCACTATCGTTGTTTTCAAAATCCTTAAATGTACTGGATGTGACATAGGGAATTATAGAAATGGGAGATTTCGATTTACCTAAGGGTTTCTCAAAAATCATATCACCCATATACGCCAGTCCAAAAATAAATTGGTTTTGAGGAATATGCATCCATGTATTTCGCTCATTGTCTTGCGTATCAAAATGATAGCTATTAAAACTCCATTTTGTTTCTCCTTCTTTGTATTTAAATGCCGATAAGGGTATTGCCCATTCAGAAAGGTAATAACCATCATAAATTTTAGTTTCACCTATCCATTTAGTATCCCAACTTGTGTCAAAACCATTACGTGCTGTTCCTCCTCCAGAAATTAATGCTTCTCTTAGCACTCCATATGGGTTTGTTCCGAAAAGGAAGGCATTCGTACCATCGTTAAAGGTATCAAAGACCAAGCTTATATTGTCATTACCTCCCGCTCTAAAATCGCGTCTCAGTGACGGAATTACATAATCTTTACCTGATGCATATACTTTAATTCCTACATATAGTTTACGGTCATCAAACAACATGCGTATTTCAGTTTGCTGTTTCGCTTGTCTATCATCAGACGGAAAGTATTGCCAAAAATCTTTAGCAGGTTCTGCCAAAGCCCATGGAGCCTCATCTAGAACGGCATCAACCTTAATAGGAGTTTCAATATATTTTACGGTAAACTTTTTTTTCTGAGCTGTTGCCGAAAAAACAACTACAAAAAAGACTACGCAAAGTAGGGCAAGGCTATTTTTCATTCCACAAGTTGACTGGGTCAAATATAGAATAATTATATGTGAAAATTCTCTTAATTTTTCTCGCTAGTATCTCTACTTTTAGGAAGACGTTTAGCTTCTTTCAAGCTCTGATTTAGCATCCATTCTAGCTGTCCATTAGTACTACGAAATTCATCCGCTGCCCATTTTTCGATAGCCTTCAGCATATCTTCATTTATACGTAATGCAAATGCTTTTTTCTTCGCCATTATTCAATTGAATTCACAAATTTACTACTATAAGTTTGTAATACTCTATTCATTTCGTCTTGTTTCTGAGTACCAATCAATATTTTCTTACCATTTTTTAATTCTAATTGCAAGCCAATATCTCCTTTCACATTGTATGCCAATCCTTTATTTTTATTCCATAATTTACCGCCTTTCATTCCCCATCCTCCGTATTCAGAAATAGGTTCATAATTTCTGACATAACTTTTCTCAATTGTCGACCAATTGATCGTTCTCATTTTAAAATGAAAGGGTACAAATTTAAAATGAATTCCTATTTCATCGATTTTGGTTTTTAATTTCAAAGAAAAAATAAACCCATAGATTAAGACCATGGCTCCTATAATAATGATCAGACCTAATAACGCAGTGGGACCCTTATCATCTTTTTTTAAATAATCATTCACGACCAAAATTACAGGACCAATAAAACTTACAACGAGTAATATATGTAACCATAACTGGGTAAATCGTTGTTCTTCACTGAAACTACGCATTTATAAAAATTTAAGAATCAATTTTACGGTAAAGGTAACAATCGATAGTATTACTAAAATCATCTCAACTATGTTTTATTTTCTGTTGGTATTATTACCCATTATCTATTTTTATCTCTCTCTAAAATCATAAAATTCCATGCTTGAGCCATATGATTTAATTGCCAACCTTCTCTTGAATACTGATTCAAGGTATCTTCCAATTTTTGCGCTCTTCTAGACAATCCTAATTTGAGCATTACTACTTTATATTCTTTCATTTTTCTTTTTTATCTTTTAATAAAAAGGTACTTATTAGTACTCCAATAATTAATCCAATGATACCGCCAAAAGTAACTCCCATACCAACATCCCCAAAAATCACTCCAATTGTTGATCCAAAACTTGTTCCTAAAGCTGATCCAATGGCAATTGCCTTTATTTGATTATCATTCATCCTTATTGATTTAAAGTTCCTGTATTCAATACTGGTGACGCATCTTTATCTCCACAAAGAATTACCATTAAGTTACTAACCATAGCAGCTTTGCGTTCTTCGTCTAATTCGATGATCTCTTTTTTACCTAATTCTTCTAAAGCCATTTCTACCATACTCACCGCTCCTTCCACAATTTTATGTCTAGCTGCTACAATAGCAGTTGCCTGTTGACGCTTTAACATTGCGTTTGCAATTTCTTGAGCATAGGCCAAATAACCTATGCGAGCTTCTAATACTTCAATTCCGGCAATAGACAAACGTTCTTCGAGTTCTTTTTCTAACGTTTCACTTACTTCATTCACACTAGAACGTAGGGTAATATCTTCTTCATGCCCTTCATCAGCAAAATTGTCATACGGATACATACTCGCCAACTTTCGTACTGCCGCATCGGTTTGCACACGTACGAAATTTTCATAATTATCTACATCAAAAGCTGCTTTATAGGTGTCTAATACTTTCCACACTAAAATGGTGCTGATCATAATTGGATTACCCAATTTATCATTTACCTTTAGTCGTTCGCTATCAAAATTGCTAGCTCTCAAGGATACTTTCTTCTTTGTATAAAAAGGATTCACCCAATAAAAACCATTTTTCTTAACCGTACCAATATACTTTCCAAAAAGTAATAATACCCTTGAGTTATTTGGTTGTACCATAATAAATCCAGGTGCCATTAATAGTCCAAAAAGGATAGCAAAAGCGAACAAGGGCATTCTAAGAGCTATAATGGCTCCAATACCACCAAAGAATAAAATTAAAAATAGAAATAGCATTGAATAACCATTTGCGGGGACGATAGTGTTTTCTTCTTTCATGTGAGTTTAGTTTTAAAATTTGATTAATGAGTTATAATGATATTATTTTGATATCACAAAGATATAACATTTTTTTTCATATTTCCAAATATTTTAACAAACTAATTTTATACATTAGCAAAAATATTGAAAATGAAAGTCACTATTATATTGCTACTTCTTGGTTTTTTGAATACAACTTCTTTGTCGGAAGCAGAACCTGCATGGGGACCTACTGGTCATAGAACCACGGGAAAAATTGCTGAAATGCACTTGACCAAAAGAGCCAAGAAAAAAATTAATAAATTATTGAAAGGTGAAAGTTTAGCTTTCGTTTCTACGTTTGCCGATCAAATTAAATCTGATCGAAAATACGACAAGTACTATACGTGGCACTATGTAAATATGCCGTTCGATGTGAGTTATGAAGATTCTGATAAAAATCCAAAAGGAGATATTATTACAGGTATTCAAAAATGTGTTGAAGTATTAAAAAGTGACACAAGTTCGACTGAAGACAAAGTATTTTTTCTAAAGATGTTGGTTCACTTTTTAGGTGATTTACATCAACCAATGCATATAGGAAGAGCAGAAGACAAAGGTGGTAACACCATACAAGTTCAATGGTTTGGACGCGGTACAAATTTGCATAGGGTTTGGGATGAAAATATGATTCAAGAATGGAAAATGAGTTATATAGAACTTGCAAATAACGCAAAAGACCTCACAAAAGAACAAATAAAAGCCATTCAAAAAGGCAGTGTTATTGACTGGATGAATGACACACGCAAATTAACTCGAAAGACATATGAGTCGGTGAAGGTAGGTGAAAATTTACGATATCGTTATTCTTACGACCATTTTGATACTGTAAGAATACAGCTTCAAAAAGGTGGAATTCGTTTAGCAAAACTATTGAACGATATTTTTAAATAAAAAATACCTTGCTGCTGAGCAACAAGGTATTTACTTCTTAACCTAATCAATCTTCTATATATCTTGTATCATATAAAGCTTAGATTTTCTTGATCTAACTCTCTATTTACTCTAACGTCAAGACCAAATCATCTTGTTGCACCATTTTACCAGACTCTAAAGTAATTGATTGTACTTTACCTGCATTTACTGCCGTAACAGTCGTTTCCATTTTCATGGCTTCTATCACAAATAACGGATCATTTTCTTTAACCTTATCTCCTTTTTTAACCAAGACTTTATAAAGCAAGCCTTGTAACGGTGCTCCTACTTGATTTGTATCATCAGCATTTGCCTTTACATTTTCTTCTTTCTTAATATCTAGAGAGTTGTCAAAAACCTCTACATATCTATTTTCACCATTCACTTTAAAGAATACAATACGTACACCTTCTTCAGCACTACTCACCGACAATAGCTTTACTACAATTGTTTTACCTGGCTCTAATTCAACCAGCACTTCTTCACGTCTTTTCATGCCGTAAAAGAAATTCTTCGTTGGTAGCTGATCTAGGTTACCATATAGTTTATGCTTTTCATAAGCTTGCTCAAATACTTTAGGATATAAGCTATATGACAAGAAATCTTCAAACTCTATAGCTCTGGTAAACCCTTTTTGAAATTTTCGTCTAAATTTTTCGAAGGCTTTTTCAAAATCTATCGGTTCTAAATGTGCATTTGGCCTATTTTTATATGGTTTTATATTCTTTAAAATGATTTTCTGAAGCTTTTTAGGGAATCCACCAGTTGGCTGACCTAAATCACCTTTAAAGAAATTAATTACCGATTCTGGAAAAGAAATTTCCTCTCCTCTTTTCATCACGTCTTCTGGTGTCAAATCATTGGTTACCATAAAAATAGCCATATCACCTACCACTTTAGAACTTGGTGTTACTTTTACCAGATCACCAAACATGATATTTACCTCAGCGTACATTTTCTTTACTTCTTCGAAACGATCTCCCAAACCTAGGGCTGTTGCTTGTGGACGCAAATTCGAATATTGACCTCCTGGAATTTCATGTTGAAAAACTTCTGCCGTTCCTGCCTTTAGACCAGACTCAAATGGATAATACAATTCTCTAGTATCTTCCCAGAAATTAGAGAACTCATTGAGTTTCTTTGTATCAAAATCATTTGCTCGTCTGTTGTATTTCATCATTTCTACAACGGAGTTAAAATTTGGTTGGGATGTCAAACCAGACAATCCACCAATAGCAACATCTACAACATCTACACCAGCTTCAATTGCCTTTAAATACGTTGCCGTTTGCAATGATGATGTATCATGTGTATGTAAATGAATTGGTAAATTTACTGTGCTTTTTAATGCTTTTACCAACTCAGTAGCCGCATATGGTTTTAATAAACCTGCCATATCTTTGATAGCAATCATATGTGCACCTGCATTTTCTAGATCTTTAGCAAGGTTCGTATAATAATCTAAATTGTATTTAGTATTGTTAACATCTAAAATATCACCAGTGTAACTAATGGCAGCTTCAGCAATTCCTCCTGTTTTTTCACGCACATATTTCATACTAGGCTCCATCGCTTTTACCCAGTTTAAAGAATCAAAAATTCTAAAAATATCAACTCCATTCTCCCAAGATTTTTCTACAAAGCTTTCTATTAAATTATCAGGATATGCCTTATAACCAACACCATTAGAACCTCTTAACAGCATTTGAAATAAAATATTAGGTACTGCTTTACGGAGTTCTCTTAAGCGTTGCCACGGATTTTCTTGTAAGAAGCGCATACACACATCGAAAGTTGCACCTCCCCAAACTTCCATACTAAATGTATTTGGGTGATTTTTCGCAAAACTTTCTGCTACTTTTAACATATCAAAAGTACGCATACGCGTCGCCAACAATGATTGATGCGCGTCTCGCATTGTAGTATCTGTGTAGTGAATTTTCTTCTCTTTTTGCAACCAAGCACAGAACTTTTCAGGGCCCAATTCGGTTAACAAATCTTTTGTACCCTTAGGATATTCCGCGAAAGTGTTAAAATCAGGTGTTTTAGGATTTCTAAATACTTTTGACTCATCTACAAATTTTACATCAGGATTTCCATTCACAATCACCTCTCCTAAATATCTTGTAATTTTTGACGTACGATCTTTAGAAACAGGTATTTTGAATAATGCCGGTGTATTTTGTATAAAATTAACGGTTACCTTACCTTCTTTAAAGGTTTTATGTTGGATAACATTTTGTAAAAAATGAATGTTGGTTTTAACTCCGCGAATACGAAACTCTTTTAAAGCCCGCACCATTTTGCGAATAGCCCCATCTAACGTTCTACCTTGTGCAGAAACTTTTACCAACATAGAATCAAAGAACGGACTTACCGTGTATGATTGATAAATACTACCAGCGTCTAAACGAATACCCATACCAGACGCACTACGATAGGTAGTTACGGTACCATAATCGGGTGTGAAATTATTCTCAGGATCTTCGGTTGTTAAACGACATTGCAATGCAAAACCATAAGTAGCCAGCGACTCTTGGTCGTAAATTTTAATTTGTTTATCAGACAATTTATATCCTCCTGCCACAAAAATTTGTGTTTTCACCAAATCAATACCAGTAACCATTTCGGTCACCGTATGTTCTACTTGGATTCTTGGATTTACCTCGATAAAGTAGATATTATCTTCTCTATCTAATAAAAATTCAACAGTACCTATATTATTATAATTCACCTCTTCTGCAATGGCGACCGCATGATTATATAAATCTTGCTTCACCGTTTCAGATAAATTAAACGAAGGGGCAACCTCCACTACTTTTTGATGACGTCGTTGTACCGAACAATCTCTTTCGAATAAATGACGAATATTACCATGCCTATCAGCAACTATTTGAACTTCTATATGCTTAGGTTCTTCTACATACTTTTCTAAAAACATAGTATCATCACCAAAACCATTCAATGCTTCGTTACGAGCCGAATCAAAAGTCGCTTCTAAATCTTCGATTGTTCTTACAACACGCATTCCTCGACCTCCACCACCAGAGGCTGCTTTTAACATTAACGGGTACCCGATAGTTTCAGCTTCTGACAAAGCAACCTTTAAAGAAGTTAACTTCTTTTTATTACTTTCTATAATTGGCACCTTACATTTTACTGCTATTTTCTTTGCTGTAATTTTATCACCTAGAGCATCCATTACTTCAGGATCAGGTCCTATAAAAATAATACCGTTCGCAGCACAAGCACGGGCAAAATCAGAATTTTCTGATAAAAATCCGTAACCTGGATGTATCGCATCAACATTTTTAGATTTTGCTAAAGCCACAATTTCCTCAATATTTAAATATGGCTTTAAAGGCTCATTATCTTTACCTATTTGATACGATTCATCTGCCTTATATCGATGCTGTGAATATCTATCTTCATAGGTATAAATAGCAACTGTACTAATATTTAATTCATTACAAGCCCTTAAAACTCGTATGGCTATCTCACTTCTATTTGCAACAAGTATCTTTTTAATTTTCATTTGATTTCTTATTTGGTCACTTTATTTTATTATATAAGGATTCACATTCTTATAGTTTCTTACAATAAACTCTAAGCCACTATTTAATATGTCTCCCATGTTTTTGGTTTTTTTAAAATTCACGTCTCCCGTTAAATCGAACAAATCTTTTTTCAATTCTTCTACTTTCTCAGGTGTAGATATGGTATCATTACGCATACAACCTAACAATTCTCCTAAGCGTTCATGTTCACTAGAAGCTCTTTTCGCTAGCAAAGATCTTTCTTCAATCTTATATTGTTCAATTGATGCTTCTTGTAATAATTCAAGCGTCATTTCTACAAGTTTATTATTCTCCTTTAAGAATTGAGGCTTATATACTTTTGCATTTCCTTCAAAACTTTGTTGATCAAAATCAATTGCTCTAATTCTATATTGAATGCTGTCAAAATCATGTGTTAATACCATAACATAATTATATGAGCGCATATCCCCTAAGAGTCTCGTAAAACAGCGTTCATTAAATTTCACAAACTCTTTGGCAATTGCTTTTTTAGTTTGCTCTGAGCATGCTTCTAAATCATCTTGAATAAAAATATCTCCAGGTATTCCTGAAATGTGTTCTTCTATCAAGGTATCCTTATGCACTAAAAAATTAATATGATTGGGCGATAATAAATGTTCTAATTCTAAACCATAAATACGGGATGCATCCGCCTTCTTTATGTAGAGATAAATATAATTGTCATTTAATATATTTCTCACTTTAATTCGAAAAGGCTTTGAATTGCCAAACGTACAAAAGTCTATTGCATCAATATTTAAAAAAGGCAATGCCGAATCACTTCCATCCGCATGAAGAATCGTATACATTCTCTTTAGGCTCAATTCAATTTCTTCTCTTTCATGTTCAGCAAAATAAGTTCTTATCCATAGCGTATCATTCCCTTTTTCATCATAAATTTCTACTGCACCTTGAAAGCGTAACAGATCATCATAATAAATAGGTATTTTAATGTTTCTACTATGTTGTGTCAAGTAATCAGAAAGCTGCTTTGTAATAGGATACGCAGGTTTCTTTTTTGACATTAACTTCTCATTCATAAGAACATTTAAAAAAACGTTTAAAGGTACTATCATTTACCCATTAAACAAAAAACATACTAAGTAACTACTCTTGTTTAGGGTGTTTTTAACACATTCAAAAATTTTGTTATTATTTTTTATCAGATCACTAATTATATCTTTAAAGTTACGCTGTTATATTTCTCCATAAAAAATGTAAAACAGCTTTATCTGCATTATCCTCACTTCACTTACTTTCAGAGATTAAACTATTTTTAGTATTTTTATTGCTTAAATTCGTCGCAACATTCATCAATTTAGAAAAAACATTCTTATTTTTGTGATGTATTAAATATAGTTCTATGAAAAATACTTACTCTTTAAAAACTCTTTTGGTGGTGACACTTGTTAGCCTGAGCTCTTTTACCTTCTCTCAGCAAGCACTCGCCCAATTACCCGAAGATTTTGTGTATGCTAAAGAGGTTATCCCCAACTTAAGATCTGATTTAAGATACTATTCATCTAATAATTTTATTGGAAAACCTATTGATGGATATATAAAACCGAAATGTATCTTGACCAAAAAAGCAGCTGAAGCTTTAAAAAAAGTACAAGATGAACTTGGGAGATTAGGGTTTGGACTCTTAATATATGACGCATATCGACCACAAAAAGCTGTTGATCAGTTTGTGAAATGGGCTGAAGATCCTACTGATACCATTATGAAAAGTAAGTTCTATCCTAATATTGATAAAAAAGATTTATTTACCAAAGAGTATATAGCAAAGAAATCAGGGCATACAAGAGGAAGCACAGTTGATTTGACAATTGTTTCTTTAACAACTGGTCATATTCTGGATATGGGAAGTTCTTACGATTTGTTCGACGACAAATCTGCTACCGATTATCCTAATATCACAAGAAACCAGCGTGCTGTGCGGTTATTGTTAAAAAGGCGTATGGAAAAGCACGGTTTTAAATCTCATCCAAAAGAATGGTGGCATTATACTTTAGCAAAAGAACCTTACCCTAAAAAATACTTTGAATTCGAAGTAGAATAAAATGTATAAAACCGTTCTAAGAACGGTTTTTTTTATATCACAAACCTAAGAGAGGTAATTGTTTCACTGTATGATACGTTAGTGCAGCAGTGATGCATTTTTTTAGTTCGGTTTGAGGGACCTTTCCATTTAATTCAAAAACTATTGCTCTATTACCCTCATAATTAAAAGTGTCTTTATAAACTACTTTGAAAGTTTCTACCAACTTACTAGTACATTTAAAATACATGGCATATTGTCTAGGCTTTTTCTTTTTCCAATCGATGCGTATGGTGCTTCCCTTTTTCACCAAATAACTCGGTTCTCCCCATTTCAGGGTTTCCTCTATCGTACGAATCCCTTCAATTTCTTCTGCTGTTTTTAAAATAAGTTTTCTCAAATACTCGATTCTAGATCTCACAAGTTTTGGATATGTGTTAAATACCTCTTCTACTTTCGGGTTTGTTTCAATAAGTAGTTTCCTCATGATATTTAATTTATGTTACTTTTTTGACCTCACATCATTTTAAAATGAAATTCTAACTCAGAGTCAAGTTTTTAATCTCTACCTCACTTACTTCGTGAATCCCTTCGAAAACTTTAACCCTTAAACGATTTCCAAACAAATGACTTCCTTTAAATTGTTCTTCAGTAGAACGTACTTCGGTGATATATTCATCCTTATTACCATATAAATAGGTAACTATAGTATCATCTTTCAAATAATCAAAATCTTTAGGTACCAACTCCGTAGGAATACTACCCGAATGCAGTATCAGATGCTTACATTGTATTTTTCTACTCGATGCCCAACGACTTACAATAGAAACGCCTTGAGAATATCCCAGTAGTATAATGGATACATCTTTCCTTTTCCAAAACTCTTGTTCGGTTTTCCAAATGGCATCAATATAAGTTAACACGTTTTCTTTTTCTACTGTAGTATTTTCTTTGGTAAGCCAACTTGCTCCAACATATTTAAAACGTTTATCTTGATAATATTTACTTGGTGCTTGTGGAGCAATAACATAATTTTCCTCGGCATTTAATCCTTCAAAATGCTTGATAAAATATCGAGATAAATGTCCCATACCATGAAAAACCATCCATACAAACCTTGTTTTTTCGGAAAAGGTATTTAAGGTAGTATAAGTGTTGGTATGCTCATATGAGATTTGTTTTTCTGACATAACTATTGACTACTCTCAAATATAGAAATTTAAGAAACTAATAGCTCAAATTAGATCCATTAATCTTATAAATTAATTCTTGCTTAATTCATTAAACAAGAAACCATATTTGAAATTGTTTTCTCTCAATCGATCAAAAATTTTCCTGGCACCAAAATGACCTGCATTCTTTTGGGTCCATAAAATAACTGGATTCTTTTGAGATGGATTAGCTTGCAACCGTGCAGCAAATTTAAACGAATGCAAAGGAGAAACACGATCATCATCGGTTCCTGTTACGATTAAAATTGATGGATAATTAATTGTGTTTTTAATATTATGATATGGTGAATAGGAATATAAGTTTTTAAAATCTCGTTCATTTTTAACCGAACCAAATTCATGAAGATTTAACGAAGTGGTACCAATTGTAAAATTTTCAAATCTTAGCATATCTAAGACACCGACATTTACCACAGCGGCACCAAATAAAGATGGTTTTTTCAGGACAGAACTTGCAATTACTAACCCACCATGAGAGCTACCGATTGCTGCTATTTTTTTTTGTTTTGTATACCCCTCTTTTACTAGAAATTCAGCCCCATGAACAAAGTCATAAATTGCGTTTGTCTTCTTTAGCTTACGACCTTCCTCTCTCCACTTTTGACCTAACAATCCTCCTCCTCGAACATTAACATAAGCGAAAGCTCCTCCATTCTCTAAAAAATATATAATTCCAGGATCAAATGACGGTAAACCAATCATCCCATATCCACCATATGTTTTCATTAAAAAAGGAGTATTGCTATTTTTTGAAAGTGAATCTTTAAAAACGATGAACATAGGCACTTTCACTCCATCATGCGAGACAAATTCTTCCTGTATAAACTTATATTTTTTATAATCAAAATTGACTCCTGTTTTATCTGTAACTTCATAAGTAAACGCCTCTAAATCAAATTTACATTGAACTGGGGGTATCGTATAAGATTGTAAGGTAAAATACAATTTATTGAATTCTTGCATAAAACTCAATCCTCTAATAGATAAACCATCAGGCAATTTTAATTCATTCAAGACAGTTCCTTGATTGTCTATTGCAGTTATGAAACCATTCTTCTGGGTGTGGTATGTCAAAAATATATTCTCATTTACAAATTCATAATCTGTTAAGACAGCACCCGCATATTTTGGAGATAATACTCTCCATTTTTTCGGCGCATCAACAGGAAAGGAAATAAGTTGTTTTCTATTATTAAATATTGTTTGAATGAATACTGTTCCTTTATCATATTTTAGTATCGCTAAATCATATTTAATATCTAACAGCAATGGTTTAAATTCTAGGGATAGTTTATTATCAGATACATAATAATAACTGAACGTCTTTTTCTTCGAATCTTCTTTCTTTAAAATGTAAAAGTCTTCTTTACTCGATCCAAAAAGTCTCAAATACTCACCCACATTCTCTCCTTTAAACACTAATTCATCTTCTTGCTGATCTGTACCTAATTTATGATACATAACTCTCGGGAATGTTGCTTTTCCAGTAATTGCATCAAAAGGAAATTTCGTGTAAAAAAAGCCTTGTCCTTTCCAATAAATTCCAGTTCCATATGTATCCTTTAATATTTCTTTGAAAAATTTACGTTTCTTAATACCTACAACTTTAATCTCATTACGATCGCTTCCATTGCGACTATATTGATATGCTAAAAAGTCATCACCTCTTGAAGGTTTGTAATAATTGATATAGATAAAATCTTTTTTAGAAATGAGATCTCCACTGATTAATCTCTCATAGCTACCACGTGTCCCTTTTTTAAAATAAATGGCTGGCGACGAACTCACACCAGGATACATAATACTATAGTAATACTTATTCTTAAAAACTTTATCATCAATTTCTTCACCAGATCCTCCCCTATCAGAATACATATAACGGTCCATTTCTCCTTCGATTCTTAAAGATCGAGTGGTTTTCTTCAAATAACCTGTCGCTACTTTGTTTTGTTCTTTTATCCAAGTTTCAATGTGTTGCACTCCCGACTGTTCTAACCATCGATATTCATCCATAACATCAACACCATGATATGTGTTAACAACTTCTTTCTTTACAGTTTTTGGGTATTTCAACTGCGCATAAAATACAAAAGGAGAACAAAAAAAAATAAAACCTAATACTGTTTTGAACATCGAGCTCGACATGATTTTAATAAATAAAATGAAACACTTGTCACTTTGTAAGAGTAACAATAATTTAACAAATAACTTCTTCTAAATACAAATTTGTATTACGGTAATATACTATTTTTAAAAGAAAAACCACTCTGTTTTCACAAAGTGGTTCATTTATAATTTCAGATTTCCTGTAATAACAAGATATCTATTTCATTAGATCATAACTACGTTTAATGAAATTTGTTAACTCTTCTCCTTGCAACAGGTTTTGAGACAACTTAGCCAAATCTAAAGCCTGATTCACGTACTCTTCACGTTTTCCTTTAGCTTTTAGGATTTTTTGCATCAAATCATTGTTGGTATTTACTACTAAATTATACATGTCAGGAAAATTATTCATTCCCATCATACCTCCTCCTCCAGTAGCACTCATTTCCTTCATTCTTCGCATGAATTCTGGAATTGTAATCACAAATGGATTTGATTTCGAATCTAAAGCCTCTAACTGAACAGTATAGTTTTCTTTTGGAACAATACCTTCAACAATTTCTTTTAATTTTGTCTTTTCATCATCACTTAATTTCGAAATTTGCTCCTCATCTTTCTTAATTAAATTCTCGATGAAATCTGAATCTACTCTAGCAAATTTGATCGGTTGTTTTTCATCAGATAATTCGCTATTCTCACCCTCTAATTTCTGAATTAAATGAGAAACGATTGGTGAATCTAACAACAACACTTCATATCCTTTCTCTTTCGCATCTTGTATATAACTATGTTGTTCTTTCGCATTTGTAGCATACAATAGCACCAAATTCTTATCCTTATCCGTTTGAGCTGGCTTTACTTTTTCTTTCAATTCATCGAACGTAAAATAAGTATCATCTACAGTTGGAAACAACGCGAATTTCTGCGCTTTTTCGAAAAATTTAGGTTCTGACAACATTCCGTATTCAATTACAATTTTAATGTCATTCCATTTCTTCTCAAAACCTTCACGATCATTTTTAAACAATGATTGTAACTTATCGCCTACTTTCTTTGTGATATAACTCGAAATTTTCTTCACAGCCCCATCAGCTTGTAAATAACTACGAGATACGTTTAGAGGAATATCTGGAGAATCAATTACACCTCGAAGCATCTGCAAAAATTCGGGTACAATACCCTCAACATTATCAGTAACAAATACCTGATTTTGATATAACTGTATTCTATCCTTTTGAACGTCTAAATTTGCGGTCATCTTAGGAAAATAAAGAATCCCCGTTAAGTTGAACGGATAATCAACATTCAAATGAATATTAAATAAAGGCTCCTCAAATTGCATCGGATACAACTCTCTATAAAAAGATGTATAATCTTCACCTTTCAATTCAGATGGTTGTTTCGTCCATGCCGGAGACGGATTGTTGATAATATTATCAACCGTTATTTTTTTCTGCGGTTCTGTTGTTTCTTTACCATCTTTATCCTTGGTAGTTTTTGGCGTATGTGATGGATCATTTACCTCTTTCGTACCAAATTTAATTGGTACGGGCATGAATTTATTATATTTCAATAATAATTCAGTTATTCTGTGGTCTTCTAAAAATTCAGTCGAATCTTCGGCAATGTGTAAAATGATTTCAGTACCTCTCTCTTTTTTATCTGCTTTTTCTAAGGTAAACTCTGGAGAACCGTCACACGTCCAATGCACGGCACCTTCTTCTTCTACATGTGATTTTGTAATAATCTCTACCTTGTCGGCAACCATAAATGCTGAATAAAAACCAAGACCAAAGTGCCCGATGATACCAGAATCTTTTGCCGAGTCTTTATATTTTTCCAGAAATTCTTCAGCTCCTGAAAAAGCGACTTCATTAATGTATTTACCCACTTCTTCTTTTGACATCCCAACGCCGTGATCAATAACATGTAATTTCTTACCTTCTTTATCGATCTTTATTTCTAGTTGTGGATTGTCATAATCAACTTTCGTCTCACCAATAGTTGCTAAGTGTTTTAATTTTAATGTTGCATCTGTTGCATTAGAAATGAGTTCGCGTAAAAAAATCTCATGATCAGAATACAAGAACTTCTTTATTAGTGGAAATATGTTTTCAACCGAAACATTAATAGTTCCTTTTGCCATAATATGATTGTTTTGTTTTAATTAATTTTCTTGATAATCAAATGTCAAAAAAAGTACCAAAACGAATTAAATGACAAGATGACAGAAAAAACCGTCTTTCGACGGTTTTCTTTTTTTCAAACATGAAGAGCATATTCAAAGTATCAATCAAATGAATATTTAAGACCTGCTGACCATCCATGAATTTCTGAATACCCATTAATTTCATCTCCTGATAATTTAGACAACCCGTAATCTCCTCTCAAAGCTATTGATAATTTCTGTGTGATATCATATGAAATCCCAAAAGCGATATTCAAATTAGTGTTTTTCATATCCTCTTCAGGGTTCAAAAAAAAACCAATGCTAGGTCCTGCAAAGATGTGTACTCTTTTGCCAATTCTATACTTACCTAATACGGGAATTTGAATTTGATTTAAACTGGATCGCTTAGGTATAGCGATAAAATTCATCTCTGGCTGAACACTAAACCTGTCTGTAATGTTTATGTCAGCGAAAGCACCAACATAAAAGCCTTCTCCCTCAAAATTTCTAAACTTTGTACCATTATCATCGACCATTGTAAACTCGATTAAATTATAATATCCGGATCTAACACCAAACTCCGTTTGAGCTGACAAACTGATCGTTGTCATGATTAGTAAAAAACTTGTAAGTACTACTTTTTTCATAATTATTTGGTTTTAAAATTAGATCTCAAAAGTAAGAGGCATCTGATCCAAATAATTTGTTAATTAACGGCATTTAACCTTGTTTAAGTTAATTTAACAGAAGTATTAAATTTATTATTCTATGCATAGTAAATTTATCTATATTTGAATTTAGAAAACTATGACTCAATTAACGAAATATGTATAATTCTAAAATTACTGGCCTTGGTTATTATGTACCAGAGAATGTTGTTACAAACGATGACTTGACGCAATGGATGGATACAAATGATGAATGGATTCAGGAGAGAACGGGTATTAAAGAACGTCGTTGGATCGATCCCAAAACAGATGATAATACATCTAGCATGGGAGCTAAAGCCGCGCGAATTGCGATTGAACGAGCCGGTTTAACAAAAGATGATATTGATTTTATTGTTTTCGCAACCTTAAGTCCAGATATGTATTTTCCTGGTGGTGGTGTTCGTGTTCAAGATATGCTTGACATGCCTACTATTGGTGCATTAGATGTTCGAAACCAATGTTCTGGTTTCATTTATTCATTATCAGTCGCCGATCAGTTTATCAAGACCGGAATGTATAAAAATATTCTTGTAATTGGAAGTGAAAATCACTCTGGTGGTTTAGAAAGATCAACCAGAGGTCGGGGTGTCACGGTGATTTTTGGTGATGGTGCGGGTGCTGCCGTTTTAAGTCGTTCTGAAGAGAACGGTAAAGGTATTTTATCATCTCATTTGCATTCGGAAGGGAAACATGCCAAGGAATTAGCATTAGAAGGGCCAGCAACTGGTCGTTGGGTTCCTGAAATCATTCAAGAAAACGATCCTAATGATGTTTCTTATTACCCGCACATGAATGGACAGTTTGTATTTAAGCATGCTGTAGTTCGGTTTTCTGAAGCCATTGTAGAGGGTTTACAAACGAATAATTTACAAGCTACAGATATTGATATGCTCATTCCGCATCAAGCGAATCTTAGAATTTCACAATTTGTGCAGAAAAAATTTGGTTTGAGTGATAGCCAAGTGCACAATAATATCATGAAGTATGGCAATACAACTGCCGCCTCTGTTATCATCGCATTGACCGAAGCTTGGGAACTTGGTAAGATAAAGGATAATGACTTAGTAGTTTTAGCCGCTTTTGGCAGTGGCTTTACTTGGGGAAGTGTCATTATACGCTGGTAAAAAAGATCAATAAAAAGCGCTCTAATGAGCGCTTTTTTTAATAGTCTAACTTACTTAAATAGTTTAATTTTTCTTTCCAAATAACTAAACTCTCCGTATGTTTATCGATGTTATCTCTAACATTTTTAAGTAATGGATTATCATCAGTAGCACTCGAAATAAAACTAATGTTATTCTCTAGTTGTTGAATTTCTTTATTTATTTCATCAATCTTTTTCCTAACATATAGTTGCTCATCATCTACTTTTCGATAATTCTTTTGCCCTAAATAGTTAGCAATTAAATTTCTGAATTTTAGCATAGCCACTTCATTTTTCCCCAAATCTAATTTGCTATATAAACGATCTACGAACTTATTGAACTTAGATTCTATATGCCGCATGTTATGAGGAACCTCTCCGAGAGCTTTCCAATCATCAACATAAGATTTTATCAGATCTAAAGACAAAGCATCGTTGTTTGTTTCTGCCTGACTTTTCAAACCATCCAACATATTCTTTTTCTTATTAAAAATCTCTATTTGATCTTTATTAGCTTCATCTTGAACATTATGTAACCTATCAAAATAGAAATTACACGCGTCTTTAAAATTTTTCCAAATACTATCAGAATATTTTCTTGGTACATGACCAATCGATTTCCATTCTGCTTGTATTTGTTTCATAATTGGAGTGGTTACATCCCAGTCTGTACTTTCTTTTAAAGCTTGGGCTTTTTCAACCAATTCTCTCTTTTTATCTAGGTTCGTTTGCTGTACTTTTTTGACATCCTTATAAAAAGCATTTTTCAGCCGATTAAAATTTGCAGTCGCCTTTTTAAATTTATCCCAAATTTGTTCGTTTTTTGCTCTTGGAACTTTTCCAATTTTAAAAAACTGCTGACGGAGTGCTTCTAACTCCTTGATTTTTTGCTGCCATATAGCATGTGAGGTGATTTTTTCATCACCTATTAGATTGCTAATTTGAGAAATTACTTCCTCTTTTAAGCCCACATTATCTTCATATTTAGATTCTAAATTCTTTTGAAAATCATGTCGTTTATTATGAATTATCTTGGTGGCTGCACTGAACTTACCCCAAACATCTTCTCTATGCTCTTTTGCCACTGGTCCAATGTCTTCTTTCCACAAACGATGTAATATCTGCAATTCTTTAAAAGCCTTGTTGATATCTGACTCCTCTGTCAACGCTTCTGCTCGCTCTACCAGTTTTAACTTTTCATCTAAATTATGTTTAAAGTCTAGGTCTCGAAAATCATTGTTTAAATGAAGTAAATCATAAAACCGTTCTACATGATGATGATAGGTTCTCCAAACGTCGTTGTAGTTAACATGAGGAATCTTACCTATAGCTTGCCATTTTACTTGAAGTTCTCTAAACTGTTTATACATACTAGACGGTTCTGCTGTATCTATAAGTGTCTTGACTTCTTCTATTAATGCAAGTCTTTTGTTGAGATTATCTTGCTGTTCTTCTTTTTGCTGTTTGTAATATTTTTCACGCTTTACTTTATATTCAAAAAGTAAGTCGTTGTATTGTGATTTTAACGGATTATGATATTGAAAATCAATTTCATTACCACCATCTGCCAAAAAAGCCTTCTTTTTCTCCTGTAGCAATTCACCAAATTTCATGTTAAAATTCGTCTTGACTTGTTCAACATCATTTTTAATTAGATGTAATTTATCGTCTTTTAACAATTTTTGAAGAGTCGCTACCAATTCTTCCAGGTTAAGTGAACCATAATTTACGGCTACAACCTTTTCCTTTTTAGGCTCAGGTTTCTCCTCACTTTTAATTGTTTCTTCGGTGCTTTCAGTTTCGGGCAGTTCTTCTTGAGATTCATCTAATACAGATGCTGGAGTTTCATTCTCACTCACCTCTTCAACTTGCGGATTTTCGGAAGTTTCAGTATTCTCAATCTCTTCGGCAGGGGTATTCTCAATATTTTCGTCTAACATATCACAAATGTTTAAAGTTCCTCTTTTAATCAATAAAAGTCTCTAAAGATACTTAATAGCACACAGAAACCAAACTGATTTACTCAGTTTAGATGCGCGAATTTGTAAATAGTTGCTTTAAATAATTGGATTTTTTATCGATTCCAAATTTCCCAGGACTTTTCAGCTTGGAGTTCTAACATTTTGAGTCCGTTAATTGTTTGTGTTTTATTTTCCAATCCCTTTTGAAGAAAAATTGTTTGCGCAGGGTTGTAAATCAAATCGTATAACAAATGCTTTTTATTAAGGAACTCATACGGTATGTTTGGATGCTTATCAATTGCTGGATGCGTACCTAGCGGAGTGCAATTTACAATGAGATGATATTCACTTAGTATCAATTTTGATACTTCTTCATAAGAAATTTCACTTTTTGTTTGAGGAGTTCTTGAAACAAACAAAACATCCATATTATTTTTTTCTAGAACGTACTTAACGGCTTTAGACGCTCCACCTGTACCAAGAATTAAGCCTTTCTTATGATGACTTTTTAATAAAGGAGACAAGGATTCTTCAAAACCATATACATCTGTGTTATATCCCTTTAATTTACCATCTTTTAGTATTTTAATGGTGTTGACGGCACCAATCTTTTGAGCTTCTTCATCTACTTCATCTAAATATGGTAAAACGACTTCTTTATACGGTATGGTCACGTTCATTCCAGATAATCCATCAGTACTAGAAACGACTTCTGTAAAAAGATCTATATGATCAATATCAAAATTTTGATAGATATAGTTTTCTAACCCAAGTGATTTGAACTTTTCTGAGAAATAATGCTGTGAAAAAGAATAGGAAATATCCCGTCCTAACAAACCAAATTTAAACATACTTTTTTGACTTTTTCCCATAATAATCAATAACTAAAATAATGCCAATTCCAAGGAAAATATAGAACAACGCAATCCAGGTTTCAATATCAGAAAAATTCGGAATAAATCTGCTGTAATTCTCGATCACCTGATTTCCCTTAGAATCTATTAAAAATTCTCCGGCTTCATTTACTTTGTACACTTCTTTTTTCCATGGCCATACGATGCCCAGTGACCCCGAAATAAATCCTATAATTAATGCCGTTACAATTTGATGCCATCTTTTTAAAACGTAACCTAATATATGAGATGTTAGAACCAAACCAAAGGCAGAACCAATACCAAAAATTGCAATAATTTTTAAATAGCGAATTCTAATTGCGTCTTGTAAAAAATCAAAATTCCCTGATAAGACGTCCACAATTGATTTGTACAACATATTCACCGAATCTACCAACAACAAGACATAATTACCCAACAAAATCAAAATGAAAGAGCCAGATAAACCTGGCAAGGTCATACCCGAAACGCCAATAATTCCGCAAACGAACACAAACCATAAGTTATCATTCTCTTTAGCTGGGTTCATAAAACTAATCGCTATACCACAAGAAATTCCTACAAGAATGGCAATGATATTTTGAAAACGCCAATCTTTAAAATCTTTGGCTATGTAATAAATAGAACCAATGATCATTCCAAAAAAAGCACTCCACACATACAATTCATAGTTCTTAATTAAGTAATCTAGCACCTGAGAAACACTAAAATAACTAAATAGACTCCCGGCAAAAAGTATCGCTATAAAAGGACCATTGATATATCTATAAAAACTTCTAAATCTACCACTCAAAAGTAATTTGAAAGCCTTTCCATTTATCTTTTGTAGCGAATGAATAAGTTGTTCATAGAAACCTCCTACAAAGGCAACTGTGCCGCCAGAAACTCCAGGTACTTTATTGGCCGCACCCATCGCCAAACCTTTTAGAAATAAGTAGATTTTATCCGCCAACGTTTCTAACGTATACATTATACTTCTATATCTTTTTGCTTCGTGGCCGATCTTTCTAAGGCTATTATGACCAAAAACCCAATAACAGCGAAGAGTACCGCAAACATTAGTTGATTATCACCTTCATAATTGAAAGGAGAAATACTCTTTTCTTTTAATATTTTTAATTTCCCATTGATCATTTCTGATTGTAATACATCTTTCCAAGGCCATACCTTATTTAAAGAGCCAATTACAAAGCCTGTCAATATGGCGAGTGTTGCATTTTTATATCGGTCGAACATCCACTTCAACAGACGAGAAAACGTTAACAATCCTACAATTGCACCTCCAGCTAATAAAAAAATTGTTTTAAAATCCTTATCGTTTAGCGCATCTAAAGCAGGCTTATATGCTCCTAAGAGCAGCAAAATAAACCCTCCAGAAATACCAGGTAATATCATAGCACAAACAGCCAAACTCCCGGCTAAGAACATAAATAAACTAGAAGAAGATGTAGAAGACATAGGAGGTAAAATGGTGATATAATAACCAAGTGCTGAACCCGCAATTAACATAAAAATTACCGCAGCATTCCATTCTTTAATTTGTTTAGCGATAAAAATAACACTAGCTAAAACAAGTCCAAAGAAAAAAGCCCATAATAAAATGGGTTTATTTTCAAGAAGCCATTTGACCATTCTTGCTAAAGATAAAATGCTAATAAGCATACCAATAAACAACGACAGTAAAAAATTACCATTGATTGATTGCCAAGCAGCTTTTAAACCCTCATTGCGAAGTATTTTTAAGGTATTAAAACTTATTTTATTAATTGTTTCAATAAGTTCTTCATAAATGCCCGAAATAAATGCAATAGTACCTCCAGAAACACCAGGGACTACATCGGCAGCACCCATGGCAATTCCCTTCAAGGAAATAATTAGGTAATCGAAAAGTGATCGTTTCATTAAAATCAAAAAATTAGCTTGTCAAATATAACCATCAAAGTGATTAAGACGGTAATATAAACTAATTTTAATTTAGGAAGTAAGTGTTAATTAGATCTATTCTCTGAAGCCTTTTTGAGAAATTGCTGTACCTCTAGCTTATCAAAAACGGTTGGATACAACTCTTTCATTATAATATGATATTCAAAATCGAACTTTAAAGCATTTTTAAAGTAACTCATTCCTTTGGAATTTCTATCTAACAAAAAACTAATACCACTAAGACGATACTCAATCTCAGCAAAATCTGTATACATTTTCTTGGCCTTATTTAATACCTTAAGAGCATCTTTAAACTCTCCTAAGAAATGTAAGACATCTACGAGAGCTACAAAAATATCTAATCTATAATCTTCTAACTCGATACATTTTTGAAATGCATTTGCAGCTTCTTCAAAAAGATTCAATTTCAAGTTAATCTGAGCAAAATGAGCCCAATACATAGGATTTTCATCATTTATTTGTAAGGCTTTATTTACAAAATAAAGTGCCTTTTGATAATTCTTTTCTTGAATGTACAAGTTTGTAAGAGCTAGCCAACCTTTATCTAGCAAGGGATCTTCCTTTACCGTTAGATTATAATATTTTAAAGCCAATTTCTTTTCTCCAATTTTCTCGTAACATTTACCCATACGCAAATATGTAAACGGCGTACCATCTTCTAATTGAGTCGTTAAACTATAATTGGCAATAGCATCATCATATCTTTCAAGAGCTTCAAGCGTTTTTGCTTTTTCGAGGTAGGCTCCGATAAAATATTCATCTATTAAAATAGAATAATCAAAAGCACTCAAAGCCTCCTCATATTTTTCTATTATATAGAACTGCCTTCCTAGTTGATGCCAAGCAATTTCGCAATATGGGTCTTTGTTTATATAATCTTGCAAATAATCTATAGCCTCGATATGTTGATGTTGCATATCATAACAGTAGATCACATTATAAAGTGATGAATAATCATCATACTCAACTTCTAGACATTTTGCGAAATTTAGTCTTGCGGTATCATAGTCATCTAAAAATATATATTCCATTCCTATCATTGATAATATATCTACTTCATCTTCGGTATATAGCAATGCTTTATTTAAGGCGTTGATCGCTTCAACATGCATATCTTTCTTTGAAAGCAATGACGCTTTTTGTAAATAAAGTTGGTCATTTGAAGGTTCAATCTGTTCTAGTTGATTTAATAACTTCTCAGCCTCATCTAACTTCTCTTCAAAGATTAAAAGCTCTACCCATAACAATTTAAGAGATACCGAAGCAGGATGTTGCTTGAGGCCTAATTCAATGGCTTTTTTACCCAAAGAAATTTTACCTACATCCATATAATGTGAAATTATCTCTTCAAATTCGGTCGAATCAAAGAAGTACACATCATTTGTTTTGAGCATTGATTCAAACTTTGATAAAGGTAAATCGCCATTACTGCCTGGTAAATGATGCATAAAAAGAGCTTTCGGTTACTTGTACTAAAAGTAAACCAAGTCTCTTTTTTAATCACTAAAACAATGAAATGTTTTTAACAATTTAATTAACAGCACATAAATTTAATTTTAAAAAAATAATGTAACTTTGCATTCCAAACAACGTTTGGATAGTAACATGGCTCAAAAGACATTACTAAATTCGAAAGATATTCATATCATCCTTCATCGATTAGCATGTCAATTACTCGAAAATCACATTGATTTTACAAATACCGTTTTAGTGGGTCTACAACCGAGAGGTACTTTTTTAGCCAATAGAATTGCTCAAATCTTAAAAGAAGAATATCATATTGAAGATCTTCAACTAGGACAGCTTGATATCACATTTTTTCGAGATGATTTTAGAAGACGTACGGAACCATTGGAAGCAAATTCTACCAATTTAAATTTTACCATTGAGGATAAAAAAGTTGTACTGATAGATGACGTTCTATTTTCTGGTCGTAGTATAAGATCTGCTCTCACAGCAATTCAATCTTTTGGTAGGCCCGATTCAATCGAGCTGTTGGTATTGATTGATAGACGCTTTAGTAGACATTTACCAATACAACCGAATTACAAAGGGCGCCAAGTAGATGTGATTAATTCAGAAAAAGTAAAAGTAATCTGGAAAGAGAATGATAAAAAAGACGCTGTTTATATTATAAATAACAATTAAATGAAGCATTTAAGCGTACAACATTTACTAGGCATAAAATATCTCAACATTCAAGATATTGACCTGATATTTGAAACTGCTAATCACTTTAAGGAAGTTATCAATAGACCCATAAAGAAAGTACCTTCTTTGCGAGACATTACCATTGCTAATCTTTTTTTCGAAAATAGTACACGTACCAAGTTATCTTTTGAACTGGCTGAAAAAAGACTCTCAGCTGATGTTATTAATTTTTCGGCATCGCAATCATCTGTTAAAAAAGGAGAAACGCTCATTGATACTGTAAACAATATTTTATCAATGAAGGTTGACATTATTGTTATGAGACATCCTAATGTTGGGGCTGGTGTTTTTCTTTCTAAACACATCGATGCCAAGATAATAAATGCAGGTGATGGTGCTCACGAACATCCAACACAGGCCTTACTCGACACCTATTCAATCAAAGAACATTTAGGATCTGTAAAAGGCAAAAAAGTCGTGATTATAGGAGATATTTTACATTCTAGAGTTGCATTATCCAACATATATGCATTACAACTTCAAGGTGCTAAAGTAATGGTTTGCGGACCAACAACGTTAATTCCAAAGCATATTGCGAGCTTAGGTGTTTTAGTTGAAACGAATCTTAAAAAAGCCTTAGAATGGTGTGATGTCGCTAACGTTCTACGAGTTCAGCATGAGCGTATGGATATTAAGTATTTTCCTTCTATTCGCGAATACACACAATTGTTTGGAATCAATAAGGAATTATTAGATGGTCTTGGCAAGGAAATTGTTATTATGCATCCGGGACCTATAAATAGAGGTGTTGAAATAACCAGTGATGTTGCCGATTCGAAACAATCGATTATCTTAAATCAAGTAGAGAATGGAGTTGCAATTAGAATGGCAATCATTTATTTATTGGCCCAACAAATTAAGCCGAATTAAACATATTATAGAGGTTCATGATTATAGAAAAAGAAGAAGATATAATACTCATAACAAGCGATGAAATAGCTGTTTCAGACTTTTTTATTGTATTTAAAGAAAAATATAGTAATTTTGAGGGCGCTAACGTTATAATAGACTTTTCTGGTTTAAAAGGGGTGAACACAGAAAATTTATCATTTTTTTTAGAATTTTCAGAAAAGCACAGAAACGATGGCACATCTTTTGTAGTAGTGGTTAATGGAGTTGATTTCGACAGTTTACCTGAAGAAATTATGATTGTTCCAACCCTACAAGAAGCAAAAGATATTGTAGAGATGGAAAAAATTGAAAGAGATTTAGGGTTTTAATGAACTAAAATTGCTTATGGTAAAAAAACTACTTTTTATACTTATTGTTACACTCTCAACTACTGTTTTCGCACAACAGGAAGAGCCTAATACCGTTGTAAAAGATACTACGATGGTGTTAAAAAATATCGTAGCATCTCCTAATCCTTTTAGCGTTACAACTAAGATAAAATTTTATGCCCATAAATCTTTTGAACTAGAATTTTCTGTAAAAGATCTAATTGGCAATACAGTTTACTTTAAAAAATATACAACTAAAAAAGGTGCCAACTATATACCATTTTATCGCGACAAGTTAGATTCAGGGATATACATTTATTCTATAAAAACGAATTCTGAAGTCGTTTCTAAACGAATTGTGATTAAATGAGTTTGAAACTAACCATATTAGGTTGTCACTCTGCAACTCCAAGAACATTTGCGCATCCAACTGCTCAACACTTAGAAATTAACAATCGTTCTTTTTTAATAGATTGCGGAGAAGGGACTCAAGTTCAATTGAGAAAATATAAAGTAAAATTTTCTAAAATTGATCGCATATTTATATCTCATTTACATGGAGATCATTTTTTCGGATTAATTGGTCTTATTTCAACATTTGGTTTACTCAATAGACAGAATGACCTTCATATTTACGGGCCAAAAGGCATCAAAGAAATTATCTTGTTGCAATTGAAACTATCAAATAGTTGGTTAAAATTTGAACTTCATTTTCATGAATTAGAAAATAAAGAAAGTGAAGTTATTTATGAAGATGAGAAAATAATTGTTCAAACTATTCCTCTCGAGCATAGAGTGTACACCAACGGTTTTTTGTTCAAAGAAAAAATTGGAGATCGTAAATTGAATATGGATGCAATTCAGCAACAAACTGAAATTGAAATTTGCGATTATCAAAATCTCAAAAATGGTAGAGATTTTGTTTTAGAGAGTGGTGAAATTATAAATAACGTGGACCTCACTCTTAGTCCTTCGAAAACAAGTAGTTATGCCTACTGTAGCGATACGGTCTATAAACCCTCAATTGTTCCGCTCATCAAAAATGTTGATTTACTTTATCACGAATCTACTTTTCTAGATGATAAAATTGAACTCACCGAATATACCAAACATTCAACGGCAGGTCAAGCCGCTCAAATAGCGCAACAGGCAAATGTTGGACAATTAATTTTGGGACACTATTCTAGTAGATATAGCGATCTAACACTTTTCGAAAAAGAAGCAAAAGCTATTTTTCCTAATGTCACCTTGGGCGAAGAAGGTAAAGTAATTGAAATTGGTATCAAAGCAGAGAAAGAACTTGCCATTGCACATCAAAACTAAATAAAAAGCTATTCGCTTTTATTCTTTTCTCCATTTCTAATTTACATCTTAAATATTAGCGTTATAATTTTCAGTACATTGCCGTAAACTTTGGTACTTTTAACGTACTAATAGATAATCGATCGATAAATAATACGAAGAGCAATGTCAAAAACATATTACGATCCAGCTGATTTACGAAAGTTTGGAAATATTACTGATTGGAACAAAGAATTAGGAGATTCTTTTTTTGAATATTATGGTAAAGTCTTTGAAGAGGGTGCGCTTACTCCAAGAGAAAAATCTTTAATTGCATTGGCTGTATCGCATACTGAACAATGCCCTTATTGTATTGACGCCTATACCAAAGATGGTTTGCAACGAGGTATCACTAAAGAAGAAATGATGGAAGCTGTGCACGTTGGAGCCGCCATTAAAAGCGGTGCTACCTTGGTACATGGTGTTCAAATGATGAAAAAAGTGAATAAATTAGAAATGTAGATTAACTATATTTTTTATGTAGTTTTTTCCGATTAATCGGAATTTCAAAGAAAAAAATATGTCAAAAAAATCTCTTTTAGCGAGAAATAATGATTTAGCAAAAACCGAGTGTCAGCTTGAGATTTTATCAAACGGAATTTTTGCTAACGGTGAATTACCAACATTCGCAAACAAGATAAAAGAAACAAATCAATTTCCTTTACGTCCTAAGAAATTAGAAATTTTACAAATAAATCTTGGTTATATGTGTAACCAAGTTTGTGCGCATTGTCATGTTGATGCTGGTCCCGACCGTAAAGAAATCATGACCAAAGAGACCATGAAACAGTGTTTGGAAGTTATTCAAAAAACAGGAGCACATACCCTAGATCTTACCGGTGGAGCACCAGAGATGAATCCCAATTTCAGATGGTTTGTTGAAGAAGCGTCTAAAGCTGGCATAAAAGATTTTATTGTACGTTCTAATCTAACCATTATTAGAGCGAATAAGAAATATTATGACCTTCCCGAGTTTTTCAAAAAATACAATGTGCATGTAGTATCATCTATGCCACATTGGACAAGAGGAAAAACCGATAAACAACGGGGAAATGGTGTTTTTGATAAATCGATAAAGGCGCTTCAAGAATTGAATGCTGTAGGTTATGGCATGCCAGATAGTACGCTAAAATTAGATCTAGTATACAATCCTTCAGGTGCCTATTTACCCGGAGATCAAATGGCTTTAGAACAAGATTTTAAAAAGGCTCTCAGCGATGATTTTAACATTGAATTTAATAGCCTATTTGCGATCACAAATCTACCTATAAGTAGATTTTTAGATTATTTAATCGCATCAGAAAATTATGAAGATTATATGTTTGCATTGGTTGAGGCTTATAATCCGGCTGCGGTTCAAAACGTTATGTGCACCAATACTATTTCAGTGAGTTGGGATGGATGGCTATATGATTGTGATTTTAATCAAATGCTAAATCTCAAAGTGAACAGTAAAATAAAGCACATTTCAAAATATAACGAAGACATTTTGCAAAACCGAAATATTATAATCAATCAACATTGCTACGGCTGCACGGCTGGTGCCGGAAGTAGCTGCCAAGGTGTTGTTGCTTAAGGTACCTATTGATGAAAAAAGTGTTTCCATATCTACTTATGTTCGCGTGTCTTATTGCATCTCACGTGCATGCTCAAAAAACATTGAAAGAAGTATTGAAAAAGTATAATTCTGAAAGTGTTCCATATATTACCGTGAAAAGTTTAAAAGAGAAAACATCAGAGGTCATTTTACTCGATGCTCGTGAAAGCAAAGAATATGAAGTAAGTCATTTAAAAAATGCAATTTTTGTTGGATATGAGCAATTTAATATTCGAAAAACAATTAAAAAACTACCCAATAAGGATGCCAAAATAGTGGTATATTGTTCACTCGGTGTTCGATCTGAAGATATTGCAGAACAGTTAAAAAGCAAAGGATATTTAAAAGTCTACAACTTATATGGCGGTATTTTTGAATGGAAAAATGATGGAAACAGTGTTTTTGAAAAAGGAGGTGTTGAAACCAACAAAGTACATGCGTATTCAAAAGAATGGGGTGCATGGTTACTAAAAGGTGAGAAAGTTTATGAGTAAAGAATTATTAATTGTTTTCGTAAAGAATATAAAGCTAGGAAAGGTAAAGACCAGGCTAGCTAGTACTATTGGAAACCAAGGTGCCTTCGAAATTTATAAAGAACTTTTTAAAATTACCGAAAAGGTAACTACCAATTTGCCCATAGAAAAACGTATTTATTTTTCTGATACCATCATTGATCATAAATGGCCAAACACCTTTAAAGCTGTTCAACAAGGCATAGATTTAGGAGAGCGTATGAAAAATGCTTTTCTCGACGGTTTTAGAGATGGATATGATAAAATTGTGCTCATAGGGTCCGATTTACCCGAAATATCAGAAGAAATTATCCTTGAAAGTTTTAAAAAATTAGATCATCATGAATCCGTTTTTGGGCCTGCAGATGACGGAGGTTACTATTTAATTGGTCAATTTAAAATGAATAAAGCCCCGTTTGAAAATAAGCCATGGAGCACATCGAACTTACTAAAAATTACCTTAGAAGAACTTACCACAAATAATTGTAGTTTCACACTACTCCAAAGTTTAAATGATATTGATACCTTTGAAGACTTAATCGCGTCAGATTTTTATAAGAATAATCCGCATATTCAAAAAATGACCGAACAAATAGTCAATCAATGAAAAAAGAACAATTACAAGAAACCAATGATTTTTTAAAGTCTCATGGTTTTTTGAATCCCGAAGTTGGTATAATCTTAGGCACCGGTCTTGGCAAATTAGTAGATGAAATCGAAATTGAAACCCAACTTGCCTATGCAGATATCCCAAATTTTCCCACTGCCACTGTAGAATTTCATTCGGGCAAACTTATTTACGGTACTTTATCTGGCAAAAAAGTTGTAGTCATGTCGGGTAGATTTCACCTATATGAAGGCTATAACTTATGGGAAGTTACCTATGGTGTTAGAGTCATGCATCAGCTTGGTATCAAAAATTTATTGATTTCAAACGCAGCTGGGGCCATCAATTTAAACTTCAAAAAAGGAGATTTAATGCTTATTGATGATCATATCAATTTACAAGGTAGTTCACCCCTAGCCTTTAAAGGATCTGGTAACTTCGGTGAATTATTTGCCGATATGTTGGAACCCTATTCGAAAAAATTAAATTCAGCATTGAAAGTTATCGCCAAAAATCACGACATAGAGTTGAAAGAAGGCGTCTATGCAAGTGTGGTAGGGCCGCAATTAGAAACTAGAGCAGAGTATCGAATGCTTCAAATTTTAAAAGCTGATGCAGTTGGTATGAGTACGGTTCCAGAGGTTATTGTGGCAAAACATTTAAATCTACCATGTATTGCAGTTTCAGTATTGACTGATGAGTGCAATCCTCAAAATTTACAACCTGTAAATATTGAAGAAATTATAGCTATCGCAGGAAAAGCTGAACCTAAAATGATACTATTATTTAAAGATTTAATACAACGTATTTAAGAATATATGAGCTATTTAGAAACAACACATAATGTTTATAAAGAGGCAGCTTTAACTCCAGATGTGGGTTTATGCTGTACTACGAATCCAATTTGGGAATTACCTGGTTTAAAAATACCTAAAATAATGCAAGAGATGAACTACGGTTGCGGTAGCACAGTTCATGCGCGCGATTTGACCAACAATCCTAAAATGTTGTATGTTGGTGTTGGAGGAGGTATGGAACTTTTACAATTCGCTTATTTTAATCGTTCTAAAGGTGGCGTAATTGGTTTAGACGTTGTTGATGAAATGTTGGAAGCTTCACGTGCCAATTTTAAGGAAGCTGAAGAAATGAATCCTTGGTTTAAAAGTGAATTTGTTGATCTCCGTAAAGGTGACGCAATGAATTTACCTGTTGAAGACAATTCGATAGATGTAGCCGCTCAAAACTGCTTATTTAATATTTTTAAGTCTGATGATTTAAAAAAAGCCATTGCCGAAATGTACCGAGTACTGAAGCCTCACGGACGTTTGGTTATGAGCGATCCAACTTGCGAACAACCCATGAATGATGCATTGCGCAATGATGAACGTTTACGTGCGCTTTGCCTAAGTGGAAGTTTACCTATTGCTGAATACGTAAAAGCACTAACAGATGCTGGTTTTGGAACCATTGAAATTAGAGCAAGAAAACCTTATAGAATTTTAGATCCTAAAAACTACCCTACCGATGAACTCATTTATATTGAGTCAATAGAAGTAGCAGCTATTAAAGATCCGATGCCAGAAGATGGCCCATGTATTTTTACAGGAAAAGCAGCTATTTATTACGGTGATGAAGATTTTTTCGATGATGGTGCCGGACATACTTTGTTAAAAAATCAACCTTTGGCCATTTGCGATAAGACCGCTAATGCATTACAAGCCTTAGGAAGAGATGATATTTATTTCTCAGAATCTACCTTCCATTATGATGGTGGTGGTTGCTGTTAAATCTTAACTAAAATGAGAATTAGAGATACTTTAAGAGTATCTCTTTTTTTTTGCCCTGCGCTGT
This sequence comes from uncultured Flavobacteriaceae bacterium, assembly GCA_947500525.1. Lineage (GTDB taxonomy): Bacteria > Bacteroidota > Bacteroidia > Flavobacteriales > Flavobacteriaceae > Aureibaculum. Next base: position 255,885 of record CANMSH010000004.1, on the reverse strand, counting down.
AAGTATTTTTATAATGGTCAGACCAATATTGCCGTATCAAATACGTATAATGAATAAAAGCATTTATCTCTTTACATTTCTCTTGTTTTCATTAGTTTCTTTTGCGCAAGAGACTACTGGTAGATTAGAAGGTAAAATTGTAGACATCAAAAATAATCCTATTGAATTTGCAACCATCGTTGTAACGGATGTTGAGACAAATTTTAAATATGGAAGTACCTCACAAACTGACGGGTTGTATACCATCAATAATCTCCCTCCCGGTATTAATTATAAGATCGACGTTAGTTTCTTAGGATATGCCAAAGAAAGTTTATTAAACGTCACTATCAATTTAGGAGCGACGACCGTAAAAAATTTCACCTTATCTGAAGAAAATCAGTCATTAGATGAAGTACTTATGGTTCGCTTACGCGGAATATATTTCGGGCACAGACTATTTCAATATTGACATTAGACCAACTGAGGAAACGCCAATCACCGAAAGTTTACAAGATTTGTCAAATCAACAACCTGGATTGACAGAAATAAATTTAATTGATAACGACTTTGACCTCCCTAGAGAATGGAAAAGTAATTTGGCCATAGACATTCAACTACCCCAAAAGATGAAAATCACTCTTGAAGGCACTTATAACAAAGTGATTAATGGAATCTTTTTTCAATCAATAAACAGGCGCGAAAATATTGGGAATTTTACTGGAGCCGATAATAGATCTTACTTTTTAGAAACGGGAGACGCCATTAAAATTAATCCAAATTTTACGAATGTTTTTCTTCTAACTAATACGAATAAGGGCTATCGCTATAACCTTACCTTCGGTCTTTCAAAATATGCTGACAATTATAATTTTTATGCCGGCTATACCTACGGAAAAAGCAAAGACATTTCTAGTACCGTTCGTAATTCTCCGGCAGCAAACTTTGAATGGAATCAAGCCATCAATGCCAACGATCCCAACGTATCACTATCTAATTTCGATTTAAGGCATAAGATTGTATCTTCTAATAGCTATACCATAAATCTCTCTAACAAAAGTAGTTTGCTATTATCTATGCTCTATAATGGTACTTCAGGAAGCTCATTTACCTTTGTAAATCAAGGTGATGTAAATAGAGACGGATCGTCAAGAAATGACCTAGTTTTTGTACCAAGTAATGAAAGTGAAATCAATTTAGTTGATATTGTAAACAGCACTGGCGCTGTTCTAATTTCGGCCGAACAGCAATGGGATAATCTAAACAATTACATTAATAACAACGATTATTTACGTTCTAGAAGAGGAAAATTTGTCGAACGCAACGGCGCTAAAACCCCATGGAATCATCGATTAGATGCTAAGTTTGAATACACTATTAGAATCAACGAAAAACATAAAATAGGTCTATCGTTAGACATACTCAATGTACCAAACCTGATCAATAAAAATTGGGGTAGATTGGTCTTCGTACCGAATATCGTTAATTCAAGTTTTAGTCTGTTGAATTTTAGAGGTATCGAAAACAACCAGCCAACCTATCAGTTTAATATAACCGATAGAACTCCTTGGGTTGTAGATAGTGAAAATTCTCGTTGGAAATCGCAAATAGGCTTGAGGTATCAATTTTAATAATTTGTATCTTTGATTGTAAGATGGAAAAATACCTAGACATTATAAAAAATTCTTACTCCGGGTATTGGAACTACTTGAAGCAAGAACTGTTATTCCAAAATCATTGGGACAATTATTTCTATGGTTTAATTGCTATTTCACTAATCGTTTGGTTACTAGAAATATTATTCCCTTGGCGGAAAAATCAATCTATTTTTAGAAAAGATTTTTGGTTAGATACATTCTATATGTTCTTTAATTTTTTTCTCCTTAATTTAATTGTATTAATAGCACTATCAAACACCGCAGCTCAATTTTTTAATGATGTGCTCAGTATGGTTGGTATGTCGGTATCAAACTTTCAATTATTTGATGTAGATGATTTACCAAAGTGGTTAGGGCTTTTGATCTTTTTTGTTATTTCAGATTTTGTACAATGGAACACGCATCGTTTACTACATAGAGTAGATTTTCTTTGGAATTTTCATAAAGTGCATCACAGTGTAAAACAAATGGGGTTTGCCGCTCACCTGAGGTACCATTGGATGGAACCTGTGGTTTATAAATCAATGTTATACATACCCATGGCAATTATTGGTGGATTTGACGCGCAAGATGTTGCCATTATCTATTTCTTTAGTATTGCTATTGGCCATTTAAATCATGCCAATTTAGGTTGGAATTATGGTCTATTGCGCTATATATTTAACAATCCTAAAATGCATATTTGGCATCATAGCAAAGAACTCCCCGTAAAGTATGGTGTGAATTTTGGGCTTACATTAAGTATATGGGATTATCTTTTTAAAACAAATTATATTCCATATAACGGGAGGGATATAGAACTTGGATTTGAAGGAGACGAAAACTTCCCTCAAAGTTTTATCAATCAAGAATTGTATCCCCTTAGAAAGGAATAAATTTCTTCTAAGAAATTTGCATTTCGAAGCCTTGTTCGTTTTTTAAAAATACTGTCCAATTCCAAAAACAAATCCGTTGGTCGCATCTTTAGTAATTCCAAAACCATAATCAATTCTAAAGGTGGCATTATAGATTTTCTTACTAATAAATCGTAAGCCTACTCCTGGATATATACGCACATTTTGTGAATCACTAAAATCTCCGAAATCACCACCAGGATTGCGCCAAGAACCAGCATCTACAAAAGTGTTGGTTTGCAAAATAAACCAGTCTTTTTCATATACAGTATGACGGTATTCTGAATTTAAGATAATCACTCCTGTGCCTCTATCAATAGTGTTTCCAACACCACGAATATTTAAATTATTATCTACCGAAAACGGAGCGAAAGGAGAATCATCATTAGATGATATTCCTAAGCGCAATCTGTTGGCTAAGTTTCCTTTTTTACCAATTCTTTTAAAATACAAAAAATCATTCCAACCTATTACAAATTCAGGCAATGCTTCATCTCGCGAAGTGACGTATTGAAAATTAAGGATACTTTTAAAACCTGAAACATATTGATAATAATAATCTAGATCATCATAATCATAGACAAATTTGTATAATAATTTCTTTACATTTAAATTAAGTGGAATGCCTGGATCAGTTGCACCTGACAAATATCGATAATCTTCGGTAAAATAATTAAGACCCAACTCTAATCTGTGATTGAAATTTATCTGAAACAAACCTAGCAACTCATACGACTTATTATTATATCTATAATCGGCAGTAGCTGCGCTTAAAAACACAGGTTCTTCTGTAGTCAAATTTTGATGATTCAGTGCCAATCCAAAGTGTCGACTAAACAAATTGGGTGCTCTAAAATTAATACCATAAGAATTATAAATATCACGTTGAAAAAAGCCTCCAAACGTCATATTTCGACCTAATAAATTATATTCATAGGCACCTATCCTAAATGCAAATTCATCATCATTTGTGGTGTATACATTTGCCAATGGTATAATCGTAAAATTTTCTTCAACCCAATAAAACACATTGTACGTATTCTCTTCAGAAGGAAACACCTGATAATAAGCATGTGACACAGATGGCAAGCGTTTTAGCCTTCTAATATCTTCTTCTAAAATTAAGGAGTCTAGCTTACTGCCAACGGTTACTTTTGTAAGTTTCTTTATGAATGAAGTTTTAATTTTTTTGTTTCCACGTACCTTTAAGTCACCTACAACATTGTCTTGCGAAAACACATTTATACCAGCAAAGAGAAAAATAAGTAAGAAAATGACAACCTTGTTCATTCAACCAAGAATTTTTTATTCAAGATAAATAAATTCACCCAATTATCTTCACTTACATCCATCAAGGTAAAATTATACTCGGCACCTTTTCTTAAAATCGGGGGTATATCTATTGTTATATTCAACACCACATTCGAGGTATTATAGTATTGAAACGTATTTTCAAAAGTATAGGTACCGGATAATAAATTGTTTTGAAGGTCTGATACTATTTGAAAATAAATAGCATTATCACCAAACTGATTATTTTCCCATGTAAACCTAGGCATTAGTGGTTCTTCCTGGGTAATCTCAACAGCACTTTGACTCCACTTAGAAGCCTTCGTATTTTGTTTTGTTCTAATAGGGTTCGATATTTTTATTTCGCCGTCTAATTCATGTGTTACAATGATCCATTTTTCTTGGGTTAAATCTAGATCAAACTGCTCAAGATATCCATTAAAGAAAGGACTCCCTGTGATCGATACCTTTTTATAATTTGAAAAGTCCTTTTCATCTATATCGACTGTGTTGGTTTCATACAGTTTAGTATTTCGAGCACCATTTTCAGGATATTGAAAAACGAGCACTTTCGAACTATTTTCAGAACTTCCTGCACAAGCAATAACACCACCTTCCTCAATTGCTTTACCCAATACATAATTCGACAGAATGGTGTCGTTAGTACTATCATCGCCGGCACACGATACTAGAAACAAAACGATTGATATAAATGTTATTTTTCTCAATTGATCGTGGTTTTATACTGTTTTTTAATTACAGCTTCTGCCGGTTTATTTTGAGGAGTAAATCTGGAGTTTTTTGATCCTCCTGAGCTTTCATGATTATGAAACCATTTCCATAAAAATCCACCTCCAAACCAATCTTCATCCCAAAATTCTTCAAAAATTGCTTGTGTGGCATTTGCTTGTCCCTGCAAATTTACAGAGGTCATGCTCCTATCAGACTTCCAGGGTTCCTTTGCTGTGTAATCAACACTTCGATAACCAAATTCTGTAAATACTATTGGTCGTTTATACTTTTTTGAAATATCCTTCATAATTTGTTTATGAGGTTTCCATCCAAGTTTACAACTTTCAACGGTTGGTGTTTTAGTAGTGTCTACAGGAAAATAAGCGTTCACACCTATAAAATCTAATTCTTTCCAAAAAGGAGTATGTTTAAATTCATCCCAATTGGCAGCGTAGGTAATTCTACCTTTGTAAATTGTCTTTACTTTTTCAATCAAATCGTTCCAAAATTCTGGACGATTCTTTACAAACTTTTCCAATTCGGTTCCGATACAATAAATATCTGCCTTCAATTCGGTCGCCAACTCTGCATAGGCCAAAATATACGCGGCATATGTTTTTTCTAAAGTTTTCCAATCGGCTTCTGTAGTCATTTCGATGAAACCTGTATACTGTCCTCGCCAGACCCATATTTGTGGTTTCAACATGATTTTAACATTTTTCTTACGAAGTTCACCTGCGTATTGAGTCACACCATCTTTAGTCTCCCCAAACCATTGTCTATCTGTATTGAAACGAACTTCTGGCTGCGTCAAATCTTTAATAAATCCGAAAGGAATTATAGACACATAATTGGCGTTAACATTTACGATGGGATCTATGTGAGTTTGATTTATGGCATCGCGAGAAGACACTAAACTTAGACCATTAATTTTTGGTTGTTGTCCTGAACAAGATTGAAATAGAACTAAAAATAATATAAGTCGTAAAACTCTCATTTTATATTTTTAGCTCAAGTAAAGAATTTTATCAGAATAATACCAGTTAGATTTAAAATTTAACTGGTATTATTTTCTTTACTCCTAAAAAAGTGCTCTCAAACCAATATTGAAGGTCTGACCTAAGCCCGTATCATTACCACGAACAAAATTCGTATATAAAGCTTCAATATTAAGTGTTTTATTGAGTTGGTATTTAGCGCCGCCGCCCACTGCAGTAAAATCTTGACTAAAATCGTTTCCTAAATCAATTCGTTGCGAATGTTGAACCAAACCTAAAACAGTAAATTTCTGACTCGGAAAATAGCTTAAAAATACACCAGGTGTTAAATTCAAACTATTGTTTGCAAAACTATTCTCTTTCTTTCCAAAGTTATATTCAGTATTCAACTCTGTAAAAAGTTGCCATTTATCGCCAGGAAATGTATAATCATAGAAAAATCTGTTTTGAAAAATAAATCCTTTTTGATCTAGAAATACGCCATTCTCTACTTCATTATCAACTAATGGAATATGAAAAGCCGTTTGCACAGTAAAATTCGACACATTCTTAAGAGGGTTAAATTTCACAGCCGGAGCAAAAGAAGTAAAACCTGAGCGTGCTGTTGCATTCTCACCATCAAAGCTAAAAACATCTAAGGCATCTCTACCACCTATCACATTCGATCTAAATTCTAATAGTAATCCTACATTGAAAGAGCTATTTTCAGAAACACCGGTAAAAATATCTACTGTTGAAGTGAAAAACGTTTCTCTTGGAATAGTACGTTTTCTTCCATTGGTTCCAAACAGGTCTTTCGTTTGAGTATATAAATTGTTAAACCATTTAATATCCCATTGTCCTTTGTTCAATAATTTTGAAGGCGTATATGTTTGAATATTACTTTTTTGAGGTGTATCTTGAGTATCATTTCCTTCTTGTGAAAAACTTGAGAACGTGACGAATGTAAGGACTAATAATCCTATAATTTTTTTCATTATAATTATTTTATGTTGTTAGTTTTTTATTGTTTGTTTAAATTCCAGTTGTATGTGAAGTAACTCAACTTGAAATTACTAGGGATTTTTTCTGTTCTATATTTATTTATAAAATCGATTTCAGTTGTTCCGTTCATGGTAAAATCTTCTTTATACCATTTTAAAATTTCTGATCCTGCAACTCTTTTCTTTTTCGAATTTACCTGTAAAAAAGTTCCATTTAGTGCAATTTTCGTTTGCTTCTCTAACTGACTTTCTAAAGTTGCAGGCAAATATGCTTTATTAATTAATGGAGGGCACCCAATTGCACCACAAACAAGTACAAAATGAAAACGTGCGTCATTAAATTGAGCTCTTAGCACTTTATGTTCAATATCATTAAGAGTAATAGTTTTACCTCCTAGTTTATAAGTAGTCTTATCAAAAAAACCTGCCTTATCTAACGGTGATTTTATAGGATAATTATCAATAATTCCTTTGATAACAGAAATGTTATACGCATTAATCCAAAAAGCCTGATAATTTTTAGCATCACTCTTAGAAACTTTCACGGTATTCGCTAAAGTTAATAGTTCGTTTAACTTATCTTGATTTTTATGAATTCCAGCGTAATTTACCTTACCATTGGCAACATTTGCTTTAAAAAAAGCATCAGATTTGGTGAAAAAAGTACTGGGACTTTGAGCAAATCCCACATTGAAACTCACTATTAGAATTATGATTTTTAATTTGTTTAACATCTTATTCAGTTTTAATTTGTTTTATCATTACTAGCTTTATTCTAGTGATCGCTTTCTTCTAAACCAATACTGCAAAATTAATACCAATTTTATTTAACAGTTGTAGTAAAATAGCAAGCTACCTTCACAAAGACTATTTTCAATATTTCAATTTATCGACGATGAAAAATATTACCAACTAAGTCAGTAAAAAAAACGTTACCTTACATATTTTTAAATTTTATTTCAATTTATTATTTAAAATAATTCTAAATTATTACATGAGTTAAGTATTTGCATTTTACTTCGACTTAATGTCCAACAACCTTCAAAATTATGGAACACATTGTTATAATTGGAAATGGTATTTCTGGTGTTACGGCTGCAAGGCACATACGTAAACTTTCTGATAAAAAAATTACCATTGTATCTGCAGAAACTGATTATTTTTTCTCAAGAACAGCTCTTATGTATGTATACATGGGGCATATGAAATTTGAACATACGCAACCCTATGAAAATTGGTTTTGGAAAAAAAATCGTATCGAATTAAAAAAGGGCTATGTGAAGAATATCGATAGTAAAAACAAGAACCTTGTTTTTGCTGATAATGATACATTAGCTTATGATAAACTAATTATTGCAACTGGTTCTAAGCCAAATAAGTTTGGCTGGCCTGGACAAGATCTGAAAGGTGTGATGGGCATGTATCATAAACAAGATTTAGATAATCTTGAAAAGTATGCTCCCAATAATAAGGTATGTAAACGTGCAGTTATAGTTGGTGGTGGTCTTATTGGTATTGAATTAGCAGAGATGCTCCACTCAAGACATATTCCGGTAACTTTTTTAGTTCGTGAAGATAGTTTTTGGAATGGGGTTTTACCTGATGGCGAGTCGGCCATGATTAATAGAGAAATTTTGCGCAGTGGTATTGATTTACGTTTAGGTGTCAACTTAAAAGAAATAAAAAGTGACGGCGACGGAAAAGCAACATCCGTTGTAATTGCAGAAACCGGAGAAGAGATTCGTTGTGATGTAGTTGGACTAACGGCTGGAGTTTCTCCGAATGTTGATTTTATAAAAGACAGCGATATTGAAATAGGCAGGGGTGTTAAAGTAAATCGTTTCTTAGAAACAAATATTCAAGACATTTATGCTATTGGTGATTGCGCCGAACAGCATGAGGCTATTGGAAGTAGACGTCCAATTGAAGCCGTTTGGTATACCGGGCGTATGATGGGAGAAACTGTGGCCCAAACCATTTGTGGTAACAGAATTGAATACAAACCAGGACATTGGTTTAACTCTGCGAAATTCATTGATATTGAATATCAAACATATGGTTGGGTTTGGGCACAACCTAAAGAAAATGAATCTCGATTCTATTGGGAACATGAAGATGGCACCAAATGTATCCATATCAATTATGATAAAAAGACCCGTGCTTTTATTGGGATCAATACATTTGGAATCAGAATGCGTCATCAATTCTTTGATAAAGTATTGACAGAGAAAAGATCAGTTGAACATGTATTAGAACATTTAGCCGACGCAAACTTCGATCCTGAATTCTACAAATTATATGAAAAAGAAATTGTAGCCAAATTCAATGAAGAAAACGGAACAGCAATTCAATTAAAAAAGAAGAGTTGGAAACGCATTTTTGCATAAACCAAATTTAATAAGATATAAAAATGAAAGCAATACAAAATATAGGTTTGGTTCTTTTCCTTGTTGGACTGGGCATTTTTACCGGAAGTTTATTTTTAGGGTCATTTAGCTTGTCCGAGTCAGAAGTGGCTTCCTTTATTGAATCAAAAGGGTATAAAAGTGAAATTATTAAAGACGCGCTTACAAAAGCAGCTGTTACCGAAGAAGAGTTAAACATTTTTCAATTTTCAAGTCGCGTTCGTGATGCATTTCAATCTTCCAATGATCATTATGACGCTCTTATTGCAAAATATGATGCTGAGAAAAATTGGGACAAAAAGGGAGAACAATTTCAATACAAGATCTACAGAAAATCTCATACCTTAAGTTATGAAGTTGCCAAAAAAGCTGGCGCTGGTTTTGTTAAAGAAAATGCCGGTCTTTTATGGTGGTTAACCTTTGGGCTCGCAATTATAGGAGCCTTATTGTTTATACTTCCTAACATAGTGCTTTTAGGTAAAGCGGGTATTAAGAATAATGGTATCTATCATGAATCAAGTACAAATAGAGGCTGGATTGCTTGGTTAGTACTTGTATATCTGGTTACTTTTTATTTAGTGCTATATTTCATGCCTGATTATGCAGTAAATTGGACCTACATTTTAGATCCAATAAGCAAATTTTTAAATGGTGGAGAAGCCAGCCAATGGTTTGTATATGGTTTCTTATACTGTATTATTATGATTGTTATGGCAGTACGTATGTACATTAAATACAGACATAATAAATATCAAGTCATACGAACTACGTCAGTACTTTTCTTTCAAATTGTATTTGCGTTTTTAATTCCTGAGATTATGGCAAGTTTAAATATGCCTGGTTATGACTTTAAAAATGCATTCCCATTAGACTATGATTTTTTCTTTGAATGGAATTTAGATAGTCTTAGAGATAGTGGAGCTATAGGCCTCTTTATTTTGGTATGGGGAATTGTACTCACCTTAATCATCGTACCAGTAATGGTGTACTTTTTCGGAAAAAGATGGTATTGTTCGTGGGTTTGTGGTTGTGGTGGTCTCGCAGAAACTTTAGGAGATCCTTACAGACAGCATTCGAGTAAAAAATTAGTTTCATGGAAACTTGAAAGATGGTTGATACACTCTGTGCTTGTTTTTTCTTTAATTATGACTCTGGTAACCTTATATTGCTATTTCACTGGAACTGAATCATTTTTAGGCATAAAATCTCAATGGATTAAAGATACGTATAGCTTCTTAATTGGGGCATGGTTTGCAGGTGTTATAGGTACTGGTTTTTATCCAATCTTCGGAAATCGAGTATGGTGTCGCTTCGGATGTCCTTTAGCCGCGTATTTAGGTCTAGTACAGCGTTTTAAGTCACGTTTTAGAATTACAACCAATGGTGGGCAATGTATTTCATGTGGAAATTGTTCAACATATTGTGAGCAAGGTATTGATGTAAGGGCATATGCTCAAAAAGGAGAAAATATTATTCGATCGAGTTGTGTGGGTTGCGGTGTTTGTTCTGCGGTTTGTCCTCGAGGCGTATTGAAGTTAGAAAATGGTCCTGAAGCAGGACGTATCAATCCTACTGAAATATTATTAGGTAATGATGTAGACTTGATGGCGTTGGTAAATCAGAATAATGCAAAATAAGCTCCTTCTTTTATTTATCTTGTTCAGCCTATCTATTGCTGGGCAGAAAAAATATCAGAAAACGTATTTCAATAATGGTATTTTAAAATCAGAAGGCTGGGTACAAAACTCCGTTAAAGTGAACTATTGGAAGTTTTATTATCCTAACGGAAAACTAAAAAAGGAAGGTCGCTATTCTATTGGAAAACCCGTAAAATACTGGTATTTTTACGCCCTAAATGGAAAGAAGAAAGAAGCTGGACATTTTGAAAACGGTGTAAAATCTAAATGGTGGGTGTTTTTTAATACAAATGGCGTTATAGACAAAAAATGTCAGTTTCAAAACAACAAAAAAAATGGTTTCTGTTTGGTTTATAAGAATAAAAAACTTGTGAAAGCCGAAAAATATAAGAACGACAACAAACTGAAAGAATGGACCGATTTAAAGTCATTCAAAAAGGAAAATAAAATGTCAGATCTCAAATGAGCATAATTAAAGTTATTATTCCTGCTTATAATGAAGAAGATTCTATCGCTAATGTCGTTCGTGACATCCCAGCACGTGTAGATGAAATTATTGTTGTTAGCAATAATTCAACGGATGCAACAGAACAACGTGCGAAAAAGGCGGGAGCTACTGTTTTGCAAGAATCGAGAAAAGGCTACGGATATGCTTGTCTAAAGGGAATGGAATATATTGCACATCAATCAAAAGTTGTCGAGAAAAAGCCCGACATCATCGTTTTTTTAGATGGTGATTACTCTGATTATCCCGAGCAATTAACTGAACTTGTAGCGCCGATCGAAAATCAAGGCCTTGATTTTGTAATTGGAGCGAGAGTTAAACGACTACGTGAACAGGGTTCTATGACTCCTCAGCAAATTTTTGGGAATTGGTTAGCTACTTTTTTGATGAAATTATTTTTTCGCGCTAGCTTTACTGATTTAGGCCCTTTTAGAGCAATTAAGTATGATAAGCTACTTAGTCTAAACATGGAAGATAAAACCTATGGTTGGACTGTAGAAATGCAATTAAAAGCATTAAAACAAAAATTATCCTACACAGAAATACCCATGAAATATAGAAATAGAATTGGTGTTTCAAAAGTATCCGGAACTGTAAAAGGATCGGTTATGGCAGGAGTAAAAATTTTAGGTTGGATTTTTAAATATAGTTTTAAATAAATGGTTCTAGAAAGTATAATTATAGGTGTTTATTCGGTCGCGCTCGTACTTATTTTTATGTATGCATTAGCACAATTGAATTTATTATTTAACTATATCGCTGCTCAGAAAAAAAATGATGATTCATTAAAATTTGATTTGTCTAAAAAAGACGAAGTACCTTATGTAACTATACAATTACCTGTGTTTAACGAAATGTATGTCATGCAACGTTTGTTAGATAATATTGCAAAAATTGACTATCCTCATGATCGCTTAGAAATTCAGGTTTTAGATGACTCTACTGATGAAACAGTTAAAACAACCTCCAAGCAAATACAAATACTAAAAGAACAAGGCCTAGACATTGTTCATATTTGTAGAGAAAATCGCCAAGGTTTTAAAGCAGGAGCACTAAAAGAAGGGTTAGAAATTGCAAAAGGAGAATTCATTGCAATATTCGATGCTGATTTTCTTCCCAAAAAAGATTGGTTGAAAAATACAATCCCTTATTTTAAAGATGAAAAAATTGGAGTGGTTCAAACGCGTTGGGGTCATATTAATAGAGATTATTCTATACTTACAAGAATTCAAGCTTTCGCCTTAGACGCTCATTTCACTCTCGAACAAGTTGGGCGCAACAGCAAAGGGCATTTTATAAATTTTAATGGAACCGCTGGAGTTTGGAGAAAACAATGCATCATAGACGCCGGTAATTGGGAGGGTGATACCTTAACCGAAGATTTAGATCTTAGTTATCGAGCACAATTAAAAAATTGGAAGTTCAAATATCTCGAAGATGTTGAAACTCCGGCCGAACTACCTGTGGTAATAAGTGCCGCTAGGACTCAACAATTTAGATGGAATAAAGGAGGAGCAGAAAATTTCAAAAAAATGCTTTGGAGAGTCTTAAAAAATAAGAGTATTTCATCTAAAACTAAAGTACATGGTATTCTACATTTATTAAATAGTACTATGTTTTTAAATGTATTGATCGTAGGGGTGTTAAGTATACCAATGCTCTATATTAAAAATGAATACACGCATCTAAAAGTTTACTTTTTTGTAATGAGCTTTTTTGTGATCAGCACTATTATCTTCTTTATCTGTTATTGGTTCATGTATAAAAGTAAATATGGCGGTGGTTTTAAAAGTTTTATACAATATATAGGTATGTTTTTTACCTTTTTCTCTATTGCCATGGGCTTTTCATTGCACAATTCAATCGCCGTTTTAGAAGGTCATTTTGGTAAGAAGAGTGAATTTGTACGTACTCCTAAATTTAATATTAGTTCCTTAACAGACAGCTGGAAAGGCAATAAATATTTGCGTAAAAAAATCTCTTTAAATGTAATTTTTGAAGGTTTACTTGCGTTGTATTTCGCTTTCGGTATGTACAGTGCATTTATCGTAGGTGATAAAGGTGGAGACTTTGCGCTATTTCCTTTTCATTTAATGCTTTTTCTTGGGTTTGGGTATGTCTTCTTTAAATCCTTAACCTCAAAGGCCTAATAAAGAACTTTTTTGTCTAAATTAGAAGTTCACAGAATCCATTGTAGATATCATATAAACCAATGCCAAATCTTACGTATTTAAAAAGCATCCAACTGCCCATTTTATTTGCAGTAATTAGTGTTTTTTTCTATGTATCTTTTGCTTACGATTTACAAAGAACAGATTACACAAAACTCATACTTCTTTATGGAGGTTTGTTCTTTTTATTTTATAAACTGCTACAATCGGTTAAACATGATTTTAAACTTTTAGTCTTTCTATCCATTTTATTTCGGATATTATTTTTATTCTCAATTCCTAATCTATCTCAAGATTTTTATCGTTTTATTTGGGATGGACGTATGATACTAGCAGGTTTTAATCCATACCTTACTACAGTAGACTTTTTTATAAACAACAATCAATTTCCGGTTCATCAAGCACTAGAGCTACACGCAGGAATGGGTCCTTTAAGCGCTGGGCATTACACCAACTACCCTCCTATTAATCAATTATGTTTTGTCATTGCGGGTCTTTTCGCTGGTAAAAGTATTTTGGGTTCGGTGGTCATTATGCGAGCAATTATTATACTTGCAGATATCGGTATTCTCTATTTTGGCAAAAAGTTACTCTCTAGTTTAAAGCTTCCGGTACATCATATTTTTTGGTATTTATTAAATCCATTTATCATCATAGAATTAACTGGGAATTTACATTTTGAAGCTGTTATGATTTTCTTTTTAATCTGGGCCATGTATTTGCTCCAAAAAGGAAAATGGATAGCCGCTGCAATTCTATTTGCACTATCGGTCTCTGTAAAATTAATCCCACTAATATTTCTACCGGTATTCTTTCAATACTTTATACAAAAAGAACATCCTTTTAAAACTTCAAGGGCTGAATTAAATACTTTGTTTTCGAGACTCCTCAGATTATCAGGGTTTTATTTTATCACTATTGCGGTAATTGTCTTATTATTTTTACCTTTTCTATCGGCTAAATTTATAGACAATTACACCGAAACAGTGGGTTTATGGTTTCGTAATTTTGAATTCAACGCTAGTATTTATTATCTAGCCAGAGCGTATGGATATACATTTAGAGGTTATAATGAAATAGCTGTCATCGGAAAAATAATTCCTATTGTTGTACTGTCTGTGACCCTGTTAATTACTTTTTTCAGAAAAAATAAGACTCCTATTCAGTTCATGTCAGCCATGTTATTTGTATTAACATTTTATTACTTTACTGCAACAACAGTACATCCTTGGTATATTGCAATGCTCTTAATTTTGTCGATTTTTACACGATATAAATTTCCTTTAGTTTGGAGTTTTATGATCATCATAAGCTATCTCGCTTATGCAAATTCTAATAACACAGAAAATTTATGGATTATAGGCTTTGAATATTTGATTGTTTATGGCGTATTTATTTGGGAAGTCTTTATTAAAAAACACCCTCAAAGAAAGAGTATTGAGTCGTCGTTATAAGCAATTCACAAAGGATTCTTTGTTGCAAATTAAGGTATAAAAAAGTCGCCAGCAAGATTAGGGAGTAATCTACACTAACGACATTTAATATCAAAGCACACTAATTATAATTAATTCACTTTGCATCCTTTACCATTGAAAAATCATAAATAAACCCCTTTAATTATTTCAAAACAATGGCAAAATAATTATTTCAATAAATCCTCGACAAAGAAAAAAAATCAAATCAAAATACGATGTAGTAATTTCTCGTATTTTTCTGTAGTTGTTTCTACTACACTATGTAGTTATATGTTATTGGCTATGGCATACCGAACTAAATCGGCATTGTTTTTTAAATTCATTTTTTGCAAAATCCGACTGCGATAAGTACTTACAGTATTTACACTTAGTGAAACCTCGTTAGCTATTTCAGAAACTGTTTTTCCCTTACCAATAAGTTCCAATACTTGAAGTTCACGATCAGATAACAATTCATGCAACTCATTCACCTTTTTTTTCCCAACTCCGTCGGCCAAAATATCAGCGAGCACAGGAGAAATATACTTCTTACCTGATAGTACCTTTTTAACAGCGACTATCAACTCATCAGGAGTACTTTCTTTATTCAAAAAACCATGGGCACCTGCTTTTAAAGCTCTTATGGCATATTGCTCTTCAGGTTGTGCACTCAGAATAACGATTGGAGTATCTATGTCTAGTACTTTTGCTTGTTTTAGTACTTCGAGACCATTTAATTTAGGCATCGAAACATCTAAAAGTGCTAGAGATACTGTATGCTCTCGCATTATAGAAAGTCCGTCCAAACCATTAGATGCTTCCAAGAAGGTACAAGTAGGAAATTCATCAAGAAGAATCTCAATCAATCCTTTCCTTAAAATAGCATGATCATCAACTAACAATATCTTCATTCTGTTTGCTTTAATATCTCTGTTGCAAGTTAAGTATAAATAGCTACACTTAATACTGATTTGTAGTTAATAAGACCAAATTACATGCAATTTCAGCATGTATATTTTGCGCTTGAAGTAATTTTACAAATTCCATATTTTCTGTACCAGGATTAAAGATAACCCGTTTTGGAACTAATGAAACAATGTATTGATAATATTCTTCTTGTCGACTAGGATTCAAATACAAGGTAACTGTATCTATATCCTCGTACTTCGGTTTCCCGGTAACTATTGTGATCCCTGCTACCACTCCCTCTCTTAACCCAATGGCTTCAACAGGATGACCTTTTTCTACTAATTTATGAATGACGCGATTTGAATATCTATGGGCTTTTAGTGAAGCTCCAATAACAAGGGTTTTTTTCGACATTTTGTTAAAGTCTGTTAATCATTTGTTAATCACTGTTACAAATATACAAAGGTGACGTCATATGATTAATATATTCTAAAAGACATTCGTTTTTTTTAAAATATAAACAATCTCATTTTGGTTTTTAAAACCCTCTATTCGGTGAATCTGATGGAGGGTTTTATGTTTTTCACTTCGCCGATTTACCAATATTTAGCACACAAAATTTGTGGTAACTCCTTTTTTTTATGATATTGCAGCTCCCAATTAAAAAACTAACTCAATTAATTATGAAGAAAAAACTGCTTTCAATGCTATTGATACTAACGCCGTTTCTAACTTTTGCACAAGACAAAGGATTAGATGAACGCATAAATGATTGGTTCATGCCAATAGCCTCTGCTTGGGAGGGTTTTGTCTTGACCAAAGTCCCAATAGGTCAATATGATATTCCTTTAGTAGTATTACTTTTGGTATTAGGTGCAACATTTTTTACTGTTTATTTTGGTTTTCCAGGTGTTAAAAGATTTCCTCTAGCCATAAACACTGTAAGAGGTAAGTATGACGAAATTGAAGGTCATGGAATAGAAAAGACAGACCTCGCTGTTGATGGTGATATCCCAGATACTATTAGAGATGAAAGTCAAGAAGGTGAAGTTTCTCACTTTCAAGCATTGGCTACCGCTGTCTCTGGAACTGTAGGTTTAGGAAATATTGCTGGTGTAGCTGTTGCAATAGCACTGGGTGGACCAGGAGCGACATTTTGGATGATTGTTTGTGGTATTATAGGTATGTCTACGAAATTTGTAGAATGTACCTTAGGTGTACAATATCGCGATGTAGGACCAGATGGTACTGTTTATGGAGGCCCCATGTATTACCTTTCTAAAGGATTAAAAGAAAGAAATATGGGTGGATTAGGAAAAGTGCTTGGTGCTTTATTTGCTATTCTATGCGTAGGTGCTTCTTTCGGGGGCGGAAATGCATTCCAATCGAATCAAGCAGCGGTACAATTAAGTACACTCTTTAATCTGCAAGGTGGTGCTACGGGTGTAATCATTGGTATCATTTTAGCAATTCTTGTTGGAATCGTTATTATCGGTGGTATTAAACGTATTGCGAGCATCACTGAAAAAATAGTTCCTTTTATGGCGGGTATATATGTACTTGCTTGCTTAGTTATTATTTTTGCCAATTTTAGTTACATCGGTGATGCGTTTGGATTAATATTTAGTGGCGCATTTACTCCTATGGCTGGTCTTGGTGGTCTCGTAGGTGTTCTTATTGTTGGTTTTCAAAGAGCAGCTTTTTCAAATGAGGCAGGTGCCGGTTCAGCCGCAATCGCACATTCTGCTGTAAAAACAAAATATCCAGCATCCGAAGGAGTGGTTGCCTTATTAGAACCATTTATTGATACGGTTGTAATATGTACAATGACAGCCTTGGTAATAATATTTTTCAATATCGATGGGGCAAATATGCAGAGTGTTTTTGCCTATGGAGGTGATGGTAGTAATGTTATACTAAATGATGGAGGAGGCTCAATCGGTGGTGTAGATCTTACATCTATGGCATTTGATTCTGTGATTCCAGGATTTTCATACATTCTAACAATTGCAATAGTTTTATTTGCTTTTTCTACAATGATTTCTTGGTCTTATTATGGATTGCAATCTTGGAAATATCTTTTCGGAAAAGGTAAAAAAGCGGATTTAGTGTATAAAATATTATTTTTAATGTTCGTTGTTATTGGAGCGGCAGCAACATTAGATGCTGTTATCAAATTCTCAGATGCAATGATTCTTGCATTAGTATTTCCAAATATGATAGGTTTATTCTTCTTGTTTCCTAAAGTAAAAGATGAAATGAATAAATATTTAAAAGCAATTAGAAGTTCCAAAGAATAAAAGTTGTTTTAATGATAAAATTTAAATCCCATTTCTGGTATAATAAAAGCCAACGAAATGGGATTTTATTTTTGGCATTCATTATAATCGTACTCCAACTCTTCTATTTCTTTGTTGATTTTTCTGGTCGAGATACTAATGATATACACTCTAAAGAGATTCTTCATTTTCAACAAGAAATAGACTCGCTAAAAGCGGCTCAAATTAAAAATGAAAAACAAAAACTATTCCCATTTAACCCAAGTTTTATAACCGATTTTAAAGGGTATCAACTCGGAATGTCACCTCAAGAAATAGATAGATTACACAAACATAGAGAAAAGGGCAAGTACATCAATTCTGTTCTTGAATTTCAAAAAGTCACCAAAGTTTCTGATAGTTTATTAACCTCTATTGCTCCTTATTTTAAATTTCCTGATTGGATTACTAATAAAACCTCAACATCAAGAATAAAAACGACAAATACATTCAACACAAAGAAAATAGATCTCAATACAATTACCTCAGAAGACCTACGAGAAATAAGTGGTATTGGGGATATTTTAGCAAAACGAATTCTGAGTTACAAAAACAAACTTGGAGGTTATTCTTTTAATGAGCAACTGTATGAAGTTTATGGGCTTAAAAAAGAAACAGCAGATAAATTACTGGAACGCTTTATTGTTGTAAAACAACCTTTTATCAAAAAAATAAATGTGAATGATGCTACTTTTAAAGAAGTACTGTCTATAGTTTATCTTGACTATGAATTAACCAAAAAGATATTCGATTATAAAGATGAAGTTGCGGAAATTCAATCACTCGAAGAATTGAAAAAAATTGACGGATTCCCATTAGAAAGATTTGACAGAATAGCCTTATATTTGGAAGCCAAATAAACTTGTTTATGAGTAGTATGTATTTTACTGAAGAACACCAATCTTTTCGACAAAGTTTCAAGGAATTTCTCCAAAAAGAAGTTGTTCCCCATATTGAAAAATGGGAAAAAGAAGGAACTATAGAACGTTTTATCTGGAAAAAAGTTGGTGAAATGGGTTATTTTGGCCTCAACACTCCAGAAGAGTATGGCGGTCTCGATCTTGATTTGTTTTATACCGTAATTTTTCTCGAAGAACTTCAGAAAATCAACTCGGGTGGTTTTGCCGCTGCCATGTGGGCACATGCTTATTTAGCGATGACACATCTAAATAAAGAAGGTGATAATCGTATTAAAAAAGAGTATTTGACCCCGAGTGTTGAAGGTGAAAAAATTGGTTGCCTGTGCATAAGCGAACCTTTTGGAGGTTCTGATGTTGCAGGAATGAGAACTACCGCGATTAAAAAAGGTGATTCTTATATTTTAAATGGTTCAAAAACTTTTATTACCAATGCTGTTTATTCAGATTATATGGTAGTAGCTGCAAAAACACAACCAGAACTTGGCAATAAGGGCATGAGTATTTTTGTGATTGATAGTAAATCACCAGGTGTTTCGGTTACCAAGTTAGATAAACTTGGATGGCGTGCATCTGATACCGGAGAAATTGCCTTCGACAATGTGGTTATTCCTGCTGAAAATTTAATGGGAGAAGAAGGTAAAGGGTTTCCGTACATCATGCAGCATTTTGCCTTAGAACGTTTGGTTATGGGTATTAACGCGCATGCCAGATCAGAATATGCGATAGAATATGTATTACAATACATGAGTGAACGAATCGCTTTTGGACAAACGATTGATAAATTTCAAGCATTGCGACATAAGATTGCTGACATGGTTAGTGAGGTAGAAGTTTGTAAAGTATTTAATTATGCAACCGCCAAGAGATTAAATGATGGTGAATATGTGGTGAAAGAAGCTACTATGTCAAAACTCGTATCTACAAAAGTAGCGGATCAAGTGGCGTATGAATGTCTCCAATTACTTGGAGGATATGGCTATATGGAAGACTATCCTATGGCAAGATTATTACGAGATAGTAGATTAGGTCCCATAGGTGGAGGGACCTCCGAAATTTTACGAGAAATTATCGCAAAAATGGTGATCGATAAAAAGAGTTACAAGCCTGCGACGTAATTATTTGTTTTGAAAATCTTTAGAAATATCAGGAAAATGTCGTTGGGTAATGACAAAAGTGTACTCAGCTACTTAGGATATGCTATTGGTGAAATTTGTCTAGTTGCAATAGGTATTTTGATTGCCGTTGCACTCAACAATTGGAATGAAAAAGAAAAAGACAAAAAACAACTATATAATATTCTAAACACCATCCATAAAAATCTTGAAAATGACATTTTAGAAATTGACAAAATTCTTGAATTTCATGAAAATACAGCCCCCATGTATGACAAGATACTCAGTGGGGCAATCACAAAGCAAGAATATCTTGATTCTGATAATATTCGCTTACCATTTCTTATCATGGGTTATCCCGAAATTTCATTCGATAAAAGAGGATTCAACCTATTAAGTAGATACAATAGTAATAATGATATTGCTCAGGATACACTAGCGACGCATATTGTAGATTTTTATACCGAACGATTATTTGAAATTAAAGTCGATGATGATTTTAGAGCCACTGATTTCAAAGACAATTATAACCATTGGAAAAATAATTATAGCTGGTGGGCAACGTATCTCAGGCGAGAAAAATTTGATGGTTTTATAGAATACGCTTTGAACGATCCCGACTATAAAAATAGAGTTGCCAACGCCTATTTTTTGACGTATGACGTATTTTTGCCTGAATTGAGATTATTCAAAGAAAAAGCAATTGTTATTATAGAAGCCATAGAAAAAAGAGAAATAGAATAATGAGTAGTTTAAGTGCTAAAATATTTAAGTTTAAGAAAATTATTGCCGTTGTTTTGGCTGTTGTTATTTATTTTTCGTTGACCTATGCTACAAACGAACAACAATTGGCTTATGAAAAAGAAGTCATCGCTTTAGACACCAACAAAGATGGTATTTATAGTGACGATGAAGTTACCAAAGAACAAAAACAAGTTATTGAAAAAATGCAAAATGGCACTGGTGGGCAAATTGCTCCATATACGCTCATTCCTTTTGCATTCTTTTGCGGAATCTTTATTTTTTTCGCCATTCGTGCAGTTGAAAATTTTAAAAACAGACAATCAAACATCTGATATTCAGTGTCATAAAATACCGTTAACACTATTCTAACTTTTCAATTTGTAATCTTAATAGACAAAGTTCGACCTATGAACTATGTCAAAACAATCGTTAAATAAAACAAATTTATCAATAGCAATACAGTATTTAGTTGCTCGAAAAAAACAGAGTGTTTTGGCAATTATTGGTGTACTATTGGGAGTCACTACGTTTATTGTAATGATCAATTTTATGAGTGGGGTAAACGATTTTCTAGACAATGCTGTCTTTAAAGGGAATCCTGATATTGTTATAAAGCCAACTTCTAAACAAAATACTGCACAGCAATCATACGGTTTTCAGTTGACCAACTTAGAAGGTTTAGAAGAAATAAATCGTCAATTAAGAGAGCATACGAATGTAACAGCGTATGCCAACCAAACTATCTCCCCAGCCATTTTAGTCAGTAATTCGCAACAATTACCGGGAAGTGTCAATGGAATATTTCCAATAGAGGAAAAAAATATGGTAGACTTAGACAAAAGATTAATAGCAGGAAAAGGCTTTGACAATTTAACTGAGAAAAATATTTTAATGGGTGTAAGTCTAGCTAAAAAATTACAAGTTTCGGTAAATGATACTATTAAAATAATTCTACCCAATGGTAAAAACACAACCTTGACTGTATCTGGAATTTTTAGTTTCGGAATAACCACAATAGATAACGTTCGAACCTATATTTCTGCAAAAACGCTTCAACATCTTCTAGGTAGGTCAGAGATAATTACTCACGTAAATGTAAAACTTAAAGATCGGGATAACTTAGATGTAAAAACCTTACTTCTCAAAAAATTAAAGAGCATTGAAATAGAAGATTGGAAACAAAATAATAAAACTATTGTGGTAGGCAATAAGGTAAGAGATATTCTTACTTGGTCAGTTTCATTTGCCTTGTTATTAGTGGCAGGATTCGGAATATACAATATTCAAAATAGTACAGTGATTCATAAAAGAAAAGATATTGCCGTATTAAAAACAATTGGGTATACGAGTGAAGACATTATCTTCATTTTTCTAATTCAGGCAATAATAATTGGCCTTATTGGAGCTTTTTTAGCACTTGGTGTTGGTTACCTGATTAGTTTCTTCATATCAATAACACCATTAGATACCTCTGACTTTATAATTGTAGATACCTACCCAATAAATTTTAGTAAAAACCATTTTGCTATTGGATTTTTATTCGGCGTACTAACTACGATTTTGTCTGGGTATTTCCCTTCTAGAAAAGCAAGTAAAGTAGATCCAGTAACCATTATAAGAGGCGTATGATATTAGAAGCTAACAATATTGATAAGCATTTCTTGCAACCTCAATCGCATCATGTGTTAAAGAATGTTTCTTTAAAAATAAATCAAGGTGAGCTAGTTTCGTTATATGGTGAATCTGGTAGCGGGAAATCATCGTTATTATATATTTTATCTACCCTTGATACTTCATTCAGTGGAAACTTAAAAATACTCGGTCAAGAAACCAAAAACCTCTCTCAAAAAGAGTTAACTCAGTTTAGGAACAAACATATAGGGTTTGTGTATCAATTTCATTATCTCTTACCTGAATTTAGTGTGTTGCAAAACATTATTCTTCCGGCACAAAAACTAGGCGCCAAAAAAATGAATGACCTAAAGAAAGATGCTGTAGATCTATTGGAAGAATTAGGGATTGCCGAATTCGTAAACTATCCATCACATAAACTATCAGGAGGTCAGCAACAACGGGTAGCCATTGCTCGGGCTTTAATAAATGATCCCCAAATTATCATTGCTGACGAACCAACCGGAAATCTAGATGAAAAAAATTCAGCTATAATTTTTAAAACGCTTAAAGAGATTGCAGAAAAGAGAAATAATACCGTATTAATGGCAACGCATAACCCTAATTTTTATAACAATTCACATCGTGCCATTGAAATGATTAACGGTACGTTGCGACTATAATTCTATACTAATTAAAAAGACTAAGATGGAAAATTTACTAAGACAAGGCAATATTATATTTGATGGAGAATGCAATTTATGTAATGGTGTTGTAGGCTGGTTAATGAAATTTGCCCCTGAAAATATTTTTCATTTTATACCTTTTCAATCTCCAAAAGGACAAAATTTACTAAAGAGTAAAGGGTATCCTACAGAACAATTAGAAACAGTTATTTTAATTGATGAAAAAGGTTGGCATACACATTCTGATGGTTTCCTAAAAATTATTTCTAAAATTCCTAAATGGAGACTTGTCGCAGCTTTGTTAGCGTTTGTACCAAGAATAATAAGAGATAGCATCTATAATTTAGCGTCTAGGAATCGTGTAAAATGGTTCGGGCAATCAGAAGTTTGTACTATTAATTTTAAGTAATAATGGTACAATATTTAAAATTTTATTTATTAATAGTTTCACTGGTACTTACCACAAGTTCTCATGCGCATCTAACGCAAGATTCAGTAAAGAAAACTGAAATCCAATATTTTATTAATCTCTTAAATCCAGAGAATGAAAAGGCCATAGAAGATTCAATAAATTATATTAACAGTAATTGGAAATCGGAACATGAAATTATGGTTTTAGAACTGTTGTACTTTAATCTTAATAACCATAAACTGTATATTAGATTATTAGCGTTGTTGCAGGTACGTACGGGTAAAAAATTTGGACTAGATTTTAATAAATGGTACGAATATATTTGGAATAAAGATCAAAAATTATCACCCAACTATCATGTATTTAAGGCAGCAATTCACAAGAAAATTGATAGTAGATTCGAAACGTATTTTTTAAACAGACAAGATAAAACCACCATTAGATTCGATGAAATTAGATGGGGTGGAGTATTGCAAGATGGTATTCCTCCATTACGAGACCCTAAGATGATTACGGCTCATAAGGCTTCATATCTAAACGATAATGATGTCATTTTCGGGATTGAAGTAAATGGCGACGTTCGTGCATACCCGAAAAGAATCTTGGCCTGGCATGAAATGTTTACCGATACTGTTGGTGGTATTTCGGTGACTGGTGTTTACTGTACTTTATGTGGTACGGTAATTTTATACAATAATCAACATAAACAAGCCACCTATAAATTGGGTACTAGTGGTTTTCTATACAGATCTAACAAATTAATGTATGATCAAAAAACACAGTCATTATGGAATACCTTATGGGGAACACCAGTTGTGGGGCCTCTTGTAGGAAAAGGTATTCAACTTGAGTACATGAGTGTTGTAACGACAACATGGGGAGAATGGAAACTGAGACATCCTAATACAAAGGTTCTATCATTGCAAACGGGCCATAAAAGAGATTATGGAGAAGGCGTTGCCTACAAGGCGTATTTTTCTAATGATGATCTAATGTTTAATGTCCCAAAACTTCATAAAAAACTCAAAAACAAACAATCAATTTTGGCCATTAAATTGCCAAAATATCCAAAACAACCACTTGCTATTTCTGTACAATTTTTAAAAAAGAACCCTCTATATACACTAATGATAGGAACTGATAATTTAGTTGTATTAACTGATAAAACAGGCGCAAATAGAGTCTATGAATCTGGTAATATCAAATTTAAATCTTATGATCAACAGCGTAAACTCATCGATAATACGGGGGCAATTTGGACACTATCTGAAAACAAACTAATAAACAAACGGGGTAAAGAACTACCCCGTATTCATACGTTTAATGCCTTTTGGTTCGGTTGGAAAGCTGCTTATCCAAATACCGAACTCATCAAGTAATTTATTTAGTTATTACCATTTCCTTCCTCTTCGTCATCTTCAATTTCGTTCCAAACCTTAATGGCGTCTTCTTTAGAAATACCTTCTTTAATTTCAACGTGTATACCATCACTTACTCCTAAAGTAATGTTTTTTCTTTTAAACTCATCACCACTTTTCACTTCTACATAGGGCGCTTTCGTTTCTTTATCAAATTGAACCAAAGCTTCTTTTATGGCCAATACACTATCGGCCTTAGCCAAAATGATAGACGCATTCGCGCTCAAACCAACACGTACAAAAGTTGTATCTTGCTTTTTTAATGTTCCTTTTATTTCAAATTGTATAGCTCCATTCTCTAATTTTCCTTTTGGTGCAATATAATCTAGTACAGCGTCAAAAACAGTGTTTTCAACAGCACCAACAGTAATCTCTAATGGTAAGCCTTCCTTCACTTTGCCCACATCCGACTCATCGATTTTACCTTCGAAAATTAGTTTATTCACATCTGCTAGAGAAGCAATAGTTGTACCTTCATTGAAATTGTTGCTTTCAATCACCTGATTACCAACCTCTACAGGAACCTCTAGTACCATTCCTGAAACTGTAGATCTAATAAGCGTATTTGCCGAACTTCCTAAACCTCGGGTAGATCCTGTTCTAACAATATCATAATTTCTATTGGCAGCATTGAACGATTGTTGCGCTTGTTGATACGCAACCTCCGCCCGCTCAACATCTTGTCTAGAAATTACACCCTTGTCGAACAATGATTTTTGACGATCGTAATTACGTTTTTGATCATCTAACCCTATTTTATTACGTTGAATTTCATTTCTTGCATTGTTCAAAGAAGACAAGTTTGGTATTACCTTAATTTTTGCAATTAGATCGCCTTTCTTAACAATATCTCCTCCTTTTACAAACACCTCTTGTATCACACCAGAAATATTAGGCTTTATAAAAACTTCTTCTAGAGGTAAAATACTTCCAGTTGCAACCGTTTTCTTCACAATAGATTTTGTAGAAGCCTTCTCTGTTTCATAAACAACAGGATCTTCTGCATTTTTCGAATATAAATAATACATAGCGCCACCAAAACTGACAACGATAAAAATTAATATAAATATGGTAACTGATTTTTTCATTTGTTCTATTCTTTATTGATTGATTAATCTGTTCTTAAAGCTTCTATAGGTTTTATTTTAATTGCGTTTTGAGCCGGAATAAATCCCGCAAATAATCCGGATATAACCAGTATTGTAAGAGCCGATGTCACAACTCCCAAGTTAACGCTAGGATTTGCAAACATATCTACAGGCCCGCTACTATCCATTGCAAGATTTATGAGGTAAATCAGAAAAGAGGAAAAAACAATACCTGCCATTCCTGAAATAATAGTTAGAAATACCGATTCGGTAAGAATTTGGCCTCTAATATTCCAAGGAGATGCTCCCAATGCTCGGCGTATTCCGATTTCTCTCGTTCTCTCTTTCACCACGATAAGCATTATATTACTCACTCCAATTATACCAGATAATAAGACCAAAATCCCTACAAAATATGCTATGACTCGTATCGCTCCAAATAAACGCTGCACTCTGCTATATTCTTCAAATAAATCAAAATGACCCACTGCTCTCTCGTCGTCTGGATGAATCTTATGATTCTTACGAACGATACTAAATATCTTTTCTTTAATCGTTGTTATGGGTGTACCATCAATTGCTGTAATTGCCATCCATCCTACACGATCACCTCTATTAAATGCTTGTGAGAATGCAGTAAACGGTACATATATTTGTTTTTGTCCTTCTTCACCATCTCCATCATTGTTCTTTTTCTTATACGTACCAATCACCATAAAGTTTACGCCTTGTATTTTAATATAGGTACCGAGAAATTTTTCATCATTTTCATAGAGACTATTGCGCACGCCTTCTCCGATAATAGCTACTTTACGATTTTGATTGATATCGTTGTAATTGATAAATCGTCCCGAAGTAATATCCATAGGTTCTTGCTTGATAATTTCTGGATAATCTCCATAAATATCGAAACCACCTGTTTTTATACCTCTTACAACATTATTTGCTCCGTTAAAACCGCCTAATTGATTTCTTGGAGAAACATATCTTAGATCGGATACATTTTCACGAATATCTTCTACATCGCTAAGGTTATAACTAAAGCGTCTATTTTTCGGCATTCCTTGATAGGCTTTTGTCGCAGTTCTCGTCCACATGAACATTGTGTTTGTAGCAATATCACCAAACTCCATATTCACACCATTCTCAAAACCTTTACCAGCAGCCAATAAAATGATTAAAATAAAAATACCCCAAAACACTCCAAAGGCAGTTAGTACTGTTCTAAACCAATTGCCCGACAGCACTTCAATAATTTCTTTCCAGCGATCTCTACTAAATAACTTATTCATCTCTTAGGGCTTCTATAGGTTGAATTTTTGCAGCTCTCCATGCAGGAAAAAAACCTGCTAGTGCACCCGCAATAATGAGTAAAATAACCATGGTCATAGCTATTGAAAAGTTCACAGTTGGATTTGAAATATAATCAACCTCAACATTGGGACCTACTATTTCTAATAAGCCCATACTAAAAATTAATCCGGCAAAACCAGAAACTGCTGTTACGAAAACAGCTTCGTGTAATATCATCCCGATAATCGACCAAGGCTTGGCTCCTAAGGCCTTTCGTATTCCTATTTCTCTTGTTCTATCTTTTACAATAATGAGCATTATATTACTTACTCCGACGATTCCTGCAATAATGGTACAAATACCAACAAACCAGAAGAAGGCAGCAATATTACTAGTTAAGGTGTAATATCTTTTGGCTTCTTGTTGGGCGCTAAAAACACCAATTGCACTATCATCAGGAGCTACTTGATGTACCTTTTGTAAATATTTTTTTAATTTTTTGGTGAATTGCATTGATGCAAAAACAGATTCATCAAAGGTTTCTTCTCTATTTATTGTAAATGACATATTCGCCACTTTATTTTGACCATTAAAAACACCTTGTGCGGTTGTAATAGGAAGATACATTCTATTCTCTTCACGTTCTCCTCCTTCGTCTGCATAGACACCTACAATTTTGTAATTTATCCCTGAAAGTTGAATATATTCGGTAAGAGGGTCTTCGACTTTCTTCATCAATTCTCTCTTGATTTTTCTGGAAATAACAACAACTTTATTTAAATCATTCATGTCCATTTCATTGATGAAACGGCCAGAGATCATTTTCATGTTTTCTATTTTCTGATAATCAGGAGTTACACCTTGAATACCATATGATCCGGATTCTTTCTTATAGTTAATCGTCACTCCTCGTACTCGAAATACACTAGATTTAAACTCAATAGCATCTGTAAACGCTTCGTTAGCGTAATCAAAATTAGAATTATCTAATTGTATGCGTCTACCTGGATTAAGTCCGTTATGCTCTTTCGTTGTTGTCTGTGTCCAAACCCAGACACGATTGGTAGCATCGGCTTCAAATTCTTTGCGAATTCCGTTTTGAAAACCTTGACCAAATCCAAGTAATATAACGAGTATAAAAATACCAGACGCTACTGAAAGTCCTGTAAGGAAAGTTCGCAACTTGTTTTTACGGATGGTGTCGAATATCTCTTGCCAACGATCTATATCAAACATTGGGGTGTAATTTTTTGATTAAAATTTGAGTAATAATAGAGTTGCTTTTATTATAGACGACAGTTGTGGTAAATTTGTTACAATAAAAAAGAAGAAATTGAAAAAAAATTAAACATTTACAAAAAAGACAAGTCTGTCTGTTTTTAAAATTATTTACTATATTTGCAACATGAAACATGGGTTGGTAAGAGATACTATTGTACAAACGGCATCCGAATTATTTTATAAAAACGGATATAACCTGACGGGTATCAATGAGATAATTAAAGAAGCTGGTATTGCAAAAGCTACTTTGTATAATCATTTTACCTCTAAAGAAGAAATTTGTATAGCCTATTTAAACTATAAAAATGCTACTTTTTTGAAAGAAATTGAGGTATATGCAACAGAGGCTCCCGAAGGTAAACTTCAACTGTTGGCTTTATTTGATTTTTTAACAGTGTTTTTCAACGGTCAGGAGTTTAACGGTTGTTGGTGTATAAGAACCATGGCTGAAATTCCAATGGAGAATGAAACAATACGTGCAGAAGTTCAGCGACAGAAAAACAGTTTTCTTCAGCTCATTAAAAATCTTGTAATTGCAAATAAACTTGTGAAGCCTAGAGAAAACAGTGATTTTTTAGCCAAACAAATTTATATATTGTATGAAGGTGCTGTTGCAGAAAGTCATTTACATAAAAATAGTTGGCCAATAGAATCTGCTAAAGAGATTTGCAAGAAACTGTTCTCATAAAAAATTTTAAAACAAAAAGACAGACCTGTCTGTTCATTATTAATATAAAACAATAAAAATGTCAGAATTTAAAAACAAAACAGCCTTGATTATAGGAGGCACAAGTGGAATTGGTCATGCGACGGCTCAAACTCTCCTAAATGAAGGAGCAACTGTACACATCGTTGGTAGATCAACAGATAAGGTTGACGATACGCCCAATTTAATTAAGCATAAGGTAGATATTACCAATGCGAATGATGTCAACGCCCTTACCTCTAAAATAAACAGTTTAGACAACTTAGACCACTTGGTAAACGCATCTGGAATATTCGGACCGAAACCTTTCTTAGACCATACAAAAGAAGATTATGATGCTTACTTAGATTTAAATAGAGGTTTCTTTTTTATTACTCAAGCTGCGGCGAAAAAAATGAAAGAAACGCAAGGTGGTGCCATTGTCAATGTTGGTTCTATGTGGGCGAAGCAAGCGGTAAAAGCAACACCTTCTTCAGCGTATTCAATGCAAAAAGCCGGATTACATTCTCTAACGCAACATTTAGCCATGGAACTAGCTGATGATAACATTCGAGTGAACGCCGTTTCACCAGCTGTAGTAAACACACCTGTCTACCACGGTGTATTCGGTGGTAAAGAAGAAGCTCAAAAAGCTCTAGAAGGTTTTAACGCATTTCATCCCATTGGAAGAAACGGAACCGCACAAGATGTGGCAAATAGCATTACTTTTTTACTTTCTGATAAGGCATCTTGGGTAACTGGCGCTATTTGGGACACTGATGGTGGCGTTAGGGCCGGAAGAAATTAATTAGATTTGTCAATAATGAGCACCATACATTCAAAATACATAATCATTGGAGCTGGCCTCTCTGGCTTGACTACTGCTTATGAACTGATGAAAAATGGGGAAGCAAACTTTCGAATTTTAGAAAGTCGTGCACTAAAAGGAGGTAGAATAAATACCATAAATAGCATTGATTTAGGCGCCACTTGGTTACAAAATCATCATCACTATTTAAGACAATTACTCGATGAACTCAATCTTCAAACATTCGAACAATATAGTAACGAGAAGAGTATCTTAGTCTATAATTCAATGGCTCCAGCTCATTATTTTGAAAGTAATACCAATGACCCATCTGCATATCGCATTGCTGGTGGGTCTATGGCTTTAATAAATGCTTTGTCTAAAGAGTTTAATACTAAAATAGCTCTAAATACTATAGTAACGACTGTTTCCGAAATAAACGAACGAATTCATATTCAAACTAATCATAAAACATATAGTTGCGATCAACTCGTTATTACAATACCACCAAAATTAGCAAGTTCTATAGTTTTCGAGCCAAAATTACCCAATGCATGTATAAACATTCTTAAAGAAACACATACTTGGATGAGCAATGCCATTAAAGTTGGTCTAACCTTTAAAGTACCTTTTTGGCGAGAGCAAGGTTTATCTGGTATGATCATCAGTCAAATCAGTCCAGTTACCGAGTTATATGATCATTGCAACTCTCAAGAAGCAAGTTTTGGTTTAATGGGTTTCGTAAATGAAAGACTTCGTGAACTGACTCCCGAAAATAGAAAGGAACAAATTTTAAGTTATCTCGAAAAATATCTAGGCCCAGAAATTAATAGCTATATTGATTATCATGAAAAAGATTGGTCTTTAGATGAGCATACTTCTAATAAGCAATTAAAATCAGTTTATATGAGCCCACAATATGGTAATCCACTGTACCAAAACTTTTTCCTCAGAGAAAAAGTACTCTTCTCTGGCACAGAAACCTCCCAGGTTTATGGAGGGTATATGGAAGGAGCCGTAATTAGTGGAATGAATGCGGCACAAAAGTTATTGAAAAAATAATTAGTTACTTTTAACGCATTATATTTAATAAATATCTGAACGATTAATGAAGCACTCAAGGTGGATTCTACCGATCATTGTTATTTCGCAATTCTTTTGTACCTCACTTTGGTTTGCCAGCAATGCCATCATTAGCGATCTCACCAGTGTATTTAGCTTACCCCAACATGCGGTTGGTCACTTAACTTCAGCCGTTCAGTTTGGATTTATATGTGGTACTTTTATCTTCGCTTTATTGACAATTGTTGATCGTTTTTCTCCATCCCGCATCTTTTTTATCAGTGCAGTGTTGGGTTCGTTTTTTAATTTTGCTCTTATCTATGATAAAAACACCTTTATCAGCTTATTAATTTTTCGTTTTCTGACAGGTTTTTTTCTTGCAGGAATATATCCTGTTGGAATGAAAATTGCTTCTGATTACTTCGAAAAAGGTTTGGGAAAATCGTTAGGTTTTTTAGTTGGAGCTTTAGTATTAGGAACCGCTTTCCCCCACTTCTTGCAAGGTTTTTCTATCGAACTATCCTGGACGACAGTACTTCATTCTACTTCCTTAATTGCCCTACTTGGAGGTCTATTAATGGTACTTTTTGTGAAAGACGGCCCTTATAGAACAAAGAATACTAAATTAGATATGTCAGGCTTTATTAGCGTTTTTACAAATAAGAAATTTAGGGCAGCTGCTTTCGGCTATTTTGGACACATGTGGGAGCTGTATGCCTTTTGGACCTTTATCCCCATAATGCTGGTAGGTTACAAAACACTGCATCCATCAACAAATATCAATGTCTCTTTTTGGTCATTTTTAATTATTGGATTGGGCGGATTCGCATGTATATTGGGAGGCTATCTCTCTACAAAATATGGTGCAAAAAAAATGGCATCTATTGCCCTATTATTGTCTTGTTGTTGTTGTTTACTCTCTCCACTTCTATTTTACACAAACAGTTATATTTTTCTATCCTTCCTTGTCTTTTGGGGGCTGGTGGTCATTGCCGATTCTCCGCTCTTTTCAACTCTAGTTGCGAAGAATGCGCCTTCAGTAAATAGAGGAACGGCCTTAACGATTGTAAACTGTCTTGGTTTTGCTATTACTATAGTGAGTATTCAACTAATTAGCTTTCTGTTAGACAAGGTACATATCCAATTTCTTCTAACAATATTGGCTATTGGTCCGATTATAGGTTTATCATATCTGTACAAAAGAAATTCCGAGCACTAAACGCAACTAATTTCTCTTTAGTACATCTAATGGATAGCTTCCAAACGATATTATATTATGAGAAATTCAATCATCTTCGGTTTTTTTACTACATTTTTATTTATCAACTGTTCATCCGACGATTTGGTTCAGATTAACGATGAGAAGTTATTTGGGGTTTGGTTCGAAAACATTCTCATAGAAGAAAAAAATCAAATATCACGATTAGAATATCGATTTAACGAGGACAATACATATGAAATAAGGAGGATGCGTATTGACAATCTTGATGGTACAATTTTGGGCTATCAGTATAGAGAATTAGGCAATTTTAGTTTACGAAATGATACGTTGCTGTTTACGAACATAAAACGGTATGCTGGTCATGACACCGAGGAAGAGGAGTTTTCGGAAATCGAGAATTTACAGTTAATTATTCTTAATGTTCCTATAAAATCTTCACGAAAAGTAGAGTTTAGAGACAACGAAACAATACTGTCTTTCGTAACACCTCCTTGCAATGATACTAGCAGTTGTTTAGCGCCTCCAATATTGAAAAAAGTAGAAATTAGTATTTTTTAATATACAATCTATGTGCGAAAAACAGTTACGTCCTTCATATAAATTTACTTCTTGAGACTCTCTAGCAAAGCGCCCATTTTTTGATGTACTAAATGGATTGCTTTCAAAGGTCGTAACATTACTTTAAACTCTGTTATTTTTCCTTCATCATTCCATTGAATCATATCTACGCCGTTTACAAAAATTCCATCAATCTCAACGGTAAACTCTAACATAGCACTATGTTTATTTTCTAATTCATTTACATATGTGAAGGAACTGTCAAATAATACTTCAAACGCAGCTTTAAGATAGATTTTAGTCACTTTCTTTCCTACTTGAGGTGTATGTACAACTGGTGAATGAAATACTACATCTTCAGCAAGCAATTCATTTAATTTTGCACTATTTCTTTTTGTCACTATTTCATGCCAAGTTTGAATTACTTTAGAGTTCATCTGTTATGTATTTAGTAGTTTAACTAGATTTTTTTTAAGCCCAAATCTTCAGCTTTTACCAACATATATTGATAGGCTTCTTCAAAGTCATTTTTAATTTCACCCTCTAATATGGCTTCTTTGACTGCTTCCTTTAAAACTCCTATTTCTCGGCAAGGTTTTAAATTAAACGTTTCCATAATTAGTTCGCCCGAAATTGGTGGTTGAAAGTTACGTACGCGATCACGTTCTTCCACTTCCTTAATTTTTTGACGTACCAATTTGAAGTTATTATGATATTGTTTGAACTTTTTGGCATTCTTCGTAGTAATATCTGCTTCACAATGAATCATTAAATCCTCTATATCATCTCCCGCATCAAAAATTAAACGACGTACTGCTGAATCTGTAACTTCTTCGGCTAAAATAACCGGACGAGAACTTAAGAGCACCAATTTTTGAACGTACTTCATTTTATCGTTCAACGGCATCTTTAATCTCTTGAATAATTTATATACCATCTTAGATCCCACGAATTCATGAGCGTGAAAAGTCCATCCAATCTTCTTGTCAAATCGTTTTGTTGGTGCTTTTCCAATATCATGTAATAAGGCAGACCAACGGAGCCATAAGTCATCCGTTTTTTTAGAAATATTATCAACTACTTCCAAGGTATGATAAAAATTATCTTTATGCTTTTGGCCTTGTACTTCATCAATTCCCTTTAAGGCTACCAATTCTGGTAAAAAACGTTTCAACAAACCTGTTTTTTCTAATAATACAAATCCTTTAGAAGGCTTGGTTGACAATAGTATTTTATGTAACTCATCTACGATACGCTCTCGGGTAATAATATCAATTCGGTGGGCATTTTTTGCAATTGCATCCAATGAATTTTGTTCAATTTTAAAATCGAGCTGCGTCGCAAATCGAATCGCTCTCATCATCCGTAGCGGGTCATCTGAATAGGTTACATTTGGATCTAAAGGTGTTTTTATAATGCCTCTTTTTAAATCCTCAATACCACCAAACGGATCCAACATAGCACCATATGTTGATTTATTTAGACTAATTGCCAATGCGTTAATCGTAAAATCACGCCTATTTTGGTCTTCTTCTAAAGTGCCTGCTTCTACTTCCGGATTTCTACTATTGCTAGTATAAGATTCTTTTCGAGCTCCAACAAATTCTATTTCTACATCTTCAAAACGTAACATTGCTGTACCGTACGTCTTAAAAATTTGAACTTTAGGTTTATTCGGTAATAATTCGGCTACTTTTTGAGCGAGTTTGATGCCACTCCCAACGGCAACGATATCAATATCTTTAGCACTTTTTTTACGTTGAAGTAAAAAATCACGTACAAAGCCCCCAATTACATATGACTCTAATTTCAATAGTTCAGATGCTTCAGTAATATACTTGAATATATCTTCAGTAAGTGCCTCTTTATAATCTCGTTGCATACGCTTATTCTCTAATAATCTCTAACGTTCCGTCTTTTAAAATTTTTACAATTCTAGAGGGCGTAGTCATTGTTTTATCATGGTACAAACTTACTATATAATCGACCGCATTCAAAATAGGAATTTCAATTTCCTGAAAAGAAGTAGGCGTTGGCCTTTCACTAATATTTGCAGAAGTTGACACAATAGGTTTACCAAATTTCTGAATTAGTTGCTCGCAAAAATCATCTTGTACTATTCTAATAGCAACGGTATCGTCTTGAGCAACAACATTTGAAGCTAAGCCAAGAGGGTTATTGTAAATAATGGTCGTTGGTCTTTTCGCATCTTTTATAAATTGCAACACCTCACCTGGAATCTCTTTCACATACTGTTCTAGCATTTTCAAACTATCAACCAAAATGACTAAACTCTTACTTTCATCTCTTTTTTTAGCTTGATAAATCTTGTTAACAGCGATTGCATTAGTAGCATCACAGCCTAAACCCCAAACAGTATCAGTTGGATATAAAATAACTCCTTTTTCGTGAAGTACGTTGAGCGAATTTTTAACTTCTTCTTGTATCATTTAATGCGTTCGAAATTGGAAGACAAAATTACAATTTGTTTCTTAAATTTACTCTCATACTTGTGTTTTGTTCGTAAAACGATGGCTAAGTATTTAACGCATGCGTTCTTTTAGCCAAGGGATAATATAATTTAGAATTGGCGTAGGGCAAAGATCGAGGCTTTGTAACCCCAGAAACAGCTTTCCTTTTGCTGTTTTGTTCAACTTATGCTTATACCATATGAGAGGCTTCTTGTAAGATCTAAAATACATTAAACGTAAATCTCTTTCAAAAACACAGGTTTTATTTTTAATTTCAATATGATTTGCTAAGCCTTGCGGTGTAAATTGAGCTTTATCTCGAAATTTATACTTTATATTTTCTAAAAAAACATCCTTATTAGTATTAAAATAATGTTCGAAGGTCGATTTTCGTAAAGGATGGGGCGTATGCTTAAAATTATAATATTTTTTAAAACCTAACAGTCGGGCAGCCTTTTGTTGGGCCGCTTTGTGTCCGTATCGTATTTTCTTAAACTTTTTATAGAAAATATCCGAATCATATTTTTGCCATTTTCCTCTTAGAATTGGGAGGCCATTGTGATAAAAGTCACTGGGTTTGGTTTCATTTATGAGAAAAAAGTCATCGTTGAAATAGATAAAATGTTCTGCCAAATTTGGTATTCTGTACATGCATGATTCTATAGGCCTACAATTAAAAGTTGGCAAAAACTCTTCATAACCAGAGAAAATTTCTTTATGATCTACTATGGTGACCTTATTATAGGTGTTACCTTTCTCTTCTTGCGTCAGAAAATTGGGAGTTTGCTCATCAGTAACGATATAAACATTTCTAATAAAAGGGGCATATTTTAAAATTGAATCAATAGAAAATTTAATTTCATTTACCTGATCAAATCTCGTTCTAAATTTCTTAGAATTGATTGTTTCCTTATTTGCAACATAAGGTCTAATTTTTTCTTTGTGCTTATTGTCGTTTCCGTCAACCCATAAAATGACAGCATCTATTGGATGATCTTTATGAATTTTTCTTGTCATTTAGTTCCTATATTCACTACAATAGTATGCATAAATTGATAGAAATTAATCAATTGTAGTGATAAATTCTTGTTCTGTCTTCAATTCTGGAAGTCTAATAAAACCTCCCATAATTTCATTGTATTCATCAGGACTCATGTCTTTTCGTCCATCAGAAGGGTAAAACGTCATTTCTCCAAAAATAGACTTTCCTTTCACAGAATAAAAGTCAACTCTCACAAATGGAAATTTATCCGCCAAGACTTCAGATAATCTTTTCATTTCATCAAAATTGCTCGGCCTTTCTATTTTAGATGTAATACTTTCATTTGCGGAGACATACCGATAAGGTAGCTTCTTAAAATCTAGATCATAAAAACCTCTTTTATGATTCTCTACTCTATCCAAATGTACTTCAACCAACTTCGCAACACCTTCAAAACAATAAAATTTATAATCAATTAAAGAAGTAATACCCTCATCTTTCAAAAATTTCTCAGCAATTAATCTGGGCTCCACATTTTTGTACGCCCACTCCTGCCCCATTCTATAATATTGATTGATACCAAGCCATTTTTTAAACAGTTTACTTGTTTTTGATTGATCAAGATTGTCCTTATCAGTAACAATTAAATTATAACTACTGGCATGCGTAGCCTTAATGACAAATTTTTGAGGTAACGTGTTATAATCAATTTCATCTGGTGAATTGTAAACACCATAAATTTCGTTTAGGTATTGTGCGCCTATTTTTTCTTCTACAT
Organism: uncultured Flavobacteriaceae bacterium; assembly: GCA_947500525.1. Taxonomy (GTDB): domain Bacteria; phylum Bacteroidota; class Bacteroidia; order Flavobacteriales; family Flavobacteriaceae; genus Aureibaculum. Next base: position 218,822 of record CANMSH010000004.1, on the reverse strand, counting down.
ATGCTCTTACAGCATATTTATCTACTAGTTGAGTTAATATATCAGGATGGTAAAAAACTTTTAGCCATTGAATTTTTTCATTAAATTCTTTCGGATCATCTAAATTCAATTGCTTTCCGGTAAAATATTCATAATGATACCTTGCATACATTTTGGAAGGTAAAAATCGCATTTTACGCATCATTCGTGCAACGAATCTTCGTCCCGTTTTTGTCATAATTTGAATAGTTTCCGCGAATAAAATAGTAACGTCTTTATTTTAAAAATAGTGCGCATAGGAGTTCACTTTTTGTTTTTGTATAGCAACCATAATTTCACATAACGTGTAAAAACGCCATAGGCGTGATGATTTGCCAATACGAAACCTGGAAATCCGTCTAAAAAACCAAATCTCAAAATATAGTGCGAACAAAACCTATAGATTGGTTTGATAGTGACGTGATATGCATTAACTCTACGATTTTTTTTAAATAATTCTTCAGCTTGAAGTGATGTATATTGGTCTAATTTGATAGAATAATAGTCATAATTTTGATACGAATAATGCTCAATTTTTTCCTTTAAAAAGTCGATTTTCCCATCATATTCAATCAATTCATGTACTAACTTTCCGTCATATCGGCATTTGTCTTTTCTAAACAAACGTATCACCTTATCACGTTGCCAACCTCCATAATTTATTCTTCGGTCGAAAAAATAAAATGCTCTATAAATATAAAACCCAACATGATCATTTGGATGTTCAACAGCATGTAAGATTTCATGTTTTAATGCTTCATTTACGCGCTCATCTGCATCCAAAACATAAATCCAATTATGCTTCGCTAGACTGATTGCATAATTCTTTTGAGAAGAGAAATTATCGAATTCTCTTTGAATTACCTTAACCCCAAGCTTCTTTGCTAAGGGAACAGTATTATCATCACTAAAGGAGTCAATAACAATAATTTCATCAGCAAATCCAACAGACTTTATTGCTTCCTCAATATTAAATTCTTCATTTAATGTAGGTATAATCGCAGTTATTTTGGTGGACTCTATCAAGGCATCTTTTTTCTCTGGGTAAATTTAGTATTTGTTTTACCATTCTACATAATAAATTCTTTATAAATGCTATTTTTGCCGCATGGGAATTTACCTGAGTAAAAAATACACTTCATTTAAGGATGATATTTTAACTATTATTTCTGATTTTGATACGTATGATAATTCTTTCGATACTGGCAAACGCAATTCTATAAAAAAGGTTGATATTAAAGGGACTACATTTGTAATTAAATCATTTAAGAAACCTTTAATTTTTAACCAATTTGTCTATAGATACATTCGAAAATCAAAAGCAAAGCGATCTTTCGAATACGCAAGTAAGTTACTTCAACTAGGTATTAAAACACCTCCATCTGTTGCCTACATTGAGAATTTTAATTTCATAGGACTCCAAAAGAGCTATTATATAAGTGAATTCATACCATATGATATCACCTTTAGAACACTTATTGATGAACCCGATTATCCTGATCATCAAAAAATTGTGGAGGGGTTCACCAAATTTACCTTTGATCTGCATGAAAAAGGTGTTGAATTTTTAGATCATTCTCCAGGAAACACCCTAATTGTAAAAAAACAAAACCAGTACGAATTCTATTTAGTTGATCTCAACCGAATGAAATTTAGGGTATTAGATTATGAGCAGCGTTTGAAAAATTTTGCGCGTTTAACGAGAAAGAAAACCTTAATCGAAAAAATTGCTTCCTGTTATGCGCCTTTAATACACAAAAATGAAACTGAGGTTTTTGAGAAAATGTGGTTTTACAATCAACAATTTCATAAAAAATTTGACAACGAAAAACGCTTAAAAAGTATACTACTTAATAGAAAATACGATCTTAAATAGACTATACTGCTACATCATATTCACGTAAAGCATCGTTTAATGATGTCTTTTTATTAGTGCTCTCTTTTCGTTTGCCAATAATTAACGCACATGGAACCTGATATTCTCCCGCCGCGAACTTCTTGGTATAGCTTCCAGGTATTACAACAGATCTAGCCGGAACCCTACCCTTCATTTCTATTGGTTCGTCACCAGTAACATCGATAATTTTCGTACTCATTGTTAGTACTACATTTGCGCCTAAAACGGCTTCTTTCTCTACACGAACTCCTTCTACAACAATACATCTTGAACCGATAAAAGCACCATCCTCAATAATCACTGGAGCCGCCTGTAAAGGCTCTAAAACACCACCAATACCTACTCCACCACTTAAATGTACATTTTTACCTATTTGTGCACAACTTCCAACTGTTGCCCACGTATCAACCATAGTGCCTTCATCAACATAAGCACCAATATTTACATAACTTGGCATCAATATCGTTCCTCCGGAAATGTATGCTCCATGTCTCGCTACTGCATTAGGAACGACACGAATTCCTTTTGACTGATACCCTCTTTTTAATGGTATTTTATCATGATATTCGAAAATACCAGCTTCCAAAACCTCCATTTTTTGAATAGGAAAATACAATACCACAGCTTTTTTAACCCACTCATTAACTTGCCAACCATCATTTGTAGGTTCAGCAACTCGCAATTCTCCAACATCAAGTAAATCGACTACTTTTCTAATCGCATTTATTGTAGTATCTTCTGATAATAAGTCTCTATTATCCCAAGCATTTTCTATAGTATTCTGTAATTCTGTCATGAGTAAATTATTTTCGGCAAATATAATCGCTTCAATTAATAAAGACATAATATTTCAATAGTTATAACATAAAAGTTATTTTTGTGCAAATTTTCAACATGGGGCGTATATTAGCCATAGATTTTGGTAAAAAAAGAACTGGTATCGCGATAACTGATGAATTACAGTTAATCGCATCTGGATTAACCACCGTCGATACTGCATCATTCTTTGATTTTATGCGAGATTTTTTGCAAAAAGAAAAGGTAGAACTCTTTTTAGTTGGTGAACCAAAGCAAATGGATAATTCGCCCTCAGAGAGCGAAGTACTCATACTACCCTTTATTAAAAAAATTAACGAAGTGTTCCCTGAAATCCCTGTAAAGCGTGTTGATGAACGCTTTACATCTAAAATGGCCTTTCAAACCATGATTGACAGTGGTCTCACAAAAAAACAACGTCAAAATAAAGCATTAATCGATGAAATTAGTGCCACTATTATATTACAATCGTATCTTTACGGACTGAAAAAATAATTTAGAAAAATGGTATTACCAATCATAGCATATGGAGACCCTGTTTTAAGAAAAGTAGGTGTAGCAATAGATAAAGATTATCCAGATTTGGAAAAGCTTATTTCTAATATGAAAGACACTATGAAAAACGCTAGAGGTGTTGGTTTAGCTGCCCCTCAAATTGGCAAGGCAATTCGTCTATTTTTGGTAGATACTACTCCTTTCGCTGAAGATGATGAACTCGATGAAAAAGAACGTGATTTTTTAAAAAATTATAAGAAAATCTTTATCAATGCCAAAATTCTGAAAGAAGAAGGGGAAAAATGGTCTTTTGGTGAAGGGTGTTTAAGTATCCCCAATATTAATGAAGACGTATCACGTGAAGGTACCGTGACCATCGAATACCAGGATGAAAACTTCAAGAAACATACAGAAACGGTAAGCGGCTTAGCTGCCAGAGTCATACAACATGAATATGATCATATTGAAGGAATTTTATTTACTGATAAATTGTCTTCATTAAAGAAAAGATTACTAAAAAAGAAACTTGAAAAAATATCTAAAGGAAAAGTCGATGTCGAATATCGCATGAAGTTTCCAAAAAAATAAAAGAATACATGGGTTTAGAAAAAATTGTAGCAGTATCGGGTAAACCAGGTTTATTCGAAATCATATCACAATCTAAAGGAGGTTTAATTGTTTCATCATTAATCGACAAAAAAAAGCTACCTATTAATGCGATGCATAATGTTAGCGTATTGAATGACATTGCCATATATACATACGAAGAAGAAGTACCATTGCGCAATGTTATTAAAACAATTGCCGACAAACATGATAATAAAGAGGCTATCAGTCACAAAGAAAGCAACGAAAAGTTACTTTCTTTTTTTAGTGAAATATTACCAGATTTTGATGAAGAACGTGTTTATGCTTCAAATGTAAAAAAAGTGGTTCAATGGTATAATATTTTATCAAAGGCTAAATTTGATTTTTCATCTATCCAAGATGAAACTGAAGAAGAAGAAAATCAAGAGGGCGTATAATTATGAATTCTAGAGAGGAACATTTACAAGCATTCAATCGTCTATTGGATATTATGGATGAGTTGCGTGAAAAATGTCCTTGGGATAAAAAACAAACACTACAATCTTTACGTCACTTAACAATTGAAGAGACCTACGAACTAGGAGATGCAATCTTAGATAATGACTTACCCGAGATTAAAAAAGAATTAGGTGATCTCTTACTACATATCGTCTTTTATGCAAAAATAGGATCTGAAACTGGTGATTTCGACATTGCCGACGTAGCCAATAGTATTTCTCAAAAATTAATTGATAGACATCCCCATGTTTATGGTGATTTAGATGTGAAAAATGAAGATGAAGTTAAGCAGAATTGGGAAAATTTAAAATTAAAAGAAGGCAAAAAAAGTGTACTAGAAGGTGTTCCTAAAAGCTTACCTGCTATGGTTAAGGCCAATAGGATTCAAGATAAAGTGGCAGGTGTGGGTTTCGATTGGGAAGAACCGCATCAGGTTTTTGATAAAGTAAAGGAAGAGCTATCAGAACTCTCTTCAGAAATTGAAAAGGGTACACAAAAAAATATAGAAAATGAGTTCGGTGATGTCTTATTCTCATTAATTAATTATGCCCGTTTTATCAATGTAGACCCTGAAAGTGCATTAGAACGTACGAATAAAAAGTTCGTAAAACGTTTTCAGTTCCTAGAAGAAGCTGCTAAAAAAGAGCATAAATCTTTGGCTGACATGACCCTCTCTGAAATGGATGTCTATTGGGAAAAGTCGAAGATCTTTTTCAAATAATATAATTGGAAAGTCGAAGACCTTTTTCAAATAATTTCCGTTTTAAAGACCAGTGCGTTAAAATAATTTATAATTTTAGCTATATACGAAGTATCATGGCTGGTTATTCTCAAACTCCATTAGCGAAAAAATTAGGTATTAAAGAAGGTTTCACCGTAAAACTAATACATGAGCCGACACACTATTTGAGTCTTTTTTCTGACTTCCCAGAAAATGTGACTTTCGTTACAACGGCTTCTAAAAATTCGATAGATTTTATACATTTCTTTTGTAAAAGTTTTGACGAATTAATGGATACCATGCCCACTTTGATGCATCTGTTAAAAAAAAGTGGTTTGATTTGGGTGAGTTGGCCTAAACAAAGTTCAAGTATTCATACAGACCTTAAAAGAGATCCAATTCGCGACTATGTTCTAAGAATTGGTCTTGTTGATGTAAAAGTATGTGCCGTTGACGATGATTGGAGCGGTCTCAAATTTGTATATCGACTAAAAGATAGAAACTAAAAACCGTTGTTTATGAAAGGGTATCTTAAAGAAGTACATCCTGTTCTTCCAGTTAAAGATGTAGTTAAAGCCTTAGAATTTTATGTAAAAAAATTAGGTTTTGAAATTGCTTTCGCCGATGATCCTACAAAACCATTTTATGCTGGTGTGAGGCGTGACAATGTTGAAATTCACTTACAATGGCATGATGAAAAAGAATGGGAAACGGTTGAAAGACCTATGCTACGTTTTGTAACAAAACATATTAAGAATTTACATGATGAATATGAGACAAAAAAGGTCTTCCACAAAAATACTTCCTTAAAAAAAACATCGTGGGGAACAAGAGAATTTGCCTTTTACGACTTATATCAAAATGGCTTGACCTTTTATGAGAATCTTTAATCTTTTTCAGCAAATGGGTCATCACTTTCTTTCTTCATTTTAATATAACCCATCACCAAACGCACTCCTAATCTTGCAAAAAGGATAATTGCAATAACTAGAACGATGTCAATTCCATTCATTTTTTGAGATACCTAATTAATAAACTACTTCAAATTTATATACGGGATTTTCTTTTTCGTATTCGAATATTTTCCAATAATCCATCACATTAGATATACCATCCAATTCGCATAAAAACGAAACCACCGCTGACAAACCATTAAAGAGTGTTTCTTTACTCTTCACATTTTTAGGTTTTGGATTATAATGGCACAATGGAAGTTTAAAACCACATGCTTCCAAAAACACTTTTTCTATTTGCAAAATTTCGAGTGGTGAGTAACCATTAAAAGTCTTTCCTGATTTTTGGTGAACACTTCCTATATAAGTCAGTTTTAAGGAGCCATGAGCGATAGAGAAATCTTTCCAACTCTCATCATTATCCAATATATTTCCTACAGCACAGGCAGAACAACATTCTGGATTTAACTCATCATTATGAAAAGCATTATACAACTTTATCAAAGCTTGCTCTAATCTATCTGTCATAAATTATTCCTTTTTTAGAAAAAAAAGATACGAAAAAATTTCAGCAAAATCGTGTACCTTTAAACCCAAACTAAAAACTAGGTTTATGACCGTAAGAGATATTACAAGTGCCATTGAGGAATTGGCTCCTTTACAATATGCCGAAGATTTTGATAATGTTGGTTTATTAGTTGCTTCAAATAATACCGAGTTAACGGGTGTTTTAGTTACCTTAGATACATTAGAGACTGTCGTAGATGAAGCCATAGAGAACAACTGCAATTTAATTGTGAGTTTTCATCCTATTATTTTTTCTGGCTTAAAGAAATTAACGGGTACATCATATGTAGAACGTGTTGTCTTAAAAGCTATCAAACATGATATTGCCATTTATGCCATTCATACAGCCTTAGACAATTCTATGAAAGGCGTTTCTGCGAAAATGGCTGAAGTACTGAATTTAACAAATACCAACATATTACTACCAAAATCAGGCCTTATTAAAAAGCTTACGACCTATGCTCCTCAGAAAGATGCCGAAATGGTACGCAATGCATTGCATAAAGCTGGAGCCGGTAGCATAGGTAACTATAGCAATTGTAGTTTTAATGCGCAAGGTCAAGGAACGTATCGTGGTAACAATAATTCAAACCCTACCATTGGTAAAAGAGGAGAATTGCATACAGAAAACGAAACCCTCATTAGTGTTATTTTCGAAAAACATCTAGAAAAAAGCTTGCTCAAAACACTGCACGAATTTCATCCTTATGAAGAAGTTGCATACGACATTATTACAACAGACAATGTGCATCAACATATTGGAATGGGAATGATTGGCGATTTGCCGAATGCCTTAACCGAACAAGAGTTCTTTACACTCTTAAAAGAACGATTTAAATTACAATGTATTCGTCACTCAACACTTTTAGGCAAACCCATAAAGAAAGTAGCCGTACTTGGAGGTTCTGGAAGTTTTGCTATAGAAGCAGCAAAACATGCTGGTGCGGACGTTTATGTATCAGCAGACTTCAAATATCATGAATTTTACAAAGCAGAAAATCAGTTCGTATTAGCTGATATTGGTCATTATGAAAGCGAGCAGTTCACAAAAAACCTTTTAGCTGATTATCTTACAAAAAAATTCCGTAATTTTGCAATCATTTTATCAAAAAACATTACAAATCCTATCAATTACCTATAAGAGATGGCAAAGACTAAAGAAGTTACCGTAGAAGACAAATTAAGAGCCTTATACGATTTACAATTAATCGATTCTAGAATAGATGAAATTAAAAACACTCGTGGTGAATTACCTCTAGAAGTTGAAGATTTAGAAGATGAAATCGAAGGCTTAAATACTAGACTGGCTAATTTCAATAATGATATTGAAAATTTAGAAACTAGTATTAAGAATAGAAAACAAACAATTGAAGAAGCGAGTGCGCTTATCAAAAAATATACAACTCAACAAAAGAATGTTAGAAATAACAGAGAGTTCGATTCATTGAGTAAAGAAATAGAGTTTCAAGAGCTTGAGACACAGTTGGCAGAAAAACACATCAAAGAGTTTTCGGCTAAAATTGAACAAAAGAATGAAATTATTAGTGCAGCTAAAGAAAAGATCAAAGAAAGAAACAATCATCTAAAGATCAAAAAAGAAGAGCTCGATGCGATTATGGCTGAAACTGAAAAAGAAGAAAAGTTACTTAACAAAAAGTCTGTTGAGTTCGGTGAATTGATAGATGAGCGTTTATTAAATGCTTATAAAAGAATACGTGCTAAAGTACGAAATGGTTTAGCGGTAGTGCCAATTCAGAGAGGTGCTTCTGGTGGATCATTCTTTACAATTCCTCCGCAAAAGCAAATGGAAATTGCAAATCGTAAAAAAATCACTTCAGACGAACACAGTGGTCGTATATTAGTAGACGCACAGTTGGCAGAAGAAGAACGATTGAAAATGGAGAAGTTATTCTCATAATTCAACGCGAAATTAATTTAAAAAGCCTTTCATATTTTGAAAGGCTTTTTTTATAAAATACTAATAAATCCTGTATCTTGTGATCTTATTTAGCCTGACATGAAAATCTTAAAATTTAGTATCCTAATAACCTTCTGTTTTCTCATTTCTTGCGGGGCACCATCAGAAAAAAAACAAGCTGCATTGTACAATAGACAGTGTGCAAGTTGTCATATTGCCCCTTCAATTGCCCATCTTCCTAAAGACATTTGGAAAACAAAAATATTACCAGACATGGGAGCGAGAATGGGTATGAAAGATTCTACATTTAACCCACTAAGCGGGGTGCCGTACGAAGAGGCAATGGCAATTTTTAAAAGTGGCATTTATCCTTTGCAACCAACTATGACTCAAAAAGATTGGCAGGCACTTAAAGATTATATTATTTCAATGGCTCCAGATTCATTAGTATCCAATACTAATAAAAGCACAAGTTCAAAACTCACTCAATTCAAAGCGAAACCAATTTCTTTAGATGAAAATAAAGGCTCCTTTATTACCTATTTAAAATTCGAAGACGAGAATAACAATCTACTTATTGGAGATATTCGGGGTAATTTATCTACGCACAATGTAACTCAGGATAAAAATACACCGATCAAACAATTTAGTAGTGCAGTTGTAGATTATACTAAGAAAAAGGAAGTTTCTTACACCACCGTTATAGGAAAGTTAGATCCTTCTGAAATCCCATCAGGATCTATAGTAATGATGAAAAACGATTCTACTCAAAATATCCAAGAAATATTTCATAGACCAGTGCACAATTTAGTAGTTGACCTAAACAACGATGGTATCGACGAACTTGTTGTGAGCGAATTTGGCGACCTCAACGGAAGATTGTCATTGCTCTCATTTGACGGTGAAGGAAATCATACAAAGAAAATTTTACTCAACCAACCGGGTACCATCCGAGTACTCGCTAAGGATATGGATAAAGACGGGAAAAAGGATCTGATTGCCTTAACTTCACAAGGAGATGAAACCATTACCATTCTATATCAGCAAGATAATTTGGGTTTTATTCCTGAAAAAGTCTTACGTTTTAGTCCTGTCTTTGGAACAAGTTGGTTCGAATTAATTGATTATGATGGTGATGGTGATCACGATATAATTACCGTGAACGGAGATAATGCAGACAAATCTTATGTGCACAAACCATATCATGGGATGAGAATTCATATTAACGATGGATCTAATAATTTTGAAGAGACCTATTTTTATCCGTTAAACGGAGCTACAAGACTTATTGCCCGAGATTTCGATCAAGATGGTGACGTTGATTTTGGATTGCTTTCGACGTTTCCTAACTACGAAGAACGTCCTGAATTTTGTTTCGTGTATTTAGAAAATCAAAATGCAGCATCGTTTGACTTTTCTCCATATACTTTTAAAGACTCTAATCAAGGAAGATGGTTTTTAATGGATGCAGGAGATGTTGATAATGATGGAGATGAAGATATCATATTAAGTTCATTTACTTATGTTTTTACTCCTGTACCCGAAGATTTATCTAAATTATGGGAAGAGAAAAACGTAGACATCATGATTTTAGAGAATGTGCTAAAATAATAACAATAGCAACCACACGATTGGAATACCTTCTACAAAAAACGCACTGTAATATCTACTTTGATTTGTAGTTGATCGAATCAAAAAAAATAAAGAAATTAGAGCAATTAAAAAGGTTATTCTAAGTTGTGTTAGATCGTTGATAAGAATTTCTAATCCTAAAAATAGCATTAGTAGAATAAGACCTAGTCTTTTGGCTTGAGCAACACCAACCAATTGAGGTATTGTTTTTAATGTATCCTCATCATGGGAGAGATCTCTTAAATCGAATGGAATTGTTATGATTATCACAAATAAAAATCGTTGTAAAAAAAGAATGTACATGTCGGTCGTTATGGCAATATCATAATGTATAAACGGAAAAATCACCGTCACACCTGCCCAACAAATAGCAATTAGAAATATTTTAATTCCGGAAATGGTTCTCAATGTCTTTTCTGAAGAAAAAACACGACCAATTGGAATTACATAAAAAAAGGTCATTAAAAAAAATGGAATCAAACTTATTATTGCCTTAAGACGCAATCCTAAAATCAGGTAACACATCCCGAGTAAACTTATAAACGACAGTGAAAATATGGCTATCTTATTCTTATCGATCCAATTAGAGAACCATGATTTGATGTCAGACTTTCGATATAACCGAATAAAATTATAGGCCACTATAGTAGAGAAAAAAACAAACAAAGGAATTTCATTTTGTTCATTACCAACAAATAACAGGCTAACTTTAGTCAATGAAAATGTTGCCAAAGCGACATGAATATTTGCAAAAATATAAAAATTAAAAAGCTTTAAAATCATGCCCATAAAGCAAAAATAAACAAAACGAATTTGGGTGAAAAATAATCAATATTCTGCTCATTAAATATGTAGTTTTTAGTTATTTTTGATCGAAATTATTCGTCCTTATAAAATCATTTAAATTTAACCGATGAAAACAGATTCTTTTGCGTTAAGACACTTAGGTCCAAGAGAAAACGAAGTCAATGAAATGCTATCTACTATAGGTGTAGATTCATTAGAAGAACTTATAGATAAAACTATTCCTTCACATATTCGACTTAACAAAGCACTAGACTTACCTGCGCCTATGAGTGAATTTGAGTTTAGTACTCATATCCAAAATTTAGCAGCAAAAAACAAGCAATATAAATCATACATTGGTCTTGGATATCATCCAACCATTTTACCAGCGGTTATTCAAAGAAATATATTCGAAAACCCAAGTTGGTATACTTCTTATACGCCGTATCAAGCCGAAATTTCACAAGGAAGAGCCGAAGCCTTACTAAATTATCAAACGATGATTGCTGAGTTAACAGGTATGGAATTAGCGAATTCTTCTCTTTTAGATGAAGGTACAGCTGCAGCAGAAGCAATGGCCTTATTATTTAGTAATAGATCTCGAACACAAAAAAAAGAAGGAGCCAACCAATTCTTTGTATCGAACGAAGTACTTCCTCAAACTGTTTCCATTTTAAAAACACGCTCAAAACCGATAGGAATTGAACTGGTATTTGGAGATCATGAAACTTTTGAATTTACATCAAATGTTTTTGGCGCTATCGTACAGTATCCGGCAAAGCACGGACAAGTATATGATTATACAAACTTTATCAGCACTGCGCATACCAATGATACGAAGGTTGTTGTTGCAGCTGACTTATTAAGTCTTGCCATTTTAAAATCTCCAGGAGAAATGGGTGCTGATGTTACCGTTGGTACATCTCAAAGATTTGGTATTCCGTTGGGATATGGAGGACCACATGCCGGTTATTTCGCTACGAAAGAAATCTATAAGCGTTCAATTCCCGGACGTATTATTGGAGTCACCATTGATGCAAATGGTAATCGTGCCTTAAGAATGGCTCTTCAAACACGTGAACAACATATTAAAAGAGAAAAGGCAACCTCAAATATTTGTACAGCCCAGGTTCTATTAGCTGTTATGGCTGGAATGTATGGCGTCTACCACGGTGCAGAGGGATTAAAATACATAGCTAATAAAATACATGCATTAACAACTACGTTGCATGAAGCATTTACAAACCTAGGTTTACAACAAGTAAATACGGGAGCTTTCGACACGCTACAAGTTAAGGTTACTTCTTCAGAAGTGATCAAAAAAGCAGCCTTAGAAAATGAAATAAACTTACATTATATCGATGCAACTACAGTTGGTATTTCTTTAAATGAAACTACGTCACTTCAAGATCTCAATGAGTTGATTGGACTATTTGCGATCGCAGAGAACGTGAAAAGTTTTAAGATTGATACTTTAGTAAAGACTTCATTGATCCCTAAAGATTTGGAGCGTACTTCTTCGTTTATGGTTAACGAAATTTTCGACGCGTATCGTTCTGAAACAGAAATGATGCGTTATATCAAACGATTAGAACGTAAAGATATATCCTTAACTGATAGTATGATTTCTCTCGGTTCATGTACGATGAAATTAAATGCAGCGTCAGAAATGTTGCCCTTAAGTTCTAGTCAATGGAACAATTTACATCCGTTCATTCCTTTAGATCAGGCACAAGGTTATCAAGAAATGTTGAAAGGTTTAGAGGCTTCTCTAAATACTATTACTGGTTTTTATGCTACCTCGCTACAACCTAATTCGGGAGCTCAAGGAGAATATGCTGGATTAATGGTTATTAGAGCGTATCATAAATCAAGAAATGATTCACATCGAAATATCTGTTTAATTCCTGCTTCTGCGCATGGTACCAATCCTGCTTCGGCGGTTATGGCCGGAATGAAAGTAGTCGTTACAAAAACCTCTGAAAATGGTAATATTGACGTTGAGGATCTAAGAGAAAAAGCAACATTACATAAAGACAACTTAGCTGCTTTAATGGTTACGTATCCTTCAACACATGGTGTATTTGAAAGCGCCATTCAAGAAATTACTCAAATCATTCATGATAATGGAGGACAGGTCTACATGGACGGTGCTAATATGAACGCACAAGTAGGCTTGACGAATCCGGCAACTATTGGTGCTGATGTTTGTCATTTAAACTTACATAAAACCTTTGCAATTCCACATGGTGGCGGTGGTCCAGGGGTTGGACCTATTTGTGTTGTAGAACATTTGGCAGAATTTCTACCTACAAATCCTATGATTAAAACAGGAGGGAAAAATGCGATTTCTGCGATTTCAGCAGCTCCTTGGGGCTCGGCAATGGTTGATTTAATTTCATATTCATACATTAAAATGTTAGGTAGTAAAGGACTGACTGATGCTACTATATATGCCATTTTAAATGCTAATTATATGAAGTCGCGTTTAGAACAACACTATAAAATTCTATATACCGGTGAAATGGGCTTTGCTGCGCATGAAATGATTGTTGATTTTAGGGAGTTTAAAGCGAAAGGTATTGAAGTTACCGATATCGCTAAGCGTCTCATGGATTATGGTTTCCATGCTCCTACTTTATCATTTCCTGTTGCAGGCACCTTGATGATTGAACCTACTGAGAGTGAAACAAAGGATGAAATAGATCGCTTTTGTGACGCTCTAATAGAGATCAAAAAAGAGATAGAAGCCTATAGTGAGGGCGAAGATTCCGTCTTGAAAAATGCACCGCATACCCAGGAAATGATTACTGCCGACACATGGAATTATAAGTACTCTAGACAAGAAGCTGCTTTTCCGTTGAACTTCGTTCGCGAAAACAAGTTTTGGCCTCCTGTGAGACGTGTAGATGATGCCTACGGTGACCGTCATTTAGTGTGTTCATGTAATCCGATTGAAGATTATGTTGAGGCTTAATTAAGTTCGACCTTAAATTGTATAAAGCATTGAAAATATAATCATTATTACTTTTACTCTAACTGTGATCACGCTTAATAGCAGCACCTTATCTGATTGTACAAATTATTAAACTGAAGAGTCAGAAACACAGTTAAATTTCTTTAAGAAATATTGATGAAAAAACTTACTACAACGATGTATAAATAAATTGCTATGTTTCTTTTATAGCTATTTCTAAAATAGTATTTTTGTAATTACGTTTGTATATATTGACATTCCTATTATGAAAAAAATAACTAAAGAAACCTATCTCAATTGGTATAAAGACATGCTGTTTTGGCGCAAGTTTGAAGATAAATTAGCAGCCGTATATATCCAACAAAAAGTAAGAGGTTTTCTACATTTATATAACGGTCAAGAAGCCGTATTAGCTGGTTCGTTACATGCGATGGACCTTACCAAAGATAAAATGATTACAGCATACCGTAACCATGTTCAACCCATCGGAATGGGTGTTGATCCTAAAAGAGTCATGGCAGAATTATATGGTAAAGTAACTGGTACTTCTAAAGGTATGGGTGGTTCTATGCATATATTCTCAAAAGAACATCGTTTTTATGGTGGTCATGGTATTGTTGGTGGTCAAATTCCGCTAGGAGCAGGTATTGCTTTTGGAGATAAATACCATGATAAAGATGCTGTTACGCTCACTTATTTTGGAGATGGTGCCGCACGTCAAGGATCCTTGCATGAAACCTTTAATATGGCAATGCTCTGGAAATTACCTGTTGTTTTTGTCGTTGAAAATAATGGTTATGCCATGGGCACCTCAGTAGAGCGTACCGCAAATCATGAAGATATTTGGAAATTAGGGTTGGGCTACGAAATGCCTTGTAGACCGGTAGATGGTATGAATCCTGTGAAAGTTGCTGAGGCTATGTACGAAGCTATTGAACATGCACGTAAAGGAAACGGACCAACATTCTTAGAAATGAAAACATATCGTTACCGAGGTCATTCTATGAGTGATGCGCAACACTATAGAACAAAAGATGAAGTTGCCGAATACAAAAAAATTGATCCGATTACACAGGTTTTAGATATTATCAAAGAGAAAAAGTATGCTACTGATGCCGAAATAGAGGCTACAAATAAGGAAGTAAAAGCATTGGTTGCTGAATGTGAAAAATTCGCTGAAGAATCTCCATTCCCAGAAAAGCAGCAATTATATGATGTAGTATACGAACAAACGGATTATCCTTTTTTAAAACATAGATAAATTATGGCAGAAATAATTAACATGCCTAGGTTAAGTGACACCATGGAAGAAGGTGTTGTTGCAAAGTGGTTAAAAAATGTTGGAGATACTATTGAAGAAGGCGATATTTTAGCCGAAATAGAAACCGATAAAGCTGTAATGGAATTTGAATCTTTTCATGAAGGTGTTTTATTACATATTGGTATTCTTGAAGGACAATCTGCAAAAGTAGATTCGTTACTGGCCATTATTGGTGAAAAAGGAGAAGATGTTGCTGCATTACTCGAAAATGCTTCAAAAGAAGCTGAGGTGACGGAAAGCGCAGCTGCGAAAGAGGAAATCTCGACAAAAGAAGAATCGATCCCAGAAAATGCTGATTCGGCAAAATTACCAAATGGAGTAGAAATTATTACAATGCCTCGTTTGAGTGACACGATGACTGAAGGTACAGTGGCTACATGGTTAAAAAAAGTAGGTGACGACATTAGTGAAGGTGATATTTTAGCCGAAATAGAAACTGATAAAGCCACTATGGAATTTGAATCTTTCTATGAAGGAAATCTTTTGCATATAGGTGTTAATGAAGGCGAATCGGCTGTGGTAGACAGCGTATTGGCTGTTATAGGTGCTAAAGGCACCGATATTTCTGGCGTTATTGAAGATATTAAAAAAGGTGCCTTTTCTAAGGCTGAAGCTGCTCCAGTTGAAAAGTCGGAGCCTGTGAAAATTGAAGAGCCAGTTGCCAAAGCGACTCCTATTGCTGCAGCTGCACCGGCAATTACAAAAACCAATGATGGAGGTCGTATTTTTGCCTCTCCGTTGGCAAAGAAAATTGCACAAGAAAAGGGCATTAGCTTGAACCAAGTTCAAGGTACCGGTGAAAATGGTAGAATCGTTAAGAGCGATATTGAGAACTTCACTCCAGGTACCGCTGGAAGGGCGGCAATGCCATTCGTGCCAACAGGACAAGAAAGTTTTGAGGAAACACCAAACTCACAGATGCGTAAGGTTATTGCGCGTCGTTTGGGAGAATCTAAATTCACAGCACCGCATTACTATTTGAATGTTGAATTCAATATGGATAACGCAATTGCATTTAGAAAGCAGTTTAATTCAATTCCCGACACTAAAATTTCGTTCAACGATATTGTAGTAAAAGCGACCGCATTGGCTTTAAAAGAACACCCTCAAGTGAACTCACAATGGTTTGATGATAAAATTAAAAAGAATCATCACGTACATATTGGTGTTGCTGTTGCAGTAGAAGATGGATTACTTGTACCAGTTGTGCGCTTTGCGAATGAGCAAACGCTACCACAAATTGGAGCGCAGGTAAGAGAATATGCAGGAAAAGCTCGAAATAAGAAATTGACTCCTCAAGAAATGGAAGGAAGTACGTTTACGATTTCTAATTTAGGGATGTTTGGTATTACAGATTTTACGTCTATTATTAATCAACCAAACTCAGCTATTTTATCTGTTGGAGCGATTGTTCAAAAACCAATTGTAAAAGACGGACAAATAGTAGTTGGCAATACCATGAAATTGACCATGGCTTGTGATCATAGAACTGTTGATGGTGCCACTGGTGCACAATTCTTACAAACTTTAAGAGGTTATATTGAAAATCCGGTAACAATGTTGGTTTCATAAAGCTACATTCAACAATATACCAGAAGGCTTGTTAATTCAATTTAGCAAGCCTTTTTCTATGGCCGTTTTTATGATGCCTACACTATTTTTTGCCCCGAGTTTACTCATCAAATTCATGCGATGTGTTTCTACAGTCTTCGGACTTATAAATAATTTTTCAGAAATTTCTTGCGTTGTCAATTCTTCTGAGATCGCATGTAATACTTCCTCTTCCCTACGTGTCAGTTTTGTAAATAATGTATTCTTTGTTTTTTTACCTAAGGTCTGATTCAATAATTTTTTTTGAATGTCTTTTTGCAAGTATTGTTCATCTGATAGTACCGTTTTAAACGCCTCTAGTAACTCCAACTTATCGGTGTTTTTTAACAAATATCCACTGGCACCATTGTTTAGCATTCTTTTTACAAAAGAAATTTCGTCAAAATTTGAAATGGCAATAATCTTTAGTAACTCATTATTTTTTTTGAGTTTTTTACAAAGATCAATGCCATTCATATCTGGCAAATTGATATCCAATAATAAAATATCTGGTTGGTCATTTTCGATATTATCGATAGTCTCTGTTGCATTATTATAGACACCAACAAACGTAACCTCTTTTGTATCGGCCAACATAGATTGAATACCTTTCAGCACCATGGGATGATCATCCGTTAAGGCAATTTTTATGGTCATACTAATTCGTTTGTATTGATATCTATAATATACGAAGTTCCTTTGTCATTTGAATCAAAATCTAACTTCGCATTTAGATAATCGACTCTTGATTGGATGTTTTGCAAGCCTATGCCCCCATTCTTAACTTTTTCTTTATCAAAGCCTTTTCCATTATCTTCTACCGTTAGCTGAATCACATTTTCCCGGTGACTAATTTGAACTGCAATTTCGGTAGCCTCGGCATGTTTGACACTATTATTCACCAATTCCTGTACAATTCTAAAAATATTTACCTCTGCTTTTTTAGAAATATGAATAGCCTCCCCTATATGGTTAAATGTAACCTCTTGTGTATGCAAATTATTCGTCGTCGTACAAAAATCTTCTATGGTTTCTATCAAACTAAAGTCTTTCAAGGAAGGAGGAATTAAATTATGTGATATTGCGCGTACTTGCTCACATGATTTATCAATCATAGTAACCGCTTCATTTATAACTTGATTGTTCTTTTCTAACAAAGATGTGAGTTTATATTTTATGGCCGACAGATCTACATTTACACCATCGTGTAGTTCTTTTGCAATACGCATACGTTCTTTTTCTTCTCCTTCCATCAATAACTCTAGCGTTTTTACCTGCTGTTCTCTTTTTAAGGTTAAAATTTCTTGATTTTTACGCTGCTGTCTTTGGTGGTAAGAAAAGAATAACGACCCCGCAATTATCACGAGAAATAGAATAACGGCTATCATCAATCTATTTCGGAATTCACTTTTTTTAATAGTTAATTTCTGCTTTTCTAACACCAGACTCTGTTGTACCAATTCGCTATCCTTTTTTTCAGTTTGGTATTTAATTTCTAATTCTTTTATATCCGAAAGGTGCTCCTTACTCAGTATGCTATCTTGTAAAGTTCTATATAACTTTCTCTCTGAAATGGCTCTTTTAAAATCTCCTCTTAATTCGTAAGAATCTGCCAATCCTAATCGTGTATTGGCCTTGACCTCTATTAGATCCTCTTCATTAGAAATCATTAAGCTCTGGGCAAAGTTTTTATCCGCTAGTACGAATTTCCCTTGTTTGGAGTATATCTTCGCCTTACTCAAAAACAAATCAGCTTCTAACTGGCTTTTATTAATTTCTTCAACTTTAGCAAGACCTTTATCGTACGTTTCTAAAGCATTTCTATATTCATTTTTGGCTTCATATAGGGCCCCAATATTGAGATAATTTCGTACAATTGCCTCTAAATTATTTAAGGTTTTACTAAGCTCAATTGATTCAAAGTAACTCGAGATTGCCTCGTCATATCTCTCTTGATTTTTATATATGAGTCCTAAGTTACCCAGGGTATAAATAATCCCTCTTTTAATATTAAATTGTTTGCACAACTCAAGAGATTTATTCATATAAATTTCTGCTTTATCCCAATCTTTTAGTTTAATAAACGTAATTCCAATGTTATTTAAAACCTGAGTCTTATGTCGATCATTCTTTGTAGAATCACAAACTCTCAATGAATTAAAATGCGCTTCTAAAGCTTCTGCATAGTTTGATCTATAATAGCTAGCCAACCCAATGTTATTATAGAGTCCAACTAGCTTCGTACTCGGCAATAATTGCTTCATACCTAATACCTTCTGCGCATAAAAGAAAACACTATCATAAACATCTTTGTTTAAATAGTACTGGGTCTTATTAACATCTATTATGACTTTTAACGAATCACTCGTAGTATTATTAATGAGATTTTCAGCAGTCTTTAAATATTTAAAGGCACTATCTTTTTCTCTTATCTTGAGATAAACTTTATCAAATAGATTAATATTTAGTATTATTTTTTTCTGGTTATTTTTTTCAATTTTTAAACGCTGAGATAAACTATCTATCTCATTTTTCTGAGAAGAAACACTAAAAACTATAAAGTAAAAAAATAGCAAGATTATTTTTTTGTTCAAAGCAATTGATTTTTAGCTTATTAAATATATAGAAAATCTATTAATTACAATTTACATCTGTAAGAAAGTATCGAGTATTATCTAAATACGTACCACCATCTTTACCATAAGTAATTTGATAATAGTAGATATCACCATTGTAATAATTGAGGTGTAAGAATACTTTACCATCTTTATCTACAAATTGCCATTTGCCGTGATCTTTAGATGTACTATGACTATAACCGTGAGAGTTTTCGCCTCCAACGTTTACATTGACACCACCATAAAAAGTGAAATGACCTGACTTACATAGATTAATCTCACTACTCACACTATTACTGCCACTAATACCCCCAACACCACCTGAGGAATAGTTGTATTTTTCATAGGTTAGCTTATATCCTGCTAAATCACGTTTGCAGATGGTAGCATTAAATGTTGCATTGACTTGTGGTTCGTTAAACTTTAAACTTTCTTTTAAAGTCATTAACGCTTTTTCGTGCGCATTTGTAAAAGCCTCTGATTTTGTCATTATAACAAGACTTACACTTTTACCAAAGGTATTCAGCTGTCCTATTGCCAAGGCTTTTACCTTATCGCCTTCTACAATACCTTTATAATAACGTTTTACATAGTCTTTTTTTACTTCTAGTTTTACTTCGGGTTTTAAGTTAACTCCGGCTTCCACAAAATCTTGAGAAAACTCGTTTTTAATCGCCTTTATAGAATTATTTTCATTTAAATACAATAGCATAACACCATCTAGTGTTTGAGATTTCATAGCATAGCTTTCTTGTAATTCCTTACCCATCCAACCCTCTGGTATGGTAAATTCTATACCGTATTCTGGGTATTGTACAATACCCGTTTGCTGTGCAAAAACTGTAGTGTTAATCAGACACATAGCCAATATGCTTAGTATTATATATTTCAAAATAATATTGTTTTGATTAGATAAAATTATTTTACAAATATTGAGTTAGCTATTGCATCACCTCCAATATAATCTAAAGTTGTTTTTATTCCATTTTTCCAAATTACTGGCATAGACAAATCTCCTTCAACTTCAGCGCCACACACAAACACTTCATTATTAGATATATATATGGATTTTGCAACAGAAATTTCATCACTTAAATGAATTGCCTCTCCATTTTTCCATACTGTCGCTACTAAGTTGTTATTTAATCTTTCAGAGCCAGCAAGATACACATCACCTTCTGAAACATATATGGAATAAACACGGACGTGGTCATTAGTATTAGTTAAATAAAAAGGATTCCCATTCTTCCAAACTGTAACTGATACATTGGCGCCATCATAACTTAGCCCAGCAACATATATGTCATTACCCGAAACAAATAATGAAGTTGGTTGAGCATAAATAGAATCTTCAAGAATTATAGGCGTACCATTCTTCCAGAGTAGAGCTACATTTCTATTTGGATAAGCCTCATAACCAACTACATAAACATCATTTTCTGAAATAAATACAGAATTTGCATGAGCGTTATGGCTACCATCCGTTAAATAGGTCGCAACACCATTCTTCCAAACAGTGGCTCTTAATAAACTTGCTTTGTTTTCCTGTGAACTTCCAACCATATATACATCTTCATTATCTGAAACAAATACGGAATTGGCAGATGCAAAATTATCTGAATAGACATTTACTCCATTCTTCCATAATTTGGCTTGTCCTCCTTGACCAAGAATTGTCTCGTTACCCACAACATATGCATTATTATTTGTAACATAAATAGAATTAGCAGAAGAATTGTTCATTCCATCAGTCAAAGAAGTAACAACACCGTTTTTCCACATTTTTGCTGTTTTAATTCCATTTACCTTTTCATAACCAACAACATAAACATCAGCATCATTGCACTCGGTAACTTCATCGCCATTTACTTCATAACACTTGTCTAAAGCTCCATCATCAAAGATCCATTGATAAATACCTAAATAAGAATTAAAAACATTACCTAACAAGCCTACTAATCCTGTAAAATAAGTCAATCTACTTAAAGACCGAAGATATGTATCTTCATTTTCAACTAACAAACAGCCAGTAATAGTTAAGGTGCTCGTTAAAAATTCACTAATTAAATTGTACAATAAACCTAATACTTCAGGGGCTGATGGTGTTTCTTGAAAAGCCAATGCTGTCTGTGCAAATTCTTTAAAATTTGCAATCAAAGGCTGTGCACAATCATCAATAGGAAGTATTTCTACAATCAAATCTAAACTCCAACCTATCATATTGCTAACATATGCCGACACATTATCTGGGTCTAAACCATTCGTATAAAATCCATTTCTAACTTTTATTTCAAATTTACCATCTCCAACAAGTGTATACCTATCTTCTACTGGCTCTAAACCTGATGGTATATCTCCTGTTGCTGCCGCTCCAATTGCTCCTATAACATCACCTATACCTGTAGGGAAAAAATTAATTCTATCCATACTCAAACGTTGAATAGCTTGTTCGTCTTTATAGATCCCTATTTTCGTATCATAGCTTTTTCCTGGATTTACAAAGGTTAATTCTCTTCCTACTCGTAATATCTCTACTGGATAGTTATCTTCTTCATATTCTCTTTTTATTGTTTTAGATACAGTTGAAAAAAGTTTTTCATAAAACTTTCCAACAGATATAGCTAAAGATTCATTTAAAAGGTCGAGCGGGCTTTTATTTTCTAATAGCAAACTGTCTATCTCATTTACCAAGCTCAGAAAATCAGGATGATTTAAAATTACTTCAATGAGTTCTAGTTTACCTTCAGGAGTCATTATTAACGAGGTAGGCAAGTTCATTAACATAGCTAATGCAGTTGATTTTGAATTAACTTCAAAATTGGTTTGACCAGGAAAGCTAAAGCCTAACAACATAACTTCGCCAGAACTAGTAGATACTAATTGTGTAAGAAATTTATCTGACATAGTGCTCATGGTAAAAGTTCCATCAGAAATAGTTACCATGTCAAAGGGAGACGAAATCCTTAAGGAATTAACATCTATTGTACTATTTTCTGGTACTGATACAGTACCAGAAATCATTGATTCTGAAACAGAATTATCTATAATTATTTCTTCTTTATTACATCCAATAATTATGAATGCAAAGCATATTAATAAGACTATTTTTTTAGTAAACGCTTTCATACAATTTCTTTTTAAGAATGATATATGCTGACTATTCAAAATTTTCAACTTTCTCTAGATGTAATATCTCAGGTTTATTGTTGCTTTCTAATTCTTCAAATTCTATAACTGTGGCATTCTCATTAACACTTCTAATGATCCAATCTTCATCTAAATCTTGTAAATCAGCATTACCTGGGTTATTTCTGTTATCTATTTCGGCATCAACAATCCATAAAGTTTCTCCACTTCTAGTTTCTTGAAAAACATCAAATGAACCAAGACTTGTACTACCGTTACTTGATATAATAATATCTTTTGTATTAATATTGAAGTCAAATTGATAGCTGCTGAACTCAGAAGTTCTCACTATATTTTCATCTGAAAAAAAACTGATTTTCCATGTACCATTTAATTGCTGGGGAGAAAATTCAATAGTTGAACTACCCATATCATCACTACTACAACTAAAACATATAATACATAATATCAGTACTGTTATAAATTTGATTACCTCTTTCATATACATTAGATTTAAAATTAGAACTGCAAGCTAACACCGACTCATATAAAAAAAGTAAGGGCATTCCTTGATTTTAAAAAATCAGGGAATACCCTTAAACAACAAAAGGCACTCTTTGAGTACCTTTTTTAAACTATTTACCTTTATGGAATTATTCTATTTCGACAGCAATTGACTCCTCTACTTTCACAATATTTAATCCATCATACTTCATCAAATGTACTCCTTGATTCACAAAGCCATTTCCAGAATCATTTTTAGCATATTCGAACTTAGAAGATGCTCTCTTCGAATATCCAGCATTTAAAGCTCCGTTTACATTTTCTCTTGTAGCTAGACGCAAAAGCATATCATATGTAACATCGAAACCTCTGAAAGCATATTCTGATGGTTTACTATAATTCTTACGCACATAAGTTTTCACAAATTGTTTTACAGAATCATCTTCATAATCAACATAATTATTTGAAACGTAGTGAAAATTAACGCGGGCAAGATCGTTATTGCTTACATTCTTAAAGTTCATTCCTTTATTAAATCCGAACAAGGTAATCTTGACTTTATCAGACATCGAACCTAAATTTTGAACAACATCGGTAGTAACAATTGCATCATTACTTAATAATACCACGAAATTATCTCTATCATCTTTGATATTTTCCATAAACAAATCCCGTTTTATATATCCTTCTTTAGGTTTCAAAACGGTTATTTTATGCAACGAATCTAACGGCTGTAATTCTTTTATCATCTTAGAAACTTTTACCATAGATGTGGTCAGCGTATCGGTTACAATTACAATTCTCTCCTTAGTATACGTTTGCTTTATATGTGCTAACACGTTCTCTATCATTTTATCCTCACTAGCAGCACTTTGTACTAATTTATTATTTTGGATCGTACCGTGATCTTTTTGAGATAATGGCGACACTATAGTGACTTGTTTATTTTGCAAAAATCCTGCTACATACTGCACATTACCAAAAAACAACGGCCCTATCATAACGTCTGCATTACCAAGATTTCCACTAGCCAATAAACTACTTAAAACCTTCTTATTATTTTGTGTATCAAAAACTTTCATGTCGACAGACAATCCCATTTTCTTTACCGAATCTAGTGCTACCATGGCACCTAGATAAAAATCTGTAGCGATATCAGCAGTTCTATTCTTGGTAAAATCAATTGTTGGTTTATGACTCATTAAAGGCAACATTAGAATTGCTTTTATTTCTTTTCCTACTTCTACAGAAGGTACAAACATTGAAACGTTTTCATTTTCTTCTAACGGAATCTTAATAAGCATCCCCTCCTTGACTCCTTCTTTTAATTCAGGATTAGCCGCAATTAATTCTTCTTCTGTCATTTCAAAAAGTTGCCCAAGCCTAAACAAATTTTCTCCTTTTTCTACCTTGTGAAACGAAAAACCTTCTTCAGAATCAGGAATTTCGTCAGTATCTGGCACTGAAATAATATCTGCCATTTTTAGTCCTGCTTCCTTAATTTTTGGATTGAGTTCTTCTAATTTTTCTATTGAAATGCCATAGCGCCTAGAAATACTAAATTTAGTTTCTTTAGGTCTAACTAAATATGGTTTTGTCTCAATTACTGATGCAATTGCTCCCGTTTCTTGTTTATAATTTTTCGGAACCGGAAACTTAATAATCTGACCTGCCTTTAAACTCTCAACTCGAAGTATTGGATTGTGTTTTCTTAAAATTCTTTTAGACACCCCGAATTCTCTCTTTAACTGAGTATAATTTTCTTTGGGTAGTACCTTATGAATTAAGAAACCATTTTCTATATAGTCTTTACCCTCGTCTGCCGCTGCTTTTACAGGATTGTAATTTTTATTGGGTACAATCAGTATTTTGCCTTCATCTAAACTATTATTATCACCAAGTTCGGGATTAAGTTTTATAAGGCTATATGGAGTTATCGCAAACTTTTTTGCAATACTTTGCAATGTCTCTCCCGCTTGAACAGTATACGTTTCATACTTCTTGTTCTGACTAAACATAGTGCAGGTAACCAAGAAAAAAAACAGTATGAATAACTTCAATTTTTTCATTTTGTAAAATTTTATTCCTTTAAAAGGACATCTCAATTAGGATTACTCCCATTCTATCGTTGCAGGTGGTTTCGAGCTAATATCATAAACAACTCTGTTTACACCTTTCACAGTATTTATTATTCTATTCGATGTTTCTTGCAAAAACTCATACGGTAAATTTACCCAATCGGCAGTCATACCATCTGTTGAAGAAACAGCCCTCAAAGCTACAACTTTTTCATAAGTTCTCTCATCTCCCATTACACCTACTGAATTCACAGGTAACAACATAGCCCCCGCTTGCCAAACATCATTATACAAATTCCATTTTTTTAAACCATCTACGAATACCGCATCTACTTCTTGTAAAATACGAACTTTTTCAGCAGTTACATCTCCCAAAATACGAATACCAAGGCCTGGCCCTGGAAAAGGATGCCTACCTAATAGTTCAGCATCAATACCCATTGATTTTCCTACTCGACGTACTTCATCTTTAAAAATCATTCTAAGCGGCTCTACGATTTTCAATTTCATAAAATCGGGTAAACCACCCACATTGTGATGACTTTTTATTGTTGCTGATGGACCTCCAGTAACAGAAACTGATTCTATAACATCTGGATAAATGGTACCTTGCCCTAACCACACTACATCTTTTATTTTATGTGCTTCATCATCAAAAACCTCTATAAATGTATTACCAATAGCTTTTCGTTTTTTTTCTGGATCAGAAATTCCTTCAAGAGCTTTCAAAAAACGTGCCGAAGCGTCTACTCCTTTCACATTCAAACCCATTCCTTTATATTGTTCTAATACACTTTGGAATTCATTTTTTCGTAATAAACCGTTGTTCACGAAAATACAATACAAGTTTTTCCCTATAGCTTTATCTAATAAAACAGCAGCAACGGTAGAATCGACCCCTCCTGATAATCCTAGAACAACCTTATCGCCTCCTACTTGTTTTTTTAAATTTTCAACAGTAGTCTCAACGAATGAATCTGGCGTCCAATTTTGAGCAACTCCTGCAATATGTACTAAAAAATTCTCTAAGAGTTGCTTGCCGTCTGTAGAGTGATATACTTCTGGATGAAATTGTATAGCATAGGTATCTTCATTTTCAATTTTATAAGCTGCATACTCAACATCATGTGTACTCGCTATCTTTTTATAATGACTTGGTAATTCTAAGATTGTATCAGAATGACTCATCCATACTTGACTTCCTTGTTCTATATTATTAAACAATTTATTTTCTCCATCAATAAAAGACAAATTCGCTCTCCCATATTCTCGAGTATTGGAGGCCCCAACCTTACCATTAAAAAAATGTACTAGGTATTGCGCACCATAGCACACACCCAATAATGGTTTATTTCCTTTTATTTTTGATAAGTCTGGTTTTGGCGCAATCTCGCTCTTTACAGAATGTGGGCTTCCTGATAGAATTACTGCCTTAAAATCATCAGCATCAAATTTGGTGCTGTTATAAGGATGAATTTCACAATAAATATTAAGTTCTCTAATACGGCGTGCAATTAGTTGAGTGAATTGCGATCCGAAATCTAAAATAAGTACCTTTTCTTGCATTTACAAAAGTAAAATTTAATTAAGAATTGACATACAATTTTTAACTAAATTTTTACAAAAACACATTTGATGCTCCTGCGTAAGCACTTTTAAAAGAAGACATATCTAAATGAAGATCAATGGGGGTTTGAGTAAAATATTCGAGTAACTTTTCAGTAGGCATATTACCCGTTAATTCATCTTTAGCCATCGGACATCCACCATATCCTTTGATAGCACCATCAAAGCGATAACAGCCTGCTTTAAATGCGGCATCTACTTTTTCTTGCCATGTAGTTGGTGTGGTATGTAGGTGTGCTCCAAATTCTATATTGGGATATTTTGTAATTAATTCAGAAAATAAATAAGTTATTATCTCTGGAGTAGAGCTACCAATTGTATCCGACAAGGACAAAATTTCAACCCCCATTTTTGCTAATTTTTCTGTCCAGTTCGCCACAATATCAACATTCCAAGGATCTCCATAAGGGTTTCCAAAGCCCATCGATAAATAAGCAACAACTTCCTTGTTGGTTTTGGTCGCTATATTCAAAATTTCGTCGAGTGTTACAATAGATTCGGCAATCGTTTTGCTCGTATTACGCATTTGAAAATTTTCAGAAATAGAAAACGGATAGCCCAAATAATCTATTTCTTCAAACTGAGAAGCATCATTTGCTCCTCTAACATTTGCAATAATAGCCAGTAATTTACTCGTTGTAGTCGATAATTCTAATTTAGAAAGTACCTCAGCTGTGTCTTTCATTTGTGGGATTGCCTTCGGAGACACGAAACTACCAAAGTCAATTGTATCAAAACCAACCTTCAATAGCTGATTGATATAATTAGCCTTTACATCAGTAGAGATAAAAGGCTTGATACCTTGCATGGCATCACGAGGACATTCTATTATTTTAACAGTACCCATTAGATCTCAAAGATACAATTTGAATACACTTTTCAATCTGAAAACAATATAAAAATTGCAATCCCAATAAATACGGTTATTTGCAGCCATTTTAGCACGTTTCCAATTACTGTATTTTGTCTTAGCTTACTAGCAATAGCACCAGCCAATAATGCAATTGCTGAAAAAATAACAAGTGATACACCCATGAAAATAAATCCTAAAACAAAGAATTGACTCACCGTTGACATTGACTCACTAAATAAAAACCCAGGAAATAACGCAAGAAAAAAAATAGAAACTTTAGGGTTTAAAATATTCATAATAAATCCTTGACGAAACAATTGACCTAAACTTTTCTTCGATGCATTACCTTCTTTTTGTAACGAACCTGTGATTTTTGGAGTGGCATCACTTTTAAAAACTTTGTAGGCCAAGAACACTAAATATGATGCTCCGAATATCTTTAAGGTTATATATAAATTCTCATTCGATTTAATAATAGCCGAGGCCCCAAATGCCACCAGTGAAGTATGTACAATGCAACCAGATATTAATCCGCAAACAGTTGCAATACCGTATTTTACTCCATTCGTAATACTTTGAATAAGGACAAAAATATTGTCAGGCCCAGGAGAAATAGATAATAATGCGGTAGCTCCAATAAAAGAGAGTAAGATAGTCGTATCCAAGAGAATTCGTTTAATAAAAAAATCCTGCCAATGGCAGGATTTAAATATATACATTTAAATTGTATTTATAGTGACGCTGAATATTCTAGCAAATCTACAATTTTCGTAGAGTATCCGTATTCATTATCATACCATGATATTACTTTTACAAAATTATCGGTGATTGCAATTCCCGCAGCCGCATCAAATACAGAAGTACATGTTTCTCCTACAAAATCTTGCGAAACAACCGCTTCTTCAGTATATCCTAAAATTCCTTTTAATTCTCCTTCTGAAGCATCTTTCATGGTTTTACAAATATCTTCATATGAAGCTCCATTTTTTAAATTTACCGTTAAATCTACTACAGAAACATCCATTGTTGGCACTCTAAATGCCATTCCTGTTAATTTTCCGTTCAATTCAGGAATTACTTTACCTACTGCTTTTGCAGCACCTGTTGTTGAAGGAATTACGTTGCCAATTGCAGATCTACCTAATCTCCAATTCTTAACTGAAGGTGAATCTACTGTTTTTTGAGTCGCTGTAGAAGCATGTACCGTTGTCATCAAACCTTCAGTAATACCATACTTATCATTTAATACTTTAGCTATTGGAGCTAAACAATTGGTCGTACAAGAGGCATTAGAAAAAATAGTATCATCGTCTGTCAACTCTTTATGATTTACACCCATTACAAACATCGGTGCATCTGGTGAAGGCGCAGAAATAATTACTTTTTTAGCACCACCTTTAATATGCAATGCTGCCTTATCTTTTGCCGTAAAAAAACCTGTAGATTCTATAATATACTCTGCACCAACTTCATCCCATTTTAAATCTTCAGGGTTGCGTTCGGCTGTTACTCTTATTTCATTACCGTTCACTACCAACTTACCGTTGCTGACAGAAACATCACCATCAAACTTTCCGTGAACAGAATCGTGTTTTAATAAATATGCTAAGTAATCTACTTCCAACAAATCATTAATCGCTACAATTTGTACATTACTTCTGGTCATAGCCTGTCTAAAGGCTATTCTCCCAATTCTACCAAATCCATTAATTCCTATTTTTATCATAATTTTTATTTTATACTGATAGTATATCAGATATTCTTAATAATTCTCTATTAATATCGTGTGATGTTTTGATTGCCTTTTCAATATCACTAGTTACTACTTTATTATTTACTAAGCCCACCATTTGGTTTGACTTTTTATCGAGCAATTCTTCAACTGCCTTTACTCCTAACCTACTTGCCAAAACTCTGTCAAAGCAACTTGGTGATCCTCCACGTTGCATATGCCCTAAGACCGAAACTCTTGCCTCATAATCTGGTAAATTCTCCTTTACATATTCAGCCAATTCGAACACATTTTTACCTATTTTATCTCCTTCGGAAACAACAACGATACTCGATGTTTTACCACTTCTTTTACTCTTTTTAAGAGATTCTAACAAACGATCTAGACCTAAATCTTCTTCGGGAATTAGTATTTCTTCTGCACCTGCACCAACACCAGCGTTCAACGCTATAAATCCAGCATCACGCCCCATTACCTCAATAAAGAAAAGTCTATTATGAGAACTCGCTGTATCTCTAATTTTATCAATAGCATCTACAACTGTATTCAGGGCAGTATCATATCCTATTGTAAAACTGGTACCGGCTATATCATTATCAATAGTACCTGGGATTCCAATAAACGGAATGTTATATTCTTTACCAAAAACAACACCACCTGTAAACGTACCGTCTCCACCGATTAATATTAATCCGTCAATTTCAGCCTTCTTTAAATTTTCATAGGCTTTCTTCCTTCCTTCTTTGGTTCTAAATTCTGAAGATCGTGCTGATTTTAAGATCGTGCCCCCTTTGCTAATAATGTTTTTCACACTTCGTGCGTCGAGATCAGTATAATCACCTTCGATAACACCTTGATAACCTCTATAGAAACCAACGCATTTAATTTTGTAATAAGAACACGCTCGAACTACAGCTCTTATAGCCGCGTTCATTCCTGGCGCATCTCCTCCTGAGGTAATTAACCCTACTTTTTTAATTGGTTTTTTCATACTAAAATAAGCTTGGTAAAATTAAATATTATTATGTCAAATGTAGTTCAAAACAGCAGTAATGTACGAAAACGTTATCGTACAATTTGCTTCCAAAAACATATAAATTTAGTAGTATTTTATTGTTTAGTACTCTTTGTACTATCCTTTTTAATTTTGGTGAAATTAAGTAGTTTCTTTTTAACCTTAAGAGAATCTGTAGATATCTCCTTCTTTTTCGATTTCTTTTTTCTGAAGACTTTCTCTTTTAGTTCTTTTCCACTATCAAAATCTACACGATATGAAAGTCCAATTCCTTGGGTATACCCTTCTTCATTTGCTACTGTAAACTGAATATCATTTTGTCTATTGAACATTTTCAATCTAAACGTTTCTGGCTGATTTAAAGGTCTCTCCAATTCTACTTCTCCAATCACACTAGCCTGGGTATTTCCACCAACTGGAACTCCTACTTTACCGTTGTACAGCCATTTATCACCTATTTTACCTTTAAATGTAAACCCTAATTGATCGTCAGTTACCAAACTCGTATTAAAACTGTTTCCTCTTTGTCCTGGTGTATAATTCACCCCAACATCAAAAATATCTCCTTTACTCTTCAAAATACTAGAAAGAATATCCGATATTTTCTCGGATATTGTTCCTGTTAAAGCGGCATTACCATCAAAGCTTAAATTACCTTCATCTAAATTAATAAATGATCCGGTGGTTAATAGCGAAAAGAACTGCGTCATTTTTTTATCTTCATCACTTAGTTTAAACGCTAATTCAGAATTCACTAAAGAATTCGAATTCGGAATCTCTAAATCAAAATCTATCTCAGAGTTTAATAATTGTCCCGAGATCTTTGCAACTAAATCAATATCTATTTCTCGCGAAGTAACGTTATCTAATAATGTTGCCGGGTTTGCTTTCGTTCGATAAATGGCAGTAATATTGTTTAAATAAGCATCAAAAGGATTACCATCCCAAATTACAGTACCACCAGGCTGAACTATA
Source organism: uncultured Flavobacteriaceae bacterium (assembly GCA_947500525.1). Taxonomy (GTDB): domain Bacteria; phylum Bacteroidota; class Bacteroidia; order Flavobacteriales; family Flavobacteriaceae; genus Aureibaculum. The sequence continues at coordinate 187,518 of CANMSH010000004.1, read as the reverse complement.
AAATCTTTATTGACAATATTTCTAAATTCATAAATACCATTATCAACTACGAAAACACCATCAATTTCAAATTTCCCTTTTGTATTAATTGCAATAGACATGAAACCATTTCCGCTTCCTCTTAGAATACTTCCTGTATTTTTGTCAACTACAATTTCGGCAATAGCATCTTTTGTAACTTCAAGATCAAAATTCAAGGTCAATCCTTCAACCTGATCAAATACAATTTCTTCAAACTTATTTTCATCTGTTCCTTGTTTGGTTTTGGTAATAAAGTTGATCAACTTAGAGTTTCCCACGGTACTCACATCACTCAACGGAATAATAAATTCGGTTCCTTTTTTTGTCGATGCCGTTGCATCTATAACCAAGGCATCTGTATATCCTTTAATACTTGCATTCGCTCTTTCTCCATTCACATCACTCCCAATAAAAATTGTACCATAGTAAGGAATATCTTCATTTTCAGTAGTATTCAACACCAAGAAATTATCCGTATTTAATTTCAAATCTAGATACCAATCAGTAAATCTATTATGTGATATATCTCCGAGCAGTGTTGCTTCAGTGTCATGAATCACATCGACCAAAGTAGTGGGTAAAAACCGAAATCGTTGCTTACTCATGCTTACTTTAGAAACTCCAATAAAATCGTAATCAACATTCAAATAAGGTATTGCAATTCCTGCATTAGTTAGGGTTAACTCCCCATCAAAATCAGGGTTTCTTAGTAAACCCGTAATAACTCCTTGCCCAGTAACATTTCCTCTAATTTTGTCAATTACTCCCTTCCCTAATGGATTGAATGGTACTAAGGAATAGTCATTCAAACTGAAATTAGCAAAAACTGTAGGATTTTTTGCTTCAAAATCAATTTCACCTCGGGCATCAATACTTTTTATCTTATCATTTTGTAGTGAGACGTCTACAATATATTTTTGCAGTGAATTATCGCCTAAAGCATTTACAACCAAATCACCTTGATTTATATCGTTAAAGTGTAAATCATTAACAATCAAATCGGCCAAGGGTAATGGCGTTCCTTTTATTTGCTTATAGTTTATAGAACCATTCACCAATCCTTTTATATCAAGGCTATCAACTTTTGGTGTAATACCTTCTAACTTTACATTTTTCAAATTTAATGTGACATCCTTATCATTTTTACCTGTAAATACACCAGCAAAGTCTATTTCTTGATCCTTTGAAATGACATTTATTCTATCAAATGCAAAAGTTTGAAATTCCTCATCAAAAACTACTTTATTTTGTTTGTTATTTGTAGGATTGACTAGCCATTCGTTATTCTTAAAATTAATATCCGATTTTTTTAGACCTACGACCGATTTGTTATTTTCATTCAACGTATGATAAAAACTTAGATCAAATTTTTCGTTTAATTTTGTACCACCTAAAAAATCTGTTCTAAAAAATAAGGTGTCATTTAGTGTTACATTTACCAAATTTAAATCAGCAATATTATAGTATTTGGTGTTTACCTCATCAACACTTAATAAGGTGTTATATAGTGGGTTTTTATTATCAATTTGCAATCGTATATTCTTTGCAATATTTTTATAAGCTTCTACCTCGGGAGATTTAAACGTGAGTTCAAATTTTTCATTATCTGCGATTATTTTTCCTTTTATTGAGGTATTAGATCCTAACTTAACTTCTGGAAAAAAGATTTCAATTATTTTATTATAAACTTTAAAATTAAAGTCTAAAAATTGACCTGAAGTAACTTTTTTGGGTTCAAAATTGGTGTAAATACTTCCTAATGAATTTCGTGCCAATTTCTCTAACTCCTTAAATTTAAATCGACCTTTCAAGGTACCCGTCACTATATCGGTTGAGTTCACCTTAATAACTCTTGTGGTGTCAATAAATTTAGAGTTGATATTAAAATCAGTAAAGTAATAGTTGTCATTTTGATTTGTGTAAGATGCATTTCTAAATACAACTGCCCCAGACATATTATCTAAAGAATTACCAAGTAGGTTAATATCCATTCTCCCTTTCAGAATTGCTTTTTCATCTCTTTTAAACAAATTCAATTTGTTAAATTCGGCATGAGAGACATCAGCGCTAAAATTAAATTTATAAATCGCTGAAGACAAATCTGCAAGCCCTTTAAACTTCATTTTTAAGTGTTCATCATTCGCATTGAGCTCTCCGTTAAACAATTGGTTTTCAAAGACTCCATTTACATCTATATTACTATAGGTATAGCCTTTATATTGATGCTTCGACACATTCCCTTTTACCTTTGTTTTTAAGGTTTCTAAAGTAAAACCCTTACCCTCTACATCGGCAATAAGGGAAAGTTTACCAACAAGACTATCATTAATCATTGTACCTAGTTCTACATCTACAAATTCTACTTTACCTTTATAATTTGCATTGTCTATATCGTCAATATTTGTGAGTTTTAAATCGGTCAAGGTTTTACCTAAAATGCTATTCATTTCTAACTTGGCATCAACCGTTTCACTCGTTACAAATGAATTACCTCTAATAGAAAATCTTCCAAATTTTTCAAACGATGAAGGCAGCGTTTTACCTAAAATGTTAGGCAATAACAATTTTAGATTTTGATAATTTGATGATAAACTGCTAATTTGAGCGTTCAACGAGAATCCGTTTTCATTATTAATGGCATTTTTAAAATGAAAGGTTCCATTGATAATCGAATTTCTGTTTGATCTTAATCTCAATCCGTTTAACTTAAAATCGTTTAACGTCCCGGTCACATTTGTTGTAAAATGTATAATATCATTGGTACCAAACTCATTGTAAAACTTATTCAAATCGCGTAAAGCAATGGATGATTCTTCAAAATTCGCCTCAATTTGTACTTTGTTATTAAAATCAGATAATTTTCCATCATGATACTTAAAAACAACATCACCAACTAATTTAGATCCTTCTGTTTTTAATGTTGTTTGACTCAAGGTCATATTTTCCTTGGTATATGCAAAATCAGATGTTAAATCTATAACATGAATGCCATGATTATCATCAAAATTCAATCCGCGAATATTTGCATTTACATTTGGTCCGTCTATTTTGAAATTCTCAATTGCTCCATTCATATTCCTATAAAATACTATGGGCATAGACTGTTTATTTTTATCGTAAAGGGTAAATCGCGCATTTGATAAATTCATTTGCGATGACGTTAATAAAAAAGGTGGCACATCAGAAGAACTTTCTTTTTTCGAATCAAACTTATCTACAAAAACACTCAAATTATCATTGGTTTCTCCTTCATGGGTAATCATATTAAAAATGAGACCATCCATATCGACCGCACCTAACTCTAATTTATTATCCATGATATTTTTGTAGCTAAACACAGAAGTCGTCAAATTCTCGATATAAATTAAAGAATCTTTATGATGATCTTTAATATCAATTTGTTTCAATTTCACATTTCCTAAAAAGGAGAGATCTACTTTCTTAACAACAATATTTGTATTGTATGTTTTATTTAATTGATTTGTAGCAATTTTACCTAAATAGGTTTGTACAGCAGGAAGGCGTAATAAAATAACACTTATGAGCAGGAAAAGTGCTAGAAATAGCACGATTCTTTTGGTTATTTTTTTTACTCTTTTGATAGATTTATTTGTTATAAATTTGCAACATTAAAAGTACACATTTTATAAGCACAATTTTTGTGCCTTTTTTCATATTTAATGAACAAAAAAACGATTTACATTCTATCTATCGAATCTTCATGTGATGATACAAGCGTTGCGGTATTAGCTAACGATACTATTTTATCAAATGTTGTCGCAAATCAAGAAATTCATTCCAAATATGGGGGTGTGGTGCCCGAATTAGCTTCAAGAGCTCACCAGCAGAATATTGTACCAGTTGTTCAAGAGGCCTTAATTCAAGCAAATATTGACAAAAAAGATTTGAGTGCTATCGCTTTTACACAAGGCCCAGGACTTATGGGATCATTGCTTGTTGGCACTTCATTTGCCAAATCAATGGCATTAGCTCTTCAGATTCCTTTGATTGCCGTAAATCATATGCAAGGACATATTCTTGCACATTTTATACGTGATAAAGCTCAAAAGAAACCTTCTTTCCCTTTTATTTGCCTCACTATTAGCGGAGGACATACGCAGTTGATTCGTGTGAATGATTACTTTGATATGGAAATTTTGGGAGAAACCATAGATGATGCCGTTGGCGAAGCATTTGATAAATCGGCAAAAATTTTGGGCCTACCTTATCCTGGTGGACCTTTTATTGACAAGTATGCCCAATTAGGAGATCCAAAAGCTTTCGAGTTTCCCAAACCCAAAACTAAAAACGAATTGGATTTTAGTTTTAGTGGTTTAAAGACTGCAATCCTCTACTTTATTCGAAAAAAGGAACAAGAGAATCCCAATTTTATTAAAGAAAACCTTCATGATATCTGTGCTTCTATTCAACAGACGATTATCGATATTTTACTCATAAAGTTGAAAAAGGCGGTCAAAAAAACGGGTATTAAAAGTATCGCTATAGCCGGAGGAGTATCGGCAAATTCAGGAATTCGAAAAACACTAGTTGAGGCAGAGAAAAAATACCAATGGCAAACCTATATTCCTAAATTTGAATATACTACAGACAACGCGGCGATGATTGGAATCACCGGATATTATAAATATTTGGAGGGAAATTTCGACGACAATACCGTTTCTGCGAAAGCAAGAATGTCTGTTTTAGAATAAAAAATCCGCCACTTTTAAAAGTACCGGATTCTCTATATTTTATATTGCGTATGTTATTATTGTACCATTGCCGCAGCAATACGTTTGTAAACGCCGCCCTCTAGTTTACTACGAATCCCAGAAAACGCTTCTATTGTTTCTTTTACATCTTCTAAGGTATGCGTAGCTGTTGGAATTAATCTTAATATAATTAACCCTTTAGGTATTACAGGATACACTACAATTGAACAGAAAACACCATAATTCTCTCTTAAATCATTTACCATTGCCATTGCTTCTGGTATATCGCCTTTTAAGAAAACCGGAGTTATACAAGTTTGAGTTGTTCCTAAATCAAATCCAGCTTCTCGTAAACCACTTTGCAATGCATTCACATTCGCCCAAAGTTTTTCTTTCAATTCGGGCATTGTTCGTAACATATCCAAGCGTTTTAATGCTCCTTTCACCATAGGCATAGGCAATGATTTAGCAAACATTTGCGAACGCATATTGTATTGCAAATATTGAATAATATCTTTATCGGCAGCAAAGAAAGCACCAATACCTGCCATTGATTTGGCGAATGTTGCGAAGTACACATCGATATCATCTTGAACGCCTTGTTCAAAACCAGTACCTCTACCACCCTCACCAAGCGTCCCAAAACCATGAGCATCATCTACCAATAGTCTAAAGTTATATTTACGCTTTAAGGCAGCGATCTCTTTCAATCGTCCTTGCTCTCCTCGCATTCCGAAAACGCCCTCAGAAATGACTAAGATTCCTCCGTTATTTTCGGTTGCCATTTTAGTAGCTCTTTGAAGGTTTTTCTCCAAACTTTCAACATCATTGTGCTTATAAACAAAACGTTTTCCTGCATGCAAGCGAACACCATCTATAATACACGCATGTGTATCCATATCATACACAATAACATCATTTTTAGATACTAAAGCGTCTATAGCCGATACCATTCCTTGGTAACCAAAATTTACTAAATAAGCTGCTTCTTTATCTACAAAATCTGCGCATTCTTGTTCTAATTGTTCATGAAACTTTGTATGCCCAGACATCATTCTTGCCCCCATCGGATAAGCCATACCATGCTCTGCAGCGGCCTCTCCATCAACTTTTAATACTTCTGGATGATTTGCTAGTCCTAAATAATCATTTATACTCCAGGTAATAACTTTTTTTCCATTAAAATGCATCCTATTAGAAATTGGTCCTTCTAACTTCGGAAATACATAATATCCTTCAGCTTGTTTCGCCCATTTACCTAAAGGTCCTTTATCCTTTATTATTCTTTCAAATAAATCTTTCATCTCCATTGATTTTTAGACAATTGCAAAGTAACCACTTTTTTAGGGCTACACAAAAAGTATTATTCAATTTTTTTTAACAAAAAAAGAGGCTCTTTTCCGCAAAGAACCTCTTCTAACATTGTATAAATTGAGTCTATTTTATATATTCAATAACTTGTTGTGCTTCCTTTTGAGAATCAAAAAATCCCTGTTCTCTCATCCAATCATCACTGTAGATTTTTGACATATATCTTGATCCATGATCTGGAAAAATAACAACAACTTTACTTTGTGCATCAAACTCTCCCTTTTCAGCGAGCTGCATTACAGCTTGCATAACGGCACCACTAGTGTATCCTGCAAACAAGCCTTCAGTCAAGGCAATTTCACGTGCTCTATGGGCACTATCTTCATCATTTACTTTCTCAAATTTGTCGATAACATCGAAATCTGTGGCGGTAGGGATCAAATTTTTACCTAATCCTTCTATTCTGTAAGGGTAGCTCTCTGATGGATCTAACTCACCCGTTTCATGAAATTTCTGCAAGACTGAACCAAAAGCGTCAACACCAATGATTTTAATAGCAGGATTCTGTTCTTTCAAGAATCGTGCTGCTCCAGAAATTGTTCCTCCTGTTCCACTTGCCGCAATTAAATGGGTTAATTTGCCTTCACTTTGATTCCAAATTTCTGGTCCAGTTGTATTGTAATGCGCTTCTAAGTTTAACTCGTTAAAATACTGATTGATATAAACAGAATCTGCAATTTCAGAATGTAATTTTTTAGCAACGTTGTAATACGATCGAGGGTCATCAGCACTTACATGCCCAGGGCATACATATACTTTAGCTCCCATCGCTTTCAACATATCAATCTTATCATTCGAGGATTTAGAACTTACCGCAAGGATACATTCATAACCTTTAATAATACTTACCATGGCAATACTGAAACCTGTATTACCAGAAGTGGTTTCTATAATTGTATCTCCTTTCTTAAGGATTCCTTTTTTCTCGGCTTGCTCTATAATATGTAGGGCAATTCTGTCTTTGGTTGAATGGCCTGGGTTAAAACCTTCAAACTTTGTGAAAAACTCACCTTCTAATCCTTCTATAATTTTATTAAGACGAATCATCGGAGTATTACCAACGAGCTCTAACACATTTTGGTTTACACCTAAATTTTGTTTCATAGTAATCAAATATGATTATTATTTAATCGGGCAAATTTACTATTTTTTTTTTAATTACTTTTTTATCCCTTCTAAATCTAAAAAGAAGGCATAATCTCTAGCGGTCTCCTTTAAGGCATTAAATCTACCAGAAGCACCGCCATGACCAGCTTCCATGTTGGTATGCAGCAATAAAAGATTAGTATCTGTTTTGTATGCTCTTAACTTTGCTACCCATTTTGCAGGTTCATAATACTGCACCTGCGAATCATGCAATCCGGTAGTAACTAACATATGAGGGTAATCTTGCGCTTTTACGTGATCATAAGGCGAATACGATAACATGTAATCATAATATTCTTTCTCATTCGGATTTCCCCATTCATCATATTCAGATGTAGTTAACGGAATTGAGGTATCTAACATTGTCGTCATGACATCCACAAAAGGAACAGCAGCAATAATACCATTAAACGTTTTTGGGCTCATATTCACAATACCTCCCATTAACAATCCCCCGGCAGAACCACCACTAGCGTACAAATGAGGAGCAGATGTATATCCTTTTTCAATCAACCCTTTTCCTGCATCTATAAAATCTGTAAACGTATTCATTTTATTGAATAATTTACCATCTTCATACCATTGTCTTCCTAGATATTGGCTACCACGAATATGTGCCAAGGCATACACAAACCCTCTATCTAATAAACTTAAGCGTGTTGTACTAAATCCGTCAGGAATGGTATAACCATAAGAACCATAGGCATATAATAATAAAGGCGTATTTGCACCTAACTCTGTGTCCTTTCTTCGCACTATAGAAACGGCTACTTTTTTGCCATCTCTCGCATCGATCCATAGACGTTCACTAGTATAATTGTTCTTATCAAATTTTCCACCAAGTACTTCTTGTTCTTTCTTAATTTCTTTTGACTGATCACTCATGTTAAAATCAATGACAGAAGCCGGAGTTGTAAACGAATTATATCCGTAACGGATAATATCAGTATCAAAATCAGGATTATTATAAACACCTACAGAGTAGGTTTCCTCATCAAAGGGCAGGTAATAGTCAGCCGTATCATCCCAGCGTTTAATACGTATTTTATTAAGTCCATTCGTGCGTTCTTCAAGTACCAAATACTCTTTAAAAATCGAAATATCTTCTAATAAAGTATCATCTCTATGGGGAATAACATCAACCCAATTGTCCATAGTTGTTTTATCTTCTGGAGTCTTCATGAGTTTGAAGTTCTTTGCGTCATCTTTATTTGTCAACACATAAAAATGATCCTTGTAATGCGAAACACTATACTCTAAACCACGTGTTCGAGGTTGAATCACCTTTAACGAACCATTCGGATTATTAGCATCTAAAGCTTGATATTCTTGTGTTAGGGTACTATAAGACCCTATCATGATGAATTTCTTAGACTTTGTTTTGTACACAAATGTGTCAAACGTCTCATCTTTTTCGTGAAAAACAACCTCGTCTTCAGATGCATCAGTTCCGAGTACATGTTTATATATCTTCTCACTTCGCAATGTAATTGGGTCTTTTTTAGTATAAAAAACTGTTTTATTATCATTTGCCCAAGTAGCTCCTCCAGTTGTATTTTCTATTCTATCAGGATAAATTTCACCAGTTTCTAAATTTTTGAACTGTACAACGTATTGTCTTCGACTTACGGTGTCTACAGCAAAAGCGGCTATCTTATTATCTTCGCTTACATTCAATCCGCGTAAAGCGTAATAATCATAACCTTCGGCCATTTTATTCACATCGAACAAAATCTCTTCTTCAGCCTCTAAACTACCTTTCTTACGAGCATATATAGGATATTGACCACCTGTCTCATATCTAGTTATATAGAAGTAGCCATTACTTTTGTATGGAACAGATTCATCATCTTCTTTAATTCGGGCTTTCATTTCTTTAAACAAGTCCTCCTTAAATTGCTTGGTATGCGCAGTAATGGTATCGTAATACGCATTCTCAGCGTTCAGATAATCAAGTACCTTTTGCGTGTGCTCGTCAGGTGTTTTAGCATTCTTCTGCTCATCAGTCAATCGCATCCAATAGTAATTATCTACTCGTACATCTCCATGTTTTTCTAATTCTTTTGGAACTTTCTCTGCTACGGGAGCCTCAATATTACTTTTCATTTTTTCTTCTTTACATGAAGTTGTAAAAATAAGTGATAATACAACTACAAATTGAACTAAATTCTTCATTTTTTTAGAGGTTTATGAACAACTAAAATAGTAATTTTGTTATCACTAACTATTAAAGAATTCACAATTATGTTTGGAGATATCTCTGGAATGATGCAAAAATTAAAACTTGCAAAACAAAAAGTAGAAGAAACAAAACTTAGGTTAAACACCGTTTTAGTGGATGGACAATCTAATGGAGGCGCAGTTAAAGTAACAACAACGGCAAATAGAGAAATTAAAGAGATTTCTATTGCAGATGCTCTCTTACAAGATAAAGAAGCCCTTGAAGATTATTTAATAATCGCTTTGAATGATGCCCTTACAAAAGCCGGCAAGATCAACGATGCCGAAATGGCGGCAGCCGCAAAAGACGGGATGCCAAATATCCCAGGAATGGATTTATTCAAATAAGAGGAAGACTATATTTTTTTTTGATCACTAGTCGTATGATTCGCATAACTCTGTGTGATTAAAATCATTGCCAAAATATAGAAAGTCATATTGAGAATCTTGTAACTATCATTAGGGCCTTCTACTTCCTTCAACCCTTTAGCAATAGCTGCAGCAAAAAACAAAAGAGAGCCTAACAGGTTCAGCAGCACCCATTTACTTCGTTCTTTTAAATACCAATACAAAGAAAAAGCTCCGTATAAACCTAAAACACTTCCGTAAATAATAAATAAGAGTTTCATTAAACCAACATCTCCAAAAAATACTGATATAACAGCTATGGAAATTAGAATAAATGGAAGAATTGCGAGATAAAATATGTCTAATTTAATTTCTCCCGCTTTTTTCGATATAATAATCATATTCATCAATACGAATATTAAAAAACTACTCATTCCTAAGACAAACAAAAACTCTTTTTCACTTAAGAACAGGAGATCACCAATAAAAGCGAAACATAAAGCTACTATATATCTATAATCGATTTTCTTCGCAATAGACACATAATACAGACCTAATATTGGCATTAGAAATGGTTTAGACCAATACATAAGCCATTTTAAATCAGCAATATGCGCATATGTATACGCTAACGAGACTATCAGAAAGCTCGTTAATAGCAGGGTTTTATTAGTAGATTTCATTTTCATAGCACTGGTTAGGTGCTTTTTTTAATATTGAGTAACATATTAAGCACACTAAGATAATCAAAATACCATTGCGTGTATTTTTTTTTAACTATTTTAACTATCTAGAATCATGTATCAGAAAGAAAAAAATGCCGCTTAAATATTTCAAAAAGTGTGATTCACTTAAAGCATTTTTAGAAAATCATCTTCGGTAATAATCGGAACACCTAAGTTCTCAGCCTTGGTACGTTTACTAGGCCCCATATTATCTCCTGCAACTACATAGGTAGTTTTTTTCGAGATTGAACTTGAGACTTTACCTCCATTATCTTCGATTGCTTTTTTAAGCTCATTCCTACTCAGTCTTGTAAAAACACCAGAAACTACAAATATATTACCCTGTAATATATCTGTTTGACCCTTTTGTGCTTCCGCAGAAAGCTCTAATTGTACTCCATATGAACGCAAACGATCAATCAGCACCGTATTACTTAATTCATTAGAAAAATCAACAATACTTTGTGCGATACGATCTCCTATTTCATCAACATTCACCAGCTCATCGAAAGAAGCATTCATCAAACGCTCAATACTTTTAAAATGTTTTGCTAACTTTTTGGCAACGGTTTCTCCTACGAAACGAATTCCGAGCGCAAATAACACTTTCTCAAAGGGAATTTGTTTAGATGCCTCTATACCGGCAACCATGTTTTGCGCCGACTTTTCGGCCATACGCTCAAGTGGGATAATTTGCTCAATTTTTAAATCATAGAGATCTGCATAATTCGACACCAATCCTTCTTTAAATAACAACTCAATAGTTTCAGATCCCAACCCATCAATGTCCATCGCTTTTCTGCTAATATAATGTTGTATCTTACCTGTTATTTGTGTAGGACATCCAAATTCATTTGGACAATAATGCTTCGCATCGCCTTCTGTTCTTACCAATAAGGTTTCACATTCAGGACAATGTGTTGCATACTTCGTTGACTGGGAACTTGCAGCTCTTTTACTTAAATCAACACCAACAACTTTGGGTATAATTTCCCCACCTTTTTCTACAAATACTGTATCGTTCTCACGAATATCCAATTTGGCAATCTGATCTGCATTGTGCAAAGACGCTCTTTTCACAATTGTACCTGCCAACTGAACCGGTTCTAAGTTCGCAACTGGCGTGATGGCCCCCGTTCTCCCCACTTGATATGTGATTTTATGTAAAACTGTGCTTTCTTGCTCAGCCTTAAACTTATATGCAATCGCCCATCGCGGTGCCTTAGAAGTATAACCTAATTCGTCTTGATGTGGTAACGAATTTACCTTAACTACAACGCCATCGGTTTCGTATGGCAAGTTGTGACGTTCTATATCCCAATATTGAATAAATTCAAAAACTTCATCAATAGATTTGGCTACTTTTAAGGTTTGCGGAATTTTAAATCCAGCTTCTTTTGCATTACCTAAAGCCTCAGCATGCGTTTTAAAAGGTAAACGTTCGCCTACCACATGATAAAGCAAACAATCTAAGGGGCGTTTAGCCACTTCGGCACTATCTTGTAATTTCAAACTTCCACTAGCTGTATTTCTAGGGTTTCTATACGCCTCTTCTCCAGCCGCCACACGTTCTTTATTCATTTTATTAAAACCGTCTAAAGGCAAAATAATCTCTCCTCGAATTTCAAAAGTTTTCAGCGCATTTTCTTTGAGCTGTAATGGTATAGACCGAATTGTTTTAATGTTGGCAGTGACATCATCTCCTTGAAAGCCATCACCTCTCGTAACAGCACTCGTTAAACGACCATTTTCATAAGACAAATTAATAGATGCTCCGTCATATTTTAATTCACAGGTATACTCTACAGATTCTACACCTACAATTTTGCGAATACGCTTTTCCCAATCCAACAAATCCTCTTTAGAATATGAATTATCTAATGAATACATTCTATTTTTATGGGTTATTGTATTAAAATTTTTGGTAATCGCTCCACCTACGCGTTGGGTTGGCGAGTTCGCATCGAAAAATTCTGGATTTTGCGACTCTAGTAATTCTAACTCTTTGAGTTTAATATCAAAATCGTAGTCAGAAATTGTGGCGTTATCAAGTACATAATAATTATAATTATGTTCGCGTAGTTCTGAACGTAATTGTTCTATTTGTTCTTTGGATGTAGACATGCAATTTGGAGATATAAACGATAAAAATAATAAAATTTATGATGTTAGTTCGACATTTAGCTCTACAAAAAAACCGAAACGAGATGTTTCGGTTTTTTTATCAGCTTTTCACTTTATAAATACTATTAGTTACTAATAATAAGTATACCGTCTCACTTTAGAAATGTACTTGGCTAAACGGATTACTTGATGACTATAACCGTACTCGTTATCATACCATATATAGATGACGCACGTCTTACCATCTGGAGATACGATGGTTGCGTTACTATCAAAAATGGAAGGCTCTGAAGTACCTACAATATCTGATGAGACTAACTCATTATTTATTGAATACCTTATTTGCTCTACTAAATCACCTTCTAGCGCATATTTCTTCATCGTAGCATTTATTGCATCTGCACTTGTGGCTGTATCTAATTGTAAATTTAAAATGGCCAAAGAACCATTTGGCACAGGAACTCTAATGGCACTTGAAGTCAACTTTCCCTCTAGTATAGGCAAAGCTTTTGCTACCGCTTTACCTGCTCCTGTTTCAGTAATTACCATATTTAAGGCTGCCGCCCGCCCTCTACGGTATTTACTGTGCATATTATCTACTAAATTCTGATCGTTGGTGTATGCGTGAATGGTTTCTAAATGCCCTGAAGAAATACCGAAACTATCTTCTAGTACTTTTAACACTGGTGTAATGGCATTCGTTGTGCATGAAGCCGCAGAGAAAATATCGATTTTATCCGGATTATGCTCAGTATGGTTTACACCATGAACAATATTGGGCACTCCCTTCCCTGGGGCCGTTAATAATACCTTACTCACTCCTTTTCCAACAAGATGACGACTCAAGGCTTCTTTGTCTCTAAAGGCACCTGTATTATCGATCACTAAGGCATTATCTATACCAAATTGAGTATAGTCAATATCTTCAGGAGCGTTTGCAGAAATCATAAAAACAGTAGTCCCATCAATAATCAAGGCTTTATTTTCAATATCAGCCTTCACTGTGCCTGCAAAATCACCATGAACAGAGTCACTGCGCAATAATGAAGCCCTTTTTTCTAAAACTGCCTCGGTCACCTCTCCTCTTGTTACGATAGCACGCAAGCGCATTTGCTTGCCTTTACCAGTTCTGCTCATGAGTTCACGCGCCAATAAACGACCTATTCTACCAAAACCATATAAAACCACATCTTTAGGGGCAATGCCGTTAGATTTTTTAGCGTCCTTTAGTTTATCTGACACAAAAGCCACTAAATTGTCGGCATCATCGTCTAAGTGATATTCATAAGCCAATTTACCAATATCAAGTTTAGAAGGTGGCAAATCAAGTTGATTCAAGGCTCTGGCTATTTCAACGGCATCAAAAATAGAGATTGGTTTTTGAACAAAATCGCCTGCATATTCGAGTAAATTTAAGATCTCACTAACCTTTCTATCGATTAACGGATTTCTAAATAACACTAACTCAATGGTATTGTCATACCAAAGATCACTAATAATGTTTATGAATTCAACCGTTGCTCTTCTCCGGTCGGCTTGAAAAGCAAGTTCTTTCTCATAGGTTTCGTCTCTAGACATTGTACTATATTTTGAATTTAAATTTTTGGCAAAAGTACATATTTCAAACGTTTGCGTATAACATTTTTTAAAAAAAATTCCCTCGGAATTTCGAGGGAATTTTATCACATTAACTTTCTGTTTTTAATTTCTTACAATCGCTTGAATATACTCGGCATATCCTTGTTGATTCAGCACTTGTAAGATGACTCTCTTTCCTTTGTTTTTGCGTAATTCATTTTCTACATCATCTACACTATAGACTTTCTTTTCATTAATCTTTAATAAAATGTCTCCTTTTTTTACTTCTTGACGCTCCAATAATTCATTTAACATACCGCTAAAAACCAAACCATAGTTAATCTTAAATTCTTTGGCCTTATTCTTAGGTATTTCTTTCAAATCACCTAAAGCTTCTTTAGTAAAATCATATTTATCTATGCTCAATTTGCCAAATTGATTTTTCAAATTCACATTGAATTCCTTTTCTTTTCCATCTCGCAATACCGTAATACTAATTGCATCTCCGGGTCGCTTTGTACTCAGAAAACCTTGCAAATCAGAGAACCGATTAACATCAATATAATCAGCTTTTATAATAATATCATTTACTTTTAAACCCGCTTCTGCAGCTCCTCCGTTATCGGTCAATCCAGTAATTAAGACACCTTCAGAAACTCCATTTAACTCAAATTCTTCTTTTGCTTGCTTGGTATTCAAATCTAAATAATTGATTCCAATATATGCCGTTCTCACATCTCCATATTCTATCAGATCATCAATCACTTTCTTTGCTATATTTGAAGGTACTGCGAACGAATATCCAACATACGATCCCGTTTGAGATGATATTAAGGTATTTATCCCCATCAACTCACCTCTTACATTGACTAAGGCTCCACCACTGTTTCCAGGATTTACAGCTGCATCAGTTTGAATAAAAGAACGTATCATATTTGTACGACTTGGCAATTCAATATTTCTTGCCTTCGCGCTCACAATACCAGCTGTTACTGTTGATGTTAAGTTAAACGGATTTCCAACTGCCAACACCCATTCTCCCACTTTAATAGCATCAGAGTTGCCAAAAGGAACATATGGTAAATCATCTGGAGCATTTATCTTTAATAAAGCAATATCTGAGGCTTCGTGTTTACCGATTACCTCTGCGGTGTATGTCTTTTGATCATTCAATACTATTTCTAAATCATCTGCGCCTTTTATTACGTGATTATTTGTTATGATATACCCATCAGGAGAAATAATAACACCAGATCCAGCACCAACCAATGATTTCTCATTAGATCCCCTACTGTCACCATAGAAAAATTCTTCTAAAGGACTCAATCTTGCAGATGCCCTGTTTTTAACATGCACAACTGCATTGATTGTTTCTTCGGCCGCCTTGGTAAAATCAATCGTCGTCCCATCCAATGCCGTTGTCGTTGTAGACACATATTTAGTTTGAAAAACTTTTGGGTTTTGCCCTTCTTTAATAGAAAAACCACTCCCCCCATCTTTAGTAATTAATAAATATCCTCCAAGAGCTAGCCCTCCGCCTAAAATAGATGCAAACATCAAACTTGCTATTTTTTTCATACGCTTTAATTTAAATAATTATTGATCATTTACGCTGTTATTAGTCCAAATAACATTCAAAAATAACAGATTATTATAAAAATAAAATCACTTTAACGATACTTTAACAAGCACAAAACTTTGTAAATTATCCTTACATTTGTGCAATTATGAAGCTCACATTTTACAAATATCAAGGTACCGGAAATGATTTCATCCTCATAGACAATCGTCAAGAAATTTTCGACAAAAATAATACCAAACTTGTAGCCCGTCTTTGCGACAGAAGATTTGGTATTGGAGCAGATGGGTTTATTTTATTAGAAAACTCAGAGATAAGTGATTTTAAAATGGTGTATTACAATGCTGATGGTAATACTAGCACCATGTGTGGTAACGGCGGAAGATGCTTAGTTGCCTTTGCAAAATTATTAGGTATTATTAATCAACATACTTCTTTTGAAGCTATAGATGGCTTACATGAAGCTACTATTGAAAATGCTGTAGTAAGTTTAAAAATGATTGATGTTGAAAATATTGAACAATTTGATAATCACATTTTCTTAGATTCTGGATCTCCCCATCATGTTACTTTTGTAAAAAATGTGAATGATGTAAATGTAAAAATTACAGGACGCAAATTGCGATATGGCGCACCATACTTCGAAGAAGGAAGCAATATTAATTTTGTAGAGCAAACTGATAAAAACACCTTTAAAGTGCGTACTTATGAAAGAGGCGTTGAAGATGAAACCCTTAGTTGTGGCACTGGGGTTACGGCGGTTGCCATTGCTTCGCACAAAGCACGTAAAACAACAAGTGACACTGTCATACTTGATACTCCAGGTGGTCTATTAGAAGTTTCTTTTGAAACTCACAATAATCATTATAAAAATGTGTTTTTAAAGGGTGCAGCTACTTTAGTTTTTACGGGTGCCTTAGAGATTTAATTTCATGCAAGTACTAAAAGGAACACATATACACCTTAGAGCCATTGAGCCCGAAGACTTAAATTTTTTATTTGATACAGAGAATGATACTTCTTTTTGGGAAGTAAGTAGTACCCAAACACCGTTTGCTAGACATCTGTTAGAACAATACATTGCCAGCGCTCATTTAGATATTTATGAAGCGAAACAATTACGTTTAATGATAGTTAAAAATGACAGCAATACTCCTATTGGCATGATTGATCTTTTTGACTTTAATCCTCAACATAGAAGAGCAGGTATTGGTATTATTATCATTGCTTCTGAGCAACAAAAAGGATATGCTTCTGAAGCATTGGAGCTTTTAATACCGTATTGTTTTTCGACATTACAATTGCACCAGTTATTCGCAAACGTAACAAGTGATAACCGGGCCAGTATGACCTTATTTGAAAAGCATGCCTTTGTACAAATAGGAACAAAAAAAGAATGGATTCATTCTAATGGTACTTTTAAAGATGAAATTTTATTACAACGTATAAACTAACTTATGAGTATAAAAAAGATCATACTAATTATTGTGTTAATAGCTTTTGCCGGAGGTGCATATATTGGTAATTCTTACTACAACAAAATATATCAAGGAAATATTGGTCAAAATGGGCATTTACATATTCCAACAAATTCAACTTTTGAGGAAACAATAGATTTGCTTGCTCCTTTCCTAAAAGATAAGAATAGTTTTATTTGGGTTGCTGAGCAAAAAAATTATCCGAATAAAGTAAAAGCAGGGAAATATGAACTCAAAAAAGGAATGAGTAACAATGAGTTAGTTAACATATTACGAAGTGGCAACCAAACTCCTGTAAAAGTATCTTTCAATAATCAAGATACGCTTGAAAAGTTATCTGGAAGAATCGCTCAACAAATAGAAGCCGACTCCGTGAGTATTTTGAAGGCCATTACAGATTCCAATTTTTTGAAAAAAAATAAACTAACAAAGGCCAATGTCTTAGGGATTTTTATACCCAATTCTTATGAATTTTTCTGGAACACTTCGGCTGAAAAGTTTAGAGATCGATTTCTCAAAGAATTCGATACCTTTTGGAATGAAAGTAGAGTGGCAAAAGCAAAAAAACTAAACTTTACAAAGCACGAGGTTATTACATTGGCTTCTATAGTTCAAAAAGAAACAGCCCAGGCGAGCGAGCGATCTCTTGTTGCGGGTTTATATTTAAATAGGATTAGAGAAGGCTGGCCTCTAGGAGCCGATCCTACAATTATATTTGCCTTAAAACAAAAATATGGTCAAGATAAAGTATACAAACGTGTGCTAAACGCAGATCTAAAAATAGATTCCCCATACAATACCTATATGCATAGGGGTTTGCCTCCCGCTCTTATTGGGATGCCTGATATTTCTGCCATTGATGCCGTATTAAATGATAAAAGACATGAGTATTTTTACATGTGTGCTAGTGTAACTAAATTAGGTTATCATGAGTTTGCGAAAACGCTTTCTCAACACAATGCTAATGCGCGAAAATATCATCAATGGGTTAATAATCAAGGTATAAAAAGGTAGGTATGTTCTCTAAAAAAGGGTGGTTGAAAGGTTTGCTAGTTTTTATTCTTTTGATACCAGCCTCCCTCTCTGCTCAAGATAACGCTAGTTTTTTAAAAAAATCAGATACGCTAAACAAAAAGCGTAGAAATGCGGTTTATATCGCAGAAGCTTCTGCGGCAGCCGTCACTTTAATTGGCTTAAACCAACTTTGGTATGCCGATTTTCCTAGAACTTCCTTTCAAACCGTTAACGATAACAAAGAATGGTTACAACTAGATAAAGTTGGTCATGTACTTTCTTCATATCATATTGGAAAAATTGGAATGCAAGCCTTGGATTGGGCAGGAGAAAGTAAAAAAAATCAATTGCTTTATGGTGCCACTCTTGGATTTGTTTTCTTAACCGGTGTAGAAATTTTGGATGGTTATTCTGAAGAATGGGGTTTTTCTATGGGAGATTTTATGGCAAATGCTGCGGGTACTGGTTTATTAATTGGACAAGAGTTACTATGGGATGAACAACGTATTAATTTAAAATATTCTTTCCATACCACTAAATATGCCTCCATACGACCAGAATTACTCGGCGAGAATTTTTTGCAACAAACCGTTAAAGATTATAATGGTCAAACCTACTGGCTATCTGCCAACTTATGGTCATTTCATAAAAAAAGTAAAATTCCTAAATGGCTCAACGTTGCTGTAGGTTATGGTGGTGAAGGTATGCTCTCTGGAAATAGAGGTACTTTTACTGATGTTGATAACTTTGTAGATAAAAGATACCGGCAATTCTATCTAAGTCTTGATCTAGACCTTAGCAAAATAAAAACCCGTTCAAAATTTCTAAAAACCCTCTTTTCTGCTATAAATTTTATAAAAATTCCTGCTCCTACGGTCGAATTCAACACGAACAAAAAGGTCAAATTTCATATACTTTACTTTTAAAGTGCTGAATTACAGTAAGTTAATAAAATGTTATTTTTTTTGTAAATTTGCATTAATATTATACATTTGCACGCTGAAATTAAATGAGTGACTGACTCACTTATTAAATTACACAAAATGAAAAAGAAACTATTTAAAGTGCTTTGTATTATTTCTGTCATGTACTTTATTACGACTGGTTTTTCTAGTTGGAAAAAAGTGACAGTAGTGTACAATGTACCAAACGAAAATGCAATTACAACAGTAAACCCCATTGCAGTAATTGAGACTGATACAGATTTTTTAAGACCCTTCATTGGTAACTCTTTTTTAGGTTTTAAAGAAGCTGTTGGATTTAAAGAATCTCAAGGAAAGTACAATCGGATTAATACCTTAGGTTATCTAGGGAAATATCAGTTTGGAAAATCTACCTTAAAGCGATTCAAAATTTACGATACTGCTTTATTTTTGAAAGATGCTGAATTACAAGAGAATGCTTTTGCCGCCTTGTGCGCTGTCAACAAGTGGATTCTTATCAGAGACATTAAACGTAGTGTTGGTAAAAGGATTAATGGAATTAGAATTACAGAATCTGGCATATTAGCAGCTGCTCATTTGGCTGGCGCCGGAAGTGTAAAAAAGTACTTACGCAGTAATGGTGAATTTCAATTTAGTGATGCTTATGGTACCACAATAGAAAGTTACATGCGCAAGTTTGCAGGTTATGACACTTCTATCGTAGAAGCAAACAAAAGACCTCGATTATAAATTGGTTATAACTGATTACTAAAAATCCCCAATTTGCATTGGGGATTTTTTATTGCTTATAAACTATAAAAATAGCTGGTTTTTTGTGCAAATCTGGTTTTGCGAACTTCCATTCTTTTACTGAGAGAGTTCGTATATATTCAGTAGGTAATGTAATATCTGCTGCGATGCAAAGTTGAGTGTCTGCTGTTAATGTTTGCAACAGATCGGCAAACATTTTCTCATTTCTATAAGGCGTTTCTATAAAAATTTGCGATTGACTTTTTTCAAAAGATAATTTTTCTAACTGCTTTATTTTTCGCTTTCTCTCTGCTTTATCAATGGGCAAATACCCGTTAAATGCGAAATTTTGACCATTCATCCCTGAGCTCATCAAGGCCATAATAATAGAAGATGGTCCAACCAACGGCACGACTCTAATATTTTTACGATGCGCTAATTGCACAACAAGTGCTCCTGGATCGGCCACAGCTGGTACTCCAGCTTCAGATAACAATCCAACGTTCTTACCTCTCTCGCATGCATCTAAATAATGTTGCACTTCAATTTCATTCGTAAATTTGTCTAACTTAAATATTTGAAGGCTGGGTTGAGACTTACGTGGCGTGATTTTCTTAATAAATCTCCTTGCCGACTTCTCGTTCTCTACGATAAAATTTGATGTTTTTTCAATAACTTGTTTTACCGACAGTGGCAATACTTCTAATGGTTCATTATCGCCAAGAGTTGTAGGAATTAAATAAAGCTTTCCGGTAGATGACATATTAAAATTTAGTACAAATTAAAAGGCTAATTTAACACTAATTTTTTAGTAGCCTTTTCTCCTGTACTTCCTAAAATTTCAACCATATAAAAACCTTTTCTTAGATTACTTGTTGAAATCGTTACTGCATTACTTGAAAAATTATCAACTCGCTTTACGATTCGTCCTTGAATGTCATAAAATGTAATAACCTCGGGAAACATTGTTTCTTGAAACTCTAAATTTAACGCTTCACTCGCTGGGTTAGGAAACATTTTAAAGTTAGAAAGATTAGCACTGTCAGTGCTAAGAGTAGCATCTTTAATTTTATAAATAGTGCTAGAATTTATACCTGCAATATAAAGTTCTCCTGCAACATCTTCTCCGAAAGCTACCCAGCTATTACCATTAAACGGTGGCGTCAATGTCATGTTCCAGTTTGATCCATTTTCTTCAAGTACACCTATTTCATTACTACAGTAGTCAGCAAAAAAATACAAACCAGTAAATGCCGGGTATTGTGTACCCCGATACCTATATCCTCCAGTAATTGAACAAAACGATGTGCTACTATGTGCTAACGTAGCTATCGGAAAAGTCATCGTATTCATATTGGCACATCCACCTGTATTGAACGGATTATTACCCTCATAGCATCGCCATCCGTAGTTCAAACCTGCCATTGTTGAGGGCATCATATTAATTTCTTCAAAACCACCTTGACCTACATCGGCAATCCAAATATCATTCGTTTGTCTATCAAAAGAGAACTTCCAAGGATTTCGTACGCCATAAGCCCAAATTTCATCAAGCGCATTTGCATCTGTAATGAATGGATTATCTGATGGGATCGCATAATTATTACCTCCGCTGGTATTATCTACATCAATTCGTAAAATTTTGCCTAATAATGAGCTCAGGTCCTGCCCTTTATCTGTTGGATCACCACTTCCTCCACCATCACCCGAACTTATGTATAGCATACCATCACTACCAAATGCCATATCACCGCCATTATGATTACTAACAGGTTGCATAATTGTCATTAAGATTTGTTCAGAACCAGCATCTGCTATATCTACATTAGTGCTACTTACTGAAAATCTCGAAATAACTGTATCTCCCGAAGTATTAATATAATTCACATAAAAAAATCCATTCGTCATATAATTCGGATGAAAAGCCAATCCTAAAAAACCGCGTTCATCACCGATTGTTCCACTACCACCAACTTGACTCTCTATATCTAAAAAAGGGGTTGTTTTTATAGAACCATCAGCATTTAAAATCTGAATAAAACCATCTTGCTCTACAACAAACAACCTCGTGTCACCCGCATGTTTTATATTCACCGGTTTGTTCAAACCAGTCGCAAAAGATTCAATAGAAATAGATGGTTGAGCATAAATTTCGCCAACACAAAATAAAATTAGTAGTACAAATAGAAGATTTTTCATGCCTATATTTAATATGAGGCCTGTAGGTGGTACTAATTTACAAAAAATAATCCAACTGTAAATCAGCAGCTTATAAACGTAAGTTTTGAGCGACTATGACACATGCCTTATCCAACATTTGATACACCTGCTCAAATCCATTTAACCCTCCTGTATATGGATCTGGTACATCAACATTTTCATTAGGAAATAATTCGTTTAAAATCATCTTGACCTTATTCTTGTCTTGATCATTTCTAGCCAAATTCAACACATTACGTCGATTTGAATTATCCATTACATAAATTAAATCGAAATCATCAAAATCTTTCACAGAAAACTGACGGCAACGTTGATCGGTAATATCTATGGCATATTTTTTCGCTACATCAATAGAACGTTGATCTGGCAAACCGCCGACATGATAATTTCCTGTCCCGGCTGAATCTACAAAAACAAGTGAGGAATCTACTTTAGACTTTAGAATACCTTCTGCTAACGGTGAGCGGCAGATATTACCTAAACAAACCATTAAGATACGTGTCATTTCTTAACTTTAAAAAGATAGTTTTTTCGTAATGTCGTCAACGTATTTTCTGAACTGTTTATCAGTTTCGGTTAAATTATCGACCGTTTTACAGGCATGAAGAACAGTAGCATGATCACGACTTCCAATTTGAGAACCTATACTAGCTAAAGATGCTTTTGTCATCTTTTTCGCAAAGTACATAGCCAACTGGCGTGCCTGAACAATATGACGCTTTCTTGTTTTCGACTGCAATGTAGTTACATCCATTTCGAAATATTTTGATACTACTTTTTGAATGTAGTCAATCGAAACTTCTCGCTTGGTATTTTTAACAAACTTATCTACTATTTGCTTTGTTAGCGAAAGTGTAAACTCTTTTCTATTAAAGGATGCCTGTGCAATCATAGAAATCAAAACTCCTTCTAACTCTCGAACGTTTGTTTTGATGTTTTTCGCAATATATTCTACAATTTCTTCTGGCATTTCGACACCATCTCTAAATAACTTACGTTGTAAGATCGAAATACGTGTTTCATAATCTGGTGATTGTAATTCAGCCGAAAGTCCCCATTTAAAACGAGACAACAATCGTTGTTCAATATCTTGCATGTCTACAGGCGCCTTATCTGATGTTAAGATTACCTGCTTACCGTTTTGGTGTAAATGATTAAAAATATGAAAGAAAACATCTTGGGTACCTGATTTTCCAGATAAAAATTGCACATCATCAATAATAAGTACATCGATCATCTGATAGAAATGAATAAAATCGTTTCTTGTGTTGCTCTTTACAGAATCAATATATTGTTGTGTGAATTTTTCTGCAGAAATATATAGCACCGTTTTTTCAGGATACTTGTCTTTAATATCAACGCCTATAGCATGAGACAAATGCGTTTTACCTAAACCTACACCTCCATAAATCAATAACGGATTAAAAGAAGTGCCTCCAGGTTTATTCGCAACTGCCATACCCGCTGATCGGGCCAATCTGTTTGCATCTCCTTCAACAAAACTTTCAAAATTATAATTAGGGTTCAATTGAGATTCAATTTTCACCTTTTGAATTCCCGGTATTATAAATGGATTTCTTAATTCTCTTTTATCCAATTCTAACGGAACCGTAACTCCCTGAGAGTTAAATGGCTTTCTATTTGAACTTGGTATCTTGACAGTATGAGGATTCTTACTACTATATGCGTTTTCCATACGCACATCATAAATAAGTTTCGCATCCTCTCCCAATTCTCTTACCAAAGCTACACGTAACAACTTGATATAATGCTCTTCTAACCATTCATAAAAGAACTTACTCGGCACTTGAATGGTCAAAGCTTCTCCAGTTACTTTTATGGGTTTGATTGGCTCAAACCATGTTTTATATGCTTGAGGTTTTATATTGTCTTTGATAAAAGACAGGCAATTATTCCAAACTGTAGTTGCAGTTTTAGTCATTATTGAGGTCTAGTTTTTATGTTCGGTTAACGTATTTACTTCAAGAATTAGGGGAAATACTAACTCCTTCTTTGGTGTTACAAAAATGTGAATAATATTCATTATAAAAAAATAAATTTTCTATTGATTATTAATTATTTTTTCCGTAAACTCTGGCGCCTTAAAAAAATAAATAATGCAAACACACACTATTCAATTTCGTGTTAGATACGGAGAAACTGACCAAATGGGTTACGTATACTATGGTAACTATGCCCAATATTTTGAAATGGGAAGAGTTGAGTGGTTGCGTAACTTGGGCACATCATATAAACGCATGGAAGAGTCTGGTATTATGTTGCCTGTGCTAAATTTAAACATAAATTATCTAAAACCTGGGAAATATGATGATTTATTGACATTGAAGACTACTTTGACCACTAAACCTTCGGTTCGAATAGAGTTTAATTTTGAACTATTTAACGAAAAAAATGAGCTGCTTACTGAGGGATATACCAGTTTAGTTTTTATCGATATGAAAAGAAATAAACCTACACGAGCTCCGTCATATATTTTGGAAAAAGTAGACAATCTTTTCAATTAAACTTTTTCGATTGTCAAACACCTTAAATTTATAAATGCTTTTTCAATAGATACAGCATCCCTTTCTCTTACCAAAATTACGAACTCGCAGTTCATTTCCATTTTTTGATATTCAATAGATAATTTACGCTCTTTGATGATCCGCATTACTTTATTCATAAATTCATAATCGAAGATCAATTTAAATCTAACATCTATCGTTTTTTCAATAATTTTCGCTTCACTTAAAGTCAATTCAGCTGCACTTTTATAAGCGTTTATCAAACCACCTACCCCTAGTTTAGTGCCCCCAAAGTATCGAACTACTACTACCAATATATTCGTTACACTTTTAGATAGTATTTGCCCATAAATAGGCTGTCCCGCTGAATTATTTGGCTCTCCATCATCATTTATACGATAGGTAACCGCATGCTCATAGACACCTAATTGCCATGCATAACACCAATGCCGGGCTTTTACATGCTCCTCTTTTAACTGTTGGATTATTTTTTTTACTTCCTCCTCCTTTTGAATAGGAAAAGCATATCCCAAAAATTTACTTCCTCTATCTTTAAATAAGCCCTCCTGAGATGGTTTCTCAATTGTATTGTATGTGTCTTTTTTAAACAATTTAAGTTTTGAGATTATAAAAAGTTCTTAAAACATCATTTTCGATAAATTCACTTCGAATTTGCTTACCACCAATTACTGGAGCTTTTAGGCCTTCTTTAAAATAAACATCTCCCGTAAATATCCTGGCTTCATCCCATAAATCAGCATCAATAAATCCCTGTAATGTTTGTTGCCCTCCTTCAATAAATAAAGATTGAATTCCATAATTAGATAAAAGGGATAAAACTTGAGTAGGTACATTTCCAGAAAAATCTATGAACTCAAAACTTACATTATTTATAGATGTTTCCTTCAACTCAGAAAATACAATTGTTTTTACACTACCATTATATATATGGTGCGTTCTTGGAATACGAAGACTCTTATCTAATACAATTCTAATAGGATTATCTCCAGACCAATCTCTCACATTAAGCTTCGGGTTATCATTTAAGGCGGTATTTGTACCAACTAGTATGGCATCTTCTTCTGCTCTCCATTTATGAACTAATTGACGTGCATATGTCTTAGTGATCCAATTGGGTGTTAACGGATCATCATCATTTCTAACCCTATCAATAAATCCATCTTTTGTCTCGGCCCATTTCAAAATAACATAAGGTCTATTTTTAGTATGCGTTGCAAAAAATCGTTTGTTTACTGCGATACACTCCTCTTCAAGAATACCTACAACTACTTCACATCCGTTTGACTTTAATTTTTCTATACCCGCTCCAGCTACGCTACTATTCGGATCAACACATCCTATAACAATCTTTTTAATCTCATGTTTCACTATCAAATCACTACAAGGCGGTGTTTTACCGAAATGATTGCAAGGCTCTAAACTAACATATAAGGTAGCCTTTTTAAGAAGATTCTTATCAGCAACAGCATTGATTGCATTTACCTCTCCATGATTACCTCCATAGGGACTCGTATAACCCTCTCCTAAAATGGTATTTTCATAAACTACCACACATCCTACTGATGGATTTGGTCTAGCAGATTTCAAGCCCTTTTTAGCCAATTCTATACAACGTTTTATATATTTTTCATGTATCTTCACGTCACAAAAATACAGTTTATAGTTTAGTTAATAAGTACATGATAATCAGAAAAATTCAACCAAAAGACAATTCGAAAATTGAACAAATCATTAAAGCTGCGCTTATTGAATTTGGACTTCCAACGACCGGAACAGCTTTTGAAGATGAAGAAACATTATCTATGTTTGACGCCTACCAAATTGAACGGGCGGTTTATTATGTTTTAGAAATTGATGGTGAAGTATTTGGCGGTGGCGGAATAAAACAACTCAAAGGATCGGACGAAACTATTTGCGAACTTCAAAAAATGTATTTTGATCCAAAAATTAGAGGAAAAGGGTATGGGCAAATCTTCTTTGAAAAATGTATGCAAGCGGCCAAAGATTTCAAGTATCAGCAATGTTATTTAGAATCGGCTAGCGCCTTGGAAGCCGCAATACATATTTATAGAAAAAACGGATTTAAACACTTAACGAGCCATTTAGGTAATACTGGACATTTTTCTTGTAGCGTCTGGATGCTAAAAGAGCTAAATCAATGACATTGCTTGAATTTAAACATAAACTTCATTCAGATTTAAAAAGTTTATATCCTAAAAATGAGATCAATTCTTTCTTTAAATTACTTATCGAAGATCAACTCAATTATTCTTCGGTGGATGCAGCTTTGCACCCAAACACCAAAGTACCTTTAAAAGAATTAAGTTTTTTACTCAATGCTATCGAAAAACTACAGAAAGAAGAGCCCATTCAATACATCTTGGGAAAAACCGAATTCTATGGCTTATCATTTCAAGTAAATCAACATACGCTAATTCCGCGGCCAGAAACAGAAGAATTGGTAGATTGGGTACTTCAAGTAGCTAACACTTATTATAAAAACAAGGAAATAAGAATTTTAGATATTGGTACAGGAAGTGGTTGTATTGCAATATCCTTGGCCAAGAATTTACCCAATGCACAAATCTACGCCATAGACAAGTCGAAAAACGCTATAGATTTAGCAAAAAAGAATGCTCGATTAAATAAAACTACCGTTCATTTTATAGAGGCTGATATATTAAAAGTTTTGAGGCTCTCAACGCTTACCCCAACGAATTCATCATTTGATATCATTGTCAGTAATCCACCTTATGTACGTGATATTGAAAAGAAAGAAATGCAAGTTAATGTGTTAAAATATGAGCCTCATCAAGCGCTCTTCGTGACCAACACAAAACCGCTGATATTTTATGAAAAAATTGCCGAATTAGCAGCATTAGACTTATCAAAAGACGGGTGCCTTTTCTTCGAAATCAATCAATACTTGCATTCTGAAACCGCTGATCTACTTAAGAAACAATTTACTGAAATTGAGCTCAAAAAAGATTTATTCGATAATTTTAGAATGATAAAAGCTTCATTTTAATTAAGAAATAAAATATAACAGCACGTATTTGTAATGATTTTATTTATTATATTTGGATGATAAACAATACATTACAACAATGAGTAAAGGCACAGTAAAATTTTTCAACGATTCAAAAGGATTCGGATTTATTATTGATGATGAATCAAAACAAGAGTATTTCGTACACGTTACAGGCGTAATAGATGAAATAAGAGAAGGGGATGCAGTAGAATTTGAATTGGCAGAAGGTAGAAAAGGATTAAATGCAGTGAACGTCAAAGTATTATAGCATATTCATTCTTTAACTTTTAACAAGCTTGTACTTTTTGTGCAAGCTTTTTTATTTAACTTTACTTGAACTCATAGCTCATCTTTATAAATTATGAAAAAATCAATATTTGTTTTAAGCACCTTCTTGATAGTTTTCTTATCAACTCATGCTCAAGAAGGCAAGGTTTTCGATAAACTCTCAATGAGTAGTAAAATTTTGAAGAGTGAACGCAATTTTGCTGTTTATTTACCTCCAGGATATGACACTTCAAAGCGTAGTTATCCTGTACTTTATTTACTACACGGAGCAGGAGATGACCAAACAGGTTGGGTACAATTCGGAGAGGTAAAACATATTACAGATAAAGCAATTAAAAATGGCAAAGCGACCCCCATGATCATTATCATGCCTGATGCTAAAACGGGTAAATTAGGTTATTTTAACACCATAAAAGGCGATTGGAATTATGAAGATTTCTTTTTCAACGAATTAATGCCTTATGTTGAAAAAAAATACCGGGTTAAACGAGAAAAACGTTATCGTGCAGTCGCGGGTCTATCCATGGGTGGTGGCGGTTCGTTTATGTACGCATTGCATCGCCCTGACTTATTCTCTTCTGCCTGTCCGTTAAGTGCGTACGTTGGTCCTTTAAGTTTAGAGCAGTTGAAATTGCGAATTCCTAAAAGTGAAAAGTATAGCAAAAAACAAATAGAAGCATATTTCAAAAGACATAATGCCATCGAATTGATAAAAAGTGAAAGTGTTGAAAAATTAAAATCGGTACGATGGTTTATTGATTGTGGCGATGATGACTTTTTATATGAAGGAAATAGCTTAGCTCACATAGCTTTGACAAAGAAGAAAATTCCACATGAATATAGAGTTAGAGATGGTGCGCATAACTGGACGTATTGGCGTGCATCTTTACCAAAAGTCTTACGGTTTGTATCTCAAGGATTTCATCAATACTAATTTCATCGGTTCGTATTATCACTTCATGAACAGTACTTATACGATTTCCAGAAATACCAAATTCTAACACCTTAACACTCTATAAAAAGTAGTATTTTTGCAATATGCGAATAGATATTATTACTGTTTCTCCCGAACTTATCAAGAGTCCTTTTGAACATTCAATAATTAAAAGAGGTATTAACAAAGGCCTGGTTGAAGTTCATTTTCATAATTTAAGAGATTATGCCATTAATAAATACGGTAAGATAGATGACACACAATTTGGTGGTGGCGCTGGTATGGTTTTAATGATTGAACCTATTGATAAGTGTATTCGCAAATTAACTTCAGAACGTCCTTATGATGAAATCATTTATATGACGCCTGATGCCCCCGTACTAAATCAAAAAATTGCAAATAATTTATCGCTAGTAAAGAATATGATTATTCTTTGCGGACATTATAAGGGTGTAGATCAACGTGTACGCGAACTATTGATTACCAAAGAAATTTCGATAGGCGATTATGTATTAAGTGGTGGTGAACTCGGAGCTGCTGTTCTATGTGATAGTATCATACGCTTAATTCCTGGTGTAATTGGTGATGAAACTTCAGCTTTAACAGATTCTTTTCAAGACAACCTACTAGCACCTCCTGTATATACGCGACCTGCAAATTATCATGACTCGAAAGTGCCAGACGTTTTGTTATCTGGTAATTTTTCTAAAATCGAAGTTTGGCGATCAGAACAAGCATTTGAAAGAACGCAACGCATACGACCGGATATATTAGAAAAAGAATAGAAAATATTTTCATTTTAGGCGTGTTATAGTAAAAAAAGTTTTATTTTTGCAAACTCAAAATTAACCTCTGACGAGAATCGTGAATGTTAGTTTGTTAAATAATTAAAAAATAAAACAATGGAATCTTTAGTAAAATTTGTACAAGACGAATTTGTTACCAAAAATGATCTTCCTGAATTTTCAGCAGGAGATACAATTACTGTATATTACGAAATTAAAGAAGGAAATAAAACCCGTATTCAGTTTTTTAAAGGTGTAGTGATACAACGTAGAGGATCTGGGTCTTCAGAAACTTTTACTATTAAGAAAATGTCTGGAACTGTAGGTGTTGAACGTATTTTTCCTGTTAATTTACCTGCTATTCAAAAAATAGAAGTTGAAAAAAGAGGTAAAGTTAGAAGAGCAAGAATTTATTACTTCAGAACACTTACTGGTAAAAAAGCTAGGATAAAAGAAGCACGAAGATAATTTCTTTCTAAATAAAAATATAATAAAAGCCGATTTGAAATTTCAAATCGGCTTTTATTATTAACAAATGTTGAAAAACTAACCTCATAAGTTCTTAATAACTAAGAACTTAATTTTATTGCTTTTTTGAATTCTCATTATATATTTACAATGTAGTTTTTAAAAATTACAATTTTATAAAGTATAGAGTAATGCAAATTAGGATATACTGATTAGAATGTTAAGAATTAAGAACTATAAAAGAAGAACGTTCTTTTTGTTTTTGAATATCTTGTAAAAATAGAACTAAGTATTTAGCATGAATAATTAGAGATATTGAGATATGACAAAACATTGAAATATTCGGAAGTTAAAGATTGATAGTGTAAGCTAGAATTTTTCGCAGAGAATATTTTAAGAAATACGTTAACTGAGTATGCTGTTTCTATAAATAGCGATGGTTATTATTCGTAATAACAGCTTGAGTTAAATGTTTCAGCTAAAAGCCGTATTAGTTTTACTAGTACGGCTTTAGTTTTTCATATAAACCTACAAGCACTTATTAACAAGTGTTAATAAGTGATGTTTATAAGCCGTTAATAATTAAACTATTGATTTTCAACTCAAAAAAGGAATCAAACTGTATATTTGAAATGTAAAATCTAGGTTTGAATTAAAATTATCCCTTTTTTTTTATTTGCTATGAAATAGCACACTATGAGCTTATTTAGATTTTACAACTAACGAGAAATCGTTTTTAAATAGCGTTTTTAATAAAATTTCATATTCTAGTGTTTAGCGCACAATTAAAGATAAAATTTATTGTTAAAAACGTTTCTTAAGCACCTTATTTTCCCGATAAGGTGCTTTTTCATGAAAAAAATACCCGGATTTTTGCAGACGTAAATAATGAACAGATAAATACTATATTTGCATCACTAAAATTTTAAAATATATTACAAGAACATGTCGCAAACTCCTAAAATTATATATACAAAGACAGATGAGGCTCCGGCTTTAGCAACACAATCTTTTTTGCCAATTGTAAAGGCTTTTACAAAGTCATCAGGAATTCAAATAGAAACAAAAGACATTTCTCTTGCTGCCAGAATTCTAGCTAATTTTGCTGAGTTCCTAACAGAAGACCAACGTGTATCTGATGATCTGGCTGCCCTGGGCGCACTGGCAAAAAAACCAGAGGCCAATATTATTAAATTACCTAATATTAGTGCTTCGATACCTCAACTAAAAGCAGCTATTAAAGAATTACAAGACCAAGGATATGCGCTCCCAGATTATCCAGATGAGCCAGAAAATGATGATCAGCAAGCCATAAAAGCAAGTTACGATAAAATAAAGGGTAGTGCCGTAAATCCTGTTTTAAGAGAAGGAAACTCAGATAGAAGAGCACCAAAAGCAATTAAAAATTACGCTCGTAAAAATCCTCATTCTATGGGAGCATGGTCGAGCGATTCTAAATCTCACGTTGCTACAATGTCCTCAGGTGACTTTGCACACAACGAAAAATCTGTAACTATCCCTTCACCAACATCAGTAAAGATTATTCATACTGATAGTAATGGCAACAGCATTGTTTTAAAAGATAATCTAGCATTGCTAGAAGGTGAAATTATAGATGCGACTGTAATGAGTAAAAAAGCATTACTCAGTTTTTTAGAAGCACAAGTAGCTGATGCGAAAGAGAAAAATGTATTGTTTTCATTGCATATGAAAGCCACCATGATGAAAGTAAGTGACCCTATTATATTTGGTCATGCCGTTCGTACGTTTCTAAAAGACGTTTTTGCAAAACATGGAGAAACCTTTGAAGAAATTGGTGTTGACGTAAATAACGGTTTTGGCAATCTTATAAGTAATCTAAAAGACTTATCCGAAGCCAAACGCGTGGAAATTCAAGCTGATATTGATAAAGCTCTAAAGAACGGGCCAAGTCTAGCTATGGTAAATTCTGACAAAGGAATAACAAACTTACATGTTCCAAGTGATGTCATTATTGATGCATCAATGCCTGCAATGATTCGTAACTCGGGGCAAATGTGGAATGCTGAAGGGACATCTCAGGATACAAAAGCAGTTATTCCTGATAGTAGTTATGCCGGAATCTATACAGCAACTATTGATTTTTGTAAAGAACATGGCGCCTTTGATCCTACAACGATGGGAACAGTACCAAATGTTGGTCTGATGGCTCAAAAAGCCGAAGAATATGGCTCTCACGATAAGACGTTTGAAATAAGTTCAAATGGATCTGTAGAAGTAATCGATGCTTCAGGCACGGTTTTAATAAGCCATAAAGTTGAAGAGGGAGATATCTGGAGAATGTGCCAGGTAAAAGATGCACCTATTCAAGATTGGGTAAAACTAGCCGTTAATAGATCAAGAGCATCTCAATCCCCTGCAGTTTTTTGGTTGGATGAAAAGCGTGCACATGACGCTGAATTAATTAAGAAAGTATTGGTTTATCTCAAAGATCATGACACCACTGACCTAGATATAAGAATATTGGCTCCTATAGAAGCGACTAAATTTACATTGGCCCGCATAAAAGATGGTAAAGACACTATTTCTGTCTCAGGAAATGTTCTACGTGACTATTTAACTGACCTATTCCCTATATTGGAGGTTGGTACGAGTGCAAAAATGCTATCGATTGTACCACTAATGAATGGCGGAGGTCTGTTTGAAACTGGTGCTGGGGGATCTGCTCCAAAGCATGTACAACAATTTTTATCTGAAGGGCATCTTCGATGGGATTCCTTAGGTGAATTTTTAGCACTTGCGGTTTCATTGGAGCACTTAGGAACAACAAATAATAATGATGACGCACTTGTATTATCAGAGACCTTAGATACTGCGACTGATTTATTTCTAGACAATAGAAAATCTCCATCTAGAAAAGTGAATGAATTAGATAACAGAGGAAGTCATTTCTATCTAACCCTATATTGGGCTCAAGCATTAGCCAGCCAAGATAAAAGTGCGGCACTGAAAGATCGTTTTACAACTATTGCAAATGAATTAGCTAAAAACGAAAATCAAATAATTTCAGAATTAAATGACGCTCAAGGAAAACCAGTAGATATTGGCGGTTACTTTGAACCAAATGAAGAAATGACAAGTAAAGCAATGAGACCAAGTAAAACCTTCAATGATATCTTAAAAATGGTTTAAACTAGTTTTAATTTTTTAACATAAAAAAAAGCAGGTTAACAATTCGTTACCTGCTTTTTTAACTAACTAACTCAACATCTAATCTTATAAAACTACTTTCCCTTTTTCTTTACTCTTTTTTAATCTTCTCTCACTATTATGACACCCAATTATTTGAAAAGTCACATTAAATTTTAAATTTTTTAAAAAAAATAATTTTTAACAGTTCAGAAACACTTGTTTTCACCCTTTTTTATAGCTTTGACAATAGCTCAATTTTTAAGTTTGTTGCGCATAAATAGCCATATATGAATATCACTAAAAAAGTTCTTTTTTTTATTATTCTCTTATTGACTCAATTTCTTTTTGCTCAAGAAAAATTTACACTAAGTGGCACGATCACTGAACAAAAGAGTAATGAAACACTTATTGGAGTAAGTATTGTATTTCCTGAGTTACTAACTGGCACCACCACTAATGAATATGGTTTCTATTCTATTACGCTCCCGAAAGGAACTTATAAAGTTGTGGTTAGCTATATTGGATTTCAAGATGTTAGTGAAACTGTTATTTTAGACCAAGATATCTCCAAAGACTATAATCTTATTGAAGCTTCAGAAGTACTTAATGAAGTTGTCATTAAAAAAAATGTAGAAAAATTAAATATAAGAGCTCCACAAATGAGTGTAAATGCACTCACCTCTTCTACTATAAAACAAATTCCTGTAGTTTTGGGAGAATCTGATATTATTAAATCAATCACTTTGTTGCCCGGAGTTACAAATGCAGGTGAGGGTTCTTCTGGGTTCAATGTTCGTGGTGGCGCTGCTGATCAAAATTTAATTCTATTAGACGAGGCTACCATTTATAATTCTTCTCATTTATTTGGTTTCTTTTCGGTTTTTAACCCAGATGCTATCAAAGATATTAAACTCTACAAGGGAGGTATTCCTGCGAGATATGGAGGACGCGTATCTTCTGTTCTAGATATTTATCAAAAAGAAGGAAACAATAAAGAGTTTCATGCCAACGGTGGTATCGGAATTGTATCTAGTCGTTTGTTAGTAGAAGGACCGTTAAAAAAAGAAAAAGGCTCTTTTCTATTAGGTGGACGTAGTTCTTATGCGCACCTATTTTTACCACTATTTGATAATAATAATGTGGCCTATTTTTATGATTTGAATACTAAATTAAGTTATAAACTTAACCAACGAAACAGCATTTATCTCTCAGGTTATTTTGGTCGAGATGTGTTTAGAATTTCAGATAGTTTTGACAATACCTACGGTAATACCTTAGTTAATTTTAGATGGAATCATTTATTTTCTGATCAACTATTTTCAAATTTATCTCTTATCTATTCAGATTATTACTACGGATTAAAACTTAATTTTGTTGAGTTTGATTGGAACTCAGGGATTCAAAATTTTAATGTAAAATATGATTTAAAGCATTATATCAGCGATCGGTTTAAATTACAATATGGCTTGAATAGTATTTATCATAAATTCAATCCTGGTGAAATTAAGCCATCCACACCTACTTCTGGAATTAATCGTAAAAAACTAATTGATAAATATGCTTTTGAGAATGCTATTTATGTTGACGCCGAACATAAATTATCGAAAAAATTAGCTGTCTCATACGGTTTAAGGTTTAGCACTTTTGCCAGATTGGGTCAAGACGAGCTAAATATTTATGAAAATGATCAAGCCGTAGTTTTTAATGATGACTTTCAAATATATGAACAAGCGCGACCAATTGGCACAGATACATTTAGCAGAAGTGATGTTATTGCCTCATTTAGTAACTTTGAACCCAGAGCTTCATTGGCTTATGAATTAACAAATACTTCTTCAGTAAAAGCGAGTTACAATAGGTTAAGTCAATATTTACATTTACTCTCAAACACAAGTTCACCTACTCCATTAGACATATGGACTCCAAGTGGCAAATATGTAAAACCTCAATTATTAGATCAATTTGCTGTTGGATACTTCAAAAATTTTGATGGTAATTTTTCATTCGAAGTTGAAAGTTTTTATAAGACCATAAAAAATAGAATTGATTATATAGATGGCGCCGATTTAATTGCCAATGATGCGATAGAGCGTGTTATTCTAAATGGCAAAGCACGAGCCTATGGTTTAGAGATTCTATTGCGTAAAAGTGAAGGAAGGTTTAAAGGCTGGCTAGCGTATACATTTTCAAAATCAGAACAGTTAACCGCAGGAAGAACGGCCTCGGAATTGGGCATCAATAATGGCGAATGGTACAATACTCCTTACGATAAAACTCATGATATTTCTCTTACAGGAAGTTATGAGCTTTCTAAAAAATGGAAATTAAATTCTAATTTTCTTTTCCAAACGGGTCAACCAGCTACGTATCCAAACGGTCAATACATCTACAATGGCATCACGGTACCTAGTTTTAGCAATAGAAATGCCGATCGGCTTCCTGCCTATCACAGATTAGATATTTCAATGAATTACACGCCAAAACCTACAAAGAATAAAGGTTGGCAAAGTGAATGGGTGTTTGGTATTTATAATGTTTACAATCGTAGAAATGCGGCTTCTATTTCATTCAATCGTAATAATGAAACTGGGCAAAATGAGGCTACGCGTTTATCTATTTTCGGAATCATACCATCAGTATCTTATAATTTTAAGTTTTAACAATGAGAAAATTATATTACATATTAATAATAAGTCTAATGTTTAGCTCATGCGAAGATGTTATTGATGTAGATGTACCCAATGCACCGCCGAGACTAGTAATTGATGCTTCAATTAATTGGTTTAAAGGTACATTAGGAAACGAACAAGTTATTAAACTAACCTTGTCTGCGCCCTATTTTAATGAGAATGTACCACCGGCAAACGATGCAATTGTTACGATCACTAATTCCGATAACCAGGTTTTTAGCTTTCTAGAAATTGATGATACCGGCACCTATACCAATAACAATTTCATACCCGAAATAGACGCATCATATACCTTATCCGTTACTTACAATAACGAAGTATATTCTGCAACCGAAACACTAAAATCAGTGACTTCCGTAGATACTATTGAACAAAAAGATGATGGTGGTTTTTCTGGAGAAGAAATTGAAATTAAAGCATTTTATACTGATCCTGGAAATGAAGAAAACTTCTATTTCTATCAATTCAAAACTGATACCGACACTTCATCAGAGGTATATGATGATGAGTTCACAAATGGTAACCAGATTTTTGCATTTTATTCGAATGAAGATCTAGAAGCTGGCGATGAATTAACCATTTTAAATTATGGCATCTCTGAGCGTTTTTATAAATTTATGTTCATACTACTACAACAAAGTGGAGATGATAGTGGAGGCCCTTTCGAAACACAGCCCGCCACAGTACGCGGTAATTGCATCAATGAAACAAATCCTGACAATTTTCCTTTCGGATATTTTAGGCTTTCTGAGGCAGATATTACTACCTATACAATTCAATAATTACTTATATGTATCTAAGTTCTGTCAAATCTAAAATTTGTATTTTTGGTATATGAACTTCATAAAAACAACTGAGCAGTCTTCAAATTTTAATGACCTTGAGAAAATGTCGGTGCATGAACTGTTGACCAACATGAATCATGAGGATCAAACTGTGGCCATTGCGGTTCAAAAAACGATTCCTGCTATTGAAAAATTGGTAAATCAAATAGTTCCAAAATTAAAAGAAGGAGGACGTTTATTTTATATCGGCGCAGGTACTAGTGGAAGATTGGGCATACTCGATGCTTCTGAATGCCCTCCTACGTTCGGAGTTGCGCATGATGTAGTTATTGGCTTGATTGCAGGAGGTGATACAGCAATTAGAAAGGCCGTTGAAAACGCTGAAGATTCAACTACACAATCGTGGAAAGATTTAGAGGCACATAAAATTTCAGACAAAGATGTTCTAGTGGGCATTGCGGCTTCTGGCACTACACCATATGTAGTTACTGCTCTTCAAGAGGCCAATAAACGTAATATTGTTACTGGTGCGATTACCATGAACCACGGTAGTCCTTTAGCCTTGACTGCTGTTTGTCCGATTGTATGTGTTGTAGGACCAGAATTTGTAACGGGTAGTTCACGCATGAAAGCAGGTACCGCACAAAAAATGATTTTGAACATGATTTCCACTGCTACCATGATAAAATTAGGCAAAGTAAAGGGAAATAAAATGGTAGATATGCAATTGTCTAACGAAAAGTTAGTAAACCGTGGAACTCAAATGATTATGGAGGCATTGCGTATTGATGAAAACGCAGCATCTACTCTACTACTAGAACATGGAAGTGTAAGAAACGTAATTAATAACTACAACAAATGAGTTCAGAAAAAACCCCTATATCCAAAGGATTATCCTATCTAGCACTGGCATTACCTTTTCTTTTTGGTGCACCAATTGTATTATCTATTGGTTTTTCTGCCCTAAAAAAAGACGGGGTATATCTAATTTTAATTATTGGAATTATTTTAGTTCTTGTCGCTATGTTCATCACTGCTCTTGCGGTAAAATTAATTACTAAGTCTTTTTTTGATAAAGATAGATGAAAACCAAGACCTTTCTAACAAAGCTTACGAAATGGGAATATTGGCCTACATACATGTTTTATGTACCCATTATACCGTATTACTTATATCGTGCTATAAGAGCACGACATT
The DNA here is from genome assembly GCA_947500525.1 of uncultured Flavobacteriaceae bacterium. Lineage (GTDB taxonomy): Bacteria > Bacteroidota > Bacteroidia > Flavobacteriales > Flavobacteriaceae > Aureibaculum. The sequence continues at coordinate 149,414 of CANMSH010000004.1, read as the reverse complement.
TGGTATTTTATTTAGCAACAAATCCAGGAATTAAATATTCTGGTAATGGAACAGAATCTAAATACAAAACAATTCTTCTAATTCCTGAAAAGCATCGGCCAAAAACAGTTTTCGTTAAAACGGGGGAACCTATAAATGTTGTTCAGCGTAAAATTGAAAATGAAGGAATTTCATTTCCTTTAATTGCAAAACCAGATGTTGGTTTTAGAGGCTTTCTGGTTCAAAAAATTGATGATTTTGAAAGTTTAAAAAATTATCTTGAAAAGTACGATGTTGATATAATCATACAAGAGTTTATAGATTATAAAAATGAATGTGGTATACTCTATTCACGAGTTCCTGGAGAAGCTCATGGCGCCATTACCTCTGTAACCTTAAAAAAATTTTTATCGATTACTGGAGATGGGACTTCTAAACTATCTGAATTAATTCTAAATGATAGTCGGGCCTGTGTGTATTATGACTATTTAAAAGCCATTCATAAGGAGCATATGAATTCTGTTTTAGAAAAAGATCATGAAGAGATCATTTCGGTAATTGGAAATCATGCAAGAGGAACGCAGTTTATTAATGGTAATCACCTGATTGATGAAACCTTAGTAACAATGCTTGATGCTCTAAACAAACAGATAGAAGGTTGGTTTTATGGAAGATTAGACATTAAGTATGATACTTTTGAAAAAGTAAGAAAAGGAGAGGATTTTAAAATTTTAGAAATCAACGGTATTATTGCAGAACCTACTCATATTTACGATCCAACAACGGGAGCTACTTATTTCGGAGCTTTAAGATCTTTAAAAAAGCACTGGGGCATAATTAGCAAAATAGCAGTGGCAAATCATACCAAAAATAAGGTTGAATATCCCAAAATACTTCCGTACCTCAAAGATATAGCATGGTTACGAACATACTCTAAAAAATTAAAAAGACTCAATAAATGATTATTGAGTCCCTCTCTTTATATCTGTTTACGTTAAGCTTAAGCTTCTTGTTTTTTACAACGGGGAGTAGATGGATTATAACCAAAATCTGCATCAGGCAGCTCAATTCCAAGACTACAAATGATATATCCAATACTAGCAAAATGATGTATTGCATGGCTATGTGCCTGAATCAATACCGATGCTAAGGTATAATTTGCAGTGATCATTCCCAATCCTAAATCATCGGTAACCTCCACTTTTTGATCTAAATCTACTGCCTTTAAACTGTTTATTTTTTCAATAGTATCTTCAAAATAAGCCAAACCAAAAGCTGTTTTTTCTTCGGCTAATTGGTTTCTTTTTCTCGCTGTAAGATCAATATGTTTATGCTCCAATCCACTAAAAATACAATCAAAGACATCAAGTATATGGCGCATATGTCCTCCAATACTAGAATGATAGGGTTGTACCGTAGTATCGCTATATTGAGTATCACTTATAGAATTTAATAATCTAACACCTCTGTTTAGATTTTGCTCAATAGCATCTATCATAATTTATTACGTTAAAATTAAACGGTTCGTCGCAAATATAATAATTAATTTACGTCAACCTTACGAATATATTTGAGGATATTAAAAAATATTAACAAAAAAGGGCATAGGTATGCCCTTTTTTAATTCATTTGTTTTCTTGTTTCAATACCCTTTATGATGAATATTCATCTTTTACGTTCTCTTTGACCCATGCTAAGCAAGCCTTAAAATCATCAAAAATATGTTCGGTTGGAATAAAATCTGGAATTATATCGATTCTCTCCATCATATATCTAGGCTGTTCTAGTAAGCCTACATAAAGTACTTCAACATCTTTACTCTTTAAATCTTGCAGCATATCTTCCATTGCATATAAACCAGATTGATCCATGTATTGCATTCTATCTAAACGCATAATTACAGTAGAAGCCGTTTCTGGAATCTGTAGTGCTAATGCTTGAAAATCACTAGTAGAACCAAAAAACAAAGGTCCTTTTATATGTTTAATAAAAACTTCTTCTTTCAATTCGTCAGGAAAACCTGATTCATCAGCCCATGCTTTCTCCTTACCTAATGACCTCACATCGGATCGTTCGGCCGTCAAATCACCAATCTTTTTCATAAACATCAAAGAAGCTATTACTAAGCCAATACCTACGGCAAAAACTAAGTCCCAAAAAGATGATAATATTAGAACAACCAACATAATTAATACTTCAGAACTTAACTTGAGCGGCCCTAGTTTAATATCTTTCGGTAAGCTCGGGATGGCTTTTAAACCTTTGTAATCCATCACACCAATTCCAACGGTTATTAATATTCCGGCGAGTACTGCGGCTGGTATTTTCGAAGCAAGTGGTGCAATTGCTAAAAGTATAATAAATAATAAAACACCAGCTATCATACCTGAAAGCCTAGTTTTACCACCAGAATTAATATTTACAACTGTACGAATTGTTGCCCCAGCACCAGGTATACCTCCAAATAATGCTGCGATACTATTTCCTATTCCCTGACCAATTAACTCCTTATTTGGTTTATGCTTTGTTTTGGTCATATTATCTGCTACGATACTGGTAAGTAACGAATCAATGGCACCTAGTAAAGACAATGCCAACGCCGTAAAGATATAAGGCTGTATACTTCCAAGACTGAAGTTTGTAAATATTTCGGCCTTGAACTCGGGTAATCCCTCTGGAATTTGAGGAATAGGTCTGTAATCTAGCTTTGCAAGAATGGCTATAGCCGACATGACGACAAGAGCTACCAGAGTACTCGGTACTTTGGTGGTTATTCGTTTAAAGCCATAAATTATGATAATTGTACCAAGTGCAAGAATTACTTCTAGCCAATTAATATTTTGTAACGCTCTAGGAAGCACTTTAAATGCACCAAGCACACCAGAAGCATTTTTTGCCGCCAATGTTTGTGATTCTTTTAGTATATCAGCTTGCGTAATCTTTTCTGCTCGACTAATGGTTTCTTTAAAATCTTCTAAAACCAATATATCCTCTGCTGCCTCTTCCTTTAAGATATTTTCTAAAATAACTTCTTCTGCCTGTGGTTTAAATTGCTGCACATATTCTTGATCTTCCTTTGGGTAATATCCTAAAGAAGGTAAAATTTGAGTAACCAAAATAATAACACCAATGGCCGTCATAAAGCCAGAAACAACGGGATAAGGTATATACCGAATATATTTACCCAGACCAATAGCTCCTAAACCAATTTGCATAATTCCGGCCAATAAGAATACTGTTAAAATTGCGGGTAGCGCTTTATTCACATCTCCGTCATTAGAAGCAATTATACCAGCAATGATTACCATACTTACAGCGGTCATTGGTGCTGTTGGACCAGATATTTGCGTATTGGTACCGCCAAAAAGAGCGGCAAAGAAACTAATGAATATTGCTCCATATAAACCGGCACTTGGCCCTAAGCCTGATGAAACACCAAATGCCAAGGCTAACGGTAATGCCACAATTCCTGCGGTAATTCCACCAAATGCATCTCCTCTGATATTTGAAAATAGTTTTTTCATTTTATTTCTTTTTAGAACCCACAAGTTAGTTTTTATTAGCAAAAAAAAAAACCAAAACGAAAAGTAATGGTTTTTTTTATTTAAAAAATATGTATTTTAGAAAGTGACGAAGGCAATTATATTAAATTGATCCCTGCTACTTGTTTCAAAAAATTGGTTCATATATCCAGCTTCAAATCGTATCTTGCTGTTTAAGTGATATCCCAATCCACCATACAACCTGTTACGATCAAAAATTGACGTCTTGGTATTCAAAAATATCTCATTATAAGCGGATAAGTAATAGGTATTGTCAACTTTCTCTTTTTTACTAAGAGGTACTTGTAAATTTAAAAAATAACGAAATCTCATTTTAAAATCATCCTCTACAAAGCGCTGCTCAAAACGATATCGGTGATTAAACTTCAGCTTTCCAACTTTATGTTTTGTTGTAAATTGCTGAAAAATCCTATGCTCATTTACGGATACTTTTTCGTTCGAATCACCTACGTAATTCTCTGATAATATATAACCATAACCTAGCAACAAGTTGTTATTATTTTCGGTAAGATTATACCCTACTCCCGTTCTTAATAATAACTGTTCAAGGTCTCCAATAGTGTTGTAATTTCTATACTGAACTTCATTATGAATATTCCATTTAGAATTCAACTTTTTATTACCAATGTAAATAAGCCAGTTTCCAAAATTACTATCTTGAGACTGAGCCAAAAGTGGCAACATTAGTACGAGTACTAACGCTGCCATTTTTATTTTATCAAATTTTTTAAATTTCACAATTAAAGCTGTTTATTCATAAAAATTTACGGCACCCGTATGAATATCATACATACCACCAACGATTTTAATCTCTCCGTTTCCTACCATTTCTGCTAGTACTGAACTCTCCGCCATGATTCTATCAATCGTTAAGTGCACATTTTTTTCGGCCACATTGTTTACAAACTCTATATTTCCTGAATTTCTTAGGCTTTGATCTTGAGGCTCTGTTATAGCATTTACCGCTGGCTTTATTTTAGAAAGCATAGCAGTTAAGTTTCCTAGTTTTGCATCATCACATGCCCCTTTAACAGCTCCACAGGCAGTATGCCCTAGAACCACAATTACTTTTGTCCCAGCCAATTTACAAGCGAACTCCATACTTCCTAAGATGTCTTCATTCACAAAATTACCAGCAACTCTTGCACTAAAGATATCACCAATACCTTGGTCAAAAATCAGCTCAGAAGACACTCTAGAATCTATACAGCTCAGTATTGTTGCAAATGGGTACTGCCCTGTACTTGTATCTTTTACTTGCTCTAATAAATTTCTATCTGCTTTTAAGCTATTTTGAAATCTTTTGTTTCCTTCTTTTAAAGCTTCCAATGATTTCTCAGGAGTCATTACCGCTTGCGTTTCTTTAGTATGCGCTTTCATAAGTATTTAATTTTTTGTTGTTAATTAATTAGTTCTGTAGTATTGTTGAATGTTTCTCTGTTAGCAACAATGAAACATCTAATTTATCCATAAGATTTTTAACAGTTGCATCAGTTTTATCTGCAAACATCAAGTTTATATTACTCTTTGATGCATACTTTGATACATTCTCAATGGCCTCTAAAGTGTCATCAAAAACATATTCAACTGCGTTCGTACCAATAGTATCCACACTGGTATTTTTCACCTTATTACCACTTTGGGCAATTGTAAATTTTTTCACAGGTCGCTTCGTATTGCGTAGGAATTCATCTATGAAATCAACGTTTCCTATTGTGTCATCGGTATTTAGAACACCTAAAGATACTTCATCTGTAGGATTTAAGGTATCGTTACCAGCAATCATTAAAGGTCCTTTATGTTTCTTAAGTACTAATTTAATAACATTATCTCCGATAATACTAAAAGAATTTGATTTTCTTTTACCCATAACAACAATGTCAGGTTTATACGTATCTAAATAAGACTCTATTTCGTTCTTTAGATTACCTATAACTATTTTACGGTCTATTTTCACTCCAAAATCTTTACGACAAGATCTAATTAAGTTTCCTAACTTATTAGAAGTATTAACTTGTTGTTCGTTAATAGTTCTCATGGCTGACAATTGACTTTCTCTTCCTACCAGGTCAATTGGTTTTTTAACGTGTAACAATGTAATTTCACCGTCAATCATTTTCGCCAAACTTATGGTACTCTTTAATTCAGATTCAACAGACTTTTTTAAATCTGAAAGCACTAGTATTTTATATTTATTGTTCTTCATAATATTTAATTTTTAGGCTGTTTTTGGTCTTAATTTGAAAAATTGAATAAAACTATCGGGATTTTCAACAATTCCCCTTTCGGAAATCAACTGAATATCTATATTTCTTTCTTTCGCCTTAAAAGCAAAATCCTCAAGAATTTCAACGATATCGTTATCTAAGTATCTAGTTTTACGCACATCCAATTCTAAAAATGTATCTCTTGGAAGACTCTCTAGTTCTTTAAGAATGGCTCCTTTATTAAAAAAGGTAACTTCTTCGGCCAACGTCATTTTTATTTTATGCTTTCCATTACTCTTATCTTCAATATGCAAGAAATGTGAGTTTTGATAACTCTTTATTAGAATAACAACAATACCAACTGCCAATCCTAAACCAATTCCATATAATAAATCAATAAAAACAATCCCTAATACGGTTACCGTAAACGGAATAAATTGTTTCCAACCTAAATCGTACATTTTTTTAAACAACGCTGGTTTCGCCAGTTTATATCCTACAATAAGGAGTACCGCCGCCAGAACCGACAATGGGATCATATTCAACAATCTCGGAATTAAAATTACCGAAATCAATAAGAAAAAACCATGTATGATTGCCGACATTTTTGAGCGACCACCCGATTGAATGTTGGCCGAACTTCTTACAATTACTTGTGTAATTGGCAGTCCCCCAATCATTCCAGAGACAATATTTCCAGTTCCTTGTGCTAACAACTCACGATTTGTTGGTGTCACATTTTTCTGTGGATCTAACTTATCTGTCGCTTCAACACATAGAAGCGTTTCTAAACTCGCCACTAAAGCAATTGTAAAAGCAACAATCCAGACATCGGCATTACCAATGACTGTAAAATTCGGGAAGCTAAACTGCCCTAAAAAAGAGGCCGTGTCTTCTGGTACTGGAACACTTACTAGATGAGAACTTGATATCGCTAACGCCTCGTTAGATTTTGTAATAATATAGAATACAATTCCAACAACCACAGCCACTAATGGACCTTGAACAAGTTGAAATATTTTTCCTTTTTTAGATAGCACTTTATCCCATAAAAGTAGTATAGCTAAACCAATCGCACCAATCAATGCTGATCCTGGCTTGATATAGTTTACTGTTTTTAAAATTTCAGAAAACGTATTTCCACCATCAACTTGAAAGAATGCAAAATCACCCTCTGGGTTCGAATCATATCCAAAAAAATGAGGGATCTGCTTAAGAATTATAATAATACCTATACCAGTCAACATCCCTTTAATTACTGACGAAGGAAAATAATAACCGATAATTCCTGCTTTGAGAAACCCAAAAACAATTTGTATTATTCCTCCTAAAACAACAGCAACTAAAAAGTTTTGATAACCTCCTAAGGTTCCTATCGAAGCTAAAACGATAGCGGCCAAACCTGCTGCCGGACCACTCACTCCTATAGAAGAACCACTCATTGATCCAACCACAATTCCTCCTATAATTCCTGCAATTAGTCCTGAAAATAATGGCGCTCCACTTGCCAATGCGATACCCAGACATAATGGTAACGCAACAAAAAATACGACTATACTAGCCGGTAAATCATTTTTAATAGTTTTAAACATATAACAATAATATTTTATCTCTTAGTGTAGTACTAAGAGAAATTTTACTTCAATTGATGCCAATACTCATTGACCGAAAAAATGCGTTTTTGTTATATGTTGTGCTCGGGAGGTGGAGAAACTAAATTCAAGTAAGGTTTTGCATAATTTTTGAGATAATAGCCCATCGTATCAGAAAGTTCCAAACCATATAGAGAAAGGTTTGTATTTGACAGATGTACTATTTTTGTTTCAGCATCTTTAGATTTTTCTTTTTCTTTACTTTCCTCATCACCTATATCCATTAAAAAACAAATCTCTGAATCACCATTTAACATCGACACAATAGTCGGAGCCATTGCCGATATTAGAAATATACTTAGAAAGAATAAGGCGATACCTTTTCGAAACATTTTTTAGTTGGTTATGCTGAATGAGGGCAAATATAATACATTCAGCATATCAAAGTGTTAAAAAAAAATTAAAATTCGTTAAACAAAATAAAAAAAGCAAATTATGATTTAAATAATTGATTTTCAGTATTTTAATATGTATTAATAGTTTTTGGCACGCTCTTTGAAACTCAAATAACAAGTGGAAGCCGAAAAACTTATAGAGTAGGCATAATCCTTAAAACCATGTATTATGAAAAAAGGACTACTATTATTATTAGGTATGCTCATGATGGTTTCTACTGTTGAAGCCTCAGACGGAGTAAAAGCAAACAGCACAAAGGATTATTACAATCGTTATCGCGTAAAACCAATTCAATTTTATGAAAAAGGGATTAAGTTTTATGTATACCCTGACGGAGAATTCGATTTTAATACGAATGCCAGAAGAGGTCGTCTCACTACACAATATGTGTATAGAAACGGGCGAAGATATAAGAAAAGAGTTCCATTTAGTCGTGTACGAATTTCTAGGGATTATGACGGAAGAATTAAAAGAATTGGTAACACCTTTATTAATTATAACAGATATGGTAAAGTATCGAGAATAGGATCTATTTTTATTGACTATAGAAGAAGAAAAATGACTCGTGTTGGTGGTTTAAGAATCAAGTATGATCATTATGGAAATGTTAGATACTTTGGTCATGTAAAACATAGATTTAACAATTTCTATATTGCAGACCGTTTTATCTCATCTATTTTTGATTACAATGATGATTTCTTCTTTAATGATGATTTTTATGATGACTTTGAAGATTATGGAGAAGATAATGATTACTACTACTATAAATCAAAAAAAGGTAAGAAAGGGTATAAAAAAGGTCATCAAAAAGGGACCATCATTAAACGTAAAAAGTTAAAGAAACATGATGATGACGATTACGATGATGACGATCGAAAATATAGAAAAAGAAGAAAGTAGATGAAGAGAAAATCCTGAGGTTTGACCTCAGGATTTTTTATTTTATGTATTTAGTATACACCTCTTGCATATCTCTCGAAATATTTAGTTTTAAAACTAGTATTCCGTACACTACAGAAACAATGGTAGTCTTTAGCAAAATGTTTACTATTGGATGAAATGAAAAGTTCCAAAAATTAAATCCTAAAAATAGCACTGCAATGACAATTAATACGACTATTGTTTTTTTTGTAAAAGGTTGCATACCCATTTTACTCTTAATATAAACAATTTTTACCGTGCTAAACACTAGAACGACTATTAGTGTTGCCAATGCCGCACCATCAATACCTAGAACCTCAATCAACCACCTATTCAACACAATCACGCTAACAGCCATCAAAATTGAAAAATAGAAAAACATTTTATAATACTTAGAATTTACAAGAATAGCACCATTGGTTCCTAAAGCAAGTTTATACAATTCGGCAATAGAAATAAGCAGCACTATCAAAACTCCAACAGAGAACTCAGGCTTATCAATAATAAGATATAAGTCCTTTACATTTAAATTAATAAGTAAAAATAAGAGTCCTCCAGCTACCAATAAATTAATGGAGCTTTTCTTATATAAGCTTTCAACTTCACTCAGATTATTTGCATTTAATTCTTTAGCGGTTATCGGATTAATTATTTGTTGCATTGCTCTTGATGGAATTGCCACAACCGAAGCAATGTAAATACCAACCGAATAATATGCAACTTGTGCTATTTGTTTCAGCTGCGGAATCATAAACTTATCTATTTCTAAGAGTATGGTTGCCGCCGATCCTGCCAAAATAATATAGAATGAATATGATAGGATTTCTTTAAAATTTTTAGGAAACTTTAATATAAGTGCTGGTCTATATATACTTAGAGCATATCCAATCATAATTAACATCCTTACAAAATATACAATAACCATTGCATAGATGAATTCTTCATTGGAAAGGACATCAACATACACTCCTATTAACAATACGGTTGCACAAATTCTAGCAAAAATTTCTTTAATAAAGTTTCCAAAAACAGATTGCATTCTAATTTTAGCCCATGAATAGAACACTTCAAAATATCCCATAAAAATGGCCGCTAGAAAAATAAGATATGAATATGGCTTTATAATGCCGTTTTTTTGTGATAACCAATTGGCAATAGTTTCATAGGTCATCATCCCTAAAAAAGCCAATGGAATAATAATAAGTAATGGAACGATCAAGGTGCTCATCAAAAATTCATCTTGCTCTTTCTTAGTTTGATATAAACTAAAAAATTTGATGACGGTATGCTGCATTCCAAAGACCAATAATGGTAAGATTATATTCGCAGCGGACAACAAAAAAACGATTAAACCGTAATAATCTTCATGCAAAAATTTAGTATATAGAAACAAGGTATTTATTCCGCCAATGGCAAACCCAAGAAACAGTACAAGCGTGTTTTTAAAAGATTGATTTAAAACAATACCCATTTAGCTGTTACTATTTTGAACAATTAATTTTTTGGTTAAATAATTAAATCGAATATACAACATAATTGCCGAAGCCGTCAACCCTGCTAGCAATCCTGCCCATATTCCAACACTTCCAAAGGCTTGCTCTTGTCCTAAAAAATAACTTATCGGAAAACCAATAATCCAATATGCAATAAAAGTGATTAAGGTTGGTATTTTTACATCTTGCAATCCTCGAAGCGCACCTAATACCACAACTTGAACACCGTCAGAGATTTGAAAAACAGAAGCGACTAATAATAGTTTTGATGCAATTGCTATTACTTCAAAATTATCTAATTGATTTATCAAATCATGTTCATCAACGTAGAATCTGGGCAATTGCGTGTTAAATATAAAAAACAATGTCGCAAAGACCACATCCAACAGAAAAACTAATAGAAATATAGAAAGCGCTATTCTTCGCAAATCTTTGAAATTTTTTAACCCTTTTTGGTTACCAACTCTAATCATTGCTACCACTCCTAGGCCCATAGCAATCATAAAAGTCATGGATGATAAATTCAAAGCTATTTGATTTGCCGCTTGCGGGTTTTTGCCTAAAGCACCTGAAAGCCAAATAGCTGCTGTAAACACAGCAACTTCGAACAACATTTGAAGGGCTGAAGGAAAGCCTAGACTCATAATTTTTCTAAGAATAGTTTTCTGGATTTTTTTAAAACTAAACCGTTCGACATAAGGCTTGAATTTTTTCTTAGATTTTAAGAATCCCCAAATAAAAACGACCATAACAATTCGCGAAATCAATGTGCCAATAGCTGCACCCACAATACCCATTTCTGGAAAACCAAATTTTCCAAAAATCAACAAATAATTTAAAACTACGTTGATAATATTCGCAAGAATCGTTGCCCACATGGCATATTTTGTTTGAGACAAACCATCAGTAAACTGCTTAAATCCTTGAAACATAATCAACGGAATTAATGAAAATGCAACCAAATCTAAATATGGCATAGCCAATACTACTACTTCTTCAGGCTGACTCATATGATGCATGAGCGGTTTTGCGAGTAAAATAAGACCAAACAGCACGATCCCTAAAATGGTACACAAGAAAATACCATGATTAAACGCCTGTTTTCCTTTTTCTATATTATTCTCTCCATCTGCCTCAGCAACCAGTGGAGTAATTGCAGTAGAGAATCCAATTCCTAAAGACATGGCAATAAAAACAAAACTATTTCCCAAAGAAACTGCTGCCAATTCTGCAGTTCCTAATTGTCCCACCATGATATTGTCAACAAGTCCCACTAAGGTATGACCGATCATACCCAGCATTACCGGGTAAGCAAGTTTTAAGTTGTATCGAAATTCAGAGGTGTACTTTTGAACGTTCAAGATCTGCATAACAGTTTAAGGAAACAAAGTTAACAGATTCACTTGAGCCCACACATTATTTCATTCAAAATAAAAACTAACTTTTATAACTCTAGATACAATTAATTACTATTTAAAACGTATGTAAGAAGTGAACTATTTATACTATTTTTGTTAATCAAAATTTATAGAACGTATGAGTACATATGATGTAGCCGTTATTGGCTCTGGACCTGGAGGGTATGTTGCAGCGATACGCTGTGCACAATTCGGCATGAAAACTGCCATAATAGAGAAATACAATACATTAGGAGGAACCTGTTTAAATGTGGGTTGTATTCCGTCAAAAGCACTTCTAGATTCTTCGCATCATTATCACGATGCTATTACTCATTTTGAAGGACATGGTATTGAAATTAGTGGAGATGTAAATGCGAATTTAGAAAAGATGATTGCCCGAAAGCAAAATGTTGTTGATACGAACACTGCAGGCATTCAATATTTGATGGACAAAAACAAAATTACTGTCTATAACGGCCTTGGTTCTTTTAAAGATGCTACTCATATTAATGTTGCTAAAGAAGATGGCAAATCTGAAGAAATAGAGGCGAAAAATATAATTATCGCTACTGGTTCTAAACCTTCAACTTTACCCTTTATCAAACTTGATAAAAAACGTGTTATTACATCAACTGAAGCACTGAGCTTAAAAGAAATACCAAAACATATGGTTGTCATTGGTGGTGGTGTTATTGGTTTAGAATTAGGACAAGTATACAAACGTTTAGGAGCGGAAGTTTCGGTAATTGAATATATGGACAGGATTATACCTACTATGGATGCGTCTCTATCAAAAGAATTACAAAAAGTACTGAAGAAACAAGGCGTAAAATTTTATACAAAACATAAGGTAACTGGGGTAAAAACTTCTGCAAAAGAAGTTACCGTTACCGCCGACGATAAAAAAGGAAATCCAGTTGAATTTAAAGGAGATTACTGTTTAGTTTCTGTTGGGAGAAGACCTTATACCGACGGATTAGCATTAGACAAAGCGGGCGTAACATTAAGTGAAAGAGGTCAAGTTGAAGTAAACGCTCATCTACAAACGAACGTGTCAAATATTTACGCTATAGGTGATGTTGTAAAAGGAGCAATGTTAGCACATAAGGCCGAAGAAGAAGGTGTATTTGTAGCCGAAACAATTGCAGGACAAAAACCACATATAGATTACAATTTAATTCCTGGTGTTGTCTACACATGGCCAGAAGTAGCTGCTGTTGGAAAAACAGAAGAAGAGTTAAAAGAAGCTGGAGTAAATTACAAATCTGGTCAATTCTCGATGCGGGCTTTAGGTAGATCTAGGGCTAGTGGAGATATTGATGGTTTTGTGAAAATTTTGGCTGATGCTGCTACTGATGAAGTTTTAGGGGTACACATGGTTGGTGCACGTGTTGCCGATTTAATTGCAGAAGCGGTAACCGCTATGGAGTTTAGAGCATCAGCAGAAGATATTGCTCGTATGAGTCATGCACATCCAACATATGCCGAAGCTGTAAAAGAGGCGGCTTTGGATGCTACTGACAAAAGAGCGTTACATAGCTAATTTAGAACTTCTAAAACAATTTTCATACGATTCTATAGTATGTTAAAGTTTTGTTATAGAAAAAAGGCGCACTTAATAGTGTGCCTTTTTTAGTAGTTTTGTGTTCGTTCACACTAAACTAATTCGTATATCATGAAAAATCTATCCTTTGTGCTTTTGACAGCACTCCTAATTATTTCTTGTAAAACAGAACCAAAAGCTGAATCACCAATGGCACTATCTTATCCCGAAACTAAACAAGTTGATACGATTACCAATTACTTCGGTACTGATGTTAAGGATCCTTATCGTTGGTTAGAAGATGATAAATCTGACGAAACGGCTGCTTGGGTTGAAGCTCAAAATAAAGTTACCTTTGGTTATCTAGATCAAATACCCTATCGAAAAGATTTAAAGGAACGTCTTGAGAAACTTTGGAACTATGAAAAACTAAGCCGTCCATTTAAAGAAGGTGATTACACTTATTTTTATAAAAATGATGGACTTCAAAATCAATACGTTGTATATCGTCAAAAAGGCGATGGTGAAGCTGAAGTATTTTTGGATCCAAATACATTTTCTGAAGACGCAACAACATCTCTTTCAACCTTACAATTTTCAAAAAATGGTCAAATTGCGGCCTATGCTATCTCTGAAGGAGGAAGTGATTGGAGAAAAATCATCATTATTGATGCGGAAACAAGAGAAATTAAAGAGGACACTTTAATTGATGTAAAATTTAGCGGTGTTTCTTGGAAAGGAAATGAAGGTTTCTTCTACTCTAGTTATGATAAACCAAAAGGAAGTGAACTCTCTGCAAAAACTGATCAACATAAAGTTTATTACCATAAACTAGGAACTTCTCAAAAAGATGACGAGCTCATTTTTGGTGGTACTCCTGAACAAAAACACCGATATATTGGCGCTTACTTAACTGAAGATGATCGATATATGGTACTTACTGCTTCTACATCAACTTCTGGAAATAAACTTTTTATTAAAGATCTTGAAAATCCGAATTCAAAGTTAATTACTATTTTAAATGACACTGATAGTGATACATATGTTGCCGATAATAGAGGAAGCAAATTATATCTGGTAACAAATCGCAACGCTCCAAATCAAAAAGTGGTTACTGTAGATGCTGCAAATCCGCAACCAGAAAACTGGAGAGACTTTATTCCAGAAACTGAGCATGTGTTGAGTCCATCATCAGGTGGTGGCTATTTCTTTGCTGAATATATGGTTGATGCTGTTTCTAAGGTGCTTCAATATGATATGGAGGGTAAATTAATTCGTGAGATTAAATTGCCGGGCGTAGGAAGTGCTGGAGGTTTTGGAGGTAAAAAAGATGATAAAGAAATGTATTTTTCTTTTACCAATTATAAAACACCTGGCACTACATATAAGTTTGATGCTGACTCTGGTGAATATGATGTGTACTGGAAACCAGAAATTGATTTCAATTCAGATGAATATGAATCAAAACAAGTTTTTTATACCTCAAAAGATGGCACAAAAGTGCCTATGATCATCACACATAAAAAAGGCGTTGAACTCAATGGTAAAAATCCAACTATTTTATATGGTTACGGTGGATTTAATATTTCATTAACTCCTAGTTTTAGTATTGCTAATTCTGTATGGATGGAACAAGGTGGTATCTATGCGGTTCCAAATCTTAGAGGTGGTGGAGAATACGGTAAAGCATGGCATAAAGCCGGAACTAAAATGCAAAAACAAAATGTGTTTGATGACTTTATTGCTGCTGCAGAATATTTAATTGAAAATAACTATACCTCATCAGATTATTTAGCAATTCGAGGCGGTTCAAATGGTGGTTTATTGGTAGGCGCCACCATGACTCAACGACCAGACTTAATGAAAGTTGCCTTACCTGCTGTTGGTGTTTTAGATATGTTACGTTACCATACTTTTACCGCTGGTGCTGGATGGGCGTATGATTATGGCACTTCTGAAGAGAGTAAAGAAATGTTCGAATATATCAAGGGGTATTCGCCAGTTCATAACGTTAAAGAAGGCGTGCAATATCCTGCGACAATGGTAACTACTGGTGATCATGACGATAGAGTTGTACCTGCCCATAGTTTTAAATTTGCTGCTGAATTACAAGACAAACAAACAGGTGAAAACCCAACAGTAATTAGAATCGAAACAAATGCTGGTCATGGCGCAGGAACACCGGTTAGTAAAACGATTGAGCAATACGCCGACATCTTTGGATTTACTCTTTATAATATGGGTATTAAGGAACTCAAATCAGAATATAAAGATTAAATATAAACCTCTTAAAATGATGAGCCGCTTGTCCTTCTTGATAAGCGGCTTTTTAGCAAAACCGTTGCTATATTAGACATGCTTCAAGTCAATAACATCTCTTTTAGTTATAAAGTTGATTCTACTTTAAAAAACATCAATTTCTCAATTGGGCAAGGAGAATGTCTTGCTATTGCTGGCGAAAGTGGTTCTGGTAAAAGTACTTTATTAAAGCTAATACACGGTGAATATGATCTAAAGGAAGGTGAAATTTATTGGAACGAGGAACAAATTTTAGGTCCTGAGTTTAATTTAATTCCAGGTCCTGATTATATGAAGTATGTTGCTCAAGAATTCGACTTGATGCCATTTACAACGGTTGAAAATAATATTGGCAAATTTCTATCAAACGTAGATCTTGATAAAAAACAAGAGCGTATCACTGAATTAGTTGAAGTGGTAGAATTAGAGGAAGTTGCAAAAACGAAGGTTAAATATTTAAGTGGAGGTCAAAAACAACGTGCAGCTCTAGCGAGAGCCCTTGCAAAAGAGCCTGAGATTTTATTATTAGATGAGCCTTTTAGTCATATTGATAATTTAAAAAAACAGTCATTACGACGAAGTTTGTTTCATTATTTAAAAAAACAGAATATTTCATGCATAGTGGCTACCCATGACAGGGATGATGTTGTTTCTTTTGCAGATAAAATACTATTTTTATATCGCGGAGAATCAATAGCCTATGGAACCCCAAAAGATTTATACCAGCATGCTAAGAATAATTTAATTGCATCTTTTTTTGATGAGTTTAACGAATTTAAAATCTCAGAAATAACTGATTCTCAAAAATTTGGAATCGTTATTGTGTATCCTCATGAAATCCAGATAGTGAAGTCCTCTGATTTGAAAGGGATTGTAAAACAGTCTTTTTTTAATGGGGATCATTACTTAATCAAACTTGGGTTTAATGGTAGAAATATCTTCATTAAACATACCAAATTACTTGAAAGAGGTCGACAAATATACTTTCAAATAGATGAACTAATAATGCAAAAAAGAGTTACCAATTTTTGATAACTCTTTTGTATTAAAATTTTGATTTTCTATACTAGGTGATCTTATTTAGGGTCTAACAATTGATCTATTCTCGCAATCGCATCTTCATAATGATACCGCGTTACAGTATTAATACCGTTTTTTGCACTTCTCAATCTTGAGCGTAATGTTTTCAATTCACCACGCACCAACGCTCTTACATCCGATGTATTTACATTGTACGTTAGCGTACCTTCAAAACCTGGTCTGCTTCTTCTTGGTGATTGTCCGTTATTGGTAAGCAAATAATCCATTCTATCTAAATACGTACGTTGCAAGTTTCTTCTATATAAATCTACATTTCTTCCATTATTCGCTTCTTTCCAAAGCCCACTTCTTAAATCCCTAAGCATTTCAAGTGCACTATAGTAAGATGTATTAACGGTCTCTGCGTCAATCAAACGACCTATGCGGTCGAAACTTAATAAAGAGTTGACATATCGGGCCTGCACGCGTCTCAAGCGCTCAAAATAACCTGCGTGATCTATATTTTGAAGAATGCTTTTATCTATCAACCATGTTGGCGTATCAAAAATATTGGTGTGTAACCAACGTAAGGAAGCTTTTTGCGTAGCTCTATCCACATGTGTATATACTACACCTTCTTGATCAGGCATTTTAATATTCTCATAGACTCCGCCTATATTGGTTAATACATGACCGATATACCTACTGTATACTCCTAATAATTCTCCGTAAAGCTCTTCTAGATCTTGGTAATTATTGGTGGCATCCGATGTCCAACTTGGTAAGTTTTTCGCAACATATTTTAGATTTTTCAATCCATAATCACTTGCTTTGATAGGATCATCACCAACACATTCTGTTTGCGATTGTGGATCAAAGCGACTCGATTGTCTACCAAATTTAAATTTTGGATCTCCCTTAGTCTCTGAAATCCATTTATCTAATGTTATTTTCTCTGCTTCTGGAGATGCAGCACCTCTAATATATCGATATCCCCAATTTGTGGCATAATGATCATATGGGCCCATTTGACGTACAAATCGAATATTTTTATCTCCGGGCTGAGCCACATAATTATAACGCGTATAGTCCATTAGACTCGCCGCCAGCCCAAATTCTTGAGTAAAAGCACCATCTCTTAAAGATTCTACCGGATACGCAAAACTAGCGGCCATGTTATGAGGGAATCCTAGCGCATGACCAACCTCATGAGCAATCACCATTCGCATCATCTCTCCTATTTCTTCTGGTTTTGTGTTGAGTGTTCTCGCACTTGGATTTGCTGCCGCCGTTTCTAATAAATATCTATTCCGATAACTTCTTAAGTGATTATGGTACCAAATAATATCACTTTCAATAATCTCGCCACTTCTAGGGTCAGAAACACTTGGTCCAACAGCATTTCGAGTTGTACTTGCCACATAACGCACCACAGAATACCGAATATCTTCTGGACTAAATTCTGGATCCTCCTCTGGCGTTGGCGCATCTTTAGCTATGATAGCATTTTTAAACCCTGCTGTCTCAAAAGGTTTTTGCCAATCTTCAATACCTTGTTTAATATATTTCCTTAAATTTTCGGGTGTTCCAGGATCTAAATAATATACAATTGGTTTTATAGGTTCCACCAATTCACCCCGAGCATAGGCAGCATGGTCTTTTGGCTCTAACCGCCAACGACGAATGTATGTTTTTTGATCAGCTTTTAAAGCTTCACTACCAAAATCGTATTGACTCACTGTAAAAAAACCAACCCGCGGATCATATAGTCTAGGTTGCATCGGTTTTTCAGGCAATAAAATCATAGATTGATTCATTTGCAAACTGATAGATCCTGTTGATGCCGATGAGGGTGGCTCTGATGCTTCATAGGTAAAATCTTGCTTCACTTCAATATTTTCAGGAAAGCTTTTCATGCTATTAATAAAGCTACGCGACCCATCTAAACGTTTTACTTTATAACGCTTGCGCAAAAAGCTTGGCAAACCACTTATGGCTAATACATCAGTACTAAAGAACTTTGTAACGTCGATTACTACCTTGGTTGAATCGGAATTAAATGCTTTAATATCGAATGCATACAACGTTGGCTCATAATTATTTACACGAACTGAAGCACTTATTGCTTTAGAGCTATCAGCAACATTTCTGAAAGATTTCACCTTCAATAATATCTTGTCTTGATATCGAGTCCAATGAACCACCTGTTCATTTGTTTTTGTTCCTGCATTAAAGAAGCCCCCTCCTAATCCTGTTGGAATTTTAGTCACACGACTCACCCACAACATATCTTTATTAAGCTTTGAAAACGGAATTTCATAGTAATATGCTTTCTTTACCTTATGTAAATCGAAAAGCCCCTTATCAGAAACTGCATCCTTGGTTATAACTTCTCCATATTTTTTTATTCCTTTTTTGGACTTTGGTTTTACAGGTTGTTTAGGAATTTCTGTTTTACCTTTTCTCTTTTTCTTCTTTTTTTGAGCATCCATACTCGTTGGGGCAAGGATACAAATCGCCAATGCGAGGAATATTATTTTTTTCATATTTGAGTTTGAATTAGTTTGTTAAAAATACTAATTGTAGTCTAGAAAATAGCTTTAATTAACATTTCCTTAGTAAAATTAACAATGTCACCTACTTGTTTACCAAGCAACAATTTACCAATTGGAGAATTTGCTGAAACAGCATAATAACTTTTACCATCAATTTTAATTTCTCCAGCACTTATGGCTAAAAAATAATGTGCGCTATCGGTCACAACGAGACTGCCCAATCTGACTACTTCTGAGCTTTGAATAGTTAACTTAGCCAACACCATTTTCATCTGATTAATACTTGCCAATTGTTGACCTGCTTTTTCCATTTCTAATTGCAGCATCGCTCGACCTGTTTCGTGCTTATCGCCTGCACTACTTTTTGTTTCTGAAGCCAATGCTTTTTGATATGATGTGATAATTTCACTAACAGTTTTCGTGCGTCGTGCTACAAATTGATTGCACGCCTCTAATAACTGCTCTTTCAATCTAGACATTTATAGTGCTTTTGTTTTGAAAATAGCATTGTAAACCTTGCCTACCAATAAGTTTCCCACCGGAAAGTACAAAGCAAAAAACAGCGCCATCCCTAAACTAAAGTTTCTAATATTAAACAAGTTATCCAACATATTATCAGGGTAAGCATACGAAGTTTGTAAGGCATATCCACCGAATTCTAACAAAGCCATTGCAACTAACCCATATGCATATTGCATGTGAAAAGGCAATCCGCGCAGAAGCAATGAAATGGGTATCATATATATGAGATATACGGTAATTACCTGCCACCAATATGTAAACTTGGCTATTTCGACCTTGGCACCAAAATTATCCATGAGCATTCCCCATGTAAAGTATATAATTGCGTAGGTAAGGATTAATCTTTTATCAACGTTTAATTTCGATTTAGCGTAGGCTATAAATTCGTTCATACTTTTGGTTTTAAAATTGAATAAGCTCCATATTTTCCATGATGAGACATAGAAAATGAAACTTCTAACTGATTTTGATTTTCATATATTCGAGGTACACCACTGCTATCTTTAATAATTCGTAACGAATCTCTAGGAATATTTAAAACTCTCGAAATTACATTTTTCAATTGAGCTCTAACAACTTGACTCTGTTTTTTGAATGAGATAGTACCATCAAGAGAGAAGTGATTTTCTTCGACTATAAAATCAGGAGTTTGGCCGGCTGTGGTTACTATAACATCATCTGTAATTATTGATTTGGTGAAATATCGTTCTTTATTAATGACAACCGACCCACGGGCATCTGAAATTTGGTCACAACTAATTTTTCTGGGCGCATAAAATCGTCTTGGATTTTTCTGAATATAACATTTGTAGGCACTCTCTTTCATACTCCATAGCAACCATACTAATTCTAATGGATTCTTTGATTTTTCAATCAAATCTTGTTCTTGCTTAGTACATATTTTAGCCAAAAAACCTTTACGCCTCCAATTACTTTGAGTTTGTGCTAGTTTTAAATCTACAATATCATTACCAATCATCTATAATTTGATTATAATTAAATATCGAAACGCCCATTTCCATTTTAAACGATACGACTTTATTTGAAGTTTTTCTAAAATAATGCTCAGTTCTTTTTTTTGAAAGGAGTTTTTAATCGCTTTTAACCCGTCTTGTAAAACCATTGTATTAAAAAATAACAATCTACCAAAAATCGAGAACATAAGATAGGGAAGAAAATGGCGCTGTAACTCACTAAAAATAATAGAATTATTTACTTTTTTACTCGCTTTATTTACAAAATCTACCAATTCGGCATCCTTAAATCGATAAATAAAGTGACTACTTATTAAAATATCACATGTTTCTAATTCGAACTTATGGTCTAAAATATCGGCTTGTTTATAAGTAATACCTCCATTGCTTTTTTGAGATTTAGCATAATCCAAAATGTGTTCGTTCGCATCAATACCGGTTAATTTTATCTTTCTGCTGTTTTTAGAGCACCAACGATCTATTGCTCTTAAATTATCTCCAGCACCACAACCTATGTCTACAATATGAAACTTTTTTTCTGGTTCTTTCTGTAATACTTTAATGACCGCATTTAACGTAATTGAAGTATTACCAAGTATTGTATTGATTGAAGAAAGTTTGCTTAACGAATCGTTTAACAATGGTCCATTAACAGCAAACGTATCCATATCTTCTTTTAGGTAACTCCTTGTATTGAACACTCAAATATTATTTCTCGTTTAATTTTGATGTAATAATATCCATAGCTGCTTTGACAGATAACATTTGCTCCATTGAATCATTATCAATTTCAATATCAAATTCGTCTTCTACATCCAAAATTACGTCTACTAAATTGGCAGAATTAATTTTCAAATCATTTACAAAATCTGTGTCTTCTGATAAGCTTTCGAATGCCGCATCATCTTGAATATAAGGTTTTACTATTTTTTTTAAAGCTACTATGAGTTGTTCGTTATTCATATAACTAACTATTTAATTTCTGTTCGTAAAAAAAGGCATATTTCAACCTTTATATTTTTTAAAAATGATACATGCGTTCACATCTCCAAAACCAAAACTGGCTTTTGCAACAATATCTACAGTTTCGAAAATTACTTTTTTCGGTATTTTATCTGGGTTAATAAGTGTTGCTATCGTTGGATGTACATCTTCACAATTAATAGTCGGAAAAATAAAATTATCTTTCACTTGTAAAACCGCTGCTACGCTTTCAATTGATCCGGCTGCAGCCAAGCAATGACCTATCATCGATTTTAACGAATTTATATACGGAAACTCCTTTCCCTGTCTTTGTAAAGCCAATGTCCAATTCTCAATTTCTACTGGATCTTTGATAGTAGCTGTTAAATGACCATTAATAACATCTATCTCTTCTGCATGAATACTAGCATCTTTTATGGCATTCTTTATACAACGTTGTACAGCTTCCGAATTCGGAGCAGTCATGGTTCCGCCATTACGTTGACCGCCAGAGTTTACCGCGCCACCTAAAATTTCGGCATAAATTGTCGCTCCTCTTTCTTGAGCACTTTCTAAAGATTCTAAAACCAACGCTCCAGCTCCACTTCCAGGCACAAATCCTGAAGCAGTTTCACTCATTGGGCGCGAGCCCTTGGTTGGATCTTCATTATGTCTGTAAGTCATCACGCGCATAGCATCGAAACCGCCCCATAAATATGCTCCATGATCACTACAACTACCAACCAACATACGTTTGGCTTTACCCATTTGTATGCGTTCAAAACCTGTAAGAATTGCCTCAGTTCCTGTAGAACAAGCCGATGAATTTGTTGTGACTTGATTACCTAATCCTAGCATACCACCTAAATAGGCGCTAATACCACTAGCCATCGTTTGTACAACAACGGTACTCCCTAATCGTTTTACTTTTTTATCATCTAATTTATAGATAGCTTCTCGAAATTTGTCTACTCCAGAAGTTCCCGTTCCAAAGATAGTACCACTATCAAAATCTAATGCATCACTAATTTCAAGATTTGCATCTTTCCAGGCATCGATCCCAGCGATACATCCATATAAAATTCCAGAACTATTAAAATTTCGAAGCTGCAATTCTGTAAAGTATTCCTTTTTTAAATCTTCCGAAATTGATGGAATACCACCTATGCAACATGAAAAATTGAGATCCTTAAGCTCTTGATAAAATTTAATACCCGATGTTCCTTTTTTTATGGCTTCTTTAAAGCTATCTAAGCCCACACCATTTGGTGCTGCCACGCCGAGACCTGTTATGACTACTCTATTTTTCATTTATCATTCCTGAAATAAAACCTCTACAAACCAATTGATCTTGTGCATTGAATAGTTGTACCTTACATTTCAACTTATTGAATCTAAAATATTCTTTTTCAGAAATTACCGTTACACGCTCACCAGGATACACAGGTACATAAAAATCTACTGCACTCGAAGTTAGGGCAACTTGCGGATTTCTATTTAGTTTTTCTTTATTCCGCGATAGATAAATACCTAAACAAACCACCCCTATTTGTGCCATCGTTTCAGTTAAAATAACTCCTGGTGTTATTGGATGTTCTTTAAAATGACCTTTGTAGAAATATTCATTTACGTTATAGGTGTAACTCCCAGTAATGCCATCTTCGGTAATCGTAGATAGCTCATCTACAAACAAAAAAGGCGTTTGATATGGTAATACGGATATTATTTCTTCTGAATTCATAGGTTTAACTAATATGTTCACCTCCATCTACAGGAATTACGCTACCGTTAATCCATGCAGCTTCATCTTTACTTAATAAATACACAACATCGGCGACATTCTCTGGCAAGGTCAATCTTTTAAACGGATTTCTTTTCAAAGAATGTTTTATAATTTCTTGACTCCCAGGAATCGCACGTAACGATGAAGTATCTGTAACTCCAGCCTGAATGCAATTAGCTCGAATTCCAAAAGTAGCAAACTCTAATGCGATATTCCTAGTAATCGCTTCAAGTGTCACTTTCGCTGCAGAAACAGCGGCGTAATTTGGCCATGCCTTAGAATTTCCTTCACTAGTGAAACTTATTATTCGCGCATCACTAGAAAATAAATTTTGATCAAACAATACTTTCGTCCAATCGTATAAACTAATTGCCATGGCATCTATTGTTAAATGAAAATCATCATTTTTTAAAACGGGAGTATCTTTCGATACCATCGGTTTTAAATTACCTTTTGCCACACTATGTACGAAAGTACGAATACGACCTACTTCTCGCAATGCAGTACGAAGTTCATTAACAATTACATGTCTATCTTCTTCTTTGAAAGCGTTAAGGTTAAACGACAAAAATTGTACACCTAGTTTTCTAATACTATCAAAATGTTCATTGATTGCTGGTAATTCAGTTTTTCTATTGCGATGCACCACACAAATATGCATTCCGTGTTGCGCTAGTTTTTTCGCAGTAGCTAGTCCCAACCCACTCGAACCACCCAGAATTAATGCCCAATAATTATTATTTTCAAATTCTTTTACCATTTCAACAAAATTCTTTGTGCTGAGAATCCAGGCCCAAAACTCAACATTAACCCGGTATCTCCTTTAGGTAAGTTTTTATCTAAAAAACGCTCCAAAACATATAAAACAGTGGCGCTAGACATGTTTCCGTATAATTTTAATACTTCTTTCGTGTCATCAATATTTTTACCTAGAGCTCCGAATAAATCTTCTACCGTTTGTACTATTTTCTTTCCACCTGGGTGAAAAATTAAATGATCAACTTCTTCTATTGACATTTTATTCTTTTCTAAAAAAGGATGTACAATTTTAGGAAAATGATCAGAAATAGTTTGAGGTACCGATTGATCTAAAATCATTTGCAAACCTGTATTCACCAATTTAAAACCCATCATATGCTCGGCTTTATAAAAATGATACATCGCTTCATCAATAATTTCGGGTCCATCTTCATCTTCATAAGAAGATAGAATGACACTAGCCGCACCATCTCCAAAAATTGCAGCACTTACGATGTTCACCATTGAATAATCTTCTAATTGAAATGTTGCTGTAGGAGACTCTACCGCTATGACAGCCGCTCGTTTGTTAGGGTTCGCTTTTAAAAAATTCTTAGCATATATCATTCCAGAAACTCCTGCAGCACAGCCCATTTCTGTTACTGGCAAGCGCACAATATCTTGTTTCATTTCTAGATTATTGATCAAGTAAGCATCGAGTGACGGAATCATGATTCCTGTACAACTAACAGTGATTATAAAATCAATATCTGTAGGCATTAAGTTCGCTTTAGTAAGAGATTTTTTTAATGAGTTTTCTGCGAGCTTAATAGACTCTCTTACATAGATATCATTCTTTTCTTCAAAAGAAGTTTTTAAAAAAACCTCGTGCGCATCCATAATAGAATAGCGTCTATCTACAGCTGCATTTTCAAAAATCTTCATCACTTTTCGTTGAAAGCGTTCTTCTTGCCCGGTTAACCAAAGCTTGAGATAGGGTAATATCTCTTGCGTGGTTCTCGTATATTTTGGCAGTTGTTTGGCAACTGATATAATTTTAACACTCATTTATTTTGAATTATCCATTGGTATCGAAAAGCCCATTTCCAATCTATCCTGCTTTTCGCCCTTAGCTGCGTTGAAATCTTTTCTAATTCTTCCTTTTTGAACCCTCTTAATATTGAAGTTAATCCATCTTGTTTTACCATTCTATTCGAAATGGTAATACTTAAAAGTTTAAATAAATAATAAGCCATTGGATGGCGATGCAAATCATTTACCACAACTCCTATGCTTGCATTTTCTTTGAGCATATTTATTAAATTCACTAGTTGAACTCCTTTGAAATGATGTATGAACAATGTCGCCAACACAATGTCATACGAAAGTTTTTTGAACTCTTTAGAAAAAACATCTTGATGAAGATAACCAATTTCGGGATAATTCTTAGACAACTTCCTTGCATATTCAATAGTATGCTGATTTGCATCAATTCCTGTCAATTTAAAAGCATATCCGTTCTTTCTACCAAAATCAGCCACTTTCCTCAACATATCTCCACCTCCACAACCTAAGTCTACTATCGTTAAAGGCGTATCAACTGGATGTTTTTTTAAAAGAATTTTTATGCCGTTAAGGGTAATTGCATTGCCTCCTAACCATTTATTGATAGTTGCCAACTGGTCGAGTGTCTTGAGTAATAATTTACCATCCATAGAAAGATCATCCATTATTTCAATGGAATCACTTCTCTCTTTGGTATTCACAAAAATGCTCATATAGTCAACATAGGTTTACCATGCGTTTGTTGTATAATTTTGGGTAAGGCACTCGGAAAGATCTTTAACCCAGATAATGCTATCTCAGAGAAATGATTCATATTAAAAATTGCTGCTGCAAAATGTCCTATGGTCAACCTTTTTTTAAATTCCATATTCCAAGCGATCTTATAATTACGTTCTAATTCATTTCGTGAGATTTTATCTCCATTGAAATATAATACTAATAAATTAGAAGCTAATTGTGCACTCCGTATTGCCATACTCATACCGTTTCCACATAATGGATGAATCATCCCAGCACTGTCTCCACACATAAGAATATGATTTTCAACAGGGTCCTTTTTTGAAAAAGACACTTGACTAATCGATAAAGGTTTCGTAAAAATAGGTTCTGTATTCTTAAAAATTTCTTTTAAAAAAGTATTCTTAAAAACAACATTCTCTTGAAATTCTTTAATGTTTTTGAACTTTTTAAAGGCTTTATAACTTGCTATATAACATAAGTTAATTGCTTCATTTTCAACTTTTGAAACTCCGCAATAACCACCTTTAAAATTATGAAGTGCCACTACATTTGACGGAAAATCACCATGGACATGTGTCTTTACGGCCACAAAAGGAGATTCTTTTTTGATAAAATTTCTATTCAATTTTATATCAATAGCATCTCGTTTTCCATAGGCTCCCACGACAATGTGCGCTTTCAAAAATTGTTTATTCTTAGTCGATACTTGAAAGTGGTTTTCAGAAAAACTGATCTTTAATACAGTATCTCTCAAAATGGTAACACCATTTTCTTGGGCTTTTTTCGCCATATGGGCATCTAAAGTATAGCGACTAATTCCAAACCCTCCCAAGGGTAATTGAGATTCAATGACATTACTCTTTGGAGTACTTAACAAAAATTTGTCAATTTTTTGAGCTCCTAGTTTGAAAGGATCTATACCCAGAGAATCTAAATACGGTATAACTTCATTTGATATATACTCTCCACAAACCTTATGCTTGGGATATTCATTTTTCTCGATTAACAATACGTTTAACTTCGATTTCGAAAGATGAATAGCATTCGTTAAACCTGCCAAGCCTCCACCGATAATAAGTACATCAAAGTCAATTTTTTCTTTCAATGTACTATTTTTTAACTGTATGTTTAACGCTAACCTTCACCGTATTTGACATAACCCAACTACTACCTCCTACTCCATAGTCTCTACGATTCAATTCAAAATTCGCAGCTATTGATAATTCTTCGCCATTATCGCTTATTGATAGGGGAATCACAACCGTTTTTGTTTTTTTCTTAATCGTTAATCTTCCAGTTAACTTATATTTATTTGAAGAAATTTTTTCGATTTTATTCGAGACTAATTTCATAAGCTTATAATTATCGACATCGAAATAGTCACTCTCTAACAAATGCTTATCTCTTTTTTTGTTCTTCGTATCAATCGAATTAATTGCGATCACCGCATTGACAAAACTATTTGATAAATCATTTTCATTAAAATTACTCGTTACCGACACCTCATTAAAAGTGCCCTTTACATAAACACCAATATTTTTAATTTTAAAGTTAACATTAGTATTGTTAGAAGTTTGAGCTATTGCTGACAAGTTCAGAAAAAATAAGCTGAACAAAATAGTAAACGTATATATGCTTTTTCTCATCATGTATTTATTCTATGCGTCTTTAGTCACTATCAATACAATTTCCTTACCAAAATAAGTGACTCTTCAAATCTAATAACAAAATCTATGAGTTAAAGATAATCCTAATTATTAAGCTATAAAATGTTATTTTAGTACAAAATTCTATTCTACATGAATAAAGTAAGATGTTCTTGGTGCGGTGATGACCCCTTATACATGGCATACCATGATGAAGAATGGGGCTCACCAGTTTTTGATGATGACACACTATTTGAATTTTTAATTTTGGAAACTTTTCAAGCTGGATTAAGCTGGATTACTATTCTTAGAAAACGTGAAAATTTTAGACTAGCCTTTGATGGTTTTGATTACAAAAAAATAGCCAACTACGGTGAAGACAAGTATCATAATTTATTAGAAAATGCAGGCATCATTAGAAATAAACTTAAGATCAGAGCAACCATTAGTAATGCTCAGTTATTTATGAGAGTGCAAGAAGAATTTGGTTCATTTTCGAAATACATTTGGTCTTTCACGAATGGAAAGCCAATTACCAATACTTTTAGTAATAAACATGAAGTACCTGCAACAACTGAAATTTCTGATACCCTATCTAAAGATTTAAAAAAGCGTGGTTTTAAATTTGTCGGTTCTACAGTGATTTATGCTTTCATGCAAGCTATAGGTATGGTCAACGATCATACAACTGATTGCTTTAGATATGAAGAAGTTTAATATCTTTAATTATAAAACATAAAGATTAACAACCTTTTTAACATTCCTTAACTAAATTAAAATTACATATTGATATATTAGTAAACAAGAAATTTGAATGTATGAGAAAAATTCTAATTTACCTTCTATTAATCTTCAATGTAGTTTACGTGTATTCTCAATCATCAAGAGACAATCTAGTTTCTAAAGATAGTTCTCAAGCTAGAGCAATAACAAATAATTACATCCCTTTTAAATTATTAAAGTCTAGTTTTAAAATTTCTGAAACCTACGAAAATATTGATGGTTCTCCTTATATTCAAAATACTATTGGCACAAGAAACATTCCTATTTGCAAAATTTTTGATTCTAAAATGATTTTTTTAGGTTCTGCCTTAGGTTTCTATAATGCTTATATGGATGAAATGGAAATTTCGGCCATTGATAATGGCTCAGATTATTACCTATTGAAAAAAAATACTGATTTTTTATATATTAAATTTAGGAACAAAACTTATAGAGTATATGAATTTAATTATAGACCTCACTACTTTATCCTCTTATCAGAAAATGACCTTGGAGTTTGCACTTTACTCAAAAAGGAAAAAGTTTATTTTTTAAAGAGAAGTAGTGAAACGGTATCGTTAATAGAAGGGGATGAAGCCTCATTTATGAGAGCAAAAGACACTTACTATATAAAAATTGGTACAGTCGTATATAAACTGCCAAAAAAGAAAAAAGCATTTTTTAATTTATTCCAAGAAAAAAATAAACTAGTTAAGAATTATACAAAGGAAAACAATCTTAGCATAACCTCAGAAAATGATTTGTTATCAATTGTGAATTATTATAATTCGTTACATAAATAACAAACTACCAAATTCTTTAAGTCAAATTCATATTATTTCCGTCTTACAGGAATATAAATCTCGGTAACCCAATCAGCAGGATTAGGAACTAAGACGGGGTTTGTAGTATAAGCTTCTAATGCAGGCATCGTATGGATCTCTTCTAAATCATTCTCTTTTATAAACTTTACACCTTCAGTCCAAGCTTTTTCAATATTGCTATAATTGCCATACAAGGTAACTTTTACAGCTTCAAACGGTTTAAGTAAGCCTGTTTGCAAACCACTTGCTACATCCGTTATTACTTTTTCAGAAACGGGAATTGCGCATGAGAAAATAACGGCATTATTTTCAACATCTACTTTGTGATACAACGAAAATGCAGGACCTGCAGTAGAAATTTTATTTTGAGCAACATACATATCAATCTGCGGCATCAACTCATTCTTTTTAGATGGATATTCATCTATTTTACAAGAACCCGTTCTGTAGATATAGTAACCACCTCCATGTGTTGTAAGCCCATTTACATTCACACTAAATTTTTTCATATTTGCTTGCAAAACTGCATCTAATTTCTCCAAGCCTTTTTCATAATCAGGACCTACCATTTTATCCATTCCTCCATTAAAAGCCATATAAGCTTTCTCTCCAAATCCCATTTCACCTTTCATACTCCAAGTTACTTCAGTCCCTTCTGAAACAGGTTTAAATTCCCATGAAATATCAGACACAGATTCCCATGGTTTAACGAATGTAATTTTTTGACTAATTGATCTAAATGATACACTTTCAAGTGTTTTCATACTACCTTCTCCCACATCTTGATGCGCACTCTTCCAAGAATAGGATGCATCTTTTCCAAAAGAAATATCACTATAAGAGAGTTCAGTAAGGGTATCTTTCTCTAACCATGGAGACCATGTTGGCCAGTTCTTGTAATCATTTACATTATCATAAACAACTTCGATAGGAGCCTTAATAATTTTCGTTCGAGAGACTTCATACTTATTGTCAAGAGTAGCAATATAAATTGCGCTACCAATAGTAAGAATCAAAATTAGTAAGACAATATATTTCAGTGCTTTCATTTCAAAAAAGTTAGGTAATTAATATAACAAAGATACTAATTTACCTAAAACGAAAAAAAGCTCTTTTCTTAAACTGAAAAGAGCTTTTTGCAACAAATATTAGGTATATTCTATTTTGTTCTTTTAAAGATGTAGCGCGTGATATAAATACCTCCGTTATCTCCTTTACCTCCGGCAGATTCTACCCCACTGGTAACAAAAGTTAATTCCCATCCTTCTGCCGTCATAGTATTGATTTTAGAAGTCACAATAGCATCATTCGTTGCGATGTTTTGAAATCTGATTCCTCCTAAATTGAAAAAATTCAACAGTTTTGTTTCATCAAAACCTTTTACCCTCATTTCTTTTCTATTTGATTTGTTTCGAGTGTTATCATCTGCTGTTTGAGTCGATGTATACTCTCTGTAATCTTTATTTTCATTTGCCGACATTATTCTTGAACGCCCAAGGCCACTCGGAACAATAGATTCAACACTTGTAATAATTTTGTACTCAACGGTTTGAGCTTCCATTGCGAAAGCAGTTGATATCGCCAACAACATAATAAGCATAGTTTTTTTCATGTGTAAAGTTTTAATGATTGATAAAAAGTTTTTACAAACTTAGTGCCAAAAAAATAAATAATGTTATTATTGTTAAAATTTATTGAATGACAGGTGTTGTAACAAAATCTACTGGAAGCTGGTATATGGTAAGAACCGAGAACAATACTGTAATCAATTGTAGGATAAAAGGTAAGTTTCGAATCTCAGGAATTAAAAGTACCAATCCTGTTACTGTAGGAGATATTGTAGATATAGAAATTGAAAAGGGAGAAGAAAATGGAATTATCTATCATATACATGACCGTAAAAATTACATTATTAGGAAGTCTGTGAATCTATCAAAACAAACCCACATTATTGCGGCTAATATAGACCAGGCTTTTCTTCTCGTTACTCTTAAAGACCCGCCGACCTTTACGAGCTTCATAGATCGTTTTTTAGCGACCGCTGAGGCGTATTCAATTACTACTGTTATTCTATTTAACAAAATTGATATTTACAGTAAAGAACTTCTCAAGCAAAAACAAGAATTAGAAAAAGTATATCGTAACATAGGATATGAATGTCTTGAAATTTCGGCAAAAGAGAATATCAATATTGGAAAACTGAAAACCTTAATGAAAGACCGAGTAAATATGTTCTCTGGACATTCGGGCGTTGGTAAATCAACATTAATTAATACGGTTTTCCCTGAACTAAATTTAAAGACGGCAGAAATATCATCGCAACACAAACAAGGACAACATACCACCACCTTTGCAGAAATGTTTAAATTACCCTTCGGTGGATATATAATTGATACCCCTGGAATTAAGGGTTTTGGTGTTGTAGATTTTGAAGAAGATGAAATTGGAGATTTTTTTCCCGAAATTTTTGCTTTAAAACAACAATGTAAATTTAACAATTGTATTCATACTAACGAACCGAAATGTGCAGTGAAAGAAGGTTTAGAAAACAATAAAATTGCTACTTCGAGATATAAAAGCTACTTACAATTGTTAGCAGGTGAAGATGAAAATTATAGAGTAGACGATTATTTATGAAAGTAGTTATTCAAAGAGTTTCTCAAGCTTCGGTGCAAGTTGATAACAAAACTATTAGTTCAATTAAACACGGTCTTTTAATTCTACTTGGAATTACCGAAGGTGATGCTCAAGAAGACATAAACTGGATTTGTAACAAAGTCATGAATTTGCGAATTTTTAATGATGACTCCGGTATTATGAACAAATCACTTATCGATATAAAAGGTGATGTCATTGTTGTAAGTCAATTCACCTTGATGGCAAGTACCAAAAAAGGAAAACGTCCTTCTTATATAAAAGCTGCAAAACCTAAAATTGCCATTCCTTTATATGAAAATTTCATCAAAACTTTTGAACAGGATTTAGGTAAAAAAATAGGAACAGGCCTTTTTGGTGCAGACATGAAAGTTAATTTATTAAATGACGGACCCGTTACTATTATTATTGATTCCAAAAACAAAGAGTAATTCTTTAAAATGTTTACTATGTACGAATCATACAATCATTTATTCTACTTCTTAAATTTTAATATTCATAAGGGGAAATTGCAAAAAAAATCCTATTTTAGTCTATAGCAATCAACCCCTATGAGCATAAAATCTTTACTTTTCTATGCATTATTATGCATTTCAATTTCTTTAAAAGCGCAAAATTTAGAACTAAGCATTTTCAAAATTCCTGATAGCTTAACCAAAAATTGCAACTCAATTATTCGATTCGACGAGACAAATATTGAGTTGATATCTCAGAGGAAAATGGTTGTAAAAATGAGAAAAGCCCTTACCGTTTTAAATAATCTTGGAAACGATGAAGCAGAAATTGTGCTGCATTACGATAAAAATTTAAAAATAAAATCATTAAAAGCCACCATTTTCGACTCGTTTGGCAAAGAATTGAAAAAAATTTCTAAAAAGGATTTTAATGATTATGCTGCAGCTGATGGTTTTTCTTTATTCAATGATGGACGTTTAAAATATTACAGTCATGTACCTACATCTTATCCTTATACCGTTTATTATGAATATCAAATTGAATCTGCAAATACGGCTTTCTTAAATAGATGGTTTCCTTTTGATTCATACAATCAAAGTGTACAGAAAAGCTCATACTCTATCAACTTTCCTTCTTCTATTACCATAAATAGTTCAGAAAGACAATTTAACGAGTTTAACGTGTTAAAAAAACAAAGTAGTACGAACATTTCTTACGAAATTAATAATGCGTTGGCTATTAAATATGAAGAAAATTGTCCATCTACCTTAGAAATTATGCCCAGTGCAATACTGGCGTCAAACAAATTTCATTTAGAAGGATATGATGGTGTTGCCAATAATTGGAAAGAATTTGGAAAATGGATGCATTCTAATCTTATTGCCGATAGAATGGAATTGCCCGAAGCCGCCAAAATAAAAATTAAAAATTTAGTCTACGGAATAGACGATCCTATTGAAAGAGCTAAAATTGTATATGACTATGTTCAAAAAAAGACACGCTATATAAGTGTTCAAGTTGGTATAGGTGGTTGGATGCCTATGTTAGCAAGTGATGTTGACAAACTGAGCTACGGAGATTGTAAGGCGCTTACCAATTATACCAAAGCACTTATGGACGAAGTTGATGTAGAATCATACTACACTGCCGTTTATGGAGGCAGCTCAATTAGAAGTATGGAACCTAATGTGTTTTCAGTTCAAGGAAATCATGTTTTTTTATATGTTCCATCAAAAGAAAAAGACTATTGGTTAGAATGCACGAGTCAAACGGTACCTTTTGGATATCAAGGCACTTTTACTGATGATAGAGACGTTTTGGTGATCAAACCAGATGGCGGTGAAATAAAACACACTTCTATTCAGCATGACACATTAAGCATTCAAAATACAAAAGCAACATATTCTATCAAGAATGATGGTAGTATAAACGGGACTATAGCCATTAGTTCCTCCGGAATCCAATATGATAATCATTACGATATAGAAAAGAAATCCGAACGCGATGTCAACAATCATTACAAAAGTGATTACTGGTCGTATATTAATAATTTAAATATAGATAACTATAATTTCAAGAATGACAAAGATCAAATTATATTCAATGAAAATATAGAAGTTAAGGCACAAGATTATGCCACTTTTAGTGGAGATCGTATGTTATTTACAATGAATGCATTTAATCGGGCCACGCGTGTCCCTAAAAGGTATAGAAATAGGAAATTGCCATTAAAGATAACTCGGGGATTTATAGATATAGATCAGTTTGAGATTAATTTGCCAACTGACTATTCTATAGAGGCGCTCGCTAAAAATGTTTCTATCAAAAATAAATTTGGAGAATATCGTTTCTCTATTAACAAAATATCACCTTCTAAATTAACATATTCACGTACGTTTCTACTCAAAAAAGGGCTTCATCCTAAGGAAGATTATGCTGCGTATCGAAATTTTAGAAGGCAAATTGCCAAACATGATAAAACCAAAATAGTATTACTTAAAAACTAAACCATGCCACAAAAAACAGCCACTCTATATTTATTTTTTCTCATAATTTTTAGTAGTCTATCACATGCTCAAAGTGTTAAGTTTGGGAAAGTATCGAAAGAAGAATTGCAAGAAAAATTTTACCCTTTAGATTCAAGTGCGAACGCTGCCATTCTATATAAAAAGAGAAGAACGTATTATGATTATAATCAGCAAACGGGTTGGACATTAATCACTAAAGTTCATGAACGTATTAAAATTTATAATAAAGATGGAAATGATTGGGCCACTAAAAAAATAAATCTATACGACAGTGGAAGTACTAAAGAAAAAGTTTCAATTAAAGCAAGTACTTATAATTTGGTTGGTAATAAAATTGAAAAAACAAAACTAAAAAACAGTGATATTTTTAATGAGGATATAAACAAGTATTGGAGTCGATCAAAGTTTACGATGCCCAATTTGAATGAAGGAAGTGTTATTGAATGGGAATATGCGATACGTTCTCCATATATCCAAAATATTGACGATATGGTTTTTCAATACAAAATACCGCTTAAATATATTGATACACAAGTGGAAGTTCCTGAGTTTTTTGTTTTTAAAAACCAATCGAAAGGCTACTTTCCTGTAAATCTGAAAAAAAACACGAAACGCTCTCAAATAAATATAACTTCCAAAAATAGATCAAATCCATCACCAGGAACAAATTACTCTGCATCGACCTCATTTAGCCAAGACAAAATAGAATATACTTCTAATATTTCACAATGTATTCAAGAAAATATTCCCGCGCTAATTGAAGAACCTTATACTAACAATATTGATAACTATACAACCTCTTTAAAATATGAATTGTCTGCTTATAGACCTAAAAACGACATCCCTAAATTTTATAATACTACTTGGGACAATGTAACCAAGACCATATATGAAAGTAGTAATTTTGGGGAGCAACTTAAAAAATCTTCTCATTTCAAAGACGATTTAGTGGCCATCATTAGTAGTAGTTCTTCTCAAAACGAACAAATTATTAAAATTTTTCAGTTTGTAAAAAGTAAAATGAAATGGGATAATTTTAGAGGTAAGTATACTGACAAAGGTGTAAAAAAAGCATATAAAGAAGGGGTCGGTAATGCTGCCGAAATAAATTTAACCCTCGTGGCTATGTTGAGAGGAGCGGGTATCAAAGCGAATCCAATCTTGATTAGTACAAGAGATAATGGTATTCCTCTTTTTCCTACAACACAGGGTTTTAACTATGTAATCGCCGGTGTAGAATTGAAAAACGGAACCTTGCTTTTAGATGCGACCGAAAAACATGCACCGCCCAACGTATTACCTTTAAGGGCTTTAAACTGGCAAGGTAGAATCGTACGCAAAGACGGAAGCTCAGCCCAAATTAATTTATCTCCAAAAAAGTATTCAACCAAAAAAGCGTATCTAAATGTAAAATTAAATGAAGATGCTATAGTTACTGGTTCATGTCGTGCGATGTTTTCAGAACTTATAGCACTAGATCATCGGAATAAGTATAATGGAGTAAACAACCAAGATTTGATTGGTAAATTAGAAAAAGAGAATCAAAACATCGAAATTTCTGAATTAAAGGTTTCTAATGAAGAAGATATCAGTAAGGCTTTGACTCACACTTTCGCCTTCGAAACTGATAATCAAGTTGAAATCATTGGCGAAAAAATGTACTTTTCTCCATTACTCTTTCTAACTGAAAAAGAGAATCCTTTCAAACTAGAAAATCGTACATACCCTGTTGACTTCGGTGCTCCGTTTGAAGAAAAGTATACAGTATCTATTCAAATCCCTGAAGGATATACCGTTGAATCAAAGCCCGAAAATGCAGGATACGGTTTACCAGATAAAATGGGAACTTTTCAATTTGCAACAATATTGAAAGGAGACAAATTGCAAATATTAGCCAGTACTAAAATGAATTACCCTGTAATTAGCCCTGTATATTATGCATCATTAAAACAATTTTACAAAAAAATGATCGATAAACAATTAGAAAAAGTAGTCCTTTCAAAAATATAACAAGTAAAAAAAGGGATGTTCTTACATCCCTTTTTACTGTTCTTCTTTGAGAAGCGATATATCTTCAATAATTCGGGCAACATCCTCTTTCTTGGTTCCATCATAAAAACCCCTAATTCTTCTTTTGGTATCAACTAGAATAAACTGTTCAGTATGTATAAAATCTTGGTCACCCCCATCTCCTTCTTCTAAAACAGCAAAATACGATTTTCGTGCCAGTTCATAAATGTGCTTTTTTTGGCCTGTAGTTATGTTCCATTTTCCATCAATTACCCCTTTATTAAGCGCGTACTCCTTCAAGATTGAAACACTATCTAGTACAGGTGTAACAGAGTGAGACAAAAACATAATTTCATTGTCACTTTTAAAATATTCTTGTAATTCGCCCATATTTGTTGTCATAATCGGGCAAATCGTAGTACAACTTGTAAAAAAGAAATCTGCTACATAAATCTTATTTTCATAATTCTTTTGAGTTATGGTATCTGCATTTTGATTTATTAATTCGAAATCGGCAATTGTATGATTATTCTTAACATGTTGAATTGAAAAATCCACTAATCTTGGATTTACATCCGATGGGCTATAAATAGGTAATCTTTCTTTAGGATTTAATAATTGATAACCTACAAACACGGCTACAACAAAAATAACAGCCACGGATATAACGGTGGTAATCGATTTTTTACTAAAATTGAACATTCTATTTCTTCCCTTAAAATTTAACGTTTTCTTTCGAATCTAATTATCATCAAAATTACTCATAAAACCGTACATTTGTGCGTTTTTAACATATTAAGAGTTTAAAATTAATGGAGATATTTATTCAAATAGTACAATTCATATTGAGTTTATCAATATTGATTGTTTTACATGAGCTAGGACATTTTATTCCTGCAAAACTATTTAAAACGAAGGTTGAAAAATTTTACTTATTCTTTGATTATAAATTTTCACTATTTAAGAAAAAAATAGGAGATACAGTATATGGAATTGGTTGGATTCCACTTGGAGGTTACGTCAAGATCGCTGGAATGATCGATGAAAGTATGGATACTGAACAGCTAAAAGAAGAACCAAAACCATGGGAATTTAGAACGAAACCAGCATGGCAACGTTTAATCATTATGCTAGGCGGGGTTACAGTAAATTTTGTACTTGGTATCTTACTTTACATTATGATATTAAATGTATGGGGAGAGAAATTCTTAGCCAATGACAGTTTAAAAGATGGCGTTTGGATTCAAGATGAACTAGGTAAGGAACTAGGATTAGAAACGGGTGATAAAATACTGACGATCGATGGAGAAAAAATAGAGAAGTTTGGCAATTTGATTCCTGAGTTCATTAACGGTAACGATTTTACAGTTGAAAGAAATGGAGTAGTATTAAATAAGGAAATTCCTATCGATTTCATTTCTAAATTACTTGAAAGAAAAAAAGATGAGGGGTCCTTTATTTATCCGAGAGTTCCTTTTGTGATTGGGCAAATACCGGATTCTTCGCATAACGTTAAGAGCGCTTTAAAACCTAATGATATTGTTACTTCCATAAATGGAGAATCCATTACCTATTATGATGAAGTAGCATCTGTTTTAGAGAAATATCGGAATCAAAATATTGTATTGGCGGTTAAGAGAGGTGAAAAAAGCGAAGATATTAATGTTGACGTAAATGACAAAGGGGCTATTGGTGTAGTTTTAGGAAGACTCTCAAATGTAGATATGAGTAAATTGGGTTACTTTGAACTCACTACTAGAACGTATACATTAGGAGAAGCTATTCCGGGAGGTTTTAAAATGGCCTATGGAAAATTGGCGGGTTATATTAAGCAGTTTAAGAAAATATTCAATCCAAAAACAGGAGCTTACAAAGGGCTTGGTGGATTTGGTACTATTGCAAGTATTTTTCCGAGTGAATGGGACTGGCAACAATTTTGGAGTTTAACAGCTTTTTTATCAATCATGCTTGGTTTTATGAATCTATTACCAATACCAGCTTTAGATGGTGGCCATGTGGTGTTTACGCTATATGAAATGATTTCGGGACGTAAACCCAGTGATAAATTTTTAGAATATGCTCAGGTAACTGGATTCATTATTCTAATGGCCTTGTTATTATTCGCAAATGGGAACGATATATATAGGGCAATTACCAAATAAATCCTCCTTAAAAAAATAAATAGTAATTGAAATAAGTCAACAACTATCGCAATAAAAAAGAGCTTCAAAAATTTGAAGCTCTTTTTTGTTTCATATAATACTATATTCTAACCTTAATCAGCCAAAATAATAATTTTATTATCGTTTAATTCAATAGTTCCAGAAGCGATTGCTAATAAAGTATCTGCCCCATCATTTGTAAACTTATCTTTGAAACTATCTTCGATATTTATATCACCTTTAATTTTAACAGTACCTTCTTGCAATAAGGATACAATCGGTGCATGATTGTCTAACATTTGAAATTCACCATCAACACCTGGTACTGTAACGGCTTCAACATCTCCGCTAAACAATATAGCTTCAGGACTTACAATTTCTAAAAACATAATCTATTGTTTTTTACGTTTATGCTTCTGCTAACATTTTTTCTCCGGCGTCTATCGCATCTTGGATTGATCCTCTCAAGTTAAAAGCTGCTTCAGGATATTTATCTAGCTCACCATCCATGATCATATTAAAGCCTTTTATAGTATCCTTAATATCAACCAATACACCTGGTATACCAGTAAACTGCTCTGCAACATGGAAAGGTTGTGATAAGAAACGTTGTGCTCTACGAGCTCTATGTACCACTAATTTATCTTCTTCAGACAATTCTTCCATACCTAGAATTGCAATAATATCTTGTAATTCTTTATAACGTTGTAATAATTCTTTAACTCTTTGAGCCGTATTATAGTGCTCATCACCTAAAATATCTGCTGTTAGAATTCTAGAAGTAGAATCTAACGGATCTACTGCTGGATAAATACCTAATTCAGCAATCTTACGTGATAATACAGTTGTTGCATCTAAATGCGCGAATGTTGTCGCTGGTGCCGGATCTGTTAAATCATCTGCTGGTACATATACTGCTTGTACAGATGTAATAGAACCTGTCTTTGTTGATGTAATACGCTCTTGCATCGCTCCCATTTCGGTAGCCAATGTAGGTTGGTATCCTACGGCCGATGGCATACGCCCTAATAAGGCCGATACCTCAGAACCTGCTTGTGTAAATCTAAAAATGTTATCTACGAAAAATAATACATCCTTACCTTGACCATCTCCAGCTCCATCACGGAAATATTCTGCTATTGTTAATCCTGACAACGCAACACGCGCACGTGCTCCAGGAGGCTCATTCATTTGTCCAAATACGAAGGTAGCTTTTGAATCTCTCATTGTAGGCTTGTCTACTTTCTCTAGATCCCATCCACCATCTTCCATAGAATGCATAAAGTCATCTCCATACTTAATAATACCAGATTCTAACATCTCACGAAGTAAATCGTTCCCCTCACGGGTACGCTCTCCAACTCCAGCAAATACAGATAAACCACCATGTCCTTTGGCGATATTATTAATCAATTCTTGAATCAGTACTGTTTTACCTACTCCTGCTCCACCAAACAATCCAATCTTTCCTCCTTTTGCATAAGGTTCTATTAGATCAATTACTTTAATTCCTGTAAACAATACTTCTGTTGATGTAGATAACTCTTCAAACTTTGGCGCTTGACGGTGAATAGATAATCCATCTTTTTCAGTTTTAGGTAAGTCTCCTAAACCATCAATTGCATCACCAGTTACGTTAAATAAACGTCCATAAATATCTTCTCCAACTGGCATTTGAATAGGATTACCAGTAGCAACTACTTCATAACCTCTACTCAAACCATCAGTAGAATCCATCGCAATACATCTCACTGTATCTTGACCTACATGTTGTTCAACTTCTAATACTAATAAAGATCCGTCTTTACGAGTGATTTCTAAAGAATCATAAATCTTTGGAAGATCAACTCCAGATGAAAATTCAACATCTATAACTGGACCAATAATTTGTGCAACTCTACCTGTAACTTTCGACATTATTATGTGTTTATTATTTTGCTAAAATTTAATTCGAAAAAGAAGTAATAAATCACTATGTTTTTCGCGCTGCAAATATAAATATTATTCTTTAATTTAATAACATAAAAAGTATCAAAAAATTACTGAAGTTAAATGTGCTTCTTTTTGCTCTAACTAAATCATTATAAAAAAGAAAAGCTCAGAAAAAATTCTGAGCTCTTTAATCTTATTTTAAAAACTTACATCTATTCTAACGTAGCTGGATACAACGTTGTAAAATCATTTGATTTAGGAAAATTTCCAGATGCGATAAAATTAGAACCGAAGTTTTCATCTAATTTTTCCAAAAATATAGTCGCCATTAACGCATATCCTCTAGCTGTTAAATGAATTCCGTCTAAACTTACCAATCCTCCAAATACTAAATCTGTTGTTAAGGTATAGTCTTCATACTGATATCCTGTTGTAG
Organism: uncultured Flavobacteriaceae bacterium; assembly: GCA_947500525.1. GTDB lineage: Bacteria > Bacteroidota > Bacteroidia > Flavobacteriales > Flavobacteriaceae > Aureibaculum. Next base: position 108,691 of record CANMSH010000004.1, on the reverse strand, counting down.
CAGCCTCTGTCAAAACACTATTTAAGTCAACTAATACAATATTATTGTTTGCAGAAGCCACTGCTTCGATAGTAGCATTATAAGCGTTCGTAGCATTCTCAATAGCTGTTTGCTCTTGAGGTGTTAACACCCATTTATCTGCTAAAGGCAAGGTAATACCCTCAACAGAGAATTGACCCGCCACAGCTTGAGACAAACCTTGAGACATTAGAAATGCAACAGAATCTGCGTTCGGCGTTCCAATAATAGAACTACTAGGCAAAACGAGTAAATCGTTCGCGGTAGCCTGTCTTGTTTGTCCATATGTCAAACCAAATAACGTAGCCACAGCTCCCACTGTTCCAGCATCCGTTGGCAAACCAAACGATGCTAATAAACCTGCAAATTGAGGACTTCCTATTAAAGCATCTCTTATAATGGTAGAAATATCTGCCAAATTTTCATCTTTAATAACAACTGCACTAGCGGCACTTTCTGAGAAAACCACAGAACGTTCTGGTTGTCCTATAGCCTCATAGATCTGATTCAATGCCCCATACACTCCATTTAATGTAGGAATTAATGGACCAAAACTTTCATTTGTTGGATCTAAAGGATTGTGAGGTACTGTTGTAAAATGTGGTAGATCTGTTATAAAAGGCACATTAGTTACTAAACCTTTCGCTCCTCCACTAGTCATTGTTGCTACAATCGCACCGAAGGTAGCATCAAAACCAACACCTATTGGTCCGTCAGAAGGCGTTATTGGGTTCGTACCATCACCTCCAGTTGTTGCATACCCTAATACATCATTTCCTCCTATTTCAGATAAAGTGAAAAAAGTTGGACTTTGCGCCATAGCATCTTCTAATACCGATGCTGTCTCACTCGATGAAAATCTCGCGAAAAATGGATTTGCTGTTCCTGCCGGTACTCCGGCAACACTACCATAGCCCGGAGCTAAAATATGAAAACTCTTGGCACCTGGCACACCCATATTGTTAAATGGACCACTCAACTTACTTGATACTTCATTTGTTGGAGTTCCTGGTAAGGTTGCTGGACCAGCACCATTAAAAAACAATCTTGTTCCTTGAATCACGTTTCCACCTAAGAGTAAACCTCCTAAATTATCGTTTGTTAAAGGCTGTGTAAAAGAACCTCCATTTGCACCAGCAAATTGCTGTGAAAGTAAATTAGGAAAAGAATTCTCTTGACCTGCTAAGAATAATGCCCCATCCGTAAAACCTGCTGTAAAAGAAGCACCCACAGATACATATTTCGAAAAATCTAAGCTACCAGATTGTAACGCTGGTAATTCGGCCGCAGGAGGTAAATTTGGTTCAACCTCATCAATTTCACAAGCTACTAATCCACTAAAGATAAAAAGTAGCCCAAAACATTTATATATATTTTTCATTTTTATTCTAAATTTATTAATTGTTAATTACCCAAGAAACATAAAATTGAGAACCTACTTGACCAGTACCTGGAGCACTTTGATATTCAGTTCCACCAATGTTCGAACCACCTACTTTAAATACTGATTTTATTTTCGGCGCCGCATAACTAATTTGAGCATCAAAAATTGTTCTTTCAGGAACAAAAGCATTTGCAATACTCGATTGCCAGAAATACTCTGTGCTATATCTTGCATTTACATTAAATCCTACATTAGAATCAAACAAGTTTGTATGACCTAAAGATATTTTTACTTTGTGTTCTGGAGTATTAAACCCTGCTTGGAAATCAGGATCAGTTGCTTGATCAAAATCGAACTTTGCAAGTGTGTAATTAGCACCAATATTAAATCCATGAACCTTAGTATTCACCCCTACAATAAATCCATAAGACGATACGTCCGCTAATGAATTTGTATAAGTTTGAAAAGCAGTAAAGTTTCCAGTTGCAATATCTTGAACACCTGTAAGATCACTTGTACTTCCTGAATTTGGAGTTACCACAATTTTGTTAGCGATAAAACCTTCATATGAGTTATAATATCCATTTAAATCTATATCAAACTTACCTAATCTCCCTCTATATCCTGCATCATAAGCCGTCACTTTCTCTGGCTGAACAAGATCAGTTGCTACTGCGCGTAACTGACTCGGATCTCCCGTTGCAGCAAAAGCTCCCACAGACTGTTGACTATATGAATCGAAATAAACATCTCGTCCTGTTAAGTCAGTTCCAGGTAATCTTCTATCTAAGTTATCAGGTGAAGAACCCACTAAAATTGCTCTACCTACATTAAAACCAATGAATAATGATTGCGTATCGGGATTTCTAAAACCAGTTTGGTATGATGCTCTAAAGTTATGATTTCTATTTTCTCCTGCCGAGTATACAATTGAAGCTCTTGGAGAAATATTACCATCAAAAAATTCGTTTTTGTCATATCTGAAAGAAGCCGTTAACTTTAATCTTTCATCTGCAAATTTCTTGCTTGCCTGTATATAAGCTCCATACTCATTATACTTTATTGGACCATCAAAATCTGTAAAAATGGTACCTTGAGAATCTAATGAATATTGTTTATACGACCCTCCTATTTGAATGTCCGCTGCGTCATTTAAAAGACTCGAAAAATTATAATTACCTTCAGCTACAGAAGAACTTGTATTGTCTAAGAATTTTGAACCGGTTGCAACATCAGGATCGTTCGTAACTTGCTCAAATAAAGCTCTAAATTCTGGTGTGCCTGGGTTAGGTCGATAAGCGGCATCAGCAGCCGTTCTAGCAGCAGCATGTGCTTGCGCATCTGTACCACCACCTAATATAGTTTGTAAATAACCACCTGCATATGTACCAAACCATTCGGTTGCATTCACTCTATTCATATTGATACCTGTAAAACGCATATCATATGAATCTCCAGCAGTTTCAGAAGTAGTATATCCTCTTAGGAAGAAATCTTTTCCTTTCACCTCTAGTTTATGCTGTTGAATAAAGAAGTTTCTCAATTGATATCTGTTTGCTCCTTGATAAATTGAACCTCCTTGACCTAATCTCGAATTCCAAATTACTTCTATGTCATTTTCAAAAGGTCTATAATTTAAAGAAAAATCAGCTTTGATACTTTGTGCTTCATAGTCAGTTAAGTCTTGTTCTCTATATCCTGTACGACCTACATTAACTGCAGGTAATAAAGCACTTGCTCCAGCTGGGAATAACCCAAGGGCTTCTAAACTTTGACCAACGCCTCTTAATGTTGTTCCTGCGGCAGCCGTGGTAATTTCATCACCATATATATTCAAACCGTCATGCGCTAATCTAGAAGGGTCATCAGGTATGATAAAATCAGGTCTTCCTACCTCATCTGGTGAATATTGATTAGTATCTGTTGCGAACCAGTCAGTTCCTTCTAAGTATGAGAAAGATGCTTTGGCAGCAAATTTTTCGCTAAATGCATGAGCAACACGAATTCCTACATCATAAAAATTATTATCACCACCGGCATCTTGAATAGTCAAACCAGTCTTTACATAAGCACTAACCCCTTGATGTTCAAAAGGATTTTTGCTAGTCATGAACAAAATACCATTAAAAGCATTTGCCCCGTATAAGGCAGATGATGCACCTGGTAATAACTCCACACTTTGAAGATCTAGTTCACTAACTCCAACCAAGTTACCAAGAACAAAGTTTAGTGCGGGAGAAGAGTTATCCATTCCATCTACTAATTGTACAAAACGCGTATTTGCAAAGGTTGCGAAACCTCTTGTATTTACCGAGTTAAATGTTAAACTACTTGTGTTTACATCTACTCCTTTCAAGTTTTCTAAACTCTGATAGAAATTAGCCGCGGCAGAATTTTTAATTTCTCGCACACCTAAACGCTCAATCGTTACAGGTGATTCTCGCACACTCTCTGGTGTTCTAGAGGCAGAAACTACCACTTCATCCAACTGTGTACCTTCTACTAATGCAATTTTTAAATTCTTATTATTTTCTGTGATTTCAATTGTTTGCCCTTCATAACCTATTGAAGTCACAACAATTTTAAAAGGCAAGGGTTCTGTTACTTCTAAGGTAAAGTTACCGTCAAAATCAGTAGAAGTACCAATGTACTTACCCTCGAGTCGAATATTTACACCCGGAATAGGTTGATTGTCTTTTGAATCAGTAACTGTTCCCGTAACTACCGTTTGTGCATACATAGTAGCACCAAGAAACAGCGCAAAAACAATAGTAAAAAGTTTATTCATAATGTTTATTTAAGTGGTTAACAATAGCGCAAAATACAATTTTTTTTGATGTTTACAATGCATGCATAATAAATTCTATTGTTAAAAAATTAAAATCCTAGCTTTCTATTGAGAAATTCTAAATAGAATCCCTAATTTTGAGCCTGATTTTCAGGTTTTATCAATACAATAACATTCATTAACATTTTCTTTTGTGAAAATATATCAATCTTACCAAGATTTTTCAAAGATTCCCAAATCAACTATTGTTACAATCGGAACTTTCGACGGCGTACATATTGGACATCAAGAAATTATCAAACAATTATCAAATAACGATCGTCAAAGTGAGTCCGTCATTTTAACCTTTTTCCCACATCCAAGAATTGTTTTACAAAAAGATACGAATGTAAAATTGCTAAATACAATTGATGAAAAAGTAGATCTTCTTAAAAAAGCAGGTCTTAACCACTTGATAGTTCAACCATTTACAAAAGAATTTTCTCGATTAACAGCACTCGATTTTGCTCGAGATATCTTAGCAGAAAGTATTAAAACTGACAAACTAATTATTGGTTACGATCATCGTTTTGGAAGAAACCGAGAAGGTAGTTTTGAAGAACTTAAGGACTACGGTAAGATTTACGATTTTGAAGTTGAAGAAATTCCAGCCCAAAATATTCAGAACATAACAGTTAGTTCCACTAAAATTAGACATGCACTTGAAGAAGGTGCAATTGAAAAGGCAAACTCTTACTTAGGATATCACTATATGCTAACAGGTACGATTGTTTCTGGAAATGCCTTAGGAAGGCAATTTGACTATCCTACTATAAACCTTAACATCGAAGAAGAATACAAACTTATACCAAAGTCTGGAGTCTATGTGATTGAAACTTTAATCAAAGAACAATTATTCTTTGGTATTATGAACATAGGAAGACGACCGACCATTAATGGTAAGAAAAAAACAATTGAGGTACATCTCTTAGATTTTAATAAAGATTTGTACGGAGAAAAAATTCAAGTTGATCTTCTAACGAGATTAAGGGATGAACAGCGGTTTGATTCTATAGAAGATTTATACACACAAATTAAAAAAGATGAAATAAAAGCCAGAAGTCTTATCAAAAATGGAAAAATTTCTCTTTAAACATATTGATAATTCCCCTCTTATAGTCTTTAGAATACTATTTGGTCTACTTCTTTTTCTCGAATCGATTGGTGCGATATTTACGGGATGGGTGACGAAAACACTTGTAGAACCTAAATTTACTTTTAATTTTATTGGATTCGATTTTTTGCAGCCTTTACCCGGAAATGGTATGTACTATTATTATATAATCATGGGTGTTTTTGGTTTTTGTGTAATGATAGGTTATCGATATCGGATAGCAATGTTTTCATTCTTTATCATGTGGAGTGCCACGTATTTAATGCAAAAATCCTCTTATAACAATCACTATTATTTAACAGCCTTATTGAGTTTTTTAATGATTTTTCAACCTGCAAACAACTATTTATCTGTTGATGCAAAAAGAAATCCTTCTATAAAATCTATATCTGTACCTTATTGGACTTCTCTCATTTTAATACTCCAAATTGGCCTTGTCTATTTTTTTGGTGGTATCGCAAAGATTTACCCTGATTGGCTTCAGGCAATTCCAGCAAAACTATTTTTAAGCTCAAAAACCTCCTACCCATTAGTTGGTGAAATCTTTAAAACAGATTGGTTTCCTTATATACTTAGTTATGGTGGTCTATTATTTGACCTATTCATTGTGCCATTATTACTCTTTAAGCGTACGCGTATGTTTGGGTTTTGTTTGTCACTATTTTTTCACTTGTTTAATGCCATCATTTTTCAAGTAGGAATTTTTCCTTTTTTGTCCTTAGCTTTTGCACTATTTTTCTTCGAACCTAAAACAGTACATCGTATTTTCTTAAAGGGTAAAACCTACTATACCGAAAACAAAATTCGAGTTCCCAACAGGAGAAAAGGTTTCTTAGTTTTTTTAAGCATATATTTCATTATTCAATTGGCACTACCTCTTAGACATTGGGTGATAAAAGAGAATGTTTTATGGACTGAAGAAGGACATAGGCTCAGTTGGCGTATGATGTTGCGTTCGAAAAGCGGATATCAAACTTTTGTTGTTGTTGATAAAAAAACATCGCAAAAAGAAACGATCTGGTTGAATAATTATTTAACCGAGAAACAGCGTCGCGTAATTGGTACTAAACCAGATATGATTTGGCAATTTGCCCAGCGTCTGAAAAAAGAATATGCTGATAAAGACAAAGATGTTGCCATCTATGTTAAGGGGAAAATAAGAGTTAATGGCAAAAAATACAAACCATTAGTGAATGACACAATTGATATAGCCGCTGTTAAATGGAATCATTTTCGGCATAATGCGTGGTTGTTATCGGAAAAGAAAGACTGACTTTTACCAAAGAAAATAGAATAAAAATCAACTGTCAATTCTAAATTGCAAAATCAATATGTATCTTTGCTCGCTTATAATTATAGTAGCATGTTACAAGTAGCACATATAAAGGAACACAAAGAAGTTGTACTCAAAGGTTTAATTGTAAGAAATTTTGCCAATGCAGAGACGATTATTAATAAGGTAATTGAAGTTGATGACGATAGAAAAAAAACGCAGAGTAATTTAGATGCCGTTTTAGCCGAATCAAACAGTATTTCTAAAGAAATTGGGAACTTATTTAAGACCGGAGAAACTCAAAAAGCTACTATTTTAAAGGAGAAAACGAGTCAATTAAAAGAAAAATCCAAGGTATTGAGTGAGCAATTAAACTCAGTTCAAAAAGAATTGAATGAATTGTTGTATCAAATACCGAATATTCCTCATAATTCAGTATCATCTGGCAATACAGATGAAGATAATGAAGAGATTTTTCGCGAGGGTACTATCCCAACACTAAAAGAAGGAGCTCAACCGCATTGGGAACTCGCAAAAAAATATGATATAATTGATTTTGAGCTAGGTACTAAAATTACTGGAGCAGGTTTTCCAGTTTACAAAGGTAAAGGAGCTAAATTACAGCGTGCATTGATTAGCTATTTTTTAGATAAAAATACGGCTGCCGGTTATGATGAGGTACAAGTTCCTCATTTAATAAATGAAGCTTCTGGTTTTGGTACAGGACAATTACCTGATAAGGAGGGACAAATGTATGAGGCGACCGCAGATAATCTATTTTTGATTCCAACGGCAGAAGTTCCAATTACCAATTTATATAGAAATAATTTATTAAAAGAAAGTGAATTTCCCATAAAACATACAGGGTATACACCTTGTTTTAGACGTGAGGCGGGTTCTTACGGCGCGCATGTTCGTGGACTTAATAGATTACATCAATTTGATAAAGTTGAAATTGTACGTATTGAGCATCCTGATAATTCTTATGCCGTTCTCGATGAAATGGTAGCCCATATTAAAGAAATTTTACAGGAACTTGAATTGCCATATCGTGTTTTGAGACTTTGTGGTGGTGATTTAGGATTTACTGCAGCATTAACTTATGATTTCGAAGTGTTTTCAACAGCGCAAGATAGATGGTTAGAAATTAGTTCGGTATCTAATTTTGAAACCTATCAAGCAAATCGTCTGAAATTACGTTTTAAAAATGCTGATGGGAAAAGTCAATTAGCGCATACGCTTAATGGAAGTGCTCTTGCTTTACCAAGAGTATTAGCTGGGATTCTAGAAAATTATCAAACACCAGAAGGAATTGTAATTCCTAAAGTATTACAAAAATATACTGGTTTTGATATTATAGATTAGTTTCTCGCTACAGCAAGCATTAACTTTTTATATCTATTCATTTCTATCAATGCATTTAAATAGTCATTGATGTTACCTTTTTCCATAAAAAGTACTGCTCTGTTTTTTGAGTTTTCGTAGTGTTTCTTTAATTCAATCATTGTAAAAGTATTTTAGTTCTTTTATTACTAAGACAAATGTCATGCCAAAATGTTACAGTGTAATGCTCAAACTCATACTTTTTATCAAAATTTTAACACTTCTTTTACTACCTTTGAAGCTGTACTATAACGTTATGCGCACAAAATTTATTGTTGTTTTTCTTTTATTAAGTGTTTTTTGCTATTCGCAAAACTCTCAACTCGCTTATAGCTACTTCAGAAAAGGTGAATATAAAAAAGCGGCTAGCATCTATGAACAATTACATAAAAAGAATAAAGTAAGACGTGATTATTTTAAAAAATTATTGTCTTGTTATCAATTAACCGAAAACTTTGATAAAGCCACCTCTTTATTAAAACAACAAACGCAAGCTTTTCCTAAGCAACCACATTTAAATATTGAAGTAGGTTATAATTATCAATTACAAAATCAAATTGAAAAAGCCACTCCATATTACGAAAAAGCCCTTTTAGCCGTCGAAGATAATCCAAATAACGGTTATTTAATTGGTACTGCTTTTAAAGATAATCACCTACTAGATTATGCATTAAAAGCATATCTAAAGGCAATGGAATTAAAACCTGATCTCAATTTTAACGTGTATGTCGCTTCCATCTATGGAGAAAAAGCCGAAATTGAGAAAATGTTCAATGCTTATCTTGATATGATTGAGAAAAATGAAAAGTATTTTTCTACCGTGCAACGTTATGCGGGACGCTTTATTACTGATGACAGTCAGGATTCCAATAATATCTTGTTTAGAAAACTCCTTCTAAAAAGAGTTCAAAAAACTCCTAAAGATTCATGGAATATCTTATTGAGTTGGCTTTATATGCAGCAAAAAGATTACGCAAAGGCCTTATTACAAGAAAAAGCACTACATAAAAGGAGGCTCGAAGACCTAAATAGAATTGTTGATTTGGGAGTCCTTGCCTTCAATAATGAGGATTATGAAACCTCAAAAAGTACCTTTTCATATATTCTCGAGAACACAACAGATCCAAATGCGCGAGTAGATGCAGAATTATATTTGTTGGAAAGTGGTATCGCGACGGCTGTAAATGAGAAAGAATTAAATGAGGTTGGCGCCAGATTCGACCAACTATTGAATACATATGGTAATAACAACGCTACTATAGATTTGCAAATTGCTTATGCCGATTTTCTTACTTTTAAGAAAAATCAACCTCAAGAAGCTATTGATATTTTAAAGAAAGCTTTGAAAATTACTTCATCTCAATTTCAAAACGGAGCTGTTAAAATTAAATTGGCTGATGTATTGGTTTATACCAATAAGTTTAATCAAGCCCTTATTAACTATACTCAGGTACAAACCAAATTAAAAAATAGTCGACTCGCTCAAACGGCTCGTTTTAAAGTCGCTCAAACTTCTTATTTTAAGGGAGATTATAAATGGGCACTTTCTCAGCTAAAAGTATTAAAAGGTTCTACTTCGCAACTCATTGCTAATGATGCTCTAGAACTACACTTACTAATTTCTGACAATCTAGCGGGAGATTCCATACCAAAGGCATTAAAGGCTTATGCCAAAGCTGATCTTTTGGCATTTCAAAATAGAAATATTGAAGCAATTGATAGTTTAACATCTATTTTGAATAATTACAAAGGCCATCCTATTGAAGATGAAGCTTTGTTTAAACAAGCGCAACTTTACGAAAAAACTAAAAAATACGATTTTGCCGAAAACAATTATCAAAAGATAATCGCATTACAAAGTGATGGTATCTTAGTTGACAATGCTTGTTTTAAATTAGCACAATTGTACGACACGAAACTAAACGATCTTGAAAAAGCAAAGGAAATGTACCAAAAAATAATTTTTGAATTTCCATCGAGTATCTTTTTAGTCGATGCACGTAAACGCTTTCGAAAATTACGTGGCGATATTATAAATTAAAACTTGACAATCGATTTGACTTACAAATCAAGTTACTTAAGAAGAAATAATAGTATGTATATCTATAATGTCACTGTAAACATAGCATCCTCGGTCGAAAAACAATGGCTTCTATGGATGCAAGAAAAACATATTCCAGAAGTACTGAACACTGGGAAATTTTCTGAAGCCAAAATGAGTCAGGTCATGGTAGACGAAGAAGAGGGGGTTACCTACTCAATACAGTATACAACCGACAGCAAAGAAACGTTAGATCGTTATTACGCAGAAGATGCTCCCAAATTACGCCAAGAAGGGTTGCAATTATTTGGTGATAAATTGCTCGCTTTTAGAACTGAATTAAAAGTAATTAAACACGTTATTAATTACGCGCAATCATAAATGTCTGTAAAAGCAAAAAAACATTTAGGACAACATTTTTTAACCGACGAGAACGTTGCTGAAAAAATAGCCAATTCTCTAACAGAAAGCACCTATAATGATGTACTAGAAATTGGTCCTGGAATGGGTGTTTTGACAAAATATCTGCTCAAAAAGGACTACACAACACATGTCATCGAAATTGATACCGAATCGGTTGAGTACTTAAAAACTCACTATTTAAATCTGGCGGATAGAATTATATCTAAAGATTTTTTAAAAATTGATTTAAACGATTTTTTGGGCGAGAAACAATTCGCCATTATCGGTAACTTTCCGTACAACATTTCTTCTCAAATAGTCTTCAAAACCATTGAAAATAGACACAGGATTCCAGAATTTTCAGGAATGTTTCAAAAAGAAGTTGCAAAGCGTATTGCAGAAAAACCTGGAACTAAAGTGTATGGTATTCTCTCCGTACTCACCCAAGCGTTTTATGATGCCACCTATTTGTTTACAGTACCTCCTAGTGTTTTTAATCCTCCTCCGAAGGTTGATTCGGGTGTTATTAAACTAGTACGTAAAGAAAATTTCACATTACCCGTTGATGAAAGTCTTTTTTTTAAAGTCGTGAAAACAGCTTTTAATCAGCGCAGAAAAATGCTACGCAGTAGTTTAAAAACATTTAATTTATCTAATAAATTAAGAGAAGATGCTATATTTGCGCAACGTCCAGAACAATTGTCGGTTCAGGAATTTATAAGTTTGACGCAAAAAATAGCGGACGATGTCACTTGAAATAACTAAAGATCTTATCGAACAACTCGGAGTACTCATTGAACAAAAAGATGAGCACGCTATTCTTGCCCGTTTAGAAGACGAACATCACGCAGATATTGCCGAAGTTTTAGACGAGTTAGATTCAGATGGCGCTACATATATTATTAAATTATTAGACAGTGATAAAACGTCTGATATTTTAATGGAGCTCGATGAAAATCTTCGAGAAAAGATATTAAAAAAGCTATCAGCCAAAGAAATTGCCGAAGAATTAGAAGAGTTAGATACTGATGATGCGGCTGATATGATTGCCGAGTTGCCTGAGGATCGTCAAGAACGGGTAATTTCAGAAATTGAAGATGAAGAACACAAAGCCGACATTCAAGAGTTATTAGCTTATGATGAGGACTCCGCAGGAGGTTTAATGGCTAAAGAGTTAGTCAAAGTGAATGAAAACTGGACTGTCCTTAAGTGTGTCCGTGAGATGCGTGCACAAGCAGAAAATGTGACACGTGTGCATTCTATTTATGTCGTTGATGATGCGAATGTGCTAAAAGGAAGACTTTCTTTAAAAGATTTACTTGTTACGCCAACGAAATCGCCAATATCAGATGTATACATTCCTAAGGTTGATTCGGTTAATGTAAGCGAAGATGCTGAAGACGTTGCCAAAGTCATGCAAAAATATGATTTAGAAGCCATTCCTGTAGTAGATGATGGGAAACACTTGTTAGGTAGAATTACTATAGATGATATTGTTGATGTAATTAAAGAAGAAGCTGAAAAAGATTATCAATTAGCAGCTGGTTTGACCCAAGATGTAGAAGCAGATGATACTATATGGAAATTAACTAAGGCTCGATTACCATGGTTATTTTTAGGTTTAATTGGTGGTATTGGTGCTGCAGCAATTATGGGTGATTTTGATGAGATGATCAGTGAACATGCCATTTTATTCTTTTTTACGCCGTTAATTGCGGCTATGGCAGGAAATGTTGGAGTGCAGTCGTCAGCCATTATTGTTCAAGGTTTGGCAAACGATGATTTGAAAGGAAGCATTGGGAATAGGTTATTAAAAGAATTTTCTCTAGCCATTGTAAACGGATTTATTTTATCTGTTTTATTATTTCTATTCACTTGGTTTTGGCAAGGAGAGATTCTAACTTCAACGGCTTTATCAATATCTTTATTCGTAGTAATCATAGTAGCTGGAATCATAGGCACATTTATCCCATTATTTTTAGATAAAAGAGGGATCGACCCTGCCATTGCAACGGGACCTTTCATTACCACCAGCAATGATATTTTTGGTATTCTTATTTACTTCATGATCGCCAAAACTATCTTAGGTATATAAGGCTTAGTATCTGCTCTTAACTATATAAATTTTACCTATTTTTGTAAGCTATTACAAACAAGAATTCAATGCCTGAAGAAAAAAAATCACTCAATTTTTTAGAGCAAATTATTGAGGCAGATATTGCAGCTGGCCTCGATAAGGAAAAACTTCGATTTCGTTTTCCACCTGAGCCGAATGGTTATTTACATATTGGTCATGCAGCATCTATTTGTCTGAACTTTGGTTTAGGCTTGACTTATAATGCACCGGTAAATTTACGTTTTGATGATACCAACCCAGCTAAAGAAGAGCAAGAATATGTAGATGCTATAAAGTATGACTTACAATGGTTAGGTTTTAAATGGGCGAATGAATTGTATTCTTCAGATTATTTTCAGCAATTGTATGATTGGGCCATTATCTTGATAAAAAAAGGAAAGGCTTACGTAGACAGTCAAACTTCTGAAGAAATAGCCGAGCAAAAAGGAACACCGACAGAACCTGGAGTAAATGGCCCTAATAGAGATCGTTCTGTTGAAGAAAATTTAGCCCTTTTTGAAAAAATGAAGAACGGTGAATTTAAAGAAGGTTCACATATTCTTCGTGCAAAAATTGATATGACCTCTCCAAATATGTTAATGCGTGATCCTATTATGTATCGCATATTGAAAAAGTCACATCATAGAACAGGAACAACTTGGAATATCTATCCAATGTATGACTGGACACATGGAGAATCTGATTATATCGAACAAATTTCTCACTCATTGTGTACATTAGAGTTCAAACCTCATCGTGAATTATACGATTGGTTTTTAGATCAAATTTATGATCCCAATAAATTAAGGCCAAAACAACGGGAATTCGCCCGTCGTAATTTGAGTTATACTGTGATGAGCAAACGCAAATTATTACAACTTGTAAATGAAGGCATTGTTAAAGGATGGGACGATCCGAGAATGCCTACAATTTCTGGCTTACGAAGAAGAGGATATACGCCTAATGCCATCAGAAAATTTAGTGAAATCGCTGGTATCGCAAAGCGTGATAATGTTACTGATGTTGCGCTGTTAGAGTTTTGTATAAAAGATGACTTGAACAAAACGGCACCTAGAGTGATGGCCGTATTAAATCCTGTGAAACTTGTCCTTACGAATTATCCAGTTGGTAAAGAAGAATGGCTCGATGCCGAAAACAACCCTGAAGATGAGACTTCCGGAAGTAGAAAAGTACCATTTTCACGAGAGTTATATATAGAAAAAGAAGATTTTAGAGAAGAAGCCAATAAAAAATTCTTCAGACTAAAATTAGGTGGTGAAGTACGTTTAAAGAATGCCTATATTATCAAAGCCGAATCTGTCGTTAAAGATCCTAATGGCGAGATTGTAGAGATTCATTGCACCTATGAAGCAGCTAGTAAAAGTGGCAGTGGTACGGATGCAAGTTTACGAAGAGTAAAAGGCACATTACATTGGGTCTCGATACAACATGCAGTTCCAGCAGAAGTGCGTTTATATGATCGACTTTTTAATGATGAAGCACCCGATGCGCATAAAGGAATCGACTTCAAAGACTTTATAAATGCCGATTCATTACGAATAAATAGAAATGCTTTTGTAGAGCCTAGCTTGAAAGAAGCCACTATAGGTGATCGCTTTCAATTTCAACGTTTAGGATATTTTAATATTGACAGCGATAGCACTGCTACTAATTTAGTTTTTAACAGAACGGTGGCCTTACGCGATAGTTGGGCTAAAATTGAGAAAAAAGTAACAAACGCACAACCCAAAACAGACACTACAATGACCGAAGTTTTAAACTTGGCTGGTCGTTATTTAAAATCTCGGGAAGAAGAAGAACGTCTAAGTTTGGTTGCTAGTATAACAAAGTTGAGTGAAAAAGTAGAACGCCAAAAACTTATTGAACTTGTTGAAAGTGCCATAAGCAATAAAGAATATTTAGCTTATTTACTACTTTTTAATTCTGGAAATTTGTCTTTTGAAAAGGATGAAGATATTGTTAAAAATGTTAATGTTTTTATTGGTAAGGCTTTGCAGATGAAAAATTCGTATGTTCGTTTTCAAGCAGTAGATTTTGTTGGCAATAATAAAGCTTACAGAGCTGACTATGCAGATCTATTATCAGTAATGTCTCGTGAAGATAAAAACACACATATCGTTGAACGTTTAAAAAAATTCTAACAATAGACTTTTAGATTTTTAAGGAAGAAGTGAAAATCGTAGAACAAATAAAGCAACCCATCCAAGAAGAAATGGAACTCTTTGAAGTAAAATTCAAAGATTCTATGAGCTCTAATGTTCCGTTAATCAATAGAATAACTCATTTTATTGTAAAAAGAAAAGGAAAACAAATGCGTCCGATGTTTGTTTTTTTGGTTGCGAAAATGGTCTCGGGCGGTGATTTTAGTGAACGTACTTATCGCGGAGCTTCTTTAATTGAATTAATACATACAGGTTCATTGGTGCATGATGATGTAGTAGATGATAGTAACCGTCGTCGTGGTTTCTTCTCCCTGAATGCGTTATGGAAAAACAAAATTGCCGTATTGGTTGGAGATTTTTTGTTTTCAAAAAGCCTTTTACTTTCGGTAGATCATGATGATTTTGACCTACTAAAACTGATTTCTATTGCTTTGAAAGAAATGAGTGAAGGTGAATTACTTCAAATAGAAAAAGCTCGAAAACTTGATATTACTGAGGACATTTACTTTGAAATAATCCGTCAAAAAACAGCCACACTAATCGCGGCATGTTGCAGTATAGGAGCGGCTTCCATTGGAGCTGAAGAAAAGGAAGTACAAAAAATGAGAAAATTTGGGGAAATTATTGGTACTGCGTTTCAAATGAAAGATGATTTGTTCGATTATACAGAAGAAAAAATTGGAAAGCCAACAGGTATAGATATCAAAGAACAAAAAATGACATTGCCTTTAATACATACACTTAATACATGTAGCGCTAAGGATAAAAAATGGATCATTAATTCAGTCAAAAACCATAATAAAAATAAAAAAAGGGTCAAAGAAGTCATAGCTTTTGTCAAAAATAATGGAGGTATTGAATATACTATTGACAAAATGAATGCATATCAACAAAAGGCGCTCTCTTTACTTGATGATTACCCTAATTCTCCTTATAAAAAGTCACTAGTAGACATGGTAAATTATGTCATTGACCGAAAGATTTAGATATTTTATGAGTGCATTGCACCTTGCTCCTCTTCAATAAGTGCCTGACAAATAAGAAACATTGCCACAGCATGACATACAATATCAACAACTATATAATGAGGTGCATCTAGTTTCAACAATGTACTTAACCCTACAAAAAAATCTCGCACTACCATTAACAAAACTCCTACAAATAGTAATGATTTCGTTTTCACCAACGTCGTTTTAATATAAATAAAAACAAAAGCCAGCAGCAATGCCAATGAGACGCTGTATAAAAAAATTATAATTTTTACCCCAATTTGTACGGTAAAAAAATTATAAACGAGTAGCGCTAACACAATATATATTGGTATAGCTCTTATCATTACATCTTTCATTTTTATAATTCCCATGCGATGCACGATTAGCAGTAAGAAAAGCATATTAGCTATAAAACTAAAAATCAGACCTACGATAAAATGTTCCAAGGAACTTTTATCAATAAAAAAGAGACTTCCTATCATAGTAGACAGCAATGCCAACAAGTAAAATCCACTCTTATTTTGAACAGATAAGAGGTAATACCCGCCAAGCGTAATAAGTATAAACGGCTGAATAAAAAACGAATACAATTCTGGGCAATCTAATAATCGTGCGGCCAGGTATATCAAAACAGAAAAGATATACGCAACTAAAAATATGTTCTTTTTTATTGTCAAAAATGCTATTAATTTACCTTATGACCTTCTTCTATAACAAATAACTCTTCAATAAAGTTTCGACTATTAGACAATCTAGGTACTTTATGTTGACCTCCTAATTTTCCTTTATCCTTCAACCAACTATAGAACAAACCTGTGCTAGCTTGGTGAACTTTAGGTAAAGTAAGAGTCATATCGTGATAACGCTTCGCTTCATAATCAGAATTTATAGATTTTAAAGCGTTATCTAACAATTCGGTGAAATAATCTATATTTTTTGGTGGCTTTTTAAACTCAATAATCCATTCATGAGCTCCCTTCGATTTGCCATTCATAAAAATTGGAGCTACCGTATAATCAGTAATTTCAGCCTTCGTTTTTTTACATACTTTTTTTAACGCATCTTCTGCGTTTTCTATGATTAACTCTTCGCCAAAAACATTGATAAAATGCTTTGTTCGACCTGTAATTCGGATTCTATACGGATCTAAGGATACAAATTTAACTGTATCTCCTATCAAATAACGCCATAGGCCAGAATTAGTAGTAATTACGATGGCATAATTCTTAAACAATTCAACTTCTTCTAAAGGTATTGCTATAGAATTTTCTTCATCATACGTTTCCATAGGAATGAACTCATAAAAAATGCCATAATCAAGCATCAACAACAAATCATGAGAACCATTTCCATCTTGAATTGCAAAAAAACCTTCAGATGCATTATAGGTTTCATAATACTTAAAGTCCTTTCTAGGAATTATTTTTTTATACTGTTCTCGGTATGGATTGAAATTAACACCACCATGAAAATATACCTCTAAATTTGGCCATACTTCTAGAATATTATCCTTCCCTGTTTTCTCTAAAACAGCATTTAACAAAACCAACATCCATGATGGCACTCCAACTAAACTCGTAATATTTTCATCAATTGTTTCATTTACAATAGCTTCCATCTTCGTTTCCCACTCACTCATCAATGCCACTTCGGTCTTCGGAGCGCTACTAAAGTCGGCCCAAAAAGGCATATTTTCTATTATAATGGCAGACAGATCTCCAAAATAAGAGTTATTATCTTCATATATAGCACTACTTCCTCCTAAACGCAAACCACGTCCGTTGAACAAACCGGCATTCTCATTATTGTTAATATACAATGCCAACATATCTTTTCCGGCCTTTAAATGACAATTTTCTAAGGCCTCATTACTAACCGGGATAAATTTGCTTTTCGCATTTGTAGTACCGCTAGATTTTGCAAACCACTGAATATTAGATGGCCAAAACACATTCTGTTCTCCTTTTCTTGTTCTCTCGATCAACGGTTCAATCGTTTCATATTTATGAATAGGAACACGTTCCGAAAAAGTTCTATAATTATAAATAGTTTTAAAATCGTATCTCAGGCCAACTTCAGTATTACGGGCAACATCTACAAGGCGCATCAATAGTTCTTGCTGTACATCTATTGGGTACTTTAAAAAAAGTTCCATTTGATGCTTTCGCTTCTTCAAAAACCACGAAACAACGGTATTAAAAAGGGGTAACATGTATCGGTTTTCTTAGTTCGTTAGTTGCTATATTTAAGCTATCTTTGGATTTTAAAGTTACAATATTTCTAGATATTGATTTCAATTCTTTTAAAGATAATCAAATAATAAAAGTAAAGATATGGCTAAAGTAGGTATAATAATGGGAAGTAATTCTGATATGCCCGTAATGCAAGAAGCTGTTAAAATTTTGCATGAATTTAATATTGAAACGGACGTGGACATCGTTTCAGCACATAGAACTCCTGATAAATTGGTTGACTACGCAAAAAATGCACACACACGCGGTATTTCGGTAATTATTGCAGGCGCAGGTGGTGCTGCGCACTTACCTGGAATGGTCGCTTCAATGAGTCCACTACCCGTAATTGGTGTACCCGTAAAATCACGTAATTCTATAGATGGATGGGACTCTGTACTTTCAATCTTACAAATGCCAGGAGGTGTTCCTGTTGCGACTGTTGCATTAGACGGTGCTCAAAATGCAGGAATTTTGGCGGCGCAAATTTTAGGGAGTAATGATAAAAATATTCAAGATGTTGTTATTGCTTACAAAGAAAATTTAAAAGAAAAGGTCTTAAAAGCCTCAGAAGATTTAAAAAAATAAACACATTTCGTAGTGTACTTTTGGTTCTTATAAAGTTCCAAATACGAAGGTTTATACTATCGGTACATTCCTAAAATTCAAATACATTAAAGTCATTTAAATTGACCTATATTAAAGATAATTATTGATCATTAACAGTATGAATAATCCACTTTTAGAAAATTTCAATACACCATATACAACCGCTCCTTTCTCGCAATTAAAAAATGAGCATTTCAAACCTGCATTTAAAGAAGCTATACAAAAGGCTAAGGCCGAAATTGAAGAAATTACAAACAATACAGAAGTTCCAACTTTTGAAAATACTATAGAGGCGCTTGATTTTTCGGGTTATACATTAGAGAGAATTTCATCTATTTTTTTCAATTTAAATTCTGCCGAAACCAATGAAGAAATCCAAAAAATAGCACAAGAAATTTCTCCTTGGTTATCCGATTTTTCAAATGATATTCGACTCAATGAAAAACTATTCAATCGTGTAAAATCTGTATATCAGCATCAAGGAAACCTAGACTTATCCGTTGAACAACAAACATTACTAGAGAAAAAGTACAAAGGATTCTCTAGAAACGGGGCCAATCTAAATGATACAGATAAAGAAACGTTGCGTTCTTTAGATAAAAAATTATCAAAACTATCATTGCAGTTTGGCGAAAACTTACTAGCCGAAACCAACGCCTATGAATTACATATTACAAACGAAAATGAGCTCACAGGGTTGCCAGATGGTGCCAAAGAAGCAGCACATCTTCTAGCCAAGCAACGCAAAAAAGAGGGCTGGGTTATTACGCTTGATTACCCTAGTTACATCCCGTTTATGACATACATCGAGGATCGAAAATTACGCCAAAAAGTGGCCACTGCTTTTGGCGCTAGAGCATTTCAAAATAACAAAAATGACAATCAAAAGATTGTTCTTGACATCGTAAAGCTAAGACATGAACGTGCTAATCTACTAGGTTATAAAACGCATGGCCATTTTGTGCTAGAAGAACGTATGGCGGAAACACCAGAAAAAGTATTGTCATTTTCTAATGACTTATTAGAAAAGGCAAAACCTGCAGCCGACAGAGAATTTAAGCAGCTTACTGAATTTGCGAAAAAAGATGGTATTGAAGTTCTACAAAAATGGGACGGAGCATATTATTCTGAAAAGTTAAAAAAAGAATTATTCGACTTAGATCAAGAAGCCTTAAAACCTTATTTCAAACTAGAGAATGTAATTGATGGTGTTTTTACAATTGCCAGTAAGTTATTTGACCTACATTTTAAAGAAGTTAAGACGATAGATAAATATCATGAAGAAGTTTTAACCTATGAAGTTACCAAAGCAAATGGTGATTTTGTATCGGTTTTTTATGCTGATTTTTTTCCTAGAAAAGGAAAAA
This sequence comes from uncultured Flavobacteriaceae bacterium, assembly GCA_947500525.1. Classification (GTDB taxonomy): domain Bacteria; phylum Bacteroidota; class Bacteroidia; order Flavobacteriales; family Flavobacteriaceae; genus Aureibaculum. The sequence goes on along the minus strand of CANMSH010000004.1, from coordinate 88,751 downwards.
GAAATGGCGCTTGGATGACTTCCTATAAAAGTCAATGGCGAAAAAATGGAGAAAATTCTCGCCCCCATGTTTCAATTGTCTGTAATTTTACAAAACCCACCGAAACGAAGCCTTCACTACTAACGTTTAATGAAGTGACCACCTTATTTCACGAGTTTGGGCATGCATTGCATGGTATGTTAGCTAATACCACCTACCCTAGTCTATCTGGGACAAGTGTGTATTGGGATTTTGTAGAATTACCAAGTCAGTTATTAGAAAATTGGTGTTATGAAAAAGAAGCCCTTGATTTATTTGCGAGACATTATGAAACCAACGAACCAATTCCTATGAAGTTGGTAGAGAAAATAAAAGAATCAGCCAGTTTTTTAGAGGGAATTCAAACCTTACGCCAATTGAGCTTTGGGTTGCTAGATATGTCTTGGCACGCAGGTGAATCGCCTGAACTAATTCAATCTGTTAAAGCTTTTGAAGCTAGCGCTTTCGCGGAAACACAATTGTACCCAGATGTTCTTGAGAATTGCATGAGTACTTCTTTTGCACATATTTTTCAAGGAGGATATTCTTCAGGGTATTACAGTTATAAATGGGCAGAAGTATTAGATGCTGATGCTTTCGAACATTTTAAGGAAACTGGTATATTCAATAAAAAAACTGCGACTTCTTTGGTAGATAACGTGCTATCTCAAGGTGGTACTCAAAAGCCTATGACGCTTTACAAACGCTTTCGCGGAAAAGAGCCAAATGCAGATGCTTTGTTAAAAAGAGCTGGGTTGATCTAATTTAAGAATCTTTATGGTGTTATAAGAATTAACTAAGCTCTTGATGAAAAAAATAATTATTGTTCTCGTTTTTGTTCTTTTAAGCACCAGTTATGCCAGCGCACAAACAATCATTAAAGGAACAGTCGTTACGAGTGAAAATATTCCGATGGAAGGTGCCTCAGTATATATAAATAATTCTACTATTGGAACCACCACAGATCCTGATGGGAAATTTCAATTAGATATACGTGAAGGAATATTTGAGATTGTAATTTCTTTTATTGGCTATAAAACAATCATTTCTTCAATTGATTCTAGAATATATAAAAACCCATTAGTATTCAAGTTGCGAAGAGCCACTAATTTTTTGGACGAAGCGGTTGTTAGAAAAACCAAATACGATGATGATTGGTACTATAATTTAAGTCGATTTAAATTGGCATTTTTAGGACGAACAACTTTAGCATCTCAGTGTAAAATAATGAATCCTAAAGTACTTAGTTTTGAATTTGACAAAGCAACTAGCACGTTAAATGCATACGCTAAAGAGCCTTTGAAAATCAATCATCAAGGCTTAGGTTATCGAATAGCGTATGACTTAGTTCATTTTTCTTTAGAGCCTCGAAAAGTGACCTATTTAGGACATACAAAATATGAAAACCTCCATGGAGGCAAAAGAAAACAACGTCAATGGGCAGCAAAGCGATTAAAAGCCTATAACGGATCGGTTATGCATTTTATGCGTTCATTACGAGCGAAAAAACTAAATAAGGAAGGTTATTTAGTGCATCAATTTAAAAGAATTCAAAATTCAGAAAGACCTTCAGAAGCTCAAATAAAAAAGGCGCGTGCGTATATCGCATCAGTTTCTTCACGAGACAAACCTGTTAATTTATCAAAGAAAATTAAAACTCCAATTACCCAATTAGATTCTGCGATTACGGTGATACGAAAAGTAAAATTACCAAAATATAGAGATTACCTCTATAAGAGTAATCTTCCCTATGAGGATATGATCGTTAAAAATGAAAATGTAACTTTATTGAGTTTTGAAAACTATCTTTCTATTGTTTATACTAAAGAGTCAGAGGAAGAAAATTATTCCACTTTCAAACGAGCAAATAAAAATCAAACTTCTTCACTGAGTATGATAAAAAAATCGGCAATCATAGATCCTTCAGGTATGGTTATTGATCCGTTAGACGTATTCGCTGAAGGTTATTGGAGCTATGAACAATTTGCAAATTTATTACCTAGAGATTATCAACCTCCAAAAAATTAATCATTCTTATTCTTTTCTTCTATCCATTTTGACAGATACTTGGTGCTCTGCAAAGAGTGATGTTGTAGTAAATTCCCAATAAAGTTTCGGGTTCTATGCGATTGTAAATTATCTTGAGTAAGTTGAATTTTCGTTCTCAATTGTCTTGAAAGTTTTTCTTTATTGTATAATTGATTGATCATCTCAAACCCACATTGTTGAGCATGTTGCCATTGTTCTTCATTGTGATATAGGTCAACAGCTTTTTCTGCAAATGCTCTAGGATTGTTTTCAATATAACCGTTCCAATTCAAGTCACCTTGCATACCCTCAGCGCCAATCGTAGTTGTTATTGAAGGTGTTCCGCATTGCATAGCATCAATAAGTTTCCCCTTTAATCCGGCACCAAACTGTAATGGTGCTAACAAAATCTTTGCCTTCGAAATCACTTCATGAGCATTCTTTGCTCTTCCTTTCACAATAAAACCTTCTCGTTCATTATGTAAATCTGTTACTTTTTGTGATGGATATGCTCCGTAAATTAACAATTGAGCTGTTGGTAGATGTTTTCGTATTAATGGCCAAATTTCATTTTTCAAAAATAATACCGATTGCCAATTTGGTTCATGCTTAAAATTGCCAATACTTATAAAATTGTTACGATGTACATATGTTGGTATATCATCCCTTTTTTTGTTAGAAATAGTATCCAGCATAAAGGGAAGTTCAACTAAAATAGTTGATGGAATGTTAAACTTTCTTGTCAGTAATTCTACTTCGAATCTAGATATTATCAACGATAAATCACAGCGGTAAATACTCGCAATTTCTCTTTTGGTAATTTCCAAATTAAACAAATCGTCTTCCGCGAAGTTTCTAGCCTCCTTAAACGCTTCTTCTCTTGCCTTTCGCAAACAATGTAAATCTTCGGTATCTAAAATCCGTAGTGCATCCGGACAATTTTCTGATACGCGCCAACCGAATTGCTCTTCAGAGATAAATCGATCAAAAACAACAATGTTCGGATTCAATTCTTTAATAAAGATATCGAAGCTTTCATTATTCAACTCAATATTCTTTCTAAGAATACCTAATTCAGTCAAATCATCAGATAGCTCACTTTCTTGGGCGGCACTAGCGACTACTATTTTATAATCATTCTCTTTAAAAAAAGTCAATAATTCTAACATTCTACGACCAGCGGCCGTTGAATTAGATTCCGGAAAAACCATCCCTATACATAGTACCGTTTGCATTGTGCAAAAATAAACCTTCACACAAATAAAATCGTTAGATTTGCTGCTTATTTTACACGAAGGACATTGCCATTATTAGAAGATACTTTTAAAGTTAAAAATAGTTTGTTTAAAAATGCACATTTAAACACTATCTACGCATCGCTCATTCGATGGATACCACGTGTGAAATTTAATAGAGAACGTATCGAAAATAATGAAGGAGATTTTCTTGATCTGGATTGGAAAAAAGTAGGTAGCAAAAAGTTGATTTTAATTTTGGCAGGACTCGAAGGTAAATCGACTAGTTTATACTCAAGAGCGGCCATAAGATATTCGAACAAACAAGGTTGGGATGCTGTATGCATGAATTATCGTGGTTGCAGTGGAGAACCAAATCGTTTACTCAACGGCTATCATATGGGTGCTACAGCCGATGTTAAATTCACAGTGAACCATATTTTATCTACATACGATTATGAAGAAGTTGTCCTATTGGGATATAGTTTAGGGGGTAATTTAGCATTAAAATACATCGGCGAAGAGGGAACTTCAATACCCAGTCAAATTAAAGGATCTGTCTCATTTTCTGTTCCAATGGATATCAAGAAAAGTAATGAACGATTAAACAAGTGGTACAATTGGCATTATATAAAATGGTTTATGTTAACATTAAATTATAAGGCAAATCAGAAGAAAAGACAATTTCCAAAGGAGTTGCAACATTATAAGGGGTTTTTCATGTCGGGTAACTTCGTCTATTTCGATACACATTTTACGGCCCCTGCGAATGGTTTTAGCACGGTGGAAGAGTACTGGGAATTGAGTAGTTGCAAACCTCATTTAAAGAATATCAAAACACCTTCATTAATCATTGCTTCTAATGATGACACCTTCATTTCAGATAATTGCTATCCCAAATCTGAAGCTTTCTTAAATGAACATCTGTTTTTAGAAATAACCAAACATGGCGGACACTGCGGTTTTGTAAGAAATTTCTTCGAAAAACATTGGTGGATGGAGGAACGAGCTTTTAATTTTATTGATAAAATCAAAGCTCTAAATGCTTCCAAAGATTCTAGACAAATGGCTTACGTAAAGCCATAGTTATTAACAAAAGTTCTTTTTATATACTAAACTCGTCTTTTTTGAGTTATATACAGTACATAAAACATTTTATCATGAGTAAAAAGATATATTTCTGGATGCTCCCCTTAGTATTAATGTTATTATCATGGTCAAGTAAAGACCTAAACAACACAAACTCTGTTGACGAAGCAGCCACTACCAATCAGCTCATATCTTTGGTAAATGACTACCGTCAAAATATCGGAAAACCTTTATTAATTAGAAATGCCACTGCAGATAAACTAGCTGCTGAGCATGCGAACTACATGATTTCAAAAAAGGCCGTTTCAGGCGATAATTTTGAAAATCGATGGGAAGTGCTCGAAGAAAAGGAAAGTGCAGAAGACATTAGCGAAAACGTTGGTGTTGATGTAAGCGCTGAAAAGGCTATGAATGCTTATTTAAGCAGAGCATGGTTAAAATCTAATGTAGAAGGTGATTTCACACATACAGGTATTGCTGTAAAGAAAGATGCACAAGGTAGATATTTCTATGTGCAAATTTTTTACAAGAAATAAACCATTGTAACATAAAAATAATCCTTTCAAACTGTTAACCACAGTTTGCGGGGATTACTTTGTTTTATAAAAAGGAATATTTCTCACATAACTGCGATTCTCTACCTTGTATTTAGTTTCAATTTTGAGTACATGATGACCAGACTTAATACTATCTAAAGGAATAAAAACTTCATAGCCCGGTCTATCATTATAAAATTCGCTTTTATAATGATACATTAAATTTTCAGCTTTTTCGTTATCAATGAATAACGTATAGTAATTATTTGCACATTTATTTCTTGAACCCGTTCTTAAGACTCTATTTTCGTTTTTTGGTATCGAGTCATTCCACTTATAAGAGCCACATAAGCTATCTACAACTGGTTGCTCTCGTTTAAATCTTGGTAGATATAGATGTAAAAATTCATCTTTGATTAGTTCGCTTTGAATGAAAGGTTCTAAAATGATATCTTCTTTTGATATTTGATCTCTATAGTTCTCTTGAAGGCTATATGAAGGGTCAGGACTTCCATTTGCAAAACTTTCTGCTTTATACATTTTCATTGTCTTAATGAACCTAGGAAAAGTAACAAACATACTCAACATAAGTATAGCAAACATCCCAAAAAAGAAAGATTTTGATGTTGTATTACTACGAATGGTTTGCGTTATATAATTAAAAGATCTATTACCTATCAAGTAAACAAATTTGCTCATAGTCATGACCAATCCATATCCATATTTCTTTGATATTTTGGCGTTCTTAAACTTTCCTTGTGTCATGAAGGTACCAATCAGCGCAATCAAAAAATAAACACCAATAAATACAAATCCAATAAAATTAACAACCCCAACTGGTAAGAATTTTAATAATAAAAAACTTATGATTAGGTAAATAAGTATCCATAGAGAAATATTAATCAATACAATAACCATAGCACAGAGTATTGAAAAAATTAGACTACACATTTTATCCAACTCCAGTGAATATTTAGATAAATCGGGATAATCTTTCTTTAATTTTTCTTTAAAGTAATCTGGATACACATCTGTTTCAGTATTGACTCCCATAGGAAATACAGAGCTAAGTCCTAAAATTCCGGCCCATAAAATTCGTAATACAAGATGAGCGATAAAACTAACCACTAATAAAGCATGTGCGGCAAATACATAGATAAACATATACACCAGGATATTCAAGGTTCGTTCATCAAAACGTAACACTGCCCATGCAGAAAAATAGTCTAGATAATTTCCTAACGAAATTGAACCATAAATAGCCAAACCTGAAGCTATCAATTCTGCTTGCCATGATTGTGCTTCTAATGCTTGTAACCATTTTGGTTTTTTCTCGCTCATAAGGTATAGGTTAGTCAAACTAAAATAGCACTAAAAAGCAATATTTCGACCTTATGCAAGTAGAGTTTTGAACATTTTTATTAAATAAAACTATACTAAAACCTCATTATTACGGTTATATATAAAAACAATTTTATGAGTAGAAAGATCAAACTCTGGATACTCCCCTTATTTTTAATTCTTGCTTCATGTTCGCAAGATGATAACGACATTTTAATCGACGAACAAAATACTGACCCAACGGTCTCATCGATTTCCCAAGAAATATTGCAACTGGTGAATGACCATCGCGAAAATGTTGGAAAATCTGCGCTAAAACGAAACTCAATTGCGGATGATATTGCAAAAGAACATACGGACTACATGATTTCGAAAAGCAAGATTAGTCATGATAATTTTAATGCACGCTTTCAAGAATTACAACAAATGGTAAATGCAAAAGGAGCAGGAGAAAATGTCGCTGCTGGATATCCTACCGCCCAAAGTGTTATGGAAGGTTGGTTAAACAGTCAAGGCCATAAAGACAACATTGAAGGTAACTTTACTCATATTGGTATTTCTGCGGTTAAAGATGCAAATGGAAGATATTATTTTACGCAATTATTCTATCGTTAAATTATTCGGTCACTAAGTACTTATCATAATTCTCGATAGCCTGTGTAATTAAGGTAACGGCTTCAACATAAAAATCTTTATTGATATTTTCGAAGGTATCGGTAGGAGCATGATAATCTTTATGATCTTCTACACCAAAATAAATAAAAGGAATTCCCTTTTTGTGAAAGATTCTATGATCTGATGAATACGTCCAATCATCCAATTCTTTGTTATTCGGATCATCATGACCGAATAATAAATTGATCGGTGACTTAATATCGATTAATGGTTTTTTCAATTGAGGATAATGGTACAAACCTGAAGCATACAATTCTAACGAGTCATTGTGAGCTATCATATCCATATTTACATTAAGGACTATTTTTTCTAGACCTTCTGGCAAATTATCTAGTAAATAAGAACACCCTTGTGAACCTATCTCTTCTGCATCAACGGCAGCAAATACTAAGGTATGTTTTGGGTTTTTATTTTTAAAATACTTCGCAATGGCAAATAATGCTACCGTTCCAGAGGCATCGTCATCCGCTCCATTATAGATTTGACCATTTCTGATCCCCAAATGGTCCAAATGACCTGTAATGACTATTACCTTGTCTGTTTGTCCTTTAATTTTTGCAACGACATTACCTCCTATGAGCGTCGTATCTGGAATTTTAGACATATCCAGCGTGTTCGTATCTAATGGAAACATTCTCAGTCTGCGTTTTCCTGTAATGGTATGCGAGAATTCTTGAATATAACCACTATCGAGTGCTTGATCAATTTCTAATTTTTTAAACTGACGTGCGATATGTTGCTGTGCTTTATAATTTCCTCTTGTTCCAAAACCTCTACCTTCAAAATCATCGCTAGACAATGTCTTCAAATTACTTAATAAAAGCTCTCTATCGACCGAAGCTACATCTTTCTTCGCCGGAATTTGCTTACAACTTATACATAAAGTAGCTACCAAAAGAACGTAAATAAAATATTTTATCATGATCTATAATTTGTTATCAAAATTAAAGATACTGTTTTTGTAAGAATAAAAAACTAGTTAAAAAATAAACTTTCAATAATTATTGAAAGTTTAAAAATATTTATATATTTGTGTCATGGAATACAACAAAGCAAAAGATAAGTTCATTAGTACCTGGGGAAGTTTAGGCACTCTATGGGGTATCAACAAGGCCATGGCCCAAATACAAGCGCTGCTGTTCATTTCTACAAAGTCTCTAACCATGGAAGAAATCATGGAAGCATTGAAAATTTCTAGGGGAAACACGAGCATGAATCTTCGTCAGTTAATAGACTGGGGTATTGTTACAAAGGAACTTGTTGCCGGCGAGCGAAAAGAATATTTCTCTACAGAAAAGGATGTACAGGAACTAGCAAGACATATTGCAAAAGAACGAAGTAGACGAGAAATAAAACCTGTAATAAAAGTGCTAAAAGAAGTATCTAGTATTAAAAATGACGGTACAGCCAAAACGAAAGAGTTAATAAAACAGACAAAAGCCCTACATGATTTGGCAGAAAGTGCAGATACTATTTTAAATAAAATGGTCAATAAGGAACAAAACTGGTTATCTAAATCTTTACTTAAATTATTAAAATAAAAAATTTACTATTATGTTTCAATAATTTCTGAAATTTTAAAAATATGAAAAATCTATACAAAATTAACAAGTTTCTAATTATTACCAATATCGTTCTTGGTTTTACAATATATGCCGGGCTACTCTTTCTAATTCCATTAGGAATAATACAAATAATGATGAGTCTAATAATAGCATTTAATAGAAAGCAACTCAACAATGATACCATGATACTTTTTCGCATTTACACTGTAGTATCTACCGGCATTTTAACCGGAATCATATTGATGTATTTTGAGTTCATTCCGATCACTAATACTTTATTTGTTTTAGGTCTGAGCGTTTCAATTATAATGGCATTTCTACATTTGAAAATCACACATTTAATTCAAAAGTTATGAAAACACTTGAAAACCACACGCTCTTATATGATGAAGACTGCCCGTTATGTACAGTATATACAAACAGCTTCATTAAATCAAAAATGCTAGATTCTAATGGTAGAAAACCCTTTAGCAATCTTGAACAGAATGAACCATATATAGATATAGAACGTGCTGTAAATGAAATTGCACTTATAAATACGAAAAACAATACCGTTATTTATGGTATTGATAGTCTCTTAAAAGTGATTGGTTTTTCGTTTCCAATAATTGAGAAAATTGGGCATATAAAACCAGTTCATTACTTTTTGAGAAAGCTTTATTCATTCATTTCTTATAATCGTAAAGTAATCGTGCCTAGCACGACAAAAACTGAGGTACAATGTGTACCTGATTTTAACTATAAGTATCGATTTTTATATATCTTTACTGCTACTTTAATAACCACCTTGGTATTATTTGAATTCTCTAAGGCTATTACAACAATAGCTACATCGAGCATTCAACAAGAATTGATAATCACGTTTAGTCAGATTCTTTTTCAGTATCTATTCCTAACTAAAATCAAAACCAAATCATTCATAAATTACATCGGTAATTTAATGACCGTTTCTCTCATGGGTTCACTACTATTGATTTTATTACTAGCCTTAAACTCTATTATGAATCTATCTCAAAAAGGGTTACTCATCGGATTCAGTTTAACTGTACTATTCATGTTCTTTGAACATAGAAGAAGGGTTAAGATTTTAGCATTACCAAAATATCTAAGTTATACTTGGGTCTTGTATAGGCTCATAGTTTTACTCATCCTTTTAACACTATAATATGAAACATATCATAATAGCCGGAGGTAGCGGTTTTCTAGGTCAAGTACTCGAAGAACATTTTTCAAGAAAAGGGTTTAGCATTCGTATTCTTACAAGAAATCCCAAAAAATCAAATCACATTTATTGGGATGCCAAAACCCTTGGTTCCTGGACTTCATCTATAGAAAATGCTGAAGCTCTTGTGAATCTAACAGGAAAATCTGTTGATTGTAGATATACTGAAAAAAATAAAAAAGAAATTCTTAATTCTAGAATTGACCCTACACGCATTTTGGGAATAGCTATAAGCAAATGTACACATCCACCCAAGGTATGGTTTAATTCATCAACGGCTACGATTTATAAGGGTTCATTAGATATAGAAATGACCGAGGATACCGGAGAAATAGGCAATGATTTTTCTATGAATATTGCAAAATCATGGGAAGAAGTTTTTTATGAAAGTGTACATTCAAAAACCAGAAAAATAATTCTTCGAACGTCTATTGTTCTTGGTAAAAAGGGAGGTGCATTAATTCCATTACAACAATTGACTCGAATTGGACTTGGAGGTAATCAAGGAAAAGGAAACCAAAAAGTAAGCTGGATTCACGAGGAAGATTTCGCAAGTGCCATCGAATTTTTATTGAACAATGAACAACTAGATGGCGTTTTTAATTTATCAGTTCCAAAACCAACAGACAACAAAACCTTGATGAAAACTCTTAGAAAAATATTGAAAAAACCATTCGGACTAGCGCATCCTAAATGGCTATTAGAGCTTGGTGCAATGTTCATTAGAACAGAAACTGAATTAATCTTGAAAAGTAGAAATGTGATTCCGAAACGTTTGCTAGATCATGAGTTTTCTTTTGAATATAGCGATCTAGAAATCGCACTGAAACATTTGTTAATCTCACCGAAAAAAGCCTCTAAAAATTAGTAGTGCTACATTATTTTTGTAAGTGATTTAAACAGTATAAATTTAACCAAGATCGAGATCTCCTTAAATTCTGACTTATGCCATTTTTGTGATAAAATTATTATTCACACCCAAACTAAAACCAAACCTTGTTTGACTTTCACTACCCAACCTATGAATAGCAACTCGGCCAAGAGAAATTTTACTAAACTCTTTGTTTGTGATATTTTTCGAATTAAAAAATAAGCCTCCGGTAAATTGTTGTTTTGTATTGTATTCACTTTTGATCTTGTTATTTTGGTAAAAATTAACCGACAAGATCTCATCAGGGTCATTATAGGCACATATAATACCTAGCGTATCCCAAAACATATAGTTTTTATCTCTTTGTAATTCGCGACTCGGTTTGCCGAATGTTTCAACAAGGGTATTATAATTGGTTGGAAATTTTAATGTACTTCCATCAATTAAAACTTCATCTGTAAGACAATTGATAATGATATACTTCTTTTTTGAAAAAAACTTAAACATACTTTTCAATATTTAAAGTAAATTTAATTTCCATTTCTTAAGTATTTCTAAAGAAATGATTTTCAAAATAAAAACCCACTCATTGCTAAAAGTCTAGCATTGAGTGGGTTCAAAAAAGGGAACTCTTTAAATTATTCTTCTTTTACTTCTTCGAAGTCTACATCTTGTACATCATCACCTTCTGTAGCTCCTTGCGCTCCAGCGTCAGCTCCAGGAGCTCCACCAGCACCTTGTGCTTCTTGTTGTGCTTTATACATTTCTTCAGACGCTACTTTCCATGCTTCATTGATCTTTTCCATCGCGGCATCAATTTGCGCGAGGTCCTTAGATTCATGTGCAGCCTTAAGCTCTGTTAATGCAGCTTCAATTGGTTCTTTTTTATCGGCAGATAATTTATCACCAAATTCGCTGAGTTGTTTTTCTGTTTGGAAAATCATACCATCAGCTCCATTGATCTTATCAGCAGTTTCTTTCGCTGCTTTATCCGCCTCTGCATTTGCTTCAGCGTCAGCTTTCATTTTTTGAATTTCTTCGTCTGTCAATCCAGAAGAAGCTTCAATACGAATGTTATGCTCTTTTCCAGTACCCTTATCTTTCGCAGACACATTGATAATACCATTGGCATCAATATCAAACGTCACTTCAATTTGAGGTACACCTCTTTGTGCTGGTGGAATTCCATCCAAGTGAAAACGACCAATTGTTTTATTATCGGCAGCCATTGCACGCTCTCCTTGTAATACATGAATTTCTACAGATGGCTGATTATCAGCAGCAGTTGAGAATACCTGTGATTTCTTCGTTGGAATCGTAGTATTCGCTTCTATCAATTTTGTCATTACATTACCCATTGTCTCAATACCTAAAGCCAACGGAGTTACATCTAATAACAATACATCTTTTACATCTCCAGTTAATACACCACCTTGAATCGCAGCACCAACAGCAACTACTTCATCAGGATTCACACCTTTATGTGGATCTTTTCCGAAGAACTTCTTTACTTCTTCTTGAATTCTTGGGATTCTTGTAGACCCTCCTACTAAAATAACCTCATCAATTTCAGATGTAGATAAATCGGCATCTTTTAATGCTTTCGCTACAGGTGTCATTGAACGTTTTACTAAATTATCGGCTAATTTTTCAAAAGCAGCTCTTGTCAATGAACGTACTAAGTGTTTTGGTCCACTAGCAGTAGCGGTAACATATGGTAAGTTAATTTCCGTTTGCGTAGAAGATGATAATTCAATCTTCGCTTTTTCAGCAGCTTCTTTTAAACGTTGTAAAGCCATTGGGTCCTGACGCAAGTCCATGTTTTCATCTTTCTTAAACTCTTCTGCCAACCAATCAATGATTACTTGGTCAAAATCATCACCTCCTAAATGCGTATCTCCATTTGTAGATAATACTTCAAATACACCATCACCAATTTCTAAGATAGAGATATCGAAAGTACCACCTCCTAAATCATATACTGCTATTTTCTTATCAGCTCCCGACTTATCTAAACCATATGCTAATGCAGCAGCAGTAGGTTCGTTGATAATACGACTTACTTTTAAACCAGCAATCTCACCAGCTTCTTTCGTTGCTTGACGTTGTGCATCATTAAAATATGCTGGTACTGTTACAACCGCTTCAGATACAGTAGTTCCTAAATAGTCTTCAGCTGTTTTTTTCATTTTTTGTAACACCATTGCAGAAATCTCTTGCGGTGTATACATTCTTCCGTCTATGTCAACTCTTGGAGTATCATTATCACCTTTTACTACTTTATAAGGTACGCGTTCTGCTTCTTTTTTAGACTCAGAATATTTATTCCCCATAAAACGTTTGATCGAATACACGGTTTTGGTAGGATTAGTTACTGCCTGACGTTTAGCAGGGTCACCAACTTTACGTTCACCACCTTCAACAAAAGCAACAATCGAAGGTGTTGTTCTTTTACCTTCAGCATTTGGGATTACAACAGGCTCGTTACCTTCCATTACAGAAACACATGAGTTGGTTGTTCCTAAATCTATTCCTATTATTTTACTCATAATATATAGTTAATTTAATTTTTGTTCGTTTTAATTACACTCTCAAATAGTCAATCATTATGCCATTAGCCATTTTTATACCTTTTGACAGAAAAGCTTTAAAAAAAATGACAGAGTGGCAGAAAAACAACTTGAATTACAAGTTTACTAGACAAAATTAACCCTTCAGGCTCATCATTGGAATGCGAACCTTTGTGAGATTTGATTCTTATTTTAATTTCGGCTAACTTCGTAAACACCAATTTTAAATTCGAGTCAATGACCTCTAAAATAAACTATCGATATATCCTTTTTGTTCATCTTCTTCTCTTTCTTACCATTTCTTGCTCTCAAGAAAAAACACATGGTATTGGGCAAATTATCACACCAAATGGTGAAATTTTAGTTTGGCTCTATGATGAAACTCCTAAACACAAAGCTAGTTTTATAGAACTCGCAAATAAAGGTTATTGGGATTCACTAACATTTAACAGAGTAATTCCTGATTTTGTAGCTCAAGGTGGTTGCCCCGACACCCCAGAAGGTTTTAACGATCCTGAATACTTATTAGAACCAGAGTTTAATGACAAATTATTGCATACGTATGGCGCTTTGGGAGCTGGAAGGGATGGCAATGCTAAAAAATTATCGGCTAGATGTCAGTTTTATATTGTACAAAATAAAAAAGGGTTGCATCGTTTAGATGGTGATTATACTATTTTTGGAAAAGTAATTCAAGGTATGGATATTATTGACACTATAGTAAATGTTGATCGTGATTCTTTGGATGCTCCTTTGACTCCTATTTCACTGGATGTTAATATGATTTCTATGACCGAAACAGAACTAAAAAAGATATATCCTAATTTAAGCAAATAGGCCTTTTCAACTTTCGGTAAAAATTCTATTGTAATAACTAGATAAAAACTAATCATTACTTACATTAGCCAAAATTTAATGCATAATGGAAAGTATCAGTATTTTCGACATGTTAAAAATTGGGGTTGGCCCATCAAGTTCACATACGCTGGGTCCTTGGAGAGCCGCCGAAAGGTGGATTTCTAAACTGAAAGCCAACAATCATTTTGACCAAGTTACCAGCATAACGGTAGACCTTTACGGATCTTTGTCTTTAACAGGTAAAGGGCATGCCACTGATTTGGCTGTAATTTTAGGATTGTCTGGAGCCGATCCGGAAACAGTACCAGTTGCATCAATTGACACGATAGTAGCCGCGTTAAAAAAGACCCAAATTCTGGTATTAAACAATGAAAAAGAACTCACCTTTGACATTGATACACACATTAAATTTAATAGAGATTTTTTACCATTTCATGCGAACGGCATGACGTTTACTGCCATCTTAGGTTCCAAAAAAATAAGTGACACTTACTATTCTATTGGTGGTGGTTTTGTTGTTAAGGAAGAACGAAAAAATGCAAAAAAAAATATTGCCGTTTTTAATACGTTTCCTCACCCGATTCAAAAAAGCGCCGAACTCTTAGAATTTTGCCATCAACTCAACAAACCTATTTCTGGAGTGGTTTTAGAAAATGAACATTCTATACGTACTCCAAAAGAAGTAGATTTTGAAATAGAACGCATATGGGCAACCATGTTAGAATGTATGTATATTGGTTGTCATACTGAAGGTAATCTCCCTGGTGGATTAAACGTACGCAGAAGAGCGTATGACATTCATCAAAAGTTAAAAGGAGATTTACCGTACGACTCTCCTACTACTTGGCTAGAAACTATTCGTAAAACAGAAGTAAAGTTTCGTCAAATATTAAAATGGGTAAGTTGTTTCGCCTTAAGTGTCAATGAAGTGAACGCTTCTTTAGGGCGCGTCGTAACGGCACCAACTAACGGAAGTGCCGGAGTGATCCCTGCCGTATTGATGTACTATATGGTTATTGAAAATCACAAGGCCGATTTCAAACACATTAAACAATTTTTATTAGTGGCTGGGGAAATCGGTAGTATTTTTAAAAAAGGAGCAACCATTTCAGCTGCAATGGGAGGCTGTCAAGCCGAAATTGGTGTTTCATCTGCCATGGCCGCTGCAGCTTTATGTGAGTTATTAGGTGGAACTCCAGAACAGGTAATGATTGCAGCCGAAATTGCGATGGAACATCATCTAGGACTTACGTGCGACCCTATTGGCGGACTTGTTCAAATACCCTGTATTGAACGCAATTCTATGGGCGCCATTAAAGCGATTCATGCCGCTGAACTCGCGCTAGATACCGATCCGAAAAATGTAAAAGTACCTCTAGATAAAGTTGTAGATACCATGTGGAAAACGGCCAAAGACATGCATGCTAAATACAAAGAAACTTCTGAAGGTGGTTTGGCTGTTACTGTTGGATTATCTGATTGCTAATTCAACCAGATCTCGTGTCAATTTGAGCGAAATCGGAAGGTCTATTTAAGCAAAATACTTACACATTAACTTTGGATTCATGCTTTCGCAGAAATGACATTTCATTTTATTTCAATCTTCTCACCTAAAAATTTAGGTTGAACCTTGAAAAGAATATCCACAAATACTTTTGTTCTCGCCAAGTATTCTCGCAATTGAACCTTCAATCCGTATCTACCAGATACATCCTTGGCATTAAATCCCACAGCATTTATACCAAAGTTCTCTGCCAAATAAATAGCCCGTTCGTTATGAAATTCTTGCGAAATAATAATTACACTGTTTTGCCCAAAAATTTCCTTTGCTCTAACAACAGAGTCTAAGGTTCTAAAACCCGCATAATCTAAATAAATATGACTCTCAGGAACTCCTCCAGCAATTAAGTCATTTTTAAAATCGGTAGGTTCATCATACGTTTTAGTACTGTTATCACCGCTCACGATAACATGAGTTATTTTACCTGATTTATATAAAGAAATGGCCGCCTCAATTCGATATTTATAATAGAGATTTACTTGCCCATTTTGTAAAGTTTTAGCGGTTCCAAGCACCAACCCTACTCTATTTTTAGGTATCTCGTCTACAGAAGTAAAAAGTTTACCATATGAGTTTCTTTCTATTAGATAATTGGAAAGAAAAACGAACAACAATAAAATACCAAATAAAAGCCCTCCTATTTTAAGAATACTTTTTAATTTCTTCATCTATCTCGTAAAAACCAATTCTGTATCTGTCGACATATTTGCATCGAAACCATAACCTTCGGTTGTAAAACCTTTAAGACCTTCGACAGTATCAATGTTATTATCAATAATATATCGTAACATATAACCTCTTGCTAACTTCGCAAAGGTCATAATTGTTCTATACTCTCCGTTTTTTAAATCTTTAAAGACAGGAGTAATCATTGGTGTTTTTAATAGTTTTGGTTTAATAACTTTAAAATACTCTTTACTCGCCAAATTAATTAAGGGTTCACCTTCAGCTAGCTCATCATTTAGGGCGTCGGTAATGCTCGTATCCCAAAACTGATATAGGTTATCTTTTCTTCCAATTTTTAACTTAGTTCCCATTTCAAGACGATACGCTTGCATTAAATCTAACGGTTTTAACAAGCCATATTGTCCTGAGAGTATGCGCAATTTATCTTGCAATTGGTCTAATTTATTAGATGGGAGTGAATCTATATCAAATCCACGAAAAACATCACCTCGAAAAGCATAAATCGCCTGTTTCGAATTTTCTAGTGTAAAAGGCACATGCCAATCTTGGTTTCTTTGAAAATTTAATTGTCCAAGTGCATCTGATACACTCATCAATTTAGATATCTGCTTCGCGCTTCTCTTCTTTAGAACACCATTTAATTTTTGTGCTTGTCCTAAAAAAACTGGTTGTGTATATTTAGATGTTGTTGCCTTTGTTTCAAACTCTAAAGATTTCGCTGGTGAGAGTATTATTTTCATATAGTCATTCTTTTACAGGATAAAAGTACAATTCAAAATAGGAAACATCAAATTTTTATTACTTTTAAAATCTATATTAGTATCAATCAAATTGATACGTGACATCCGCATCAATATTTGTATTTTTTTTAGTTTTATATGCATGAGCTTTTAAAAAAAGAATTTGGTTTTAATCAATGTAGCATCAAGAGAATTGATGGCTATGATAACGCCAATTATATTATTGAAAATGACCTGCATCATTACATTTTTAAGACATATGCGTATGACAAAGAATTACATGCTGTTTTAATCGCCGAAAATGAGACGCTTCAATTATTAAATGCGAAAGAACAATTTAAATTTCCTAAACCTATACCTTTTATCTCTGGTGAACTCATTAAAGTTATCACCTTAGATGGTAAAACTATTATATGTAGAATGCTTTCATTTCTTGATGGAGAATTTCTCGGAGATTCACATCCAACAGAAGCACTCTTTCATTCGTTCGGTACTTTTCTCGCCGAACTAAACTTAAAACTCCAGCATTTTAACAGCTACGTACTCAAAGCGCGACAATGGGAATGGGATCTTCAATATTTTCTGCTAAATAAAAAATACATCGACAACATCTCGGTTCCGCATGACAGAAGTATTGTGCACTATTTTTTCAAACAATATGAACAACATGTATTTCCTATTTTACCTCAACTCAGAAAACAGATAATTCACAATGATGCTAACGAATGGAACGTTTTAGTGAAAAATGGAAAAGTCTCTGGTATTATCGATTTTGGAGATTTAGCACATACGCATTTAATTAATGAAATTGCCATCGCAATAACCTATGCCTGTTATGATAAAGACGAACCACTGGAATGGATTCCTTCTATACTAACCTCTTATCATAATGTGATTCCTTTTGAAGAAATCGAAATTAAAATTTTATACTACTTGATCGCTGCACGACTATGCACGAGTGTTTGCAATTCGGCCCATGCTAAAAAGGTTAATCCTAACAATATTTATGCGACTATAAGTGAAGAAAATGCATGGAAAATGATCTATAAATGGCTTCAAATCAATCCAATTAAATTTGAGGATATATGTAGAAAAGCTATTGGTCTTGCGATCCATAAAAAAACGGATATTTCGGAAAAAGTAAAAAAAAGACATCAATTTATGAGTTCCACACTTTCTTTGAGTTATGAGGAACCTATTGCCATGTATACATCTGCTTTTCAATATATGTATGATATATATGGCAATACATATTTAGATGCTTACAATAATATACCCCATGTTGGGCACGCTCACCCTATGGTAGTGACAGCAGGACAATTACAAATGAATCAATTGAATACTAATACGCGCTATCTTTATGAACCACTGACCAACTATGCAGAAAGGCTTTTATCAAAATTTCCTGCTAAGTTGAACAAAGTATTCTTTTTAAATTCAGGTAGTGCAGCCAATGATTTAGCTATTCGTATAGCAAGAGTTCACACACAACGAAACAAAATTATGGTCATGGAACATGGATATCATGGCAATACGCAAGTTTCTATCGATATCAGCGACTATAAATTCAACGATCCGAAAGGGCAAGGACAAAAACCATGGGTTTTAAAAACTCAAATCCCCAATACGTATAATGGTAAATATAAAAATGACATCGCGGGAGAATTATACGCAAAAGAAGCAATTTCTTTAATTGAAAACTCTCATGAACCAATTGCCGCGTTTATTACTGAGCCAATTGTAGGTTGTGGAGGTCAAGTTCCCCTAGCTCCAGGATACTTAAAAAAAGTATATCCTGCAATCAGAAAACAAGGAGGTCTTTGCATAAGCGATGAAGTACAAACTGGTTTTGGTCGATTGGGAGATCACTTTTGGGGATTTGAATCTCAGGAAGTGATACCTGATATAGTTGTAATAGGAAAACCGATGGGCAATGGGCACCCGATGGGAGCAGTAGTAACGACTGAAGAAATAGCGGCTACGTTTAGTAAAGGGGTTGAATTTTTTAGTTCTTTCGGAGGGAATCCTGTTTCTTGTCAAATAGGCTTGTCGGTTTTAGAGGTAATTGAAAATGAACAGCTGCAAGAAAATGCGAAAGTGGTTGGAGATTATTATACATTGTTATTTCGGGAACTTCAAAAAAAATATAATTGTATTGGTGATGTTCGAGGAAGTGGTCTCTTTCTTGGTATAGAAATAGTGAACGAAACAACCAGTCAACCAGATCAAGAATTAGCACACTATATCAAAAATCAATTACGCCAAAACTATATTTTGATTAGTACTGACGGACCTCATGACAATGTCTTAAAAACAAAACCTCCGTTATGTTTCACCAAACAAAATGCCGAAGAAGTCGTAAATACTATTGAAGAAATTATCAATAATAGACCCAATTAACATCATCATAAAAACGATCGTATGAAAAATTATTTAATAAGCTTGATCCTCTTTTTTTCAATTACTTCTATGAAAGGACAAAACAAGATTGAGACTATATTGAATCAAAACAAATGGCCTTCTAAAGAAAATATTTCGATCGATATTAGTGATTTAAATGGTAATAAAACTTATATCCCAATTACGATCATAAAGGGAAAACAAAAAGGACCAACATTCACAATTATCGCCGGAATACATGGTTTTGAGTACCCTCCAATTATTGCGACGCAACAATTACTTCAAGAAATCAATGAAGAACGTTTAAAAGGTTCTTTAATCATTGTTCCTATTGCCAACATTGCTGCTTTTTATGGACGTTCAATGTATCTAAACCCGTTAGATAAGGTTAATTTGAATAGAGCTTTTCCTGGAAATAAAGAAGGTACTGTCACTCAGAAAATTGCTCATTTTATTACTCAAAATATTATACCTAATACAGATGTTCTATTAGATATTCACGGAGGCGATGCAAATGAAGACTTACTTCCATTTGTTTGTTATTATAATAATGAGAAAAAATCAAAACAAACGAATATGGCTAAAAAATTATCTGAAGTGAGTGGATTTAAGCACATTGTTTCATATCCATATACATTAGAGGATGATAAACCTGCTTTATTCACTTTTAAACAAGCCGTCCAAGATGGAAAAATTGCTTTGAGTATAGAGAGCGGAAAACTAGGTAATGTTCAAAAAGATGCCGTAAGTATGATCATCAATGGGGTATATAATATGCTCAATGAAATGAAGATGTACGAAAACCCAAAAAGTAATGATGGGGAACACGTCAGAATTAACGGCCAATCATATCTTAGAGCCTCAAAAAAAGGTATATTTTACAGCACCTACAAAGCTGGTGAATCCGTTAAACAAAATGAAATTATAGGATATATCAAAGATGAATTTGGCCAATTATTAGCCCAAATAAAGGCAACAAATACCGGAATTATCTTATATAAAATTGGAACCCCTCCTGTCAACATTGGAGACACTATAATGTGTATTGGTTATCATAAGTAAAAATCAATCGCTAAGTAAAAAAGATACCTTTAATTATGATTCACAGTGTAGGCCCGCCATTTCTCGACACATGCGCTCATGTCTTCTGGTATTTCTGAGTCAAATTGCATTATTTTTTTCGAAACTGGGTGTTCAAAACCTAATGTTTTGGCATGTAATGCTTGTCTTGGCAACACTTTAAAACAATTATCAACAAATTGTTTGTATTTGGTAAATGTAGTTCCTTTCAAAATTTTCTCACCTCCATAGCGCTCATCGTTAAAAAGAGTATGCCCTATATGTTTAAAGTGTGCTCTTATTTGATGCGTTCGACCTGTCTCTAACTTACATTGTACAAGGGTAACATAACTAAATCGCTCAATTACTTTATAATGGGTAACTGCATGTTTTCCATATTCTCCATCAGGAAAAACATCCATCTGCAATCTGTTTTTGAAACTTCTACCAATATGGCCTGTAATTGTTCCTTCATCATGCTCAATATTTCCCCAAACCAGTGCTAAATATAATCGTTCGGTTGTACGATCAAAAAATTGATTTGACAAATGCGTCATGGCCGTTTCTGTCTTGGCCACCACTAACAATCCGCTAGTATCTTTATCTATCCTATGTACTAACCCAGGGCGTTCGTTAGAATTTGTTGGTAAGTTCTCAATATGATAAATAAGGCCATTCACTAAGGTTCCACTATAATTTCCATGACCTGGATGTACAACCATTCCGGCAGGTTTATTGACAACCATTACCGCATCATCTTCATAGACTATATCAATAGGAATATCTTCAGCGACCAGTAAATTTTCGTGAGGCGGATGTTCTAGTACAACACGAACCTCATCTAATGGCTTTACCTTATAATTTGATTTGACCATCAAATCATTGACCAAAACATTACCGGCTTTTATCGCTTGTTGTATCTTATTTCGAGTAGCATTCTCTATAAAGTTCAATAAAAACTTATCAACACGCAACGGAACTTGTCCATCGCTAGCCATAAATTTATAATGCTCATAGCGCTCATCTTGCTCTTCTAAATTTGTAGACTCATCATTCATTAATCATCAGAATCGTCACTATTACTACTCTTTTTACCGTCTCCTAACACCAAATCTATCGTACTATTTTTGGGTATTGCCGTCCCTACTTTTAACTCAGCATTATTAAACCTAAGTTTTCTTACAACATTTCGACCGATATCAGGTATATAGGTAGATTTTCCAATTTTAAAACCCGTCGATGTTAGTTGGGTAACTACTTGCCTTTTCGTTTTACCCAGAACATTCGGAACTTTAACCTTTCTATAACTTGCAGGATTTAGTGTTAGATATATTTTTCTACCTTCTTTGACAAAATCACCAGCATCTGGATTCTGACCTAAAACAGATTCAGGAGGAAACTCAGGGTTATAGCTAGCATACGGCATAATAACCGTATCTAAACTCTTTTCATTCAATACTTTAACAGCTTCTACAAGAGACATTTTCGCTAAATCAGGGACTTCAATTTTTTGATCGTGGTTAGTTTTAAAACTCAAAAATCGATTTAACAAGAAAATACCAACCACAAGAACTAATAAAATGGTTAAAATAGTTCGTAAAAATAATTTGCTCTTTAAATAGTGTAATAGTTGCATTTTGGTCATATTTAACGCACAAACTTAATTAAAAAATATGATTGCCAGTATAGATATATGTTGCAGTTTTAAACAAAAAAACAAATTAAAACGTATTTTTATCCTTCAAATATTCAATACATTTGTTCATACCGAAGTAAACAATGAAAAGAACAATTGCCATTATCATGGGAGGATACTCCTCTGAAGTCGAAATTTCACTTAAAAGTGGAAATGTTGTATATGAGCACCTTTCTAAAGAAACATATGAGGTATATAAAATTCATATTTTAAAGGAAAAATGGGTAGCAATTATAGATGGTCATGAATATGCAATAAATAAACATGATTTTTCTTTTGTCTACAATGAAAAGCATATCACATTCGACTGCGTTTTTAATGCAATACATGGTCATCCTGGTGAAGATGGAACCATTTTAGCCTACTTTGATCTCCTAGGTTTAAAACATACTTCAGCTCCATTTTATCAAATGGCACTGACTTTTAACAAACGAGATACATTAAGTGTAGTCAAAGAATATGGAGTAAAAACAGCTGTTTCATATTATTTAGATAAAGGTGACGCGATTGATTCAGATACAATTTTGGCAAAAGTGGGCTTGCCATGTTTTGTCAAACCTAATAATGCTGGTTCTAGTTTTGGCATTTCTAAAGTTATCAAAAAAGACACTTTATTAGAAGCCATTGATATTGCCTTTAGAGAGGACGATGAAATTTTAATCGAATCTTTCTTAAACGGAACAGAAGTCTCGGTGGGTGTCATTGAATACAATGAACAGATTAAAGTCTTACCGGCAACAGAAATCGTTTCTGAAAATGATTTTTTCGACTATGAAGCTAAGTATTTGGGCAAGTCTCAAGAAATTACACCAGCAAGAATTTCAGACGAACAATTACAAAATTTGAATGAAACAGCTAAAAAAGTATATAAAATTCTAAAAATGGAAGGTTTTTCTCGTGCTGAGTATATTTTCATTGAAAACGAACCTTATTTTTTAGAAATAAATACAGTTCCAGGTCTTACAAATGAAAGCCTTTTGCCGCAACAAGCGCAGGAAGCTGGCATTAGTCTAAACCAACTATTTAGTCATGCAATAGAGCAGGCATTAAAAACATCGTAAAAAATGAAAAGAGCAATATTTCCTGGATCGTTCGATCCGATTACGTTAGGGCATTATGACATTATAAAACGTGGTGTTCCTCTTTTTGATGAAATTATAGTCGCCATTGGTATTAATGCAGAGAAAAAATACATGTTTAGCTTAGAGCAACGAAAAACATTTATAGAAGAAGCTTTTAAAAATGAACCCAAGGTAAAAGTCGTAACTTATAAAGGCATGACGGTGGATTTCTGTAAAGAAATAGGTGCTGATTTTATTCTAAGAGGCTTGCGTAACCCTGCCGATTTTGAGTTTGAAAAAGCCATTGCTCATACCAATAGAAAACTTACTAAAATAGAAACGGTTTTCTTGTTAACAGCCGCTAGTACGTCATTTATTTCTTCGTCAATCGTAAGAGATGTAATTCGAAACAATGGTGATTTTGGCATCTTGGTACCAGATAGTGTAAAAGTTTAGAAAGACAAAGGAATACCTAAATAACCCATAAAATAAAAAAGCTAGTCAAATGACTAGCTTTCTATTTATAATTTGTATTCTGATAAGGATTTCGTAAACTTTTCTGGATTCGCCGCCAAATGATAACGCGGGTCATCGATGGCCTCAACAATCACTTCTCTAAATTTTGGACTTGCCTTATACATAAGTAGTTTACAATCTTCACTTAAATGCTTTAGCTTTACTGATTTCCCTTCGGCTTCGTACTTATTTACCAAGTTAAAGATTGCCTCTAATGCCGAATGATCACTTATTCGAGATTCTACAAAGTCAATTTCTACATTTTCGGGGTCATTCTTTACATCGAACTTCTCATTAAAAGCGATTATAGATCCGAAGAATAGTGGTCCCCAAATCTCATAGACCTTTGTTCCGTCTTCACGCATGCGCTTACGAGCACGAATACGTTTTGCATTTTCCCAAGAAAATACCAAAGCACTAATAATTACACCTGCAATAACCGCAATTGCCAAATCAAAAATAACTGTCAATGATGAAACAGCGATTAAGACAATTACATCACTGAGTGGTATTTTATTCAAAATTCTAAAACTACTCCAAGCAAAGGTGCCAATTACCACCATAAACATCACTCCTACCAATGCTGCAATTGGTACTTGTTCTATCAAGCCAGAAGCAAACAATATAAAGACTAATAAGGCTAGCGCCGCTACAATACCCGATAATCTGCCACGACCACCACCTTTTATATTAATTAATGATTGACCTATCATCGCACAACCTCCCATACCTCCAAATAATCCCGTCACAATATTAGCACCACCTTGTGCCATACATTCTCTATTCGAATTTCCTCGAGTTTCTGTAAGTTCATCCACTAAGTTCAGTGTCATTAACGATTCTATCAACCCAATGGCCGCTAAGATGAGCGCATATGGACCAATAAACCATAATGTTTTCAAACTAAAAGGTACTTTATTAAAAATATCAAATTGAAAACTAGGCAAACCTCCTTTCAAACCTTCACCACCTCCATCACGTATGAAGCTTCCTACGGTTGAAACATCTAATTTCCCAAAAATAACAATGGCCGAAACGACCAAAATAGCAATTAAAGCTTCTGGCAATTTCTTGGTTAATTTTGGTAAGCCAAACATTATGGCCATAGTTAATCCCACTAAACCAAGCATCTGCCAAAACTTTCCATTCGCAAACAAAGAACTAAACCAATCACCTGTGTTATTCCAAAAAGAAATTCCTTCTGGAGCTATTTGCGGAAACATATTCAATTGTGACAAAAATATTACAATAGCCAAACCGTTCACAAAACCCATCATTACCGGATGCGGTATTAATCTAACAAACTTACCAAGCTTCAATATACCGGCAAGCATTTGAATAATACCCATTAAAATAACCGTTGCGAACAAATAATAGAGCCCTAAGTTTTCACCTTCTGTCCCCAATGCATTACCTTCTGCAACCAAAGACACCATTACTACAGCGAGCGCCCCTGTGGCACCCGATATCATACCTGGTCTACCACCAAAAACAGAAGTGATCAACCCAATCATAAAAGCTGCATACAAACCAACTAAAGGATCTACACCTGCCACAAAAGCAAAGGCTACCGCCTCTGGTACTAATGCTAAGGCGACAGTTAAGCCTGATAGAATATCATTTTTAGCGTTCTTAGTACGTTTTCTTATAAATTCAGTCATAATTCCTTTAGTTTAAAAGGCGGCAAAGATAGTGTATTTTAACAAGTTAGCAAGTATTCAATATCTAATACAAAAGATTATCTTTTTACGTTTTCAAACAATAACGTTATATTTTCATACGTATCATTTAACGCTTCATTCATTTCGATAGTATTTAACCATGACGCCTTCGTAATTCCTTCTTCCAATTGGGGAGTCAATTTTCGATGACTTTCAGCAAACATTTCAAACCAATGTGAAACCTTGAGTATATTCGAACCCTTAAATTGGTAGGTATGATAGGTGGTCATAATAAATTCTTTTAACAAAATATTTGTAAGCCCACATTCCTCTTCAACTTCCCTTAAAGCTGCTGAAGCTCTATCTTCGTTTTG
Source organism: uncultured Flavobacteriaceae bacterium (assembly GCA_947500525.1). Classification (GTDB taxonomy): domain Bacteria; phylum Bacteroidota; class Bacteroidia; order Flavobacteriales; family Flavobacteriaceae; genus Aureibaculum. Next base: position 62,988 of record CANMSH010000004.1, on the reverse strand, counting down.
TTCTATTTTTCCTTTTGGCAAATCCCATTTTTCATGCCTATAAATCCATAATACTTCTTTTAATTCATTGAAAACTATACCGCCAGCTGCTTCTATTATGGTAAATTGTTTTTTAAAATCCTGCCATAGAAAATCGATATTTTCATGATACAAATGAACACGTTTTAACATTCCATTTTCTAAAGCGTTTAGAACATCTGTCATATAAGCATTCTCATAATGAACAAAAGATTTAGCATCTTTATTCTTTAAGTTATCTGTTAAATAAATAACAGCATCATTTATAAAAATTGTATACATTTGCGACATGATTTTAGACAAAAATACGGCAAAAAAGACTGCCGAACTATTATTACAAATCAAAGCAATTAAGTTACAACCTAACGAACCTTTTACCTGGGCTTCGGGATGGAAATCACCAATTTATTGCGACAATAGAACTACACTATCTTTTGTAAACATTCGTAATTTCCTACGTGAAAACTTAGCGAAAACGGTTGAAGAAAAATATGGAAAACCTGATGTTATTGCTGGTGTTGCAACTGGTGCCATTGCTATCGGAGTTTTAGTTGCACAAGAATTAGGCATCCCTTTTGTATATGTAAGACCAGAACCAAAAAAACATGGTCGAAAAAATCAGATTGAAGGACATCTAGAAAAAGGTCAAAACGTAGTGGTTATTGAAGATTTAATTAGTACAGGAAAAAGTAGTTTGAACGCTGTTAAAGCGCTAAAAGAAGCTGATGCTACAGTTAAAGGCATGGTAGCTATTTTTTCGTATGGATTTGAATTTGCGCAAAAAAATTTCGATGATGCGAACGTTGATTTAACAACATTAAGTGACTATTCAAACCTGCTAGAGCAGGCAGTTGACACCAATTATATTAATACAAAAGAATTAGAAACGCTGCAAAAGTGGAGTGAAAATCCAAGTGAGTGGCAATAATATATAAACGATGAATTTAGAAAGCCCTAAAGTTTCAGTACAAAAATCTGGCACTGACATGTTCGAATTTTTAGCCAAAGTTGAAAATTTTGAACAGATTATGCCCGAAAATATCGACAAGTTTGAAGCCAAAGAAGATTCTTTTATTTTTGCCCTACAAGGTATGCCAGAAATTAAGCTAAAGCTACAAGAGTTGGTACCTTCTTCTAAAGTTGTTCTCGGTTCTGCGAGTGATAAAATACCTTTTACCTTGACTGGACATATTACTGAAACCGGAACTGCAACAAGTGAAGTTCAATTGGTATTTGAGGGTAAGTTTAACATGATGATGGCGATGATGGTAAAACCTCCATTAAAAAAATTCATCAATACGCTTTCCGAAAACATCGAAAAACTTACATAAAGCGTAGCTCTTTGAGGGCAAAGGCTTCAACGTCTTCATTCTCTAACTCGACCATGAGTTTTCCTTGCTCGGTAATTCCCAAAATTTTACCGAGAAAATTACCTAGTTTACCATTATGAAACATAGCTGGTTTGCCATGACGATATAGTACTTTTTCATAATTTAATTTTAACACATCAAATTGCAGCTTTTCGACAAAAGTTATTTGGTGTTCTATTTCTATGACCAACGCGTTCAAAATAGTATCTCTATCATATTCCTTTCCTGTTAATAGTTTCATGGAGCTTGCGTCTGGTAATTCAATTGGAAATTTATCTTGATTAACATTGAGTCCTATACCAACAATCGCATGCTGAACCTTACCATTACTGACAGTGTTTTCTAATAAAATTCCGCATAATTTCTTATTTGATGACAAAATGTCGTTTGGCCATTTAACTTTTAACTTATTTTTAATATATCGTTGCATTACGTTAAAAATAGCCAACGAAACCGCACAGTTTAAATAAAATGAATTTTGAATCTCTAAATTAGAAAATCTACATAAGATACTGAATGTTAGATTTTTACCTTTCTCTGAAATCCAGACATTGTCAAACTGCCCCTTGCCATTTGTTTGATGATCAGTCACCACTACTGTGTAATTTTCGACCACAGAACTTCGTACCAACTCCTTTAAAAAAGTATTGGTAGAATTAATGGCATTAAGTTTGACTATTTTCATATATATTTATGCAAATATAGCACTTCATTAATCATAAAAAGTAATACATTTGCAGGTAATTATAAAGATTTTTAATGACAGAAAAAAAGCCAAGCGCTGATCAGTTAATTACTGAGATTATTAAAGGAATAGAGCAGGTCAAGGGTGAAAAAATTAGCATTTTAGACCTTCGAGAGATTGAAAATACAGTTTGCGATTACTTTATAGTTTGTGAAGGAAATTCTAACACGCAAGTGAACGCTATTGCTGGTTCGGTTCAAAAATTAGTGAGTAAAGCATTAAAAGACAAACCTTGGCACGTTGAAGGTGAAGCAAATGCCGAATGGATACTACTTGATTATGTAAATGTAGTAGTACATATTTTTCAAAAACAAATACGTGAGTTTTATGATATTGAAAGTCTCTGGGGCGATGCCAAGATTACTGTCATAGAAACCGCTCACTAACATTTAACAACAATACACTCATATGAGTAACGATAATAAGAAAAACAAACCTCTAAAAGAGTTTAAATTTAAGTTCAATTTCTATTGGGTTTATGGAATTTTATTTGCCTTAATTTTAGGGTATCAATTTTTCAATAGTGCTGGTGCAACTAGTAATGAACTTTCGACTAATGAATTTGAAACCATTCTTAAAGACAATGACATAGATAAAATTATCATTGCCAATAAAGATGTTGCACAAATCTTTATCTCTAAAGAGGCGCTTCAAAAAGAAAAGCATAAAAAAAACACTCAAAGTCCGTTCTATACAGATAAAAACCCAATGTACATCTACAAAATTGGAGATCTTAAGAATTTCGAAGATAGTCTAGAACAGTACAAAGAAGAGAACGAGCTTACATTCGACACAAAGAATGACACGCAAGAAAGTATTTGGGATTTCATCCTGCCTTTATTACCATTTGTTTTTATAATAGCTATTTGGATTTTCATTATGAAACGTATGTCAGGTGGTGGTGCTGGCGGTGGTGCCGGAGGGCAAATTTTTAATATTGGAAAATCGAAAGCAAAACTTTTTGATCAAGATCAAAAAGTACAAACTTCATTCAAAGATGTTGCTGGTTTAGAAGGTGCAAAAGAAGAAGTTCAAGAGATTGTAGATTTCTTAAAAAACCCTGAAAAATACACAAAATTAGGTGGTAAAATACCGAAAGGAGCCTTGTTAGTGGGCCCTCCAGGAACAGGAAAAACTTTACTAGCAAAAGCAGTAGCAGGAGAAGCTAAAGTACCTTTCTTTTCTTTGTCTGGTTCTGATTTTGTTGAAATGTTTGTGGGTGTTGGTGCATCTCGTGTAAGAGACTTATTTAAACAAGCTGCTCAAAAATCGCCATCGATTATCTTTATCGATGAAATAGATGCGATAGGTAGAGCACGTGGAAGAAGTAATGTTACGGGAGGAAATGATGAAAGAGAAAACACGCTGAATCAATTATTGACCGAAATGGATGGTTTTGGTACGGATGTCAACGTAATTGTGATCGCAGCGACAAATAGAGCCGATGTTCTTGATAAAGCCTTAATGCGTGCGGGTAGATTTGATCGACAAATATATGTTGACTTGCCCGATATGAATGAGCGTAAGGAAATATTCGAAGTACATATTAAACCACTCAAACTAGCGAAAAATGCTGATATTGAGTTCTTAGCAAAACAAACTCCTGGTTTCTCAGGAGCTGACATTGCCAACGTTTGTAATGAAGCCGCATTAGTTGCAGCAAGAAATAATAAGAAAGCCGTTGAACATCAAGATTTCTTAGATGCAGTAGATAGAATTGTTGGTGGTTTAGAAAAGAAGAACAAAATTATCACCCAAAAAGAAAAAGAAACTATTGCGTATCACGAGGCAGGTCATGCTACAGTGAGCTGGATGCTAGAGCATGCTGCACCATTGGTAAAAGTGACTATTGTACCGAGAGGACAATCGTTAGGAGCAGCTTGGTACTTACCAGAAGAACGCATGATAGTGCGCACTGAGCAAATGCTTGACGAAATGTGTGCCACATTAGGTGGAAGAGCTGCTGAAAAGATTATTTTTGATAAAATATCTACTGGTGCCCTAAGTGATTTAGAAAAAATCACAAAGCAAGCTCGTGCCATGGTTGCCGTATACGGATTAAGTGAAAAGTTAGGAAATATTACCTATTACGATTCTAGCGGTCAAAATGATTACAATTTTTCGAAACCTTATAGTGAAGAAACAGCACAATTAATTGATGAAGAAATCTCTAAATTGATAGAAACACAATACGATAGAGCGCAAAGTATCTTAACTAAACATAAGAAAGAACTCACCCAATTGGCCGAGTTACTTTTAGAAAAAGAAGTTATTTTTAGTGACGATCTGGAGGCCATTTTTGGCAAAAGGCCTTTCGTAAAAGAACCTCTTGCAAAGAAAGTGGTAAAACCAGCAACTTCTGTAACTCCAGATGAATCTCAAAAAGATGTGAACAATGAAGGCGAGATTTCAACAGAATTCGCCTAAACTATCGCTTATTTCTTAGTTTTGAGTAATTGAGAAATGTTTAATGAATCTCTTTAAGAAACTTTTTTACACCAAGAAAGAAGAATCTAACGTAGGTTACTTAGCTTCAAGTGCTAACACTGAAAACCTTACGTTAGATGATATCTTTGTACATAATTTTATCAAAAAAGGTGGGCGGTTTTTATATTGTACCCAAATTGAAGAAATAAATCAAAACCTAGTTCATATTTTTAATGAAAATGACTGGAACGAAGCCTTATGTTTTGATGAAAGACTCTATAGTTTTTTAACCGTTATTGATAAAAACATATGTAAGGATGCTTTGAGTAATCAACCTTTTTTAACGACGTGTGAGCATCTAATTTCTGATAATGGTAGTGTTATGTTTTCTTCAAATCAGGTACACCATCATAAAATATGCAACCTTCCTGACAACTTTGTAGTAATCGCACGCACAAGTCAGTTGGTAAAAACTACCAGTGAAGGTTTAATGGGTATTCGTAAAAATTACAAAAAGAATTTTCCTACAAATATTAGTTCTATCAAGAACTATATGCCCAACAGAGTGAATGATGATTTTTTAAGTTATGGAAATTCTAATGCTAGGAGTCTTTATCTATTGTTGCTAGAAGATTTATAGTATGAAAGAACTCCCAATTAGGATACTCTCAGGCATTGTTTTTATCGCCGTGATTATAGCATCTACGCTTTACTCATCACTATCATTTTATTTAGTTTTCTATTGTATTATGATGCTTTGCTTGTATGAATTTAAAAAACTAATTCACCTAAGATATAACTGGATCTACTTGGTAGCAACACTCATTTATTTTCGATTTGCAGAGCTTCCTATTTTAAGTGCAGACTATTTTCATTTCTTTTTGATTATTTCTCTGTTCATTCCATTTATTTACCAGTTATTTAAGCCAAAAGTAAGTCTTACTTCGAGTAAACTTGGGCATTTTTTCTTAGCTATATCATATATCGTAATGCCTTTTGTTTTCTTAACAAGCGTGCCTTTTATCAAAGATATCTATCATCCTAATATCATTATTGGTGTTTTTATTTTGATTTGGACGAGTGATTCCTTTGCCTATCTCGTAGGAAGTACGCTAGGAAAAACAAAGTTGTACGAAAGTATATCACCAAACAAAACAGTTGAAGGTGCACTCGGAGGGCTAGTAGCCGCTATAGGCGCTGCCTTTTTACTCTCAAAATATATTGACGTTTTAACAACAACTAGTTGGATAATTATTGCCGTAATAGTAGTTGTTTTTGGGCTTTTAGGAGATCTAATAGAATCAAAATTTAAGAGAGAAGCTCAAGTAAAAGACAGTAGTAACTTAATACCAGGACACGGTGGATTTCTAGATCGCCTAGACAGTATTATATTTGCTATACCTTTTGTTTATGTATATTTACATTTGACTTACTAAAGTATGACAAAATCTATTGTAGAAAATAGAAAATACTCTAAAGTGATATATTGTTAACCAAAAAATACGCTTAAATGTTTCACAAAGAAGGATATAAAATAATCATGTTATCGATGCTCATTTTCGTTGGCTTGTTATTAGCCACTGATGAGTTTGTTACAAACACCTGGCTCAGTAAAGCGATTATGATTGTATTGCTGTTGTTATTCATTCTCATCCTTCAATTTTTTAGAAACCCTAAGCGCTATACAGCGCAAGATTTAGACCACATTATAGCCCCTGTTGATGGTAAAGTAGTGGTCATTGAAGAAGTAGTAGAAAATGAATACTTTCAAGATAAACGTAGGCAAGTTTCTATTTTTATGTCTCCGCTAAACGTTCATGTAACCAGATATCCAATTAGCGGAAAAGTTAAGTTCAGCAAGTACCACCCAGGAAAGTACTTAGTTGCGTGGCATCCTAAAGCTTCTGAAGAAAACGAACGCACTACTATTGTTGTTGAAAATAATTCGGTTGGTAAAATTTTATACAGACAGATAGCAGGAGCCCTAGCAAGACGCATTGTGAACTATGCCCAAGAAGGTGAAGAAGTAACTCAAGGAAGTGATGCTGGATTTATAAAATTTGGTTCTAGAGTAGATATTTTTTTACCTTTAGACATGCAAATTAATGTATCGCTAAACGATAAGGCTAAAGGTGGTGAAACTGTGATAGCTCAAAAAATGAGTTAGTTTTTCATTAAAAATGAAATCAAACGACGATCTACATACAAAATTTGACAAAGCATATGCGATTACCTCTTCTATGACAGAAAAGTTACCTCCAGATGTGATGTTAAAATTATATGCCTATTACAAACAAGCGACCAAAGGCGTAAATTATGTAAGATCAGCCGGACAAAATGAAGTACGTAATGCATTTAAGGCGAATGCATTATTTCAATTAAATAATATCTCTGAAGAAGAAGCGAAAATTGCTTATATAGCCTTAGTGGAAAAAATAACGCAACAAAAAATTAAATAACTCTCTTATGAAAAAAATAATTGTACTTACAATGGCCTTAGCCATAAGCATGGTAACAGTGTCATGTAAAAAAGAAGCAAAAAAAGTTGAAGGACCTCAATTCTCAGTAGAACCAAAAACCGTTACTATTAAATGGACGGGTTATAAAACAACGTCCAAGATTCCGGTAAACGGAGAGTTCAAGACTTTAGAAGTATCTAACATTAAAGAGGCACCAACAGCAGTTGAAGCGTTAAATGGTACAAAGTTTAGTATTCCTGTAAGTAGTATATTTTCTGGCGATGCCGATAGAGACAGCAAATTAAAACAACTATTCTTCGGTGTTATGGATGCAACTGTTTCAATTACTGGAACTCTAAATTTGGGAGAAAACGGTGCCGGAAATATCAATTTATCAATGAATGGCGTTTCTAAAGAAATCCCTGTGACTTACACCGTAGAAGGCCAAATGGTAGAATTAAACGGCACGCTAGATGTTGTTAATGATTTTAGTGCGCAAGCTGCTTTAGAATCAATTAATACTGCTTGTTTAGAATTACATAAAGGTCCAGATGGTGTCAGTAAAACATGGAGTGAAGTTGCTATTAGTGCATCTGTTTATTTAAAGAAAGGGTAAAATAGATTTTTACATCTTGAATTACCGAAGCATATGGTTTCACATGAAATTAAAGTTTAAAAAAGTACTGTATACTTACATCGTTTTGTTGAGTACTATTATGAAATAATGACGATCATTTCTTCATCAGTTTTTTTATAACAGTTCCTTGAGCGGTTTCAACTTTCAAGAAATAAAATCCTGATTTGTAGTTAGAGATATCTATTTTAAACTCGTTTGCTGAAGTTTTATGAATCACAAGGTTTCCTAAAGAAGCTCCTGATGCACTAAATAATTTAATGGTAGGTTTATCTAGTGTATTCTTTATAGTTACATTCAAATCATTCGTAAAAGGGTTAGGATACACCTGTACATTGTCATTTAATGCTTCTTCATTTACACTCAGTGATGTATCACCGATACTTAAGTTAGATAAATATACTGTTTGATTTTTCGCCCAACCTAAACTTACTGCTGCGATTCCTGAAGTGTGTATATATTCGATTTTTAGATTGTAAAACTGACCGGCCGTTAAAGAAAAAACACTCGAAGAAACCTCTCCATCTGTCGTATTATTTAGTATTTGATTACCGTCTAAAAATACTTTGACGGCACCGCCTTGATGCTCTGTAAAAAATGTATAATCCTTAGATTTGTCAACTTTTATAAAACCTTCCCACCGTGCACTAAAACCATCTGAATTAACACCATTCACAGGTGCTGATGTACCCCAATCGAATGCAACCATAGGATCTTTCGTTGTAATCGCAGTACCCGAAAAATCGGTACTATTATAATACGACGCGTTCAAACCATTTCCAGCATATAGATCAACTGCTGCAATTCCTTTACCGTGAAATTCAATCCAATTCAAATTAAATAAAAATCCGTTATTTCCTTTGAATACAAAAAATAATTCATTGGTACCTCTTGGATCTTCTATGGGCATACTAAAATAATCCCAGTTTTGCCATCCACCAGTTACGGGAATAAACCGTTTCCCTACCAAGGTTCCTGTTGGAGATCCCGATCTAACTTCTACAAATCCTCCGTTAACATTAGATGCCGCTCTCAATGTGATATGTGTAATGTCTTGAAGATTCATCGGTGTAAACGATAAATAATCGTTATTATTTATAAATCCAACATTTCTTCCACCTCCTAAAACATCTGAGGTATTTTCTACTTGGATACCACTTTGCGATGAAAAATGTTCTGCTTCTTTCTTTTTAGGTTGAAGAATATTTGTAGCGGTACCCGTAATTGGATTTACCCCAGAAGCACCCTTATCTGTATAACTACCTTTAAAAACATAAAAAACATTATCCGCCTCTTCTCCGTGAGATTGCGTTACAAAACTACCTTCACAATTTGCAACTGCGTTTGAATCATGTGAATGATCGTCATGACCTATTGAAGGCAAACCAGTCACCTCATTACAAGCAATAGAACTGTCAAAGGTACTTCCATCTTCGGTATCTATGACCTCTACTTTAAAAGGAACCTCTTCTCCCCAGATATAGAACCCACCATCTACTGGATACGTCACGGTAACATTAGGAATAGTATTTCCTGCAGAAATTTCGACCGTTGAAAATCCAGTAAGCCCTTCACTATCTGTTACTTTTAGTATTGCACTAAAATTCCCATTTGTCGTATATGTATGCGATGTTGTGATACCTGTAGCCTCAAAAGTACCGTCACCTTCAAAATCCCATTCATACGTAAGTGTATCGCCACTATCTGGATCAAAAGATTGACTAGCGTCAAAATTTACTATTAATGGCACTGCTCCAGATTGAGGCGCTGCTGTTGCGATGGCATTTGGTACTTGATTGCCCTGTTTAAATGATACTTTTACAATACGAGCATCTGCATTATTTCCGCCAAAACCTGTTCCCCACTCAATAATATACATAGCGCCATCTGGTCCAAAATCCATATCAATAGGTCTTTTTAAATTAAGACTACTATAAAATGGATTGATCTTAACAATATTACCCGCAGCATCCAACTTCACTTCTTTAATCCAATTACGAGACCATTCGTATATAAAAACACTATTGTGAAAATATTCTGGAAACTTAATTTGGGAGCTAGAAGCCGCATTATATTCATATACAGCTCCGGCCATAGCTGTTCTCCCTCCGGGAGCATTTAATTCTGGAAATTCTGTTGAATCTCCTCCGTTATACCATATCCATGCAGATTTGGCAGCCGGTAACGCTGCAGACCCCGTATTATTTGGAGAATTGTTTACTAAATTATCGCAATCAAAAGCGCTACCTGAACTACTTGTTGCAAAATTATAATCTACATATGATTGATTATCGGCAATACAATACGGCCAACCAAAATTTGCTGCTGTATTTGTTCTATTAAATTCGTCGTGCCCTCTTGGACCTCGATTAGCGCTATCGATACCTGCATCAGGTCCCACGTCACCAAAATATAAATAGTTATCTGGGCTCAGCGCAATTCTAAAAGGATTACGAGTACCCATGGCATAAATCTCAGGATAACCATCATTTGCATTGGTAAAAAGATTTCCTGCCGGAATCGAATAGGTTCCGTTGGCTTGTGGTGTGATTCGTAAAATTTTACCTCTAAAATCTTTTGTGTTTCCAGAAGTACGCTGCGCATCAAAACTTGTTCTGTTACTACGCTCGTCTATTGGTGTATATCCACCAGATTGAAAAGGGTTGGTATTATCACCTACAGATATGTATAAATTACCTGCTTTGTCAAATTCTAAATCTCCACCAGAATGACAACATTGTTCACGTTGTACTGGAATTTCTAATAAAATTTGTTCTGAACTTTCATCAATTGTTTCTCCCGTAAAGGTAAATCTTGACACGTGTTGTTTTGGTACGCTCCCTGCTGGGGAATAAAATACATATATCCAATTGTTAATTTCAAAATTTGGATCTAACACCAAACCTATTAACCCATCTTCTCTATTACTATCTACATTAAAAGTACCAGCAGTGGTAATCGAACCAGAAGTTGGATTGTATAACTTCATATTTCCGGCTCTTTCTATATACAGTACTTTAAGATCTGGCATCACCGCTAAAGCCATTGGGTTAGATGGGTTATTATCTATCAAACTTACTTCGTAATTATCTTCGACAGTCGCATCGAAAACACCTGTTTCTTCACCTACGGCATAATAAATTCCGCCAAGAACATGTTGTACAAATAATGGTTCTGAATAACTTGCAGCTGTGTGTCCTCCTCCTGTATACCACGAACGGCCTCCATCAAACTCATGACTCCAAGCAATGGGATGATCGAAACCCATATTTCCACCAGCGTATGAATTTTCATCTAATGTAGCCAATACATGTACTTTCCCTCTGGGATTGGTTCTGAAATTATACCACTCATCTGTACGTGTCCAAGAATATGGTAAATCTTTAGTTGAAGGATGTACCTTGTCAGCTACTTTTATCGTTGCTGTTGGTGTGCCGCTTGGATGATCTTTAAAATAAGCTCCTACCAAATTACCATACCAAGCCCAGTCGTATTCAGTATCCGAAGCTGCATGAATCCCCACATAACCTCCTCCATTTTGAATATATTGTTCAAAAGCGATTTGCTGTGTATTATTTAAAACATCTCCAGTGGTGCTTAAAAAAATAACTGCCGCATATTGACTCAGATTATCAAATGTAAAAAGAGAAGCGTCTTCAGTGGCTTCTACTGTAAAACCTTCCGCAACACCCAGCTGCTGAATCATTGCTATTCCATTGGGTATAGATTGATGTCTAAAACCTTGAGTTTTAGAAAAAATAAGCACTTTAAAATTGTGTGCATGTAGTACTGATGAAAATATTAAAAATAATGGCAGTAATGTCGAAAATAATATTTTCTTCATGGATGGTTTTTTGTTGACAATTTAACTTTATTTAACTCGATAAAGAAAAAAAACTAAACGCTTGATGTCGAAAAAAATATCACAAATGAGTATTTCTTCTTTAATAGTTTACTCTTTTTTTATGAATTATTGTAAACTTGCCAAAATAGTGTTTAGCATTTCAATTTTACTCAAGCATCATAAAGTTTGATATTGGGATCATCTGAACAAGCAACGAAAATAAACTAGGAACTAAAATGATCTTTACCCTTTGTGGCTCCCAACTCATTCTTAAAAAGGACACCCACTATTACGATTGCCACATTTGCAAAGCGTTTGTTAAAGACTCAAATTGTTACTGAACCAAAATAAATGATATCTTTAAACAATGCTTCTACCAGAAAGTTAATTTTATGTCAGACACCACCCCTCGACTTACCTCAAAAAAACAACGTGTTATTTCTATGTTCGCTCTCATTATAGCGGGAGAGGCTATTTTTTTGTTGCCTTTTATTCTAATGCGTGTATTCAAATCTGTAATTCGAGAAGCGTTTGTTATTTCTGACGCGCAAATTGGAGAAGCGCAAGCCTTGTATGGAATTACAGCTATCATATCTTATTTTTTTGGCGGTTTCATTGCTGATAAATGGCAAGCAAGAAAACTCTTGTCTATCTCTTTAATTTTAACCGCATTTGGAGGGTTTTGGATGACCATGATTCCTTCGCTCACCACACTCAAAATATTGTATGCTTTTTGGGGAGTCTCTACCATTTTTCTATTTTGGGCAGCCTTGATAAAAGCGACTAGGCAATGGGGCAATGAACATAATCAAGGCCTATCTTTTGGTTTGTTAGATGGCGGAAGAGGCTTATTTGCAGCTTCCATAGCCCTATTCGGAGCGACTATTTTAACTGCCTTATTCCCGGATCAAGGTGATCTAATTACCTTAGATGATAAAATATCTACCCTACAATATATTATTGGTTCTATTACGGGTATTGTTTTTTTAGTAGCCCTATTTGTTTGGAAAGTTTTGCCTAAAAACGATTCTGCGAAACAGGATTCAAACGACTATAATTTCAATATAAAAAAAGCGCTCAATTTACTTACAAAAAGAAATGTATTCTACCACTCGCTAATTATTTTTTGCGCTTATTGCGCTTATAAATTGACTGGAGCATATGGTACATATGCGACTGATGTATGGGGATATTCGCTAGAAGAAGCAACTTACTTTGCCGTTTTTATTCAATTTCTTCGACCATTGGCAGCAGTATCCATCGGTTGGTTAGCCGATAAATTAATTCCGTCTAAGTTAATTATTCCGTGCTTCACAGTATTAATAGTAACCTCAGCCATTTTGGGTCTAGGTGTTTTCAGTAATCAACCTATATTTTTATCATTTACTATTTTCATTTTTATCGCATTAGGCACATATGCTTTAAGAGGTTTATATTTTGCCATTATTGAAGAAACGAAAACACCTATTGAACTTACTGGAACTTTGGTTGGAATTATTTCTGTTGTAGGTTTTATGCCAGATGTCTTTATGTCATTATTTGTAGGGTATATGCTAGGCACAAATCCTACTATTACTGAATACCAAAACTTATTTTCACTATTTACTGTTATTCCAATAATAGGCTTATTGGCCGCAATTGCATTTAGAAAAAGTATTCCAAAATAAAAGCATCCGTTTTTCTGGATGCTTTCATAGTTTATTGGGATATTTTGTCTATTGTAAATTTGCTAAACTAGCCTTTAGCGTTTCAATTTTTGCTAAAGCATCAGCTTCCTTATTCTTTTCACTAGCTACTACCTGTTCTGGAGCATTATTTACAAAACGCTCATTGGCTAACTTCTTTTGTACCGATTTCAAAAAGCCTTCAGTGTATGTAAGCTCTTCGGTTAACTTCTTAACTTCATCTTCAATATTAATATTTCCTGACACAGGAATAAAGTACTCATTTGATTTTACTCTAAATGTTAGGGCTCCATCTACCTTTTCAGTAACATAGGTTAGTTCCGAAATATTACCAAGCTTCTTGATAACCGTATCAAATTGTGTTGATAGTTGTTCATTATTCAATATAGAAAATTCGATGCTATCTTTAAAAGAAATATTTTTATCTTTACGAATAGTACGTATCCCAGCAACAACATTGGTTGCAAAATCAAAATCAACGATCAATTTTTCATTTACTTCTTTCTTCGTAGGATAGCTCGCAATAATTAATGCTTCCTCTGGCGTTCGCTCTTCAATATATTGCCAAATTTCTTCGGTAAGAAAAGGCATAAAAGGATGTAATACTTTTAAGTTATTCTCAAATGCTGCAATAATAGCTTGATATGTGATCGCATCTATAGGTTGCTTATATCCTGGTTTCAAAATTTCTAATAACCAAGAAGCAAAATCGTCCCAAATTAATTTATAAATAGACATTAAAGCATCAGAAAGTCGATATTTACTAAAATGATCTTCAATTTCTGCTAGTGTCTTTTGAAATTTCGACTCGTACCAAGAAATAGCTATTTTAGAAGCTTCTGGTTGCTCAATTGTAGTACTCACTTCCCATCCCTTTACCAAACGAAAAGCGTTCCATATCTTATTGGCGAATTGCTTTCCTTGTTGACATAAATCTTCATCAAACATTAGATCATTTCCTGCAGGTGAGCTCAATAGCATACCTACTCGAATTCCATCAGCACCATAGGTCTTAATCAAATCTAATGGATTGGGTGAATTTCCCAACGACTTAGACATTTTTCTTCGCTGTTTATCTCTCACTATACCTGTGAGATATACATTGCTAAAAGGTTTATCACCTTTATATTCATAACCTGCGATAATCATTCTTGCCACCCAGAAAAACAAAATTTCGGGGGCTGTAACTAGATCATTTGTAGGGTAATAATAATTAATCTCTTCATTATCTGGATTTCTAATGCCGTCAAAAACACTCATTGGCCACAACCAAGATGAAAACCATGTATCTAGAACATCTCCATCTTGTCTTAAATCGTTAAGAGTTAATGATTCATTTTTTGTCCTTTCTTGGGCAATTTTTAACGCTTCCGCGGCAGTTTCTGCTACTACAAAATCTTCTTTCCCGTCACCATAATAATACGCAGGAATTTGTTGTCCCCACCATAGTTGACGCGAGATATTCCAATCACGAACATTCTCCATCCAATGACGATAGGTACTGATAAATTTATCTGGAAACAATTGCACCTCTTTATCTAGAACAGCATCTAATGCCGGTTTGGCCAAATCTTTCATATTCAAGAACCATTGATCAGATAATCTCGGCTCTATCACAGCTTTGGTTCTCTCAGAAGTACCTACTTTATTAAGATGTTGCTCAATCTTTACTAAATAACCTTTAGATTCTAACTCTTTCGATATTTCTTTTCGAACAACGAAACGATCTTTACCTTCATAATGCAATCCAAAACTATTGAGTGTGGCATCTTCGTTAAAAATATCAATTACTTCTAATTGATGTTTATCACCTAAGTTTTTATCATTCTCGTCATGTGCAGGTGTGACTTTTAAGCAACCAGTACCAAACTCAATATCAACATACTCATCTTCAATAATTGGAATCTCTCTATTGCATAAGGGTACAATCGCTTTCTTTCCACGCAAGTGTGCAAAGCGATCATCGTTTGGGTTAATACAAATAGCAGTATCTCCTAAAATTGTTTCTGGACGTGTCGTAGCAATGGTTACTTTTTCAGTGCTCCCAACAATATCATATTGCAAATAATATAGATTGCCCTCTTGTTCTTCATATATAACTTCTTCATCAGATAAGGTAGTTTTCGCTTCAGGATCCCAATTAACCATACGATATCCTCGGTAAATTAATCCTTTATTATATAAATCAACAAATACTTTAATTACAGATTCGCTCATCTCATCGTCCATGGTGAACTTAGTTCTACCCCAATCGCACGAAGCACCTAACTTCTTTAGTTGTTCTAAGATAACGCCTCCGTATTCATGTGTCCAATCCCAAGCGTGTTTTAAAAAATCTTCTCTTGATAAGTCATTTTTATCAATATCCTGTTCTTTTAATTTCGCAACAACCTTGGCTTCAGTAGCAATAGAAGCATGATCTGTACCTGGCACCCAACAAGCATTTTTACCTTGCATACGTGCACGACGAATCAATATATCCTGAATTGTATTATTCAACATATGCCCCATATGTAAAACGCCGGTTACATTTGGAGGAGGAATTACAATCGTATAAGGCTCTCGATCATCAGGTATTGAATGAAAATACTTGTGCTCCATCCAATAGCTATACCATTTATCTTCTACATTGCTTGCATTATATGTCGTTGGAATATTCATTTGGCTTAATTCTTGATAAAAAATGATTGCAAAGTTACGATTATCAATACTAAGTAAAAACTTTGTCCGTTATAATTTTATATAAAAATGAGTATCTTTACAAGAATAAATATTTAAAAAAATGAAAAAAATAGCATACATATTGTTTATTGGAATTTTTAGTATTTCATTAAATGCACAAGAAGAAGTTACTGTAGTTGAAGAGGTGAAAAAACCTGCCAAAGTAGCCGCAGAGAAAAAAGCAGATCCGAACGCACCGATTTTTGAATTTGAAAGAAAAATTGTTGATTATGGAGCCATTGAAAAAGGATCTGACGGTATCTACGATTTTAAATTTAAAAATGTTGGAAAATCGCCACTTATTATTGCGAATGTAAAAGGTAGTTGTGGTTGTACAGTGCCATCTGCACCAAAAGAACCAATTATGCCAGGAGCATCTGGAGTGATTAAAGTGAAATATGATACAAATAGGGTTGGACCAATCTCTAAAACTATTACAATAACTTCAAATGCCTCAGAACCTAAAAAAGTAATCCGTGTAAAAGGATTGGTAAAAAAGGAAAGTGCATTGTCAATTCTAGAAAAGAAAGAAAAAAGTATGGTTTCTAACAATAAAGACAATTAGAATACCTAACAAAAGATAAAAAAGCGACTCGTTGAGTCGCTTTTTTTATATAATTTTCTTTAGTTTAAAACTAAATGTTAAATCTACTCCGTTTCGCATGACGTTCAGTTTAATTCTTTTTCCTTCTTTTGTCGAAAACATATGAATGATTTCTTCTAATTTAAAATTATAAGCAGGTCTATTATTAATTCGCATCACCACATCTTTAGGTTTTAAACCAGCTTTATCAGCAGGAGAATCTTTTCGTACTTCAGAAATGATATATGATGTTTTTAAAGCATATACATAACTGTATAGTATTTGAACGGTCGACGAACCTCCTTCATCTCCTTTTAATAAACTTGATTTTCTTTCGGGCACAATCATACTGCCATTATAAGCCATTTCTAAACCACTCATATTATATACAAATGGGTCATTAAAATAACTTGAGGGATTTTTGAAAACAATTTTCTCTCCTGGATAGTCAATAATCAAGCGAAATCTTTTTAATATCTCAGACCCTAAAGTTCCATTTCGCTCTTTATGTAAATACACGTTTTCAATAGAAGTAGAATCTGGGTACGCTACATTGGCACTAGTAAATATGTAATTACCCAAAGATATTTTATCAATTTTACTTCTTTTTCCATAAATATCTCCACTTAAACCTTTCCCTAAATAATCTTCAAAATACTTTTCGGGTATATTTATTTTATCACTCGATTTATCAAATAACCAAAGTGCATCACTACCTCCAAGGTCTATGAGTAATTTGGCATCTATTCTTTCTGAGGGAGACAACTCAACATCGAGATACAAGTAGGGTTTATTTTTATAAAAATGCAAATCAAACGACTGACATTTTCTGCAATCTTTATAACTATATTTTTTAGGGTCATAAAACTTAATTCGCTTAGATGAATAATTGATGTCAACAATAAAATCTCGAAATAAATCGCCCCCAATAATTCCATTAATCGTCATTCCCATTTTTGAAGAAAAATCGAAGTCTTTACTGGGAATTAAATAAATAAGGTGATCTCCATTTTTTATCTTACCGATACTAAAAAAATTTTTTCGAGATTTAATAGCATCAATATATTCTCCTGTACCTAAACCTCGTAGCTTAATTTTCTCGGTATCTTTCAACTTTAAAGAATCTTCGACGCTCAAATTGAACATAATCGAATTATCAACTCCAGTATCCAATAAGAAATTTAATTTACTACCATTGACCTCAATAGGTATAATGATTAAATTATTAATCATTTTAAATGATAGTGAATGATGTTTACTTTTTCCTACAATTTGAAATTTATCTTGGGCATGTACTTTAAACATGCAACAAAAAAACAAGAAAAAAACAGGCAATATTTTTAACCGCTCAAGCATAAATTAAGTTAGTAACTTAAACTTACAAAAATTATAGTGGCTCTTGTTTTTTTTAGCATAAATTAACATTCTAGAAATCTTTACATTGTTGTAATTTCATTGAAATAATTTTCGCAAATTTGTTGTCTAATACAATTGTAGCAAACATGCCAAAGATATCGTTAAAGGGTATTGCAATGCCCGAGTCTCCAATTCGAAAATTAGTTCCATACGCAGAAGATGCTAAAAAACGTGGTACTAAAGTATATCATTTAAATATCGGGCAACCAGATATAAAAACACCACAAGTAGCACTCAATGCTATCAAGAATAATAACTTAGAGGTATTAGCGTATGCCAGAAGTGAAGGTTCTGAAGAATATCGAATTAAACTCGCCGACTATTATGCTAAAAATGACATTATGGTAAATGCGCATGATATTATTGCCACCACTGGTGGAAGTGAAGCTTTGCTATTTACATTTGGCAGTATTATGGATATAGATGATGAAGTCATTATTCCTGAACCCTTTTATGCAAATTACAATGGTTTTTCTACAGCTTCGGGTGTTAAAGTTGTGCCTGTTGTTTCAAAAATAGAGGATAATTTTGCCCTACCTCCTATTGAAGATTTTGAGAAATTAATTACGGTCAAAACAAAAGCAATTCTTATTTGTAATCCCGGGAACCCAACCGGTTATTTGTATTCTAAAGAAGAGATACAAAAACTTGCGATGTTGGTTAAAAAACATGATCTTTTTCTCATTGCCGATGAAGTTTACAGAGAGTTTGCCTATGAAGGGTTAACACACTATTCTATTTTACAGGAATCATCAATCGAAGAAAATGCAATCGTTATAGATTCTGTATCTAAACGCTATAGCATGTGCGGTGCACGAATTGGTTGTATCGTTTCAAAAAACAAAGAAGTAATAAGTACTGCTTTAAAATTTGCCCAAGCAAGATTAAGCCCACCTACATATGCTTTGATCGCTAGTGAGGCCGCATTAGAAACTCCTCAAAGTTATTTTGATGATGTGATAGAAGAGTATGTTGAGCGAAGAGACACATTAATTAGAGCATTGCAAAAAATTGAAGGTGTAAAAGTAGCCTCGCCAAAAGGAGCGTTTTATTGTATTGCTGAATTACCCGTAGAAAACACCGATCATTTTGCACAATGGTTATTAGAAAAATTCAACTATAATAATGAAACTATTATGGTGGCGCCAGCAGCTGGATTTTATTCTACAAAAGGTTTGGGTTTAAATCAAGTTCGTATTGCATACGTGCTTCAAAAAGAAGACCTAATTAGTTCAGTAACTATCTTAAAAGAAGCCTTAAAAACCTACACTGCTTAATGCAAATTCTAAAAAACATATCTCTCAAAAATTACAATACTTTTGGTATTGATGTAAAGGCATCATCTTTTATTGAAATCAATGCTATAAGTGATTTAAAAAGCGTTGTTGATAACCAATCCGATTTTTTCATTCTTAGTGGTGGTAGTAATTTACTACTTACCAAAAACATAGAAAAACTAGTTATTTATCTAAATATTAAGGGTATTGAAATAGTTAAACAAGAAGATAATGACGTATTTATCAAGGTAAACGCCGGAGAAAATTGGCATGAATTTGTACTATGGTGTATAGATCGCAATTTTGGAGGTTTAGAAAACATGTCTTTAATTCCAGGAAACGTCGGCACTTCTCCGATACAAAACATTGGAGCTTATGGAGTTGAATTAAAAGATTCGATGCATGAATTAGAGGCTCTAGAAATTGCAACTGGAAATCTTGTAACTTTTTCAAATGAATCCTGCTCTTTTGGCTATCGGAATTCGGTTTTTAAAAATGAACTAAAAGGCAAATATATTATTACCAGCGTTACTTTTAAACTAACTAGAGAAACACATATTTTGAATAGTTCTTATGGGGCCATTCAATCAGAATTGGAAAAAGAAAAAATCAAAAATCCAACGATAAAAGACATCTCCAATGCTGTGATAGCAATTAGGCAAAGTAAGTTACCTGATCCTAAAGAAATTGGGAATAGTGGTAGCTTCTTTAAAAATCCTGTCATTTTAAAACATCAATTTAGACAATTACAGCATAAATATCCTGAAGTGCCTCATTATATAACTTCAGACACCGAAGTAAAAGTACCTGCAGGTTGGTTGGTAGAACAATGTGGGTTTAAAGGTAAGCGGTTTGGTGACGCAGGTGTTCATAAAAAACAGGCATTAGTACTGGTTAATTATGACAATGCAACTGGGCAAGAAATTTTTGAACTTTCGAAAAGAATACAAAAAACAGTTTTCGAAAAATTCGAGATTCAACTTGAAGCGGAAGTAAATATTTTATAGAATTTTATCTCCTACGTTGTTATGATTCTTTTTTCAGAATTAAAATATGCCTTTTAAGGCGTTCTAAATCAAATTTTAGAGTGCCGTTATAAACGCCTCTGATATAACCTTGTCCATCTACGAGAATAAAGTTTTCGGTATGTATAAATTCGCTTTCATCTTTTGTTTTTTTAAAATCTTCATCAGCAAAATAACCGTTTCTAGCAATATTATATAATTCATTCTTATCTCCCGTTACTAAATTCCATTTTTCGGAGTTCACATTATTGTTCAACTCATATTCTTTCAATTTTTCGATGGTATCTACCCAGGGCATTACCGAATGTGACAATAATAAAATTCCACTATCATCTTTATAAAAATCCTGAAGAATATTCATATTCTTAGTTAACTTTGGGCAAATTCCGGGGCAGGTAGTAAAGAAAAAATCTGCAACGTAAATATGACCTGCGTAATCTTTATTTGTAATCGTTCTTCCGTTTTGATTCACAAATGAAAATTGAGGTATTCGATGCGTTCCTTTAGTCCATTGAGGCGTAAAATCAGCAGAATCGAAATATGGTAAAGAACCTGTTTCTTTCTCTTGAATATTAATGTCATTTTCTTTTTTGCATGAGATAATCAATAGCAATAAAAATAAGTAACGTAGGTTTTTCATTTTAAAAATTTTGATGTGTTACGATTTTCAGTTACTGTATAACATTTTTTCAAACCTATTAATCCATAGCGATCATTATTATATGTTACATAATTCGAAGTTATTTTACCATTTTCATTCCATATTTTCTGGCTACCTTCTTCTTTACCGTCTTTGAAGTTAAAGCTCCTTGAAAGTTTCCCATTCGCATGCCACTCTTTTAGGCTTCCATGATGAAATCCTTTTTCATTAAAATAATATTCAAATTTTTTATATCCATTTGACCACCATCCTTCATGAACCCCTACTTTTATTCCTCTATGATACATTCTTAATTCAGCCAAAGAATCATTCAAAAAGACCTTAATTTCTTGCCCATGTTTTCGTCCTTTCTTAAATGAAGTTCTTTTTTTCGTTTGACTTAGCCTATTATTATCTAATACAATTCCATCAAGTAACTCATCTTGGTAAAATAACTGACCATTTTTTAAAACAAGACCAGAATCTTTCTTGTCTACAACAAGCACGTTACGTTCTTGACAAGAAAACAATAGACAAAATCCGATAAATAAAAGAAATAGGTTTTTCAAAATTATCGAGATATATTTCCTGGCGTCCCAAAAAAACCATTACCGTTTATATATGGATCCGCATCTGTTATATGATAATGATAAATTCCTTCAGGAAAATCGGGTGTAACTGAAGTATGACCATGAAATTCATCTAAATCAGAATTTGACAGTCGTATGCCGTTTTCGACCGGACCATACACTGGGAATCCATCGGCTAACAAGCCAAGAAAAGCATCATCACCAAATTCTTGTGTTAGAAAAGTTGGTTCAATATGATAATGATATTGTGTTCCAGCAGGATGACCATACCATTGATCGAATGAATCAATTTCATTCGTTAAAGCAGCTCCCCCAGCTGCGTACTGATTAAAAAAGATAACACCATTTCTTGCAATTCCAATGGGGCCCATTGGTGTTGCCTCTTTGTTTATCGCTTCTGAAGGGTTTAAGGAAATCGTAAACGTTATATTTTGCTCACCTATTGAGTTCGGATTTTGCCTCCAATTCGCATTTGTACCATTATAAGCTTCGTACAAAGGATTATTTGTAGGCCAATATGGACTTGTATGATTGGGCAAATCGGTAGTATTAATGGTTACTGTATTACCGTTAACTTCATACGAGACTGCCTCTATACCATCGAATTTTGATAAAACTGTTGTAATGTCATAATCTGTATTATTCCCAACATTGTCCAATTCTCCTTCACTATTACCAGCATCATTTGAACTACACGACAGCAAAAACCCGAACATGAACAATATGCTTACTGATACTTTAGTCAATTTATATTCTTTCATTCTTTATTAATTTAATTAGTTACATTGATTATTGTCTAATTGAATTTAATTCATTTGTTAATTCATCTTTAATCGCACTATCACTAGGACTTAAGGGCAATTGATTTTGATTTAAAAGATTAGGGTTCTCCAAAGGATTGTTGCTTAAATTATAAAAGGCTTCATTCCCATTTTCAAAACGAATATATTTATGAGTGTTATTCCTAATCGTGTAGTCAGACCCTCCTGTTGTTTTACCTATTTCGGTATAGACATAATTTCTAAAATTCATGTTAGGTACAGTAAATAATTCTTTAAAACTTTTGCTGTCATTTATTTCAACAGTACCTGTTTCTGCGATGTCAGCAATAGTTGCAAAAATATCAGTAGTATTTAAGAGCGCATCTTCTATTTGATTTACGCGTGATACATTTTTACCTGAAACTATCATTGGCACATTTACTCCGCCTTGATATACACTGCCCTTTGCTCGTTGACCAGCATATTCTTGTGCAACTTGGTTTGGGGTTCCGTTATCGCCAATGAAAATTATTATCGTATTTTCTGCCTCTTCTTCAGATAATGAATTTAACAATCTTCCAATTTCAGTATCCATAGCTTCTAACATAGCCATATAGTAAGGTAATGGATTTGCGTCTATACTTACTGCATCTGAAGGTAATGATCCTCGAGAGTGTAAATTGGTTGGAGGTAAATGAAAAGGAGTATGTGGGGCATTATATGCTAACCACAAAAACCATGGCCGCGTTTGATCATCTATCCAATCTATAGCTAAATCTGTAAATTTTGAAGTAGTATATTCTGACGAATTACTTGTTTGACCATTCTCAATAAAATTCCAATTGGTATATGATTGTACTCCTCCACTTAATAAGCCTGCGTAATATCCAATACCCATATCCGAAGGATGTTGAGCATCTCTTGACAAGTGCCATTTACCTATTACAGCATGACTATAGCCTGCATCATTAATATCCAAATGTTTTTGAATTGAAACTTCGGACGTTGATAATGGATCATCCACTTTCATTACGTTCGTACGAAATCCATATTTGCCAGTTAATATGCTTGATCGCGTCGGTGTGCATGTAGGGTATGACCATAAATTATTAAACCTGATACCATTATCAATCATTCTTTGAAGATTTGGCATGGTGGGCTTTTCGCTACCAATATTATATCCAGGAGTAGCATCTAGTCCCATATCATCTGCAATAATTAGTAAAATATTAGTCTTAGTCTGCAATGGGTTTTCCTCAGACAATGTATTAGAATCTTGAGACACCTCGCTACTACAAGAAATTAATACAATTACTAATATAAAAAGCTTCAATAGTTTCGAAAACATATAATTTTATTTCCATTTGGACTATTAAAACGATCTAAGGTTTAATATAGTATTAAAAAATAAAAGCCTCCCATTCATGAGAGGCTCTAGAATATTAAAAAATTAATCCTTTATTCTTTATCAAACAGCGCCTTATGAATAAGTCCAGCTACAATAGCTCCTGCAATAGGTGCAACCCAAAACAACCATGATTGCGTGAGGTATTCTCCTCCAGCAAACAACGCTTGACTCATAGAACGCGCGGGGTTTACAGATGTATTTGTAATAGGAATACTTATTAAGTGAATTAAAGTAAGACCCAATCCAATCGCAATTGGCGCAAATCCCTTCGGTGCTCTCTCGTTTGTACTTCCCAAAATTATTAACAAAAAGAACATTGTAAGTAAAAATTCTGCTATAAATGCTGATTGCATTGAATAACCTCCTGGAGATAATTCGGCATAACCATTCGCGGCAAATCCACCAATATCAGTAAAATCACTTTTTCCAGAAACAATAAGATATAATGCTCCAGCCGCTACAACGGCACCTACTAATTGTGCAATAATGTACGGTAAAATTTCTTTTGTAGGATGCTTTCCACCTGCCCATAATCCTAGCGATACAGCTGGATTAAAGTGTCCTCCAGAGATATGACCTACTGCATAAGCCATTGTTAAAACGGTAAGACCAAAAGCCAGGGCCACACCAGCAAAACCGATTCCTAAATCTGGGAATGCAGCAGCAAAAATTGCACTACCACAACCACCAAATACTAACCAAAAAGTACCGAATACTTCTGCGAAATATTTTTTCATAATATATAAGTTTAAATTAATTGATATACTTATGACACAACCAATTAGGTTAAGTCACAAAAATTTCAAGATACGATTTTCTTATTTTAGTTAACATATATCTTTTTTGTATCTTTGCCTCAAAGAATTCTTTTATGAAATTACTACTCATTACATTAGCATTGTTAGGGCTTGCATTTGCTGGAATTGCCATTAAAATATGGGCTAAGAAAGACGGTGAGTTTGCTGGTACTTGTGCCAGTCAAAATCCAATGCTTAATAAAGATGGAGATTCTTGTGGTTTCTGTGGCAAAACGCCTGACCAATTCGATACTTGTAAAGAACCTCAACATAATTAACTAAGTTTGTAGCCAATGCTACTTACGATTCTTTTTTATACTTTTTTCTTAGCTGTTATAGTTCAACTTAGTTTTTATTTAATTCTTTTTAAAAAATTTGTTGGTCTAAAACAAACAAACAAGCATTCTGTAAACACTCCGGTATCTGTAATAATAGCAGCAAAAAATGAGTCCTCGCAATTAAAAAGATACTTACCCCTTATATTGCAACAAGACTACCCTACTTTTGAAGTCATTTTAGTTAACGACGCATCCACTGACAATTCTGAAACTATCATTAGTGATCTTCAAAAAAAACATAAACACTTAAAGCTTGTCTCTATTCCACTCACTCTATCCTATAGTGGCAATAAAAAAAATGCACTTTCAGAAGGTATTAAAAAGGCTTCTCATGACCATTTAATTTTTACAGATGCTGATTGTAAACCTAAAACTCTAAATTGGATTTCAGAAATCATGAGTCATTTTACAAAAACCAAAAACATTGTGTTGGGTTATGGGGCCTATGAAACGATAGATCATTCATTTTTAAATAAATTAATTCGCTATGAAACATTGCTTACAGCCATCCAGTATTTTTCATATACGATTGTAGGACTTCCCTATATGGGAGTTGGAAGAAACTTAGCTTACAGCAAATCGTTATTTACTAATCACGATGGGTTTAACAGTCATAAGCATATAAAGTCTGGAGATGATGATTTACTTATTTCTGAAATCGCTACTCCCAATAACGTGAATATTTCTTATCATAAATCAAGTCATACCCTTTCGTTATCGAATAAATCATATAAAAACTGGTTTCGACAAAAAAGAAGGCACATTTCAACATCCACAAGTTACAAACCCGTGCATCAATTTTTATTAGGTCTTTTTTATAGTTCTCAATTTCTATTTTGGACACTAGCAATAATTTTACTTGCTTCGGCGTTTAACTGGCAGATTGTAACTATATTAATCTTTATACGACTGACTGTTCATTACATCATAATTCAATCTTCAGCTAAAAAGTTAGATGAAAAAAATATAACTTATGTTGCACCAATATTAGATTTTCTATTAGTGTTTAGTCAATTTGGGTTGGTTTTGACAAATCTATTTTCTAGACCTAAACATTGGTAGTTTACATTATATGAAGGAAACGATAAAAATTACACAAGCTATCCAAAACGCCAAAAAAGGTGAAGAAAGTGCGTATACCCTCTTATTAAATACATATTGGAAAGATGTGTATCGTTTTCAGTTCAGTAAGACCGACGATGAAGAAGAAGCCGAAGACATTACTATTAAAACATTTGCCAAAGCTTTTGATAAAATTGCCACCTTTAACGATGATTATAAATTCAAAACATGGTTAATCTCAATTTCAAAAAATATTTATATCGATCATCTTCGGAAACAAAAAACTGAAACCGTTTCTTTGAGTAAAGAAAATGATGCTTATAAAGTAAAAGATGATGACCCAACTCCTGTTGACAAACTTATTATTGAGCAAAATTTAGCCGAGTTATTAAGCTATATCAAACAATTAAAACCACATTATCAAGAAATAATTCATTTGCGTTTTTTTAAGGAAATGAGTTATAAAGAAATTGCGTCAAACTTAGATGAACCAATGAATAATGTAAAGGTAAAATTATTAAGAGCTAAGAAACTGTTAGCCGAAATCATTAAAAAATCAGATTCTTAAAAATTTAGTATTTTCACCTCATATATACCGTATGAAGAAATTACTACAATCTTTAGGCCCAGGACTTTTATTCGCTGGTGCTGCTATTGGGGTCTCACACTTAGTACAATCAACGCGTGCTGGTGCCGATTTTGGCTTTGGTCTACTTTGGGCCTTGCTTTTAGTCAATCTCTTTAAGTATCCATTTTTTCAGTATGGACCACGGTATGCCACTGCAACCGGAGAAAGTTTAATTGATGGTTATAAAAAATTAGGGAAAAGTGTTCTTATTGGTTACTATGTCCTCACTTTTGCAACCATGTTTACCATTCAAGCTGCGGTGACCATAGTAACAGCAGGTTTGGCAGCTAATCTTTTTGGTATTGAATTAAATTTGACGATCTGGAGTATTATCATCACCTTTATTTGCCTCTTAATTATTATGATAGGTAAATACAAGTTCTTAGATAATTTTATTAAAGTAATCATAATAACTTTAACTGTAAGTACTATTATTGCCGTGATCATTGCAATTTTTAATACAGATACGTCGCATAATTTTACACCTGTATTTCCGAAAGGTAGTACAGAAATTGCTTTTCTGATCGCTTTTCTTGGATGGATGCCCGCTCCGCTGGATATATCAGCTTGGCATTCTCTTTGGGCCTTAGAGAAACAAAAAAATACCAGTGATGATTTCAACATGAAAAAAACCATGTTTGATTTTAATCTCGGATACATAGGCACAGTGTTTTTAGGAATCTGTTTTATTTCGCTTGGAACCTTTGTGATGTTTGGATCTGGAGAACAGTTTAGTAGTTCAGCAGGTAAATTTGCGCAACAACTCATTAACTTATATACCCAAAATTTGGGTGAAGCCACCTCTATATTTGTAGCCATAGCTGCATTTACAACAATGTTTAGCACTACGTTAACAACTTTGGATGCTTCTCCTAGAGCGATGGCAAAGTCGACAGAATTAATTTTCGAAAAGACATTTAAATCAAACTATTTAATATGGATTCTCATATTGGCAGCGGGTACCATTATTATTCTATCATTCTTTATTTCAAACATGATTACCATGGTGAAAATTGCTACAATTTTGTCATTTCTAACTGCTCCATTTTACGCGATTGCAAATTTTATGTTGATTTCTAGTCGTCATACTCCAAAAAAATGGCATCCATCGACTGCAATGAAAATACTCAGTTATTTAGGTATTATTTTCTTAATCGGATTTAGTATTTGGTATTTAATGAATTTGTAACTTTGTAGTCTAATTTTAGTTATGGCAGTATCACCCGAAATAACACCTGTTAAAAAGCCAAAATGGTTACGTGTTAAATTACCTGTTGGTAAAAAGTATACCGAACTTCGAGGTTTGGTTGATAAGTATGATTTACATACTATTTGTACTAGCGGTAGTTGCCCTAATATGGGAGAATGCTGGGGAGAAGGAACTGCTACGTTTATGATCTTAGGTAATACTTGTACACGTTCTTGTGGTTTTTGTGGAGTTAAAACTGGTAGACCCGATACTGTAGACTGGGAAGAACCAGAAAAAGTAGCTCGCTCAATCAAAATAATGCAAATAAAACATGCCGTAGTAACCTCGGTAGACAGAGATGATCTTAAAGATGGAGGCTCAATTATCTGGGCTGAGACTGTGAAGGCTATTCGCAGAGCGAATCCTAATACGACCTTAGAAACACTCATTCCTGACTTTCAATTAATACATAAAAATATTGATCGAATTGTTGCCGTTGCCCCCGAAGTAGTATCTCATAATGTTGAAACCGTTAGACGTTTAACACGTGAAGTTCGTATACAGGCAAAGTATGATCGAAGTTTGGCTGTTTTAAAGTACTTAAAAGATAGTGGTATTAATAGAACAAAGTCTGGAATTATGCTTGGCCTCGGTGAGCTAGAAGAAGAAGTCATCCAAACTATGAAAGATTTGAGAACGGCCAAGGTAGATGTGGTGACTATTGGTCAATACTTACAACCGAGCAAAAAACATCTTCCTGTAAAAGAATTTATCACTCCCGAACAATTCAAAAAATATGAAACCATTGGTTTAGAAATGGGTTTTAGACATGTGGAAAGTGGAGCGCTCGTTAGATCATCTTATAAAGCTCAAAAACATATTCTATAAAGTATTAACAGTATTGTAACACTGTTTAACCTTTTGTTAACTAGGCGCATACAATATTACTCCGATATTTGCGTTATATTATTGAAACAAGATGACAATTTTGTTTACATTGTATAAATTATTTGAGTTAGTTAAAAGAAAACGCCTTAGAAAATAAGGCGTTTTTTTAGCTTAAAACAGTACCTTTTTAAAAGTTTGGCACGAGAGTTGCATTAAGCATATTGAAACAAAGTAAAATTTGTTTTCATTGTATGAATTATTTGAGTTAGTTAAAAAAAAGGTCTTCTATCGAAGGCCTTTTTTGATTACTATTAAAAGGTATCTTATAATTAAATTAATATCTTTAACTTTCTAAAATTCGACTTAAATAGTTGTTCATATGGAGTTCAATAGAGAACTGTTATTTTTTTTTAGTGCCTTGGGTGCTTTTAACGGATTGGTTTTAAGTCTGTACTTTCTCTTCTACGTAAAACCGAAACAAATTTCGACAAAATTCTTAGGGGCGTTTTTATTGATGTTAAGTATCAGAATTGGAAAATCTGTTTTTTTTCATTTCAATCCCGAATTATCATTCCATTATTTACAACTTGGGCTAACTGCATGTTTTTTTATTGGACCCTTTCTATATCTCTATGTTAAATCAGTCATTCAGCCAGAAAGCAATGTTAAGACTATATGGAAGTATCATATTTTTATTCTTTTAATAGTGGCTTTAGTCGTGGGGTACATGTACCCATTTAAAACACACATTAAACTATGGAGACCGTATATCATTAAAACTATATACATTCAATGGTTTGTCTACCTTCTTGCCTCGTTATACATGTTGGCTCCTCGATTACAAACATTATTTGATCGAAGTCAAAAAGTGACTCGTTTAGACACCTGGTTGTTTAGTCTTATTATAGGTAATCTTATATTACTATCATCTTACTATTTCACCAGTTTTATCAATTATATTTCGGGTGCACTCACCTTCTCTTTTTTACTTTACTTATTGATCTTGTTTTTACTATTTGGAAAAAACAGAAATGTCATATTGTTTCAGAAAAAAAATAAATATGGTGATAAAAAGATGGATAATGATGAAGCGCTGCGTTTATTAGAACAACTTAACAAAGTAATGACGCAAGAAGAACTCTATAAAAATCCTAATTTAAAATCTTCAGATGTGGCTAAAAAATTACAAATCTCAACACATCAATTTTCACAATTACTTAATGACAATTTAGGTAAGAGCTTCCCAATATTTATTAATGAATACCGCATAAAAGAAGCTAAAAAAATAGTGTTGTCAAATGATCAATTGACACTAGAAGCTATCGGATACGAATGCGGTTTCAATTCTAAATCTACGTTCTACGCAACTTTTAAGAAAATTGTAGGCACTACGCCCTCAAAATTTAAAGAACAATTTTAGTTCAAATTTATAAATCAGTACTTCGGATTTATAAGTCTAGAACCTTTTTAAAGAATTATATTTCATATTGCTTTAAAATAATTAAGCATGCGAACACTTATTCTTTATGTAGTAACACTCTTTTTTTTAATTAGCTGTGATTTTAAACCTTCAAATAAGGATAAAACAGTCACTACTGAGACTAATAAAAATAAGATTCTTTTCATTGTTTCCAATCAACATACATATGGTAATACGAACATCAACACGTCAAATCATTTCGCAGAAATTGTATTGGCCTATGATGTTTTTATAAAAGAGGGTTATCATATAGATTTTGTGAGTCCAGATGGCGGCGCGATTCCTATTGGGTATTTAAACACATCCGACTCTATTCAAAAGAAATATATTTATGATTCAGGCTTTATGGATAAGCTTAAAAACACCTCCAAACCAATTACTATAAAACCTGAAGACTATAAAGCTGTTTATTATGGTGGTGGTGGAGCCGCGATGTTCGGCGTTCCTGAAAATAAGGCAATCCAAAATATATCAAGGAGTGTTTACGCAAATAATGGTGTCGTTTCGGCAATCTGCCATGGTACCGCAGGACTTGTAAACTTAACGACAGCTGATGGCAATTATTTGTACAAAGACAAACGAGTTAATGGGTTTCCCGATCTATTCGAAAACAAAGACGCAGCATACTATAAAACATTTCCTTTTTCAATTGAAGAAATCGTAAAAGAACGAGGAGGAAATTTTATGTATTCAGAAAAAGGGTGGGACGGTTTCTATCAAGTAGATGGACGCTTAATTACAGGACAAGATCCAACGACGGCCTCCATCTTGGCCGAAAAAATTGTGGCAACATTGAAAGAACTTTAAACGAAAATAATATGAAAAATTTATGTACACTACTTTTATCTCTGTCAATGATTACTTCATTTTCACAGGAAGTTAAAAAAAGGAACATCAGCTCAAGCCAAATAGATGAAATTTTCGCGCAATGGAATGCACAAAATATTCCGGGCATAGCGGTAGGAATTTTAAATGATGGAAAAATCGTACATACTAAAGGTTACGGTATGGCAAATTTAGAACATCAAATTCCCATAACCTTCTCTACCAAATTCAATATTGGCGATCTTGCCAAGGAGTTCACAGTATATGCATTGTTATTATTAGAAGAAAGAGGTCAATTATCTTTAAAAGATGATATACGAAAGTACCTACCCAAACGTGTGCCTTTTTCAAACGCTATTAGTATCCAACAATTAATACATCATACAGGAGGTTTAAACAATGATGTCGTTGCAAAATCTCTTGCCGGATGGAATGATGAAGATATTTTTACCAAAGAACATGCGTATCAGATGATTCACAATCAGTCAAAATCAACAACGAATAATACCGAAGTTCAACTTTTTTCTGAGATGGGATTCATGATACTCGAAGACCTTATTGCTAAAATTAGTAAAACGTCTTATTCAAATTTCATAACGAAAGAGATCTTTGAACCTTTAGGGATGACGAATTCTGTTTTTGATATTCAAGGTACTATCATTAAAAACAAAGCTCAAGGTTACTTTTCTCATCAGGGTAAATTTATCAATTCACCCGCTAATTATGCGCATACCTTGGTTACTGACTTATACACAACCGTAGAGGATATGTGTTTATGGGCAAAAGAACTTGAAAGTCCGAAAATTGGAAATGAGAATATCATTAAAAAATTTGACGGTCTCTCTATCATTAACAAAAAAAGAGTAAGAGAAGAGAATATGGCATTATACACTGGCGGGCATCGATTTTGGAATTTTAGAGGCACCAAAAAGCTATATCATACAGATGTGTCAGGCGGGTATGCCAGTAAATTGATTCGCTATCCCGATTATAATCTTGCTGTTGTAATAATGGGTAATGATGGTGCATATAATGGTTATGCCGGTACCGGAGCCAGTGCGCTCTTCATTGAAGATTTTCTAGAGTCGAGATCGATTGAACCTACAAAATTTGTTTCTAAAAAATTATCAGCCAAGCAACTCGCTAAGTTCGAAGGAAATTATTGGGATATCAATAATTACAGTACACGAAAAATTCATGTTGTGAACGATACTTTGCGATATCATAGAGGTCCGGGTAACGAGAGTGCTCTCGTTCCTCTATCTAAGGATTCTTTCCAAATGATTACGAGTATCGAAGTCATTGCCAAATTTGACTCCAAAACCGATCCTAAGAAAGTATCTATCATCGTTGGTGATAATACCTCTCATTTAGTGAGATATAATCCTAAAGCCAATTGGACTAAAAGTTTAAATCAATATGCAGGGACATATTATGCCAAAGCCTTGAACACTTCATATTCCTTAACAGTGAAAGAAGGAAAACTTCTATTAAATCACCAAAGAATATCGCCTGTACAATTAGATCCGAAAATACCTAATGTATTTACAGGAAATCGAAGGCACTTTTCTTCATTAGCCTTTAAAAAGGATAAAAACGGAAATATAACAGGGTTTCAACTCTCGGCAAATGGCATTAATGATATATGGTTTAAGAAAGAAAAGGTTAAAGACAAAACTTTATTGAGCATGAATTAAACAAATGATAAATTAATAAAAAACAAAAGGAATGAAAAACACAATTATCGTCGCATTTTTTCTAGTTGGCTTAATAGGAGCAAATGCACAATCAGAATTAGAAAAAATTAACAAGGTATTATATGATTATATAGAAGGAACGGCAAATGGTCAACCCGATCGTTTAAAATCGGCCTTTCATGAAGATTTTAATCTATATTTCGTTGTAAATGATACACTGCGGGTTTGGTCGGGTAAGAAATACATAGAAAATATTAAACCAGGTGTTAAAAGTAATCGTATTGGAAAAGTCATTTCTATAGATTTTGAGGGTAATGCTGCCATTGCAAGAATTGAAATTTTGATGCCAGGAAGAAAAAGAATCTATACAGATTACTTAATGCTTCTAAAAATGAAAGATAAATGGAAAATAATTCATAAATCTTTTACTTTCAAAAATTACCCTAAATAAAGAATTAAAATACACGAAAATCTATATTCAAAATACTTCCTTAAATGAAAAACAATTATTTCATACTTCTTGCATTGCTCTTTTCTACCACTATCATGGGGCAAACCTATACTGGTTCTAAAAAAGATATAAATGCAATACTTAAAAATGCTGAATTATTCTCTTCATATGTGGTAGCGTCAAACTATGAGCAAATCGCTAATTCTTATACTGATGATGCGAAAATATTCCCGAATGGATTAGATATTTTAGATACAAGAGCAAAAATTATTGATTACTGGACGCTTCCCAAGGGTTTAGAAACATCTTATCATAAAATCTATCCAAAAGAAATCGTGATCAAAGAAGATACGGCCTATGATTACGGATATTATGAGGGAAAAACTAAAAAAGTCGATGGCTCAGAATCTCATTGGAAAGGTAAGTATGTCATTGTTTGGAAAAAAATTGACGATAAATGGAAAATGTATCTAGATATATGGAATGGTATTAGAAAAAAAGAATAACCCTAATTAAAATTCTTGTTACCTATTTGATGCGCTATTGATATTTAGCGCATCAATCATTTTAAATAACTGACAATCAACATTTAAAGCCAACTCTTATAATATTATTGATATTTTTATACCTTTAAATAACTAAATAAATACTAGATGAAGTTCAAATACGTGTACTTGCTTTTGGCCATTTTAGGTGTTTGTTACACCTGGTATTTTAATATTCAGTTTTATCAGACAGAAGAAAATACTTCAATTTTAAATTTTATTGCCCAGACGAAAACGACATTCCCTGCAAAATCTTTTAGCGCCGATTTAACGGTTGTTGTGCTGACTTTTTTCGCATGGTATATTCCAGAATCCTTAAAATTAAAAATAAAGTACTGGTGGGTTTTAATTCCGTTGACTTTTTTGGTCGCTATAGCCTTTACGTTTCCATTGTTTTTATATTTGAGGGCAAATAAACTGGAAAAAAGAAGCATCATTTCTAACTAAAACGTGAATTTATGTGGGAAGAAAATTTAAAAATATATGATGAGCTCGTAGCTAAATGCCCTCGTTTTGAACGCTTAGGCAAAACAATGCCATACACAAGTGCGAATGGTTATATGTTTTCATTATTTAATAAAGCTGGTGAAATTGGTATTCGTTTTTCGAAGGAAAACCAACAAGCGTATTTTACAAAATTCGATACCACATATTATAAATCTTATGGAGCTGTAATGAATGGATACATATTGATCACCGAGCAAATGCTTAAAGATTTAGATAAAGTTGCCCTACTTTTAAATGAAAGCTACGATTATATCATGTCTTTAGAACCAAATAAGCATAAAAAAAAATAAACGCTTAGGCCTTGTCAAAATGTTCATCAACATATTTCTTGATAAGTATATCAAAGTCATTTTGATGGTCTAAAAAGGTTGTTTCGATAGGTAAATAATATACATGCTTATGACTTGCATTAAAAGTTCTAACATAGTCTTTTTCTGTCGTTAATATTAACTTTTTATTAGATTTAATCTTCTCGAAACCTGTGTTGATTTTCAACAAATCTTTTTCAGAAAATTCATGATGATCCTTATATTTAAAATGTTTATAATCAACATTTTTACTATTTAAAAAATCACATAAAGGCTGTGTTTTTGCAATTCCGGTTACCAAAAGTACCTGATACATATGCAACTCATTAACTTTGATAGAAGACGCTCCTATGATGGTTTCTGCATACATAATTTTAGAAAAGAAAATTGTTTGGTGCATTTCGGGTTTTAATCTATCGGCAATTTCAAACTGTTTGACTTCAGATAGATTGTTAGGACATTTAGTAACTACTATAACTTGAGCACGACTTGCTCCACTTACTTTTTCTCGCAAATCACCTGTAGGCAGCATTGTATCATCTACATATAAATTTGAATATGGAGTCAATAAAATATTAAATCCGGCTGACACTTTTCTGTGCTGAAAAGCATCGTCTAATAGAATTACTTGCGGTGGGTTATCTAATGCTTTGAGTTGGTTGATTCCGTTTACACGATCGGCATCAACAGCAACTAAACACTTTTTAAACTTGTTAAAAAATTGCATTGGTTCATCACCAATTGATTTGGCAGTGGCATCGGGCCCTGCTAACACAAAGCCCTTAGACTGTCTTTTATAACCTCTACTTAAAATACCAATAGTATAGGAGTTTTCTAAGAGTCTTACGAGGTATTCTATTTGTGGAGTTTTTCCTGTACCGCCAACACTCAAGTTACCAACTACAATTACAGGAATATCAAAACTTGAAGATTTCAATACTTGCGTATCGTACATTTTATTGCGTGCTGCGGTTA
The DNA here is from genome assembly GCA_947500525.1 of uncultured Flavobacteriaceae bacterium. Classification (GTDB taxonomy): domain Bacteria; phylum Bacteroidota; class Bacteroidia; order Flavobacteriales; family Flavobacteriaceae; genus Aureibaculum. Next base: position 27,695 of record CANMSH010000004.1, on the reverse strand, counting down.
TTTCACCATACAATAAAGAAAACGGATACAATATTTTTCGCAATATTTTCACAAAAGCGAAAGTACAAAATTAGCTTAATATGCTACATTCTCTACAATCTCTAAACCATAACCAATAATACCTACACGTTTTTTGATATACTTACCGTTTGAGATTAAGCGCAACTTACTAATGTTTAAGTCATGAAGTATTTGTGCTCCAATACCGAAGTCTTTCTCATCGAGCTTCATTTTTGGTACTTGCCCATCATTATCATCTTGCAATTCTTTAATCAGTGCCAATCTATTGACCAAATTAAAAGATTGATTTTCTTGATTGATAAAAACTATAGCTCCTTTACCTTCATCATTAATCAATTTGAACATTCTACTGAAGCTATCATCAGGTTTATTTGTCAATAATCTAATGATATCATTATTAATCAGTGTAGAATTTACACGAACCATTACACTCTCATCATCTTCCCATTCTCCTTTGGTCAATGCAATATGAACTTGATCATTTGTAGTTTGTTGATAAGCCCTTAAACGAAACTCACCAAACCGTGTTTGAAAATTAAAGTCCTCAACTTTCTGAATAAGAGAATCATGTTGCATTCTATAGGCAACCAAATCTTCAATAGAAATTATTTTAAGATCAAACTTCTCGGCAACTTTTAAAAGTTCTGGCAAACGCGCCATAGAACCATCTTCATTTAATATTTCTACCAAGATTCCTGCAGGTTTAAATCCCGCTAGTCTCGCTAAGTCGATGGCTGCTTCTGTATGACCTGTTCGACGTAATACACCTCCATTTTTCGCCTGTAGAGGAAAAATATGACCAGGTCTCCCCAGATCATGAGGCTTGGTATCTTCATCGACCAAAGACTTAATTGTTTTTGCCCTATCGTGTACCGAAATACCCGTTGTACAGCCATGACCAATTAAATCTACAGAAACAGTAAACTGAGTATGATGTAAAACTGTATTATTCTTTACCATCATATCTAGATTCAATTCTTCACATCTATCTTCTGTCAACGGAGCACAAATAAGTCCCCTACCATGGGTAGACATGAAATTAATCATTTCAGGAGTTACTGCTTCAGCTGCCGCTATAAAATCTCCTTCATTTTCGCGATCTTCATCATCGACTACAATGATTAGTTTTCCTTTTTTTATATCAGCAATTGCCTCTTTAATTGTATGTAGTTTCAACATGTTTTTTTCAGTTGATATCATATTAATTATTCTTTATCCCTTTTGGTTTGAAAATTCCTTTAAAGAAGTTCGTTATAGGTCGTAAAAAAAGATCTATATCAAAAATACCTTTATCTCTAGTCGCTCTTCTCATTAAAAGCAAACCAAAAGGTAAGGTTATGATCGTTGCCATCCAGCCTCCAAAAACTGCTGTAATTGCACTTGCTTCTGCCATTTTCTTTCCTAATGTAGAAATGAAAAAATAGATGACAAAAATAATAATAGCAAGTATCATAGGCAACCCAAACCCTCCTTTTCTTATAATCGAACCTAACGGAGCTCCAATAAAGAAAAGAACAAGACAAGCAAATGAAAAAGCCAATCGCTTGTGATATTCTGTATCGTATACATTTAGAAATTTTTGTTTGTCCTTAAATGTCTTTTTATATCCTTTAATTTCGGTTAGTATTCTATCGATGGCGCTCAACGAATTATCAACGACAGCTAGTTTTCCAATACTATCAAAATTCTTTAACACATCAGGATCGAATTCAGCTTTAAATAAAGAATCGTTATACATATTGGCCAACCCATGTCTTTTATAAAAATTACTGGCTTTCGCAGTTATAAATTCATCATATGGAATTTTCAATGAGTCTCTGTAATAGTCTAATTGTTTTAGACTCAGCATTTCTCGATCGCTTTTATAATCGGCCACACCCATTCGACCAAGTTCTGAAACATCAATATTCACAGTATATTCCTTAAAAGAAGAATTTGTGAAAGGCATGTTTCTTGATTTGTTAAAAGAACGATTTCTATTATTGATTAAATCTTCATAATGGTAACCATTCTCTAGTACCAAAGTCATATACTTACTTCCCTCTTCTGTCGTTATTTTTCCTTTTTCGGCCTTAATTACCTTAACATTCGAAGTACCCTTATTAAGATCATAATAAATATGTACATCTCTTAATTTATTTTTTTCCTCTCCATACTTTTCTGCAAACTTGATGCTATATCCAGGTATTTCTGTATTAAAAGTTCCAGGTATTAAAGCCAATGCTGGCTTGGTCTTTTGCATATCGACCAATAAGTTCTTAAACTTAAAAGCCGCTCTAGGAAAAGCGTAATTCAACACTAAAAAGTTAAGACCACTAAGTACAATCATCAATATAATTAAAGGTCTAATAAATCGATGTAAAGATACTCCTGCGGATTTTACTGCCGCGAATTCATAATTTTCTGATAGGGTACCTAGTGCCATAATTGATGACAACAAAATGGCAATAGGTAATGCCGTAGATACCATCATTTGAGCAATGTATCCCAAAAATTTTAAGATGATAATAATACTAATTCCTTTACCCGCAATCTTATCAAATTGCAACCATAGAGTTTGCATTACTAAAACAAAAAGAACCACAAAAAATGTGGCTAAAAATGGTTTTAAAAAACTCTTAAGTATGTACTTGTTTAAGATTTTCACTAATCAATTTTACGAGATCAAAATTACACAAAAAAAAAGTATCCCGTGATTACGGGATACTTAATTATTTTATAAAATTAGCTTTAGCTTAAAGCTTATTTATCAAATATCCTTCTTTCTTATATTTGGTTTCATCGAACGTAAATAACTTACTCGATAAAGGCTGATTTGTTTTAAATTTAGAAATGGTCAAGGTAGTTACTGTTGAATTTTTACCTTTTTCTATCAAATTGTAAATATGCTTTGTTTTAATATCAATTCCGAGCAAGACATTTTTAATTTCAGAATTACTATCAATAGGCATTAATTTTACAAATTGAATTTTTCTTCCATTCATATTTTTTACCTCATCCCATGTGTACGTAAAACCTTTCTTATAAAAAGAAAAGAATTTTGACGGTGTCAATGTATTATCATCATCTGCATCTGCATCAGAAATATTCACCTCTTCATCTTCTGGAATTATTGTAAACACTTTTTTACCATCATATAATTGATTTGTTCCTAGGAAATTAACGTTGTACAAATCACCTTTTAAGGTTGCATTACCTCTGGTTTCTTGGTGCACTTTTTCTTTCGTATTATCTAAAACATACTTAAATTCAACATAAATATTTTGATAGGTATTCATTTTAGCTGAAACCTCATCGAGTAACTTTTTAGATTTACTATCACTTTGAGCCGTGATACTAAAACTACTCAATAGCATCACAAATAGAAGTATTACTTTTTTCATTTTATCTGTTTTTTTCATTTTTCAAATGTTCTTCGAGCGCTAAAATATCTGTTACAAGCACTTGCCTTGCTTTGCTTCCTTCAAACGGACCAACAATTCCTGATGCTTCTAATTGATCTATAATACGCCCTGCCCTATTATATCCTAATTTTAATTTTCGTTGTAATAAAGAAGCCGAACCTTGTTGAGCATTTACAATCACATGTGCCGCTTCTTCAAACAATTTATCCCTGTCATCAATGTCTATATCAAGACTTGTGCCACTTTCTTCACCTACATATTCTGGTAATTGATGTGCGCTCGCATAGGCCTTTTGAGAACCAATAAAATCGGTGATTTTATCAACTTCTGGGGTATCCACAAATGCACATTGCAAACGTGTCAATTCACTTCCTGTAGAAATTAACATATCTCCTTTACCAATAAGTTGATCCGCTCCTTGCGCATCTAATATTGTTCTTGAATCAATTTTAGAAGTTACTCTAAAAGCAACTCTTGTAGGGAAATTTGCTTTTATTAATCCCGTTATTACATTTACCGATGGACGCTGTGTAGCTACAATTAAATGAATACCGATCGCCCTCGCCAATTGAGCTAATCTCGCAATAGGAGCTTCCACTTCTTTTCCTGCCGTCATAATTAAATCGGCAAACTCATCAATAACTAATACAATGTAAGGTAAGAATTTGTGCCCATTTTCTGGATTCAATTTTCTTGCTTTGAACTTTTCATTGTATTCTTTAATGTTTCGAACGTACGCATCTTTCAACAAATTATAACGATCATCCATCTCGATACATAAAGAATTTAAGGTATTTACGACCTTCGCTGTATCTGTTATAATGGCATCTTCAGAATCTGGCAGCTTTGCTAAATAATGTCGTTCTATTTTATTAAACAGTGTTAACTCAACTTTTTTAGGATCTACTAACACAAATTTTACTTCAGCAGGGTGCTTCTTGTACAATAAGGAGGTAAGAACCGCATTTAAACCTACAGATTTACCTTGCCCCGTAGCACCTGCCATTAACAGGTGAGGCATTTTCGCCAAATCGATTACAAAGGTTTCATTAGAAATGGTCTTTCCTAATGCTAACGGTAATTCCATTTTTGCTTTTTGAAATTTTTGTGTGGATAACACCGATTTCATAGAGACAATAGTCGAATTTTTGTTAGGCACCTCTATTCCTATAGTACCTTTACCCGGTATTGGTGCAATAATTCGAATACCCAGAGCTGCTAATGACAATGCAATATCATCTTCTAAATTTTTAATTTTAGAAATACGAACTCCCTTGTCTGGAACAATCTCGTAAAGCGTAACCGTAGGACCAATTGTAGCCTTAATACTCGCAATTCCTATTTTATAATTGCTTAGTGTATCAACAATTTTATTCTTATTTAGTTCTAACTCTCCTTGATCAATTTTTATATTCTCATTATCATAATCTCTTAAAAGATCTAAAGGTGGAAACTTATAATTAGCCAATTCTAACGTTGGATCGAATTCTCCAAAATCCTCAACCAATTTATTCGACAAATTCTCAACCAATTGATCCTCTTCCAAGGTCTTTTCAACTAGAATTTCAACTTCTTCCTTAGATTCTACAACTTCAATAGGTTTCTCAATTTTTACCGGAGCTGTATTCTTTTCAAACTCAAGTTCTGGACTTTTAATTCTATCCGCTACCTTCTCTTTCTCTTTTGTATCAATATTGAATTCAATTTCTGACATGGGTTCTTCAGAAATAGCTTCGCTGATGTAACCTTCTTCTGTCACGTCATCAAGAATGGCTGCACCATCAGCTGTTGGTTTCTTTTTAGGAAGTTTTTCTTTTAACATTTCGGGTGTTAATTTCAACCTAAAAATAAGCACTGCTAACAGGCTAAAAAGTAATAATAAGAATACGCCTACTCGACCGATAAAATCATTTAAAAAATCATTCATCTCGTACCCAACAACTCCCGCCAACAATGCATTACTTGTAAAGAAAAAGCCCAAGGCTAATGAAAGCCAAAACATACTTGTAATACCCCAAAACCACATTTTTCGCACTTGCTTTAATGGCAAATGAAAAATAGCGACCATTCCAGTAAAAAATAACAAAATAGGTAGTCCGAAAGCAGCTATACCAAAACCTTTGTAGATTAAAAAATGGCTAATTTGAGCACCAATTTTCCCTAAAGAATTTTTGGTCTCGTTAATACGATCTGTGAATACCTCTAGTTGACTTTGATCTGCCTGCCAATTCGAAAAAAAGGAGACAAAAGAAACCAATAAGAATACGCTGAGTAAGGTTAAAAAAACACCAAAAATTAAATGTGTTTGTTTACTTTTAAAAAAGTTCACCACACGATTATTTCGCTTCTTTTTTGTTGTTGCCTTTTTCTTTTTTGCCATCAATAAAAATGTATCTCACAAAAATACACAAAAATATGTGAGTAATTAATGTCGTTTGTTAAACTTAAAAAATTTTGGGAAGGTAAATAATAAAACCAATTATCAGCGCTACCAATGCCGCAAAAGCAGGTGCAGCTGCCGAAATATCCTTTATAAAACCGATATCTTTATGAAATTTAGGATGCACAAAATCGGACAATTTTTCGATAGAAGTATTTACTGCTTCAGCAACCAATACCAAACCAATTGCCAAGAATTGAAACATCCATTCAATGGAAGAAATATTGAATATAAAACCTACAATTGTCATAATAATAGCAACGACAAATTGAACCATAATGCTATGTTCGGTTTTGAGCAATAACATCATCCCCCGTGCAGCATATTTAAAACTACGAAGTCTTCCAATTATAAAACCATCTTTTTGATCTTCCATTTTCTAGGTTCGTAATTTGAAAGATAATTACTCTGGAAGTAATGCTTCCAATGCCGCTTTGTAATTTGGTTCATCTACAATTTCACCAACCTGTTCTGTATAGAGTACTTTACCAGACTCATCTAATACAATTACAGCTCGAGAATGTAAGTTTTTTAATGGACCATCAATAATTTCTAAACCATAGTCTTTACCAAAAGCGCCGGTACCAAAATCTGATAAATTTATGACGTTTTCTATTCCTTCCGCACCACAAAAACGAGCTTGAGCAAACGGTAAATCCCGAGAAACACATAACACTTTAGTATTTTCTAACTCTGCTGCTTCTTGATTGAATTGTCTCACAGAAGCGGCACACGTACCTGTATCGATACTCGGAAAAATATTTAGCACCACTTTAGAACCTTTATAGTCAGAAAGACTTGATGTCGACAAGTCCGTTTTTGTCAGTGTAAAATTTGGAGCCATCGTTCCTAAAGCCGGCAGTTCGCCATTTGAATGAATTGTATTTCCTTTTAATGTTATTGAAGCCATTTTATGTATATTTAAATGAGGTTTAAAAGTAGTAATAATTAGTCTTTACAACCAATATTCATCAGGAATATTTTATTCTTTTATTGGCATCATAGGATTTATTTATTCTAAAATAAAAACTATCAATTTAAAGATATAAATTCTCTATTCAAATTTTGTAATTTTAACTTGGAAAAATATGTTGAATATATTCGTGTTCAGCAATCATTATATAAAACTTTAAAAAAATAAAATAACTAACATGGAACATAACAAAATGAACGGCGATGTAAGCAAATGCCCATTTATGGGAGGACCGCAATCAACAACGGCCGGAAACGGTACGACCAATAGAGATTGGTGGCCTAATGAACTAAAATTAAATATACTAAGGCAAAATGGTGCCGAATCTGATCCTATGGGAAAAGATTTTAATTATGCCGAAGCATTTAGCAGTTTAGATTATGCTCAATTAAAGCAAGATATTGTTGATTTGATGACAGACCCTCAAGAATGGTGGCCAGCAGATTACGGACATTATGGACCATTTATAATTCGTATGGCTTGGCATAGTGCAGGAACTTACCGAATTGGCGATGGACGCGGAGGAGCTAGTTCAGGTTCTCAACGTTTTGCTCCTTTGAATAGCTGGCCAGATAATGGTAACTTAGATAAGGCCCGCCTATTATTATGGCCAATCAAAAAGAAATACGGAAAGAGTCTTTCTTGGGCCGATTTGATGATTCTTGCAGGTAATTGCGCATTAGAATCAATGGGCTTTAAAACTTTTGGCTTTGGTGGTGGACGTGAGGACATCTGGGAACCAGAACAAGATATTTATTGGGGATCAGAAAAAGAGTGGTTAGGAAATGACAAGCGCTTTTCAGAGGGTCGTGATAAATTAGAAGCGCCTCTAGGAGCTGTGCATATGGGACTTATATACGTAAACCCTGAAGGGCCAGATGGAAAATCTAATCCGTTAGGTTCTGCTGCAGATATGAGAGAAACTTTTGGTCGTATGGCTATGAATGATGAAGAGATCGTTGCACTCACAGCTGGTGGACATACTTTCGGAAAAGCTCATGGAGCTGCAGACCCCGATAAATATGTAGGTGCTGAACCACATGGAGCTCCTATCGAAGAAATGAGTACTGGGTGGAAAAATAGTTTTGGTACTGGTGTTTTAGATGACACCATTACATCTGGACTTGAAGGTGCTTGGACACCTAATCCTGCCGTTTGGGATCATGACTATTTAAAAGTATTATTAGATTATGATTGGGAGTTAACCACAAGTCCTGCCGGAGCAAGTCAATGGACACCTACTGCAGATTCTGGAGCGCCTACCGCTCCAAGAGCAGGAGATGCCTCGAAAACCCAAGCTCTAATGATGACAGATGCTGATATGGCATTAAAAGTAGACCCTGAATTTTTGAAAATTTCACAACGTTTTAAAGAACATCCTGAGCAATTAGAAGATGCGTTTGCCCGTGCTTGGTTTAAACTTTGCCATAGAGATATGGGACCTGTTGTACGCTATTTAGGCCCAGAGGTTCCTAAAGAAGAACTCTTATGGCAAGATCCACTTCCTGAGGCAAATGGATATACACTTTCTGATAGTGAAATAAATACCCTTAAAGAAGCGATTGCGGCAACCGAACTTTCTGTTTCGGAAATGGTATCTGTAGCTTGGGCATCGGCTTCAACATTTAGAAACTCCGATAAGAGAGGTGGCGCCAACGGTGCTCGTATTTGCTTGGCACCTCAAAATGAATGGGAAGTGAACAATCCTGCGCAATTGAACAAAGTATTAGATACACTTCGTAATGTTCAAAACAACGCAAGTTTTAAAGTATCTATGGCAGATCTTATTGTACTAGCAGGTGGCGTTGGTGTTGAGAAAGCCGCCAAAGCAGCAGGACATTCTGTACATGTTCCTTTTAACCCTGGACGTGTAGATGCTACCCAAGAGAAAACAGATGTTGAGTCTTTTGGATATTTAGAACCACAAGCCGATGGCTTTAGAAATTATATGAAAAGTAATCAAGTTGCCGCAGCAGAAGAAATGATGATAGATAGGGCTCAACTTTTAACACTTTCTATTCCTGAAATGACCGTTTTAGTTGGTGGACTAAGAGTATTGGGTGCCAATTATGATGGTTCGAAACACGGTGTTTTCACAGAAAACGTTGGACATCTTACTAATGATTTTTTCACTAATGTTTTAGATTTTTCATTGACGTGGAAAGCTGCGAATTCTGAAGATAAAGAATTTATCGGACGTGATCGAAGTACAGGTGCAATGAAATTTACAGGAACACGTGCTGATCTCATTTTCGGTTCGAATACTGAACTTCGTGCAGTTGCTGAAGTATACGGCACCGACGATGCGTCAGAAAAATTTGTAACAGATTTTGTAGCCGCTTGGTCTAAAGTAATGAATCTTGACAGGTTCTAACTGACCACATACGTATAACCTTAAAGTCAGTATCATTAAGCTTAATGATACTGACTTTTTTTATACCTTCTTAAAAAAATCAAAATCAACTTTGTACAATTGCACCACTTGTCTCTTACCTCTTAGTAATAACTCCCCAATTTTAGTACTCGAAAAATTAGTCGTTTCTGTTAATTCACTATAGAGTTCTCCTGAGATTAAAATTTTGGCATCGTAAGTATTACATTTCTCTTGAATTCGAGCTGTGGTATTGAGTATGTCTCCCGTATAAACAATGTCTCTTTTCGCAATACCAATTTCACCTGATGTAACCTCTCCTAAATGATAACCGGCTTTGAATTCTGGAGCAATTCCAAAAGTTTCTATATAATAGGACTTTCTCTTTTCAAATATGGTAGAAATTTTATCAAAACAAGCAATACAATTATTGTTATATAGGCCTCTCTTTGCTTGCCATGACACTACTATCTCATCGCCAACATATTGATATATTTCGCCAAACGTTTCGACAATTGGATCTGTCATGTCAGCATAATAATCTTTAATCAAATCAAAATACCGTTTATGACCTATCTCTTCAGCAATTGTTGTTGAAGATTTCATATCGAGAAACATAAAAATTCTCTTTTCTTGAATAGGTCGATGGTATTTCCCAAAGAAAAAATTAAAGAAGACACCATCTCCAAAATATTCACTTATTTCAGAAAAAAATACCGCAATTCCTGAAATGACAATCACAAAAAGAACAATACTCCAAAAAGCAAAAACACTCATGAACTTTTTTAAATCTTCAATCGCTGTTACCTCGCTAACATACAATACATTATTTAATATTGACATCAGTACAATTACTACTATCGTAAGTATTAAATAAAAAGAACTTTTAAGGACAATTTTCATCCATAAACTATTGTTCCCAAACTGTTTTCTCAGCCAACTAACTTCAATTACACCTTGCATCAAGCCAATAAAAAAACTAAACGATAATGTAAAAAGAAAACTCTGTTTAAAATCATAGGGGTTGCCTGTAGTTGGATAGGCTTCAAGATCTCCTAACAAACCATACTCTAGTAGACAATAGATAAACGCAAATATGAACCATATCATTCCGAAAGGAAGAATTTGCTTAAAGTATCGAATATATTTGGGGTGTGTCATTTAGCCTTCAAGATATAAAAAAACAGAAATATCATTATTATTAGATGCTATCAAACCTTTGAAATTTTAAACAACGAAAACATCCATGTTGATAAAATAAATTTGTTTTTCTCATTTTATTGGGTAACTTCGTTAAGCTATGAAGAGGTTTAGGTATTTTTAAACCCTACAAAAATGACTGAAAAACATCATCTCTTAACCAACGACGAGTTAGAAGATAAATTTAGCACTTGTGATGTTCCGGCGGTACTATTTACGCATGAAGCTCACCTTAGATTATCTTATATACACATTACAAAATACGGTCTCGATCAAGCCATAGAAAACCTTACTAAGCAAATTGCTAATTGCGATAATAAATATGGAGACGGCACGAAGTACAATAAAACATTAACGATAGCCTCGGCAAAAGTGGTACACCATTTTATTGATAAATCGAAAGCTTTAGATTTTAATAGTTTTCTTGTTGAGTATCCGCAATTAAAAAATGACTTTGTTGGTCTCTTAAAGACACATTATGAAATAGATATCTTTAATGATCAAATCGCAAAACAAGAATATCTAGAACCAGATTTGTTAGCCTTTGGATAGTAGTTTTTGGTTCAATTTTTGATATAGTTTGTTTGCTAAATCAACCATATCATGAAAATCAAAATCAAAGTTTTATTCCTCTTTTTAGTTACGAATAGTTTTCTATTTGCTCAGGATATTTCTGGCTTATGGGAAATCAATAAAGTACTCGTTGGTGGTCAAACAATGACCCCTGTTGCGAAATGGACGCATATACATAAAGATGGTTCTTACCAATCTGGAAACGGTTGGTTACAAAATGCAGAAGGAACTTGGACCTTCGATAAAAAAAAGAAACTATATGCTCCTATCGAAACGAACGGAATCAAAGATGAATTTGGACCATTTACAGTTGAATTAGTGAACAATACCATGACATGGCTTCGTGAAGAAGAAGGTATGATTGTCACAGTTCAATTAACAAAAATAGATCGCATACCAAAGAGTACGGCAGATCGCATAGTAGGATTGTGGGATTTACACGATGTTTCGAAAAATGAAAAATCAATCCTTGAAACTACAGATCCAGAAAACAAGCATTATATTTTTATTCGATGGGATCGTTTGTATAGAGAACGTACTTCAAAAGGCGAACGCGCAACCGGGTATTGGCATATGCATGGTCATAAACCAGAAATTACGCTTTTAAGTCACAATAAAAATATTCCTCCGCAAACATGGAAGGTGTCTGCAGATGCTAACCTATTAAAAATGACCGGAATTTCAGAAGCAAATAAAGGTATTGAGAAAATCTACAAACGTATACATCAATTTCCTAAATAAATTAAACGCCAAAAGCAGTGATCACAATGGTGCGCCCGCTGGCATGATCTCTATGCTCGCATAGATAAATTCCTTGCCAAATCCCTAAGTTAAGAGCTCCGTTTGTAATTGGTATTTGCACCGACGAACCCATTAATGAAGATTTTATATGAGCAGGCATATCATCAGCTCCTTCATAAGTGTGTTTATAATAAGGAGCATTTTCGGGTACAAGGACGTTCATATGACTTTCAAAATCTTGGCGTACCGTTGGGTCTGCATTTTCATTAATAGTTAAACTCGCCGAGGTATGTTTAATAAATACTTGCAACATACCTGCTTGTATGTGTTTCACCTCGTGAATAGTCTCTAAAACCATATCTGTTATTATATGGAATCCTCTTTTAAAAGGGGGTAATTTAATTTCTTTTTGATACATTTTCATTACCTAAAAATACATTATTTTGATTTCCTAATTAAAAAAACGAAATTCGTTCAATATCAATAGTATAAACTCATGGATTCATCAAGAAAATTCTTTTCAACTGTAATTTCGAGCGTTTTGCCAGAAATCACGCCAGAAACGATGAACTATTTATTACAAATAACCACTATCAAAGAATTAAAACCTCGAGATTATTTTATTGAGATTACAAAACCTCACAGGGAAATAGGTTTTATTGCTAAGGGTCTAGTAAGAGGTTATTACATGAATGAAAAGGGTGTAGAAATTACAACACGATTGCTAAAAGAAGGTGGATTTGCCACCCATTATAAGGCTTTTCTAAATCAAGAACCAAGCAAGTACGCTTTTCAATGTTTAGAAGAAACGACCTTCGTTTGCTTTGATTTCGACCATATACAAAAAGGCTATGCGCTTTATCCGGATTTGGAACGATTCGGTAGGCTCATCGCTGAAAACATTATTAAAATTCTGGAAAGCAGAACAGAAAGTTTTCAGTTTATGGAAGCTGAAGAAAGGTATCTAGAATTTTTAAAATCTAACCCAGATTTATTCAATAGAATTTCATTAAATACATTATCCAGCTATTTGGGAATTACACGACCATCTTTAAGTCGCATCCGAAATAATATAGCCAAATAGTTATTTTGTAACATATGTTACGAGTATACTCCTATTTTGTAATTGATATTTGTATCAAATAAAAATTTCAAAAGGATGAAAACTATACTAAAATTAAATGTTACCCTATTTCTATTATTTACTGCATCATTTCATGCGCAAGAGCAAGAGAACACGGTTAAACCAGCAAAAGGATTTTATGTCAAACCATATTTTGGAGGGAGCTTTATTTCTGATTTTACAGCAATAATTATTGATGGTACATCTCAAAACGTAAAAATTACGAACACTTCTGGATTCGATGCTGGTATTAACTTCGGATATGATTTTGAGAATAAATTTGGTTTACAATTAGGGTGGGAATACAAAACCAATGACATCGAAGCTACTATTAACAATCAAACTTTCAAAGGAAACTATGCTTCAAACATGTTTACCTTTGACGCAGTTTATACATTTGATAGGGCATCAAAATTTAGACCTTATATAGGCGCAGGACTTTCTTTTATCCAAGAAATTGACCTCGATTATACACAAAATACCCAAGGAAATTCATATGCCACCGATGGAAAAATTGGGTTTCAAGGGTTCTTAGGTTTAAATTATCAACTCTTAAAAAACTGGTCCCTATTAGGCGAATTGAGAAATACACAATTCTCAAAAATTAATATGACTTCCGAAAATGCCATGAATAATGCGAGATTAATTGATTTAAAATACAACCCAACCACTTTCAACATAGGAATCAAATATAATTTCTAAATTTTATTTTAAGGAAAAATAAAAGTCAAAGCTGTTGCTTTGACTTTTTTTGTATCCAATACTTTTCAATTCATGCCAGCAATTACTTTAATAATCGTTCGTCAATAAATCAATCTAGCAATTTAAAAAATAGATGTAATGCCCTATGCCGATAGTTATTTTCTTAATAAAAACGGTTATCTTAGTGATGAATAGCTTTTGATAAAAAACCACTTCGTTCTAAACACAATTTACGTAATGAAATCGATTTTAAAAAAAATAAGTGTTGCCCTCGCAAAACGTAAGTTTCGAAAAAAAAGAGATATCGCTGAAAATCGTAAACTGGTGGCAGAAGCGAAATTGTTAAAAGTCGCACTCCTCCATAAATCACAAGATATCTTTTTTATACTACTTGGCGTAGTATCGGCAGGCTTTGGCCTAAAAGGATTCTTATTGCCCAATCAATTTATCGATGGCGGTGCAATGGGTATTTCCCTACTTATATCTGAAACAACTAAACTTTCATTGTCTATTCTCGTTGTACTTGTTAATTTACCTTTTATCATTCTAGGGTACTCAAATATTGGAAGACAATTTGCTATAAAAAGTATTTTAGCAATCATAGGTTTAGCTTTAGCCATTTATTTCATTCCTTACCCTCTAATTACATCTGACAAACTACTAATTGCAGTTTTTGGAGGCTTCTTTTTGGGTGCTGGAATTGGTTTAACAATTAGAGGAGGCGCCGTCATAGATGGCACAGAAGTCTTAGCCATCTATTTAAGTAAAAAAACGGGACTTACCATTGGTGATGTCATATTGATCTTTAATATCGTCATATTTTTATTTGGTGCTTATATTTTATCCATAGAAATTGCTTTATATGCCATGTTAACCTATATCGCTGCCTCAAAGACCGTAGATTTTATAATCGAAGGAGTTGAAGAATATACCGGCATCACCATTATTTCAAAAGAAAGCGAAAAAATTCGACAAATGATTACTGAAGATATGGGAAGAGGAGTGACTATTTATTCGGGAAAAGGGGGATATAAAAAAGAAGGAAACGATTTAAGAGAGATTCAAATTATATACACAATCATTACGCGTCTTGAAATAGCACGACTTAGTACCGAGATTGATAAAATCGATACAAACGCCTTTGTAATCATGAATAGTATTAAAGATACCAAAGGAGGTATGATAAAAAAGCGCATCTTAGTAAAATAAGCTTTTTGTAAAACACCAGAGAATACTTTCTTAAAGTTTTACTTTCTTTGTAACATCTCGCAGGTAATTGCTACTAATGAATATAACTCACTCAAATTCACTGACATGCAAATTACAAAAAACACAGGTCGGCTTCTAGGATTCTTATTTTTAATAGTGACGATCGCAGGAGGCTGGGGAACATCAATAAGAGGTTTATCTGGAGCAAGAGATGATATCAGAGCTTTTCTAAACACCATAGTTGAAAACGCCAGTCAAATGAAATTGGCTATAGGATTAGATATGCTGAGTAGCGCCATTGCATTATTTATTGCTATTTATGTATACCCAATCATAAAAAAATACAGTCAACGTCTAGCTGTTGCTTATACTGGACTAGGTTTTTTGAGTTTCGCCATTATTACCATGAGTAATGTGATTCACTGGTCGTTAATAATGGTAGGTGAGAACTATGCCGATACGACAGCATCAGAAGCTCCACATTTCGCCACGCTCGGAATTATGCACTATGAAGGTTACTACTGGTTGCATTTTATTTTACTAATGGGATATGCCATTGGAGGTTCGATTTTGTATTATTTTTTAGCTCAAACAAATTTAGTTCCTAAATGGTTAGCTTTTTGGGGAATCTTAGCCCAAGTAATTGTATTTGTTGGTGCTACTTTGCAGCTATTTGACATACCGGTACCATTTTATCTATTTGTTCAGAATGGCATCTTTATACTGATATTCGTGTTATTTTTATTGATCATGGGCTTTCAAACAGAAAAATACAATTCATTAAATAACTCGACTATAGACGCAACCTAAATGACCCAGCATACATCTTTTCTATAAACACATTTGTATGAAAAAAATAATTCTAACGGCGCTTATACTTGTAAGCTTATTGTCATGCTCTAGTGATGATGGTATTGAATTAAATGACAAAAATTTTTTAATTTTTGGTCATTTCTATGGAGAATGTGGTGGTGAAAATTGCGTGGAAACGTTTAAATTAACAGGCTCCACACTTTTTGAAGACACCAATGATAATTATGTAGGTATCGATTTTAACTTTATTAAGTTAGATGACAGCAAGTTTGAAGTTGTAAAAGATTTAGTCGATTTTTTTCCAAATCAACTCTTGACTACGAATGAAACTACTTTTGGATGTCCTGATTGCGGCGATGGCGGAGGCCTCTTTATTCAATACTCAAAAAATGGTACAATAAAAAAATGGACAATCGATCAAACAAAGTCTAACGTACCTAGTTACTTACACGATTTTATAGATAAAGTGAATGACAAAATCCGACTCATCAATGAGTAATTCAACATCGAAATAATAAAAAAGCCAAAGTTTTCACTTTGGCTTTTTTAATATTATATTTTACTTGCAACTACTGGATTCCCGCTTTCGCAGGAATAACAGAATAAGTTTACAAATGAATCACTTCGTCATAAGCATCAGCAACAGCTTCCATTACCGCTTCACTCATTGTTGGATGTGGATGCACTGCTTTTAGTACTTCATGACCTGTTGTTTCGAGCTTTCTACCTAACACAGCTTCGGCGATCATATCAGTAACACCTGCACCAATCATATGACATCCTAACCACTCACCATATTTGGCATCAAAAATTACTTTTACAAAACCATCTTTAGCTCCAGAAGCACTTGCTTTACCAGAAGCCGAAAACGGAAATTTCCCTACTTTAATATCGAATCCTTTTTCTTTAGCTTGGGCTTCAGTTAATCCTACAGAAGCAATTTCTGGAGAACAATACGTACAACCTGGGATATTGCCATAATCTAATGCTTCAACATGCTGTCCGGCAATTTTTTCTACACACAAAATTCCTTCTGCCGAAGCAACATGTGCTAATGCCTGACCAGGTGTTACATCACCAATAGCATAATAACCTGGAATATTTGTTTGATAAAAATCATTCACTAAAATTTTATCTCTATCAACTACAATACCTACATCTTCTAAACCTATTCCTTCAATATTCGTCTTAATTCCTACTGCAGATAATACAACATCAGCTTCTAAAACCTCTTCTCCTTTTTTCGTTTTTACTGTAGCTTTAACACCGCTACCTGAAGTATCTACTTTTGTTACTTCTGCAGAAGTCATAATTTTAATACCACTCTTTTTAAAGCTTCGTTCTAGTTGCTTAGACACCTCAACATCTTCTACTGGTACCACTGTTGGTAAATACTCCACTATTGTAACTTCAGTACCCATTGAATTATAAAAATATGCAAACTCTACACCAATTGCCCCAGAACCAACTACGATCATCTTCTTAGGTTGCTCTGGCAAGGTCATTGCCTCACGGTAACCAATCACTTTCTTTCCGTCTTGTGGCAAACTTGGTAACTCGCGAGAACGTGCTCCTGTTGCAACAATAATATGATCAGCACTGTATTCTTTACCATCGACATCAACCTTTTTACCCGCTTTCAATTTTCCAAAACCTTCAATAACATCGATTTTATTTTTCTTCATCAAAAACTGAACACCTTTACTCATACCGTCGGCCACATTTCGACTGCGTTTTACCACGGCATCAAAATCTTTATCAGCATCTTTTACAGATAAACCATAATCTTCAGCATGCTTTAAATATTCAAATACCTGTGCTGACTTTAGCAATGCTTTGGTTGGGATACAACCCCAATTTAAACATACACCGCCAAGGCTTTCTTTTTCTACAATAGCAGTTTTAAAACCTAGTTGTGAGGCTCTAATCGCGGTTACATATCCGCCTGGACCGCTTCCTAAAACTATAATGTCGTATTTCATGTTAGTTTTTATTTTATATATGGGTTCTTTAAATCGTTTTTAAGCAGCACAAATTTAATCAAATTTTATGGCTTTTACAGGACTAATTTTACTTACTATATATGAAGGAACTAGCAACATCAATAAACATAAAACTAAGGTTCCTATGTTCAATACTAAAATGTACTTGATATCTAAATAAACTGGGGCTTGACTCACGTAATAGGTTTCGGGATTTAACTGTATAATTCCGAAATATTTCTGAGCTAATAAAATACCAATTCCCACTACGTTTCCGAAAAAAAGACCAATTGATATAAGATAGGTTGCATTGTACAAAAATATTTTACGAATACTCCAATTACTATTTCCTAAGGCTTTTAAAATTCCTATCATTTGAGTGCGCTCTAAAATAAGAACGAGCAACGCCGTTATCATATTAATGCCTGCGATTAAAATCATGATTCCAATAATGACAATAATATTATTGTCAAATAAACTGAGCCATTCGAAGATAGTTGGGTACTTTTCGGCGATTGTTACTGCATTGAGCGTTGAAGGTACAGTACTATAAATTTCATCGCCCTTTTCTTTCAATTCATCAAAATCATTTATCAATACTTCAAAACCTCCTACCTGATCAGATCTCCATTTATTCAAACGTTGTACCTGTTTAATATCTCCAATAATATAATTTTCATCAAATTCTTTAAAGCCCGAATTAAAAATCCCTACTATAGAAAATTTCCTCGCATTTGGTGCTTTAGTGGGGTCATTCTTTATAAAAAAAGTATTAAAGGTATCACCCAATTTTAAATCTAATCGATTGGCCGTTACTTTTGAGATGAGCACTTCATTAGAAATCTCATCATTTAAACTTAAGATGGTACCTTCTATGAGATAGGATTCAAAAAAAGACCAATCATAATCTACATTAACACCTTTTAAAACAACTCCTTCAAAGTCAGTGTCTGTTCTTATAATACCGCCTTTAGAGGCATAACTTTGTACATTTTTTATGCCATCAACATCTGTAAAATTTGGATAAAACTCTTGAGATAAATCAATTGGATTAACTGTGATTTTCGAATTATTTTCCTCGTAATTAGCAATTTGGATATGGCCATTAAATCCAGAAATTTTCTCTTTTATTTTTTTCTGTAATCCAACACCGGTAGCGATCGCAATCATCATAATTACCACACCTAATGCAATTGCCGCGATAGCAATTTTTATTATTGGTGACGAAACACTACTTTTATCCTGTTTAGCAGCGATGATTCGTTTAGCTATAAATAACTCGTAATTCAATGTTCTTATGGTACGTTTATTGCTCAAAAATACATATTTCTTTTCGGTTTTAATTTTCTTGTCAGGAATGATTTCATGTAAATCTCAAATAAAAGAAAAACCCTCTACACATTCTGAAAAGACACCACAAAAACAAGAAATATATGTTATAGAAGGAGCTAAAAGAACAAAGGAATACATCCCTTTGCTAAAAGGTAAAAATATTGGTATTGTCGCCAATCAGACCTCTGTGCTAGAAGTATTACAAAAATATGCGGTGAATGAATATACTACTGGTTCTAAACTTGTTGAAAAACACCTTGTCGATTTTCTATATACATATCCAGGTATTAATGTTAAAAAAGTATTCTCTCCTGAGCATGGTTTTCGAGGAAAAGCTGATGCTAGTGAGACGGTAGCAGATAGTAAGGATATACAAACGGGACTGCCAATTGTTTCCCTTTATGGTAAAAACAAAAAACCGTCTCAAGATCAACTGAAGGGTCTAGACCTTGTTGTGTTTGACATACAAGATGTAGGAGTTCGCTTTTACACTTATATTTCTACCTTACATTATGTAATGGAGGCTTGCGCCGAAGCAGGTATTCCGGTAGTTGTATTAGATAGACCAAACCCGAACGGTCATTATGTAGATGGGCCAGTTTTAGAACTAGCGCATAAAAGTTTTGTTGGCATGCATCCGATACCTTTGGTCTATGGAATGACTATTGGCGAATATGCGCAAATGATCAATGGAGAGCGTTGGCTCAAGGGTTCTATTAAATGTAATCTGACTGTAATTCCTTTAAAGAATTATACGCATAGTACTCCTTATAGTTTATCCATACGCCCTTCTCCGAACTTACCTAATGATACGGCTATCAATTTATATCCAAGTTTAGGTTTTTTTGAAGGCACTACTATTAATGCCGGACGTGGCACTGAAATGCAATTTCAAGTGTACGGAGCTCCTTTTTTTCCAAAAAGTGACTTTACATATACGCCGGTGTCAAATTTTGGATCGAAATATCCAAAACACAAGGGAGTAGCTGTAAATGCGGTTGATTTAAGAAGCCGAGAAAAATTAAGTGAAGTCAATATCGAATGGCTTCTTGATGCTTATCGAAAAACACCTAAAAATCAGGACTTTTTCGGTCCTACATTTACAATTCATGCGGGGAGTAAAAAACTTCAAGAACAAATGGAAAAAGGTCTTACGCAACAACAAATTAAAGAAAGCTGGCAAGAGGATCTAAAAAGCTTCAAAAAAATACGAAGCCAGTACTTGATTTATAATTAATTGGTGATTTCGAATTTAGAATACAGATAAGATATTTCATCGTCTATGGCATCTTCGATATAATCGATATAAATATTTATTGGATATCCATAAACCTTATCATATTCAACAGACACAGAAGCAACATCTTGGGTTTGTATAGAGGCTATAAAATCAAAGGCTTCTTCTATGGTTCTAGATTCGTTAAACACATCTTCTTTTGTATAGCCTTCAAACAATTGCGACTCGTCAAAATCAACACGATCTTTTACACCATTCACTACAAATATTGCTCTTTCTAAAACTCCACCGCAGAAACAAGCGAGATTTTCAGTCCATTTGTAGTCACTAATATTTTTAGATTGCCACAAGGCGCGGTTCGCATTCAGTTCATCCTTAAAACTATCATCGTCTGAATTACAGGAAGCTATGATTACAAATAATCCTAAAAGAAGACCTATTTTTTTCATGGAATATCGTTTCAATAAAGATGCACATAGAAAGTTTTAGTTGCGTTTAATTACAAAGGTAATTTCTTCTTTAACTCTTCAACGATATTAAAAGCTGCCGGACATATTTCAGTATTTTTTAAAGTAAGATTCGTTATCTGAATGAACTTCTTTCTATTGGTATGCGGGTATTCGGCACAAGCTTTAGGGCGAACATCATAAATAGTACAGGTATTATCTTCAACATCTAAAAAAGTACAAGGAGCCTCTTTAAGCACCATGAAATCATCCTCATCACGTTGTAAATATTGGGCAATAAACTGCTGTTCTTTTACACGAAAATGTTTAGATATTCTCGCAATGTCCTTATCCGTAAATATAGGGCTACTCGTTTTGCAGCAATTGGCGCAAGCCAAGCAATCGGTTTTAGCGAATTCCTTTTCATGTAAATCTTGCATTAAAATATCCAATCGCTTCGGAGTCTTCTTCTTAAGTTTTGCGAAATATTTTTTTGTCTCTAGATATTTCTCTTTAGAGTTTCTAGGAAGGTCTTCGAGTTGTTCTTTCATTTAAGTTTTTAAAACAATTAGAACAAATTCTACATATTATTAACCGACCTATTAGAAAAAATAAACCGCTAAAATTTGTCCTCCGCGACTTACGGATTAGTCAAACCAAATAGTAAAATATTTGATTTTTGCCATATCAGGTATCTGATCTAAACGGATTTTTTCAACACCAAAATCATTAATACCAAGCTCTTTTTTATCTATAGCAATAGTAACATTCAACTCGTCTATAATTAAAACCGCTGTTGTAAATGTAGACTCCACCTTATCTACAGAATATTCTCCTATAATATCTTTAAAAACAGATGAAAGATGTAGTCCTTTAGCCGTTTTATAGCGCTCATCAAAAATTTGTACATTATCAATAACCGAGGTAGAATCGTGCTGCTCTTTTGAAACCAATGTTAGTAGATGTTTTCCTTTTTTATCATAAACAAGATATTCGTCAAACTCCGCATTAGCGAAATCACCTTCTCCTAAATTGGCCACCAATGAATCTTTAGCGAAAATTTCTTTCAACTCATGAACCTGTGTTAATGAAGTAACTTTACCTATTTGATCTTTCGCAATAGTAAAGTTATCTTCCTTTTTACATTGCGAAAAAGTAAGAAGTAATACTATATAGGGTATTATTCTTTTCATGATGATTTATTTTATCGGATTACTTTTTTAAGAACACCTAGCACTCCTCTAATAAAAGTGGCACTCGTTACAACTTTTAAAATAGGATTCATCCTTGTACTTCTTCTAGAACTACTTGTTCTTTTTCTAGACGCTTTTTCTTTCTCTTCACGCTTTTTTTCTTCTGCTTCTACTTTATTCGCCTGTTCGATTTTCTTGTTTAAAATTTCATAGGCGCTTTCCCGATCAATTTCTTCATTATATTTTTTAGCAATTTTAGAGTTGCCAATTAAAGTAGATAATTCACTCGATGTCAATATATCCATTCTACTCATGGGCGCTCTCAGCATCGTTCTGGCTAATGGTGTTGGAATACCTTTTTCACTTAATGAAGAAACTAAGGCTTCTCCAATTCCTAATTGCGTTAGAACTTCGGCGGTATCATAATATTCAGAGTCTGGATAATTTTCGGCAGTCAATTTAATGGCCTTTCTGTCGTTGGCCGTAAAAGCACGTAGTGCATGTTGAATTTTCAACCCTAATTGCGATAACACATCGGCAGGAATATCTTTCGGGTTTTGTGTTACAAAATATACACCTACACCTTTCGAACGAATTAATTTTACAATACTTTCTATTTGATTCATCAAAGCTTTAGACGCTTCTTTAAATATCAAATGCGCTTCATCAATAAACAACACCAATTCTGGCTGTCCTGAATCACCTTGCTCTGGTAATGTATTATATATTTCGGCTAATAATTGTAGCATAAATGTCGAAAACAACTTCGGCTTGTCTTGTACATCTGTTAAACGCAACACCGAGATAACCCCTCTACCGTTATCATCTAAACGCACTAAATCGTCTATTTCAAAAGAACGCTCTCCAAAAAATAAATCGCCTCCTTGCTGTTCTATTTCAACTACTTTTCTCAAAATTGCACCGGTTGAAGAAGTAGATACTCTACCATATTCTTCTTCCAGTTCGGCTTTCCCCTCATTAGTTGCATATTGCAATACTTTTTTGAAATCTTTTAAATCTAGTAATGGTAATTTCTTATCATCACAATACTTAAAGAGAATAGCGACAATACCACTTTGTGTTTCTGATAAATCTAAAATCCTGGATAATAATACAGGACCAAATTCAGACACCGTGGCTCGCAATCGAGTACCATCTTGTTCTGAAATTGTCAGGATTTCTACCGGGAAAGGCTTCGCCTCAAAAGGTAAACCGATTTTCGTATGACGTTCGTCAATCTTTGGATGACCTGGACTTGGTTGTGCCAAACCACTTAAATCTCCTTTTACATCCATTAACAATACCGGAATACCCTTTTCAGAAAGATTTTCAGCAAATACTTGTAATGTTTTTGTCTTACCTGTACCTGTCGCTCCAGCAATAAGACCATGACGATTGATTGTTTTTAAAGGAATCTTTACAAAGGCATCTGTAACCGTTTCTTCTCCTAACATAGCGGCACCCAACGTTATAAAATCACCTTTGGTTTTGTAACCCTCACTTATATAATTAAAGAATTCTTCCTTTTTACTCATTAGAAATATGTGTGTTTATTTTGGTTGTTAAAAATACAGCTAAAATATGCCAATTCAAAAAATAGATATTCACTATTCTGTTGGCAATATATTTTTTAACTTTACATTGAATTTATAACAATTTGACACCATTATGAAAGTTTCGTCACATCTCCTTTTAAGTTTCCTGATTACATTATTTATTTCATGTACTTCTTCTCAAAAATCAGAGGTAGAAAACGTGAAAACCGCGAAATCTACTATTGAATTTTTAGAATCGAAAATAGAACGCCGAAAGAAAGCTCCTTTTTCAGAAGCTGTTCGTATTGGAGATATATTGTTCTTAACCGGACAAGTAGGTTTTAATAATGATTCCTTAAAAATAGCTCATGGTGGCATTAAAGGAGAAACAACACAAGCACTCGAGAACATTAAGGCTGTTTTGGAGGCAAATGGATCAGATTTAGAACACGTCGCCAAATGCACGGTTATATTAACCGATGTAAATGACTTCGCTGCTTTTAATGAAGTTTTTCGTCAATACTTCCCAAAGAACAAACCAGCCAGAACTACTTTTGTGGCAGATTTAGTTATCGATGCTAAAATCGAAATTGACGTTACTGCAATGGTTAAATAGAAACTTGAAAAAAGAGACCCGTTATCTTATAAAATCAAGTTTATCATGTTTATCTTTGCAACATGGTTGATACAGATACTCAATTGTTAATCGATGAAGGTAAAATGCTTCCTTTAATGGAGGAATTTTATACCATTCAAGGAGAAGGCTTTCACACAGGTACCGCCGCCTATTTTATTAGAATTGGTGGATGTGATGTTGGTTGTCATTGGTGCGATGTAAAAGAAAGTTGGAATGCTGAATTACATCCCGCTACATTAACGGATACAATAGTAGACAATGTTAAAAAATATAGTGACACAGTTGTTATTACGGGGGGAGAGCCTTTAATGTGGAATATGAATTATATTACTGAAAGTCTACAACAAAAAGGTATCAAAACACATATAGAAACTTCTGGAGCATATAATTTGACTGGTAAATGGAATTGGATTTGTCTTTCTCCAAAAAAGAATAAACTACCCTTAGATATTGTTTACGCTAATGCGGATGAGCTTAAAGTTATTATTTATAATAAAGATGACTTTAAATTTGCCGAAGAACAAGCTTCCAAAGTTAGTGATACTTGTGTACTCTTCTTACAACCCGAATGGAGTAATCAAGAAAAAATGACACCTTTATTGGTTGACTATGTAATGGAACATCCGAAATGGAAAATCTCATTACAAACCCATAAATATTTAAACATTCCTTAGGCTTCTGAAATTTTTAGTAAAGCCAAATTATAGACCCGCTCAAACTGTTCTCTTAAGCCCATATCACTATTATCGAATTCAACGGCATCTTTGGCCTTAACCAAAGGTGAGTCTTCTCTCGTAGAATCAATCAAATCACGCTGTTGCACGTTCTCTAACACTTCATCATAACTTACCTTATGACCTTTATCAAGTAATTCTTTATAGCGTCTTGCCGCTCGTTTTTCGGGAGATGCCGTCATAAATAGTTTCAGTTCGGCACCTGGAAACACTACGGTCCCGATATCTCTGCCGTCCATAACAAGTCCTTTTTTTGTTCCCATGGCCTGTTGTTGCTCAACTAATTTTCTTCGGACTTCTGAAATCGCCGATACTTTACTCACTAATTTAGATACCTGAATTGTTCTAATTTCTCGCTCTACATTTACGCCATTCAAACACATTTCCGAAAACTGTAATTCTGAATTGTAGACAAAATCTAACGTGATTTTCGGAAGATCTTCGATTAGAGCGTTCTTATCTAGAAATTCTTTGGTTACATACTTCTGTTGCATTGCATAATATGTGATTGCCCTATACATGGCACCCGTATCAACATATAAATAATTAAGTTCTGCTGCCAAATGTTTAGCAATAGTACTCTTGCCTGTTGATGAGAAACCATCAATTGCAATTATGATTTTCTTTTCTATCATCGAATTAATACTTTTTAAAACCTTTTTTTGCTAAATCTATGTTTAACGAAAATGTATTGGTGTTAGATTCAGGATGAAATTTACTAAATGCATAATTAAATTTAAAACGTCCCATTTGCAATCCAAAACCGGCTGTTATACCAGCGAAAGTTCGGCTTTGGGTTAGACGTAATTCTCTACCTCTCCTAAAATTATATCCCAGCCTTAAATTAAAGCCTTTATCTGGAAAAAATTCGGCACCTACGACCACGTGTCGCACGGCATTTCCTAGAAATGAAATTTTATTATTTATAGTTTCTCCTCCAATACTTGTTTGACTATCTGAAGGGTTTTCTTCAGATATATTCCAACGTTGCAAATTGTTAATCGTTACATGCCATTGCAACGGAATATTTTCTAATTTATAAGACGCTCCTACTGCAATTTCCAAGGGCAGTTTTTCTTTAACTTCATCAAAAGCATTTATTTGATAACCGATGTTCCTAACGACTGCAGTAAGTAAATAGGGTCTAAATTCATTGTGATAGGTTAATGCAATATCGGTTGCAATACCACTAGATGTAAAGTTTTCTATACTAGAATTTATAAATTTCATATTCGCACCTATAAAAAAACCTTCCCATGGTAGTGTGTAACTATAACCTATCTGGAAAGCAAGATCGCGTGCTTTGAACGTTCCGGTTTCTGTGCCATCTTCATTAGCTGCAATAAATTCTCCATAATTCACAAAGGTAACACCGGCATGAAAAGTTCCAACCCTTCTGCTAAAAAGATGTGCCACTGATAATGAACCGTAATTAATATCTGCCAAAAAATCTACATAGCTTACAGAAGCTTGATTATCAATTTCTGCAGTAATCAATGAAGGGTTCCATAAAGGTTGGTTAATATCGTTTAATAAGGTTAATGCTTCCCCTCCTAATGCGGCTTGTCTCGCTGATGTTGGAACATTTAAAAAGTTGAATATGCGTTCTCCACCAACTTGAGCAAAACAAATGCTTGTTCCACATAAAAATAATATGAGAATAACGTTTTTCATTAGTTAGGCAAAGAAACTAGAAATATAAGATATAACGTAATTATTTGGGGATATTTTAATTTCCTACAAAAGAAAAAGCCTTGGACAATTTCATAAAATCGTCCAAGGCTAGAAAATAATCATATTTCGTTTTAATCACTAGGTTTAAAAACATTATCTATATACCCTCCTCCTATATATGGACATACATACGATACTGTTGTAATATTCTGGTTATTTGCTGGATTTATCGTAAAGGAATTTGTCACGTCGTTTCCGCTAGGTATTTCTATGATTTTACTAATTGTATATTTAAATTTTTTCTTCACCTTTTGTAAGCTCTTATTTTTACAAAATCCCAAGCCGATAAAAATAGGGTTAACTTCATTTTCACAAAATGATGCTGCTCCTCTATCACTTCCAACCGGTATATCTAAAACACCTCCAGCAATATACGGAGGTATTAATTGATAACTTGGATTTATTGCCGTTCCTCCTGATTGAACGTACATATCAAAAAACACTAATAAATGCTTATTAGTCGGAGTATTTAAAATTGCTTCGATATCACCATCCCGAGACATAATGCCATTAGGGCAAGTCAATAAATTTACTCGCGGTCCTTTAGCTAACGTAATACTTTGTGTATTTCCAGATTTTTGGTTGATTTCATTTTTATTATCTATGACCAATTCGTCTTGCGAACAAGAATAGCTCATGAATAATATCCCCATTAAATAAATATTTTTTTTCATAATGTAAGTTTTAAATTAATAATCTAATTAGTTGTGTCAAAAAGAAAACTTTTGTTACCCAAGTTTCTGTATTTTTTGTCAAAACACATTTAACCAAAAAAGGTTACTAAACTCTATAGTCATAACACTAAAAGTTTCAAGCTATAATTTGAACTAATCATTAATTCATAATAGGCATTCTATTTGGATTGGTAAAAGCGGAGTGCTATATCTTGGACTGGCGAACGGGTCTAGAATTTTTAGGTTATCAAAAAAGGCAACGTTGTTATCTATACAATATAAATGACACAAATTGTATATTATAAAATTACAATTTGTGTCATTTATATTACCACCGGTGGCGGGATGATTCAAATAAAATCGAATCAAAAAGAAAGGCGTTCGAGTGCATAGTAAAGGTCTAGTAGACCTTTAGCACGAGAAGCGAGACTTCCGCGCTGGATGGAGTTGGCTTTCTTTTTAAAAAAGGATAGTATTAAAATATATAATTACGAAGAAAAAAAACATTGGATATAAAAAAAAGCTCATGAACTAAATCAAGAGCTTTTTTAAAAGAAAGGCAACGACATACTCTCCCACCAAAGGCAGTACCATCTGCGCTGATAGGCTTAACTTCTCTGT
>CANMSH010000003.1 GCA_947500525.1 uncultured Flavobacteriaceae bacterium | reverse complement strand
GATTTTCCGACGTACTCAAAAGTAATTAATTTCTAGTGAATTCCTGCGAAGGAATTCCGCAGCAATTAATTATACACATTGTTACAAACCGTTTTTATCTTGTTTTATCCCATTTTCAAGTTCCGAGTTTCGCGTTCTGATTTTAGAATCCCGTTGCGTCGTTGCTTGCGTGACAATTGCGTTCCGTTATTCAATTCCGAATTTTTTCATTCCAATTTTTTGAAAAGCATGTTTACTTAAGAGCCGAAAAAACGAAAGCTTCGCTTTCAATTCGATGTTTAAACAGCCGATTTTTTTTAAGAAGAGTAGGAGCGGCAGATTTACGCCTCAGCAAATGGTTTGTAACGGTTTGGCTATGGTTTCGTTGCGGAATCGTCCGCGAGGACTGTTCCGCGAGAACCTTGCCATCATTGCAAGATAAGAATTTCCAGCAGGAAATTCCGCCGCAATGAATTATAGCCGTTGTTAGCTTTCGTTTTTCAATTTAATAGAACTTTGTAACTCCCAACCAATTTGAGCAACAGACGCAAATACAACATTCCTCTCCAAATCAGTATCAATTCCCATAATATTCAAATTCAATTTACTTTTTTTGGTTTTATGATATTGTTCAGGGAGCGAATCATCAATATGCGCACCTCCGTCTTTATTTGCAACATGTAAGATTATTTGTTTGCGAGTCAAACTAATTCCACCAATTTTAATAATTTCCATTGACCACCAATCCTGGAAAGATATTTTAGAGTATTTTTCAATCCATTCGGGTAAATGCTGTTGAAATAAGGGAACAGAAATCAACATTCCGTTTTCATTAAGTTTTGCAACAAGTCCAAAATACTGTTCTGCATTAACGCCTCTTACGCCAATCATACCAGTCATAGAATGTAATCGCCCATCATTAGGTGAAGAGGAATTAATGAATTTCATTTCATCTTTTTTATTCAAATGCTTTAATAAAGAAGTACTGTTATTGGTGTCATGAACTAAAACTCGAATTACTGTTGATATTCTTTTTGCTTCAATTTCATTTTCACCAAATTTGGAAAGGGATGTTTCTAAAAAGTACAATTGCTCATCCAGAGAACTTATATAATCTTGATATGTCAATTGATATTTTGTCATTTTTTATTTACAACAAATGAAAGCTAACGGTTGGGCTATGGTTTCGTTGCGGAACCGTCCGCACGGACTATTCCGTGTTACCAAGCCTTCATTGCAAGATAAGAATTTCCGTTTAGGAAATTCCGCCGCAATGAATTATAGCCGTTGTTAGACAACGTATTTATTGTTCAACTATTTTCTGTGGATAAATTTTCTTTATTTCAGATGACTGTTCTGGAGTCAGTTTTTTAAATTCCATTTTGTATTTTTTTTGAGAAACTTTTTCCCTTAGATGTTGGATTTCTTCTACAATTGCATTGTTTACATCAACATATATTTTATACTTTGTTTCTCTTTCCGTTTTGAAAGCAATGATAGATTCCGATTTGTTTTTGGATTCAAATTTTCTAATTAATTTTCTCAATTTTTTAAATCCTACTTTTTTGCTGTCAACAAAAATCTCACTTCTTTTATTTATATAAATTTTTAAAGCTTTATCTAGATTTGCTTTTTCTTCTTTAGCCAAAGTTTGTGGTATTCCACTAAACGTATTAGTAGCATCTAAAAGGACAAAAGTTTTTATTTTGTAATATTCTAGTTCAAAATCCTTTTCATCCAGCACAGAAAGAATACCACTAGCAATATTTGCAGGCATCATATCTCCAGATATTTTAATAGAATCCATAACAGATATGAGTTTATGAACTTTGGTGTTTAGATAGCTCTCGGAATTAATTAATTCAACTTGGCAATCCATTTGTTTATAGATATCGGAGATTATTATTTTTTGTATTGAATCCGTGAATGAATAATTATAATCAAATTGGACATCATTCTCTTTCTCGATTTGCTTGAATAAATGAATATAACTTTTACCAGCTCCATCACTCAATATGTTTTTCTTAATCAGGTAGTTTTCAAACTCATATATTTCATCTTTAAGTTCCTTCCCATTATTTGGAATTTGTTCATAAGTACAGTTCTGCAATTTAATTTCAATTCTTTCATTTTGTGAAAAAACTATTGATAATGAGAAAATACAAAACATTGAAAGTAAAAGCTTCTTCATATGTTGTCTAACGGTTTGTGTATGGTTAGTTACGGAAAATCCGTTAGGATTTTCCGACGTATTTGCAAGTTAATTAATTCAAGCGAATTCCTGCGAAGGAATTCCGTAGTAATTAATTATACACGTTGTTACCCAACGTTTTTTTCCGTCAGAGTAGGCTTGTTCACAAGATTGGAAAGTCCATGTGCAAACTGGCTAAAAAATCCATCTACGCAACAGTTGCGCCTAAGTGATTTCCATTTGTAACCCAACTTTATTTTATAGTTTCAACTTTCAAGTTACCATAAAATACTTTAGGCCAAATTAGACCATAAATCCCGCGAATTTTAAGTTTCCAATCTTTATGAAATAAGTCTTGCCAATAATGACTTTTTGGATAAATAATTTTATCGACGGTACCACTATCAAATTCTTCATCTTTAAAATTAACAGTTTCTTCGAAAATTGAATTTATTTTGAAATAAGTCTCAAGTTCAGATAATCCATTAGAAATTTCAGATCGTAGAGGAATAGAATGGACTTCATGATTCTTCGAAACAATTAATAAAAAAGTTAGGTCATCGTCAAAGTTCATCCTAGGGCTCAGGGCTAAAACTTTAATCTCTTGAAGTTCGATTTCAAACGAAATACAATGCCAGCTAGGCCATGGTTGCTTTGGGAAAGCTTCGTAAATTAAGGTACTATTTGTAAGATAAATTCCTGATTTCAAAATGTTGGGTAACGGTTAGGCTAAGGTTAGTACGGGATTAAATTAATGTTTAATTTCGGATTAAGCGATTAGCCAAAACTTTTTATTTTGTTTTAATTTTTCTGTTTTAAAGCCAAATCAAAAGATTTGGCGGACTTTATAAAAATACACTAACTTTTGGATTAAGCACTGAAACCCGTATTAATTTTAGCCATTGTTGGCAAATCGTTTTTATTTCATAATCAATATTTTTTCCATTTTATAATCCTCCACAGAATGTCCATTCGGGAATGAGTTTACAATCGATTCCACTATTTTAAATCCGTTTTTTTGATAAATATTAATCGTATTCTTGTTTTGTTGGTTAACAATTAGTTCAATCTTTTCAAATCCGTTATCCGTTGCAAATCCGTTAACATATTCCAACGCTGTCTTTCCGATTTTCAGCCCACGGAACGATTCTAAAATATAGAGTTTGCTCAAAATCAGTTTTTCATTCAGTTTTTGAATTCCTAAATATCCCACATTTTTAGTATCAAAATTTAAGAGGAAATAACTGAAATTTTCATTCTCAATTTGATTTCCAATTGCATTTACCGATTGAAATTCAGTCAAAAAATATTTGGTGTGTTCAGCAGGAATTATTGGGTCGTAAACTTCGTGCAAAATTTCCGTCGCCAAATTTTCGATGATTTCATAATCACTCCTGTTTTCTGCTTTTTTAATTTCAATCATTTCTATTGATTCAATGTCTTGGTCATAACCCAGTTTTTATATGTATTATCTTGCATTGGAAAATCCACTTCCCCAATTTTTTGATACAATTGTCTTTCGTAAAATGAAATTGCTTTTGGGTTTTCAGTAAAGACTTCAAGATAGAGTTGATTGAATCCAGTTTCTAATAATTCGTTTTCTACTTCCTTAAGTAGTCTATATCCAATTCCTTGACCGTAAAATCTTTCTAAAACATAAAGTTTACTCAATTCAGGAATTTTAATATTTCTAATGGGACAAAAAGTATCATAGATGATTTCTGCTACACCAATAGGATTTTTATTTATATATGCAACCATTAATCTATTGGGATTATTTATGATGGCTTCCTCAACATATTTTTCCGAGAATCTTTCATTAATATAATTAGCCATTTCAAGTCTAATTCCATCTGTAGCATATGCTTGAATATTAACTGTTTTCATTAAAATTGAAATTTGTAAAGCCTCGGATAGTTTTGCTTTACCATATAAAATTTCAGTCATTTAGTTCGTTTTTGAAATGTTTGCCAACGTACGGATATGATTAATATTAACTATATATCCCTTATGTCGCTAAGATAATAAATCTTTGATCTCAGCAAACGTATTGGAAGCAACATGAGTGTAAATTTCTGTTGTTTTAGTTGAATTATGCCCTAATAACAGTTGAATATACCGTAAGTCAGTTCCATTTTCTAATAAATGTGTAGCAAAACTATGCCTCAACATGTGTGGTGTAACTCTTTCTTTAATTCCGGCTCTTTCAGCGGCCCTCACGATAATTTGTAAAACACTTGAGGGACTATACTTTTCGCCAGAAACTTTACCTTCAAAAAGATATATTTTTGGGTTGTAAGCTATAAAGTATTTCCTCAAATCTTCAAGAACACGTTGGTTAAGAACCGTATTGCGATCTTTATTGCCTTTACCTTGTTTAATATTAATTAGCATACGTTTACTATCAATATCTTCTAGTTTTAAATTTAGCAATTCGTTTCTCCGTAGTCCTGCCGAATATAGAAGGCTGGCAATACAGCGATGTTTCATATTATTTGTGTTGTCAATAATGCTTAGCACCTCTTCTTTAGAAAGTACTTTAGGCAGTTTAAATTCTTTTCGAGGCCTCTCGATAGAATAGAATCTATTTGGCATACCCAATACCATTTCATAGTAAAATTTAATAGCGTTGATACTTACATTTATATAGGAATTCGAACGTTCTTCGTCAATTAATTTTTGAAGATATTTCCTGACATCATTTTCATTAAGTTTGATGAGCTCAATGTCTTTATAGTAGTTGATAAAATCTTCGAATCGAGACACATAGCTTCTAACGGTATTGTTTGCGTATTTTTTTAGTTTTAGCTTTTGCAAATATTCCTCTGGACAAGATTTGAAGTTTTCCTTTTTTTGCCTTTTATCAAACCATTTAAGATCAACTTCTTCATTATTATGGTTCAACACTCTATCATGAAAAAAGTAATTGCAATTTATCCAAGCAACACCTCTAAATTTATCAAAAATCAATTGTTGATTTGCTTGAGTATTTAATATATAAGGCATTTTAAATTCATTACTCCACATAGGATTTGGTAACTCTTTGACCAATGCATCTATGACTTTATCGGCGTTGAATAATAAGCCGATGCATTTTTGCTGTTTAATGAATAGGTTTTTTAAGGTGATTGATTTTTCCATAAAGATATTTTTACTAAAAATAATGGTAATCAATAATTTAACCGTAGATCATTCGAATAATATTCGTATATTATACATTTATATAAAATGAATATGGAAAGAAAAAAGTGGTGCTTATCGTGCGAAAAAGAGTTAGAAGGCAGAAGTGACAAGAAATTTTGTGACCCATATTGTAAGAGTGCCCACCATTACAAAAAATCGCAGGAGGAAACTCCAAAATTTTACAACAAGGTACAGCAACAGTTAAAATTAAATCGTAAAATATTAAAGGCTTATAACAAGGCAGGTAAAGCAACTGTTCGATCAGAAATTTTACTCTCTGAAGGGTTTAATCCTAATTTTTTCACTCATTACTGGAAAAATAACAAAGGAGATACATATCTATTTGTTTTTGAATATGGATTTCTAAAAAGAACAGAAAATGGCAAGAGTATATGAATAAAAACAAAAAACCCTCATAATCAAATGACTGTGAGGTTCTAATTACTCGAGAGGGGATTGCCTTTCAGCGAGTCCCGAAAACGTAATGTTGAAAGAAAAAGCCAATCCATGCTGTGGATTGTTTTTTTTTCACAATTCTTCAAAATAAATTTTCTTGAATTCCTTAAAACAAAAAAAGTCAGAACTTGCGTTCTAACTTTTTCTTATCTGTACTCGAGATGGGACTTGAACCCATACGGACATTACTGTCCACTGGATTTTAAGTCCAGCGTGTCTACCAATTCCACCACTCGAGCCTGTATGCCAAAAGACCTACAAATTGGTATATTCTCAGAGCGAAAGACGGGATTTGAACCCGCGACCCTCACCTTGGCAAGGTGATGCTCTACCCCTGAGCTACTTTCGCATTCAACTTTAATGAACATGCATTTCTTTTCAAATGCGAGGGCAAATTTAAAACAATTATATGAATGGCAAAGCCTTTTTTTAAATTTTTATAAACCTATTTCTTTAAAGTCGTGTTTTTGGTATGGCTAATACTGAATTATTGGGTATATTTGCATTCGATTTTTAGCAATGATATGCAAACGACTATCGATTCAACAACAAACAAAGCAACTATTGCATCCGTCATCGATGATTTAAAGCAACTTACCAAAGTTGGCTTGTCCTTAAGTGTAGTTTTTTCTGCAATTGCGGGGTACCTTTTAGCGGTAGATACTATTCACATTCCTACCTTGATTATGCTTGCCATAGGAGGTTATCTAATGGTAGGTGCATCCAATACATTCAATCAAATTATTGAAAAAGATACCGATAAGTTAATGTTGCGTACAAAAAACAGACCGTTGCCTACAGGTAGAATGTCTGTAAATACAGCCATGATTATTGGAGTTCTTTGTACCATTTCTGGAATCGCTATTTTATATAATATCAACTCCAAGACCGCAATGTTCGGTGCGATCTCCATCTTTTTATATGCGAGTTTATATACCCCTTTAAAATCGGTAACACCACTGTCTGTATTTGTTGGAGCCATTCCGGGAGCTATTCCGTTTATGCTAGGATGGGTAGCAGCAACAGGAAGTTTCGGTATAGAGCCAGGTATGCTATTTATGATTCAGTTTTTCTGGCAGTTTCCTCACTTTTGGGCGATAGGTTGGTTAGGATATGACGAATATAAAAAGGCAGGTTTTAATATGTTGCCAACCGGAGAGAAAAATAAAAAAGCAACCAACCAAATACTCTTATACACCGTTTGTATGATTGTAGTTTCGATAATTCCTGTTTTTAAAGTGACAGGTACATTAGAGCTGTCACCAGTGGCTGCAATAGTGATACTATTTTTAGGTATCTTTATGTTGTATTTCGGAATACAGTTACATAAAAAGCAAACCAACAAAGTAGCCAGACAACTCATGTTATCGAGTGTTTTATACATTACGGTAATTCAAATAGTATACGTAGTAGATAAATTTTTATAGTATTTTATGGATGCAGTAACAAAAGAAAGGTCATCAAAACAAATGCTTTACATTTCAATGATAAGCATGGTAATGATGTTTGCAGGCTTAACAAGTGCTTATATTATAAGTAGAAAACGAGAAGATTGGGTTTCTTTTGAATTACCGCAAGCACTCTATATAAGTACACTTTTAATCATCTTAAGCAGTATTACATTTATACTTGCAAAAAAAGCGCTGGTTAACAACAACCGTCAACAAACAACACTATTTTTAGTACTTACCTTATTGCTAGGTTTGGGCTTTGTTTACTTTCAAGGAGAAGGATTTTACCAGTTGAGAGCTGCAGGATTTTATGTAGCAGGAGAAGGGAGTGTGGTGTCTGGAGCCCTCTTAGTAGTGATTTCATTTATGCACGTATTGCATGTTTTTGCCGGTATAATAGTACTTTTAGTAGTAATTTATAATCATTTTAAACAACGTTATACGAGTACTTCTAAGTTGGGTCTTGAACTCGGA
The DNA here is from genome assembly GCA_947500525.1 of uncultured Flavobacteriaceae bacterium. Classification (GTDB taxonomy): domain Bacteria; phylum Bacteroidota; class Bacteroidia; order Flavobacteriales; family Flavobacteriaceae; genus Aureibaculum. The sequence continues at coordinate 552,756 of CANMSH010000003.1, read as the reverse complement.
GGTATTTTTTGGCATTTTGTAGATATACTCTGGCTTTTACTCTTCGTTTTCTTCTTTTTTATCCGATAAGAAAAGAAGAGAATTTAAGGTAAAAAAAGGAATTAAAACCATTGGTGTATGTCATATAAGTTTTTTACTTTTGCTCTTAGTAAAATAAAGAGTCGAAAAGACTGTTACATCAATAAACCAAAAATAATTTTACAAACTATATGGAGTCAACAGTAGCTACTGATAATTCAAACCAAGAGGTTTGGAGTGGTGGAGGAAAAAAACCTTTTGCTGCGAGTTATGGTAAAATGATGATGTGGTTCTTCATCATGTCTGATGCATTAACTTTTTCAGGATTTCTAGTCGCTTACGGTTTAATGCGTTTTAAATTTCTCGAAAGTTGGCCAATCGCCGATGAGGTATTTACGCACGTACCTTTTATTCATGGTCATTTCCCAATGTACTATGTTGCATTCATGACCTTTATTTTGATCTTTTCTTCTGTAACTATGGTATTAGCTGTAGATGCGGGTCATCAAATGAAAAAGGCAAAAGTGACTATTTATATGCTTCTCACTATTATTGGAGGGTTGATATTCTTAGGTTCTCAAGCTTGGGAGTGGAAAAACTTTATCAATGGTACTTATGGTGCTGTGGTTTTACAAGATGGTAAAATCGCACAGTTTGTAGATAATGAAGGGCATCAAATAGCCTTGAGCGATTTTGTGTCAAAAGCGAATAGCGAAAGAGTACAGCACACAAGAAGTAACGGACTTTGGTATGTTAAAGATGCAGGAGAGCTACCACCATACACATTAAACGAAGTAGTGACAAGCTTTAATGCAAATCCTGATGTTCATTTAAGAACAGAAAAAATAGATTTTGATGTAAAACAAAAAACAGTACTATCAAAAGCAGAAGCAAATACCTACTTGTCGAAAGCTACAGATGTAGTGATGGGGGCGAATTTAAAAGTGAACGAATATGGTAAAACCTTATTTGCAGACTTTTTCTTCTTTATCACAGGTTTCCACGGTTTTCACGTATTCTCAGGAATCTTAATTAATGTTATTATCTTTTTCAATGTTATCTTAGGAACATATGAGAAAAGAGGAAGCTATGAAATGGTAGAAAAAGTTGGTTTATACTGGCACTTTGTAGACTTAGTTTGGGTATTTGTATTTACATTCTTTTACCTTGTTTAATAAAATATAGAAATGGCACACGAATCACACGAATCACATACAGGTTTAATTTGGAAAGTATTTGGACTACTTTCTGTGATAACGATTATAGAAGTAATATTTGGTATTATAAAACCGGATTCATTACACTTAACCCAATTTTTAGGAACAAGCTTATTAAACTGGTTGTTCTTGATATTAACCTTAGTAAAGGCCTATTATATCGCTTGGTATTTTATGCACCTTAAACATGAGAAAACTAGTTTAAGAAGAGCCATTGTTTGGACCTGCGTTTTCTTAATATGCTATCTTACAACACTTATGTTAATTGAAGGCGGTTACATACAAGATATGTTGGCTCCCTATATAAGTTGGACATATAACAAATAAATGATGAGCGGTTTTTAAAACCGCTTTTTTTAGCTTAAGTAATTAAAATTAGGAGATGAAGAATAAGAAATTTTGGGTACTATTTAGCCTTTTTATCTTGCCGTTAGTATTTTATATAATGCTTCTTACGGGTACCAATAATTTTGCAAAATTACCCGTACTCACCGAAAACATAAGCAATATTAAACATTTTACTTCTGATGAAAATTCATCATTAACACTCGAAGATAAAATTACTATTCTTTCATTTTTAGGAGATGATTTAGATGCAACAAAAAACAATGCTTTGAATCTAAATGAAAAGATTTATAAGAGGTTTCATAAATTTAGAGATTTTCAGTTTGTGGTTGTACTCCCCAAAGGAACAGAAGAACAGTCAGAGAAGCTAAAAGAAAAGATTGCTTTTGCTACAGATATGAGTAAATTCAAATTTGTTTTTGGAGATCGCGACGAAATTCGATCTTTATTTAATAGCTTAAAAACATCTTATACGCTTAAAGAAAATAGCTATTCTCCTTATGCGTTTATTATTGATCGTGAAATGCACTTGCGTGGAAGAGAAAAAGATGATGATACACAACAAATATTATATGGTTATAATGCCGAAACGGTAGCGCCAATACATAATAAAATGGTCGATGACGTTAAGGTACTTGTTGCAGAATATCGTTTAGCTTTAAAAAAGAATAAAAGACAGATTTAGGGATACAAATGAAAAATAAATCATACATAGGAATATCTTTTATTATCTTATTATTTGGAATTTATGCAATTCCAAGAATTGTTGATAGAGTAAAGAAAGAAGATGTCGCTGATGAATCAAGAATGAATAAAGTAGCTAATGATGCCATGGCTTATTTAGTGATCGATGGTGAACCTAAAAAGATGCCAGATTTCACTTTTATTAACCAAGATAGTCTAACGATAACTGAAGCTGATTATAAAGGAAAAGTATATGTGGCTGAATTCTTTTTCACCACATGTCCGAGTATTTGCCCTATTATGAACCGCAATATGCTTAAGATAGAAAAGGAGTATGGCAATAATGAAAATTTTGGAATCGCGTCTTTTTCAATAGACCCTAAAAACGATACACCAATGGTTCTTAAAAAGTATGCTGAACAATATGGGGTGACTTCATTGAATTGGCATATGTTAACCGGAGATATTGATGCTGTTTATGAATTATCGAATAAAGGCCTAAATATTTTTGCAGAAATCAATCCAGATGTCGCTGGAGGTTTCGAACATCAAGGATATTTTGCCTTAATAGATAAAAAGGGATTTTTGAGATCTAGAAAAGACAAGCATGGTAATCCTGTTGTGTATTATCAAGGAACCGAAGAACATCAAATCGAATCATTAAAAGAAGATATTGCCAAATTGTTGAAAGAATAACATGAGTAAAGACCAAGTATCAGCGAAGAAATATAATAAATGGATTGTCATTTTGTCGATTGCTATTCCATTAGTGGTAGCAGCTTTATTTGGCGTTAAAATACCCAATGCAGAGCCGTTAACTTTTTTGCCGCCCATTTATGCGAGTATCAATGCCTTTACGGCCTTATTGCTAATTGTAGCTGTGGTAGCCATAAAAAATGGAAATAGAAAAAGACATGAATTATTAATGAAAACAGCCATCGGCTGCTCAATTGCTTTTCTTGCCATGTATGTTGCATATCATATGACGTCTAACTCAACACCTTTTGGTGGTGAGGGTACTATTAAATATGTGTATTATTTTATTTTAATTACACATATCATATTATCTATAGTGATCATACCCTTTGTATTAATTACGTATGTAAGAGCTATTACAAATGACTTCGATCGTCATAAGAAAATTGCGAAAATTACATTTCCTTTGTGGCTGTATGTTGCCATTTCAGGGGTTATTGTCTACCTAATGATTTCTCCTTATTATTAAATCATGAAAAAAGTAATCGTAATCTGTTGTCTATTAATGTCGCAAATGATCACTGGGCAATGTGCCATGTGTAAGGCCGTAGTAGAATCGGGTGACGCAGAAATTGCCGAATCGGTCAATTCTGGTATTATTTATTTGATGGCCTTTCCTTATATTTTAGTCGGGGTAGGTGTCTACTTTTTGTATAGAAATTGGAAGAAATTGAAACTTTAACATTTCAATAAGAACGATAATGTGTAACAAGTTTTACTTTTAGTCGTCATATAGAAAATCAAAAATCTGTAAAGCCATTCCTTTATGCTATTTTTTAGTAGAGGTCGTCGCTTTGTTTAACATAAACTAACTATGAAAACGAAATTATCTATACTCGTTGCTTTTTTAACAATTACAATCTCATTCGCTCAAGAAAAAAAATGGACACTCAAAGAATGTGTTGACCATGCCCTAGAAAATAACCTTTCGGTGCAAAGAGCGAAATTCACCACGGATTTAAGAAAAGAAGATATAAATACAGCTAAAGGAAATAAATTACCCGGTGTTTCTGCTACAGCTTCGCATAACTATAGTTTTGGTTCTAGTATTAATCCAATTACGGGAACTAGAGCTTCTGATACAAGATCGAATAATTTTAGTTTAGGGACGTCATTAACAATATATAATGGCTTTAGAATTAAAAATGCGTTTAAACAATCTCAAGTTGCGTATGAGGCTAGTCAATTAGATCTAGAAAAAATGAAGAACGATATTTCGTTAAATATTGTGAACTCTTATTTGAATGTGTTGTTTAATAAAGAGAACTTGAAAATTGCCGAAGCCCAATTAGAAATTAGTAAACAACAATTTGAGAGAACCAAAGGGTTGGTAGAAGAAGGTGTACAACCAAAAGGAAATCTATTAGAAGTTGAGGCAACAAAAATAAATGATGAAAATGCCATAGTAACGGCTCAGAACAATGTTGATTTAGCACTACTAACATTATCGCAAATTTTGCAAATACCAAATGCTGGTTTTGATGTACAGGAAATTCCAGTAGATATAGAATCAGTTGCTTTACTTTATAACAATACCAATGAGATTTTTGACAAAGCTGTTGGGAATCAACCAGAGATTAAAAGTGCTGAGTTGAGCTTGCAAAATGCAGAGACACAAATAGAGATAGCGAAAGCCGATTTTTTACCAAGCCTATCGATGAACGCTGGTTTGGGAAGTGGTTATAACCATAGACAAGGTCAGAGTGATGATTTCTTTATACCTGTAGATCCTGCAAACCCAGGAGGTCCACAGCGATTGATTAAGAATGGTTTTTTCGATCAATTGGATAATAACTTTGGTCAGTCTTTAGGTTTTTCACTAAATATACCAATTTTCAATAGAGGACAAGTAAAGGCAAATGTGAGTCGTGCGAAAATCAATCAAAAGATTTCGGAAGTCAACTTATCTGATCAAAAAAGAGCTTTAAGAGAAGCAATAGAACGTGCCTATATCAATGCAAAAGCCACATTGAAAGAGTATGAGGCTGCAAAAAAATCTGTCGAAGCTCAAAAAATATCTTTCGATTATGCAAAACAGCGTTATGATTTAGGTGTAACCAATTCATTCGATTTTGAACAAGTTAGAAATAGACTGGTGAATGCACAAGCAACATTAACACGTGCCAAGTATAACTATGTATTTAGAACCAAAGTGTTAGAATTTTATTACGGCATTCCAATCGTAGAATAATATAAACGAATATCCCTTTTTTTTAGAAAACATCTGGTAACATAATTTGCTAGATGTTTTTTTATGAAATCTACTGTATCTTTGCAGCTAAAAATTAAATTATTTGGCACTCATTTTAAACATAGAAACTGCTACGAAAAACTGTTCTGTTAGTTTGGCTAAAAACGGACAGTTACTTGCCTGTAAAGAACTAAATGATGGAGGCTATTCTCATGGCGAGAATTTACATGTTTTTATAGAAAATCTTCTTAATGAAACATCTGTTTTGATTTCCGATATCGTTGCAGTAGCAGTTAGTAAAGGACCAGGATCGTATACAGGTTTGCGTATTGGAGTATCAGCAGCGAAAGGCTTGTGCTTTATTCTCGATGTGCCACTTATTTCTGTTGATACGTTGAGGTCATTGTCGGCTTCAGTTGAGGTGCAAAAAAATGAAATAATTGTTCCTTTATTAGATGCGAGACGTATGGAGGTGTATAGCGCCATTTTCAGTGGGAGCAATAAGAGATTACGAGAAACCCAAGCTGAAGTGATAGATGAAAATTCGTTTAAGGAATATTTGCAAAAAGGCAAGGTATATTTCTTAGGAGATGGAGCTGAAAAATGTAAAGAAATAGTACAACATGAAAATGCTATTTTCTTAGATGGGTATTTCCCATCTGCCAAACAAATGGCACAAATATCTTATGACAAATACAAAATAGGCGACATCGAAGATGTCGCCTATTTTGAGCCTTTTTATTTGAAAGATTTTTTAATTACAAAATCTAAAAAATAATTCCTTTTCAATGAATTAGTTCATTGTGTCTAGATGTCTTCCTAAACTAGCTAAAGAAGCTTCATTAGAAAATTTAACCTTCTTAGATTTCATAAACTTTTCGATAGACTTTTTCTCTCCAGGGAATAATTTTAATAGTTCTTTCTTTTTTGTAAATGAGCGTATTGAACCATCGTGATCTGCAATAAAATATACTGGACTGCTTTTTTTGTAGGCTGCAGGTGTATCGTCTTCATAAGTTGATTCTGCCTTTTTCTCTGGTACATATTTAATAACCTCTTTTTTTAATAATGAAGACTTAGAGCCTCCATAAATTACTTTGAGATAACCTATTTTACTTGCACCGTCTAGAGTGTAATTAAAAATTTTATATTTCGATCCATCATTAAAAGTAACTTCGTTTATTGTTTTCTTATTGATAATTACAATTTTATCTTCAGTGTTTTTAACTTCCATTTGGTCATTGTAGGCGTCATATCTCAAAAGATAATTCTGATTATATCCTATTACTTTTCCAAATTGAAAATCACTAACAAATCGACTGCCTGTGACATTTACATCTTTAATGCCTCGTGTAGTGTTGTTAGTTACAAAATTTTGAGAATCGTTTATAAAATTCTCGGCTACTTGATTTATTCGTTGTGCTTGGCTATTCACACCAAAAGAAACGAATACTACTGCTAATAAAATTAATTTTTTCATAATGTATTTGTATCAAATTCTTACCAAATATAAGGTATTTTCTATTTTTTTAGTTAATAAATAAAATTCATTGAGCAAATTAAATTTGTTTCTTGCCCAAGGATTAAATTGTAAAACTTGCTATTTCTGCAAAGGCAGATACACAAGAGTTCGAGGGTCACCAGCTTAATTCAACATATCTAAATGCTGCGCTAATTTACTCAAAGAATCTTCTTTTGAAAATCTGATGTTATTAACTTTCATAAAATTTTCTAATGACTTCTTATGAGTAGGATATAAATTTAATAAATCTTTTTTGTTGCGAAATGAACGAATTTCACCACTATGATCAGCTATAAAATAGATTTCATTTCCCTTAACATAAGCTGCAGGAACAATATCATGATAACCTGATTCGGGTTTCTTTTCAAATTCATATGCTATAACTTCTTTTTTTAATAAAGATAATTCTTCACCAGTAAAGAGCACCTTAAGATACCCAGTTATATTTTCCTTTTTTACATCGTAGTTAAAGATTTTATAGATTGAACCATCTCCTAGATTTACTTGGTTAATCGTTTTTTTATCGATAATGGCAATGCTACCATCAACTTTTTCGATCTGCATTTCATCATTAAATGCATCATATCTTAAAAGATACTCTTGATTATAACCAATTACTTTTCCGGGTTGAAAGTCGCTGGTAAATCTACTACCAGTTGTATTTGAATCATCAATTATTTTTCTGGTAGTAGCTGGTTCGATCCAAGTACCGCCTAAGAGGTTGGTATTTTGAAATGAATGAAATCTAAAATTGTTAGGACTTCCAGCTTGAAAATTTGTGCCTTGTGATTGGCCATTAAATCCAAAAACAAGACAAGTGAGGCATAAGAGTAATTTTTTCATAATAAGATAGTTTTGTATCAAAAAAGGCATCAAAAATCATACCAGATTATGATGCCTTTTGTAAGGTTAGAAGTTGTAATGTTGTTAACCTTCTTTTTGAATCTCTACTGCATGTGGATATGGAATCTCAATGCCAGCTTTATCTAAGGCCTCTTTTACAGACTCTGTAGTTTCAAAATAAACATCCCAATAATTTTCTGGAGTTGCCCACGGGCGAACAGCGAAATTAACAGAACTATCAGCTAATTCAGATACGGCTACCATCGGTGCCGGATCTTTCAATACCTTAGGGTTCGAAGATATAACTCCTAGCAGCACATCTTTCGTTTGTTTAATATCGGCATCATAAGAAACACCAAAAGTTAAATCTAAACGTATTTTTCCCTCTGCGGTATAATTTGTAATGTTACCGTTAGATAAAATACCGTTCGGAATAATTACTAATTTATTATCTGGGGTAACAATCTTCGTAGTAAAAATTTCTATTTCTTTTACAACACCAATTTCACCCTGTGCTTCTATTAGATCACCAATTTTTATAGGTTTAAAAATCATCATTAATACACCTCCAGCGAAGTTCGCAAGTGAACCTTGCAATGCCATACCAATGGCAAGACCAGCGGCTGCTAATATCGCTGCAAAGGAAGTTGTTTCAATACCTAATTTAGATAAGATAACAATGATCAATAGTATCTTTAATGTCCAATTAACTAGATTCAATAAAAACTTCTGTAAACTTTCGTCATACTCTTTTTTCATCATCAGTTTTCCGGTAACGCCCATTATTTTTTTAATCACCCAAGATCCAACGATCCATATGACAATAGCTGCCAGTATTTTTAATCCGTATTCGGTTCCATAAGTGGTAAGCGTGTCAATAATTTTTTCTAAATCCATTTTAATTGTAAATTTTTAATAAGGTTAAAATTAGTGCTATCATTGCTGGGACAGCTTGAACAAAAAAGATTTTTCTATTCTTTGTAGAGTATGACCCATAGATACCTGCAAAAGTCACACAAATAAGAAAAAAAAGTGCAATTTTATCGCCATAGGTCTTGTCTATGATAGACCAAATTAAACCCGCTGTTAAAAATCCGTTATATAAACCTTGATTTGCAGCTAAAACTTTAGACTCTTCAGCAAATTCTGGTGTCACTCCAAAAGCCTTTTGACCTCTAGGTTTCGTCCAATAGAACATTTCCAAAACCATGAAATAGAAATGTAAAAGAGCCACTAAGGCCACAAATATGAGTTGTAATGTATCCATTAGAAAGTTGTTTTAATTTGTTTTAAAGCCTCAGCCGTTTCGTTTACAGGTAATTGACAAGTGCCATCTATACATACATAAATAGTGGTTTGATCCTCACTATACTTGTATTCGAGTAATGGCAAATTGCTATCCTTTGTACTCCCAACAATTAACTTATTAGGAATATAACTCTTGTGGAGCTCTTCTAATTTGGTTTTAGCATCTTTTCCAGAAATGGCAACTTCATAAAAATCTCCAATATAATTGAGATATAATGATAGCCAATTAGAGGCAACACCGCCATACTCTGATGCCTTATTTTTTACATTGTGAAGTGCTTTTTCTGCATTATCGCTATATTTCTTATTGGCATAGTAATGCCCTAATAAAAATAGATTATTCGCCATTATAGAATTAGAAGAAGGAATCCCTATTCCTTGATCTACAACGTCAATTTTCCTTGCTATTAAACCTTTATCTTCATCTGAAATGAAATAAAACAATTGACTTTCAGTATCATAAAAATGATCATAACAATAGTCAGTAAGCTGTTTAGCATTTTGTAACCATTGTTCATCTAGTGTAACTTGATATAAATTTAAGAAAGCATCAATGGTAGTAGCATAGTCTTCAAGATATGCATTGATATTACTTTTACCATTTTTAAAGTTTCTATTCAATCCGCCATCTTCTCGCAATTGATTTTTAATAATAAAATTGGCATTTTTCAAAGCCATATCTAGAAAATGAGGATCATTAAAGGCCCGAAAAGCATTTGCATAACCTTTAAGCATAAGTGCGTTCCAAGAAGTTAACACTTTATCATCAAGTCTTGGACGATCTTTTTTCTCTCGTTCTTTTAATAATATCGATCTCCAATTTTCAACTTTAGCAGTTAGTTCTTCTTGCGAAATGCCTTGTTTTTTTACAACCTCACTATCTGTTAAAGTACGATGCAAATTGTAATTCTCATGTTCCCATTTCCACTCATCACTGATATTGTAATAAAGACTAAACAAATCGAAGTCATCAACAATCAACCTTTGCAAATCTTCTTTACTCCAAACATAAAAAGCCCCTTCTTCTAATTCACCAGCTTCGTTATTACTATCGGCATCGAGAGATGAATAAAAACCACCTTCATCATTGGTCAATTCTCTTTCTACAAATGTGGTAGTTTCATAAACTATTCTTTTATACAACGGATTTTTGGTTGCTACATAGGCATTGGCATACAAACTAACCAATTGACCATTGTCGTAGAGCATTTTTTCAAAATGAGGGATATGCCATTTAGCATCTACTGAGTATCTGGCAAATCCTCCGCCAACTTGATCGTAGATGCCACCTAAGGCCATTTTAGTCAAGGTGTTATTGACATAGCTTAAAAGTTCTTTATCGGCAGTTTGCGTCCCATAACGCAATAAAAATTCAAAATTAGTAGGTGTTGGAAATTTAGGAGAACCAGCACTTCCGCCAAGGTCAAAATCCATATACTGTTTCCAGTCTTCAACGACGGTGTCTACTTCAATCTTAGAAAAATTAGTCGCTTTGGTATTGAGCGTGATGAGGTCAGAATTTTTTATGCCTTCTGTAAGTTTTGTGGCGAATTCTTTCATCTTATCAGGATTTTCTTGATAAACAGTCGAAATTTTATTCAATATGTCAACCCAATTTTCTTTCGGAAAATAAGTACCTCCCCAAACAGGGCGGCCATCGGGTAAGGTAATGCAGTTTAAAGGCCAACCTCCTCGACCATTGTTCATAAGTTGAACGGCATTCATATAAATTTGATCAACATCTGGTCGTTCTTCACGATCTACCTTTATATTAATGAAATGTTGATTCATAATATTGGCCACAGCTGTATCCTCAAAACTTTCTCGTTCCATAACGTGACACCAATGACAGGCCGCATAACCTACCGAGATTAAAATTAATTTATTCTCTTTTTTCGCTAACTCTAATGTCTCTTTATTCCAAGGATGCCAATCTACAGGATTGTGAGCGTGTTGTAATAAATATGGACTTGTCTCATTGATAAGAGCGTTTGTATACTGATGATCAGACATGTTTTTTTTTGTTTTGGGTGTACAACTAGAAACTAGGAGTATGGCAAAAAGTAAGAAAGTAAACCGACAGCGCATTGTGTTTTTTTTTCAAATATACATAATAAAAAAAGCGTTTTGATCAATATCAAAACGCTTTTATGATTTTAAAATGTGTGTTTATTTTACTTCAAAAGTAATTTTAACATTTACACGAAATTCTGCTACATCATCACCGTCAACAACAGCACTTTGAGATTGTACAAATACCGATTTAATGTGTTTTACACTTTTTGAAGCGTGTTTTACTGCTTTGCGAGTAGCATCTTCCCAACTTTTGTCAGAATTTGCTAATACTTCAATAACTTTCATTACTGCCATAACTATTTAGTTTTTTGGTTAAAAAAATTTTTGTACGTAAATATACAAAATCACCCGCACTTTTTAAAAATTATCCGTTGATAGCAATCACTTCTTCTATCTTATTAGGCAGCAATTGTTTAAGCGTAGCTTCAATGCCATTTTTTAGTGTAATCGTCGAGGATGGGCATCCGCTACAAGCACCTTGAAGAACAACATTTACCGTTTTACTCGATGTATCGTATGACTGAAACATGATATTTCCGCCATCAGAAGTCACTGCAGGTTTTATGTATTCATCTAAAATAGCCACAATTTCTTTAGAAATGTCATCTAAGTTTTCAGTTTCAATTGGTTCTATAGCCGCTTCATTATTTGCAATGGGCACATAGTTTTCGGTAATAACAGCTTTATTTTCTTTGATATAATTCTTTAGAAAATCTCGAAGGGCAGAAGTAATTTCAAACCATTCAACCGTCGCATTTTTAGTAACAGAAACATAATTTTCTGAAATAAATACTTCATCTACATATGGAAAATCTAATAAGGCTTTCGCAATCGGAACTTCAGTTGCATTTTCTATATTTTTCACCTCTATATTCTCAGAAGTAAGAAGTTTGTTAGTTACAAACTTCATGACAGCGGGGTTCGGCGTGCTCTCTCCATAGACTTCCACCACCAGTTGTTTATGCTCTTGTTTTGTAAATAAACTTTGATTTGTATTTAAGTAATTTTCTATAACCTTTTTTAATTCATCTTGAACATCACTCCATTCAACAATATTAAATCGTTCGATAGCAATAAAATTAGCCGTCACAAAAACTTTTTTGATAAATGGTAAATGAAACAATTGCTGAATCATCGTAGAGTTTTTTACTTCCTCAACATTATGATATTCGAAGCTTCCATCGGTTAAAATTGTATTCGCTACAAATTTTAAAATGGTGTCATTTGGTGTATTTTCTATGGTGATCTTAAATTCTTGCATCATCGATATAATTTGGTACAAAGTTAGTCAAAACTTCTTTACTTGAGGTGTAATTTTGAGCGACTTATTATGAGCCGATTTTGGTAGATACGCTCGTTTCTATATGATTTTTGGCTTGATTTATGTTATGAACTAGCACAGTTAGCTTTTTACCCAACCGGCATATGTAATATGTGCGATTAAAACTAAAATGATATGAAGAAGAAAAGACGAACGGATATGAAACTGATATATATGCTCATGGCGTTCATATTATCTACGCAGCTTACTAGTTTCGCACAAAAGGGATATGAGGCAGGCTATATTGTGTTAAGTATGAAAGATACGCTGCACGGTTCTGTTAAAGATAGAAAAGACCATCCCTTCGGTGGTCTTTATAAAAAAATAAAATTTAAGAACAAAAGAGGAAAGAGAACCTATAAACCAAGTCAGATTTTGAGTTATAAGAGAGGCGAGGATCTTTTTGAAAGTGTTTGGTTATCAGCAGCATCGAGTGGATTTTTAAATCAAGATTATAAGGTAACTCCGAGCGTTGGAGAACAACACTTTTTGAAGGTAGTTCACAAAGGTTTTTTGTCATATTATCATTGGGAATATGAGGATGATGATTCTGGTTATATTGATACTGTAGGATATTTTAAGAAAGAAGGAAATTCTTTGTTAGTGAGAGCCTCACAAGGAATTTTAGGATTGAGAAGAAAGAGGTTAGCGAAATTTTTTGATGATTGCCCAAAGTTAGCTATGAAAATTAGAAACAAAACAATTGATAATCCTACTGAAATTGTTGAGTTTTATAACAAATGGAAAAAAGAAAATTGATAGCTAATATAAGATCAAAAGTTAGCAGTACGTGATTGAATACTGCCAACTTCTTCTCAATTTTATTTAAAAGTACTACCAAACATAGTTTTTCGATTTTGCTTGTCGTTTAAGTGATGCAATCATCGCTTTATCTAAACTTTTAGTATTTGACGCTTTTCTTTTTTTTGCAACATATGCGTTTCTTTGAGCGTTTAATTTTTTGATTTCTTCTTTGATTTCTTCACGCTTTTTACGTTGCTTAGAAACGTATGTTTTAATTTCTTGAGACGATTTGTTTTGTAAATCTTTGGGTAAACTTTTTTTGTCTAATTTATCATAACTAAAACCTTTTCTTTTTTCGGCATCAACAAGATCCCAAGATGAGTTCTGATACATTCTAGAACTTTTGCTTACGGCTCTTTTTACAACAACAACTTCGTCTAATTCTGCCGCGTTACTATCTTGTTTTGATTGTAATGTCATTTTGCTTATTCCTTGAGTGCCATAATAAACGTAGGTGTTGTTTAATTTTTTATTCAATTGAATGATAACATCATCATACGGAGAAGAAATATGTACAACAGTTTCATTGTGATCAATAGCCATATAGTCACCTTTAGTCAACTTGGCACCATCTTGCCATTTTCCTGAAACACCATTTTGATAGTTCCCACAAAAAATAGTATTGATAACCACATCTTGCTCGTTTGCCTGAATTGCAGCATCTTTATAATTGATCTTGCCTTGGGTAAAAGGTTCGTTACCCGCAATAAAAATAAGTTTTAGATCTTTTTTATTGGATCCCCAATTCAATTCTTTTAAGGAAGTTTTAATGACTGCCCCGCAAAATTCATTGCCTCCACTTGTTTTTAGAGCGAATAGTTTTTCAGAAATTTCATCCAGATCACTACTAAATCCGATCACTTGACGTATATATCCTTCGGCAGATGGTAAGTTACTATTACCATACTCGTACAACGAAATTTCTAAATTAGGATCTTCATTTCCACATTTAGCGTATGACAGTTCATTTACAATTTCCCAGAGTTGCGTTTTGGCCTGATTGATTAAGCCATCCATAGAATTACTAGTATCTAATAATAATGCAACTTTGATAGTATGCTTCTTATTGGTGTCATCATTTTCGTTAGCTGATACGCTAAACGTTATCAGAGTTAATAGCACTAGACATAAATTTTTCATAATGTTTATTTTAATTTTCAGTAAAAGTAGCTGCGAGAAAAGGCAAAAAAAATCAAGAATGCGCAAATGAACCATTTCAATGAGTAAACGATCCTTGCCGGATAGCAAAGAAGTAAATCAGTATAGTTTTAGTAGGATAAAAGCCCGTTTTTAAGATTTGTCGATTTTATAAAACGAATTTAAGTATGTAGATTTACCCTATTCTAAAAAGAAAATGATACAGAAAAAACACATTTTATTATTCCTTTTTTTACTCTTGGTAATACCTTTATTTGCTCAAGATGAAAGTAGAATAATCGTACCCAATAAGATATATTCAGATAGGGTTACTGATGAGTTTGGTAAACCACTAAGTGGTATCCAAGTTCGTGTAAAAGGAAAGAGTGCTCGCGCGTATACCAATACGAACGGAGAGTTTTCAATAAATGCTAAAAATGGAGATATTATCGTTTTAAGTAAAAATGGCATCATTATCAATTCGTATCGGTTAGATGGAAGCATATATTACGAAGTTGAAGATAAAGATAACGTCATTCAAGAGAAACGAAAGAGACAATTTACATCTGATTCACGCGTATCCAAAAAATTGCGATCTGATACTTCTGGTCAGTTTCAAAACTTCTTAGATTCTGCCAATAGATATAAGAAGAGTGTACCAACAAAGAGTATTGAGTTTATTGAGAATTCCTTAAAAATTGCCAATAGAAGTAAAAATAAAGCGCAATTAGGAGCGTCATATAGCGTGCTCGGTGACGTCTATATGAATTTAGCACAATATGATTTGGCTGTAAGTAATTATACCATCGCTACAGAAAATTCAAATACTATTGTAAATCAACTTAAATTGGCAAAGGCTCTGCGATTAAACAATAATTTAGAGGTAAGTAAACAAAAATATAGTACTCTACTTAACAAACGCGGTATTACCAATGCTCAAAAAATTGAAGTTTATGAAGGTTTAGGAGATATCTCTGTTCGCCAAAATCAATTGAACAAAGGTTTAGAGCAATATCAACAGGGATTAACTTTGGCGAAAGATTTAAAGAATACATCCAAAATTACGGGGCTAAATACGAAAGTATCGGCTACACTCGAAGCACAAGGAGAAACATCAAAAGCAGAAGACTATCTTCAAAGTAATTTTGCTGCGCAACAAAGCCCTAAAAAAGCAGCTGTGGAAAGCAAAAGAGTCGCCGATTTTTATAGTAGAAACAGAAACGTTGATAAAGAAGTAGAACTACGCCAAGAGACTTTAAAAAAATTAGAAGAGGCAGAATTAGATGAGGTCGTAGTTGAAGATGGCGATCTCAAGTTAACAAAATCAAAAGCAAAACTTGATCTAGGAAACGCATTATTGAAACAAAATAACACTAGTGACGCCATTTCTTTATTGGAGGAAAGCGCGGCCGAAGCCGAAAGTTCAGATGATTTCAAAACCCAAAAGGATGCGCTGCAAAGTTTGTCAGAAGCTTATGTGTCGCTAGGAGATGATGATAAAGCATTAAGTAATTATAAAAAATATGTCTCGCTAGTTGACAAGGTTTATAAGGATAAAGAAAATGAGATAGCTCGATTGGTAGGTTTGAATAAAGATTTATCTGAAAAACAAAACAGAATATCAAGCCTTGAAAAAGATAGAGAACTTTCAGAAAGTAAAATACAATTATACCAAACAGAGAATAGATTAACGGTCGAAAATGATAGGAGACAAAGAATAATTATATACAGTTTGCTTATTGGGTTAGGATTACTACTGTTTTCTTTGTTTTGGATGGTTAGAAGTAATAGACAACGAAAACTGGCTAATAATTTATTGGCATTGAAGTCATTGAGAACTCAAATGAATCCGCATTTTATTTTCAATGCTCTCAACTCAGTAAATAGTTTTATTGCGCAGAATGATGAACGAACTGCCAATCGCTATTTAACAGATTTTTCTACATTGATGCGCAGTGTTTTGGTTAATTCAGAAGAAGATTTTATTTCTCTAGAAAAAGAACTAGAATTATTGACCTTGTATTTGAAATTAGAACATTCGAGGTTTCAAGATAAGTTTGACTACGAGTTGCATGTGGATAAGTCTATTGATCAAGGTCAATTTGAGATTCCTCCAATGCTATTACAACCTTATATTGAGAATGCTGTATGGCATGGCCTACGGTATAAAAAAGAGAAAGGATTTTTAAAAGTTTCTCTAACTTCTAAAGATGAAGGAACCATCTTAATCGAAATTTCTGATGATGGAATTGGTAGAGAAAAATCAAAAGCTTTAAAAACAGATTACCAAAAGAAACAGCAGTCTAAAGGCATGCAAAATATTAAACAAAGAATTACCATTTTAAATGAAATGTATAAAGATAAAGTAGATGTTTATATTGAAGATTTGCATGAAGATACAACAGGAACTAAAGTCACACTAATCCTTAAAAAAGAATAATGGAGCTAAAGACAATTATAGTAGAAGATGAGCAAACGAGTCGCGATATTTTAAAAAATTACCTATCAAAGTATTGTCCAAATGTTACCGTTGTTGGCGAAGCTTCAAATATTGACGATGCTATGATCTTAATTAGAAATAATGATCTTGACCTTATTTTTTTAGATGTAGAAATGCCATATGGTAGTGGATTCGATTTGTTAGATAAATTTGATGAAACCGATTTTGAAGTGGTATTTGTTACAGCTTACAATCAATATGCCATTGAAGCATTAAACAATCATGCATCGTATTATTTGCTTAAACCTATTTCTATCGATGAATTGATCAAGGCAGTTGACTATGTTTCACAAATTAAAACAAAAGAAAAACAGTTACAAAATGCTGTCTTAGTGCCAAAAGTTAATAGCACCGATAATAAAATTACGATTCCCACCCAAGATGGTTTTGAGGTATTAGAAATGAAAGAAATTATTTATTGTAAGGCCGATGATAATTATACAGAATTGTTTTTAAGTAATAATCAAAAAAAGCTGGTGAGCAAAACCTTAAAGTATTTTGAAGATTTGTTAAAAGAAAGTGGCTTTGCAAGAATTCATAAGTCCTTTTTGGTGAACGTATCTTATATTGCGGCATATAAAAAAGGGAAAGGCGGCACGGTATCTTTGTCTAATGGAAAAGAGCTCAGTGTATCGGCCTCTAAAAAAGCCGAATTTTTATCTTACTTTAAATAAATAGGAATTTTAATTAATACGAGTTCAGATGATTATTAAAGAATTGAACGGAAACATGCCTGTCTTTGGTGACAATTGCTATATCGCCGAGAATGCTGTTATTGTAGGTGAAGTATCTATGGGAAATGATTGCAGTATATGGTACAATGCCGTTTTACGCGGTGATGTACATTTTATAAAAATGGGTAATAAGGTGAATATACAAGATGGAGCCGTGGTGCATTGCACCTATAAAAAGAGTCCTACCACAATTGGTAATAATGTTTCGGTAGGCCATAACGCTATTGTTCATGGGTGTACTATTAAAGATAATGTGCTTATTGGTATGGGGAGTATTGTGATGGATGATTGTGTCGTTGAAAGTAATTCTATCGTAGCGGCAGGTGCAGTTGTTACAAAAGGAACCGTTGTTGCATCAGGAACTATTTATGCTGGTGTGCCTGCGAAGAAAGTAAAAGACATTTCACAAGAATTGATATCAGATCAGATTGATAGAATTGCTAATAATTATGTTCAGTATGCGACTTGGTATAAGTAAAATCTTCATTTTAGGTTTTGTTTTTCTGTATGGATGTTCTCAGAAAATGAAATCTTCTAAAGAAGTACGTCTTCAATTTTTGGATGAGTATATTTTACCTAATGATATGTTTATAGATTCAACATTAGTAGGTGGTTTATCTGGGATTGATTTTTATAACAACACCTATTATATTGCTTGCGATGATGACCAAAATCCACGTTTTTATACCGCCAACATAACTATATCAAATGCTAAGTTTGATACGATTGCATTTTCTCAAGTGGTGAGACTAGATGGAGTAGAGGGGACCTTAGATCTAGAATCAATTATCGTTGACTCCACAAGAAATGAGGTCTTGTTGGTAAGTGAAGGAAATATAAAGAAAGGAGCCGACCCTTCTTTTTTTAGTGTTACCCAAGAAGGTACATTCAAAGAAAAGTTTAAAATACCTCAATATTTTAAAGCAAAAGGCAAGCAACTACCAAGACATAATGGAGTGTTTGAAGGGTTAACTCAAGATTTTGAAGAAAAAGGTTATTGGATCCCTACAGAATTACCGCTTAAGCTTGATGGATCAAAACCAAAGTTTACCGAAACGACTTCTCCAGTGCGATTTACCTATTTTAATAAACAAGGAGATGCAACTAAACAATTTGCCTACTTACTTGATAATATTGCCAAGAAGCCTTTGGGTGATTTCGCTGTGAATGGAATAACAGATGTTTTGGCATACGCTCCTAATAAACTGCTAACTATAGAACGAAGTTATTCTAGTGGTTATGGCAATCAAGGCAATGTGATAAAGATATATAGTGTAGATTATACAGATGCTGTAAATACGCTTAAATATAAAAAACTGACTAAGGTTAATTATTATCCTATCGAGAAGGAATTGGTATTTAATTTCGAGACAATAAAAGATGTATTACAAAATAAGGGCATTGATAATATCGAAGGTGTTTGTTTTGGCCCTGAGTTACCAAACGGAAACAAAACGTTACTTTTTATCTCAGATAATGACTTTAATAAACAAGGAAACCGACAAAATCAGTTTATTTTAATGGAAATGATTTATTAAAAATTTAGTTTTTTGATGGTATATTGATGGTTCCATTCTTGAAGCATTAATGATAAAGTTTCAATTTGACTATTGCTATATAATTTATGATGGGAAATAGAGGTCGAATTATTGAGTAAATTCCGTTCCTTTAAAATAGCGTCCGTTTGTTTGGCCACAGCTTCTCCAGAATCTATTATGGTAATAGTATCTCCGATAATTTTTTTAATAGTCGGGATCAAAAAAGGGTAGTGGCTGCATCCCAACACAAGGTGATCTATGTTAGCATCTAACATTGGGTTTAAGTACTGTTTCAATAGTGCAATCATTTCTGGTGAATCAATTTGCCCTGCCTCAATCAAAGGGACTATACCTTCTCCTATTTGTTCAATGACTTCAATGCCAGCCGTAAATTTTTGTGATGTAGTATGGAATAATTCACTCGATAACGTTCCGCGAGTTGCTAAAATACCTATTGCATTGGTTCTTGTTTGCAATGCAGCCGGTTTTATTGCTGGTTCAATACCAATAAACGGAATATTATAATTTTCTCGCAAAAATGCAATGGCATTGGTAGTTGCCGTGTTACATGCAACAACCACAATCTTACATCCTTTCTCGATAAGTAACTCGGTATTTTTAATACAATATTCTAAAATCTTTTCTTTTGATTTTTGACCGTATGGAGCATTTTTACTATCAGCTAAGTAGACGGTATCTTCAAAAGGTAATAACGCAGTTATTTCTTTCCAAATAGAAACGCCACCAACGCCAGAATCAAAAACACCAATTGCTTGCTTACTCATATTGATACAAAAATAGAAAATCCCATTTTGATATCAATCAATATCAAAATGGGATTTTTATAATTCAATTACGGATTTTTATTTAATTCCCAATTTTGCTTTTACTGCTGGCATTAAATCTTCACCTGTAAAAACGATTAGTCCTGATCCAGGAGAAGAATCCATTACATACTGAATACCTTTTTCAGCTGCGATATCTTTGATAGCTTTTTGAGCTTTTTCGCTAATAGGCTTGTAAAGATCAATTCTTCTTTTTTCTAATTGCTGTTGAGCTTCCTGAGCATATACCTGTAACTTTTTTTGTAACTCACCAACTTCAACTTGACGTTTTTGATTTTCAGCGTCTGTTTGTGTTGGCGCCTCTTTATCATACTTCTGTAATTTTGCTTGTAAAGAACTTGTTTGCGATTTATATTCGGTATCATATGCTTGCGCAACTTTCTTTAACTCTTCTTGCATTTGTTTAGTCTCGGGCATCGCCGCAACTAATTCTTGCGAATTTATATGTGCTACTTTTGACTGTGCATTTGCTGTCGTCATAACTCCTAAAAATAGTACACCTGCTACTAGTAGATTTTTAAATAATTTCATTTGCTTTAAGTATTAATATTAATTTAATTTTTGTTGTTTTTGATTGAATCTTTTGCCTTTTGGGCAGCTTTAATTTTGGCTTCTCTTTCTTTTCTGCGTCGCTCTATTTCGGCTAAGCGTTTTTTTCTTTTTTCTTCGTTTAATTTTTTTATTTCAGCTCTTTTCTTAGCTCGTTCTTCTTCTTGAGCTTTAATTTTATCTTTCAATGCCTTATTCTTGGCAATTCTTTCGTCAGCTCGAGTTTTGGCTTTCGCTGCATTTTCAATAGCCGTTTGACTCTTTTCTTCTTTCTTCTCCTCAATGGCTTTTAGCTTCCTTCCTTTCACAATCTTATTCAAGACTTGCTCACTGAGATCGTATTTTTTATTCGAGTATAACATGATCAAATCACTAGATTTGTCAAAGACCATATCATACTTTTTTTGCGACGCTATTTCTTGAATAGCATTATATATTTGATCTTGTACTGGTTTCACTAATTGTTTACGTAACATATAGAGATCGCCAGTAGGGCCAAAATAACCCGCTTGTAAATTCTTTAAATCGAGTTCTTTAATTTGAATATCCTCTTCTCTCTCGTCATTTAACTCATCTGTTAACAAGGCCTTTTCATTACTCAAATCAACCTTCATAATTTCAATTTCTCGCTTCAAAGCATCCAATCGTTGTTGCCATGTAATTACACGTGCTTTCAACCGCTCTTGTGCTTCTGTATACTCAGGTACATTCTCTAATATATACTCCATATCTATATAAGCAATTTTTTGAGGCTTTTGAGCCATCGCTATAGTGCTTATGAGTATAGTGATTAGAAAGAATACCTTACGTGTCAGCATACAATGTGTATTTAGAAAAAACCGTGCCAAAGTTCTGAGTGTTTGCAAATGTACTGATTTTTTAGAATTGTTGACCAATAATAAAATGCGGTTGCCAACCCGAAACAACACCAGGTACACCTGGAGTGTCATCGAAACCATATCCGTAGTCAATACCTAGTAATCCGAATGCAGGCATAAAGATTCGAACACCGACTCCTGCAGATCTTTTCAATTTAAACGGATCGAAATTTTTAAAACTATCCGCTGTATTACCTGCTTCCATAAAAGCCAATGCGTAAATTGAAGCCGAAGGTTTTAATGTTAACGGATATCGTAATTCTAGAGATACTTTATTATAAGCAGCACTACCAGCTGATTGACCCGTGACAGGATCAACAGATAAACTTGAGTTTTCATAACCTCTAAGACCAACAGTTTGTCTACCATCAAATTGCCCTTGATTCAATCCATCTCCTCCCACAAAGAAACGTTCAAAAGGAGATAATCCTTTTCCAGAATTATAATCTCCTAGAAATCCAAATTCTACACTTGATAATAATACCAATTGGTGTCCTGGTTTACCGGTAATAGTATTGTACCATTTCCCTGAAAAATTGAATTTATAGAATTCGAGTAGTTCTAGTTTTTCTTCGTTCGATTTACCCGTGAAATCTTTACCACTCAACTTTGCGTATGGAGGTGTGAATTTAGCACCTAAATTAAACGTCGATCCAGAAGTTGGAAAAATAGGATTCGGTCCTGCTGAATTTCTTCCGAAATTTACGGCAAAATTCAAGTTGTTTGAAACTCCGTTACTAGAATCAAATATACGTCCCAAGAAAAAGTTATTTAATTTATATCTCTGATAACTTAATACAGTAGATAGTGTAAAATAATCATCTGGCCATTTTAAACGTTGGCTTACTCCAAGTGTTGCACCTAAAATATTTAATCGTTGATCTCTGTCTACTCTTCTTGTTCTAGGATTAAAATTAAACTGACTAGAACTATAGATTGAGAAAGACAATGATCGTGGTCTTTTACCACCTAACCAAGGTTCTGTAAAAGAAAGACTGTAAACACTTGAAAACCTACTTGCTTGTGCACGTAATGAAACAGTTTGTCCATCTCCACGAGGTACAGGTCGATATTCTTTACCATTAAATAAGTTTTTTACCGAAAAGTTGCTAAATGATAATCCAAGAGTACCCACGAAAGCACCACCACCGAAACCACCTTGTAATTCAATTTGACTCGCCCCTTTTTCTGCTACAGCATATTCTATGTCTACGGTCTTGTCACCATAATTTGGCTGAACATCTGGAACAATATTTTCTGGATCAATATACGGCAATTGACCAACTTCTCGAATTGTACGTATAATATTTTGTCTACTGAAAAGCTGTCCAGGCCTTGTTCTTATTTCTCTAATTAAAACATGGTCATTCGTAACGATATTTCCAGTTAATGAAACTTTACGAATTGTTGCTGGATCATCTTCTCGAATTCTAATTTCAATATCTATCGTATCATTTTCTACACTTGTTTCAACCGGAATAACAGAGCTAAATAAATATCCGTTATTTAGGTAGGTGTTTGTTATATCTTCAGAATCTGGACTTCCATCACCTTTTACACGTTCGTTGAGCAACTTACTATCATAGATATCGCCTTTTTCTAACAATAAAAAGGCTTTTAATTGCTCATCGGTATATACAGAATTACCTAGAAAGCGAATATCTCCAAAGTAATACCTATTACCTTCGTTTACGGTAATATCTAGGTTAATTGTATTGTCATCATTCCAAGAAATAGAATCCTTGATGATTTGAGCATCTCTATATCCTTTTTCGCGGTATTTTTCTACTAAGTTTTCAAGATCAGCTGTATATTTTTCTTCGATGTACTTAGAAGGCTTGAATATGTGCAATGGATTTTTTTGCTTCGTCTTTTTAAGGAGCTTCTTTAAACGTTTTGTTTTAAAGGCTTTATTTCCAGAAAAACGTAAATTTTTGATTTTAATTTTTTCGCCTTTGTCGATAATAACTAGCGCTTTTTCAGTGTTATTATCGGTAGTATCTATTTTCGTAGTAATAGCAACTTTGGCTTTCAAGAAACCTTTATCAATATATTTTTTGGCAATGTAGTTCTTGGTAGTAGTTAACAGATTTTCGGTAAGCATTGCTCCCTTTTTAAACTCGGTATCTTTTTGGAGTTCTTCCGCTTTACTCTTTTTAATTCCTCTAATCGTAACGCTACTCAGTTTAGAAAGTTCTTTTACTGCAAATTCTAAATAAATAGTTTCACCATCAATTTTTGTAGCATAAACTTCAACGTCACTAAACAGTTTAGAGTTCCACAATTTTTTAATTGCCGAAGTGAGTTTATCTCCTGGAATTTTAATGGGCTGCCCCACAACAAGTTCTGAGAAAACAGTAATTGACTGATCACTAAACTGTTGATTTCCTCTCACATTAATGCCTCCAAGGATATAAGATTTTGTCGTATTGAATAAGTCTTTCGACAGTTGAGGTTGCTTTGGAACCGTATCTTTTACCGTCTTAGCGATCGAATCTTTAGAAATAGTGTTCGATGTTATCTTTGCAATTGAGTCGTTTTGTGTATTTATTTCTTGGGCTCTAGTAGAAAATAATACTAAAGTAAAACATAAAAATAGTAGGTTATTTTTCAGTTTGTTCATTCCAGTCTTGTAATTGTTCACTTGTTTTTCCGAAACGTCTTTCTCGGTTTTGATAATCTAATATTGCTTCGAAAAAATGTTCTTTTCTAAAATCAGGCCAAAGAGTATTTGTAAAGTACAATTCGGCATAAGCAATTTGCCATAAAAGGAAATTACTTATTCGTTTTTCACCACTAGTACGTATCAAAAAATCAACGTCGGGCAAAGTAAATGTATATAAATGGTTATTTATAATTTTTTCATCAATTTCTTCTATCAAAAGTTCTTTATTAACAACTTTTTTGGATATTTTTTTGATTGTATTAACAATTTCTTCTCTAGATCCATAGCTTAATGCCAAGATTAAAGTAAGGTGAGTGTTGTTTTTTGTTTTTTCAACAACTTCTAAAAGTTCTGTACGGGCCTTTTTCGGAAGATTCTCAATGTTGCCAATACATTCTAACTTAATATTGTTTTTTTGAAGCCTTTTTAGTTCATCTTTTAAAGAGCTAACTAACAAACTCATTAATACATCAATTTCTTTTTTAGGTCTATTCCAATTTTCGGTAGAAAAAGCATAAAGAGTAAGTACTTCGATGTTAATTTCTGCAGCAGCTTCAATAGTTTCTCTTACTGCTTTCACTCCATTCTTATGACCAAAAACGCGAGCCATACCTTTCTTTTTCGCCCAGCGTCCGTTTCCATCCATGATGACGGCAACATGTTTAGGAGTCTTCTCGGTATTAATTTTTGATTTTATATCCATGACTTCTTAAAAGAATCCCTTGTAGCATCCTGGGCGACCAAAGGCATAGACTACTGTTATTCCAGTAAAGACATACCAATCATTACTATTAGGATTACCAAATGATCGCTGAGGTGTATCTATATTATGGTTGTTTAAGTCAATATTATCCTTAAAGGTATAATGTATTGTGGTTTCTAGAGCAATACCAATATTTTCTGCCAACTTAGCTTTATAACCAAGTCCAAACGGTAAAGAAATATTAAATTTCCTGTCACTTGTGCCATCATCTTTAATGAAGGCATAAGAATTAATACCGGCTTGCGCAATGATGTAAGGTGTATGGGTATATCCTGATTGAGATAAGCTGTATTTGAAAAAGCTAAATTCAATACCTCCTGCTGCCTCAACTAAATTGTTTCGAAAACCTATTCTCGTGCCTCGAGGCTTAATAGGTCGATTTACTTTAGAATTATCTGCTTTAAGGGGAGTGTAAATTAACGTTCCTCTAAACGTTATTCTCGGAGTATAATTAAATTTTGCTACAAAGCCCACTGCAGGACTATTAGGATTGATATATGTAGTAGGTCCTATATCACCAATATAATTACTACCTCCAACAAACATACCTCCTTCAAATAATTGAGCGTAGCCAATTAATGGAAATAATGTAACAACTAAAATTAAAAAAAGTTTCTTCATTTTTAAAAAGGGTTTGCAAATATAAATAAATCTATATTGTTTGGGTAGTTAAAAATGGTCTTTTTTGATTAACAGTTTTTATTGTATATTATTGTTGTAAAGAGTATTAAGTTATTCATCAATTACGTTTATCTTCACCCCACAAGAGTTTTGCTCTTAAGGTTTTTAAGAATGTCTGATCATGTAGTTGAAGAATCTTTACAGTATAAGGTGCTTTTTTTATAAATACTTCGGTTTCGTTATCAACAACAGTGATTCTAGAATCTAATGAGATCAATGCCTGTTTTTCTCTTCCAATAACTTTTAATTTAATACTCGTCTCGTCAGGAATTACTAAAGGTCGGGCATTTAAATTATGTGGTGCGATTGGTGTTAATACAAAACTTTTAGCCTGCGGTGTAATTACTGGGCCTCCACAACTTAATGAGTAGCCTGTAGAACCAGTTGGAGTAGATACTATTAATCCATCTGCCCAATACGAGGTCAGGTACTCTTCATCTAAATACGTTTCAATAGTAATCATTGAAGTTGTATTTCTTCTAGCAACAGTAACCTCATTTAATGCGAAGTCAAGCTCTTCAAGAACATCGTTTTGAGGTGAGGTTTTTACTTGAAGTAACGAGCGTTCTTTAATTGTATATTGTTTTTCTATCAAAGCATTCACGGCGTCTTTTATACGTTCTTTTTGAATGATTGCTAGAAACCCCAAACGACCGGTATTAATTCCAATAATAGGAATATTTAAATCTCTAACATAAGTGATAGCTCTTAAAAAAGTCCCATCGCCGCCAATAGTAAACATAAGATTGAATGAATCGTTCAAATCTTTATGGGTCGAAAAAGTAGGGAGTATTTTGTCATTATCATTAAATAAATCATAAAATTGTTCCTCAATAACTACATCAACATTCTTTTCCTTTAAACACTCAAGAAGTATCTCTAAATATTCTAATGCCTCGTTTTTATAATTTTGTCCGTAAATCGCTACTTTCATAAGATTACATATTTAAATATTTCTGAAGGTAGTCCGAACGTTCTTTTAAACTATTGAGATATTCGTCTTCTTGAATTCCCGTTATAATAGTGTATTCATAGCGTCTAAAAGATTGTATGGTATTATTTAAATCTTGATCGTTTAATTTAATCGTTATTTCAGCGATTTCGTTTTGCAAATTAGACACAAATGCACCTAATAATTTTCCATTATTCGATTCAATAATTTGAGATATTTCGCTAAAAGAATAATCTTTAATTGGCTTAGACACAACAAGAATGGCGCCAGCCTCACTTAAAAAAGGAGTATTATTAAAGATATGTAATATGTCAGTCAATTCGTAGTAACCAACATACTTTTGTTTATCATTAATCACAGGCAAGGTTGTGGTGTCATTGGCAGCAAACTCTTTTAAAAGTTCAAACCAATTGGTGTTTTCAAAGGCGAAAAAAGAATGATATAAGTATTTGTAATCGGCTATTTTACTGTCATTTTCTTCTATAATTTGAACGTCGGCCTCTGAAATAGAGCCGATATAAGTGTTCTCATCAACAATAGGTAAATGAGTGAAGGTCAAATGTTCAAAAAGCTTTTGAGCTTTAGAAATGGTATCGTTCGGAGATAAGGCCTTCACGTCTTTTGATATGTAATCTGATGT
This sequence comes from uncultured Flavobacteriaceae bacterium, assembly GCA_947500525.1. GTDB lineage: Bacteria > Bacteroidota > Bacteroidia > Flavobacteriales > Flavobacteriaceae > Aureibaculum. Next base: position 525,789 of record CANMSH010000003.1, on the reverse strand, counting down.
TTGCATATATATTTGCAAAATAAGTAAAATAAACTTACAAATGCACTATTTTTGTGGTTGGTAAATCAAGTAAATAAAATAAAGTTTTGAATGACTAAATTAAGCGTTAATATTAATAAGATTGCAACACTCCGTAACTCACGTGGTGGTAATACTCCAGATTTGGTGCAAGCGGCTGTAGATATTCAGGAATTTGGTGCGGAGGGAATAACAATTCATCCGAGACCTGACGAGCGTCATATAAAATACCAAGATGCTCATGACTTAAAGCCAATTATTACAACGGAATATAATATTGAGGGAAATCCTATTCCCAAGTTTGTAGATTTAGTATTGGAAGTGAAACCTACCCAAGTAACACTGGTACCCGATGCAATTGATGCTATCACTTCAAATGCCGGTTGGGATACGAAGACGCATCTTAATTTTTTGACAGAAGTTATATCAGAATTTAAACGCAATGATATTCGAACTTCTATTTTTATGGATCCTGATTTGCCATTAATTGAAGAGGCCGCCAGAACAGGTGCAGATAGAATTGAATTGTACACCGAAGAATTTGCCAGACAATATGCCTTAGGAAACGAAAAGGCGATTGAGCCTTATGTTGAAAGCGCACAACTAGCTACACTTTTGGGTATGGGCGTGAATGCCGGTCATGATTTAAGTATAGATAATATTCAATTTTTCGCAAAAAGTATTCCTAATTTATTGGAGGTATCTATTGGACATGCTTTAATTGCTGAATCACTCTATTTGGGTTTGCAAAATGTAATCAATATGTATAAATACAAGATGCAATAATGGATATCCTACATTCTCAAATATTGGGTCAAGGAGAGCCACTGTTGATTCTCCATGGATTTTTAGGTATGAGTGATAACTGGAAAACCTTAGGGAATCGTTTTGCCGAAAACTATGAAGTGCATCTTATCGATCAACGTAATCATGGAAGGAGTTTTCATGATGATCAGTTTGATTATGAAGTTCTTGCCGAAGATTTATTACGTTATATCAATCATCATGAATTAAAGACCATAAATTTGTTAGGACATTCTATGGGAGGTAAGACCGCTATGTTTTTTGCCGTTACATACCCTAATTTGATGCATAAACTCTTAGTTGCGGATATTAGTCCACGTTATTATTCAGCACATCATCAAGATATTTTAGATGGTCTAAATACAATCGATTTTTCTGTACAAACCTCGAGAGGAGCGGTTAGTGATGCCCTAGAGGCATATATTCCTGAATTTGGAGTTAGGCAATTTCTATTAAAGAATGTTTACAGGAAAACAAAGGATGAATTGGCTTTTCGTTTCAATTTAAAAGTATTGACTGATGCTTACGACGAAGTTGGAGTTCAATTACCATCATTAACAAACTTTAATGGTGACACACTTTTTTTACGTGGAGCAAACTCTGGATATATAACTGATGAAGATCATAACCTAATTAATAGTCACTTCCCAAAAGCAGCCCTTGTAACTGTCAAAAATGCAGGACATTGGCTTCATGCAGAGAATCCGAATGATTTTTATGACTATGTTGTCAGTTTTTTAGGAAAATAATTTTTTTGGCATAATTGTAGTCACGTTAGTATTTGAATGTCAATGTATACTAATGACATTGACTAAAAGAAGATTATGAAAATTATATTAAAAATGTTACTTACTGCGCTGGCAGTAGTAATCTTGGCCGAAATTCTACCTGGAATTCATGTAGACGGATATACATCGGCAATTATTGTAGCTGTGGTATTAGGATTATTACGAATTTTCGTTCGACCCTTACTCATATTATTTACGTTACCCATAACAATTCTGACCTTAGGGTTGTTTTTATTTGTTATAAATGCCATGATCATTTTGTTGGCAGATAAATTAATAGATGGGTTTGCCGTTTCAGGATTTGGGTTTGCATTGCTTTTTAGTTTATTGTTATCGTTTTTCCAATCGATACTCTATTCCTTTTTAAAAGAGAAAAAACAAAAGCGATCATAAGTTGTTTTATAACAGAAAATTACTAATTTTGCGCCCGCTTAGGTCATAAAATAAGCATATTATTAAGCAAAGAGAAATTAAGAAGAAATGAATATTACTAAAGAAAATATCGACGCTCTAAATGCAGTTGTAAAGATTGATATTACACAGGAAGATTATCAAAGTAAAGTAACCGAAATTTTACAAGATTATCGTAAAAAAGCCAATATTCCTGGTTTTAGAAAAGGGCATGTGCCAATGAGCCTGGTAAAAAAGCAATATGAAAAACCTGTTTTAATCGATGAGGTGAATAAGTTGTTGCAAGATTCATTGAGCAAGTTTTTAGTAGAGGAAAAGTTAGATATTCTTGGAAATCCTTTGCCGAAAGTTCAAGAAGATTTTTCTTGGGATACAGAGCAATTTTCTTTTGAGTTTGAATTAGGCCTTTCTCCAGAGTTTGAGGTGAACTTAAAGCCTAAAAAAGCGATTACTAAATATAAAATTGTTGCTGATAAAAAAATGATTGACGATCAAACCGCTAATATTCAAGAGCGATATGGTAAGATTATTTCTCAAAAAGAAGTTGTAGAAGGTGCGAATATAACAGGTACGTTTCTAAATGAAGAGAAAGAAATTGAGAAAAAAACGACCTTTAAATTAGATGTAATTAAAGGAAAACCAAATGCTAAAAAGTTCTTAGGAACGAAAGCCGGTGACGTTATCAAGTTAAAAACAAAAGGATTATTCAATGACGATCACTTATTAGAAACACATCTTGGTGTTTCACATGATGATGCTCACGGGTTGGCAATTGATGTGCAATTCACATTAGAAGAAACAAGCACTACTGAACCTGCAAAATTAGATCAAGAGTTATTTGATAAATTGTTCGGAAAAGATGCTGTGAAAACTGAAAAGGAGTTTAGAGCTAAGTTACAAGAAGATGCTGAAAAGCAATTTGAACAACAGGCAGATCAGCAATTACTAAATGCAATTACAGAAAGCTTGATAGAAAATACGAAGTTTGACTTACCAGCTGAATTTTTACAAAAATGGTTGGCTGTAGCTGGAGAAAAACAATTAACTGAAGAAGAAGCTGCTGAAGAGTTTAATCGTTCAGAAAAAGGATTGCGCTACCAGTTAATTGAAGGAAAGATAAGTAAGGATAACAATCTACAGGTTACTTTTGAAGAATTAAAAGAGTTTGCAAAAGGTTTCATTAAAGGTCAAATGGCTCAATTTGGTAATGCGAATCCAGAAGAAAAAGAATTGGATGATATTGCAGGTAGAATTCTTGGTAATCAGGAAGAAGCGAAGCGTTTATCAGAACAATTAATGAGTCAAAAGTTGTTGAATTTTTATAAAGAAAATGTCAAATTAAAAGAGAAAGAAGTTTCTTTTGATGATTTTGTAAAAGAAGTATATAAGTAAATATATCCTCATAAATTGTCAATCTATTATTGACAATAGAATTTAAAAACCGCTCTAAAATAATTTAGAGCGGTTTTTTGCGTTTGGACTTATAGGTTTTAAGTTTAATCCAAAAAAAGTATCTTTGATACAGTTAATTGTAATTCTAGACAAATGAAGCAATTTTTACTTATACTAATACTAACGTTTGCGGCAGTAGCTGTAAATGCTCAAGATACGTGCAATCAAACAATTAGCGGTGAGGTGAGAGATAAGATATCTACGGATGTTTTAGTTGATGCAGAAGTTGTGTTAATTGATGAAAACGGAACGGTATTACAAACGCAAACAATTAAAGAGGATGGTTTTTTCTCTTTTACGATCAACTGTGAAACCAAGTATACATTAGAAGGTAAAAAAGAAGAGTTCACAGCCGAGTCAAAAACGTTTACGACTACAGATCAAAACGGTAGGGTATTGCAACTCATTATTTTGTTGGATAAGGGTAACATCGATTTTGTAACGGATGGTGCAGCCAATGCAAAAACAATCGATAGCGTGGCAACGGCAGAAGTAGAAATGCCGAAATCCCAAGCTGATATTGTGGCTGAAAATATTGAAAAACCCGAGATGGTAGAAGAAGTTACTGAAGAAACTAAAATGGTAGAAGATGTGGTTGAAGAGAAAGAAGTTCCTGTAAAGAAACTTCCCCAAGAAACAAAGGTTGAGAATGCAGATAGATTTGCCACAAATATTAATCCAGTATACTTTGATTATGAATCTTCATGGTTAAATCAGAAAGCAAAAAATGATTTACGAAAAATAGTGACAATAATGCAGAAGAATCCTGCAATGGTTATTGAATGTAGGGCGCATACTGATGCGAAGGGAGATGTTAAATACAATCAATGGATGTCAGATAGAAGAGCGAAAAGAGTTATTGATTATATAGTGAGCAGAGGTATAGGCGCCTCTAGAATTAGTGGAAAAGGTTATGAAGAAAAATATATCATAAATAAATGTACCAATGATGTTGAATGTACCGATGAAGAGCGAGCGGCTAATCGCAGGGTAGAATTTGTGATCGTAAAAATGTAATGAGTCAGAAATAAACAACTATTTTTGGTACAGCATTTGCTTATATAAAAGAAAACCAACCAATGAGACGATTTTTATACTCCTTGATACTATTGTTAAGTAGTATGTTTAGCTCAGCTCAAATAGAACGAGCTGATTCTATTATGGGGGCCACCTACAGCATTAAGAGTATCGATGCCAATACCAGATATTCTGATTTTGGTTCTACGTTTATGGGCGATAAAATTGTGTTTTCATCTACTAGAAAAAAACCTGGGATTAATAATAGAGTTTGGCGTGGAAATAAGCAACCATTTTTAGATTTATATGTAGGAGATTTAACCGAAAGCGGAGAGATTAAAAACGTAAAACCATTTTCTGAAAATGTAAATACAAAATACCATGACGCTTTTGTAAGCTTTTCGGCTGATTTAAAACAGGTGTATTTTACGTCGAATGATAAAGTAAATAGAAGAATAAAGTCGAAGAGTGTTAAAATATTTAAAGCTACTATTGCCGAAAATGGTGAGTGGAAAAACTTAGAAAATCTTCCCTTTAATAGTGATGGTCATGATGCAGGTCATCCTTTTATAAGTAGAGATGGTGAGCGAATATATTTCGTGTCTGATATGCCTGGTACACTTGGTGATAAAGATATTTTTTATGTAGAGATAAAAAATGGGTATTACGGGAAACCAGTTAATTTAGGGCCTACCGTAAACTCTCCATATAAGGAATACACACCTTATGTTGATGGTGACTTGATCTATTTCTCTTCCAATAGAAAAGGTGGTGAAGGAGGGTTAGATATTTATGTAACAAAGTTAGATGGATCAATACCAAAACCCATCAATCTAGGAACAACCATAAACAGTAAGAGAGACGATTTTTCATTTATCATAAACAGTGAGAAACTTCAAGGCTATTTTTCTTCAAATAGAGAAGGAGGAGAGGGAGATGATGATATTTATACATTTGTGCAAAAAACAACAATTACCTTATGTGATCAGTCAGTAACAGGTGTTGTAAAAGATAAAATTACAGGCTTTACGGTACAAAATGCTTTAGTGTCTTTAATTGATAATGAAGGTAATAAATTAAGAACAGTATCGACCTTAGCGGATGGAGAGTTCTATTTCGGATTAGATTGTGCCGAAAATTATACAATTGAAGTTTCGAAAAACGGATTTTTCCCATCAAGCACACTCTTAGCAACATCTAATGCGAATGGGCTTAAGAATGATCTTGAAATTTTAATAGATGAAAAAGAGTTTATGACTAGAGATAGTATCCAAATGTTAAATGTAGATAATATTCGTTTTGAATTAAATAAGGCCGATATCAAAGAGGCTTCCAAGAAAGCCTTGGGTAAAGTTGTACGTTTAATGAATAAATATCCAAACATGATCATTGATTTTGGAGCGCATACAGACTCACGTGGGCCAGATGCTTTGAATTTATGGTTGTCAAAGAAACGGGCTGCTGCAACAGTATCTTATTTAATTGAACAAGGAATTGATGCGAGTAGAATTTCGGGTGCTGGTTACGGCGAAACAAAATTATTAAACAAATGTGCCAATAATATTAAATGTAAAGAAGTTGAGCACAATGTAAATAAGCGAACCGAATTCATAGTTGTTAAAAAAGAATAAAATTTTGATATAAAAAGATAAAAAAAAGCACTCAAATGAGTGCTTTTTTTTATGGCATCTCTATTAGTTTCAATAAAATATGTAATTTCGCAAATCATTAGAAATTTAAGGCCTAAAATGAGCATGAAGTATAGAGAATATAAAGGATTAGATCTTCCGAAAGTTGCAGAAGAAATCCTGCAATTTTGGGAAGAAAATGATATATTCAATAAGAGTATTACATCTAGAGACGAGAATAAGCCGTTTGTATTTTTTGAAGGGCCTCCTTCAGCGAATGGTTTGCCTGGTATTCATCATGTAATGGGACGGGCCATAAAGGATATTTTTTGCCGATATAAAACCCTACAAGGATATCAGGTAAAGCGCAAAGCAGGGTGGGATACTCATGGATTGCCCATAGAATTAGGCGTTGAAAAAGAACTAGGTATTACCAAAGAAGATATTGGAAAAAAGATATCTGTAGAAGAATATAACGAGGCATGTAAGAAAGCAGTAATGCGTTATACAGATGTTTGGGAAAATTTGACCAGAAAAATGGGGCATTGGGTTGATATGAAAAACCCATATATTACGTATAAACCGAAATATATAGAGACTGTTTGGTGGTTGTTGAAGCAAATTTATAACAAAAATTTACTCTATAAAGGGTATACCATTCAGCCATATTCTCCGAAGGCAGGAACTGGTTTAAGTTCACATGAATTGAATCAGCCAGGTACTTATCAAGATGTAACTGATACAACAGTTGTGGCTCAATTTAAGGCAATAGAAGCGTCCTTGCCAGAATTTTTGCAAAATGAAGGAACTATATTTTTCTTAGCTTGGACGACAACTCCGTGGACCTTACCGAGTAATACAGCTTTAACAGTAGGTAATAAGATCGATTATGTATTGGTAGAAACCTATAATCAGTATACATTCAAACCAATGAATGTTATACTTGCGAAGAAACTTGTAGGAAAACAATTCTCAGGTAAGTTTGAGCAAGTTGAAAGTAAATCTGATTTGTTGGCTTATGAATCAGGAGGTAAGGCAATTCCTTTTTATATAGTAAAAGAATTTAAAGGTAAAGACCTTGTCGGAATTCGGTACGAACAATTATTAGATTATGCTTTGCCAAATGACAACCCAGAGAATGCTTTTAGGGTAATTTCTGGTGATTTTGTGACGACTGAAGATGGAACAGGAATTGTGCATACAGCACCTACCTTTGGCGCGGATGATGCTATGGTGGCTAAGCAAGCGGTGCCAGAGATACCGCCATTACTGGTAAAAGATGCAAATGATAATTTAGTGCCTTTGGTTGATCTTCAAGGGAAATTTAGACCAGAAATGGGTGAGTTTGGTGGAAAATATGTGAAGAATGAATACTATGCCGATGGAGAAGCGCCCGAGCGTTCTATTGATGTTGAATTGGCGATTAAATTAAAAGAAGAAAATAAAGCTTTTAAGGTTGAAAAATACAAGCACAGTTATCCGAATTGTTGGAGAACTGATAAACCAATTTTGTACTATCCTTTAGATTCTTGGTTTATAAAAGTTTCTGAAAAGCGAGATCGGATGTTTGACTTAAATGAAACAATCAACTGGAAACCTAAATCTACAGGTGAAGGACGTTTTGGAAATTGGCTAAAAAATGCGAATGATTGGAATCTGTCTCGATCACGTTTTTGGGGCATTCCATTGCCGATATGGAGAACCGAAGATGGTAAAGAAGAAATAATTATTGGTTCGGTGGAAGAACTCAAAAATGAAATGCAACGTTCTGTGGAAACAGGGTTTATGGAAGCTGCAATTTTTGAAGATTTTGAAGTAGGAAATATGGCCGAGGAGAATTATGATAAAATTGATTTGCATAAAAATGTAGTAGATCAAATTGTGTTAGTCTCTCCGTCAGGAAAGCCGATGAAACGCGAGTCTGATTTAATAGATGTATGGTTTGATTCTGGTTCGATGCCCTATGCACAATGGCATTATCCATTTGAAAATAAGGAGTTAATCGATGAACAAAAGTTCTTTCCGGCAGATTTTATAGCCGAAGGTGTAGATCAAACAAGAGGTTGGTTTTACACACAACATGCAATCGGAACGTTGGTATTCGATTCTGTTGCGTATAAAAATGTGGTTTCTAATGGTTTGGTCTTAGATAAGGAAGGTAAAAAAATGTCGAAGCGTTTAGGAAACGCAGCCGATCCGTTTGAAACAATGGATACATATGGTCCAGATGCAACGCGTTGGTATATGATTTCTAATGCCAATCCATGGGATAACTTAAAGTTTGATATTGATGGAATAGATGAGGTTAGACGCAAATTCTTCGGAACCTTGTACAATACGTATTCTTTTTTTACTTTATATGCGAACATAGATAAGTTCACTTATGAAGAACAAGATATTCCAATTAAGGATCGACCAGAAATTGATCGATGGATATTATCTGAGTTGAATACGTTGACCAAAAATGTAGCAACTTTCTATGAAGATTATGAACCAACAAAAGTGGCCAGAGCCATTCAATATTTTGTTACAGAAAATTTGAGTAATTGGTTTGTAAGATTAAGTAGAAGACGTTTTTGGAAAGGAGAGTACGGTCAAGATAAAATTTCTGCCTACCAAACTTTGTATACATGTATGCTAACTGTAGCAAAATTAAGTTCGCCTATTGCACCGTTCTTTATGGATCAATTATATAGAGATTTGGTCGCCGTAACCTCAAGAGAAACAGTTGAATCAGTGCATTTGTCTGACTTTCCAACATACGAAAAAGAACTGGTAGACGTTTCATTAGAACGTAAAATGCAAAAAGCACAGACAATTTCGTCAATGGTATTGTCATTACGTAAAAAAGAAATGATCAAAGTGCGTCAGCCCTTACAGCGTATAATGATACCTGTATTAGATGCTCAAGATAGAGAAGATGTAGAAGCAGTAGCAAATTTAATAATTGCTGAGGTGAACGTGAAAGAGATAGAGTTGATTGATGATGCTTCGGGTATTTTAGTGAAAAATATCAAACCCAATTTTAAGGTATTAGGCCCTAAATATGGAAAAGATATGCGACTAGTAGCTGCAGAGGTTCAAAAGTTAGATCAAAAAGATATTAACAAAATCGAAAAAGTTGGTAATATAGCCATTGAAATTAATGGTGAAAATACTATATTGACCCTCGATGAAGTAGAAATATCTTCTCAAGATATAGAAGGATGGCTAGTTGCCAATCAAGGCAATTTAACAGTGGCATTAGACGTTACTATATCTGAGAATTTGCGCAAAGAAGGAATTGCAAGAGAATTGGTGAATAGAATCCAGAATTTACGTAAGGAATCAGGATTAGAAGTAACTGATAAGATAAAATTAAGTATTAAAAAAGACGGAATTGTAGAGGATGCAATTTCAAACAATGAAGAATATATAAAAAACGAAACCTTAACCAATGAATTAGTATTGATTGATGAGATAAATAACGGTACAGAAATTGCTTTTGATGATGTTAAAACCGAATTGTTAATCGAAAAAAATTAAAGTTATGATTGAAAATAAATCAAGATACTCAGATAATGACTTACAGGAGTTTAGAGAAATAATTGAAGAGAAAATACGCAAAGCTGAGGCGGACTTAGCATTGTTAAGAAGCTCTTATATGAATGATGGTAATAATGGTACCGAAGATACTTCACCTACGTTTAAGGCGTTTGAAGAAGGTTCAGAAACCATGTCGAAAGAAGCGAATGTGCAATTAGCGATCCGTCAAGAGAAGTTTATTAGAGATTTAAAAAATGCAATTTTACGCATTGAGAATAAAACCTACGGTGTATGTAGAGTTACTGGAAAATTAATTCAAAAAGAACGTTTGAAATTAGTACCACATGCAACACTAAGCATTGAAGCTAAAATGCGACAATCATAAAAAAAATAAAGCTTCCATAGGGAGCTTTTTTTATAGCTCTTTTTGTGAAATTCATTACCTACATAGTGCTTCTTGTTGGCATAACAAATAGTCATGCTCAAAGTGATGAGAGGAAGATCTTTAGGTCTTTATCAAAGTCTATTCTTATAGAACTAACCTCGTTAGAGAAAATAACACTAAATGTTCATGACAATTCTGATGAAATAATTGTTTCTTATGTTGATACTAGTGACGAAAATGTTCCAGAAATTACAGATGAAAACGGAACTGTTCATATTAGAGTTGCCCAAAGTAAAATCACATTGAAAGGAACAGAGAAGAATAAATATAGAGCAGGTCAACCATTATTTCCAAGTTATCATATTAAAATTCCGAAGGGCTTAGATGTAAAATTAATGTATGCAAAAGGAAATTTTGAGACAAGATATTTTAATGGAAAATTAGAGCTGCGTTTAGATACTGGCACTGTTAAGGTAGATAAATTTGAAGGAAATTTAAATGTTCAATCCTTTGCCGGTTTAATTAATTGTAAAGTAACTAGTGGGTTTATAAATGTAAACTCGGTTAAAGGTAAAATCCATGCGGATTTATACGATGAACAACTAAAAAAAACGAAGACTTCACTTCACGGTATCTATGTGAATGCCAATAATGTGTTAAAGATTAATAGTATCCATGCAAAAGTGAACCTTAAATCAGCGCTAACTCAAAAATAGTAGTATTTTTGTGGACTGTAAAAAATCAATTTGAAGAAACCAATCATCATAATCATAATTATTCTTTTAATAGACCAAATTAGTAAGGTCTACATGAAGACTCATTTTGTCTTGAGTGAAGAAATAGCAGTATTTGGATTGGATTGGTTTAAAATTCATTTTTTAGAAAATAACGGTATGGCTTGGGGCACCGAGTTTGGTGGTGAGAACGGAAAATTGTACCTAACATTGTTTCGTTTGGTAGCCATTACTGGTATTGGTTATTGGTTATGGTCAGCAGTAAAAAGTAATGCCCATAAAATTTTAATTACGGCGATTGCATGTATTTTTGCAGGTGCGTTGGGTAACATCATTGATTCTGTTTTTTACGGAGTATTGTTCAGTGACAGTTATAATAACATTGCTACTTTTTTACCTGAGGAAGGTGGTTATAGTTCTATCTTTCACGGTAAGGTTGTTGACATGCTCTATTTTCCATTAGTAGATACACAATTGCCAGAGTGGGTACCCAGTGTAAGTTTCGTTTGGCCAGAATGGTTACCTTTTATAGGAGGTGATTTATTTACTTTATTCGTTGATCGCTCATTCTCTTTTTTTGATCCTGTATTCAATGTTGCCGATATGGCTATTTCTACAGGTGTCGGAATTTTATTAGTATTTAATAAAAAGGCATTTCCTAAAAAAGAAGAAGAAAAAGAGTCGCATCAAATTGTACCACCTGTAGTGGTAAAGCACTACGAAAAACCAAAAGGGTAGTTTATGAACTGAAGTTAATTGTTTAACTTCGCTTTGTGACGAAAACTACCTTAGAAATACAACTTAAAACTTTGCCAAATTTACCTGGTGTTTATCAATACTACGATAAGGACGAAACTATTTTGTATGTTGGAAAGGCTAAAAACTTAAAAAAGAGAGTAGCTTCTTATTTTACCAAAAATCATGAATATGGTAAAACAAAAGTGCTTGTTAAAAAAATAGCTTCTGTTAAACATATCGTTGTAGACACAGAGTCTGATGCGCTATTACTTGAAAATAGTCTTATAAAGAAGTACCGCCCTCGCTATAATATTTTATTAAAAGATGATAAAACGTATCCTTGGATTTGTATAAAAAAAGAGGCATTTCCCCGTGTATTTTTAACACGTAAAGTGATCAAAGATGGTTCTGAATATTTTGGTCCGTATACTTCGGTAAGAACAGCAAAAGCACTACTTTCTTTAATAAAAGAATTGTATCCATTGCGCACCTGTGCTTACGATTTGTCCGCCACTAATATTGAACAAAAAAAATACAAAGTTTGTTTGGAGTTTCATATTAAAAATTGCCAAGGAGCATGTGAAGGTTTACAAAAAGAACGCGATTACCTCGAAGATGTTAAGGCCATTAAGAATATTATTAAAGGTAACTTTAAAGACTCATTGCAACGATTTCATCAATTAATGTTGGGTTTTTCTGAGAATTTAGAATTTGAGGAAGCTCAAAAAATAAAAGAAAAAATAGATCTTTTAGCTAATTATCAGGCGAAATCTACGGTAGTAAACCCATCAATAACGAATGTTGATGTTTTTTCAATTATTTCGGATGAAAGTTTTGCCTATGTTAATTTTTTCAAAGTTGCTAATGGGGCTATTATTCAGTCGCATACGACCGAAATAAAAAAGAAATTAGATGAATCTGATAAAGATTTATTAGAGTTGTCAATTGTAGAAATACGACAACGTTTTAATTCTCAATCTAAAGAAATTTATGTTCCGTTTAAAGTAGATTTAGGTGGTGCCGTGAAAGTGACTATTCCTAAATTAGGAGATAAGAAACGTATAGTAGATTTATCATTACGCAATGCGAAATATTATAGACAAGAACGTTTTAAGCAAATTAAGATTGTAGATCCTGACCGCCATGTTAAACGCATTATGGCGCAAATGCAAAAAGATCTTAGGTTGTCAGTGGAGCCAAGGCACATTGAATGTTTCGATAACTCTAATATTCAAGGAACACATCCGGTAGCTTCTTGCGTTGTGTTTAAAAATGGAAAGCCTAGTAAAAAAGACTATCGCCATTTTAATATTAAAACGGTGGTAGGTCCTGATGATTTCGGCTCTATGGAAGAGGTAGTTCATAGGCGTTATAAACGATTGTTGGACGAAGGTCAAGAATTGCCACAACTTATTGTAATAGATGGAGGAAAAGGTCAGTTGTCTTCTTCATTAAAAAGTTTAGATGTTTTAGGGTTGAGGGGCAAGATTGCCATTATAGGAATCGCAAAGCGCTTAGAAGAGATTTATTACCCAGGAGATTCTATACCGATGTATCTTGATAAAAAATCAGAAACCCTTAAAATTATTCAGCAATTGCGTAATGAAGCGCATAGATTCGCTATAAATTTCCATCGAAATAAACGAAGCAAAAGTGCCATTCAAACAGAGTTAGAATTGATTCCTGGAATAGGTAAACAAACAATAGAAAGTTTACTACGACATTTTAAATCGGCTAAAAGAGTTAAAGCTGCTACGGTAGAAAATTTAGAAAGTGTTATAGGTAAGGATAAGGCTGGTAAAGTTTTTAATTTTTTCAATTCAAAATAAGTACATTTATAAAAAAAAGTTTCATGAGGATTTTGACGCTGTTCTTCTTTCTAATTACTACACTAGGATATACTCAAAATGATACGCTTGTTAATAAGGATTTAAAAATTGGCTTAGTATTAAGTGGAGGAGGCGCAAAGGGTTTTGCGCATATTGGTGTGTTGAAAGTGTTAGAAGAAGCGGGCGTTCGCATTGATTATATTGGAGGAACAAGTATGGGAGCCATTGTAGGAGCGTTGTATTCTGCGGGTTACTCAGCGCAAGAGTTAGATTCGATTGTGAGGGCACATGACTTTGAGGCTTTGATGCAAGATCGATTGCCTAGAGATGCAAAATCTATTTATCAAAAAGAAAATACAGAGAAATATGCATTGTCTTTGCCAATTATAAATAGATCTGTAGGTTTTCCGACGGCCTTATCAAAAGGTCAAAATGTATTTAACTTACTAGCGAAGTTAACGACTCACGTGAATCAAATTGATGATTTTTCGAAATTACCGATACCTTTTTATTGCGTGGCAACCAATTTAGAAACTGGTCAACTAGAAATGTTAGAGTCTGGTTTTCTTCCTGAAGCTATAAAAGCAAGTGGTGCTTTTCCGTCGTTATTAGATCCAGTAGAGATTGATGGAAAATTATTGACCGATGGGGCAGTGGCTAATAACTTTCCCGTTGAGGAAATGATGGAAAAAGGCTTAGATATAATTATTGGAGTTGACGTACAAGACAAATTAAGTGTTAAAGAAGAACTGAATTCAGCACCCAAGATTTTAATGCAAATTGTTGGCTTTCAGATGTACGAAAATTTAGATATCAAACGCAAAGTGATCGATATCTATTTGCATCCTGATATTACAGACTATTCGGTGGTTTCTTTTGATAAAGTTGATGAAATTATTAAAGAAGGAATGATTGTTGCCGAAGAACAATTGTCTTATTTTGAAGAACTCGCTTCTCAACAGCTAAGAAATGACGTAGTAATTGATCGAAACAGTATCAGGCAAAGTTCTCAAAACTTTGGTACCGATGATTTTGTCATTAAAGGCTTGAAAAATTACACAAAACGTTTTGTCTTGGGTAAGCTAGGTGTGCGAAAAGAAGAAACCATCACTTATGAAGAATTTGAAAAAGGGCTTGATGTGTTGGCCGCGACTAACGGTTTTCAAAGTATACAATACAAATTTTTAAACGATGGTAGAGTAGAGTTAAAGCTAAAAGAAACTACAGTTACAAATTTTTTGCAAATAGGTGCACACTTTGATGATTTGTTTAAAACATCAGCACTTTTAAATGTGACCTCAAAGCACCTATTATTTAAAAATGATATTTTTTCTGCGGATATGATTCTTGGAGATAATATTAGATACAATATTGATTATTTTATTGATAACGGATTTCATTGGAGTTACGGAATCAATACAAGGCATGATCGTTTTGAAAAGGCCATTTTACGAGGGGCGTTTAGTGATTTAGAATCTGGAGAAGTAGATACAAAAGCGGGTACTAAATACAATGATTTTACGACACAGTTGTACGTGCAATCTGCTTTCACGAATACCTTTGCGTTGCGACTAGGAGCTGAAGGTAAATATTTACGTGTTTTTACAGAAGATATTACCAACAATCAAACTATTGAAAACTTTTATACCAATAACTTCTATGTGAACGCTTTTGCAGCAATTAAAATAGATACCTATGATAAGAATATCTTTCCTAAAAAGGGTTTTTATTTAGATGTGAGTTATAAAGGATATGCATTTTCGTATGATGCAGATGGATCAAGAGACAATGAATTTAATCCATTTACCCAGTTAAAAGGAAATGTAGGTTTTGCGCATACTTTTGGAAATAGGCTAACAGCGCATGTACGATCTGAGGCTGGAGTCACAATAGGGGAAAATAATGATAGAGTACTCAATTTTCATTTGGGAGGAAATAACGAAAATTTCATCAATAACTTTACGAGTTTTTACGGATACGATGTAGGAGATTTAAGTAGTGAAGCTTATTTGAAATCGGCGTTGACCTTGCGTTACGAATTTGTTGATAAGAATTATCTTTCTTTTACGGCAAATGCTGCTAGAGCAGAGGAAGATTTGATCAATGATGGCGCTATATTTGAAAACACAAAAACTGGTTTTGGAATTGGATATAGTTTAGAATCATTCCTGGGTCCTGTTGAAATTAAATATACGTGGTCACCAGATACGAATCAAAATATATGGTTTTTTAATATTGGATACTGGTTTTAAAAATAAAAAAGCCCAATACTAAAACTGGACTTTTTTATACTACTTATCTAATGCTAGATGAAGTTCTTCTTGTTTCGTTGTTTTCTTAGAAAATTTGAGCTTTGCCCTATTAATTAGATAATACAATATTGGTACTATAATTAAGGTTAAGAACGTGGCGAAAGTCAAACCAAATACAATTGCCCATCCCATTGGTCCCCAAAACGCTACATTCTCTCCTCCAATATAAAAATTAGGGTTAAACTCTGTCAATAAAGTTCTAAAGTTGATGTTAATACCCAAGGCTAACGGAAGTAAACCAAGTATGGTGGTTATTGCGGTTAAAAGTACCGGTCTCAACCTTGTCTTACCACCTTCAATAACACTTTCTAACAGTTGTTGTTTTGTTATTTTCTCATCATCACTGATATTATACTCTCTGCGTTTTCGTTTAATAATTAAGTTGATATAATCTATTAGTACGATGGCGTTGTTCACAACGATACCGGCCAATGATATAATACCAATCATCGTCATTAGAATCACGAATTCCATTCTAAAAATTAATAGGCCAAATAAAACACCAATTAAGCTTAATAGTACTGAAATTGAAATTATTATAGGAGTAGTAGCCGAGTTAAATTGAGCCACCATAATTAAGAATATTAACAATACCGCAATCAATAAGGCTTTACTTAAAAAAGCCATTTCTTTTGCCTGTTCTTCTTGCTCTCCTGTAAAGCTTAGAGAAATGCCTTTTGGTACTTCAAAATCTTTAACGGCAGTCCTAATTTTATCATTAACTTCTGTAGCGTTATAATCATTTAATACGTTAGAATACATAGTAATCACACGATCTAAATCTAATCGATTCACCGCGCTGAAAGTAGAAGCATTGTTTGCTGAAACTACAGCCGAAATAGGAACTTGCTTAATTTGTCCACTACTTTGATCTCTAAATGTTATTTTTTGATTTAATAAAGCATCTTTGTCATATCTATAGGCTTCCTTCAATCGCACATTTATAGGATAATCATCATCTAAATCTTTAAAGGTAGAAATTTCTTTTCCGTATAGTGCTGTTCTTAAATTAGATCCTATTTGACCTGTTGATACACCTAAACGCCTCGCTTTTTGACGATCTACGTTAATAAGCATTTCAGGTTTTCCTTGATCAATATCTAGCTTTAATTCTTCAATTCCTGCAATGTTCTCTTCGGTAATGAAATTTTTTAGGTTGTTGGCAGTATCTAAAATTAAATCATAATCATCACCCGTAATTTCAATATTTATCGGAGCACCAGTTGGAGGGCCATCTGCAGGTTTATCAACCACAACAGTTAATCCAGGATACCCCTGAACTAAGTTTCTAATATCATTTAGAACGGTTTCCGTCGCCACACCCTTCCTATCTTGAAATTTAACAAAGTCAACAGTAATTCGTGCTTTGTTTGGGGTTTTACCTCCTCGTTGTCCCATTGTAGGATCAGAAGTACCTTCCCCAACTTGACCAATAACTGATGTAATTAAAAAATTCTCTCCGTTATCTTCATATTTCTTTAGGTGTTCTTCTATATCCTTTTCAATTTTCTTAGAAATTTCATTTGTTTGCTCAATATCTGTACCTATTGGATACTCTAAGAAAACAAAGACTTGTTTGGCTTGAGTGTTTGGAAAGAACAATGTTTTAGGAGGGAATACGCCCATCAAAAATCCTGCTAAAATCAGTAATCCAAAGGTTCCAATTACGAAAGCATAAGGTTTTTTACCGCCCAAGGCAAACTTTAAAAATTGTTCATAGCGCCCTTCTAATTTCTCTATTGGTGTTTTTTTAGTACTTTTTTTAGGCAATACCTTCATGTAGATTGAGATAAGCATCGGATTAATGACTAAGGCCACAAATAAAGATGAACTCAGCACAATAATCAATGTAATTGGTAACCATTTCATAAATTCACCCATCATGCCATCCCATAAAATAAGAGGGAAAAAGGCGGCCAATGTGGTCGCAGTAGATGCAATTATAGGCATGGCAACTTCTCCAACTCCTAGTTTGGCGGCTTTTATTCTTGAGTGACCTTCATCCATCAATCGATATACATTTTCTACAACAACAATCCCATTATC
The DNA here is from genome assembly GCA_947500525.1 of uncultured Flavobacteriaceae bacterium. Taxonomy (GTDB): domain Bacteria; phylum Bacteroidota; class Bacteroidia; order Flavobacteriales; family Flavobacteriaceae; genus Aureibaculum. The sequence continues at coordinate 508,102 of CANMSH010000003.1, read as the reverse complement.
AACAAGCATTCCGAGCGCAATAACCAACGAAAATAAGACCATTGTATTCAGGGTCACCCCCATGAAGCTTAAGATGGTAAAAGAAAGAAACATCGATAACGGAATTGCTATTCCTACGAATAAGGCATTTCTAAATCCTAAGAAGAAATAAAGAACGGTTACTACTAAAATAACCCCAAGAATGATACTGTTTTCTAAATCAGAAACCATTGTTTTCGTATCATTAGATTGATCATTAGTTTTAGAAATTACTAAATTATCAGGTAATTTATTGGCTTTGGCAGTAGCAATGATCGCATCGATTTTTTTAGAAGCATTGAGCAAGTTTTCTCCACCACGCTTTTTAACATCCAGCATAACCACCGACTGAAGATATTCTCGCGCATAACTTTCTTTTTCTTGCTCTTTAAAATGAACACTGGCTATGTCTCTTAAGTATACAATATTGCCATCTTCTTGCTTTACAATAATATCTTCAATTTCTTTGGTGTTTTCAAATTCACCAATAACTCTAACATTTCTTCGTACACCATTTTGCAAAATGTCTCCACTAGAAACACTCATATTTTCAAATGAAATGGCGTTTTCAATATCTGAAAAGTTAATTTGAGAAGCTTCCATTTTATATAGATCAACCGCTATTTCAATTTCCTTCTCTTGCACGCCACGAATATCAACAGACGAAATTTCAGGAAGTTCTTCAATTTCATCTTCCAAATATTCAGCATATTCTTTGAGTTGATCCATTGAAAATTCTCCGGAAAGGTTAATGTTCATAATGGGCACCATTTCAGAGAAATTCATTTCAGTAACACTAGGATCTGAAGGTAAATCTGTTGGAAAATCTGCATCAGACATAGCGACATCTACCTTGTCTTTTACTTTTTGCAAAGCTTCCGCTGGTGTGGTGTCAAAATTAAATTCTACTTGTATGCTCGAAAACCCTTGAATAGAATTAGAGGTGATCTTATCTACTCCAGTGATACTATTGATTTCCTTTTCTAAGGGTTTCGTAATTAACTTTTCAATGTCTAGTGCCGAATTCCCGGGGTAAGGAGTGGCAATATAAATTTGAGGAATAACAATTTCGGGAAAATTCTCTCGTGGCATACTGACATAAGAGAGTAATCCACTTAAAATTATTATGAAAGTGATCACAGCTACGGTCATTCTATTCGAAATTGCCCAGCTCGATAGTTTGAATTCTTTTATTTTTTCGATACTCATAAAATACTATTTTATTGTGCTAGTTTAACTACATCGTTACTTTTTACTAAACGAGACCCTTTATCAATAATCAAATCATCTACTGACAGTCCTTCAGAAATATAAGCTTCATCATTATATTCTTTAGCAACGTTTACCAGTGTTTTTACAACTAAATTTGAGTCATTTTCATTCTTAAGGGTATAAACAAATTGATTTCCTTTACTATCTTTTTGTAAAATATAACTAGGAAGTACAATTCCATTAGCTTTAAAATCGTTAATTTTAATATCTGCTAAAAGGTTTGCTTTGAGTTCGTTGTCTTTATTGTTAATATCTACTCGTGCCTTAAAACTTCTGTTATTAGGGTTGATAAAACTTCCAACTTGGGAGATTTTGGAAGACATTTCCTTTCCTAGAGATGAGAAATTTACTACTACTTCAGTGCCTTTTTTGATGTCTTTCAAATAGGTTTCAGTAATATCACTTTCTATGTAGACTTTATTCAGATTGATAATGCGCAAGAACGGCATTTGAGGAGACGCAAGTTCTCCAGTTTTCGCAAAAACTTCATCTATCGTTCCCGAAAAAGGAGCAACAACTTTCATTTTTCGAGCCTGAGATTGAAGAGATTTCAAATTACTTTCTAAACTTTCTCTATTTGCTTTAGCTTGCAGGAATTGCATCTCACTTCCAATTTTTTGTTTCCATAAACGTTCTTGTCTTTCAAAAGTCGTCGTTGCAAGATTTAATTGCGTTTGAACTTGTGCTATATTACTATTTATGATAGAAGCATCAAATTGCGCTAATGTTTGTCCTTTACGAACTCTTTGCCCTTCACTAACATATATTTTTGTTATCGTTCCTCCCATTTCAGGCTGTAACTCAATACTCTTATCAGCTTTAACGGTACCCTGCACATTGATGTAATGTTTGAAATCCTGGAGCTTGGGATTTATGGTGGTAACGATGAGTAGTTTTTTGGTGGTGTCTAACTTTGCAATGGCAGCTTCGGTATTTTTTAACTCATTATTTATACTATCTAATTGCTTTTTTAGAATGTCTCTCTTTGATGTTAACTTGGTAAGATCTAATGAAGTATTCGCTTTGTCACTGCACGAAGTAAATAAGACTACAATGATTAATATGTAAATTGAATGTTTCATAATTGATTTAATTTTTAGGTGTTCCGTTTAGTACTATTTCTAATTCAGTTTTGTTGTTTATAACAGCTAACATGGCACGTAAATATTCTTGTTGCGCACTATATAGTTGTGTTTGAGCTTGTCTTAATTCAAAGCTCGATGATATTCCCTCGTAGAACTTTGTTTGATTTTTTTTCTCTATCCTTTCTGATAAATCAAGATTTTTCTTTGCCGTTTGATACTGTTCAATGGCAAACTGATAATTACTCTTGGCATTAGCAGTTTGTAATTTTAATTGTTGTTCGGTCTCAGAAAGTTCTGTTTTCGCTTTTTCGAAATCAATTTTAGCTCTTTGTGTTTTTGCAGACCTACCAAAAGAACTAAATACAGGAACGTTTAAACTAACTCCGATGATCGAAGATCCAAACCATTGTTGATTACTTTTTAGAAAACTAAAAGTATCACTATTACCTGCATAGCCACCGTTTACGAAAGCGGTTAAACTTGGAAGCGCTTTCGTTTTTTCATATTTCAATAATAATTCTTGCGATTTTTCATTATTCTTTGCAATCTTAAAGTCGATATTGTTTTCTAAATTTAAGGAAGCGTTCATTAAATTTAAATCAATATTCTCTGCAGTTAATGAGGGTAAATTATCAGTTAATAAAACTTTTCTTTTCACATCTATTCCCAAGGCTACATTTAACATTTTATAAGAAATGTCTTTGAGTCTAATCGCATTATTAAGGGAGCTTTCAACACCTAAAAGTGTTATTTGTAATTGCTCAACACTTTCTTCTTCTCCTAGTCCGTTTTCATAAATTTTTTGAGTTTCACTCACATTCTTAATGAGTGTATTTTTGTTTTTCTCTAATATTTTGATACTTTCTTCTGCTAACAATACATTTCCATAAGCGTTTATAACTACTTTTCGTACTTCTTGATCTGTTTTTTCCTTGGCATTCTTTGAAATATCTAAGAAAACTTTCGATGATTGAAGAGCTACTAGGTACGAACCATCAAATAATAATTGTGACAATGTCACGGTAGCATTTATATTTTGCTTCGTTCCAAATCGAACCGGAATAAATCCTTCAACTGGGTCTGGTGTTCCGTTAGAAGTTAGATTAAAGAAATCTTCAACGGTTTCTATAATCGCTCCTGTATTATCGAAAGCTGCTGCTGGAAGCAACGATACAGGTTGTTTCAAGAAGTTTTGATAGTCTACAGAAGCATTTATTTGAGGAAGTCCTGTTGCTGTGGTTTCCCACTTTTGCTTTTTTGCAGCTTCAATATCCCTTTGGGCATTGACAATAGCTCTATTATTATCTAATGCATATGCTATTGCTTCATCTAAACTTAAATTTAGGATACTTTCTTGAGAGAAACTCGTCGAAATCGCCGAAAATAAGATGATTATGATAAGAATACGTTTCATTAGTATGATTGATTTGTGGTTATAAAATTGTTTAATATATCTAATCCTTTTTCAGTTACAATCGCTCTAAGGTGATATTCAAGATAACTCTCCATTAAATATTCAACAGTAAATAAGTGTTGAGGAAAAATAGTTCGATCTTTAATTCCTAACATACCATTGAAATACATTCTCGCAATAAAATCGATATCAATATCACTTCTAAAAAGATTGGTTTCGGTCCCTTTTGTCAAACTCTCCTTAACAGATTCATGCATTACTTCGAATTGCTTAACTTTTAATTGCTCATATATTCGCGGATAGTATTTTTTTAATTGATATTGTGGAGAAGCTCTTTCATTTTTTAAATGATTCATCACTAGCATTTTAATGTCATACAATTCTTCAATTGGGTTGTTAGAATTGTCACAGACGTGATCTATATCGTCACAAATTATATTAAACAGATTAAAAGTTACATCTTCAACGAGTTTACTTTTGTTAGGGAAATGTTGGTATATGGTTTTTTTTGATATACCCATTTCACTAGCAATGTCGTCCATAGTCACACTTTTAAAACCCAAGGTTAAAAAGAGTTCTGTAGCTTTTGAAATAATTTTTTCTTTCATAATTTGGATACAAATATACATCGGAAACTTTAAACACAAAAAAAGTTTCCTTCGTTTTAGATAAATTTAACATATTGTTAATTTTTGCTTAAAAGACCTTTAGAATAATTGGTAAAACATTATTTTTACCAAAAATCCATACATTGAATATTGAAGATTACAAAAAGACATTCTTAAATCACTTATCTGAAAAAGTAAATGCCCCCGAACCGAAAGGATTATATGATCCCATAGTTTATATAATGAATTTAGGAGGTAAACGTCTACGTCCAGTGTTGATGCTAATGAGTTGTGATTTATTTAAAGGAGATCATAAGAATGCACTAGATGCTGCTTTGGCCATCGAAATGTTTCACAATTTTTCGTTAGTACATGATGATATTATGGATAATGCGTCATTAAGAAGAGGGAAGACTACAGTACACGAAAAATGGAATTTAAATACAGGCATTTTGTCTGGTGATGCTATGTTGGTATTGGCGAATCAATTATTTGAATCGTATGATGATGCCTTGTATAAGAAACTCATGACCTTGTTTAATGATACGGCTTTAAAAGTTTGTGAAGGTCAACAATTAGACATTGATTTTGAGACAAGAAATAATGTTACAATACCCGAATACCTTAAAATGATTGCATTTAAAACCGCTGTGTTAGTTGCGGCGTCTTTAAAAATGGGAGCATTAATTGCGAATGTAAGTGCTATGGAAGCTCAGAAAATCTATGATTATGGAGTAAATTTGGGGATAGCTTTTCAATTACAAGATGACTATTTAGATGTGTTTGGAAAAGCTGATTTTGGGAAAAAACATGCTGGTGACATTATTGAGAATAAAAAAACATGGATGTATCTTAAAACATTGTCCTTGGCAAATGACAATGATAAAAATAGGTTAACTACTTTATATAGCATAAAATCTAATGAAGAGACTAAGGTGCAAGAAGTAATTCATTTGTTTGAAAAATATAAAGTACCAAGGCTTATTAAGGCAGAAATTGAACATTTTACTAAGAAGGCATTTGACAACTGTGCTGAACTCAATATTCATGAAAACGGTAAAGCTATTTTAGTTGATTTTGGAACGATGCTTATGGACAGAAAGATTTGATTTATATTTTTCGAATAAAAAATTGTAGGTCAAATAAATATTTGGTAATATTGCACTCCGATTTTTTTAAGTCAAATTGGACCCATAGCTCAGTTGGTTAGAGCACCTGACTCATAATCAGGGGGTCGAAGGTTCGAGCCCTTCTGGGTCCACTAGATTGTCAATTTTTAAGGCATTTTTTAATGTCTTTAAGATGTAAGGTGTGCTAAAAAAAGATTTTTTACGTTTATAGCTAAAAAAGAATTTATATATTTGCAATTAATTAGACAATTAGGCGTTAGCTATTTTGTAAAAGGGGAAAGTTTTATGTTTAAAAAATATTCATTGTTAATACTATTTATTTCACTATTTTTAGTGTCAAGTGAAATGTATGCGCAGCAAAGTGGTGATTGTAATGATGGCCCTCCTGGACCTGGTGGTGGAGTGCCGTGTCCTCCTTCTGGACCCATCGGTGGTGGTGCAGGAATTGTTCTTCTCTTATCGGCAGGTGTAGCCTATGGGATTAAAAAATTCCGCGAGTAAAAAATTTAAGTTTATACGTTAGTTAGTCGAGCAACATACTTTCCAATTACATCAAATTCTAAATTTACGACAGTCCCCTTCTGAGTATTTTTAAAATTAGTGTTTTCGTAAGTATAAGGTATAATAGCAACACTGAATGTATTGATTTTCGAGTTAACAACAGTTAGACTAACGCCATTAATAGTGATAGAACCTTTTTCTATTGTAATATTCTTGTGGTTGCTGTCATATTCGAACGTGAATACCCAACTACCATCTTTTTCTTCTTTTTGAATACATGTGCCTATTTGATCAACATGACCCTGAACAATATGCCCGTCTAATCGATCTCCTAACTTCATTGCTCGTTCAATATTTACAATGTCACCGGCTTTTATTGTATGAAGATTGGTTTTTTCTAAAGTTTCTTCAATTGCTGTAACTCTATAAATATCTCCATCAATTTTAACCACAGTAAGGCAAACACCGTTGTGCGCCACACTTTGATCTATTTTTAACTCAGAAGTGATACTGCTTTTAATTGATATGTGAAGATTACTACCTTCTTTTTTTAATGTTTCTACAATGGCAACGTCCTCGATAATTCCGGTAAACATAATGTTGTTTTAGAAATTCTAGCTTTACTAAAAAAGAATTTAAACTTAATTAGTAGCATAATTTTTTTTACTTTCGTCTCACTAAATAAAAGTCAACGTTTTGGTTGATTTTCATTTTCAAAAATAGGAATAATAGCAGAGCTAGATGAAGAAAAATGAAAAAATAAAAGTAGGAATTTCAGTTGGAGATATTAATGGAATAGGAATTGAAATTATTCTTAAAACGTTCGAGGATGCTAGAATGTTCGACTTTTGTATCCCAATACTGTTTTGCTCTTCAAAAATCCTTAGTGTGCATGGAAAGGTAATGAATCTAAAAGTTCAAGTTAATGCCATAAACAAGATAGAAAGAGCAGTGCCGAAGAAACTGAATGCCATTTCTATTTCTGATAAAAATATACCGATTGACTTAGGTAAGGAAACTCCAGATGCTGGAGAGTTTGCGTTTCAATCTTTACAGGCTGCTACAAAGGCATTACAGAATAAAGATATCGATGTTTTGGTCACAGCTCCTATTAACAAGCATAATATTCAGTCTGATAAGTTTAACTTTAAAGGTCATACCGAATATCTAGAATCTCAATTAGAAGGTGATAGTCTCATGATTTTGATGACTGATGAGATTAGAATTGGTTTGATAACAGGACATATACCTGTTACTGAGATTAGTGAAAAAATTACAAAAGAGCTAATTGAAAAGAAAGTTGCGGTAATGTATCGCTCATTGATTCAAGATTTTGGTATTGTAAAACCCAAAATTGCAGTTTTAGGTCTAAATCCTCATTGTGGTGATAATGGTGTTATTGGTAAAGAAGATGACGAAATTATAAGACCAACTCTTGCCGGTATTCAAGAAAATGGCAAATTGGTTTATGGTCCTTATGCAGCGGATAGTTTTTTTGGATCAGAAGCATATAAAGGATTTGATGCTGTATTGGCTATGTATCATGACCAAGGATTAGGGCCTTTTAAAACATTAGCATTTGGAAAAGGAGTCAATTTTACAGCTGGATTGAATGCGATTAGAACCTCGCCTGATCATGGTACGGCCTACGAAATTGCAGGTCAAAACAAAGCGAACCATAGCTCATTTAAAGAAGCATTATTTTCGGCAATAAAAATATTTAAGGCGCGAAGTAATCATATTGAACTGTCAGAAAACAAATTGCAAAGAAAAAAGGTGGTAAAAAGTTAATTTTTTTAGTTGATTTTATAATTATTTTCTATCTTTGCGCGCTCAAATTGATGTTGCAGGAAAATGGATAAAACGTATATTGTTCCTTTTGTAGGATTAAAAGAAGGAAAACATCAGTTTGATTATGTTATTAATAACAAGTTCTTTGAAACTTATACATATGACGAAATTTTAGGTGCAACAATTAATGTTCACTTAGATTTTTTTAAGAAAAGTACCTTACTAGAATTGAATTTTAGTGCAGTAGGTGAAATTGAGGTTATGTGTGATGTTACGAGTGAACATTATAAAGAATCTCTAGATACATCACTTGATTTAGTGGTTAAATTTGGAAACGAATTTAATAATGATAATGAAGATATTTTGATCATTCCACACAGTGAATTTCAATTGGATGTAGCACAATTCATTTACGAAATGATTGTGTTAGCGGTTCCAGTAAAAAAAGTACATCCCGGTATTGAAGATGGTACATTACAATCAGATATACTTGATAAGTTAGAAGAATTAAAACCGAAAGAAACAACAGAAAATAAGGATACAGATCCTAGATGGTCTAAATTAAAAGACCTGTTAACAGATAAAAAAGAATAAAGATGGCACATCCTAAAAGAAAAATATCAAAACAAAGAAGAGATAAGAGAAGAACTCATTATAAAGCGAGTACACCTCAAATTGCTGTAGATCCAACAACTGGAGAGTCTCATTTGTATCATAGAGCACACTGGCACGAAGGTAAATTATACTACCGAGGTCAAGTGATTATTGATAACAGCGAAACTGTTGCCTAATCATTTCTTGTATTAAAAATTATAAAGCTCTCAATTTATGAGGGCTTTTTTTATGATTTAGACTAAAAATTAGATCAGATTACTACTTTTTAATCTAATTATATTCAATCTAATTAATTAGTATATTTACCAGATATTACATTAAAAAACACTTACATGAATTACGGAGAAGAATTTAAAAAATACGCTATAAAAAATCAAGGAATTAATAGCATGTACTATGATAAAATGATTAGTGCAATGTATCCTGTTGGATTGACACCAAATATCATCGAGGAACGTCAAATGAATATTGCCGTTTTTGATGTTTTTTCTCGATTAATGATGGATCGTATCATTTTTTTGGGAACAGGTATTGATGATTACGTGGCGAATATTGTGCAAGCACAATTACTGTTTTTAGAAAGTGTAGATGCATCAAAAGATATTTCAATTTATATAAACTCTCCCGGTGGAGGAGTATATGCAGGGCTGGGTATTTACGATACTATGCAGTTTATAAAACCAGATGTAGCTACTATTTGTACCGGAATGGCCGCTTCGATGGGAGCAGTGTTAATGTGTGCTGGTCAAAAAGGGAAAAGATCAGCTTTGCCACATTCGAGAGTAATGATTCACCAACCGTTAGGTGGAGCGCAAGGACAGGCATCGGATATTGAAATTACAACTCGTGAAATTTTGAAATTAAAAGATGAGTTGTATGAAATAATAGCAAAACACTCAGGTCAAACAAAAGAAAAAGTAAGTGACGATTCTGATAGAGATTATTGGATGAAAGCCGATGAAGCCAAAAAATATGGTATGATTGATGAAGTTTTGACGAGAGAGAAATAATAAAATGAGGCTTATTTAGTTTAATATCTACATTTAGAAGAAGAATATGGCAAAGAAAGAAGAATTAGAATGCTCATTTTGTGCGCGTAAAAAACCAGAAACAAATTTGTTGATAGCTGGTTTAGATGCGCATATATGTGATCGATGTATTGAACAAGCCCATGGTATTGTTATTGAAGAAATTACAGAGACCAAGGCGGAAGGACTTTCAGGAGAACTGATATTAAAAAAGCCGCAAGAAATAAAATCTTTTTTAGACGAGTATATTATTGGTCAACACCAAGCTAAAAAAGTCATGGCTGTTGCTGTTTACAATCACTACAAACGTTTATTACAAAAACCATCTAAAAATGACGATGATATTGAAATAGAGAAAAGTAATATCATGCTCGTTGGTGAAACAGGTACAGGTAAAACATTGTTAGCTCGTACAATTGCTAGAATGTTAAACGTGCCTTTTGCAATTGTAGATGCTACCGTTTTAACAGAGGCAGGATATGTTGGTGAAGATGTAGAAACTATTTTGACGCGCTTATTACAAGCTGCTGACTACAATACACAAAAAGCCGAAAAAGGAATTGTTTTTATAGATGAAATAGACAAAATTGCAAGAAAAGGTGATAATCCGTCTATTACGCGCGATGTCTCAGGCGAAGGTGTACAGCAAGCCTTATTGAAATTACTTGAAGGAACGGTAGTAAATGTGCCGCCAAAAGGTGGTAGAAAGCATCCTGATCAGAAATTTGTAGAAGTTGATACTCGTAATATTTTGTTTATTGCAGGTGGAGCTTTTGACGGTATCGATAGAGTAATTAGCAAGCGCTTAAATATGCAAGCTGTAGGATATAGTGCTTCTAAGAATGAAGAACGGGTAGACGAAGATAATTTATTGCAATATATTGTTCCAAAAGACTTAAAAGATTTTGGATTGATTCCTGAAATTATTGGCCGTTTACCAGTATTAACCTATATGAATCCGTTAGATGCGGGTACACTTCGAGCTATCTTAACGGAGCCTAAAAACGCCATCATGAAGCAGTATGATAAACTGTTTGGTATGGATGATATCAAATTTGATATTGATGAAAAAGCGCTGAATTATATTGTAGAGAAAGCGGTAGAATATAAGTTGGGTGCCCGAGGGCTACGATCTTTATGTGAAGCCATTCTAACCGATGCAATGTTCGAGTTACCAGGAAGCGATGAAAAAGTATTGAAGGTTACTAAAAAATATGCCGAAAGCAAACTCACTAAATCAACATTAAGTAAGTTAAAAGCGGTATCATAAATTACTATGATTTCCAAAAACACCATAGACAAGGTTTTTGATACGGCTCGTGTCGAAGAAGTTATCGGTGATTTTGTACAACTAAAGAAAGCAGGAAGTAACTTCAAAGGACTTAGCCCATTCGCTGATGAAAAGTCACCATCATTTATGGTGTCTCCCGTAAAACAAATATGGAAAGATTTTAGTACTGGTAAAGGAGGAAACGCGATTTCCTTTTTAATGGAGCATGAGCACTATTCATATCCTGAAGCGATTCGCTATCTCGCGAAAAAGTACAATATAGAAATTGAAGAAACGGAGCAGTCTGATGAACAAAAAGAACAACAGAATGAGCGCGAAAGCATGTATCTCGTTTCTGAATATGCGCGTAACTATTTTCACGATATTTTACTTAATACACAAAAAGGAAAAGCCATTGGCTTGTCTTATTTTAAGGAGCGCGGTTTTACCAACGAAACGATAGAGACCTTTGAGCTAGGTTATGGGTTGGATGACTGGAGCGCCTTTACCGATACGGCTATAAAGAAAGGTTATCAGCTAGAATTTTTAGAGAAAACCGGACTTACGATTGTTAAAGAGAACAAGCAATTTGATCGCTTTCGCGGACGGGTCTTGTTTCCTATTCATAGTATGTCAGGTAGAGTGCTTGGTTTTGGGGGACGTATTCTTTCTTCTGAAGCGAAAGCAGCCAAATATTTAAATTCTCCCGAGAGTGAAATTTATCATAAAAGTAAAGTACTTTATGGTATTTATCATGCAAAACAAACCATCGCCAAAGAAGATAACTGTTATTTAGTTGAAGGATATACCGATGTGATTTCTTTTTATCAAACTGGTATTAAAAATGTTGTGGCTTCTTCTGGTACAGCGTTAACTTCTGATCAGATACGTTTGGTCAACCGATTGACACAAAATATTACAGTATTGTTTGATGGTGATGCTGCAGGTATTAGAGCCTCTATTCGAGGGATAGACTTGATTCTCGAGCAAGGAATGAATGTGAAGGTAGTGGCATTCCCTGAGGGAGAAGATCCTGATAGCTTTGCTAAAAACCATTCCTTAGAAGAATTACAAACCTATCTAAAAGAACATGCGCAAGACTTTATTCAGTTTAAAGTATCCTTGCTTATGGATGAAGCGCAAAATGATCCAGTTAAGAAAGCAGCATTGATACGCGATATTGTAGTGAGCATTTCGAAAATACCCAACAATATTCAACGAGAAATCTATGTGCAAGAATGTTCGCGCATTATGGATATTTCTGAAAAGGTGTTGTTTAGTGAACTAGCTCAATTATCAAAACGAGAATTACGTGATGCCTCAAAACGACCAGCACAGCAGAAAGATGAAGCTTCTTTTGAGGTGGTTAAAGGAAAACCCAAAGAATTAAAAAAAGTTGATCAGCTTAATAGATTGGAGAAGAAATTGATTGAGATTTTGTTGTTGTATGGAGACAAAGAAGTTGATTTTACTGATTTTGTTGAAGTAGAAGACGATGAGGGTAATGTAAAGATTGTAAAAGAAGATTATCAAAATACGGTCTCAAAAGAGATTTACCTGCATTTGCATGATGACGAAATAGAATTTAGCAATGCCGTTTTTCAAAAAATTTATTACCATATTATTCATCAACTAAATCAAGATGAGCAAGTGAATATTGATACATTTATCAATAGTGAAGATGAAGAAATAGGGCAAGCTGTGACAGATATTTTAATGGATGATGAAAAGTATGTCTTGAGTGATTGGTTACGCAAGGAGATTTATGTAAAAGGAAAAGATAAAAACCTGTCTAAACTTGTTATGGATGCCATTTTGAACTTACGTCGAATTTTAATAGAATTAAAAATCAAAGAACTTCTAGAAGGAGAACAGCCTATTGAAGAGCGCCAAGGTATGCTTGAAATGATTGTAAACTATACCTCTCTTAAAAAATTACTATTTGAGAAATTGAATAGAGTCGTGTAGGAAGTCATTTTTGATGTTTCAATACTTAAAGCCGTTTATGAAGAAGCTATTATTTTTTGTTTTTTTCTCCTTGTCAATTTTAGGCGGCACAGCCCAAACTAAAAAACTAACTTATGTTGATGAGAATTATAAAGAAATAAGTTCGGCTGAGTTCGAAAGAAGGTTGGAATCAAAGTTATTCTATTATACACATTATACATCAGATACTATCGATTATAAGAAACTAAAATTTAGAGAGTTTTTTGGAGATATTGGATTTGAGAAAAAAAAGCAACTGAATAAATTTTTTAAAAAGAAATACAAATTAGATACCAGTAAGATTTGGGTAATACATTATTATGACTCCTTACCCGTTGTTAAGAACATGGTTAAGAAGAATTACGTTGTTATTAACAAGACGGGATCTAAAATTCCAAGTAGTTTTAGAAGTATTGGGAGTTTTAAGCATTTCAAGAGTGGTCTTAGGAAAATGAAAGAAAGATATTGGCGAATAAAAAATGCCGAACTCTATAATTTTTATAATCGTGAAAATGACTATCCAATTTCTAAGAGTCAAGTAAAGTGGTATAAAGATGAGAATTTGTTGCTACAAAAAATCTTTGGGAAGGGTGTAGATATGTATTCAATAATAATTCTACATAAGAATGGAAATTTTTATTTTTCTTCAACCGTAAGACCAAGTACTACTGAAAAATTACTATTAGATCCTCAAATGTTTAGAAAAGTTCAAAGGAGTTGGTATGAACGTTACGAAAAGTTAAAAACTAACGCTTCAGTTCCTTCGGAATCACACAAACCGGAATAGGATCCATTTTATGTTTGTTGGCCTTATTTCGCCAGGTGTAAATTTCCATTACACGTTGTTCTCTACCTTCAAAATCATCAGCGGTCTTTCCTTCATCGGCTCTGTACATGGCCCACTCTAGTTCGTCATAAGTCGCACCAATTTGATCTTCATCAGTACGAGAATCACCAAACAAACCATCCGTAGGTTTTGCTATTAATATAGAAGCTGGTACTTTTAAGTACTTACCCACGGCATATACTTCTGATTTCATCAAATCAGCAATCGGACTCAAATCAACGCCTCCATCACCATATTTTGTGTAGAATCCAACGCCAAAATCTTCCACTTTGTTTCCAGTACCGCAAACCAAATACCCGTTAATGCCCGCAAAATAATACAACGTTGTCATTCGTAAACGAGCTCTCGTATTTCCTAAAGAGAGATCTACTTTATCTTTAGCACCATCTGTAGGGAAAGTGTCTTTTAAAACATCAAAAGCAGCAGTAAGATCTACATTTTGAGAACGCACATTGTCATAACGCTCTTTTAATTGTGCAATATGTTCTTTTGCTCTATTTACCTGATTTTGTCCTTGATGAATAGGCATTTCAAGGCATAATACATCAAAACCAGTTTCGGCGCAAAGCGATGAAGTCACCGCAGAATCAATTCCACCAGATACCCCTACAACAAAACCATTCACTTTGGCATTTGTAGCGTAATCTTTTAACCATTTAACAATATGTTTTGTAACTTTTTCTGTATGCATTGCGAAACAATTTAGTAGTTTTGTCGTTGAAGCGAAAATACTAAAAAATCTAAAAATTGTGAAGGCGATTTATAAATATAATATACTCTTTTTATGTTTAAGCATTTTATTTTCTTGCGCAGAAGAAAATAAGTTAGAAGTTGATGTTTCAAATATAGACGTTGACGTAAAGGTAAAACGTTTTGATACGGCCTTTTATACAACACCTGTCACCCAGTTAGAAGATTTAAAAAGTGAATTTCCGTTGTTGTTTCCTGCCGCTACTCCAGATAGTATATGGGTAGCCAAAATGCAGGATAAGGATGAGCAAGATTTATTTGCAAAAACCCAAGGAGTATATAAAAATTTTGATGATCAAAAAGAAAATTTAGCATCACTTTTTAAACACGTAAAATATTACTACAAAGGATTTCAAGAACCCACGATAATCACCTTACTTACCAATGTGAATTACGAACGACGCGTAATTTATGCGGATAGTTTGTTACTGGTATCCTTAGATGCGTTTCTTGGTGAAGAGAGTGCTATTTATGCTGATTTTCCGGAGTATATAAAAAGAAACTTTACCAAAGACCATATGGCCGTTACGGTGGCAAAAGAATTAGCACAAAGAGAAATTCCTCGAACCAATGATAGAACCTTTATCTCAAGAATTATACAAGAAGGAAAATCAACGTATATGCTTGATGCTTTTTTACCTAAAGTAAGTCGTGCCCATAAAATTGGATATACTGAAGCGCAAATGGAGTGGGCAGCGTTAAATGATGTTGATATTTGGAAATATTTCGTTGAGAGTGACTACCTTTTTAGCACCGACCCTGAGTTATCACGTAGGTTTATAGAGGATGCTCCCTTTTCGAAATTCTTTTTGGCAAATGACAACGAATCTCCTGGCAAAATAGGAGCGTGGTTTGGATGGCAAATAGTGAGATCATATATGAAACATAATAAGGTAGACTTACAGCAAATGGTTCGTACCGAAAACGAAGTCATCTATAAAAAATCAAAATATAAACCAACGAAATAATGGCTGCACATACATCTGAAATCAAATTCAAAGTCGAATTAGACGACAATAAAATTCCTGAAAAGTTATCTTGGGATGCCAAAGATGGTGGTGTTGATAACGAAGAAACAAAAGCATTCATGATATCTGTTTGGGATCCGAATAAAAAAGAAACCTTGAAAATGGATTTATGGACAAAAGACATGCCATTAGAAGAAATGCAACATTTTTTTCACCAAACATTGCTATCTATGTCTGATACTTTCTACAGAGCGACCAATGATGAGAAAATGACGGCTACAATGCGAGATTTTTGCGCTTATTTTGCTGAAAAGCTCGAGCTCTTGAAAGAATAGTAAAAGGAGACGTTTATAGTAAATTAAGCTTGACGCAGCAATTGCTTCCTGTTTTTAAATATCAACTTCATTAATTTGCTTGATAATATAATCGTAATCAGCCGTGTTATTTACAAAATCGAGTGACGAAACATCTATAATTAAGGTGTTCAAATTTTGTTCGGTTTTAATAAATCCAGAATAACCTTGGTGTATTTTTTCTAAATACTCACTCGCAATGTTTTGTTCATAATCTCGCCCTCTTTTTTTTATGTTCTTCAATAAGCGTTCTGTGTTTTGGTATAAATAAACGTAGAGGTCTGGCTTTGTAATTTCTTTATACATAATATCAAACATCCGTCGATATAACACATATTCTTCTTTCGCCAAGGTGACTTGAGCGAAAATGAGAGATTTAAAAATATAATAGTCAGAAACGATAAAGTTTTTAAAGAGATCAAATTGTGCCAAATCATCCGATAGTTGAGAATACCGATCGGCTAAAAAACTCATTTCTAATGGAAAAGCATAGCGATCTTTATCTTCGTAAAATTTTGGTAAAAAAGGATTGTCAGCAAAACGCTCCAATACCAACTTTGCGTTAAAGTCATCACCAATCATTTTCGCCAAGGTGGTTTTACCAGCTCCAATATTTCCTTCGATCGCGATGTAATTAAATTTATCAACGATCGATATAGGTCGTTGTAGTTGCAAGTCGGTTTTTTCGATATCAGAGGTATCAGTACAGCTTTGTAAACACATCAATATTGTTTTTTTCGCAATAGGATGTTTTAAGTTAGATGCAATTTCTGTGAGAGGTACCAAGACAAACTTTCGTTCCAACATATTTGGGTGCGGTACTTTTAAATTTTCATGAAAAATGATTTCATCATCAAAAAGTAGAATGTCTATATCTATAACTCTGGCGCTATACTCTTTAGATACCTGCCGCTTTCTACCCATATTAGTTTCTATCGCTAGCACAGTTTTGAGGAGTTTCTCAGGAGTTAAATTTGTTGACACTTCTATACAAATATTTAAAAAGTCTTCACTTTCAAAACCCCAAGGAGCCGTTTTATAAACCGATGAAATTCGAATTATTCTACCTATTTTTTGAGCAATCTCATTACAAGCCAATTGCAAGTTTTTAAGAGTATTTCCCTTATTAGATCCCAATGATAGATATGTAGTGCGTTGAATCTTCATCTTATATAGGCAAAGAAAATAAAATCAGGCAATAAAAGTTTATATTTACATCTTTAAATTTATGAACATTTTAAGAAGTCATATGTAACGGATTCATTTAAAATAAGACTTACTTAATAAAATAATAAACGAATGACATTTTTAAGAGAATTATTGGCGGTTATACTAGGAGTATTTATTGCTGGAGGTATTATGTTTTTAGTGTTTTTAGCCTTTGTAAGTGCTTCGGCATCCTCATTTGGTGAAGAAGCTGCAGTGGTTGTTAAGAATAACTCGATTTTAGAATTGAATTTAGAGAATGCTATTGTTGATGATTATAGTGTAACTGACCCTTTTGCTAGTTTTTTGGGAAGTAGTGATAGTGATGTGTTAGAAATGCATGAAATTATTAATGCCATAGAAAATGCCAAGACTGACGACAACATTAAAGGAATTAGTATCAATACTCTTTTTGTGAATGCTGGTATTTCCCAAACACAAACTATTCGAAATAAATTATTGGAGTTTAAAGAATCAGGTAAGTTTATTGTTGCCTATGCAGATGTTTTTACTCAGAAAAATTATTACTTGAGTTCAGTAGCCGATTCGATTTATATGAATCCGGTTGGTGCAGGTGAGTTTAAAGGTTTGTCAAGCGAGATATTATATTTCAAAGACTTTGAAGATAAATATGGGGTAAAAATGGAAATCATACGTCATGGTAAATACAAGAGTGCAGTAGAGCCTTTTTTATCTAATGAAATGAGTGACGCCAATAGAGAGCAAATTTCTTCTTTTTTGAACTCAATTTGGAGTGAAATGGTCACAGATATTGGGGAGAGTAGAAATAAATCAGATGAAGAAATCAATAAAATTGCAGATGACTTACTTTTAAGAACACCGTCATTGGCCCTTGAAAATAGTATGATTGATGCTCAGTTGTATTTTGATCAGTATGAAGATAAATTAAAGACCCTAGCCGACTTAGATTCTACTGATAAGCTAAACACGGTTACCATTAATGATTATATTTCTTC
The DNA here is from genome assembly GCA_947500525.1 of uncultured Flavobacteriaceae bacterium. Lineage (GTDB taxonomy): Bacteria > Bacteroidota > Bacteroidia > Flavobacteriales > Flavobacteriaceae > Aureibaculum. The sequence goes on along the minus strand of CANMSH010000003.1, from coordinate 490,283 downwards.
AGGAAAAGGAAGAATCAAGTCTTCTGCAACAGATAAAATAGCAGTTTTATATGCTCAAGGCAATATTATGTACGGTGACGGAGATCATAGCTATATTGGTCAGGGTAAAATGACAGAAGCTTTGCGAAAAGTAACAAAAGATAAGAGAGTAAAAGCAATTGTTTTGCGTGTAAACTCTCCAGGTGGTAGTGCTTTAGCTTCAGATTTGATTTGGAGAGAATTAGAATTAGCGAAAAAAGAAAAACCGTTAGTTGTTTCTATGGGTAATTTAGCAGCCTCTGGAGGTTATTATATTGCTTGTAATGCTGATTCTATTGTTGCTGAACCGACGACAATAACCGGTTCTATTGGTGTTTTCGGTATGATACCGAATATCAATAAATTTGCTGATAATATTGGGATCAATGCCGAGCAAGTTGGTACCAACAAGCAATCTGTTGGATATAGTCTTTTTGAACCCATGTCAGAGGATTTTCGTAATGTAACGGAAGAAGGTGTTAAAGATGTTTACTCGACTTTTGTAAACAGAGTCGCACAAGGTAGAGGAATGACCCCAGAAGAAGTAGATAATATTGCACAAGGTAGAGTTTGGACAGGCACCGAAGCATTTGAGAATGGTTTAGTAGATAAATTAGGAAGTTTAGAAGATGCCATAAAGATGGCCGCAGAACTAGCAGAGATAGAAACGTATAGAACGACTAATTATCCTAGATTTAAAGTTGATTTTCAAGATACTTTTAGTCCGTTTTCTATTTCAGCGAAGACTAAAGAAAAATTGTTGAAGGAAGAACTCGGTATTGATAATTACAATATGTACAAGAATATGAAGGGATATTTAGATTTAAAGGGAATTCAAGCTAGAATGCCATTTCTTCTAGAAATAAAATAACCAGACACATTATTGAATAATGCGCTTCATTTCGCTTCGATATTTTGAAGCGCTCTTGCCTGTAAATTCTTTAAACAATTTGTTGAAATGTGAGAAATTATTAAAACCGCATTCAAAGCATATATCAGTAATACTATTTTGACTTTCAGATAATAACTTCGTGGCATGAACAACGCGATATTCATTCACAAGTTTCGTGAAGGTTTTTCCGGTTGCTTTTTTAAAATATCGACAAAATGCGGGGACCGTCATGCTTACTTTATCTGCAATTTCATCTAAACTAATATGACGATGGAAATTATGGTTGATATGTTTAAAAATTAAATCAATCTTTGTGCTGTCTTGAGGTTCTGTCTCAAAAGCAAAACCGTCTGCGTTTAATATAGTATAGTCTACAGCCGAAGAAAGTTCATGTAATATTTCCAATAGTTTGTTAATACGCTCAAACCCTTCCAATGTGGCTAGATTTTCTATTTGAGGTCCCAATATCTTTTTCGTTTCAGGAGGATACAAAATGCCTTTTTTAGCACGCTCAAATAAGGTTAATATACTTGCCATTTCTGGGAGCGTAAAAAAAGTATCTCCTAGAAAATTTGGTTTAAACTGTACAACGGTTTCCGAACCTTTTGCCGTTAATCCATCCGTAAACCCATTGTGCGGTAAATTTGATCCAATTAAAATGAGTTGACTATTATTAAAATAAGACAAGTGATTTCCAATGTGTCTCTTGCCACGCCCTTTATTTACATAAACAAGTTCTATTTCAGGATGGAAATGCCAAAACATATGACTATTTTTCCTTTTCTCTGTATGTTGCTTGACTAAAATAGAACTCCCAAATTCTGGACTTACTTTTTCAAAAGCTGGTTTTCGCAGTGCCATTATCCTCAGTTTTTTTACAAAGGTACATCATAAGAAATAATCAATGTGTAGTAATTTAACAATAATATATGCTAAATTAACCTAAATAGGCTCTTAACAATTTCTTAATGTTAATTTTGTATATAAATTCGTCAAAACTGATGTTTTTAGACATGTAGATTGCTTATACCTTTGCCTTGTCTAATAATGTAAAATAATAAATTATGAAAACAACAATTAGAAAAAGTTTAGTACTTGTAGCACTAATAGTAGGTGTTTCAGTAAGTTACGGAAATGAGATTTCAGGTAACACAAACAAAGGGAAAAGAGTAAGAACGAATGTAACTTTTAACGATGTAAAGAAAGGTTCAATTCTATCTATTAAAGATGTAAATGGATTGATATTATATAAGGAAGCAATACAGTTAAACGGTAATTATACAAAAGGATTTGATTTAACATCACTACCAAATGGTAATTATTATTTTGAAATGGAACAAGACGTAGAGATTAAAATTGTTCCCTTTAAAGTGACGGCTTCTGTTGTTACTTTCGATAAAGAATTAGAAGAGAGTATTTTTAAACCAGTGGTGTTTGTTAGTAATAAGAAATATGTACACGTTTCTAAGGCTTCTGTAAATAATGAGGTTTTAAATGTTGAAATCTTTGCAGACAATGGAGAATCAATATATGCTGGGAAAATTGAAAAAGAAGGAGATGTTTTAGGAAAAATCTATGATTTTTCTACTTCAGCGAAAGGTGTTTACACCTTCGTAATCAAGGTAGAGGGTAGAAGATTTATTCAAAACTTAGACATCTAAAAATATTATGATCTGTATTTGATTCATAAGTTTAGTTAAATTGGTGAAAAGTGGGCTATCGGCCCACTTTTTTGTATGTCACAAAGCTGTAATTATACTGATGCCTTTCGTCTTTTTGATGATCCTCTCGGGCAATTGTAACCCATAGATTTTCGTCAATTTCAGGAAAAAAAGCATCCGCATCAAGCGAAGCATCTACATGGGTTATATCTAAATAATCGGCTATTGCTATAGCCTGATTATAAATTTCGGCACCTCCTAAAATATATGGATTTTCATCTTCTTGAGCCGCTGCAATGGCTTCTTTTAAAGAATGCACAACAACACAACCATCTGCTTTATAGTTCGAATTACGAGTAATAATTATGTTCGTACGATTTGGTAACGGTCTGCCCAGGGATTCATACGTTTTTCGACCCATAATTACATGGTGTCCTGCCGTAACCTTTTTGAACCTTTTAAGATCGTTGGGTAAGTGCCAAATTAAATCGTTGTCTTTTCCTAACTCATTATTCTTACCAATGGCGGCAATAAGAGTGATCATAGATCTAGATTTTTTTTTTCTGACTCTGGCAATGCGTCGTTAGGTGTAATAATTTTGTTCTTAATGAGGTTATTCTCTAACTTTTCAACTTTTTCAGCATGTTTAGAAATGAGTTTTTCGGTCTCTATACGTTCCCAATCTTTACCAAAAAAACGATTCGTAATGAATACATTCACAAAATGTAGTATCCAAAGAAACAACCAAGCAGCAACTGCATATTTAAACCATTCTCCAAATTGTTCACCAACGTCAAAAACAACGTTCAGTACTATTAAAAATACTGAACCTACTAAAAACAATAAAAAGTGATAATACAATCGCTTTTTTTGTTTTACTCTTTTGCGAGCTTTTTCATAAACTTCGTGCTGTTCTTTTGATTCCAAATTGTAATTATTCTATTGTAAAAGTTATGGGGAGTAGATATTTCACATTAACAGGTTTTCCTCTTTGTTTTCCAGGAGTCATTTGAGGTATCAACTGAATTACTCTTTTGCCTTCTGAGGCCAATGCGGGATGAGGAGCCCGAGCGTTGATGTTCTTTACAATGCCTTCTTTGTCAATAGTAAACATCACGTAAATCTTTTTGCGACCCGACGCTAAACTGTCTTTATTCACATAATTAAAATTCTTAGAGATATGTTTAACGATTTTGTTCTGAAAGCAGGTTTTTTTATCAGTTCTGCCAAGATTTTCGCATCCAGGGTAAATAGGAACTTCTTCAATAATCGAGAATGGTATATCTTGAGGTTTATCAACCACTTCTTCAATAGCGACTTCTTCGATAATTTCTTCAGATTCCTGAGAGTACATGGCAGAACTACTTAAGAATACAATTAATAAAAAAGTAATCTTTTTCATTGAAACAATTTTATAAAAATGAGTTACAAAACTACATATTTTTTAACCATTCTTTAATGTAGCCTGAAAAGTCTTCCGTTTCTAAGGCATCATTCACTTGGTCTAAACTGATCTGTTCACTTTCTAAAGTGTTCAGTATCGTTTGAATTGCAGATAACCTATTTATATCATCAATACTTTCTATTCTTTCTAGAATGTTTCTTTTTAATTCTCCTTTTTCCATTTCTCAAGTTATTTAATTGATGTAAACACTATGTCTTGAATACTTCAAAGTTAGACTATTTATCTAATTAACGGTTATTGATGTTAGGTTAGTTACAAAAATACTAGTATTTGCTGAAAAACAACTGTTAAAAAAAAGATAAAATGAAATTTTAACAATGCCTTTTTTAAGATTTCAATTTTTTATCGAGAACGAAAATTTGATATTCATAAAAATAACATAGACTTAACGAATAATGCGGTTTTATTAGCGATTCTTGCCTAATTTTATATCAAATTTTAAAGTTAAATAGTATGGCAATTAAGAAACAGTATTTAAAAAGTAAACCCGTATGTAAAGTAACATTTACAGTACCAGCGAAAGAAGCAAAGAGAGTTGCAGTTATTGGTTCATTTAACAATTGGGACACCAGTGCTTCAAAATTAAGAAAATTGAAAAACGGTACTTTTAAAGGTTCAATAGATTTAGCGAAAAACGCAAATTATGAATTCAGGTATTTAATTGATAGTAAGTACACGAATGATGAGCAAGCCGATAGCTATGTTTGGAACAACTATGCGGGTGCTGAAAACGCTGTATTAGAATTATAATTTTATACAGCTACCGCGCCTTTTATATGCGGATGCGGATTGTAATCAACTAAGGTAAAATCATCGAAAGTGAAATCTGTTATGTTTTTCACTTCTGGATTCAATATCATTTTTGGTAACGGTCGAGTATCACGAGAGAGTTGCAACTCTAATTGTTCGAAATGGTTGTTATAGATATGTGCGTCTCCAAACGTATGTATGAATTCTCCAGGTTCATAACCACACACTTGCGCCATCATTAATGTAAATAACGCATATGAAGCTATATTAAATGGTACGCCTAGAAAAATGTCGGCACTTCTTTGATACAGTTGGCAGGAGAGTTTACCATCAGCAACATAGAACTGAAAAAAAGCATGGCATGGAGGGAGTGCGGCTTTGCCATTTGCAACGTTTTCACTGAATGATTTTGACGTATCTGGTAAAACACTTGGGTTCCATGCAGAAACAAGCATTCTTCTACTGTTCGGATTGTTTTTTAAAGTCGTGATGACATCTTTTAGCTGGTCTATCTCATCACTATTCCAATTACGCCATTGATGTCCATAAACCGGACCTAAATCGCCATTTTCGTCGGCCCATTCATTCCAAATGCGCACGCCATTATCTTGTAAGTATTTTACATTCGTATCTCCTTTAATAAACCACAGCAATTCATGAACAATAGATTTAAGATGCAATTTCTTTGTTGTAACCATCGGAAAACCTTCACTTAGATCAAAACGCATTTGATAACCAAAAACGCTCTTGGTGCCCGTTCCGGTTCTATCTCCTTTTTCATTACCGTTCTCTAAAACGTGCTTTACTAAATCTAAATATTGTTTCATGTCGTCATCATTTTCTAGAAAATAAAAGTAAAAAAAAGGAGTAACTACAAAGAGAAAGTACCCTAAAATTATATAAAAGTTATCAACGTAGTATTTGAATTTGGTTAAGAGAAGATTAACAATATTTGGGATTTTATTTATTAACTTGGGCGAAAATAATTTTTGCATAAACGGTGACATTTAAAGATCCAATACTTTTTTTTATTTGTTCAGTAGGAGTTTTTAACGGCTTTTTAGCGAGCTTTTATTTCTTATTCTTTTCTAAACAAAAACGCCCCCAAAATATCTTTTTCGGATTACTTGTTTTAATGTTGAGTATTCGAATCGGAAAATCGGTATATATGATTTTTACCGAAGCTTCAGAGAAGGAACTAATAATACCTCAAATAGGATTGTCGGCCTGTTTTTTAATAGGGATATTCTTATATTATTATTTGAGGTCGTCGGTCAAAAATATAAGAGTGATTCCAACTTCTTGGAAAGTTCATATTGGCATTTTATTTTTAGTCGTCTTAATTGTTGGAATTATCAAACCTTATGAAACGAATATTGAATTTTGGCATGTCTATTTTGTTCATTTTATTTATTTCATTTGGGGTATTTATATTGTATTATCTGGAGTAGTACTTAAAGATATTTTTTTAAAACTATTCAGTAAAACTCAAAAATGTACAACAGCAGAGTTATGGCTAGTGGCTGTTTTTGTAGGAAACGTATTAATATTTTCTGCTTATATGATCGGCTACTTTTATTTGTATCTAGTCGGAACAATTACATTTTCAGTCGTCTTTTATGGTTTGTTGTTTTTCTTTTTGTTTAAGAAAAATAGGAATACTATTTTTCAGGATATTCCGCAAAAGTATGGCGCTAAAAAGATTGATGAATCTGAAGCGAATTTTTTAATTAAGCAGTTAAATGATTTGATGAAAGATAAAGAGCTTTACAAAAAGGCAGATATAAAATTACAATTGGTTGCGAAAGATATCCATATTTCTACACATAAATTATCCCAATTATTGAATGATAATCTAGGGAAAAGCTTCGCTTCATACGTAAATGACCATCGTATAAATGAAGCAAAACGCTTACTGAAAGAAAATAATCAATTCACCTTAGAGGCTATTGGTTACGAGGCTGGCTTTTCTTCTAAATCAAGTTTTTACGCTACTTTTAAAAAGGCCGTTGGCAAAACTCCAGCAGCGTTTAAAAAGCAATTTAGTTAGGTGTTTACCTTCTTATTCTTCGATTTCTTTTGTCTTAAATAATGGGTAAAATGATTCAGTAGTTCTTGTTCGGTGATCTGATCCATCTCTATATACCTCAAAAGATGCTCCCCATACTGTGTTCGGATTCTCTAAAATATGTTTGAAAATATCTTTCCAAGCATCGACAATAGAATTTTCTATGACTTCCTCTAAAGACATCCATTTAAATTCTTCCATGGGAGCTGGTATTATGGGATTACCACTTATATACTCGGCTACATAAAAGGCGCGTCTTGTAGCAAATGGGTGATATTTATATTTAAACCCAAAATATCCACGCAATTCTGGTCGGGAGATTGATAAACCATATGCATTTGCCAAACTATCGATGCTTTCTTTAACATACTGACGTTTGTCGAAAGAAAAAGATGGAGCGCCCCAAACATCTTGCTCTCGTGTCATAAAGATCTCATTTTTTTCATTAAGAATAATAAGACGTTCTACGGTAAAATTATGGGTAGGCGCTGTATGGCTATTCTCATTTTGTGTGTCACAAGACAAGAGAGATGTGAATACTATAACAATGATAAATTTTCTCATAACTATTTGAATTTTAGTGTTTTCATGTTTCGAATATCCGAAATTGATAGAGAAAATAGTTTGTTGTGAAGTCGTAATAACTCCAGAATTATAATTCAGGACGCCTAAATTATAACTGATTACACCGTTGTGCTGTTGTTTTTTCATGTTTGTATTCGAATCGAAAACACCTTATCATGAAAAATTATAGTTTACTGTTTATCACCTTTCTACTTTTTCAAGGAATGAATGCACAATCAGAATCTTCATTAATTACAGAGACACTCCAAAATTATATGAACGGAAGCTCTTATAATGAGCTCGAAATGCTTGAAAGTGCTTTTGCTGACAATGCCACCTTATATCTTACTGCTAAAGACGGATTCAAAATGTATACGCCGAAAGAATACGCAGGTTTTTTTAAAAGAGGTGAAAAAGGAAAGTTCAACGGACGTTATGCAAAAATTCTAGAAATAGAAGTAACAAAAGATATTGCGAATGCAAAAGTAGAAATTTCTTTTCCCGAAAGAAATATGATATATATCGATTTATTTTTATTAAAAAAGATCGAAAACAATTGGAAAATAATCAGCAAAACGGCAACTCGAGTCGATGACCCAAATCAAAATGCTGTATTATTTATCCTTTCGAATGCTCATTTCTATGGAAATACTAAGTTAAATACTGGTAATAGCTTTTCAGAAATAGTACATGCGTATAATGTGTTCAAAAAAGCTGGTTATGTTATTGACTTTGTAAGTCCTAAAGGCGGTGCGGTACCGTTGTCATATATCAATACTTCTGATGAATTGATTAAAAAATATGTTTATGACAGAGATTTTATGAGTGCATTGAAAAATACAAAATCTCCTAAAGAAGTGCAGGCTTCAAAGTATAAAGCAGTGCAATACATTGGAGGTGGAGGAGCCATGTTCGGAGTACCAGAGAATAAAGAGATTCAGGATATAGCCATGGAGGTTTATGAGCAATATAACGGTATCATTTCTTCAGTATGTCATGGAACAGCAGGTATTGTTAATTTAAAAACAAAAGATGGAAAATATTTGGTAGATGGTAAAAATGTGAGTGGTTATCCCGATGATTTCGAAAATAAAGAAAAAGCATACTTTAAGACCTTCCCATTTTTGATTAAAAAGACCATTGAAGATAGAGGAGGGAAGTTTCATTTTTCAGAACGTAGTAAATCACATGTTGAGGTTGATGGTAGATTGGTCACTGGGCAAAATTTTTTATCATCAGAAGAGGTTTCGTTAAAAATTATACAATTAATTAGTGTTGCAGAAAAATGAAAAAGGAAATCAGATTAGGGTTATTGATAATTTTCTTTTCCTTTTTTAGCAAAGTTTTATTTTCTCAAACTCCGAATATTAAGTTTGTGGATGCTAAAATTTCGATCGACGGAAAATTTGATGAAGCTGTTTGGAGTAATTTACAAGCATATACCAACTTCTATAATTATTTACCAACTGATGAGGGCCTAGCAGAAAATCAAACGATTGTAAAATTATTTCATAACGGTGAGTATTTATTTGTAAGTGCCGTTTATAATGACAGCGAAGCGCGAACACAGGTAAGTAGTTTAAAGCGAGATATTCCCATCGGTTTGAGTGACGGAATTGTACTATTAATTGACACTCAAAATCAAGAACAAAATGCGTACTATTTTTCGGTAAATGGGTATGGTACTCTTATTGATGGATTGGTTGAACGAATTAATGAAGGTTTTGATTTCAATACAAGTTGGAACGCCGTATGGAATGCACAGACTTTTACTAATGGGACACAAAAACAATATGAAATGGCAATTCCTTTAAAAGCCTTGAATTATTCGAAAGGAGAAGCTGTATTTGGTATTCAGTTTTATGTTCGAGATATTAAAAAGAACGCGTGGACAATTTTAAAGAACGTGAAGCGTAACTATAGATTATTTGATTTGCGTTTTACTGAGAAGTTCACAGTAGATGCACTACCAACTATTACACCATCACGTTTTGCAGTAACGCCATCACAAACGATCAATTATGAAAATGATGTTCTAGAGAAGAATAACCAAACGAGATTTAAACCTAGTTTAGATGTTCAATACAATGTATCTTCTTCATTGAAATTGGATGCTACGATAAATCCTGATTTTTCACAAATAGATGTAGATCAACAGGTGACTAATTTAACACGTTTCTCCATTTTTTTTCCAGAAAGACGAAACTTCTTTTTAGAGAATAGTGATCTATTTTCGAATTTGGGTGTTGTCGGTGTAAACCCGTTTTACTCAAGAAGAATAGGGGCGGCGAGCGATATTCAATTCGGACTTAAGTTGTCTGGCAATCTATCATCAAAGACAAGAATAGGTGTGCTCAATGTACAAACAGATGCAAAGAATGCTGTTGCATCACAAAATTATGGAGTAGTAGTTGGTGAACAACAATTATCGAAAAATTTCACTACTACAGGTTACTTTATCAATAGACAAGAAACCCAAAAATTCAACTTTTCTAATAATTATAATCGCGTTGCTGGTATTAATTTGAATTATAAATCAAACAATAATAAGTGGATCGGATTACTTAATTATGGTAAAAGCCTTACCACAAACATTAGTGGTGATAATAATTTTTACAATGCAGGGATTTGGTTTAATAAAAGAGGACTGAATTGGAATACGTCTATTAGAAAGTTAGAAAAGAATTATATAACCGATGTTGGTTTTACACCCAGACTTTATAACTATGATGCCTTAAATGATCTTGTAATACGAGAAGGGTACACTCAAACTTCTTCGGGAATAGAATATGAAAAGTTTTATGAAAAGTCGTCGTGGTTAAACTCTATTCGTTTTATAAATTATGGGTTAGATAATTATTTTGACGAAGAGGGAGAGCTCTCACAATCACAACACTTCTATAATTCGGCTATTTTCTTTAAAAATTTGTCAGCGGTATATTTCGTTGTTAACTATGATTATATTGATTTAAAATATGGATTTGATCCATTAGGAAACGGAAATTCTTTGGTGCCTGATATCTATCGTTTCGGTACCTTGAAAATTGGCTATAATTCGGCCAACAATCAAAAGTTTAGATATCGTTTTAATGTGAGAAAAGGAAGTTACTATAGTGGCAAAAGAACCACTGGAGGTGTATATTTGAATTATCAATTATTGCCTTTTGCTAATCTTGAAGCTTCTTACGATATCAATAAAATTGATTTGAATGATTTGGGAGAAGAAACCTTTCATCTTGCACGTTTTACGGGCGAGATCTTTTTTAATAATCGTTTAAATTGGACAACGTATGTACAATACAATACGCAGGCAGATAATTTCAATGTAAATAGTCGTTTACAATGGGAATATAAACCATTATCATATGTGTATCTCGTAGCTACTGATAATTTTGATCAAAATATCAGGCGTAAAAACTGGGGTATTGCTTTTAAAATGAATTATCGATTTGATTTTTAAATCGCAAAGATGATTACGATAGGAGTAGGTGTATAATATAGCATTTAGCCAATGATCATTCCGGCGATAGTCGCAGAAATCAAAGAAGCTATAGAACCTCCAATTAAAGCTTTCATACCGAATTCAGACAAGGTTTTACGTTGTCCTGGAGCTAATGACCCGATACCTCCAATTTGAATACCTATAGATGCGAAGTTGGCGAAGCCACAAAGCATATAGGTGGCCATAATGATAGATTTATTGTAAGTTAAATGCGTTGCATTGGCAGCGTTTTTAAGTTCTGCTAACTGAATATATCCAACAAATTCACTAGCGGCCAATTTTATACCGAGGAGTTGCCCCATTAGCATAGTGTCAGCTGTTGCTACACCAATAAGCCACATGAGTGGTGCAAATATTGTTCCTAGAATGGCTTCCAAAGAAAGGGCAGGATATGCAGTATTAGCTGCCATCCAATCATTCAGATTTGTAATATCTCCTATCCAACCAAATATGCCATTAATCATTGCGATAAAAGCTACAAATACTAAAAGCATAGCACCTACATTAACCGCAAGCTTCAATCCTTCTGTTGTTCCATTGGCAATGGCGTCAAGTATATTAGAACCAATTTTTTCTTGAGATACAGATACATCTGTATTCACGGTTTCTGTTTGAGGATAGAGTATTTTAGAAATGACAATAGCGCCAGGAGCGGCCATGACAGAAGCTGCCAGTAAATGTTTCGCAAAGACTAATTGTAGCGCGGTATCCTCTCCACCAAGAAAACCAATATAGGCGGCAAGAACTGCTCCAGCCACAGTAGCCATACCACCAATCATTACTAAAAGCATTTCTGATTTATTCATTTTTTCTAAATAGGCCTTGATAAGCAATGGTGCTTCCGTTTGCCCTAGAAATATATTCCCGGCAACAGAGAGACTCTCCATTCCTGAAATACCTAATACTTTGGATAATAATAATGCTAGTACTTTTACTAATTTTTGAATAATACCTAGGTAAAATAATAAAGAAGTTAAGGCAGAAAAAAAGATGATAGTAGGGAGCACTTGAAAAGCAAAAATATATCCAAAAGTGTCCATATCGACTACTAATCCATCGAATAAAAATTTGCTTCCAGCTCTTGTGTAATTTAGTATTTCTATGAATAAACCTCCTATCAATTCAAAGCCTTTCTGAATAAAGGATATTTTCAACACACCAATTGCTATGATCAGCTGAAGAGATAATCCTATGGCGACTTTTTTCCAATCAATAGCTCTTTTGTTACTACTAAAAAGAAATGCAATGAGCAACAATGAAATCATTCCTAATACACCTCTCCATAATGAGTTCATGGAAAAACCTTGACTTGGAATAATAGTATCGTTACTTACTTGAGCTGTCTTCGTTTCTGAGTTATCATTGAGTTCATCAACTTTCGAAGTGCTTACTTTTTCTATTGATACTGAATCTACCGAGGTTACTTGCAATGAATCTTGCGCATATGTATTAAATGTAAAAATGGCAAGAAGAATACAAAGTAAATTTCGCATAATAGATGTTAGTAAGGGTTTATTTTTGACGTTTAGAAATTTCGTCTCTCAGTTTGGCTGCTAATTCATAGTCTTCATTAACAACGGCTTCATCTAATTTGTTATGAAGTTCATTGAGCGAGATTTCTTTAAACGAAGCGTCTTGCGGTATTGAGGGTTCAGAAACGGTTTCTTCAACTTCAATATTTGCAATATCTTCAACAGAATCGTCTTTCGATTTTAAAAAAATACCAGCCTTATCTAGAATATTTTCGTACGTAAAAATCGGCGCGTTAAATCTAGTTGCCAACGCTATTGCGTCAGAAGTACGTGCATCAATTATTTCTTCTATTCTATCACGTTCACAAATGAGGCTTGAGTAGAAAACACCATCTACCAATTTATGTATGATAACCTGTTTTACCTTTATTTGAAAACGGTCAGAAAAGGTTTTAAAAAGGTCATGAGTTAATGGTCTTGGAGGTTTGATTTCCTTCTCTAGGGCAATTGCTATAGATTGAGCCTCAAAAGCTCCAATAATTATAGGTAAGGTTCTTTCTCCTTCTATTTCACTTAAAACCAATGCATAAGCACCGCTTTGTGTTTGGCTATATGATATGCCTTTTATGTTCAGTCGTACTAAACTCATAGTTGATTCTAAAATGCAAAAGCCATCTAATAAAGGATTTTTTGTCCTAAATTAGACAGCCTTTTGCAGGCACAATTTAATAAATTTTATGAGTTTTGTGCTTTAAAGTCTTTTAATTTTTCAATTAATTGTGGAACTACTTCAAAAGCATCTCCTACAATACCATAGTCTGCCGCTTTAAAGAATGGAGCTTCAGGGTCAGTGTTAATAACAACTTTTACTTTAGAAGCATTGATTCCTGCTAAGTGCTGAATGGCTCCAGAAATTCCAATGGCTATGTATAAATTAGATGCTACTGGTTTACCCGTTTGTCCAACATGCTCGCTATGTGGTCTCCAACCTAAATCAGAAACAGGCTTAGAGCATGCAGTTGCGGCACCTAAAATAGTGGCCAGTTCTTCGACCATTCCCCAATTTTCAGGTCCTTTCAACCCTCTACCAGCCGAAACAACAACATCAGCATCAGCAATGGTAACACTACCACTAGCTTTACTCACGCTTTCTGATTTCACACCCATTTCTGGAATTGTTGCGCTGAAACTCTCAGAAGAACCTGATACAGAATTTTCGTGAGCACCATATGAATTCTTCGCAACTCCAATAACTTTTTTATCGGTAGAGATAACAGTATTGTTAAATCCTTTGTTAGAGAAAGCTTTACGTTTTACAGTAAACGGACTCGTACTACTTGGTAAATCAACAACATTTGAAGCATACCCTGCGTCTAATGCAACTGCCACTAATGACGCTACTGTTAACCCATCAACACTCGAATCAATAATTACTACATCAGCATTTTGTGCATTTGCAGCTTGACTAATAATAGCGGCATACGCCTTTGCGTTAAAAGACGACAAACTTCCTTCTTTTACTTCAAGTACTTTTTCGGCACCATAGGTGTATAATTCTGAAGCGTCACCACCGTTAATGGTTACTGCTGTCATAGAGCTTCCTAATTGCTCTGCCACTTTTTTTCCGTAAGAAACTACTTCGAAAGCAGTTTTTTTAAATTTTCCTTCCGATGAATCGGCAAAAACTAAAACAGACATATATTTTTTATTTGAATCTTGCACTCAAAGGCAAGACATGTTAAACTTTATCTAAATTCTATAAGATTTCGAATTTAATTCGAAACAATAAAAACCTCTTTATATTACTTTGGCTTCGTTGTGTAATAGATGAATCAAATCATCAACATTATCAACTAAGCTCACAGCACCTTTAGCGGCTGGTTTTTCGAAAGACTGCGATTGCGTTGCAGCAGCAGCCCCGGTAGGATCAAGTACTTGTAATGGTTTTTTACGGGCCATCATGATACCTCTCATATTTGGTATTCTAAGGTCTTTTTCTTCTACAATTCCTTTTTGTCCGGCGACAACTAAAGGCAATGTTGAAGATACTTTTTCATCACCTCCGTCAATTTCTCTTGTTAAGGTGGCTGCCGAACCATCAACTTCAATTCCAACACAACCATTTACAAAGTTAAAATCTACTAAGGAAGCTAACATCCCAGGAACCATTTGTCCATTATAATCAGCAGATTCTTTTCCTGCCAACACTAGATCATATCCACCATTTTTTACGACAGCAGCTAATTCTTTTGCAACTAAAAAACCATCGGTTGCTTCAACATTTACCCGAATAGCATCATCTGCACCAATAGCCAATGCTTTTCGCAGTGTAGGTTCTGTAGTCGCATTGCCTACATTTACAACAGTTACGGTGGCACCCTGCTTTTCTTTAAACCACATTGCTCTTGTCAATGAGAATTCATCGTAAGGATTAATCACAAATTGAACTCCGTTTGTATCAAATTTCGTATCGTTATCTGTGAAATTGATCTTCGAAGTTGTATCAGGAACATGACTTATACAAACTAATATTTTCATTCTTTATAGTGTTTTTTATGTGTAAAATTCGTTAAATAAATAACTTTGGCGAAGGTACTACATTTTTTTCAATTTACTATGCATGCATAGTAAAAATATTCTATTTTCTTTGACTTGAAGTGTTTTGTTTTTTCTTATTTTTGTGTTCGAATTAATTAGAATAAATGAAAACAATTCAATTTAGAGAAGCCATTTGTGAGGCTATGAGCGAAGAAATGCGCCGTGATGAAAGTATATATTTAATGGGTGAGGAAGTGGCCGAATATAACGGTGCTTATAAAGCCTCTAAAGGCATGCTCGATGAGTTTGGTGCTAAACGTGTTATTGACACACCAATTGCTGAACTCGGTTTCGCTGGAATTGCCATTGGATCTACCATGACAGGTAATAGACCTATTGTAGAATATATGACGTTTAACTTTTCATTAGTGGGTATTGATCAAATTATTAATAATGCAGCTAAAATCCGTCAAATGTCTGGAGGACAATTTAAATGTCCAATCGTATTTAGAGGTCCAACGGCATCGGCAGGTCAGTTAGGAGCGACTCATTCTCAAGCATTTGAAAATTGGTTCGCAAATACGCCAGGATTAAAAGTGATCGTTCCTTCAAATCCGTATGATGCAAAGGGATTATTAAAAGCTGCTATTCGCGATGATGATCCGGTTATCTTTATGGAGTCTGAACAAATGTATGGTGATAAAGGAGAGGTGCCAGAAGGCGAGTATATTTTACCTATTGGTGTTGCCGATATTAAAAGAGAAGGTACAGATGTAACCATAGTGTCTTTTGGTAAGATTATAAAAGAAGCTTATAAAGCCGCAGACGAATTGGCGAAAGAAAATATTTCTGCAGAAATTATTGATTTACGAACAGTGAGACCTATGGATCACGAGGCGATCTTAACTTCTGTTAAAAAAACAAATAGGTTGGTTATTTTAGAAGAAGCATGGCCGTTTGCCAGTGTAGCTTCTGAAATTACCTATCAAGTTCAAGAACAGGCGTTTGATTATTTAGATGCGCCAATTCAGCGTATCACAACGGCAGATACTCCCGCACCTTATTCACCGGTATTACTTGAAGAATGGATACCAAATCACAAGGATGTAATTAAAGCAGTTAAATCTGTGTTGTACGTGAAATAAGTTGGCATTAAAATTGCTATATAGATTCCTTTCAAGTCCAACTCTGAAAGGAATTTTTATATATACTATATATGAATACTAAACTAATAACACTGGCACTCCTATTATGTTCAATGATAGTGTCGGCTCAGGTAAAAGTAAGCGGTATTGTAATTGATGAACTAAATGAACCTGTACCTTACGCAAATATTGTGTTTAAAGGGTCTACAGTGGGTACCGTTTCGAATGAGAATGGGAAATTTTATTTAGAATCTGACAAAACATATACAGAATTAATCGTCTCCTTTTTAGGATATGAAACAAAAATTGTTCCGTTAAAAGCCAGAAATTTTGATTTAAAAATTGTCTTAGCAGAAGGAGCTCAGTTAGACGAAGTCGTGCTTTATTCTGGGAAACAAAAGAAAAAAGGGAATCCAGCAATTGCTATTCTTCGAAAAATCTGGGCAAAAAAGAGACAAAATGGCATCTATTTGTATCCACAATACCAATATGACAAATACGAGAAAATTGAGTTTGATCTTAATAACATCGATGAGAAGTTTAAGAAAAAGAAACTTTTTAAAGGAATGGAGTTCGTATTTGATCAAATAGATACTTCGAGTGTTACAGGAAAACCATATCTACCTATTTTTATCAATGAAGCGATGTATAAAACACATGGTAAAAATAGACCTTCGAAGAAATTTAGAGAAGAACTCATTGCCAATAAAAACTCGGGCTTTGAAAGTAATCAGGAATTAATAGAATTCGTGAAACAACTCTATGTAGATTACAATATTTATGATAATTATTTGAAGTTTTTTGATAAGAGTTTTACAAGCCCGCTCTCTCGTACGGGTGTTTCAGTCTATAATTATGTCTTAACAGATAGTGCCTTTATCGATAATAAATGGTGTTATAATATTCTATTCTATCCGAGAAGGAAAAATGAACTTACGTTCAAAGGTGACTTTTGGGTCAATGATTCTACGTTTGCCGTGAAGGAAATTGAAATGGACGCCACTAAAAGTGCCAATATCAATTGGGTAAAAGAAATTCATATTGAACAAGAGTTTAATGTATTAAATGATTCGGTTTTCTTATTAAAGAGAGATCATATGATGTCTGATTTTGCCTTTAGAAAGAAAGAAGAATCGAAAGGAGTCTATGGAAGAAGGACGACCTTATTTAATAACTACGAATTTGATAAGGTTTTAGAAGATAAATTTTATGCAAAGCGAGTAGATGCCTACAAAGAGGAAATCTATAATCGCCCAGACGATTTTTGGAATAAGAATCGAATGGAAAAATTAAATGATGATGAGGTTGGAATTTATAAAATGTTAGATACGTTAAAAACAGTACGAAAATTTAAACAATTGTACAGTTTAGGAGCAACGTTAGCCTCTGGGTATTGGCAGTTATTTAACGGTTTTGATTATGGTCCTATTTTTTCTACGTTAGGAAGTAACGATGTAGAAGGTACTCGAATTAGAGTAGGAGGACGAACCTTTTTTACTCAAAATGATACATGGCGTATTCAAGGGTTTATGGCCTATGGTACGAGAGATAATAAGTTCAAGTATGGTATTGGAGGTAAATGGATGGTTGATAAAAAGAATAGAATTATTCTGTCTGGTGGGAATAGGAGAGATGTCGAACAAACGGGCGTAAGTCTAACCACGGCAAATGATGTATTGAATCGAAGTTTTGCTTCTGCAGCGTTTTTCACCCGGGGAGAGAATTTCAGATTGACCAATTTAAATTTAACAAATTTAGCGATAGATGTCGAACCCATACGGAATTTGAATTTCAAACTGGGGGCTACCTATAAGACCCTGAGGGCCGCTGCTCCAGATTTATTTGATGTTACCTATTTGGACGAAAATGGTGATTTACAATCAAAAGTAAAACAAACAGAAGTCGATTTTGCCATTAATTACACACCTGGTAGAAAGAATGCTGGTTTTGGCGTAGATAGAGATGTGAGTAATGCGGGAAGGTATCCAACGCTCTATATGAGTTATACGAAAGGATTAAAAGGGGTGTTAAATAGTGACTTTAATTATGATAAGTTGCAACTGTATTATCGCCACCGACTTTTAATGGGTGGATTTGGTAAGTTGAGATATACCCTCGAACTTGGAAAAACTTTTGGAGAGGTGCCATTGTCTTTATTAGATGCTGTTCCAGGAAACCAAACGCTTTTTAGAGCGCCAAGAACTTTTGATCTATTAGATTATTATGAGTTTATCACAGATGAATATGCTTCACTACATCTTGAACATAATTTTAATGGTCGTATTTTTTCAAGAATACCGTTACTAAGAAAATTGAATTTACGTGAAATTGTGGGTGTACGGGGTATTGTCGGTAATTTGTCGCCAGAAAATGCACAATTGAGTACTTTTTTAAGGGAAGGTAATGCGTCGGCTCCTACGAAACCCTATTATGAATATAGCTTTGGAGTAGATAATATCTTTAAATTGATACGGATAGATTTTATCTTTCGAGGCAATTATTTGGATCTTCCAGGTGCAACTAAATTCGGAATAAAAGGAGGGATCGGATTTTTCTTTTAAAGCTTAGTTTAAAAATCGAAATACCAATTAAATAAATCTGTTCTTAGGCCAACGGTAAACCAAGTTGTATTTTGCTTTGCAAAATTGCTAGTTTGAATTGTTGGATCAAAGTTTCTCACCGTAAGACCACCGAAGAATTGAAGATTTGTCGTAGGGTTTACTACGTAACCAGCTTGTAAATCACCAATGAATATTGACGTTTTATTCCCTTGACCTATTTCGTTGCCAGTATCAGCAATTCTTTCGTCATTATTTCGGTAGATGTCACCGCCATAGTTTAGACCATCTTGATCAAACCCTTTTTCACCTAAAATGATTTTGGCATTGGCGAACCATCTCCCTTTTTTATAACGAGCAATACCGATTGTTTCCCAAAAATTACTACCCCATAAATGTCCTAAGGGCTGATTAAAATGACCATAATTTAATGTGCCATTACCAAAATGACTAAAGGTATATGGTCTTGTAATATTAAATTCTCCCTGTAAATACAAGTTATCCACTTTAAAAGCATTGAAATATTTAGCTCCTAATTGAAAGGCAAATTTATTTCCCCAATAACCATCTCCGTCAAAAAAACGTCCAACCGTCAATTCATCCAATATAAATTGCGAATACGCGGTGATATCCTTAGTTAATTTATACTTACCATTAAGTCCAATCATGGCATTTCCACTGTTTGATCCCTTTGTAAATTCTACCGCTCGATAGAAAATGACAGGATTGAAAAAATTAATATCAAATCCATTACCAGTATTCGCCGAAACGACTGCTTCGAACAAGCCAAGATTTAAGCGCTTATTAACATTCCAACTGAGGTGATGAATAGCCACGTATTTTCGGAAGTTATTGTTGTCAATGCTTACGTCACGACGCACATCGTCGAGCCACATCCAAATGTTCGTATATTTTATCTTCCAAAACTTGGTATTTATTTTGAAAAAGGTCTTTGGAGAAGCAACGTCCGAAAGCATAAAGGAGCGATACCCGTCACCTATAAAGTTTTTGCCATTTCCAAACTGAAAATTAAAGTAGTCATTTGGGGTGTACGATAGATACGCCTCAGCAACTGGATAATCGAAGCCTCCTTCGGGTAATAATTTACCTTTACCGCGACCAGGAACTATGGCGCCTGCTCCCACTGGAGGGGTAGCTCTAGCCGACTGGTTTATATAGTCGGCGAACCTTCCTTGACTTTCATAGAATGTCGTTGAAAAATTAAAGTTTTTACCCAAACCTCCTTGAATTCTCAAAGCTCTTGTATTATTATATGTGAATGAAACATCTTCAGAATTGTCTTTACCTAATTGTAAATCCAACGCAGGATTAATAGTAAACCAATAGTCATCTTTGTGAACAGAAAAGAAATGTTCGTTCCAAAGTTTTCTACCAATAAATGATGACTTATTTTTAAGAAGTTCTGATTTTAGGTTACTTAAATTCACATATCGCTCAGCATCCATAAATAAATATGGTTTAGAGGCTGTGTGAGAATTATCACCTTTATTAAAGAAATAATCCAATTCAGTATATGAGTTGTGAGTAAACGGAATATTTAACTGACTATCATGTTCAGGGAAGAGACTTTTTGTAGGATCAGTACTTCCTTGACCTACGATTAGTTGGACGGATAAAAGGATAAAACCTAGTTGAAGAAATTGCTTCATATGAATGGTTTAACTTTGGTATAGATTAACGCTTTTGAACGCGGTTGTTTTTTAGTTCATAGGTGTCATTACTTTCAGGGCAAACGGCAATATTTTGGTCATTGAATTCTAATCTATGTCCATACTCACTAATCCAGCCTATCTGTTTTGATGGATTACCTACTACTAGAGCATAGGGAAGCACTTCTTTAGTTACCACGCTTCCTGCTCCAATCAAGGCAAACTCTCCAATGTTGTTTCCACAAATAATGGTGGCATTCGCACCAATACTAGCTCCTTTTTTTACAATTGTCTTTTTGTATTCATCTTTTCTAATCACTGCACTTCTAGGATTTATAACATTTGTAAAAACCATAGAAGGACCTAAGAACACGTCATCTTCACATTCTACACCAGTATAGATAGATACGTTATTTTGTACTTTAACATTGTTACCTAAAACAACATCAGGAGATACAACAACATTTTGTCCAATATTACATTTATTTCCTATTTTACAATTTGGCATAATATGACTAAAGTGCCATATTTTAGTGTGATCTCCGATGATACAATTGTCGTCAATTACAGCAGTTTCATGAGCAAAATAATTAAGATCCATATAATTTTAATAATTGATGTTAGTTTTTTGTTTCAATACAATTTTTTTAGCGGAAGAAGTTCCAATTCTAGTCACACCCAAGGTAATCATTTTTAATGCATCGTCATACGTTCGAACACCTCCTGCTGCTTTTACAGATAAGGGAGCTGCATTCTTAACCATTAACGCTATTGTTTCAAACGTCGCTCCATTGGGTTTATTATCTTCTGTTTTGAAGAATCCAGTAGAAGATTTTACAAAAACAGAAGTTACACATTCATTACCAAAATTAGTCAAAATTGTATCACGAATTAGTTTTGTTAAGGTAATAATTTGATCATTTGTCAATGCTGCAGTTTCAATAATCCATTTAATGGTTTTGTTGGCATCAAGAACTAGTTTAGTACATTGTTTAATTTCATCTTTCACAAGGTTTATATTCCCTTCTAAAAATGCAGAGTAATTAATCACAACATCTAATTCGTCGACACCGTTATCTATGGTCGCCTTAGCTTCTTTAATTTTTTGTTCTATTGTATTCGTTCCTTCGTGAAAACCTATGACTGTGCCCACTAAAACCTTACTTTGCTCTTTTTTGATCATTCGCTTTGCTTCGGTAATAAATTCTGGTCGAATCATAACGAGTTTAAATTGATATTCAATTGCCTCTTGTATCAACTCTGTGATGATATCTAGTGTTTCACTATCAGTAGTATTCGCTTGTTCAGAGGTTTTCAAATAAGTACTCTCTAAAAAGGTGTTAATGTTCATTCAAATGTAATTTCTACGAAAATACCAAATTGTGTAAAAGAAAAATCCAGCCTTGGCTGGATTTTATTATTTGTTAGTATGCATGAAAGACTATGGGTAATGTGTATGTTACTTTTACGGCTCTCATACGTTGCATTCCTGGTGTCATTTTAGGAAGTTTTTCTACTACTCGAATGGCTTCTTTCTTGAGCCTTTCATGAGGAGAACTGGCTTGAATATCTGTAATCGTACCTGTTTTGTCTATTACAAACTGAACATATATTTTTTGTTTGCCATTCAAACCTTCAGCGATCTCTGTGTTGAATTTTTTATTGACGAATTTTGAAATTCCGTTTGCGAAGCATTTTTTGGAAGCTTCCTTTTCTAGATTTTCACATCCTGGAAAGATCGGTGGGTTTTCTATTAGAATAAAAGGTTGAGGATCGTCTGTAATAGTGGTTGGAACTTCAACTATATTCTCAATTTGACTTTTTATAGTAGGTTCATCTATTATATCAGTAGGTTCAAGAATCTGTTCAATAGTTGGTTCTATGTTAGGGACTATTTCAATCTTTTCGATTATTTTAGATCGTGTTTTTTTTTCGACAGGCACTTTCTCCTTTTTGAAGATTATTGTAGGTACATCTGGCACAATCTCGAACGGAGGCTCCCACTCCATATTATCAACAACAATACTTTTTTTAATACTTCTAAATTCTAAAGTGGTGTAGGTGACGAATAAGGCTAAGACCAGTCCTAACTGAAGAAATAATAATGAACTTTTTTGTAACTTGTCATTTCGGTGTTGTTTTTGTGTTTTCATAAGATTTTAATTTAAGACGTTAAAATTATGTTAACAACCACAAGAAACATACCAAAAAAAAATCCCAACCGAGAGGTTGGGATTTTGATATTATATTTACGTATTACATTATTCTACATTAAAAGAAATTGGCAACATATAGGTTACGTTCACAGGACGACCACGCTGTTTTCCAGGGATCATTTTAGGCAATAAGTTTACAACACGCTTTGCTTCTTTTTCAAGTCTTGCGTGTGGTGCTCTTGCTCCAATAATTTGAATCGTACCGGTTTTAGTTATCTTAAACTGGATAAATATTTTCTTTTTACCAGGAGCTAAACCTAAATCTGTTGCTAAATCAGCATTAAACTTACGTGCCACGTGTTTTTGCATTGATTTATTCAAACAGGCTTTTTTCTGAGCTTTTGTTCCTTTACATCCAGGATATACAGGTACATCTTCGATAATTGCAAAAGGTACATCTTCGGCAACTTCTTCCTCCTCTACAGCTTCTTCTATTTCTTCAATTTCAACAACTTCGTCTTCATCGGTTTCTGTAGATTCTAATACAGTCTCTTCTACTTCTTTTTCATCTTCAACTACTTCGATCTTTTCTGGAGCAGGCGGTGGCGGTGGCGGTGGTTTAATTTGTTCAATACGTTCTGTAATTGGAATGTCTTCTTCTATTTCTTCTTGATTTGTACCATCACCTAAATCGGCTAAACTTCTATCAAAGGTTTTATACTCAATTCCCACATAAATAATCAGTAAGGCAAGTACTAAACCTAGTTGCATAAACAACTTAGTATAGCTTTCTAGATTTGCTTTCGGGTTTTTTTTAACTTCCATCTGTAAAAGAGATTTATTTGTTTGCTAATTTAATAAATAAATAATGATAAAAACAACTTTTTTTAAATAGAATCAAACCATTGGTTTAGTCTAGGAAATAAAATTGTTGCTAAAAGTACTCCTATAGAATTTGCCAATATATCATATATATCGGCCTGTCTATGAGTTGTCATTCCACCTTGTAAAGCCTCAATAATTATGCCATAAGCTATTATAGATAGTACTATAATGACTTTGTTTTTTCTTTTTTTAACAAGTGTTTGCAAGGCGAAAAACCAACTCAATGTAAGAGCGAAGTACGATATGAAATGAACAATTTTATCGAAGTTGTCGATACCGATCGATACTGTTTTGATTCCCTTTAAAGAAACTAAACTTGTAATCGTAATAAATAGTGTTAAGGCAATTGCAATCAGATATGCATTACGCTCCAATAATGTTTTTATACCCGTCAGCATCAAGAAGAGATTCTATTTCAGCGGTATCGCTTATTTGTATTTTGATCATCCAACCAGCACCATAAGGATCACTATTCACACTTTCTGGATTATCTTCAAGATCTTCATTGAATTCGATCACTTCTCCTGTCAAAGGCATAAAAAGGTCTGAAACAGTTTTTACCGCTTCAACCGAACCGAAAACTTCATCCTTGGCCACCGTTTCATCCAGTGTATCTACATCAACATAAACAATATCACCCAATTCGCTTTGTGCAAAAGCCGTAATACCGATTGTCGCTATATCGCCATCAATTTTAATCCATTCGTGGTCTTTTGTATATTTTAATTCTGCAGGAATATTCATAGTGTTTTATTTATTGATGCGAATTTAATTTTTTTAAATTAATTTCCAATAGTATATCGCAAACTTATTCCAGCATTCACAGATTTTCTTGGGAAAGTGGTAGAAATCAAAAATTCAGAAGAGTTTTGATCATAGAAAAATGAAGCCAATAAGTTTTGATTTAACGCATAGTCTGCGACAAATTTAAAGGAGATTAATTTTTGACCTCCGGTTATTTGATTATTATTAATATCGATCGATCTAATAATTGTAGAGTTATTTCGGATTCCTAAATCTGCTTTTAAATTAATATCTCCTTTAAAAGTTGTTTTCACTTCGCCAGTTTTAATTTTTAGTCGAACATCTTTTAAGCGATAGCCAAGACCAAGTATATACTCTGTCCCTCTTATCTCTGTAAGGGTATTATTGTTGAAGTTTAAATTTAAGGCTTTGTCTTTACGAACCTCTGCTCTGAGCGAGAATGAATTTCGCATTTTCATATCGACTTTTACTAAAGGAGAAAATTCTTCAACCAAATTGATACCAGTGAATAGTTTTTCGGGTTGCAAGTTTCCGTTAAGGTCATTGGCACCTCCAAAAAGTAGGTTATTACTAAAACCAATAATAGAATACGTAGCATTGTATTTATGCTCTATGGTAAAGTTTCTAAAGTGTTTTTTAAACCAGGCAAATTTCATTAATCCTTTATAGTTAATACGCCAGTTTGGAATAGGAATATCTCTAAAAGGACTTGTCTTTACTTTTTCAGGACTCTGGCCAGTATATGTCGCTAAGAATGCAGGTAGTAAAACATCAGAACTATTAGGGCCGTAACCCGCTGGGAAAGCTGTCGCATTTGGATCTATTGGTAAACCAGCCAAGCGCTGCGCCACAACAATTCTATTAGCTTTAAATTTTTCAAAAGTAGCGTCACCATTACCGTCAAAAGCATTCTTAAGCATAAAAGTACTGATACTAAAGTTTCCTAACTCATTCACAGGGAAGTCGGTATCTAATGCATCACCAGCATCATTAAGTGCGATTTGTTGTGCTATATTACTCGCAAATACGCGACTGGCTGTTAATTCAATATTAAGGTTCTTAGATGGACGTACTTCGGCACTCAAATCTAATTTAGAAAGTTTTCTAGTGCTAAACGTTTTACTGAAGTCGTCATTAGTTATGAGCCATTCATTCGCAATAGCCGTTTGTCTTATATCTCGTTGACTCCCAAATACAAAGCCTAAAGTTGGAGCCAAACCTCCTCCAAAACGATTTCTCCCTAAAAAGCCTATTTCTGGGCGATAGCCTGGTAATACTGTACCATTGTTTTCTGTGTATCCAATTCGTATCTTTTTTACAGAAGTTAATACATCTACAAAGCTTTGAAGTACTTTTCTACCTCCAGTAATTTTTTTGGTGTTCTTTCTAGGTGTTTTGGGTTTAACGGTTTTCGCAAGGGTAGGTTTCGACTTTTCGCCTTTCTTTTTCTTTTTTGCAGTTCTTTTTTTCTTTTTTCGTTTAGGCTTTGCAAGATCTAATAGCCCAGTGCGCTTATAGAATTTACGCATATCTAAATCGGCTGATAACGAGTGCGTATTAGCGTTTTGGATAATATTACCAATTTGATCTATGAAACTATTAGACGGAGCTTGCCAATCGAAATCGGCAGTATACTTATAGGTTGCACTAATAAAATCGAAAATAGGTATTTTGCTAATCGGTATTTTATAATTGGCATCCAACGTTTGATGATAATTATTTGGTCTACCTATTTCAAAGAAATTGTTGAAAATGGTTTCATCACTTTCTGGATCAAATTCATCATAAATGAAATTATTAGCCGCGTTAAATGAAAATTGCAACGATTTAGTAAGGTCATAAGCAACGGTATAATCCCAATCGAACATAAAACGACGTTGCGTTAATACTGGCAATGCCGGCAGTGTTTCTACCAAAGATCGGGATTCTTGTTGGTTGAAACTTCGCGTAATATTGGAATTGACCGAAATTGATGTTGGAAGTAAGTTTATATTAAAGTCTTTGATAAATTTTAGATAACTACTTTTATTTAAAAATTTCCAATTCTTAAGTGGTTCTAAGGGGAGCGGCTTAAAGCTATAGTTATAGTTTGCCGATGCCCTGACATTTTGATCAATAAAACGAACCACATTATAATCTTTATGATAGGTTTCGCTGAATGAATAGGAAGCGGTAACATTTTCAATATCGTAAAAACGTTTCTTTTTTTCGTTATTCGTTCTTTCTTTACGAACGTTAATTAAGTTGATACTTCTTCGTTTAGTATAGTCTCTTGAGTTTTCACTATTTGGATTAATATCTTCGGCATCTTCAAATAACACATCTTGATATTGCGGGTCCCATTTCGGATCTTTGAACTCTTCAGATATACTATAGTTTAAAGGTATTTTAATACCAGCTTTTTTCGGAAGTAGTTGACCGAGGTTCACATTGGTAACAATATCATATTGTTTAACATCTTCTTGACTCCTTTCTTGTACACGTTGTTCTAAAGCTCCGAAACCGTCAGAATTTGCTCTTGCTGAAACTGAGACGTCAGCAAAATCTGCAAAGTTGGCATCGGCATTTAACACCGCAGCCCAGCCGCCTTTATTGTCAAACTCAGCAACGCGTAATTCATTAAACCATAGCTCTGCAGTTTTATTGGTCGTTGCATCATTTCTCACCCCAATCATTAAGGTTCTTAAGTTCGATAAATTCGGATTTCCTTTTACTCGAATTCTAGCCTCTGGATCACTGGCTATACTTGGGTACAATTGATTAAGTGGCGCGGTTGTATTTAAACGCTCTAATTTTAGTTTACCTAAGTCTCTAAGTTTGGTGTCGAAATCATTCTTCCAAATACTGTCTGCCAAGCTTTGCCCTGACTCTGTAATTTTTAATGGGATTTCTAATTGGTAAAAATTATCATCGGTATCACTTCCTAAACGAATGATAGCGGTAAGGTCATTATTGTCTGTATCAGGAAGTCCAGGGATACTTTCGGCATGTACGAACATTTTAAGTTTGTTGAACATTCGCATGTCATAACTTGTGTTTTTAAATACTGCGCGCGTTTCACCCGGTTCTAATTCTTTTACTCGAACTAGTAAAGATTGCTCGTTTTGCTCTTGTATTGTAGTGCTACCTTGCAAACGTTCTCTTCTCACTCCAGGGGGCAAGACATACGGTATGGGCTGTTTATTTTCATTTTCCTGAATATTAACTACACCAACTTCAAAATTTCTATTGTCATCTTCATCTAACTCAGGGTTTGCAGGTAAAGGTTCTACCAAAGACCGTGTGTAACGTCTCCAATCTCCTCGAATCAATTCTAGCTCTCCGAAACGCAATACGACTGGTATTCTAAATTTTGTTAAATACATTCGCATAAATCGAATAGCATTAAATCCAGAAATTCCACCTATTGGAGTTCCCGTAGTAATCGGAATTCTAAATTGATACCATGTGGTTTGCTGTGTTGCTCCGTTAGGTAGATTAACGGTAACATTTTTTTGATCTACTATATTATTTTGCCCAACAACTAAATCCGTTGGGTTTAAAGAAATTCGATATTGATAGTAACTCTCTACAGCACTCATCGTTTGATCACGGTTAATATCTTCGATATCCGGAAAAGAAGTTCCCGAAGTAGGGAAAGATTCTGTAGAATTATTGATAGTAGGAGAGTTTCCTTCTGCATTATTGAAATTACGATACCGCGTTAATATTGAAGCGTTAATAGCATCTAAATTACCACCGCGAAAGAAATTATAATTATCATTTGAGGGGTCTTCTCCAAAGCCGGGAAACCTTGCTGTCTCTTCTGCATCTGTTAATCCGTCAAGACCAACATCTTGGTTAGGTCTTTCATCATCTTCTTCAGAGAAAGCATAAATCAATGATTGATTAATTGGCACATCAGACCATTCGGTTCTATTTACATTTGGCGATAATCCCGTTTCATCTATTTTAACACCATCTCTTGGCAACCCATTTTCATACATTCGTCTATTATCAGGTAAAATATCTTCAGAAATATTTCCTAAGTTGAAATAAAGTTCTCCTCCAAAATCAGCAGGAGTAACAATACTTTCACCACCTTCTTCAGGTGTAATCGAATAATTTTCATAAGGATCCATCAACCAAAACTGAATATATTCAACATTGGCTTGTTGGAAATCAGTCGTGTTCAATGCACGCATAATTCCAGCCCATTTATCTTCTGGATTCGCATCGTATGTGTTTGTAGGAACTGTTTCGTTAAAATTGTAGGGTCCTCTTTCTTTAGGATAGTAGGCTAAATCTAAGGTGTTGATGATGTTGCTTTGAGTAACATCGAGATCGAGCTCAGGGAACAATTCTCGAAAACCAACTCGCCTAACTTCAGCTCGAGACAATTCTACATCATTGATATTACTCGGTTTTAATGTAGTTCCGTAAAAGAGTCTATCAATAGTATACCAAGCTAATTTTGATCTTTCTGCCCCCAATCTTAGGTTAGCGTTATTTGCGCCCGGTATTCCTGAATTTAATCCTGGTGCTACATTCGCATTTGTAAAATCTAAATCAGAATTTACTGCTTGTTTCTGAGGAACACTTGCTAAAAACCATTGTCTAGGTGAACTAATATCTAAAGGTATTTGCGAACCTTCGAAGTCATCTACATAGGATGCAGCTTCTCCGCTAAGGTTAATTCCTCTGGGAGATCCAGGTAATAAATAGGCTGCTTCGGCTCTTAATGAAAAGTTGGAAGTGGCATCAGTATCTATATTGGGCAGTTTGTTTACCCATTTTGTGAATTTAGGAACCTCGGTATTGTAATTTAAGTTAAAACCCATAATTGTATTATTCACGGGCTCTGCACCAAATTGAGGTTTTTGGGTAAACGGGCGTTCATTTAAATTAACAATGGTTCCACCCACAGCCAATTGGTCATTAAAAATGTGTTGCACATCAATTCCCATGAAACTTCGTCGTTGCTGATTGAATCCATTATTATTTTCAACTGAAACGTTAATGGGAGCATTTGAAGCAACTAAATTGGGATTTATGATTTGCACTGTACCACTTTGGTAATCTACCACATAGTCTGAGCCTTCTAATAATTCTCTACCACCTGAAGTAACCGTCACAGATCCTCTGGGAACGTTAAAGGCATTTAGTCGTATTCCTCCGCTAGATTCTGATTTAAAATAACCAGATAATGAGTATTTGTCTTTGCTTTGAAAGTCGTTTTGAGCCTGCGCTTTTGTATTGTCATATAACTCATTAAATATGAATCTATCGTCAGCTGGATCCGTTAAGATTTGACCCAATTCTCCAGTCTCAAGAAGATCTACCGCAGTTGTACTGCTAGATCCAAAGGGCTCGACAGTAGGAAAAATAATATATCCGTCTTGTGAATTAATAGTTACACCTTCGATAAAATCAAAATAACCGTCACCTCCATCTAAAATGTTGCTCGTTCCATCAAGAAGATCTAGACGTAATAAATTTAACAGGGGTTGTTTACTTACTGAATCGCTATTAATAATGGTCTCAGCATTTTGTAAAAAGTTGATTGGTACTCCTGTAGCATCATCTTGGTACAAGACTTCTAATCGAAAGCCATCAGGCTGTAATTGAAATGCTCCTGGTAAACTGTACACATTTTTCATCATGAGGTCCCACAATGGTAAACTTGTATCAATAATCTCACTGCGTAAAAGTTTAACTACTAAATTGTCTGGAGCCGTAACACCATCTCCACTCAATTCACCCACTCTAAAAACATTTTCTCCAGGATTACTTGCATTCGGACTGTTTTCGGTGTACTCGTAAGCTACGGCCAAAACATCACTGTCGGCTAGGCGTCTGTTTAAAGTAATATATCCGAGTTGAGGATTTAGTTCGAAGTCAATACCAAGAGTTAGTTTACGTGCATTTTCTAAAATAGAATAATCACTTCCTTGAGAAAAACCAGCGAGGGCATTCGTAACGGTCGAAATGTTACGAATTGGATTGCCAGAAGTCAAAAAAGTACTCAAGCTATTCGTTTCATTTGAAGGGTCTTGAGATCCATTTACAGTAACTAATGCAGAGGCACCTAAGTTAGAAACATCACCTTCACCTAAATCTGCAAGTGCAACAATATTTCGAACGTTTTCCGTCGTAGAATTTCTATTCGTAATCCAAACTTCAACTCTTGTGATATATTTTGAGCTTGTCACCAATGGTAACTGTTTCAGGGCATCGTTATAGCCATCTCTAAATTGTTGTGACAAAAAGAAGTGTCTATTATCATCATAGTCACTAGCTCTAATGTTAAATTCTTGTATGGTCGATCCCCCTTGAGCTTGTACAGATCTGGTTTGAGATCGTTGTTGAGAAAATACTCCCGTTACTGTGGTCTTACCAAATTGTAATTCTGTTTTTACCCCAAAGAGATTTTGTGCGCCCGAAATTAAGGAGCTTTGAATAGGCATGCTTACATTACCAACTTCAATTTTTCGAATAATATCATCTTCAGTAGGTGTATATTCTAATTTTACTTGGTTTTGGAAGTTGAAATTAGCCTGTGTGTCAAAAGCCGCATTCACTCTTAATCTTTTTCCAACTTGGGCATTTAAACTTGCATTTATTTCCTGTCCAAAATCGAATGTCCTACTTCTTCTATTTCGCTCTGATAATTGCGGATTTTCAACGCGCTGAAATAACAATCCCATTTTAACCAAAACAGAACCTTGCGGATTAACTTCTATTTTGTTGCCTCCAAAAATATTCTCGAAAAATTCAGATTTGACATAATATGCGGGGAGCAGATTTTTTTGAGCTTCAGCTGCGTTCTTCTTTCGTCCACCAACAGCACTTATTTTTTCTTTAAAGTACTTGAGAATGTCACGGGTCAAACGATATTCTTCGTACTCTTTGGCGGTCATGTAAAAAGGATGCTTGATTAAATAATCACCAATTCTTTCTACAAAAATGTAGTGACCTTTCACAGGATCATAGATCACCTCCATATTCTTAATTTCGTTTAAGAAAAGCCCTCCTTTTTGACCTGATTTAAAAGGATACGGCAATGCCGTTACCGAATCAATTTTGATGGTGTCTATTTTCGTCAAAGGCACATTTGCTGTGTCTTTTTTTTCTGAAGCTTTAGGTTTCGGTGGAGGAGGAATTTGAGACTGCGCAATTAATGTTGTAAAAAACAACACAAAAAATAAAAGGGAGCTATATGTCTTTAGTATACTAAATTTCAACAATTACAAGTTTTTAAGTGCTTGTTTAATAATGTTTTCAAGACTTATACTTGGTGATTCTTGAATGATTTTCTGTATCATTTTTTCTACCTGCTTTCTTGTAAATCCAAGAACCTCTAAAGCAGATAACGCTTCTTCTTTCAAGGTATTGTTAGAATTAACAGAATCTTCCTGGAGTTCGTACGTTTTTAGAATTTTATCTTTTAAATCGATAATAACGCGTTGGGCTGTTTTCGCGCCAATTCCCTTAACAGATTGAATTGTTGGTGTGTCTTCGGAGGCAATGGCTTGCTGAATTTGATCTGTAGTCATTGAAGATAACATCGTTCTCGCAGTGCTTGGTCCTACACCAGAAACCGAAACAAGTAGTCTGAAAATTTCACGCTCCGTTTTGTCAGCAAAACCGAACAAGGTATGTGCGTCTTCGCGAATTGACAAATGTGTGTATAAAATGACGGCTTCGCTATCAGGAATTTTCGAAAAAGTGTTCAGAGAAATATGTAAGAAATAACCAACACCATTACATTCAATAATAGCATAGGTAGGGTTCTTTTCAACTAGTTTACCTCGTATGTGAGTAATCATTTAGACTGTAGGTTTAAAATTGCTAAAACTACGCATATTTTATGCATTAAATATGTATAGTTTCGAGAAATAGATACTAAAGTAGTTTTATATCATATTTTAACTTTAAACCTTTATGGTACAATAATACAAAAACAAAATTAATTTTTCGATTTTTGTTGTGCATCAATAACTGCTACAGCGGTCATATTTACCATCTCATCAACGCTCGCTCCTAATTGAAGAATATGAGCAGGTTTCTTTAATCCCATCATTATCGGGCCAATAGACTCAGCATCATATAACTCTTTCATCATTTTATAAGTAATATTGGCAGAATCTAAGTTCGGAAAAATTAACACATTCACTTTTTTATCTACGAGTTTAGAAAAAGGAAATTCTTTTTTAAGCATTTCTGAATTCAAGGCGAAATCTGCTTGTAATTCACCATCGATTACCACGTTAGGAAAGTTTTCATGAATGTCTTTAATAGCTTCGGCAATTTTAGCTGAATGTTCGCTATTGGAAGCTCCAAAATTAGAGAAAGAGAGCATCGCAATATTTGGCTTGATATTAAAAAATTTAGCGAGAGACGCAGTCAATTGTGAAATTTTGGCTAACTGTTTTGCAGTAGGATTAATATTAATAGTCGTATCGGCTAAAAACATGGGTCCTCGCTTCGTGAGCATCAAATTCGCTGCGGCAATCCTGCTCACACCTTTTGCCATTCCTACCAATTCTAAAATTGGTTTTACAACGGTGGCATAATTTCTTGTATAACCCGTAATAAGTGCATCTGCTTCTTGTTCATTCACCATCATGGCTGCAAAATAATTACGTTGGCGCATTAATTTTTGAGCATCCAACAACTTAATGCCTTTTCGTTGACGAGATTTCCAATATTTTTTTGCGAACTTATTCCTTCTTTCTTTTTCTTGAGGTGTTTTAGGATCTATAATTTCAACATCATCATTAAAACCAATTTCAGCTTTTAATTCTAAAATTGTTTCTCGATCTCCGAGTAAAATTGGATGTGCAATTTTTTCATCATATACAATTTGTGCAGCCTTCATTACATCTAAATGATCAGCTTCAGCAAAAACTACTTTTTTAGGATTTGTCTTCGCTCTATTATGCAATAGACGTACTACTTTACTTCCTGTTCCTAAGCGCTCCATTAATTCATCACGATAGGCTGTCCAATCAGATATTGGTTCTGTTGCGACCCCAGAATCCATGGCGGCTTTTGCAATCGCTGGTGGAATTTCATAAATAAGACGAGGATCAAAAGGTTTCGGTATTATATACTCTTTTCCAAAAGTCAAATTCACTTCATCATATACAATATTTACTTGCTCTGGTACTGGATGTTTTGCTAAATCAGCCAATGCCAAGACAGCGGCCATTTTCATTTCTTCATTAATGGCAGTCGCTCTTACGTCTAAGGCTCCTCTAAAAATGAAAGGAAACCCTAAAACATTATTAACTTGATTAGGATGATCTGACCGACCTGTCGCCATAATAATGTCTTTTCGCGTCTTAATGGCCAAATCATAGTTGATTTCTGGTTCGGGATTGGCCATCGCAAAAACAATTGGATTTTTTGCCATCGATTTTATCATTTCTTCAGTGACAATATTACCCTGAGATAAACCAATAAAAACATCACTACCTCGCATAGCTTCCTCTAAGGTATTTAGATCTTTCGCAGTGGCGAATTCCGCTTTTTGAGAGGTTAAATTATCTCTGTCTTTACGAATAACACCTTTGCTATCAGTCATTACAATATTCTCTAATCTCGCCCCTAATTTTAGATAGAGACGAGTGCAAGATACTGCTGCTGCTCCCGCACCACTTACAACAATTTGAACCTCAGAAATATCTTTTTTGGCTATTTCACAAGCATTTTTCAACGCTGCTGCAGATATGATGGCCGTTCCATGTTGATCATCGTGCATCACCGGAATATCTAACTCTTCTTTAAGTCTACGTTCTATTTCGAAAGCTTCCGGAGCCTTAATATCTTCTAAATTAATGCCTCCAAAAGTAGGCGCAATTGCTTTAACTGTTTCAACGAATTTATCAACGTCTGTCGCGTCAACTTCAATATCGAATACATCAATGTCAGCAAAAATTTTAAACAATAAACCTTTCCCTTCCATCACGGGTTTTGAGGCTTCTGGCCCTATATTTCCTAAGCCTAATACAGCGGTTCCATTAGAAATTACGGCCACTAAATTACCCTTCGAGGTATATTTATAGACATCTTTTTTATTGTTTGCAATCTCTAAGCAAGGTTCAGCAACTCCAGGAGAATATGCTAACGATAAATCTCTTTGTGTTGCGTATTTTTTGGTAGGAACTACTTTTATTTTACCAGGTGTTGGTTTCGAATGGTAGTCTAATGCTTCTTGCTTTTGTTTATCAGTACTCATATAAAATTGAATAGATTTGTATCTGTTGTAAAATTAGTTAATATTATTAACTAATTTTAATTCTTAGCGTTTTTTATAGCAAACTAAGAACGAATATATATAAATATTTGTCGTTAAAAGATTATTCCAGTAAGAATTCAATATTCCTTTGAAGACCTGAAAACTTGGTTCGTTTTACAGCCGATTTTTTAAATACTTTTTTAAAAACATCTTCTGTAATTTCTTGCCAATCTTTTTTGGTCATACTCAATAAATCGGGATGTGGATTGAACAGTGGTTCTTGATGAGATTTTGAAAAACGATTCCATGGACATACATCTTGACATATATCACAGCCAAACATCCAATTGTCAAACTTCCCTTTTACAGATGACGGTATTTCATTTTTCAATTCAATAGTGAAATAGGAAATGCACTTACTTCCATCAACTACATAAGGTGCTACAATGGCTTCTGTTGGGCAAGCATCAATACATGCAGTGCATGTACCGCAATGATCGGTTACTGGTGTGTCGTAAAGCAAATCTAGATCAATGATAAGTTCTGCTAAAAAATAGAAAGAACCAACCTGTTGGGTTAACAAGTTACTATGTTTTCCTATCCAACCCAAACCACTTTTGGCGGCCCAAGCTTTTTCTAATATAGGTGCTGAATCTACAAAGGCACGCCCAGATACTTCTCCAATTTCATCTTGAATAAAATGCAGCAAACTTTTAAGCTTGTCTTTAATTACAAAATGATAATCAGTACCGTAAGCATATTTGCTAAGTTTAGGAGCCTTTGGGTCTTTTTGATTTTCTTCAGGAAAGTAATTGTATAATAACGAAATAACCGACTTTGAATCGTCTACTAATTTTGTTGGATCAAGCCGTTTATCAAAATGATTTTCCATATACTGCATTTCTCCGTGACTGTTTTGGTTGAGCCAATTTTCTAAACGAGGGGCTTCTTCTTGTAAGAACTCAGCTTTAGAAATACCACAGGATAAAAAACCTAGGCGTTTGGCTTCGGTCTTAATAAGAGAAGTATGCTTGTTTTTTGAATTCAAAATGAATTGTATTTAATTGTAAAAATACAATTATCTTTCTTTAAATAATATTGAAACGTCAACGGGTTTTAACGTAATTAACGGATTTAATTGTACTTCTTTTTGGGTCGTACTCAGCGTATATCGTTTTACGATATGTGAAATGGTTAAGACCATTTCATAAATGGCAAAACCGAGACCAATACACATACGAGGGCCAGCACCAAAAGGGTAATAATGACCCGCAGATTTCTTTTTGTTGTCGTGTAAAAAACGTTCAGGAACAAACTCGTTAGGACGCTCCCAGTAATCTGGATGACGATGTAATTCATAAAAGGAAACTCCTATTAATGTATTCTTTTTGATGTGAAAATTACCTAGGGTATCATCTTCATAATTTTCACGATCAGTGATCCAGGCAGGAGGGTATAAGCGCATGGCTTCATCAATGCAGGCCCTGGTATAGTTTAACCTCCCTATATATGCTGCGGGATTTTGATTTTCACTCGTTACTTGCAATATTTCTTCATATACTTTATCACAAATTTCAGGATGTTTTGCTAAGAGAAATAAGGTAAACGTCAAGGCATTGGCAGTTGTTTCATGTCCGGCCACAAATAAAATAGAAATCTCATCAATTAATTGTTGCATAGGCATTGCTTCACCTGTATCTTCATAGCGTGTCGCTAGTAGCATATCTAATAAATCACCATGTTCCTTATTTGAAGCCTTACGGGTTTCTATGATGTTTCGTAGAATTGAACGACTCTCTTCAGACAGTCTTTTATGATGCTTTACTTGTCCGGTTAATTTAAACCACCAGCCTTTATGCGGAAGACGTACTTCTTTTACCAAAAACACTTGAATTTGTTCAATGATTTTTTGAAGTCGAGGTAATTCTGCATTGTGCGAAGACTCACTAAATAGCGAGCTAGCTATGACGTTAAAAGCTACATTATTCATTATAGGAAAAACCGAAATGGTCTTGTTCGTCTCAATATGACTTAAGTTTGTGCTAATCGTCTGTTGCATCAGACTAATAAGTTGCTCCATTTTTTGTTTATGGAAAGCCGGTTGAATTAATCTTCGCTGCTTAAGCCAATGATCTCCATTAGCAGTTAACAATCCGAAACCTAAATACTTTGTTAAGTATTTGGTTTGAATTTTCGATTTGAAATAGTTTTTATGATTTTTTTGAAGAATATGCTTAACAATTAAAGGATCTCGTGTCAACATTATTTTTCTGCTAGGTCCCAATGAAACCGAAAAAGAATCACCAAGTTTTTCAAAATGTTTTTGATGAAAAGGAATCGGATTTTTCCGAATGGTCTCGGCATTCAAAAAGAAAGTAAGTAGAGATAAAGCTTTCGGATATTTATAGTTGGCCATAGCGAGGAATCAAAACAGTCCACCTTGAATACCACCTTTAATTTTCCCCAAATGCTTATAGGCAGCTTCAGTAACTTCTCTTCCGCGAGGTGTGCGAACAATAAAACCTTGCTGAATTAAGAAAGGCTCATATACTTCTTCAATCGTCTCTGAACTTTCGCTCACAGCTGTTGCCAAGGTCGTGATACCAACGGGTCCTCCTTTAAATTTATCGATTATAGTGTTCAATATTTTATTATCCATTTCATCAAGACCATGCGCATCTACATTCAAGGCTTTTAAGGCGAATTTTGCAATATCAATATCAATATGTCCATCACCTTTTATTTGAGCAAAATCGCGCACTCTTCTTAATAAGGCATTGGCAATTCGAGGTGTTCCGCGGCTGCGTCCTGCAATTTCGATAGCGGCTTCCATAGAAATTGGTACATTTAATATAGAAGCACTTCGCTGAACGATAGTTGTAAGTAATTCGGTTTTATAATATTCTAAACGACTACTAATCCCAAAACGAGCACGCATGGGCGCCGTTAACAATCCAGAACGAGTAGTAGCACCAATCAGGGTGAAAGGCTCTAAATTTATTTGAACAGTTCTGGCGTTAGGGCCAGATTCAATCATTATGTCAATTTTGTAGTCTTCCATTGCTGAGTATAAATACTCTTCAACAATTGGACTTAATCGATGAATTTCATCAATGAACAAGACATCTCGTTCTCCAAGATTTGTGAGTAGGCCGGCAAGATCTCCGGGCTTGTCAAGTACAGGGCCAGAGGTAACTTTGATGCTCGCATTTAATTCATTAGCAAGTATATGTGCCAGGGTCGTTTTACCTAGACCGGGAGGGCCATGAAACAGGGTGTGATCTAAGGCCTCATCCCGTTGATTCGCCGCTTCGACAAATATTTTTAGATTTTCTAGCGTTTGATCTTGACCTGTAAAATCATTAAAACTTAGAGGTCTTAATTTCTTCTCTAGATCGAGTTCTTCATGAGATAAATCGTCACTCGAAGGATTTAAATTTTCATTCATATAAAACAAAGATAAAATAAAAAGCATTCTCTTTGATGAGAATGCTTTTTTATATCTTATTTGTTCATCTTTCCGTTAATTTGGAACTTTTGCGTTGACTCTTATGGCCCCCGGAAATCCATCTTTTATTTCTGCCAAGGCTCTATCTGCCTCCAACTTTGTTTTGTACGAACCTACCCAAACTTTCCAATACGGAGAATGCAATAAACGCTCGGTAGGAATGTCTGGAAACACCTCTCCAAATTTCTTTCGAATGGCAATTGCATTTTGTTCTGAGCCAAAAAATAACTGAATTTTATAGCCTTTGATAAATTTTTGATTTTTATTGAAAGCGCGTTTCTTAGCAACGAGTTGTTTGACGCGTTGATTGCTTTGAACTTTGATGGTTCCTTCTTCGGTTTGTGCCACTAAATTTAAAGAGCATATCAATGCAAATATTAGCAACCAACCTTGATTTTTATAGGTTAACTTTCTCATTATGAATATTAATATTGGCAAATTTAAAATTTTGTTTTTATCATTTTACAAACAACCCTTATTTAGAATAGTTATAAATTACATTTAACATTATTTTTAGATTTTCTATAATGTATATAAATGCTATTTTTGTGCAATCTTAAAAACTTGGCATTGTTATGTCTTGTTAGTTAAGAAAAAATCATACCAAAAAGACAGAAATATATTCTACCATATGAAAAGTGTGAATCAACACAATCGATTTTTAAGATTATTCCTATCAAGTCTTACATTCATTTTACTTTTTACATCTCAACTTTCTGCACAAGAAATTGACTCTACCCAGGTACGAACGGGTAAGAAAATTTTTAATGCAAATTGTGCGTCTTGTCACATGCTTCAGAAGAAGTTTACAGGGCCTGCATTAGGAGGAGTTGAGGAGAGAAGAACAAACGAATGGTTAAAAGCTTGGATTAAAGACAATGCAGCTTTAAGAGCAACTGGTGATGCCGATGCAATCGCCATTTTTAATGAGTACAACGGGTCTGTGATGACGGCTTTTCCTCAATTATCAGATGATGATATTGATGCAATTTTAGCCTATACAACTCACGGCGATATAGATAAGAAAGTTGTTGTTGGTGGCGGAGATGATGAAGTAGTCAAAGAACCCTCAACGGCATGGATGTCATATGTGGTATTAGCTGTTTTGATCTTATTGGTGTTATGGATTTACTTAAAAAGCGACAATCAATTTTTAAAGCTAGTAGCCACGATAGCATTACTCTTAACTGTAGGATATTTCGGATATCAAGCACTTATGAATGTTGGCTTAGATGAAGGGTATCAACCTATTCAGCCGATTGCATTTTCGCACAAAATTCATGCTGGCGAAAATAAAGTAGACTGCCAATATTGTCACTCTTCGGCAAAACATAGCAAGCATTCTGGAATTCCTTCTTTGAACGTTTGTATGAACTGTCACAAGAGTATTTCTGAAGTTGCAGAGACAACTAAGGTGATGATTGGAGAGGAGAAATTAGGAAAGGCAGAATTAGATTTAGAGATTAAAAAACTATACGATGCCATCGGATGGGATGCAGATAATTTTGCATACAAAGAAAATTATGAACAAAAACCAGTAAAATGGGTGCGTATTCATAATCTACCTGATTTTGCATATTTCAATCACTCTCAGCACGTAACGGCGGGTGGTATTAAGTGTCAGAAATGTCATGGTCCTGTAGAGGAAATGGATGAATTGTATCAATATTCGCCATTAACAATGGGATGGTGTATAGATTGTCATAAAGAAACTGAAGTTGATTTAAAAGGCAACGAGTATTATAAAAAAATACATGAGCAGTTATCTAAGAAATATGGTATCGAAAAGGTAACAGTAGCTCAAATGGGCGGTATGGAATGTGGTAAATGTCACTACTAGATACCTGTATAAAAGTATAAATTAAAGAATTAGACGCAAGTCAAATATAAATAGTCAATTTAATATGGCATCAAACAAGAAATACTGGAAAAGTGTTGAGGAGCTTAACGAAAATAGCTCTATTGTTGAAAAGCTTGAGCAAAATGAATTTGCTTCAGATATTCCAACAGATCAATTTCTTGGAGATAAAGAAACGTTAGCTTCTTCTGAAACATCGCGTAGAGATTTCTTAAAATATGTTGGATTCACAACAGCTGCGGCTTCTTTAGCGGCTTGTGAAGGACCAGTGATTAAATCGATACCTTATGTAGTGAAACCAGATGATGTGGTGCCTGGAGTACCAGATTATTATGCATCTTCTATTGCAGATGGTTATGATTTTGCAAATGTGTTGATTAAAGTTCGTGAAGGGCGTCCTATTAAAATTGAGCCAAATAAATTGGCCAAAGTAAGCGGTGGTACAAATGCAAGGGTGCAAGCTTCGGTATTGAATTTATATGATAACAATCGTTTAAAAGGACCAAAAGTAAAAGATGCAAATAGCGATTGGACAACACTTGATAAAGAAGTAGGTGCAGCGTTGACTGCCTTGAAAGGAAGTGATAAATCAATTGTTTTCTTAACAGGAACACTAGCGAGTCCATCTGCTCATAAATTAATTAAAGATTTTACAATAGTATATCCGAATGCGAAACATATTACCTATGATGCGGTTTCAGAATCTGCAGCCTTAGATGCTTTTGAAGCGATGTATGGTGAAAGAGCATTACCTGATTATGATTTCAGTAAATCTGATGTTATCATCTCAATTGGAGCTGATTTCTTAGGTGACTGGCAAGGTGGTAATTTTGAAGTGGGGTATGCTAAAAGCAGAGTACCACACCATGGTAAAATGTCACGTCATATTCAGTTTGAATCTAATATGACATTGACTGGAGCGAATGCTGATAAACGTTATATGGTGAAATCAGCAGAACAAGTACAAACCTTGGTTGCTATTTACAATGCGGTAACGAATGGTGCGAAACCTGCAAATGAAAATGTTGCGAAAGCAGTGTCTCAATTGAAAGCTGCAGGGAGTAAAGGTGTAGTTGTAACCGGAATTCAAGATAAAAATGCACAGTTAGTAGCCTTAGCTATTAATAAAGCATTAAAAAGTGCAGCTGTAGATGTAGCGGCGCCTAAATATGTGAGAAGCGCTAGTGATGCAGCAGTTTCTCAATTAATAAATGATATGAAAGCAGGTAAAGTAGGTGCTTTAATTACCTATAATACAAATCCTGCATATACCTTATATAATGGTGCTGAATTTGCTGAAGCACAAAAAAATGTGTTGTCGGTTGCATTCACCATGAAAGATGACGAAACATCTACCAATGCGAAGTATGTAGGAGCAACTCCTCATTATTTAGAGTCTTGGGGAGATGTAAGCATGAAAAAAGGACACTATAGTTTGATGCAACCTACAATTAGACCTTTGTTTAATACGCGTCAGTTTGAAGATTCGGTATTGAAGTGGATGGGTAGTGGTCAAACATACCATGATTATATCAAAGCAAATTGGAATTCTAATATTCTGAACGGAAGATCTTGGAATCAAGCATTGCATGATGGTGTATTCAGTAAGAGTGTTTCCTCTGTAAAGGTTGAAGAAACTAAAGGTGAGCTTGATGAACTTTACACCGCGCCATCGGCAAATGTTTCTGCTGCAGTTTCCGCTTTAGCGAAAACATCAGCAACAGAAGGTTTAGAATTAGCCCTATATACAAAAACAGGTTTAGGTGACGGACAAATGGCAAACAACCCTTGGTTACAGGAATTGCCAGATCCAATCACGCGAACTTCTTGGGACAATTATGTTACCATGTCTAGAGTAGACGCCGAAGCAAATGATATTAAAAACGTAACTGTTTCTAATGGTGCATTAGATGGTAATTTGGTAAATGTAACGGTGAATGGTGTTACCGTAGAAAATGTGCCTGTTTATATTCAACCTGGTCAAACACCTGGTGTTATTGGATTGGCTTTAGGATATGGTAGACAAGTTGGTGTTAGTGATCATATGAAGGTTGGTGTCAATGCATATCCTTTGTATCAAAACTTTAAAACAGCACAGTCTGTAAGTATTGAGAAAGTAGCAGGAAACCATGAGTTTGCTTGTATTCAATTACAGCATACGTTGATGGGAAGAGATGAAATTATACGTGAAACAACCTTAGATGATTTTATCAATAAACCAAAACATGATTGGAATCCAGCACCACATGTGCAAATGGATCACCAAAATGTAGCTTTAGAGAAGGTAGATCTTTGGGAGAAGTTTGATGATAGTATAGGACCAAAATTTAACTTATCAATTGACTTAGCTGGTTGTACTGGCTGTGGAGCTTGTGTTGTAGCATGTCATGCTGAGAACAATGTTCCTGTAGTTGGTAAAGAAGAAATTAGAAAGAGTAGAGATATGCACTGGTTGCGTATCGATAGATATTACAGTTCTGATATGACTGTAGAGAGAGGTAAAGAAGAAGGTATATTTGGTAGTGGTTCGTTCTTTGAAGCGCAAACACATCCATCAGATAATCCAGAAGTTACTTTTCAACCAGTCATGTGTCAGCATTGTAATCACGCTCCTTGTGAAACTGTATGTCCGGTAGCGGCAACATCGCACGGACGTCAAGGTCAAAATCAAATGGCTTATAACCGTTGTGTAGGAACAAGATATTGTGCAAATAACTGCCCTTATAAAGTTCGTAGATTCAACTGGTTTAAGTATTTTGATAATGATGAGTTCAATTATAATATGAACAACGATTTAGGTAGAATGGTATTGAACCCAGACGTGGTAGTTCGTTCTCGTGGAGTAATGGAAAAATGTTCTATGTGTATTCAAATGACACAGGCAACAATCTTGAAAGCGAAGAGAGAAGGTAGACCACCTGCAAAAGATGAATTCCAAGTCGCTTGTGCGAATGCATGTAGTACTGGAGCAATGCAGTTTGGAGATGTGAACAATAAAGAAAATACAGTTGCACATTTAAAAGAAGATGATAGAACGTTCCATTTATTAGATTTTGTGGGTACACAACCAAATGTGTTCTATCAATTAGATGTGAGAAATACAAAAGAAGCATAATAATAATTAAGAATTAGATATAATTATGGGTCATTACGAAGCGCCTATTAGAGAAGCCATCATTACAGGTGATAAATCATATCATGATATCACTGTTGATGTTGCTGCTCCTATCGAAGGTAAAGCCAATAAAAAATGGTGGATTGCCTTCATCATTTCATTAGTTGCATTTCTATGGGGAGTTGGAGCCATTGTCTATACAATAGGTACAGGTATTGGTGTTTGGGGTTTGAACAATAGAATTAACTGGGCTTGGGATATTACCAACTTTGTATGGTGGGTAGGTATCGGTCATGCCGGAACCTTGATCTCGGCGGTATTGTTGTTATTCCGTCAAAAATGGAGAATGGGTATTAACCGTTCTGCAGAAGCAATGACAATTTTCGCAGTAGTGCAAGCTGGATTGTTCCCATTAATTCACATGGGTAGAATTTGGGATGGTTTTTATGTATTACCAATTCCAAATCAATTAGGTTCTTTATGGGTGAATTTTAACTCACCATTATTATGGGATGTATTTGCAATCTCTACATATCTATCAGTATCACTCGTATTCTGGTGGACAGGTTTATTGCCTGATTTTGCGATGATTCGTGATAGAGCAACAAAACCATTTCAGAAAAAAATATACAGCTTAGTAAGTTTCGGATGGAGCGGAAAAGCAAAAGACTGGCAACGATTTGAAGAAGTATCATTGGTATTGGCTGGTTTGGCAACACCATTAGTGTTATCGGTACACACCATTGTATCATTTGACTTTGCTACATCTGTAATTCCAGGATGGCATAGTACCGTATATCCACCATATTTCGTAGCAGGTGCCGTATTCTCTGGTTTCGCGATGGTACAAACCTTGCTCTTAATTATGCGTAAGGTATCTAATTTA
This sequence comes from uncultured Flavobacteriaceae bacterium, assembly GCA_947500525.1. GTDB lineage: Bacteria > Bacteroidota > Bacteroidia > Flavobacteriales > Flavobacteriaceae > Aureibaculum. The sequence continues at coordinate 446,585 of CANMSH010000003.1, read as the reverse complement.
GAATATTATATTACGAGAGTTCATATCGAAAATATGAATAAAGTAATTTTAGTAACAGGAGGTATCGTAACTGTTGCATATTTATCAGAATTGTTTGTAGGTTGGTATACAGGTAGTAGCTATGAAGACTTTGTGTATTTATCGGTTGGTGCTGCTACAGGACCATATTGGTGGGCATTTTGGTCTTTAATTATTTGTAACTCAGTGATACCACAATTATTCTGGTTTAAGAAAATTAGAACAAATTATATTTGGACCTTCGTTATATCAATATTTATCAATATTGGTATGTGGTTTGAGCGTTTTGATATTATCGTAATTAACTTGAGTAGAGGTCATTTACCTTCTTCTTGGACGATGTTCTCACCAACCTTTGTTGATATTGGTATTTTCATAGGAACACTTGGTTTCTTCTTTGTATTATTCTTGTTATACGCTAGAACATTCCCAGTGATTGCACAGGCTGAGGTGAAATCTATTTTGAAATCTACAGGTGATAACTATAAGCGTGCACGAGAAGGTGGGGCACCAGTTGAAAAAACAATAAAAGAAGTTGTTGAAACAAAAGCTGAAGAAGTAATAAGTACTCCAGTTGAAGAAATTATAGCTGATGCAGATGATAAAGATGCTCAAACTAATAGTCTATTAAATAGTTTAGGAGCTTTTGATGCTAGTACAATGCAAGCGGATGATTTGAAGAAGGTAAAAGGAATTGGTCCAGTAATGGAAAAAACTTTAAACCAAATAGGTATTTATACGTTTGCGCAAGTGAGTAAAATGACTAAAAAAGAATATGATCTGTTAGATTCAATTACTGGTTCTTTCCCTGGAAGAGCAGAAAGAGATGATTGGGCGGGTCAAGCTAACAAACTTAAATCGTAATTATGAGTTCGAAAGTAATACATGCTTTATACGATGACGATGACGTGCTTTTAAAAGCCGTTAAAGAGGTAAAAGCTGCACATCACCATATAGAAGAAGTGTATACTCCTTTTCCAGTACATGGGCTAGATAAGGCAATGGGCCTTGAGCCTACCAGATTAGGAATCACTGCATTTATGTATGGTTTAACAGGTTTAGGTTTCGCCGTTTGGTTTTTAAATTTCATTATGATTCAAGACTGGCCTCAAAATATTGGGGGTAAACCAAGTTTTAGTTTCGCAGAGAACATGCCTGCATTCGTTCCTGTAATGTTTGAGATGACGGTATTTTTTGCGGCGCATTTAATGGTAATAACGTTTTATATGCGTAGTAAAATTTGGCCATTTAGAGAAGCTGAAAATCCTGATCCAAGAACAACGGATGATCATTTTTTAATGGAAGTAGCTGTAGATGGAGATGAAGATACATTAGCTTCATTATTAAAAGGAACTGGAGCTGTAGAAATTAATGTTAAAGAAAAGCACTAATAGAATATATATGAAAAGCTTTGTTAAAATAATAACAGTACTGATAGTAGTTGTAGCCTTATCGTCATGTGAAGATAAAAGGTCAAGACAAGTACAATATATGGCAGATACAGATATGTATACGCCAGTAGGTTATGAAACTTACGGTGAATCTACAATAGGAGTTGATAGTATATCGGCTAGATTACCTGTAGAAGGAACCATATCTAGAGGAAATGTACCCTATGATTATCCAGATACACCTGGAGCATTACTCGTTGCTAAAGATTCATTGTTCTCGCCAATAAAGATATTGGCTCCGAATGATTCTATTCGTAGAGTGTCAAAGGCTAATTTAGAACAAGGTAAATACTTATATGGTATTTATTGTGTGGCTTGTCATGGAACCAAAGGAGATGGGCAAGGACCATTAGTACAAAATGGAAAATTTTTAGGCGTACCAAATTATAAAGATAGAGATATTACAGAAGGTAGTATCTATCATGTCATTATGAGAGGTAAAGGAATTATGGGGTCACACTCATCTCAATTAAGTGCTACCGAAAGATGGCAGGTTGTACACCATGTTGAGAAATTAAGAAATGATTTATTAAAATAAACGTTTACACGGAATATTATAGATATGTACACATTTTCAAGTAGATTAAAAACCACAGCGATTGCATTGATGATTATTGGTGCTTTAGGTATAGCGTATGGTTTTATTACTGCACCGAACACAATTGAGGATTTAAAAGAGCAGATGCTTCATGCAGAAGATGGTCATGGTACTGTTGCTGACAGTCATGATACAGATGCTGGTCATGCAAATGAAGAGCATACCAAAGAAGCATTGCATACACCTACTGATAGTGACGCTCATGGCAGTGAAGATGGACATGGAGTCTCAGAAGAAGAACATTTGCAACACTCATTGGATCAAGCTAAAAATAGACCTTGGGCTGCCATTTATATTGCCATGCTATTCTTTCTATTATTAAGTGTGTGTGCTTTTGTATACTATTGTATTCAAAGAGCTTCAACTGCAGGATGGTCTCCAGTGTTATTTAGAGTAATGGAAGGTGTGTCAGCTTATATCGTACCAGGTTCTATTATTGTGTTAGTATTTTTAATAGCATCGTCGGTGGGACATGCAAATCATATGTTCGCTTGGATGTATACAAGTGTAGATCCAGCGGCACCTAACTATGACTATGCCATGGAAACAAAAGGATGGTGGTTGAACATTCCGTTTTGGTTAATTAGAGCCGTTATCTACGTATTGATTTGGATAGGCTTTAAACATTTCATTATTAAAAACTCAAGATTACAAGACGAAGCAACAGATTTAAAACACTATAATAAAAACTTTACTCTTTCAGTGGTGTTCTTAGTAGTGTTTTTAGTAACAGAGTTGTTCATGGCGTTTGACTGGTTAATGGCGATTGATCATCACTGGTTTAGTCAATTATACTCATTCTATGTATTCGCAAGTATGTTCGTGTCTGGTATTACAGTGATTACTTTCGTGACGATTTATTTAAGAGCAAAAGGGTTTTTACCAAATGTAAACGATTACCATATTCATGATTTAGGAAAGTATATGTTTGCGTTCAGTATTTTTTGGACATACCTTTTCTTTGCACAGTTTATGTTACAATGGTATGCAAATATTCCGGAAGAAACGGCATATTTTTATCCGAGATTGATCGGAAACTATCAGCCTTTATTTATCGGGATGATCGTTATGAACTTTGCGTTTCCAATATTAGTATTGATGAATAGTGATTATAAAAAAGTGCCATGGTTTGTAGTAATTGCTGGTTTGGTAATTCTTGCCGGACATTATCTTGACTTATTCTTATTAGTATCACCAGGTACTGTAGGAAGTAATTGGCATTTCGGATTACCTGAAATAGGAGGTATCCTTTTCTTTGCAGGATTGTTTATTTATGTTGTGTTTAATGCATTGACAAAAGCACCATTGCATCCTAAAGGAAATCCTCTAATAAAAGAGAGTGAAATTTTTCATCATTAAAAGAAATTATATCAAGTATAACAAATGAAGGCATTATTTTATATTATTATCGGTGTAGCTCTAATGGTTGTTTGTTGGCAATTAGTAAAATTGTTAGGATTAACTAAAAAAGAGAATCAAACCGCAACGCCAAAAGAGAATGACATTAACGGAAAGCTTATGCTTGTCTTAATGACTTTTATATACGTATTAATGGTGTTGAGTTTGTGGGGAACAAGAGAAGTGTTGTTACCACAGTTAGGGGCTTCTGAAGAAGCATACCATATAGATCTATTGTTTAAGTATTCAATGGCACTTATACTTGTTGTTCAATTTATACTGCAAGCTTTAATTTTTTGGTTTACTTTTAAGTATAGAGGGACCGAAGGTAGAAAAGCGTATTTCTTTGCTGATAGTCATAAACTCGAAATGTGGTGGACAATCACTCCGGCGGTAGTTTTGGCAGGAATGATTATTTATGGTCTTTGGACATGGAATCAAGTAATGGATGCCTCTGACGCCGAAAATCCTTTAATCATAGAATTGTATGCCAAACAGTTTCAATGGGAAGCGCGTTATGCAGGTGATGATAATACATTAGGAAATGCCAATGTTCGTTTTATCGAAGGAACCAATACAATGGGTGTAGATATGAGTGATAAAAATGCAGCAGATGATATCGCATTAGCACCAAACCCAGAAACGTTTTTAAAAGAATTACACTTACCAAAGGGTAGAACAGTCATATTTAAATTACGTTCTCAAGATGTATTACACTCGGCGTATATGCCTCACTTTAGAGCTCAAATGAACTGTGTGCCTGGAATGGTAACACAAATTAAATATACACCTTCAGTAACAACTGAAGAAATGAGAGCATATCCTGATACTAAAACGAAATTTGAGAATATCAATGCGTTGAGAAAGTCGCAAGGGAAAGAGGAAGTAGAGTTTGACTATTTACTATTATGTAATAAGATTTGTGGAGCTTCACATTACAATATGCAATTGAAAATTATTGTTGAAGAAGAAGCTGATTTTAACAAATGGTTAAAAACACAAAAGACCCTTGCTGAAAGTTTATAATAATTAAAGAATAAAATAAAAAAATAGATATGTCAGATCATCATCATAAAGAAACCTTTGTAACAAAGTATATCTTTAGTCAAGATCATAAAATGATTGCCAAGCAGTATTTGATTACTGGGATGATTATGGGAATTATTGGTATTTTCATGTCAATGCTATTTCGTTTACAATTAGCATATCCAGGTGAGTCATTTGGAATTATTGAAGCATTCCTTGGAGAAGGAGGAGAGGGAGGCGTAATGACGCCAGATATGTATTTGGCCTTGGTTACAATACACGGTACCATTATGGTTTTCTTTGTATTAACGGCGGGTTTAAGTGGTACGTTTAGTAACTTATTAATTCCATTGCAAATTGGTGCACGTGATATGGCATCGGGCTTTTTGAATATGCTTTCTTATTGGATGTTCTTCTTGTCAAGTGTAATAATGGTTTTATCCTTATTCGTAACTACAGGACCTGCATCTGCTGGTTGGACTATTTACCCACCATTAAGTGCCTTGCCGCAAGCAATGCCCGGTTCTGGTGTAGGTATGACATTGTGGTTAGTTTCTATGGCTGTTTTTATTGCATCTTCATTATTAGGTTCATTAAACTATATCGTAACGGTATTGAATCTTCGTACCAAAGGAATGAAAATGACAAGATTACCATTAACAATTTGGGCATTCTTTATCACGGCGATTATCGGTGTTATTTCGTTCCCAGTATTATTATCGGCAGCGTTATTGTTAATTTTTGATAGAAGTTTTGGTACTTCATTTTACTTGTCAGACATCTTTATTGCTGGAGAGGTATTACATTATAAAGGAGGATCTCCAATTTTATTTGAACACTTATTTTGGTTCTTAGGTCACCCAGAGGTATATATTATATTATTGCCAGCATTAGGATTGACATCAGAAGTAATTGCCACAAATGCGCGTAAACCGATTTTCGGATATCGCGCCATGATCGCATCGATTATTGCAATTGCATTCTTATCAACGATCGTTTGGGGACATCATATGTTCGTAACGGGTATGAACCCATTCTTAGGATCAGTATTTACATTCACAACACTTTTAATTGCAATTCCATCTGCGGTAAAAGCATTTAATTATATTACCACCTTGTGGCGAGGAAACTTGCAACTCAATCCTGCGATGATGTTTTCTATTGGGTTGGTATCAACATTTATAACCGGAGGTTTAACAGGGTTAATTTTAGGAGATAGTGGCTTAGATATTAACGTTCATGATACCATGTTCGTAGTAGCACACTTCCACTTGGTAATGGGTGTATCTGCAATTTTTGGAATGTTTGCAGGTGTGTATCATTGGTTCCCTAAGATGTACGGTAGAATGATGAATAAAGATTTGGGATACTTACATTTTTGGTTGACTGCAATTTCTGCGTACGGGGTATTTTTTCCAATGCACTTTACAGGACTGGCAGGGTTACCACGTAGATACTATAACAATACAGCGTTTCCAATATTCGATGATTTATTAGCTATTAATGTAGTGATCACAATCTTCGCGTTAATTGGTGGTTTTGCGCAATTGATATTTTTAGCGAACTTCTTTATTAGTATTAAGAAAGGACCTAAAGCTCCTCAAAATCCATGGAAATCGAATACGCTTGAGTGGACAGCACCTGTAGAACATATGCACGGTAACTGGCCAGGAGAGATTCCTCATGTAGAGCGTTGGCCTTATGATTATAGTAAGACTGATGCAAATGGAGAATTATGGGGCGGACAAGATTTTACACCTCAAAATGTTCCTATCCGAGAAGGAGAAGAAGTTTTTTAAATGCATATTAAATAGACAGACAAAACAGCCTCAATCTTTGAGGCTGTTTTTTGTTTCACTATATTTGGAAAAAGTAACTCCTACAAAATGAAAATTCTAAAAAAAATACTGTTAAGCTTAGCAGTTATCATAATAATACTCCTAATTTTCGGATTCTTTTTTGCCCAGAGTTTAAAGCCCACTTATGAAGGTGAACTTCGTTTAGAAAATCTTCAAAATGAGGTGACTGTCTTTTATGATGACTATGGTGTTCCTCATATATATGCTCAAAACGAATTAGATGCTAGAAGAGCATTGGGCTATGCTCATGCCCAAGATAGACTTTGGCAAATGGAACTTATACGGAGGATAGCCGCAGGGAGATTGGCAGAAGTATTTGGTAAAGAATTAGTGCGAAATGATAAGTTCTTTTCTAGTTTAGGTATAGAAGAAGCGGCTGAGAAAACGATCGCAAATTTAGATACAAATAGTGAAGCCTATAAACTAGCCATGGCGTATTTAGACGGGGTAAATCAATTTATCAAAAATGGCCCTACGCCCATAGAATTTTATTTGGTTGGTCTAGATAAAGAAGCTTATACTTTAAAAGATGTTTATAATGTTATAGGATATATGGGGTTTAGTTTTGCCATTGCCCATAAAACAGAACCTGTACTTACCGAAATAAAAGAGAAATTAGGGGCCGACTATTTAAGAGAACTAAATATACCTGTAGAAGATCAAACACTTATTAAAAACGAGAAAAATGCCATTTTTGAAAGTCGTTTGGCGCAAGCCGTGACAGAAGTTTATGGAGCACTTCCTATTTCTCCTTTTATTGGGAGCAACAGTTGGGTGATCGGTCCAGAAAAAACAAAGAACGGAAAAGTCATTTTTGCTAATGATCCGCATATTGGTTTTTCGCAACCCTCTGTTTGGTATGAATCGCATATTGTAACGCCCGATTACGAAATGTATGGATATAACTTAGCCTTAACACCATTTCCGTTATTAGGACATAATAGAAACTATGCTTATGGCTTGACCATGTTTGCTAATGACGATGTTGATTTCTATTTTGAAGAAAATAACCCTGAAAATACTGACGAATACCTTACACCAAATGGGCCGCAAGCATATAATACGATTAAAAAAAATATCAAAGTAAAAGATGGTGAAACAATATCTTACGATTTAAGGTTAAGTAATCATGGTCCTATTGTAAATGATATGATTGAGCAAATAAATGATGAACGCCCCATAGCGATGGATTGGGTATACACGAATTTTGAAAATAGAATGTTAGATGTATCTTATCAGATGTCGCATGCAAAAAACCTGAAAGAATTTAAGGAAGCCGCAAGACTCATACATGCTCCTGGTTTAAATGTGATGTATGGCGATGCCGAAAATAATATTGCATGGTTCGCTTCGGCAAAGCTCCATAAATTCAAAAACGATGTTAACCCTAAATTAATATTGAGAGGCAATAGTACCGATGATGAAAAGGAATATCTTGACTTTGAAGAGAATCCGCAGGCGATAAACCCATCTTGGAAGTTTGTATATTCAGCAAATAATCAGCCAGATTCAATTGCAGGGATATTATATCCAGGGTATTACCAACCAAAAGATAGAGCAACACGTATTGTTAACATACTAGAAGCGAAGAATGATTTCACAAAGAAAGATGTGTTGGCAATGATCAATGATGTTACAAGTGCTACCACTCCAGATATTATAAAAGATGTTGTAGAAGGTGTTCGTGGTGTTGATTTTTCTGATAAGGAAATACAAGCACTAGATATATTAAAATCATGGGACGGTAATTATGATTTAAAAAGTGTCGCGCCTACTATATATAATCGTTTTATGTACGAATTTTTAGTGAATACATATAAGGATGAATTAGGTGATGCCTTTCCTATTTTTCTAAATACTTCACATCAAAAAAAGACAACACCAGCGCAAATCGCAAGAGATAGTTCGGTGTGGTGGGATGATATTTCTACAAAGGATATTAAAGAAACTAGACAACTAATTATAGGAAAGTCTATCAAAGGAGCAGTAGTTTTTTTAGAAAATCAATTGGGAGACAATTTGGAGACATGGACATGGAACAGGGTTCATACCATCGAGCATAACCATGCTGTAGGAAAAGTTCCTTCTTTACGGAGTTATTTTAATGTGGGGCCTTATGAGGTTAATGGAGGCAAAGAGGTTATTAATAATTTGGCATTTAGTCTAAATAGTAGCGGATATTACCGGGTGTCGTCGGGTCCATCTACGAGACGCGTGATTGATTTTTCTGATGTTGAAGGAAGCATGAGTATTTTGCCAACAGGGCAATCTGGAAATCCGTTGAGCCCTCATTATAGAGATCAAGCGCAAAAATTTGTTGATGGCGAGTTCATACCAATGCTAATGAACCAAGAAACAATCGAAAAATTAGAGCGTAAGTTGGTATTAAAACCACGAAGAAACAAATAATAGTAAAGAAAATGAAAGAGAGACAGTTAGGGAATAACGGATTTGCAATAAGTGAAATAGGACTAGGTTGCTGGCAATTAGGTGGAGATTGGGGTGACAAAATCAATAAACAACGAGCGAGAGAAATTCTTGATGAAGCCGTTCGTAACGACGTTAATTTTTTTGACACAGCTGATGTATATGGTGATGGGAGAAGCGAAGAGTTAATAGGTGAATTTATTAAAGCGTCGAATGCCAATATAAAAGTCGCAACTAAATTTGGGCGCAGTGGCAATGTATTTCCAAACTCCTATAGTGAGCAAGCATTAAGAAGATCAGTAGATGCTTCGAGAAAACGCCTTCATAAAGATTGTATTGACCTATTGCAGCTGCATTGTATACCAATAGAGGAATTAAAGAAAGGTGAGATTTTTGATTGGTTGAGAACCTTAAAGAAAGAAGGCAAAATAACTCATTTTGGAGCGAGTGTAGAGAGCGTTGAAGAAGGCTTAATATGTCTTGAGCAAGAAGGACTTCAATCATTACAAGTCATTTATAATATTTTTAGGCAAAAATTAACGGATGAATTGTTGCCACAAGCGCATGAAAAAGGGGTTGGAATTATTGTTCGTTTACCATTAGCTAGTGGTTTACTCTCTGGTAAATTCACAAGCGAAACACAGTTCGCCAAAAGTGACCATAGAAATTTTAATAAAGATGGAGAAGCCTTTAATGTAGGTGAAACTTTTGCGGGTCTGCCATTCAAAGTTGGAGTAAAATTGTCAGATGAACTTAAAGAATTTTGCCCCGAAAACTTATCATTAGCAGAAATGTCTTTACGCTGGATATTAGATCATAAAGAAGTCACAACCATTATTCCCGGAGCAAGCTCGGCAAAACAAGTGATGCAAAATGCTAGAACTAGTGATTTATCATCGCTTTCGAACCCGCTAATGAAAGAATTAAAAGAATTTTATCGTACGAATATCCATAGTAATATTAGAGGTGTTTACTAATTGTTGGAAATGCATGTCGAAACATACCCAATCGCTAATACTGTCAGGAAACTATCCTGATTTTATGTAATATTGATTAAAAGTTTAAAAGATGAGAAAAAGTAATTGTTTAAAGCAACCTCAGTCGTACAACACAAAACTATATATCAACCCTTATATGGGATAAAATCAACTTAATATGAAAACCGATGGTAAAATTTCAATTATGGCTTTAAAACTAATAAAGCTATTCCTTTGTACATTCGTTTATCTCAATGTTGCTGCCCAAACAACTCCTACAAACTTTAAAAACCCCATTTTGTCTGGCTTTTACCCAGACCCTTCTATATGTCGTGTTGGAGATACCTATTATATGGTTAACTCTAGTTTTGAATGGTTTCCTGGTCTACCCATCCATGAAAGTAAAGATTTAGTGAACTGGAAACAAATTGGCCATGGTTTATCTCGCCCAACTCAAATCAACTATAAAGATGGTTTAAGAAATTCTAATGGGATTTTTGCCCCTACCATTCGGTATCATAAAGGCACATTTTATATTATTACGACCATGGTTGGACAAAAGGGTAATTTTATAATTACCACAAAAGATCCGACTGGCTCTTGGAGCGATCCCATATGGATTAAAGACGCTCCAGGAATTGATCCATCACTCTTTTGGGATGATGATGGTAGATGTTATTACACAGGAGCAGGATTGATTGACAATTCTAATAATGATTGGCCTGGTAAAAATGGGATTTGGATGCAGGAAATTAACCCTGACAAAGGAGAGTTAATAGGAGAGAAAAAGCAACTTACTTATGGACATGCATCAAATGCTCGTTGGGCAGAGGGTCCACATTTATTTAAAATTGATAATGAGTATGTATTGCTTATTGGAGAAGGAGGTACCGGTGAATATCATTCAGTGACTATATTTAACAGCAAAAATCTCTGGGGACCATACATTCCTAACCATGCCAATCCTGTCATAACGCATCGCCATTTGGGGACATCATATCCTATTGGTCAAACCGGTCATGCTGATCTGGTGCAAACACAAAATGGAGAGTGGTGGAGTGTGATGCTTGCCAAACGAAAAGTAGATGGGTACATTACACTTGCACGAGAAACTTTTTTGGCAAAGGTGGAAATGACAAAACAAGAATCTGGTATAACGCCAATTTTTAACCCAGGAAAAGGTTTATTGCAGTTTGAACAAAAGCGTCCTGAATTGCCATGGACTCCCGTAGATAAAATGCCAAAACAAGAAAATTTTGATCATGAACTTGGACTCGAATGGAATTTTTTAAGAACCCCTAAAACAAGTTGGCATAAGATTGAAAATGGCTTTTTAGAATTAAAATTACGCCCTCAAACGGTACAAGAATTAAAAAATCCTTCCTTTATAGCGAGACGTACCAAACATCATAACTATCAGGCAGCAACCAAAATTCATTTTAAATCGCGCAAAGAACACGAAAAAGCAGGATTAGTTGTGTACCGCAGAACTGGAAATAATTTTCAGTTATTAAAACAAAAAAAACAATTGGTTTTAATTAAATCCTATCAAAATGATAGTACTGGAGCAATTGATTTAATAGAAATAGCTAAAGTTCCCTATACAGGAGATTCTGTTATCTTTCATGTAGAAGTAGAAGGAATTAAGGCACAGTTTAGTTACGGTGATTCTATGAATAGTTTAAAACCGATTGGTGAAATCCAGGATTATTCCATACTTTCTGATGAAGTCGCAAAGAAATTTAATGGAGTTTATATTGGTATGTACGCTACTTCCTCTGGTAAGAAAAGTAATAAAGTGGCAAAAATGGATTGGTTTTTATATGACGAACAATAATTGATATGATGTTTGGAACCATTGAAAGAAAATTATCCTGAGTTTCATGCCGAGTTAAGAAAAGTGTCATTTAAAAAATATGAATAACATACTTTTTAATTCATTCATACCTCCTTATAAACCGTTTCAAAAGGTACTCTAAAACGATCGCCATATACGCCTTCTGGTTTACGTATACCACAACTAATAACCATATTTATTTCAGCACCTAATGGTAAATTCAACAAACGTTTAATTCGCCATGTATCTGTGCCTTCCATAGGGCAGGTGTCATAGCCAATAGCTGCCATACTTAGCATGAAATTTTGAGCTGCCAATGCTGCACTTTTATGAGCCACTACACGAATATCTTGTTTGCGTACCTCTCTGTATGTAGGCTTGAATAGCCCCATGAATAGTATCATTACATATTTAAGATAACCAAAAATACCTAGAAAATCTGTGTAGGCGAATGGCATTAATTTCCCATAGTAAGCTCTTGCTACCTTTTCTCTACTTGATTGCTTGGCCTTTGGTGTTGCTTTTCCATATACCGAATCTACATAGCCTAAATTTGCTTTCTGTCGCTTTTTCCATTCATCTTTTCGAACTGTAATAACCACAAATTGTTCTGCAGTTTTAGCCGTATTTTGACCCAAACATAAAGGAATCATTTTCTTTTTGATTTCATCAGAAGTAATATGATGAAACTCCCATAATTGCATATTACTACTGTTTGGTGCTAAAGAGGCTAGTACGATACACTCTTTTACTTTGGTAGTATCAATTGGTTTTTCGGGATCATAAATACGAACAGATCGTCTATAATGAACTGCTTCAGATACACTTTTTTCTGGAGTCATAATATCGAATAATTAGTGTTGAAAAGTGGTTATTTTAGCATTCATATATTTAAACCACAAAGGAGGAACTAATGAAAATAGCATCATTCCTGGATATCCGGTTGGCATTTGAGGACTTTCGGGTAACGACTTAAGTACCTGATAATGTTTGCTTCCATTATAATGGTGATCAGAGTGTCGCGATAAATTAAATAAAACCAATCTACCAATAATATGATCTGAGTTCCATGAGTGCGTATGTTTTACGCGTTCGTATCTACCATGTTCATTTTTCTTACGCAGCAAACCATAGTGTTCAATATAGTTCACGGTTTGCAATAATAAAATCCCAATAATAGCCGCTCCAATGAAACTCAAAACAACCATTGATCCGAAAAAGTAAAAAATAACAGCTAACAACATCATATTCGCTATGGTATATTTGACCATTTTGTTACGCAAGGATAGGGTGCTATTTCCAATTTCCTGCATACGTTTATTTTCTAATTGCCATGCCTCCATATAACTTGAAAAATGAGATCGAAACCAAAAAGTATATAATAGTTCATTCTTACGAGCGGTTGCCGCATCGTTAGGAGTCGCTACATTAAAATGATGACCTCCATTATGATAAGGTAAAAAATGGGTATTTAAAGAAGTAAGTAACATAAGCTCCCCGAGCAATTGATCGGTAGTATTTAGTCGATGTCCTAATTCATGCCCTAAATTAATTCCTAAAACGCCACACATAATCCCCATAGATGATATTCTACCTATTCGTTCGGCAAGAAGCAATGGTTCTTGCATGGCATACAAAAAGAAAATGAGCATCCCAATTTGAACAGGAACAGCAGCGTATAAAATCCAATCATACAGTTTGTTTTCTTTTTCAAATTTGGCCGTTTCTTTATCGAAATTACTTGAATCTGGTTTAAAAAATAACTCTAACAACGGAACAATTCCAAAGAACAATAAGACAGGTGAAAATGTATAAACACCTTTAGAAGTTAAAGAAATATAGGTAACAATTGGCAAAGAGTATACTAGTAAATATTTAATCCTTTTAAACATATTCTTCATATAATTTCACTTCAGAAAAATACGAAAAAAACAAGTGTCATTGACATGGCAAGAAAGATTTTCAGCCCGCTTAAGATTTCATATTCGAAGAGTTATGATCTTGCTATAAGCCTATATCATTTTTGATTCAAGTTTTTTATTCGCGAAATTAATAGCTATGAGTATAGTAATAATTAAAATTTTAAAAATCTGAAAACCAGATTAATATGTTTAAATATGGGATTATGAATTTAACCTTAAAAAAAGAAGATGTATTCACAAAGAATCGCAAAAAATTAAATTCGAATAATAATTGAGAAAATTAGTTAATGAAATTAAATAAATATAGCAAAACGGTAACACAAGATCCAACGCAACCAGCAGCTCAAGCAATGTTGCACGGTATCGGTTTGACGACTGAAGATTTTAACAAACCAATGATTGGTATTGCGAGTACTGGGTACGAGGGAAATCCTTGTAATATGCACTTAAATGATCTGGCCAAATTGGTGAAGCAAGGAACGAAAAATGAAAATGTCATTGGCCTCATATTTAATACCATTGGTGTTAGTGACGGAATTTCTATGGGAACTCCAGGAATGCGTTATTCGTTGCCGTCTAGAGATATCATTGCTGATTCTATGGAAACCGTAGTACAAGCAATGAGTTATGATGGTTTGGTTACGGTGGTAGGTTGTGATAAAAATATGCCTGGAGCTTTAATGGCCATGATACGTCTAGATAGACCTTCAATTTTAGTGTATGGAGGTACCATTGACTCAGGTTGTCATAACGGAAAAAAATTAGATGTGGTTTCTGCTTTCGAAGCTTGGGGAAGTAAAGTCGCCGGAACTATGGAAGAAGAAGAATATCAACATATTGTTCAGAAAGCTATACCTGGAGCCGGTGCTTGCGGAGGAATGTATACAGCAAATACAATGGCTTCTGCGATTGAAGCGCTAGGAATGGCTTTGCCATATAATTCATCAAACCCTGCTACAGGAAAGGCAAAAGAACAAGAAGCGATTAGAGCAGGTGAGGCAATGCGTTATTTACTTGAAAATGACATCAAACCATCTGATATTATTACTCGAAAATCTTTAGAAAATGCCATTCGTTTAGTGACCATTTTAGGAGGTTCTACAAACGCAGTATTGCACTTTTTGGCAATTGCTAGAGCGGCTCAGATAGACTTTACATTAGAAGATTTTCAAAAGATAAGTGATACAACTCCATTTTTAGCTGACTTAAAACCTAGTGGAAAATATTTAATGGAAGATGTGCATGCCGTAGGAGGTATTCCTGCAGTAATGAAATATTTATTGAAGAAAGGTTTACTCCATGGAGAGTGTTTAACCGTAACAGGTAAAAGCTTAGCCGAAAATTTATTAGATGCAGAAGATCTAACAGAGGGGCAAGATGTAATTAAATCTATTGAAAATCCTATTAAAATTTCTGGGCACTTACGAATGCTATATGGAAACTTAGCGACGGAAGGAAGCGTTGCAAAAATTACAGGTAAAGAAGGATTAAAATTCTCTGGTAAAGCCAAAGTTTTTGACAGTGAATATGATGCAAACGACGGTATCAGAGAAGGTAAAGTCGAAAAAGGTGATGTTGTAGTAATTCGATATGAAGGTCCAAAAGGAGGGCCGGGAATGCCTGAAATGTTGAAGCCAACGGCGGCGATTATGGGAGCTGGTCTCGGAAAAGATGTTGCCCTGATTACCGATGGTAGGTTTTCAGGAGGTACACATGGTTTTGTTGTAGGACATATTACCCCAGAAGCGCAAGAAGGAGGTACAATAGCATTGGTAAATGATGGTGATATTATTACCATTGATGCAGAAACAAATGCCATTGTTGTTGAGATTAGCGATGAAGAATTGGCGCAACGTAAAAAACAATGGAAAGCTCCAAATTTAAAATTTGAAAGAGGAGTGTTATATAAATATGCGAGAACAGTTTCATCGGCATCACAAGGATGCGTTACAGATGAATTTTAGTTTCTGATAAAGGAAGAATGGTATAAAAAAAATGAATATGGAAACACAAACAACAGTGGCTTCAAAAACAAAGGCAAGTAAAACAGTACATATTTCTGGTGCTGAAGCAGTGATAAAATGTCTCTTGGAAGAAGGTGTAGATTTAATCTATGGATATCCTGGTGGCGCTATTATGCCAATCTACGATGAGTTGTATAAATACCAAGATAAATTACAACATGTCTTAACACGACATGAACAAGGAGCCACACATTCGGCACAAGGTTTTGCTCGTGTAACGGGTAAAGTAGGAGTAGCGATGGCGACTTCAGGTCCAGGAGCTACAAATTTAATTACAGGTATTGCAGACGCACAGATAGATTCAACACCAATGGTATGTATTACTGGACAAGTATGGAAACATTTGTTAGGATCAGATGCCTTTCAAGAAACTGATATTGTAGGAATATCAACTCCTGTTACCAAATGGAATTATCAAATAACGGATGCTTCAGAAATACCAGAAGTGATGGCGAAAGCTTTTTACATAGCGCGCTCTGGTAGACCTGGGCCAGTATTGATTGATATCACAAAAAATGCACAGGTTGAAACATTCGATTTTGAATATGAAAAATGTACTTCTGTAAGAAGCTATAAAGCAAAACCAAAGGTGGATAAAAATCAGTTGAAGGCCGCTGCCAAATTAATTAATGCCGCGAAGAAACCTCTGATTGTTTTTGGGCAAGGAGTTATTTTGGGAGAAGCTGAAGCGGAGTTTAAAGCATTTATAGAAAAAGCAGGGATTCCATCAGCTTGGACAATTTTAGGTTTGTCGGCATTACCGACTGATCATCCGCTAAATGTCGGAATGGTAGGTATGCATGGTAATTATGGACCCAATAAATTAACGAATGAATGTGATGTTCTTATTGCTATTGGGATGCGTTTTGATGATCGTGTTACCGGAAATTTAGATTCATACGCTAAACAGGCTAAAGTGATACATTTTGAAATAGATCCTGCCGAGGTGGATAAGAATGTAAAAGCCGATGTGGCGGTATTAGGAGATGTAAAAGATACCTTATCTGAAATTTTCTCAATGATTGATACAAATGTACATACTGATTGGCATCAGGAATTTAAAGATTACGATAAGATAGAATATGATAAAGTCATCAAAAATGACTTATATCCATCAAAGGATGGGTTGACAATGGGAGAAGTATTAAAAGAAATTAATAATGCCTCAAACGGTGATGCAGTAATAGTTTCTGATGTTGGACAGCATCAAATGATTGCATGTCGCTATGCAAAATTTAATCAGTCTAAAAGTAATGTAACTTCTGGAGGATTAGGTACCATGGGCTTCGCCCTACCTGCAGCAATTGGAGCAAAAATGGGAGTGCCAAATAGAGAAGTGGTTGCCATTATTGGAGATGGAGGTTATCAAATGACAATTCAAGAATTGGGAACTATTTTTCAAACAAGAGTGCCTGTTAAAATAGTGGTTTTGAACAATGAATTTCTAGGTATGGTGCGTCAATGGCAGCAACTGTTTTTTGATAAAAGATATGCTTCTACAGAACTTATAAATCCTGATTTTATTACGATTGCTAAAGGATACCATATTGATGCGAAAAAGGTGACTAAAAGAGAAGATTTAGCGGCAGCAGTAGAAGAAATGATGGCTTCGAAAGATGCCTATTTTTTAGAGGTAGCGGTAGAAAAGGAAGACAATGTATTTCCGATGATTCCATCAGGAGCTTCGGTATCTGATATTAGATTAAGTTAAGCATATGGAAAAAGAAAGAACATATACCATTTCAGTATATACAGAGAATAATATAGGCTTGTTAAATAGGTTATCAGCTATTTTTCTCAAACGACACATTAATATTGAAAGTATGACGGTGAGTAAGTCAGAAATTGATGATGTGCATAGGTTTACATTTGTTGTAAATATTTCGGAGACTCAAGCTCGAAAAATTATTGGTCAAATAGAAAAACAGATAGAAGTTATCAGAGCTTTTTATCATACGGATGATGAAGTAATTTACCAAGAATCGGCTCTGTTTAAAATCTCAACAGAGCATTTGTATGACGAAGAAATTCAGGATAAATTAAAATTCAGAAGGGCGAATATTATCACAATTACAGAACATTACTTTGTGATTGAATCTTCAGGCTCGAAAAGTGAAATTGATAAATTATATGATCGCTTAAAACCTTATGGTTTGATGCAATTTGTGCGCTCAGGCCGAATTGCCATAACGCGCCCTAAAATGGCGATTTCAGAACTGTTACAAGAATTCAACTAATTTAAGAATAGAAATAAAATAAAAATGACAAATTACTTTAATACCCTTTCGTTAAGAGATAAATTAACTGAATTAGGTAAGTGTAGGTTCATGGAGTCTTCAGAATTTGAAGACGGAGTGAATGCTTTAAAGAACAAGAAAATTGTGATCGTAGGTTGCGGTGCCCAGGGGTTAAACCAAGGGTTGAATATGAGAGATTCAGGTCTTGATATTTCGTATACCTTAAGAGCGCAAGCAATTGCTGAAAAAAGAGCCTCTTTTCAAAATGCAACGGATAATAATTTTACTGTTGGTACCTATGAAGAGCTAATCCCAGATGCCGATGTTGTTCTAAATTTAACACCAGATAAACAGCATACCAATGTTGTGAAAGCTGTAATGCCATTAATGAAACAAGGAGCAACATTGTCTTACTCGCATGGTTTTAACATTGTTGAAGAAGGTATGGAAGTTCGCAAGGACTTAACCGTAATTATGGTAGCACCAAAATGTCCAGGATCTGAAGTACGCGAAGAGTATAAAAGAGGATTTGGAGTGCCTACATTAATTGCTGTGCATCCTGAAAATGATCCAGAAAATAAAGGATGGGCACAGGCCAAAGCATATGCTGTTGCTACTGGAGGTCATAGAGCTGGAGTTTTAGCATCTTCTTTTATTGCAGAAGTAAAATCTGATTTAATGGGAGAGCAAACCATTTTATGTGGAGTATTACAAACCGGAGCTATCTTATCATTTGATAAAATGGTAGAAAAAGGTATTGAGCCAGGATACGCGGCAAAACTTATTCAGTATGGATGGGAGACTATTACAGAGGCGTTGAAGCACGGAGGAATTACCAATATGATGGATCGATTGTCGAATCCGGCGAAAATCAAAGCTTTTGAAGTTTCAGAAGAGTTGAAAGATATTATGCGTCCGTTATTTCAAAAACATATGGATGATATTATGTCTGGTCATTTCTCGAAAACAATGATGGAAGATTGGGCAAATGATGATAAGAATCTATTATCATGGAGGGCAGCCACAGGCGAAACAGCTTTTGAAAAAACACAAGTAACTTCAAAAGAGATCAGTGAGCAAGAATATTTTGATCATGGAGTATTACTCGTAGCTTTTGTAAGAGCTGGAGTAGAATTAGCTTTTGAAACTATGACAGAATCAGGAATTATTGCCGAGTCAGCATATTATGAATCTCTTCATGAAACACCACTAATTGCAAATACAATAGCACGTAAAAAGCTATTTGAAATGAATAGAGTGATTTCTGATACTGCCGAATATGGATGTTATTTATTTGATCATGCCTGTAAACCATTGTTAAAAGATTTCATGAAGACAGTCGACACTGACATTATTGGGAAATCATTTAGTAATTCGAATCAAACAGATAATCAGCAATTAATAGCTATTAATGCCAAAATAAGAAATCATGAGGTCGAAAAAGTAGGTGCTGTATTAAGAGCATCTATGACTGCAATGAAGCAAATATAAATGAAGGTTAAGACCATATATAACCCAAAATTGGTTGACATTAGGAATGCCGTAATTGCGTTGAAAGACGTTGTTACGGTAACTCCTTTAATGCCAAATTATAGCTATTCTAATACCTTTGATTCGAATGTACTTCTAAAAAGAGAAGACCTGCAACAGGTGCGATCCTATAAGATTCGAGGAGCCTATAATAAGATGAGTTCCTTAACCGAAGAGCAATTAGAAAACGGAATAGTGTGCGCTAGTGCTGGGAATCATGCCCAAGGTGTAGCTTTTGCTTGTCGAAAATTAAAAATTCAAGGTACGATCTTTATGCCCGCTCCCACTCCGAATCAAAAAGTAGAGCAGGTGCGGATGTTTGGAGGGAATTATGTTTCAATAGAGCTCATTGGCGATACTTTTGATGATGCTTACAATGCTGCGAAAACCGAATGTGATCGTTTATCTAAAACATTTGTACATCCTTTTGATGATGAAAAAATAATAGAAGGACAAGCTACTGTAGGATTAGAAATTTTAGAACAAAGCAGCGAAAATATAGATTTTGTCTTCGTTCCTGTAGGTGGTGGTGGATTGGCAGCAGGTTTGTCAAGCGTATTTAAAATTATGTCTCCAAATACCAAGATTATAGGAGTAGAGCCCGCAGGGGCACCTTCCATGAAAATGGCATTAGAGAAAAATAAAACAGTACGATTAGAGTCTATTGAGAAGTTTATTGATGGTGCTGCTGTACAGCAAGTTGGAGAATTGACATTCAATATTTGTAAAGAAAACTTGAGTGACATGGTTACTATTCCCGAAGGTAAGGTATGTCAAACAATATTAGATTTATACAATCGCGATGCGATAGTTGTTGAACCAGCAGGAGCCTTGACCTTAGCAGCGTTAGATCTTTATAAAGAAGAAATTAAAGGTAAAAATGTTGTTTGTATTGTGAGTGGAAGTAATAATGATATTACTCGAACTGCTGAAATAAAAGAACGTGCCTTACTACATGCTGATTTAAAGCATTATTTTATTATTCGATTTCCGCAAAGGGCGGGAGCTTTAAAAGAGTTTGTAGCCGATATTTTAGGTCCTAATGACGATATTACTCATTTTGAATATACCAAGAAATCAAGTCGAGAAAACGCGCCTGCAGTTGTTGGTATTGAGCTAAAAAATCAAAAAGATTTAGAACCATTGGTGGCGCGCATGAAGGAAAGAAACTTCTATGGCGACTATTTAAACAATAAGCCCGATTTATTTCAATTCTTAGTTTAATTATACGAACTTTGTCTTGGCAAATTTTATAAAAATACAAGATGACAACTATAGATACAATTCCTCAAAATTTACAATTAAATGCACCTTTACATCAAGATAGTTATTTGGTAAATAACGAATTAGTAAAATGGAACGGTGATATGGCGAATGTGTATTCGCCTATTTTGACACCAAATGAGGATGGCAAATTAGAGCAAACTTTTTTAGGAACAGTTCCTAACTTAGAAGAAAAGCAAGCTTTAGAAGCACTAGATGCCGCATGCAAGGCTTATGACAAAGGACAAGGGGTTTGGCCTACAATGAAGGTGGCAAATCGAATTGAACACATGGAGGCCTTTGTTGAAAAAATGAAGACCAAACGTGATGAGGTTGTTAAATATTTGGTATGGGAAATTTGTAAAACTGTAGCAGACGCAGAAAAGGAATTCGATAGAACTATCGATTATATATACGATACTATTGAGGATTATAAAAACATGGATCGTGATAGTGCACGTTTCGAGAAAAACGGAGGAATCCATGCACATATACGAAGAGGTCCACTGGGAGTAGTTCTTTGTTTGGGCCCTTATAATTATCCGCTTAATGAAACTTTTTGTTTGTTGATTCCAGCGTTGATTATGGGAAATACGACCGTTTTTAAGCCTGCAAAACATGGTGTTTTATTGATTTCACCATTGCTAGAAATCTTTAAAGAGAGTTTTCCGAAAGGTGTTGTAAATGTGGTCTATGGTAGAGGTCGTGTCGTGGCTTCACCAATCATGAAATCGGGTAAAGTCGATGTACTCGCCCTAATTGGTCATAGTTCTTCGGCAAATGCTTTGCAAAGTTTGCATCCGAAATCGAATAGATTGAGATTGGTATTGGGCTTAGAAGCGAAAAACCCGGCAATTGTTTTGCCTGATGCTGATATTGATTTAGCAGTGAGTGAATGTATTGCAGGTACACTTTCATATAACGGACAGCGATGTACAGCTCTAAAGATTGTATATGTACATGAGGACATTGCTGATGAATTTAACAAACGTTATATTGAAAAAGTAGATGCTCTAAAATTTGGAAACCCTTGGGAAGAAGGTGTAAAGTTAACACCCTTACCAGAACCAGGTAAAGTAGAATATATACAAGATTTGATAGACGATGCTACTTCTAAAGGTGCCAAAGTCATTAACAAAAAAGGAGGGGAGTTATTAGATAACTTTATATTTCCGGCAGTACTTTATCCTGTTTCTAAAGAAATGAAAGTATATGAAGAGGAGCAATTTGGCCCGGTGGTACCGATACGATCATTCAACAATATAGAAGATCCTTTGGATGACATTGCCGATTCAAATTATGGTCAACAAGTGAGTATCTTTGGAAGAGATGTAGATCAATTATCAAGATTGATAGATACACTAGTGAATTTAGTATGTCGTGTAAATTTGAATAGTTCTTGTCAGCGAGGTCCTGATGTTTTTCCGTTTACGGGAAGAAAAGATTCTGCTGTTTCAACATTGAGCGTACACGATGCTTTACGTAGCTTTTCTATTAGAACATTCATTGCCTCTAAAGACAATGATTACAACAATGAAATTTTAGAAGACTTATTAACGTCTAAGAAATCTAATTTTGTAAGTACCGATTATATCTTATAACTCAAGAAGTAAATTAGATGAGTGAGGTTTTCTTAAAAAAATGAGAGAAAAATAGAATTTTGAAAATTTAAACTCGTGTAAACTTAAGAATTCATAATTCTTTCGAAAAAAGTGATGACTCTTATGGTTAATAAAAATTATTTATATAAGTTTGTTCTATGAATACTTCAAAAAATAAAATACGTTTCGAAATACCCAGTTTGCCCGTGCGCTTTCGCCGCCGCTAATTCTATAGCATCAAACAAATCGAATACGTCATTTTATTTTTTAACACTTGTACACAAAAACTCACATATTATTTTCTTTTAACCCAGTTATTGTTCCCAATAACACTAGAAGAGAACGCCGCAATTTTCCGCGTCGCCCGTAAGGGTGTTTCAGTATTTAGAACTTAGGTGTGTCCGGTTCTCCTTTCAAGAATAAACAAATTTTTTTTTAACCATCATAAAATCATCAACAATGAAAATTGTTATTGCTGATAAATCACATAGCGTTTACGCCGCAGTCATCTGCGAAACCATTGCAGAATCTGCAAATGTTAGAGGTACGGGAATCGCCAAACGTACTCCAGAATATATCACAACAAAAATGGAAAACGGTAATGCCGTTATTGCCTTAGACGGAAAGAATTTCGTTGGCTTTTGCTACATCGAAGCATGGAGCCATGGTAAGTTTGTTGCGAACTCAGGTTTGATTGTACATCCAGACTATAGGGGCAAAGGTTATGCAAAGCAGATAAAGCAACGCGTATTTGAACATTCGAAAACTAAATTCCCAAAGGCTAAAATTTTTAGTATCACAACAGGATTAGCGGTTATGAAAATGAATAGTGATTTAGGGTACAAGCCAGTGACATTTTCTGAACTTACAGAAGATCAAACTTTTTGGGATGGATGTCAAACCTGTAAAAATTATGATGTTTTGCAACGTACAGAACAAAAAATGTGTTTATGTACTGGGATGCTGTATGATGCAAATGCAAAGCAAAAAGAAAGTAAACAAATAAAAAAGAATGTGTTTCAAAGGTTAAAACATATCAAGGAAACAATGTATTTAAAGAAGGACAAGAAATGAACCGTGTATTTTAATGCGACACATTTTATAATTGAAAAACAATAACAGAGGAAAAATGAAAAAATTAGTATTAGCCTATAGTGGCGGTTTAGACACGTCATATTGTGCAGTGCATCTGTCAAAAGATAAGAACTTCGAAGTACATGCTGTAAGCGTAAATACAGGAGGATTTGACGTAGAAGAAATAACAGCAATAGAAGAAAAAGCCTATAAAATGGGAGTAGAGACCTATAAAAATATAGATGCTGTTGAGACTTTTTATACTAAGGTAGTTAAGTATTTGATATATGGGAATGTATTAAAAAATAACACCTATCCGCTATCAGTTAGTGCTGAACGAATTGTTCAAGCAATAGAGGTAATAGAGCATGCCAAAAGTATCGGAGCGAAATATATTGCCCATGGAAGTACAGGGGCCGGGAATGATCAAGTGAGATTTGATATGATTTTTCAAACCCTAGCTCCAGAAATTGAAATTATTACACCGATAAGAGATAAAAAATTAGCCCGTGAAGAAGAAATAGAGTATCTCATTAAAAATGGGGTTGATATGTCTTGGCAAAAAGCCAAGTATTCAATTAATAAAGGATTGTGGGGAACAAGTGTCGGTGGTGATGAAACGCTTACTTCAAATAAACCATTACCAGAAAGTGCTTACCCTTCTCAAGTATTACATGAAACAGAACAAAAAGTAGCTTTGACCTTTGAAAAAGGAGAGTTTGTGGCATTGAATGGTAATAAGAACGATCCGCAAAAAAATATTGAATTACTAAATGGGCTGGCTTCAGCTTATGGTATTGGTAGAGATATTCATGTAGGTGACACTATTGTGGGCATTAAAGGAAGAGTAGGTTTTGAGGCGTCGGCGGCCTTAATCACAATCAAAGCACATCACTTGCTAGAGAAGCATACACTTACAAAGTGGCAATTACAACACAAAGAATATTTAGCCAGTTTTTATGGTATGCATTTACATGAAGGTCAATATTTAGATCCAGTAATGCGAAACATTGAAGCTTTTTTAGAAAGTAGTCAACAACAAGTTTCCGGTACTGTAACTGTTAGTTTGAAGCCCTACCATTTTACATTAGATGGAATCAATTCTGATCATGATCTTATGAATGCCAAGTTTGGTAGCTATGGAGAAATGAATAAAGGATGGAGCGCAGACGAAGCCAAAGGATTTATAAAAATTCTAGGCAATCAAAATAAAATATATCAACAAGTAAATTCAAAGTAAATGTTACAAATTGGAATTATAGGAGGTGCAGGATATACTGCGGGAGAATTAATTAGATTGCTGTTACATCATTCTAAAGTAACGTTAAATTTTGTCTATAGTACGTCTAATGCGGGTAATAAAATAAGCAGTATTCATCAAGATTTAGTGGGTTCTACAGATATGTCATTCACCAATACTGTTGATACAAATATTGACGTATTGTTTCTATGTCTTGGACATGGAAACTCTAAAAATTTTCTCAAAGAATATACTTTTTCGTCAACAACGAAAATAATTGACTTGAGTAATGATTTTAGGTTAGTAAAGGATCAAGTATTTAACCAAAAGGAATTCATTTACGGATTGCCAGAATTGCAAAAAGAAGTTATCAAAGAGGCAAAATATGTGGCTAATCCAGGTTGTTTTGCAACTGCGATACAACTTGCTTTGCTGCCCTTGGCGAATGCAAATTTAATTCAAGATTCTGTACATGTTAATGCAGTTACTGGTGCTACAGGAGCGGGCACTTCATTATCTAAAACAACTCATTTTACATGGAGAGATAACAATTTTTCATACTATAAACCTTTTGTGCATCAGCATTTAGATGAAATTCATCAGTCTTTAGAACAATTACAAGAAGAGGTGGATTCTGATATTCACTTTATGCCAAATCGAGGAAATTTCTCGAGAGGTATTTTTGCAACAGCTTACACGAAGTTTGATGGAAACCTTGAAACAGCAAATGATCTATATAAGTCATTCTACAAAGATGCGGCCTTTACTTTCGTATCAGAGAATGAATTACATCTCAAACAAGTGGTGAATACCAATAAATGCTTGATCCATTTACACAAACATAATAACACATTATTAATTACTAGCTGTATTGATAATCTTTTAAAAGGAGCTTCCGGACAAGCAATTCAGAATATGAATTTGATGTTCGGCTTTGAAGAGAAAGAAGGATTACAGCTAAAGGCTAACTTTTTTTAAAAATAGATATGAAAATAGCAATAATAGGAACAGGAAATTTGGGTGAGTCAATAGCAAGAGGCTTAATTGCAGCTAATGCAATCACCAGTTTGTATTTGACCAAAAGAAACATAGAAGGTCTTGAAAGTTTTGATGGCTATAAAGACGTAGTATTAACAAGTGATAATGTAGAGGCGGTTCAACAATCAGATATTTTAATATTTGCGGTGCAACCAAGACATTTTGAAGGTATTTTAGAGCAAATAGAACCTTTACTTACTGAGAAACATGTATTAATTTCTACAATTACGGGGTACTCAATTGATAAGATGGAAGCTGTTGTTGGTCAAGAACGATTTGTAATAAGAGCAATGCCCAATACGGCTATTGCCGTTGGAAAATCAATGACCTGTATTTGTAGTAATGAATTGGGAAAAAAGCGGATCAAAGTTGCAGAGGCAATTTTCAATCGCCTCGGTACCACGATTGCCATACCCGAAACACAAATGCAAGCGGCAACAGTTGTTTGTGCCAGTGGAATTGCATTTTGGATGCGATTAATTCGTGCAACAACACAAGCAGCCATTCAACTAGGTTTTGATGCTAAAGAAGCGCAAGAATTGGCTATGCATACATGCGAAGGAGCTGCAAGCTTATTAATTACATCTGGAAATCACCCAGAGCAAGAAATTGATAGGGTAACAACTCCAAAAGGTTGTACCATAGAAGGGTTGAATCAAATGGAGCACAAAGGCTTGAGTTCCTCTTTAATTCAAGGGATGGTTTCTTCTTTTAATAAAATCAATACTATAAAAACAGAACAATTATGAGTCTATTTAATGTATATCCGTTGTTCGACGTGAACTTGGTGAAAGCCAAAGATGTTTTTGTTTATGATGAGAGTAATACAAAGTATCTTGATCTTTACGGAGGACATGCCGTCATGTCTATCGGACACTCCCATCCTACGTATGTGTCGAACGTAAGTCAACAATTACAAACGATTGGTTTTTATAGTAACTCTGTTCAAAATCATCTGCAAGAAAAACTAGTTGAAAAAATTCATCAACTTTCAGGATGCACTAATTACAATCTGTTTTTATGCAACTCAGGAGCTGAAGCCAATGAGAATGCGCTAAAATTAGCTTCTTTTCATACCAATAAAAAGAAAGTAATTGCTTTTAAGAACTCGTTTCATGGAAGAACTTCTGCAGCAGTGGTAGCTACTGATAACAAAAAAATTATAGCCCCAATAAATGCTCAGCAAGATGTAGACTTTTTTGAGTTAGGAGATTTAAACGGAGTAGAAAGTTCTTTAAAAGGAAATGATGTATGTGCCGTAATAATTGAGTGCATCCAAGGAGTTGGTGGATTAGACGAAAGCACAACCGAATTTTATCAAGGATTAGCCGCGCTTACTCAAAAGTATGGTGCATTACTTATAGTAGATGAAGTACAATCAGGTTTTGGAAGAACTGGAGATTTTTTCGCTTTTCAAAAACATAAAATACAACCAGATATTATTTCTATGGCAAAAGGAATGGGTAATGGTTTCCCTATTGGCGGTATTTTAATTAATGAGAATATCAAGGCTTCTTATGGTCTATTAGGAACAACGTTTGGGGGTAATCATTTGGCCTGTGCGGCATCTTTGGCTGTTTTAGAAGTACTAGAACAAGAAGAACTGCTCAAAAATGTACAAGAGGTTTATTCTTATTTTTTGAAAAAGATAAAAGGCCTAACACAAGTAAAGCAAGTTAAAGGTAGAGGATTAATGCTCGGGTTAGAGTTTGATTTTCCTATAAAAGAACTAAGACAAAACTTAATTTTTAAGCATCAGATTTTTACAGGAAGTGCTAAGAATCCTAATTTGTTAAGAATACTTCCGCCTTTAACAATTAAAAAAGAACACTTCAATTTGTTATTTGAAGCACTAGAAAAAGAATTATGAAAAAATATATAAGCATAAACGATATTTCAAACCTCGCTGATACCATTCAGCAAGCGATCCAGTTGAAGAAGGCACCTTTTGCATTTGAAAAGCTCGGTAAACATAAAACACTTGTAATGCTGTTTTTTAATGCAAGCTTAAGAACACGATTGAGTACTGAGAAAGCCGCGAGAAACTTGGGTATGGAAGTTATGGTTCTTAATGTAAATGACGCTTGGAACTTAGAATTTGAAGATGGTGCTGTAATGAATTTGAACACTACTGAACATATAAAAGATGCGGCCCAGGTGATTTCTCAATATGCTGACGTGATCGCCGTGAGAGCATTTCCTAGCTTAACGGATAAAATGAAAGATGAATCAGAATGGGTGCTGAAGAGTTTCGTTAATCACGCTTCGGTACCAATTGTTAATATGGAGAGTGCCACAGCGCATCCACTTCAAGCTTTAACAGATGCGATTACAATTGAAGAATTAAAAATTAAGAAAAAACCAAAAGTTGTTTTGTCATGGGCTCCGCACCCCAAAGCTTTGCCTCATGCCGTTGCAAACTCGTTTGTTCGGATGATGCAATCGTCAGAAGTTGATTTTGCAATTACACATCCAAAAGGATATGAATTAGATCCGAGTATTACCAAAAACACACCTCTTTTTTATGACCAATCAGAGGCGTTGAAAGATGCTGACATTGTGTATGTGAAAAATTGGAGTAGCTATACGAACTACGGAAAAATAGAAAGTAAAGATACCAATTGGATGTTAACTCAAGAGAAAATAGGGCAGGCCAAGTTCATGCACTGTTTGCCAGTTAGAAGAAATGTAGTTGTGGAAGATGCAGTGTTAGATAGTGAAAATTCTATCGTGATTTCTCAAGCGAACAATAGAACTTATGCAGCGCAAATTGTATTAAAGAAAATCTTAGAAAACCTAGAAGTATGAAAACGCTAAAAGTCGTAAAAATAGGAGGTAATGTAATTGATGATGCCAAGGCATTGGACGCGTTCTTAAAAGAGTTTGCCAAAATTAAATCTCCAAAAATACTAGTCCATGGAGGAGGTAAATCGGCTTCACAACTGACAGAAGAAATGGGTGTTGAAGTGAAAATGACAAATGGTAGACGTATCACGGATACGAATACATTAGGTATTGTAACGATGGTTTATGCCGGTAAAATAAATAAAAACATTGTTGCAAAATTGCAAGGTTTTAATTGCAATGCTTTAGGCTTTTCTGGCGCAGATGGCAATACCATTACTTCAGTAAAAAGACCAGTAACGAGTGTTGATTTTGGGTTTGTAGGTGATGTTGTAAAGGTGAATACTCGAATTTTAAATCTTTTAGTTGAACATTCAATTACTCCTGTGTTTTGCGCGATAACGCATGATAAAAATGGACAACTTTTAAATACAAATGCCGATACTGTAGCATCAGAATTAGCGGGAGCTTTTACCAAACATTACAAAACGGAATTGTACTATTGTTTTGAGAAAAATGGAGTCCTTCAAAACGTCGAAAATGATGATTCGGTGATAGAACATATTACTACGAAGAATTACCAGGAGTTAATAGAAAAACAAATTATTAATGATGGTATGTTGCCAAAATTGGTGAACTGCTTTAATGCAATTAAAAAGAACGTGAGTAAAGTATGTATTGGTAATGTAAGTATGTTATTCGATACCAAGAGTAAATTCACCACAATTAAGAAATAATGTTAGAAACGATAACAAAAAGTGCAATTGCTTTATTAAAGCAGCTGATAGAAACACAATCTTTTTCTTCGGAAGAGGAAGAAACAGGTACGCTAATTAAAAGATGGTTAGAGGGTTATGATGTTGAATGCAGCAGAACAAACAATAACATATGGGCGGTTAACGAGCATTTCGACGAAAGTAAACCTACATTATTGCTAAATTCACATCATGATACGGTCAAACCAAATAATGGTTATACTAAAGATCCGTTTGTGGCCAGTGTTGAAGACGGAAAATTGTATGGTTTAGGGAGTAATGACGCTGGAGGATGCTTGGTTTCGCTCATGGCAACATTTGTATATTTTTATAAAGAGAAAAATCTAAAATACAATTTGGTCTTGGTTGCTTCGGCAGAAGAAGAAAGTAGTGGAGATAAAGGACTAAATAGTATGCTCTCGGTAATTCCATCAATAGATGTTGCGATAGTTGGAGAACCTACTTTGATGGATCTAGCAGTAGCCGAAAAAGGATTGGTAGTTTTTGACGCATTGGTAAAAGGAACACCGAGTCATGCTGCTCATCCAAATAGCGATAATCCTATTTATAAACTAGGAAAGGTATTGAAATGGTTTGAGGAATTTTCTTTCGAAAAGAAGTCAACATCATTAGGAGAGGTAAAAATGACAGTTACTCAAGTTAATGCGGGGAAACAACATAATGCAGTGCCTTCAGAAGTTAGCATGGTGGTTGATGTTCGTGTAAACGATTGTTATACGAATCAAGAAATTGCAGATATTTTGATTTTGAGTTCACCATGTGATTCGATGATACCAAGGAGCTTGAGATTGAATTCTTCATCTATCCCAGTAGATCATGAACTGGTAAAAGCCGGAATTAATCTTGGTAGAAAGACCTATGGTTCACCAACGCTATCAGATCAAGCAGTATTGACCTGTCCTTCTTTAAAACTAGGTCCAGGCGATAGCACAAGATCCCACTCAGCAGATGAATTCATTTATGTGCATGAAATTGAAGAGGGTATTGACATATATATTCAACTATTAGAAAAAGTAATTAACTAAAATTTTAGCGCATGAAACTCTGGGATAAAGGAATAGATATTGATAAAAAAATAGAACAGTTTACTGTAGGAAATGATAGGGTATTAGATATGAATATCGCCTCGTATGATATAGCAGCTTCTTTAGCCCATGCTAAAATGCTAGCCAAGATAAATATTATTGAGACAGCGGAACTAGAACAGCTTAAAGAAGGACTGCAACTATTGCAAGAACAAATAGACGCCGGTACTTTTTGTATTGAAGCTCAATTCGAAGATGTACATTCTAAAATAGAATTTGAATTAACGAAGATGTACGGAGATGTAGGAAAGAAAATACATACCGCACGTTCTAGAAATGATCAAGTTCTCGTTGCACTTCAGCTCTATTATAAAGATAATTTGAAGTTAATCAATACCAAGACTGAATTACTGTTTAATACTTTGTTAGATCTCGCAGCGACACATAAGGATGAGTTGCTGCCTGGATACACGCATTTACAAGTGGCTATGCCATCTTCCTTTGGATTGTGGTTTTCGGCATATGCTGAATTGTTGATTGACGATACCTACTTGCTCGAAGCAGCATTGAAAACCGTAGATCAAAATCCCTTAGGTTCTGCGGCGGGTTATGGAAGCTCTTTTCCTATTGATAGAACATTCACAACAAAAGAGTTAGGGTTTTCGGAGCTTAAGTATAATGTCGTAGCAGCACAAATGGGTAGAGGTAAAAATGAACGCACTATTGCTGCTGCCTTGGGCGGTTTGTCTAATACCCTCTCAAGGTTTGCGATGGATATTTGTTTATATATGAGTCAGAATTTTGATTTTATTTCGTTTCCAGACGAGTTAACCACAGGTAGCAGTATCATGCCGCATAAAAAGAACCCAGACGTATTTGAATTGATTCGAGGCAAATGTAATAAGATTCAGTCTTTGCAGACAGAAATGATACTTATTACCAATAATTTGCCAAGTGGTTATCATCGAGATTTTCAATTGTTAAAAGAAAATATGATAAACGCTATTTCTGAAATGAAAGATATTTTAGACGTTTTTAATTATGCCATTCAACAAGTAATTGTAAAAACCGTTGATTTGAATGACGAAAAATATAAATATTTATTTACCGTTGACAATATCAATACGATGGTAGAAGAGGGGATGTCATTTAGAGATGCATACAAGAAAGTTGGGGGAGAAGTCATAAATGGAACGTATAAACCTGATGTCACCAAAAAGCATACACATGAAGGCAGTATACACAATTTATGTTTAAAAGAGATTCATGACAAGTATCCTAAAACTTGATTTTTTGAATAAAAAATTATAAATTTAGCAATGCTTACGACGCTAAGTCAACCTGACCTAAGTTTTTTTGAAGGAATATTAAATCATGTTAAAGATCCCGTTTTTGTAAAAGATGAGGATCATAAATTTGTATTTCTGAATAACGTATCCTGCGCCTTTTTTGGTTTTGAAAGAGATAAGATTATTGGTAAAACCGATTTTGATATCTTTCCAGATGAAGAAGCGAAGGTCTATAGAAACATTGATTTAGTGGTTCTTAATTCCGGTCAAGGAAATGTAAATGTTGAAAGTTTTACAGACTCTTCTGGAAAGAAATATATCATTTCAACGAAAAAATCACTCTATACAAACTCAAAAGGAAAAAAATTCATAGTTGCCGTAATTAGAGATATAACTGAATCAAAAAAAGCAGAACAACTTTTAATCGATTCAGTAGACAAGTTAGCCGAATTTGCTTATGCCGCATCTCATGACCTGAAGGTGCCCTTGAATACAATAAATTTTTTGACTGATCTTATTGAAAAAGATGCGAATTCAAGTTTGTCTGATAAAAGCACATCATATTTGAATTATATAAAGTCTGCGTCTTCTGCCGCTGATGACTTGGTGAGTGGATTGTTAGAGTATGCAACCATTGATAAAGATTATCGTGACGTAAGAATGGTTGACTTAAATGAAGTAATCAAGGAAGTTGAAACGAATATGTACGCTTCGATTCGAAGTACGAATACTACTTTGAAGTGGAAAGAACTACCTATCATTAAGGCAAATAATGTGAGGGTTTATCAGTTATTTCAAAACTTAATAGCCAATGCCATAAAATTTAGAAAAGATGATGTTCATCCTATTATTGAGGTAGCGAGTATCGAACAAGAATTAGACTATGTTGTAACGGTTACAGATAACGGTATTGGGATGAAGGAGTTAGATTCAGATACGATATTTAAGATTTTCGTCAAATTGAATTCTTCGAAAAAATATGCGGGCTCTGGTATTGGGCTTACTATATGTAAAACAATTATAGATAATTTAGGAGGAACTATAGAAGTAGAATCTATATTAGGGGTAGGG
Source organism: uncultured Flavobacteriaceae bacterium (assembly GCA_947500525.1). Taxonomy (GTDB): domain Bacteria; phylum Bacteroidota; class Bacteroidia; order Flavobacteriales; family Flavobacteriaceae; genus Aureibaculum. Next base: position 414,060 of record CANMSH010000003.1, on the reverse strand, counting down.
TCAAAGTTTATATTAACACTGCCAAAACACAAGTGATTGTAGATTTAAGAGCCTTCTAGCCAGCGTTTAAAGCTTGACACTTTTTCTCTACTAACAATAATTTCTTTTTCCATACGAACAAGAGGCATAATTTTCAGTCTACTATTTGAATAAACAACCACATTGTTAATTGCATTAATTTGAATTATAAATGTGCGGTTAACGCGATAAAATAGGGCTGAGTCTAGCAATTCACAAAGTTTCTCCAAACTATATTCAACGATGAATTTCTTTTGTTCTTTTGTGACTAAAAAAACAGTTCTGCCTTCAGCATAAAATAGTGCTATATCGATCGCGTTAATGGCATGAATATGATTACCTAAACGCACTAAAAATCGATCTTTTACTTTTTTTTCGAAGAGCGTGTTTGAAACTTTTTTGATCGCTTGATCAATATGATAAACAGCTTGTAACTTTTTATGTTTTTGAAGAGATTTTGAAAGATCCGTAAATGTTACTGGTTTTAATATATAATCAACACTATTTACCTTAAAAGCATCAATGGCGTATTCATCGAAGGCAGTAATAAAAATGACGGGTTTTTCTAGACTAACTTGATTGAATATTTCAAAACTTAAGCCATCAGATAATTGGATGTCCATAAAAATAAGATCGAAAGCATTTTCGCCATCCTTAAACCATTCAACAGCTCCAGCAATACTTGAGAGCTTTATAACAATTTCAAAGGTTGGATCGTATTTCAATAAGTACCTTTCGAGTTTCTCGATTGCAGGAATTTCATCTTCAATAAGAACAATTTTCATGATGTAGGTGCTGTTTGTAGTTTTGGAATTTCTATAGTTCTAATATTGTCTTCTGTGAGAATACTTAGTTTTTTATCGCTATATATTTTATACGCCTGAACGATTTTAGATAACTTTTTAATTGACAATGCATCATTTACTTTATCGGCCGATTTATATTTGAGCAACAGAGCATCTTCTGATTCTTCTAATACTAAGTCTAATTCAATTTTTTCTGAACGAATTGAACTTCGTATAATTTGTTCAACTATAAAAATCAAACTATTTGGTACTATTAAAGAATGGGATGCTACCTTAGTATTGATAGCAAGTTTTCTATATGGCAGATAATTGAAGAGTTTTACGAATTCAGTTAAACTAATTAGCTCTTCATTAACGGGTATTAATTCTCTATTTTTTGTTGACAGAATATATCGGTAAACACTTGCCAGTGCGTCCAAAAAATCATCTGATTGTTCTTTATTTTTATATATTAATATGATAAGAGCATCGAGGCTTTCAAATAATAATTTAGGATTTATCGTTTTCTCAAAATGTAAGAACTCATCTTCAATATTTTTTTTACGTAACAATTCATAAGTTAATTTTTTGGTATTTATTCGGTGCAGATATTGATGGCTAACATATAGAGAAATATATATGATACATATGACAGAGAAAATACTGTTAAAAACCAATAGTTCTTCCTTGCTGGGTGAAAACCCCAGCGCATATTTAAAGTACAGGGTCATTGCGGTGCTCACAACGACAATACATAAGATCAATGAGGTTAGAATTTGAAGAAAAAGAGTCATAAATTCAGATGTAGTGAACTTATATTTTTTAAAAACCATTAATTGTAGAACTGAAAGTTCTTGAATTAAATAAGCCAACCCTATACAAACATATAATTCTTGACCAAGAAATTGATCTTGTAACTGATCGGTGGTGTTGTTTATCAATAAAATGAGTAAATAAACAATGATGCCAATAAATATCGGACTAAGGATACGGAATAAGGGATGATATATAAATAGTTTTTTCATGCCATTATCGGTAATTTCACACTAAAATCTGTTCCTCTATCAATAATTACATCCTGATTGCTCAGCAGTTTGTAACGATCTTTAATGTTGCTTAAACCAATATTAAAAGATTCGATTTTTTTAGGTGTATTTGTCAAGGTGTTTTCAACGCATAAGTACTTATCTGTTGATTTTATCATAATGGTAAGCGGGTTGTCACTGGAGAGTTCGTTATGCTTGATTGCGTTTTCCACCAACATCTGAAGCGTTAATGGAGGGATATTGCTTTGGCCATGTTCTTCAGATATGTTTATGACCCAGTTGATTTTATTTTTAAATCTAATGTCTAATAAATACTGATAGGATGTCAGAATTTCGAGTTCTTTAGATAGCGGTACTAATTTTTCATGATAACTGCTCAAAGTAAACTGATAAATAGTTGCTAAGCGCCTAATGTATATTTCTGCCTTCGGTACATCCTCAAAAATCAAGGAAGAAATAGTGTTTAAATTATTAAATAAAAAGTGTGGACTAATTTGAGATTTTAAAGCCTTCAATTGCAATTCAATTTGTGATCTTTCCTGTCGAACTGTCTCAATTTGTAATCTTGCAAATGAATAATATGAGTATAAAGCAAAATATACGAGGGTAAACAAAATTGAAATTATAAAGAGTAAAATTGAAAGTTTTATTAAGGTTTGTCTGTAGGCGTTAAAAAAATCTGATTGTATAAGTATATAGTTGTTATATGCGTAAAAACAACTGATTGTAATAAGTAAAGCTGTAATAAAATGAGATATAATGCCTGCGGCAAGGCGATTTGGCATTTGATTTTTCCAAGGTAATAATCGGTCTAGCTTCAATGTTAATGCAAAGGAAAAATAACTTACTAAAACCCCGCAAATTGCAGCAGCAGATATGCCTCGAAAGGATACATTTTCGTCTACTATTTCTCCATTTACCAGAAGATAATAATATATCAATATACCCAAAAGGGCCCCAAGAAAGCTAATGAGGAAATGCTTTTTCACGCCGTTATGGTTTAATATTCGTTGATAGATTTCTTGCATAAAGCCAAGGTACTCAATCTTCCCAACTTTAAGAAGCGTTGAGTACCTGAAGCTTATTGGTTAATTTATGGCTTTCATAGCTTTACCGTAATACGTATCAGAACCAATTGATTTAGCAGTGTTTTTATAGGCTTGTTTTACTTTTTCTGAGGCGCCATTAACTGAACCAGAAAAGGCCAACAATACTTGAGATAAATAATGGTCTGATCTTATTGTCGAAGCAGCTTTTAGCGTAGCGATTAATTGATCTTCTGAAAGTCGCTGTTTAGCCAGTTTCTTGAAAATGGTCATCGTATAATGATCTGACTGTATATTTTCATCTACTAAAGTTAATAGCGCTATCAATGAACTGGTTTTTGTATCTAGCTTGGTATCTAATAATTTCTTTATTACTTCGGTAGTATAGTGATCGGATCTTACATCACTTAAGGTTGCCATGTATGCAGTATAAGCGTTAATTGGTAAATCTTTCTTATCAATTACTTTTTTGAGTACGACAGTTTTGTAATGATCAGATTGAATATCTTTAGAAAGATTTATGATAGCTAAGGTGTTTTTCTCATTTAATGTTCGCTTGTCCATAATTTCTTTCAATACATTAGTCATATAATGATCTGATTTAATGTCTTTAGAAATTTCTAATAGCGCTCCCATTTGATTATCATTAATTGAACTATCATTAATAAGCTTCTTTAAAACATTTGTCGCATAATGATCAGATTGAATACTTTTCGCAGCTTGAACGTAGGCAGCAATTGTTTTATCATTTGCTAAGAATGCTTTCTGATTCTCTTGTAAAATACCCGATAAATAGTGATCTGATCTAATTTCTGATCCCGCTTTTTTAATTACTGATACCAATTCTGAATTGGTTAATTTTTTCCTAATTAATAATTTGAAATATGTTGATTTTACATAATCACTTTTCAAATTACCAATTTCTGTGAGTACTGAGTTCGCACCTCCTTTTAAATAGAATCGATCTACACGAGATTCAGCCCCAATTGTGGTAGTTCTTACGACCTCTGGTAAAATTTCTGCCAACCAAGTTTTGCCTTCGGTATTGTAATTTTTTTCACTGCGTCCTACATAAAAACTTTTAGTAAGTTGCCCAGCATTATTTGCTTCTATAAGAATGCGTCTTCTATTACCAAAAGAAGATTTTCTGATTTCTATAAAACCGCCTCGTGAAATGCTAAGAATATCTTTATCATCGTTCGAGATCTTAATATCTCCGTTAAACTCTAATTCAAAATTACTGGTTTTACTCTTATAACGTATTTTGGTATTACCATCATTATCACGATTTGAGTGATATGAATAAGAAGCGTTTTTCACTTTTCTCTTTGATGTCTGTCCATGACTATCTGTAGGAGCTATGTTCCATAGTATTAACAGTACTGCGATGAGTATGTTTTTCTGAAATTTATAGATTCGATTCATAATGTTAGAATTTTAATGCTAGTCAAATATATTGGTGATTACCATTGTTTGAAAATGAAATGTAATGAAACCTACATTTATTGTAGTGAATTGTAGGTTTAGAAAGAAATTGGTTTAAATGACCTTTCTTTCCTTGATTAGTGATTTATTAAATTATTTTAACTTAGTATGTTCTTAATATATTTAAAAGCTAACAAGATGAAACACAAAGGTTCAATTGAGATTCATAAACCTATGGAAGAAGTGGCTAGGTTTTTTGCTAATCCTAATTATTTGAAAGAATATCAAGATGGTTTTGTGAAAAAAGAATTAGTTAGCGGAAAAGGAGGTGCTGTTGGAGCAGTCTCTAAAATGCTGTATAAGCATGGTAAACACGATATGGAATTGATTGAAGCGATTACGAAAAATGAACTTCCTCATACTTTTGAAGCGAGTTACCATCATAAGCATATGGACAATACAATGAAATGTAGTTTTGTTTCTATCAACGAAAGTAAAACCAACTATATATATGAATATGAGTATACACGTATTGATTGGGTAATGCCAAAATTGATGGCAATTTTATTTCCAAGTATGTACCGTAAACCAGCGGAAAAATGGCTTAGACAATTCAAAGAGTTTGTAGAAAAACAGTAGTTAGGTTTTCAGTGATCGCGAAAATAAATCATAAAAACAATGAAATAGCAAAAGAGATGCATGCTCTTTTTCAGAAATCGTATTTGATTGAAGCTAAATTACTAGTGGCAGTAGATTTTCCACCACTGAAAAGAACAATACAAAACTTTATGCAAAGCAATACCGAATTTTATGCATATCAACATGACAATAGGTTTGTAGGAGTTGTGGAGGTGAAAAAAGTAGGGCTTTCAACTATGCATGTGCAAAGTTTAGTAGTTGATCCTCAACATTTCAGACAAGGTATTGCAAGGAAGTTGCTCACTTTTATATTTGACAATTTCGATGCAAAAAAATATACTGTAGAAACAGGTTTAAATAATTTACCTGCAATTGCATTGTATACAACTTTTGGTTTTACGGAGGTTGATAGATGGGATACTGATCATGGTGTTAGAAAAGTAAAGTTCATTAGATCGAAGTAACCTACATATTTGAAGAAAGAAAAAGAGCACTTAAAAAGTGCTCTTCATATACCCGATGTTCACGTTTATTATCTAACTACTAATTCAAATAATCAATTAAATAATTGTAGATTGACCAATATGAATATTTTGAAAATTTATATTGGAATCTTCAGGGTATTCAATATAGTCAGCGATAAAATCGCCAACTTTACTGGTTGTTACATTTTCGTATTCGGTATTAATATCGGGAGTCGAAATCTTAAGTTTTAATGATTTGTCTACTCCTTTACGAATTAATTCTGCTTCTTCAAACAGTTCAAAATGCTCTAACAGCATTGCTGCCGATAAGATAGAGGCAATTGGATTTGCAATGCCTTTTCCTGTGGCTTGAGGATATGATCCATGAATTGGTTCGAATAAGGCAAATTTATCACCTACAGAAGCGGAAGCTAATAAGCCAATAGATCCTCCTATAACGCTGGCTTCATCAGAAATGATATCACCGAACATATTCTCAGTTAAAATCACATCAAATTGGCTAGGGTTCAAAATCATTTGCATGGCTGCATTGTCTACAAAAAGAAAGTCAAGTTCTACATCATCATATTGTTTGCCAACTTCAGTAACGACTTTGCGCCATAGACGTGAGCTTTCTAATACATTAGCCTTATCAACTAATGTCAATTTTTTTCTACGCGTTTGTGCTGCCTTAAATGCTAAATGGGTAATGCGTTCAATTTCATGTTTAGAATATTCACAAAGGTCAGAAGCAGTCTCACCATCTTTACTTAATTTTTTTTCTCCAAAATAAATACCCCCAGTAAGCTCCCTGTAAATACTAATATCGGTACCCTCGATAATTTCCTTTTTTAAGGGAGATTTATCCAAAAGCGTTTCATATGCTTTTACTGGTCGGATATTTGCATATAACCCAAGAGATTTGCGTAATTTTAACAAGCCTTGCTCAGGTCGCACCTTAGCCGAAGGGTCATTATCATATTTAGGATGACCTATAGAGCCAAATAATACGGCATCTGTATTTCCGCAAATATCTAATGTCTCTTTTGGTAATGGATCGCCAGTTTTGTCTATGGCAATAGCACCTACTAGTGCTTCTTTATACAAAAAAGTGTGATTAAATTTATGAGCAATAGCATCTAATACTTTTTTTGATTGCTCAGTTACTTCTGGCCCAATGCCATCTCCTGATAATACTGCGATTTCTAACTTCATGATTTCTAAAATTGCTGTTCTTGTTCGTACGCTATTATTTTATCTTTTTTACTTAATAAATAGTCAATGTCATCATATCCATTTATTAGACATACCTTTTTATAAGTATCTATTTCAAATTTTTCTACAATTACATTACCAACTATTTGAAGTACTTGGTTTTGTAAATCGATATCGATTTTTGTGTCAGGTTTTTTTGTAATTAATTGTAACAAAGTTTTGAGACAATCTTCGGATACCTGTACAGGAAGTATGCCGTTATTAAGAGCGTTTCCTTTAAAGATATCAGCAAAAAAACTACTTATGATTACTTTAAACCCATAGCCTGCCAATGCCCAAGCGGCATGTTCTCGGCTAGAACCACATCCAAAATTGTTTCCCGCAACTAAAATACTACCTGTATACTTAGAATTATTTAGGACAAAGGTTTTATTGATACTTCCATCTTTATGATAACGCCAATCTTTAAATACGTTATCGCCAAATCCTTTTTTATCAGTAGCCTTTAAAAAACGGGCTGGTATAATTTGATCTGTATCAACATTTTCAGTTGGCAGTGGAATCGCTGTAGATATGAGTCGTTCGAATTTTTCCATCTATACTAATTCTAATGTTGAGGTTTCTTCTAATATATTTATAATTTTTCCAGCAACAGCTGTTGATGCAGCCACTAAGGGACTTGCTAGAATTGTGCGGGCTCCTTGGCCTTGACGTCCTTCAAAATTTCGATTCGAAGTAGAAACACAATACTCTCCCTCAGGTATTTTATCATCATTCATTGCTAAACATGCCGAACATCCTGGTTGTCTCAATTTAAATCCGGCATCTGTAAAAATAACATCTAAGCCCTCTTCTTTAATTTGTTTCGCCACTTGTTGTGAGCCTGGTACGAACCATGCGTTTACGTTAGGGGCTTTTTGTTTGCCTTTGATATAATTTGCGGCAACTCTAAAATCTTCAATTCTTGAATTCGTACAACTACCGATAAAAACATAATTAATAGGCTTATTCAATAATCGTTCTCCTTTCTGAAAATTCATATATGCTAGAGATTTTTCAAAAGAGGCATCGTCTAGTGAAGGAATGGCTTCTGATATTTTAATTCCCATACCTGGATTTGTACCATAAGTTATCATAGGTTCAATATCTTCGGCATCGAAAGAATACTCTAAATCAAACGTAGCTTTCTCGTCCGTTTTTAAGGTTTTCCAATAGGCCACTTTTTTCTCAAAATCGTCACCTTTTGGCGCAAATTTTCTGTTCTTAATATACTCAAAGGTTGTCTCATCTGGCGCAATCATTCCACCACGAGCTCCCATTTCAATACTCATATTACATACCGTCATTCTACCTTCCATAGACATTTCTTCAAATACATTTCCAGCATATTCACAAAAATATCCTGTCCCTGAGTTCGTGCCTAATTTGGCAATAATATATAAGATGACATCTTTTGGAAGTACTCCTTTTTTCAGTTTGCCATTTACATTAACTCTGAGCTTTTTAGGTTTGTTCATTAACAGGCATTGACTAGCAAAAACTTGTGCAACTTGACTGGTACCAATACCAAATGCAATAGTACCAAAGGCACCATGTGTTGATGTATGACTATCTCCACAAACAATGGTCATTCCAGGCTGTGTAATTCCTAATTCTGGCCCAATAACATGTACAATTCCGTTGTATTCGTGGCCTAAGCCATATAGTTCGATATCATTCTTTTGACAGTTTTCCGTCAATTGTTTTAACTGATTTCTTGATAAGGCATCTTTTACAGGAAGGTGTTGATCGACCGTAGGAGTATTGTGATCGGCTGTAGCTACTATTTGTTGAGGTCTAAAAATAGGGATAGAACGCTCTGCTAATTCGTTGAATGCTTGTGGACTTGTTACTTCATGAATTAAATGTTTATCGATGTAAATAATTTGCGGTCCGTCGGTAATCGTATCGACGACATGTTTATCCCAAACTTTATCAAATAGGGTCTTTGCCATTTATGCTAATATTGAATTTGTACTAACACATAATTTCATAATTTCATGAATGTCTTCGTCGACGACTTCTTTCTTGCGATCAGCATATGTAAGAAACATTGTATAGACTTCATCTAATTGATCTTTCGATAATTCGTAACCAACCTTTTTTGATCGGTAAGCGAGTGCAGCTCTTCCACTACGCGCTGTCAACACTATGGCCGAATCGGTCACGCCAACGTCTTTCGGATCAATAATTTCATAGGTTTCTCTATGCTTTATAACTCCATCTTGATGAATTCCTGAGCTATGGGCAAATGCATTATCACCAACAATTGCCTTGTTAGGCTGTACAACCATTCCCATGTTTTCAGATACCATTTTACTAGTGCTGAACAATAATTGTGTGTTTATATTGGTATCTAAATTTAAGTAAGGGTGTTGTTTTAAAATCATAACTACCTCTTCTAAAGAAGTGTTACCAGCTCTCTCTCCAATACCATTAATTGTACATTCTATTTGTCGAGCTCCATTGATCACTCCTGAAATTGAATTGGCAGTGGCCAAACCGAGATCGTTGTGGCAATGACAAGAAAGAATCGCCTTTTCAATACCTTTTACATTTTCTTTTAGGTATTTAATTTTTCGGCCATATTCTTCTGGCAAACAATATCCAGTAGTATCGGGTATGTTGAGCACTGTAGCTCCTGCTTTGATAACTTCTTCGCAAACTTTTGCTAAATATTCATCATCTGTGCGCCCCGCATCTTCAGCAAAAAATTCAACATCTTCAACGAAAGATTTGGCATATTTAACGGCGCTAACCGCACGCTCAATTATTTCTTCTCTACTTGTCTTGAATTTATGAAAAATATGAGAATCAGAAGTTCCTATTCCAGTATGAATTCTAGGTCTCTTTGCATGAGTTAAAGCTTGAGCGGCCACTTCAATGTCTTTTTTAACGGCTCTTGTGAGTCCGCAAACGGTAGCATTCTTAACTACTTTCGAAATTTCTACAACCGAGTTGAAATCACCAGGGCTCGATATCGGGAAACCTGCTTCGATGATATCAACACCAAGTTGATCAAGTCTCCGTGCAATCACTAATTTCTGTTCAGTATTTAATTTACAACCAGGTACCTGCTCACCATCGCGCAAGGTAGTATCGAATATTTGAACTTTATCTGTACTCATTTTTTAGAAATATATTTCTTTATTGTTATACGAATTTATATTTTGGTTTTATCTAAGCGAAAAATAAATACGCTTTAATTACAATGTTTAAATCAAATAGCTTTAATTTATGTGTCTGATTTTTAACATTTTAAATGTCAAATACATACAATGATTAATACTCAAAAAGATAATTTATTTGTGCTGGTAAAGTCCCTTTCGAAGTCAGAAAAGCGCCAGTTTAAGCTTTATGTGGGCCGATTGGGAGTGAATTCAGATTCAAAATTTTTAGCATTATTTAATTTGTTGGATAAATTGCCGAAGTATAATGAAGCCGAAATTTTGAAGAGTAATATTGTAAAAAAAGCGCAACTCTCTAACCTCAAAGCACATCTGTATAAACAGATATTGATTAGCTTAAGATTAAATCCTTCACATCAAGATATCAGGGTACAAATTAGAGAGCAGTTAGATTTTGCGACGATCCTATATCATAAAGGTCTGTACAAGCAAAGCCTCAAAATTCTAGATAAAGCTAAGGGTATCGCTATTGACCACGAAGAGAAAAATATAGCCTACGAAATTGTTGAGTTAGAAAAGTTAATTGAATCACAGTATATAACACGAAGTATAACCGGAAGAGCAGATGAATTGACTATCCAGGCGAAGCAGCTTAGTATGAACAATGTTGTAGCTAGTAAACTGTCAAATTTATCATTACAATTGTACGGAATACTGTTAAAAACTGGTTATGTGAAAAATGACGAGGAGTATAAAGTGATTACAAATTACTTCAATGACAGATTGCCAAAATTTGACATAGCTGATCTCGGATTTAGAGAGAAGTTATGGTTGTACAAATCTTATTTGTGGTACAGTTTTTTAGTGCAAGATTTTTTGTCTAGTTATAAATATGCAAAGAAATGGGTCGATTTGTTTTATGAGAATAAGGCAATGATAAATTTAAATCCTGTGTTTTTTTTAAAAGGAAATCACTATTTACTAGAGGCATTGTTTTTCGCGAAGCATTATACTAAGTTTAAACAAACTTTAAATCGATTAGAAGGTATTATTCAAACCAAGGATTTTCCGAAAGACGACAACATTGAAGCGCTTAGTTTTTTATATATCTATAATAATAAATTGAATCTTCATTTCTTGGAGGGGAGTTTTGTAGAAGGAATACCGTTAGTTAACGAAATATCGGAAGGTATAAAAGTATATAATAATCGCATAGATGAACACCACATAATGCTCTTTTATTATAAGATAGCGAGTTTGTATTTTGGTGCCGGAGATAATAAAAAATGCATAGAATATTTGGAAAAAATTATTGGAAATCGAACCTTAAAAATGCGTGAGGATTTAATGTGCTTTTCTCGTATATTAAGTTTGATTGCGCATTATGAATCTGGTTTAGATTATCATTTAGATGTGCAACTGAAAAGTACGTATAAATTCTTGATCAAAATGGATGATCTTCACGAAGTTCAAAAGGATATGATAGGTTTTTTAAAGGGCTTAGGAGATATATATCCTCATGAAATTAAAAAAGAATTTATCAAGTTATATGAAAAGCTAAAGCCTTATGAAAACGATCCTTATGAGCGACGCGCTTTCCTGTATTTGGATATTTTATCCTGGTTAGAAAGTAAGATTCAAAACAAGTCGGTTTCTGAAATTATAAAAGAAAAATTTAGCATGCTAAAACATTAAATCTAAATGCAATTTTTCCAGATACTATCTTCTTTGTCAACAGGAGCAATGATGGTTAATTGATCTTTGGTAACGGGGTGAATGAATTCGATTTTTCTGGCATGAAGATGAATACCACCATTTTTATTACTTCTATTAAAACCATATTTTAAATCGCCTTTTATCGGACATCCTAGGGATGCTAATTGCGCACGAATTTGATGATGTCTGCCTGTTTCTAAATCAATTTCTAAAAGTGTGTGAGTTTCTAATTCTTTCACTATTTTATAATGAAGAATTGCTTTTTTAGCTCCATCAGTTGGTTTTGTAAAAGTCGTTGATTTATTATTTTTAGGATTCTTTTTAAGGTAGTGAGTTAACGTTCCTTGTGGCGTAGAAAGTTTGTTTTTAACCACGGCCCAATATGTTTTTTTTAATTTTCGCTCTCTGAGCATCTTATTTAAGCGTTCAAGAGCTTTTGAAGTTCTAGCAAATACAATTACGCCGCTTGTGGGTCGATCTAATCTGTGTACAACACCAAGAAAAACGTTTCCAGGTTTGTCGTATTTCTTTTTTAGATATTTTTTTACAATATCGCTTAACGGAATATCACCCGTTTTGTCTCCTTGAGAGATATCACCAATTCTTTTGTTTACTATGACAATATGATTATCTTCATGGAGTATTTGTAAGTTAGATACTGATGAAGTCATTAGAAATTAGAATTGATGTCGTCGATAAAATGTAGCATTTCTTCTCTCCCTATTTTTTTCGAAGCTGATGTCACGAAATGCGTGGGCATTTGTTCCCATGTTTTCAAAAGTTCGAACTTATAGGCCTCTAGATTTTTGTTGAGACCGCTATGATTTAGCTTGTCGGCTTTTGTAAAAACAATGCAGAAAGGAATCTCGTTTTCTCCCAAAAAACGCATGAATTCAACATCTATTTTTTGTGGAGCATGTCTCACATCTACTAAGACAAAACTGCAAACAAGTTGTGGTCTTTGAAGAAAATATGCTGTGATAAATTCTTGAAATGACTGACGCTTACTTTTTGATATCTGCGCATACCCATAACCAGGTAAATCAACAAGAAACCAATTGTGATTTATTTTGAAGTGATTTATAAGTTGGGTTTTACCAGGCTTTCCTGAAGTTTTGGCAAGATTCTTTCGACCGGTCAACATATTTATTAAAGAAGACTTGCCGACATTAGATCGTCCAATAAAGGCATATTCGGGTAATTGTTCTTTAGGACATTTCCGAACATCTGTATTACTAATGATAAATTCGGCCGATTTTATTTGCATCGGTTATAAATTTTCTTTTGTGAGCCAATCTTCGAGTAGTTCGTTAAATTTCTCTGGATGTTCCATCATAGGAGCATGGCCGCATTTATCTATCCAGTATAAACTAGCTTTTGGTAATAATTTATTGAACTCTTCAGCCACATCAGGTGGGGTAACCGAATCGTTTTTCCCCCAAATGAGACAAGCGGGCATCGTCATATCTGGCAAATCACTCGCCATATTATGTCTAATGGCACTTTTAGCAATTGACAAGGTTCTTATTAGTTTGTTACGATCATTTACTGAGTCATAAACGTCATCAACAATTTCTTTCGTTGCAATGTCAGGGTCATAAAAAACATCCTGGGCTTTTTTCTTAATATATTCATAATCACTACGTTTAGGGTAGCTTTCGCCCATGGCACTCTCGTAGAGTCCTGAACTACCTGTTAATACTAATCCCTTTACTTCGTCAGCATTGTGTTTCGTGTAATATAGCGCAATATGTCCACCTAACGAATTACCTAATAACATATAATCTGTAAGTCCTTTATGCTTCACAAATTTCTTTACAAATTTCGATAAGTTTTTAACATTCGTTTGAAGAATTGGCATCGAATAGATCGGTAACTCTGGCATTAAAACTTGATAGCCTTTTTTAGAAAAATGATCAAAAACGCCATCAAAATTACTGAGATTCCCCATTAAACCATGTAAAATAATAATAGGTGTTCCTTCTCCTGCCTCTAAGTAGCTAAAGTCACCTTCTGTTTTGTAATTATCTCCCATTAATTGGTTTGGTTTAGTGCAGGTCACAAAAGTAACCATTTTGAGTCAAAATACAGTTTTTCTTTAAAAATCAACAATCTTTTTTTTCGAAAGAAAATTGACCCACTATAAAATATTGTAAATCAATACAATAAATCGCCAATTGGAAAGTTATTAACAAAGTGGTAAAAAATGGTAAAAAGTGGTAAAATTCAGTATATTTGTCATTAAAATAGGCCTGAAGCAATAAGAAAGTGGTAAATCTAATAGGGACATATGAGTGTAAAGCAGACATCAAAGGAAGATTGATGATGCCTTCGCCTGTTAAGAAACAGTTAGGTGCTGTATTGCAAGAGGGCTTTGTGTTAAAGCGCGCAGTTTTTCAGCCTTGTTTAGAATTGTATCCTTTGAGCGAGTGGAATATTTTGATGCAAAAAGTGAATAAGCTGAATCGTTTTGTGAAAAAGAACAATGATTTCATAAGGCGCTTTACAGCAGGTGTTAAGGTAGTGGAACTGGATGCTTCAGGGAGGTTATTGATTCCGAAAGATTTGCATTCGTTTGCTGGAATTTCAAAAGAAGTAGTTCTCTCATCAGCAGTAAATATTATTGAAGTTTGGGATAAAAAGCGCTATGAAAAAGCCATTGATGATGCAGCGGTAGATTTTGCTGAATTGGCAGAAGATGTAATGGGTGGCGATAATATAATGGATGATGAGTTATCATAATCCGGTTTTGCTCTTTGAAAGTATTGATGGTTTAGAAATAGATCCGAATGGAGTTTATGTTGATGTAACATTTGGCGGTGGCGGGCATTCGCGTGAGATTTTGAAACACCTTGGAGAAAATGGGAAATTATTTGCCTTTGATCAAGATGTTGATGCCTTGCAAAATACAATTGATGATGGTCGTTTTGTCTTGATTAATGAAAATTTTCGATTCATAAAAAGGTATTTGAGATTTTATGGTATAAGAGAGGTGGATGGAATTTTAGCTGACTTGGGTGTGTCATCACATCAGTTTGATGTTGCCGAAAGAGGATTCTCTACAAGGTTTGATGCCGATTTGGATATGAGAATGAATCAAGATGGAGCGCTTTCTGCATATACTGTGATCAATTCATATGAAGAAGAGAAACTGAGTAATGTGCTGTATTTGTATGGAGAGTTAAGAAATGCAAGAGCAATGGCAAAGCAAATTGTCAATGCACGTGATCAAGCATCTATTAAGACAAGCTTTGAGTTGAAAACGATACTGAAATCATTTTTACCTGCGAGTAGAGAGCATAAGATTTTGGCTCAAATTTTTCAAGCGATTCGAATTGAAGTGAATGAAGAACTGGAGGCTCTAAAAGAATTCTTAATACAGTCTAAGGAGGTGTTGAAAAAGGGAGGAAAGTTAAGCGTTATATCCTACCATTCTTTAGAAGATAGATTGGTAAAGAGGTTTATGAGAAACGGATTGTTTGAAGGTGAGGCAGAAAAAGATTTCTATGGAAGCGTAGAACTTCCCTTTAAAAAAGGAAAGCTCATTATACCATCAGCAAAGGAAATTAAAGAAAATAACAGAGCGCGAAGCGCAAAACTGCGTGTAGCAACAAAATTATAATGGGAAAGGTGAAACAGCAAATTTATGATGTACTAAAAGGTAAGTTTTTGGTAGATGAAGATGCTCCAAAAAATTGGAGGCTGTTAATTTTTCTAGCAGTCTTGGCACTCATAATGATTGCAAGTTCACATAGCATAGATAAAAAAGTTCAAAAAATTGCTCAGCTCAACAAAGAGAGGAGAGAATTGCGGTCTCAATTTGTCGCAACTCGCTCAGGGCTGATGAAACTCAAAATGGAATCTTCCATTACCAAAAAATTAGAAGAAAAAGGATTGTTTGTTTCTAATAATCCTCCTCAAAAAATCAAAGTAATAAAATAAATACAATTGGCAACAGAAAAGAAGAACATACTAAATAAGCTCTATATACTTACTGGCTTTATGTTCTTGTTTGCGCTAGCAATAATCTACAAAATTATTGATATACAGTTTGTTAAAGGAAATTTTTACCGCCAAAAGGCTGAGGAAGGTACTATAAGAGATTTTGAAATTCCGGCAAATAGAGGAAACGTGTATACGGTTGATGGCAGCTTATTAGCTACCTCTGTTTCTAAGTTTGATGTGTATATGGATCCGGTAACGGTTTCAAGTGAAGATTTAGAAGAAGGATTGAAAGGTTTGAGTGAATCACTTTCTAAAATGTTTGGCATACAATCGCCAGCCTATTATGAGCGCAAAATCCGAAAGGCTAGGAAAGAAAACTTAAGATACTTGCCAATTGCTAAGAATCTTAGCTATACAGAATATCAGAAATTGAGAAAATTCCCAATTTTTAAATTAGGAACCTATAAAGGTGGATTGATCAACGAACAACGCACAGTTAGAGAACATCCAATTGGGAAAATTGCCGAACGCTACATTGGTTATGATGACTATAGAGGGCGTGTTGGAATAGAAGGTAATTTTCATGAATTTTTAAAAGGCAAAAATGGTAAGAGGCTTAAGCAGAAAATCGCGAAAGGGCAATGGAAACCATTAAATGATAATAATGAAGTAGAGCCTATTGATGGAAAAGATATTTATACCACAATAGACTTAAATGTGCAAGATATTGCGCATCATGCTTTATTAGAACAGCTAGAAAAATACAGTGCCGATCACGGAACAGTTGTAGTGATGGAAACTGAGACTGGTGAGGTGAAAGCAATATCAAACTTAGGTAGAAATAAAGAAGGAAAATATTACGAGCGATTAAACTACGCAGTAGGTGAATCTCACGAGCCTGGATCAACATTCAAATTAATGAGTATGATCGTTGCCTTAGAAGATAAAGTAGTAGATACTGCAGACGTAATTGATACCGAAGATGGAACCTTTAAAGTATATGATAGAACGGTGCGTGATTCACGTAAAGGTGGCTATGGTAAAATTTCGGCTGCTAGAGTCTTTGAAGTTTCTTCGAATGTTGGCATCGTAAAAATAATTGAAGAGAATTATAGAAATAATCCCAAAAAATTTATTCAAGGCTTACGAAAAATGGGTGTCGATGAAAAGCTAAAAGTACCCATTAAAGGAGAAGGAAATCCAATTATTCCAAATCCCGAAAATAAAAAACAATGGTACGGTACTTCTTTGGCTTGGATGACACATGGATATGGTGTTCAGCTCACTCCTTTGCAAACGTTGGCAATTTACAATGCCATAGCAAATGACGGCGTGCTTGTAAAGCCAAGATTCATTAAGGAAGTGAGAACCCAAGATAAAGTAATAGAGCAATTCAATAAAGAAATTATCAACGAAAAAATATGCTCACAGCCTACTATTGACAAATTAAAGGTGATGATGGAGAATGTGGTAAGAAGAGGTACAGCTGAGAATATTTATGACGAGAATTATTCAATGGCAGGTAAAACAGGTACATGTCAAACGGATTATTGGATAAAAGGCGGAACACAATATATCTCTTCTTTTGTAGGGTATTTTCCTGCGACGAAACCTAAGTACTCATGCATCGTTGTCATTCACAAGCCGAACAAAAAAATTGGCTATTACGGAAACGTTGTTGCGGCTCCTGTTTTTAAGAAAATTGCTCAAAAAATCTATAAGGATACGCCTTTGTTAGATGAGGTAAGTCAATCAGGCTTAGCCTATGCAAATGTAGATAAGAGCTTTAAAAAGTACAACGAACTCTCTAACAAGAAACACGTAACAATGCCCAATGTGAAGAATATGCCTGGGATGGATGCGATAGCTCTATTGGAGTTTTTAGGATTGCAAGTGCAGTCAGACGGTACAGGTATGGTAAAAACACAATCCATTAAGTCTGGTCAAAAAATTGAAAAAGGAAAAATTATTAAGCTGAAAATGTCATAATAGATTAGTGAAAAATTTAAAAGACATATTATATAAGGTTGCTGTAGATGCTGTGTTTGGTAGTACAGATAGAACTATCAGTACTATTGAATTCGATTCTAGAAAAATTGTGCAACATAGTTTGTTCGTTGCGATTAAAGGTACTGTAAGTGATGGTCATAAGTATATAGATGATGTTGTTGCAAATGGAGCATCTGTGGTGATTTGTCAAGAATTACCAGAAGTTAAGAATGCCAATGCAACCTATGTGCAAGTTGCTAATTCGAATGAAGCCTTAGCGATTATTGCTTCGAATTTTTTCGGTAACCCTTCTAAAAAATTAAAACTCATAGGAGTGACAGGTACCAATGGTAAAACAACCATCGCTAGTTTGCTATATACTTTGTTTAAGAAGGCAGGGTATAAGGTTGGCTTGTTATCAACTGTGAAAGTGCTCGTTAATGATAAGGAGTTTGCCGCAACACATACAACACCAGATTCGATTACCATAAATAGGTTTTTAAATGATATGGTGTTAAATGGTGTCGAGTTCTGTTTTATGGAGGTGAGCTCGCATGGTATTGATCAAAAGCGGTCAGAAGGACTCGATTTTGATGGTGGTATTTTCACTAACCTTTCTCATGATCATCTTGATTATCATGCTTCATTTGCAGATTACAGAGATGTAAAAAAATCATTCTTTGATAATTTATCTAAATCGGCTTTTGCCTTGGTCAATATAGACGATAAGAATGGTGGAGTGATGCTTCAAAACACCAAGGCAAAAAAAGTTACATATGCGTTAAAAACGCTTGCCGATTATAAAGCAAAAATTATTGAAAATCAGTTGAACGGTTTGTTGTTAAATATTAATAACAATGAAGTTTGGACGCGATTGATTGGCAATTTCAATGCATATAATTTATTAGCCATTTATGCTACTGCAGATTTGCTCGGAATAGAAACATTAGAAAGTTTAAGACTCTTGAGTGAATTAGAAAGTGTTAGTGGTCGCTTCGAATATATGGTTTCAGATAATGGTATAACTGCCATTGTTGACTACGCGCATACGCCAGATGCCTTGAAAAATGTACTAGAAACTATTAATGCAATTAGAACTTTCAATGAAAAAGTGATTACGGTAATTGGTTGTGGCGGAGATAGAGACAAAACCAAACGACCAAAAATGGCACATATAGCTTCTGAATTATCGGATCAAGCAATTTTCACATCCGATAATCCAAGAACCGAAGATCCTGCAACCATTATTGCCGAAATGGAAGCGGGAGTAGAACCGCAAAATTATAAGAAGACACTATCAATTGTAGATAGAAAGCAAGCGATAAAAACAGCAAGTCAATTAGCGGATACGGGAGATATCGTGCTTATTGCTGGTAAGGGACATGAAACATATCAAGAGGTGAATGGAGTTAAAACCGACTTTGATGATTATAAAATAGTA
The DNA here is from genome assembly GCA_947500525.1 of uncultured Flavobacteriaceae bacterium. Classification (GTDB taxonomy): domain Bacteria; phylum Bacteroidota; class Bacteroidia; order Flavobacteriales; family Flavobacteriaceae; genus Aureibaculum. The sequence continues at coordinate 395,164 of CANMSH010000003.1, read as the reverse complement.
ACAACCATTTTAAAAGAATTAGAAAAGTAACCACACCAACCTATGTTATATTATTTATTTGAATTTTTAGAAAAACAATACGACCTGGCCGGAGCAGGGTTGTTTCAATACATCTCATTTCGATCTGCATTGGCGTTCGTTTTTTCGTTATTGTTTTCTACCATTTTTGGACGAAGAATCATTGATAAACTTCGCAGCTTGCAGATCGGAGAATCTGTTCGAGATCTAGGATTAGAAGGTCAAAAAGAGAAAACAGGTACACCTACTATGGGTGGCATTATAATTATTCTAGCCACCATTTTGCCTGTACTTCTAGTGGCTAAACTTGATAATATATACATCATCATATTACTTGTTACTACACTATGGATGGGCTTGATAGGCTTTTTAGATGATTATATAAAAGTCTTTAAGAAGGATAAAGATGGTCTAAAAGGTCGTTTTAAAATTTTAGGTCAAGTCAGTTTAGGGATTTTTGTAGGATGCATGCTCTATTTTTCACCGCAAGTAGTGATCAAAGAGAAAAATGAAACTACACAAATTGTTCAAACCGAATTACAAACAACCAATGTTTCTGAGCTATTTGGTAAAGAACAAAAATCATTAAAAACTACCATTCCTTTTGTGAAAAACAATGAGTTTGATTACTCAGTATTTGTGACTTGGTTAGGAGAAGATTTTAAAAAGTACAGCTGGATAATTTTCGTGTTCATCGTTGTGTTTATCATAACAGGTGTTTCAAATGGCGCCAATCTTACCGATGGAATAGACGGCTTGGCAGCTGGTTCTTCAGCCATCATTGTTACCGCATTGGGTGTGTTCGCATGGATATCGGGTAATATTATTTTTTCAAATTACTTAAATGTCATGTACATACCCTACTCTGGTGAAATGACCATTTTCATTAGTGCCTTTGTGGGTGGATTGGTTGGATTTTTATGGTATAACACATATCCAGCTCAGGTATTTATGGGTGACACAGGAAGCTTAACAATTGGAGGTATAATAGCGGTACTTGCAATTTCGGTGAGAAAAGAATTTTTACTACCAATTCTAGCAGGAATTTTCTTTGCCGAAACATTGTCTGTTATGCTGCAAGTAAGCTATTTCAAATATACACGAAAAAAGTATGGAGAAGGCAGACGTATTTTCTTAATGTCACCGCTGCACCATCATTTTCAAAAGAAAGGATATCATGAAAGTAAGATTGTTGCCAGATTCTGGATTATAGGAATCATGCTGGCAGTGTTGTCAATTATAACATTAAAGGTGCGATAGAGAATGAAAATAGCTGTGTTAGGAGCGGGAGAAAGTGGTGTAGGAACAGCAATGTTAGCGAAACAAAAAGGGTATGAGGTGTTTGTTTCTGATAAGGGAGAGATAAGTAAGAAGTATAAGGAAGTTCTTTTACATAATGATATTGTTTTTGAGGAAGGAAAGCATACGGTTGAGAAAATTTTTGATGCAGATGTCGTAATGAAAAGCCCAGGAATTCCCGATAAGGTACAATTGGTACAAGAGCTTATAGCAAAAGGCATTCCAGTAATCTCTGAAATTGAATTTGCAAGCAAATTTACCAACGCAACTATAGTTGGAATTACAGGGAGTAACGGTAAAACAACGACAACACTCTTAACACATCACGTGTTAAAAAGGGCAAAATTAGATGTAGGTGTTGCAGGAAACGTTGGAGATAGTTTTGCTTGGCAAGTAGCGAAAGGAGATCATGAAAATTATGTGCTCGAGTTAAGTAGTTTTCAACTAGATGGTATTGAAGACTTTGCTCCTCATATAGCGGTAATTACGAATATATCTCCTGATCATTTAGATAGATATGAGTACAAATATGAAAATTACATCAATTCTAAGTTTAGAATAACGAAGAACCAGACAGAGGACGATTATTTGATTTATGATGGTGATGATGAGGCTATAGTTACCTGGTTAAAAAACAATAAAACAAAAGCAACATTATTACCCTTTTCTCTTAATAACAAAGTAGAAAAAGGAGCATACAAAGAAAATAACAACATAATAATACAAACCAATACAAATAAGTTTACAATGAGTATTAAAGCATTAGCATTACAAGGATCACACAACACTAAGAATGCCATGGCTTCGTCTATGGTGTCCCAACTATTAAATGTTAGAAATGAAACATTGAGAGAAAGTTTAGAAGACTTCGAAAGTGTTGAACATCGACTAGAGCCAGTTTTAAAAATAAATGGAGTTCATTATATCAATGACTCTAAAGCTACAAATGTGAATGCCACATTTTATGCTTTAGACAGTATGAAAAGTGATACTATCTGGATCGTAGGAGGTGTAGATAAAGGAAATGATTACAGCGATCTATTGCCTTTAGTTCATGAAAAAGTAAAGGCGATTGTTTGTTTAGGAGTCGATAACAAAAAAATCAAAGAGGCTTTTGATAATGTTGTTGATTTTATTATTGAAACTCAAGGAGCAGAAGAAGCTGTAAAAGTTGCATATAAATTGGCAAGTAAAGGTGATAACGTATTGCTTTCACCAGCTTGTGCGAGTTTTGATTTATTCGAAAATTACGAAGATAGAGGAAGACAATTTAAAGCGGCAGTTAGATTATTGTAAATGACAAAAATCCTCAAAAATATAAAAGGTGATCGCACCATTTGGGCCATTGTTGCTTTATTAGGAATTTTTTCCTTCTTGCCCGTTTACAGCGCTAGTACGAATTTAGTATATGTTGTTGAAAATGGTACTACATCAGGGCATCTATTGAAGCATGCAATGCTATTAGTTTTGGGGTTTGTAATTATATATGCAACACATAAAATTCCGTACCGTTATTTTAGTGGTTTGTCAGTGTTGTTAATTCCAGTGGTTTTGGTATTGCTAGTATACACATTAATGCAAGGCAAAACGATTAGTGGTGTGAATGCAAGCAGATGGATACGCATTCCGTTTGTTGGTATTGGTTTTCAAACGTCCACATTGGCTGGTGTTATTGTAATGATGTATGTAGCGCGTTATTTAGCGAAACATAGAGACAAAGTGATAACTTTTAAAAAGAGTCTTTTACAATTGTGGTTACCCGTAGCTCTGGTATTGATCCTTATATTACCTGCTAATTTTTCTACAACAGCCATTATTTTTGCCACCGTTTTAATGCTGACTTTTCTTGGTGGATATCCACTAAAATATTTGGCTTCAATTATTGGAATAGGTGTGCTCGTATTCGTGTTGTTTTTATTGACTGCAAAAGCGTTTCCAGATGCTTTCAAAGGAAGTAGAATAAATACCTGGATAAGTAGAGTCGAAAATTTTTGGCAGGCCGATGATGAAGCAAATTATCAAGCTGACAAAGCTAAAATTGCCATAGCTTCAGGAGAAGTTAGAGGTAAAGGTCCGGGAAAAAGTGTTCAGAAGAACTTTTTGCCTCAATCATCTTCTGATTTTATATATGCCATTATCGTTGAAGAATTCGGATTGATAGGCGCCTTTTCACTGCTAATTCTATACTTAGGCCTTTTGTTTAGGTTGGTGATTGTTGCAAATAAATCAGAGACTATATTTGGGACACTATTGGTCTTAGGAGTAGGTATACCTATCATATTTCAAGCATTTATTAATATGGCGGTAGCCGTAGGACTTTTTCCAGTTACGGGGCAGCCCTTACCACTCATAAGTGCCGGAGGGACTTCTATTTGGATGACCTGTTTTGCAATAGGTATTGTTTTAAGTGTTAGTGCCAATAGAGAGATAGAACTCAATAAAAAAGTAGATGAAGATAATCCTTTAAAAATACTGCATGAAGCAATCGGTTAACATATTGGTTAGTGGAGGAGGTACAGGAGGTCATATCTATCCTGCTATTGCCATTGCGAATGAACTAAAAAATAGATATCCAACTGCTAAGTTTTTATTTGTGGGAGCCAGTGATCGAATGGAAATGGAGAAAGTTCCACAAGCGGGATATGAAATTAAAGGGTTGTGGATTTCAGGAATCCAACGAAAGTTGACATTAAAAAACGCACTATTTCCTTTTAAGCTCATAAGCAGTTTATGGAATGCGCATAAAATCATTAAAAAATTCAATCCAGATGTTGTCATAGGAACGGGCGGTTTCGCCTCTGGGCCAACATTGCAAATGGCTAATAGGAAAAAGATTCCTACCGTAGTGCAGGAGCAAAATTCTTATCCCGGAATTACCAACAAGTTGTTGGCAAAAAAGGCCAATACCATTTGCGTAGCTTATGATGGTTTGGAGCGATTCTTTCCAAAAGAGAAAATTGTAAAAACGGGAAACCCTGTGCGTCAAGATTTGTTAGAAAAGAGAAGTAGTACTGATGAAGCAAATCATTTTTTTAGCTTAGATAGTTCTAAGAGAACAGTACTCGTTTTAGGGGGTAGTTTAGGAGCTAGAGCAATTAATAAATTAATTGAAAATCAGTTAAACTGGTTTCAAGAAAATGATGTGCAACTTATTTGGCAAACGGGTAAGTTATACATCGATGAATATAAGAAATATCACAAAAAAAATATACAAGTACATGCCTTTTTGAATGCTATGAATTTGGCATATGAGGCAGCAGATATCATTATTAGTAGAGCAGGAGCCAGTTCGATATCTGAATTGTGTATTGTTAGCAAGCCTGTAATTTTTATTCCTTCACCAAATGTTGCTGAAGATCATCAAACCAAGAATGCCATGGCCGTGGTATCAAAAGATGCCGCCGTCTTATGCAAGGAAAGTGAGCTTGAATTATTTCAGGAAAAATTAGAAAATCTTATAGGGAATAAAGAACGACAAACCGAATTAAGTGAAAATATGAAATTGTTGGCTATGCCTAATGCTACCAATCATATTGTGAACGAAATTGAGAAGTTGATCTAGTGAATTTTAATAATATACATAACATCTATTTTATTGGAATCGGAGGTATCGGTATGAGCGCCCTTGCAAGGTATTTTCATAAAAATGATTTTAACGTAGCTGGATACGATAAAGTAATTTCTCCTGTAACAAATGGGCTGGTTGATTTAGGTATCTCCGTTTTTACGGATGAAAATGTTCAAGTAGTTCCAAGTCATTTTTTAAACAAAGAAGATTCAATTGTTGTCTATACGCCTGCCATACCAGAAGACCATAAGCAACTAGTATATTTTAGAGGTCATGATTTTGATATATTCAAAAGAGCCGAAATTTTAGGAGCGATTACCAAGCATACTTTTTGCTTTGCAGTAGCAGGAACTCACGGCAAAACAACCACGTCAACTATACTAGGTCATATCTTAAAGGAAACAGGGGTCAACGCAACTTCTTTTTTAGGTGGAATATCTGAGAATTATAATTCAAATTTAATTTTAGGAGGAGATGATATTAGCGTTGTAGAAGCCGATGAATTTGATCGATCTTTTCTTCAATTATCACCAAACATTGCTTGTGTGACTTCAATGGATGCTGATCATTTAGATATTTACGGCGCTCCAGATGCCCTAGAGCAATCATTTAATGATTTTGCCAATAAAGTGAGTGATGTTCTTTTCGTAAAAAAAGGATTGCCATTAGAAGGAATCACATATGGTATTGAAGAAGGAGCTGATTACGAAGCTCAAAACGTTGCAATTAAAGATGGTACTTACTTTTTTGATGTAAAAACACCTTCAGAAATCATAAAAAATATAGAAGTAAACTTATCAGGAAGACATAATGTGCTAAATACTGTAGTTGCTTTGGCAATGGCAAATAAGTTTGGAGTTTCTCTAACTGCCATTGCCGAAGCTTTAAAAACGTTTAAAGGAATTAAACGACGTTTTAACTTTAAAATTAAGACTAATGATTTAGTATTAATTGACGATTATGCACACCACCCTACAGAAATAAATGCAGTTGCCGAAGCAGTGAGAGAACTATACCCTACACAAAAAATAATGGCAATTTTTCAACCTCATTTATTCAGTAGAACTCAAGATTTTATTGATGACTTTGCCAAGAGTTTGGCCAAGTTCGATGAATTAATGTTGCTAGATATATATCCGGCCAGAGAGATGCCTATTGAAGGGGTCACATCTGGCTGGTTATTGAGCAAGATAGACTTAGAGGATAAGAGACTAATTAATAAGATTGATTTAACTCATGAAGTATCAAAATCTGATGCATCTGTCATTGTAATGCTAGGAGCTGGAGATATTGGTGAAATGGTAGAGCCATTAACTAAAACACTATTAGAAAAAACGATATGAAAAAGTACGTGCCATTTATAAAAGGGATCTTATTTATAGCAATTGCGCTCTTTCTTTTTGGCTTTGCTGCACAACGAAATGATCTGAAAGAAATTGACAAAATTGATCTAAAATTTACCAATGGTGATAACCTTTTTATAGATTACAAAACGGTTAATAAATTGTTAATACAAAATTTCGGTGAACTTAAAAGTCAGCGAAAAGAAAACATAATTTTGAAGAGATTGGAGGATGCTTTAATATCTAATGAAATGATAGAAGACGCTGAAGTATTTCTTACAATAGAAGGTACGATAGGTGCTACTATTAAACAAAGAACTCCAATCGCAAGGGTCAATGACGAAGGAGTTGCTTACTATCTTGACAGTAAAGGAGATAAAATGCCGTTGTCATCTAATTATTCGGCGAGAGTGCCTTTGTTGAGTGGTTTGAGAAACAACAATTCGAAAGAAGTTTATAAAATGGCTCATCTTATTTTTAAAGATTCTTTTTTGCACAAGCAAATTATAGGAATTGAAATAAATAGAAAAGATGAATTTTCGCTAAGCACTCGAGTAGGTAATCAAAAAATTGAATTAGGAACATTCGATAATATCGATACCAAAATTAAAAAGTTAAAGGCTTTTTATCAAAAGGCTTTAAAAGATAAAACATTAGAGAAATACCAAACCATAAACTTGGTTTATAATAAACAAGTTGTGTGTACTAAAAAATAAGATAATGGAACACGAAAAAATAGCAGTTGGTTTAGATATTGGTACGACAAAAATTATTGCCATGATTGGGAAAGCCAATGAATATGGTAAGATTGAAGTGCTCGGTATCGGGAAAGCCAAAAGTATGGGTGTTCATAGAGGTGTAGTAAATAATATTACACAAACGATTCAATCTATTCAGCAAGCAGTAGAGGAAGCTGAAAGTGTTTCAAATCATAAAATTAAAGATGTTGTAGTGGGTATTGCAGGGCAGCATATTCGCAGTTTACATCATAGCGATTATATTACAAGACCTAATTCAGAAAAAGTAATTGATGATGCCGATATTGAAAAGTTAATTAACCAAGTGCATAAATTAGTTATGTTACCAGGTGAAGAGATTATTCATGTATTACCTCAAGATTATAAAGTTGATGGCCAAGCCGAAATCAAAGCACCAAAGGGGATGTATGGAGGAAGACTCGAAGCAAATTTTCACGTTGTTGTAGGTCAGGTTTCTTCTATTCGAAATATTGGTAGATGTATTAAAAGTGCGGGCTTAGAATTGTCTAATATCACCTTAGAGCCGTTGGCATCTGCAGATGCTGTATTGAGTCAAGAAGAGAAAGAGGCGGGAGTTGCCTTAATAGATATAGGAGGTGGTACTACTGATTTAGCCATTTTTAAAGATGGTATTATTCGTCATACCGCGGTAATTCCTTTCGGAGGTAATGTCATTACTGAAGATATAAAAGAAGGCTGTTCTATTATAGAAAAACAAGCCGAATTATTGAAAACAAGATTTGGTTCAGCATGGCCTGGTGAAAACAAGGAAAATGAAATTGTTTCTATTCCTGGATTAAGAGGTAGAGAACCGAAAGAAATTACACTGAAGAATTTATCTAAGATAATTCATGCAAGAGTAGTTGAGATTATTGAGCAGGTATACCTCGAGATCAAAAATTATGGACATGAGGAAACGAAGAAAAAATTGATCGCCGGAATTGTATTAACTGGAGGTGGAGCTGAGTTGAAACATATCAAACAATTAGTAGAGTACATTACCGGGATGGATACCAGAATAGGTTATCCGAATGAGCATTTATCAGGTAGTTCTGATGTAGAAATGTCTAGCCCATCATTTGCAACCGCCGTAGGGTTGTTAATGAAAGGACTAAGTCAAAAGAGTAAAGAGTCACTAGAGGTGGATGACAATGATGTTACCATTTCAGATGATTATAAAAAAGAAAAAAAATCAACCCCTAAAACAATGATTGATAGAAAGTCGATTTTTGAAAAATGGGCCGATAAGTTTAGAGAATTTTTAGATAACGCAGAATAAAGAATCCTAAAAAAAGAAAAAATTATGAGTACAGAGTTTGAAAACCTTTCATTCGACTTACCAAAACATCAGTCAAACGTAATTAAAGTCATCGGTGTAGGTGGTGGTGGTAGTAATGCCGTAAATCACATGTATCAACGAGGAATCACCGGTGTAGATTTCGTAGTATGTAATACTGATGCGCAAGCCTTGCAAAATAGCCCAGTCGCTACTAAAATTCAGTTAGGAGTTTCCTTAACGGAAGGATTAGGAGCCGGCGCAAACCCTGATGTTGGAGAACAGGCAGCAATGGAAAGCATGGAAGAAATCAAAGCTATGTTATCACCAAGATCTAAAATGGTATTTATTACTGTTGGAATGGGAGGTGGAACAGGTACTGGGGCTGCGCCAGTAATTGCTAAGATTGCAAAAGAAATGGATTTATTGACTGTTGGAATTGTGACCATACCGTTTTCTTTTGAAGGAAAAATGAGAAACGATCAAGCTCAAAGAGGGATTGAAAAATTGCGTGAGCATATAGATTCACTCGTAGTTATCAATAATAATAAGTTAAGAGAAGTCTACGGTAATTTAGGATTTAAAGCAGGCTTTTCAAAAGCTGATGAAGTATTGTCAACTGCGGCATCTGGTATTGCAGAGGTAATTACACATCACTATACCCAAAACATTGATTTAAAAGATGCTAAAACAGTACTATCTAATAGCGGTACTGCTATTATGGGGTCAGCAACGGCGTCAGGAACGAATAGAGCACAAGAGGCTATAACTGAAGCCTTAGACTCACCATTGTTGAATGACAATAGAATTACGGGGGCTAAGAATGTGTTGTTACTTATTGTGTCTGGTACTACCGAAATCACTATTGATGAAATAGGTGAGATTAATGATTATATCCAGAGTGAGGCGAAGAGTAATGTCGATATCATTATGGGAGTTGGTGAAGATGATACTTTAGGTGAAGCGATCGCCGTAACGGTAATTGCTACAGGATTTAATATGGAACAACAGTTGGAGATCAGTGCTACACAATCGAAAAAAGTTGTACATACCTTAGTTGATGAACCGTCAAAAGTAATTGATCGCCCAGTAAAAGAAGTGGCGCCAACTAACGACGTTATAAAGCATACTTTAGAAGATGTTGAAGAAGAAGTGCCTTCAAATTTAATTCCAACCACAGACCTTATCAAAAATATTGATGTGGTATACGATGAGGTATTACCAGAAGATATTAATGATTTTATTATTACTCCAGTTACCAAAACTGAGGTCGTTGAGGAAGATATTGAGGATGAAGAAAATCAAATCACCTTAACATTCGATTTACCGATATCACCAAGAAAAGATGTAGAAGAAACTAGTGAAATTACAACACATGAATTGATTTCTAAGATTGATGATATTAAAGTGGTAGATCCTGTTCAAGTAAAAGCTGAACATACTGATGATGGTAAAATTCGATATGGTTTAGAAGACTTTATGAATAAGGAGTCTGAGGTTGTAAATAAAGCACCGCAGAAAGAATTGGAGGATGAAGAGTTACAATTTGGTTTGCGAGTTGAGCAAGAAGAAAAAAAAGCTATAAAAGCTGATAATGAAGAAGATCTTTCTCCATTAAATCTTACCATTGCAGAGTTAGAGAAAAAGGCCGATGATAGAAGGCGAAAAATGAAGGAGTTCAATTATAAGTTTGTGAATAGAATGAACAAGAACATTGAAGAAATTGAAAATCAGCCTGCATATAAGAGAATGGGAGTAGATTTGGAGGAAGTTGAGCCTTCTTCTGAAGTATCTTCTACAAACCAATCTAGAACAACCTTAGATACCGACGATAACAACGATATACAGTTGCGTTCTAATAATTCTTTTTTACATGACAATGTAGATTAACCCTATTTAGTTTTTGTTTGTTTAAACCCAAATTTGCTACTAGCAGGTTTGGGTTTTTAGTTACATCATATTATTCTAAATTGAATTTCTTACCTGTTTCTTTTTTGGTATCTTTGTCATCGCAAAAAAATAAACATGGGTTTACAAGATGAGATAATGACAGCTATGAAAACAGCTATGAAAGCCAAAGATCAGGTAGCTTTAACTGCTTTAAGAGCGGTGAAATCTGCAATTTTATTGGCACAAACTGAAAGTGGAGCGAAAGAGAATTTAACCGAAGAGCAGGAGCTAAAAATATTACAGAAACAAGTAAAGCAACGTAAAGATAGTGCTGCTATTTTCTTAGAGCAAGGTCGCGAAGATTTAGCTGCGCCAGAATTGAACGAAGCCAAAGTCATTGAACAGTTTTTACCAGAAGCATTATCTGAAGAAGAAATTGAAAAGGTAGTGGTTGCAACAATTAGTTCAATTGGAGCTAGTGGAATGAAAGATATGGGTAAAGTAATGGGGATGGTTTCGAAAGAATTGGCAGGTCAAGCTGATGGAAAAACCATTTCAACATTAGTGAAGAAGAACTTACAATTATAGCATACTAATTGGCCCCGTAGTTCAACTGAATAGAATACTGGATTTCGGCTCCAGCGGTTGCAGGTTTGAATCCTGCCGGGGTCACGAATAAACAAAAAACTCGAGATGAAATCAAGCTTGCTTGAATTTCTAAGCTCGAGTTTTTTGTTTTCAAAGCGGAGCACAAAGGATGCCGAAGGCAATCCTTTTGAGCGAAGCTTTGCAGAAGCACTGAAGGTTATCGTGCTAGTAACTCAGCCACATCAGCTGGCCCCTTCTTCAAAAGGTAAGTCTTTACCTTTTTCATTCGGTCCTATTTTCAAAGCGGAGCACAAAGGATGCCATAGGCAATCCTTTTGAGCGAAGCTTTGCAGAAACACTGAAGATTGTCGTGCTAGTGAGTCAGCTAATGACAAGTTGTTTTTGAAGAATAAGGGTTTTGTATAAAATTGATCAATATTAGTAGTTATTTGTTCAAGTTTAATACTATCAGTTTCTGAGAAGAGTGATTCGTTTTGGGCATTTAACTTTGAACAACAAAGAGATAGTGTGAAAACAAAGGGGTACAATAAATTTGAGAAAGTCGATGGTTTCATAAGTTTTATATTCTCAATTTTTATAAGTGTAAATGTATGAAGCATTGAGATCGATGTTAAACAAATAAAGGGTACAATTAGGGGTGCAAAATTAAAAAGATATAATTATTTCTTGAAATATGATTTAGTTCATCATGAAAATTAGCTTTCATAAAATGACTTTGATACTCAGTAAAAAACGAAATGCATCTAATTTTTAGGATGTAGTTTTAACAATCTAATTAAATCGTCTTACTTCTTTGTATACAAGGGTTTACAGTAAATACTGGATTAAATTACTGGCAAATAGCAATTTATATTATAATACACGTTATATAATGAGTATCTTTATCAAATAAGGTGTCACGCAAGCCATGTACGAGCTGTTTAAAATCTGGGTAAAAGGTAAATATCTTACCGAAAGCACATTATATCCTTTGGAACTTAGTGCGCTGCATCGTGGCCTTATTACACGTCATTTTACGTTTTATAAGTTGTTGTCAGAAGCAGATAAAAGGCGTTTTGAACATCGTGTTAAAAAATTCATAGATAAACATGAATTTGTAGGAAGAGATGGGGTAGAAGTGACCGAAAAAATGAGAATACTAATTTCTTCTACAGCCATCATGCTCACATTTGGAATGAGTCGTTACTTGCTGTCAGAATTCGATACAATTATTATTTACCCTAAAAATTATTTTTCTCAAGTCACCAAGCAACGACATAAAGGAGAAACGAATCCTAGGTATAGGACTATCGTATTTTCATGGGACGACTTTATGGAAGGTATTAAAGTAGAGAATGACAATTTAAACCTTGGTATTCATGAATTAACGCATGCATTGCACTTTACTTTTAAAAGAAGGAAAAGTGTAACAGCTATTAACTTTATGAAACGATTTAAACAATTACTATATATTCTCAAGGATAGAAAGTTACAACGAAAAATTGTTGCATCGGGTTATTTAAGAGCGTATGGATTTAGAAATGAATATGAATTCTTAGCGGTGTTAGTTGAGCACTTTTTTGAGACACCAGAAGAATTTAAAGAGAAACTACCAGAAGTCTATAAAATGGTGCGATTAATGTTGAATCTTGACACCTTAAAGATGATGTCTAGAACATCGACGAGCGCGATATTACCTAAATAACATAGTCAATCCACCTAATGCGGTCACAACGAGTATAAACTTTCTGTAGTTTGTATTGGAGATTAGCTTTACAATAGCTGCACCAATAAAAAAACTAGCAATTAAAAGAGGTACCAATACCGAGTTTAGTACCAAGGTTTCTTTGGTTATTGTTTTCCAAACAAAAAAATGAAAGGGTAATTTAAAAACGTTAATGATAAAGAATAACCATGCGGCAGTACCTATAAACTCGTTTTTAGGTAGTCGCATAGCTAGAAAATAAATGTTCGAAATTGGGCCGGCTAAATTTCCAATCATTGTGGTGAAACCAGCCAAGAATCCAGTTACGCTTGAAAATAGAAATCTTTTCGGTATTTCCATTGATTTTCGTTGTTCAGAATATACCATGATTAGAACAGAAGCAATAATGATTAGTGCCATTATTTTCTTAAATAATACTTCTGAAATATCATGGCCAATCCAAACACCAACGAGTACTCCAGCAATCATCCAAGGAAGTAACTTAAAAATATAGGTCCAATTCGCATGTCGATTGTAATAGATAACGGCGCAAATATCTGCACAAATTAGCAGAGGTAATAAAATACCTGTAGAGGCTTTTTCACCAAAAACAAAGGCAAGGGCCACCACAATGATAATTCCAATTCCTTTGATGCCAGATTTAGAAATTCCTAATAAAAAGGTGGTCAAAGAAATAACTACCCATTGTGTTATTGATAGATTAAAAGATGCGAGAATTTCTGAATAGGTCAAGGTAATTAATATCTAAGCGCAAGTTATAAAAAGGCATCGTCTTTGGGTTCCCAGAGTTCAATTTTATTTCCGTCAAGATCTATAATCCAACCAAATTTGCCATAGTCGAATTCTTGTATCTCTCCTACAATAGTAACACCTTCTTTCTTTAGTTGTTCTAATAATTCAACTAAATTTTCTACTCTGTAATTAAACATGAAATCTTTCTTCGATGGCTGAAAATGGTCAGTATTTTTGGTAAACGGACTCCATTGTGTTGAGCAATCATTTCCATCTTTATCTTTCCACCAAAATGTGCAACCCCAATCATCTGTATTAAATCCGAGATGCTCTTTATACCAATCTTTTGTTGCTTTTGGATCTTCAGTTTTAAAGAATAAACCACCAATACCTGTCACTCTTTTTTTCATAATTATTTTCTTTTTCTACTGTCTTTAACGGTGCTTTCGTAGGTCTCTATCCATTGCTCAGGCGTGATTTTAGATACTAATTCTCCGATAAGGTCGTACGGAATGTCATCTATTTTTTTAAACCGAATACAGCTTTTACCCATATCGAGTTTGTATTTGCAATGCTTTGGGTATTCGTTTACAAACCAATTTAAAATGTTTTCATCAGAGTAAACACCCATATTATAGAGGGCAATGAAGTTTTTTTGAGATGCTACGTTCATAAACGGTAGCGGATCTTTAGGATTGCAATGATATCCATCAGGGTATTTTGAATGTGGCACATAATAACCAATCATATTATAGTTGATGCCTTCTTCAAAACCTTTAGGTAGGTTGTCTAGAATTGTCTTACGCAGCTTTTTAACAGCAGCTTTTCTTTCTTCAGGTATTTGGTTGATATAATCATCAACCGAAGTCGCTTTGTATTGCATAATAGGTTAGTTTAAGATGTTTTTTTAGATAGAATGAGTGATGAAATTAAAGAAATTATCAATCCAATCATAAAGACGGTTAGAAACATGAGAGAAAAGTTCATGATCGGACTTGAGAACATGTTTTTTTCTGCTTCCATCTCCTTTAATTTGGTTTCTAAAGCCTCTCCAGATAAGGTTTGACTAATTTGCTCAACAGAATGATTATAGTATTCTGTCATGAATTCAGGATCAATATACTCAACATAAATAACATTATACAACCCAAAAGTTATTGAGGCAAATAACGAAATCAACAAACCAATAATTAACCCTTTTCCAAAAGAAAGTAAACCGTTGTTTTCTTGATCTCGAAAATGTTTAATACCAAAAAAAACAAAAGAAAGAGAGATAATAATACTTGCATAACCATAAATTTCCTGTGTAGAAAAACTAAGATCTTTTAGTAGTAATGAACTAATTAAAAACAGCCCAAGAATACTAAGGGCACTCCAAAATCCGTAACGTAAAATTGTATTTCTCATGTCTAATAAATTTAAGTTGCCACAAATGTAGAATCAAAGACTAAAATTTCACTCATACTAAAGTACCAAAATTCTACTACTTTAGTCTTAAAAGTGCTAAAATGGTAGTAAATGGAGTTCTTTAGAGATTTGAATGGCCTGCGTTCTACGTTTGGCATTGAGTTTTACAAGTATGCTAGAAACATGTGTTTTTATAGTACTTTCTGAAACGAATAACTTGGCAGCTATTTCCTGATTTGATAAACCTTTCGCAATTTCGCAAAGTACTTCGTATTCACGATTACTAATATTAAGTTCTTTTATTTTATCGTGATTTACAGTAATTGGTTTGGGAATTTCTTTATGTAAACTTCTTTTATTGATATAGACACCTATAAAAAAGAATACTAAGGCAATGATACCAATAATTATTTCAATGGATGTGTCACCAGAAAGATAGGTACGTTTGCTTATGTTAAATAGTATAAGCAATGCGATAATCAAAAGTCCAAAAACAAGAACTGTTTTTTTCATTCTAGCAAGTTAACAAAATTTTGCTTTTACTTTGTCTACAATGGTTTGCGCTAATTTTTCGTTACTTTCAACAGTCCAACCAGCGACATGTGGTGACAAGATTACCTGCTCTGATTTGATCAAATAATGAAAAGCTTCTGGGAGATTGTTGTTTGTAAATAAATTTTCAAATGATGATTTTTCATATTCCAGTACGTCTAAACCAGCACCAAGAATTTTACCCGTTTGAAGAGCTTCAACGAGGTCTTTTGTTACGACACTTTTGCCTCTTGCCGTGTTAATGAGCCAAAAAGGTTTTGAGAAAGAATTAATAAAATTGGCGTTGACCATATGTGTAGTTAAAGGAGTTTCGGGTGTATGCAAACTCAAAACATCTGCTTTCGATTGCAAAACTTCTAAAGAGACTTGAGTACAGTGCTTATCTCCTACATTCGGTTTGATATCATGGCATAGTATGTCAACGTCAAAACCACCTAGTTTTTTGGCAAATGCTTTGCCCATATTACCATAACCAATCAATCCAATTGTTTTTCCATCTAATTCCAACCCTCGATTGTCTTCTCGCAACCATTTTCCTTGACGGACTTCTTTATCTGCCTTATTTAGTTTGTTGAATAATGAAAGCAGCATACCCAACGAATGTTCTCCAACGGCGTTGCGATTACCTTCGGGTGCCGAAATTAAAAACACACCTTTTGTTTCGGCATAATCAGTATCTATATTTTCTAACCCCGCACCAACTCTGCCAATAAATTTGAGGTTGACAGCTTTGTCGATAAAATTTGTATCTATAGAGAATCGACTACGAATAATTATACCGTCATACTGACTTATTTTTTCTTCAATCTGGGCCTTAGAAGAACTGTAGTCTTCATCACAATGATATCCTAAATATTCAAGGCCCGCCTGGAGTAGAGGATGATTGGTATCTAATAAAAGTACTTTCATATTATAGTGGAAAACAAAACACCCAAAGTTATAAAACTTTGGGTGTCATTTAAATATTTTGTAATTCTTTTAGGCTTTTAAGAACCTCCTTATTTAGTTTATGCATTCAATGCTTCGGCACCACCAACAATTTCTAATATTTCGTTCGTAATAGCCGCCTGACGAGCTTTATTGTATTGTAATAATAAATCATCACGTAATTCAGTAGCATTGTCTGTTGCCTTATGCATGGCAGTCATACGAGCACCGTGTTCAGAGGCAAAAGAATCTCTAAGCGATTTATACAATTGCGTTTTTAAAGACTTAGGAATTAACCCTTGAACAATTTTTGCTTTCTCAGGTTCAAATATATAGTCTAAACTAACGCTTGCATCTTTTTCAGCAGGCACAATAGGTAAAAATTGCTCTACTTCAGTAATCTGTGTAGCGGCATTCTTAAACTTATTATACACTATCGTAATTTCATCGTAAGTGCCATCGGCAAATAAATCCATTAATTCTTGAGCTATCTCTGCAACGTTACTAAATGTAAGATCGTCAAAAATAGTGCTCTTGTTGGCAATAACGGTATGTGATTTGGTCAACAAATCATTTCCTTTTTTACCAATAGCATAAATATCAACATCTTTGCCGTTGTAACGGTTTTCGATAGTTTCGATAGTTTGTTTGGTCACAGAAGAATTAAATCCACCACAAAGACCTCTATTCGAAGTTACAACAACCACCAACACTTTATGAACCTCTTTTTGAGTGGCATATACTCCTCCAGATTCACCATCTAAAGTTGCGCTCAAATTTTGTAAGAGTTCAGTTAATTTGTTTGAATAAGGACGCATAGCAGTAATTGCATCTTGAGCTTTTTTCAACTTAGCAGCAGACACCATTTTCATAGCGCTCGTAATCTGCATGGTTGAACCAATAGATGTAATTCTGTTACGTATTTCTTTTAAATTTGCCATATTCGTTTAGTATCTAGTACTGTTGAGTATAAGGGATATTAGAAAACTAGTATCTCAATACTCTAAATCTATATTATGCGTATTTAGCTGATATTTCTTTGGCAGCACTTTCAACAGCAGCGATTGCCTCATCAGTTAGTTTACCACTTTTCAACGTGTCTAATGTATCTCTATGTTTTGCGTTTAAATAAGCTAAGAAATCTTTTTCAAATTCTTTCACTTTTTCAACTGGTACATCTTTCAACAAGTTTTTAGAACCTGCATAGATAATTGCTACTTGATCTTCAACTGTAAAAGGATCGTTTTGAGCTTGTTTTAAGATCTCTACGTTACGCTTCCCTTTTTCAATTACATTCATTGTAGCGGCATCTAAATCAGAACCAAATTTCGCAAATGCTTCTAACTCACGATATTGTGCTTGATCTAATTTTAACGTACCTGATACTTTTTTCATTGATTTGATCTGTGCATTACCACCCACACGTGATACAGAAATACCCACGTTAATTGCTGGACGTACACCAGAGTTAAATAAATCTGACTCTAAGAATATTTGTCCGTCAGTAATCGAAATTACATTCGTTGGGATATATGCAGAAACGTCACCAGCTTGTGTTTCAATAATTGGTAAGGCTGTTAATGAACCACCACCTTTAATCATACCTTTTAAAGAATCTGGTACGTCATTCATTTGCGCAGCAATTTTATCATTGTTGATTACTTTTGCTGAACGCTCTAATAATCTTGAGTGTAAATAGAATACATCACCAGGATATGCCTCACGTCCTGGAGGTCTTCTTAATAATAAAGAAACCTCACGATAGGCAACCGCTTGCTTCGATAAATCATCATAAATAATCAATGCTGGTCTACCAGTATCTCTAAAATATTCACCGATTGCAGCTCCAGCAAATGGCGCATATACCTGCATGGCAGCAGGGTCAGACGCATTCGCGGCAACAATTGTTGTATATGCTAAAGCACCTTTTTCTTCTAACATGTTCGCAATGGCAGCAACTGTAGATCCTTTTTGACCTATCGCAACATATATACAATATACGGGCTCACCTGCGTCATAAAATTCTTTTTGATTCAAAATGGTATCAATGGCTACCGTTGATTTTCCTGTTTGACGGTCACCAATAATAAGCTCACGTTGTCCTCTACCTACAGGAATCATCGCATCAACAGATTTAATACCCGTTTGTAATGGCTCAGTTACTGGCTCACGATAAATTACACCTGGCGCCTTACGTTCTAGTGGCATTTCAAATGTGTCTCCTTGAATTGGACCTTTTCCATCAATCGGTTCACCTAAGGTGTTTACCACACGACCAACAATACCTTCACCAACTCTTAACGAAGCAATACGCTCAGTGCGTTTTACAGTAGATCCTTCTTTAATAGCTGAAGAGTGTCCTAATAATACAACCCCAACATTATCTTCTTCAAGGTTTAAAACGATACCTTCTAAACCGTCTTCGAATTGTACAAGTTCACCATAACCTACATTTGCTAAACCGTAAACACGTGCAATACCATCACCTACTTGTAATACTGTTCCAACTTCATTTAATGACGCTTTCCCGTCAAATCCTAAAAGTTGTTCCTTTAAAATCGCTGATACTTCAGCTGGTTTTATTGTTGCCATTTATTTAATTTTTAATTAAGTCTGCTAAGTTGATTAGCAGCTGTTAATTAGTTTTAGTTATTCTTATAATTTAGGTACGTATAAGTTGTCTGCGAACTGTCTACGTAAATCATTCATTTCTCCTGAAATGCTAGCGTCAAATTGCTTATCACCAACACGTAATATAAAACCACCAATAATCGATGGATCAATAATATTCTCTATTGTCACTTTTTTTCCAACTATATCTTTCACTTTTGTCAGAATTTTCTCTTTTAACGTATCTGTTAAAGGCACAGCTGAAGTAACAATGGCAGATTGAGTTCCTTTATGAAAATCGTATATAATAGTATATTGGGTAGCAACATCTGCCAAAATAGCCAACCGCTTATTTTCAACTAATTGATTGATTAAACCTTTAGAGATAGCATTTATGGAGTCACCAAATACAGCTAATAAGGTATCTTTCTTAACACCAACCTTAATAACCGGACTGTTCAATGCGACTTGCAAATCTTTTGAATCATTTAAAGTACTTGCAATTAATTGCATGTTATCATTAACTTCATCGGCCTTGTTCTTATCTATCGCTAGACTTAACACGGCTTTTGCATATCGTATGGCTGCTCTTGTTTGTTGTTTCATTTTATAATCAATCTATATGATTAGTTCAATTCTATCTCACCTAACATTTTCTCTACTAATGCCACTTGCTTATCTTTACTAGACAATTCGTCTTTCATAACTTTCTCAGCAATATTAATAGATAAATCAGCTACTTGATTTTTTAAATCGGTAATTGCAGCTAGCTTTTCGTTTTGAATAGTCGTTTTCGCTTGCTCAATTAATTTAGTAGCTTGAGTTTTTGCTTCGTCTTTGGCTTCAGCAATCATGGTATCTTTGATTTCGCGTGCTTCCTTAATCATTGCGTCTCTCTCAGCACGAGCTTCCTTTAAAATCTTTTCATTATCAGATTTCAAATTTTCCATTTCTTGACGCGCTTTATCAGCTTCAGCCAATGCGTTTTTGATAGAGTCTTCTCTATCGCTTACTGCACCAAGAATAGGTTTCCATGCAAATTTTCTTAAGATAAAAAGCAAACATAAAAATGTGATCGCCGTCCAAAATACTAATCCAAACCCTGGGTTTACTAAATCCATATTAAAATATTTTATTCATTCTTTAATTTAAACTTAAGAAGCACAGAAGCAACCAACCGTTACTTCTGTGTTCATAATGTGGTCAATTTTTTAACCTTGCAATAATGCAACAACAACACCAAATAGTGCTACCGCTTCAACGAAGGCTGCTAAAATTAATGCAGAAGATTGAATCTTTCCGTGCATTTCTGGTTGACGTGCCATAGCTTCCATAGCAGATCCACCAATTTTACCAATACCAACACCAGCTCCGATAGCTGCTAAACCAGCTCCAATTGCTGCAATTCCAGTAATAGTCATAATATAAAATTTAAATTAATTAATGATGTTCTTCTTCTGTTGCCATTCCAAAATAAAGGGCTGACAATATTGTAAAAATATACGCTTGTATAGCTGTTACTACGATCTCAATTACCGTAATAAATAATGAGAACGCTACCGATACCGGAGCTAGAGCAACAGTTTTAAATATAAATATCAAAGACATTAAAGCTAAAATGATAATGTGGCCTGCTGTAATATTAGCAAACAAACGTATCATTAGCGAAATTGGCTTTGTAAAAATTCCTATAATTTCTATTGGCATTAAGAATATTTTCATTGGCACGGGTACACCAGGCATCCAAAAAATATGTTTCCAATAGTTTTTGTTTCCACTAAAAGTAGTGATGATAAAAGTGAAAAGTGCTAAGGTCATTGTAAAAGCAATATTTCCACTTAAGTTGGCCCCATTAAGAATTGGAATCAATCCAAAGATATTATTAATCCAAATAAAGAAAAAGATGGTTAATAAATAAGGCATGTATCTCTTGTATTTTTTCTCACCAATCATTGGTCGTGCAATGTCATCTCTCACAAACACAATTAATGGCTCCACGAAACCGGCAATCCCTGTTGGAACTCCATCCTTAGATTTTTTATAGCTTCTTGCGGCAGTTAAGAAAATAAGTAACAATACCAATACAGATACCCACATCATAAATACATTACGTGTAATTGAAAAGTCTAATGGTTTTACAGCGTTTGTAGGATGGTGTTCTTCGTCGAAAGTAACAGAGGTAGCTCCATCGTTTAACTGGTATATTTTCTCGTGTAATTTTACAAATTTCGCACCGTTCTTTTCAACAATTGTATGACCTGTGTCATCATGATGAAATTCACTAGACATAAATGTAGTCAAGCCGTTATCTGTCCATAATATGATTGGAAGTGGTATTGATATTGGTTTGTTATTAATATCAATAATATGAAATTCATGAGCATCTTTTACGTGATGCATGATCATCTCTTTAGCATCAAAAGGCTTGTCTTCAGTTTCTTTATTATCTTCAATTATAGCAAATCCGTTAAAGGAAATTAAGAAAAAGAATCCTAATAAAAATGTTCTAAAGATATTGATACGCATTGCTTATAAATTATAAATATATGTCTCTAAAAATTCGGTGCAAATGTACATACATTATATGAAACAACAAACAATATTTTAATGATTATTTACACCTTTTTTTTGGTGGTATTTTTTAATCGAAAATTTACTCGTTTTTTTGGAGAAATGTAGTGATTGTGAAGACTTCAAAAAATAAAAATAAGAAATAGGGTATGAAGAAATTAATGACGTCTGTTTTTTTATTTTCTATGTCTGAAAGGAGGAGTGGAAGTAAAAAAATAACGGCCAAAAACATTTTTAAAAGTGTAGACATTAAAAACAGATTAAAAATGCTTGTATTTCCATTAGCATATCGGTAGTTTATACTGGTAAAAATGAGAAAAGTTACCACAAGAAGAAAAAGATACACTTGCCAGATAGGGAAAAAGAGGGTATGCTCAAAAAAATGAGCGAAAAGATAACTATGAACTCCAAAGAGAATTCCTGAAAAAAGAATTATTTTAAGGGTAAAATCTAGTTGTCTTTTCTTAAAAATCGCATTCATTTGTCAATCGTCTTTTGAGGCCGCTAATATACGTTTAATGACAAAAATAATTGCAAGTATTACCGAGCCTAGCGAAAAGCCTACTGTATACAAATTATGTTTATTCGGATAGTTTTCATCTAATTTGAGTCCTGCATAAGTTCCCAAACCAATAATAACAAACATTTGAATTGCTATTCCAGAAAATCGAGCATAATTATTTTTAAGCGGTTTTTTCGGCTTTTGGTTGATCATTCTTTAGCGCTTTTACAGATCCTTTCATATTACATGAAGCATTAAACGTAGCGCCAGGTTCTACAGAAAGCTTATCCAAAACAACTTCACCAGAGATATTAGCAGTGGCTTTTAACGATAGTAATTGATCTACTAACAAATTGCCAGAAAATTTACCTTCTATGTCAGCATTTGTACATTCTATGTTGCCATCTACAGAACCTTCTCTGCCAATTACAACACGTCCTTTTGTTTTTATGGTACCTTTTACATTACCATCAATTCTAAAATCTCCTTCAGATTTGATGTCTCCTACAAATGCAGTGTCTTTTCCTATAATATTTCTTGCTAATGCTTGGTTGGGGCCTGATTTTTTTTCAGAAAACATAATTTTTGGTTTTAAAATTTAACTCCGTTTCACTTCTCTCTATTCTTTTTTTTGACTGGGGGAGTATTCATATTTTCTTTTTCTGTAGCTCCTTCTAATTTAGGGGTTTTGCCAGCGGCAGCACCTTCAATGTCGTTTAGTAATTTAATAGCATGTTTACCTTCGACTGTATTAGGATAGCTCAAAGCTACAAAATCTATCGCTTTTTTAAAAGCATCTATCCCTTTTGTTTGTTTAACTGCATATGCTTTGAGTAATTCAAACTTCGGAATGATTGGTAAATCTTTAAATTGTTGAACAGCCTTTTCTGATCTTAGGTAAACCTCTTCATAGTGTTGAAAATCGTACCTACAATAAATTTCATTATAAATATCTTCCGGTGTTTTTACTTTACTATCGTAAGCTGACACTTCATCAGGATTCAAAATAATCGTTGCATATCTCGAATCTGGATAATTTGTAACGACTTCTTCCTTGAATTTATTGCTCTTTTCTACATCAAAATTAGCATAAATTTTATGTAAATGATATTTGATTGGTAATATCAAGTTTTCCTTTGGTGATAATGTTAAAAGTTTCTCTAAGCGATCAGCAGCTAGTTGATATTCTTTGAACTGCTCTTTGTAAATCAGCCCTAGTTGATAATATGCATTGTTTCGTATAGAAGATAAACTGTCGATAGCTGTTTGTTCGGTGGGGATACCATTTAAGTAATAGTCAAGATCATATCTTTTGCTTTCATCAACAGGTGTTTGTGCAGCGGCAAGAGCGATATCGTTGGTTCCATTATTATCAATCAAAGACTGTTTGTCAGAAAGCCTCCAATTGTCTTCTAAAATTCTATTACCCCATATTTTTTTAAATTCTTGTTGTCCGAATCCTTCAACTTGAACATTATAAAAGTAAAATGTACCTCCTGTGCTTGCTACATCGTCATTCGAATTTAAATTACCAAAACCCGAAGTCAATATTTCCTCTTCACGTTCTAATTTTTTCTTCGCTTCTTCATCTTTTAATTTAAGCTCATCGATATATTTTTGGTAAAAAGCAGTTTGCTCTTCTTTACTCATTGCGGCAATGGTCAAAATACTATCTCCAACATGTGATATTCCCTCAAAAAGGATTACTTCGTCTAAGCTTTTACGAACACGAGCTAAGCGTCTAATACGTTTGGTATTTCTATTGTTGGCGAGTTGCAAAACACTATCGTAATAGGCACCTGCTAATTTAAAATTTGCTTTTTCAAAATTGATGCTTCCTAAGGCTTCGTAAGACAATTCTTGTTGAAAAGGTTTTGCCTCGTTGGTATGAATAGAATTATTTAGGTTCACCACGGCAGCGTCAATACTATCATTTTGTATTTCTATCAAAGCTTTTTGATAATATAACTCATCTAAGTAAGGACGATTATCTCTATCTTTTATTAGTTTATTTAAGGTTTTAAAGACTAACGCCGTGCTGTCACTGCTAGCGTAATTTTTAGCACGATCTATTTGTGCATGAATTTTATATCTATACGGAGCTCTTCTAAAATTGATCAGTTTTTCAAAGGCAATATTTGACGAATCGATATTATTTTGCTCTCTGTATAATTGACCTAGAATAAAGAGATTTCGAGCCTTCAATTTTTTATTTACCGAATAAAGTACTGCCTGATTTAGATTTTTAATAATCGCTTCAGTACTATCTAAAGATTCGTATACCATGGCCTTCGTAGTATAGGCGTTTTCAATAATACTTAACGGTAAGGTATCATCTTTAAGAAGTATGTCTAATGTTTCTGTCGCTAATTTTTCATTTTGCAAACGTACAAGAGTCTTGGCTTGCCAAATTTTGGTTTCATCGCGTAATGGAAGATCTGTATAATTTCCTAAGATAAAATTAAAGGCTTCTAACGCTGGAACAAAACGTTGTTGATAGTAACGTGTTTTTCCTAGTAATAAATAAGCATCATCTATTTGTTTATTGCGTTCGATATTGGCAATTTTCATCGAATGCTTTTGAATTGCCTTGATAGCTTTTTGTTCGGCTTTTTCAAAGCCTTCTAAGGCTTCTTCCTCGTCCTCTTTTTTTGTTTCTTTGTCTGACAGGTCAGTGATGGCAATTTCTTTTTCAACAATTTTTAGAGGCTCGATAGGTAAGCGCAACCAAAAATTGTCGTTATAATTATCATCAATTTGTTTCTTTTCTTGGTCAAAAGCCACTTGACCATTATACAAGACATTGTACTTTGTGGTAACAGAATGAAAACTTCTATTCACCATGCTATTCTTCTTTGTAGAACATGCTACTACAAGCACCAAAATGCAGACAAGAAATAAAGCACTGAGAATTCCTTTTTTCAAAATGAAATAATATCTAATATTTTAACTTAAATGCGTTCAATTTATTGCAAGTAAGAGTGTAAAAGTACAAATATTTATAGATGAAATTTAAGCTTTGCGTAAAAGATTGAAATCGGTATGCTTTTTATTGGATGTGCTTCTTAATTAATCGCAACTAAACGGCGAAATAACTCTCTAATTCTTGAAGCGTTTTAGAGGAGGTTTGAATATCCTTTACAACAATACCTTTATCTAATACAACAATGCGCTCGCACACTTCTGTAACATGATTTAAATCATGACTAGAAACAAGCAAGGTTACATCGCGATCTTCGGTTAAGGTTTTTAATAGTTGTTTGAGTCTGATCTGTGTCGTTGGATCTAAATTCGCAAAGGGTTCATCTAAAATTACAACACTTGGATTACCCATCATAGCCCCTACGATACCCGCTTTTTTTTGATTTCCTTTTGAGAGGTCTCTTAAAAATTTCTTCTTTCCGATGATTTCGTCATTAAAAAGCTCACTAAATTGCTGTAAATAAGTATCCACATCAGCCGTGTTCATGCCTCTTAGGTCACCAATAAAGTAAAAATACTCTTCAGGAGTAAGATAGCCAATTAAAAAGCTTTCATCAATAAACGATCCTGTAAACGACTTCCAATCTTCACTTTCATTTACAATGACGTTGTTATTTTTTATTTGACCCGTAGTAGGTCTTATAAGGTCAAGTAAAATATTAAAGTAAGTTGTTTTACCTGCACCATTATTGCCAACTAGACCAAAACTTTGACCTTTAGGTATATCAAGAGATTCTATATTTAAAACCTCATTTTGTCCGTATTTTTTAGAAATATTATTCGAAATTATCATAGTGAGTTGTTTTAGTGTTTTGGTTACGATTTTTGATCGAACGCATGAATTGCAGCATATTTATCTTTGATATACTTTTTCTCGATCAAATTCATGAAATAGTTTTTAAATAGGAGTCCAATAATTCCAAGTGAAGCTACAGCAATGAGTCCGGCGTTCGTACTAACAAATTTGTCAAATACCCAAAATAGTAACATGGGCAATACCATTAATGGAATAATGATTAAAAATTGCGTCGCACTTGTGCCTTGCATATTCGAAAAACCACTTTTTTCTAGATCAATTCTTTTGCGATTGAACGAGCCTGCAAATAGTAGAAATAAAGAATTGAATCCAATATTGAATATAGCTCCTGCCGTTATCATTAGAAAAATATCCACACCATAATATAAATAAGGAATACTGAGAAAATAAAGAATGGTTGTCATGGCGACCATAAGAAACCATTTGCTTTCTAAGAATTTTCGATAACGGATATTTTGACTCATTAACATTTTATAATATGAGCTATCCCAGGCTGGAACAAACTGTCCATAATTTAATGTAAATCCACCTGTTACAAAGAGTGCAGCGAATAGTAAAAAGCCAGGCATTTTTTCTCTGTATATCGGATTGTCAAAAAAGATTAATCCATAAAACAAAAAGAGAAATGACATTAGAAAAACGGTTTTAGTACGTTTATTGCGCCAAATAAGACGAATGTCATTTTTAATGAATGGAGCAACATCTCCTAGTCTGTCTGCCCAAGATAAATCAGCAGAAGTAGCCTCTTTAATTTTTTTAGAAACTGCATCATCCAAGTATACCTTATTCTTTAAAAGGTTGAAGTTTAAATAGTATAATACCAAAGCAACTCCTAATGGAATTATAGCTAATGGCGGATTGGCTACAATCGCATCAAAAATGCGTTGACTATAAATTCTTACATCTAAAATCTCAAAATTTTGCAAGGCTATTAATCCAGCTGTACCAACTGCAATAACCCAAAAAGCTATATTGTTTTTGTTGATTAAAAAATTTAAAAAATTAATGGCTTGTATAATAAATAGCATGGCCAACAGCCATCCGATGATACCAGGTGTGTCATATCCTTCTTTTATAAGCACAATGGCGAACGGAATATAGAAAAAAAGTGACATAAAATTAAAAAAGGAAAATGTCGATTTTCCAAGTACAAAATGCACCAAGCTACGCTTCTTAATGGGTAAAATGAGCATAGGTTTTATATTCATTATAGGTAACTTTTGCATTAAATAACGAACGATTAAGTCACCTAGAATCGCAAAAATTAAAAATGAATTCACTATTTGCAACGGATCTTGCTCGGGAAATTCTTTTTTCAATAAATAATAACCACCAATACCAATAGATAGAAATGAGACTATAAAATATAAGGCAAAAAAGGCCATTAAAATTTTTAATGCGATGCCTTTTCCCCAATAAGAAGAACGGAAATATTGTTTCCACTCTAGTTTAAGAAAGTGTAAGATCATGTTGAGTTGTTTGGTATAATATGTATTCCTAAATGGGTATTTGTTACAATTTTAACTAAATTATTCTAAAAAACAGTGCTGAATAAGTTTATATGTTCGTTGAATTCATACCATAAGTGATAATGAATATTGTTATTTTTACACCGCTTAGTTTAAGAGGTTAGGCTTTTTCTTATGGATAAAGAACTATTATTGGAAGGGATAATTATTGGGTATCGAAATATTATTCAGCAAAAGTATGCGTATAAGACCCTTAAGCAAAGAAATGATATTCCAAATGCATACTCTGAGGAAGTTTCGGTTAAGATCAAAAACTATTTTTTAAATTACTCGTATCCCGAACCAATAAAAAGAAAAGAACTCGACGATGCTTTTCAAAGTTTAGATCATTATTTAAAGAATCCAGAGAAGTTATTAAGACTTGTCGTAGACTCGGTAAGTATCGTTTTTAAATATGGAAAAGACTTACCCAAAATATTGAATGCTGGAATAAAGGCTTTAAAAGCCTTCAGGAGAGCAAATAGGTTAGAAGGCGCTTTGATAGAAAAAGCAATTAGCACAAGAAAAAAACCACCTTTTTCAGATCAAGTTATGCAAGGTTTTATAGATGATTTATCTAGAGATCAGCTAGAAACCTATGTTCAAAGTATGTATAGTCTATTTGATATTTTGCGAGATACCAAACTAATGTCAAAAATTAAGATGATCTTAGAATTGTTAATTAAAAAAATGAAAGATCGCCCTAACATATATTCTAATGAAGAAGTTAAAGGTTTAGAAATAGGCAAAGAAATAATTGTACAAGCAGATACCATCTTTAATGATCTATCAAAAAAAGAAGCACAAGAAGTGTTTGATTTTATTATGAAGATGGAAAAGGAGTTACTAAACCTAACTTGATTTTTTAGTAGATGAACTCTCCGAATTCACTAGAGATAGTTAATTTTTTATCATTCGATGATTCCACACGCCCAACAATCTGAGCTTCCACATTAAAGCTTTTTGAAATATCAATAATGTCTTGTGCGATTTCTTTAGGTACATAGATTTCCATTCTGTGTCCGCAATTAAATACTTGATACATTTCTTTCCAATCTGTTTTCGATTGTTCTTGTATCAATTTAAAGAGAGGCGGAATATCAAAAAGATTGTCTTTAATTATATGTAAGTTTTCTACGAAGTGCAAAATTTTGGTTTGTGCTCCTCCACTACAATGCACCATTCCATGAATATCATTTGGTGTATATTTTGAAAGAATTTCTTTGATGATGGGTGCATAGGTTCTTGTAGGAGAAAGCACGAGTTTTCCGGCATCAATAGGTGCGTCATTAACAGAATCAGTCAATTTTACATTTCCAGAATACACCAATTCATTGGGGACGGCAGCGTCAAAACTTTCAGGATATTTATTTGCTAAGTATTTTTCAAAAACATCATGCCGCGCTGAGGTTAGCCCATTGCTTCCCATGCCCCCGTTGTACTGAGTTTCATAAGTCGCTTGTCCGAAAGAGGCTAAACCTACAATAACATCTCCATCTTTTATATTCGCATTGTCTATAACATCGCTACGTTTCATACGAGCAGTAACCGTTGAGTCAACAATAATTGTTCTAACTAAGTCGCCAACGTCAGCCGTTTCTCCACCAGTTGAATAAATTGTAACACCAAACTTTTTGAGATCTTGTAATAATTCTTCAGAGCCATTTATGATTGCCGATAATACCTCACCCGGAATTAAATTTTTATTTCTACCGATAGTAGAGGATAAGAGAATATTATCTGTGGCACCAATACACAGTAAATCATCAATATTCATAATTAAGGCATCTTGGGCGATACCTTTCCAAACAGACAGGTCTCCTGTTTCTTTCCAATACATATAGGCTAACGAAGATTTCGTACCTGCACCATCTGCATGCATGACAATACAATAGTCTTTGTCGTTCGTAAGATAATCAGGTACAATTTTACAAAAGGCCTTCGGAAATAATCCTTTGTCAATATTTTTTATGGCATTGTGCACATCTTCTTTAGCGGCAGAAACACCACGCAGTTTATATCGATTATCGGCTGAATTACTCATATTGTTATTTTGACAGATATACTT
Organism: uncultured Flavobacteriaceae bacterium; assembly: GCA_947500525.1. Lineage (GTDB taxonomy): Bacteria > Bacteroidota > Bacteroidia > Flavobacteriales > Flavobacteriaceae > Aureibaculum. The sequence continues at coordinate 366,022 of CANMSH010000003.1, read as the reverse complement.
TCTTTTTATTATAATCAATAATTGCTTTGCATTTTTCTAAAATGTCAGCACCAATAATACCATTTACTGGTTTTGCATTTTGTTTTGTCATAGCATTATTAATATGTTCTAGGTCTAATAAGACTAAATCAACGTTAGGAATTCTAAAATTACCAAATGCAAGTGTATTTTCTTTTGATAATTGAGTTTCAATTTCTGTAGTTCCTGCTCCGGCGGCTTTATGTTCGGAAGCTTCAGTAGCTAAATTAAACAAGGTAGCCTCTTCAAAACCTACACACGAATTCGACGCCCCGGTATCTAAAATAAATCGTCCTTTAATACCATTTATCGTAGCTTTTATTTCAAAATGATTGGTCTTTGTTTTTTTTAACTTTACCGGATAATAGTCACGATTAGTTAAGTATTTTTTCAAGCCCATAATTTAAATTACTGACTTAAATTGATCTAAGAACCGAACATCATTTTCAAAAAGCATTCGAATATCCGGAATTTGATATAATAGCATTGCAATACGTTCTATCCCCATACCAAAGGCGAATCCGCTGTAGGTCTCAGGATCGATATTACAATTTTGTAAAACATTAGGGTCTACCATGCCGCATCCCATAATTTCTAACCAACCAGTTCCTTTCGTAATTCGATAATCAGTTTCGGTTTTTAAGCCCCAATAAATGTCAACTTCGGCACTTGGTTCTGTAAAAGGAAAATAAGAAGGTCGCAAACGAATTTTTGATTTGCCGAACATTTCTTTCGTAAAGTATAAGAGTGTTTGCTTTAAATCTGCAAAAGAAACATCCGTATCAATATAGAGCCCTTCTACTTGATGGAAAATACAATGAGATCTAGCAGATATATCTTCATTTCTAAAAACTCGTCCTGGCGATATTGTTCTTATCGGAGGTGTATTGTTTTCCATATATCTTACCTGTACTGATGAAGTATGGGTACGCAGTAACATATCAGGATTCTTCTCAATAAAAAAAGTATCCTGCATATCTCTTGCCGGATGGTATTCTGGTAAGTTTAGCGCAGTAAAATTATGCCAATCATCTTCAATTTCTGCACCTTCCGAAACAGTAAAGCCTATTCTCGAAAACACATCGATAATTTGATTTTTAACAATAGATATTGGGTGTCTTGCACCTAACTGAATAGGTTCAGATGGCCTTGTTAAATCACCATAGATTCCTTTGTCTATCGAAGTGTTTTCAATAGCCTCGTTAAGTTCGGTAACTTTATCGGTAGCGGCATTTTTTAGATTGTTTAATGCTTGTCCAAAATCCTTTCGCATTGCAGCGTCTACGTTTTTGAATTCATTAAATAAATCCTTCAATAAACCTTTACTTCCTAAATATTTAATTCTAAAAGCTTCAACTTCTTCTTTTGAAGTCGCCGAAAAGGTTTTTACATCACCAATAAGTTCTTTAACTTTATCTAACATCTGCGAAATTAATTAAGAGGCAAATTTACATTTTTTTGTTTAGAATTTAGATTGTTTTTGTAAGATGCTATGATGTTTAAAGACTAGTATAATTCAAACGTTTTCGAAGCGTGAATAAATTAAGATAAATAAACTATTTTTTTAAATTATGGTATTATGAATTTAGCTACATTTGCATTCATAATCTGATAAAAAACACTATAAAAAACAACATTAAATTATGGAATCGAAAATAAATGCTTTCATGGACTTGGTGAAAAAACGTAACAACCATGAGCCAGAATTTTTGCAGGCAGTACAGGAAGTTGCTGAAACTGTAATACCGTATATCGTAAAAAATGACATATATCACGGTAAAAATATTTTATTAAGAATGGTTGAGCCTGAACGTTTAATTTCGTTTAGAGTGAATTGGGTTGATGATAGTGGAGAAATTCAGGTAAATAGAGGATATCGTATTCAGATGAATTCGGCTATTGGACCTTATAAAGGCGGATTGCGTTTTCATCCTACAGTAAATGCGAGTATTTTAAAGTTCTTAGCGTTTGAACAAGTATTTAAAAATTCATTAACAACCTTGCCAATGGGTGGAGGTAAAGGAGGTTCAGATTTCGATCCAAAAGGAAAATCAGATAATGAGGTAATGCGTTTTTGTCATGCATTTATGGCGGAATTGTTTAGACACATTGGCCCAAATACAGACGTGCCAGCTGGAGATATAGGTGTTGGGGGAAGAGAGATTGGATTTATGTTTGGTGCTTACAAGAAACTGAAAAATGAGTTTACAGGTGTGTTGACTGGTAAAGGTGCTTCTTGGGGAGGATCTTTAATTAGACCGGAAGCCACAGGTTATGGTGATGTATACTTTGCAGAGAATATGTTAAAAACGAAAGGCGATTCTTTTAAAGGAAAGACGGTTGTTGTTTCTGGATCAGGGAATGTTGCTCAGTATGCTACAGAAAAAGCAACTGAACTTGGAGCTAAGGTAGTAACTATGTCTGATTCTTCTGGTTATATTTATGATGCTGACGGAATTGATGCTGAGAAATTGGCTTTTGTAATGGAGTTAAAAAATGTAAAAAGAGGTAGAATTCATGAATATGCAGAAAAATATCCTTCTGCAAAATTCTTTCAAGGAGAAAGACCTTGGGGAGTGAAATGTGATGTGGCTTTGCCGTGCGCTACTCAAAATGAACTAAATGGAGATGAAGCGAAAGTTCTTGTGGCTAATGGATGTATTTGTGTTGCCGAGGGCGCAAATATGCCATCAACACCTGAAGCTATTCATGAATTTCAAAAAGCAAATATTTTATTCGCTCCAGGGAAAGCATCTAATGCTGGTGGAGTGGCAACTTCTGGTTTAGAAATGAGTCAAAATTCATTGCGTTTGAGTTGGTCTAGAAAAGAAGTTGATGATCGTTTAAAAGATATTATGGAAGATATTCATGATTCTTGTGTGAAATATGGAACAAAAGAAGATGGTACCGTAGATTATATAACCGGAGCAAATATTGCTGGCTTTGTAAAAGTTGCCGATGCAATGTTGGCGCAAGGAGTGATCTAGTTCGTCATCAAAAAAATATATAGGAGAAGCGTATCGTATGGTACGCTTTTTTTTGTGATTTGGAATTTATGAAAAGATAGTACGGAAACAGAAGTAGTACAAATAATCCTTATAGCTTGACATTGAATTTAGTTATGTATTTTTGAGTATGGAACTAGAACCTCCTTACCGCAAAATCATTCATGTAGACATGGATGCCTTTTATGCTTCAGTTGCGCAATTAGATGACCCTAGTTTAAGGGGAAAGCCAATTGTTGTAGGTGGAGGTGGAGAACGAGGAGTCGTATCAGCTGCCAGCTATGAAGCACGTAAATTTGGTGTGCGCTCTGCTATGAGTGGAGTACTAGCCAGAAAAAAATGTCCTCATTTAATTTTCGTGAAATCTGATTTTAAGCGATACAATGAAATTTCGAAAGCAGTAAGAAACATATTTTACGAGTATACAGATCTTGTAGAGCCCTTGTCTTTAGATGAAGCATATTTAGACGTTACTAAAAATAAAAAAGGACATCTTTCGGCTACAATGCTTGCTGCTGAAATTAGAGAACGAATATATCAAAAAGTAGGATTGAGAGCTTCCGCAGGAATTTCGATAAATAAATTTGTGGCAAAAATTGCTTCAGATATTAATAAGCCTAACGGACAAAAAACAATTCCACCCGAAGAGGTAATCCCATTTCTAGAAGAATTAGACATTGCAAAGTTTTATGGAGTGGGTAAAGTGACAGCTGCTAAAATGTATAATTTAGGAATTTTTAATGGAAAAGATTTAAAGAATAAGTCAATTGATTTTTTGACAGAGCATTTTAAAAAGTCGGGAAGCTATTACTATAATATTGTTCGAGGAATTCATCATAGTGAGGTGAAACCAGATAGAATTCGAAAATCAATTGCGGCCGAAAGAACCTTTGTCGATAACTTGACTTCTGAAGTTTTTATGTTAGAAAAATTAGATAATATAGCAGAAGAACTAGAGCGAAGATTGAAAAAATCAAAGATATCAGGAAAAACAGTAACTTTAAAGATAAAATATAGTGACTTTACAACACAAACGCGAAGTAAGACGTTACCCTATTTCATTACCGATAAAGGCTTGTTGCTAGAAACCGTAAAGAAACTTTTATATCAGGATAAAATGCAAAATTCTGTTCGGTTGTTAGGTATTTCAGTGACGAACTTAAATACCAATACGAAGAAAAAAGAGAAAGTAATTGATGTGCAATTGAAGTTAGATTTTTAGCAAAAGAAAGATGTAAGTCTAGCATGATTTTTGCTGCATAGTAAACATATACACTCATATTATGAAGAATTTAATGTATGCTTTAGTTTTTGGTAGCTTACTTATTGTGAGTTGCGGTACCCAAAATAAGGTAGCGGCGTCAGCCGATGGTATTGAAGAAGAGAAACCAGTTAGGGTAGCGAATGATAGTCTAGAATATGAAATTACGATTTTAGATATTGGATTTAATCGGTATTTAAATACAGTTGCAAGACCAATGTCTTTTTATTCAAATGAATTTCTAAGAGCACGAAATAATGTGTATGTGATAGAATGGAATAATCGTGTTCAAAATCCGTCAAGATTTGATGTTAATATCTATGAAAATATAATAGACTATCAATCAACCATAGACTACGGTCTTGAAGTTAATTATAAACTATTTTGGTATTTTCAATTTGCACAGCGTAAGTACAATATGCGTTTAGGCAACTTTAGGATAATAGGTGGTTAAAATAAAAAGCCTCATTCTGAAAAAATTCCAGACTGAGACTTTCGCAATTTGAATTAGTGTATTGTACTTAAAAGGCAAACCTTTGTGGTCCTCCTCTTCGTATTTCTTCATTAGAGCTCATTTCAAATTGATCAAAATTTTCTCTAAAAGCATTCGATAATTTAAAGGCCATTTTATAATAAGCTTCGTCATCATTCCAAGTAGCTCGAGGGCTCAACACTTCTGTAGGAACTCCAGGGCATTCGCGAGGTTGTGCAACGCCAAAAACCGAATGAATATGGTAATTTTCATAACAATATGGGCCAAGATCGCCATTAATTGCAGCATTGATCATAGCGCGTGTATATTTTAATTTCATGCGTGTTCCGATGCCATATGGACCACCCGTCCAGCCTGTATTTACTAACCATACATTTACATTGGCTTCCTTCATTTTTTTACTCAGCATTTCGGCATATTTCGCTGGGTGCAATGGCATAAATGGAGCGCCAAAGCAAGCCGAAAAACTTGGTTGAGGTTCGGTAACACCAGCTTCAGTACCCGCTACTTTTGCTGTATAACCAGAAATAAAATGGTACGCAGCTTGATTGGGCAACAGTCTTGAAATTGGAGGCAGTACTCCAAAGGCATCCGCAGTTAAGAAAAATATATTCTTAGGATTCTTTGCTAATGAAGGCTGCTGTATATTATCAATATGATGTATCGGATAACTTACTCGTGTATTTTGTGTTATCGAGGTGTCACTGAAATCAACTTCATTGGTGCCATTTTTAAAGATGACATTTTCTAATAAAGCACCAGGACGTATTGCGTTGAAGATATCTGGTTCATTTTCTTGAGAAAGATCAATTACTTTGGCATAACAACCACCCTCGAAATTGAAAATAGTATTATCTTTTGTCCAACCATGCTCATCATCACCGATCAATTTTCTACTTGGATCTGCTGATAATGTTGTTTTACCAGTTCCAGAGAGCCCAAAGAAAATAGCCGTTTCACCATTTTCACCAACATTCGCCGAGCAATGCATCGGTAAAGTTTCCTTAAAAACAGGTAAAATGAAATTTAAAGCAGAAAAAATACCCTTTTTCATTTCTCCAGTATAACCGGTACCTCCAATGAGTGCAATTTTTCGTGTAAAATCTAAAATTGCAAAGTTATGTTGACGCGTTCCGTCGAGTGCAGCATCAGCCATAAAGCCAGGAGCATTTACGATCGTCCATTCAGGAGAAAAATTTTCAAGTTCTTCAGCAGAAGGCCTTAAAAACATATTCGAAGCAAACATATTCGACCAAGGAAGTTCGTTAATTACTCGGATATTGAGTTTGAAATTTTCGTCCGCACAGGCATAAGCATCCCGAACATATAGTTCTTTATTAGAAAGATAATTGGCTACCTTATCATACAGTTTTTCAAATTTATCAGAATCGAAAGGAATATTAATATCTCCCCACCAAACTTTATCTTTAGTGATATCATCTTTTACAATGAATCTATCTTTAGGAGATCTCCCGGTAAATTCACCTGTATTAATGGCAAGAGCTCCTTTGTCTGATAATTTTCCTAGGTTTTGCTCTAGTGTGATTTTTGTTAAAGTTTCAGGAGAAAGATTCCAATGCGCCGTGGCATTTTTTATTCCGTAATGTTCTAAAGAAGTATGTACGGTCTTCGTGCTATTTTCCATTATTGTGTTAATTACAAATAGGGTTCAAAAATAAGGATTATTTCTTAACTCAAACGTTTGAGAAGGATTTTTTATGATTTATTTTTTAATAAACGATCGCAACATAAATGCCCAGCCAATCATAAAAGAAATTCCGCCTAAAGGAGTTGTAAACCAAATTAATTTTGCAGGTACTTCACCAATGGTAATTAGATATATAGACCCAGAAAATAACAGAATTCCGGCAAAAAAGAGGTAGCTAATGCGGTTCTTCGTTTGAATAGAAAAATTAGCGTAGGTATTTACAAATAGTAAAACAATCACATGATACATTTGATAACGTACCCCAGTTTCAAAACTTTGTAAACTTTCAACGCTTAATTTTTCTTTCAGTATATGCGTCCCAAATGCACCTAACATTATGGTTATAATTCCTAAAATGGCCGTAATTGATAAATTTCTCTTCATCTACCTTAGAGTTTGACGGTAAAAATAATATTAACAAGAGAATTAATGTTTTATATTTAAGAAAAAAATGAGATTATGAGTCGTATTAATTGGAAAACGGTCTTTATTTCTACTTTTATACATGAAGTTCATTTGGCAAAGGCTAAGTTAGAAAGTAAAGGGATTAGAAGTTTTCTTGTCGATGAACATCTAAATACGACTATCGGAACAGCCTTTATAGAAGGCTACAAACTAAATGTCGATGTCGAAGATTTTGAAGACGCACGTACCATTTTAAGTTTTTTTGTATAAAACTTAACTAGTTTTTAATCAAGATACTTCTTCAAATTTTATACTTTCGTTTCTATAATTTAGAACCCATATGAGAAAAGTTTTAGTTATTGGCGCAGGGCGCTCATCTTCTTCTTTAATTACATATCTCTTAAATAAGTCTTCGACTGAGAACCTAAACATTGTGGTAGGAGATGTATCTCTGGAGGCAGCTCAAGAAAGAATTAATAATCATGCAAATGGTGTTGCAATAACGCTCGATGTTTTTAATGAAGCGGCAAGAAAAGAAGCAGTAAAGGCTGCTGATATTGTAGTTTCTATGTTGCCTGCCAGGTTTCATATAGAAGTGGCCAAAGATTGTGTAAATTATAATAAACACATGGTGACCGCATCTTATATTTCTAAAGAGATGCAAGCACTTAATGAGGAGGTGAAAACGAAGGGATTGATTTTTATGAATGAAATAGGTTTAGATCCCGGTATCGATCATATGAGTGCGATGCAGGTCATTGATAGAATAAATGAAAACGATGCGAAGATGTTATTGTTTGAGTCGTTTACCGGAGGATTGGTGGCGCCAGAAAGTGATGATAATTTGTGGAATTATAAATTTACATGGAATCCTCGAAATGTGGTCTTGGCCGGACAAGGTGGCGCAGCAATGTTTATTCAAGAAGGTACCTATAAATATATTCCTTATCATAAATTATTCAGAAGAACTGAATTTTTGACGGTTAATGGAAGCGGAAAATTTGAAGCTTACGCGAATAGAGATTCCTTAAAATATAGAAGTATCTATGGGCTAGATGATATTCCTACGATGTATCGTGGTACAATTCGAAAAATTGGTTTTTCTAGAGCTTGGAATGTATTTGTGCAGTTAGGTATGACCGATGATAGTTATACTATTGAAAACTCTGAACATATGAGTTATCGTGATTTTACCAATTTATTTTTGGCTTATAGCCCAAGTGATTCAGTAGAGCTAAAATTACGCTCTTATTTAAAAATTGATCAAGATGATATCATGTGGGATAAATTACTCGAACTAGACATCTTTAATCCAAATAAGAAGATTGGAATAGCAAACGCTACACCTGCAAAAATGTTGCAAAAAATATTAATGGATAGTTGGACTTTACAAGAAGATGATAAAGACATGATTGTAATGCAACATATATTTGGTTATCTGTACAATGGAGAAAAGAAACAAATAGAATCTAGTTTGGTAGTTGTGGGAGATGATCAAATATATACTGCAATGGCAAAAACGGTAGGTTTACCTGTGGCCATTGCTACGCTAAAGATTTTAAACGGAGAAATTAGAACGCCAGGAGTACAATTACCAATTACGAAAGAAGTGTATGAACCAATTTTAAAAGAGTTGGAGGAATACGGAATCAAATTTGAAGAAAGACAAGTACCTTACCTAGGTTATAATCCACATAATGTAAATGGTTAAAAATGAATTAATTTATGGCTGCATGGGATTTGGTGGTAGTTGGGATGACACACCTGTTACTACTCATGATATTGCCATTGCAGAAAAAGCAATTGAGGCTGCCCTAGAAACGGGAATTACCTATTTTGATCATGCTGATATTTATTCACTTGGTAAAGCAGAAATAGTCTTTGGAGAAGTATTGAAGAATCATAAAGGATTGAGAGAAAAGATTACACTACAATCTAAAGCTGGAATCTGTTTGCGACAAGGAATAAATGGTTCAAGTATTTATAACAATAGCAAGAACTATCTAATACAACAGGTGAACCTCATTTTAGAGCGTTTACAAACAGATTACTTAGATGTTTTTATGGTGCATAGGCCAGACCCATTAATGGATCCTGCAGAAATTGCCGATACTTTTAGAACTTTAAAGAAAGAAGGAAAGGTTAAAAATTTCGGATTAAGTAATATGTCTTTACACCAAATAGCGGCCATACAAGAGCATTGTGATGAACCTTTAGTGGGCAATCAAATAGAACTAAGTCTAGCACATTCTTTATTAATAGATGCTGGGGTAGAGGTAAATAGAAATATGAAAGAAAACTACACTGGAGTAGAAGGGTTGCTTGAGCACATGCGGCGACATAAAATGGCAGTTCAAGCTTACAGTCCACTTGCTGGAGGTAGGTTCACTGGGAATAAGAATGTGTCAAGAAAAAATGACTCCGAAATAGTTTCATTATTGAATCAAACGGCAGAGAAATATAATACAACAGCTGCTTCAATTTTGTTGGCCTGGCTATTTAAAATACCAGGAACTATTCAGCCAATTATTGGCACTACGAATCCGTATAGAATTAGAGCATGCAAAGATGCTGTTACTGTTGAATTATCTAGAGAAGATTGGTACAATTTATGGATTGTTACTAGAGGAGAAAGTATACCATAAAAGCAATAATGATGGGTCATTTTTTGTTTCATTCTGCAATAAATGTATCTTTAACAGAATCTAAATCAATAGTATGACCTCTACCGCGGGTATTATCTTGGCAATATCTTTAATGATTATCATGTTTGGTTTGGGATTATCTCTAACCACGAAAGATTTTAAAAGGATTTTTATATACCCGAAAGCCATTGTAATTGGCCTTACAAGTCAAATTATTCTCTTACCACTAATTGCTTATTTCATTGCCAATTATTTTGAGATGTCTCCAGTGATAAGTGTAGGTATTATGCTTTTGGCGGCATGTCCGGGAGGAGCTACCTCAAATTTAGTTACTTTTTTAGCAAAAGGAGATTTGGCTTTATCCATATCATTAACGGCTTTTGCAAGCATACTTTCGTTTATTACCATACCAATTATATTACAGTTTGCCTTAAGCACTTTTTTGAATGACAATCAAGTAGTGAGTCTTGATATAGTTTCAATTATTAAACAAATGTTTGTAATTATTATTCTGCCGGTAGGCCTAGGGATGTTTGTCAATGCTAAGGCGACCAAGTTTGCTCGAAGTATGGATAAAGTAGTTAAAATTGCTTCGATGTTAATCTTTGTGCTGGTGATGGTTGGATTGATTTATGCATTGAGGGATGTGTTTTTTAAGTACCTAAAACAAGCCGGATTGCCAGTAATTATGTTAAATGTGCTAACAATGCTTGTTGGATTAGTACTAGCCCTAGCGTTTAAATTACCCAAAAAACAAGTAGTTTGTATTTCTATAGAATCAGGTATTCAAAATGGAACATTAGCAATTACCATTGCTACGCTAACATTAAATAATGCCGAGTTTGCTGTTGTGCCGGCCGTTTATGGATTGCTGATGTATGCAACGGGTATTATTGCGGTGATGATAGGCAGGGCATTTATAAAAAACGTTTATGAGTCACCTGTAGTTTAGTTTTTACATTTTTAGGTAAAAATCTTGAACTATATCTCTGTATTCTTGAGTGTATTTATGCCTTTCTGTTTCGATGACTAACTCTGAGAGTTTAGTCTGGCTTTTTTCAAAACTAAATGCTATTAAACTTCTTTTTATCGCCGAAGTTGTAGTTCCTTTTACGCGACAAATATCAGTGGCATGTAAAGTTGCTTTTTTGGCAAGATGAAGGAAGTTTTCTTCTTCTTTAAAGGGTAAAACAATTGAAAAAACACCGTTTCTCGATAGTAGTTTTGATACAGAATTAATAAGTTCTTCAAAGGGCAATGAAGATGTAAATCGTGCGTTACTTCTTTTTTTATTCTCTGGTTCGAAAGCATCAGTATAAAAAGGAGGGTTACTCACTATTAGATCATACGTATCTTCAATTTCAAGAGTGAGTTCTTGCAACGAAGCGTGATAACAAAAAAGACGATTACTCCAGTCTGAATTTTCAAAATTCTCAACGGCTTGTTCGTACGCGTTGTCGTCTATTTCGAGTGCATCTATTGTCTCTGCATCACTACGCTGCGCCAGTTGTAAAGCAATGATACCAGTTCCTGTGCCAATATCTAAAATTGAATTGGGTAAATGCTCGATTGGTGCCCATGCCCCCAATAGAACCCCATCGGTACCAATTTTCATAGCACATTGGTCTTGTTTTATCGTAAACTGTTTAAATTTAAAAGGCTTGGTACCCATTATTCTAGATACATTTCAATTAAACCCTCTGGTGTTTCTACAAGTATGTCTTTTTTTTCGCGATTTACTTTTTTAATAAAGTCGTCTATCATCGGAATGAGTAGCTCAATTTCGTCTTTTTGCACTTCAAAGAGAGGTTGAGCGGTGCTGTCATTAATGCCTACAATGGTTCCTACGAGACCACAATTGGTATCCGTTAAGGTAAATCCAATGACTTCATGGTAGTAAAATTTAGTACCTTCTAGTTTTGGAAGTAAACTCAAGGGAAGGTATATATCTAATTTCAACAAGGTGTTAGCATCGGTTTCTGAATCGATATCTTCAAACTTTACACGTAATTGATTGCCTTTTTGTAACAAGCTTCGTTCGATAAAAAAAGGAACTAAATTACTGCCCATTTCGATAAAAACAGCATCCATATCGGCATATAATTCAGGTTCATCGGTATCTAACTTGATGACAAGTTCTCCGCGAAAACTATATTTTGTTACAATCTTGCCGAGATAAAAACAATCTTTTTTTTGCATCTACTATTGAAATAAAAAACCTGACAATTTTCATTGTCAGGCTCAATTTATAATAAAAAAATAAATTTCTATTCTTCTTCGTTAGAAACTTCTGCATCAGCAGCAGCTTCTGCAGTTTCTTCAACAGGAGCTTCAACCGCTACAGCTTTACGAGCTTCATTTACTTCTTTTTCAGCAGCCAACGCTTTTGCTTTCTCATCTGCTTGAGCTTTAGATAAGCCGTCTACTTTCGCAGCAATTTTACTAGCTTTTTCTTCTAACCAAGCATTAAATTTTTCTTCAGCTTGCTCTTCTGTTAATGCACCTTTACGCACACCACCAGCTAAATGATTCTTTAACATCGCTCCTTTATAAGACAAAATTGCTTTTGCAGTATCTGTAGGCTGCGCTCCGTTTTGTAACCATTTTACAGCACCATCAACATCTAAATCGATTGTTGCAGGATTTGTATTAGGATTATAAGTACCTAATTTTTCTAATAATTTACCATCTCTTTTTACACGTGAATCTGCGGCAACGATCCAATAAAATGGTTTTCCTTTTTTACCGTGTCTTTGTAATCTAATTTTTACTGACATTCTTTGTTAATTTTTAAGGTACACGACCTTGGTTATTAATAGTTCTTAATATCTCGTATTAAGTGGGCGCAAATATACTAAGTTTTTTAAATATAAAACACGAATAGTCTAATATTTATATTGTTTGCTTAGGAGGTCTAAATTTAGCGACTTATTTTGTTGTAAAAATTGCCGATATTTGCTCAAATTTTTAACTTATGAATGTCCTTGGTATTATTCCGGCAAGATATGGCTCTACAAGATTAGAGGGTAAACCATTGCTAGACATTTGTGGGAAACCAATGATACAACATGTCTATGAGCAAGCTAAAAAATTGCTCAACCATGTCGTTGTAGCAACCGATGACGAGCGTATAGTAAAAGTCGTAGAAGATTTCGGAGGGCATGTGGTAATGACATCAGCCGATCACAATACGGGTACAAATCGCTGCTTAGAAGCCTATAGAGTATATGCGAAAAGACACGAGCAAAAGTTTGATGTTATTGTGAATATTCAAGGAGATGAACCTTTGCTCGATCCAGAACAAATTAGATTATTAATTTCTTGTTTTTATGATGGTATTACCGAAATGGCAACATTGGTTATTCCAGTAAAAGAGTCTGATACTTCTTTTGCCAAGAGTGGTGTTTTTGTTGTACTAGATAGATTAAAGAATGCACTCTATTTTAGTCGTTCTGTGATTCCATTTGTACGTGATGCTGATACATCAGAATGGCAAAAAAAGCACACGTTCTATAAGCATATTGGGATGTATGCTTTCAAGCCTGAATCCTTAGTTGAATTTGCGAGTCTTCTTCAAACTTCGTTGGAAGTTGCAGAATCATTAGAGCAAAATAGATGGTTAGAAAACGGAAAGAAGATAAAAGTTGAAATTACCGAAATTGAAACTTTAGGTGTAGACACTCAAGAAGATCTAGAAAGAGTTAGAAAAATAATGGATGCCTCCTCGAAATAACTTCTTATGGTTATGAACGATTCTTATTTTTTGTTAATAAAAAGAACCTACATTTTCTAAAAAAAGAAAGCTAAATAAGTACTTTTAAAGTTCTTAAATTTAGCATCAATGTACCTCATATTTGACACAGAAACCACGGGCTTACCAAAAAGCTGGAATGCACCAATTACAGATACGAATAATTGGCCGCGATGTGTTCAGATTGCTTGGCAATTGCATGATAAATATGGTAAACTTGTTGAGCATCAGGATTTTTTGATTAAACCAGAGGGCTTCAATATTCCGTATGATTCTGAACAAATTCACGGTATTTCTACCCAACTTGCTCAAGATAAAGGAGAAGATTTAGAAACGGTACTTAAGATATTTAATGAAGCCTTGTCGAAAACAGATTTTGTTGTTGGTCAAAATGTAGGTTTCGATTTAAATATCATGGGATGTGAGTTCTTTCGTAGAGATATAGAAACGAAATTAAATGACTTACCGGTTTTAGATACCTGTACAGAAACGACTGCTAAATTGTGTCAGTTACCGGGAGGTCGAGGAGGTAGATTTAAATTACCAACCCTAACAGAATTGCATCAACACCTTTTTAAAGTGCCTTTCGCAGAAGCTCACAATGCTACTGCTGACGTTGAGGCAACAACACGTTGTTTTTTAGAACTGATTCGTCAAAGAGTTTTCACGAAAGAGGAGTTAGATGTTAATGAAGAACATTTTGAAAACTTTAATGTTCAAAATCCAGAGGAAATACAATTAATTGGACTTACGCATACCAATCTGAAAAAGGAAAGTGCGAAGCTCAAAACGAAAGTTTCAGATACTATTGATAATAGTACAATCAATGTATCTAGTGATGATTTGGCGAAAGCGCAGTTTTCACACTTACACAATCACTCGCAATTTTCAATTTTACAATCAACATCAAGTATTCCAAATTTAGTGAAGGCGGCAGTCGATTATAAGATGCCAGCCGTCGCACTAACAGATACTGGTAATATGATGGGAGCCTTCAATTTTGTAAAAGAAGTATTGAAGTATAACAAAGATAGGGAAACACCTATCAAACCAATTGTGGGTTGTGAATTTAATGTATGTGAAGATCATCAAAATAAATCGTCAAAAGACAATGGGTATCAAATAGTATTATTGGCAAAGAATAAAAAAGGTTATTACAACCTCGCGAAAATGGCTTCAATTGCCTATATCGATGGGTTCTATTATGTGCCAAGAATTGATAAAAAGATAATCGAGCAGTATAAAGAAGATATCATCGCTTTAAGTGGTAATATTTACGGAGAAATACCAAGTAAAATCTTAAATGTTGGAGAGAAACAGGCCGAAGAAGCTTTGTTGTGGTGGAAAGATACCTTTAAAGATGATTTTTACTTAGAATTAAACGATCATAAACAAGAAAATGAGCAGCATGTAAATACAACTATAGTTCAGTTTTCAAAAAAACATGATGTGAAGTTGGTAGCTGCTAATAATACCTTTTACATAGATAGAGAAGATGCTCAATCTCATGATATCTTGTTATGTGTGAAGGAAGGTGAAAAAATTGCGACTCCAAAGGGAAGAGGTAGAGGGTTTAGATATGGACTTGAAAATGAGGAATACTATTTTAAGAGTCAGGAGGAAATGAAAACCTTATTTCAGCATATTCCGGAGGCAATTGTTAATATTCAAGAAATTGTAGATAAGATTGAACTTTTTACACTGGCTCGAGATGTGTTATTACCCAAATTTGAGATCCCAGAGCAATTCGTTCATACCGAAGATGAGGAAGATGGAGGTAAGCGTGGAGAAAATGCATATCTCAAACACTTAACTTACGAAGGAGCACGAGACCGTTATGGAGAACTAAATGAAGAAACGATTGAACGTTTAGACTTTGAGTTGAGTGTAATTGAAAATACAGGTTATCCAGGATATTTTTTAATTGTACAAGATTTTATAGCAAAAGCAAGGGAGATGGATGTTTCTGTAGGTCCGGGGCGTGGTTCTGCGGCCGGATCGGTGGTGGCCTACTGTTTGCAAATTACCAATATAGATCCGATTAAATATGACTTACTTTTTGAGCGTTTCTTAAACCCTGATCGTGTGTCATTACCCGATATTGATATTGATTTTGATGATGAAGGACGCCAGAGAGTGATTGATTATGTAATTGATAAATATGGAGCGAATCAGGTAGCCCAAATTATTACCTATGGTACCATGGCTGCGAAATCTTCAATTCGTGATACCTCTCGTGTGCTTGATTTACCCTTGCATGATGCTGATAGAATTGCAAAATTAATTCCGAATACTAAGTTAAAAACCATTTTTGGTGAAGATGCCAAAAGTGTTGCCAAAATTAAAGAACTGCGTAAAGACGAAATTCTCAATGTAAATGAGTTGCGCAATTTGGCGGAAGGTCAAGGTCCAGAAGCTCAAATGATTCGTCAGGCGGTAGCACTGGAAGGCTCTGTTAGAAATACTGGTACTCACGCCTGTGGTGTTATTATTACTCCTGAAGATATTACCAATTTGATCCCAGTAGCCACAGCAAAAGATTCTGATTTATATGTTACTCAGTTTGACAATAACGTGGTAGAAGATGCTGGGTTATTGAAAATGGATTTTCTCGGATTGAAAACATTAACATTGATTAAAGACACTGTTAAGATTGTTAAAGCTTTGCACGATGTTACTTTAGATCCTGATTCGTTTCCGCTCGACGATACAAAAACGTATGAATTATTTCAACGCGGAGAAACTGTTGGTATTTTTCAGTATGAATCACCTGGGATGCAAAAGCATATGAAGCATTTAAAGCCAACTGAATTTGCCGATTTGATTGCCATGAATGCCTTGTATAGACCGGGACCAATGGAATATATTCCGCTTTTTATTCAACGTAAACACGGTATTGAGGCGATTGAATATGACCTTCCAGAAATGGAGGAATATTTAAAAGAGACCTATGGAGTAACGGTCTATCAAGAGCAGGTGATGTTGTTATCGCAGAAGCTCGCGGGCTTTACAAAGGGTGAAGCGGATGTGCTCCGTAAAGCAATGGGTAAAAAGATTTTTGCCTTGCTTCAAAAATTAAAACCAAAATTCATTGAAGGAGGTAAGGGTAATGGTCACCCAGAAGAGATTTTAGAGAAAATATGGAAAGATTGGGAGGCTTTTGCGGCCTATGCGTTTAATAAATCGCACTCTACTTGTTATGCATATATTGCTTATCAAACAGCCTATTTAAAAGCGCATTATCCGGCTGAATATATGGCAGCAGTGCTGTCTAATAATATGAACGATATCAAGTCTGTTTCTTTCTTTATGGATGAATGTAAACGGGCAGGTATCGAAGTATTAGGGCCAGATATTAATGAATCATTTTACAAGTTTGCCGTAAATAAAGAAGGAGCGATTCGCTTCGGAATGGGTGCGATCAAAGGAGTAGGAGCAAATGCCGTAGCGGCCATTATTGCCGAGCGCAAAGAAAATGGAAATTATAAATCTATTTTTGATGTTACGAAGCGTGTAGATTTACGTGCGGCGAATAAAAAAGCCTTTGATGGTTTGATTCTTGCGGGCGGTTTTGATTCTTTTACAGGAACAAGTCGAGCACAATATTACGAGCTAGATGACCGAGGTCAAACATTTATTGAAAAAGCAATTCGATTTGGAAATAAGTACCAAGAAAATAAAAACTCTGCGCAAATATCAATGTTTGGAGAAGCTTCTGAAGTACAATTTGATGAACCGATCATACCCGAATGTGAACCTTGGGGTATTATGGAGAAGTTATCGAAAGAAAAAGAGGTGATCGGAATATATATATCTGGGCATCCGCTTGATGACTATAAAGTAGAAATGAAATATTTTTGTAATGCACCAGTAAGCGCATTTTCGAATAATGAAGATATTTTAAATAAAGATTTAACCATTGGCGGCATCGTAACCGATGTGCAACATCGTATTTCGAAAAACGGAAAAGGCTGGGCGGCTTTCACTATAGAGGATTATTCAGAAGCTCATGAATTTAGAATATTCAGTGAAGATTACTTGAAGTTCAAACATTTCTTGATTCCAAATTCGTTTTTATATATACGTATTTCGGTGCGGCCAGGTTGGCGCGAGGGAGATGTTCGAATTCAATTCAATCATATTCAAATGTTGCAGGACGTATTAGAGGCCCAAGCCAAAAAAATTACGTTACAGCTAAATATCAATGATATCGATGACAAAAGAATTGATTCTTTAGAAGGTATTATCAAAGAGCATGAAGGTAAAGATCTACTTAATTTTGTAGTGTACGACGTAGAAGATAGAATGCAATTGCATATGCCAAGTAGAAGCTCTAAAGTGAAAATTTCACAAGAGTTACTTACCACATTAGATACGCAACAATTGAAATATAAGTTGAATTGAAGTATGTCGTCATCCTGAACTTGTTTCAGGATCGCATTTTCTAGGTTGTTTTCGATAAAAATGACGAAAAAAAGCCCATCAATATTGATGGGCCTTTAAAAAAAAAAAATCGCATTCTTTATATTAGATAACTTTTACGTTTACTGCGTTTAATCCTTTTCTTCCTTCGGCTAAATCGAATTCAACTTCATCGCCTTCGCGTACTTCGTCGATTAATCCAGAAATGTGAACGAAATGTTCTTTGTTTGAACCTTCTTCGGTGATGAATCCAAATCCTTTGGCATCGTTGAAGAACTTTACTGTTCCTTTACTCATTTATTTGTAATTTAATTAATAATTACTTTGTAGTAGTCAAGAAGCGTGCCAAGAAATAATAAACTGTGTAGATTGTCATCCTGAACTCGTTTCAGGATCTCATTATTTTCTGGATTCCTGCTTTCGCAGGAATGACGCTAAAATATTCACTTAAATCGATAATGTCCAATAATTGTATACTTAAAGAGGCAATCTTCGAGTACTTGTCCAGCACCTATATTATGCACAATTAAATTGCGCTTACCATCTCTTGATTTTTTATGAACAACGATACCTATATGGGTTAAGCCCCCACCTAGATTCCAAGCCACTATATCACCAGGAATATAGTCTTTCGCATTTTTAGTGATGGTTTTTGAGGCCCCTTTTCGTTTAAAATAGGTCATGAGATTAGGAACTCGTCTATGGTCAATATTTTTATCAGTTGTTTTGAGTCCCCATATTTTTGGGTACTTACTGAAGTTCACTTTCATGTCTTCATGTACTTTTTTTTGTAAATCAATGCCTATTTTTCGATAGGCACGAATAACAACGTCTGTGCAAACACCTTTATCGCTGGGTACATCTCCATTCGGATATTTGATAGAGAAATAACTAGGGTCGTAAGTAACCTGCTGTTTTGTCAAACTCAGCGCCGCATCATTGAGCGTTATTTCATTTGTTATGATTTGCGCATAACTCGATCCAAACGATAGAAATAGTAGAGCAAAAATTATAGTTCTCATGTTGTTAGTTTTTAACGTTAAATTCCATATAAATAGGGAAATGATCAGACCCTAAATTAGTACCGTTTGACCTTCTCATTACATGAATGTTTTTACTTACTAGAATATGATCTATAGTGGTTTGTAACATTTTCATATTAGATGGCCATGTGGGTAGCATACCGAAACCATTTCTTGAATCTCTTAAATCTGAATCAGATAGTAATTGTCTAAAATGTTTAGAGTAAGATGATATGTTGAAATCTCCAACAACTATGAGATTTTTCAAGAATTCTTTTCTTTTTCGAACAATTGATTTCAGTTGTGTATTCCTACTTTCAAACTTCTGCTGTCCCAGAGGAGGTAAGGGATGGGTGGCTACAATGGTAAGTTCGTTTCCTTGAATTTCGAGATTTGCCTGAATAGAAGGTATTTGTACTTCGTTCAAACTTAAAACCGAAGTTGTAGATTCTATTTTACTAAAATATGCGATACCAAAATTATCATTTCTAATTACTTTTTTAGTAAAATTATATTTTTTTGTGATACTAGATAAGACACTATCCCAGGTAGAAGTATATTCTAAAAAAACTAAAATATCAGGTTTTTTTTTATGAATAAAATCGACTACTTTTTTATAGTCTTGATTGGTCGATAATAAGTTTACACTTGCAATGGTAATTCCTTTTCTTTTAACAATTTCTCCAAATCTATTCGGAAAATATAAGTCATACATAAAAGTAGCATTCCATATGATACTTAGAATCAATATTCCGCTAATGAATATGCTCTTTTTAGTACATATATTTGTAATCAAAAACAACATTGCCAATACTATAAATTGTAGTTTAAAACTGGATAAAATATCAATTATCCAAATATTATAAAATATGCTCGGCATTGTCGAACACAATAACAATACAATAGAACCTATGGTAAGAAAGAAAATAATAGATTTTTTCATTTCAATACTCTAGTTGCTAACTTTCACTCGTACCCCTTCACTATGACTCGAAAACTCTGGGGCGTACATACTTTGTATTGTAGTGATGCCATTAGAAAAATCACCTTTGTTATTGACGCGTAAGTCATATTCAAATACGTACACACCTTTTGGTAAATAATCAAAAAAGAAGTTGGTAGCCGCGTCTTTAGTGCTTTCATAATAACCGAGACCATCTTGCCATTTGTATCTAGATAATACATTTAAAGGCTCAAAACCAGCTGCCCGCATGTCTTTCATATGTACAAATTCCATGGCACGATCTACTTTTAACTCAATACGAACTCGCACAAGGCCACCTAGTTTTAAATTACTTGATGCTGTAATTTCTGAAAGTTCTTCTCCTTTATCAGTATTTGTTTTTAAGAAGAGTTTCTTTTGTAATTTCAAGGGCGTTTCTGCTGAGGTAATCTTATCTAAATCTTCAAAATATTGCCAGTATAAGGCACCCCATGCGATACCTTCTGATTTTTTAGAAAGTTCCACCTCTGCCAATTTTGGAGTAATTTCTGAGCCCGTCCAAGAGGTTTTAAAATAACCCGTTCCAGCTTCTACTTTCGAATCTTCTAATTGTAAAGGATCAATGACAGTAGTACCCATCTTAATCGTAGCGAAATCTGTTGTTTCTAACCAATCAGTTCCCTGTAATAATAAGGCATATACGGCTTCTGTCGTAGCTTTGGTAGTTTTCCAGCGATTGGTCTGTTTGTTTTTTAAGAGCCAGATTTTTAATTCATCAATAACCTTCGTATTTCCATCTATTTCGCTAAATGCTTCTATCAATAAGGCCTGTGTTTCTATGGGCGCTTGGTACCAATACCAACTCGAGGTATTACTTTTCCAGTACATACCTAACTCTTCATTCGTAATTGCATTTTCTTTTAAGGAGGCAATGATTTTATTGGCCACAAGATTGTTAGCATTTCTTTTGGCAATTAATGCAGTCATACCCTTTGTATACAAACCTTTTTGTAACCAAAATTTGTAAGACTGTTGGGTGTAAAATTCAACAGCTTTTAGTGTTGTATCATCAATTGCAATATGCTTATAAAAACTTCGCATATACAAATAATGAATTTGAAAATTACCAGTATGATTGCGTTTCCAAAATGCTGCTTCTTTTTTTCTTCCTAGGGCTTTCGTCTTGGCGCTTTCGCGGATACGTTTTGCTTCTCTTTCAAGCTTGCGATAATCTTCTAAGATTTCGGCATCTAAGAATTTTACGACTCTATTCAGCATCGACTTTTCGGTATCTTTAGAAACAACACCTAGTTTATTCAGATGACCAAACCCTGAAGCGATATGTTGGGTGATATATCTATTGGGATAGCGGGAACCTTTAAACCACGGGAAACCACCATTATTCATTTGCATCTGACTCAGTTTGCGCAACGCCGATTGCAATTCGTTTTGCATTTTATTCAAATCAAATAAAAGGGCGATACGTTTTTTCTGCTCTGTTTCAGACTGTGCATCTCGTAACCAAGGAGTTTCTTGAATAATTAAAGACTTTAATTCCTGGTTTTTTTCAAGATTTGACAACAATGCTTCTGTTGAAGCCCATTGGTTGAATACCTCTTGAATTCTCGGATTTGAGTTGGCAATATGCCTCGCCAAGGCATTCGCATAGTAACGCGAAAATGTTTGTTCAGCACATTCATAAGGATACTCCATCAAGTAAGGCAATGCTTGTACAGCATACCAAGCCGGATTAGAAGTAACTTCTAAAGTGAGTTTATGGTCTTTGCGTGTATCAGAAGTGGTGTTTTTTAACTTATCTAACGTGAATGTTTTTGTTTGATTCGAGCGTAACCACATCGGTAAGGTTTCGGTCACTAACATTCTATTTGATAATACAGGTAAGGCATTTTCTTCTCCGTCGGTAAAATCGGCAGCTTTGGCTACAATTCTATATTTAACAGCCTGTACATCGTCTGGTATTTTAAGTGTCCAACTCACATTGGCATTGCCTTTGGCATCAATAGTAAAGTCTTTTCGATTATTTGTATTGTCTAACTTGACATCGATGGATGTATTTGTTAAGGCATCGAACAATTGCAACTCACTAATCCCGTTGAGACTCTTATTAGTAAGATTCGCAATTTTTGAAACAAAGGTAATTTGATCTCCTTCACGTAAAAAACGAGGCGGATTTGGCAATACCATTAATTCTTTTTGGGTTACCGTAGTAAGTTGCTTCGTAGAAGAGGCCATATCTTTTGTATGCGCCAATAGCTGTAATTTCCATTTAGTCAAGCTTTCGGGTACCGTAAAATTAAAACTTACGTTACCCTCAGTATCGGTTTTAAGATGTGGATAGAAAAAAGCAGTCTCTTGTAGATTTGTACGAACTGATATTCCTTTGAGCTGTTCTTCAGTTTCAGAATTATTACCAACAGTATTTTCAGTTTCTAACTCAGAAGAACTGCCAGTCGTTCCGTAGGCATTGGATATACTTAAGCCTGATGCTTTACCTTCTAAAGCATCAGCCATCGTAACTGGAGCAGCACTCCGTTTTAATTTTCTGCTCTCGCTTTTTGCCATACCTGATACCACTACTTCGTCTAAAGAACTCTCTTCTTCAACTGCTAGTGAAAAACGCTGAACGATGCGATTTCGATGGCCAAATCCAAATCCAAACCAGTTCAATTGATCATAGTATTGTGGTGAAAAATTATGATATGAATTTCCTAGTTGTTGGATGTTGAAATTTGCGTTACCAAAACTACGTGAAGCATTACTCCGATTATGTGAATAGTAGTAATGGTAACCAATTGGGTTGAACCCCCAAATATGTGATCTAAACTGATCTAATGAAGCATCATACATTGACGCCAACATTTCAGCTGCTACTTGGTCACTTTTTGTTCCTTTTAGTTTAAAACTCCATGTTTCATTTTGACCAGGTTGTAACTTATCTCTAAAGGTAACGGTTTCTATATCTAAATCATGCTTGGGATACGGAACATTAATTCTTACAGAACCATTCTTAAAAGAATTGTAGTTCACCAGTTGGTAATACACTTCGAAACCACCTTCGTCGCCCTTCTTAACTGGAATTGTTATGGTTTTTGTATTGTTCGATAGTTTTATGATATGCGTTTGTACAACTCTATACTTTTTTTCAACAGTCACTGTTGCCGTTAAGTTTTGAGAAGCGGATCCTAAAGTGAGGCGAACGAACTCTTCTGGTTTATATTCGGTCTTATCAGTTTTAAAGACAAACAATTGCTTGTCGGCTATCGATTTATCCTTTTTGCTAAAGGCTTCAAATCGTTGTTCGTCTTTTACTTCTTGGCCGAATTTGTCTTTACATTCTAAAATGGCAATATAATTACCGGCATTCCATTTTCGAATACTTTTTAGGTTAACAGTGGTAGACTTTTTGGTGTCAACCTTGGTTTCAAAAACAAGTTTGCCTTTTTTCCATTTATTGATGTCACCCTCGTTCTGATAAGCGTCATGAGGAAACAGTTTAGTGAACTCGTCTTTAGAAAATTGCTGATAGTCTGGTGCTGTCCATGGTCTTTTTCGTAATACAGAGGCTGGTGCTTGTAACTTATATATTTTTAAAATGCCTCGAGTAGGAACAAATTCACCATTCAAGTTATTCGTAGTCAAGGAAACGGTATGATCTTTTTTGGAGGTATCCAATCGGTTGGTTAGAGATATAGAAATATCTAACACATGGTAACCAACTCTCACCAATGTTTCCGTAGTACGTGTCTCACCATTAATATCGGTAATATCTGCAATGACTTTATAGTTAAAAGTGGGTTGAGTTATAGGTTTGATTTTAGCATCGGGTAATGCCTTGAACACAATGCTAAAATTACCATTTGCATCAGTTGTAGTTTCACCATGCGTGATTTTTTGGCTTTCAGACGAAATACTAGGTCTAGAATACCAATACCATCTCGGGTATTGTGCTGTTCGGAACACGCGATAGGATACTTTGGCGTCGGTAATATTACTTCCTGCAAAAGCTTTGGCAAATCCATTTACGGTGACACTGTCGTTGAGTTTATAGGTTTCGGTGACGGGCTTAAACTCGGTTTCAAACTTCGGACGCTTGTATTCTTCTACAGAAAAATTTATACTACCGTGTAACCTCTTAGATAAAATCCGTTGTCCGCTTGCGTAAATACTAAAGTTACCAGTTAAACCAGAATTGGGCAAGATAAACTCACCACTAAAAGAACCAAATTCATTGGTTTTTAATTCTAAAGTTTTTACATCTTGATAGTTCACGTCTTTAAGTGTAACTTTTATTGTTCTATTTTCAATAGCGTTTGATTTATTGGCCTTCATTGCCACTGCGATTCCTTTAAAATAAACCGTTTGTCCAGGTCTATAAATGCTGCGATCGGTAAATAAGAAAGCACGAACATTGGTGCTATTATCTCTGCGCGGTTTGTACAGTTTGTTTATATAATAATCACCAAAAACCGCTTTGTCTTTCTTATGAGTAACGGTAGCCACAATATAACTATGACGCATGTCTACATTAAATGCTGCTTGCCCCTGAGCGTTAGTAGTGAGTGTATTTTCATAGAATTTATTATACCTACTAACATTGTAATTTTTTAAATGAATTATAGCTCCTGCAACTGGTTCACCCGAGTTTCTATTCACGACTTGATATACATACTTATCAGAAACTTGGTTTTCTATTAAAGCTAAATTGGTTACCTGTATAAAACTGTAAGCAAAGGTATGTTCATTGGTAAAATCGGCATCGGTCGAAGCGAAAATCATATAATTATCTCTTGGCAAATCAGGTAAAAGTACTTCAATTTTGTGCTGTTGATAATCTTGCTCATTTTTAAGTTTCGCATTCCATGTTTTAACAACTTTTAATTTGTTTACAAAGGCAATTTTGGAGGAGTCGTTATAGGTCTCGGCGAACTTTTTTCGTTGTTTTTCATTAATTTTTAAGGCTTTAAAATAAAGTTGATCCGTGTTTTTATATGACACAAGCAAGCGTGAAGGCCTATTTATTGGCACAAATTTTTCGGCTGTTATGGTTAAACTTTCATTTAAAATGAGTTGATGCAAACTTTTGCATTTATCGGCACCTGAAGAAGTTGGAAATTTGGCGATTGCTGCTTTACAGATTTCCAATGCCTTTTTTCGTTTCCATCGATGTTCAGTTCTGTCTAGAGGAACATACGCATTCGCTTGTTGGTTATAGAACAGTGCGATTTGATGATCTATTTCCGCAGATATTTCGTGGTTTTCATAGCTTTTCTTGAGAGCCGTTAACGTTTGTAAATAGACTTCGTTTTTATCACTTTCGTCTAGAATAGCGTTGGTTCTAATAAAATTTAGACGTTCAAAAGTTAAATAAACCAAGGCTGATGGGTCTTCATCTCGGTAGTGAAAGAGCGTAAGATTTTTATAAAGATGCAATGCGTGTAATTGCTGAGATAAGCTGTCTTTAGACTGCAATTGCATTGCGATAAATACATCATTTTTACCGAGCAAATTTGGCTCTTTTATTTCGAACTTGTAGGATGGTCTTTTTAAGTTTCTCTCATCCAGCTTATAAAAGTCAATAGCTCGATGTGCTAAAAAGTCGTACAGTGTTGGTCTAAATTTTTTTGAGCCGCTTTGAGTAGTTAAAATGTCATTAAACTGTTTTAAATCAACTTGTTGAGACTCTAAGCTATTGTCGAGTGATTTTTGGAAATGTAGATGTGTTTCTTCAAAGATGGTTTGCAAATCCCATGTTCTAAAATCTGTTGTGTCTACTTTTTGAGAGGTATTTGTTCTATTGTAAAAACGCCATCTGTTTTGTTGAAAATATTGCCAATAGAGATCGGCGATAACACTCTCTAAAATATTTTTCGTGGGAAAGCCTGTTGTTCCACTTTCTTTTTTTAATTCATTGATAATTTTTAGCTGTGCATTTTCCTCTAATGTTAGTGCATACTTAGACTTATACAATAACGTTTTTACTACTTGTGGATGATTCTTTGTTCTCTTGGCCTTTTTATAAATTTTTTCCACTTCTGCCAAGGCAGATTTTGGTAAGCCTTTTTTTTCAAACTGTTCTACAATTTTCCATTGATCCTCGCAAGCATCGTAAGAGCTATTTTGAGAGTTTACAGAAATTGAGAATATGAGAACCGCCACTAAGATTGAACTAATTTTTTTCATAAAAATATTTTATATCAGTCAATGACTAAATTTTTATTTTTAGGGTATTTCACCGAATACTGTAACTTCATATCTTTTGATTTTTTAGAATTGAGTTGAAATTCCCATTTTAATTCCCCCGTAATTGAGTTTTTTTTCGCGCCCGACATTTGATTTATTTCTACTTTAATTTCATCAAATGTAGAAACAGGTACTTGATCATAAACTACCATATTGATTCTTTGGGGTTTGTTATTTTTTACACTAATAGTCCAGGCTCTTGCTTCTTCTTTCTTACTTCCGATAAATTTTTTAGATGTAAAATCTCTTACTTTTTCTCTAGTTACACTCACATTTTTATCCCTTCCTAAAGATATCTGTAGTGTATCCGAAGCATACCTCACGTCTAATATTGACTTTCCTACAAATGTATTTTCAAAGAAAATATTAGCTTCGCCTTCTAACAAATTATATTTTTCCCAGTCAGTAATATTTGCAGTTAAAAACGCTGATTTATCAGCTTTAGGGACACTATAATATTGGTAAAACGCGGGTAGTTTATAGGCATCAATATCTACAGTGTAAGACTTATTATCTGAATTGATTGTATACGGAATATTAATTTGAAAATCTACAGACGTTTGATTTTCGATCTGAGTTATTGGAATTGCGAAGCTACTAGCGCCCCTAATTTTTATTTCTTTTTTCTTAGTTTTCGAGTTCCTTGAAACAATAGAGTCATCAACTTCACTTGCGTAACCCGTTACTACTACTTCATCCAATACGGCATCTTCTTCCATTGTAACATTCATGATAGAGTTTCTAATGGGTAATGTTTGAGTTTTCATACCCACAAATGAATAGACTAGATTCTTAGCATTATTCGGTATACTTATGTTGTATCTACCATTAAAATCTGTCGATGTTCCAATTGTTGTTCCTTCAACTAAAACAGTTACCCCTGGAAGAGTACCAGAATCGTCAGAAACTAAACCTGAAACTTGATTTATTTTTTTACCATATATCGGAGGTAACGAGTTATAGTTTAAAAAATAAGGTTGTAGTTCAGGTATTACTCCTGAGGCATTTGGTTCAGCAGATGAAAGTTTTAATTTTACATTCTTCCATGAGACTTTTGTGTCTTGCTTAACATTTGCTTTATAAACTAATTCTACGGGTTCATTAATATTTTTTGCTCGGATGTCATAAGAAGGGAACCAGCCGGCATTGCGAACCATATAGGAAATTTCAAAATCTGCTTTGGTAGCATTTTTTGTGTCAATTTTTATAATTACTTCTCCATTAGGAAACTCTTTTTTAGTCCTTATCGAACTCAACTGATTCATAATAGCACGATGCTTCTTTCTTAGTTTATTCAACGTAGACGTTCTTTCAATTTCCTTTAATTTCAATGAAGTCAACTTTGTACTATAAAAATTGGAAGCATCTTTTAAATTTGGGACACTTACTTGCTGACTTTTACCACCAATATTTCTGTTTTCAGATAAAAAAACTAATTCTTCTTTAATAATGGCCAGATAGGTTTGTTCTAATTGTATTTTCTTGCCAATGCTTTCAAATTTATTTTCTAATTCAGTAACTTCTTGCTGTTTTTCGAGTTTATTAATAAAATTTTGTTGATGATTAACAGAAAGAACTGTTACAGATCCATTAGCTTTAACTTGAATGCTTTTTGCATCGATGAACGGTGATAAATTAATAAATTTTAAGATTGATTTACCTTGTGGGATCAGTTGGGAAGTTTTTCGTGTTACTTGAGCATTTTCAATAAAAACTGTCACTTCGCTTACCGCAGTTTTAATCTGTTTTTCAGAAAATTCTTGAGCATAAGAAATACTAACAACTAATGCTAAACTTATAAAAATTATATTTTTCATATTGATTTTTTAAATCCTTTAATAAACCAAATATTGTATAAATTATTAACTATAAATAGTAATAATGAGCAAACGAGCCCTTTTTAAAAGTGAAGTGTTCGTTTGATTGAGTTTGGTTCTTAAAGATATTAATATTGTTCTACATTTTCGTACTTTTACAGCTCTAATTTTTATTGATGAATATACATTTTATCGCCATTGGTGGTGCCGCAATGCATAACTTAGCATTGGCCTTATTTCAAAAAGGATATCAAATTACAGGTAGTGATGATACCATACATGACCCGTCAAAATCACGTTTAGCCGCAAAAGGTTTATTGCCCGAAGCGTTCGGATGGTTTCCTGAGAAAATCAACGCTAATTTAGATGCGGTTATTTTAGGAATGCATGCTAAAAGTGATAATCCCGAATTACTAAGGGCACAAGAGCTAGGGTTAAAAATTTATTCTTATCCTGAGTTTTTATTTGAACAATCAAAGGATAAAACAAGGGTGGTAATTGGAGGTTCTCATGGCAAAACGTCGATTACCTCTATGATCTTACATGTGCTGCATTACCACGGACGTGATATAGATTATATGGTGGGTGCACAGTTAGAAGGTTTTGATACGATGGTACATTTGACCCAAGAAAATGAGTTTATAATTTTAGAAGGGGATGAGTATCTTAGTTCACCTATTGATAGACGCCCGAAATTTCATTTATACAAACCAAATATTGCGTTGTTAAGCGGTATCGCTTGGGATCATATCAATGTATTCCCAACTTTTGATAACTACATAGAGCAATTTAGCATCTTTACTGATTCTCTAACGAATGGCGGTATTATGGTGTATAATGAAGAGGATGAAATGGTAAAAAAAGTGGTTGAGGAAAGTGAAAATGCCATAAAGAAATATCCCTATGGTACACCAGATTATACTATAGAAAATGGCACCACCTTTTTAGATACATCTGATGGTAAATTGCCATTAGAAATTTTCGGAAAACACAATCTGCAAAATTTGGCCGGAGCGAAGTGGATTTGTCAGCATGTTGGTGTTGATGAAGATGATTTTTATGAGGCTATTGCTACGTTTAAAGGAGCGAGTAAACGTTTAGAGAAGATTGCAGAAAGTAATTCAACGGTGATTTTTAAGGATTTCGCGCATTCTCCGAGTAAGGTTGAGGCAACAACAAATGCTGTTAAGGAACAATACAAGGCTAGAACGATATTGGCTTGTTTAGAATTACATACATATAGTAGTTTGAATGCTGAGTTTTTGAAAGAGTACCAAGGTGCACTAGATGCAGCCGATAAAGCAGTCGTTTTTTACTCTCCGCACGCTGTTGAAATTAAAAAATTGGAGAAAGTTACAGAGCAACAAATTGCCAATGCTTTTGAGCGTGATGATTTGATCATTTATACAGATCCCTCTAAATTTAAAGAGTTCTTATTTTCGCAAAGTTTGGAAAATTCAGCCGTTTTATTGATGAGTTCTGGAAATTATGGGGGCTTGGATTTTAATGAAGTTAAGAGTTTGGTTTAATTGTCATTCTTGCGAAGGCAGGAATCCAAATTGAATTCTTTTAGTAATAAAGAAACTATTTTTACCAACTAACACCTGCACCGCCACCACCAGAGCTACCACCTCCAAAACTAGAAGAACCTCCAAACGATGAACCGCCACCTCCAAAACTGGATCCTGAAGAACCGGATGAAGAAGTTTGTTGAACTAGTTGCGGTATAAATTCAATTTTCATTTCTTTAAAATGACAATTGCGGCAATCATAATAAACATAGCGCTCACCTCGATGCTCATAAGTGGCACTGTGAACAACTTCAGATCTAGTTTTCCCAAAAGTCTTGTAATTGCATTCTTGACAGTTACTATATTTTCGACTAGAACCTTCATATTCTAAGACCAAAATATCACTTTCATCATCAGTAACCCAAACGTCATATCGAATAGCTTCTAAACTTTCTTCTAATACCTGTGCCTTTTCTAAAAAAGCGTTTTCTGCCCATTCATCTTTTAAAAATAGTTGTTTCCCATTTACACTGCTAAATCTTGGAGCGTATCGATAGCGTTTAAGTCTCTTTTTGATAAGTCTATTTAAAAAAACGAGAGGTATCGGAACCAAAAATAAGAGGCATCCTACTTTCAGTTTTTTTAGACGATGATACTTGTCATAGTAATCATCTTTAGATCGTTCAATGTCATAAGCAACTCCATAGTAACCAATAAAAAATAACAAACAAATAAGGGCATAAATTCCCAAGAGATAAAAGAAGGGGGTAGGAATTCCGTTATTTCTCGAAGGCTGATGATTAATTTTGTTAGAATAGATTTCTTTAATAACTTCGGGTTTATCAAGAAATAATTCTACTTTCTCAACAGCCTCTATCAATCCTTTACCAAAATTACCTGCCTTGAAATTTGGGACAATCTCGCTCGTACCAATGCGATAGCATACAACATCAGTTAATATGGGTTCTAAACCATATCCCACTTCAAATTCTGTTCGACGTTGATCCATTACTGTTAAGATTAGTAAGCCATTGTCGGTGTCAGCTTGCCCAATTCCCCATTCTTCGAATAGATCTACGGCAAAACTCTTTGGTACTTGTGAACCAATACTCGGAAGAATAACCACGGCTATTTGTGCAGTAGATTTTTGTTCTATTTTCCAAATAAGACTATTGAGTTCTTGCTCATCGAGCGGACTGATATAATCATTCGGGTCAGAGATATAACCTGTGCCTGGATTCTTCGGATTCGGAACTTGACTGATAGCATAGCTATCTTGTGCTTTACCATAAACTGGGCTCACAAAGGTACTTGGAGTAGTCGCAGGAAGTTCCTTCTTGCTAATTTCTTTAGAAGTCTCTGCTATAGTATCAGTTGATACTTTTTGTACCGTTTCTTCAATATAGGTATCAACAGGTTTTTCTTGGCCAGTTACATGCTGTAAAGACCCTAGAGAGAAGACAATAAAAACACACCATATGTTGAAAAAAAAGGTAGTAAAACGAGCCATTTCTATAGGTTAATCTTCACTAACTTTTAATACCAACTTCCCCAATTTTTCCCCTGAAAATAAACGCAAGAAAGTTTCGTAAAAATTCTCAATGCCTTCATATACATCTTCCTTAGATTTTAATTTACCCTGTGCCATCCATTGCCCCATTTGCATAGCCGCTTTTTGATAATCTTTAGCATGATCAAAAACCACCATACCCTTCATACTTGCTCTATTTACAAGTAAGGATAAATAATTTGAAGGACCTTTAATTGCAGTTTTGTTATTGTATTGTGAAATAGCCCCACAAATAACAATTCGGGCGCGCATAGCCAATCTTGTTAAGGCTAAATCCAAAATTTCACCACCTACATTATCAAAATACACATCAATCCCTTTAGGGAAATGTTCCTTCAGTTTACTCGCAATATTATCATTTTTGTAATCAATAGCGCCATCAAATCCAAGAGTCTCTACTAAATATTTACATTTGTCAGCACCTCCGGCAATTCCAATAACTGTACAGTTTTTAATTTTGGCTATTTGTCCAACAATACTTCCCACAGCACCAGCAGCTCCTGATACTAATACGGTATCCCCTTCTTTTAATTCTCCTACTTCTAAAATTCCGAAATAAGCTGTCATTCCAGGCATACCGAGTGCACCTGTATATGTTGGCAATGGTGCCAACTTAGGATCTACTTTATGCCATCCTTTTCCGTCGGTAACAGTATATTGTTGAACACCTGGGTTTCCATAAACATGGTCTCCAATAGAAAAGGAAGGGTTATTTGAAGCGATCACTTTACCAACACCGCCTGCGCGCATGACTTCATTTATTTGCACTGGAGCGATATACGATTTTACGTCGTTCAACCAACCTCTCATTGCTGGATCTAATGAGATGTATTCAGATTTCACTAAAATTTCACCATCGCTTGGTGTTGGAATTTCAGTTTCTACTAATTTCCATGTATCTTTTTCCGGTAAACCAAGCGGTCTTTTCTGTAATAGTAATTGCTTATTTTTCGACATTATTTATTTTTTATAATCCAAATTGCCTTAAGTGGTGATCTAGATGTTTGTATTGCATTTGCCCCCATTGTTGATTTGTGAAATAACCAAAACCAGGATGAGGATCCCATGCTTCTTTTTCTCGTTGTGCATTGAGTTTACTCATCAATTCTATTAAAGTTGTTTTCTCTGCGTCAAAATCTTTATTTTCTTTTACTCTAAGCGCCTTGGCCGTCGGTAAATTTTTAGACCAAGGTTTATCATTATATAAAGATTTTTTAAAAAATACTTTAGCGAGCCAATTTGGCTTCATTCCATAATGATTGATACCAAGCATTATATTTAGCGGACCTTGACAGTGATGTAACATCTGGGCAGCATCCATTTTACCCCATGTTTGTGGAGTGTTAGCCGTTAAATTTTCTAGTCGGTTTTCGATTTCCGCGAAAGCGTCTGAATTAAAAAGAGATTTCATATTAAATAAAAATTGGTTGCCATGTAAAAATAAGGAGAATTATTCGTCTTATTAAAAGAAATTTAATTTTAAACCGTAAGAATGAAACAGAAGTTGATCTTAAGTACCTTGATGTTAGTTTGTAGTGTTTTGATATTCTCATTTAATCAAAAGAAAACAACAATCAACGAATCGTTTACCATTGTAGAACTATATACCTCTCAAGGTTGTAGTAGTTGCCCAAGAGCAGATAAAGTATTAGAGCAAATAGCTGAGACTTATAAAAGCAAAAATGTATTCCCACTAGGATTTCATGTTGACTATTGGGATAGGTTTGGTTGGAAAGATACATTTAGTAAGCATGAATTTTCACAGCGTCAGTATCGCTATGGTCAACGGTTTAGAAATGTTTCGGTATACACTCCACAAATGGTCATAAATGGTTCGTTAGAGTTTAATGGTGGTAACAAGTCGAAAGCATTTGCGCAAATAGATCGAGGTTTAAAGATCAAATCAACTGTGCAAGTTGATGGCAAAATAAGTGAGTTAAAAACAAAATTGTCAGTGGAATATACTGTTTCTGATGTTCTATATGACAGGTATGCGGTGAATGTGGTATTGGTGAAAAATGAAGAAACCGTTACTATTAAACGAGGAGAGAATTCAAATAAAGAGATTGCCTATCACAATATTGTTATTGATCTCAAAGAGGTAAGTGCGAGTAAGAACGGAAGGATCGTTTTAGAAAAACCACAAGATTATGATAAGGGGAATTATTCGGTAATAGTCTTTGTTCAAGAAAATAATTATGGGCCTATAATTGGTGCAAAAAAGTTATCTCATTCTTGATAACCAAATCTACGCAGTTGGTTTTTATTATTACGCCAATCTTTGTTGACTTTAACGTATAATTCTAAATGTATTTTCTTTTGAAAGAATTTTTCTAAGTCTTTTCTTGCTTCCGTCCCTACACGTTTCAATGCGCTACCTTTATGACCAATGATAATACCTTTTTGGGAGTCGCGTTCTACCATGATTACTGACCTGATTTTAATGATTTTGGCTTCCTCAAAGAATTCTTCAGTATCAATTTCTACCGAATATGGAATCTCTTTTTTATAATGCATTAATATCTTTTCACGAATAGCTTCATTTACAAAAAATCGCTCGGGTTTATCGGTTAACTGATCTTTCGGATAAAAAGCTGGAGATTCGGGTAATAACTCAACGATTTTATCAAAAATAGTTTGAATATTGAAGTTCTCTAATGCCGATATAGGATACACAATAGCATTTGGAACTTTTTCCTGCCAATAACTCATTTTGTCGTCTACAATTTCCTGAGAAGATTTATCAATTTTATTGATGAGCAATAATACAGGAATTTTGGTATTTGTTATTTTCTTGAAGAAAGCTTCATCTTTTAATTGTGTTTCTCCGGGTTCAACCATATACACTAGAATGTCGGCATCTTCGAAAGCAGATTTTACAAAATCCATCATAGACTCTTGCAACTCATAAGCTGGTTTTATAATACCGGGCGTGTCAGAAAATAAGATTTGAAAATCGTCACCATTTACAATACCTAATATGCGATGTCTTGTTGTTTGGGCTTTTGATGTAATAATCGAAAGTCGCTCACCAACAAAGGCATTCATAAGTGTAGATTTACCAACATTGGGATTGCCAATAATATTTACATAACCCGCTTTGTGCTTCATAAACTAAAATTAAAGTGCAAAAGTAGGTTTAATTTAAGGCAAAGCCTAAGATTAAATACAATATCACCGTGAGCACACCACCAATAATAGCATAAGGGAATTGTGTTTTTACATGATCAATATGATCACTTGCCGATGCCATCGAAGAAATGATTGAAGTATCGGATATAGGAGAACAATGATCACCAAAAATACCTCCACCTAAGGTGGCAGCCACAACGAGCGGTAAGCTCGCTTCATGAATATTCGCCATCGGAATTGAAATCGCGAGCATAATGGCAAAGGTTCCCCAGGAAGTTCCTGTTGAAAACGCCATAAAAGAACTAATTAAAAAAACGACGGCCGGTAGAAATTCTGGAGACAACCAGTCTTTAGACCAAGTGGCAACGAATTCTCCGGTACCTAGTGCCTTACAGGCGTCACCAATAGCAAAGGCAAGTAACATTAATAAAGCCAAAGGCATTAACTCACTAATTCCTTTAAGTGTAATATCTACCATTTCTTTGGTTCTAATAATACCTTGTACTTTGTATAAAATAAAAGCAACGATCAATGCCGTAATTACGGCATATAAAACAGCCGAAGATCCTGAGCCATTGCTAATCGCCTGAAATAAATGATTAGAAAATGAGTTGTAATTTTCTACTTGATTCCAGCCTGTATATGCTAAAAATACGGGCATTGTAAAAACCATAGTAGCCAAAGGCACAATCATATTTATTGCTTTTGCTTGAATACCTTTTTTAGGTTCAAATGAAGTAACAGCGTCTGATAACATCGGTTTAGAACCTTCATTTAGAAGTTGCCCTGTCTCTCTAGTTCTCTTTTCAGCTTTTGCCATTAAGCCGATATCCTTTTTAGAAAAGATAGTAATCGTCAAAATTAAAAGTGCTAAAATTGGATAGAAATTATACATTATGGAGGAGAGCATCATTCCGAACGGATTTTCAATACCGTGGGTTAAAAGTAGCCCCATAATAAAAGCACCCCACGCATTAAAGGGAATCAAAATAGAGGTTGGTGAAGAACTAGAATCGGCAATATAGGCGAGCTTCTCTCTAGGTATTTTTAACTTGTCGAATACTGGTCTAAAAATGGTACCAACTGTTAATGAACTTATTGTTGTTTCTACAAATAATGAGATGCCTGTTAATAAGGCCAGAAACTGTATAATGACCCTGCTATAACCCGTTTCTTTTTTCTCAAAATATGTAATAATCGTATTCAATCTTTCTATAAACCCTTCTACACCGCGCGAATATTGAATTAACAAGAGTAAGGCTCCAACTAAAGCACTAAAAACAATGGTTCTTGTGTTTCCGGCATCTTTAAAAACATTAATCATGGCTTCTATAGTGGCCAAAGTTCCAGTAAAGAAATTCCAGTCATTCAGTATTATCCATGAAAACCAAATACCAAAAACAAGAGAAATATATACCTGTTTTGTTCTTAACGCCAGTACAATAGCAATAACTGGAGGTAAGATTGAAAGAAATCCGTAATCGGGCATAGTATTAATTAAATAATTTGTCGGGATGTATCAACTCATTTAAATTTTCTTTAAATGCATCCGGCAAGATACTTAATCCATATAAATAAGAAGCATTCATCCATCCAAAACCTTCTTTGGTAATGTATTCAAAATCGGTACCTACATTGCCATATTCGGCAAAAACCTTGTGCGTTGCAGTCACAACATCGTATTTTTCGGGTATGGTTCCGTTATAATCTACGGCGTTTTTGGTAATCATCCATAACCAACGATATATCATTTCATGCGCTTCTTTTTTGAAATTGTAATTTAAAAGACCTTTCCAAATCATCATTTGGTGAGGCGCCCAACCGTTTGGAAAATCCCATTGTCGAGCTGGTCGGTCTTCAGAAATTTCTCCTCTGGAGGCTTCTGTACAGCCGGCAATACCACCTAAAAATGTTAACTTGGGTATGTTAGATAAAACTAATTTTTTTGCAGTTTCTTGATCTATCAAAGAGGCCCATAACGGAATCAATGAGGTAGCTGACACGAAAGGCACTTGCGCTTTATTTACACTATCGTAATCGTAAAAAATTTGATCCTCTTCATTCCACAGATATTGCATCATGAGATCCTTTCTCTGAGCAGATTTTTCACTCCAATATTCGGCATTATAGCTCTTGCCGCTCTCTAAGCTATACTGATTGTCGAAATATGTTTTTATGATGTATTCAAAATCTTTTTCATATTTATATAAAAATGAATTGAGTTCAACACTATTTAAATGTGCACATCTGTTTTCAAGTCTATAGGAGGTATCATGGCCATTTTCTCGAACACTACGATCATGAATGAAATAGTTATCTAAGGCTTCATTTTCTATTTTTCGTTCGAAATAGCCTTTTTCATAGGCTTGTATTGACATGCCTTCTTTATCTGCATATGGTTTTAAGATAGCGTTGTAATGGCCTTTTTCAACTTCGGGAGGTAAACCAATACCTTCGGCTAAGTAACGATTTAAACCGTTGTCGGTAAGACGTTTGTTTTCTACCATCCAAACTGTTTCATACTCTTTAATGGCGGTTCCTAAATGACTTTTTAACCAATCTAGGTCGGCACCATTTACCTTATTTTCAAAAACTTCTCGAATTAACGAACTGTAAAAAGGAGGTTGTGTTCTTGTTAAATAATACGTTCTATTAGCATTTAAAATTTTACCATAATGTTCAATTTCATATTGAAAATTATCTGCCATAGATTTTGCCAGTTCTTTTTTAGGACCAAGTAAGAGGCCTATAGATTCAAAATAACTATCCCATCCATACATTTCGTTAAATCGACCACCAGGCACTACAAAAGGAACACCTTTAAGCATACCATTTACTTCTTCTAATTTTAACGATAAAATACCCGGTTCGCTATTTATACTGGAAACATAATGTGGTGTTATATTTTTAGGAAGCCGAATAACTTCTAGAGATGTTGTAGATTTCGCTAATTCGCTAAAATATGTAAAGGCTTGAGTATCATTAAAAGGAACATAAATTCGTTGTTTTGTAGATGAGGATTTTTCATCTGTCAAAATTGTATCAAGTCCTTCTTTATCGATACTTCTAGTCAAACCATTCCAATAATAATCTTCGATCATCCGCTTAAAGCGATTAATTGGCTTTTCAAAGATATATTCAGTATTTAGATACGTGACATTTTTCTCTTTTGCAAGTATCAATTCTTGTAGCAAATTAGAAAGGTAATATGTGCCCGTTACGTGAATATTTTCTACTTGATTATCTAGGTCTTTGAGAGTATATTTTTTCGGCCCATCATCTTCAATCGTAATTCGTTTATCCCCGTCTGTATCTTCTTGTGCTAGCAGCGTTGATAGGGTTTGTTCTATGTCAAGCTTTAATCGCATGTTGCGTTGTCAATTTTTTAAGAATAAAATAAGATATTAATAACAATCCCATAGGAACTAGTGTATAATAGAAAGCCTTTTCTGGACCTTGATTTTTAAAAAGCCACCCTATCACTCGCGACCCCAACGTGCCTCCTAATGCTGAAAAAACCACTATCAATCCTGTCATAGGGCTGTGTAATTTTTTAGGTAAAGCACTCAAAACAACAGAGTTTAACAACGGGTAAATAGGTGCAATAAATAATCCTACAATTGGAAAGGCGAAACCAATAAGGGGAATGTCGCTTAAACTATTAATTTCTCCTACTGTGGCGTTAATCGTCTTTGGTAATACAAATACAACTAGAAGCATTGCTCCAACGGTACAGAATACCAACACCCAAATCCAATTAATTTTTTTAGTAATAACTCCGGCAAGTAATCTTCCTATGGCGAGGCAAATTGCAAGAATACTAGCCATCATAATGCTAATGTTTTCAGGTAAGTGCAGCACTTTGTCATTAAATGATGGTAGCCAGGTCATAATACCTTGTTCGATCATGACGAACAAAAAAGCACTTATAACAAAAACAATTGTTAATACCTTCGCCATTAAGGCAAACATTTGCTTGAAATCATCAAGAAGATTTGCTCCTGGAATTTCAGGTTGATTTTCGAATTTTGTAAAGAGTAAAAATAGAAATGACAATAGCGATAAACCTGCCAGTAACCAATATACGTTTAACCAAGAATCTGGGTCATTTTCGTTATTAAAAGCAGGAAATAAAAAATAAGCTAGAGCAATACCTATCATAAAAACACCCTCAATACTACTCATTAGACTATTGTGCTCTTTTTCATTAGCCGTAACCATTCCAATCATTGAATAAACAGAAACTTTAATTAATGCAAACGAGACCCCAACTGTTGCAAAGAGTAATTTAGCGGTGTCGAACGAATTGCCAAAATACATGGTTACGCAAGCGAATGAAACTAAGGCTAACGCAATCAGCATGGCTTTCTTATAGCCAAGTCGAGGTAAAAAAGAAGCAATAAAAAAAGAAACGATGGCTATAGGTAAATCTTTGAAAGCTTCAAGAATACTCGCTTGAACTTCATCTACACCGTAATTATTTTGAGATTTTAAAATAACAATACCTACACTATTTAACAGAATAGCAAAAACGAAATAATTAATATACAGTGATAGTTTGATACCTACGCTTTTCATTTGAACAGGTTTTTGAACTCTAAAACAAGAGTAAATTAAAAGTCATCTATGGCTAAAGTATAGAAAATTAGAAAGCGAATTTATGGCATAATAAAATTAATATCAACTAAAACGATTTCGTAAATTATTAACTATTTTGTTAAAATAAAATGAATTTATCCCTCCATATTATGGTGAATTTTTAATTAATTTGTACTGGCTATCACTAAACTTATTGACATGATTTGTAAAAAACACGCGAAGATTTTTCTTTTATGTACGTTTTGTTTTATCTCAATATCATGTAAAAATGATCAAAAAAAAGTAATGGATATTGATCCTCAAAAATCCGAATTAGTGGTGACGAATTTCAAAGAACAATACAGACCTCAATTTCATTTTTCACCTCCTGCAAAATGGATGAATGACCCAAATGGCTTGGTATATTATAAAGGAGTATATCATTTGTTCTACCAATATCATCCTGAGGATATTGTTTGGGGTCCGATGCACTGGGGTCACGCTACAAGTAAGGACTTGATTTCTTGGGAGCACAAACCAATAGCATTGTTTCCGGATGAACATGGTTTAATCTTTTCGGGAAGTGCCGTTGTAGATAAACATAATACCTCGGGTTTTGGAACAAAAGAAAATCCGCCCTTAGTTGCAATTTTCACATATCATTTAATGGAAGGTGAAAAAGCCGGTAGAAAGGATTTCCAAACGCAAGGAATTGCCTACAGTTTGGATAATGGTGATACTTGGACAAAATATGAAGGTAACCCTGTAATTGGTAATGAAGGAATCAAAGACTTTAGAGATCCTAAGGTTTTTTGGCACGATGAAACAGAGCAATGGATTATGATTTTAGTAGCCGGAGATCATGCCAAAATATATCGTTCTAACGACTTAAAGTCTTGGAATCACTTAAGTGATTTTGGTAAAGATAAGGGTGCGCACGGAGGAGTTTGGGAATGCCCCGATTTATTTAAGTTACAAGTAGAGGGTACCGATGAAGAAAAATGGGTCTTACTCATAAGTATAAATCCAGGAGCTCCTAATGGAGGTTCGGGTACGCAATACTTTATTGGAAATTTTGATGGCACAACATTTACGACTGATCATACAGAAGAAAAATGGATTGACTACGGTACTGATAATTATGCAGGTGTGACGTATAACAACACTCCAAATGATGAAAGAGTTTTCATTGGTTGGATGAGTAACTGGAATTACGCAAGAGACACGCCTACCAAGACATGGCGTAGTGCCATGACCTTGCCTCGTGAACTCTCATTGCATAAAGAGCAAGATGTATATTTTTTAAAGAATTATCCCATTACATCTTTTAATAATCAATTGAATGCGACAACTATTTCTTTAGAAGATTTGAACGCTGGAATTTCCAATCAAAATATCACTGATTTGAACGAAACGGATATAAGTTTTAAAGTCTCTTTAAAAGAAAATTTTGAGTTCAAAATGAAGAATACAAAGAATGAGACCTTAAAGTTTTATATTGACGCTAGCAAAAAGGAGTTGGTCTTAGATAGAAGAAAATCTGGATTGGTTGATTTCGAAAAGAGTTTTGGAGAAACAACACATAAACAGCCATTTTCGACGCAAAAAGATTGGGTAGAATTGAGGATTATTACCGACCACTCTTCCATTGAAATATTTATTGATCAAGGACGCTATGTTTTTACTGATCAAATATTTCCAACAGAAAATTATACTACATTGCAAATAACTCCAGAGCATACTGAACGCATTAAAGATGTTAAAATACAGTCGGTAAAATCTATCTGGTAAGGAACTAATATATTTTAATTATGAAAGGTAATGTAAGTACTTGGGCTATAACAGTTGCCTTAGCAGGATTTTTATTTGGGTTTGATACTGTTGTTATTTCTGGAGCAAATAAACCGCTACAAGAACTTTGGCAAACGTCACCATTATTTCATGGGACCTTTATAATGTCAATGGCATTATGGGGCACAGTTTTAGGATCTTTATTTGGCGGTATACCCACAAAGCGCTTGGGACGGAAAAAGACCTTGTTTTGGATAGGAATTTTATTTTTTGCTTCAGCTGTTGGTTGTGCATTGGCTCAAGATCCATACTCATTTTCTATTTTTAGATTCATTGGAGGGATAGGAGTTGGTGTAAGTTCAGTAGCTGCCCCTATTTACATTTCTGAAATTACTTCGCCAGAAAAAAGAGGTCGACTCGTGGCCTTATACCAATTTTGTCTAGTGTTCGGAATTATGATAGCTTTTATTAGTAATTGGGCTTTAAAAGGGGCTGGAGGAGTAAACGATTGGCGCTGGATGCTCGGAATAGAAGCACTGCCCGCTTTGGCCTACACGGTAATGGTAATGAAAGTACCAAATAGCCCTCGATGGCTCATAATACAAAAAGGTGATGACGAAACTGCCTTATCAATTCTAACCATCATTTATAAGAATATAGAAGTTGCCAGAACAAAATTAGCTGAAATTAAACAATATGTAAGTCAATCTAATAACGATGATAAATTATTTCAAAAGAAATACAATCGTGTTCTTTGGTTAGGGTTTTTAATCGCTTTTTTTAATCAATTGTCTGGAATAAATTTTGTCTTGTATTATGCGCCCCAGATACTTGAACAAGCAGGTCTTGGAGGGTCAGATTCTTTGTTAAATTCGATCGCAATAGGTATTGTAAATCTCATCTTTACGCTTATTGGGGTACGTTTAATTGATAGATTAGGAAGAAGACAATTAATCATTATAGGGTCTATTGGATACATTTTTAGTCTTATTATGGTTGGATTGTGTTTTCAAATGGATTTAAGTCCAACACTCCTTATTATCTTCATTTGCTTATTTGTCGCTTCTCATGCTATTGGCCAAGGAGCAGTTATATGGGTGTTTATTTCTGAGATCTTCCCTAATAGAGTGCGTTCTTATGGTCAAAGTTGGGGAACAGGCACACATTGGGTCTTTGCAGCCATTATTACCTTAGTGACACCATTCTTTATTGATGATACTGAAGGGATTTTTAGAAATAATTTAGAAGTCATTTATTATTTCTTTGCGGGAATGATGGTACTACAATTATTATGGGCGATTTTCAAAATGCCAGAAACAAAAGGAATCTCATTAGAAGCATTAGAAAAAGAGTTAATTGATGAACAAGACTAAGTTAAACGTCGTATGTTTTGGAGAAGTGTTATGGGATATTTTTCCTACTGAAAAGAAGATCGGAGGAGCTCCTTTAAATGTAGCCTCTCGTTTATGTTCTTTTGGTGTTGACGCTACAATCATTAGCAGTTTAGGAGATGATCTTGATGGCTCGGCTGCATTAACATATCTTAAAGAACAGGATATAGATGTCACTAATGTTCAGATAAACAAAAATTATAAAACAGGTTGTGTTAATGTAATTTTAGACAACAAGGGGTCGGCAACATATGAGATCGAAAATCATGTGGCGTGGGATTTTATTGAGCTTACCGAAAGGAACATCAAAGACGTTCAAGAATCAGATGCATTTATTTTTGGAAGTCTGGCATGTCGAAATGAAACAACGAAAAATACCTTATTTCAATTATTAGAGTATGCAAAGTTTCGTGTATTTGATGTCAACTTAAGATTGCCATTTTACACGATTGAATTACTTATCGAATTAATGCGTAAGGCACATTTCATTAAGTGTAATGATGAAGAAATTTATGAAATAACGGCTGCTTTAGGCTGCGTAGATAAATCGCTAGAGCAGCGCATGCTTTTTTTAGCAAAAGAAACGAATACAAAAACGATCTGCGTTACTAAGGGGGGAGAAGGAGCATTATTATTGTATAATGATCAATTCTTTGGAAACAAAGGTTATCAAGTAACTGTCGCTGATACTGTTGGAGCGGGAGATTCGTTTCTTGCATCTCTTGTATTTAAATTACTGTTCAAGGAAAGTCCTCAAGAGTCTTTAGACTATGCTTCTGCTATAGGGTCCCTAGTCGCAAGCAAACATGGGGCGAATCCGTCTATCATCTCAAATGATATTGTAGAAATACGAAAAAATCAAGGTTAAACAATTTATTTTTTACGCTTATCCGAAACCGTTTTCGTTTGAAAGTTATCAACACGAAAACGTTTTCGAAGGCAGGTTGAATGTAAATAAAAAGTTAAATTATTATATCTTCACCTTTGAATTATTGTGAATTTTTGAATTCTGAGATGAAAAAATACGATTAACATAATTTTTCTCACGAATAAATTTGATATCGCTATTTTGACATGAAGACTTAATTCAAGAATCTACAATAGAAACACTTAACTAATTTAAATAATTATGAAATTCAATTTACTTAAACAATTAATGTTTTTTGGTATTATGCTATGTAGTGGTGTAATGCTTGCGCAAACAGTAACTGGTACGGTAACAAGTAACGATGGTCCATTACCAGGTGTTAGTGTTATTGTAAAAGGTACTAGCAATGGAGCCAGTACAGATTTTGATGGAAAATATTCTATCGATAATGTAGCTTCAGATGCTGTTTTGGTGTTTAGCTCTATTGGCTATACCACTAAAGAAGTGCCAGTAAACGGACAATCTACAGTCGATGTAAAGCTAGAGGAAGATGCTCAAGCTTTAGATGAAGTTGTAGTTGTTGGTTATGGTTCAACAACAAGAAAAGAAGTAACCACAGCCGTAACAAGTGTTGGTGAAGAAGACTTTAACAAAGGTGTTATTTCTGATGCCACACAACTATTACAAGGTAAAGTTGCTGGTTTAACCATCTATAATAAAGGTGGTAACCCAAATTCGAATGCAACAATTCGTCTAAGAGGTATCTCGACCGTGGGTGGTAATACAGAACCATTAGTTGTGATAGATGGAGTTCTTGGACAATCATTAAATAATGTTGATCCTAGCGATATCGAAAATATTACGGTATTAAAGGATGGTTCAGCTGCCGCGATTTATGGTACTCGAGGATCGAGTGGTGTGATCTTGGTAACAACAAAGTCAGGTAAAAACGGTCAACCATTTAATGTAAGTTATAACGGACAGTTCTCTGCCGCTTCTGTAGGTAATCAAATAGAAGTAATGGATAGATCAACATTTTTAGCTACAGGTGGAACAGATTTAGGATCTGATACAGATTGGATCGATGAAGTTACCCGTACTGCAGTTTCTAAAATTCATAATGTTGCAGCCGTTGGAGGGACAGAATCAGCAAACTATCGTGTTTCTGTAAATTATAGAGATACAGAAGGTATTTTGATAAATTCTGGTTTCGATCAGTACAATGTAAGAACAAAACTTTCAGGTAAATTATTGAATGATAAATTGAAAATTAATTTCAACAGTTCATTAACGCAAAGAGATAGTCAATTCGGTTTTAATGAAGCGTTACGTTATGCAGTATTGTATAACCCAACGGCTCCTATTTTAGGTGCTGATGCTCCGTTTGCCTTCAATTCTGATCAATTTGGTGGATTCTTCGAAACGCTCGGTTTATTTGATAGTTTCAACCCTGTATCAATAGCAGAACAAAATAAAAACTTTGGATCAAGAAACATCTTGAATTATAGTTTAGATTTTAGATATGCATTTACTGATGCCTTATCTGCTAACTTAAGCTTTGGTGAGCAAAATGAAAAGAATACGAATAGACAGTATTATCCTGTAACATCTTTCTTTAGAGGAAATGCAGTAAGTCCGTTTAGAAAAGGTAGAGCTGATTTCTTCACTAATGAAATTACAAATAAAACTTTCGAGTTATTTGCAACATATAATAAGGCCGTTAGTGATAATTTCAATTTAAAAGTAACGGGTGGATACTCATGGCAAGAAACAGATTATAATGAGTACTTCTTACAATTAGGAGATTTTCCTCCAGGAGTTGATTTTAACTTCAGTGATAATATAGAGGTGTCTCAAGATTTACTCGAAGCTGGTCGTGTAGTAGCGAATAGTGGACGTAATGATGATGATAGAATTATCGCATTCTTTGCAAGAGCAAATGCAACAATTAATGATGCGAT
Organism: uncultured Flavobacteriaceae bacterium; assembly: GCA_947500525.1. Lineage (GTDB taxonomy): Bacteria > Bacteroidota > Bacteroidia > Flavobacteriales > Flavobacteriaceae > Aureibaculum. Next base: position 321,469 of record CANMSH010000003.1, on the reverse strand, counting down.
CTATGTAAACGCATCGATTAGAAGAGAAGGGTCAAGTAGATTTGGTGAGGATGAGCAATGGGGTATTTTCCCTGCGGCCGCAATTGGTGCAGATTTAAATAAATTTTTAGACTTGAATAATGTAAACTTGTTAAAGGCAAGATTAGGTTATGGTGTAACTGGAGCGATTCCTCCAGGCGTAGGTTTGTCGCAAACAACGTTTGGTATTAGTAATGGAGCGAATGGATTTGGTTCATCAAGTACTGGTTTAGGAAGTAGAAAAGCAAACCCAGGATTAAAATGGGAAGAGAAACGAGAGTTAAACTTAGGATTTGAACTTGAAACAGACCGTTTATCTGCAACATTAGATTTATACAACAGAGATATTGTTGATTTCATTACTTCTGTAAATATTGATGCTGCGGCAAATGATGGTTTCACAAGTCAGTTCCAAAATGGAGGTGAATTGAATACAAAAGGTATCGAATTGAGCTTAAATTACGATATTGTAAAGAATGACAAGGTTAATTATAATTCAGGTATTATTTTCTCTACTTACAAAACAATTTTAGAGAAAAATACAGGTGGAGATAGAACTACTGCGAACTTAGGTTCTCCTGGTCAGAATAGTACAAATTTAATTTTGGTAAGAGAAGGTGAAGAAATTGGTCAAATTTGGGGTCCTGTATTTTCAGGTGATGTTGATGCAAATGGAGCACCAATCTTAGTAGATGTAAATGGTGATGGTAACTTAGTAACAGATCAAGGTAGTGCTTTAGCTGAAGATGCAGATTTTGAAGTATTAGGTAAAGGTATTCCTGATTTTGAATTGAGCTGGACACATTCATTAACCTATGGTAACTGGGATGCGAATGTGTTATTTAGAGGTGCTTTCGGGCATAGTTTGGTGAACACATTCCGTGCTTTTTACGAGCCTAGAATTGGTTCTCAATCATCTTATAACTTTATCAATACAAGTTTAGCAAGAAATGACATTACAAGTGCACAATTTAGTTCATACTATGTAGAGAAAGCTGATTTCTTAAGATTAGACAATTTATCGATTGGTTATAATTTTGATGTTAGTAATGATTATATCAAAAATATTAGAGTATCATTAACAGGTCAAAATTTATTTACAATTACAGATTATACTGGAGCTGATCCTGAGCCAGCATTGCAAGATTTTGGACCATCAGGAAATGGTAGTAACCAAGGTTTCTCTGCAAATGTACTAGCGCCTGGTATCGATAGACGTAATAACTATTTTGCGGCTACAACAATTACATTAGGTTTAAATATTAACTTTTAATTAAAACAGAATAAAATGAATCGTTTTATAAAATTAACATTCGTATGTAGTATGCTTTTTACAGCATATTCATGTACTGATCTAGACGAAGTCTTAGAAGACGAGTTAACTTCTGAGTTTTCAGATGACGGCGTTGTCGTAATAGACGGTGCAACAGATGGTGGAATTCTTCCTTCTGGTACTTTAACACCTGCTTACAACAGACTTAGAAATGGGTCTGCTGGTCATGGAAGTTATTATTCTGCACAAGAAGTTTCTTCTGATGAGATGGCTCTAGGTCAAAAAGGTGGTGACTGGTTTGATGGTGGTATTTGGTTAAGAATGCATCGTCATACATTTGATTCTTCGAACGGAACTTTCAATAATATTTGGAATGACGCTTATGGAGGTATTGGAGAGGTAAACTTAGCACTATCAGGTACTTTATCGCCAAGTGAAGAAGCACAAGCGAAAACACTAAGAGCATTCTTTTATTGGAGATTGTTAGACAACTTCGGTAGAGTGAAAATAATTACTGCCGCTGGTGGTGATGCGCCGCAAGCTTCAAGACAGCAGGTTTTTGACTTTGTAGAAAGTGAATTATTGGGTGTATTAGGTATTGGAGCAGTAACAAGTAGTTTAGACTTATCTGGAAGTGCTTTAAGTACTGCCGCTGAACCTTATATTGTAGGTCAATATGCTGCACTAGGATTGTTGGCTAAATTATATTTAAATGCCGAAGTGTATACTGGAACAGCACGTTATCAAGAAGCTGATTGGGCTGCTACATATATTATTGACAATGGTCCTTACCAATTATGTGCCGATGGTTGTTCTGTGCAAAATCTTGCGAAGAGACCAGCCGTTGCTAGTGATCCTGACGAATTAGAAGGATATGCTGCGATATTTGCACCTAATAATCAATTCAATCCAGAAATGATTTGGTCTATTCGTTATGACGCGGTTAGTGCAGGTGGAATGAACTTTTCTCAAATGAATTTCCACTACAGTACGCAATTAACATATGCCTTAGATCAACAACCTTGGAATGGTTATCAAGTTGTTGAAGAGTTTTATAATAGTTACGAAGCGAATGATAAAAGAAAAACAGCAAATTTCTTAGTAGGACCCCAATTAGATTTTGGAGGAAATGCATTATTAGATTTTGCAGCTGATGATCCAGATCTTCAATTAAACTATACACCGGCAATTAATGAGCTAGAACCAAACTCAATAAGAGAGAGTGGTGCACGTGCAGCGAAATTTAGTTTCCAATTATTCGGGAGACAAGAAATGAACAATGACTATCCTATCTTTAGATTAGGTCAAGTTCACTTGTTAAGAGCTGAAGCAAGAGCAAGAGCTGCAGGAGACTGGAGTTTAGCATTGCCAGATGTAAATGCACTTAGAGATAGAGCAGGGGTATCTGCATTAGCTTCAGTTGATGCTGCTAGTTTCTTAGCAGAAAGAGGTAGAGAAATGTTCCAAGAATCTTCTCGTAGAACAGATCAAATTCGATTTGGTACGTTTGACGATTCATGGTGGGAAAAAACAAATTCTGATGCATTTAGATCAGTATTTCCTATTCCACAGGCGCAAATTGATGCTTCGGCAGGAAGTTTAACTCAGAATCCTGGTTACTAAGAATTTGAATTAGATTTTTTTATATTTGAAGGGTTGTTCTCAAGAGCAGCCCTTTTTTATGCCGTATGTTAATGAAGTATTTTTTACCCCTTTTGTTTATACTTATAGTCTCATGCGCTAAGCAGTCAGTGCAGGAAGAAACACGCTTTGTTTTGAAGGGTGCAGATACGGGTATTTTTTTCGAAAATACGCTTTCATATGATGAGACTTTTAATCCATATGTATATCGCAATTTTTATAACGGTGGAGGCGTAGCTGTAGGAGATATCAATAATGATGGTCTAGAAGACGTATATTTTACAGGAAATTTAGTGGAAAATAAACTGTTTTTAAATAAAGGCAATTGGCAGTTTGAAGATATTACAGCACAAGCTAAAGTGAACTGCCCAGATGTGTGGTCAACAGGAGCAACATTTGTTGATGTGAATAACGATGGCTTCTTAGATTTATATGTATGTAAATCGGGAAAACCAGGTGGTGAAAATAGACATAATGAACTTTTCATCAATAATGGTGATTTAACTTTTCAAGAATCTTCGAAAGATTATGGTCTAGATATTACAGGCTTATCTGTTCATTCTGCATTTTTTGACTATGATAAAGATGGTGATCTAGATGCCTATATTTTGAACAATTCTATTAGATCTGTAGGAGCTTTTGATTTAATTAAAGATCAAAGATTGATTCCTGACGCTACAGGTAGCGGCAATCGATTTATGAGAAATGATAACGGAAAGTTTGTTGACGTTAGTCAAGAAGTAGGCGTATTTTCTAGTAAAATTGGATTTGGTTTAGGAATTACTTTAGGTGATTTTAATAATGACAATTGGACCGATATATTTATTTCGAATGACTTCTTTGAGAGAGATTATCTCTATATAAATGACACAAAAGGTGGTTTCGTAGAACAATTAGAAGATTATTTTCAATCTACTTCGATGGGAGCTATGGGAGCAGATTTAGCCGATTTAGATAACGATCTAAAAACAGATTTGATGGTGACTGAAATGCTGCCTCAAACAGATGAAAGGCAAAAAACGAAAACAGTTTTTGAATCTTGGGATAAACAACAATTAGCAAAGAAGCAAGGTTATTACAATCAGTTTTCAAGAAATACATTGCAACGGAATTTAGGTGACGGCAAATTTATTGAATTGGGAAGACAAGCAAACGTATCCGCTACAGAATGGAGTTGGAGCGCTCTGCTATTCGATATGGACAATGATGGACTCAGAGATATATACGTGACAAACGGAATTTATAAAGATTTATTAGATAGAGATTATCTTACTTATGAAGCCAATGATGAGACCATAAGAAATAGAATTAATAGTAATGAAAAAGAGGTTCTAAAAAAATTGATCGATGCCATGCCTTCTAAACCAGTGTCGAATACAGCCTTTCATAATCAAGGGAACTTTAGTTTTAAAAATGAGAATTTTACTTGGGGTTTAGATAAAGCGAGTTTTAGTAATGGTGCGGCATATGCAGATTTAGATAATGATGGAGATTTAGACATTTTAGTAAATAATGTGAATATGCCCTCGTTTGTTTACGAAAATAAAACAGACACCTTAATAAATAGAAGTATTTCTTTAAACCTAATAGACCAGCATAAGAGCCCCGTAACTGCGAAAGCAATTTTATCCTACGGTAATAAAAAAGTGGCCTTTAGTGAGAATTATAATTCAAGAGGATTTCAAAGCAGTGTCACTAATAGATTTCATTTCGGGGTTGGAAATGCACAATTCATAGATTCTGTTCAAATCATCTGGCCTGACGGAACTATAACGGTAAAAACACAACTTGCTACGAACAAAATGTATACACTTGTTAAAGACGAGGAAACGGTTGTAAGTAGACCAAATGACCTTAGTAATGATGTAACGTTAGAAGTAAATAAAACAAAACCTTTGTTTGAATTTCAGCATAAAGAGAACAATTATATTGATTTTAATAAAGAACGCTTGCTAACACAAATGTACAGCAATGAAGGACCCGCGCTCGCATCGGAGGATGTAAATGAGGATGGTATTGCTGACTTTTTTATAGGTGGAGCTAAGAATCAATCAGGGAGATTGTTTTTATCAAACGGAAATTCATACGAAGTGGTGATGGATCCTTTTAAGAATGAAGTCAACGCAGAAGATACAGACGCCGTTTTTTTTGATGGTGATAATGATGGTGATCTAGATTTATATGTGTGTCATGGAGGTCGGGCTTATTCTCAGTATTCAATTGATTTAAACGATTCATATTACGAAAACAGAGAGAACACCTTCGTGAAGTTGGATAATTCACCTAAGTTTTTAAAAACAATAAGTACATCTGTAGTGAAACCTTTTGACTATGATAATGATGGTGATATAGATTTGTTTGTTGGAGAACGCTATAAGACCAATATCTATGGGGAGCCAGGATCTGGATATATTTTAGATAACGATGGTAAAGGTAATTTCAATCCATCTACAACTAACTTTTTTGAAAAGATAGGAATGATAACAGACGCCGCTTGGGTAGATTTAAATAATGATGGTTGGCAAGATTTAATCGTATCTGGCGAATGGATGTCGATTAAAGTTTTTATAAATACCAAAGGAAAATTGGTTGAAGCAAGTGATTCCTATGATTTAGAGAATACTGCCGGGCTTTGGAATTCAATAAAGGTAGTTGATATAGATAATGATGGTGATCAAGATATCATCGCAGGAAACATTGGCAGAAACAATTTTCTTGAAGAAGATATGAGAATGTATGTATCCGATTTTGATGGTAATGGTTTTAAAGAGCAAATCTTATGTAAAAAAGGTGTTGATGGATACTATCCAGTAGTCGACAAAGATGAATTAATATCACAACTACCTTCACTAAAAAAGAAGCTTCTTTATTATAAAGATTATGCCAAATCAAATATGAGATCAATCTTTTCAGAAGAGTTATTAAATCGAGCCTATATTGTTGATTTAAAGATGTTAAATAGTGTTATATTTTTTAACGAAAACAATACATTTACAGTACACGATTTACCTACTGAAATACAGTATGCTCCTATATATACAATTGCAGTTGAAGATGTAAATAATGATGGTCATTTAGATTTATTTTTCGGGGGAAATCAATACCTCGTGAAACCTAAATTTGGATCATACGATGCTTCACTAGGCTGGGGTATCTACGGCCCATATAATGAAAATAACGCAGCAAAAGTATTTTCACTTAATATCAGTGGGCAAATAAGGAACATGCATTGGATAGAATTTAATAATGAGAAACTATTAATTACAGCGATAAATAATGAGAAAACAGGTTTTTATACTATTAGAAAGTAGTATTAAGCTTTTAATGGTGCTACTTTTTTTAATGCAAATGAGCTGCGAGAAGTCGGAGTATGCGAAACTCGTAAAAAGAGAAATGGATAAAAATATAGCCAATGATTCGCTCATCTTCGGAATGAAATTTGGGCAAACGAGAAAATTATTTTTTGATCAATGTTGGAAATTAAATAACAAAAAGATAATCAATCAAAGTTCGTCAAATAAGTTTGTAGCATACAAGCTTCCAATGGCCAAAGAAGATTCAACGAAAAATGCTATTACAATGTTATTTTATGGTATTTTTAATAAGCAAAAGATCATGACCGGAATGGATATGAAATTTCATTATATAGGGTGGTCATTGTGGAATAAGTCATTGCAATCTGATAAGTTACTGCCAGTTGTAAAAGATTCTCTAAAGTCATGGTTTCCAGGGAATGATTTTATTACTGTACCAGCGAAAAAAACCAAAGGAGAGATTTATATAAAGGTTGACGGAAACAGGCGCATCGTAATAGAACCTTTAAAGGACAGTAGAGAAGTTGATGTTCGAATTGATGATTTAAAATACGTACTCGATAAGGAAAAATGATGAAAGAAAGAATAATAAACTATACCAAGATAGTCATAGCAATAGGTATGCTTACTATCATATCGTGTAAGACAGAAGATACACCTAAAGCAACGACCTTCGAGTTACTCGATGCTTCAATTACGGGAATTGACTTTTCTAATGATTTGACGTATGACAATGATTTTAATGTCTATAAATACCGTAATTTTTATAATGGTGGCGGCGTTGCAATAGGAGACATCAACAATGATGGTCTACCCGATATTTACTTTACGTCAAATCAGAATTCAAACAAATTGTATTTAAACAAAGGGAATTTTAAATTCGAAGATATTAGTGAATCTGCTAAAGTTGTTGGTACCAGACCTTGGTCAACGGGTGTGACGATGGTAGACATTAATGCTGACGGTTTTTTAGATATATACGTGTGTAATTCTGGAGATTTAAAAGGAGAGAATAAACAGAATGAATTGTTTATCAATAATGGAGATTTAACCTTTACTGAGATGGCCATGGCGTATAACCTTGGTGATAAAGGTTTCTCTACCCATGCATCGTTTTTTGATTATGATAAAGATGGCGATTTAGACGCTTATATTCTTAATAATTCATACCAAGCCATTGGAAGTTTCGACTTGAGACGAAATGAGCGCCCAAAGAGAGATTTATTAGGCGGAGATAAATTGATGGAAAACATCGACGGAAAGTTTGTTGATGTAAGTGAGAAGGCAGGAATTTATGGGAGCGTTGTAGGTTTTGGTTTAGGAGTCACAGTAGGAGATGTTAATAATGATGGGTGGGAAGATATTTATGTTTCGAATGATTTTTTCGAACGAGACTATTTGTATATAAACAATCAAAACGGAACTTTTTCTGAACAATTAGAAGATCAGATCACGGCAACAAGTGGGGCATCGATGGGAGCCGATATGGCCGATATTAATAATGACGGTTTCAATGATATCTTTATTACCGAGATGCTTCCATCTGAATATGAACGTTTAAAAACAGTAACGACTTTTGAAGACTGGAATAAGTATAAACTAAAGGTAAATAGTGGTTATCATCATCAATTTACTCGAAATACGTTTCAACTAAACAATACAAATAATTCATTTAGTGAAATAGGAAGATTGAGTGGTGTTGAAGCTTCCGATTGGAGCTGGGGAGCACTCATTTTCGATATGGATAATGATGGACATAAAGATCTTTTCATTTCAAATGGCATTTATAGAGATTTAACAAATCAGGATTATTTACAATATGTTTCAAATGAAGAGGTATTGAAATCAATTACCTCCAATAATGCTGTTGATTATAAACGATTAATTGAAATTATTCCTTCCAATAAATTAAAAAACCATGCCTATAAGAATTTAGGAGAGTTACAGTTTGAAGATTTTAATAAATCAGGTCTACAAACTGAAAGTTTTTCTAATGGGGCGGCATATGGTGATTTAGATAATGATGGCGACTTAGATTTGGTGGTGAATAACTTAAATATGAAATCTTTTGTGTATAAGAATACTACCATGGATAACTCCAACGGAGGATATGTCAAGTTTGTGCTAAAGGGTGAAGGTAAGAACAGAAATGCCATTGGGTCAAAGATTAAAATTAATACGACGAATTATACGCTAGAAAATCAGCCCACACGTGGTTTTCAATCTAGTGTCGATCCTAGACCTAATTTCGGATTAAAGAATAGTGACTCAATTTCGGTGACCGTTACTTGGCCGTCTGGAAAGGTAACGGCACTAGAAAACTTAAAAGTAAATCAAACCGTAACACTTCTTGAGAGTGAAGCGAAAAAAACAGATAACGAAGGAGCACTTAAAGAGAGTCTTATGTTTTCTGCTAGTCTCAATGAGATTGATTTTAAACATAAAGAAAATAATTTTGTTGATTTCCATCGAGATCGACTATTACATCATATGTGTAGTACCGAAGGGCCTAAGGTATCTGTAGGTGATTTGAACAATGACGGAGTACAAGATATGTTTATTGGTGGTTCAAAAGGAAATGCACCAAGTCTTTTGTTGGGAAACAATCTTAAGACGTTCGTAAACTCAAATACAACAGATTTCGATAAAAATGTGAATTCTGAAGATGCTGCCAGTTTGTTGTTTGATGCAGATAATGATGGTGATCTAGATGTATATGTGTGTAGTGGAGGAGTTGAGTTTTCGCAGTATTCTACAGACTTTATGGATAGGTTGTATTTTAATGATGGCAACGGAAATTTATCTTTATCTGATCAGAAATTACCTTCAAAAACTGCGGTACATAGCACTTCTACAGTGATTTCTTCTGATATTGATAATGATGGAGATCTCGATCTATTTGTAGGAGAACGGATCATTCCTTTAAAATATGGAATGCCATGTTCAGGATTCATTTTACAAAATGATGGCAAAGGAAACTTTACAGATGTAACCCAAGATATAGCATCTGAATTGGATGGTATAGGTATGATTACAGATGCTTCGTTTACAGATTTAGATAAAGATGGAGATGAAGATCTTATGATTGTTGGTGAGTTTATGGGTATTGAAATATTTATAAATGAGCAAGGGAAATTTAGAAAAATGGAGAGCGAAACTTCAGACCTTAAAGGATGGTGGAATACAATTCATAAAGTAGATTTAGATGGTGATGGAGATGTAGATTTTGTGGTTGGCAATCATGGTCAAAATAGTAGATTTAAAGCAAGTCGCGAACAACCAATAACATTATTTTCCAAAGATTTTGATAAAAACGGATTTATCGATCCTGTTTTGGCGTTTCGAGCCCAAGACGGAAAAGATTACCCCTATGCCCTTAGACATAATCTTATTGATCAAATGAAAGGATTGAAGAAGAGATTTCCAGATTATGAGTCGTTTAAAAAAGCAAGTATTCAAGATATTTTTACTCAAGATGAATTAGATGGGGCTAATCTTTTAGAGGCGAATACACTGTCATCTCTTATTTTGATAAATGAAGGAAACATGAAGTTTAAAATTCAATTATTACCTGTAGAAACTCAAGTCTCGAATATTTATGCCATTGCAACGCATGACTTTGACAATGACGGAGATCAAGATATTGTTATGGGTGGGAACCTCTTCAATGTAAAACCCGAAGTAGGACGATATGACGCAGGTTATGGTTTTTACTTGGAGAATTTAGGAGATTTAAAATTTAAAACATATAAAGATGGTAATGGGTTTTCGGTAAAGGGTGAGGTGCGTGATATGATTATACATGATAATAAACTTGTTGTAGCAAGAAATAGTGATTCTTTAGCAATATTTAAATACAAGAATAAATGAAGTATGTAGTGAGTTTTTTGGTTATTACGATGCTGCTGGGTTGTAGTAAAAAAGAAGAAGTGTTGGTTGAAAAAGCTCCTATTTTTTTTGAATCGGTATCCTCTGACTTAAGTGGAATTGAGTTCTCAAATGATCTACATTATACAGATGAACTAAATATTATTGAATATCTATATTATTACAATGGCGGTGGTGTTGCAATTGGTGACATAAATAATGATGGATTAGATGATATTTATTTAACGGCAAATCAAACCAGTGATAAATTGTATGTAAACTTAGGAGGTTTAAAATTTAAAGATATTACGACAGAAGCATCTATTCAAACAGGTAATACCTGGTCTACAGGTGTTACTATGGAAGATGTCAATAATGATGGTCTTTTAGATATTTATGTGTCTAAAGTAGGCAACTATAAAAGCCTAAAAGCCCATAATTTATTATATATAAACCAAGGCAATAATTCTTTCGTAGAATCTTCGAAAGAGTATGGTTTAGATTTTTCAGGCTTTTCTACACAAGCATCTTTTCTAGATTATGACAATGATGGTGATATGGACATGTATCTTCTGAACCATGCGGTGCATACACCAAGAAGTTATGGTGATATCAGAAAAAGAGCTACTGCAGATGAATTGTCAGGAGATCGATTTTATGAGAATAAACTTAATGAAGGGGAATTAAAGTTCGTCAACGTTACCGAAACTTCAGGTATTTATAATAGTGCTTTGGGGTATGGGTTGGCCATAACCACTTCTGATATAAACAATGACGGATATATTGATATTTATGTTGGAAATGATTTTCACGAGAATGACTATTTATATATCAATCAAGGAGACAAAACCTTTAAAGAGTCGAGTGCCGATTATCTAAACCATAATGCAAGATTTACTATGGGTGTTGATATCGCCGATGTGAATAATGATCAAAGACAAGATATTTTCACACTAGATATGATGCCTTTTGATCATGAGGTGTTTTTGAAATCGGGAGGCGAAGATTCTGACAAAGTGAGTGCCATTAAAAAGAATTTTGGTTTTCGTAATCAATATGCACGAAATACGTTTCAACTTAATAGAGGACAAGCTTCTTTTACCGATGTAGCCCTAATGACTGAAACGCATGCTACCGATTGGAGTTGGTCTGCCCTGATTCAAGACTACGATAATGATGGATTAAATGATATTTATATTACCAATGGTATTTATAAAAGACCTAATGACTTAAACTATATTAATTATATCAGTAATATCAACTTTGCAAAGTACGATCAAACAAAGCAAGCCAAATTAAAAAAGCAATTAATCGAGGAAATGCCCACGATTAGCATACCTAATGTTGTTTTTAAGAATCATGGTGATTTAGAATTTAAAAGATATTCTAAAGAATCTGGTTTAAAGCCTTCTTATTCAAACGGTGCAGCTTATAGTGATCTCGATAATGACGGTGATTTAGATTTGGTAATTAATAATATCAATCAAAAGGCCAGCATATTAGAGAATAAAAGTTCAATTGGAGCATCGAATAATTTCGTGTCTTTTACTTTGAAAGGCGATACTGTTCTTAAAAACCCTAACGGAACGAAGCTGAGATTGTACGCGAACGGGAAAACGTATTTCAAAGAATTGATCGTCACAAAAGGTTTTCAATCTTCGTCTACACATACTGTTCATTTTGGACTGGGTGCTACCACCAAAATTGACTCTATAAAACTAACATGGTTAGATGGAAAAGTTCAAACGAATGCTAATATAGCGGTTAATAAACATCACATACTCAAAAGAGGATCAAATTTAAGTGATTCTATAAAAGATGAAATAATAACGGTTAACGAAAGTTTAGAGGTTTTTCCATTTAGACATCTTGAAAATAATTTCTTAGACTACGAAAGAGAGCCCTTAATGCCCGAAAAATTATCAACTGAAGGGCCAACATCTATTGCTGCAGATTTTAATGGTGATGGATTAGATGATCTATACATCGGAGGAGCAAGGTACCAAGCACCTTCATTTTATATTCAGCAAAAAGATGGTAGTTATAAAATAAATAAGGAGAGTGATTTTAATAAAGATATTTTATATGAAGACGTAGATGTAGCAGCATTTGATATTGAAAACGACGGTGATCTAGATTTATATGTTATGAGTGGAGGTAATGAAAAAATTGAAGGAGGAGGACATCTAGAAGACAGAATATATTTGAATGATGGAAAAGCGAAATTTACTCGTTTAAAAGCACCTTTAGTGAGAACGAATGGTGGAAGTGTGTCTTCAGGTGATTTTGACAATAACGGATCTGATGATCTGTTTATTGGTAATAGATCGATGCCTGGCGGATACGGTTTATCGCCGTTTAGCTACATTTTAAAAAACAATGGGGAAGGTCAGTTTAGCATTGTTAAAAAAAGTCGACTTGGAATGGTTACAGATAGTAAGTGGGCAGATATTAATAATGACAAGTTATTAGATTTAGTTGTTGTAGGCGATTGGATGCCAATTACTGTCTTAATCAATCAAGGAGATTCAACTTTTGTAAATAGTACCAAGAAATACGGATTAGAACATTCTCATGGCATGTGGAATTCGGTTGATGTAGTAGACATAGATAATAATGGAGAAAAAGATATTATCGCTGGTAATGCGGGCCTTAATTTTAAGTGGAAAGCCTCAAAAGAATTTCCTGTTAAATTATATATAGATGACTATGATGATAACGGTAACGTAGACCCAATAATTTTTTATGACTTTTTTGGAAATAATGTCCCTTTTGCTTCTAAAGATAAGTTAGTGGGCCAATTGCCATCATTGAAAAAGAAATTCTTGAGTTATGAAAAATTTGCAAAAATTAAGAGTATCACAGATCTTACTGGAAAACCTGAAACCGATGTGTTGGAGGTGAAGAAAATTGAAGAACTACGTTCAATGTTGTATTTAAATCTAAGCGAGAAAACGAAACCCATAGCATTACCGAAAGAAGCACAATTAAGTACAATTGAAGACATTCATGTCGAACAAAATGAAGATGGTGCAGATATACTTTTTGTTGGAAACTATTTAAATTATACAACTGAATTGGGTGAAAGTAGTGGAAACTCTGGAGGTATTTTACAGTTTAAAGATGGGAAGATTGAATTTGTTAAAAATTTACCTCTACCAGCGAATCTAAATACTAGACAATTGATTAAAATAAAAGATAATCAGTTTCTAGTTATTTCAAATGATGATAAATCATATACAATTAAATTAGATGATAAGAACAATAGAAAATGAGAAGAATTATGAAAAGAATTTGTTTTAGCACGTTGATTTGTATACTACTGTTAAGTAGTTGTAAAGAAAATACTGCATATAAAGAGCAGGTGAAAGATCCAAAATTGTTTCAATCGGCAATGAAGAAGTTAACAGATGTGATTGTATATGATATATTTTCACCACCTGTTGCTTCTCGAGTATATATGTATCCCAGTGTAGCAGCTTATGCAGTTGTGCAAAAGGCATATCCTGAAAAGTACAATAGTCTAGTAGGACAGTTGTCAGGTTTCGAGGCTGTTCCTGAACCTACTGATGAAAATGTTGATTTTCATTTAGCCTCATTTCATGCATTTACTGTGGTAGGTAAGCAATTGATATTTTCGGAAGATCGAATCACCGAATTTCAAGAGAAGACGTATGATAGTTTGAAGAAAAATGGACTTCCTAAAAAAGTATTAAATGCTTCTAAATTGTATGGTAATGAAGTTGCGCAACATATTTTAAAATGGTCTAAAGGAGATCTATACGATCAAACAAGAACATATCCTAAATATACAATTCAAGAAGAGGATAAATACTGGAAACCTACACCACCAGATTATATGGATGGGATAGAGCCTCATTGGAATAAAATTAGAACCTTAGTCTTGAAGTCGGCCGATCAGTTTCCTCCAGTGGCACCCTTAGAATTTGATCTTACGAAAGGCAGTGAGTTCCAACAACAACTGATGGAGGTATACAAAAAGGGAAGAGGAGAAGATAAAGAAAGTAAAGAAATAGCGAGCTTTTGGGACTGTAACCCTTACGTCTCTCACCATAAAGGTCACGCTATGTTTGCTACGAAAAAAATTACTCCAGGTGGACATTGGATCGGAATTACCAATATTGCAACCAGCATGAATAAAAGTACCTTCGATGAAACTGTTAATGCTTATACAAATGTAAGTATAGCATTGTTTGATGCTTTTATAAGTTGCTGGGACGAAAAATGGAGAAGTCTAGTGGTACGCCCAGAAACATTAATTAATCAGTATATTGATGAGGAGTGGGTTCCTTTACTACAAACGCCCCCGTTTCCAGAATATACAAGTGGACATTCAGTAATCTCAAGAGCGGCCGCGGTGACGCTCACAAGGCTTTATGGGGATGATTTTGCGTTTGATGATACCACCGAATTAGAATATGGCTTACCAATAAGAAGTTTCAAATCGTTTATTCATGCGTCGGAAGAAGCTGCAATTTCAAGACTGTACGGAGGAATACACTATATGATGGCCATCGATGCAGGAGTTGCTCAAGGACAAAATGTCGGCGATTTTATTAGCAAGAATTTACTAACTATGAAAGTAAAATAGGTTAAATGAATCTATGAATTACCAGAATTTTCAATCTTTAAAAACATATTTATGAACTCGAAACCTCGCTTATCCTTTTGGCAAATATTTAATATGAATGTTGGTTTTCTTGGAATTCAATATAGTTTTGGATTGCAACAAACAGCAATTAATCCAATATTTTTATATTTAGGTGCTCCCGAAGATATGCTTCCAATTTTGAATATTGCAGGGCCAGTTACAGGTTTAATTGTGCAACCTATTATAGGTGCGATGTCAGATAAAACATGGTCGTCGCGTTGGGGAAGACGTAAACCTTATTTTTTAATCGGTGCGTTGTTAGGTAGTTTATGTTTATTTGTATTTCCGCATAGTCCTTTGCTTTGGTTTGCAGTTGGGTTATTATGGATATTGGATGTAGGAAATAACATGGCTATGGAGCCATATAGAGCCTTTGTTGGGGATAAATTACCCGAAAAGCAATTGAGCTTGGGTTATCAAATGCAAAGTTTGTTTGTTGGTGCTGGAATTCTACTAGCTAATGGCTCGATTGTGTTGTTTCAATATTGGTTTGGAGGAGAATCTGTTGAGGAGGCTGGTGTAATACCACAATGGCTTTACTATTCCTTTTATATTGGAGCTTTTTTGTCTTTGACTACTATTTTATATTCAGTTTTTAAAACTCCTGAAATACCTCCTTCAGAGAAAGAATTGGAAGAAATAAATAACATAAAAGGTTTGTCTCTTGGTAGACGGATGTCGAAACCGTTTTTGGAGATTTCAGAAGCAATAAAGGACATGCCTAAGTTCATGTGGAAAATTGGAGCAGTATACCTTTTTCAATGGTACGCTCTATTTATTTATTGGCAATTTACAACTCCTTTGTTCAAATTAACATTCGGCTATTCCACTTCTGAGGCTGCTTCACAAGCGGCAAAAATGAGTTTAACTTATAATACTGTTACTATGATAGTTGCTCTGGCCTTGGTGCCTTTAACACTTCGTTTTGGAGGCAAGAAAGTATATGCTTTAAGTTTAGTTGGCACGGCAATCGCATTATTTGCCATTCCTTATATCACAGATCCAACGATGGTATTAGTGCCAATGGTATTGTTCGGTATTGGTTGGGCTGCCATGATGGGAATTCCGTATACTATGGTGTCTAAAATTGTACCCCAAGACCGGCGAGGAGTTTATATGGGAATTTTAAACATGATGATTGTTATCCCTATGTTTATACAAACCTTAACTTTCGGTCCAATATATAAGTATGTGCTTGGAGATAATGCAATTAATGCAATGTTATTTGCTGGAGTATTTTTTGTAATCGCAGGTCTATTAGCATTTCGATTAAACGTGAAGATGGCACAAGATTAAGTTTGTAATTGCTTATAGAATACCTTCAAGACGAATATATTGGAGCAGCATAATGGTTTTGCCATCTTTAATTTCTCCAGTTTTTATCATTTGAAGTGCATCATCGATGTTTAGTTCTAAAACTTCGATTTCTTCTTGCTCATCTTCTAAACCACCGCCATCATTTATTTTCATGCCTTCTGTATATTCGGCAATAAAAAAATGAACAATTTCGGTCACAGAACCTGGAGACATATATGATTCGAATACTTTGGTAACCTCTGATAACTGGTAACCTGTTTCTTCTTGCGTTTCTTTTTTGATACAGTCTTCAGGATTATCTTTATCTAATAAACCGGCACAAGTCTCGATAAGCATACCCGTCTCATTACCATTAATATAGGTGGGAGCTCTAAATTGCTTTGTTAAAATAACGGTTTTCGCTTGTTTATTGTAGAGAAGAATAGTGGCTCCGTTACCTCTATCATATGCTTCGCGCTGCTGAGATTGCCATTCTCCATTTTTTGTTAAGTACTCAAAATGTAATTTGTTAAGTGTATACCAATTATTAGAAAGAACTTCTATAGAGAGATTCCTAACATTTTCGTTTTTCATGTAGTATTTTTATAGTTCTCTAACCCAAATATTACGATAGCTAACACCACTGTTATCATTATGATCTTGCAACATCAAAGGTCCTTTACCATGAGGATTGTTCTTAGGAATGCCAATATATTCGGTAGTTCCATAAATTTCTACATTGTCTTGGATTAAAATTCCATTGTGCAATACAGTCATGCGAGCTGACTTAGTTTTACGACCAATCTCATCAAATACGGGTGCATGATAAATGATGTCATACGTTTGCCATTCTCCCGAAGGTTTAGATGCATCTACTAAGGGTGCATGTTGCTTATAAATCGAACCTACCTGTCCATTAGTATAGGTTTTATTATCATAATTATCCAATACTTGAACTTCGTAACGCCCTTGAAAAAACACGCCACTATTTCCTCTATTTTGTCCTTTCGCTCTTGGAACTGCCGGGTTTTTCCATTCAATATGTAGCTGAATATCACCAAATTGTTGTTTTGTTTGGATATGACCAGTACCGTTTTTAACGGTCATGCTATCATCTTTGTTAAGTGTCCAAGGTGCTTTATCTTTTACATTTTTAGAACTCACCCAATGATTTAAATTAGCACCATCAAATAAAACAATAGCATCCGATGGAGCGGCATTATTTTTCCCGGGAGTAACCTTAGCGGGAATCGGTTCATATAGTTCGGTACTTTCTGGTTTGGTATAATCTTTTTTTTGAGCACAGGTCCAATTAGCGACGATACACAATAAAAAAGTGAACAATAAATGGGATGATCTCATTATTACAATTCTTTAATTTTAATATTTTTATACCAAACTTTGTCAGAATGATCTTGTAAACCGATGTGTCCGGTTTTATATTTAGCAAAACCTTCCCAGTCTTTAAATTTTGAATTTTTCACCATCTTATCCCATGCTTCTCCATGAACGGGAAAAGTCATTACTTCTGTGCCGTTCATTGAAACCTTACCTTTGTTCGCTTCATGATTGATTTCTAAAACACAAAGATTCCATTCTCCTGCGGGTTTCACATGTTCGTCAGGACAAGCAATCATATCATATAAAGAACCAGCTTTATGAGTCCCGTTGGCAACTTTAGCATCTGCATGCAGCGCATTGTCTAGTACTTGAATTTCGGCCCCAGTTTGATAAGCTTCAGGGTATTTTGCATCCTCAAATACTCCCCAGAAAATACCGCTATTACCGCCTGCAGAAATTTTCCACTCTAGCGATAATACAAAATTCGTGAACTTTTGCTTAGAAATAATATTTTTACCACCCTTGTCGCCTGGCGTAAATACCATAGAGCCATCTTCTTCTATGGTCCACTCTTTATGAATACTATCTGATAAATAACCACGCCACTTATCCAAAGAACTTCCATCAAAAAGAGTAATCCATTTATCTTGAGATTGAACAGTTTCTGAGGGTGAAGATTCAGAGACATTAGCAGTTGTAGTCTCGGCTTTATCGTTTTTACAAGCTATCAAAATACCTATTACCAATACTAGAGTTGTTATTTTTTTCATAATCTATTTTTTAAATACCCAATATTTTTTTTAAACGTTCTTTATCTACTTCTGCCCCAGCAAAATCATCAAAAGCTTTTTCTGTGGCTTCAATAATATGATTTTGAATAAACTGTGCACCTTCTCGAGCTCCTTGCTCGGGACTTTTAATACAACATTCCCATTCCATAACAGCCCAAAGATCACAACCATATTGTGTCAATTTTGAAAAAATAGTTTTGAAGTCTATTTGACCATCTCCTGGAGAACGATATCTTCCAGCTCTATCTCCCCAATCGTTGTAACCGCCAAAAGCACCTTTTTTTCCAGTAGGGTTGAATTCAGAATCTTTTACATGGAATGATTTAATAAATTCGTGATAGTGATCAATGTACTCTATATAATCTAATTGTTGTAAGACAAAATGAGAAGGATCATATAGTATATTCACACGTTTATGATTCCCTGTTGCAGCCAAAAAACGTTCGAAGGTATCTCCATCATGAATATCTTCTCCAGGATGAACTTCATAACAAACATCAACACCTTGCTCGTCAAAATGATTTAAAATAGGTAACCATCTTTTGGCGAGTTCTTCAAATCCCATTTCTACAAGTCCAGGAGGTCTTTGAGGCCAAGGATGCCATGTATGCCAAAGCAATGCTCCCGAAAAAGTCGCGTGAACATTTAGGCCTAAGTGCTTACTAGCCGTTGCTGCATTTTTCACCGTTTGTACAGCCCATTCTGTGCGGGCTTTTGGGTTTCCTTTACATGCATCTGGAGCAAAATTGTCAAACATTAAGTCGTATGCAGGATTCACAGCAACCAATTGCCCCTGGAGGTGCGTGGAAAGCTCAGTAATTTCTAAACCATAAGAGTTAATTTTACCTTTCAGTTCATCACAGTATGTTTTACTTTCAGCAGCAAGATCTAAATCAATGAGTCTTGATTCCCATGTAGGTATTTGAATCCCTTTATACCCTAAATCACTTGCCCATTGACATAGACCACTTAAAGAGTTGAAAGGCGGTTTGTTATCCATAAATTGCGCCAAAAATACGGCTGGTCCTTTTATAGTTTTCATTCTAAAAAAAATATTATATCGTTAAATTTCTCTTGGTTTCTTTAAGAATTTAACCCTATATTTATGGGTCTAAATTCAGTGTAACATTGTCCTTGTGAAGGGCCCTAAAGATAGAAATAACAAAAGAATTAAAAAAATATATCATGGATCAAGAAATAGAATATGACGCAATCGTTGTAGGTACAGGAATAAGCGGAGGTTGGGCCGCTAAAGAGCTTTGTGAGAATGGGTTGAAAACCCTTGTTTTGGAGCGAGGACCTATGGTTGAACATATTAAGGATTATAAAACTATGAATGACGATCCGTGGGATTACCCTTTACGCGGCAGACTCTCAAAAGAAGATCTAGATAAATATCATGTACAAAAGAGATTGGGATGGGCCCCTCAAGAAGATGTGAAACATTTTTTTGTAAATGACTTAGAACATCCATATGTAGAAACCAAACGTTTTGATTGGATTCGCGGCTACCAAGTAGGAGGACGTTCATTGACTTGGGGGCGCCAAAGTTACCGATGGAGTGATATTGATTTTGAAGCGAATAAAAAGGAAAATATTAGTGTAGATTGGCCCGTTCGATATAAGGATATATCGCCTTGGTATGATAAGGTTGAGGAATATATTGGAGTGAGTGGAGAGACTTTAGGATTGAAGCAGTTACCCGATGGAAAGTTTTTACCTCCTATGGAATTGCATTGTCCAGAAAAGGACTTAAAGAAGGCCATGGCCGAAAAGTTTGACGACAATCGAGTGCTTACCATAGGAAGAGCTGCGCACATTACTGGTAATGCTTCGGATATAGAGGGTAGAGGACCATGTCAGTATAGAAATAGATGTTGGAGAGGCTGTCCGTATGGAGGCTATTTCAGTAGTAATTCTTCTACATTGCCTGCTGCTGAACGTACAGGTAATATGACCTTACGACCAAATTCAATAGTATATGAAGTTGTATATGATGAAGTTGAAAAAAAAGCAACTGGAGTAAGCATCATTGATGCACAAACCAAAGAGAAGATGACCTTTAAAGGGAAGATTGTTTTTTTATGTGCATCTGCAATGGCTTCAGTAGGAATCTTATTACAATCAAAATCGAAACGTTTTCCAAATGGTTTAGGTAATGATTCTGATGCTTTGGGCAGAGGAATTATGGATCATCATTATAGGCTAGGGGCACGTGCTAAAGTAGATGGACGCGAAGATAGTTATACGAAAGGAAGAAGACCTAATGGCTTTTATATTCCTAGATTCGTCAATCTAGATGAAAAAACGAAAAAAGATAATTATGTAAGAGGTTTTGGATATCAAGGTTCAGCGAGTCGTCAAGATTGGTCTGAATCTGTTGCAGAAATGGGATATGGAGAAGAGTTGACGAAAGAAATTTTAGAACCAGGAGGATGGCAAATTGGGGTTACTGGTTTTGGAGAGTTTTTACCATATGATGATAACAGAGTAACCTTAAGTCCTGATAAAAAGGATGCATGGGGCTTACCACAATTAGCTTTTGATGTTGAGCTCAAAGAAAATGAGCGTAATATGCGTGTCGATATTAAAAAACAAATTGTAGCTATGCTCGAAGCGGCTGGCTTTAAAGATGTACAGCCATATGAGGGAACGCATGGTCCTGGATTGGGTATTCATGAAATGGGAGGTGCAAGAATGGGATGGGATCCGAAAACATCTGTAGTGAATAAAAACAATCAAGTGCATGCATGTCCAAATGTATATGTAACGGATGGTGCTTTTATGACATCTTCTAGTTGCGTAAACCCTTCGTTGACATATATGGCCTTTACTGCTAGAGCGGCAAATCACGCAGCATCAGAATTTAAAAAAGGCACATTTTCTTAAGAAAAAATGTGCCTTTTTTTTTTATGATATTAGTTCTTGAACTTATCTTAATCTAAGTCAATCCAAGTGTTACCTGATTTATGCGAAGCTACTGTGCTTTCTATAAAATTTAGCCCTCTAACTCCGTCTACAATTGTAGGAAACTCACCATCATTATAATCTTCTCCTCGAATAGCGCGAGCAACACCTAAATAAATATTAGCCATTGAATCAAAAATACCTTCCGGATGTCCAGCAGGTAACTTTGTGCCATCTAATGATAACTTCGAATTGTAGGCATGCCCAGGTTTATAAACTTGAGTAGGTTCAGTATCGCTCATTTTATATAAGAAATTAGGTCGTTCTTGTTCCCATCTAAAAGATCCTTTTTCTCCATAGATCGCAATTGCCAAACCATTTTCTTCACCCGTTGCAACTTGACTTGCTCGGATAACACCTTTAACATGTTCGCTCATTCTAATCAACGTAGTACCATCGACATCCATTTTATTATCTTCATATAGATAATTAAAATCGCATAAAATAGATTTGATTTGAAGTCCAGTTGTGTATTCAATTAAATTAAATGCGTGTACACCGATATCGCCGATACATGAGCTAATTCCTGCTTTTGCTGGATCTAACCTCCAAACAGTTGAACGTTTTTCTTGATCGTGAATAATTTCATTGATCCAACCTTGATAATAGCGCGCGTCTACTTTATGGATTTTTCCAAGAGCGCCATCTTTAATCATTTCGCGCATTTGGCGTACCATTGGATAACCTGTGTAGGTATGGGTAACCGCAAAAACAGTACCTGCCTTTTGATGGGCATCTTGTAATATCTTGGCTTCATCATATGTTGTAGTCATAGGTTTTTCACAGATCACATGAAACCCATTATCCAATAATTTTTTGGCCATTGGAAAGTGCAAGAAATTAGGTGTCAAGACTGAACAAACCTGAATGCGTTCTTCCTTTGGCAATTTCATTTCTTCTTCAATAAAGGTATCAAAGTCTACATAAATACGGTCCGTCGGTACATCGATCTCTTTGGCGAAATCCATGTTCTCTTTAAAATCTGGATTAAAAACGGCTCCAGTTATTTGATAGTTATCATTGATGTGCGAAGCTACGCGATGTAGTACTCCTATTAAAGAGTCTCCACCCCCTCCTAAAATTCCGAGTCTAATTTTTTTTGGCATTTTATAATATATTTAATAAGCTATTTATTTGTTTTTAATGTGCCTGAGGAATTCTTCTTTCTTCTAGTTTTTTACGCATGAAAAATAAGATTCCATACAAGAGTATTAATGCTAATGGGAAAAATACCATGTAACTGAGTGTCGTTCTACCAGCAACAACTTCTGCCATATCTGCAGTGGCACCTGAGGCTAAGGCAGCTTCTCGTCCTTTATCAAGCCATGATCCAATTACAGGTTGCCATATACCAGTTGCGAACATTCCTGCACCACCAACGAGCGACATTCCTAGTGCACCTGTCTTTGGGAGATACTCTGAAACAAAACCAATAGTTGTTGGCCAAAAATAACAAACTCCAAAAGCAAACAACACGGCTGACGCATAGATCATAGGTCCTTCGGCAATACTCATACTGTAAACAGCAACTGTGGTTACAATAGCCGACATAAACAAGACGCCAATAGGATTTAATTTATTGACAATCGGTCCGGCAAAGTATCTACCCAATGCCATAATTCCGGTAACCATCGCAAGAATTAACATTGGATGTGCACCTGTGCTACCTAAAATTTTCTCTACCCATTGTTGTACGCCTAATTCTGCTGTAGCCGATAAGGTCATACATAAGGCAATGAATATGAATAGAGGTGTAGCCAAACCTTTAATATTTAAAGAAGTGTCTGTTTCAATATTTTCACTTTCTGGAAATTTCTGCTTGAAGAAAAGAAATCCATAAATGAGTGTAGGTATGATCATTACAGCAATTTGCCACTGCCAATTTAGCCAATCTATTTCAAGACCTGTCATAGCCGTAGAAACCAATGCTCCTATCACGATTCCACCAGGAAACCAAACGTGAAATTTATTCAACATTGACGTTCTATTATTTGTATACATATCTGCAATCAAAGGATTACAGGCTGCTTCAACAGAACCATTTGCGAAGCCAATTAGAAATGAAGAGACGAGTAAAGTAACAAAGCCTCCAGCATAAATAGTCATAATCAAGCCTACTAAATGTGATACAAAAGCGAGAATCATTAATTTTCGAGCACCTAATTTATTATATAGTAATCCACCAAAAATTGTGGCTAAAGGAAATCCCCAAAAGGCCATAGAGTTTACCCAACCTAATTCTGTGTCTGATAGTTTGAATTCTACTCCTAATTGTCCTAAAATACCCGCTCTAATTGCAAAAGTCATGGCGGTCACAATGAGCGCAACACATGCGGCGATAAAAATTTGTGTTTTATTTACTTGTTTCATAATGGTTATAGTTTAGTAAGGGTTTTTATTTCTATGATGTATAGTCTATTTTTTCATTCTTAAAGACAAGGGCAAACAGTAAAAATACAATTCCTGCAAAACCTGCCGGAATGATCCAAATTTGTTGCCAATTATGTACATTTTCTCCAATAAGATAAGTATCGGTTATTTTACCTGCAATCCAAAATCCAATTAACATTCCTACGCCATACGTAGCCAAGGTGATTAACCCTTGAGCGGCACTTTTTACTTTTTCTCCAGCTTTTGAATCGGTATATATTTGACCAGAAACAAAAAAGAAATCGTAACAAACGCCATGAAGTGCAATGCCAATTAACAACATGAATGTTAATTCACCAGCATTTCCATATGCGAAAAGAAGGTAACGAATAGTCCACGCCAGCATACCCACTAATATTGTTTTTTTAAAACCATATTTTTTAAAGAAAATAGGAAGTAGTAGCATAAAGAGTACTTCAGATATTTGACCTATAGTCATTTTTGCTGCTGGATTACTCACACCTATCTCTCCTAAAAATTGACCGGCATGCTGATAGTAGAATGCTAATGGTATACAAATAAGTACTGAGGCTAAGAAGAAAATTAAAAAATTTCGGTCGCTAAACAATTTCAGTGCTTCAAGTCCTAAAATATTAGAGATAGTAACCTTTTCTCCTTTGGTAGTTTTTGGAGGGGTTTGGGGTAAGGTAAAACTAAATAGGCCTAGAATGACTGAAGCTATGGCAGTCATTAAAAACGTATTTTTAAGCATTCCATTAGCGACTCCAGATTCCGAGTCCCAATGAAAAATATAGCTAATTACAAGTCCCGCTGTAATCCAACCAACCGTGCCAAAAACACGAACAAAAGAAAACTCTTTCGCAGGATCAGTCATTTGATTAAATGAAACAGAATTTACCAAAGCTAAGGTTGGCATATAAGCAATCATATAGCCTAACACATAAGGATAGAAAACAGTGAAGTCACTAGAATTTGCTAACTGATACATTAATACGGCTCCAATTAAATGTAAAACACCTAATATTTTTTCTGCATTAAAAAAACGATCGGCTATTAAACCAATTATGAAAGGTGCAATAATAGCTCCCCAAGACTGCGTCGAGTACGCCATCGCAATTTCTGCACCAGATGTTTTTAATGTATTTGGTAAGTAAATACCCATCGTCACAAACCAACCACCCCAAATAAAGAATTCAAGGAACATCATCAGTGATAGTTGAAACTGCGTTGATTTTTTCATTAATTAAAGGAACTTGTTTAGTTTAGTTTTTTAGATGCATTTATGAGGAGGTTCTTCGTAGCCAGAATACCTTCTTTTTCTCCTAACACACTTCCTTCATATTCTACTCCAATAAAACCAGAGAACCCTGTATCTTTTACGATTTGTAACATTTTTACATAATCAATATCAGTCTCATTTCCATTTTCATCGAAATTACGAGATTTTGCACTCACACCTTTTGCAAAGGCCATGAGTTCTTTGGTACCTTTATAAATGTCATATTCTTCAATACAATTTCCTGCCCAACGCTCTCCGCTATCTCTTTTTACACAGAAATTACCAAAATCGGGTAAGGTTCCGCAGTTTGGCAAATTAATAGCTTTCATTACTTCAACAACTTTTGCAGCATCAGATGATAATCCACCATGGTTTTCAACAATAACGTTGATATTTTTCGTTGCAGCATACTGAGCAAGACGTCCCATACCATCTACTGAATTATCATGCCAAGCCTGAGGATCTTTTTCATCGTCACCACCAAATAAGTTCACGCGAACCGAAGAACAACCTAAAGCCGCCGCTGCGTCTACCCACATAGAGTGTCTTCGTATAGCTTCGTCTCGAGCCGCTTTGTCACTTACAGATAAATCTCCTTCATGATCAATCATAATTAATACATTTTGAATATCATATTCATCACTCCTCTTTTTAAGCTCAACAACCAAGCTATCTAAGCTTGCTTGTTCATTCCCTTTTTCAAGGGTGTACAACTGACTCACATATTCAACACCTTCAAAACCTAATTCTTTAGCTTTTTTAGCAAAATCTAAATTCGATAGCGTCTTATCCTCGCGAATAGCTCTATGAAAGGACCACTGCGCTAAAGACAACTTAAAAAAAGGCTTTGTAATTTGAGATTCAGGGTTCATTTTTTCTTCATTTTTTGTGGTTTCTTTACACGAGGTTATGCAAATTGAAATTGTTAGTAGGAAAAACAAAATTCTTGAAGTATTCATTCTATTAGATTTCATTCGATTTTTATGAGTTAAATTTATTTTTTAAAGTTAGTTCTAGTTTTAGAGAAATTAAAAGGTAGACTTAAAAAAAATACTACATCGTTTTCGTTGCAACAAACACAGGGGTTGTTAAAAACTGTAATTAAAAATTTGCTTAAAATTATAGATAAATTTTAATTTTAACATAGAAATATGACGTAAATATTATAAATTTATGGATTGAATAAAAGATTAATTTAGAATAATTTAATACAAGTATACCTAATGAATACAGAACAAGAATATGATGCAATTGTCATCGGTACTGGAATTAGTGGTGGTTGGGCTGCAAAAGAGTTATGTGAAAAGGGCTTAAAAACATTGGTTTTAGAACGAGGGCGAATGGTCAGACATATTGATGATTATCCAACCATGAATGATGATCCTTGGGATCTTGAATTGAGAGGGCAAACTACTGAGGAAGATAAAAAAACGCAAGAAAAACAGGCGCGAACAGGATATACTACAGCTGCAGCAAGTAGACATTGGTTTGTGAATGACTTAAAACATCCGTACAACGAAACAAAACGATTTGATTGGATGAGAGGTTATCACGTAGGTGGTCGTTCTATTATGTGGGGAAGACATTGCTACAGATTAAGTGATTTAGATTTCGAAGCGAATAAAAAAGATGGGCACGGTGTTGACTGGCCTATACGCTATAAAGATATTGCACCTTGGTATGATAAGGTAGAAGAATATATTGGTTTGAGTGGTGAAGCTATGGGATTACCCCAACTTCCAGATGGAAAATTTTTACCTCCTATTGAAATGAACTGTGTAGAAACACATTTGAAGGAGAGTATGTTAAAGAATTATACTGATAGAGTACTTACTGTTGGAAGAATTGCTCACATCACCACCGGAGATAAAGAATTCGAAGGTAGAGGTAAGTGTCAATTTAGAAATAGATGTATTAGAGGTTGTCCTTTTGGAGGTTACTTTAGTAGTAATTCGTCTACGTTGCCAGCTGCTGAACGTACTAAAAATATGACATTAAGACCAAATTCTATCGTGCATGAAATCATCTATGATGATACGTTGAAAATGGCTACAGGAGTACGCGTGATCGATGCAGAGACTAAAGAAAAATTAGTATATAATGCCAAAATAATATTTTGTTGTGCATCGACCATTCCGACAGCCGCTATATTGATGCAATCAAAATCAGAGCGATTCCCGAATGGGTTAGGAAATGATTCAGGAGAGTTAGGTCATAATATTATGGATCATCATTTAGGTGCCGGAGCAAGGGGGAAAATTAACGAGTATAAAGATAAATACTATAAAGGAAGAAGGCCAGGTGGAATTTATCTTCCAAGATTTAGAAATCTAGGTGATAAGGCTACAGAAAGAAAAGAGTTTCTAAGAGGTTATGGTTATCAGGGTGGAGCTGGTCGTGGAGATATCTCTGAGTTAGTTGCGGAAGCTGGTTATGGTGAACAATTGACAAAGAATATTTTAGAACCTGGAAGTTGGAATATCACTTTATTCGGGTTTGGAGAATGTCTTCCTTACCATGAAAACAAAATGTCACTTGATTATGACAGATTGGATGAATGGGGCTTGCCAACAATTACATTTGATGCAGAATGGAAGGAAAATGAGTATAGAATGCGTAAGGATATGATCGCGGAGGCGGTTGATATGTTAGAAAAAGGTGGTTTTACGGATATTGAGACCATCGATCGTGAAGAAGCACCTGGAATCGGTATTCACGAGATGGGTACAGCCCGAATGGGTAGAGATCCGAAAACATCGGTATTGAATGAACACAATCAAATTCATACAGTACCAAACGTATATGTTACTGACGGGGCTTGCATGACTTCGGCGGGATGTACAAACCCTTCAATTACATATATGGCATTAACAGCAAGAGCTGCAGATCACGCAGTAAAACAATTTCAAAAAATGAAACAAGCTTAATATTATGGATAGAAGAAAAGCACTAAAAGGTTTAGGGTTGTCAATGGGTTTTATGGTGGCAACACCAACCGTTATTGGATTACTTCAAAGTTGTAAAAATGACGCCAAAAAAGTGGCAGCTTGGAAGCCTCTATTTTTCACGTCAGATGAAGCTACTGTCGTTCAAAGTTTAACGGATCTTATTTTACCAAAAACTGGAGATTTACCAGGAGCAAGTGACGTGAATGTGACACAGTTTTTAGATTTAATTTCTGCTAAAGTCAGTGACAAAGAAGATCAAGAGAAGTATAGAGCTGGTATTGGGGCAGTAATCAGTGCGTTAGGAAAGCCTGTTGCCGAAGTTACTACCGAGGATTATGATGCATTATTAGCGAAATATTTAAAAGCTAGTAAAGAAGAGATGAAAGGTTTTAACGAAAGTAAAGATCCTGTTTTTGCAACACTCAAGAACTTACGAGGAAGCGCTATTTGGGCTTATAAAACAAGTGAAAAAGTAGGAGAAGAAGTATTGGCTTATGATCCTATTCCAGGCGAACAAAAAGGATGTATCTCTGTTGAAGAAGCAACGGGCAAATGGGGCGGTAGAGCTTGGTCATTATAATACACTTTAATACATGATATGAAATATATTAAGATATGTATGCTAGTTGCTATTGCTTCGTTTATGACGCAATGCAAGCATAAAGAAAATGTAACTAAAGAAGAAGTTGAACCCATTTCAGAAGAATGGGTTCAATTATTTAACGGTAAAGACTTAGATGATTGGACCGTAAAGATAAATGGGCATCCGCTAAACTCAAATATTCACGACACTTTTAAAGTAGAAGACGGTGTCATAAAGGTATCTTATGATGGATATGAAACGTTTGAGAATTCTTTCGGCCATTTGTTTTATAAGAAACCGTATGCGAATTATCGATTAAAATTACAATACCGATTTGTGGGAGAACAGGTAAAGGGTGGTGAAAGTTGGGCTACTAAAAATAGTGGTGTTATGCTTCATTCGCAATCGCCAGAAAGTATGGGGTTAAATCAAAGTTTTCCTATTTCTTTAGAGGCTCAATTTTTAGGAGGACTTGAAAAGGGATTCGAAAGACCCACAGGAAATTTGTGCACTCCAGGTACGCATGTTACCATGAAGGATTCGTTGGTTACTGATCATTGTATCAGCGCTACCTCTGAGACTATTTATACCGAAGATTGGGTAAATGTAGAATTGTTAGTACTGAATGATTCTTTGGTTTCGCATAGCATAAATGGGAAAGAGGTGATACGTTACTCTAAAGGTATTTATGGAGGTGAGTTCCTCACAGAAAGTGAAGAATGGCAGTCGAAAGCAGGAAAGCCGTTGCGCTCAGGATATATTGCACTACAAAGTGAAAGTCATCCGATAGAATTTAAAAATATTGAATTGTTAGAATATAAAAACATTAAGTAATTCTTGAATGGAACGAAGAAATTTCATTAAAAAATCTATGGTCGCGGGAACTGCAACAATGGTAGGTAGTCATGTGTTTGCGCAAGAGGTGGAGTTAGAAAAGTCTTCGAAGAAATTTGAATTTAAACTAAAGTTTGCTCCTCATGAAGGGATGTTTAAGCATTTAGGCGGAGATACTATTTTAGAACAATTAGGTTTTGTTGCAAGTCAAGGTTTTAGAGCATTTGAAGACAATGAAATGCGAAAAAGACCCGTCGAGTTACAACTTAAAATGGCCAGCGAAATGCAGCGCAAAGGTATTGAAATGGGTGTTTTTGTTGCACATAAGATTTATTGGAAAGAACCTAACTTAGCAAGTGGCAATAAAGAGAAAAGAAAAGAATTTTTAAATGATATAAAGAATTCAATTGAGGTAGCAAAAAGAGTTAAGGCCAAATGGATGACTGTTGTTCCTGGTCATGTTGATTTAAATCAAAGTATGGCTTATCAAACAGCGCATGTGGTTGAAACATTAAAGCAAGCATCGGCGCTCTTAGAACCTCACGGGATCGTTATGGTTCTAGAGCCGTTAAATTTTAGAGATCATCCAGGCTTATTTTTAACGGAATCACCCCAGGCGTACCAAATTTGTAAGGCAGTAAATTCTCCTTCATGTAAAATTTTATATGATATTTATCATCAACAAATTCAAGAAGGAAATTTAATTCCGAATATTGAAAAATGTTGGGATGAAATTGCCTATTTTCAAATAGGAGATAATCCAGGTAGGAAAGAACCTACAACGGGTGAAATTAATTATAAAAATGTTTTTAAATATATCCATTCTAAAGGTTACAGGGGAATTTTAGGTATGGAACATGGTAATTCTTTGAATGGTAAAAAGGGAGAAGAAGCTGTTTTGACAGCGTATAAAATGAGTTCAAATTTTTAATATCTAATGTATGAGTGCAAATCACAAATCAAGTAGACGTTCATTTATAAAAAAATCTGCCGTTGCTTTTGCAGGTATTAGTATTGTACCACGGCATGTATTGGGGCAAGGATATATTGCACCAAGTGATCAATTAAACATTGGTGTTATTGGAGGAGGAGGTAAAGGATATGGCGATGCCGTCAATGCATGGAATAAAGGGGCTTCTAATATAGCGGCGATTTGTGATATTGATTGGGATATGGCGTCTAAAGCATTTAAAAAATTTCCAAAGGCAAAAAAGTTCAAGGATTTTAGAAAAATGCTAGATCAAATGAAAGATATTGATGCTGTGACTATTTCTACACCAGATCATACCCACGCAGTGGCAGCAATGGCGGCTATGAAATTGGGAAAACATGTATATGTTCAAAAACCTTTAACACATAGTATTTATGAAGCTAGAGTGCTTACTGAAGCGGCTAGAAAATATAAATCGGTGAGTCAAATGGGTAACCAAGGAGCTTCTGGGCCAGGTGTTCATCAAATGATAACATGGTTCGATGAAGGTAAAATTGGCAAAGTAAGTAAAGCTCATGTTTGGACAAATAGACCCGTTTGGCCGCAAGGAATCGCTACTCCTACAAATAAACCTAAAATGAAAGACGGTTTAGACTGGGATTCGTGGGTGGGACCGGCCCAAATGGTGGATTATCATCCGTTGTATCATCCTTTCGCATGGAGAGGTTGGTGGAACTTCGGTACTGGAGCTCTTGGTGATATGGGATGCCATTTAATAGACCCTCCATTTAGAGTATTGGGGCTTGGTTATCCAACGGAAGTTGAAAGCAGTGTAGGAGCTATTTTTACAAAAAATTGGACTCCAGAATATTTGCCTGAATCTTGTCCTTCTTCTTCTAGGACGCAATTGAAATTTCCGGCTACGAAAAAGAATCCTGTAGATTTAACCATGACTTGGACAGATGGAGGTTTACGTCCGTTTCATCCTGATTTAATTCCAGCTGACCACCCAATTGGAGATGAGAATAGTGCAAATGGGGTTATTATGATAGGTGAGAAAGGAATTATGACTTGCGGTACATATGGAGCAAATCCGAAGATTTATTTTAATGATGGAAGCGTTTTAGTTGCGGATTTGAAGGAATCTAGAAAGGCATTACCCGAACACGGACATCAGGCCTCTTGGGTAGAAGCATGTAAAGAAGGTTTTGGGAAAAGTAAACATAAAGCATTAACGTCATCTTTTGATTATGCAGGTCCGTTGACCGAATCGATTTTAATGGGCAATTTGGCTATTAGAAGTTATATGTTAAGAGAATCAGATGCTCGAGGAGGTCACCAATATCCGGGTAGAAAAAAATTACTTTGGGATGGAGCCAATATGAAGATTACGAATTTTGAAAAAGCAAACCAATTTGTAAAAAGGGAATATAGAAAGGGGTGGTCTTTGTAAAGTATAAAGGTCAAATTTTAGGTTGCGTACGAATGTTTCGTACCTTAGGATAAAAATTAATTTTTAGCTACTATCAATACTGATAATGAAATCTAAGTTAACAATAAAAGATATTGCCAAGGAACTAGGTGTTTCAATCTCAACAGTCTCTAAAGCTTTAAAAGATAGTAGTGAGATAAGTACAGAAACACGCGAAAGAATCAAAGCTTTTGCAAAGTTTCATAATTATAAGCCAAACAGTTTAGCGCTAAAATTGAGAAGTCAAAAAACGCTAACCATAGGGGTAGTATTTCCCGCAATTGTTCATTATTTTTTCTCTACAGTATTAAGAGGTATTGATGAGCATGCCAACAAGAGGGGTTATAATGTGATGGTATGTATTTCGAATACGACGCATGAAAAAGAAAAGCTGAGTATAGATACCTTAACTGAAGGAAGTGTTGACGGTATTTTATTGTCCTTATCTAACGGTACAGAAAAAAGAGGCGATTTTAGTCATATTACAAAGTTGCTAGAAGAAAAAATTCCTCTAGTGCTCTTTGATAGTGTCATTGAAAGTATAAATTGTGATAAAGTCACTATTGACGATGAGTTAGGAGCACTCAAGGCGACAGAATATTTAATAGAAACGGGCTGTAAAAAAATAGCACTCATTACCAATCCTGATTTTGTAAATATTGGACTATTGAGAACTAAAGGATATATAAAGGCGCTCCACAAGCATAATATACCAATTGATGATCGTTTAATTGTTGAAATAGATGAAGAAAAAGATATGAAACCTCAAATAGAGGTATTGTTTCAAGACGAAAATAATTATCCTGACGGAGTATTGGCGATTAATGGAGAGATTTATGCCAGCACTGCGATGCAGGTGGCGAAAAACAAAGGATTACGCGTCCCAGAAGATGTGAGTTTTATTACGTTTACCGATGGTCTGATTGCAAAACATACTTCACCGCCTCTTACGGCATTGGTGCAGCATGGTTATGAAATGGGCAAGCAAGCTGTTGAACTTTTAATTGATCGTATTGAAGGTAAGGAAAATGTTTTTCAGTTTCAAAAGAAAGTAATTTCAACGAAGTTAAAAATCAGAGAGTCAACAAGAAAATTGGAGTAAGTATCTTTACCGTACTACTGCTTAATTATTTTTTTTGTCAAAGTACCTAAGTTCGCTTCAATCTTTACGATGTAAATAGATGCACTCAAGTCTGAAATATTATAAGAACTATTCTGACTAAAATCGCCTCGAAATTCTTTAACTAATTTTCCAACGATATCATAAATGGTGACTTTCGTTGTTGCCGTATTTATTTTGAATTCGTCTTTTACAGGATTTGGTGCCAGAGAAACAATACTATTTAAAAATTCATAATCAGTAGACAAGGTGACCTGCGAAGAGCTAAATATTTTAAATTCTCCTGGTTGTAAGGTAATGCTCTCACTTGTATTAGTAATATTGACAGCTTCGTTATCGTTTGCAAAATTGTACCACGTGCCTTGTTGTTGAAAGTCCGGATTTATGTTTTGTGCAGTAACACCAAAATTACCGATGATATTGAGGTGTTTTATAGTAGGATTGGAAGCCTCATCCGTTAATTGTATTTTTTTGAGACCATTTGGATTTGCAACATCCAATGTGAAATTATCCGTTTTAAATATTGGTTCTTGCTTTTTTAATTGTATCAGTTTCGACCATAAATTGTACAGATCTTTTCTATCTGGTTCTGTAAAGTAATTCCATAAAATGGGCTTATTACCCGTTCTTCCATTTTGATCAATACTAATATCGTACCCTAATTCTCCAAACTGCCATATCATTTTTGGACCAGGTATGGTAAAGTAAAAGGCTCCTGCAAGTTCTTGCCTATCTAAAGCAGTACTTTCATCCTTAATAGAGTAACCAGCATTCGCATTTCCGAATGATATGTTTTTAAACATCAGTCGTTCCTCATCATGACTTTCCATATAACTAATATTGGCAGGAACCGTCCATCCTCTATTTTTATAGGATACACTTGAGAAATTAGTATCTGTATATCCCATAGTTGCTTCATTGTAATTATAATTGTGATTCCCCCAAACCATAATACCTTTTCCTTCGCTCAATCTATAATTCACCCATTCTGTTTCTTCGGTATTCGTTCCTAAATGCTCAAAAATTATGTAAAAGTTTGGATCAACGGCCCATTGGTAATCAGCATATTCTTTTAAAATCCCTACCCTGTCTCCTTGAAAAGCGTTTGTACAGTTTTCATCACTGCTCGTACAATTTTGGGTAAATCCTTTAGTTAAATCCCATCTAAAACCATCTATTTTATATTCATCAATCCAATACTGAACAGTGCGCTTTACATAGTCTTTCGTTGCTTGTTTGCTATGATTGAAATCATTAAAGACACTGTAAGAATGAGTAGCAGTTTGGTTAAAAAAAGGACTGTCTGAGCTAGCTTGTCCATTATAACCACCACTATCTGTATTCCATAATCTGTAAAAAGGATGTTGCCCAGAAGCATGATTATACACGACATCAAGAATAACTGCGATGCCTCTTTTATGACATTCATCTATGAGTTGTTTAAAGGCCGTGGGCGTTCCGTAGTATTTGTCGAGGGCCATATGAAACGACGGATTGTAACCCCAAGATTCATTCCCATCGAATTCACTCACTGGCATAAATTCAATTGCGTTAATGCCTAATTCTTCCAAATAGTCTAATCTGTTTTTCACTGCATCAAAACTATGTAGGGCGTCAAAATCACGTATTAGTAATTCATATATTACTAAATCAGTTTTAGCAGGGCGTTGAAAATTAGTGACCTCCCAAACAAAAGGAGCATCACCAGTTCTGAACAAAGTAACTGCATGATTGGTGCTTCCTGTAGGGTATAAAGGTAAATTTGGATAAGTGGTGCTATTTATAAATTGATCGTTGGATTCACTTAAAATGGTTGTAGAATAAGGATCTGCAATTTTAACAGTGCCATCAACTAAATACTGATACGTATAGTTAGTTTGGGTTGTTAACCCT
Source organism: uncultured Flavobacteriaceae bacterium (assembly GCA_947500525.1). Classification (GTDB taxonomy): domain Bacteria; phylum Bacteroidota; class Bacteroidia; order Flavobacteriales; family Flavobacteriaceae; genus Aureibaculum. Next base: position 286,839 of record CANMSH010000003.1, on the reverse strand, counting down.
GTTAGTTCTATCCAAAATCGATCTTTCGAACTATCTTTTTTAAGAAGATAGTTTGTGTCATCACGTTGCCAATTATTAAAACTACCAATAAGGTGTACATAAGTTTTATTAGGAGCATAGAGTACCAAGGTTGCTTTTGTGTTGTCATTTGGGTCTATGTTAAGTCCATCAAGCATACCCTCAGGTACAGGCGCCTCGGTAACTGTTGGCGCAGTTGGCGTTGAAGTTGTACCGACTTCAACAAAATTATCTTGTGATTTCTTGTCTCCGTCACCATTTTTCGCCTTTACTAAAAACCCCATTCTACCGATTCCTGTTGCATTGTAGAAATTTGTGGGAATAAGGGTTATAGAATAGGTACCATCTCCATTATTTGTTAATTTTTGAGATTCACTCGAGTTTTCCCATGTCCCATTGGTTGGAGAGTCACCAACAAAAACATCATTGAGATTATAGTACCAAGCCCAGAGATAAACATCAGTCACGTTCCAATTTGATGGATTTATATTTGATACGGTAATTGTAATTTCATCTCCTTCATTAAAACTATTGGGTTGAACATTGAATGTAACATTTTGTTGCTGCCCGAATAGAGTGCCAGAAATACATAAAATTAAGAGTACTAATTTTTTCATATGTTTAAATGCTTGTGCTGAAATATGGTATTTCAATGATTACTTTTAAAAGAGATGAAACTATATTAAATTGCAAAATAAAGTGGCACTTCTTCAGTAAAAGTAGGTCTATATCTATAGATTCGCAACGGTAAAATGGCTAAAAAAGCGACTATACCGATTTCGTGTTGAAAAAAAAATAGGGATAAACTTATAATTATATTCAATAAGTATAATTTAGTTAATTGTTTGGGGAATGGGGTGATCTGCAGAAAAAAAATGGTTGTGTATAAGAGACTTCATACCTTTGTTTCAAAGAATATGGAAACAGGTTTTAAAAGAAAATTGAATGAATAGAAAAGGATTTATATTTGATTTGGACGGTGTAATTGTAGATACTGCGAAATATCATTTTTTAGCTTGGCGTAAATTAGCGAATGGTATTGGCATTGATTTTACAGAAGTGCAAAATGAACAGTTGAAAGGAGTGAGTAGGGTTAGATCTTTAGAGAAAATATTAGGTTGGGGAAATAAAACAATTTCTGGAAAGCAATTTGCCGAACTGATGACCAAAAAGAACGATGATTATTTAAGGTATATTGATCAAATGGGGCAAGATGAAATCTTACCAGATGTGTCTAGAGTTTTAGATTTGTTAATCACAAAGAATCAACCCATATCATTAGGGTCAGCAAGTAAGAACGCAAGAATTATACTAGAAAAAGTAGCGCTAAGAGATAAGTTTGACGCTATTGTTGATGGCAATGACGTTTCTAATGCGAAGCCCGATCCTGAAGTGTTTTTACGTGCGGCAGAGTCTTTACATATGAAGCCCAATGAATGTATTGTTTTTGAAGATTCAGTGGCCGGTGTTGAAGCTGCGAATAGAGCGAACATGATCTCTATTGGTATTGGAGATGCGGTTGTTTTGAGCCATGCCGATTATAATTTTAAGGATTTTAAAGAAATGTCGGCCCAATTTATTGAGCAATTAATTAATAAAAAATAAGTCATTTATAGTTATAATGACAATAGTACAAGAATGAACCAAGATTATATTCAACCAAATGAATGGTCAATTATAGAAGAAGGATTTGATGCGGAGCGCGTACGTTCGTCTGAGAGTCTATTTAGTATCGGCAACGGTGCCATGGGGCAACGTGCCAATTTTGAAGAGCAATACTCAGGTAGCACTTTTCAAGGAAGCTATATTGGCGGGGTCTACTATCCCGATAAAACAAGAGTGGGTTGGTGGAAAAATGGCTATCCAGAATATTTTGCTAAAGTATTAAATGCACCAAATTGGATCGGAATACATATAACAATCGATGCTGAAAATCTAGATTTACATACAGTCAAAAATATAAGTCAATTTCGACGTGAATTAAATATGCGTGAGGGCTGGTTATCTCGAAGTTTTACTGCTACGTTACAAAATGATATCCAAATTAAAGTTGAAACAAAACGCTTTTTGAGTTTAGATTTTGATGAATTAGGTGCTATTGATTATGCGATAACAGTATTAAATAGTGATGCTAAGATAACTTTTGAACCTTATTTAGATGGAGGGATTACCAATGAGGATACCAATTGGGACGCTCAGTTTTGGGACACGTTAAACGTGAGCGCTCAGGGCGATCAAGCATTTATAGAATCGAAAACAATGAAAACCGATTTCTACATATGCTCATATATGGCATCAGAGTTGTATTTAAACGCATCTAAGATTGATATCGCTCCACAAAAAAATGAAAGGGAGACCTTCGTTTCTTTACAGTATGAGTATGAAGTCAAAAAGGGAGATACACTTTCTATTCAAAAATATGGAGGGTATACCGTTGATAGAAATCATAAAAAATCTGACTTGTTAGAAATAGCTAAAGCTAATTTGGATACAGCTAAGGAACTTGGATTTTCTAAATTATTGGAAGAGCAGAAAAAATCATGGGCCCAAATTTGGGATATGGCAGATATTACTATTGAAGGAGATGTAAAAGCGCAACAAGGGATTCGTTTTAATATTATGCAATTAAATCACACCTATCTAGGAAAAGATGCTCGCTTAAACATTGGGCCAAAAGGATTTACTGGTGAAAAATATGGCGGTAGCACCTATTGGGATACAGAAGCATATTGCCTTCCTTTTTACATGGCGACAAAGGATCAAACAGTTGCACGTAACTTATTAGTATATAGATACAATCATTTAACCAAGGCGATAGAAAATGCTGAAAAACTAGGGTTCACTAATGGAGCCGCGCTGTACCCAATGGTGACAATGAATGGAGAAGAATGTCATAATGAGTGGGAAATTACATTTGAAGAAATTCATAGAAACGGAGCCATTTCTTTTGCTATTTACAATTACCATCGTTACACAGGTGATTATAGTTATATTCCAGAAATGGGTCTCGAAGTATTAATAGGTATTGCGAAGTTTTGGCATCAACGTGCCACGTATTCAAAGGACAAAGAAAAATATGTCATTTTAGGTGTGACAGGTCCTAATGAATATGAAAATAATGTGAATAATAATTTTTATACCAATTTCATTGCGCAATGGTGCATACGATATACCATTGAAAACCTAGAAATTGTAAAAGCCGAATATAAAAAAGATTATGATCGCATAATGAGTGAGGTGCAGCTTTCTGATAATGAAATTCTTGAATGGAAAAAGGTAGCAGACAATATGTATTTTCCATATTCAGATACACATCAGGTCTATTTGCAGCAAGATGGGTTCTTAGACAAAGAACTGATTGCGGTAGACGAACTAGATAAGTCGCAACGTCCTATAAATCAAAAATGGTCATGGGATCGGATTTTGCGCTCGCCGTACATTAAACAAGCAGATGTATTACAAGGGTTCTATTTTTTCGAAGATCATTTTAGTCGCACTGAGCTTGAAAGACATTTTGATTTTTATGAACCATTAACGGTACATGAAAGTTCATTATCGCCTTGTGTACATAGTATACAAGCTGCCAAGTTAGATAGAATGGAACAGGCCTATGCTTTTTATTTACAGACCTCGAGATTGGATTTAGATGATTACAATCGTGAGGTGGAAGAAGGATTGCATATTACCTCAATGGCGGGAACTTGGATGAGTATAGTAGAAGGTTTTGGTGGTATGCGAATTAAAGATGATATGTTGTCGTTTGATCCCAAAATCCCTACACAATGGAAAGCATATTCATTTAAAATTAATTTTAGAAATAAGATATTAAAAGTAAATGTTGATCATAGTGAAACGCACTTTGAACTTGAAGGTAGTGAAGAATTAAATGTACTCGTACAGAATAAGAAATTAATAATAGTGCCAAATAAATTGGTAAGAGTGTAACCCATAACGAAGAATTAAATATGTTGAGAAAAACAATTTTGTTGGTGCTATTTATATCAACCCTCGTTGCTTGTAAAAAGCAAGAAAAAGAGATTCCAGAAAAGAAAGATGGACATCCTTCAATAAAGGCAGAAAAGCTCTCAGAGGTGCTCTTATCAGGTGGTGAATTGATGCGTATAGATAGTTTTCCTTCAAATTATATTACGCCAAGGCCTGTAGATGTTTGGTTGCCGAATGACTATTCAGATAAAAAGGAATATAAAGTATTTTATATGCATGATGGGCAAAATTTATTCGATGCGAATACAACTTGGAATAACCAAGAGTGGAAAGCAGATGAATGGATTACCGAACTCATCGAAAAAGATAGTATTCATGATTTAATTTTAGTAGGAATTCACAATATTCCGAAAATTAGATTTTTAGATTTGTTTCCTGAAAAGGCTTTTAATTATATGACAGAAAAGGTAAAAGATTCGCTTTTTGAAGATGGTAAAAAGAAAGGACTTTCTATTACACTCGAAGATTTTAAAGGTGATGAATACTTAAAATTTATCATCGAAGAATTGAAGCCTTATATAGATCAAACCTATGCCACGAAGCCTTCACGTGAAGATACATTTATTGGTGGCTCGAGTATGGGCGGATTGATGTCTATGTATGCTATGTGTGAATACCCAGATGTATTCGCTGGTGCAGCTTGTGTCTCTACGCATTGGTCAGGGATGAATCCTACAGCATATAAAAACCCTGTTGCTAAATCGATTTTAGCCTATATGAAAGAAAAAGTGCCCTCAGCGTCTGATCACAAGTTTTATTTTGACTATGGTACAGAAACATTAGATGCTTTTTATCCTAAATATTTAACAGATGTTGATGATATTTTTTCTGCGAAAGGATATAAAAGTCACAATTATATGAATCTTGAATTCGAAGGCGCAGATCATTCTGAGAGTTCTTGGAATAGGAGGTTTGATATTCCGTTGACATTTTTGTTCAAAAAGTAAATTTGTAAAATGAATCCCATGAAAAAAGGCTTAGTTATTTTAGGTATCGTTTTTGTAGTATTTGGATGCGCTCAAAAACAAGAAACAAAAGAGATTAAAACTGAAGTTCCGTTTACTTGGAAAGCGGCGAATATTTATTTTCTATTAACTGATAGATTTAATAATGGAGATACTTCTAATGATTTAAATTTTAATAGAACCAAAGAAACGGCAGTATTAAGAGGTTTTAAGGGAGGTGACCTTAAAGGAATTACCCAAAAAATCAACGAAGGCTATTTTACTGATTTGGGTATCAATGCCATTTGGATGACTCCTATTGTTGAACAAATTCAAGATGGTACTGATGAAGGTACAGGAGTTACCTATGGATTTCATGGATATTGGACGCGCGACTGGACGGCCTTAGATCCTAACTTTGGAACTGCAAAAGATTTGAAAAACCTGGTAGATACTGCTCATAAAAATGGAATCCGAATTTTGTTAGATGCTGTGATAAATCATACGGGCCCAGTTACTGATATTGACACAGCATGGCCAAGTGATTGGGTGCGAACAGAACCGCAATGTACATATGATAACTACGCTAATACAACAGCATGTACCCTCGTAAAGAACTTACCGGATATTAGAACAGAAAGTAATGAGGCTGTAGAATTACCGCCACAATTAGTAGAAAAATGGCAATCAGAAGGCAGATATGATCAAGAAGTGGCCGAGTTGGATGCCTTTTTTAATCGAACAGGTTATCCGAGAGCGCCAAGATTTTATATCATGAAATGGTTAACAGATTATATTGCGGAGTTTGGAATTGACGGATATCGGGTAGATACCGTAAAGCATACTGAAGAATCGGTATGGGAAGAATTTCGGAAAGAATGTGATTATGCTTTCGCAGAATGGAAAAAGAACAACAAAGATGAGGTTTTAGATGGAACTAATTTTTATTTAGTAGGAGAAGTGTATAATTATCATATTCAGAGTGGTAGAAACTATGACTTTGGTGATAAAGTTGTTGACTATTTTAACAATAGTTTTGATGCCTTGATAAATTTCAATTTAAAGTATAAAAATAATCGCACCCTCGAAGAAACGTATGCAGCGTATGATAGCATCTTGAATACGAAGTTAAAAGGACATGGTACTCTTAATTATTTGACTTCTCATGACGACGGTCAGCCATTCGATAAAGCCAGAGAAAAGCCCTATGAGACAGCGAGTAGACTGTTATTGGCACCCGGTGCATCACAAGTTTATTATGGTGATGAACTAGCAAGAACCTTGATCGTCGAAGGAACCAAAGGAGACGCCACCCTACGTTCTTTTATGGATTGGGACGCTGTTCAAAATAATACCGAAACCAAAAAAATATTATGGCACTGGCAACGACTAGGTAAGTTTAGATCTAAGCATCCTGCCATTGGCGCAGGTAGACATAAGATGATTACTAATGTTGACGGATATGTATTCTCTAGAACATATGCTGAAAATGATTATCATGATACTGTCATTGTTGGCTTAAATTTATCAAAAGGAGAAAAGAATATTGATGTGAGCTCAAAATTTAAAGATGGTGACAAATTACATGATGCCTATTCTGGCCAGAGCGCGGTCGTTACCAACGGAAAAATAAGTATCACTTCTGATGCGGATATTGTTTTATTGGAAAGAAGTTAAGTCAAAACGGAAATAGAACTAACTTTAACTATCTACTTTATTACGTGATCAGATGGTGCACATGTATTCGCTTATATTATAAATTTAATTTTTATATGCTCGTTCAAATCGAAAACTATGTTTAATTTTAAGCTATAATTGTGTGACCTTAATTTTATGGCACCGTTAAGCTAAATTTTCTTTGTGATCATCTATTCTACTTCAATTAAACATAAATCATCTCAAGTCATATTCTTTTTTCTTGTATGTTTTCTAACATTCTCGTCATGCAAAGAACAATCTGAATATGAGAAAATTACTGAGAAAAAGACGTTTTTGTTGGGTGAGTCAGTACCGGATAGTCATTTTTTAGGAGATCAAAAATGCAAGCAATGTCACCAAAATGAGTTTGAAGCTTGGCAAGGTTCTCACCATGATAAAGCTATGCAAGATGCTGATAGTACCTCGGTTTTGGCAGATTTTAAAGGAGAAAAATTTACAAGTCAAGGAGTTACTTCTCATTTTTATAAAAGAAATACAGATTTTTTTGTCAACACTGAAGGTCCCGATGGGAATTATCATGAGTACAAAATTGTCTATACTTTTGGCGTTTTTCCATTACAACAATACATTGTACAGTTTCCTAACGGACATTACCAGTGTTTAAGAACAGCATGGGATGCAAAAAAGAACACATGGTTCGATTTGTATCCAAATTTTAAGGTGGTGCATTCTGAATGGTTGCACTGGTCTCGAGGAGGTTTAAATTGGAATAATATGTGTGCTGATTGTCATTCGACCAATGTTAGAAAAAATTACGATCAAAAAACACATAGTTATACTACCAAATATGCTATAAAAAATGTGAGCTGTGAGGCTTGTCATGGCCCAGGTAAACAACATGTTGCAGATGTAAATGAGTTAGGCGAAGCATATAAACAATCGGGCACATTTAGTATGACATCTAATACGAAACCGAAAGAATTAGTCGATCAATGTGCACGATGTCATATGCGACGAGAACAGCATTCAACGAATTTTAATTTCGAAGGCACAATGATGGATCATTATTTTCCACAAATAATTGAAAGTGAATTTTATCATCCAGATGGACAAATATCTGACGAAGTGTATGTTTACGGATCTTTCGTGCAGAGTAAAATGTATAAAAATAATGTTACCTGTAGTGATTGTCATAATTCGCACTCACTAAAATTAAAATTTGATGGAAATAAACTATGTACACAATGTCATTTACCAGAACAATATGATACACCAAAGCACTCTTTTCATAAAATGAATACCGAGGCTTCTAAATGTATCAATTGTCATATGCCTGGCAAATTTTATATGGGTAACGACTTTAGAAGAGATCATAGTTTTAGAGTGCCAAGACCAGATTTAAGTTTAAAATATAACGCACCAAATGCTTGTACACAATGCCATAAAGATAAGACTGATCAATGGGCTTCAGATGCATTTAAACAATTGTATGGGGAGGTAGATTCTATACATTTTTCAGAAAAATTGGCTCCCGGAATCATGGGGCTTCCCGAAGCTCACATAGGTTTGCAAGAACTTATCAATGATGAAAATGAATCTGAAATAGTGAGAGCATCTGCCGTAAAGGCCATATCTAAATACCAAATTACAAACCTAATAGAACAATATATTGCCCTATTAAATGATCCATCTCCAATAGTACGAGGAACTACCTTAGATGTAATGAGTGAAATAAATAGCACCGATTACGCTTCGTACTTTTTACCATTGCTTGCTGATCCGAAACGCAGTGTGAGGATTAAAGCTTTTTACGGCTTGGGAGTTTTAGATGAATTGCAAATCCCTGAAGATTACAAAGAAAATTATGTAAAGGTAAAAGAAGAATTCTATGACTACTTAAATATAAATTCCGATTTTGTTGGTGGACGTATTAAAAAAGCCAATTATTATATTAAAAAAGGCGATTTAAAAAGCGCTATAGCGAGTTATGAAAGTGCTTTACAAATTGACAATATCAATAATCAAGTTAGATTGGGCCTAGCCAATTTGTATTATCAAGATCAAAACTTTTTAAAGGCCGAAGAGACCTTTAAATTGGTTATAGAGCAAGAATCAGAGTTTGGTCCAGTGTATTATTCTTTGGCTTTATTATATGCTGAAATGAATCGTATTGATGATGCCCTAATTCAAATGAAAAATGCAGTAAAGTATATGCCAACCAATACACGTACTTATTATAATTTAAGTTTGTTGTATGAGAAAAAACAAGACGATAAAAACGCAGAAGCCGCGCTGGTAAATGGTCTTAAAATTGATCCCGCAAATGAAAGTTTATTGTACACATTGGCGTATCATTATTACACGAGAGAAAAGCTAAAAAAGGCTCAAAATATCCTGGTGAAATTGGTTGATTTATATCCCAATAATATTCAGTATACTCAATTTTTAGATCAAGTTACCAAAGTAAAATAGCATTTATTTTATCTTATTCGTATGCGTTGTTTTTTTGATTGAGACTATAATGAATATTACTTAATTTTTTCAAGTTATCGGCCGCTTGTTCAGCTGTTATGTCCCTTTGCGGATTCGCGAACATTTCATAACCAACCATGAATTTTTTCACTTCTGCCGAACGTAAAAGTGGTGGATAAAAAGACATGTGAAAGTGCCATTCGGGATGCTCACCATCGGTTGGACTTTGATGTATGCCCGATGAATAAGGAAAAGAGGTTTCGAATAAATTATCATACTTAATAGTCAATTCTTTTAAGATTTCGGCAAAAGCGAGTTGCTCTTCTTTGTTTAATTGACCGATATGCTGATGGTGTTTTATAGGAACGATCATCGTTTCATAAGGCCAAACGGCCCAGTAGGGTACAAGTGCAATAAAATGAGCATTTTTAACTACGATGCGCTCATTTAATTCTAGCTCTTGTTGGATGTAATCTGACAATAGACTTCTATGATGTGTATTCCAATAATTAAGTTGTTGCTGTTGCTTTTTCAATACTACTTCTGGAATAGAATTTTGTGCCCAAATTTGCCCATGTGGATGTGGATTGCTGCAGCCCATGATGTCGCCTTTGTTTTCAAAAATTTGAACATGGTTTATATCTGGGTTTGCACTGAGTTCTGCATACTCTTTTTTCCATAGATCAATAACATTACTTATCTCTGAAACAGATAATAAAGGGAGTGTCAATGAGTGATTCTCAGAAAAGCAAATGACCTTACATAACCCTGATTCGGTCGTGGCTTTGAGTAAGCCTTCATTATGTGTGGCTTCTTCTTTATGCGGTAAAAGAGCGGCAAAATCATTGGTAAAACTATACGTTCCAATATAATCAGGATTAACTGCACCACTGGCCCTTTTATTTGTGGGGCATAAATAACAGTTTTCATCATAGGATGCCTTTTGAACTGGTACAGCAATGTCCTTTTTTCCTTGCCATGGGCGTTTGGTTCTGTGTGGAGAAACCAATACCCATTCATCTGTTAAAATATTATATCTTCTATGCGGTTGTGAATTTATTATAGATTCCATATTATAGTTGTTTTACGCCATCACTTATAGTTGTTTGAATAGCGGATAATTGAATATTAAATTTTTCTTCATAAGACGCTGAAGCAAGAGTAATTAAATCTTCAGCTTTATCTTTGTGAACTAGATTGATGGTGCAACCACCGAAGCCTCCGCCCATCATTCTTGAACCAATAACATAATCTAAATCTCGAGTTAGATTTACTAAAAAGTCCAATTCGGTACAACTAACCTCATATAAATGTTGTAACCCATAATGAGATTTATATAAATAACTACCAAACTTTTCGATGTTATTCTTTTTTAAACTCTTAACTGCTTTGATTGTTCTTTTGTTTTCTTGCGTGACATATAATGCTCTGTTATATATTTTTTCTGGCAAGATCGCTTTGAACTCTTTCATTATTTTTACAGGAACTTCTGTCAAAAACTGAAAGTTTGGATACTTCTTTTGTATGGCCGTTAATGCAGTGTCACATTCATCTCGTCTTACATTATATTCACTACTTGCTAGACTATGAGAAACATTAGTATTTAATAAAACAATCTTGTAGTCTCTGAAATCTGCTTTAATTAATTCATAATCTAAGGTTTCGCAATTTAAAAGGATGAGATGCTCTTTTTTTCCTTTTACCACTGCAAACTGGTCCATAATTCCGCACTTGGTTCCTACAAATGTATGTTCTGCATCACGAGATAATTTAATGATCTCTATATCAGATAGACCTAAATTAAATAAGTCGTTCACGCCCTTTGCAATACCACATTCTAATGCCGCAGAAGAGCTTATGCCTGAACCTAAAGGTAAATTACTTTCAATAATACAATCAAAACCTTCAATAGTATTTGGTTTTAAGACATTTATATGGAACAGTACGCCAATAATATAATTTTGCCATTCGACTTCTTTGCGCACTAAATCGTCTAAAACAATCGTGAAACTACTTTTGAAATTACTTGAATAAATAGTACAAGAGCTACTATTGTTTTTTCGAAGCCGTAATCTAATTTTTTTATCAACGGCTGCTGGTAGCACAAAACCACCATTGTAGTCAATATGCTCCCCAATAAGGTTGATCCTTCCTGGAGATTCAATAACTACCTCGCTTTTGAATGTTTCAATATTTAGCATGTATATAAAATTTGATCTTTAAATAGTTAGAAAAAAATTAATGAATATTAATGTTTTTAATTGCCCAGTCTAAAGAATAGGTTTCTCCTGAGTTTAAAACTTGCAAACCAATTTTGTTATTGAAGCTATCCGATACGCCTGTAGTTGGTTCTAAGGCAATAAATGATCTATTCGGGGTATACATTTGTAAAAAAGTATGTTTTGATGAAGCCGTCATTTCTAGCTGATAATCAGGGGTATTAAAAAGTATGGTATTTGTATCTAGCACAAAACAATCATCTAATTGTTTGTCTTTGATTTCGAATCGACCCTCTGAAATTAAATCTTCCATCCCAATGGTGATCATGTTCGAGTTCGAAACTGTTTTTTTAGAACTGTCAAACTCTAAATAACTAGTGTGTAAATTGGTACTGTAAAAAAAGGGATGCCATCCTAATGTAAAAGGGAATGGATCTACGTCGGTATTTTTTACAGAAATGTTGAGTGATAAGTTATTTTTAGTGAATACATAAAATAGTTCAATTCTATAGGTGAATGGAAAGCCTTTTGATTTCTCTTTTTCTTCATAACCAAGTTTTATGGAGGCATGCATATCAGAAATATCATGTTCTAATAGATGAAAGGTCTTATTATAAACGAGCCCATGCAATGCATTGTTTTCTTCTTTTTGATTTATATCAAGCTGATACTTTTTCTCATTGAATGTGTAAAGGCCATCTTTAATTCTATTCGCAAATGGAAACAAAAGAGAGGATGCATACGTATCGGCATAGGTTAGCGGAGATAGATCTTTTATGATAGGAGTAGTATCAATATAAAGTTCTTGTAAGTTTGCACCTTGCTCTAAACATATCTTAGCATATGAATTCTTATCATGATTCATCAATTTGATATAATGAAGTTCATTTTCTGTTATGTGCTGTATTTGGTACATGAACTTAGAGGTAAATTAAAGAGATTTTCTTAAAATTAAATTATTGATATTTTCTATCCGAAGTTGTTCTTTATGAAGGATCATCTGCGCCAAACGCTCTCCCATTTTATTAAAATCAGTTGAGATAGTGGTAATTCCACCTTCTACAATTTCTTTTAACAAAGTGTCATTATAAGAAATGATGCCAATATCTTTAGATAGCACTAACCTTGTTTCTTTAATTTTTTTTATAATTCGAATTAAATTTCGGTCATCAGGAATCACATAAACTTCTCCAATTTTTGGGGTTCTATCTTCTAAAGTATGAATGATTTCGTTTTTAAAATCTTGTTGTTTACAGAACAATTTAAATCCCCTTATCATCTCAATGGGCTGTTTTTTTCTATGATTTAAAAGCACAAGCGTTTGGTATTTTTGAAGGTGATTTAAGGCCTTCATAAGTCCGTTAAACATATCACTTTTAAAGTTTTGATAGATGGCCGGATATTGCGCCAATTCTTTATGAGTTTGGTCTAAGATATAAACCTTGTCATGAGGAAGCATTTTAATAACTTGATTTGTGTTTTTTAAGGTAGATGGCATGATCACATAATGACTATAATCACCGCTGTTATCATGAATTAATTTTGAGAACATTACATCATTAAAATGATGAAAGAAAATGTCAACTTGAATGTGTTCACCTAGATTCTTTAAAAAAGAATTGTATAAATCTTCTTTAAAAGAGTTTAGTTCATCGAAGAGTAAAAATATTTTTTGAGTAACTGTGATGTCTTCGCTTACTACATAAAACCCCTTTCCGGCCACTGAAGTGATGATGCCTCTATTTTTTAATTCATTAAATGCCGTAAAAATTGTATCCCTTGAAACGTTATGCGTATTCTTTATATTATTTAAAGATGGCAATTGATCACCTTTTTGTAGAGTTCCATCGGTAATAGCATTTTCTATAGATGCAATAATTTGTCTGTACTTCGGTTTTCCAGACTTCTTTTTAATTGAAACAATACTCATGATGCAAATATAGAAATAAATTTAAAATCATACTAGTACGTACTAGTATGATTTTAAATTGTTTTTATTAAATTAGCATTTTAAAATATGTAGTTACCTTAAGTTGTACTACCGTTTAAATGAAAACAGTATGATGAAAAGTGAGTTTCCAGATCCGTTCGAAAAAGAAAGATTGGAAAAAGGATTTGGTGAAATGGATGATCAAAATGATCCGGTTGTAATGGCATTGCGACATAGAGATGTTCGAAAGTGCGCTCATGATTGGAAAACTTTTCAGTCGGGTGCAAAGCCTGGTCGTATTGTTATACCTTCTGAAGTGAATATCAGAGATATTCGACAAATTCCTTTTGAAGTTGACCCACCATTACATGGAGATTACAGAGCATTAGTAGAGCAATGGTTCAAACGACCATTAGAAGAAACTTATGTAACAGAGTTGAAAAAAATAGTAAAGACTGCTTTTGATGAATCGTTAGAAAAGGGTCTGGTAGAAGTTATAAGAGAGTTTTCTTTAGTAATACAGTCTAGAGCGTTGACTCTATTGTTAAATGTTCCTTTTTCAGAGGCGCAAACTTGGATCTCTTGGGGAACGCATGTGTTTAGAAGTGAAGAGACTGCATTAGATGCAGATAAGGCCAATATCTTGTATGATTATATTGACCAACAAATTGAAACTAGTATAAATTCGCCGGGAAAAGATTTCTACTCTATATTATTAGCGTCAGAAGTTAATGGCAAGAAGCTTACTAAAGAAGAAGTTAAAGGTATTATTATATTGACTTTTGCGGGTGGAAGAGATACTGTCATCAACGCAATTTCAAATACCATTGCTTATTTTGCTGAGCATCCAAAGTCATTAGAAAAACTTCGTAAAGAACCAACGCTGATCAACTTTGCGGTCGAAGAATTCATTCGATACTTTTCTCCATTAACTCACATGGGGCGTGTTGTAACCAAAGATGCCCATGTATGCGAGCACGCCGTAAAAGCAGATACGAGAATTTCATTAAACTGGGCTTCTGCGAATCGGGACGCCAAGGTGTTTGAAAATCCAAATGAAGTTGTATTAGATAGAAAAATAAATCCTCATGTGGCCTTTGGTTTTGGTACACATAATTGCCTAGGCGCAACGCATGCAAGACAACTAATGAAGGTACTTATTCAAACATTACTAGAGAAAGTTCAAAGGATATCAATAGTTAAGTGTAAAGAAAATATCGAAACTCTTGGTGAATTAAAACGCAAAGTGGGTTTTGATAGTTTGTACGTTAATTTTAAATAATAAAACAAAAGTAAAATGGCTAAAATAACATTTATTACAAGCGATAGTGAAACTAAAGTTTTGGAGGCAAATTCAGGCAATATTATGGAACTTGCTGTGCAAAATAAAGTAAAAGGAATAGATGGTAATTGTGGTGGAGTATGTTCCTGTGCAACATGTCATGTGCATGTACAACCAGAATATTGGGAGAAAGCAGGAGAACCCAGTGAATTAGAACAAGACATGTTAGAATTTGACGATAATGTGAGTGAATACAGTCGTTTATCTTGTCAAATCAAAGTAAGTGATACCATCGATGGAATTGTGCTAAAAGTTGCTAAGTAATGCCCAAAGATACTTCCAATCTAACATGTGCAATAATTGGTGCAAGTCATGCTGGAGTAAACCTAGCTTTTTCTTTACGAAGAGAGGGTTGGGAAGGAGAAATTCTATTGTTCGATAGTGATCCAGAGTTTCCTTATCACCGTCCTCCATTGTCGAAGACGTATTTAACGACTTTAGAAGGAATTGAATATGATGTATTGTTCCCAAAAGAGAACTATAGTTCTGACAATATCACGCTGAAATTAGGTACAACGATTACAGAAATTAATCGAGAAGAAAAGACGATTTCATTTGCCGATGGAAATAGTGAGCATTATGACAAACTTGTACTCGCAACCGGAGCACGTCCTTTGATACCTGTGATTGAGGGCTTAAACGGTGCAACTAATGTATTCACAATGCGAACGGCGAAAGACACACAAGAAATTAGAAAAGCTTTGAATCAGTGTAATGAGAAACGTGTTGTAATTATTGGAGGTGGATATATTGGTTTAGAAACTGCCGCATCGTTAAGGAAAATAGGAGCAGAAGTGATTGTATTAGAACGCGAAGAAAGAATATTATCACGCGTTACTTCTTTCGAAATGTCTATGTTTTTTAATGAGTTACACAAACAACATAATGTAGCACTCTTAACGAATAAGAACGTCATAGCTATTGAAAGTTCAAATGGTATGAATAAGGTTATTTGTGATGATGATACATCATATCAAGCGGCTATTATAATTTTGGGTGTAGGTGTGAAGGTAAATACTGAATTAGCTGCTCAAGCAGGTTTAGAAATCAGTAATGGAATTAAAGTGAATTCTGCTGCAAAAACAAATGATAATGATATTTATGCCATAGGAGATTGTACGTATCACTTTAACCAACATTATCAACGATTTATTCGATTAGAATCTGTTCAAAATGCTGTAGATCAAGCGAAAGTGGCTGCTGCTGCTATTTGTGGAAAAGAAGCTAATTATGATGCGATTCCATGGTTTTGGTCAGATCAATATGATGTGAAATTACAAATGGTAGGACTGTCTCAAGGCTATACCGAAGTTGTGAAAAGAGTAGAAATTAATAAAGATAGATCCGAATCTGTCTGGTATTTTAGAGGTGATGAATTATTGGCAGTAGATGCTGTGAATAACGGCAAAGCATATGTGCTCGGCACTCGTTTTATTCGGAGTAAACAAAGAATCAATAAGCAAAAATTGGCAGATACAACCATTCCTATCAAGCCAACAAGCTTTTTATAATCTTTTAATATAATAGAGAATCAAAATATGTCTATACAATCAAAATGCGCTATTGCCAAAGGTGACGGAACTTTTCTCATCGATCAGGTTACTATTGCAAACCCTAAAGAAAATGAACTTGTAGTTAAGATTAAAGCTGCTGGTATTTGTCATACCGATCATGATTCTCTAACTTGGGGTAAACTGATTATAATGGGACATGAAGGCGCAGGAATTGTTGAGAAAATTGGTCGCAACGTTTCTAATTTCAAAGTTGGAGATAGAGTTATTCTAAATTGGGCTACTCCTTGTATGAAATGCTTTCAATGTCAAGAAGGGAATCAACATATTTGCGAAAATAACTCGCCAGTTACCGCAGGAGGAAATGGGTATACTCCAGGACATGCACATCTTGATGGTACTAAATATAATGGCAAACCAATCGAACGCTCATTTAATATTGGTACAATTTCAGAGTACACTTTGGTAAAGGAATCTGCATGTGTTAAACTAGATAGTGATATGCAAATGTCTTCTGCAAGTATTATTAGTTGTGGAGTCATAACGGGTTATGGGTCAGTGGTGAATGTTGCTAAATTGGTTGCTGGAAGTGCCGCTGTGGTGCTAGGTACGGGCGGTGTTGGTTTAAATGTTATTCAGGGGGCTAGGATATCTGGAGCAGCTAAAATCATAGCAATAGATATTAATCCTGAACGCTTGGAAATGGCGAAACAGTTTGGCGCGACACATTTAATCTTAGCAGATAAAGATGATGTTGGTTTATTAGAAGCTGCGGCAAAAGTGAAAACGTTGACAGACGGGCGTGGAGCAGATTATGCTTTTGAATGTACAGCAGTTCCAGCTCTAGGCGCCGCTCCATTGGCAATGATTAGAAATGCAGGAACTGCAGTGCAAGTAAGTGGTATCGAGGAAGAAATCACCATCGATATGAACTTGTTTGAGTGGGATAAGATATATATCAATCCATTATACGGAAAGTGTCGTCCTCAAATAGATTTTCCAAAATTAGTAGATTTATATGAGAAAGGTGATTTGATGTTAGACCAGATGATTACCAGAACCTACCCGATCGAAGAACTCGATCAAGCATTTGCAGATATGCTTTCGGGTAAAAATGCGAAAGGTGTCATCATCTTTGATTAATTTAAAATCAATAGCTAAAAGTAGCACTTAGATACTTAGAAAATAGAATGTCAAAATTTAGAACTACTGAAATATCAAACCCAGAATTTGAAAGTAATAATTTACGATTTATTACGGTGCAAACCCCAAATTTAAAAGGAAGAGGAGACATATGTGTGTTCGTTCCGTCGGGTGAAGATTTAACAAACATTCCAATTATTACACTATTACATGGGGTTTATGGAAGTGCTTGGATTTGGGCACACAAAGCGGGAGTGCATTTAACAGCATTGAAAATGATCAATGAAGGGTTGATAAAACCAATGATAATAGCCATGCCATCAGACGGACTTTGGGGAGACGGTTCGGCATATATACCGCATAGTGGTTTTAATTTCGAAAAATGGATTAGTGAAGATGTGGTAGAAGCCGTTATTGAAAATATTGATAGCGCAAGCGCTATTTCTAGTTTATTTATTGCAGGCCTGTCGATGGGAGGATATGGAGCATTACGTCTTGGATCGAAATACCCAAGGAAGTATAAAGCGATTTCTGGTCATTCATCAATGACCAATAGTAATCAGATGAATTTGTTTGTAGAAGAAGAAACAAATTATGTGCAATCAGCGAGCGATGATCAAGATATATTTGAATTAATGTATCAAAACCGAGATATTTTACCACGTATTCGGTTCGATTGTGGTAAAGACGATGTGCTTATAAGCCATAATAGAAGTTTACATGAAAAGCTTAAAAAAGTTAAAATTGAGCATATATATAAAGAAAATGAAGGGGCACACGAATGGACCTATTGGCAAAAACACATTAAGGATACATTAATTTTTTTTAATAATCTATCCTAGAATCATACAAATTTTGAATATGATTGAAATGGCTATTTATTGTTAATTAAACCGCTATATTTCAGTGATTAATATTCAATTTTAAATGATTTAGACCGGTGTTGTGAATACCATTAGTGGTATATATTAAACAATTCATTGTATTGTTTTATAGAAGAATCAAATACTTTTAAACTTTTAAATTTAATTTATAGATAATAAAAATGGTTGGAATTATTTCATTTGTCGGGTTTACTTTATTGGTGGCCGCTATTGCTTACTGGTCAACAAGAGGAACAGACGAGAATTCTTCAGAAGGTTATTTTTTAGGAGGAAGAAGCTTAACAGCTGGTGTTATTGCAGGTTCATTATTACTCACAAATTTATCCACAGAACAGATCGTAGGACTGAACGGAGATGCCTATAACGATGGTATCTTAGTAATGGCTTGGGAAACGTTGGCGGCAATAGCAATGGTCATATGTGCTATTTTTCTTCTGCCTAGGTATTTAAAAGGAGGTATTTCTACGATACCAACTTTTTTAGAGAGAAGATTTGATAAAGGAACAAAGGCATTAACCTCTGGTTTATTCTTAACGGGCTATGCCGTTGTTTTACTGCCAATGGTTCTTTTTACTGGGTCGAAAGCAATTAGTGGTATGTTCGGTTTACCCGAGATGTTAGGTGTATCTTCATGGCAATCTATTTGGATTTGTGTTTGGGCTATTGGTATAATAGGATCGATCTATGCTATTTTTGGAGGTTTAAAAGCGGTAGCAGTTTCCGATACAATTAACGCAGTTGGTTTGCTTATCGGAGGACTATTAATTCCTGTTTTTGGTTTAATGGCCATTAGCGAAGATAATTCTGTGCTAGGAGGCATAAATTTATTAATGACTGAACATCCAGAAAAATTTGACGCGATTGGTGGTGATGATTCGAGTATACCTTTTGCAACTATTTTTACAGGGATGATGCTTGTACAGTTATTTTATTGGGGAACCAACCAACAAATTATTCAAAGAGCTTTGGGTGCTAAAAACTTGGCTGAAGGTCAAAAAGGATTACTCTTAGCGGCGGTGGCAAAAATATTCGGACCTATCATAGTTGTATTACCAGGGATTATCGCTTTTCATAAGTATGGCGCCAATTTACCAAGTTCGGCTGATGCTTATCCAGAATTGGTGAAAGATGTGTTACCAACGGCATGGATAGGTTTCTTTGCAGCTGTTCTTTTCGGAGCTATTTTAAGTTCCTTTAATTCGGCGTTGAACAGTTGTGTGACCTTATATGGTGTTGATATTTACAAACAATTTATAAATAAAGAGGCTACTGAAAAACAAGTGGTAAAGGTAGGGAAACGCTTTGGAGTTATACTGGCGGTTTTTGCAATGTTCATCGCGCCGTTTTTAATATATGCCGATAGTATTTTTGGATATTTGCAAACGGTAAATGGGGCATATAGTATTCCAATTTTAACAGTTGTTGTAATTGGCTTTTTAACAAAAAGAGTATCAGCAATAGCTGCAAAAGCTGGTATTGTTTTCGCCTTTATTACATACGTAACTTATATTATATTATCAGATGGATTAGGTCTTGTAGATTTACATATGTTACACATGCAGTTTATCACTTTTGTGTTAACGGTTCTCATTATGTTGGGTATTGGAAAGTTAAAGCCGAGAGAGACAGATTATGTACAACAATATACAGAACAAGTAAATATTACGAGTTGGAGATATGTAAAGCCAGTTGGTATAGCTATTTGTTTAATCGTTCTTAGTACGTATTTTATCTTCAGTTAATAAATAATAACATCGAGATAAAAAAAATCCAGTGTTTTTACACTGGATTTTTTTTGAATAGATACGTATATCTAGATATACTGATTGATAATATTCTCAAATAATTCTTGTTTGCCACTTTTTAAAGATAGTTCACCGTTTTCTTGAGCTATTTTATAGAGATCTTCTAACTCGAGTTTTCCAAGTTCAAAATCTTTGCCTTTACCAGAATCGAATGAAGCATAGCGATCAGCTCTTAATTTTTCATAAGGAGATGCCGTCATTATTTTGTCTGCAATAAGGAGCGCTCTAGCAAAGGTATCGGCCCCTCCAATATGTGCATGAAAAACATCTTCGAGATCCGTAGAGTTTCTTCTAATTTTTGCATCGAAGTTAATACCCCCACCTTGCAATCCGCCGGCTTTTAAGAAAACGAGCATCGCTTCTGTTGTTTCCTGAATATTATTGGGAAACTGATCTGTATCCCAACCGTTCTGATAGTCACCGCGATTGGCATCGAGACTTCCAAGCATTCCTGCACCAGCTGCCACTTCTAATTCATGTTGAAATGTATGTTGGGCTAAAGTAGCATGATTTACTTCAATATTCATTTTAAAGTCTTTTTCTAAGCCATATTGATGTAAAAAACCAATTGCAGTAGCACAATCAAAATCATATTGATGTTTC
Source organism: uncultured Flavobacteriaceae bacterium (assembly GCA_947500525.1). Classification (GTDB taxonomy): domain Bacteria; phylum Bacteroidota; class Bacteroidia; order Flavobacteriales; family Flavobacteriaceae; genus Aureibaculum. The sequence continues at coordinate 266,304 of CANMSH010000003.1, read as the reverse complement.
ATTGGTTCCATTGGTTTTGGCTCGATAAAGAAATTTCCTTTGAAACCTTGACTTCTAGCATAATCTTTGGCCATAGTTAAGAATTGTCCCATATGATCTAGCTCTCTCTTCATATCTGTGTTTAACAATGACATATATCCTTCACGACCTCCCCAAAACACATAATTTTCTCCGCCCAAAGCAATTGTAGCATCCAGTGCTAGTTTAATTTGTGCTCCAGCTCTGGCAACTACATCAAATTCAGGATTTGTAGAAGCACCATTCATATAGCGCGGATTTGAAAAGCAATTGGCAGTCCCCCAAAGAAGTTTAATACCAGAAGCTGCTTGCTTATCTTTGATATATGAAACAATAGTTGCCAAACGTTTTTCCGATTCAGCAAGGGTTGCACCTTCTTGAATTAAATCGAAATCATGAAAGCAGAAATAATCGAATCCCATTTTGCTAATAAACTCAAAGGCAGCATCAGCTTTATCTTTGGCGGCTTGTATAGGATCTGACGATTGATCCCAAGCAAAATTTTGAGTTCCAGGCCCGAAAGGATCTCCTCCTTGTCCACAGAAAGTATGCCAATAAGCAATGGCAAACTTAAAGTGCTCACGCATTGTTTTACCAGCAACAACTTGATCAGGATTATAATATTTAAAAGCCAAAGGATTGTCTGACTCTTTTCCTTCATATTTAATATTTCCAATACCTGGGTAATATTCTTTATTTCCTATGATGCTCATGTGATAAATTATTTATTTTAATATTGTGTTAATTCTGTTGTGATGAACTCCTATAGAGTTCACTTTTTAGACTATTTAATTTCATACTCGTGATAAAACCAACGGATGGATTCAAAGTTCTTTATTTCTCGAAATTAGTAATCGATAAAATTATTTTATTTCACCCTATATGAATACTACAGATGGTGTTAAAAGTAAAACAAATGTCACATCAGTTTTACAAATATTCTATTTTATTATGATAAAAGAAAGTGTTTTTCTAGAATAATACTTTGTTTATATTTGAGAAACTTTTTTAAGCGTTGTATGCATAGATTTTTGTTAAAGTATTTTGCCACTTTTATAGTTGTTTTTTTTAGTGCCATCGATGTTGGTGTAGGACAAAACAGTATCCATTTTGATCACATCACTACAGAAGACGGACTCTCTCAGAGTGATATCAATAGTATTTATCAAGATAATAATAGTTTTATGTGGTTCGCAACACATGAAGGGTTAAATAGGTATGACGGATACAACTTCGAAATTTTTACGCCAGATGCGAACAAACCAAATAGTATTAACAACAATTTAATTTTTGCATTAGAGGGTGATAACAAAGGTAATTTATGGATAGGAACCACAGGGGGAGGCTTGAATTACTTTGATAAAGATTTAGAAACTTTTACTCATTTCGTACACGATGAGAAAAACCTAAATAGTCTTGTGAGCAATCAAGTAATTAAGTTATATAAAGATTCATCAAATAGATTATGGGTTGGAACGAATAATGGGTTGGATTTAGTTGATTTGAATGGCCCCATTGAAGATGTGAAATTTCAACATTTTTTGTTAGGAGACAATACGAATAAAGACTATAATCAGGAAGTGGTTTACTCGATTTTTGAAGATGGTAAAAAGCAAATTTGGGTTGGTGGAGTACTTGGCTTGTACAAACTTTCGAGAGATGATTTTGGCAAGTTACATTTTAAATTCATGAATCCAGAAATTAACCTTCCTGAAATATCTGTTCGAAGTATCAATGAGGATCTTTTCGGACGCTTGGTTGTGGGAACTGCAAACGGATTATACATTTTAGATCAAGAAAATAATGCCAAAAATGTTGAAAATATTTATACTGGGTTTATAAAAGATATCCTGATTGAGAACCGTAATATTTGGGTCGGAACAAACAATGGCTTATTACATTTTGACAATACGAAACGAGGAACTTTACCAAAATTTATCAATCAATATTCTTACGACCCAAGAGACCCCAATAGTTTGAGTAAAAACATAGTAAAGTCTTTGTTTAAAGATTCTACTGGAGTGATATGGGTAGGTACTAATGGAGGTGGAGTGAATAAATTTGATCCAGAACGTAAGCAATTCAATCACATAAAGAAAACCTTAAACCCTAATAGCTTAAGCTATGATAAAATAAGATCCATGTTTGAAGATAGTAACGGATCTCTTTGGATAGGAACAGAGGGGGGCGGACTGAATGTGCTGCTAGATTCTAAGGAGGATGATTATTTTGGAGGGTTCGAAAATTTTATGAGTGTATCGAAACCATTTGTAATGATTGAGATTGAAAGGAATAAAAGAAAAATTCTATTAATTGGCTCCGAAGATACTCCCGGATTGTATGAAATAGATATAACCGATGGCAAAAGAATTAGAGATACCGATTTTAAAAGTGTAGGTGAAGTAAAGGGAAGTGTATTTTCTTTATTAGAAGATAAAGATAAGAATCTATGGATAGGAACCTATAACGCAGGTATTAATAGGTGGTTATACAACCCAGAGAAAAATGAGTATACAAAAGATGTATTGTTTAATGATAAGCTAGATTCGTTGAGTGTCTCAAGTAATATCATAAGAAACATGCTGGAGGACTATCAAGGAAATATATGGTTTGCAACATCAGAAGGTGTATCGAAGTTAGATGAAAAAGAGAAATATAAAAGGAATCCTAGGTTCGAAATATTTAAGAATATTCCGTCTGATGAGACAAGTTTAAGTCACAATTATATTTTAGAATTGTTTGAAAGTAGCTCAGGTGATATTTGGATAGGAACGTTAGGAGGAGGATTAAACAAACTTGTGAAATCTAAAGATGGAAAGAAAGACACCTTTATTTCATATAAAATAGAGGATGGCCTTCCAAATAATGTAATAAAAGGGATTCTAGAAGATGATCAAAATAATCTTTGGATATCAACAAATAGAGGTTTGTCTAAATTCAATAATGCGAATCATACCTTCAAAAATTTTAATGTTAATGATGGTTTACAAAGTAATGAGTTTCAAGAATTAGCTCGTTTAAAACGTAGAAACGGAGAATTGTTATTTGGAGGGATAAATGGTTTTAACTCGTTCTATCCAGAAGCAATCCAAAACAATTCATACGAAGCTGAAACAGTTATAACCAAATTGGCAATTTCTAATAAGCCTGTAAAAATTGGAGAAAAAATTAATGGAAGAGTGATTTTAGAAAAAACGCTCAACTCGGTAGAAGAGATAGAACTTAAATATCGAGAAAATAGTTTTTCTTTTGAGTTTGCAGCCCTTCATTTTGCCGCACCTAGTAAGAATCACTATGCGTATATGTTGGAAGGGTTTAATAAAGATTGGGTGTATACCACAGCAGAGAATAGATTTGCGACGTATACAAATTTAGAACCGAATACATATACTTTAAAGGTAAAAGCTTCAAATAATGATGGTGTTTGGGATTCAACACCTTCTGAGATTAAGATTAAAGTAATTCCACCTTTTTGGAGAACTAACTTTGCTTATTTGTTTTATTTACTTCTTGGTATTGGTCTATTATTATTGTTTCGAAGGTTTACAATTATCAGAACTACAGAGAAACATCAATTAGAGCTTGAGCATATTGAAAAAGAGAAATCTGATGAGTTACAAAAGATCAAGTTAGAATTTTTCACCAATATTTCGCATGAACTTAGAACACCATTAACATTGATAAAAGGTCCATTGAAATATCTGCAAAAGAATGGAGAAAATTTAAACGAAGAAGTAAGGCAAGAGCAGTATAGCCTAATGAAAAAGAATAGCGATTATTTACTCAGATTGGTAAATCAATTATTAGATTTTAGAAAAGTGAATCAGGGTAAAATGCGATTGGTGATGCGAAAGAGTAATATTGTTAATTTTATTAAAGAGGTTTGCGAACCATTTCAATTTTTAGCCCATAAGAATCAAATAATATTTGATTTTGACTCATCTGTGGAAGATATCGTAACATGGTTTGATCATGAAGCGATTGAGAAGATAATGAATAACTTATTGTCAAATGCCTTTAAATTTACGCCCGAAAGAGGTGAAATTGATGTTGATATTTCTTTAATACCTAGAAAGTCTAAAAAGAAAGATTTTGATAAAAACGGCCAGGAACAATTTGATGTTGTGATCAAGGTCACAGATTCCGGTGATGGCATTGACAAAGAAAAGTTAGATAATATTTTTAAAAGGTTTTATACCGAAAATAAACATGCAAAAAATAGCCTCAAAGGTGTAGGTATTGGATTGTCTTATGTGAAAGATATCGTAGAATTACATCAAGGAAAGATTACTGTTGAAAGTCGTGAGAATGAAGGAACCGCATTTTTTGTTCATTTGCCTTTTGAAAAAAAAGCATATCTAGATATTCCTGAGATAACGTGTAAGGAAACTTCGGATAGTGATTATAAAGTAAGAACTTCAGAATTAGATTCCTTAGCAATTAGCATTAATGACGAGTTGGTAGATTTAGATTTATCGAAAGAGCGATCTGATTTACCCGTGTTATTGGTTGTTGATGATAATGCAGATATTAGAAACTTCTTAAAGCAAGCTTTAAGTAAAAGCTATATAATTTACGAAGCTGAAAATGGAGAAAAAGGTTTAAAAATTGCAAATAAATTGGTACCTAATGTTATTGTAACAGATGTGGTTATGCCAATTATGGACGGAATAGAATTTTGTGAGAAGGTTAAATCTAATAAAGAAACAAGCCATATTCCAGTAATAATGCTAACCGCAAAACTCTCTAAAGAAGCTGAGATAAAAGGTAGAAAAATAGGAGCAGATGGTTATATTAGAAAACCTTTTGATATAGAATTGTTAGAACTAAAATTAAAAAACATTCTTAAATACAGAGAAGAGTTACGCGGTAAGTTTAATAAAAACATTACGTTTCAACCAAAAGAGGTAACGGTAACAAGGCTTGATGAAAAGTTTTTACAACAAGCAATTGAAATTGTTGAAAAACATATGATGAATACAGATTTTAGTGTGGAAATGTTGGTAAAAGATATGGGGCTTAGTAGAAGTAATCTCTACCTTAAATTTAAAGAGATTACAGGCTTGTCATCGAGCGAATTCATTCGAAATATTAGATTAAAACGAGCAGTACAACTTTTTGAAAAAAGTGATTATTCAGTAAAAGAGATTATGTACATGACTGGTTTTAATACAGCATCCTATTTTGCAAAGTGTTTTAAGAAGCAATTTGGAGTTATACCAAGTGAATATGTTCGACAGAATGTAAAAAAGAAAGAAGAAGAGGAGCAAAAAGAGTAATTAAGGTAGACCAATCCGAAAAATGTTTGAGTACCAAGTCTAACTTCGTGCTAGCTGTCAAGTTTATAAATCCGTTCTAAGGGAATCCATTTTTCTCCATCTTTAGCCCAAGGCAATTCTTGTTGATACTTCCACATAAGGTTTTCCCACTCTTGTACCTTTGGGTTGTTGGCGTCCATATTAGCTTTTTCTATCGGATCAAAAGTGTTGTCTACTTCCATAATCATGAACATTCTATTGCCCGTTAGAAATATTTCCATAGCTACTATACCAGCATCTTTGATACTTTTAGTTATCTCTGGCCATGCATTACCCGCTGCATGGTATTTTTTATACTCAGCAATGAGTTTAGAATCATCTTTTAAGTCGCACGAAAAGCAATGTCTTGTAATACTCATAGTAGAATTAATTAGTAATTCGTTGTGTTACTTTGTAGGCATACATTCCATAAAAAGCTACAAATAAGAGGCAAATCGCTGGTAGAATAAAAGAAAAATGAATTTCTGTAATTCCTCCAGAAATAACATCCCCAAACACTTCTTTATCATTTACGGTGTCTCCAAAGTCCATGATGGCCGCTTGTAACTTAGGTAAAAAGGCTCCTCCTACAATGGCCATAATTAATCCAGATGAAGCTAATTTTGCCTCTTCTCCCATATCTTTTAAGGCCAAACCGTAAATAGTAGGAAACATAATAGACATAAACACCGAAACAAGTACCAAGCAAACTAGACTAGTAATACCTGTAGTTGTCATTACTCCAACGCATAAAATTCCTCCGGCAATAGCAAAATAAGTAAGCATTTTGGCCGGATTTATTTTTTTCATTAATGCTGTTCCTATAAATCTTGTTAAAACAAACAAAATCATAGCGGCAATATTCCAAAAAGTACCGTCAATTTTGTCGGTGTCACTCAGATTTTCATTAATGAATTCTACTAATTGAAAAATAGCCGTCCAACACATAATTTGTGCACCTACGTAAAACATTTGAGCAATAACACCGGCCAAATACGTTTTACTTTTAAAAATACGACGAACAGATTCTTTAATTGAAAGTTGTTCTCCCATCACCATTGATGGAATTTTGGTTTTCAAAATAATAAAGAAAACTACAGCAACAAATAGGCCGACCGCTATATATGGGGTACTTATAATATCTAGATCATGTGCCTTTATCTCTGAAGCCTTTTGAGTACCTAGAGCAACAATTTCTGAACTATCGTCATAATTGGCAGATAAGATCCTGTCGAGTACCACAAATTTTGCCACCATCATACCTGTTAATGATCCTATAGGATTGAATGATTGGGCTAAATTTAATCGCTGCGTTGCTGTTGATGGATCTCCCATCGAAAGAATTAGTGGATTAGAAGTGGTTTCAAGAAAACCAAGTCCACAAGTAATAACAAATAGAGATATTAAGAAATATGCATAACTACCTTCAAGTGCAGCTGGATAAAACAAAACAGCGCCAATGGCATATAAGGCAAGTCCTAATAGAATTCCCGATTTATAACTAAACTTTCGAATAAAAAGTGCCGCTGGTATGGCCATTACACCATAGCCAAAATAGAATGCAAATTGAACATTGTAGGCTTCTTTATTAGAAAGAACCATTACTTTTTTAAAGGCAGCCACCATTGGATTTGTCAAATCGTTGGCGAAACCCCATAAGGCAAAAATGGATGTTGCAGCGATAAATGGCACTAATAATTCTTTAGGAACTATGGGTTTTTTTGTGTGTTCACTCATTTTGAATTAACTTAATAGTTATCTGATAAATGTATTCCTTAATTTGATAAAACTTTGATTGATTTGTTTAAAAACAGAGAACAAATGATTTATTCTTCGGTGAGTAAAGATCTGTCTAAATGAACATATCCACCGTCAACGGTAATAAATTGCCCTGTTGTGTGTGAGGATAAGTTTGAAACTGTAAATAAGCAGGTATTGGCAATTTCTTCTGGCGTAGTCATTCGGTTTTCAAACGGAATTTTCTTTACGATAGATTTTAATTTTTCTTCGCCGTTTTCAAGTGTTTTAATCCAATTATCATAAGCGGGTGTCCAACTTTCGGCAATAATAATAGCGTTCACCCTAATTTGATCTTTAATCAAATCAACGGCCCATTCACGCGTTAATCCGAGAACTCCTCCTTTTGCCGCTGCATAGCCTGAAGTACCTCCTTGGCCCGTTAGCCCAACCTTCGAGCCGATATTAAGAATATTTCCTTTTGATTTTTTTAATAAGGGTAAGGCATGTTTAACAACTAAAAAGTAGCTTACCATATTGAGTTTTAGAGAGTTCATAAATTCTTCATATGAGGCGTCTAATCCGGCCCCATCATTTACACCGACGTTGTTGATCACAACATCTATTTTTTTGTACTTCTCAGCAATGGTTTCAACGGCTGTTTTTATTTGATCTGGATCTGTCACATCTGTTTGACAAAATAGGGCATCAATACCTCGTTCTTGTAAAGTTTCGATATAACCGAACCCCCTGGCATTTCTATCTATTACCGCAGGGATTGCTCCTTCATCTGCTAGTTTTTGTAATATAGTTTCTCCTATGCTTCCTTGTATTCCAGCTGCTCCTGATATGACAACAACTTTTCCTTTTAATCCTAAATCCATCGATACTATTTTTTATTAGTTAGACTATAAAACTGAATAGCTGTATCGCCCATCACGGCGTTTTGCTCTGCAGTGCTTGTTTCAGCTATAAAATTGGTTATTAATTCTTTTACTTTGGCGTAATTTCCAGCGACCAAACAGACGGGCCAATCTGAGCCAAACATGATGCGATCTGCTCCGAATATCTCGAATACTAAATGCATATAAGGGTGAATTTGATCAGGTTTCCATGATGTAAAATGGGCCTCGGTAATCATACCTGACAGTTTACAATAGACATTTTCAAATTTCCCTATTTCTTTCATCAAAATAGCCCAACCATCATAAAAACCATCTTTAATATGAGGTTTTGCAATATGATCAATCACAAATTTTTGATTGGGAAATAATCGCACAAATTCTAAAACAGCTCCTAGTTGATGCGGAAATACCAATATATCATAAGTATAGTCATATTTTTCTAAAAGTGAGATACCTTTTAAAAAGGGTGACCTTAATAGAAAATTATGATCGGGTTCGGCTTGAACCACATGTCTAAATCCTTTTATGATTTGCTGTTTGCTATATTGTTCTAGTACTTGATCTACATTTTGGTCCTGTAAATCGACCCATCCTACAATACCCTTTATAAAGTCATTGGTTTTTGCTAACTCGATTAAAAAATCAGTTTCTTGAAGTGTTTGATCGGCTTGCACCGCCACGCAACCATCAATTTTATGTTCGGTATAGACTTTCTTTAGATCTGTTGGCATGAAATCTCTTCGTATAGAAGACATACTATTGTCGATCCATTCGTGTTTTAACGGTTCGTATTTCCAAAAATGTTGATGTGCATCTATTATTGCCATGCTATTAATTGTGCTTTACAAAGGCTTCTAAAGTTGCTTTCATTCCATCGTTAACAATTGCTTTCAACAGTGTATCGACTTCATGTTCAAGACCTTCAATGAGTGTTAGGTCTTGCCCCCAAAACGCGGTATTAGAAAGTGTTTCCTTAACAATTAGATCCATGTTTTTTGAAGACCATTGGGTAGCGAAAAAATCTAAAACAGGTTGATCATCTTTTAACTGTATCCGTTCATTATTTCTATCGCCTCTGTAAAAAGCAATGAGAGCAGCCAAAGAGAACAACAAATTTTTAGGTAATTTGTTTTTTCGTTGTATGTATTGCAATACAGAAGGCAATACTCTTGTTTTGTATTTTGAAATTGAATTCAATGAAATACTCATCAAATCATGTTCTAGGTATGGGTTTCTAAAACGATCTAAGACATCATTTGAAAATGCATCTAATTCTTCTTTAGAAAGATCTAGAGTCGGGCAAATCTCGTTAAAAATGGCATTTTTTAGAAAACTGCCAACTACCGTATCCTCTAAAGACTCTCTCACTCTATCAATACCATATAAATAGCCTACAGGAACAAGTGTTGTATGCGCCCCATTTAAAATTCTTACTTTTCTTGTTCTATAAGGTTCCATGTTATCTGTAAAGACAATGTTGAGATTACATGCATCAGCAGGAATTTCATTTTTGATGGAACTAGGGCCTTCAATAACCCAAAGATGAAATTGCTCACCTTCAACAACTAAATTGTCATGATATCCCAATTCTTTAGTGATTTTATCCATTTTATCTCGCGGGTATCCTGGAACAATCCTGTCAACCAAGGTGTTACAGAAAATATTGTCGTTATGAATCCATTCTACAAAATCGTTACCTAAGTCCCAGTCAGTCGCATATTGCAAAACGATTCTTTTTAAATTATCTCCATTTTTATCAATTAATTCACATGGAATTATAATTAAACCTTTATTCGATGTATCTCGAAAAGTTTGAAATCTTTTATAAAGTAATGCAGTTAATTTTCCTGGAAAACTTTGTTGCGGAGCATCGTGTAATTGGTCACCGGTATTATAGGCAATTCCGGCCTCTGTTGTATTAGAAATAACAAAACGCAATTCTGGGTTTTCTGCACAGGTTATATACTCTGTATAATTTTTGTAAGGATCAATTCCTCGTTGAATACAGTCAATAATTTTATGTTCACTTACAGCTTCACCTTTTTTAATTCCGTTTAAATACAATGTATACAATCCATCTTGGTCATTTAACATTGGCACTAGACCTTGAGCAATGGGTTGTACGACAACAACACCACCGTCAAAATTGGTATTCTTATTCATTTCGTGGATCATCCAATTAGCAAAAGCTCTTAAAAAATTGCCTTCTCCAAATTGAATAATCCGTTCTGTATATGCAGTAGTTTTTGTTGTATTTCTATTTAAATTTTGCATAAATATGTTAACTATTTTTGTTTTAAATTCTCTCTATAAAAATGGGATGTAATAACTACAGCTAAAGGTTATCGCAGCTTCTATACCCATATATTTATGTTGAAAAGAGGTAAAGTGGTTGGTTTTCTGGATAGATACACTAGCAACAACTTTACTTAGGTCAATGATCCTAATTCATATATTGAACTTTTTTTCATACTTAAAGGGAAACACCACGTTTCCAAGGAATAAAATCATTATTTCCGTGTAATACTGCTTTCGAATGCACCTCACCACTGGCTACTTTTATGATATATTCTATTATTTTTTCACCCATCGATTCAATGGTATCTTCTCCACTAATAACTGTTCCTGCATTAATATCGATAATATCATTCATTCGGTTATATAAGTCAGTATTGCTCGACATTTTTAAAACAGGAGCGACAGGATTTCCTGTTGGAGTACCTAATCCGGTCGTAAACACAACTACGTTACATCCCGAGCCAACCAGACCAGTTGTAGATTCTACATCGTTTCCTGGAGTACACAATAAATTTAACCCCGATTTGGTTACTTGTTCTGTATAATCTAGCACTTGAGTAATTGGAGAAGTTCCTCCTTTTTTAGCTGCGCCAGCCGATTTCATCGCATCAGTAATAAGCCCATCCTTTATATTTCCAGGAGATGGATTATTTTCAAATCCCGAGCCTACGGCAACCGCGGCAGCAGAATAAGCGCGCATTAGATCATAGAATTTTTTAGAATCTTCGATTGTTTCGCATCGATTGATGATTTCTTGTTCAACACCGTTTAATTCTGGAAATTCGGCAAGAACAGGGCTACCTCCTAGGGCTACTAATAAATCAGAAGCATATCCTAAAGCAGGATTTGCCGAAATTCCTGAAAACCCGTCCGATCCTCCGCATTCTAATCCTAAAACTAATTTATCTAAGGAAGAAGGCTTTCTAGCAATTTTGTTGGCCTCAATTAGACCGAGAAACGTATGTTTAACAGCTTCTTCTATTAATTTTCTTTCACTTTCACTTTGCTGTTGTTCTAAATAGTGAATAGGTTTGTCTAAATTAGGATTGATAGTATCTAAAGCATTTTGCAACATTTCTATTTGAGCATTTTGACAACCCAAACTAAAAATAGTGGCACCCGCAACATTAGGGTTATTAATATATCCTGCCAGTAATTTACACAAGGTTTCAGAATCTTGTCGAATACCACCACAACCACCATCATGTTTCAAGAACTTAATACCATCTACGTTTGGAAAAGTTCTATTCTTGGTCATTTCTTCCTTTGTGGTGATAATGGGTGTTTTTAATATTTCATCCTTTGAAGCACCTTCTTTAAATTTGTTGATTAGAGCATCGGTATCAACGGCAAAGTCTTTTTTTGTTTCGTATCCTAGTTTTTCAGAAAGGGCCGCTTCTAAAACGTCGACATTTCTGTTTTCACAAAATGTTAATGGGATCACCAACCAGTAGTTTGCTGTTCCTACTTTGCCATCACTTCTGTGATAGCCGTTGAACGTTTTATTTTTAAATTTTGAAACATTTGGTGCTGTCCAAGTAAACTTTTCTTTAGAATCGTTAAATTCGGCAGAAGCATGTTTTACATTATCGATGGTAATGGCGCATCCTGCTTGTATTGATACGATTGCTTTTCCAATAAGAACACCATACATGTAAATTTCATCATTCACAGCGAAATCATACAGTGCGAATTTATGTTTTTGTTTAATGTTTTCCTTCAGAATAACATTTATACCCTGAATTGTAGCTACTGTTCCTTTATCGAGTGGTGTAATGGCTACAATAATATTGTCTTTAGGGTCTATTTGAACATACTTTTTTAACATTATATCTATTTTCTGTGATTGTAGTCAGTAGGTTTTGATGAAACACTAAAAATTTACAGTTGCCTTCATGACTCCAGTTTTTGGATCTAACCAACTTTCAAAGGTATCGATCATTTCGGTATAAGAAACGTTATGCGTTATGAACGCATCAGTTGGAAACTGATCTAGAATACTAATTACGTGCTCAAAGTCTTCTTTTGTGGCATTTCTGCTGCACATTAACGTCATTTCTTTTGAATGAACCGAAGGATGATGATATTGTAATTCACCTTTAGACAATCCTACAAGTATGAATCTACCTCCATGAGCCATATAATCAGGACCCGCTTCGAGAGCACCTTTATGACCAGAAGCATCAAACACAGCTGTCGCCATGTCACCGTTGGTGATTTTAGAAATTTCATCAACAGGGTTCTTCGTTACATTTACTGTATAATCAACATTAATTTTATCTTTTGCATACTTTAGGCGATCATCGTTTAAGTCTAAAGCAATCACTTTTGCTCCAGCAATTTGGGCCAATTTCATAATACCAATACCGATAGGTCCACAACCTACAACGACAATATATTCTCCTTTTTTAATAGCTGCTCTTCGAATTGCATGTGCGCCTATTGCTAGAGGCTCAACAATTGCCATTTCATCATTAGAAAGGTTATTAGACTTGAGTAAAATAGTAGTTGGTACTACAATTTGCTCCTGCATTCCTCCATCTACGTGTACACCAAGCACTTTTATATTGGTGCAGCAATTTTCTTTGTTATTTCGGCAAGCTATACATTTCTTGCAGCTAACATAAGGCATAATTACTACGCTGTCTCCAGGTTTTATACCTTGCGGATTTTCTCCAATTTCTAAAACCTCAGATGCCAATTCATGCCCTAATATTCTTGGGTACGTAAAAAAAGCTTGGTTTCCTGCATATGCATGCAAATCTGTGCCACAGATACCCACTTTATTTATTTTCAATAAAGCTTCGTTTTCTTTTCTGGTAGGAATTTCTTTTTCTCTTAAATGAAATTCACCAGGCTTTTCACAAACAATATATTTCATGAGTTTTTTAAGTAATAGGTTTTAATAGTTGGTATCAATTTAAAGAGCACATTATTACTAATGCGCTCTCTGTTATCTAACAAAACTAATTCAAATAATATTTTGTACTGAATTATTACATGGTGATTTCCAAAACGTAGGCAAAATCGCCAGGCTTTTTTTGAGGCATAATTACATTCAAACCATTTTCACCATGTGACCAGTCTAATGTTGCATCGCTACCTAGCATTTTAACATTAGATATGGTATGTTCAGACTTTTTAATAGATTTTATAAGTGCTTGGTTGTTTTTTGGCCAAGCCATTAGAATGGCATACAGTTTTCCATCTTTCTGAGTAAAACGGATGTCTTTACCAGTAAATTCTTTGTTATGACCTTCAGAATGATGTCCTTTCTTTACTTCAGTAGGACCTTCTCCATATACTTTCCAATATTTGGTATCATATATTGCATCTCCATTTATTTTTAACCAATCTCCCATTTGAAGTAATATTTCTTGTTGATCATTAGGGATAGTTCCGTCTGCTTTAGGACCAACATTTAATAATAAATTACCGTTTTTAGAGACAATGTCAACAAGATCATCAATTAATTGATCGGCTGTTTTAGATTCCCAATTAGTAACATGACACCAAGAATTTTTACCAATAGAGGTATCTGTTTGCCATGGTAATTTTCTAATGCCCGGAAGCTTACCTCTTTCTAAATCATAAATCACTGTACCTTCTGGAAATGCATTATGATTGAAGTTCTTATCTTGAAGAACTACTTCTTTGCCCCATTCAAGACCCTTATTATAATAGTAAGCTGCAATTTTAGGTCTGTATTCTTCAAAAGCTGGCATGTCTAACATAAAATCGAACCATAAAATATCTGGTTGATAGTTATCTATTAAATCTACAGTGCGATTCCACCAACGCTTTTTAAACGCTTCAGAAACAGGTTCTTTAGGGTCTTTCCCTTTCTTTGAGTATAAATCACTGTATTCAGGATCTACAGTATCAAATGTGTCTTTCTTATTGTAGAAAGACCAATTAAAAGCAAAATGTGAAGATGCTCCCATGATGAGCCCTTTATTACGTCCTTCTTTAAAAAGTTCTCCCAGAACATCTCTTTTTGGTCCCATATCATGAGCATTCCATCGAGTTGTATTAGATCTATACATTGCAAATCCATCATGGTGGTCGGCTACAGGAACAACATATCTAGCTCCAGCCTTTTTAAATAGATCAATCCATTCTACTGCATCAAATTTTTCGGCTTTGAACATAGGAACAAAATCTTTGTATCCAAATTTTTTCTGAGTTCCATATGTTTTCATATGATGCAAATATTCGGCCGCCGAACCCGATTTTTCTATTTTTAAAGTGGCACTCAATTTGTTTTCATCCATGTACATATTTCTGGGGTACCATTCTGACCCATAAGCAGGAACAGAATACACGCCCCAATGAATAAAAATTCCAAATTTTTGATTGTTAAACCATGCCGGATCTTTATAGTGCTTTTTAATAGATTCCCAAGTTGGTTGATACATTGCTTGAACCGAATCTTTTTGTACAACATATTCAGCTATTCTTTTATCTTCTTTTGTGCCGCATGATACTAATAATATTAAGGTTGATAATATTAAAAAGTATTTTCTATAATAATGCATACATTTTTGTTTAATGTTTAAAGTCAAATGAATCATTGACAGTGCTAAATTCTTATTTTATTGTTTTTTATAAAGAGCCTAATGTTGAATTTTACACAACAAATGATTTTTTATTCCTGTTTCATGTTTAATAAACTAATTATGATTACTCAGTAAATGCCCGTTTTGTTTAACGCAAAGACCTATTTTGTTTAACGTTGATCAAGGCAAATTTTACGTAAAGCTTTTTCATCATTTATAACACTAAGTTGTCTACAATTTCTTCATTTATTAACTGAGTTAATTGTGTTGCAATTGCTCGCTGTTCTTCAACTTTTGGATGACCTTTGGTATTTTTATACGGAACAACCGAAAGATGAATTTTTTGATCATTTATTTGCGCTGTCGCTTTCCGCACTAATTCTGGCCATTCTGAACCTTTCTTTGTGATATCCATATTTCCTAAAAGACATACGATATGAGCCGTTGAATTTTTTGCTCTAAGTGTTTTTATAAAGTTCACATAAGCCGCAATTATATCATTTTGTTGAGGCTTTTGATTTTTAAATCTCCTTTTAAATTCAACATGATCAGGATGGTTGACAATCCATGAGTCATTTTGAAATAGATTAACAACCATAATATCAGCTTGTTTTTCAGAGAAATTCCATTTACTATTGGTGTCATTAGGATTCAATCGATCATACATTTCAGGCATAATCATATTAAACCAACTTACCATGATACCAATACCGCCTCGGGCAATACAAGAATATTCGGCCCCTATATTGCGGGCAGTCATAGCTGCGTAAGAATTGTAATTATTGGTTACATCACCTTCGGCTCTGTCTTCGGTCGAGTAATCTTCATTGCCATGCCCTGTGGTAATAGAATCTCCATAAAACTCAATGAATATAGATTTTTGCTTATCTCTGGGTAAGATTTTTGAGCCCATAATGTTAAAACTATAGAAGTATGTGGTTCCGTAGGTCCATTCATTTCTTTTTGTCAATTCTACCGAATGTTTACCAAATGGTATGTTTTCCACTAATGTATAGGTGCTCTTACCTTTATTTAATTTTAAAATTGAAGATTGATTACCATCGACAATGACATTAAAGTAATTTTCACCTTTTTCATCATCAAGAATGACGCTCACAGATGAACCTTCGAAATTTATTTTTATCGAAGACCCTGACCAATAGACTTCTGCATATTCTTTACTTTTACCAATTCTTCCTTCATAGGTAATAGTATCGTCCATATGATTTACGGAAATCATACGACTTGTGTTTAAAGAATCCTTGCAACTTAGTAGTAGGAGAAATATAAAACTATAAGTTAGAATGTTTTTCATAATTCTAGGTATTGGTGTACGGAGTAATTTTAACATAAAGATAGGTATTGCGCTGAGGTTTTAATTGTTAAAATAGTTTTTAATAGATATCAAATGTCTTTTTCTAAGAGAGAATTTTGCGTAGAAAAAACATTTGATATACAGAATAGAACATGAATAACGAACATTAACCGTCACAATAAGTAGTTTTATATAAATATTACATGTCAAAAAATATGTTTAAAAATTTGTCCTTATTGCTGTTATTTATGGCACTACTGTCCTGTAAAGGAGTGAAACAAGATGATGGTCAATATCAAAAAACATGGAGTGAAGTTAAAAGTTTAGATGGCTCAACACCAGTTGCAAGGCACGAAGCGGCTTTCGTAAACGTAGATGAAAAGTTTTTTCTCTTGGGTGGTAGAGGTATAAGAGATGTGAGTATTTATAATATAAGAACACAAAAATGGACGGTTGGTGCAAAGCCACCAATAGAATTACACCATTTTCAACCCATTGTATTTGATAAGAAAATTTATATCATAGGAGCCTTAACAGGTAAGTATCCTTCAGAAACTCCTGTGGAGCACGTGTATATCTACAATGTGGAGTCAAATACATGGGTAAAAGGGGACAAAATTCCAGAAAATAGAAGAAGAGGTTCTACAGGAAATATTTTAAAGGATGACCTTGTTTATATCTCATGTGGTATTAAAAATGGGCATATTGATGGTCATAAAAAATGGTTGGATAGTTATAATCTAAAAACAGGAGAATGGAAAATACTACCTGATGCTCCAAGAGCGAGAGATCATTTTCAAGCAGTCGAGCATAAAAACAAAATATATGTACTCGCTGGACGATTATCGAAAGCGCCGAAAGCGACATTTTCTGAAACGATAGGCGAGGTTGATGTGTTCGATATAGAAAAAAATAAATGGACGACCTTAAAAAATAATATCCCAACAGAGCGTGCTGGTAACATGGCAATTTTATATAAAAATGATGTTTTGGTTATTGGAGGTGAATCGATACTACAAAAACAAGCCCATAATGAAGTTGAAGGATTAAATACGAAAACATTGAAATGGAAAAGTTATTCTTCATTAGTACAAGGAAGACATGGTTCTGGTGTTGCCCTTTTTAAAGATGCTATTTATGTGGCCTCTGGTTGTGGTAATAGAGGAGGTTCACCAGAGTTGAATACAATGGAAAAATATTAATAATTATTTAATTGATGAAATATATAAAATTAGTTGTTCTCTTCGTCATTCTTTTGACAAGTTGCAAGAAAGACGTTGAAAATGAGAAAAAACAAATTGAAAAGCCAAATGTAATATTGGTAATTACAGATGACCAGGGTTATGGTGATATTGGTGCGCATGGTAATACTGTAATTAAGACTCCAAACATTGACAGTTTTTATGATGAGAGTTATCATTTAACCGATTTTCATGTGGGGCCTACTTGCGCTCCAACTCGTTCTGCTTTAATGACTGGTAGGTATGCTAATAGTACCGGTGTTTGGCATACCGTAGGAGGTTGGTCTTTATTGCGAGAGGAAGAAAAAACCTTGGCAGATATGTTTACAGAAGCAGGTTATAAGACAGGAGCCTTTGGGAAGTGGCATTTAGGAGACAATTATCCTTTTAGAGCCCACGATCGCGGTTTTCAGAAAACAGTAATGCATTATGGTGGAGGTGTTCAACAAACACCAGATTATTGGAACAATGACTATTTTGATGATACCTATTTCGTTAACGGAAAGCCAGAAAAGTTTAACGGTTATTGTACGGATGTATTTTTTGACGAAGCAGCTAAGTTCATTGAGAATAATAAGGAACAACCCTTTTTCGCATACATTTCTACAAATGCACCACATGGTCCTTATAATGTTCCTTTGGAGTATTATGACATGTACAAAGATTTAAGCGAAGACGTATTAACGGATACTCAAAAACGTTTTTACGGAATGATTACGAATGTTGACGATAATTTCGGAAAACTAAGAAACACGTTGCAAGCATTGAACATTGCTGATAATACTATTTTAATCTTTATGACAGACAATGGAACTTCATCTGGATACCATTACAAGAACGGAAAGATTACTGGGTTTAATGCCGAAATGAGAGGTACAAAAGGAAGTGAGTATGAAGGCGGACATAGAGTTCCGTTTTTTATTCATTGGAAAAATGGAAATATCTCAGAAGCAAAAGACATCGATTTATTAAGTGCACAATTAGATATTATGCCAACATTGGCAGAATTATGCGGGATAGAATTGCCGAAAGATCATAGAACGATTAACGGACAAAGTCTAGTCGCTGCCTTAAAAGAAGATCAAAAAGAAAACAATAGAATGTTGGTGACCGATTCTCAGCGTTTAAATTATCCAGAAAAATGGAAGAATTCTGCGGTAATGCAAAACAAATGGCGATTAATTAACGGAACAGAATTGTATAATCTAGAAACTGACAAGAGTCAAAAAGAGAATATTGCAGATAGTCACCCAGAAAAAGTAACAGAAATGAGAGCTTTTTACGACAAATGGTGGCAAGAAGTTTCGGTTCAATTTGATGAAGAAATTAAAATTCCTATTGGTGTAGCAGATCAAAATCCTGTTACATTAACTGCACATGACGCGCATTCAAATAAAGAGGATTATCCTTGGAATCAAATTCAAATTAGAAAAGGAAATGTAGGCTCTGGTTATTGGCCTTTAGCAGTCAAGCAAGCAGGAGAATATGAAATTTCCTTGAGAAGATACCCAATAGAAGCCGATTTAGTAATAAATGCAACAGTTCCAAAAGTTACTCCTGAAGAATTACCAGGGTTGGAGTGGACAATTCCTGAAGGTAAAAACTTAAATTTTGTAAAAGCTTCTATCGAAATTGCAGAAACAAAACAAGAAAATAACATTTCTGATAAGGATAAGTCAATCACATTTAAAGTACATTTAAAAGAAGGTAATACCAATTTAAAGGCAAGTTTCTTTAATGATAAAAATGAAGAAAATGTTGCTTATTATGTTTATGTAAATAAAATCTAATAGAATTAGTTAAGTTTTTATGAAAAGGAGTCTCGCAGTCATCTTTTTTTTAGTTATCTCGCAGTTGTCTAAAGGACAATCGATTCATCCTATTTCTGTTAGAAATGACATGGAAAGAGTTGCCAATTGGCAAATAGAACATTTTAGAGATACCTATAGTGACCGAGACAAACCCCATCATATTGCAGATTGGACGAATGGAGCCCTCTATGTTGGAATGGTGAAATATGCGGCCATCGCCAAAGATAACAGATATTTTAAATGGTTAAAAGGTATTGGAGAACAGCAAAATTGGCAACTACATTGGCGAAAGTATATGGCAGACGACCATACCGTTGGGCAAATGTATTTTGAGTTGTTTAGAAAGTACGGTGATAAAAAGATGATAGCACCAACGAAAGAACGATTGGATTTTATCATGAACAACCCCAGTAAACAGCCAATTACGTTAGATAATTATAAACATTTAGAACGTTGGACATGGTGTGATGCCCTGTTTATGGCACCACCTATTTGGGCCAAATTATCGAATGAAACAGGAGATAAAAAATATTCTGATTGGATGATGAAGGAGTATGAAGTTACTCGCAAACATTTATTCGATGAAGACGAAAATTTATTTTATCGTGACAATAGTTACATCGGTAAACTAGACGATGGGAACAAAATTTTCTGGGCTCGAGGTAATGGGTGGGTTTTCGGAGGTCTAACATTGTTGATGGATGAATACAAACCAGAAACAAAAGAGTATTTATATTTTAAAGATATTTATTTAAAAATGGCCCAAAAGCTAATTGAAATTCAAACGCCTCAAGGTCATTGGGCAATGAGTTTGTTGGGTCAAGATAAATACCCTACTCCAGAAACAAGCGGCACCTCATTTTTTACTTTTGGTTTAGCCTGGGGGATTAATAATGGTTTGCTAGATAAAGAAACCTATGAACCTCATGTTAAGAGAGCATGGAATACACTAAGAAGTCATATTACGAAGGACGGAATGCTTGGATATGTACAGCCAATTGGCGCGGAACCAGGAGAGGCCTGGAAAGATAAATCTGAGGTATATGGAACTGGAGCATTTTTGGCTGCAGGATCTGAAGTATATAAATTATATGGTGGACAGCCAATTTTTCAATTAGAAAAACCAGATTATAAGAAAAGTCCAAAAACGGGTATGACTCGTAAACATTGGATGGATGCCGCGAAGTATATGTTAGAAGGAGCATTTAGTTATGTAAATGATTATGATGACCCATTAAAATTTCCTAAAATGGGTAAAGTTGCGTATCCCAGAGAAGTTTGGCAAGTTCCTGTAGAGAAATTAGAAGGTTTATGTCGCACATTATTTGTTGCGGCACCACTGTTAAAGCAACATCCAGACTTAGAAATAAACGGAATAAAAATAGCGACTTATTACAGGAAGAATATTTTAAATTTAATAGATGAAAATCATCCGTCGTTCATTCCCTTAAAGAAAGGAGAATGGCCAGGTCAATCTTTGGTGGAGTTCGGCGCACTTTCAATGTCTATGTTTATGATTCCAGAAATTCTATGGGATCCTCTTTCACAAAAGGACAAAGACAAACTTGCCAGAACAATGATAAGTTATGGAGATGGCCCCACAGTTGCCTCTAACTGGAAATTCTTCAACATTTTTGTATTAAGTTTCTTTAAAGATAAAGGTTATAAAGTAAATGAAGAATTACTTGTAAAATACCTAAATAAATCATTAGATCATTATCGCGGAGATGGCTGGTATAATGATAATCCTGCATATGATTACTACAGTATGTGGGCATTTCAAATGTACGGGCCCGTTTGGAGCGAGTATTTTGGAAATAAGTATTATCCAAAAATTGCAAAGAAATTCAAAGAAAACTTTTTACCTGTAGCGAACAATTATCCATATATGTTTAGCGAAAATGGTAAAATGATTATGTGGGGAAGAAGTATTACCTATCGTTTAGCTTCAGTGAGTCCTTTTCCATTATTAGGCTATTATGAAGACGATTTACCAAATGCTAATTGGGGAGGATTAAGAAATGTTTCTTCAAGTGTTTTGTTGCAGTTTTTGCAACATCCCGAATTTAGAAAAGACGGAATCCCAACTTTAGGCTTTTACGGTGCATTTGATCCTTCAACTCAATATTACAGTTGTAGGGGAAGTGTTTTTTGGATGGGCAAAGCCTTTTTAAGTTTGTTTTCGCCAAAGGAAAGTAAGTTTTGGAATGAAAAAGAAAATAATGGTATTTGGGAAAACGAATTGAAAAATACTACGGTTACAAATCACTTTTATGACGATTCTGATATTTTAGTAACGAATTATAAAGACATAGGTGCTTCAGAGATTAGGGCTTGGTGTCATGTTCCTAGAAAAAACATCAAAGAACCTTTTAGATCCAGCGAAAACTACAATAAACTTTCCTATAATTCTGCATTTCCTTGGCAAGCAGACAATGATAAAGGCATAGCTTCTATGAATTATGTTTTTAAAACAGATGAGAAAACATATCCTTTTGAATCGGGGCATTTATACAATTTCAAAAGGTTTGAAGATGGTATCTATTATAGGCAATTACAATCAGAATATTTAGAAAATGTAAAGCTCGAATTAGCCGATATACCATTGAACAATGGCATTTTGAGAGTTGATAAAATAGAAGCCAATGAAACAGTTTCTTTTCGTTTAGGTCATTATTCATTACCAAATCTTAATGGGTATATCAACGAATCTATAAGAACCATTAAAGGAAAAGAAGTTCGTATAATTGATAATGGTATTTATCAGTTAGCATTAATCCCTGTAAAAGGATGGGGTACGATAGAAACGATTCGATCTGTGAATATGCATCCAGAAACTGAAGAAAGTGCGGTTATAAATGTAAGTGAGAGCTATGATCCAAAAAATAATAATAAAGTGTACGTAACTGCAATGCTATGGAAGAAGTCTGGAGAGACTTTTACAGACAAAGAATTAAATATAGTTAGAAAATTAAAAGTAAAAAGAGATAAAGTGTTTGTTTATATGGAAGACGGCACAAAAAAGAAGGTTTTGTATTAAATGAAGAAATCCATAATTAGATTATTTGTTAATAACCCTAAATAATTTTATGAACTATTAAGATAAAAGAAATATGAAAAAAAAATACACATTATATATCAGTTTGTTGTTTTTGTTTGTATCGGTTTCGACGCTGTCTCAAACAGTCACGATAGACATTCAACAGCAACGTTTTTTAGGGAATGTGTCTAGTTTAGATAGATCAAAATTTTTCAATATCCATGATGCGAATGGAGATGAGGTTTCTACTGCGTTTTTACAAGAAAACAGGGTTGGTTTTGGGCGTAGATTTTTTGGACCTTTTGCGGATAGATCTTTTGTAAACCCTATCGGTAATTTTCCAACCACACCCGTTACTCCTGACGGTGCTTTGAGGCAAGTACGTAGATTTATTGCCACGGCAAACCCAAAATCTGTTTGGAGACCTGGTTATGATACCGAAACAGCCTCGGACGCAGCTGTGCGCTATTTCATGAACGAAGTTAATACGGCCAATAGACCAGAATATTGGGAGCCTTTTAATGAGCCTTTTATAAAAGCTTTTGATCCAATATTTACTTCTGGAGGCAATTCTCCATCACAAGTAATTACCGAAATGAGCATTTGGTTTAGAGAAATGGCTAAAAAAATTCATGATACTCCTGAGTTGGGCAAAATGAAAGTAATTGGTTTCTCAGATGCTTTTCCTTCATTTGAAAGAAGGGGTTTTACAAATTGGAGAGATCGCGAAAAGAAATTTATTGATCTTGCAGGTGCCGAAATGGATGCGATATCTGTGCATCCTTATGATGGTGTGAATGTGACTGGACAAGCAAATGGACGTTCAGGAAGTAATTCAGAGGCCATTTTAGACTTAATAGAAACGTATACAGCACTTAAATTTGGTACACCCAAAAAATTAGCCATTACTGAGTTTGGCGTTATAGAAGATAATAGTTTGTATCCCGAAACATTTAGTGATTCTGAAAGTGCATTAACCATTAGAGGTTTGAATAGTATGCTGTTTAATTTTCTTGAACGTGAAGATAATATAGAAATTTCGATTCCTTTTATTACAGGAAGAGCCGACTTTTGGTATAATAATGACGATGCGATTCCAACGAAGCCATATATCCCCGCTTTAGTGGTTCCTACAGCGTTAAGAACAACACGTAATCCTAATCCGCCAAATTTATATAGAAGTAATGATTTGGTGCTCGCTTGGAAGGCAAATTTTTATAGACTTTGGAAAAACGTAGAAGGAGAAAGAGCTATGGTATCTAGTGATGATTTAGATATACAGGCGCAGCTTTTTGTAAAAGGTTCTAAAGCATATTTAATTTTAAACAATTTAGACGAAGCAGATAGAGATGTGAATTTAAATTTTATCAGCGGAGGTACAAATATTGACAATGTACTTGTGAAATCTGTAGTTGTAAATGGTACGCAAAACCCTATTTACGATAATGGAACTTCATCTAGCGCAATGCCTGGCACTGTTTCTTTAAAGAATGGTGAAACCAAAGTTTTTGAAATTACCTATAGTAATCCGGTGGCATTTACAAAAACGATAGTTCGAGAAAGGTATTTCGGAAACCCGGTAGGTGTTTCTTTAGACGCTGAGTTTGCTCCAGTTTTGAAAGCATCGGCTAATACCGAGCATGTGTTTAACTTTTCAGATGTTGATTTAGGAGATATTAATGATGGTAAAGCTGTTTTAAGACTTGGTGTTGGAGTTCCACAAACTGTTGAGTTTAACCCAAATCAAGGAGCTAATGAAGGTTTAGATATTATTCCTACCGAAGTCAAAGTAAACGGAACACCGATCACCCTTCCAACGAATTGGAAAGGATATGATCAGTCAGATAGGATAGAGTTTTTTGGTTTACTTGAAATGAATGTACCTTATAGTCTATTAAATGCTGGTAATAATTCAGTATCCATAAAATATGCGAAAACAGATGGTTTATCTAATGTAGCTCTTGGTAACTCAAGATTTGAAAAAGCAAAAGTAACCATCGCTTCGGTTGTTTTAGGTGTAGAGCGTAAATCAAATGATTTATGTACAAAAGTTACCTTGTATGCTGATGAAGATGGTGATGGTTTAGGAAATCCGGATGTGTCTATCTTGCAGTGTCCTCCGGTTGCCGGTTATGTTGAAAATGCGAACGATACATGTCCAAATGATGTAGAGAATGTTTGTGCAGGATTCCCAATTCCTGGTACGGTAGAGGCAGAAGCATTTACAAATGGAACGGGTAGTGGAGTTCAACTAACAAGTGGTGATACCTTTATTGGTTTTATTAATAATGGAGATGCAACCGAATATGATATAAATGTACTAGAAAATGGTATTTATAATATGAGGTTTTTGGCTGCTGCTGATAACGATGCAGGTGGAGACATAACCATCTTTGCTAATTCTAACGAAGTTGGTAGCTTAACAGTAACAGGCACAGGAAGTTTTAGAACAACAAATCCGTTTGATACTTCTGTCACTCTAAACCAAGGGCAACAAACGCTTCGTCTAGAATATAGTGGTACCGGAAACGGAGGAGGTTTTCTTTTTGATATTGATAAAGTGGTTGTATCACTTACAACATCTTTAAGTGTTGATGAGTTTAATAAAGATGAGTTTAAGATAATATCCAACCCAATTGAAAATGTGCTCAAATTTAGTTCTGATAAGGGGAACGGCGAAGACTATAAAATTTATCAAATAAATGGTAGCTTGGTTACTTCTGGTAAGTATAGTTCTGGGATTAATGTTTCTAATTTGGCTACAGGAGTCTATATCATAAATATTAAGAATTCCTCACTTAAATTTATAAAGCAATAGGAAATTCTATTTAGATAAATACGCCCAACATTTAGTGCAAACTCTATATATGATGCGAAAGTGAAGTAGAGTCGTATACATTTATTAAAAAATTTAAAATACCAAATACATGGTACCTAAAAAATCATTTTTCATATGGAGCATGAGCTCTTTAGTTGTGTTTTTTTTAATTACGGGATGTAAGAATGATGTTAAAGAATTACATCAAGAAAAGGCACCAGATAATATATCAGCTGCAGCAGAAAAAAGCAGTGAGCGAGATCTTTTCTATCATTATTCTATCTGGTACGCTTTTGTAAATAAAGTTTTTGAGGGCGATTTAAGCGTTGCAAAACTAAAAACTAAAGGAGATATAGGTTTAGGATCTTATACCAAACTTGACGGTGAGTTGATTATGCTCGACGGTATTCCTTATAGGGCCACTGAAGATGGTTTGGTAAGTGTGGCCAAAGATGATGATAAAATAGTATATGTGAATACAACCTTTTTCGATGAAGACTATTCCTTTAAAATTAGAAATACAATCAATTACGATTCACTGAGAGTTGAGATTAATAAACAATTACCGTCAAAAAACGTTTTTTATAGCTTTAAAATTCATGGAGAGTTTAAAAATATGACCTGTGGAGGACTTAATAAACAAGAGATTCCTTTTGAAAAAGGATTAGATGTATTGATTCCGAATAGACCTGTCTTTAAAGCTCAAAATATTAAAGGTACTATCGTTGGCTTTTACTGCCCCGATTTTATCGGTGATATAAATGTTGCTGGATATCATTTGCACTTTATCTCTGATGATAAAACTTTTGGAGGACATGTTATGGAGTTTGAAGCTGAATCATTAGATGTTTCTATAGATGAGATGTATGAATATCAGTTTGTACTACCCAATACCGATGCCTATCGTAATGTCGGTTTTGATGCTGAGTTTCAGTATAAGAATAAGTAAAAGAGTGCATCTAAGTGCTGCTTATATTCACAAATTTTAGGAGAGTCTCTAGTTCACAATTAGCTCAAACGAATCTTTGATGCCCGTCTTTTTAAAGGTGACTTTTTCATTTGCCGCTAAAGGATAGGCATCGTCCCAAGAATAGAGATGAATTGTTGTCTTGCCTTTTTTATGAGCAGTTAAAACTCCAAATTTATCAATAGAGGCAATGCCATCATTTTCAGAATGCCATATAACATTGTTTCTTGTTGCATTTGTTGGTACAATTTTGTGCCCTAACTGTATGGTTTGACCGATATTGCAAGTTGTGGGTTTGTCTTTGATTTTAATTTTATTCACAGCAACATAATCATATTTTTTAATCGCATGTTTAAGATAATTATAAGCCTTTTTTTGTTCTTGATTTAATTTTTCAAGGTTCAATCCACTATACAAACGAATCCCAAATCTTCTTTTATTAAAGTAATCACCAGTAAGTTCTAAAGGATCTGTTCTTAAATCAAAAAACCTACCTTCCTTAAATTCTTCATTCGGGGCATAATATTTAAAATTTTTGTTATGAATGAATCGCAGTAATTCTTTGGTATTCGTATACACCTGATTGTTATTGTACCAAGAATAGATATAATCTCTATGTTTCTGTTTACCAGTCACTAAATTGTTCCAAAAACTAATTCCGTCTAAGGTATTCTTATTAGAAATTGAAACTCCTGCAGCTTCACAAATAGTAGGATAGATATCGGCAATATCAACGAGTCCGCCATAAACCATCTTTTGGCGTTCATTTTTTAATAAATTACTTGGTTTGCTAAAAATAAGGGGAACATGAGTTCCATTGTCAGAAGTTCCTCCTTTACGTGCAGGGTATAAAGTTCCATTTGACCGAACGTGGGTAAAAGACTCTTTTGTGCCATTATCTCCCATTACAATAAGAATGGTGTTTTCCATGAGTTTATGTTCCTTTAATTTGGAAATTACATTTCCAATTAATTTATCCATATAAGAGACCATATCAGGAAAGTAGGCTTGGTCATCCCCCGTATGACCATTTCTATTATTATTTGCTTCATCAAAATTGTCAAACAATGAATTTGGTTTTGTGTCTGGGGTAGGTTTGTGATCATCGTGTACTAATAACATCGGGTAATATAAAAAGAAAGGATTATCCTTATTTTTATCAATAAATTTTAGAGCATCTCTATTGCAAATATCGGGTCCGTACCACCTGCGCCCAGTTTCCGGATCTAGATCGGTTCTTCCAGTGTAATTAACGGTTTCACCATTCACTACTAAATGCGGATTTATAAATCTTTGTCCTTCGGTAGTTACATCGAAACATGTGAATTCATCCCAACCAAACTCGTAAATATATTTTTCTCCTGGAATTTCTTTTGTGCCCCTCGTCTGTTTCCATTTTCCAAATATTCCAGTAGCATATCCAGCCTTTTTAAAAGTATCACCAAACGTTATATCTGAGTGATGTTGAGATTTTGGTCTTAGGTAGTTTCTCGAATTGTATTTTCCTGACATCAAAGAAACTCTACTATTTTCGCATAAAGGATACGAATGAGCATTGCTAAATAATATACCATTGTCTGCAAGTCTATCAATATTTGGTGTCTCCAGTTTTACATTTTCAAATAGCCCTCTATTTGACGAAACTCTATCTGCCCCATATGCTGAAACACCTAAATGACTCAAATCATCTATAAAAATAAGCACAACATTAGGCTTCTTTTTTTTATTTTGAGAATGAGATAATACAGGTGCTAATAGCAGGAATGTTAGTATAAACACTTTGGTAAAAATATTTTTCATATCGTTTACTTATTTGTTTTGATGATCTAGTGTAATATTTTTTGCAATTTCAACGTCTTTTTTAACCCGCTCTAATTGTTTATTCCAATCAAATGTTTGTAATCTAGCAAAATTTTGAGGGTTATATCGATCAGTATTAATATCTCTATATCTCATCCAGTCAGTAACTGCGTCTTCTAAGAAACCAATGGCTTTTTCTTTGTTAGTATCAATACCATTGTTTTTATAAAATGCTAATTCGACGGCCGCTGCGAATTTATGCGCATAATACTCGCCTAAATAACTCATTGATTTGATGTCGAGTAATGTTTGTTTTAGTTCATTTGATACGACATTTTTTAATAAACTGTCGGCGTTTTGTCTTGCTTTCTTAGAGTAGTTTTCGAGATTTCTAATAACATCTAAAGGAGTTATTTTAGAAATAGTTTCCTTGTTTAAAATTGCAGTTGCATAATCAGACGGATTTAAAATATTACTGCCTTCCATAGTAGGATTCGAAATGAATTTATCTATAGGTTTCAGGTGATTCCAAATTTCCATAGAAGCTTCGGGTTGCCAGTGATAATCCCAATCTCCCCATGCAAATCGTGTAACCTGTGGAATAATTTTAGAGGCTTCAGACCAAGCATTCAATAATAATTGAGCATCTGTTTCTGGAAATTTAGCGGCTAATATTTTTTCAAATCGCTCATTTTTAATGTTCGGATTGTAACCTAATCTTCCCCACAACATAAAATTAAACCAATGCTTATTGATCTCTAATTGTCGAAGGTTCTCTGGTTGTTTACTAATGAATTCTCTTCCCCAAACATAACCATCAGATCCCATATAATAGCCTGCCGTTTGATCGTAAGGTAAATGTTTGATAAAAGAACTGGCATATTGAGGATCCCCCCAGCGATGAATGAAAATATCATCATTTCTTAAGTTCCACCAAGATTTCAAGTTTTCAGATTGCATCCATTTAATAAATGGTTTTGCAAAAGGAGGGTTCACCGCTGAATACATATGTGCTTTTGCATATTTAAAGCTCATATTGAATGAATCGGGGTAATCACCCCAATACTTCTTAATAACTTTCATGTCAGTCCACCAAAAACGATGAATAAAGTCAATCTTTCTATTGGGTTGTTCTTCTTTCGCATCTAAAATACCCAAACCATACGTTTCCCATAACCATTTTTCTTTGTCGTCATCGGTCATGGGAGCGCGCATATTTTCACCTGCCGTAACTCCAATTCCAGTAACATCTGGATAGTTTAACAGAAATTGTTTTACAGACTTGCGTAAATAGTCTTTACTAATTTCATTTTTATAATCGTTGGTGATACCATATTTTCCAATTTCGCCTTCATTTTCTTTATTGGTTCCAGGAGGGGCAGCACCATTTAAGCAAATGTTCCATGTGATAAAATAAATATCAATCCCTCTATGTTTTGCATGCTTCATTACCCTTTGCCAAAATGCTATTTTTTCATCAATAGTCATTTTTTTAAGTACTTTTAGATTAGCAATGATTCGTTTGCTTGGCATTTCAGGAACATTCCAATAATGTCCATTTTCTTGAGGTTTTATTGTAGTTCCACAAACATCGTTAAAGGCAACGTCTGGATACTCTTCTAGTTGTACCATCGAAGAGAAAGGGTGTGCATTCCAATAAGATATGGTGTTGTATCTATGACGAGCCATATTGTCGAAGAATTCTTCCCAAAACTCAAATTCCCACATCGTGGCAATATTAGATTGGGCGGCATCTCCTGAATCATCAAAACTAGAAGTTCTGATGTCTAACGGAATATTAAACTTAATCCCTCTTTTTGCTATATAAGGTGTATCAGTTATTTCACTCAATGTTCTGATATCTTCCCCAATAGTGATCAATTCTGCCAATTCAAGACCGCCATACATTAAACCGTTTATATCGTTTGAACTGATAAGAATTGTTGAATTTGATATTTTCTTAATTTTAAAACCTTGTGATTTAGTACCATTGGTTTCTATTTGAAATTTTATGGTAAAATTCGCCTTTTCATCTACTTTATATGATTTCGATACGAGCGCTTTTTTTAGATCTCCCACGGCAAAATCTAATTGCGGAATAGAGGCATCGTAAACGATGTTAATTTGTTTTTCGTCGGTACATGAAAATAAGAAGGATAAACAGATAATTAATATAGAAAAACGTTTCATTTCAAAACTATTTGGTCACTAAGCTTTATAAATTTAAAGAATTAGTCAATACGTTTGATGTGAATTTTATATGAAAAGACATTTGTTGCAGTGAAAAAGACACCTCTCGTTTATTTCACAATAGTTCAGGATAAATCAATTCTCATTATTTCTTAATTTCACATGAGAATAGTACTTAGTATTAAGATTTTGATACTCAAAAAAAGAACCATTTTAGAACAGATCATTATTATGAGATTTCCACACACGTTTACTTCATTAATGTACCTTGTCATTTTTAGCTTAGTAACATTAAGCTGTACAAAAGAAGAACCCATTTTTTTATATGTGAGTACCGCGGGGCTAAATACAAATTCAGGTATTAAAGAGGCACCCTTTCAAACTATTGAAAAAGCGGTCTTAGCATCACGGAAAAGTGATGGTGAAAAAACAATACTAGTTGAAGGAGGAAATTATTATGATGTAAATTTAGAACTTCTACCAATAGATGCGAATCTTACCATAAAATCAGTTGATGATACATCTCCAACGTTATATGGAGGACAAAAAATTTCCAATTTTAAATCGGAGGGTAAATTTATATACGCAGAGCTTAAAGGCACTAAAAATAGAGATTGGGATTTTAGGGTAATCGAAGTAAATGGAGAAAGACGAGAACGTGCTAGGTTTCCAAAAAAAGGAGCTTTTACGCATTTAAATAAGTTTGATGTACGATGGCTTTCTTCGGAGGCTGGGGGTTGGGAACGTAAACCAACACAGTTAGAAAAAAACACCCTCAAATATAAACCAGAAGATGTAGGTGATTCATTAGATATTCATAATGCCGAATTGACGATTTATCATGAATGGGATGAATCTTTAGTCGGTCTAAAAGGACATGATTTGATGACGAATACCTTACTATTCGATAATGAAAGTCAACATCCACCTGGAGCCTTTGCGAAAAGAAATCCAAATGCCCAAACATATGTAATTTGGAATACTGTTGAAGGCATGACAGCACCAGGAAAGTGGTATTTAGATAGAACTAGAGAACGTTTGTACTACTGGCCGAAGGACCATGAATCTATTTCTGATATAGAAATAGTAGTGCCGCGACATCAAAATATTGTAAAATTCCGTAAAGGTGCCAAAAATATTACCCTCTCCGGATTAACGTTTGCTTCTACAACGACCAAACTCGTAACAGGAGGTTATGCTGCACTCAAATTTGAAGGAGCTATTAGTGGAGAAGGAATCCGTAATATAGTACTTGAAGATTTGCACATTAAAAATGTTGGAGGTTGGGCGATTAAAATTTCGGGAAAAGAGGTGAATATTAAAGGTTGTGAGATAGAAAGTTGTGGAGCAGGAACTATTAGTTATAAAGGAGAAAATATTCATATTAGTAACAATAAGTTACACGACATAGGCCTAATCTACAGCAGCGCTGTTGGAATTATTGGTAATGGTTCAAAAAATGTCATTCGAAATAATGAAATATTTAATATGCCCTACTGTGGAATAAATGGTATTGGTGATCATTCTTTGGTTGAAGGAAATATTATTCACAATATAAAGACATTCATGCAAGATGGAGGAGCCATTTATATGTTCGGACATAAAAATACTACGGTTAAAAATAACGTCGTACTCTCTAAACCTGATTCAGACATAAAGGTATATGCATATTATCTTGATGAAGGGTGTGAAAGTTGTACTGTAGAGAATAATGTATCGTACAATGCTATTGTGCCTGTTCAAGCCCATATGACTAAGAATTGTACCTATCAAAATAATATCTTTATAGATGAAGGGCACCAAGTTATTGCCTATGCGAATTCATCTGATCTACGATTCGAGAAGAATATTCTGATTGCAAATACAATTGATTTTAGAGGACCTGGTAAAACATCTCCAGCATTTGTTGAGGCCGAATCTAATAGGGTGATGAAAAGTTATTCATCGGCAAAAGGAATAACCTCTTGGAAAAATAATATTTTTTATAGTGTTGCTGATAGCATAAACCTAAGCCAGTTAGCGCAGTATAAACTTATTTCAAAGAAACCGCTCGAAGCCGCAGATGGAACTGTATTTAAATTACCTAACTTAGAGGGGATCATGCAAGGAAATTTCACGAAATCGAATGATTCACTCGTTGCATCTAAAGGAATTGAATTGCGCGATTTTTCTAGCGCAGGTTGGAAGTCAGATTTACCTAAGTTAATTTCAACCTATTATAAGGAATAAAAGAAAAATAGGTTCTTGTTAATTCTGCGTTACTAGAACTAAAGGTGGTTGACGTATGTTTTATTAACCTATCAATCTATTAATCTCTTTTTGAGTAGTCTTTAACTTTTTTAATACGTCCTCTATTTTTAATTCATTTTCTAAATTAGAGGTAAATAAAGAAATTGCTAAAACGGCGTTGAGTTCAGAATTCTTTAAGCCAATTGGTACCGCTAAATCAGTCACACCACTTGTTAATTTACTTTGCGCATAGCGATGTCCTAATTGTTCGATTTTTTTTATTTCTTCTTTAAGGTCGTTTTTCTTTTCGTTATTCCATTTTTTATAATGACTATCTCGTGCTAAAATTTCTTTCCTTTTTTGAGGTGAATACATAGATAGAAGGGTCATGCCGGAAGTAGTCATGCTTAACGGAAAATGAGTTCCTTCTTCTATAGATAATGAAACAGCACTAGGGGAATGTATTTGAGAAATTACCAGTAATTGGTTGTTATTCATAATACTGAGATGGCAAGATTGTCTTGTGATTTCAGATAATTCTTGCATGGGATAACGAGCAACTCTTTTTAATTCATCAAAAGGAGTATGCGTGTGAGACAGGCTATACATTTTTAATGACAATCTATATTTTCCTGCGTTAAATCCTCGTAATAAATACCCTCGTTCTTCTAAACAAACAAGCATTCTGTAAATTTCACTGGGCGTTCTATTAATACCCTGCGCAATTTCAGCTTGCGATAAAGGGATTCCTTTTTTCGATAAAAATTCAATAATATCTAAGCCTTTATCAAGAGCAGGAGCATTATATTTTAATGGTTTTTTTTTGGGCATTTTTACAATTTTTATTCAAATGTAATAAACTAGTTAGCATCCTTTGTATATTTCATATATAAAATATACATTTGTATATGAAAGATATATTCAAATATGAAATATACAAAATCTAACTTATAAAATAATACAATGGCAAATCCAATTTTAGGTACTTTAATTCACGCGGTAGGAGGGATTGCAGCTTCGACGTGCTATGTTCCATTTCAGAAAGTAAAAAAATGGTCATGGGATTCTTACTGGTTAGTTCAAGCGTCTTTCGCTTGGTTTATTTTTCCTTTTTTAATTGGATTCTTAACCGTTCCTAACTTATTAGATGTTTTTAGTGACGCTTCTGGTAAAGTACTATTTAATGCGACCCTTCTTGGAGCAATTTATGGTTTTGGAGGCATGTGCTTCGGCTTTGCAATACGACATATAGGTTATTCACTCACTTATACCATATCTATTGGAATTTCGGCAATTTTAGGAACCATTGTGCCTTTAATTTTAGAAGGTACTTTACTGAAGAAATTCAATGACCCTGGAGGGAATATTATTTTCTTAGGGATGTTTATTGCATTGATCGGGATTGTTATATGTGGTATTGCAGGGTATAGAAAAGAAAAAGATTTAAAAGCAAGTAATGTAACTCAAGGAGAGGCATTAACCTTTAATATGAAAAAAGGGTTAACCCTAACTTTAATTGCTGGTGTTTTATCGGCCGTTTTTGGAATTTCATTAACAGTAGGGGCACCCGTTGCAGAAATTGCAGGAGAATATGGCGCTGGTAATTTTGAAGGAAATGCAAACCTAATATTATCTACAGGTGGCGCTTTTATTACCAATTTTATTTGGTTTACCATCGTAGGACTAAAGAAAGGCACCTTAAAAGAAATTGTTGATGTTAAAAGTATTGGAAAGAAAAATTTCTATTTGAACTTAGGAATGTCTGTACTCAGTGGAGCATTATGGTACGGACAGTTCTTCTTTTACGGTATTGGACATGTGCAAATGGGAAATTACGGTTATGCTAGTTGGGTAATTCATATGTCAATGTTAATTTTCTTTAGCTATATCGTAGGTATTATTATGAAAGAATGGGTACAAGTAACTAAAAAAACAAATAGAACACTATTACTAGCCTTGGTAGTGCTAATCATATCATTTGTCATCATGGCATATGGTACGATACTAGGGGAAGAAATAGTAATACATTAAAATATAAAAATGAGTACAAAAAGGGTACAATTAAAAGGGATAACTTGGAACCATAGTCGAGGATTTACTTCTATGGTTGCAACGGCACAACGGTTTACAGAATTAAACCCAAATGTAGATATTGTATGGGAGAAAAGGTCGTTACAAGCTTTTGCGGATGAGCCTATAAACGAATTAGCAAAGCGCTATGATTTGCTAATTATTGATCATCCTTGGGCAGGGTTTGCTGGAAAAAACAATGTTATTTTACCTTTAGATAAACATCTTCCTAAGACATTTTTACAAGATTTAGAAGAGAATACGGTGGGGCATTCTCACAAGAGTTACTCTTCAAACGGTCATCAATGGGCGTTGGCTGTAGATGCTGCGACACCTGTGGCTTCAAGTCGTCCAGATATTTTAGAAGAAAAAGGATTGAAACTTCCAGAAACATATGATGAATTATTAGCTCTCGCGAAACAAGGGTTGGTCATCATGCCGGGTATTCCTCAAGATACATTAATGAACTTTTATATGATGTGCTGTACGATGGGAGAAGATGTGTGTGTGTCAAAAGAATATGTGGTAAGTGAAGAAATTGGTATTGAAGCCTTAAAAATGTTAAGAGAGCTTGCCGTTGAGATGGATTCTCAAATTTTTGATTGGAATCCGATTCAAATTTATGAAGCGATGACGCGAACAGATAAGTATGCTTATTGTCCTTGGGCGTACGGTTATACCAATTATAGTAGAAATGGCTATGCTAGAAAATTATTGCACTTTCATGATATGGTCGATATCAAGGGCTATGGTAAAGCAATCTCAACATTAGGAGGTACTGGTCTCGCAGTTTCGGTTGAAACCAACGAAATTGAAACGGTCATGAAATATGTAGAATATGTTGGTTCAGAAGCTTGTCAAAAGACAGTTTTCTTTGATGGTGGAGGTCAACCTGGGCATAGAAAAGCATGGACAGATGCATATACAAATGAGATAACAGCGAACTTTTTTAAAAATACATTGCCTGGTTTAGATCGCGCTTTTTTGCGTCCGCGCTATTATGGCCATATGTATTTTCAAGATAGAGCAGGTGCGCCAATAAGAGCATATATGATGCAAGGAGGAGATGAGACAATGTTGCTTTCTAAATTGAATAAATTATATAAAGAATCACTTGATATTTAAATAGAATGAGGTTACTTGAAGGTATATTAGTTCTTGAGTTTGCACAGTTTATGGCTGGACCTTCTGCTGGATTAAAATTAGCAGATTTAGGAGCGAGAGTTATAAAAATAGAACGACCCAATACCGGTGAAGCAGGAAGACAAATTGCACTTAAAAACTTGTTTTTAGATGACAGTAGTTTGGTTTTTCACACGGTAAATAGAAATAAAGACTCGTATGCCGCAAATTTAAAGGATCCTGAAGATTTAGAAAGAGTCAAAAAACTAATTACCCAAGCCGATGTGATGACGCATAATTTTAGACCTGGGGTCATGGAAAAAATTGGTCTAGACTATGACGTTGTTCGTAATATCAACCCGAAATTAGTTTACGCTACTGTGACAGGTTATGGAACAACAGGGCCCTGGGCTAAGAAACCTGGGCAAGACTTATTGATTCAGTCTATGTCTGGATTCGCAAATTTAACTGGTAATAAGAATGATGATCCAGTTCCGGTGGGAGCAGCAGTTTCTGACATTATTACAGGAACACATTTGGCGCATGGAATTTTAGCAAGTCTATTAAAAAAAGAAAAAACAGGAAAAGGATCCTTGGTGGAGGTGAGTTTATTAGAATCGACCCTAGATTTTCAATTTGAAGTAATAACTACCTATTTAAATGATGGAAATCAAAATCCGCAAAGAGCAAAACAAGGATCGGCTCATGCCTATTTAGGAGCTCCATATGGGGTATATAAAACCGCAGATGGTTACATATCGATTGCAATGGGTTCTTTGTTAAAGTTAGGTGAAGTTTTAGGATGTTCGGAATTAAGTATCTATAAAGATTCAGATTCTTGGTTTACAAAGCGAGATGAAATTATGGACATTTTAAGAGCTTTCTTATGTGATAGACCTACAGATGAGTGGCTCGAAATTTTGGAGGCCGATGGTATCTGGTGTTCTAATGTATACGACTATAAAACATTGTTAAATCATGAAGGTTTTAAAGTGTTACAAATGGATCAAAAATTGTCATTACTTTCAGGAGAGGAAGTGCATACATTGAGAGGTCCGATTCGGGTAAATGATGAACGATTATTTTCAAAGAAACCTGCGCCTAGAGTTGGTCAACATACCGAAGATATTATAAAAGAATTCAATCTATAAATACATATGAAACCGTTAGAAGATATTTTAATTATAGATTTAAGCCAGTTTTTATCGGCTCCTTCTGCTACATTACGATTGGCAGATTTAGGGGCAAGGGTGATCAAAGTAGAACGACCAGAGACTGGAGATATTTGCCGTCAATTATACGTGTCTAACGTAATTTTAAATGGAGAATCGTCGGTGTTTAGGGCAATTAACCGCAACAAAGAAAGCTTTCAGGCTGACTTGAAAAATAATACTGATGTACAACGGGTGCTAAAACTTGTTGAACAGGCAGACGTATTAGTTCATAATTTCAGACCAGGTGTTATTGAGCGCTTGGGATTTGATTATGAAACCATAAAGAAGATAAACCCAACCATTGTATATGGTGATATTTCGGGATATGGTAATGAAGGGCCATGGAAATCAAAACCCGGACAAGATTTATTAGTACAATCTCTATCAGGCTTGACCTGGTTAAATGGTATTGAAGGTAATGGACCGACCCCTGTAGGTTTGGCTATCGTAGATATTTTATCAGGTGCTCATTTGGTACAAGGTATTTTAGCCGCTTTGGTACAACGAGCCAAAACAGGCAAGGGAAGCAAGGTTTCAGTAAATATGTTAGAATCTATTCTAGATTTTCAATTCGAATCTATTACAACATTTTACCATGATGGAGGTGAACCAACAGTAAGACCAAAAAGCAATAGTGCACATGCTTACTTAGGAGCTCCTTACGGTGTTTATCAAACTACGAATGGCTATTTAGCATTGGCAATGGGTTCAATTCCTGTGCTAGGTGAATTGTTAGGATGTGAACCGTTAACACATTATAAAGAAATAGCATCTTGGTTTACTAAAAGAGACGAGATTAAAAAGACGTTAGCAGATCATTTAGCCACAGACACTACAGAAAAATGGCTGTCAATTTTAGAGCCAGCAGATATTTGGTGTGCTAGTATCATGAACTGGGATACCCTATTTTCTAAAGAAGGTTTTAAAGTATTAAACATGGTACAAAAAGTAAAAATGGGCGATGGATTTGAATATGAAACTACGCGTTGTCCTATTAAAATTGATGGAGAATATTTAACTTCATCAGTAGGTTCTCCAGCTTTAGGAGAACATACCGAGGCTATTATAAATGAATTAATTTCATAATATGGCAAGTAATAAATTTAGAATAGCGGTAAGAAAATTTGATGCTTTTGAGAAGGCCATTGAAAAGATTTGGGCGTCATTTTGTAAAGAAAAAGGATGTAAATTAGAATTAGAGGCGATTGCTTTAGATTTACATCCCTTATATGATACAATTCTAAAAGATAAAGGATTAGCGCATGGTAATTGGGATGTTTCATTGATAAATACGGATTGGATTACCGAAGCATACACGTCAAATTCGGTAGAAGATCTGACACCTTATATTGAGAAAAATCCCCCAAGCGATTTTCCTAACGGATGGTCAAGATCATTATTGTATAAACAAGAATTTGAAGGTAAGACTGTTGGTTTACCTTTTCATGATGGTCCAGAATGTTTAATCTATAGAAAAGATTTATTCGAATCTGTTGAAGAAGGTGTAGATTTTTACGCTGAACACGGTAAACCTCTTAAAATTCCGAAGACTTGGGACGATTTAATAGAAGTGGCAGAATTTTTCAATCGACCAGAACAAGACTTATACGGAACTACATTTGCAGCATACCCCGACGGACATAATACGGTATTTGATTTCTGTTTACAATTATGGACTCGTAATGGTGAACTCTTTGATAATAACCAACAAATAAAACTAAATTCTGATGCGGCAATCGAAGGGATGGAATTCTATAGAAAAGCACTAAAAAACAGGAATGCGATTCATCCACAGTCACGAGAGTTTGATTCGGTAAAATCAGGGATGGCATTTGCAAATGGTAATTTAGCAATGATGGTAAACTGGTTTGGTTTTGCTTCTATGTGTGAGTTTTTAGAGGGTTCAAAAGTCAAAGGTAAAGTAGATATAGCCAATGTGCCGGCAGGTCCAACGGGTGAAGGCACTTCTTTGAATGCCTATTGGATGTACGTTATTGGAAGTGGAAGTCAACATAAAGAGATTGCATATGAGTTTATTCAATACGCCGTAAATGAAAAAAATGATAAGTTAGTAACCTTAAAAGGTGCTATTGGTTGTCGCAAGTCTACATGGCATGATAATGATGTAAATAATGAGGTGCCCTATTATCACAAATTAGAGGAATTGCATAAAAATACAAGGTCACTTCCAAGAAAAAGTAATTGGTCTGAAATTGCTGATGTGATAGATCAGTTAGTTCTTGAAGTTATTAATACTTCAAAGGATATAAAGATGATTTTAGATAGTGCTCAAAAGAAAGTGGATCATATAGAAAATAATTAATTATGGATTTAATTTATAAACCAGAATTACCAAAAGAAAAACGTCCGATATATATTATTGGTGCCGGAGGAATTGTTCGCGATGCCCATTTACCGGCGTATAGAAATGTAGGTTTTCAAGTTGAAGGAATTACGAATAGAACAAAGCAACGAGCATTAGATTTAGCTGAATCTTTTAACATTCCCAATGTTTTCGATACTGTTGAAGATTTGGTTGCAGCCGCACCAGAAAATGCTGTTTTTGATTTAACGCTAATGCCAAATCAGTTTGTGGCAACACTAGAATTGCTACCCGATGAAGCGGCAGTCCTAATTCAAAAGCCAATGGGTGATTACTATGAGCAAACTTTAGAAATTTTAGAAGTATGTCGTAGAAAAAAGTTAAAAGCGGCGATTAACTGTCAAATGCGTTATGCACCTTATGTGATGGCTGCCAAATACATGATCGATAGAGGATTGATCGGTGAACTGTATGATTTTGAAGTGCGTCTAACAACTTATACGCCTTGGGAATATTTTCCGAATGTGGTGAATCACCCTCGTTTAGAAATTCAGCAACATAGTATCCATTATATAGATTTGATTCGTTCATTTTTAGGGAATCCTAAAAAAGTGTATGCGAAAACGCTGGCGAACCCAGCAAAATCTATGTCTTCAACGCGTACGACCACAATTATGGATTATAGCGATAATATGCGTGCCATAATCAATACAAATCATGATCATAATTTTAGTGAGAAAAATCAGGAGAGTTTTGTAAAATGGGAAGGTACAAAAGGAGCGATAAAGGCAAGAATAGGATTGTTACTCGATTACCCAAATGGCAAACCAGATTTGTTTCAATATTGTATTGTGAAAGAAGGTGAAGAGCCGAGATGGGTTGAAGTTGATTTAGAAGGTTCTTGGTTTCCTGATGCTTTCGTTGGCACCATGGCTTCCTTGATGCGTTTCGTAGAAGGTTCAACCGATGAGTTACCTACAAGTGTCGAAGATGTTGT
This sequence comes from uncultured Flavobacteriaceae bacterium, assembly GCA_947500525.1. GTDB lineage: Bacteria > Bacteroidota > Bacteroidia > Flavobacteriales > Flavobacteriaceae > Aureibaculum. The sequence continues at coordinate 226,353 of CANMSH010000003.1, read as the reverse complement.
GCATTCTATGGCAATTGTAGAAGCAGCGTATGTATCGAATAATGACGGAGGGGTACCACCAAATTATAATATATAATAAGAACGATCAGTTTATCTATCGACAATAAATACAAGTATATAATTTGCTCAAAGCAACATGCAAAGAGCTCAAATAATAAAAGATGAAAGCAACACAATACGAAGGGAATCAAACATTCTCAGTAGTAGAAAAAGAAAAAGTAGTACCATCAAAAGGAGAGGTTAGAATTAAAGTTTCCTATGTTGGTGTTTGCGGAACGGATGTTCATATTTATCACGGAATGATGGATAAGAGAGTACAAATACCAGAAACGATTGGTCATGAAATGTCTGGCGTTATTGATGCTATCGGAGAAGGTGTTTCAGGTTATGCAGTGGGAGATAAAATCGTTGTTCGTCCACTAGATGATCGGTTGGTAAAACCATCAGATAAAGGATTTAATCATATATGTGAAGAATTAAAGTTTATTGGTATTGATAGTCCTGGAGCTATGCAAGAATATTGGAACGTCCCGGCGTTTACACTTCATAAACTTAAAGATACGACTGATTTAAAATTAGCGGCGTTAATTGAACCATTATCTGTTGCGACACATGATGTGCGCTTAAGCGGATTGAAGGCAGGTGAAACAGCTGTTGTTTTAGGAGGTGGTCCTATAGGTTTATTAGTAGCTATGGTTGCTAAAGAAACGGGAGCACAAGTTATCATTTCAGAAGTAAATGAAAAGCGTATCGCCAAAGCAAAAGAAATGGGACTTAATGCTGTTAATCCGATGAACATAGATTTAGTGGCCTATGTAAAGGAACAAACAGAAGGTCGTTTAGCAGATGTTGTTTTTGAAGTAGCAGGTGTACAACCAGCATTAGATATAATGACCGAAGTAGCCGGAATTAGAGGTAGAATTTTAATGGTTGCAATTCATGGAGAAAAGAAACCAGTAGATTTATTTAAATTTTTCTGGAAAGAATTAAAATTAATAGGTGCGCGTGTTTATGAAAAGGAAGACTATGAAAAAGCAATTAGGCTAATTACAGCCAATGAGTTGCCTTTCGAATCTATGATTACCGATGTGCAGCCTTTATCGAATATTCAAAAAGTTTTTGAAAGTATTGATAAGAATCCTGACGGAATGAAAGTATTGATGGATTGTAGTTTGTAAAACATAATAATATTGAAAAATGAGTATTTTAAATAAATTTAACTTAGAAGGAAAAACGGCCTTAGTTACAGGATGCAAAAGAGGAATAGGTAAGGCAATGGCTATTGGTTTGGCAGAAGCTGGAGCGAATATAATTGGCGTTTCAGCGTCACTTGAAAAGGAAGGAAGTGCTGTTTCTAAAGAAATTACAGCAAGAGATAAAACATTTACAGCATATCAATGTGATTTTTCAGATAGAAAGGCTGTGTATAAGTTTATATCAGAAGTAAAAGAAAATCATCCTCAAATAGATATTTTAGTAAATAATGCAGGAACCATATTAAGAGCTCCGGCAGTAGAACATCCAGATGAATATTGGGATAAAGTAATTGAGGTAAATCAAAGTGCTCAATTCATTTTAACGCGTGAATTTGGAAAGGATATGGTGACTAGAGGTGCTGGTAAAATAATCTTTACAGCTTCATTGTTGACTTATCAAGGAGGAATTACAGTTCCGGGATACGCAGCAAGTAAAGGTGCAATTGGTCAAATGACAATGGCATTTGCCAATGAATGGGCAGGGAAAGGCGTTAATGTAAATGCCATTGCTCCTGGTTATATTGCAACTGATAATACGGAGGCATTGCGTAATAATCCTGACCGGAATAAATCAATTTTAGAACGTATACCAGCTGGACGATGGGGTGAAGCTGAAGATTTCGCCGGACCAACAGTATTTTTAGCATCTGATGCCGCGGCTTATATGAACGGAACTGTTGTATTGGTAGATGGTGGTTGGATGGGTAGATAATTTAAAATGAAATAAAATGCATATTAAATCGAGATTTTACGAAGATTACGAAATAGGTCATAAAAGAGAAACATTAGGAAGAACAATTACTGAATCTGATTTTGTTGTTCATGCTGGTCATACAGGCGATTATTTTCCGCATCATATGGATGCAGAATGGTGCAAAACTCAGCCGTTTAAGCAACGTATTGCCCATGGAACGCTTACCTTTAGTGTTGGTATCGGTATGACCGCTACAGAAATTAACCCGGAGGCTTTTTCGAAAGGTTATGATAGGCTTCGCTTTATAAAACCTGTGTATATTGGAGATACCATTCGTGTGGTTGTTACCATTAGTGAAAAAAAAGAATCTAAGCGCCCAGAATTAGGTCATGTAAACGAACATGTAGAAATTTTCAATCAAAGAGACGAATTAGTCTTGGTATGTGATCATATTTTACTGGCGAAAAAGAAAGAATACGAGAATTAATACTTAATTGACATTAAATATGAATTAAAAAGGTGAACTAAAGTTTAGTTCACCTTTTTTTGTAGGTAAACGATTATTCAAATTTTAACCAGTCAATATTCATTAAATAATCGCTTTCACCTTCAAATACCAACTTGATATTCTTAATGCCCTTGAGTTTCTTGTTGATAGGTGTTTCTACTTTTTTCCAAGTATCCCAACTACCAGTATTTGCAACTTTTGTTTCGGTAATTAACTCATTGTCCAGATATAATTTTATAGTACCACCTTTCGTGCCCGAAGAAACTCGGTAAATGACTTTCTTATAGTTTTTAGAATTAAAATTAACCGAATTATAAGTTACATAGGCGTTTGGTTTGATATAGTCTAATTGCCAACCTACAACCGTTTTATCTTTTAATCGATTTACTTTTAAATTTTTTGAAGTAGAAAAACGATCAATTTGAATTGGTTTATTAGTATTCGTAATACCAATACCTCTTAATGTGGCTTTCTTTTTAAGGATTTGCCCTTTATTACCAAAAAATAAACTATCAGCTCTCATTGAACGTAAATGCTGATCGTTGGAAATATCATGATGGTGATAAAAGATATACCATTGTTTTTTGTACTCTAAAATAGAATGATGATTGGTCCAAATGCCATCTTTCCAACGTTCCATAATCATTCCTTGATATTCAAACGGACCCATCGGGTTTTTCCCTGTAGCATAGGCAATTTCTTCAGAACCGGATTGATCATGCGGAAAAGTAAAATAATACAACCCATTTTTTTTGAACATAAAAGATCCTTCCTTGTAACCGTCAGGAAGTTTCTCAATTTTCTGAGGTTTCCCTTTAATAGATTTCATATCATCATTTAATTCAGCAACAAAAAGCTCCTTTCCTCCACCGTAATAGATATACGCTCTACCATCATCGTCAATAAGAACATTTGGATCAATGCCATTAACACCCTTCATATAATCTTTCTCTACAGTATAAGGACCTTCGGGTTTCGAAGCCGTTGCCACTCCAACACGTCTAAAACCACTTTTATCTAATGGTGGTGCTGGATAATAATAGTAGTAAGTTCCATCTTTTTCAACACAATCTGGAGCCCACATACCGAAACCATCTTTTCTTCCCCAAGGCACATCCGTTTGGTCAATAATAAGGCCATGATCTTTCCAAGTGGTTAAATCTGTAGAAGAAAAAACATTGTACGAAGGCATACAAAATCCATTTTCTCCTTTGCCTTCTTCGCAAACAATATCTGTTGAAGGAAATACATACAACGTGTCATTGAATACTCTGGCCGTTGGATCTGCAGTGTACATGTGTGTAACTAGTGGATTTTGAGCAATGGTGGGCAAACTTATCAGTACAGTCAATAGACCAAGTATAAAACTTCTTATTTTCATTATTTTAGTTTAAAATTTAAGTTAAATTTAGTAGTCCTAAATTCCTTTTTCTTCCATTTAAAAGTCAAGAGAACACTGTCTTTCAGAATGCCAAAAATAAAAACTTTACGAGTAAAGTAAGCAAAGCGAAATAGAACAACTTATATGTTAAAATTACTTCAATTACTCTCATGCGCTAAACGAATTGTTTTAATCTGCATAACATATGATTTTTGATTCAATTTTAGGGTTGACGTTTTTTCTAATCGCAATCAAAAAAATTATATTTATCATGTCAGATTTTATGTAGAAAATAAGAGGCATAAAAGTTTTGAAAATAGAAGGAATAGATTGTTAATTTCATGAAATTACGTACACTACTTTTTTATAGTTTTTTGTTTGTATTGCTGTTGAACTGTGCTGAAAAAAATAATGCTTACGATGTTAGAGATTTTGGCGCAAAGGGTGATAGCTTAACAATAAACACTAGGTTTATACAAAAGGCAATCGACGCTTGCTCAAAGCAGGGTGGAGGTAAGGTTTCAATAAGCAACGGAACCTATATAAGTGGTACAATTCTGTTAAAAAATAATGTCACGCTGCATATTGCTGAGAATGCTAAATTGGTAGGAAGTTCTAATCCGCTAGATTATAAGAATATTGATAAATTTATAGATGCCACTGGTCAAGAACGAGGTAATTGTTTAATAGGAGGAGTCGATGTATCTAATATTGGTATTTCAGGGAAAGGAGTTATAGATGGTAATGGAAAAGCCTTTTTATTCGAAAATATCAAACAAAAAATAGAAGAATTAAATATCGATATCAGTCAAAGAGAGAAGTTTGGAAGAAATCGCCCTTTTTTAATTCGATTTGTTCGCTCTGATACTATCACTATTGAAGATGTTAGCTTGAGACAATCAGCCGCTTGGACCTGTCATTTTTACCAATCAAAAACAATTAAAGTCAACAATATCAATATCTATAGTCATGCACATCAAAATAATGATGGTATCGATTTAGATTCGAGCAGCGATGTGCTCATCACTAATAGTCATATCGACACTGGAGATGATGCTATTTGTATTAAAGCGACTTCTAATAAGCCCACATATAATGTAAACGTTGAGAATTGTAAATTGAAAAGTGATTGGGGAGCTATTAAGTTTGGTACCGAATCAATGGGAGATTTTTATAATATTTCTATTAAAGATTGTGAGATTTATAATACTAAAGGAGGCGGCATAAAATTATTAAGTGTTGATGGAGCCAATATATATAATATAGCGATAGAAAATATTCGCATGGATAATGTAGATATGCCATTGTTTATTAGACTAGGTGAGAGACTCCGCACCTATCGAGGTGCGAACAAGAACAAAGTAGGTTCTATTCGTGACATTCGTATTAAAAATGTTAGCGCTATTGCACAAGGATTTGAAAATTCTCGAGTTTCTTCGCCTTCAGGCATTTTTATTACAGGAACACCAAACCATAAAATTGGCTCGGTATCATTACGGAATATTGATATAAAAATACCAGGAAGTAGGGATGATTTGGTATTACAAAAGGTCGAAGAGCAAGAAACCATGTATCCTGAATATAGCTTTTTTAAAACCCTACCAGCGTATGGGCTATATGCGCGTCATATGGATAGTCTTGAATTGTCAAATGTTAACTTTAAACTCATCAATAAAGATCAGCGTAAAGAGGTAATTTTTGAGGATGTTTATTATAAAAATGTGAAATAATTATGAGGAGTCTTAACTATATATGTTTGGTGCTAATGATATGTTCGCTTTTTGCGTGTACGAAAACACTAAATGAACCTATTACTGAAAAAGAACTATTTGATTTTGATTGGAAATTTTCTAAAGGGGCAATCGAAAACGCAGAATTGGCTTCTTTTGATGATAGTGAATGGGAAAAAGTAGACTTGCCTCACGATTGGAGTATAGAAGGGCCTTTTAGCAAAGGGAACGAGTCATTTTCAAGAGGTGGATGGCTTCCTACGGGTAAGTGCACCTATCGAAAAACATTTAATATTCCGAAAAGGGATGAGAATAAAAGGATAGCCATTTATTTTGACGGAGCGTATAGAAATGCTGAGGTTTGGATTAATGGAGAATATCTAGGAAAAAGACCTTTAGGCTATGTTGCTTTTCACTACGAAATGACACAATACATTAGGTTCGGAGAGCAAAATACAATTACGGTAAAGCTTGATAATTCAAGTCAACCCGGGTCTCGCTGGTATACAGGTACAGGTATTTATCGTCATGTCTATTTAATTAAAAGTGACAAATTGCATATTCCTATATGGGGAAATTATATTGACAGCAATGATAGCGATTCAGAAGAGGCACTACTAAAATTGCAAACTAAAGTTATGAATGGGCATCCAGATAAAAAGACGTTCATATTGAGACATACGGTAGTAAATTCTAATAATGTTAAGGTTGACTCTATTCAAAAGCCACTGACTGTAGATGGTAATTCTGAAATAAATGTCGCATCTGAAGTGAAAATTTACAAACCTGAATTATGGAATCCTGAATCACCAAATCAGTATACAGTTAAAAGTGATTTAATTGTAGATGATGAATTGGTATATACTGAGAAAAATAAAGTGGGCATTCGAAACATAGCTTTCAATGCCAAAAACGGCTTCAATCTGAACGGAAAAAATATCAAGCTAAAGGGTGTTTGTTTGCATCATGATGGAGGTCCGCTGGGTGCTGCTGTTTATAGGCGAAGCATTGAACGACAACTAGAAATTTTAAAAGAAATGGGATGTAATGCAGTTCGAACGGCTCATAATCCGTTTTCGGAAGAATTTTTAGATGTTTGCGATGAAATGGGCTTTTTGGTAATGAATGAAATGTTTGATGAATGGGAGCTTCCTAAAGATCCAATGACCAGTCAAGATGGAAAGAAAATTCGAGTACCAATTGATTTTTATGCAAAAGAATTTAGAGAATGGGCAGATAAAGATTTAACAGATTTTATTTTACGCGATAGAAATCATCCTTCAGTTATTATGTGGAGCATTGGAAATGAAATAGAGCAAATGATGCATCCTGAAGGAGCTCCCATTGCAAAGCGTTTAGCCGAGATTGTTCATGATCTCGATTATCGACCTGTTACAAATGGCGTGTATGGTTATGGTTGGAATCGTTGGCCAAATGACGAGGCCGTATCTCATAGTGACATTAAAGGATATAATTATATACTTGATGAAGGATTTGACAAGGAAAGCGTTTTATTTCCAAATTCGAAAGCAATCGTTACAGAATGCGCCTCTGCACAATCCTTTTATCCTAGAGGAACGTATTTGTATGGTGAAGAGAAAGCGGCTTGGTGGGAACAGCTTAATTATAAATTTGATGAAAGTTATAAATGGGCAGAACAACGAGATATAAAAGGAGATGTTGGTATGGAAGCATGGGAAGCAATAAAGAAGAGACCAAATATCATGGGTCAATTTATTTGGACTGGTTTTGATTATCTTGGAGAGGTGATTCCTTTTGGTTGGCCAGCACGTTCTTCTTCTTTTGCGCCAATTGACTTAAGCGGATTTAAAAAAGACGGATTTTATTTTTACCAATCTCAATGGTCAGAAAAACCAATGGTTCATATATTTCCTCATTGGAATTTGAATGGACAAATAGGCAAAAAAGTTGAAGTTTATGCATATACGAATGGAGACGAAGTAGAACTTTTTCAAAATGGAAAATCACTAGGTAAGCGAACAAATAATCTAGAAGGAGTTGAATATCAAACATGGGATGTTATCTACAATCCCGGAGAATTAAAAGCTGTCGCTTATAAAGAAGGAAAATTTCATTCAGAAAAAATAATTAAAACAGCTAACAAAGCAAATAGCATAGAAATCTTTAGTAGAAAAAAAGTAATGCAAGCTAATGGTCAGGATTTAATTTATGTTGAATTTACGATTAAAGATAAAGATGGAAATACTGTTCCAAATGCGAATCACTTGCTCAATTTTTCTCTTGATGGACCGGCTACAATTGCGGGTGTGGGTAACGGAAACAACATGAGTCACGAACCTTTTCAAGCGAATTATCGAAAAGCTTTTAATGGTAAATGTTTGGCTATTATAAAATCGACGAAAGTAAATGGTAAAATTAAACTAACTGTTTCAAGTAAGGGATTAGAATCTAACACAATTGAATTAAACTCAATTTAAAATAACCATTATAGTTATGAGAAAAATATGTTTAATTTTCTTCTTAATCACTTTGATATCATGTACGCATGAATCAGGGCGAGTTGTTGAAGATTTTAATAGAAATTGGAAATTTCATTTAGGAAACGAGCCAAAAGCTTTTGAAGTGAATTTTGATGTTTCGAGTTGGGAAACGTTAAATGTGCCTCATGATTGGAGTATTGAGAGAGGATATCACAAAGAAGGAGAGACAGCTTCGAGTACGGGTTTTGTAGTTGGTGGAATCGGTTGGTATAGAAAATCTTTTTCATTGTCAGCATCTGATAAAGGAAAGCATATTTCTATCTTATTTGATGGAGTTTATAATAATTCTTCAGTATGGATCAATGGACATATCTTAGGCACAAGACCTAATGGGTATAGTTCTTTTGGATATGATTTAACACCTCATTTAAAATTTGATGGAACTGAAAATGTGATTGCCGTAAAAGTAGATCGCAAAGCATATGTTGATTCGAGATGGTATACTGGCTCAGGTATTTATAGAAAGGTAAGACTTATAAAAACAGCTCCCATACATATTAAACAATGGGGAGTTCAAATAACAACACCAGAAGTTTCACAAGAAAAAGCGACCATTCAAGTGAAGACTGAGTTAGAAAATTCTAAGTCAGATGTATTGGATGGAGTTACGCTCAGTTATGCAATTTATGATGAACAAGGCGTATTAATTAGTCAGAAGGAAAACGAAATTGCTGAGGTATTCGATCAAAAGGTGAATTTAAATATAGTAGAACCTAAACTTTGGTCAGTCAGAAATCCCAATCTGTATTCAATGGAAGTTCGCGTTTTTCAAAATGGTACGCTTATCGATACTATCAAAGAAATTTTCGGAATTCGAATTTTCAAATTTGATGCAAATCAAGGCTTTTCGTTAAATGGAGAACGCATGAAGATTAAAGGAGTGAATTTGCACCATGACGCAGGTGCGGTGGGAGCTGCGGTGCCTAAAGGAATTTGGGAATATAGAATTAAAAAATTGAAATCTATTGGAGTCAATGCCGTAAGATTTGCACATAATCCGCATTCAAAAGAGCTCCTAGAAGTATGCGATAATGAGGGCATTTTAGTGATGAACGAAGCGTTTGATGAGTGGAGCAAGCCAAAAGGTAAAAATAAAGTATATATCGGCGACAATGCAGCTTCAGAAGAAGCATCTAAAGCATATCCAATGCATTTTTACGAATGGGCAGAACGCGATTTAAAAGATCTAATTCGTAGAGATATAAATCATCCATCTGTTATAATGTGGAGTATTGGAAATGAAATAGAATGGACCTATCCACATTATTCAGCGGCTTTTAATGATGCGAACGTAGATTTTGATGCAGGATCGTATGATTACATTCCTGAATATGATTCTCTTAAGGTGAAGGCGGCTTTTGATAAAAATATGCAAGGTGCTGACCCATTGGTAACAACAGCGAGAAAATTGGTAAAATGGGTGAAGGAAGTGGATACAACGAGACCCGTTACTTGCGGTAGTGTCTTACCATCTGTAGGTATGGCCAGTGGTTATGGTCAAGCGGTAGATGTATATGGGTTTAATTATAGAGCTGCTGATTATGATGCTGCACATGAAGCATATCCCGATTTGAAAATTTTAGGTTCTGAGAACTGGGGTAATTATAACGAATGGAAAAGCATTGCTGAACGTGATTTTGTCTCGGGAATTTTTGTTTGGACAGGGTTTGCCTATTTAGGAGAAGCGGGGCCATGGCCGAGAAAAGGACTTGAAATTTCATTTTTTGATTATGCTGGATTCAAAACTCCAAGAGGACATTTTTATGAGTGTTTGTGGAAAGAAGAGCCGAAAGTGTACATGGTGACGACACCGGCAAAAGAATCAGAATTTTCTATAGAAAATGGAACTTGGAAATATCAGATGCAATTATCTCCTCCGCCAGTTTGGAGCATGTTGCGTTTGTGGGAATGGTATAAGGTCTACCCTAAATGGAACTATGAAACTAATGAGTCTATTATCGTTCAAACCTATACGAATTGTGATGAAGCCGAATTATTTTTAAATGGAAAGTCTTTAGGGAAGCAAAAGCGTTCGGATTTTAGTGATGACAATATTCTAAAATGGGCCGTAGATTTTAGTGCAGGAGAACTAAAGGTAATTGGGTATAATAATGGAGAAAAAGTCGATGAATATGTATTAAATACGCATAAAAACGACCTTGGTAAAATCGATATTGTAGCAACAGAAACTGAGTTGGACGCAAACGGTGATGATGTGACCATCGTTACTGTAAAAATGTTAGATGCGCAGGGAAACTCAATTGTTTCTCAAGAGCAAGAGGTAACGTTTAGTGTTTCGGGACCCGCTCGAAATTTAGGAGTTGATAATGGTTGGGAAATGAATGTAAAGCCGCATAAGACGAATAAAATAACAACTCATTTAGGAAAGGCAATTCTAATTCTGCAAGCGACCGAAGAAAAAGGAGAAATAACGGTGTCGGCTACTTCAAATGAGGTAACATCAAAAGTCTTAAAAATTATAACAAACTAAGGAAATGAGTATGACTAAAGTAAATCTGATAGGTTTTTTAATATTGATTGGATCAATGCTACTTTCTTGTAACCCTAAAAGCTCAGAGACAGAATGGCAATCGCTATTTAACGGAAAGAATTTAGAGGGTTGGATTCCGAAATTATATCATTATGAAGTTGGAGATAATTATGCCAACACATTTCGAGTTCGAGATGGTAAGATTCAAGTGGTATACGATGAATATGAAAATGGTAAGTTTGGTGAACGGTTCGGGCATTTATTCTACAAAGAACCATTCTCATCATATCATTTAAAATTTAAGTATAAATTTTTAGATCAATGGTTAGATGATGCCCCTATTTTTACTTATCGAAATAGTGGAATCATGTTTCATTCTCAAGCTCCAGAAACGATTTTAAAAGAACAAAATTGGCCTATATCTGTAGAGTATCAATTATTGGCTCAAGAAAAAGAAGGCGAAGTTAGACCAACAGGTAATATGTGTTCTCCTGCCACCGAGGTAATTTTTAACGGCAAAATGGATCCAAGGCATTGTATCAGTTCGACCTCGAAAACATACAAATGGGATACTTGGGTAAATGGTGAACTAATAGTATATAAAGATTCTCTTGTAATTCATAAAGTAAACAATACAGAAGTGTTAAGATATACAAAACCGCAAATAGGAGGTCAGGTGGTTAAAGGCCACGACCCAAGTATTAAAGTTGACGGGAAATTATTGTCAGAAGGATATATTGCTTTACAATCTGAAGGGCAAGGTATAGAATTTAAGGATATTAAGATTAAACGGATTAAATAGATGAAAAAGCCGATAGTTTTACTACTACTTTTTCTTGCATCTAGTTTGAATGCCCAAATTAGTGTAGAACCGGCGTTTAAGGACGGGGATAGGCTTTGTTTTATAGGTAATAGTATAACACATGGAGGAGCGTATCATAATTTTTTCCAAATTTATAACGCCACGCGTTTCCCAGCAGAAAAAGTAGCATATTTCAATGCGGGAGTTGCTGGTGACGTGGCCGATGGCATGATCAATCGTTTTGAAAAGGATATTTTGATTCATAAACCAACGCACGCTTTTTTAATGACAGGTATGAATGATGTTGGGCGCTTACTTTATTTTAACGGAAAGGCCAATGCAGAAGTTTTAAAGAAAAGAAAGTTGGCGTTAGATAATTATTTTAAAAAGACCGAAATATTGGCTCAACTTTTAATAAAAAATAACATAAAACCTATTTTTATTACCCCCTCAATTTATGATCAAACGGCGAAAATAAAACGTACAAATGATTTTGGAACTAATGATGCTTTAGCGATTTGTGCAGAACATATTAGGCAATTGGCTCAGAAGTATGACGCCACAGTTGTAGATTTTTATAAAGAAATGAATCGTATAAATGAAAGAGAACAGGCAAAAGATACTACGTTTACAATTGTTGGTCCTGATAGAATTCACCCAGGAGAGTTAGGCCATTTAGTAATGGCCTTTGAAGTAATTAAAACAATAGCTCCAACAAATCTAATTTCAAAAACAGTAATTAACGCGCGTAAAAGTAGCGCTGAAGAATCAATTAATAGCGAAGTTGTTGTCAGTAAGAAGCGAAAATCTCTAGAATTCAAATTACTTGAAAAATCATTACCGTTTCCGATAAAAGAAAATTTGCAAAAAGTAAATAATTTGGCTCCCATAAATGAAATAATTAACAATCAAATGTTACGTGTTAAGGGACTTAAAAAAGGTGATTATAACCTGCTAATTGATGATGTAAAAATTGAAAATTTTAGTAATAAAGAGTTTAAAAAAGGCATCAATTTGGCAAATTATTATAATACACCGCAATATGTACAAGCTATGAAAGTGCTAGAAATAGTAAATAAATATCATAAAATACAAGATAGCTTAAGAACACTGAGCTTTATTGAATATAGGATGTTAAAGAACTATAAAGGCTCAAATAGTCTAGAGAAAAAGAAAGAGTTTTTGTATGCTGAAAATGCAAAATCTAAAGGTAAAAGTTGGTATGAATGGGACAGGAAAAATATCAATAAATATTTTCAAATCTTACCCCGCGAAAAGAAGTTATGGAAACGTCTAAGCGAGGTGCGAAATGAAATTTATCTAGCCAATAAACCTGAGTGGCATACTTTTAAAATAGTAAAGAATTAATTTAGGATATAATGAAATTTTTAAGATTGTTTATTTTTTCACTAGTACTTTGTAGTTGCAATACGTCAAAAAAAGAAACATACGGTCAAAGTATTCAACCCATAGCAAAACAAACGAAGGTTATAGAACTCATTTCTGATAATGGTAAAGGTAGAATCGCTATTGCACCAGAAATTCAAGGTAAAATATTGACATCTACGTATGGAGGACTAAACGGTAAAAGTAATGGTTGGTTAAATAAAGATGCGATTCAAGAAGATCGTCTAGATTTTGAAAATATAGGAGGTGAAGATAGGGTATGGTTTGGACCTTTAGGCAGTCAATTTTCCTTTTATTTTCAGCAAGTAAAACCATTAGATGAAAAAAATTGGAAGGTACCAGCAAGTTTAAGTTCTGAACCTTATAAACTAACTCAGTTTATTGGTAAAAGAGTCTTAATGTCTAAAGAAATAGAACTGGTGAACTTCATAGGAACAAAGTTTAATTTTAAAGTATTAAGAAAAATAACCCTTTTAGAGAAACAATTCATAGAAGAGGACCTAAACATCACTTTTGATGAAAGCCTTGATTATGTTGCGTATGAAAGTTTACACAGTATTAGAAATATTGGTAAAGAACAATGGAAAAAGGAGCATGGTTTGGTATCAATTTGGAGCGCTGGCATGTTTGAAGGATCAGATGAATCGGTTGTAGCAATACCATTGAAAGAAAATGCGTCATTAGATCAAGTGCGAAAATATCTAGGACCGCTAGATGATAGCAGATTGCGCCTAAAAAACAATACACTACTGTTTAAAGTAGATGGAAAATATCGAAGTAAGATAGGAATCCCTAATGACATTGCTCCAGAAATCTATGGCTGTTATTCTAAAGACAATAATAGATTGACTATTGTTCAATATAGAAAAGTGAACGAAGATTTGTATTCAAACTCGGAGGTTTCGGAACAAGAGAATCCGTATGAGGGAGAAGTAATTCCTATTTATAATGATGGTAAAATGGACTATTCGAATAGTACTACATCTAGTTTTTTCGAATTAGAGTCGACTTCAGCCATGGTAGAATTGTTGCCAAAGAGGTATATCGGGCATTATCATAGAGTCTATCATTTTTCTGGAAAGGAAAATTTACTCAATGAAATTTCCAAAGAATTATTAGGAATAGAGTTGAGAAATTTTGCTTTGTAAATTGTAAAATAGTTGAAAAAATTAAGAAATGATCAAGAACAATAAATCAAAATTATTTTTAATCATCATCGCATTGTTTTTTTTGAATTGTACTTCCAAAAAAAAGGATAATTCTAGGATTACAGAAGATTTTAATTTTGATTGGAAGTTTCATTTGGGAGATATTGAAGATGCCAAATCAGAAGATTTTATCGATGATTCTTGGAGAGATATTCGCTTACCGCATGATTGGAGTATAGCACATTCTTATGACGAAAAAAATGCTGGGGCGACGGCATTTTTACCTGGAGGAATTGGATGGTATAGAAAGCATTTTAATGTGTCAGAAGATTCTTGCGATAAAATTGTGTGGATAGAATTTGATGGAGTATATTCTAATTCTGAGGTATGGATTAACGGAACATATTTAAGTAAACGCCCATATGGATATGTACCTTTTAAATATGATTTAACAAAGCATATAAAATGTGGAGAGAAAAATACCATCGCAGTTAAAGTTGATCGCTCCGCCTATATAGATAGTCGCTGGTATCCCGGATCAGGAATTTACAGAAATGTAAAACTTGTAACCGCGAATAAAATCCATATCCCTCAATGGGAAGTTTTTGTTTCGACGCCAGTCATAAATGAAATCGAGGCAATAGTGTCAGTTCAAACGAAGGTAGCCAACAATTCAGCATACTTAAAGTCTGTAACCTTAAATACGCGAATACTTTATGATGCTAAAGAAGTAGCAAATAAAAAGACTGTTGTAGAATTACAATCAAAAGTGTCGAATGATATAGCACAGGAAATACGCATTGAGAAACCCAAGCTTTGGGATATTGAAAACCCTCATTTATATACAGCAGTTTCAGAAGTGATCGTTGACAATAGTATTGTAGATTCTTATGAAACGCCATTCGGAGTTCGTAGTTTTTCTTTTGATAAAGACGAAGGGTTTCTCTTGAATGGAAAAAATACATTAATAAAAGGTGTTTGCTTACATCATGACGGTGGTTTAGTTGGTTCGGCCGTACCAATAGGCGTATGGGAACGAAGATTAAAATCTTTGAAAGATGCAGGTTGTAATGCTATACGAACGGCGCATAATCCAGCCTCTGAAGAATTCTTGAATTTATGTGATAAGATGGGATTTTTAGTGCAAGAGGAAGCTTTTGATGAGTGGAATAACCCTAAAGATAAAAGACACAATTATAGTGAAAAAGAAGCGAGTCCGTTAACCAAAGGGTATACTGAATATTTTACAGAATGGTCTGAACGGGATTTGAAGAATATGGTACTGCGAGATCGTAATCATCCATCAATTATTATGTGGAGCATTGGAAATGAAATTGAATGGACCTATCCTGGCTATGAAAAAGCCACAGGATATTGGGGTGAAAATAAAGTTGGTGATGTGAATTACTATTGGGATGAACCACCCTTTTCAATAGAGGAGATAAAAAGGAATTTTGATACTGCGGATAAAGGAGCATATGATTTAGCGGCAACTTCTAAAAAATTGGCAAATTGGGTAAAAGAGATAGACACAAGTCGACCAGTAACCGCAAATTTGGTAATACCCTCAGTAAGTAATTTTTCGGGATATGCAGAGGCATTAGATATTGTTGGGTTAAGTTATCGTGGCGTCTTATATGATTACGTTCATAAAAACTATCCTGAAAAAGTGTTCTTAGGCACTGAAAATTGGGCTCGATATCATGAATGGAAGCCTGTAGTGGAGAAAGATTTTATATCTGGTATCTTTTTATGGACAGGTATTAATTACATGGGAGAATCTAGAAAATGGCCTAAAAAGGGTAGCGGGAGTGGATTGTTAGATTTTGCCGGATTTGAAAAGCCATCGTATCATATGTTTAAGACACTTTGGTCAGATGAACCGCACGTATATGTCACTACACAGCGCCTCGATAAAGCACCATATAAATTGGATGAAAAATCAGGGCAAATCGTTGAACGTGAAAAGGGATGGGCTGCACATCAAAAGTGGGGATGGCAAGATGTTCATGAACATTGGAATTATAACAACCAAGAGCCAATAGTTGTAGAAGTATATTCGAATCAACCTGAGGTCGAGCTATTTCTGAATGACAGATCTTTAGGTATTCGAAAGCTTGAAAATCAAAAAGATCATATCATGAAGTGGATTGTGCCTTACAGTGAAGGTATACTTACCGCTAGATCTATTGAAAATCCAACTGTCGAAAAATCTGTACGAACCAGTTCAGAGTTTAAAAAAATACTATTGAACGTAGATAAAAATGAGCTTAAATCTAATGGATATGATGTGGCACACTTTACTGTACAATTAGCTGATGTACATGGAAACCCAATAAAACATCAAGATAAAAAAATCACCTTTCATATCGATGGAGATGCCAAATTGTTAGGTGTTGATAATGGAGCTACATTAAATGTTCAGGACCATCAAAGTAATAGTTTGGTTACTTATAATGGGAAGGCTTTGATGATACTACAGGCTAATCTCAACAAAGCGGAGGTAAAAGTAAAAGCGAGTTGTGAAGGAATCACCAGTGAAACTGTTACAGTAGTTTTTAATTAAAAACAAGACAAACTGGTGAAGCAACTTCTGTTGTTCTATGTTTTTCTAATAAGCTCCCATCTGGTTGGATGTGATACACTATGATTTCATCTGAATCTTGTAAACAGACAATGAGCCACTTTCCATCTGGAGAAATGTTAAACTCTCTTAAGGTTTTTCCCTTGGTAAATTCATAACCTAAGAGTTTTAAATCGTCATCCACAATAGTAAAAATGGTAATGGCATCTAACGTTCTATTAGCAGCATAAAGTAGAGGTAGGTTCGGATGAACTCTAATGGCCGAGGCACTGGGGAGATCTGTAAAAGCATTTGGTAATGATTTTACATCTTTACTAAATGAAAAGCCTTGATTTTCTTTCTTTAAAATTGAAATAGTACCGGATAGTTCATTTATGAGATACCCTGTATTTTTCTTAAACACAATATGTCTTGGTCCAGATCCTGCTGGAATATCGATGTCTAGCGATGCATTCGGTTTCAGATCATCTTCTATTAGATCGTATACTTTAATTTTATCAATACCCAAATCCGGAACATAAGCATGCTTATCGTCATGTATAGTTATTTGGTGAGGATGTGGCGCTTCTTGTCGCTGCGCGTTAATACTTGAACCCGTATGTTTGTACTGATGAGAAAATGGTAATAGTTTTCCAGTAGTATCTAATGGGAACTTGAAGAGATTTCCTGTTTCATAACATGTAACAAAAACAGCAGCGTTATGATAAGCTATATGACAAGGTAAACCTCCATGGATTGGTTGCTCATTTATCAATTCTAAAGTATGATCTGCATGCACGCGATATGCTTTTATCATTGGCATTTTTTCTAAAACGACCTCTTTAACTGCATATAGAAAATGACCATTTTCACTTAATGCGAGATACCCAGGATTGGTTGTAGAAGTGGTATTTATTACGTGTAATTCACCTGTAATGTCATTAAATTTTAATGTAGAAATCCCTTCTCCATGCCCCCCGAAATTTGGTGCTAACATTTCGGTATAACTTCCTATGAAAATAATTGACATAACTACAATTTTATTTAATTCCTGTACTTTCTTTACTTCGCCTAATTTTGGTATAAGTATTTAATAAGTAATTCACCTTATTCTGGTAAGTTGGATCATTTATGAAGTTTTGTTCCTCAATTTCTGAAGGGTTCTCATTTAAATTAAAAAGAGCGATAAGCTTTTGATTTTCCATAAAGGAGTCTTCTTTATCAATTTTGACTATCAACTTCCAGCCATCTTCGGTGATCATAATTTCTTTTCCTGTTCCTGATTGCGTAATTAAAAACGGATGTGGTTTTATAGTGTCTTTATCTAAAAATATAGGCAATAAATTGGAAGAATCCATCGCTTGATTTTCTCCAATATTTTGATGCGTAAGAGCTGCCAAAGTAGCCATAATGTCTAGGCCTAATACAGGAGTTTTGGATATTTGACCTGGCTGAATTCGATCAGGCCAATGCGCAATAAATGGAACTCTATGACCTCCTTCGTATGGTTGATTTTTTCCTCCTCGATAAATGTCATTTGAATTATGGCCAGCGCTTAACGTTTCCTTTCGGGCTAATCCGCCATTATCAGATGTAATTATAACAAGCGTATTATTGTAAATACCTTTTTCTTTAAGGATTTTAACCAACATTTCCATTTGTACATCTAGTTCTTTAACCATATCTAAATGCTTCGTTGGGGTAGTGTTGGCTATTTTTTTACCGTTTAGCTTTTTTGGAGGTGTATGTGGTAAATGCACTGCTTGCGTGCTATAATACATGAAAAAAGGTTTGTTGGTTTTATGATTCTTGATATAATTTATAGCCTTGTGTGCCAGCAGAGGCCCCATGTCATGAGGATCCCAATATGAATCTCCAAGCCCTTCCATCTTGTCTAATTTCACGTTTATTTTATCCATTTTGCCTTGGGTAATGAATGTGATTTTAGATTTTTTGTTCAATTGCATTATACGACCGTTTTCATAAACTGCATACGGCACATCTTGAATGCCAGACGGATACGTAAAACTATAATCAAAGCCATTAGATTGAGGACCTCCATTAACAATTTTAGTAATATCTACATCCAATTCAGGTTTATGTCTTGGGCCTCTATAAATGCTTGTAGTATCATTTTTTTTGTGAAAATCTCCACCTAAATGCCATTTGCCAAAAAATGCTGTTTCATACCCCGCATTTTGCATTAATTTACCTAATGTTAATTGATCTGATTTGATCGGTGATTTTTCATAAGCTCCCCAAACTCCTCTTGGATAATCACTTCTGTAACAATGATTTCCTGTCATAATTGCATATCTAGATGGAGCACATAAAGCTGCTGGAGAATGAGCATCAGTAAACATAATACCTTGTTGTGCTAATTTATCGATAGTGGGGGTAGTGACAACAATTTTGTCTGTGTGTAACCTACGATATTGAGAGATATCTCCAACGCCAATGTCATCGGCCAAAACTACGACTACATTTGGTCTTTCTTGAGAATAGTTAAAAAAAATATTTACCAATAAAAATAGTAGACTTAAGGTATTTCTTTTTTTTAGGATATTCACATTTATAAAATTGATAATGATAAAATTAAATAATTATACAGTTATAAAACCGATTTTTTTGGTTTTCTATTTATTTTAGGCGATAGCATCCAAAATTCTCCCACTCACATCCACGCCAATTGATATTATTGTGTTCTAAATTCAAACACAGGAGATTGAGAACTATTGCCATGTGAATCTTTAGAAATAATACGCCAATAATAAACAGTATTGGCATCCAAAGAAAGTCCATTCATACTAGAACTTGTTGTATTACCATGTAATACGGTTGGCGGATTCGCTTGATCTAAATATACGTCATAAGATTCAATATCATTATCAACATCACTACCATTCCATTTTAATGAAGTTGATGTTGTTGCTAGTCCACCCATGGTCGGACTTACAAGCTCAGCGGGAAAAGGAGCATAATTTTCTACGGCGGCACCTGCATTATAAAATTTCCAGGTTGAGCTGTTAGCAGTATTCGAGTTGCCAATTGCTTTTGAAATAACATGCCATGAATAAGGAACACCTCTTAAAATATTTTCCTCTTTAGAGGTCGCATTTGTATTTATATTCCTCGTTGTATTATCTAAAAGATTTTTGATTACCAAGGTGTAACTATCGGTATCTTCAGCTTGATTCCATTCAAAAAGAACCTTGCTTTGTGTGTCCGAAATAATAGTGCCTTCATTACATTCAGAATTTTCTAAAGGGAAAATTAGAGATGCAGCTTTTGGGTTTACTACGGTTTCTTCACCGCCGCCGCTTTCACCTGAGCCTCCACATGCAAAAAGTTGAAAAAGTAGAACTAAACATAAACAACGCTTCATAAATTTAGTATAGTTTATCATTTCTTGATTATTTTAGATTTAAAATTAACGTTTGATGATGAAGTCATCACATTAACGAAGTAAATTCCGGTTGATAGGTTGGTTACATCTATGGCTAATTGTTGATTCTTTCGATCTACACTTTTTTGAATCACAGTTTGCCCTGTTGAAGATAGTATTTGATAGACAACCTTTTGATCTTTCTTTTCCGGAAATCCAATAATAAATTCATCTTCAACAACCGTTGGAAATATTGTGATTTCATCAAAAATTACAATTTCTTGTTTATGTTGTCCTTGGCAGTCTTTGTCCGTTGAGACCGTCAAATCATTCGTTCCTTTTTTTAATTGCAAGGTGATGCTGTTTTGATCGGTGACCGTGATGAAACCATTGAGATTGATTCTATATAAATGTCCTCCATTTAACGTTAAAGACATTGTTTTAGAGGCATTATCAACTTTCGTAAAAACCGACAAATCTTCTGGTTCGGTGATGGTTAATGTAAAACATTGCTCGTATTCAGCATCAGTTGGGGTAGTTATACAAATAGTATAATCACCAGCATTGAGATTATCAAAAACGGTGCTTTCAGTAAATGTTTTTTCAGTAGAAGTCCCTTCAATTTTCGCAATAAATGTATGTGCATTTTCTTTAGAATTGATCTGAACAGAACCGTTATTACTACTAGAACAAGTTTCGCTGGAGGTGAGTATGGTAAAGTTATCTGCTGGCAATGTGAATACTTGGCATCCAACGGTGTTTACAGTGGAACCAGCAGGCGTATTTGGACACTGATCAACGCTATCATCTACTCCGTCATTATCCTGATCATTTTCGGGTAATAAAAGACAATTTTCACCAGGTAAGCCATAGCAGCCTAAACCTGCCGGACCAAGTTCTGGAGTCCAAGAGATACCAGGAGTCCAGTTTTCACCTCCATTTTCATAAGCCCCAATATCAGGATTACTGCCTAAGAATCCATCAGTAATTCCTGAAATCTCTCTTCCTTGGTCTATTGGAGTTGAATCATTATTTAAATAAAAATTTCCGTTAGCTTCATCTTCAAACACACTAGCATTTACTACCAAATTGTTCTGTTTGTCAGATTGTGGTTCCCAATTATCATCACTACCTAAATTGTTCCAGACTTTCACGTTGCTAAAAGAAGTTCCTTCTTTATGCCAAGCTCCCATGACTTCAGAACCGTTCCATAAGGTATTATTGTAGATATTGATATCTTTCGCATCCCAATTCATTTGAATATTTGTCCATTCTGTATTCCAAACTACGTTATGATGTACAGTAAAGCCTTCAGGATTTGTATCTAAATAAATTCCGGCTGCTTTAAATTTATCTCCACTGGATGCTGAATCATGAAACCAATTGTGATGAAGTTCGGTATTTGGTTGCCTACCCACGCTATAAAACAACGCACAATCATCTGCTATCAAGTTACTTCTCGAAGCATCATTAAAGGAGATTTCATTACTATTTCCATTATACTGTATGGCATCGCGTCCGCCATTAAAAACGGTATTTCTTTCGACCTTCGTATTGTTTATACCACGAATGACAACTGGTGCATCGTAAGAACCTAAATAATCAAAATCATGAATATAATTATCTTTAATTAGGTGATTATTACCGCGAACATTTAAACCACCCGCAGCTCCAAAAGCAATCTCACATTTTTCAACTCTATTGTTAGATCCTTCAATTTTAACACTCGCTATTTGAGTGCTGAAATTATTGGTTACTCCTTGCGTATGGGCCCCATATAGCGATGTTATGCCATATAATACATTGTTTGTTGTATTAGAATTTGTTGTCCATCTGGTGTCATCTTCAAGACTAATGATACCACCAAATACCGCTAAATTTTTCACCTCTATATGTTTTTTATGTTTAAGGTTAATAGTTAGCAAACGTCTTCTCATTTTAACGGCATTATCACTTGGAATGCTCCCGCTTGGTAATTGAACAAATAGTTCATCAGTCGATTCATCGTAATACCATTCGTTTTGATAATCTAAAGCGCCTTTAACGCCTTCTAAAA
Source organism: uncultured Flavobacteriaceae bacterium (assembly GCA_947500525.1). Classification (GTDB taxonomy): domain Bacteria; phylum Bacteroidota; class Bacteroidia; order Flavobacteriales; family Flavobacteriaceae; genus Aureibaculum. Next base: position 204,410 of record CANMSH010000003.1, on the reverse strand, counting down.
AGAAATCTCCTTTATCCACAGGAGGGTGAAAGGTTCGAATCCAATCATTGCTTGTCGTAAAGTTGAAGTTAACCCTGCCCGAAGAACTACTTGTGATTGTTCTTTTCCAGGCTAACCATCCAGACCCCGGTCTATCTCCGTAGAACCATAAAGCACCTCCAGTCCAGTCAATACCCGGTATTGAACTTTCTGTGAGATAAGCACTATTAATGACACTGCCACCGCTACCACCAGTATTTCTCAGAGTGTTTAATGCAAAAGGGTCCGCTTCTGTTTTATTTGGCCATCTTGCTAGATCTAAGGCAGTTTCGCCATGCATAACAAAGTTCTCTTGTCCTAAAGAGGAGAAAGGAATAGTGGTTTTATAAATTGCACCGCTTTCTTGTGTCCAACCAGATAAAGATTCCATGGCAGATATAATAACTCTTTCTCCAGGAAAAGATTGAAAAATTATTGGGTTGCCTGCTGTTCCAGAGTTTAAAGGGGTCAAGGTCTCCTCATAAGTTCCTTTTCGGATATATACAATATCTCCGGCCACAGCAACACTTGCGGCCTTGGTAATCGTTAGAAAAGGATTATCTATGGTACCAGAATTAGAATCATCTCCGTCTTTAGAAACATATATATCCTTTGCAAAAGCATTAAAAAAGAGCAATAATGCAGGTAAGAGAATAAATTTTTTATTGAGATTCATAGTTTATGGTCTATTTTATTTTTTATTTAGAATTGATTGAAGTTGTTTTTCAAACTCTGCTACCTTTTCAGGATTTTCTGATGCAATATTCAAGGTTTCTCCAATATCTTCCTTTAGTAAATACAGCTGCGGTTTGGATTGTAATCCGGCGTCGATACCTTTCCCTTTCACCCATTCAAATCCTTTTTCATTTTTTGGCTGTATATATTTATATGGCCCCACTCTTAATGCAAATGTATAGGCTTCTTCTAGCATAGATTCTCGTCCTTTTTTGGTTTGACCGATCCAAGCTTTCCAATGATTTTCACTATCAATTACATCATCATCTAAAGGTTGTTTTGACATGGCGGCAACTGAAGCGAGTAGATCTACTTGATTCATTAATGCATCAGATTCACCTGGTGCAATGGTCTTCGGCCAATAGGTGATAGTGGGCACGCGCGTACCTCCTTCATAAATACTATATTTACCACCACTCAATGGTCCGGCAGGTTTGTGCTCACCTAAAAGTTCAATTGCTTGGTCCTCATAACCATCGTTGAGCACAGGTCCGTTATCACTAGTAAATATGATGAGTGTATTTTCTGCAATTCCTAAGTCCTCTACTTTCTTTATTATTTGTCCAACAACGTAATCTACCTGGGCAATTGCATCACCTCTAGGCCCCATTGGACTTACGCCTTTAAAATTCTTATGGGGTGCCCTTGGCACATGAATATCATGAAATGAATAAAATAAGAAGAACGGATTTTTAGTGTTATTTTCTAAAAACGAGATGGCTTTATTATTAAAAACATAGGGAAAATCTTCATCTATCCATTCGGCAGATGTTCCACCTCCCATGTAACCAATTCTGCTTAATCCATTTACGATGGTTTGATTATGTTGAGGGTCTGCTATTTGCCTGCGTAATTCTGGTTGTTCTTCACCTGTAGGTCTGTTCCCTACCTTTTGATCATAACTCACCTCAATCGGGTCATTTTTAGATAAATTTATAACAGTTCCATTTTCTAAAAATACTGTGGGAACACGATCTCCAGTAGCCGGGAGAAGAAAGCTATAGTCGAAACCTATTTCATTAGGACCTGGTTTTATACTTCTATTCCAATCAATAGTACCATCGCCTAAACCTAAATGCCATTTCCCTACGATTCCTGTAGTATATCCTGCTTTTTTTAGGGTTTTAGGAAGTGTCGATCTACCAGTATCTATCAACAAAGAAGCGTCACCTTTTAGCACACTCGCTTTATTCCTAAAAGCGTAGTTCCCAGTTAATAATGAATATCTAGATGGGGTACATGTTGCCGCTGGACTATGTGCATCAGTAAAACGCAAACCATTTTGAGCCATTTTATCTAAACTCGGAGTTTTCACTCCTTTTGCTCCATAAGATCCAATATCACCATAACCTAAATCATCTACATAAAATAGTATAATGTTTGGAGAAGTTTTAGCTTTTTCTTTGGTGTCTTCATCATTTGATTTTTTACCACAAGACAATGAAAAAATGCAAAAAGTAAGTAAGCAGTATCTAATAAGTTGGTTCATATTAAGCGTTATTTAGCAACTAAAGTATAAGATCGTACCCAATCATAATAGGTTGTATTCTTTGAATTGTCTGATAGTTCTTCTGGAGTAGGAGGGGTTTCCCAATTGTACGTTTCGGTGACAAGATGCATATACATTTCTCTATTAAATGGTTTATCTCTAAAGAATGTGCTAGGATTCATCGTAAATTGATATTTTCCATCTAAATATATCTTTACCGTATTGGCATCTACCCACCAACATCCGTATACATGATATGCTTCGTTTGCTGGTGGATCAATGGTTGTATTTTTACCTTTAGCTGATTTTACAACTTTTTCACCTTTACAATCTGTATGGAATATGTGTGTATTAGAGTGAAGTTTAGTTCTAAAGTCATCGGCTCTTTTTTGCTGACCCACAATTTCAACTATATCTAATTCAAGTTGTTCGAACGGGCACTCATTAGAAACGGGTTTGTTTTTGAGCCAAAAAGTAGATGACATTGAGATACTCGATGCTTTCATGCGAGTTTCATAATAACCATAAAAGGCGTCTTTAGCTACGGAGGCCACAGCACCTCCTGCAATATTGTATTTTTTATCTCCTTTTAGAACTGAATTTTTGATTTGAAGATTACCATTTTTTACAGATACCGAGTATGCTCTAAATGTTGCAGGAGGTCTTCCATGTACCCAATAAGGCGATCGATCATACCATTTAGAGGCATCTAGTTTATCACCATTAAATTCATCAGAAAATTTTTCATTTTTCACCCATTTGAACCCTTCAGGGGCAGGTGGAGTTTGACTAAATACAGTTCCTATTGAACATAAAAAAATAGATAAAAGTATTCTCATAATAATTATATTTTCAGATTAAAATAAGTGAATCACAAATATAAATTATGAACATGCTGAACAAAAGTACATATGTTTAAAATGATAGAACGAATAGGTTTTACTTTGGATTAATTAGCCATTTATGGAGAATAGAAGTCCAGTTCTTTAAATGTTGGTCATTGGTGGCGAAGGCAAAACCATGCCCTCCTTTTGGGTATATATGTATTTCGGTAGGAACAGCATTTTTGGTGAGCGATTTAAAAAAATCTAATGAATTTTCGATAGGAACAACCCTGTCATCTGTACAGTGCAATATAAAAGTAGGAGGCGTTTTTGGAGTAACTTGTGATTCATTTGAAAATAAGTGAACAAGATCATCTTTTGGATTCTTTCCTAGTAAATTCAACTTTGAACCTTTATGTGTAATTGAATCTTTCATCGATATTACAGGATATATAAGTGCCATGAAATCTGGTCTTGCTGAAATTTTATCTATTTCGTTTTGTGGTTGGTAGCAATTGTACTCGAAATGTGTACCTAATGTTGAGGCCAAATGACCTCCAGCAGAAAAGCCAAGAATCCCAATATCGTTTGCCTTTACACCCCATTTTTGCGCGTTGTATCTTATGGTTCTCATAGCTCTTTGAGCATCTTGCAAAGGAGCCAAGTGAGGTTTGATAAGTGTTTTAGAGTTAGGAAGTCTATACTTTAAAACAAATGCTGAAATTCCTTTCGAATTAAGCCATTTTGCGAATGCCGATCCTTCATAATGAATTCCGAGATTTCCATAACCGCCACCAGGAAAAATAAGAACTGCCTTTCCGTTTGAAAGTTGTTTTGGAGCTAAAAAAACTTCGAAACTTGGGTTTTGAACGTTTCGAATACTTACAATATTACCAGTTTTGACAATTTCTTTTTCATTTGATGCTCTTTGATTTGGAACGATATCCCATAGAAAAATAACTTCATTCTGACTAAAAGATTGTAAACTGATGAGCGTGATTATAATGCATAAGATGTTAGTTGTTTTCTTCATTTTATATGTGAGATTTAAAGTAGAAAATGTTAAGAACTGAACTTTTTTCTTACCCACTTTCTGGTTGGATTTTCTATAAATTTATAGGATAACGAGCCTATAAAACAAACGAGTATAAGATAGATCATCAGATATAATAAATTTTCTACATAACTTGGGTTTAAGTAATTCTTAAAGGATGCACCAATATATAAATCAAAAAACTTCATAATTATATTTAGTAAAACCATATGCCACATGTAAATAGAAAATGACCATTTGCCAAGTTTTTCAAAAACTTTCCAAGAATAAAATCTATCAATAGATTTACTTCCATATGCTGAAGATAAAATTAGCAAAGCGAAAAAGGTGACTGCTATAGAGTCAAATAATTTGACTTGCATAGAAATTAAACCTGCTATTGAGAAAAATAAAAGAGTCCATCCGTTGCCCATAATATTTTTGAATGTTGATTGTTTATACAATTGCCAAATTGACATTCCGGCGATAAAACCAACAATACCTCTAATTGTTCCAAAGTGCCAAATTACATCTAGAGTAATATGCTTAGGATTTCTAGGGAAAGTAAAAAAGGGTTCAAGCGGAGCTAAAATTAGTTCTATGATAAACCAACCAGATATGGCAAAAATACTTATTGCGAACCAATATTTATATCCTATTTTTCGAAATAGTAAAAACAAAAAAGGAAATATAACATAAGCCCACCATTCGGCACTTAAACTCCAGGAAGGCGAGTTCCAAGAAACAAAATTATGAAAGCCAACTGTATGTACAAATAACAAGTTCATAGGTATAGTTTCTAAACTATAGGCATATTTAGCTAAGGATGATAAGGCATCATATTTACCAACCAGAACGATGCATAAAAAAATAAATATTTCAACACAAAGCGTTATAAAATGAAGGGGATAGATTCTAGCTAGTCTAGCAATTAAGAAGTTTTTATAATTTGTTTTTACAACTTTTACTTGGAACTGATCTTCATAAACATAACACATTATAAAACCGCTTAATATGAAAAATAAATCTACCATAAGATAGAGTTTGTCCACAAAGCTATAGCTGTTGTTTAAAACAATGCTTCCGATGAAAAAATCATAATGAAGTAGTGCAACTAATATTGCTGCTATACCCCGTAACGCCGTTAAATTGTTCAAATATATTTTCGCCATTTTATTCTTTAAATTAGAGATTGTCAAAAAAAGTGCTCGCTTGATTTTTATAGACGTCGGGTATTTTAGTTATTTGTCTCAACTTAATTTTTTTGTAATAGATTTCAGCAGCTTCTGATTGAATTTGAATTTTGCCAGAAGTCATAGGTTGCCATGTTCCATTTAAATTGGCATAGCCATCGCTAACAATCATCACTACTTTTCCGTTTAAGACGTGAATAGCTATATTATCTAAGCAAATCAATTCCATGGTATTCCATTCTCCATGAGGTTTTTCTGGATTTCCGGGTTTAAAACATCTTCCTGTTTCATATGCTGGCCTGTTCCAAGAAAATTCGTTCATAACTCCTGCTTGATCAAAAACATATTTATTACCAACTTTAATTGATGGACATTTGGCTTTTACATCTGTTCTTCCTTCTCCAATTGTAATAAAATCTCCACAATCGCTCTCTTGTACTTCACATTCTAAACTTGTCATCCAAACATTCCAAAAGTCTGTGTAATCTCCAACACTGTGATATAAAATTCCACTATTTCTTTTTTTGTCTAACCGAGGAGCCCACTTTTTATCTCCCCATTTAAAGTGCCATTTTAAATGGTAGTTTTTATAATCAGATTTTGTCACCAATCCGGCAAAAATCTCTCCAGTTATTTTTAAAACTGGTTCATTATTTTCTTGAATTACAGAAAATACATTTTTTGGATCTTTATTGAGCCCTATTGGTGTGCCTATTCTAACATCTTCAAAGGTTTCGTAGCCTGCAATATCAGTAGATGTGTGTGGGGCACCCATCCAAATATTCCAATAAGATAGATCTTCATCAATTAAATCGAGCCAATCATTTTTGTCATTTTTTGTAGAATTACAACTACTAAAAGTAAAAGATAGACTCAAGAGAAGAATAAAAAGAAATTTTGTGATTTTCATAGGGATGGGTTTGATAAAAAAAGAGTTGACAATACCAATGTAAGTACTATCAACTCATTACTAAAATTAACTAAAAAGTTTTACTCCTTTGGAGTTATTTTGAAAGAAAACGCATGGTCTCCCACTTTTTTGGGAAGTGTGATTGTAAGGTTTTCTGAATTTCTATTAAAATCTAAATCTCCTTCATTTCCAAGCATCTGGATACTAGCGATCTCTTTTTTATAAACGCCATCACCTTCTTTTAAAGATCTAATTTTTAACTCTCCATTTGCAGGCCAGTCTAATACTGTGGCATATAATATGTCTCCTTTTGTCGTGAAACGAATGTCTTTTGCAGTATTATCGGCATTTTTTTCTTCACTTAAATGTCCTTCTATAACTTCAGCGTCTCCCTCTCCATAAATATCGAAAGTACGTGTACCATAAATTGCTTCACCATTCACTTTTAGCCATTGTCCCATTTCAAGAAGTCTTTCTTTAACTGGCTCAGGAATGGTACCGTCAGCTCTAGGTGTTATATTTAATAAAACAGCTCCATTTTTACTCACAACATCAACTAAAAAGTCGATCAATCTATTGGTTGATTTGTATCTCGGGTTACTAATATGCGACCAAGATTTCCAATCAATCGAATCATCTGTTAACCAAGGAAAATCTTTCTTTTCACTCATTCTAGCGCGCTCTAAATCTAATACTGCAGAACCAGGTTTAAAATCATAGAATTTATAGGTAGAAACTACATCTTTTCCGTTTTTATCTGCGTTGTTGTAGTAATACTCTAAAAATTCTTTTCTATGATCTTCGCTAATAACATCCATCTTATTATCAAACCAAACGAGATCCGGATCATAATTGTCAATAATCTCTTTAAGTCGCGCAAGCCATTCATCATTAAAAGCTTTATCGGCTAATGGGTAATGTGCTTTTTCTTTTCCAGTTTCGATAGCATGTGCGCTACGCGGCATTTGATTATCTCCTTTTTTTAATTTAGGACCATACAAACCGGCATATTGAGGATCAGAAGCATCCGTGGTTTCATCCCAAGTAGGGTACCATCCAAATAACCATTGACGATGATAAGTCGCTATAAATTTCATGTCGCGTTTACGAATTTCTTTAGCTAATTCGCCCATGACATCTCTTTTCGGACCTTTATCTTTCGCATCCCATTCAGTAATTTTACTATCCCACATGGCAAAACCATCAGCATGTTCTGATACAGGACCGGCGAATTTTGCCCCTGCTTTTTGAAATAGATCAGCCCATTCAGCAGCATCAAATTTTTCTGCTTTAAACATAGGAATGAAATCTTTATAACCAAATTCTTTTAGTGAGCCATAAGTTTTTACATGATGATCGTAAAATTTACTTGCTTTACCATCTACAGCTTCAGGGTTATCGGCATTCACATACATCCAATGTGCATACCATTCACTTTCATATTCAGGCACAGAATAAGGCCCCCAATGGCAATAAATTCCAAATTTTGCATCTAAAAACCATTCAGGTGTGTCATGTTGTTTTAAAGATTCCCAATCGGCAGTATATTTTGCCTCTTTTTGTACTGGTGTTTCTTCCTTATTTTCCTTACATGAAAGGGCAACAGCTACAACTAGAACAACTAATTTTAATTGTTTAAAAAATTTCATTTTATACTTTTTGATATCATTTACTTGAGCTAAATTATTGATATCTGGTATTTACGATTAGTTCATATGAGTATATTCACAGAACAAATGGCTAATAACTAAAGTTTATGAAACTTTTTCGGAAAATTATTGATAGGAGTAATGGTCATATTTTTATAATAAACTTCGGCAGCTTCAGATTGGATCTGAATTTTACCTTCGTTTACCGGAATTGTCTTTCCGGCAACATTGTAACGGGCATTTTTAACTCGATTTACGACTTTTCCATTAACTAAATGGATACTTTCATTTTCTAGACAGTATATTTCTAGTGTATTCCATTGCCCATTAGGGTTTTCATTGAGGATAGATTTGCTAGCTTGACCAGATTCGAAGCCAGTATCCCATTTAAGAGGGGTATTTTTTCCAGTAGGGCTATAAACAAAATAAGGACTTCCGTTAGAACGCACTTTTCTCTCAGCTGGCACATCTCCGTATACATTACCCAATGCTATAAAGTCTCCACAATCACCTTCTTGTACTTGAAATTCTAATGAAGCCATCCAAACATTCCAGAAAGCACCATGCGGACCTTTCGCATGATATAAAATACCACTATCTCTTTTATCATTCAAACGAGGCTCCCATTTTTTATCACCCCATTTAAATTGTGTTTTGAAATGATAATTACGGTATTCGTTTTTTGTAGTTAAACCGCCATAAATTTCTCCGGTAATCTTTAGAATTTCTTCACCATCCTCTTCGATTATAGAAAATACTTTTTTAGGATCGTTGTTTAACCCCAAAGGTTTACCAGTTTTAACGTCTTTTGACTTTTCGACATCTAAATCGACAGAAGTATGCACTCCGCCCATCCAAACATCCCATTTTTTCAGGTCTTTGTCTAATAGGTTTTCTCCTTTTTCGTTTAGAGCTACATGAGTCTTATGCAGTGCCCAAAGGATCCCTTCTTTTAGATGCTTTAAAAAATTAGCATCTTCAAAAGTCTCATTTGTGTGACCCATTCCTGTGAAAAATATGCGTCCGCCTTCAAAATGATGATACCAGGCAATTGGATGTTTGATACCCATTCTTTCACCGGTATAGCTAGATTCGTCTAATTCTAATAACACGTTGACATGCGATACTACTGGTTTTTTAAAATTGTACCATTCATCAAATTTTTGGAAAGAATCTCCATAATGTGCGATGGATGGATGGTTATTTTCTTTATGAACTTTTAAAGTAGCTGTTTGCTGAGCAGGGTGTGATTTAAAATGTCCTCCAATCAACTGGGCATAAAATGGCCAATCGTGTTCGGTATCTGAAGCCGAATGTATACCAACAAACCCGCCACCTTCATTAATGTATCGCTTGAAAGCTTGTTCTTGCTGTGAATTTAAAATGTCTCCTGTTGTATTTACGAAAACGAGTGTTTTATATTTTTTTAAATTTTCATAATTGAATTGCAAAGAATCTTCTGTAGCATCTATGTGCCAATTGTTTTCTAAGCCCATTTTTTTCAATGCAGCGATGCCACTTGGAATGGATTTGTGTCTCCAACCATTGGTTTTAGAAAAAACTAATATTTTATCTTCATTACTATCGTTTTGGATGAGTGTTTGTGAATGTGCAATTGGTTTCGCCGTATTGTTATGCGGCTTTATGCTACAGCTAGATAGTGTCATATAGCATCCAATAATTGTTATCGATAATAAGAAATTTTTCATCACTTTAATTTAAAAGTTTAATAGATATATAAATGAAATGTAAAAATCTGTAAAATTTAAATGGAAGAATAACATAAATGTTTTTTAAAGAGCAAGGGTTGATTTTATGATTTACTAAATATCTTTGAATCAAGAACTATATCAATTATGTTATTTCTTCTATTCATTAGTAGAAAAAAGCCTCAATTTATCATCATTTATTGCAGTAAGTATCCCGATTTTACCTTTACCTAATTTGATCTTTTGAATATCCTTTACATTAAATGGAACAAAGAAACCACTGTCAAGATAATTCACAGATGTATATGCTCCCGTTTGAGTTCCTAGCATGAGTAGACCTACAGAAGCATCTGCTTTTGTTGTTTCAATTTCTACCTCGAATTTATTTCCGGCGATTAAAATATCATTGATGCCATCTTTATTAAAATCTTCAACAACGATTCCATTTAATACAGAAAACTGAGCTTGACTAAGTAATTTTTCTATAACTAGTTTACCATTTTCATTTTTTAGGATAACACTTGCAAATTCTTTGGCTTCATATTTTAAAGCTTCTTCTGCACCATTTCCTATAATTTGGGCGATATCCGCTTTAGCAAATGCTTGATATGTTTTGTATTTCTTTTTGATACTTGGTAATTGCTGCGAAGTACATTCTTTTCCACGAATAGGAACTTCTCGATCTTTATAATGTTTCGCCAAGAATATGTCGTTGGTACCGTTTTTGTCGAAATCATTAGCGTATACAATAAAAGGTTTGTCTTCACTAGCCTTAAATTTATAATTCAACCCTAAGTTTCCAATAATATAGTCAGTATCACCATCTTTATCAATGTCTGATGCTACAATTTTATTCCACCAACCATTTGTTTTTTCTAAGCCATATTGACTAGTAACATTAACAAATTTTTTATTCTCTAATTTAAAAATAGTAATCGGCATCCATTCACCTACGAGAATAAGTTCATTTGTATTGTTTCCGTCAATGTCACTCCAAACGGCAGAGGTGACCATACCTATGTTCGATAATGCCGGAGCTCGGGTTTCAGTTACATCGGTAAATTTCCCATTTTTATTTTCGAGTAAAAAGCTTTTAGGTGAGTAAGGATATGTTTTTGGTGTCAATCTTCCACCAATAAATAAGTCGAGATCACCATCGGCGTCAAAATCTAGAGGCACAACTACAGAACCACTTTCATTTAACGTTGGTAAATCATTTGATTTTGAAAACTTACCCTTACCATTGTTTAAATACAATCTATCTTGCAGAAGAGGATCATGAATATCAAATTCGTTTCCTCCACTAACAACATATAAGTCTAAATCGGTATCTCCATCCGCATCGAAAAACACAGCGCCAACATCTTCATGTTGGGCATCATTTGTTATGGCAGTTTGATTACTCGGAATAAACTTACCGTTTGAAGTTTGTAAAAATAGTTGGCCACTTTGATTTCCTGCTCCTCCAATATAGAAATCTTCATAGGTATCTCCATTTACGTCTCCAACAGCTATACAAGGGCCATTTTGGGACAACTTATGTGGGATCAGAATTTGATCTTTGAAATCGTCATAAATATTCTCTTTATGAACAAAAGGATTTTGAAATGTTGCTCCCGATATTTCTGTAAATAAAGGCTTGGTTTGCTCTAGATTATTTTTTACAACAGAGGCTTTGTTGTAATCAATATGTAACAATTGATTCGTCGTAATATCTTGAAGGATATTTTCCTTTCCGTCAGGCCATAAAACATGAACTTTATCTATTGTACTTACTTTACCGACTCCGAAATGTACAATTGGTTCTACAGAAGACAAGTAACCTCTAACAGTCTTAAATTCATGATACTGCTGCTGATTATTATAAGAAATACGCACTTTCGCGCCAAGACCTGTACTGTTTTTAACCGGACCGTTTAGTTTAATTTTTAAATGATTATTATTTAGTTTTTCGGATGTGTTTTTATAGATAAAAGCGGCATCATCAATATTATTAACTACAATATCTAAATCGCCATCATTGTCTAAATCTGCAACAGCGGCGCCATTTGAAAAACTGGTTTGATTAATGCCCCATTCTTTTATTTTTTTTGTGAAGGTTAAATCGCCATTATTTTGATAGATGTAATTCGGTATTTTGTTCTCTTTAAATAAGCTAATAATATATGTAGCGTTTTGTTCGTTGGTGAATTTTTTTGCTTGTCCGCTGCGCATGTATGCATTGAACTTTGCATTGGCATCTTTGTCCCAAACATCTCGTCTATAACCATTCGTAATATATAAATCACGATTACCGTCATTATCAAAATCACTACCCAAACAGGCCCAACTCCAATCTGTTTTTGCAATACCTGAAAATTGAGCGATATCACTAAAGACTCCTTTGCCTCGGTTTAGTTGCAATTGGTTGTGCATATTTTGATAATAAAAACCATTACTGGTCATGTCATCAAAGAGCTTTGTATTCATGGAGGCCATATTAACTTTTGATCTTTCGTAATCTTCTGGCATCATTTCTAGTTGCATAATATCTTCCATGCCATCGTTGTTAAAATCAACAACATCTAGACCCATGGCATAAAACGGAATATGATTGAATCTAGAGGTTAATTCATCTTTAAACTTCCCTTTTCCTTTGTTTATATACATAAAATCGCGGCCTAAATAATCGTTGGCTACATAAATATCTGTTTTGTTGTCATCATTAAAATCTGCAGTTGCAAGTCCAAGTCCGTATTCATAACTGTTTTTTATTCCATTTGAAATACCTTTTTCTACATACTTGCCATTGTTATTTATATAAAGTTTGTCTCTATAATTATCATCTTCTTTTTCTTTTCCTTTTAATACTTGCTGATATCCCATGAAGTAGGTGTTGGGTCTGCTAGTTATGTATAAATCGAGATCATTATCATTATCAGCATCAAAAAAAGAAGCCATAATTGAAAATCCTGTATCGTTAATTCCATAAGATGCAGCCTCTTCTTTAAAGGTATTATCGCCTTGGTTGATATAGAGTAAATTGGCACGTTCTTCTTTGGTATCCTTAAAACCACCTCTACATATATAAATATCAACAAGTCCGTCTGAATTGACATCGGCCATTACTACACCACTGTGCCATCCTTTATTACTTTCTAATCCTGCTTTTTTAGTAATATCTTCAAACTCAAAGTTGCCTTTATTGAGGTATAATTTATCAGAAACTTGGTTCCCTGTAAAATAAATGTCCGACAATCCGTCATTATTAATATCACCAATTGCTACGCCGCCGCCATTATAAACATATTGAAATACGGCAAAGAAATTATCAAAGTTCTCTTCTATCTTATTGTTAAAAGTAACATTACTTTCGTTTGGATCAATCAAAGTAAAAAGACTTAGGTCTTCGCTTTCAGTCTCTGGTTGAGAGGTATTATTTGATTGTACTTTTTTATCATTGGTACAACTTACGAGAAAAATGAGAACAAAAAGGGTGATAAGAGTAGATTTCATTGATTAAAAAAATTATGCTTCTAAATGTAAAAATTATAAATGTATTTTTTTTGTTGAGGTCATGAAAATACGCCTTTAAGGTCAAAAAAAGCCTATTTGATTTATCAAATAGGCTTTTAAAGTTTTAATAAAATCTCTTATTACTTAAAAAGTTATTTTTTATAAACTTTAACGTTATCCCAAGACACAGTACTTGCGCCAGCTCCAACGGTAACATTTGGTAAAGCATACGATTGTGGTTTATTGTTTCCAGGAGCCGTAAACGATGCTTCAACTTCAAGCCATTCACCTTCTACTAATCCGCTTATATCGAAAGGAGCATTCACAATAACATTATCGAATGTAAATCCAACCATAGAAAAACGAACTTGTTCAGGAACTGTTCCTGTATATTTGATTAAGGCTTTAACCAAATAATCAGCACCTTGCTCAATTGGTTCTATGAGTTGTACATCAGCATTATTCTTATCTCCAAATAATGTTCTTCTACTTCCAGCCGTGGCTGCTGTAGCAGTAAACACTAACGCTCTAGATCCATCAGCACCAACACCATCAACTAAATCTGCACTGATGTCGGCGGCATTAGACCCAAGGAATCCGTTATTCACATCATACTCGTTTGTGGTAACACCTTCAAAATCTCCTTTTACAAAAAGGTTTACTACAGAATTTGTAACTGCCAAATCTACAATAGGAGCTAAAAGTTCACCAGTAGCGGCAAAATCTCCACCACCTACATAATTTAATACAATGGTTTGTCCTTCTGTAATCGGAGTATCTAAAGTTAGTAAATATGTATTTGGATCAGTTCCATCTACTGCAATTGTAAAACCAGCAGGAGCATCATCAACCAAAAGATCAAATTTACTCGCATCAATAGAAGCCAATGCTGTACCATAGGTAATAGCTATTTTTGACCCTAAGTCTACTAAATTTACTTCAGCTGGTGAAATAACTTCAACATCTACTATATTTACGAAATCAGTTTTAACTGTTACCATACTATCTAATGGAGCTCTTCTCCATACCGTTAGTTTAACATCAAAAACTCCAGTGTTTGGATATTGAACTACAGGATCTTTTTCTGAACTAGTAGATGGTACACCTCCTTCAAATTCCCAGAAGAAAGAATCATCTCTTTCGGCTTCTAAATCTTCAAAGGCAGACGCGGTATTTTGCGATACATTTGAAAAGGAAATGACACTGCCAATTTGTGCTGCATTGGCACTGGCATTGAATTCCGAAGTAACACGTGGAAATATTTCCACGTTAAATATGTTACTTGTAGTTGTGCCATCGTTACTGGTAACTTCTAATTCAGTACCGAATATTCCAGCCTCGTTATAGATAACGTCCACAATTTCTTGATCCGAAGAAGAGATGCTACCACCATCAAAAGACCAAGCTCTCGATGATACATTTACAGACGAATCTATATATGTAATAGTAGACCCTACATTGACCAAAGTTGAGGTGGCTGTCGGTTTAAATGTTACTTCTCTAATACCATCCCGTAAATTTGAGTCCTCACAACTAATTGCAAAAATGAAAACAGTGATTAAAGGGACAATGTATTTGAAATTAACTTTATTTAAATATTTTTTCATGATTTAATATTCTTGATATGATAGTATTAATAGCCCTCGTTTTGAACTAAGTTGGGATTCAATTGCATTTCTGCATCAGGTATAGGCCATCTAATCTCAAAGTCTTGATAGTTCGGTCCAGGGTTACCAGCCGTACTCCAACCTCCTTGGTCTATAGCTCTAATTGTTTCGCCATATTTACCAAATCTTATAAGGTCATGACGTCTCCAACCTTCAAAACATAGTTCCTTACGTCTTTCACTTAGTAATTCAGCAGCATTTTCTTCTTGAGAACCTAATACCATATCTGGTACTGCAGTTGGAATAAATCTTGCTCTTGCTCTAAGTCTATTCACAGTTATATCAAGATCTCCTTGTGTCAAGGTACCTTGACCGTTTTTAGCTTCAGCAAACATTAGTAATACGTCTGCAAATCTTATGTAAGGATTGTCAAATGGTGTATCGTTTGCATAACTATTAGGCTTTTCGGCATGTGTTTTCCATCCTCTCCAGCCAGTCTTATTAGTTCCCCATGTATTAGGGTCAACAGCCACAGCTTCTTCAGGAGAAGTGCTATTAGCGTTATGTACCGCAACATTGTTTCTTAACCTAAGATCATCTCTATCATAGCTTGACTCGAACTCTTGATTTATATAACAAGTTCCCCAGCCTCCGCCGTTATTAACGTTACCGTTAGGTCCGTAGAAGGTACTCAAGTTACCTCCCTCTCCAAGACCAGGTCCGTCCATTGGAAAAGAAAATACCATTTCAACACTTTGCTCATTGTCTAAATCAAATACGTTAGCGTAGTTTGGTAATAAATCATAAGTTCCACTATCCATAACAGCTTGAAGTTGTTGTTGAGCTAAGGCAAACTTATCCGTTTGGTTTAATGGAAAACCTGTCATTTGTAAATATACTTTACCAAGTAATGCTTGTGCAGCTCCTTTTGTAGCTCTTCCATCACCTTGTTCTTCAGGTAACACAGCAATCGCTTCAGTTAAGTTTTCAATGATAAAATCATAGGTCTCTTGAGGAGAAGATTGCGAAACTTCTATATCATCTAAGCTAATAGTTTCATTTTTAATTAATGGAACATTTTCCCAAGCTACTACTAAAGCAAAATATGTAGCTGCTCTAATAAACTTAGCTTGAGCAATGATATACTCTTTAGATTCAGTATCTATTTGACTTTCTGTCATTCCACTAACTCTATCAATAACACTATTCGCTTGATTAACAGCTCTATATAAGTCATTCCACATGTTTCTTATAGAAATCTCCGTAGGTGTTACTTGTTGTAAGAAAATAATTTTTCTTGCTCCTTCCCAACCCGGAGTAACTACCTCATCGGTACCTGTAGTACCCCAATGTATTTGATAAGGTTCGTAAGATCTACTACCATCAGGTAGTCTTCCACCTCCAGAACCTAATAGGTTTTGGATCGCACTATATGCACCCGCCAAGTAAATTTCGGCACCTTGTTTATCTTGAACTAACTGATCTGGTGAGGCAAAAGTAGTTGGCTTTTCAATCAATTTATCGTCGCTACACGATACAATAACAGCAGTTACCACTAATAGTAACGCCATACTTTTAAAAATTGTTCTTGTTTTTTTCATTGTTTTTATTTTATTATTAAAACCCTACGTTTAATCCTAGTCTAAAAGTTCTAGCTCTTGGATAAGAGTCAACGTCTAGACCTGGTGTTAATTGGTCAGTACCAACACTTACATCAGGATCAAATCCAGAATATTTTGTAAACAAAAATGCGTTGTCAACCGCTGCATAAAATCTCAGCGTTTTCAACCCATATTTACTAACTAAATCTTTTGGCAAACTATAACCTAATGTAATGTTAGAAATTCTTAAATAAGAACCGTCTTCAATATACGTAGAATATGCATCCGAACCAATTTTATTATCTGCAAATCCCCAAATACCCGCTACATCGGTATTAGGATTTTCAGGAGTCCAACGATCGGCTACATTACTATATTTATTGAAGAAAGGTATTGCCGTAGCTTCACCTCTGTTTCTATTCTTATTATAAACGTCATTACCATATGACCATTGAGTCAATACAGAAAAATCGAAGTTTTTATATGTTAAGTTATTTGTAAGACCACCAAAGTGTTTTGGCACAGCTCTACCTATAATCGTTCTGTCGGCTGCATCTACAGTACCATCACCGTTTTGATCTACAAATTTTGGCATTCCAGGACGGTAACTATCAATATCAGCAACACCGGCAGAGGTAACAACGCCATCTCTTAAGGTATATACTACATCAAAGTAAGGAACACCTTGGTCAGCAGCATCTTGACGTATTTTAGCCGCAGCTTCAGCGTCTGAAAGACCATCAAAAGCAGGGAAATCAGCATAGTTGTATACTCCATTCACCTCAACACCATAAATTGATCCTAAAGGCTCACCAACTCGAACGACATAGTCATTATCTACTTGATTATCACCAATGGCTCTTGTGAAGAACTCATCTGCTTTTGGTCCTAAACTTGTTACTTCATTCTCATTGAAACTAATATTGAAATTAGATGTCCAAGAAAAATCTTCAGTATCTACGTTTACAGTGTTTATAGAAAGTTCAAAACCTTTGTTTGTCATAGCACCAATGTTTTGCAAAGCTGTTTCAAATCCAGTAGTTGCTGGCAATGGCACTTCAAGTAATAAATCGCGCGTTTCTTTGTTATAGTAATCTGCCTCGATTGATACTCTGTTGTCGAATAAACCTAAAGAAACCCCAACGTCAAGTTGAGCTGTAGTTTCCCAAGTTAAATCAACATTATCTAAAGATGTAATTGCAGTACCTGTTGTAAGAACGTTTCCTATAACTACATTTGATAGGTCAGTTCTAGATAAAGAACCAAAAGTTCTAATACCTTGATTACCTGTTTCACCGTAACTCGCTTTAAATTTCAAATTACTAATAGTTTTATTTTCTTTTAAGAAGTCTTCATTCGAAGCTTTCCAAGCAATACCTGCAGAAGGGAAGAAAGCGAATTTTCTGTTTGCTGCAAATTTTGAGGATCCGTCGTAACGACCACTTAAATTTATAACCCATTTATCGGCGAAATCATACTGAATTCTACCTAAATAAGATTTTAGAAAACTTGGTGAAAAAGACGACCTATTTGGTAATGTGATGGCCGCTGATTGCAATAAATCTAAATTAACACCAGGGATATTAAAGCCAGTTGCCTCAGCTCTTGTAGTTTCAAATGATGATTCTTGTTGCTCGTAAACAGCAGTTACGTTTATAGTATGGTCACCAAATTTCTTTCTGAAATTTAAATTTTGTTCGGTTGTTAAACCTTTACCAAATGTAGTTCCAACAAAGGCTCTACCATTTGTAGATGCTCCCCAACCAAATTGCTCAGAAAAATAACGTTGTCCTTTACTACCGTACATATTAACCCTAACAGATGATTGAAACGATAAGGCTTCAGTAAATTGATACTTTACGTAAGCATTACCAAATGCATTATATCCTTTACCATTGTTGATATCACTTTGTAAACCTAAGAGAGGATTCACAGAACCATTACTTCTTAATGCAACCAATCTTCCATCTTCATCATATTCAGCATCACTATATCGAGTTAATCCTTGAACAGGGCTAAATGATACTGCGTTTGTAATAATACCAGATCTACCTCCAGCATTTTCAGATGCCGCAGAAATTACACCAGTATTTTTCGTAAAACCAGCGTTAATATTGATCCCAGCCTTTAATTTATCAGATATGTTTGTGTCTAATCTTAAGTTACCATTATATCTTTCATATGCTGAGGTCTTAATGATTCCTTCTTGATCAAGGTAAGAGAAAGAAGCAGAATAAGAGCTTTTTTCTGAACCACCAGTTGCAGACATTTTATAGTTTTGACTAAGTCCAGTTCTCGTGATTTCATCTTGCCAATCAGTTAAAATAATACGAGGATCATTTAAATCTACCGGATTTCCAAACGGATCTCTGTAGGCACCAATTAATTGATCATTGGCCATTGTTGGATCCCAGGGTGAATACTCTAACCTGTAATCAACAAATTCTTGAGCAGTTAACAATTCTATTTTGTTTGAAATGGCAGAAAAACTTGTCCATGTCTCAAAATTCAAGGTAGCTCTACCTTTTTTACCTCGTTTAGTAGTAATCAAGATTACACCGTTTGCACCTCTTGAACCATAAATAGCTGTTGCAGATGCATCTTTTAGTATTTCAATAGATTCTATATTACTAGGATCTATAGCGGCTAATGGACTTGTAGTCGTATTACCAATACCTATTCCTGTTTCTTGTGACGTTCCTTCTATAGCGAATCCATCTATAACATATAAAGGATCGTTACTTGCGTTAATAGAAGTACCACCACGTACACGTATTTTAAAACCAGCACCTGGACCACCTTCCGATGTTACCACCTGAACACCAGCTGCCTTCGCGGCTAATGTACCTTCAAATGAAACAGGTTTGATTTTGTCAAGATCCTTTGCTTTAAGGGAGACGATGGAACCGGTAAGATCTTTTTTACGAGAACTTCCGTATCCAATAACAACAACTTCGTCTAAAGCAGCAGCATCTTCTTTAAGAACAACATTTATTTCTGTTCTATTGTCGACACTAACTTCTTTTGTCGCGTAGCCAATTGAGCTAAAGACTAAGACGTCTGTACCGTTGACCTTGATTTCATAGTTACCATCAAAATCAGTAGAGGTTCCATTGCTAGTTCCTTTTACGAGCACTGTTACCCCGGGAAGCGCATCCGCTCCACTAGTAACCTTACCTTTTACAGTAATGGATTGAGCATGAATTACGCCGAAGCTTGTTGCAAATAAAAACAAAAATAGATAGGATTTTTGTTTCAAATGAGTAATTAAATTGCATTTCATTGTATTCTAATTTAAGTTTAGTGAGACAAATGTTTGAATTATTACCACTAATTAGGGTGACATATGTCTTATTTGATAAAACATATGTTTAATTACTGCTAAATAAGCCTATAAATTTATATTTAAAATGTTTTTTCATATATGATTTATCTAAACTTAACTAAAATTGAGACAGGCATCTATTTTTTAAGGAATGTGAAATCATGTGAATTTATCTAGTATATATAATGTATAATCTGTCAGGAAGTAAATATAATATACTCTATAAAAACAACATTCAATTCAATTGATTAAAATGGCATGAGAAATGAACCTCGTTTTAATATTGTATCCGTGAAACTTAAAACATATGTATTAATTATTAATTCATATGTGATTTCTTTCTTAGTTTAAAATAGTCACCTTTGTTATAGTACTCCTATTATATATACGTACCTTAATAGGAATGATATAATAAAGAAGAAATTTAAAAAGAACTTCAATGCAGTTAATGGATACTCGTTTACCAAAGAATATGTTAACACTGTTCATCTTGGTTTTATGCTTTTCTAGTTGTAAAGACATAACTAAAACAGAAGGTTTAGAAGAGAAACCCAATATTGTATTCATTTTTACTGATGATCAAACATATTCATCAGTTCAAGCTTTGGGTAATAATGAAATCATTACTCCTTCGTTGGACAAACTTGTAAAAGGAGGCACAAGTTTTACACATGCCTATAACATGGGTTCTTGGAGTGATGCCGTTTGTCTCGCTTCTCGAGCAATGTTAAACTCAGGTAGGTCAGTTTGGAGAGCGCATGATTTTACTCAATACTGGAAGAAAAATGACTCCCTCAATAAAAGTTGGCCAAAATTATTAGAGTCTGCAGGTTATGAAACTTATATGACCGGTAAATGGCATGTCGATGCACAAGCTCCTAAAATATTTAAAAATACTATTCATGTACGACCAGGAATGCCTAAAGATGCCTGGAATCATTATGAGATGGTTGCTAAATTTGATTCGTTGTCAAAACTTAAAGAGCAGAATTCTGCAACTATAATGCCTAATGGCTATAATAGACCGCAAAACGAGCATGATAAATCGTGGTTACCTTCTGATGAAAAGAATGGGGGCTATTGGGAAGGAGGTAAACATTGGAGTGAAGTTCTAAAAGACGATGCGATTAATTTTATAAAGAAAGCAGAAAATAAAAAACAACCCTTTTTTATGTATTTGGCGTTTAACGCTCCCCATGATCCTAGGCAAGCTCCTCAAGAATTTATTGATTTATATCCCTTAGATAGTTTGTCAATTCCGAAGAGTTATTTGCCTGAATATCCGTATCGAAATAGCATTGCAAGTGGTAATCATTTGCGTGATGAAGCGTTGGCTCCTTTTCCTAGAACGACACATGCTGTAAAGACCCATAAGCAAGAATATTATGCAAGTATTAGTCATTTAGACAAGCAAATTGGTTTGATACTGGATGCTTTGAAGGCATCTGGAAAAATGGATAATACATACATATTTTTAACTTCTGATCATGGTTTGGCTATTGGACGGCATGGTTTGTTAGGGAAACAGAATTTGTTTGATCATAGTATTCGCGCTCCTCTTATTATGGTGGGGCCAAATATCCCGCGAGATGCGAAAGTAAAGACAGATGTTTATATACAAGATATTATGGCTACGACTTTAGAGGTCGCTGGAGTCGAAAAACCATCCTATGTAGATTTTAATAGTTTTTTAGATATCGCTAAAGGATCTACTCGTACCAACTATGAATCTATATATGGTGCTTATTTAGATGTGCAAAGAATGATCAGAAAAGATGGTTATAAACTTTTAGTGTATCCCGAAATTAATAAAGTACTATTGTTTGATCTTAAAAAGGATCCTGAAGAAATAGTAGATATATCAAAAGAGCCAAATTACAAAGAGAAAGTCAAAACTTTATTTCAAGATTTGATCCTATTACAACAAGAAACGCAAGATTCATTAGATCTCACTCGTATATTTGAAAATTTATAAATTTTAATTAAAACGTCGATTATGAAGAAAATAATTTTTGGGCTAGTAATACTACTCATGATGGTAATATCCTGTAAGTCTGGAGAAAAGGCGTCGCAGAAACAAAAGGCAAAAGTGAACAATACTTCTTTAGAAAATCCAGAAGTTGATATTACTCTTGCGGCGATGCTGAGTAGAATACCAGGTATTCATGTTAGAGGTAGAGGAGAAGGTGCGATCATAAGAGTAAGAGGTGGTAGTGGTTCATTTATAAGTTCTAATGAACCTTTATTTATAGTCAATGACCAAATTTTTCAGGGAGGGTATAGTACCATTATTAATTCTATTGATCCCACGCAAGTAAAAACAATTGAACTTTTAAAAGATATTGGTTCTTTGTCCTCTTACGGATCTAGAGGAGCGAATGGCGTTATTAAAATTGTTATGAAATAAGCAAGATAAGATGAACTTAAAAATAACTACCTTTTTAATTGTTGCACTCGTATCATTTAATTTTATATGTGCTCAGCAAAATGATTGGGAAAACCCTAATGTAAACCAAATTAACAGACTTCCTGCGAAAGCAACGTTTTATTCATATGAGAGCGCGGATTTAGCAAAAGCAGATATTCGTGAAAATTCAAAATTATTTAAATCTCTAAATGGAGATTGGAAGTTTAACTGGGTTTCAAAACCTAAAGAAGCTTCAAAAGATTTTCATAAAAATGATTTTGATACTAAAAAATGGGCTACGATAGATGTTCCTTCAAACTGGGAAATGAGAGGTTATGGAACCCCTATTTATACGAATTCAACATATCCTTTTTTTAGTAATTTTCCTTACATAAATCATCATGACAATCCTGTTGGGCATTATGTCATAACGTTCGATATCGACGAATCATGGAAGGAAAAAGATATCATTCTCCATTTTGGAGGGGTGTCTTCCGCCTTTTATCTTTGGGTGAATGGTGAATTTGTAGGGTATAGCGAAGATACACGATTACCATCAGAATTTGATATTACAAAATATGCCAAAAAAGGCAAAAATAAATTGGCGGTTAAAGTTTATCGATGGTCAGACGGGAGTTATCTAGAAGCACAAGATCATTGGCGAATGAGCGGTATAGAACGAGAAGTGTATCTACAAGCGGTTCCTAAAGTAAGACTTTCAGATATTGCTATTCGAACTGATCTTGATGAAAATTATGAAAATGCATTGCTTCAAATTAGACCTGAATTTATAGCAAATATTCCAAAGAAATATGTTGAGAAAGTAGGGCATTTTGGTTCGGCACCCTTAAAAACAACAATTGATGATTGGACTTTGTCAACTCAATTGTTTGATGAAACAGGTAGAGAATTTAGTGAAGAAAACACAATGCCTTTGAAGACCTATTTTAGTGAGTGGTATCCGCAAAGAGATAATGTAAAATTTGGCCTAATTGAAACTGAAATAAAATCACCTAGAAAATGGTCTTCAGATGACCCATATCTTTATACACTTGTATGTACCTTAAAAGATGCTAGTGGTAATGCCATTCAACACACGAGCGTGAAGGTGGGCTTTAGAGAATTATTAATTGATGAAAAAGGACAGTTTTTAGTGAATGGTAACCCTGTTAAAATGATTGGTGTGAATCGGCACGACCATCATATGACGAATGGGAAAACGGTTTCTCGAGAAGACATGGAAAAAGATGTACAACTGATGAAGCAATTTAACTTTAATGCTGTACGAACATCTCATTATCCTAATGATCCTTACTTTTATGATTTATGTGATAAATATGGCTTGTATGTAATGGATGAGGCGAATGTTGAAAGTCACGGAGTGAGGGGCGAATTGGCGAATGTACCTTCTTGGGGTAACGCCTATTTAGAGCGAGCTATTCGTATGGTAGAAAGAGATAAAAACCATCCTAGTATTGTTATGTGGTCTTTAGGAAACGAATCTGGTACAGGTCCGAACCACGCCGCGATGGCAGGTTGGATTAAAGATTTTGATCCAACACGTTATGTACATTATGAAGGGGCACAAGGCAATATAAAAGATACCAAAAAAGACACGTATTATAACCCTGATGTGCATGCGCCTATTGACCGTCCTTGGGTAGATGTTATTAGTAGAATGTATCCTCACCCAGATGAGTTTCAAAATTTGATAGATAAAAGTACCTCCGATGGAAGACCAATTATTTTATGCGAGTATGCGCATTCAATGGGAAATTCTACAGGAAACATGAAGAAATACTGGGATGTCATTTATAAAAATGACAGAGCAATTGGAGGCTATATTTGGGATTGGATAGATCAAGGAATCTTACAAAAAGATAAGAATGGAAAGGAATTTTTTGCTTATGGTGGTGATTTTGGTGATACACCTAATTCTGGAAGCTTTTGCCTTAACGGAATTATAGCAGCAGACAGAACTCCAAAACCAGAAATTTATGAATGTAAAAAAGTAAATCAACCTGTTGTTATTTCTGAAATAGATGCCTTAAATGGAAAGTTTGAAATACGTAATAGACACCATGCGATAGATTTATCTGCATATAACTTAGAATGGACCCTTGAGGAAAACGGAATTGTTGTTCAGAAAGGTGATTTATCAGCTTTAAACACAAAACCGTACCAAACGACTGCCTTATCAGTTAATTTTAAGAAACCCAGATTGAAGACAGGAAGCGAATATTATATCAATATTCGAGGTAAGCTGAAAGAAGCCTCATTATGGGCACATAAAGGATTTATAGTTTTTCAAGACCAGTTTCAGCTTCAGTATACGGATATTCCTGAGGGTAGAATTATGAGTAGTAAATCATCCTTGGCTGTTAGTGAGAATGAACGCTCTATAGTACTTAAAAACAAGATATTAAAATTAGAAATTGATAAATCTTCAGGGTATATTCATACCTATAAATCGAAAGGGATTAATGTGATTAATGCACCTCTAAAATTAAATTTTTGGAGAGCCGAAACCGAAAATGACAAGGCATACAGAAAAGCCCTTAAATTAGCTAAAGAAGATGTTTGGATGAAGGCGGGAGATGCTATGACGGTTAAGGATGTAAAGATGAACACCAAAGAAAAGGGAAAAGTTGTCGTAGTTGTAAAAGGAATCATTGAATCTACTCAAACGATGGTAGATTTGGTATATACGGTGCTAGGCAATGGAGCAGTGAAAGTTGATTACAGCGTTACAATTCCAAAAGATGCACCAAATGCACCAAGAATTGGGATGACCTTTGATATTACAAAGAATTATCAAAAGGTGACGTATTTCGGCAAAGGTCCACAATCAAATTATCAAGACAGAAATTATGGAGCGGATATGGGATTGTTTTCAGGGAATGCTGCGAGTATGAGTTATGATTATCCAGTTCCGCAAGAATATGGTAATCATACAAATACAAGATGGTTTAAATTACAAGATGTCTCAGGCAAAGGGGTGCTCATTAAAGGAGAAAATACCCTTAATTTTAGTGTTATGCCTTATAGTTTAGAGAATCTTCAAGAAGCAAAGCATATGAATGAATTGAATGAAAGAGATGTACTTACTGTGAATGTAGACTTAAAGCAAATGGGCGTAGGGGGTGACGATACTTGGACGAAAAGAGCCCGTTCTCATGAGGAATATAGAATACAATCGGGTACATATGATTACTCTTTTTATATTGTACCATTTTCGTCTAAAATTAAAGGAGAGAAGATTAAATTTTAAGAGTATAACAGATGGTGTCAAGGCGCACTTCGTTTAACTATTTGATAAGCGTTTTTTTTTGCGTTAAAAGACGAGGATTTGTCTAATTGACTATAATTTTCCAGGAGGTATTGGCTGATTTAAGAATGTAGATCCCGCTAGATAATTTGTTTATAGAGAGTTTTGTAGAGGCTGTATTCTCTATAAAATTTTGTTTAAGAGGGATTTGACGTCCCAAAAGATCAAATAAAAAGAAATTACTGTCAGCCTTGGTATTTGAAACGGTCAATTCGCCTTGTTTTTCCATAGGATTAGGGTACGCGACCATATTCTCAGAAGTAGGCTGTACAGTACTGCCAGTAAAATAAGTAGAAGCGAAATCATAAGCATCTCTTCCAATTTTATCTCCAATAATCCTTCCTGGCATATCGTCAGCAGGAGGATGGATGCCACCCCATATTCTTGATAAACTACATTGATCTGAGGCATCTCTATAGGTGGCCCATTGCAAAGTAATATCTTGACTAGGCCCTTCTTCGAAAACTAAAAATTCATTTTTCTTAGCGACAAACTCTCCAAGCCCTCCTGGGAAATATTCTGAGCCTGTTAATTTCGTGAGTAGTTCTGCTGCTGCTCGTGAGTATGTTGAATGACCAGAGACATATCCTGCAAAAGGAGGCGTTATAAATGACGGTCTTTGATACGGCCACCAGTTTTCTGCTAAAATCCAATCAACGCCCGCTTCATCTATTTTAGGATCATCAATAAAATCATGTCCCTTCCAAGACTTTACTTTAATTTTTCCCACATTTTCTTGGGCATCACCTGCTAAAGGGTCAGAATCACTAACAACTTCAATATAACCGGGCACTAAAGGAAGCCCTTGTTCATCGTAATTTGATAAGGACTGGTCAGTGCTCTGTCCTTTTTCTGCCATATATCGAATGGCCGATATTGGTCTTATATAGTCGTACCAACCTTTGATACCCCAAGCTGCAATAGCGGCATCATGCATAGCACCTCCCAAAGCGAAATAAGATTTCACATCCCATTCTAGATTATCTACAACGTCTCCAGCGCCCCCAATTCGCTTTTCTAACAAAGGATTATCAGAAATATAATTTAGTAATACGAACCAATGACCGGGAGGAGTTTCTGAATCGGGTCCATCTGCCCAAAATTCTGCTAAAACTCTTGTATAATCTCCTCTAGGAACTGTTTGGCTTTGATAAGGTTGCTGTGTATGTGGGTTTTGAATTCTTCCGTTTCCAATATCACCACCTTCTATATTCTTATAAAAATTAGGAAATTCTGCAAAATTGCTAGGGAATGAGCTCAACGGAATATTTCCTATTGAGGCAGGAGATATATCCCATAATACGCCATCATTTGGCGAGAGATGTGCTCCCCATATAGAAACGAGAGAAAATCCCCATTTGTAAAATTCACTTGTAGATGTATCATCTATGTATGGAGGAGCGCCAGGGTCGTAAAAAACCTTGTAAGAATTAGAGTTTCTTTGATAATTTGTGAGCACTTCATTTGTGAGAGAAAAAGGGATGACATTACCCCATTCTGGACTTAAGAATTCAGGAGTATTTTCACGAAGTACGTTACCACTTTGATCTATAAAAACATCGAGAGTCAAAGGTTGCCACCGATTTGGGTCGGTAATATTTGTACTTCCATAAATATTCGGGTCCAATGAACTATTAATAGGTTCATAATACTCATTTGTATATTCATTTACTTCATTAGAACCATCTTGAAGACCGAAATTTATAATAGTTTCTGCAATATAATTGCCTAGAGCTGCAGGATCTCCGTTCGCATAATCAGTCGATGTCATTGTAATATCATAGTTCAAAATAGTCATAAGATCATCGAACTTAGCCAATGTTTCGAACGAATTAGGAGCGTCTTTAAAACGATGTGTTAAAAGTCTGTAAGCGGCGTAACTAATTGTTTTATTAATACTTATAGCAGTTTCCTCAGAACTTGTAAACTCACTGAAAGTACTGTTAAAGCCATGTACCGTATTTCCTATTAAGTAGGGTGTAGCACTCGAAGTATAGATAGCCCAAGAATCATACATAGCGATACTTGTATGAAAAAGATTTCTGGCATGTACCGTAGGCCGTGCGAAATCATTTCTAATAGCTTCAAGGAGTATTTCATTCCATAAACGCGCCACAGAAAAGTCGTTTGAAGGATTGTTAGCATCTTCTTCAAGCGTAACATTGAGGGTCGTTATTTCGGTTTTGCAGGTGTCATTAAAATTTACACAACTTACGCTTCCGTTATTAGTCACTTGCCATTCTACTGTGATCGTAGAGGTGCCCTGACCGTCTATAATCTCACCATTTATAACAGACCATTCATAGTTGTTTCCAGATCCATTGGCATACGTATATGTTTCGGTTGATAGTGGGCTCGAGGAAGTATCTCCATCGATATTTCCTGAGGCTAGAAATGTGCAAGAGCCATCATCAGAAGTGGCATTCGGATTGAAATTACAGGCATCAATATTTGTACACCCTGTGTCTTTACCAGCTGTATTTGGATCTAAAACTTGATATCCATTATTTTCTGTAATTTCTATTATTTTCTGTATCGGAATATCTGTGATCGTTTCTTCAAGTCCAGAAGGCCAAGTAACTTTGATGCTTGTGATGCTCGTAGCATTTTCTAATCCGAAATGAACAGGTTGTAGTGATTGTGATTGATACGCCGAACCCTGATAAAATCTACTTTGTTGGGAGTTCGTATTTGATATGATTTCAATTTTGGCGCCCAAGGCATCTCTGTTTGAAGTGGTACCAATTAGTTTTATTTTGGTCCAGGAATTAGGTGTTTGATTTGTTGTTTCACTTTGGATAGTGGTATTTTCATAAAAGAAAAGTGAACCATCAAAATTTGATACTATTAGATCTAAATCGCCATCATTATCATAATCAAAAGGAACACTGCTACGACTAAAAGATGGTTGGTTGTTCTCTAAATCTGTAATAGAGGTTTCAGAGAATGAACGTCCATTTGCAACAGGTATGTTTTTAAAATAATGATTGAGTTCTTGATTTCCGAAGCCTGTCGCAACAAAAAAATCTTCAAACCCGTCTAAGTCAAAATCAGAAAAAACCGCTCCCCAAGACCAATCAGTAGCTTCTATCCCTAATTCGGTTGCCTTATCGGTATAATTGCCATTACCATCATTAACATAAAGGCCATTATCATTAATATTACCTACAAATAAATCAAATAAACCATTATTGTCATAATCACAAACTGCTAGACCCATTCCGTCGAAAGGATCTTCAACACCAAATGTTTCGGCAGCTTCTGTAAAATTACCACCACCGTTGTTAATGTAGAGGGAATTCGACTGGTCATAGTCATTTGCCACGTAGAGGTCAAGCCTGCCATCATTGTTGATATCAATAGAGATTGCAGAAAAACTATTCGCATTGCCACTTAAATTGGTGTCCGAAATCAATTCGAAAGTACCATCGCCCTTATTTCTGTAAAGTTTGTTATCAGAGTCGAAATTGTAATCACTTAAATAAACATCTAAAAACCCATCGTTGTCATAGTCCCACCACAGTGCACCAGCCAAATAACACGTGTTACAAGTTTCTTCAAATCCTGCGATACGTGTGACGTTTGTAAATGTACCATCTCCATTATTTCTATACAATTGACTTTGTACGGCATTTGACAAGAAAATGTCAGGATAACCATCATTATTATAATCGCCCCATGAAGCCCCCATTTTTTCACCGAAAATGGTATTGGAGTTAATTAAACTTCCTGCGAACGATATGGTAAAAGTCATGTCGTGGTTGAATCTACGGTTAAAACCGGCTTCTTCGGTTACATCTTCAAAACTCCCGTTGTTGTTGTTTCGAAGCAACCTGGTCCAAGTATTAGGTTTAGCGCTATTGTATTCTTGGGTCCCAACAATAAAAATATCGAGGTCATTGTCCATATCATAATCGGCAACGGCGATCCCATTGTTGTTAGATATATGTGATAGACCCGCCTGCGTTTCAATTCGTTTAAATTGTTGCGCATTTAACGTTGAAACAAATAATGCGAAGAAGGCAAGGGTTAAAAAAGGAGCATTAAGTATATTTCTCAACATGTTTTTTTATTGCTGGATATTGATAGAGTAAATGTATGATTTTCATTAAAATGAACGATTATTTTTTGTTCAAAATTCTAGGACATATGATTTATCAATCTATAATTGCGTAAGATTCTATTGAATTATATAAGTAAATTTGTATTATTGTATTTTGTATACAAAATACAATAATATGATTAAACATACGAGTATTAGTGAGCCCATCTACTTAAGATTGAAGGAAATGATCCTTAACGGAGAGCTCAAGCAAGGCGAGAAAATAGTGCAAGAAAAAATTGCAGAGTCTTTGGGTGTTAGTAGAACTCCTTTACGAAAGGCTTTGATGGCTTTAGAGAATGAGTACTTGATTGAGAGTATTCCGAGGCGAGGTATGTATATGCGATCATGGGATCAAAAAGAGATCATAGATATTTATATCTGTAGAGAAGCTATAGAAGGTATGGCCGCGCGCATATTAGCAGAAACAAAAAACGACAGCATTATAAAGCAATTAAAAGATTGCTTTACTCAATTTTTAAATGTCGAAGAAATCAATCTTACTGCTTATGCTGAAGCAGATGAAGAATTTCATTCATTGTTAATTAAACTTACAGAGAATGCTCCGTTGGATAAGGTATACTTTTTTGGAAACATCCATAGTAAAGTGATTGGGCATGGATTGGTAAGGAAGCCAGAAGAAACATTAGATGAGCATTTTAAAATTATTGAAGCCATAGAACAAGGAGATGCAGATAAGGCAGAACAATTGGCGAGACAACATATTAAGAAATCAAGAGAATTATTATCAAAAAATAAAAACAAGAACAGTGAAGAATTATAGCATTGCAGTGGTACCAGGAGATGGTATAGGAAACGAAATAGTACCAGAAGGGTATCGAGTATTAGAGGCAGTAGCCGAGAAATATGATTTTAGTATTTCATCTGAAATATTCGATTGGGGGGCAGGTTACTATTTAAAAAATGGAAAATTTTTACCAGAAGATGGTCTAGAAACTTTAAAAAGGTTCGACGCAGTTTATTTTGGATCTGTGGGGTTGCCTGAGGTCGATGATACGCTGCCGGCTAAAGATTATACCTTTAAAGTGCGTACCAATTTTGATCAGTATGTTAATTACAGGCCAGTGAGAACCTATCCAGGGGTGCAACGACCATTAAGAACAGAAAAGCATATAGATTTTGTAATAATTAGAGAAAATACAGAGGGAGAATTTGTGCAAGTGGGCAGTCAGTATCTTCCAGATGCAGCGAACGGTATGGGCGTTGACACTAGTATATTTACAAGAAAAGGTACTGAAAGAATCGCCCATTATGCTTTCAAACTTGCGCGCTCAAGAAGAAAAAAAGTAACCCATATTACAAAGTCAAATACCCTCATTAATAGTCTTACATATTGGGATCGTATTATTAAAGAAGTCGCTCTTCAATATCCCGATGTTACTCATGATCAAATGTACATTGATAATTCTACGGCTAGCTTTGTACTGAAGCCAGAAATCTTTGATGTTGTTTTAACGACCAACTTGTTTGGAGATATTTTAAGTGATTTAGGAGGCGCCATTATGGGAAGTTTGGGGCTTGGCGGTAGTGGTAATATTAATCCTGAAAAAGATTTTCCTTCTATGTTTGAACCCATTCATGGTTCTGCACCCGATATTGCAGGTCAAAACATTGCAAATCCTTACGGACAAATATGGTCTGCAGCGATGATGCTAGAACATTTAGGAGAGGTTGATGCTGCTAGAAATATTATGATGGCCATTGATAAAAGTACTTCAGAAGGTATTCTTACCAAAGATTTAGGAGGTAGTGCAAGTACTTCAGATGTTGCCGATGCTGTAATTTTGAATTTATAAATAATGGCCACTGTTGTTGATCTTACATTAACGTATACCAATACTATCAATGGGTTTACAAAAGAAACAAGTAAAACCCTTGTTGAAGATGGATGGAATGCAAGTACATTGACTATGTATTCACATTGTGGTACTCATATGGATGCTCCGGTACATTTTGATGTGAATCAACAAACCATTGATGAGATTCCGGTTTCTGACTTTGTAGGAAGAGCTTGGATTGTAGATGTGAGAACTATTGGTTCCAAAGGTCTTATTACCCCAGATCATCTTGAAGCTGAAATAAAAGAGAAATTTATTTCTGGTGATAGCCTCATTTTTTGGACAAATTGGTCAAGCCATGTAAATACACCAAAATATAGAGATGAACTGCCAAGAATTAGTGAAGCACTTGCTCTTTGGTGTGTTGATAACGGTGTAAAAATGATTGGAGTTGAACCTCCATCGGTTGCCGATGTGAATAATTTGGAAGAGGTTACAAAGATACATCAAATCTTGCTGCAAAGTACTGTTATTATTGAAGGGTTAACGAATATACATAGTTTACAAACGAAGTGTGTTGAACTAATTGCACTTCCTTTAAAAATAGGAGGAGGAGACGGTGCTCCAGCCAGAGTGATAGCCATTGAGACAACATAATGAGTATTCAACTATCTGAAATAACGAAAAAATTACCAGCGAAAGATAGATTCAATTATAGATCATTGAATGCTACTCTTTTCGAGGATGCTAACAAATCATGTATTATAGTTGATGATGACCCAACGGGTAATCAAACAGTTTATGATATTCCGTTGTTGATGGAATGGAATTTAGAGGTTTTAACTGCAGAATTTGAACAGAAAACACCGGTGTTTTTTTTATTAACCAACTCAAGGAGTTTGTCAAAAGAAAGGTCAACTGAGATTTATAATGAAATCGCAAGAAACATTGTAAAAGCATCAGAAGCTACAGGTAGAGCTTTTACCATTATTAGTCGAAGTGATTCTACGTTGAGAGGTCATTTTTCAGAAATTGATGTCTTAAAAAAAGAGACGAATTTTAATTCAGCTATTACCGTTTTTGCTCCTGTTATGTTTGAAGGTAATCGGGTTACTGTAAATGATGAACATTACCTTCTGGAGGATAAGCAATTGATTCCGGTGAATGAAACACCATTTTCACAAGATCATACTTTTGCTTATAGTCATGCAAATCTTAAGAAATGGATTCAAGAAAAAACAAAGAATACCGTCAAATCTTCAGATGTTTCTTCTTTGTCAATCGATCTTATTAGAAGCAACAGTGCAGATACACTTTGTCATGAAATAATGGATGTGCCAAATGGTAGTTTCTGTATACTGAATGCATTGAATTATGAAGATTTAGATAAGGTAACACATGCTTTATTACTGGCTGAAAAATTGGGTAAAAAAATTGTGTATCGCACTTCAAGTTCGTTTGTTTCCTCATATATCGGTATAAAACCGAAATCATTATTAACTAACAAGGCGATGATTCATGCAAACGGCCGAAAAGGAGGTTTGATAATGGTAGGCTCATATGTATCTAAAACCTCAGAGCAACTTAATTATGCATTGAAATATTTCAGTCAAAAAAATACAATTGAAATTGACGTCGATACTGTATTGAGCGAAAATTCAAGTCAATATTTACAATCAATTATTACTAAAATAGATAGAACTTTATCAATTGGTAATGACATATTGGTTTATACCAGTAGAAAATTAATTATAGGGAAAAATGCCAAATCAACGATAAATATTGCGAAGAAAGTCTCAGATGCATTGGTTCATATAGTGAGAGAAATTTGCACTCCTCCGAAATATATTTTGGCCAAGGGAGGTATTACATCTCACGATTTGGCGGTTAAAGGTTTGAAGATGAAACGTTCTATAGTATTGGGTCAAATTCAACCTGGCGTTCCTGTATGGGAAATGAATTCCCAAACGAAGTTTCCAAAACTACCATATATCGTCTTTCCGGGTAACGTAGGTGACAAGAAAACATTATTGACAATAATTCAAAAATTATCATAATATGACCAAAGCAATACCCACTAAAAGATATGGTTTTTTCGCCGGTTCGTTTCTTATTACGCTATTATTATATATAGATCGTGTTTGTATTTCTTCCGCCAAAGATGCAATAAGTGACGATTTAAATTTCACTGATATACAGATGGGTTGGGTGTTAAGCGCGTTTGCGTTGGGATACGCTATTTTTCAAGTGCCTAGCGGGGCTTTAGGAGATAAGTATGGTGTTCGCAAAGTGATGACATCTATAATGGTATTATGGTCTGTATTTACCGCATTTACGGGAGCAGCTTGGAACTACATATCTATGCTCCTTTGTCGGTTTATTTTTGGAGCTGGAGAGGCAGGCGCTTTTCCAAATATTTCTAGGGCAGCTTTCTCTTGGGTGCCCTTAAAAGAACGTGGTATTTTTCAGGGAATAAATTTTTCTGGATCGAGATTAGGTGCGGCTTTTGCTTTGCCTTTGGTTGCGTATCTAATTGATGCATGGGGTTGGAGAACTATTTTTTATTTTTTCGGGGCTGTCGGAATTGTATGTTCGGTGTTATTTTATATGCTGTTTAGAAATAAACCCGAAGAACATCATGGACTTTCGGATGTTGAAAAAGAATACATCATTAAAAATCGTCAACAAGAAGAAGAAAAGAGACTGTTACCCTTAAATCGAATTCTAGGATCGAGAAATGTAATTTTAGCCATGATTCAATACGTTGGAAGTAACTTTATTTTCTTTTTTATGTTAACATGGTTGTTTCCATACATTAAAGGAAAATATAATTTAGACTTAGTAGCTACAGGATTTTATGCAATGTTGCCGCTACTTGCTGGAGCGGTAGGAAATTGGGTTTCAGGATATATGGTTGACGCGATATATAAAAAAGGAAAATGGAAATTGTCTAGACAGCTACCAGCGATTATAGGTTTCTGCTTGGTTGTTATTGGTATTTTGTCTAGTCTTTATATGGAAACAGCATTTGGCGCGGTACTTTGTTTATCTGTGGCTGTTTTCGGAGCGGATATGACGTTAAGTCCGTCGTGGTCATTTTGCATGGACATCGGAAAAGAAAATTCTGGAAAAGTCTCGGGAATGATGAATATGGCGGGTAATTTAGGATCTTTCTCCACGGCATTGGCATTTCCGTATTTAATGGCTTGGACAGGTTCTAACAAGCCCTTTTTCTTCGTGGCCGCTTCCCTAGGAGTTATTGCCATTTTCTGTTGGTTATTTATGGATTCTGCTAAAGAGATTCGCTATGAAGACTAAATTAAAAGGTGTTGCCATTGGAGCTGGATATTTTAGTCAGTTCCAATACCAAGCATGGACGCGCATTCCTGAAGTTGAAATAACAGCGCTTTGCAATCAAAATTTGAGTAGGGCCAAAGGTATTATGGATCAATATCACATTGAAAAGCATTATACTGATTATCGGGAAATGATCCTCAAGGAAAAGCCAGATTTTGTAGATGTTATCACACCCCCAGAAACACATGTAGAGATTTGCAAGTTTGCGGCCGATCATGGTGTGAATATCATTTGTCAGAAGCCCTTGGCGCCAACCTACGAAGAATCAGAACAGATTGTAAAATACGCTCAGAAGAAGGGAGTGCATTTTGTTGTACATGAAAATTTTAGATTTCAGCCTTGGCATAGAGAAATTAAAAAAATTATTGACCAAGGAGAAGTTGGAGATCTGTTTGGTCTAAATTTTAGATCTCGAATGGGTGATGGATGGGGAGAAGATGCGTACTTATCTAGGCAACCTTATTTTAGAACCTATGAAAAATTAATTATTTACGAAACCGGAGTACATTATATAGATACTTTTCGCTACCATGCAGGGGAAGTGGAGAGCACCTATTCAATGTTAAAAAGATTGAATCCAGTGATTAAAGGAGAAGATTTAGGGTTGATGATTCTTAATTTTAAGAATAAATCGCATGCTATATGGGACGCAAATAGGTATAACGAGAGCAATGTTGAAAATGCAAGATACACCTTTGGCGAATATTTAATCGATGGCTCAAAAGGGAGTATACGGTTGTATGCAGATGGTAATATTACCATTCAGAAATTAGGAGAAAAAGAAAAGAATCATGCCTATGAACATAGAAATATAGGTTTTGCTGGGGATTGTTGTTACATATTTCAACGAGATTTTATAGATCAATTGATGACAACAGGAAAATTTGAAACAAGTGGAGTAAATTATCTAAAAACACTAAAAGTTCAAGAGGCGGTATATCAATCTGCCAAAATAAATAAGCCTGTGTTTTTATAAAATGAGATAAATTTTAATTACGAATAAGACAATTAAGAATAGATAAAATAGAAGATATGATAAAAAGAATAGTTGTACTGATAAGCGCATTTTTTTTAGCAGGTATGCCTGCCTTTTCGCAAGAAACAAAAGTGCGGATAGACGGAGAATTGAAAAAATGGCATAAGGTAACACTTAGCTTTGAAGGTGAAGAGCTAGCCGAAAGTGGGGTAGAGAATCCTTTTCTAGATTACAGATTGAATGTAACGTTTAAAAATGGCGACAAAACCTATCTAATTCCGGGATTCTATTCCGCCGATGGAAACGCAGGGGAAACAGGGGCTAAGAGTGGTGCTGTGTGGCAGGTAAGGTTTAGACCTGATGTTGAGGGAGAGTGGACATATAGTACATCTTTTAGAAAAGGAAAAGCTATCGCTGTGAGCGACGCACCAGATGAAGGTGAGGCCGTTCAATTTAATGGAGCAAGCGGTAGTTTTACAGTTAAAAAATCAGATAAAAAAGGACGTGATTTTAGAGGAAAAGGACGTTTGAGTTATACCGATAAAGGGTATCTTCAGTTTCAAGAAACGAAGGAGTACTTTCTCAAAGGAGGCGCTGATAGTCCAGAAAACTTTTTAGGGTATTACGAATTTGACCAAACACCTGGGTCCCATAAGTATGAGTTGCATGCGAAAGATTGGAAGCATGGAGACCCAACTTGGAAGAACGGAAAAGGTAAAAATATTATTGGTGCTTTGAATTATTTAAGTTCGAAGCAAATGAATTCTGTGTATTTTCTTACCATGAACGTTCAAGGAGATGGCAATGATGTTTGGCCTTGGAATGATATTAATGAGCGCTATAGATTCGATTGTAGTAAATTAGATCAATGGGAGATTGTTTTTGATCATATGGATGCCATCGGATTAATGCTTCATATTGTTACTCAAGAAACAGAAAATGAATTATTGTTAGATATAGGTCAGTTAGGCGTACAACGAAAATTGTATTATAGAGAATTGATAGCACGTTTTTCACATCACTTAGGGGTAACATGGAATTTAGGAGAAGAAAATGGTCCGTTAAGTTGGACTCCAAAAGGGCAGGATGATAAAGATAGAAAGGCGATGGCTAAATATCTAAAAACGCATGACCCATATGGTAATTTTGTGGTTTTACATTCGCATGCACATAACAAAGCGCAAGATTTGTTTCTAGAGCCTTTGATAGGGTATGAATTTTTGGATGGCCCTTCTATGCAAACACATCATCCAAAAGATGTACATGAGAGAACGATTAAGTTTATAGATGCTTCCAAAAAATCTAATAAAAGATGGATCGTTTCTCAAGATGAAATAGGTCCTGCAGATACTGGCGCTAAACCAGATGCAGCAGATCCTGAGCACAATGAAATAAGAGCACAGGTTTTATGGGGTAACTTAATGGCAGGAGGTGCTGGCGTTGAATGGTATTTTGGATATAAATTTGCTCATAATGATTTGAATTGTGAAGATTGGCGCTCTCGAGAGATTCTATGGGATCAAACAAAATATGCCTTAGATTTTTTTCAAAGGCACCTGTCGTTTGTAAAAATGCAGTCGGCAGATAGTTTAACCAATAATCCAGAAGATTATGTTTTTGCTGAGCATGGAAAAAAATATGCTATATACTTGCCACAGGTGAAAGAAACAAAAATTGACTTGCATGATGTGAAGGGTCGATTGTATGTGAAATGGTATAATCCCCGAACTGGTGGAAAGTTAGAAAAGGGTAGTATTAAAAGAATAAAAGGCGGCAAAAAAGTTTCTATAGGTTTCCCTCCGAGTAAGGAGAAAGATTGGGTTGCTTTGATTACAACTTCAAAGAAATAGACAGACCTTAGTATTGGAAACGACCTCCAGAATCTCATCTATAAAAAAACCAGATACTTTTGTATCTGGTTTGTAGTAGCGGGAACTGGACTCGAACCAGTGACCTTCGGGTTATGAGTATAAAAAAACAAAAAAACACCTTTCTTACTGTATGCTAATTTAAAATCGCGTACGAAAAAGCATACGCTGATTAATTTTATAATAATCAATGCAACTTATATTTATTACTTTCTTCTAAAAATTAGAATTTCTTAATATTATATCAAAATTCTTTATGCATTATGTCTAAGGGATAATAGTCCTCATCCATTTATTTTAGGAATTCTCGAAAACAATACTCAATCAATCGGAAAAATAGTTCCGTAAAAAGCATACTTCTTCCCTTTTTCAACTGCCCAAACAATATTTCCGTAATCAAAATGCCAATATTCTTTTAGGTCGCAAACAAAACCTTCATTCTCAAATAAACCAATTAGCAATGATCTGTTTTTCTTTGCTTCTTCACTAATATCAGGATAGTAAGGATAACATTTTTCTGAAAGGTTTATCTCCAATCCTTGATTAGTTCCAAAATCCATAACGCAACCTTTAGTAACATCATAGATTAATGCATCTATCGCTCCTCCTGTAGCATGCATTGACTTTGTTGGCGGTGCAACAAAATAACTAACCATTTCTTTAGCTTGTATGAATGGTTTTCCTGGATGCAGTTTCTGAAAGAATTCAAATTTTTCATCCCATAAAAATTTCTGATGTTCAAAAGACCTCCATGCAGAACGAATAATCAATGTTTTATTTTGAGCATCTAGCTTCTTACTAATTCTTCCTATCCTTTCAAGCAAATCTTTTCTAACTAGATACATATAATCTATTGAAATTGATGGTTCAAAAATCAAATTAAAATCTGTGTCCATCAAACTCATTAAAGGAGAATGGTTTTCATAAATACGAATTGAAGAAGATAACAATTTATTCCTACGATCCTCATCTTCAACTGCTTTACAGTACGCTTTTACATTCATTAAAGGTAAGTATATTTTTAGTTATATAAGATGAATTCAATACTCTTAACAAAGCGCTATAGTTTAAATCAAATTCTATTGTGTCTCCTATTTTTAAATCTGATTCAGTATTATCAACTACAACATGATCACTACTTGCTTCCAAAATAGATATATTTTGCCTAGGAGTAATTCCTGAGACCACGACATCTTGTCGTCCAATAGCTAGAATAGCTCTATTTATTGAACCCTTTTTTTTAAACTTTTTGATTTTTCCATTAGCGTTTTGATATACTTTACCATAAGGCTGTGAGGGTTTTATTTTTGATTCAATTACTTCAGCAACTAAAGTAAAAACATCTGTAAAAAGCCCTGGTATAGGTATTCTACAAAGTGTTTCCCTACCCAAAAAGACAGATTCACCTATACGTAGGTTATTAATTCTCTCAACATTCTTTGAAGATTTAAACCAATAATAATTTGCAGAGTTTCCGCCAGAAATGATAGTTAAGGAAATTTTAAATTTTCCCTCTAAATGAATAGCTATTGATGATAGTTCTTTCATTTTACTATCATCGGGGCTTATTCCTCCAAAGCAAGCAAGGTTTGTTCCTATTCCTATTAAGGAGAGTCCCTTTAATTCTAGTACTTCTTTTACAGCGTGGTCTATATCTACAGGCATGATCCCTTCTCGTAAATCTCCCAACTCCACCATAAGAATTACTTTATGTAAGATATTGTTTTTCAAAGCGTATTTTGAGAGTTCTTTTAAAACAATGAGCTCGGTATTTAAACTTATATGCGCATGAATAACAACTTCTTCAATTTGACTTAGAGAAGGTGTTCTAAGCAGTAAGTATTGTGCACATATACCAGATTTGCGCATTTTTATGATATTTTCAATTCTAGAGTCTGCAAGAATCTGAATACCATTTTCTATGAATACTTTCGCAATTGCAGGATGACCTCCAACAACTTTGGTAACACCAATAATTTTAATTCCTTTAGAACCATAAAGTGTTTTTAGTTGTTGAATGTTGTGTGCAACTTTTCCAATATCAATATCAATCCTCGGAAGTCTCAAACTAGTATCGACTCTCTGTTTAACTTGGGAAACGTTTTGGTTAATGTATTTATTAATTTACCACATCCATGTTTTAAAACATCTGTAGTGGGTAAATGATATGTAGATTCATATCTTTTAATAGTGTTATCCACCTCAATATCATTCATGTTTTCATGATTAATAGTAATAGCAATAACCTTAGAATTGGAGAATACTTCTATCATTTCTATCTCATTCTCCAATGATAACATTGGTATCTTAGGATAATCACAATAGCTTTTTCGTCTAGGAGGGTGCTGAATAATAATAGCATCAGGCATTGCCCCTCTTAAAATAGCACTTGACGAAGTAAATGCAGGATGACTTAAAGCTCCTTGACCTTCAACAATAATGATATCAGGGTTTTCTTCTTCACAAGCATTGAGAATGGCATTTTCAACTTCGCCTGTAGCAAAACCTGAAGTTAAAACATCTATTGCTATTCCATATTTAGACCCTTGGAGTAATCCTGTTTGACCAGTAGTTATAAAAACAGCATGTACCCCTTGATCTCTGAGTGCCTCTACTAAAAGTAATGCAGAAGTTCTTTTCCCAACAGCACAATCTGTTCCCATTATAGTAACTATTGGAACCTTTATATCTTGTATACGTCCTGTAAAGTTATGGAGGTTTTTACGCTCGGGTGGTTTTCTTATATCTTGAATAGTGACCCCATTTTTGAGAGCCATATCTTTAAATTGAACATTATCATTTAAAAATTCTGGCATCCCATTAACAATATTCATCCCTCTTTTTATGGCAGAAAAAATGACTTCTTTTTGTTGATTACTTAAAAAGGAAACTAGTGGAGCAATTCCATAAATAAAGTATTGAGGCATACTTTTTAATTCCTTTAAAGCACTCTCAACACTTTCAAAAATCGGGACTCCATTTTTTATCCCATCAAGATATTCACCTGCATCTTTACCTGTTTTAGAACTATCTATAACTCCTACGATTTTGTAAACCTCTGATTTTCGTATTAAACCATTAGCTATTTTTCCGTCTATATTTCCAAATTCATTCTCACAATAAACTAATGCAGTTGCTTTCATTGATATCTTCTATTTAGGGTTTTCCTTATAAGGTTTTAGTTCTCTTCCAAAATATACCAGCTCTTTTGCGGAAGAATCATTCTTTACAGTACAATAGTAAATCTTTCGAGCATATATCCTAACAACCAATGCCACTGATGGTCTTGCCTTCGCACACACGATATCCCCTTTTTTATATTCATCCTCAATTAAATTTGTCTTTATTTTCACTCTGCTTTGTTTTTCGAATTTCTTTTTTCCCTTTTAGCTGCTTTTTTTTCTTTCGGGGTTTTTGATGGTGGTGTTTTCCCTGACTTCGGTTTTCCTTGTTTTTCTTTGGACATTAGAATTGTTTTTGTTTTTAAATATTAAGTTTTTAATTCTTGTTTTGTAAAATTCAGTCAATCGTTGTAGAGTGTTTTTACTCAAATCACTATTTTCTGGTATTTCCTTCATGCTATTTATTTGTTTTGATTTAAATCAGCTTTATAAAATATAAAGATGAGGAAGAATTGCCAGAAGTTTATTACATAAGTATTTACAAACATTACATATATCACAGGTCTTCTAGATTTATCTTCCTTTTTATTTGTAGTTCTTTAAAAAAAGAAGGTGATAAGCCTGTTATTTTTTTGAATTGATTTGATAAATGAGCAGAGCTACTGTAGTGGAGTTTGTCTGCTATTTCGGTAAGATTGAGTTCGTCATATAATAGCAACTCTTTTATTTTTTCAATTTTATGATTAATAATATATTGCTGTATAGTAATTCCTTTTACCTCAGAAAAGATATTGGCTAAGTATGTATAATTATAACCTAATTTATCACTTATATATCCTGAATAATTAATATTTGGAATTTCTTCAGAATAATGAATCATTTCAACAATTGTAGTCTTTATTTTCTCAACCAGAATGCTTTTTTTATCATCCAGTAATTCAAGACCAGATTTTAATAGGTTATTTTTAAACTGTGTTCTTTTTTCATTAGTAATATCTTCTATTATTTCAACTACACCAAGATCTAAAGTGAAATAGGTTAAATTCAATCTTTCTAACTCTTTTTTTACCAACGTTTTGCAACGCCGACTAACCATATATTTAATGTATAATTTCATTTAGGTGTTTTATTGATCAAGTGCAAATACTTATGACTCTTTTACCTTGCGTACTAAATAGTCTAAGTATATAAACAAGCTTCTTTTCACTTTTGGAATGATACCGTACTTCGTTCAGCTAAGAATCAATTCTGTGTAGAATGGAATTCTTTTAAAGGTAGTGAATAAACAGTTTAGTATGTCATAATTTCATCGCAATAAATTCAATTTATGATTTATGTTTATAGCCCTGCTGACTATATTAAGTAAAAACCTTTACTCTATTTCTAAAAAAGGTAACACTACCTTAGTAAAGTTATTAACTTTAAACAAGTATCACTTATGTGGAAATTCAATAAATATGTTTTAGGTGATATAGTAGAACATAACAAATATCAAGATTTGGACTTTCAAGTCTATAATGTGTTAAGAGTTGAGCCTGATGCCAAGGGAAGATATCTATACCAATGTATATTAATAGACGGTTATCCTGAAAAGCTAGGAAAGGAATATAAGTATCACGAATTTGATCTATCTCTTCTAAGGAAAGGAACTCAACAAGAACTTAAAGTTCTTCTAAATAATGCTGTTTTTGTTGAAGATTATGAACTGGCACAAAAGTTAAAAATTACAATAGATAATTTTAATCTTTTTAATTAAGGTAATTTGTTCCATGTAAAATAATCGACTTATACTTATTTTGATAATCACGAAAATCAACCTAATTGAATTATTTTTAATGAATGCATACTCT
The DNA here is from genome assembly GCA_947500525.1 of uncultured Flavobacteriaceae bacterium. Taxonomy (GTDB): domain Bacteria; phylum Bacteroidota; class Bacteroidia; order Flavobacteriales; family Flavobacteriaceae; genus Aureibaculum. The sequence goes on along the minus strand of CANMSH010000003.1, from coordinate 162,013 downwards.
TTTTATGGATTATATTTTTGGAGCTATTATTCCTGAAATTGATTTTATCTTATTACTCAGAAAACTGTCGTCTTTTCCAATAGTATGGAAAAAAGGTGAAAAAATCATTATCAACAAAAAAATAAATGCATTGAAAATTATGATCCTTAAACAAATTTGTTTTACATGAAACATAAAAAAAGGCTTCACATTTCTGTAAAGCCTTACTACTACTAGTAGCGGGAACTGGACTCGAACCAGTGACCTTCGGGTTATGAGCCCGACGAGCTACCTACTGCTCTATCCCGCGATGTGGACGGCAAATATACATATATTTAATGGTTATTTGCAAGCTTTTTATAAAAAAGAAAGCCAAACACATAATGTGTTTGACTCTCAGTAATTTGAATTAGTATATTTTAAATACTATCCGTTCATAGAAATAATAAATTCTTCATTATTCTTTGAGAACTTGATTTTTTCGCTAATAAATTCCATTGCTTCGATAGGATTCATATCAGCTAAATATTTACGCATAACCCACATACGTTGCACCGTTTTGGCATCGAGTAAGAGGTCATCTCTACGTGTACTTGATTTTACAAGATCTACGGCCGGATAAATTCTTCTATTTGCAATATTTCTATCTAATTGCAGCTCCATATTACCGGTTCCTTTAAATTCTTCGAAGATCACTTCGTCCATTTTAGAACCCGTATCTGTTAGAGCAGTGGCAATAATTGTTAAAGAACCACCATTCTCTATTTTACGTGCTGCACCAAAGAAACGTTTTGGCTTATGTAAGGCATTGGCATCAATACCCCCTGATAAAATTTTACCAGAAGCAGGCGCCACTGTGTTATATGCTCTTGCTAAACGTGTAATAGAATCTAGTAGCACAACAACATCATGTCCACATTCTACTAAGCGTTTTGCTTTTTCTAATACGATATTCGCTACCCTTACATGTTTTTCTGCAGGCTCATCAAAAGTAGAAGCGACAACTTCACCTTTTACATTACGTTGCATATCGGTTACCTCTTCAGGTCTTTCATCAATAAGTAATACAATTTGATATACCTCGGGGTGATTCGCTGCAATTGCGTTGGCAATATCTTTAAGCAACATGGTTTTACCCGTTTTAGGTTGCGATACAATCATACCTCTTTGTCCTTTTCCAATAGGAGAGAACAAATCAATAATTCTTGTAGAAGTAGAACTTCCTTTTTCTGCTAAGTTGAATCTTTCATTAGGAAACAGCGGTGTTAAATGTTCAAACGCTACACGATCTCTAACAATACTCGGATTCAAACCATTAATTAAAGAAACTCTAATTAAAGGGAAATACTTTTCACCTTCTTTTGGAGGTCTTACAATTCCGCGAACGGTATCTCCTGTTTTTAATCCAAATAGTTTTATTTGAGATTGAGATACATAGATGTCATCAGGAGATGATAAATAATTATAATCAGATGAGCGTAAAAAACCATAGCCATCTTGCATAATTTCTAACACACCTTCACTTTCTATGATTCCATCAAATTCAAAATCAGGGTCGCGATACTTTCCTTGGCGTTTGGCATTATTACCTCTTTCACCATTACGCTGTTTATTATTTTGTTGCGGATGCTGTCTCTTCTCTCTATTATCTCTTTTTTGAGGATGAGAAGGGTTTTCTTTTTTATCCTGCGTTTGTTTTTTCTCAGGATTATGTTGTTTCTCTTTCGGTTGATTTTTTTGCTGAGGTTTAGGAGCTTCAGTTTTGGTATTTTCTGTTGCAACCTTTGCTTCTTGCGGTTTTTCTGCAGGAGTTTTTACTTCGGTAGCGGTTTTCGCTTCTACTTGAGGTTTGGCCATTCTCTTTCTTTGAGGGCGCGGTTTGCGTGGCTTCTGTTCTCTTTCGATTGGCTTGGTAGCCTGAACATCTAGTATTTGATAAACTAGATCTAATTTTTTTAATTGACGGTATTTAGGTACGCCAATTTTTTCAGCGATTTCCTGTAATTCAGGAAGCTTTTTTGCTTTTAGTGCTTCGATTTCAAACATTCGAATGTTAATGATATTAGTTAATAAGAATTATCCTTTTATGGTTTTTGTTAAGGATTAAATAAACTATTAGATTTGAGTTGTTTAAGACGTATTATACAGAAGTTATACTTATAATACAGTGCAATTATACAAATTTATTTTAATATATAAACTTTATCTGTTAAAAAGATTAATGTACTTTTGTAGCCTTAAAAGAAAATAATGATTCAAAGAATTCAAACATTGTATTTATTTCTCGCTAGTATTTTAGCTGGAGGCTTGATATTTGCGTTCTCATTATGGAAAGAAAATGAAACTATTATATATGTATTAGATTTACTTTCTTCAAAGAGTACGCTGCTAAAAGTGGTGCCCTTTTCTTTTATAGGTTCGGCAATACTGTCGCTAATTACTATTTTTTTATTTAAAAATAGAAAGTTGCAGTTTGTGTTGAATAGATTAAATATTTTGATCAACCTTATTTTATTAGGAGTATTGATATATTATTTACTAATGTTACCTGGAGAGACAAGTATCTCTGAGAAGGGTATTGGGGTTTTTATACCCTTTGTTGTTGTTTTATTGTTGGTTTTAGCAAATAAGGCAATACACAAAGATGAGAACCTCGTAAAATCTGTAGATAGGTTGAGATAATTCTAACATCTTAGTTATATTTGTGTGAAAGCTGCTTTTTTAAAGCAGCTTTTTTTTTGTGACATATGGGTTAGTGTTTGAAGAAAAACCTGTTAAAAAGCAAAAAGACCCTGATAAATCAAGGTCTTTTAAAATTTTTGCAAAACTCATGGTTTCCCATGATTTTCAAAAATACCCAGTCTCTCTATTGACCGGTATTTGGTTTTGCAATACATTTGGAGTATTAATCGTCGCTAAACATTTATAATACACTCCTTAGTAATAAGGGGAGAAAGGAAGGGGAGAAAGGGGAGAAGTAAAACAGTTAAGAAAACTTAACATTTCAATAGAGCTTCTCTCCTTACTATAATAGGAGTTTCCTATTCTCGAGTGCTAAGTTAGCAATTTATTGAGTATCTGCAATTTTTAGTAGATTTTTTTTCGAATTTTTCGATAAATTATAAAATGTTGATTATCAAAAAGTTAAATACTTATTAACAATTTTTATCAACAAAAAATAGGACTTATTAACAATTTTTACTTTTATTTGTAACGGTAAGAATGCCAAAACTAGTGGTTTCTGGGTAGTAACTAGTGGTTTTCAGGGATTTTTAAAAACACCCGTTTTCGCTATTGTTTTGTTCGCACCTTACCTAGTACTTTTGATTCGTAGAATTTAGTGAATCAAAAGATAACTAAATAACTCAAATTTTAATAACTCCTAAATCCCCTAAACATGAGAAAAGCTCTACTAGCTGTGTGCGCTGTATTGTTATTGGCTTCATTTGCCAACGATACTAGTAACAAAACAATTTTACAAGACATTGATGGAACATTATTACAATCTTTTGTGGTTGTAGATAATAACGAAAAGACGGTAACATTTGAAACTGATGCGAATACTACGGTATCCTCTTCAGTGATCGATGGTGAATTTAAAATATTTTTAATCGAAAACGGTACGTCGGGAACCACTGTTTCACATACATTAGAACTTGAAGAGATGAGAGCCTTAAGTTTTGATCACTATTTCGAAACAGCTTACGATACCGCTTCGAGTGAAGAAATGTTTACATCAAGAATGATTATAAAAAAAGGTAAACCGAGAACAATAATACAGTAATGTAATTTATTATTCAATCAATAATATTTGCCTAAGTATAAGTTCTAAAGTCTTGAGAGAAATTTCAAGACTTTTTTTGTATTAAATAGTATCTATACAATATATGTTGTACTTTAGTGTTAATACCTTTAACATCCTATTTTGTATAAAATTTTATGGAAGAATTGATTGATAATAAGATAACAGTGCATATCGCGGATGACCATCAAATATTGATTGATGGGGTGATGGCAGTATTGGATTTAGAAGAAGATATTGAAGTAGTGGGTTACTCCTTAGACGGGAGCCAGGTAGTTGATTGGTTTAGTGAACATAGCTCTGACGTCTTGGTCTTGGATATCAATATGCCCAAACTAGACGGCATAGGTGTGCTCAAAGAATTTGCCAATTATGATGATGTACCACAAGTGGTGATTTTATCAAGTTATGATGATATTAAACTAGTGAAAGAAGTGCTCGGCATGGGTGCCAAAGGTTTTGTACCCAAAAAGTCAGCTGGTGAACATATTGTAAAAGCGATTCGCAAAGTCTATAATGACGAGCAGTATTTTAGTGACGAGATCAAAGAAAAGATGATGAAGACTTTAATGAGCAAGCCCTTAAAGTCGGCCGATGACACCAATATAGAAGGGGTTTTGATTAGTTCGTTGACACGTAGGGAATATCAAATCTTAAAACTCATTGCACAACAGTATACTACGAAAGAAATTAGTGAAACCTTGCATATTAGTGATAGTACAGTTGAAACACATCGTAAGAACTTGATCAAAAAAACCAATGTAAAGAATAGCGTTGGTTTGGCGATTTTCGCTATGCGTAATGAAATTATCTAGTAGTTGAAATACCAATTATAAACCTACATGAATATCTTCAATTCCAACCGGAAATTTGTTTTTATCTTACTATTTATATATGGTAATTTTCAGTTGTCACATTGTCAAAGTGAGGAGTTGACAGACCATATAGAAGAGGGGTTAATCCATATTGATGAACATTTTAGCAATAATGAATTTGTATTAGCCTTGACAAAAATTGAGGAACTAGAATCTTATACTCAATATATTTCTAACGACCGGAATAGACTGGCCTTAAATCTGAAAAAAGCAAAAGCTCATTACGGAAATAATGACGATGAAAAAGCGACAAAGTTATTGCTAGATGGTTTAAAAGAATTAGAAAAGCTTTCTCTACCATATGTAAGAATGGATTACAATAGTTACTTAGGCGAAGTTTTCAGTAATTCGAAAGATTATCAAAGAACTTTACAATATCATAGGGAGACTCTTAGAATCGCAACTGAAATATCGGATACACTTCAAATACTTAACGCTCATTCTAGAATAGGTAGTACTTTTTTTAGAAATCAAGAATTGGATTCATCATTTTTTTATTATTCTAAGATTGTTAAATTTCCAATGACTAATGATAGGAGCGACATTATGGCGATTAGTTATAATGCACTTAGTGCTAATTCAATAGAAATTGGAGATTTGTTGGAGGCTGAAGAGTATGGGAATAAGGCTTTAGAAATTAGAAGAACTACCAATGATACTATGGGTATTGCATACGCTCTAATTAATTTGAGCGGTATCATGTATTTAAATAAAGAATTTGAAAAATCTGAAGAAAACTATCGCATAGCTTTAGAATCTGTAAAAAATTCTAAAGATGAACGGGCCTTTCGCGTTAAAGAAAATGTATTATACAATTTAGCGTATATAAATGAAGAGCTAAAAGATTTTGAAAGTGCCTATAAATATTTAGAACAAGCAACAGAATTAACAGATAGCTTGGCTCAGGCTAATGTAGCGAAAAACATTTCTGAAATATCGGCCAAATACAACGTAGAAAAAGCGGCTACTGAAGCCGAAAAAGAAAAATCAGCCCGTCAACGTGCACAATTCTTTTCATATGCTACTATTTTTGCCTTTCTTTCTATGCTCGTAGTTGGGTATATTTTTTATAGAAACTACCGCCTAAAACAAGAGCGCGAAGTAGATAAATTGGCTAGTGATGCCCAAATCAAGATTATTAATGCCACCATTGATGCCAAAGAAAAAGAACGTAAATCTATTGCAGAAATCTTGCACGATAGTGTGAGCGCACTGCTATCATCGGCCAACCTACATTTGCAAGCAACCAAAGCCCAATTAAAAACAGGCTACCCTCAAGAAATTACCAAGGCTCAAACCATTGTAAATGAAGCTTCGGTAAAAATTAGAGATTTGTCACACGAACTGATATCATCAGTACTCTTAAAGTTTGGTTTGGCTTTTGCCGTACATGACATGTGTCAAAAATATTCGAATTCAGAAATCTCGCTATTTAGTGATGATGACGGTATCAAGCGCTATGAGCAAGATTTTGAAATTAAAATTCACAGTATTATCGAAGAGTTGGTAAACAATATTTTAAAGCACAGTAAAGCCAAAAATGCTACTATTATGTTGGCACATAGAGAGAATAATATGTTGAGTATTCGAATGAATGATGATGGCGTTGGTTTTGATGCCAAAAAAGCCAAAACCAAAGGTGGTTTAGGTTTGAGTCATATAGAAGCTCGTATTACGGTAATGAAAGGGGTCTTTAATATCGTCTCGTCTAAAGATAATGGTACCAGTATTTTTATTTTAGTGCCAATTATTCCAAGGGCTTAACCTCGCTTACCCAATTCTATAACCTCCAAGTCTTTTATTTCTTTTTGATCGATGGTAAATCGAAGCATGGTACGAATGCTATGAAAACCATGTTTACCAGCAGCACCTGGGTTCATATGTAGTAAGTTTAATTTTTTATCGGGCATTACTTTTAAAATGTGAGAATGTCCGGAGATAAAAATATCTGGTGGGTTTAACTGTAATTTTTCTCGGGTTCTTTGATTGTACTTATAAGGATATCCTCCTATATGGGTTATATAAACAGATACACCTTCAATTGTAAATTCATTATCTAATGGAAACTCCGTTCGTATTTCGGCATTGTCAATATTTCCGTAGACGGCTCTAAAGGGTTTCAACACTTTAATAGCGTCACTAACTTTTAGATCTCCAATATCGCCAGCATGCCATACTTCATCAGCTTGTTTTACAAACTTTAAAATTTGATCATCAATATAACTATGAGTATCCGACAGTAATAAAATACGTACCAAGCTTAACTTTTTAATTTATCTTTGTAGCCAGTAAAAATAGCACTTCTTGAGATACTTTATTGAACTTTCTTATAATGGTAAAAATTATCATGGCTGGCAAATTCAGCCCAATGCCATATCTGTTCAAGAAATGCTTCAAAAAGCGCTCTCTACGTTATTAAGACATGAAGTAGTCATTATGGGGGCCGGTAGAACAGATGCTGGAGTACATGCTGAACAAATGTTCGCACATTTTGATAGTGAGCGTGCACTAGATACGGTAGAATTAGCACATCGTTTGAATGCTTTTGTACCTGAAGATATCGTCATAAGCGCTGTTTTTTTGACAGATGATGAAGCACATTCGAGATTTGATGCCCTAAGCAGAAGTTATGAATATAGAATTTGGTTGGGTAGAAATCCGTTTTTAGTCGATACCACATGGCAACTTTACCAACAAGAGCCAGCTGTTGAAAAAATGAATGAAGCGGCAAAAGTTCTATTAAATTATAGTAATTTTAAATGTTTTTCGAAGTCTAAAACCGATGTAAAGACGTATAATTGTAAGATAACTACTGCAGTCTGGGAACTTAAAGGAAATTCTTTAGTATTTCATATTACTGCCGATCGCTTTTTGCGTAATATGGTACGAGCAATAGTGGGTACCCTTATAGAAGTTGGTTTAGGAAAAAAGTCGAAACAAGACGTCATAAACATTATAGAAAGTCAAGATAGAACAAAAGCGGGCGTTTCGGTTCCTGCCCAAGGATTATTTTTGACAAAGGTTGAATATCCTGAATCGATATTAAAAAATAAGTAAATGTCTGAAAAAGTAACTGGTAAAGTTTTCGATATAAAATTGTTCAAGCGACTGCTAGGCTATATACGTTTGTATCGGGTTAACTTTCTTATCGCATTGGTTTCTGTCTTATTAGGAGCGGTGATAGCCATTGTAAACCCAGGATTACTTATAGATATAATTGATGTATATATACCAGCAAAAAATTCTAAAGGATTGGTAACCACAGTTACGATCATGTTAGGAGTACTCTTGTTAAAGGTTATTTTTCAATTCTTGTTTATATATTTCGCGAATTGGTTAGGGCAACATATTATTAAAGACATACGTAGTGAATTGTTTCAACATATGTTACGTTTTAAAATGCAGTATTTTAACAATACTCCCGTGGGTAAATTAGTGACCAGGTCAGTTTCTGATATAGAAACAATCGCTAGTATTTTTGGTCAAGGTCTTTTTATGATTGTGAGTGATTTACTTACTATGTTGGTTGTAATGGGTTTTATGTTGTATAAAAATTGGCAATTGGCATTAATCGCCTTTACTGTGCTTCCTATCTTAATTTACGCAACGAAGATTTTTCAAAAGGCAATGAAGGCAGCCTTTAATGATGTTCGAAATGAAGTTTCTAATTTAAACACCTTTGTTCAAGAGCGTATTGTAGGTATGAAAATTGTTCAGCTCTTTACCAGAGAAAAAATAGAATATGACGCCTTTAAATCAATAAACAATAAGCATAAAAAGGCATGGGTAAAAGCCATTTGGTATAACTCGATCTTTTTCCCAATAGCGGAAATTTTTCCGCAAATAGCGATCGGATTCATAGTATGGTATGGAGGTTTGAGCGTAATCTCGAATAGCTCGTCGGCAACACCAGGTGAAATTATTGCTTTTATTATGCTGTGCCAATTATTATTTAGACCATTACGTCAAATTGCAGATAAGTTTAATACCCTGCAAATGGGCATGGTTGCGGCAGATAGGGTTTTTAAAATTTTAGACGAAAAAGAAGAAGAAATAGACACTGGCGATGTTATGGTTGAAACGGTAAATGGAGATATTGCCTTCGAAGATGTACATTTTAGTTATATAAAAGATGAACCTGTTTTAAAAGGGATTTCTTTTAGGGTAAAGCAAGGAGAGACCATTGCAGTTGTAGGGGCTACAGGAGCAGGAAAATCGACTATTATAAATTTATTGAATCGTTTTTATGATATTGATACTGGTAATATTTCAATAGATGGTATTGCAATAGATGCGTATAAACTGAACTCTCTAAGAGATAATATTGCGGTTGTATTACAGGATGTGTTTTTGTTTTCTGATACCATTTACAACAATATAACATTGAATGACCCCGCCATTAGCTTAGAGCAGGTAAAAGAAGCTGCTAAAGTAATTGGCGTGCATAATTTTATTATGAGTTTACCTGAAGGATATGCGTATAATGTGAAAGAAAGAGGTGTCATGTTGTCGGCAGGACAGCGTCAGTTAATTTCTTTTTTAAGGGCCTATGTTAGTGATCCAGCAATTTTAATTTTAGATGAAGCAACTTCATCTATTGATTCGCAGTCAGAACAACTCATTCAAGAAGCTACCAATAAAATTACAAAGGATAGAACATCAATAGTCATTGCACATCGATTGGCCACTATAAAGAAAGCCGACAGAATCATTGTGATGGAGAAGGGAGAAATTGTTGAGCAAGGAACTCACAATGAATTATTAAAGCAAAAAGGATATTATAGTAAGTTGTACGAAATTCAATTTTCTACTGCACTGGCAAGTTAGTACTATCCTAAGTCTTCTTTGATAATTTCTATAAGCCGATCGGTATCAGCAAATAATATAAACTCTCCGTTTTTAACGTAAGATATTTGACCCGTTTCTTCTGACACTATCAAGGCCACAGCATCTGATTTCATGGTAATACTTAAACCAGCTCGATGTCTTAATCCGAATCTTCCTGGAATATTGAGTTTATCTTCTACAGGTAAGATTACGCGTGTTGCTGTAATGATATTATCTTCAATAATTATGGCACCATCATGTAATGGACTGTTCTTATAAAAAATACTTTTTAAAAGTGGTTTATTGATTTCGGCGTTCATCTTATCACCTGTATGTTTTACAAAATCAAGACTATTGTTTCGTTCTATGACTACAAGGGCTCCTGTTTGTGTTTTGCCCATCTCTACACAAGAATTTACAATACTTTCAACATCGGTGGTCGCAAGATTGTCATCAGATTTTAAGAACTTCAAATTTTTTAAAAACCCTTTTTTAGAGGCAAAATTAGTAGAGCCTACCATAAGTAGAAATTTTCTAATTTCCTGCTGAAATACAATAATCATTGCAATAAATCCAACGCCAATGAATTTACCTAGAATATCACTCAAGAGTTCCATTCGTAAAACTTCTGTAAGCTTCCAAATAAGATAAATGATAGCAATTCCTAAGAATATATTAATAGCTACAGTACCTCTAATCAAGCGATACACGTAATAGAGGAGTAGGGCAACCAACACAATATCTAGAACATCTAGAATTCGAAAGTCTAAAAAATCGAGTGCATCCAAGCTTTTGGTTTTTGTAAAAATACTAATTATTTATAGTTTTTTGCAAGAACCAATTTTTAGTTTTCAAAAGACTTATAAAAATTATTTAATTGGTTCAGTATCGAATATTAATGCAGGATATTTCGCCTTAATAGCTTCAATTTTTGCCTTGATTGAGGTGTTATCTTTATCCTGTTTATAGGCCGCGATCAATTCTTTATAAGTGATGCCATGTTCAGAAAGCGATAATTTAGAACGCAAGTCGGCATAGGCGTTGTTAATTTCATTATGTGTTGCAATATAAGTGCTATATGATGCGCTTCTACTACTTTCTAACGCGATCACGGCTTTTGTGGGATGATCAGACGATGTTTTGTCTTTTTTACCATTACACCAATCGCAAGGATTGCCATTTACGTCGGTGGAGGCACCATTGTCTATAAATTCAATGGCGTACTGTTTTAATTCTTCTAAAGCAATTATACGATCACCTTCTAACTGTATTTCGTTATTGGCGTTGATCGTTATTTCTAGTACATTCCGTTCATTTATGGGTTTTATCGGAGTGTTGGTTTTTTTAGACATTTTTTTTTGAATTCCAATGTCACTATCAAGAGTCGTAGTAACTAAAAAGAAGATCAATAAAAGAAAGGCAATATCTGCCATTGACCCTGCATTAATGGTGGGAGTGTTTCGATTGCTCATAGTAGAAAAGTTTTAAGGTGAGTTAAAACATCCACAAAAACGATGCCGATTCGGTCTTAATTTCTACATGTTTCTACTATTTGAATAGTTTCTTTGGCTTCTTTTACGTCGTGTACACGTAGAATTGAACTACCATTTAATAAGGCAATGGTATTGGCCGCAGTTGTGGCGTTGAGTGCTTCTTGCGGTGTGATCTCTAATAACTTGTAAAGCATTGATTTTCTCGATACTCCAGTTAAAATAGGCACTTCTAAAGCTTTGAATAATTTTAGTTTTTGCAAGAGTTCATAGTTTTGTGCTAAGGTTTTTGAAAAACCAAAACCAACATCAATAATAATATCATTTAGATTTAAGGCTCTTAACTGATCTATTTTCTGAGAAAAATATAAAATGATATCTTTTATAAGATCATCATATGCAGTATTGTGTTGCATATTTTGAGGAGTACCTTTCATGTGCATCAAAATATAGGGAACCTGTAATTTGGCAACCGTTGAAAACATTGAGGTATCCATACTCCCTCCGGAGATATCGTTGATCATACAAGCACCTATTTGAACACAGTTTTTTGCAACCGCACTTCGAAAAGTATCTATTGAGATAAGGATTTCGGGAAACTCTTTTACCAAGGTCGTCACAATAGGAACAATTCTTTGTAATTCTTCTTCTTCAGATATATGAGTAGCATTAGGTCGAGATGAATAGGCCCCAATATCAATAAAAGTAGCTCCTTCTTTTAACATTTTTTCTACTTGATCGATCATGGCACCGATATCTCTATATTTTCCTCCATCATAAAAGGAATCGGGTGTAATATTTAGAATGCCCATCACTTTCGGACTAGACAAGTCAATAAGATGACCATTGCAATTGATATTTTGCATAACTACTTGTTTAAGAGCTTTTTTGTGAAATAATTAACAATATAGATATTATTATTTTTTGTAAATTTGAGTATTCTTCTCATAACTCCTATTTGAGAGAATGATGTTTAGCGACATATAATACTTAAGGCTACTATCCAGTAGCCTTTTTTTATTTACTAGCCACAGTATGTACCACTTTCGATACTTTAGGTGCATCATAGGTACTCATCCTATGAATGAGAGCTTCAATAGAATCGCTCACAAAGAGCATATCTCTATTGATTTGTTTCAAAAATCCTTCTTTTACCATAAGGTCTAACTGCCTTAGGGTATTGTCAAAATATCCATTTGTATTTAAAATTCCAATAGGTTTTGCTTCAATGCCTAGTTGTCCTAATGTTAGGGCTTCAAAGAGTTCGTCTAAAGTACCAAAACCACCAGCTAAGGCAATATATCCATCTACTAATTTACTCATTTTCACTTTGCGTTTAGACATTTTTCGGGTCACTACCATTTTAGTGATATTCGTATGCATTACTTCCTCATGTTTCAGTAGATCTGGGATAACACCAATAACTTCACCATTACCATCCATTACAGCATCAGCGATCGTTCCCATTAGTCCAATTTTACCACCACCATATACCAAACCTATGCTTTCTTTTGCTAAGAAATGACCTAATTTTTTGGCTTCATCGGCATATTTAGGGTTAAATCCAATACTTGATCCGCAAAAAACAGCAACTCTTTTCATTTTTCTTATACCCATTAATGGTTGATACTACGCTGGTAAAAATACACATTTGCTTAAGATTATGTGGTTTGTTTTTTATAAATTCGTTTATCAAAATAGATGTACTGAATGCAAAAAACTACGAAGCAATATGATGCAATTATTGCTACATGTCGGGACCTTTTCATCAATAAAATGAAAGACTATGGTAGCGCATGGCGCATTTTACGCTTACCTTCTTTAACAGATCAAATTTTTATCAAAGCACAGCGTATTCGCCAGTTGCAGGAGAACGATACACGTAAAGTAGATGAAGATGAATTTCCAGAATTCATAGGAATTATTAATTATTCTATCATGGCGTTGATACAACTTGAAAAAGGAGTTGTTGAGCAACCAGATTTAGATGTCAAGGAAGCGACCGAATTGTACGACAAGCACATAGGTTTGACCCAACAGTTAATGCAAAATAAAAATCATGATTATGGTGAGGCATGGCGCGATATGCGAGTGAACTCTTTAACAGATTTGATTTTACAGAAGTTACTGCGTGTGAAACAAATTGAAGATAACAAGGGCAAAACGTTAGTTTCTGAAGGGATTGATGCCAATTATCAAGATATGATTAATTACGCGGTGTTCGCTTTAATCTTAATGAAAGAAAATTCTTAGTATGAAAATTATTGTACAATTAGCGAGCGTTTTTGTAGCGATTACTTTTATTTTTTCAGGTTTCGTGAAGGTAGTTGATCCTTTAGGTTCTGCATATAAATTTCAAGAGTATTTCGGTGCAGATGTATTAAATTTAGAATTCCTAATTCCTTTTGCACTACCTTTTTCTATTGTACTAATTATTGCCGAGATTATGCTCGGTATTATGTTGCTCATTGGTTTTAAACCAAAATTCACGGTTTGGAGTTTGGCAATACTTACCTTGATATTTTTGTTTTTAACTTGGTACTCAGCTTATTATAATAAGGTGACAGATTGCGGTTGTTTTGGTGATGCCATTACATTAACACCTTGGGAAACTTTCTATAAAAATATTTTATTAATAGTCTTGATTGCGTTGTTACTGATTAAAATTGATTGGATCAAATCAGTTTTCAATACAAAAATTACCAAAGCAATTACTTTTGCAAGTCTTTTTGCCTTTCTTTTTATTACATATCATGTACTTGTGCATTTACCAATTATTGACTTTAGGGCATATGCAGTAGGTAAAAATATACCCGCAGGAATGGTCTATCCAGAAAACGCGAAAAAGTCGGTTTATAAAGATACTTGGATATACAAGGTAAACGGAAAAGAAAGTGCCTATACTACCGAAGAAAAGCCTTGGGAAATAGAAGGTGCTACTTTTGTAGACAGGAAAACAGAGTTGATTGAGAAAGGCTATGAACCACCTATTCATGATTTTACAATGGAGAAAGATGATGTTGATTTTACCGATTTGTTAATGCAAAAAGAAAGATTGATGCTTATTGTAATGTATAATTTGCAAAAAGTAGATAAAGATGCCTTGAAATCTTTAAAAGAGACCATTGCGAAAGCACAAGAAAATGGATATGATGTGTATGCTTTTTCTTCGTCACCTTTGAGTGAATATGAAACATTGAAGAAGGAATTTGATTTGGACATTGAATTGTTATTTTGTGACGAGACAACCTTAAAAACCATTGTCAGAGCAAACCCAGGTATCGTCACTATCAAAGAAGGTACGATCATGGGGAAATGGAATGCATTAGATTATAAGAAGGTACAACTTCATTAAAAAAATAACTGAGATGAAACAGTTGGTGCTGGTATTTATTGGAGGAGGTTTTGGGAGTATCGCACGTTATGCGCTATCAAAGTTCTTCAATAATGATACATCAGGAATCCCATATGGAACGCTCATAGCAAATGTCTTAGGTAGTTTGTTAATTGGTTTTATTTTAGGATTTGTAGCAAAAACTGAAACTTTAAACACCAACCAGACCTTACTATTAGCCACAGGTTTTTGTGGCGGATTTACTACCTTTTCTACGTTCGCATACGAAAATCATATGTTCTTAAAATCGGGTGATTTCATGAACTTTTTTCTTTATACTATTGGTAGTTTTATAATAGGATTCGCGGCCGTTTTTCTCGGGATGTTCCTTGTAAAATTTATATAAACGAACAATTATCGTGAGAAACGATATTCGAATTTGTCTGAGATAATGGATCCGTCAGACGTGATATTTTGATTTATAATAAATCTATTACCAGTTATGGCGATCGATCCGTATTCTTCCTCATCAATAAATAGAAAATCTTGATTAGAAATATTTTCAATAATATAGTCGTAGGTTCCTGGGGCCAACCCAGCAGACACTCCAGAGGCGTTGTGCTCTACGAATAAGGTATTGTTCGCCTCATCGAAAGTCCAATTGATCTGATTGCGTTGGAAGGTTTCGTTGGTACCGGCAAGCCCACCAATGGCTTGAATCAAGCTCCATTTAGCACTGGTTTGTGTAGGAGGCTGAGAATCAGACTCGATAGAACAACTTACGATAACAAATGATAGGACGATAAATACAACTTTTCTCATTATGATATTATTTTTAAAATAGATGTATGAAATTAAAAATGGTTGCGAGGATAAAAACAAAATTATTGATAGGTTTTAGATGAGTCTGCCACCAAACGATGAATTTCCTTTAATTCTACAGTGGTTAGATCACGCCATTGACCTATTGGAATGTCTAAAGAAACGTTCATAATTCGGATACGCTTTAATTCCCTGACATGGTATCCAAGATGTTCTGACATTCTTCTAATTTGCCTATTTAAACCTTGAGTTAAGACAATTCTAAACTTAACTACCCCAATCTGCTCAACAACACATTTGCGCGTAATGGTATCTAAAATTGGAACACCATTACTCATTTGCTCTACAAATTTTTTCGTGATTGGTTTATCTACAGTAACGATATATTCTTTTTCATGATTATTACGAGCCCTTAAAATTTTGTTTACGATGTCGCCGTCATTGGTTAAAAATATTAAACCTTCACTTGGTTTGTCCAGTCGACCAATAGGGAAGATTCGCGTTGGGTAATTTATAAAATCAATAATATTATCTTTTTCAACTCTGGTGTCTGTTGTGCAAACAATGCCAACAGGCTTGTTGAAAGCGATATAAACTGGTTTGTCTTTTGGCGCAGTTATTAGCTTTCCATCTACTCGTACTTCATCTGTTGTACTAATTTTGGTTCCCATCTCTGGGACTTTACCATTAATAGTAACACGTTTTTGTTCAATTAGTTTGTCGGCTGCTCGGCGCGAGCAATAGCCTACTTCACTAAGGTATTTGTTGATGCGAGTGAGTTGATCTTCTTTCAATATTTGTTGATTTAATACTTATTTATGTTCCCAATTAGTAGGATCATTACTTTCATTAGGAGAAAGACCTAGTATATCTCCTTTACTATTTACACCAAGTCCGAGGACCATTCTATTTACATAATTAAAATAACTTGTCACTTGGTTTATTTCGAGTATTTCACCTTCGGTAAAACCAAGATTCACTAAATCGGTAACATCTTTTTGAACAATGCTGGCTGCATTTGAGGTTAGCTTTTCTGCATACTTTATTCCTAAAAAATGACGTTCGTCAAAATATAAATTCAATGTTTCACCACGCACAGCTTGCAAGAATTTCTGTGATTTCTCATTGTCATTCAAAAGTCTTTTTAATCCAGCATAATGATGTTCAACACAATAGTCACATTTATTTAGATGACTTACGTATACACCTAGAGATTCTAAATACCATTTAGGTAAGGTATTATTAGAATTATGTAAAACACTTTTATACAAGGTCATATGACCAACGAGGGAATGTGGTCGAAGACTATGTATTGTAAGTACGTTGTCGATGTTATTATTAGGTCCCTTTACCCGATTGTAAATTTTTTTCAACTTAGAATTTGCTTCCTCAAAGTTGATTGTTTTTATCCAGGCCATTCAGTGTATCTTAATAGTTATATTTATTGAAAAACACGAACATAGTCTACCACTAAATATTGGGAGAAACTTGTGGTAGCGTCAGGGTTACCTGGCCAGTTACCACCAACGGCTACGTTTATTAATAAATGAAACTCTTCTTGAAACTCGCTCAAACCGGCAGGAGTAGTATCAATAACATGGTATTCTACATCATCAATATACCAAGTAATTTTTTCGGCATTCCAAACAATGGAATATACATGAAATTGATTTTTTAAATTAGTAGAGACAATTTGATCACCTCCATAACTCGCGTTTTGACCACTATTGTCCCAGTGCGCGGTTCCATAAACGGTATTTTCATTACCAGAACCTCCAATCTTTTCCATGATATCTATTTCACCACATTTGGGCCATCCAACTTGATCAATATTTTCACCTAACATCCAAATTGCCGGCCAAATTCCTTTTCCAACAGGCAATGCAGCTCTCACATCTACACGTCCATATTTAAATGCAAATTTACCTTTGGTGTTTATACGAGAAGAGGTATAGCTATTAAATCCCAATTCTCTCTTTGCTCTTATAACCAAGTTGCCTTCTAATATTTGAGTATTTTGCTTTTGATAAATTTCAAGTTCATTATTTCCCCATCCACAAATTTCAGGACACCCGTCACCCAATTGGTAATTCCAAGAATTATCGTCAAGTGTAGGCGAATTAAATTCATCTGACCATATTTTCGTCATACCTGCATAATTTTCGGGCGTTGAATATCCAGTCGTTGGGATAGTGATGTTTTCATCATTCAAGTCATCATTATCATTTGAATTATCAACAAATCCAGTAGGTTGATCACAAGCCAATCGCGTTCTATCTGGATTGCCCAAACCGTCTTTGTCAAAATCTTCATACCAAGTTTGTTCGATACAATTTTCAGTAGGATTATCACCTCCATCAGACCCGCAGCTGCTTATAATAAAAAGCACGAACATAAATGGTATTGCAAATTCAAGACGTTTCATGTAGATTGTTTTCATAATTTAAAGGGTAATTTTTGTAAATCGACATTTCCTCCAGAGAGCATTAAACCAATTTTTTTATTTGCGAATTGTGATTTAGATTTTAGAATCGCAGCTAGGGTCGTGGCACTCGAGGGTTCAATAATTATTTTCATACGTTCCCATATCAGCAACATCGCCGCTGATATTTCATCTTCTGTTACTCTAATAATTTCAGTAACATGATTTTTAATAATGCTAAAAGTAATATCCCCCAAAGAAGTTTTTAAGCCGTCAGCTATAGTATCGGTAGTTTCGTTATGAACAATTTCTCCTACTTCCAATGAACGATAAGCATCATCTACTTCAAAAGGCTCAGCTCCTATAATTTTACAATTAGGGGCGAAACTCAAGGCGCTTAATGCGGTGCCCGAGATTAAACCACCTCCGCCAACTGGTACAATAATATAGTCGAGATCTTCATATTCTTCTAACAGCTCTTTACCAGCTGATGCATTGCCTAGCACTACGTTAAAATCATTAAAAGGATGAATAAAGGAAGCTCCTTTTTCTTCTTGTATTTTCTTTGCAGTATTTTCTCTTGCTTCCAACGTGGGTGTACATTCTGTTATTTCACCTCCATACCCTCTGACCGCTTTTTTCTTTACTTCGGGTGCATTACTTGGCATTACTATATATGCTTTAATGCCTAAACTTTTAGCGGCTAAAGCTAAAGCCTGTGCAAAATTACCTGAAGAATGTGTGACTACTCCTTGCCTTTTTTGTGCATCGCTCAATTGTAAAATTGCATTGGTTGCACCTCTCATTTTAAAAGCTCCCATTTTTTGAAAGTTCTCACATTTAAAATAAAGTTGAGCACCAGCAATTGTATTAATTGCTGTTGAAGTCAATACAGGTGTTCTATGCGTATAATCAGCAATACGATGGGCACTTTCTAGTATGTCTTCTCTTATATCCATACTATTTAAAGGCTTTTACTCCGGCTTTGATGGCCACATTAAGATGATTTTCTCTTGGAGGTATCGGACAAGAGTATTCATCATTGTAAGCACAATAAGGATTATAAGCTTTATTAAAATCAAGTACTATAATACCATCTTTCGGTTGTTTAACATCTAAATATCGACCACCACCATATGACTCATTTCCGCAAGTCTTATCAACAAAGGGTACAAAGAGATGATCCTTATATCCTGGTTTATTGATTAACTCTTGATCTTGATATACTTGAAGGGCATAAGATTTCCCATCGATTTTAAAATTCGCAATACCGTATTTCTTATAAAGAGAAACCCTATCTGTGGTTGTTTGTATTTGTACTATTTTGGGATCTTTGTGAAGTTTAAAGTTAGCTTTAATTCGATAGTTAGAATCGATTGAAAAAAAATCTAGGGTTGAAAACTTTTTGAAGTCTTTTTTCTTGAGTATCGTAGTTTCTTTATCAGAAAATCGAATATTCTCTTCATATCGGTGTTTTCTAATTTCTTGTATATAAGAATTACCTGATGAGGTTTGCCCGCAGCCCATGAAAGGAATTAAAAACAATATGAATATATATTTTCTCATTTAAGAATAGAAAATATCAAAGATAGTGATTACAATAGTTTTAAATAAAATTTATTTTGTAGGTTTGTCTTATCAAAGAAGAAAAATGAAAATTACCACAATGTATAATGTCCAAATTAAGCTGTCGCTTAGAGCGATTTGTTCGGGTATACCTATATTGTGATGATTGAAATATAAAAATAACAATATGAATGAAACCCGGCTAAAAGCCGGGTTTTTTAGTTTTATGCTATGGTGAAAAATACTTTTAATTTATATAAAGACTCATTTGCTGGGCTGTCGCCAGACATATGGTGGTTGGCCTTTATTACATTTATAAATCGTGCGGGTACTATGGTAATTCCGTTTTTATCAATATATCTTGAGGACGATTTAAACTTAACAGGACCTCAAATTGGTTGGATTATGGCAAGTTTTGGAGTCGGTTCTTCTGTAGGTTCGATGCTTGGAGGTAAATTGACCGATAGAATAGGTTATTATAGAGTAATGTTTTGGAGCTTATTATTAACTGGTTTTCTCTTTATCGGATTACAGTTTATACATACATTTTGGGGGTTTGTGATTGGTGTTTTTGTTACCATGGTTGTTGCCGACACTTTTCGACCTGCATTGTTTGTATCATTGAATGCCTATAGCAAGCCAGAGAATCAAACAAGATCATTAACCTTACTTCGTTTGGCGATTAATTTAGGATTTACTTTTGGCCCAGCGATGGGAGGTCTTATAATTACTACACTAAGTTATAAAGGCTTATTCTGGATTGACGGAATTACCTGTATTTTGGCTATTATTTTGTTTAGATTTTTGCTAAAGAATAAACCTTTTGAAAGAAAAGGCGAGGTCGAAGAATTATACGAGGATAGAACTTCGATTTTTAAGGATAAACCATATTTGATTTTCTTAGGGATTGTTTTTTTAATGGCCTTTGTATTTTGGCAGTTGATTGTAACAATGCCATTGTTTTATAAGGAAGTTCATGATTTGAATGCTTTTCAAATAGGACTCTTAATGTCGTTAAATGGAGGTTTAATTTTTATTACTGAAATGCCACTGATACATAAATTGGAACAATCTTCAATTAATAAAATTCAGATAATTGGTTTTTCATTAGGACTATTCGGACTAAGTTTTTTGGTTTTGAACTTGACCAATTGGATAGGAATGGTCATTATTGGAATGGTGATCATTACAGTAGCTGAAATGTTAGCTTTCCCGTTTACGAATAAATTTGCCATGACTAGAGCGATTAAAGGTAAAGAAGGTTTATATATGGCGGCCTATACTACAGCATTTGGCGTTGCCACAATTTTTAGTGCCAAATTTGGATTCGAAATCGTAGACCTCTATGGATATGATATGAATTGGTATGTCATGGGAGGCCTTAGTGCAATTGCAGTGTTGTTAGCGTATATTTTAAAAAAGAAGGTTGCTAAAAACTAACAACCTTCTTTGCTCATATGAGATACTCTTTATTTTAAGATTGAAAACTCTATTGAAGAAGATGTAAATACTGTATGAGTTTGTGTTTTAAAGTCATCTTCGGTAGCCTTAAAAATATTATCTACATAGGTTTGCGGATTTAAATCAATTAAGGGAAACCATGTACTCTGTACTTGTACTTGAAGTTTATGTCCTTTTTTTATAGTATGATATACGTCCTGTAGTTTTATATTGACTTCCGTTTGCTTATTCGGTACAAACGGTTCAGGGCTGGCAAAACTGTTTCTAAATTTACCGCGCATCACTTCACTACGCACCATTAAATGATAATTACTCATTTTTAAATGATCTTGCATGCCTTCTTTTTGCTCTTCGGCATCAGCCGGATGCACATCAATTATCTTTACAATCCAGTCTGCATCAGTACCCGTGGTGGCTACTTTTAAGTTCGCCATAATATCTCCCGCTAAGGTTAAATCTTCGTCTAAAACTTCTGTTTCAAATACCAATACATCGGGTCTACGCGCGGCGAAACGTTGATCATCTGTCATATATTTTCTTGGTGTAAATACCGTTTTAATATCCTCAGAGTAGGGCACAGGTCGTTTTATATCGCTTACGAATTTAATAGGCTTAATATAATTCTGATGTACAGGAGGACCAATATTTAATTTACTATTTTCAGATAAGTACATTCTTTGCTTAACTACATTTTCTGGTGGCCAACTAGTATAGGTTTTCCAATCTTTTTTACCTGAATCATAGACATAAGCTTCTGGTAGTCCAGAGTTTTTATCACCATTACCTTTTAGGAAATGATTAAAGAATTTTGTTTCTATATCTTGTTGAAAAAATTCAGAAATAGAATCCCCAAAATAGTAATTACCTACAATATTTTTACCTCTACTTCGTGCCCAAGCTCCATGATCCCAAGGTCCAAAAACAATCGTATTGTAGTTCTCCGGATTGTATTTTTCTATGTTTTTATAGGTTTCTAACGGGCCATATAAATCTTCGGCATCAAACCAACCTCCAACAA
Organism: uncultured Flavobacteriaceae bacterium; assembly: GCA_947500525.1. GTDB lineage: Bacteria > Bacteroidota > Bacteroidia > Flavobacteriales > Flavobacteriaceae > Aureibaculum. The sequence continues at coordinate 140,417 of CANMSH010000003.1, read as the reverse complement.
TCATTGTGGCCACCGATGGCTTGATGTTTTTAAGGTGTTGAATAATACCTTTACTCTGCCAAACACTATCATAATTTGGGTGTTCCTTTAGTTCATTCCAAAAAAAGTCATCGGTCATATCATCTTTCTCTACACTCTTTTTGTCTAATGTTTCATAGTTAAAGTATTTATTTAAATTACTCAAAGGGCCGGCATCCAAAAAGAACTGATATTGATCTTTTGTCTTAATATCGGGTAATTTATACCAGGCCGTATCACTTGGCGTGTCTTTTTGCGTACCAAACAATGCTGTGGCTCTAAAATAACTTAACAAATAGGCGCCATTATGATGAAAATCATCAAAGTAGAAATCGCCAATACATGCTTGAGGCGATGCCGCTTTTAAAGCTGGATGCGCATCTAATGTTGAATAGGTTGCATAAAACCCTGGGTAAGATATACCCCAAGTACCAACATTACCATTATTATTTTCTACGTTTTTTACCAACCAATCAATTGTGTCATAGGTATCAGAACTCTCATCTACGTCTGAGTTTGATTTTTTATTTGGGATGTAAGCACGCATATTATCATAAGTACCCTCGCTCATCCATCGTCCGCGGACATCTTGGTATACAATAATGTTACCTTCTTTCATTAAATGAATATTTGGACCAATTCGATCACGAAATTTCCCTTCTCCATAAGGTCGAGAACTGTACGGCGTTCGTTGCATCAAAATTGGATACTCTTTACTTGTATCTTTCGGTGAATATATGGTTGTGTGTAGTTTGATACCGTCTCGCATTTCAATATCAACTTCCTGTTTGGTATAGTTGTCTTGAACGTATGTATCAGGTTTTTTGTCAACGACTAGTTTAGCATTCTTTTTTTTACATTGAATACAACTAATGCTTAACAATAGAAGCAGCGTGATTTTTATGAATGATTTCATATTAAAAGGGTTGGAGTTATTATTTTCTATGGGTAAAGCTAATCAAAATTACAACAAGGCAAAAGCCGCTGAAGATTCAGCGGCTTTCTATACTATGTTATTTAAAAGAATTATTCTTTTAAGCGTGTAAGATTTACATTATAACAAAGATCTAAATCGTCCCCAGTTTCCGTAAATTAAGGCAATTGTTAAGATGGTTACCAAAATTGCAGGAACAGAATTTGCCAAGTCATAATTGATGTGAAATATTAAGAAATTCGCTGCTAGAGAAGCGACTAGAACGAGGGCAATTCCAATCCATTTATTTGATAGCAAAAGAATTCCGGCAAAGATTTCTAGGACTCCAAGAATGGTGAAATAACCAGCGTTGTCTAATGCACTCCAAAACTCTACAGCTTCTCCTGTTAAACTAGGGGCTGGGAGAAAATTAGCGAATTTGTTCAATCCGAAAATAATAAGGATAAGGGCCAATATGATGCGCAACATCATGGATACTTTTCTGCTCATAAATGATAAATTTTAAGTTAGTTATTAATTGATTTGATGTACAATTTACCAAATTCTAACAAAATGAGTTAGTTATGTCAATTTTAGCGACTAAATTAGCGTTTTAATTATAGTAGAAATAGAAGTATTCATTAGCAAAAAAAGAATAAAAAATAAATATGACAACATTATTAACCAAAGAAACTTTTTTAGAAAAAGTTTTTAATTATGAAGAGAATAAAGAATGGAAATATGAGGGAGACATTCCCTGTATTATAGATTTCTATGCTGATTGGTGTGGGCCATGTAAGGCGTTAGCTCCGGTTTTGGAGCAATTAAGTGAAGAATATAAAGGGAAAATACATATCTATAAAGTTGATACGGAAGCTGAACAAGAATTATCTGCTGCTTTTGCTATTAGAAGTATTCCGTCAATGTTATTTTGCCCACCAAATAATGAACAGCCTCAAATGGCAAATGGCGCGTTGCCAAAACAACAACTTGAAAAAATTATAGAAGATGTTTTAAAGGTGACGAAAGCTTAGTACGCATACTTAAAATAAAAAAGGCGCTCATTTGAGCGCCTTTTTTATTTTAATACAGTATAATCTAAGACAGTATTTTGTTTGCGGGAATCATATTATTCTCGTTTAGATATTCGGCAATTTGAATAGCATTTGTAGCGGCTCCTTTACGAAGGTTGTCAGAGACAATCCACATATTTAAAGTTTTAGGTTGCGATAAATCTCTACGAATTCTACCAACAAAAACATCGTCTTTACCTTCTGCGTATATGGGCATTGGATAGGTGTTAGTGTCTGTGTTATCTTGCACTGTAACACCATCTGTCTCACTCAATAATTTTCTTACTTCCGATTCATCGAATTCATTTTCAAATTCAATATTCACACTTTCACTATGGCCTCCAACTACAGGTATTCTTACCGCCGTAGCAGTAATTGCAATTGATCTGTCATCTAAAATTTTTTGTGTCTCTCTCACTAGTTTTAGCTCTTCCTTTGTATATCCATTACTTTCAAAAACATCACAATGCGGAATAGCATTTCTATGTATAGGATAATGATAAGCCATTTCTCCTTTTTTATTCTCGTATTCGTTTTCAAGTTGCTGTACCGCCTTTACACCCGTACCAGTAATAGATTGATATGTTGAAATTACTAATCGTTTGATGGTATATTTTTTATGCAATGGAGCCAAAGCTACTACCATTTGAATAGTAGAGCAATTAGGATTAGCAATAATGCGATCATTTTTGGTTAATGAAGATGCATTTATTTCAGGAACAACTAATTTTTTTGAAGCATCCATGCGCCATGCCGAAGAATTGTCTATAACAACAGTACCCACTTCGGCAAATTTTGGAGCCCACTCTAAAGATGTTCCTCCACCTGCAGAAAACAAGGCCACATCCAAATGCATGTCTACTGCCGTTTGTAAACCAACAACGGTATATTCTGTTCCGTTATAGGAAACTTTTTTTCCTACAGATCTTTCTGATGCTACAGGAACCAATTCTGTAATTGGAAAATTTCTATCCTCTAACGTCTTTAACATTACCTGACCAACCATTCCGGTGGCTCCAACAACTGCAACTCTCATGAATTTAAAATTTAATATTGTTGATGCAAAGGTTAAAAAAAATCCTTTAGATAAATACACGAATAGATGTAAAATCTGTTTAAAGTTGAATTTTTATCAAATTCTATTAAAATGTTGTAATTTTTGATACAAAAATTGGTAAAAGCTTTATTTTTGCGAAATTAATAATGAATCTTTAATCTTAAAATTGGTATAGCATGCAACTGTACAATACATTAAGCGCTAAAGAAAGAGCTGTATTAATCGAAGAGGCTGGAAAGCAACGATTAACGCTGTCTTTCTATCAATATGCCCATATTGGAAATCCCGAATTATTCAGAAACTATCTATTCATTGCTTGGAACGAACTCGATGTTTTAGGTAGAATCTATGTAGCTCATGAAGGAATTAATGGACAACTATCTGTTCCTGCTGAGAATTTTGATGCTTTAAAGACTCATATAGATAGTATTGATTTTTTAGAAGATGTACGTTTGAACATTGCCGTTGAACAAGATAATATGTCTTTCTTAAAACTTAAAGTGAAGGTGCGTACTAAAATTGTAGCCGATGGTTTAAATGATGAAACCTTCGATGTTACAAATAAAGGAGTGCATTTAAAAGCATTAGAATTTAATAAGCTATTGGAAGATCCGAATACAATTTGTGTAGATATGAGGAATCACTACGAAAGTGAAATTGGTCATTTTGAAGGTGCGATTACACCAGATGTAGATACATTTAGAGATTCTTTAGATATTATTGAAGAAGATTTAAAAGATCATAAAGAGGATAAGAATTTATTAATGTACTGCACAGGAGGCATTCGATGTGAAAAGGCAAGCGCGTACTACAAACATAAAGGGTTTAAAAACGTTTTTCAGTTAGAGGGTGGTATTATTGAGTATGTACGTCAGGTAAAAAGTGAAAATCTAGAGAATAAATTTATTGGTAAGAATTTCGTGTTTGATCATAGAAGAGGAGAACGTATTTCTGATGATGTCATTGCACAATGCCATCAATGTGGTCAAGCTTGCGATACCCACGTAAATTGCGAAAATGAAGCATGTCATTTACTGTTTATTCAATGTGAATCTTGTCGAGATAACATGCAAGGATGTTGTTCAACAGAATGTCAAGAGATATTCAATTTGCCTTTCGAAGAGCAAAAAGCACTTCGTAAAGGAACGCATAACAGTAATAAAATTTTCAAAAAAGGTCGTTCAGAAGTATTAAAATACAAAAAATAGAACCTAGTGTAATGCGAAGGCGATCATAGCGAAAGAAGCAATGACCACAACAATGCCTAGGGCTACGACCCACACTTTTTTGTAGTAAATTTTATGGAGATAAATATCTTTTCTGTAGCTCCATATCATAATCGCAGCAAAGACGATAATAAAAAATAAAGCAAATAATTTCTGACCGCTACTAAACATATTTGGTTATATTTAACACAGCAAAAATAATCATTTTTGCCGATTAAAATTCAATATATGAGTAAGAATGCAATCGTATTCGGAGCGACTTCGGGTATGGGAAAAGAACTGGCCAAATTATTGGTAAATGATGGTTATAATGTGATGATAACCGGTAGGCGTTTAGAGCGCTTAGAAGCTATTAAAAAAGAAAACTCCGATAGGTATAAGGTACAACAACATGACATTACAGATCTTAAAGCTACCGAGGAATTATTTGATAATTTATCGACGGTTTTTGAAAGTATTGATCTTATGGTGCATAATGCCGGGATTGCGACACCCAATTATAAATTAGATTGGGAAAAAGGAGGGCCTACTGTATATACAAATGTAGTTGGAGCTACACGTGTCTATCAATTGGCATATAATTATTTCTCGGCGCAAGGTTATGGTCATTTAGTCGGTGTTACTTCAGTAGCATCGTTACGAGGAAATAGACAAGTGCCAGAATATCATGCCTCTAAAGCTTATCAAGCGAGTTATCTAGAGTCTCTTTATATGAAATCTTTGAGAACCAAAAAAGCGAAAATTAATGTTACCGAAATTGTTCCTGGTTTCGTTGATACTGATATTATTATGGGTAAAACGTTTTGGATGGCTTCTGTAGAAAAAGCGACCAAGCAAATGTATGCGGCCATTAAACGTAAAAAACGTAGGGCCTATATTACGAATCGTTGGAGATTAGTAGGTGCTGTGCTAAAAGTAGTATCTCCGAAAATGTATATGAAATTGATGTAATAAAATTTATACTATAAAAATGAAGAAAAAAATAAAAGCAGTTAAAAAATTTCACAAGGCCTTCGGAATTGGGTATAAGAAAAAACCTGTGGCCAAATTAGATGATAGTAAGTTAAAATTACGTTTTGATTTAATGCAGGAAGAGAATGAAGAATATTTAGAGGCTGCAAAGAATGACGATTTGGTAGAGGTTGCAGATGCCTTAGGCGATATGCTCTATATTTTATGCGGTACTATAATAGAACACGGTATGCAGGATAAGATATCGACTGTATTCAATGAGATCCAACGTAGTAATATGAGTAAATTGGGCGCTGATGGAAAACCAATTTATAGAGAAGATGGTAAAGTGATGAAGGGACCAAATTACTTTAAACCAAATATTGCTGAAATATTGAATGAATAAAAAAGGCGCTCAATTTTGAGCACCTTTTTTTATTTCACTTGATATCGCCAGCCAAAGACATCTTCGGCGCGATTGTACTGAATATCAGTAATACGTTTTTTAAAACGATCAGCGTAACTGTTTTCTATTGCAGGTAATTCATAATCTTTATCTTGAAAACCGAATCCTGATATTGGAGAAACCACGGCGGCCGTACCAGCACCAAACATTTCTTTAAGTGTACCATTGTTGGAAGCCTCAACCAATTCTTTTACAGAAATCTTTCTAATTTCAACAGGAATGCCCTCTTCTTCGGCAATCGTAATAATACTTTTACGTGTGATACCATCCAAAATTCTATCACTAGTTGGACAGGTCAATAAAGTATCTCCAATTCTTACAAACACATTCATAGCACCAGCTTCTTCAATAAACTCATGAGTGTTGTCGTCGGTCCAAATCACTTGTTGATAACCTTTTTCTTTTGCTAGTTGGGTAGGGTAGAACTGACCAGCATAATTACCTCCTGCCTTCGCATAGCCAACACCACCATTTGCAGATCTAGAATAGTTTTGCTCAATTAGAACTTTTACTTCTCCACCAAAATAAGCTCCTGAAGGAGAACAAGCAATTACAAATTTATATTCATCAGCCGGTGAAGCATGAAAACCATTTCCTGTAGCCAATACAAACGGACGAATATACATAGAACTACCAGGCGTTTTAGGAATCCAATCACTCTCTACTTGTAAAAGTGTTTTTAAGCCCTCCATAAAGAAATCCTCAGGAAATTCTGGCATTGCTAATCTTTTAGCAGAAATATTAATTCGTTTTTGATTATCTAAAGGTCTAAATAACCAAATTTGATCTTCTTCGTCTTTGTATGCTTTCATACCTTCGAATATAGACTGACCATAATGAAATATTTTAGCCGAAGGATCTAAGCTAATAGGTTGATAAGGAACTACAGATGGCTGTTGCCATTTTCCATCTTTGTAATCACAAACAAACATGTGATCTGTGGTCACCTGGCCAAAAGGTAAGTTATCAAAGTCAACATCGGCAATCTTAGACGTTGATGCTTTTTTGATCGTTATTTTTGTTGATATATCTACGCTCATAATTATACATAATTGAAAGTGCAAAAGTACAATTTTTAAAGCTTATATAATAGCTCGAAAGTTTTTAATTATGATTTTAAACTATATTGATTAATTCTGTTAATTTTCGTTATAATCTATAATTTAAATCTTCATACCCTTATTAAAATGTTAAGTGAACGTATCTTAAAGATACTTAAATAAATTTTTAACTTTGAGCAACTTTAAAACAAAAGTAAGATGAAGAAAATAAGCCTCGCATTCATATGTTTATTGGTGATGTTCGCCTGTAAGGAAGAAAAGAAACATGATACAAAAATTGAAACGGCACCAATTGCTTATGCCTCTTTTGGAGAAAAGATATCTGATGCAAATGTGATTTCGAAAGAATTGGCTGCCAAAGAGTTTAGTAACCTAAAGGAGGGAGATACGATAAATTTGAAATTTGAGGCTACTATAAAAGAAGTTTGCAAGAAGAAAGGATGTTGGATGAAACTTGACTTAGGAGATAAAAAAGAGTCAATGGTGCGTTTTAAAGATTATGGTTTTTTCGTTCCTTTAGATGCAGATAACAAAGAGGTAATTGTAAATGGTAGAGCCTATGTTTCAAAAGTGCCCGTTGAAGAATTAAAGCACTATGCAAAGGATAGTGGGAAATCAGACGAAGAAATTGATGCTATCGTGGCACCAGAATTTTCTTATGCTTTCGAAGCCAATGGAGTACTGTTGAAAGAATAACTCTAAAATTGAAAAGAGAAATTATCATCACCTCAGATGGATCTACAACCATTCATCTTCCAGAATGGAATGAACAATACCATTCGAAACATGGAGCCATCCAAGAAGCCTATCATGTCTTTATAAAGAATGGATTATATCAGTTTGACAAAAGAAATAGCATCAACATTTTAGAGATAGGTTTTGGTACTGGACTCAATTGCTTTATTACTTTTTTAGAAACGAAAAAGTTGAGTATGCAAATCGATTACACTGGAATTGAAGCCTATCCAATAAAAGAAGAAGAAATAGAAAAATTAAATTACGTTCAACAGTTGGGAGTGTTTGAACATAAGAATATTTTTGAAAGTTTACATAGTTCAACTTGGGAGCAACAAACTAGAATAGATCCTACATTTTATTTGACAAAACGGAACCAATTTTTTGATCAAATTGACGATGATAATGTTTTTGACATAATTTATTTCGATGCTTTCGGGGCAAGAGTACAACCAGAATTATGGACAGTAAGCATTTTTGAAAAAATGTACCATGCATTAAAACCGAATGGCGTCTTAGTGACATATTCTGCCAAAGGTAGTGTGCGTCGCGCTATGCAAGAGGTTGGATTTACAGTCGAGAAATTACCAGGACCGCCAGGTAAGAGAGAAATGCTTCGAGCAACAAAATAATACAAGTGATTAGGTTTAGAAAGGAGATTGTTTTTTAGGGTGCTAAAAAAACAACTACCTTTAGTGTAACCTAAATTCTAAAATGGTAGTCATATATAGAAATGAGACAACCAAAAGACCAAATTTATATAGATAAAGTGTTGCAGGGCGATGCTGCCTCATACAGTTATCTTGTAGAAAAATACAAGGATATGGCTTATACCGTTGCCATAAAAATTGTTAGAAACGCAGAAGATGCCGAAGAGGTAGCGCAAGATAGTTTTATCAAGGCATTTCAACAATTGAGAACCTTTCAAGGCAAATCTAAATTTTCTACTTGGTTATATACCATAGTATATCGAACAGCAATCTCTAAAACAAGAAAGAAGAAAATTGAAATTACTAATATTGACGAATATGTGATAGATAACTATTCTACTGGAGGTTCATCACAGATCGACGAATTAAAGAGAGAAGAGCAACAAAAATATATTAAGGCCGCAATTGATAAATTACCTGAATTAGATGCACTATTAGTAACTTTGTTTTACATAAATGATAATACCTTAGATGAAATTGAAAAAATAACGGGTTATACTAAGACTAATATTAAGGTAAGATTATTTAGAGCGCGTAAAAAGTTATACAAATCGTTAGCGCTTTTTTTAGATAAAGAATTGAAAACTATTTTATAGTATGGGTAAGAGAAATAAAAAACATATGAAGAAGCTTCTGAAAGAGACAGGTATTGAGAAGGCGCCTGAAAACTTCACACAACATGTGATGAAAGATGTGTTTATATCTCTCAATGAGGAAGGGTTAAAGGATCAGAGGTTGGCCCAAATATTAAAGACTCAGAGTTTAGAAATGCCTTCTGATACGTTTGTGTCTAATGTTATGGAAGAAGTCAAAATGCGAGAAGATTTAGAATATAAACCCTTAATCAGTAAAAAAGGTTGGTTCGCAATTTGTGGTTTTATCGTTGCATTGATGATGTTTGTATTATTCAAAGAGACTCCTCAAGAGTCAACATCGATTTATACGAAGGTTACTCCATATCTTGAAGAAGCCAAAAATATATTTAGCAATCCACTTGAGGGTAGAACATTCTTTAAAGAAACGCAGCTCTCTCCCATATTAACGATGAGTCTTTTTTGCTTAATTAGTATGCTCTTGTTTGATATCAAACTTAGAAAAAGGTTAATCAACTAAATCAGTTGTTGTGACATTTTTTACAAATTTCATGACGACTTTGGTTCTAAATTAAGACGCTTATTATATTAACAATAGATGCTCTGATAATTTCATTTTTATTTGTAAATTTGACAACTGTAAAAATCTCTGCCTCCCCTTTTTTTACAATACTTTTTGTAAAAAAGAATCGCAAGATTTACGTAATTATTTGTGAGAAATTATTTAAAACCACTATAGAGATAGTTGTGCTTTTATAAAAATGTATGTTATGAGAAAGTATATTGCGATGATGTTGTTATGTTTTACAGCATTACTTACCGCTCAAACCACCCCAGGAAAACATAGCGTTAAACTGTTAGATGTTAATACTAAAGAAGCTGATTTCGGTGTTGCCTTTTTAGGTAAAGACAAGATCGTTTTTGCATCTCCAAGTGATAAAGTAACCATTATTAAGCGTGTTTGGCGTGAAAATGGTCAGGCGTATTTAGATTTATATTTAGGTGATGTTGATAGTTTAGGAGGAATCATTAATAAAAGGAAGTTAGAAGGAGAGGCGAACAGAAAGTTACATGAAGCCTCTTTGGTATTCACCAAAGACTTAAAGACGGTTTACTTTAGTGCCAATAACTACAATGAAAAGGAAAAGTCAATCCGTGGAAAAAAAGGATTTGATAATATTCAACTGTACAAGGCCTCTGTAAATAAAGAAGGTTTATGGTCGGATATTACGAAATTACCATTTAATAGTGATGATTTTCAATCTGGTTTACCATCCTTAAATGTAGATGAAACAAAATTGTACTTCGTTTCTGATAGAGAAGGAGGGTTTGGTAAAACCGATATCTATGTAGTTGATATTAAAGAAGATGGGTCTTACGGTGATCCTGTAAATTTGGGGCCGAAGATCAATACTGAAGAACGAGAAATGTTTCCATTTATGAGCGATGATAACATTTTGTATTTTTCGTCAACAGGTCATGCTGGATATGGTAACCTAGATGTTTTTGCAAGTAAAATTTTTGATAATACAATATCTGAACCTCTAAACTTAGAAGCTCCGATAAATAGTCCAAAAGATGATTTCGCATATATTTTGAAGGAAAAATTACAAAAAGGATATTTTTCGTCTAATAGAGTAGATGGAAAAGGAGATGATGATATTTATTCATTTAGCGAAGATGATGAATTGTTTATCGAATGTTTACAGACTGTCTCTGGAGTTGTAAAAGATAAAGAAACACAAACGCTGATGCCTGGTACAATAGTGCAAGTATTAGATGAAGATGGTAATCAACTTCAAATTGCTGCAGCTTCTGAAGAAGATGCTTCATTTAGTTTTAAATTACCGTGTAATACCAAGTTTAAGTTGGTATCTGTGAGTGATGGATATTTGAAATTAGAAATGCCTGTTAAAACAATTAATGATTTAGATGCGCCAGAATTGGTTCAAGATTTAGAACTGGCCCAAGATTTCGTTATGGTTGGTGATGAACTATTGGTAAATATCAATGTAATTTATTTTGATCTTGATAAGTACGCTATTCGTCCCGATGCAGCAGCAGAGCTTGATCGTGTTGTAGAGGTGATGACGAAATATCCAGAATTAAAGATTATGGCCAGTTCACATACCGATTCGAGAGCTGAAGAAGGCTATAATATGAGACTATCTGAGAAAAGAGCAAAAGCTTCATTAGATTATATCGTATCAAAAGGAATTGATCCAAGCCGAATTACAAGTCAAGGCTTCGGTGAAACGCAATTGGTAAATGATTGTAATGACGAGAAAGAATGCTCTGAAGAACAACATCAGCTGAATAGAAGGACTAATTTTAAAGTTGTTGAACAAATAAAAATAAGAGAAACTTCGAAGCCTTAATCAAAGGTTTACAATAAAATTAAAAGCTTTAGTTTGTTACTAGAGCTTTTTTAGTTCATATAGTTTTCTTAAAAAGGTAAATATTAGTACGACATGATAAAATTATTTAAGATATTCGTACCATACTTTTGTAATGAATAGAGAGATTTAGCGCCTAAACCTTACATAATTAAAGAACTTAGAGTAGATGAAGAAAATACTAATTACTTCACTTTTGTTAATAGTTAGTTTTACTAGCTTTTCGCAGATTTTTGAGCCTGTGAAATGGACTTTTGAATCTAAAAAAGTATCAGAGAAAGAGCATGATTTAATTTTTATCGCTACGATTGATGATCAATGGGCTGTATATTCTCAGTTTATAGAAGATGGAGGCCCCATACCTACGTCATTTAATTTTGATGAAAATGAAGCAATAAAAATAGTTGGAAAGGTTAAAGAGAGTGATGAAAACAAAATAACCAAACACGACCCTGTTTTTGATATGGAACTTTCTAAGTTTTATGAAAAAGCCGTTTTCACACAGCGTATAGAACTCAGTAAAAATGTAGCCACGTTAACAGGAAGTTTGTCTTTTATGACCTGTGATGATGCGCAATGCCTACCACCAACAGATGTGCCATTTGAGTTTAAATTTTCGTCAATAGGATCTAGTGCTTCAGTTGGCGATTTAGGAGAAGATATAGTTGTAAATGATGATGAGGTGAATAAGATGTTATATGGAATGTCTCCAAATGATATCTCAAAATCTGATAAAAAATGTGCGAATGACTCCGGGACGAGTATCACTTCTTCGGCAAAGAATAAAGGAAAATCATTGTTAAGTATTTTTGGGTTAGGAGTAATTGGAGGATTATTGGCACTACTAACGCCATGTGTTTTTCCAATGATTCCATTAACCGTAAGTTTTTTTACGAAGAAAAATGATCAAAATAAAAAGTCTAGTATTTCCAAAGCTGTACTTTACGGATTTTTCATTTTAGCAGTGTACTTAATTTTAAGTGTACCATTTCACTTATTAGATTCTATTAACCCTGATATCTTAAATGATATTTCCACGAACGTTTGGTTGAACGTTATTTTCTTTGTCATTTTTGTGTTTTTTGCTTTTTCCTTTTTCGGATTTTATGAGCTGACCTTACCAGCAAGTTGGACGAATAAAACGACACAGGGAGAAAATGTTGGAGGTGTTTTAGGTGTTTTCTTTATGGCCCTTACGTTAGCTATTGTATCATTTTCTTGTACAGGGCCTATTTTAGGCTCACTTTTGGCAGGATCTTTGACATCAGATGGAGGTGCCTGGCAATTAACCGCTGGGATGGCTGGTTTTGGCTTAGCCTTAGGGTTACCTTTTGCGTTGTTTGCTGCTTTTCCGGGGTGGTTAAATTCGTTGCCGAAATCAGGTGGGTGGTTGAATACAACAAAAGTAGTATTAGGTTTTTTAGAGTTAGCACTTGCGTTTAAATTTTTATCAGTAGCAGATTTAGTACAACATTGGAATATCTTAAAAATAGAACCATTCTTAATCATTTGGATACTCATTTTTGCCTGCTTGGCCTTGTATCTTTTTGGTAAGATTAAATTCCCTCATGATTCGCCAATAAAGAAATTGTCATTTGTGAGAATTTCTTCGGCTGTTTTGGTAACAGCGTTTACAATATATCTTATCTCAGGGTTTAGGGTGAATGAGGAGACAAAAACATTTACACCGTTAACATTGCTCAGTGGTTTGGCACCGCCAGTTGGATATAGTTTTGTATATCCTAATGACTGCCCTAATAATCTTGACTGTTTTAAAGATTTAAAAGAAGGAATTGCACACGCTCAAAAGGTAAATAAACCTATTATGCTTGATTTTACAGGTTACGGATGTGTGAATTGTAGAAAAATGGAAGAACATGTTTGGCCTTTAAAAAAGATAGATGATTATTTGCGTAATGATTATGTGCTTATCTCTCTCTACGTTGATGATAAAAAACAATTACCATCAGATCAGCAAGTTCATGTGAGTAGGATTAATGGGGGCACTCGAAAACTAGAAGATTATGGTGATAAATGGGCAAATTTTCAAACCCAATTTTTTCAAAACAACTCGCAACCTTATTACGTATTACTGAGTTCAGATGGTAAAACCATTCTAAATGAACCTACAGCTTATACACCTAATGAGGACGAATATGCTGCATTTTTGCAGTGCGGATTAGACATAGTGAAGAAATAATTAGTGGGAAATGGTCAAGTTTATTTCTTATTGAAACTAAAATTAGTTAACTTTGTTAACTAATTTTATCTAAAGTTAATTCATTTGTAATGACCTTGATAGCGAAAAACACCTCGAAAAAGCCCTCTAAAGAAGATACAATTATCGATTTAGAAGCGTATTTTCAACAATTTAGAAAACATATCATTGGTGACGATCATCAATTTGATTCAATTAATGGTGTACAAAAGTTAACCTATGCTGATTGGATTGCTAGCGGTCGTTTGTATAGACCTATCGAAGATATAATGACCACTAAAATTGGTCCTATGGTCGCTAATACCCATTCTTTTTCAAGTGAAACTGGCAAGGCTTCTACCTACGCCTATAAATACGCACGAAAACTAATAAAAGAGCATGTAAATGCAAATGAAAATGATGTTTTGGTAACTTCCGGTACTGGGTTTACAGGTGTTTTATCGAGGTTACAACGAGTTATGGGGTTACGATATCCAGACGCGGTAAAAGATAGAATCGAGATTCCAGCGAATGAAAGACCCGTAGTTTTTATTTCCCATATGGAGCATCATTCAAATCACGTACCTTGGATGGAGACTATTGCAGATGTTGTCATTTTAGAATGTGACGAACATAAATTGGTATGTCCCAAAGAATTGAAAAAAGCCTTAGATGTTTACAAAGATAGACCTTTAAAAATAGGTTCGTTTACAGCATGTTCTAATGTAACAGGAATTATTACTCCGTACAAAGAACTTGCAAAAGTGATGCATCAAAACGGTGGGTATTGCTTTATGGATTTCGCGGCTTCAGCACCCTATGTTAAAATAGATATGCATCCTGAAGATCCCGAGGCACGTTTAGATGCAGTGCTGTTTTCACCTCATAAATTCTTAGGTGGTCCAGGAACGTGCGGTGTCTTGGTGTTCAATAAAGAATTATACAATACAAGTTGCCCTGATGTTCCTGGTGGAGGTAATGTGAAATGGACGAATCCATGGGGCGAGTACGGTTATCATGATGATATAGAGACGAAAGAAGATGGTGGAACACCAGGTTTTTTGCAGGTAATGAGAGCCGCATTAGCAATGCAGTTAAAAGATAAAATGGGTGTTGAAAATATAGCCAAAAGAGAAGAAGAATTATTAGCCTTGTGTTTTGAAAAGCTACAAGAAATTCCAGGGTTGTTCTTATTGGGCTATAATGATGAGCCAAGAATTGGATGCGTTTCTTTTGGTATTAAAGACATTCATTATAATTTAATAGTACGTTTGTTAAATGATCGTTTTGGTATTCAATCAAGAGGAGGGTGGTCTTGCGCGAGTACATATAGTCATCATTTGTTCGATCTTAGCGAAGACAAGTCGAAAAAAATTACTAGAGGTATTATAGATAAAAATTTAACGATTAAGCCAGGGTGGGTGCGTTTATCTTTGCACCCCGTAACTACCAACCAAGAGGTGCTGTTTATGTGTGACGCGATTCAGCAAATAGTCACAAATATTGATGAATGGAGTAAACCTTATACCTATAATCAGCAAAACAATGAATTCGAAAGTAAGGCTGGAGACGATGCGGTAATTTCGAACGTTCAAGATTGGTTTCATATTTAATATTTCTGCCAGCGATGTTGAGCCTAATTAGAAAAGTATTTGGATACTAAATAAATATGTATATATTTGGTAAACCAAACTGGTAAACCAATTCTATATATATGAAATATCGCCCCCTTTTTATCTGTTTTTTAATGTGCTGTTGTCTTCTTTCTTGTAAAGATGTACAAAACAACATAAATCTAGTACAAAACATAGAAGAACTGAACGAAGCCATAAAAGTAGCCCAGCCAGGTGATGAAATCGTATTGAAAGATGGGATTTGGAAGGATGTTGAAATTAGGTTTCGTGGAGAAGGTTCAAAAAGTAAACCAATAACGTTAAGGGCAGAAACTGAAGGTAAAGTTTCTATCGAAGGCAAATCATACTTGAAGTTTGGTGGATCATATTTAGTTGTTAAAGGACTCTATTTCAAAAATGGATACTCACCATCAAATGCAGTGATTGATTTTAAAATAAGTAACAAGGATAAACCAGACGAAATATCCAATAACTGTAAAGTAACGAATTGTGTAATTGAAGATTTTAACAAACCGAAACGTGATAATAGCGATTTGTGGGTTCAGTTTTGGGGAAGAAATAATGAGTTAAGTAATTCTTATATCGCAGGAAAAACCAATCGTGGTCCAACAGTCAGAGTAAGTATTGCTGGTATTGAAAGTATTAATAATTATCATAAAATTATAAATAATCATTTCGGACCAAGACCTGTAAAAGGAGGTCCTAGTGGAGAGACGATACAATTAGGTGATAGTTATACGTCTATGTCGCCAAGCCATACTTTTGTTGCCAACAATTTATTTGAAGAATGCAACGGTGAGGTTGAAGTGATTTCGAGTAAAACTAATTTTAACGTTTTTAAGAACAATGTTTTTTATAAGAGCGAAGGCTCATTAGTTACGAGACATGGTAATTATGTAACGATAGATGGAAATTATTTTATTGGAGATGGTGTGAATGAAAATTATGGAGGTATACGTATTATTAACACAGGGCACTGGGTAATTAATAATTATTTTTATGGTTTAAAAGGAAAGAGTTTTAGGAGTCCTTTGGCCGTAATGAATGGGATCCCAAAGTCACCCTTAAATCGATACAATCAAGTGACCGATGTTGTGGTGGCTTACAATACTTACGTTAACTGTAGCTCACCTTGGCAGTTTGGAGTTGGTACGAATATTGACCAAGCTGATGTGCTTCCAAAATCCGAAATTCGTTCGGCGAGAGCCATAAGGACCACAGTTGCTAATAACGTTGTTTATAATGAAAAGGGATTAGCAGCGATAGTTGTTGAAAACGATAAGGCAGATGGAGTAACGTTCAAGAATAATATTGTTCATAATCAAGGAGTGAACTTTGAAGGCTTTAATGATGGTATTTCTGAGGCTTCCCTAGAATTAATAAAAAAATCAGAAAACATCGTTCTTCCTTCTGGAGTTCCAGATAGCATAGAAGCTTATGCTGGTTTTGATTTTAATACCATTGAGAATGATTTATTCGGGGTTTCCCGAAAGGGAAATAAAGGTATTGGTGCAGTAGTTGACTTTGACGTTTCTGCCCCAAATATTTTAGATAAATCTAAGTATGGAGC
Source organism: uncultured Flavobacteriaceae bacterium (assembly GCA_947500525.1). Taxonomy (GTDB): domain Bacteria; phylum Bacteroidota; class Bacteroidia; order Flavobacteriales; family Flavobacteriaceae; genus Aureibaculum. The sequence goes on along the minus strand of CANMSH010000003.1, from coordinate 123,817 downwards.
GACGTGGTTTTCAAATGAAACAATTTCAAAAGATCCAGTTACACATACTGTAACAAACACAGAAGAATTAAGGGTCAAAATTAAGGAGGCTACTGACGGAGATATTATAATGTTAGGTCAAGGTTCTTATGAATTGAATACTTCTTTGGTAATCAATAAAATATTGACTATTCAATCTAATGCTGATAATAAAGCAGCACTAATGTACTCGGGGTCATCTAACTCACCTCTTTTTGAGTTACATCCTTACGGAAAATTAACATTAAAGAATGCGCTGTTAAGCGGAAATAATTCAAATTATGCGTTTGCCAGTTTAAAAGAGAATATGTCAAATCATTTTGGATTGACCGTAGTAAATTGTGAAATAGCCAATTTTGATTATGTTTTAAAAGCCTATAAAGAATCGTTTGCCGAATGTGTTACATTCGATAGTACCTACATTAATGATTGTGTAAACGGAATAGAATTATCTGAAGAGACAAATGATAAGGGAGATTATAACACCGAATATTTAACTATAACTAATTGTAGCTTTAAGAGTGTTAGGCAAAATGTGATTGATTATTATCGAGGGGGTTATGACGAATCGACTATTGGAGGTAATCTTTCAATAACAAATAGCTCTTTCACCGATTGTGGCATAGATGAGAAAAACAAAATACTGTTGAATCATAGAGGAATAATCAACGTACATATTGCCGATAATACGTTTAAAAATAATCCAGTTGATTTCGTTTCTATTTTGTGGGGAGCAAAAAACAACGGAGCCACTAACAATGAAGTTTCAAATTCAGGAAAGATAAAAACGGAAGAAAATTTGAAGTTAAAATTGATGTATTAAGTAATCCAAACAGAAATAAATGAAAAAAGTAATACATCTCTTAATAATATGTTCAGTACTCTTTGCGTGTAAAAATACTGTCAAACCTGATTCAGTTTTGAACGATAAAGTTGAAGGTAATTTGAAATATCCAAGCGATGTGCTTCCTTTTATGAAAGAATGGAAAATCCTTTTAGGAGATGGCACACGAACTGATAGTTTGGTTAACTTTCAAAAAGATGACTTTTTTTATGTTGAAACTGAAAATGGAACGGATTGGGTGGTTTATAAAACACCAAACTCTGGCGTAACTTCAAGAACATCTAGTAATACAAGAACAGAACTAGGCGAAAAAAGACATTGGATTCCTGAAGAAGGAGGTAAGTTAACAGGAACGCTCAAAGTAAAGCATGTTTCAACAACGGGTGATGCAACTGCAGCATCTTCATACTGTGTGGTCATCGGTCAAATTCATAGTGGAGAAGGTCATGAAAATGAACCATTAAAGATCTACTATAAAAAATTTCCAGGGCATACAAAAGGCTCTGTCTTTTGGAATTACGAAATCAATACAAAAGGAGATAATATTGGAAGATTTGATTATTCAACTGCGATTTGGGGGTATGATTTTTCTGTTGTTGGTTCAAGTCCAGATAGGTATCCTGAAGAACCAACTGATGGTATTGCTCTAGGAGAAGAGTTTAGTTACGAGGTAAATGTCTATAAAGGTATTATGTATTTGACTTTTACTAGCGAAAATCATGAAACGATTCAATTTACAAAGAGCCTTATCAAATCTGAATTTGCGACAAAAAAAGATATCCCAGAACAAGTAATAAAAGTATATGCAAATAGAGAAAAAGGAGGTGGTGTTGAACGAGAAAAGGCATATGCTGGTGAACTAAATTATTTTAAACAAGGAGCTTACAATCAAGCGAATGCTAAGAGTACAAAGTCAGAAACGTACGATGGTAATATCTCAAAGCAATATGCCAACGGAAGTTATGCCGAAGTTTGGTTTAGAAAAGCAACAGTAGGAGAAAGCACAAAGCCAAGCAATTAGAAATAAATTTTATACCCCAGTATTATGAAAGCAACATCAACTAACACATCCTTAATCAAGAAAATTGTTGCTTTAGTTTTAAGTTTTGGACCAGGTATTTTTGCTATTGGATATACTATCGGTACGGGCAGTGTCACTTCTATGATTGTTGCCGGAAGTAAATTTAATATGCAGTTGTTGTGGGTACTTTTATTAAGTTGTCTTTTTTCGGGAATTTTGATGTTTGCTTACGGAAATTATGCCTTAATATCTGGAGAAACTGCGCTTTACGGATTTAAAAAACATCTAAAATTTGGTAAAACATTAGCAATCTTAGTTATTATTGGAATCACATTTGGGCAATGGAATTCTCTCATGGGAATTTTAGGAATTTCATCAAATATTATTTTCGAAATACTCGCCTTAAACTTTGAAGGATTGAATGCTCATAAGTATGTGTCGGTTCTAATAATCGCGATTACTATAATTGTTACTTTTTATTTATTAATGCTGGTAGGGAAATATTCTTTTTTTGAAAAGATATTGATCATCTTTGTCACCTTCATGGGGTTTTCGTTTCTACTCTCATTATTTTTCGTACAACCCTTACCGATAGATGTAGTGAAAGGTTTGGTACCAACGATACCGGAAGTGCCAGGTGGAAAAATGCTAGTTGCCGCGTTTGTAGGTACAACGATGGCCGCGGCTACATTTTTATCTCGTCCATTATTCGTAAAGGGAAAAGGATGGACCATCAAAAACGTAGACCAACAAAAGAAAGATGCGATTACAGCAGCAATTTTAATATTTGTAATAAGTGCCACTATTATGGCCGTAGCTTCCGGAGCTTTGTTTGGTCAGGGTAAAGAAGTTACTCATGTACTAGATATGGCAAATACTTTAGAACCAGTTGCAGGCAAATGGGCAGTTGTCATTTTCTTTTTTGGAGCATTGAGTGCTGGTTTATCTTCTATTTTTCCTTGCTTACTTATAGCTCCCCTTTTGGTGGCCGACTATCAATCTGGAACAATAGATACCAATTCGCGCCAATTTCGAATTATTACGGCAGTGGCATGTTTAGTTGCGTTAATAGGACCTGTTTTTGGGGCAAATCCTATCGAAATTCAAATTTTATCACAAGTATTTAATGTGTTCGTATTGCCAATTGTTATTCTTGGAATTATACTAATACTGCGTAATAAAAAAGTCATGAAAGGTTATAAAACGAGCATGGGGGTTTACGTAGGAATCTTTGCTGCATTGTTTTTCTCACTATTGATTTCCTATAACGGTACACTGGCCTTATTGGAGTATTTTTAAAAACAAACCTTATTCAAAATGACGAAACAAAATAACACATATCTGTTTGGAGTTCTTGGTATTCTTCTTTTCCTGAATAGTTGCGTGAAACCTCAAAAAACCGTTAAAAAGGACGGGCCAAAATTAGTCTATGCGAGTGACGTGACTCCTTTTTTTGAGGACTGGAATTTAATTTTAGGAGATGGATCAAATGTTGGTGTCGCTAATGATTTCGAACACAAAGATTTCTTTTATACAGTCAATGATGGTAAAGAGGATTGGGTAGTTTATAAAACGCCAAATGCTGGGAATACTCATGGTACATCAAACAATTGCCGAACCGAATTAGCCCAATTGAAAAAATGGTATCCTACAACTGCCGATGATAAATTAGCAGCTAGTCTCAAAATAATGAATGTATCAACAACGGGAGATGCTCGTGTGGCAGCTTCATACTCGGTTGTTATTGGTCAAATTCATAGTGCAGATGGACATGAAAATGAACCGCTTAAAATTTTTTATAAGAAGTTCCCTGGTCATACCAAAGGTTCAGTTTTTTGGCATTATGAAATCAATACCGAGGGCGAAGATAATTCAGGGAGATGGGATTATTCTACTGCTGTTTGGGGGTATGACTTTTCTGCAGTTGGCAGCAATGAAAATACCTATCCAGAAGAGCCCACGGATGGTATCGCATTAGGTGAGGAGTTTAGTTACGAGATTATTGTTAAGGATGGGATAATGAATTTGAAATTTAGGAGCGAAGGGCACGAAACCAAAATATTTACAAAAAATTTAATCGAATCAGAGTATACCACATCAGCAGATATTCCAAAACAAGTTCAAGAGCTATTTGTGCCCATCGGACAAGATGGAGTAGAGCGCAAAAAGGCATATGCGAATGAAGGTCTTTTTTTTAAGTTAGGATCATACAATCAAACGAATGGAAAATCTCCTGAGATAAATAAAAATTGGTGTTCTGGAGCAGAAACACACGGAGGTGATATTAAGAAACAATACGAAGATGGAAATTACACCGAGGTGTGGTTTAAAACGGCGAACTTAGAAGTAAGTAAAGCTGCAATTTCTAACATGGGCTATTTCACGAAGAATGATAGAATTAATTAAAAAATTAAAACATGGGTAACATTAATAAATTAGCGGATAAGAGAGTTTTAATAACAGCGGGTGCTCAGGGAATTGGAGAATCAATTTCGAAGCATTTTATTGATTCTGGAGCGCATGTTGCCATCCATTATTTTTCTAGTCAAGATAAGGCAAAAGAATTGATGGAATATGCATTAAAAAAAGGACAAAAGGCAGTCATCATAAAAGGTGATTTAACGAAGGAAGAAGATGCTAATGTATTAGTTGAAAAAACAATAGAAGCACTGGGTGGTTTGGATATTCTAATTAATAATGCAGGTTCACTCGTTGCACGAAAAATGTTGAATGAAATTGGAACTGAATTTTGGTATAAAGTCATGGATATAAATTTGACCTCTATGATGTTTGTGACAAGAGCGGCTGCACCATATCTTGCTAAGAATGAAAACAGCAGTATTGTTAATTTGGCATCACTTGCAGGAAGAAAAGGAGGGCATCCAGGTTCTCTGGCCTATGCTACCAGTAAAGGGGCTATTTTAACCTATACACGAGCACTCTCTACAGAATTGGGAGCTCAAGGAACTAGAGTAAACGCCGTTGCGCCCGGGCTTATACTAGGTACCCTATTTCATGATACACATACTACTAAAGAATCTGCAGATGCAACAATAGCAGGTATACCAATTCAGCGAGCGGGTAATGTGGGCGACGTGGCGCGCGCAGTATTGTATCTGGCGTCTGAATATGATGGCTTTATTACTGGCGCTACCCTCGATATTAATGGAGGTGTTTACAATATGTAAATGAATAGTAGATAATCAAGGGATATTAATTGAAAAATAAGAATTGCTCATCTGGCTATGATAGTTTCAAAAAATAGTTATATATTTGGTTTACCAGTTTGGTTAACCAATATTTTATGAAATTTCAAAGGCGCTCCAGTTTTACCTTAATTGTAATTGTTTTATTGTTGATTTCTTGTAAAAAAGAGCAAACTATTGTTTCGGATAAGGCACAATCAGAGATAGCTTCGCATCCAAGTTTAATTTTGACAAAGTCAGGTGTTAATGACATTAAATCAGCACTAGGAAGCATTCCTATTTTTGATAACACTCTAGCTGCCGCTCAAGAAACTATAGACAGAGCTATTTCCTATGGATTTGACGTTCCAATTCCCAAAGACTATTCAGGAGGTTATACACATGAAACACATAAAAAGAATTATGTATTGATGCAAAAAGCTGGTGTATTATACCAAATTCTAGGTGATGAAAAGTATGCTAAGTTTGTAAAGGATATGTTGTTTGAATATGCTAAGATGTACCCCAATTTACCTGTACACCCTAAACCAAGATCTTATGCCCGAGGAAAGTTATTTTGGCAATGCTTGAATGATTCAAATTGGTTAGTCTACACTAGTCAAGCGTATGATTGTATTTACGAGTATTTGACAAAAGAAGAACGTGATATACTTGAAAAGGATTTGTTCAAACCCTATGCTAATTTTATTTCTAAACAGAACCCTCAATTTTTTAATAGGGTACACAATCATAGTACTTGGGGTAATGTAGCCGTAGGAATGATCGCTCTTGTGATGGAAGATGACGATCTTTTAGAAACTGCCCTGTACGGATTGAAAGATATTAATTTGGATAAGACGCTCAAGGACAATGATGGTGGATACATAAATAAAGATGGGAAGTTTGGTTTTTTTGCCAATCTTGATGAGCCTTTTTCACCTGACGGATACTATACAGAAGGGCCTTATTACCAGCGTTATGCCATGTATCCGTTTTTAATATTTGCACAAGCTTTACAAAATAAAAAACCAGCACTAAAAGTATTAAACTATAAGGATGGAGTCTTGTTAAAAGGAGTAAATGCCTTATTAAATTTAACAGATGCAGATGGTGATTTCTTTTTATTGAATGACGCCCAGAAAGGAATGTCATATTTTAATAGTTCATTAGTGTCTGCTGTTGATATCGCATATCACTTTGGTGGAAACAATCCTGAATTGTTAAGTATCGCAGAAAAACAAGCCGAAGTAACCCTTGATGATGCCGGATTGGCTGTGGCCCTCGGAATAAAAGAAGGAAAGTCGAAACCATTTAAGAAGCAATCTATAGAATTATCAGACGGAGCAAATGGAGATGAAGGGGCTGTAGGTATTTTAAGGAGTGGTGATCTCGAATTGGTACATAAATATACGGCACATGGTTTGAGTCATGGGCATTACGATAAACTATCGTTTGCATTGTTCGAAGATGGTAAAGAGGTGATACAAGATTATGGAATGGCTCGATATGTGAATGTTGAGCAAAAAGGAGGAGGTAATTATCTAAAAGAAAATAAAACATGGGCAAAGCAATCTATTGCACATAATACGTTGATTCAAAATGAGGAGTCACATTTTCAAGGGAAATATGATATCGGTAGTAGGTATCACTCTAATAAATACATTTTTGGCACTGAAAATGAGAATATACAAGTGTCAAGTGCCAAGGAAGAAAATGCTTATCCGGGAACTCAGTTACATCGTACAATGGTGCTCATAAAAGATGCTGAATACAAGAATCCGTATGTCCTGGACATTATGAGAGTAGAATCGGAAAAAGAAAACAACTATGACATGCCAATATACTATTTGGGTCAAATTATTCAAACAAACTTTAAATATGCTAAAAATGATGTTTCTCAAATTTTGGGTAACTCAAATGGCTATCAACATTTATACGAAGAAGCCAGTGCTGTTGCCACGGGAGAGAATATAAAGTTAAGCTGGTTAATTCGAAATAAGTTTTACACATATTCGGCAATCACCTCCAATAATGATGAGGTTCTTTTAACAAGAATCGGAGCAAACGATCCATCTTTTAATCTACGCAATGAACCCGGATTACTGCTCCGTAAAAACAATACTAAAAACACAGTATTTGTATCTACTATAGAATCACATGGCACCTATAATCCAGTATCTGAATTAGCTGTAAATGCCTACAGTAATATTAAACGTATAGAATTGTTATTAGATTCGAAGGCATACACGGCCGTTGAGATAGTAACGAATAATGATAAAAGAAAGGCTTTTGTGATTGCCAATCAAAATAACGATAAAGAAACGACCCACAAATTAGAAATTAATAATACAGAGATCAGTTGGCAAGGTCCTTATGTCTTAAAAGAAATCAATTAAAAACAATAATTAAGAATATATGAAAAGATTTAGTGAAAAATATATCATTACAAAAGATATGGAATGGGAAACACTCGGAGGTGGAGTATCAAGAAAGTTTCTAGGCTATGATAATCAAATTATGATGGTACAGGTGAAATTTGAAAAAGGTGCATTAGGTGCTCCGCATCAACATTTTCATACACAGGCTACGTACTGCGTCTCCGGTAAATTTGAGTTTGAAATTAATGGAGAAAAGAAAATTGTTGAGGCAGGAGATGGGGTGTATATAGAGCCTAATTTACTTCATAGTGCAGTTTGCTTGGAAGAGGGAATGTTAATAGACACTTTTAGTCCTGTTCGAGAAGATTTTTTAAGTGGTGGTGAAGTATCTTATTTTGGAGATAAAGAATCATAAGAAAAAATCGATTAATGAAATCGATTAGAAGAAATCATCAGTAAGTATGGATGCAACGTAAAGGCAAGTGCTTGTACGTTTTAACATTAAAAACTTACAATTTATTTTTTATTTAACAAAATAATAACATATATTTGGAAAACCAATTTGGTTTACCAATTTGGAAAACCAATTTAAACTAAACTAAATCAAATACTTAACATGAAAATCTCTTTTTATTTTATGACTATAAATAGCCCTTAAACTAAAAAAAAGGACAGGTGCTCGCCTATCCTTTAATAAAATTACTTCTTGTTGGAGGGAAGTAAAATTCAAAATACATGTAATCAATTACTAAAACATGATTTCTGCAAAAATACAAAAATCTGTTGATTAACGTAGGTATGAAGGCTTTAGTAATTTGAAAATTGAATGAGTTAGCTATACTCATTATTAATACTTTTTAAAGTATTCCCAAACTAAGCATATGAACATAACAAAATCAATTATGAATTTAAAAACTAAACTGGCTGTAATGGCACTATTACTAGTGAATGGTTTATTATTTGCCCAAGGTAGTTACACAGTGACAGGTACGATAACGTCAGCAGCCGACCAATCGCCTATCCCGGGAGTAACTGTACTTATTAAAGGTTCCTCAAAAGGAACATCTACAGATTTCGATGGAAAATATTCTATTGAAGTTAAAAGTGGAGACGTCTTACAGTTCTCTTCTATTGGATATGTAACTCAAAGTGTTACTATTACAAATCAAGCAACCATTAATCTCACGCTAGCTGAAGATGCTAATACGCTGGAGGAAGTTGTTGTTGTTGGTTATGGTACTCAAAAGAAATCACACCTTACTGGGTCTATTTCTAAGGTAGTGAACGAGAAACTCGATCAAATTTCAGTGGCCAGAGTTGATGATGCGCTGGTAGGTCAAGTTTCGGGTGTTAATATTGCTGCAACTGAAGGAGAAGCTGGTTCAGCGCCTACAATCCGCATTAGAGGTGTAGGTTCTATTACTGGTGATGCAAGCCCTTTAATAGTTGTAGATGGTATTGTTGTAGATGCCGACTTTTTAAGTGCACTAGATATGAATGACGTAGCATCGTTTGAAGTATTAAAAGATGCCGCATCTGGAGCAATATTTGGTTCTAGAGGTGGTAATGGTGTAATCATGATTACTACAAAAGATGGTAAAGCTGGAGGTGTAAAATTCACCTACAATATGTTGACAGGTTATAAGAGCGCAAGACAAAGTGATGACTATTATTTTAGTGTTGCCGAAACTGCTGCTGCAGAGCAAGCTGCAACTGGAACAATATCAGATAGAACAAGAGTAAAGCAATTAATTGGTGTAGACCAAGATTGGCAAGATATTATTTTTGATGGAGGTGTAATAACGAACCATTCGTTTGCTGCCAGAGGAGGAAGTGAAAAGTTCAGATTTAGTACGAACTTAAACTACTTACATGATGAAGGTGTATTGTTAACTGATGATTTTAAAAAATATAGTTTCAAGGCAAAATTTGATGTAAAGCTTTCAAAGAGACTTTCTGTTGGATTGTCATTGACTCCTTCGTATACAAATAGAAGAAGATTTGATGGGTCTACACATGATATCTTAAGACAAACTCCTTGGTTACCACTTTACTTAGATGAAAATACAATTCAATTTGTAAATAGATTAAGAGATGGTGGTAAATATGCAAATGCTCAGGTAGGTGATTATGCAATTCAGCGTATGTTCGATGATTTCGATTTAGCAACCATGCAGCCAATAGCCTCTGGAGGAACAGATATTAGTAATACATCCAATACAAATCCAGGAGCAAAAGTTCTTGAACGTGACAGAAGAGAATTTAGATTCAAACTATTTGGTAGTGTGTATGCTAATTATAAAATAACTGACAATTTAAGCTTTCGAGCGGCCTTTTCAGGAGATCAACAAAGTAGAAGAGGAATTAGATATCAAGGGGTACAATCAAACAGAAATGGTGCAAGTGCTTCTAGACTAGATAGTACTAGACAACGCTCATATCACTGGGTGTCTGATAATGTATTATCGTATGCTAAAGAGATAAATAAGCATGAAATAAATGCTGTAGTTGGTATGTCTGCTGAGAAAAATAGATTAGAATTTAGTACGATTCAAGGAAGTGAATTTGAAGATGATTCTCAGCCATATCTATTTGCTGCAGATCGAATTACGAATCGTCAAAGATTTGAATTTGAAAATACATTATTATCATTTTTCGGAAGATTGAATTATGCTTTTGATGATAAATATTTAGCTTCATTAAGTTATAGACGAGATGGTAGTTCAGTATTCGGCCCGAATAATAAGTATGGTGATTTTATGGCAGGATCTTTCGGGTGGAATGTGCATAACGAAGATTTTTTAGCAGACAGTGAACTTATTAATAGATTGAAATTTAGAGTAAGTTATGGTGTTACAGGTAACAATGCTTTTAGAACGTCTGGAGGTTCGTTAGTTGATAATTTTCCTTACCTATCTTTATTAGACAATCAACAAGCTTCAGCTGCAATCGACGGAAATTTAACAGCCGCGGTTGATGCACTTAATATTGCTAATCCTGATTTAAAATGGGAACGATCTATAGAATTTAACCCAGGTATTGATTTTTCATTATTTAATAATTTCTTATCTGGATCTGTAGACTATTATGTGAGAACAAGTGATCAATTATTGTTAGATAATCCTATTTCTTCTACAACTGGTTTTACCAATGCATTAGTAAATATTGGAAAGGTTGAAAACTCTGGTATCGAAGTAGAATTACGAACTAGAAATGTTACTAAAGAAAACTTTAAATGGTCTTCTACATTAATTGCTTCGAGAAATGAAAATGAATTGGTAGATTTTGCAGATTCTAATGGTCAAATTCAAAATGTTGACTCTAAAAGAGCGGCAGAATGGATCAATCTCGAAGGAAATCCAATATCATCTTATTATGGATGGGTAGTAGATAGAGATATTCCATTAGAGTTTATCAACAATCCATATCACCCAGTTGGTGGAGAAGCACAAGATGTATATGTAAAAGATTTAAATGGAGATGGTATTATTGATGATGATGACAAAACAATTTTAGGAAATCCGTATCCAGATTTAGTATGGAGTCTTTCAAATGATTTCAAATACAAAAACTTTGATTTAAGTTTTATGGTTCAAGGAAGTCATGGTGCTGAGATTAGAAATATGGGTGATCAATATTTATTCAATCAATTTAATAGTTCTCAAGATTTCAATACTGCAACAACGCCAGATCAAGCTTTTATTAAGCAAAAGATATTTACCAATGATATCATTCAAGATGCATCATACATTGCATTGCGTAATGTGAATTTGGGATATAACTTTGGAGAGAATACTTTAGGTAAATTAAAAATGTCTAGTGCTAGGATATACCTAGCGGCACAAAACTTACTGTATTTAACTGCAGATGGTTATACTGGTTTCAATCCAGAGTCTATAAATAATACGAGTGCAACTACGTATGGATATCAAAGAGCAGGTTCGCCTGTGTTTAGTACAGTATCTGTAGGAATTAATGTTGGATTTTAAGAAATACTATTAATAATAAAGAGAAAATATTATGAAACAAATAAAATTTTTAGCATTCCTATTATTGGCAATGTTTGTTTCTTCTTGTGAAGACACATATTTATCGCCAGAGTTAGTGTCTGCAGAAAACGGTGATTCGTTTTTTGCAGGAGACGAGGAGTTAGAAGCTGCTGCCGTTAATATGTATAATGAAATACAGGGCGTAAACGCGTTAAAGATTACGAATAATAACTTAAACCATGCGGTGCAGGTAGAGTTTTATTTAACTGAAATGCGTAGTGATAATACACGAACAAAGAGTAGTGAAGGTGAAGCTGCTCAATTTGAAAGTTTTAACATCGAAGCTACAAATGGTATTGTAGATGACTATTATAGAAGTTATTACAATATTATTTACTCGGCGAACTTAGTTTTAGATAATCTAGGAACAGCATCACCATCAGCAGCTACGAGATTGGAAGCTGAAGCAAAATTTGTAAGAGCTTATGCCTATTTTAACTTAGTAAGATTATTTGGAGATATTCCGTTAGTCGAAGGTTTGATAAGCCCATCTGATGCTGATATTTCTTATACACGAGTTGCTCAGTCAACAGTTTATAATCTAATCGTAAGTGATTTAACTACTGCCGTAGCTGGTTTAAATGATGACTCTAAAAATAGAGCTTCAAAAGCGGCAGCCGAAGGTTTATTGGCCAAGGTACATTTAACCTTAGGTAATTACACTGATGCACAAGTATTATTAGAGTCTATTATGAGCCCTGCAAGAGGTTTTGCACTAGAAGCTGATTTTAAAGATGTTTTTTATAACGAAGGCAACGATGAGGTTATCTTCGCGGTAGGTTATTTAGCAAGTGATAATCAAAATAGCCAAAATTTCTCGGCAGAATGGTTAAACGCTGTAGGAAGAACGAGTGGAGTAAACTATGTAACTGCCGACGCAAGAGCAGCTTTAGATGCTTTTGGAGGAAATAGAATTGGATATAGAGAAGACTCAGGTCAAGCGGGTCAATTTCAAGTTGTGAAGTATTTACCAGATGGAGATGCATCTTTAGGGATCCCTGTAACTTCTTCAGACCCAACTTCTGCAGGAAATGATTGGATTGTGTTAAGATATGCTGATGTGCTTCTTATGCATGTAGAGGCCATTTTAGCTGGAGGAACATCAACATCGAGTTCAAATGCATTAACATCATTTAATTTGGTGAGAAATAGAGCTGGTCTAGCGGATGATGCTGATGGTGAAATTACAAAACAAGAATTATTAGATGAGCGAAGAGTAGAATTAGCTTTTGAGAATCAGAGATGGTTTGATTTAGGTCGTTTTGGAGTTGCTCAAGATGTTTTATCTGCTTTTTCTGGAGCAAATGGACTAGGCTTTAGTGCTACGGATCTCTTATTACCTATTCCGCAAAGAGAAATAAATTTAAGTAACGGTGTTTTAACGCAAAACCCTGGTTACTAAACAGAATCAATAATATAAAACCATAATTATGACTAATTATAGAAAATATAAAAGACGAATGAAGACGAGCATATTGCTTTTTAGCGCTATGATTCTATCGATCTCATTAGTGTCTTGTGATTACGAATTTGACTTACCAGAAGCAGGTTCTATCGCAGATGCAACACCACCGAGTGCAAACTTTTCTGCAACTCAAGGAGCGGGAGATGCCTGGGAAACATACACTTTTGCTAATTTATCAAAAAGTGCAACAACGTATTCATGGGATTTTGGTGATGGAAATACGTCTACAGATTTAGACGGAATAAATACCTATCCAGGTGAGGGTACGTTTACAGTAACATTGACTGCCTCTGACGGTAATGGAGTAGTGAGTACAGTTTCTCAAACAATTGAAATAGTGGAGCCCGAAGAAGCAGATGTTCCAGATCCTGTTTTAATTAATGGTGACTTTACAAAGTTGCCTAAATCATCTGGTTCAGATTGTGCTTGTTCTGGTTGGATTAATAAAAGTATCGGAGATCAAGGAGAATCTAGTTCTGGTAATGGTGGTTCTGATAATGTGATTAAGTTCGACAATAATGAGCCAGATCATGCATACCAAGAATTTGAAGTGACCCCGAATGCAGATTATACGATCGAGATAGTAACCTCTTTTAAAGCTTTAGAAGCTGGTGGCCCGGCAAGTATGCTTGAATTAAGAGTATTGGCTGGAACGGGTTACGATAGTGGTTATTCTCCAACGTATTACACAAATACAGTAGATTTTCCTCAAGACGGTTATGGGTATTCATCGATTGCTCAAGTTGAAGACGCTGCAAATAATTTGTTAGTTGAAGTACAAGAGAATCCGAATGATGATGGCTATATTATGTATACCTATACATTTAATGCAGGAGCTAATACTAGCGTTGCATTATTTATAAGAGGTATCGGAGGACCGGCTTCTGGAGGTGGCGGAGGAGACTTCGGATACAACAGTGGTGCCGAAGAAATACGTGCTGATTCTGTAACGATTACAGCAATTAACAACTAGTCTGTAAAATGAAAAGCTTCCGAAAAGAATTAATAATAACTATATTAACTCTGTTTCTATCTGTCAACGCTACTGCTCAAGATAAGAAAAGTAGCGTTGCAGAATCGGATGCAAAAGTTGAAGCAAAACAAAAAAAGAAAAAAAAGAAGAAAAAATATAAAATACCAAAGATAGATTTAAGTCATTGGAAGGTAACTGTTCCTGTAAATAAAGAGAATGGGAAGCCTTTGGAAGTAGAACCACCAGAAATTTCGAATTATGCTACGAATGAATCGTTGAAACCATACATGTACAATGATTCTACTAAGGCAGGAGGGTTGGTTTTTTATGCATATCCTACCAACTCTACAACGGCGAATACAAAGTATTCTAGATCAGAGTTGAGAGAGCAAATGGTTCCAGGTGATAACAATGTAAATTGGACATTTGAACAAGGCGGAAATATGAAAGGAAAACTTTCTATTGAAGATGTTTCAAAAGATAAGAATGGAAAATATCACAAGGTAATTATTATGCAAATTCACGGACGCTTAACCAATGAACAACGTGATTTGATAGGAGCCAAAGATAATAATGCACCTCCAATGTTAAAGATTTATTGGCAAAATGGAAAGATACGAGTAAAGACCAAAGTTTTAAAAGTAACGCAGTTGTCAGGAAATACCTTATTGCATGAAGCGGCCTGGGGTAATGACAAAGGTTTTACATTTGAGCAAGAAGTAGGCTTTAGAAAGTTCACATTAGAAGTAAAAGTATCTAAAGGTAAGATGGTAGTAGTATTGAATAATAATGAATTTAAAGTATACAAGAATATTCATATGGAAAAATGGGGGATTTTTGAAAATTACTTTAAAGCAGGAAACTACTTTCAATCTAGAGATGAAGGATCTTTTGCAAAGGTCAAATTTTATGAATTATCAGTAAAACATTAGAATGGTTGTTATAACACGAAATACACTATCATTTATAAAGTCGTTTTTGACAATGATGTTGCTGTTAAGCTTTATGAATTGTCAAGATAAAAATGATGATACACCTGGTGTTGAAATTGTTGAAGAAGAGCCCGTTGAAGAGACGTTTAAGTTGCCAAATATAGATTTAAACAATTGGAAAGTGACATTGCCCGTTGGTAATCCCACGGAAGTGAAACCGCCCGAAATATTAAATTATGCTACAAATGAAACATTAAAGCCTTTTATGTATAATGATTCGTTAAATGGAGCATTGGTTTTTTATACATACCCGGGAGCTTCGACCGCAAATTCGTCGTATTCAAGAACCGAATTGAGAGAGCAAATGGTCCCAGGAAGTAATACAACGAATTGGACATTCGCCCAAGGAGGAAATATGAAGGGTACACTTGAAATGGATGAAATATCTCGAGATAGTGATGGTGATTTTCATCGTACAATGGTTATGCAAATCCACGGTAGGTTGACCAATGAACAACGTGATCTAATAGGTGAAGATGATAATAATGCGCCACCAGTATTAAAAGTTTATTGGCAAAATGAAAAAGTGAGAGTAGTAGTAAAAGCATTAAAGGATCTTACTGTTTCAGATATGGAAATTTTAGAGACAGACTCGTGGAAAGATGGTGAAAGTTATATTTTTCCGGAGACAGTTGGGTTTGATAAATTTACGGTAGAGGTGAAGGTCTCTACTGGGAGAATTGAAGTGGTTCTAAACGAAAACACAGCGAAGGTATTTGAAGGTATTCACCTAGAAAAATGGGGCGTATTTGAGAATTATTTTAAAGCTGGTAATTATTTGCAAACGAAAGATGAAGGTTCTTTTGCACGGGTAAAATATTATGATTTGACAGTAAGTCATTGATCAAAAAAAATAAAGTAGTAGTTTGAATTAGTTAATTACTTGTTGGGTTTTACTGGTTGATCTTCGCCAGTAAAGCTCAATAAATTAAAGCAAGAAAAGTAAAACATAATAGATGAATTTGTTTTTTATCATTTAGTTTTTACTTAAATTTAACATAAGAAGCTGGTTAGCCAGTTTATCGGAATTATATTAGGAGTATATGAAATTAGAAATACTAACAAAAAATGATAATCTATCGGTTCAAAATCGAATAATTTCTAAGATTCGAGATTTGATCAATTATAAAAATTTAGAGCCTGGAGATAAATTGCCTTCTGAAAGAATGTTGTCCGAAAAGTTTGAAGTGACAAGAAGTAATGTGAGAGAAGCTATCCAGAAATTAGAATTTTATGGCTTGTTAAAATCTATTCCACAGAGTGGAACGTTTGTAGCAAATATTGGTGTGATTGCAATGAATGGAATGATAGAGGATATTTTAAGGCTGGAAGATCCTGATTTTAAATCATTAGTTGAAACGCGTATTTTATTAGAATTGAAAACAGTGAAACTAGCAGCTCTAAGACGCACTGAAGAAGATTTAAAACATTTAAAACATACCCTAGAGGCATATAAGAACAAAGTTTTAAACGGAGAGGATGCGGTTCAAGAAGATTTATTATTTCATTTGGCAATTGCGAAGGCTAGTGGCAATAGTACCATGAACACTTTCATGTTAACCATCACACCAGAAATTATAACAAATTTTGAAAAGTACCATGTATGTGATAAAGGTCAAGCGACAATAGGTATACAAGAACATAATGATATCTATGAAGCGATCAAAGCACAAGATCCGAAACTGGCGAAAGCAAAAATGAAAGTTCATTTCAAGGTGTTGTATCAGTATTGTTATAATATTTAATAGTGAATCAACTGAATTTAGAAGTGCAGATTTGTTGGTTCAACGTATAAAATAGGGAGAGAATTAATAGTAAGCATAATATTCGAAGTTCTACATATATAGTTATATCAGGTAAAGAAGATTGAATCAAGAATAATACAGCTGTCGAGTATAGTTGTGATAGAAGTGTATTGCTTTTATTGAAAGATATCAAAAAACTAATTTGTTTTAATAAATACAAATCATGAAGATTAAAGGATTAAGATGGTGGGTCGTAGGTTTAGTAGCTTTGGCGGCAGTCATAAATTATATAGATAGGCAAGCATTTGGTGCCTTATGGCCCGATATTGCTAAAGACCTGTTTCCTGATATGGATGAAGATGGTCATAAAGCGATTTATGGTACGATATCAACCGTATTTATTTTGTCTTATGCAGGAGGCCAAGCGCTCTTTGGGAAAATTTTTGATTGGATAGGCACACGAATAGGATTTGCACTTTCTATTAGTGTATGGTCAATTGCTACAGTATTGCATGCATTTGCACAAGGAATGCTGAGTTTTTCAATATTCAGATCCATTTTAGGAATTGCAGAGGCCGGAAACTGGCCTGGCGCAGCCAAAGCTAATGCGGAATGGTTTCCTACAAAGGAGAGAGCACTGGCACAAGGAATTTTTAACTCTGGAGCAGCAATAGGAGGAATTGTAGCATATCCAATTATTGGATTATTGGCTGCTTTTTTCTCGTGGAAGGCCATCTTTATAGTCGTAGGTGTCCTTGGGTTATTATGGTTGTTACCTTGGATGTTCATTGTAAAATCACCACCAAAAACGCACCCTTGGTTATCAGATGATGAGAAACAGTATATACTTTCAGGGCAACAACATAAAGATATTGACGAAGAAGGAAATTATGATGAAGGATACAATCCTAGTACAAGTAAACTTCTTAAACATAAAGAAAGTTGGGGTGTGATTATCGCATCAGCTGCAATTGATCCTATTTGGTGGCTTTTCATCGTTTGGATACCCATTTATCTTTCAGAAGTATTTGGTATGAACGTAAAAGAGATAGCATTCTCAGCCTGGGTACCTTATGTGGGAGCCATGATTGGTGCTATATTTGGTGGTCTACTTGCTAAAAATAGACTTTCGGCAGGATGGTCAGTAGATAAGACAAGAAAGATGACAATTACATTGGGCTGTATTATTATGATACCCTGTTTCTTTTTATTGAAAGCGCCAGGAACTGCTATGAACGCTGTCATTATTATGGCCGTTTTACTTTTTGGATTTCAAGTAGCAATTGGAAATATACAAACGATTCCAAGTGATCTCTTTAGTGGAAAAATTGTAGGTACACTATCTGGATTTGCAGGAATGGCCGCGAAACTTGGTGCAGCAGGACTCACAATCTTGGTAACATTCATAACAAAAGGTGGTAATTATACTCCAGCGTTTTTAATTGGTGGTGCACTAGCAATAATCGCATTGTTAGCCATTTGGATATTATGTCCGAAAATTGAACCCTTACAACCAAAAACAACATAAGATTTAGAGAGATTTCTAGATCATTCATAAATTATAGAATAAAGATCAAAAATTAAAAAACAACAATATGAGTACATTAAATGGAAAAGTAGCTATAATTACGGGAGCAACAGGAGGTATAGGTTTCCAAGTAGCAAAAAGACTGGGGAAAGATGGATATACCGTGGTCTTAAACGGAATCCAAGATGACCAGGGAGCTAAAAGAGTTGCAGAACTCACTGCAGAAGGAATTACTGCAGAATATTACGGTTTTGATGTAACAAACGAAGAAGCGGTGACTACAAATATTAATGCGATTGGAGAAAAATATGGTAAGATTGACGTATTGGTAAATAATGCTGGAGGTTTGGGTGGCAGATCTCGATTTGAAGAGATGACAACAGAATTTTATCGTTTTGTAATGGCATTAAATTTAGACTCGACATTTTTTGCTTCGAGAGCAGCGATTCCTTATTTGAAGAAAAGTGATAACGCCTCTATTGTGAATTATACATCAAACGCTGGATGGAATGCCGGAGGCCCAGGAGCAGGTATCTACGGAACATCAAAAGCAGGAGTGCATGCCATAACAAGAGCCTTAGCAAAAGATTTGGCAGAATACGGAATTAGAGTAAATGCTGTATCTCCAGGTACGATTGACACTGATTTTCACAAACAAATCAAATCAACGAAGCCTGAAGTATTTGCTTCTTGGGCAAACAATATTATGCTAGGTAGATTAGGACAACCAGAAGATGTTGCTGGCGTTGTTTCTTTCTTAGCAAGCAAAGATGCGGCGTTTATTACCGCAGAAACGATACAAGTTGGGGGAGGTCAGGCCTTAGGAATATAAATAGATAGTAGGAATAATTTAGTTTAGAACAAAAAGACCTTTCTTATTTAAGAGAGGTTTTTTTATTTGATGAATCCCGAACAATTATTTCAGCATTTAAAATTTTCTTATTCAAAGTTTGCCTCACACCAGTTTGTTTCACACGCTCTAAAAAAGTCTGTGCGGCCAATTTTCCAATTTCATTGCTGTATTGATTGATGCTGGTAATTTTTGGAGAAACCATATCAGTAAAAGGTTCATTGCCAAAACCAACAAGTGCAATTTCTTGGGGAACCTTAATTTTTTGTTCTTTTAGTACTTCTAAGGCACCTAAAGCTGCATAATCGCCCGCTACATAAACTGCATCTGGTCTATTTTTAAGTTTGAGCAATTCATGCATTTTTTTTCTACCATCTTCTACTGTTAGATTACTCTCTAACAAAAGTTCATCATCAAAAGGCAACTTATATTTTTTTAAAGCATCAATATAGCCTCTAATTCTATTGTTGAAGATTCGGGTATGCTTATAACCGCCAATATGTGCAATACGTTTACAATCTTGCTGAATGAGATGCTCTATAATCATATGACTGCTCTCATAATCATTAATTCCTATATAATCAACGTTTAAATTATTCTCACCACGATCAAATAGAACTAAAGGAATCCCTTTAGATTTCACTTTTTCATAATAAGATAAGTCAATGGTTTCATTTGCCATAGAAGCAATGATACCATCAACCTGTGTAAATAGCAACGTATCTATGTTATCGCATTCTTTTTCGAAAGATTCATTTGATTGTGTGATAATAATATTATAGCCTTCTTTACTTAAAACTTCCTCAATGTTTTGAATGAGAGACGAAAAGAAGTTGCTGTTTGTTTTTGGTACTATAACTCCAACTAAATTGCTCTTTCCGCGTCTTAGTGCACTGGCAAGATGATTAGGTTGGTAGTTGAGTTCTTCGGCAACGCGTCTAACCGCTGTTTTGGTTTTTACACTTATGCGAGGATCATCGTGTAAGGCTTTAGATACTGCTGCTGTAGATATGTCGAGCTTGTTTGCAATGTCTTTTATAGTCGTTCTTTTTTTATTTGTCAATTTTTTATATATTTGCTTAAACGATTAAGCAAAGGTATAGTTTTAACTTTTAGAATCAAAATATAGCGTTTTGATTTATTTTTAGCGAATTTGGTTAATCGATTAACTAAATCAAAAATTTAAGAACTAATTTAAATATTTAAGAATGAAAAAAGTAGTGACTTTCGGAGAGATAATGCTGAGATTATCACCTCCAGGTTTTTTAAGATTCTCGCAAGCGAATAGTTTTGATGTAGTCTATGGTGGAGGAGAGTCAAATGTGGCTGTTTCTCTTGCAAATTATGGCGTGCCAGTAGATTTTGTTACGCGTTTACCGAAGAATGACATTGGGGCTTGTGCCATGATGGAGATGCGTAAAAGAGGTGTTGGAGTAGATAAAATAGTGTACGGAGGAGATCGATTAGGGATTTATTTCTTAGAGACAGGAGCTGTGAGTAGAGGTAGTAAAGTGGTATACGATAGAGCGCATTCTGCTATTGCCGAAATAAAACCAGGAATGATAGATTGGAAAGCTGTTTTTAAAGATGTAGCTTGGTTTCATTGGACGGGTATTACGCCTGCAATATCTCAAGGAGCTGCAGATGCTTGTTTGGAAGCTGTTAAAGTGGCAAGTGAAATGGGCGTAACAATTTCAACAGATTTAAATTATAGAGCAAAATTATGGAAGTACGGAGGTGATCGTGAGAAAATAATGACAGAATTAACTTCATATTGTGATATCATTTTAGGGAATGAAGAAGATGCTGAAAAGCATTTCGGAATACACCCAGAAGGATTAGATGTACATAAGCACGGCCATGACGTAAAGGCAGAAGCTTTTTTATCTGTTTGTAAACAGATGATGAAAAAATTTCCAAATGCGAAAAAAGTAATTACAACCCTAAGAGGTTCTATTTCTGCATCGCATAATACATGGGCAGGAGTGTTATATGATGGTAAGAAAATGTATGAGACCCGTCAATATCAAATTACTGATATCGTAGATAGAGTTGGTGGTGGAGATTCGTTTATGGGAGGTTTGATTTATGGATTATTAAAGTACCCTGAAGATGATCAAAATGCACTAGATTTTGCCGTAGCAGCTTCTTGCTTAAAACATACTATTAAAGGAGACGCAAATTTAGTAACCGTTCCCGAAGTAGAAAAATTAATGGGAGGTGATGCCTCAGGAAGAGTAGCGAGATAATTAAAATAAAATATATAAAATGGCACAATATTCAAGAATTGAAGTTGCTTCAGTGATGAAAGAGCAAGGAATGGTTCCTTTATTTTATCATCCAAACATTGAGTTAGGAAAAAAAGTTTTGAAAGCATGTTATGATGGCGGAGCTCGCTTACTCGAATTTACCGCTAGAGGTGATTTCGCCTTTGAAGTATTTTTAGAGTTAAATAAATACGCTATTGCCGAATTACCAGGTATGATTATGGGAGTTGGGTCAATAACAGATGGTGCTGCTGCATCAATGTTCATGCAAATGGGAGCAAATTTCATTGTAACACCATCGTTAAGAGAGGATATCGCAGTGGTATGCAATAGACGTAAAGTATTATGGTCTCCAGGTTGTGGTTCATTAACTGAAATTAATAAAGCAGAAGAATTAGGCTGTGAAATAGTCAAGTTGTTTCCAGGATCAACTTATGGCCCTGGCTTTGTAAAGGCTATTAAAGGTCCTCAACCTTGGACAAGTGTAATGCCAACTGGAGGTGTAAGCACTGATGAAGATAACCTAAAAGGATGGTTTGATGCAGGTGTTACCTGTGTAGGAATGGGTTCGAAACTAATAAGTAAGGATATACTAAAGAATAGAGATTATGAAGGGTTAGAAGAGCTTGTAAGCGCAACCTTATCGTTGATAAAAGAAATTAGAAAATAGAATCTCATTTACCGTAATGTCTTTAGCGTAAGCCTCTAAAATGTTGATTAAGTTGTTCTGATTTAGGAGTATTTTGTCGATTGATAAACATACTGAAATAGACGCTTGTATTTTGAGAAAAAATAAGTGTGCTAGCTATAGAAATAAGGATAATGATGAGATACGTAACATGTAAAAGTAGGACTATTTGTATCTCTTTAATGTTAAATAAAGGTAGGGTTTCCATGCTATATTCAATATTTATACTTCTTTGGTTTCTTTTTTTTTATCTATTTTTCACTAATTTGCGGTTATCAACATAGATCAACTACTAAGCTTTGTTAATAGAAAAAATAAAAGAACTTACCGAATATAATGCCTTGTCCAAGCACGAACAATTAGTTAATGGAGTGCTAGAATCTATAGATGAAGGCTTTTTGAAAACAGGAGATAAATTGCCTTCGATTAATGTAATGGTCGAAGAATTGGGGTTTGCACGTAAGACCATTGTGCGAGCGTACGAAGCGTTGAAGGAAAGAGGGCTTGTAGAGTCTAAAAAATTAAAAGGTTACTTTATTGTTAGTCAAGAAACCAAAGTGACCATGAAGGTTGCCTTACTTCTTTTCGCATTTCAAAGTTTCCAAAAAGAATTTTACAATACGTTTAGAAAAGAACTAGGTAAGCGATTTCAAATAGACGTTTATTTTCATCATAACAATTATACTATTTTTGAGACCATTGTAACCAACATTCGAGGTAAGTATGGTAAATACGTCATTGCACCTGTTCAAGATCAAAAGGTCATCCCCTTGTTAAAAAGAATCGTTCCTCAAAAATTGCTAATTATTGATCGATTTATTCAAATGCCAAAAGACTATTCGTACATATCGCAAGAGTTTGAAAATAAAACGTACGAAAAATTAGTCGAATTATTACCTGAAGTTAGTCGTTATAAAAAGTTCATTTTATTCTTTAGAGATGATGCTGATTATCCTATTGGAATCCTGAATGCCTTTCATAAATTTATTGATAATCATGATGTAACCGGGGTTGTTGAAAAAAAATACAAAAAGGGAATGCTAAAAAAGAACCACTCTTATTTTTTTATTAGCGATACCTTCTTATGGGAGTTTTTAAAAGACTGTCGAAATGCCGAATATAAGGTCGGTAAAGATGTTGGAATACTATCCCACAATGACAATGTTGTTAAAGAATTCATTTTTGGAGGAATCACAACAATCTCAATTGATTTTAAAGATATGGCATTGTCTGCTGCAGTTCATATTAAAGAAGGTAATACTACGCAGCGCATTGTTCCTTCCAATTTAATTAAAAGAAACTCTATTTAATCTTTTGATTAGGGCATTAGTTTAAAAGATCTCGACAAATATTAAGTTACATTTCTTAAAAATGAAAGAAATACATTTTTTTATATACAATATTATTCATTAAGTGTGATTTTTACATTTATTTTTTGGATATCTCAATTTTTGTTTTAATTTTGCTTTGTAGCATAGTGTATCATAGCATACATTTTAAGCTTTTTTAAACTAACACTAACTATTTAAAACAATCAACTTAATTATTTATCTTATGCTAAAAAAAGTATGTAAACAACTTATCGTTTTTGCAATAATACTGGTTAGTAACAGTATTTCTGCCCAAACGGTAACCGTTTCTGGTACAGTATCAGAAGTGAGTGGCCCTTTACCAGGGGTAAATGTAGTTGTAAAAGGAACAGATAACGGTACAAGTACCGATTTTGATGGTAATTATGTCTTGAATAACGTGGATGCGAATGCCACTTTAGTCTTTAGTTTTGTTGGCTATATCACAAAGGAAGTACCTTTAAATGGTCAAACGACTATCAATGTTACCTTAGATGGTGATTCACAGGCTTTAGATGAGGTGGTAGTGGTAGGTTATGGTTCACAAAATAAACGAGATATTACTGGAGCGGTATCATCAATAAAAGGAGCAGCCATAAAGCAAGTTGTTGCAAGTAACCCCACAATTGCTTTACAAGGTAAAATTACCGGTGTGCAGGTTGAAAGTTTTGGTGGGCAACCCGGAGGTCCAGCAAATGTATTCATTAGAGGAATTAGTTCACTCACAAACTCATTTCCCTTATACGTAGTCGATGGAATGATTGTAAACGATTTGTATTATTTGAATTCGAAAGATTTTAAAAATATTCAAGTTCTTAAAGACGCAGCTTCGGCCGCAATCTATGGTTCCAGAGCAGCAAATGGAGTAGTAATTGTTACAACAGATAGAGGTACCACAGATACGTCTCCAAAAGTGACACTAGATATAAGAGCAGGAGTAGATACGCCAAGCAGACTCCTAGATTATTTGAACGGACCACAATTCGAACAATATAGAAATCAGCTAGAACAAAATGATGGTACAGGATTCGTATTTCCTAGTACAGGTGTTAGTACGGATTGGCAAGACCTTTCTTTAAATAATGGTTCTGTAGAAGATTATGGATTTTCAGTTTCAGGTGGTGGAGAGAGTTCTTCTTATTTATTCTCCTCGAATTACTTTAAACAAGATGGTATTCTTGTCGGATCTGGATTCGAAAAAATTAATGTGCGTTTGAATAGTAAATTCAACGTGGGCAAAGTAAAGATTGAAGAATCGTTATCGTTGGCACAAACCAAGTTGCAAACAAATGATTGGTTTGGTTTTGAAGGTTCTACAGCTCCTATTTTGAGACGAAACGTACCAGAAAATGAGGGTGGTTTTGAAGCACCCGAATTTAGTATTCACAATTTTGGAGGGATTAACAAATTCGCATTGGCAACTTTAGAAGATAACCTATTAACGTCAAGAAACGTATTGGGAAGTTTAAGCGCAAGCTATGAAATTGTTGAAGGGCTCACAGGGAAAGTAAATGTAGGGGTCGATTATGTCAATCAATATTATACACTATTTCGCCCGACATATTTCATGAGTAATTCTGATGCACTCAATAATTTAAATGAATTAAACGATTTAACAGAAACACGTTCAGAAACGCTTTCAACCATCATGGATGGAACTTTGACATATAAAAAGTCGTTTGGAAAGAGTAATATACAAGCTCTTATAGGTGTTTCAAGACAAGATATCGATGGTAATGCTTTATCTACGACGGTTAACGGATTGCCTTCGAATGATATCAGAAATGTTGGGGCCGCTGATGCTTCTAATGTAGTGGCAACTGGAGGTCAACGCACAGTAAGTGGATTGCTATCTTATTTTGGAAATATCAATTATAAATATGATGATAAGTACTTGTTAACGGCATCTATGCGTAGAGATGCTTCTTCTAAATTTAGAGATGGAAATCGTGTAGGATATTTTCCTTCGTTTTCAGTAGGTTGGAGGGTGAGTAATGAGGACTTTTGGAATGAAGATGGAGTCGTAAACACTTTAAAAGTACGAGCTGGTTATGGTGAATTAGGATCTCAAAATATTGCTGACTATGCCTATCAATCGGTATTTGGGCTAACATCGAATACTGCCTTTGGTGAGCAACAAGATTTTGCTTTCGGATATGCCTTAACACAGTTAGTAGATGAAGATATTAAATGGGAAGTTTCTAAAACCCTAAACGTAGGTATTGACGCGACCCTATTAAATAATAAATTGTCATTGACTGCTGACTATTTTAACAAAGATGTTGAAGATGTTTTAGTGGCCGTAAGCATACCTTCTTCTAGTGGTACAAGTTTACCAGTAATTCAAAATGCAGGTAACATAAACAACAGAGGGTTTGAATTAGGTTTGAACTATACCGACTCTCCAAGTGAAAACTTTAATTATAGTGTAGGATTCAATTTGGCTACAGTAAAGAATGAGTTGACCTCATTGCCAAATCCTATTATTGGTCCCGGAGTAGATGAAGATGGTAGAACGGTAAACCGTTTTATTGAAGGGCAACCGCTTGGGGTATTTTTTGGATACACAATTTTAGGAGTATATCCTGATCAAGCATCGATCGATAATGATCCAAATACTGCCAATGACCCTGTAAGAAGATCCTTAGTGCAACCTGGAGATTTCCAAAGAGCTGATATAAATGGAGATGGAATGGTAACTGTAGACGATCAATCTGTTATTGGAGATCCAACTCCCGATTTTACCTACGGTATTAACTTCGCTGGTAATTATAAAAACTTAGATTTTAGTTTATTTTTCCAAGGGGTACAGGGTAATGAAATTTGGAATCAGAACAAATTTTTTAATACGTTCTGGTCTGATGATAATAAATTAGTAGATGTATTAAGGGCTTGGACACCAACGAATACGATTACGGATGTGCCAAGAGCAACTACGAGTGACGCAGGCGGTAATAGAGCAGCATCGACCTATTTTGTTGAGGACGGTTCGTATTTAAGATTAAAAACTGTTGAAATTGGTTATACATTTAATGAGAAATTAGCTGTAGATTGGATTGGTTCAGCTAGAGTATATTTAAACGCTCAGAACCTCTTTGTAATAACTGATTATACAGGGTATGACCCTGATGTAGCTTCCACATCAGGAGGACGTTCACCTCGCGGCTTAAATCCAATATTAGGTCGGGGTATAGATGCAAGGGCATATCCTAATGCCAGAACATTCACTGTGGGATTACAATTGGGCTTTTAATAAAATAAATTTAATAAAGATTATGAAAACTAATTTAAGAATTACAAACTATTTAGTTGCAATCTTATTGCTTTTTACAGTAAGTTGTAGTGAGAGTTTTCTGAACCAGGTAAATCCAAATTCGATTGGTTCAGAATCATTTTGGCAAGATGCCGATGATGCTAAATTAGCGGTGAATGGTATGTTTCATCCAATCGCTAATACATTTTTTTGGGGACGAATTGTACACACTGGTGCCATATTACGATCAGATGAGTTTAATATTCGCCCATTCGATACAAATACGGCCATGTCTACTTTTCAGGGAGGGCCTGGAACCGCTAGATGGGCCTTAGAACCTTATCAAGAATTATATAAAGTAATTCTCAGGGCCAATTTGATTTTAGAAAATGTAGATGAAACAAATGTTGCAAGCCAAACTGAGCGGGATGGATTTTTAGGCCAGGCTTATTTCTGTAGAGGTTTTGCCTATTGGTATTTGGCGGCTCTATACGGTAATACGCCGTTGGTTTTAGAATCAGCCCCTGATAATTTATTTCCATCCGCGGCGACGCAAACAGAGTTGTGGGCGCAATCAATTGCAGATTTTACTGAAGCAGCAAATAGACTGCCATCTTCTTGGGGTAGTGGTGATTTAGGAAGGCCTACAAAAGGTTCTGCGACAGCGTTTAGAGGTAAAACTCATTTGTATTTGAAAAATTGGGCAGACGCCGAGACAGATTTCAAAGCAGTGACAACTATGGGCTACTCATTACTTCCCGCAGCACAATACGGTGATAATTTTGGAATCAATAATGAAAATAATGTAGAATCAGTTTTCGAAATTCAATATAAGGGCGATCCGGAAAACTGGGTATGGGGTGTGGATGTTTCTGGTTCTGGAACTTTAGCAAATTATGTAATTGATTATTCACCACCAGAGCATTCTTTAGATCAAGGGCACTATATGAACCCATGGGTAAAAGATCTTTTTGAAGCTAATGGAGATGTTGTAAGACGTAATGAGAGTATTGCTTATGATTATCCTGGAGCTACTGGATACGGCGGAGTTCCTTTCTTAACAGATTTTGCCGGAGAGATAAGTGTTGCAGCAGCAGAAGGAGTAGAGCCTATTTTTACCAAGAAATATTCGGGAATGGATAATGGTGTGAGAGCTGATGTCCCGGCAAGTGGTATTGATACAGGTAATAACTGGAGATTAATTAGATATTCTGATGTGTTGTTGATGTTGGCCGAAGCGTTGAACGAACAAGGTAAGACTGGAGAAGCCGAAGGTAATATAAATTTAGTAAGAACTCGAGCTGGAATAAGCACATACAGTGGCTTGTCTCAAGATCAAATGAGAACCGCAATCATTGAAGAACGTACCTTAGAATTAGTTGGAGAATCACATCGATTTTTTGACTTGGTGAGATGGGGATTAGCGGATGATTATTTGGGAGCAAATTCTTTACATGGAACACATCCTAAGTCATTGAGTAATGGAGGCGTTTTTGTATCAGGTAAACATGAATTGGTTTGGATACCACAACCAGAAATTGATGCAAATTCTAATTTGCAGCAAAATTCTGGTTATTAATTTGAGTTAACTTTGTTTTCATATGTTTAAATTAGGAGCCAAGTGGTTGTAAAAGGCCACTTGGTTTTTTTCATCGTTTTTAAATTATTTATGATTATTTCATGTCAAATCAATGTACCCTATATATTATATGTCTTCTTTTTCTAGCTTCTTGCACTAAAAATGAAAGCGCGATTTTTAGATATGTTGATTCAAGAGATTCGGGAGTCACATTTTCCAATACTATAATCGAAAATGATTCTATTAATGTCATAGAATTTCAATATTCCTATAATGGGGGAGGTGTTGGTATCGGTGATTTCAATAATGACGGTTTGCAAGATATTGTTTTTACAGGTAATCAAGTTTCATCAAAAATTTACCTAAATAGAGGGAATTTTACCTTCGAAGATATTAGTAAAAAATCTAGTTTTGAAACAAATACATGGGTGACGGGAGTGTCGGTAGTAGATATAAATAATGATCAATTGGAAGACATTTACTTAAGTGTTGGAGGCTTTAATTGCAACAATGACTGTAATAATTTGCTATTCATAAATAAAGGGATAAATAATGATGGTATTCCACAATTCGAAGAGCAAGCGGCTTCCTACAATTTAGATGATGGCTTATACGCTCAGCAAACACTTTTTTTTGATTATGATCTTGACGGAGATTTAGATGCATATATTGTTCATAATGGTGAAAGCACACGGTCTAAGAATGCCCTGATTCCGAAAAAGTATCAGCCAATTCATATTCAAGATGCGCTATTGCGCAATGATACCGTTGAAGGCATTGACCACCCTATATTCACGGATGTATCCCAGGATCTCGGTATTACGCATCGTGGATTTGGATTAGGAATAGCATTAAACGACTTTAATGATGATGGTTTACCGGATGTATATATATCAAATGATTTTATCACTGATGATCTTCTTTACATAAATCAGGGGGTTGATAGTGTGCTAAAAAGACATCTTGGTTTTATAGAAATGAGTCAGCAATGGATGCCTCATCAAACATTTAATGCAATGGGTGTGGATGTTGCCGATATAAATAATGATGCCCTACCTGATGTATTAGTTTTAGACATGCTACCTCAAGATTATACACGCCAAAAATCGATGTTAGGTACCACAAATTATGACAAATATTTGTTGTCGCAAAGGAATAATTATGCATCGCAATATATTCGCAATACACTTCAACTAAATAATGGTTTTATCGATGCGAAACCTTTAAAAACCAGTGAGGTGAGTTATATGTCTGGCATCGCCAGTACCGATTGGAGTTGGGCTCCTTTGATGGCGGATTTCGACAATGATGGAGATAAAGATATTTATATAACAAATGGGTATGTAAAGGATATTACGGATTTAGATTTTGTAAGCTATTCGAACAATAGCAGTATTTTTGGCACTGACGAGACGCGTAATACAGCCGTGAAGAAAAATCTTCAAAACGTTAAAGGAGTTAAGTTGAATAACTTTTTTTATGAAAATACTGAGCGTTCCCATTTTGAGAATGTATCGAATACCTGGATATCTGAAAATCAGTCATTTTCAAATGGTGCTGTTTATGCAGATTTAGATAATGATGGCGATTTAGATATTATTGTAAATAATATAAATGACAGAGGTTCAATAATAGAGAATCAAACAAGGCATAGGAGTAACGCGAACTATTTAAGAATTAAATTAAAAGGAGCGCGAAAAAACGTAAAGGCCATTGGTGCAAAAGTCACTATTTGGGAAGATGGAGAACAGCAGCAGCAATATCAATCTGTAGTACGAGGATATTTATCATCTGTTGAACCTATTTTACATTTTGGATTGAAATCTGAGCGAGTAGATTCGATAGAAATCGCTTGGCCCGATACCAGTATTTCTAAACTTTATGAGGTAGCAAAAAATCAGGTGCTAATTGTAGATAGTGAATCAATACAGCATTTAAAACGTTATTCTGAAATTTTACCTACAAAAATCTTTACTCAAGATAGTGCTACTATTTCGATAAAACATCAAGAGAACGGAGGGCATGATTATGTATTTCAACATTTACTGATGCGTCAGTATAATAAATTTGGTCCATGTATCACGGCGGCGAACGTTGATGGCAAACCAGGGGATGAACTGTTTTTTGGCGGAAGCAAAGATGCACCAGGCTTAATTTTAGGTCAAAACAAAGATGGAATCTATGAGATTCGACAAAAATTAGAAGCTGCCCCTGAAAATACAGCTGCTGTCTTCATCGATATTGATAATGATAAGGACTTGGATTTGTATGTTGCAAACGGCGGTACAGAATTTAAATTAGGGGCATCAGTTTATCAAGATCAACTCTATTTAAATAATGGATCTGGTAGTTTTTCCTTAGCCGTAAACGCGCTACCTAAAGTGTTTGAAACGGCTGCCTGTATAAAACCAAGTGATTTTGATAAAGATGGTGATATCGATTTTTTCGTTGGAAGCAGAATAGTAAAAGGAAAATACCCAACAGCACCCAAAAGTCAATTATTACAAAATAATGCAGGTGCGTTTAAAGCACTTGAAAATGATGAATTATTAGAAATTGGTATGATTACCGACGCACTTTGGATAGACATTGATGGTGATGATTGGGACGACCTTATAATAGTAGGTGAATGGATGCCAATTACAATTTATAAAAATAATCGGGGGAAATTAAAGAAAATGAAATCTCGTTGGATCAATCGAAAGAGTGAAGACATAGCAGTTTCGGGTTGGTGGAATTCTATTGAAGCAGGAGATTTTGATAATGATGGCGATATTGACTTTATCGTAGGTAACCAAGGGTTAAATGGTTTTGTTTTGCCGAAAGAGAAAAAACCAGTGTATGTCTATTCTAAAGATTTTGATAACAATGGAAGCTTAGATCCGGTACTCGCTCAATATTTTAAGACAAAAAATGGATACGAGCTATTACCCGTACATACTCGAGATGATATCATGAAGCAAATAGTAAAGTTGAAAGATACATATTTGACATACGCATCTTTTTCGAAAGTTAATTTTATAGATTTATTAAATATAACGAACCTAAAGGAAAGTACACTTAAAGCGGATACATTTGCAAGCAGTTATATTGAAAATATGGGAAATGGAATTTTTAAAGTGGTTGCACTGCCTGATGCGTGTCAAGTTGCTCCAATAAATGATATGTTAGTAAAAGATATAAATGATGATGGTTATTTAGATGTGTTGCTAGTTGGTAACGATTTTACTGCTGAAACAAACTACGGAAAATATGATGCCCTCATGGGTGTTTATTTGAAAGGAAGTGAAGGCGGTTTTGAGGTGATACCAAGTAAAGAATCAGGTTTTTATGTGCCTGGGCAATCACATCATATAATTGAAATTACGACTATGTATAATGAAAAAAAAGTGCTTGTAAGCCAGAATAATGATACGGTAATGATGTTTAGCATCAATAAAAACTAAGATGATGATAGATACTACAATAGTGCAGGAGTTGAATGAAATATTAATAACAGGTGTGCCAGCCAATATGGATGCCGTTTTAAAAAAGGTTCTTGACGAAGACGAGATTAAAATTTATGATTTTCGGTTAACTGCCGATGCGTATATGGAAGTACAACCTATTACCTTGCAGTGGAAGATTCCGGCGCATAATATTAAAGGTGTGTGGAAGCCTACCACCGATTTTTCTAAACGTATACAGGCAGATTGGGAATTAGAACATATGGAGTCTAGAATTTCAATTGATGCGCCTGTCATTTCGCTTTTCTCTCATGACGATAACAATGTATTGACATTTGCTTGTTCTAATGCGATAAATAAATTAGAATTAAATGCGAGAATTCGTGAAGAGAATAATTGTTTTTATTGTCATGTTACACTTTTTAAAGAAAGAAAATTAAAACTGAAAGAATTTAAAATTCAGTTAAGAATTGATACGGGTAAAAAACATTTCTCTTCAGCATTAAATGAAACTTCTGTTTGGTGGGAAACTTTTGATAGTTTAAAACCAGCATACGTTCCTGAAATAGCCAAAGTTCCTTTATATTCTACTTGGTATCAATTTCATCAAGAATTAAATGCTAAAGAGCTAATCAAAGAATGTAAGTTAGCCAAGAAGTTGGGTTATGAAGCCATCATTATTGATGATGGTTGGCAAACTAATGATTCGAACAGAGGTTATGATTATACGGGTGATTGGCTTCCAGAGCGACTTACCAATCCTAAAGAGTTTATAAGTAGTATACAAGAAATTGGGTTGAAAGTTGGTTTTTGGTATTCTGTGCCATTTTGTGGTAAGAAATCAAAAGCATATCAACGATTTAAAGGTAAATTCTTAACCGAAAATCATCGCTGGGCACCTGTTTTTGATCCTAGATTTCCAGAGGTACGGGCATATCTGATAACGATATATAAAAGAGCCGCTTCAACATGGGATTTAGATGGATTCAAACTAGACTTTATTGATGATTTTAGACTGTATCCAGACACTGTTCTTGGTGCCATCGAAGGTAGAGATTATGCTTCTATTAACGAAGCTGTTGATCGTTTAATGACTGATGTTATTAATGCTTTACGTGAAATAAACCCTGATGTTTTTATAGAATTCAGGCAAAAATATACAGGACCGGCTATGCGTAAATATGGTAATATGTTTCGCGCATTTGATTGTCCAGGAGATGCCACGATGAATAGAGTTAGAATTACAGATATTAGGATGTTGGCGGGTGAAACTGCGGTGCATTCTGATATGATTACCTGGCATATGAAAGAAAAAGTGGAAATAGCTGCACTGCAAATGGTGAATACCATGTTTGGTGTTCCTCAAATTTCTGTTAAACTCCATCAATTACCTAAAGATCATTTAGAAATGGTTTCTTTTTATACATCATATTGGAATGAGCATAAAGATACCTTTATAAACGGACAGTTTATTCCGAGCAAACCCTTAGCGAATTATCCGATTCAGCAAGTCTCTAAAAATGATAGCCTTATAGTTGGATTGTATGACGAATATATAGTACATTTGGAACAAGCACATAAAAACATTGATATTTTAAATGCTCAATTAGCCACTAGTATGATTATAAAAGTGGCTAAAAATATGGGTAGATATCAATGCAAAGTATATGATTGCAAAGGCAATCGTGTGAGCCAAAATGAATTAATTCTGAAAGAATTAATTGATATTGAGGTGCCTGCTTGTGGAATTGTACAACTAACTCAAATTTAACAATTTATGAATTCAACATCTATCATTTCTTTTTTCGGATTTACCCTTTTAGTGGGTTTTGTAGCTTGGTATAAAACAAGAAGTACCGATGAAAGTACAGCCGATGGTTATTATCTCGGAGGAAGAAGCCTTGGAGCAATTACTATTGCTGGTTCCTTGCTTTTAACAAACCTTTCTGCTGAACAGATTGTAGGTTTAAACGGACAATCTTTTGCCGAAGGAGTTTTGGTAATGGCCTGGGAAACACTAGCAGCTATTGCAATGGTATTAACGGCAATTTTGCTATTACCGAAATATATGAAATCCGGTATCACAACAATTCCAGAATTTATTCAAGGGAGATTTGATGAACAAACAAAAACCATACTTTCTATATTGTTTTTAATAGCTTTTGGAGTTGTATTATTGCCAACTATTCTTTATTCGGGTTCTTTAGCCTTTAGCACAATGTTTGACTTACCAGAGCTCTTAGGTATGTCTGAATCGGGAGTGATTTGGTTATGCGTTTGGAGTATTGGTGCGATAGGTATTGTTTACGCAATTTTTGGTGGTTTAAAAGCCGTGGCAGTTTCTGATTTAATCAATGCCATAGGTCTTTTAATAGGAGGATTATTGATTCCTATTTTTGGTCTAATGATGATAGGAGATGGAAGCATCAGCGAAGGTTTTAGCACACTTTGGGATAGTAATCCTGAAAAGTTTAATGTAAAAGGAGATATTACTTCTTCAATTCCTTTTGGAACGATATTCACTGGAATGATGATTGCTCAAATGTATTATTGGGGTACCAACCAATCTATTTTACAAAGAGTGTTCGGAGCAAAGAGTCTAAAAGAAGGTCAAAAAGGCATGATGCTGGCAGCCTTCGTTAAATTTTTAATACCTGTAATCGTAGTGTTACCGGGAATAATAGCTTGGCATTTGTTTGACGGAAGTTTAGAAAATGCAGACCAAGCATATCCCGCTTTAGTACGTAAAGTATTGAGACCAGAATTTACTGGATTTTTTGCAGCCGTTTTATTTGGAGCTGTATTGAGTTCATTTAATAGTTTATTAAATAGTAGTGCAACCTTATTTGGTTTTGATTTATACAAGCAACATTTTAATAAAAATGCCAGTGAACAGCAAACGGTAAAAGCAGGGAAAATTTTTGGACTTTTCTTAGCAATTATATCCATGAGCATTGCTCCTTTTATAGCGAACGCCCCCGACGGTTTGTTCTCCTATATACAACAAGCTCTGGGTAGTTTAAGTGTGCCAATATTGGCGGTTGTAGTGATCGGAATTTTATCTAAGAGAGTTCCTGCTTTAGGTGCAAAAATTGCGTTAATTGGTGGTGTTATTATGTATTTGATTAGTCTATTACTTTTAGGCCCAAATGCCGTAAATAACGCTTTAACTGAAGCTGCCGCAAATGGTATTACAGATCCTGAAGCCTTAAAGGTTATTAAGGCGAAGGCGTATCCGCACTTTTTGCATATCATGGGAATCTTGTTTGTAGTAAACATTATAATCATGTTGATCATAGGTAAATTATATCCTAAGAAAGATATATATGTTCCTGAGGTTACTGAAGAGATAGATACTACACCTTGGAAATATGCCAAAATTATTGGAATCGTCATTACTATACTTGTATTAAGTACTTATTTTATTTTTTAACCATATAACGTATTAGTATCATTTATGAGTCGAAAATATATCATCGCCTTTGATCAAGGAACCACCAGTACGCGTGCAATTTTATTTAATGTAAAAGGAGAGATTGTGAAAGTTTCTCAAAAAGAATTGACGCAACATTATCCTCAATCTGGTTGGGTCGAACATGATGCGAATGAGATTTTCAATGACCAAAAGGAAGCCTTTGAAACTATTATGAAAGAGGCGAAGATTACTGCTAATGACGTCTCGGCAATTGGAATAACGAATCAGAGAGAAACGACCGTAGTTTGGGATAAACAAACGGGTGAACCGATTCATAGGGCAATTGTTTGGTTAGATAAAAGAACTACGGCAATTTGTGACGAACTAAAAGCAAAAGGCTTAGAAGATTATGTGAGAACACATACAGGCCTTGTTATTGACTCTTATTTTTCTGGAACAAAACTAAAATGGATTCTAGACAATGTAGATGGTGCAAGAGAAAAGGCAGATCAAGGGAATTTAATGTTCGGTACAATTGACAGTTGGTTAATATACAAGTTTTCTAATGGTGAAAAGCATGTTACCGATCACACCAATGCGTCTCGTACAATGTTATATAATATCAAAGACCTATGCTGGGATGATAAAATGTTAGAGGTGATGGATATTCCGAAGTCTATGATGCCTCAAGTTCAAAACTCTTCATCTGACTTTGGTTTTGTGACTTATCAAAAAAAACAAATTCCGATATACGGAGTTGCAGGGGATCAACAAGCATCACTTTTTGGCCAAGGAGGCTATAAAGCTGGGATGGCTAAGAATACATATGGTACGGGTTGTTTCTTATTATTAAATACGGGAAAAAAACAAGTACATTCAAAAAATGGTTTGTTAACCACTTTGACATGTAGTTTAGAAGATGAAAAGGTAAAATATGCCCTAGAAGGTAGTGTTTTTGTTGGAGGTGCTTCAATTCAATGGTTGAGAGATCAAATGAAAATGATAACGAAGGCATCTGAAACAGAAGCAATTTGTAACGAAATTCCGCCATTAAAAGATTTATATGTAGTACCAGCTTTTGCTGGATTAGGAGCGCCATATTGGGATGCGAATGCTAAGGGGGCTATTTATGGCTTGACCTTAGATAGCGGTAGGAAACATATTATTAAAGCAACAGTAGAGGCGTTGGCATATCAAACAAAAGATGTGTTAGATGCAATGATAGAAGATAGTGGTAAGCAAATGACTACCCTAAAAGTAGATGGAGGTGCTTCTGCAAATAATTACTTAATGCAATTTCAATCTGATATACTAAATGTAGCCGTTGATAGGCCAAAAATGCTTGAAGTCACAGCTTTGGGAGCGGCTTTGTTGGCAGGTATAAAAGCAGATGTTTGGACCAAAGAGGATATTGATGAGATTAGAAATGTAGATACTGTCTTTGAACCTCAAATGGATCGAAAGATTCGAAAGCAAAAGTATAAAGGATGGATAAAAGCAGTTGAGAGAACAAGAACATCTACTTCCAAGAAAAATGAAAAAGAACAACGTTTTTCTATTTTGGATAGGGAAAAGCAACTTAAGAAATTGGCCTCAACTACTTTCGATCTTATTATTATTGGAGGCGGAGTTACGGGGGCCGGAATTGCTTTAGATGCAGCATCTCGTGGTTTAAAAACATGTTTAGTAGAAAAGAACGATTTTGCTTCTGGAACCAGTAATAAATCCACGAAACTGATTCACGGAGGTTTGCGTTATCTAAAACAAATGGAAATTGGTTTGGTGAAAGAATCAGGAACCGAAAGAGCCATTGTACATAAATTAGCCCCACATTTAGTGGTTCCAGAGAAAATGCTCTTACCTTTAATAGAAGGAGGTAATTATGGTAAAATGCTTACGTCTATTGGTTTAAAAGTATACGATATTTTAGCGAATGTTGAAGGTGATGATCGTCGAAAAATGTTAGATACTGAAGAGACAATTTTAAAAGAACCGTTGTTAGATGAAGCTTCATTATTAGGAGGAGGGTACTATGCCGAATATCGAACAGATGACGCTCGTTTAACCATAGAGCTCTTAAAAAAAGCGTCTGACTTTGGAGCAACCATCATTAATTATTGTGAGATGGAAGAATTCGTTTATGATAGTGAACGAAAGATTCAAAGCGTTAATTGTGTTGATCATAATACAGGTATACGATTAAATATTACCTCAAGAAACTTTGTGTCTGCTGCAGGCCCATGGGTGGATTTGTTACGTACAAAAGATGCCTCAATGAATCATAAAAGATTGCATCTTACAAAAGGCGTTCATATTGTTTTCCCAGCGGAAAAATTGCCTATAAAACAATCAGTTTACTTTGATGTAGATGATGGTCGTATGATATTCGCCATACCTAGAGGAAGAGTTACATATGTTGGTACAACAGACACCAATTACACGGGTAATCTCGATAGAGTAGTGGCTACTAAAGATGATGTGAATTATTTGTTGAATGCCGTAAATAAAACGTTCCCAACGGTGAAAGCAACGATTAATGATGTTGAGTCGAATTGGGCAGGTCTTCGCCCTTTAATTCATGAAGATAAGAAAGATCCTTCTGAACTATCGCGCAAAGATGAGACTTTCGTTTCTGATAGTGGTTTGATTTCTATCGCGGGTGGAAAATTAACAGGATATCGAAAAATGGCACAGCGGGTGATTGAGGTCGTTATGAAATCAATGAGCTCTAAACGCAGATCTAAATTTACAAAAACGGATACCGAAAAAATTACGTTGACATCCCAGCCAATGTCTACGACGAAAGAAGTTGGGGTTTATCAAAAAGAGCTTGAAAATAAATTAAAGGTAATTGGTATTGATGATTCATATTATGCTTGGTATTTAACTACGACTTACGGTAAACAAGCCGATATTATTTTGAATAAGACGGATTTTTTCGTCAATAAATTAATTACAGAAAGGTTAATTAGAGCCGAGTTATGGTATTGTGTACATCATGAAATGACGAATAGTTTGGCTGATTTTTTTGTGCGCCGAACTGGTCGCTTATATTTTAACATTGCTAGCGTATCAAAATTTAAAGATTTAATCATTAATGATATGATTGAGTATCTTGACTGGGACGATACAAGAATTGTTAAAGAAAAAGAGATGCTGTCGATATTATTAGAAGATGCTACACATTATTATGATGAAGAACTTATTTAAATAATAAAAAAAGAGGCCATCTAGACCTCTTTTTAAATTTGAATGTATTACGCCAATTATAGTTTCAAAACGTTTTTATAGATAATTTTAGAATTTTCATCTGTAATCTTTAAATAGTACATGCCTGATGTAAATCTAGATGTATTTATAGAATGGTTCTCATTGCTTTCTTTTTTCAAGTTTTTCGTATAGACTAACCTTCCATTTTGATCAAATACTTGAAGCATAAAACTCGATTTTAAATTTGGAACAATTGATAGCGTATTTTCAAAAGGATTTGGAAAAGTAATATACTCTTTTTCAACAACCGTTGATTCAGAATCTCTTTGAACTCGATCTGTTTCTTCACTATATGTAGTGACTTTCGTCTCAGGCACTTCAATTGGTAATCCGTCTATAAGGGCAATGAAAACATCAGTACCAACATTGTGAGCAAGATCTATGGTTTCTGGGTTATCAAATTTGGCATCTTCAATGTAAGATCCACTAATATAAACTGAACCATTTGGAGCTTCAGATGCATGCTCAATGGTAAATTTTTTACCTAGACTTTTAGACCAAACTTCGTTTAGATCAGAATCAATTTTTTTAAGCGTGCGATTGTTTCCACCTCTAACGATCATGGAGCCATCAATAGGGTTTGTTTCAAAAATTTCTAGTTTAGTGAAAGATAGACTATCCGTTTCATTCAAATTCGCATCTAATTTATAAATGTCATTTTTACGTTTCTTAAACAATGTAGATTGATTATATATAAGTTCAGTAGGGATGACCGAACCATTTTGGCCAATCAATTTTGCCTGTGTATACGTATTATTTCTAATATCATATGAAATTAACCATTCTCCGTTCTTGTGAGATTGACCATCATTTAAATTTATGGTTGCTTTTTCGGTAAAAACACCATCATCTCTAGAAGTAACAGTAAAGTAAAGTGTGTTTGAATCACCAATTAGTTTCGCCGGAAATGTAACAAGATCTGTACCGCCTGTGGTGTTTCTAGCCCATTTGTAGTTTAATAACTCAATAACGTTTATGAGTGTTCCAGAATTATCAAAACGCGCTAGGTTATATGTTCTTGTAAATACGGTACTGTCTTGTGCGAAGACTTGACTGGCGCTCTTTGTCCATGTTCTTCCAGTACTACCCACTATAGAAACATCTTGGTATGAGGATGTAGGAAATAGTAATAGAGTTTGGTCACTGGTTGCATCTTCAATAAGTTCTTCATTAATATTTACCGTTGTAATTTCGAAGTCTAAAGAATTACTACTATTGTATTTACTTAATTTATAGCTTTTATTTAAGTTTCCATTCAAGTCTGTTGTAGAGGTCATGAGAGTATCCCATGCATAAACATTCTCATCGATACTAATTGGAGTTTCATAAGGTATTTGTTGCATTTGGGAGTTTAAAACATCGTTCGAACTACTATATTCTGCTATAAAACCATCGCCTAAACCTGGAAGATTATCTTCATTGTCTGCACCAATTATTCCGAATACTGTAACCCCTGAATCTGTAGCTTTTATTTTCGTGATAGTATCATTTGAATATGATGTATTATAGACTTTTAACAGTTTCATCGTAGACCCGAAGAGGGGAGGAACAGTTTGAGGTAGCTGTTTTATGGCATTGGCAGGATTAAAAGCAATATTTTGATCTACAAAATTAGAACTTGTTCCACTTAGATTGGGATCATTAACCGTTCCTAAAAAACCGGTTGAACTTACCGTATATATTTTGTTGTCAATACCAAGTTGAAGACCAAAGATTGTGTTGGGACCACTGTATAAGGAAGTTGGAAAACTCCCCATTCCTATATTTTTGAAGTCAAGTTGTTGCAAAGAATTCCCAAAAGAATTTACACTCGAGAAATATATTAAATTACTGTCAGGTGAGAATTCTACTCCATTACCATAGAGATAACTTCCTAAAAGGAAGGAAGATTTTTTCGAAGAAAATGATCCACTAGTGGAATCGAAA
Organism: uncultured Flavobacteriaceae bacterium; assembly: GCA_947500525.1. Classification (GTDB taxonomy): domain Bacteria; phylum Bacteroidota; class Bacteroidia; order Flavobacteriales; family Flavobacteriaceae; genus Aureibaculum. The sequence goes on along the minus strand of CANMSH010000003.1, from coordinate 83,576 downwards.
TTAAATGTAAAGAGGGCTGTAACTACATTTGATTCTCCGTTGTTTAGGAAGGTATTATGTACCAAAGCAACAGTTTTTTGGTCAGGAGAAAATTTCAATTGACCACCAGTGTTAATATCATCTTGTGTACCAAAGGTGAAAAGAGATTCTGCAATAAGATTGATTCCTGAAGTATTTACTTTGAATGCGTATAAAGTGTCATATACCAGTGGGTTGTCACTTGAGGCAAATGAGACAAGCCAATATGAATCTTCTGCTGGATTTTTGATTACGGTTAGTTTTTCGCTAGCGTTCTCTTCCATAAAGAGTACGTTCTTTCGTGTTTTATCTACATCTCCAAGTCCACCATCAGCAACCATGTTTACTATAGTGTAATAGAGTCCGGTTTGCCCCATGATATTCCCACGGTTTGTGATAATATAATACTCGTCTGCATTTGAAGGATTAGGTACGATAATGACCGATTGGCTCATTGAAGTGTCGCAAAATAAACCGAAACCGTTTGGCATAATTTGATTATTGCTGTTCCATACGTCAGAACCATTTGTATAAAAAAGAAGGTTTCCGGATGCATCACTAACTGACGCAGAACTTCCATTCGCTATCATTGCACTTGTTGAAACGACTGTTGGGGGTAAGGTTCCGTCATTAAAATTTAATGCAGCTTGATTACCAAACTTCCAATTTGTGTTTTGTAATTGAGCCATTGTAGAAGTTATCGATCCAATTAAAAATACAATGGAAACTAAAATTTTGAGTGTAACACTTTTTTTCATAGGGATAGATTTAAAATTAATATCCCTATCAAGTTAAGTATCAAATGTATAATTGGATGATTGAGAAACCATGTATTTCTTGAGGTAAAACCTTACACATATGTCAATAATATTAACAGAAATAGTGAGCACTATTTTAAATAAGTATTTAACAGGTGAAATAGTTGTTGATAATAGTCGTGAATGAGGCTATAAAAGTTACCTCTACCTAATGATTTAGTGTGTAAATAATTGTAAATACCAAGGGAAAGTTTTTAAAATCATTAGGTATAAAGGAGGTAATCAATTTTGATATGTCAAAGCTTTACAAGAGTATTAGTTTTATTGCTGTTTGTATATTTAATTGAGGCCGCAATTGATTTAAATAAATGCGTTGATTTCTCGGCAAATGTACTCAGTTGTTCGCTTTGAGTCGGGTATACAGAACAAGCTATAACGAATATATTTTGACCTTTGAATAAATAGAACCTTTTAACTTTTCTTTTTTCGTTAGAAAGAGCAATTGGATTTATTTCGTCATAATCAATAACATGAATTAGTTCATCATTAATAATTTCTTTTGAAATTATTACATTATAACTGTTTAATGGAATTGAGCTCATGAGTGCTTTTTTCGTCATAAAGGAGACTTTATTCGGATTGTTTATTTTGTGTACAGTAATTATTCTTGATCCAGTACCGAAATTGCTCCGAAACATTTTGAGAGCATTAGAAGATGAATCTTCAATACTCTTCCAATTTTTGGGAACTTCAATACTAAATTCAAATTTCTGATTTTGTGTATAGCTAATAACTTCATATCGTTGGGTTATTTCTATTAAATCTAACTCGATGGATTGATATTCGTTAAGAGTTTTTTTAATTGGAGTTTCTATAGAACCTTTGGCACGCATATTCAACTGTTTTATATAACTAAGAGATTCCTTTCGCGCCATTTTGTTTGCTTGAAAATAGGACTTCAGATTAGAATTTAACATGGAGAGATAGGAGGCAAACCCATCTTGATAGATTTCTTGAACTTTTAGGTATATGTTTCGTTTCGCATATGCATAATTTGTATCAAAATTTAATACGGCAAGATCACATGCATTGCTTAGCTCAGGAAAATTATTCTTGATATGTTTTATTGTTTCTTTTTGGTTATTGAGGTAATTAAATGCAATTAAGATTGAACGTTGCTCGTCTATTTTTGTCTGGGAAAAACAAGAAATCGAAAGTAGATAAAAGAATAAAAGTATCTTTTTCATGAATTTATGTTTAAATGTTGAGCGACGATTTTTTTTGCATCAATTTTGATTCAGATAAATTTACTTATTAAGCTCTCATTGGCTCTACCTAAAAACCACATTTTTTTGGTGTAATAACCGTAATAATAAATTGTCGTACCAACTTAATTTAGGCACCTAAATTAAATGCTATGAATTGGAAGTATACTATTATAGACAGTGAAAAGTCCACCATCGATATATTGAAAGGAAGGTTCGAAGCTTTTACGGATTTTGAATGTGTTGGAGTTTCTTTTTGCTATCAAGAATCGGTGAATTCAATTTTAAAATACACACCAGATGTGGTTTTTATAAATATAGATGGTGCGAACAATCGAGGGTGCTTTGATGCTATTCACTTCATTAATGAGCTCTACCAGTATGTCATTGAACTACCTAAATTTGTAGCAATATCTTCTACAAAAAATTACGCCTATGACTTTTTAAAGAATAATTTTTTCGACTATATTTTAAAACCTGTTAGCGAATTAGAGTTAAGAAAAGTTGTATCAAAAATCAAGAAAAAATCGAATTTAAACGAGTTTAACAAGTTATGCTTAAAATCGTATAAAGATTACAGGTTTATTGAAATAGATGAAATACTTTTTTTGAAGGCTGATAATAATGCTACCGATTTTTTCATGAACGACGATAGTACGGTAAGTGCTTATAAAACGTTGAAATCATTCGAATTGATTTTACCTAAAAACTTTATTAGAATTCATAATAGTTATATTATTAACAGCGACTATGTATCAAGGATTCATTTCGGGAAGTCAAAATGTAATATCAAAAATTGCACATATATTATTCCCTTTTCTAGATCGTACAAAAGAAATGTGAATAATTTAGAAAAATCACTTTCTAAGAATGCACTTAATTCATTGAACTAGTAACATACATACCATTGACTCTTAACTTCATGTCATATACTCTTATTTGTGGCACATCTACTAAAACGCTGTATATATGCTAGTTAGTAGTATTATTCTATACTACATTTGAATTGAATTTGAAGCTTCACTTTTAAACATAATGAGTTGTCTTACTAGTACATAACTTAATTATGTAACCCCTGTATCCTATTGACGAATAGCGATTTCGAAATGTATTTTGAATACATACCAATACACTAACATTTAAAACTAATAATATGAAAAAAATAAGAAATATATGTGCGATCCTATTGTTATCATTAAGCTTTTATGCTTGCGATTCGGATGTAACAATTGACGACCCTCAAAATGAGACAATTGAAGAGATTCATGTGAAAACTGGTGAAGAAGGTAATGAAGGAGGAGACAGACCAGATGGTTAATATGACTATTAACTTTTTAAACAAAGAACTGTCTAAAATGGGCAGTTCTTTGTTTTAATTCTATAACTTTGAACTACAAATTTATGGGGTTGAATACTTTTTTACTATATATTCATTTGTTGATTAACTTCTTTGTTTTTAATCCAAATACACCTTCTGAAAAATCTTTTAAGGTAAATCAAGATAACATAAAGGCATATCTAAATTATGCTAAAGATTCAAAGTTTGATTTAGAAAAACGAAAAGAGTTTTTACGGAAAGCATATAGATTAACCCAAAAAGAAAGTGACGATTCACTGAGGAACAGTTATCTTCTTAAAATTTCTTTTCGTTATTATCGACTTAACGATTCGTTGCATTTTAGGAAACTAAATCAAGAATCGGTTAACTTATCAAAAGCGTTGAAAGATTCATCGAGTTTAGCGGCAAATTATTGGGATTTGGGAGGGTTTTATTCTAAAAATGGAATTAAAGACAGTGCATATTATGTCTACGCTAAAGCCCAAAAAATATATGACAACTTAGGAAATGAAGATTTTGCAGGAAGAATGTTGCTCAGCATGGCAATTGTTCAGTCTGACGTTAAAGATTTTACAGGGAGTGAAATTACGACTATTAAGGCTATTGCTAAATTGAAACCTTTAAATAAATATGAAGAATTATATCGATGTTATAATAATTTAGCTATCAGTTTTAATAATCTAGGGGAGTTTGATGATGCCATTGAAAATCATAAAATTGCCTTAGAATATCAAAGAAAAATTAAAAGAAAAAATACCTTTAAGGAGAATACGTTGAATAATATTGGAGTTGTTTATAAGAATAAAGGAAATTATTCGGAGGCAATTGAATATTATCGACAGGCCCTGTCTACTGACCAATTAGAGGATAGTAACCTAAAACTATATGCCATGTTACTTGATAATTTAGCTTATAGTAAGTTTAAAATTGATCACGTAGAAAATATTGAAAGTGAATTGCTTGAATCTCTGAGGCTTAGAGATAGTATTAAAGATTATATGGGCATTGCAGTAAACAAATTGCATTTGGCCGAGTATTATATTTTCTTAAAGGATTCAATAAAGGCTAAACAATATGCTTTAGAGGCAAATGTATTATCGTTAAAGACTAACAATTTTAAAGAATACCTCTCGTCTTTATTAATCTTAGCTAAGTTAGATAAGAACAATAATGTTCAATATATGAGCGACTATATAAAATTGAATGATAGTCTACGAATTCAAGAAAGGGCGCTTAAAAATAAATTCACAAGAATTCAGTTTCAAACGAATGAATTCATTGTGAAGAACAAAAGATTAAGTAAGCAAAAGGAAACCATTTTAGCAATATCTATTTTGATACTGTCATTCGGAATTTTAATTTATGTTATACGCTCACAAAGTATCAAAAACAAAACACTTTTATTTGAAAAAGAACAGCAGAAAGCAAACGAAGATATATACAATTTGATGATTACTCAGCAAAACAAATTGGATGAGGGAAGTAAGATGGAAAAAAAGCGCATATCTGAGGAATTACATGATGGAATATTGGGCAAGTTATTTGGTACACGGCTTATCTTAAGTAATTTAAATCATAATGCTGATGAGGATACTGTTCAGAAAAGGGAAAAATACATTAATGATCTTCAAAAAATAGAAGAGGAAATAAGGGACGTATCGCATGAACTAAATGAAAAATCAAACATTGCGACTTCTAATATTGGATATGAAACATTGATAAAAACATTATTGTCAGACCAAAGTACCATTACCTATTTTAATTTTGAATTCAAGAATGACGAACGAATTCGTTGGCAAGAGATGCCAGGGCAGCTAAAAATGAATTTATATAGAATAATTCAAGAAACAACTCAAAATATTAATAAACATGCGAAAGCAAAAAATGTGTTTGTTGAATTTAGGTTAGAAAACAATAATTTGGTGTTAGAAATTAAAGATGACGGAGTAGGATTTAATCAAAAGGATGAAGCCAATGGAATTGGTTTGCAAAATGTAAAATCGAGAGCTAAAAAATTCAATGGAAAAGTAGATATTATTTCTGTTTTAAAAGAAGGGACATCTATAAAAATATCTATCCCGAATGCATAGAATGCATCTGCGAAATTGTTTTACTTAATTTTTTTTTGCTATATTAAGCAGAGCTTTGAGAGGCGCTAGCAAACATTTATAAACACAAATCTATATGAAAAAAAAGCTTAAATTGTTGATAGTAGACGATCATCCAATGATTGTTGAAGCCTATAGAAACTTACTTACTTCGAAGAATTTTGATCAATATGATTTTTCTATTGATACCGCCCATAACTGTGATGTTGCGATTGATAAATTAAAAGCCTCTACCAATACCGAACCATATGATATATTGTTCTCAGATATTAAGCTGCCGGCAGCTTCAAATAGTGAAATTATTTCTGGGGAAGGCCTTTCTGTTTATGCCAAAAAACTGCTCCCTAATTTGAAAATTGTAATTCTAACGATGTTCAACGAAAATCATAGGATACATAATATTTTGAAGACCGTTAATCCAGATGGTCTGTTAATTAAAAATGATCTTACTCCCAATGAATTTTTAATTGCGTTTAATGCTATTGTGAATGACCCTCCGTATTATAGTAATACAGTTAACAAGTTTTTTAGAAATCAAACAATGAATTTTGGAGAAACCTTACTAGATGAAATAAATAGAAAAATTATATTTCATTTATCAAAAGGAGTCAAAACCAAAAACTTGGTTAATTATATAAATCTTTCACTCAGTGCAATAGAGAAAAGAAAAATACAAATAAAAAATGTGCTCGAATTAGATAAGGCAAATGATGAAGATTTAATTGGAGAAGCTAGGCGAAGAGGTTTTATTTAAAAAATACCTTTTGTAAAAAACAGATTGAAGGAGGTTTCTATTTCTTGCCATAAAACTTAATACAATATAAAATAGATTTCAAATAGAATTTGTGTCTTTTTGTAGACGATCGATTTTTAAATTTGGTTACAAAAATATTGTGTTTATGTTGAACAAACGTTTTCTAAAGTCGAATGAAAACTTCCTGTCGACAAACTCTTAGCATCAAAGGCTAAGTTTATTATATATTTAAAAATAAAAAATAGGTTTAAATATTGATGCCAAAATCAACTAATAAATACTTAATCTCAGCCCTGCTCATTGGCTTAGTGTTTCATGGAACTTCGATATTTTTCACCTTAGAAAGTACCTATGATGCACTAATTCATTTATTCTTTGCCGATCACTACACAGAAAGTTGGTTTGAACCTTGGAATTTTAAATGGTATACAGGATTTACGGTAATGAGTTACCCTCCTTTGGTGCATCAAATGATTGCTCTTTTTTCTCTTATCGGAGGATTAAAATTTGGACTTTTTTTTGTAGGAATTCTAAGTGTTATTTTATTTATCACCGGGGTCTATAGGTTTTCATTATTGCTAACCTCGAATAGAAAGGTTGCCGGTTATGCTGCTATTCTAGCTGTATTCTCCTCTTCGTTCGCCGAAACATTGCATTTATTTGGTCAGCTTCCAAGTATTGTTGGGGTATCTATTTTAATGCATGCCTTACCCGAAATTTATCTATGGTTAAGATCCGGGAAATTGAAATACCTTGTGACCTCATTATCGCTAATTGCTGTGACCGTTTGTTCACATCATGTGACACCTATTTTTGGCATGGTTTTTTTCATATTTCCGTTAATCGGAATGGCCATTATGGATGAATCTTCTGAGAAGGCAGACGCTATTCAAAAAGTGAATTTTAGGATATTTTTAGACTCTTTTAAAAAATTATTTAAAAGAATTATCGGTTTTGGTTTTTCGTCCTTAATACTTATTATAATTTGTATTTTACCTTATTGGATAAATACAAAGAACAACCCAATAACTCAAGTTCCGATACCACATGGTTCGAGAGATAATTTTATTGAAATAGGATCTTCGGGATTGGTATTTTTTCTTATTCCTTGGGGCATTTTATTGATCTTTTTGCCCTATATATTTTATAGGTTTTATAGCAAGCGATATTTATTTTTTGGAATTTCAATAACGATCTTATTCATTTTAGGTTCTGGAGGAACCACGCCAATTCCTAAGTTGCTTTTAGGCGAAAATGCCTTTAATATTCTTACGTTAGATCGGTTTACTTTGTGGGCCTCTTTAATGGCTTTACCTCTTTTTGGAGAATTTATTTTTAGAATGGTTGAAGCAGATTTGAAAATTTTAATTGTCAAAAAAGTGGGCACCGTTTATTATCGATTGTTTGGTAGTTTTCTTGCAGTTCTGCTCTTGTTCATGACTATTTCTACTATGACATTGAGTTACTTCAGGCCTTCGCAGCCTCAACCTATAAAAATGTTACCCATTGTAAATTTTTTAAATCAAGATCAGCATGATCAATGGCGTTATTTAACTTTAGGGTTTGGAGATCAAATGGCTTGGTTATCTGCGCAAACTAAGGCAATGACTGTAGATGGTAATTACCACTCAGCAAGACAATTACCCGAATTAACGACGAAAGCAATAGAGCGCTTAGAGAATTCTAAATTTAAAGGAATTGAAGGAATTGGATCTCTTCAGCAATTCTTAACAGTTCCAGAAAAGTACAATCTTAAATACGTATTTTCTAATGATAAGTTCTATGATCCTATACTTTATTTCTGCGGTTGGCAGCGATTATGTCAATTAGAGAATGGTATCATGGTTTGGGAGCGTTTAAATATACCTCCAGTGTCTTCAATTTTGCCCAAGAATGATATAGCGACTTGGCAAAAAGTAATGTGGGGTGTGATTCCTTTGCTGACCATTTTGATTGCCATTTTGGTGCATATTAGAACAATTTGGATAAGGACCATGAATGACAGAATAATATCCATTCCCGTTTATCTAAATCATACAAATCAATATTCAAAATTTTCAAGACCTATATGGAATATTACACACATATGGAGCTATATCCTATTGGTCATTGTGCTTGTTTCTATTCATAAAATTTATACGGATAATGACGCTCACAGGACACCAGAAAATGCTATTCTTTCGTACTATGACGCTCTAGATTTCAAAAATTTCGAAAAAGCTTATGCCTTAATTGATAAAAGTAAAAGCTTAAGCATATCTCAGTATATGTTAGAAATATCAGTCTCAGACGGGTTATTAAGTTCTTATGCTAAGTTGGACGCTATACAGTGTGAAATCAATAAGATAAATGATACCATTGCGAATGCTCTAGTTCAAACAACGTGGATTACACCTTTAGAAAAAATTAATAAAACATTTTTCAAATCATTAATTAAGAAAGGGGATAAATGGTTTATAAAGCAAGAAAAAATAGATGCTGATTTACCACCAGATCAGTTGTATTCTCAAAATGCATCTATATATGTGAACCACGGTAGGCGAAGAATTACAACTGAACAAACTCATCATGAAGATTTGTTAAAGCAACCAGTAATCGAAATACTTTCAGCAACCTTAATTAAAAAAGGAACAGAGTATGCAATTGTTGGAGAAATTCAAAACGTAGATAACATTCCTGCTGATGTAACATTAAAGGGGTGGCTATACGCCAATGATGATACTGCATTGGCAAATTATAATGCCAAATATCATGTAAAGCATAAGTTAATGCCTAAAGAAGTTTCTAGTTTTAAAATTAATTTTGAAGGAATTGCTTGGTCCGATGTTGATGAGGAGATACCAACGACTTTTGATCCTGATGAGTTTACTTCAATAAAGTTCACCAAAGAACCAATGAAGTTTAACCTACATGTTGCTGGAAACGTATCTGGTAAAGATTTATATAAAAGCCTTCATATAAGTGATGTTCGATTTGATGATAAGGGGATATCAGGCCAATTGTTTAATTCTGGAATACAAGAAGTAACAGTTCCTCAACTAATTTTCACATATTATAATAGCCGAAAGAAAGTGATTTGGGTTGATCATAAGTTTGTTGAAGAAGGAATTAGACAACAAAGGAAACGAGGTTTTCAATACGCTTTTCCATTAAATGAAACCATCGAAATTATTTCTACAGATATGTTAAACTGTTTGGTTAATGGTTTGCCGAATGTATCTATTTCGGATAAAATGGTACCGAACAGAATAAAAAATCATGTAAACAATGAATTACAAAAAATCAACCATCAAAATTTTAATTATTTGAAAATAGAACTTAACAGTTTCGTAGGTAATCCGAATTAATGAAAAGAACAGCCACATATATAATTATACTTTTATTCATACTAGTTTCGTCTTTTGCACTTATTAACGAAGAAGTTGAGCACAATGTCGAATTAGTGAATGCGCAAAAAACTTACACAGCAGGAGATCAAATAGTGTTGACTTTTTCTTCCTCAACTGCTCTTAAAGCTAATTTGTATGTTTCCAATAGTTATGGTACTACTTTTTTAGAACCGATGATAAAAGACGACCTTCTTGTATTCGACCTTACTCAAGATCTGAATCATAACTCCGGATGGATAAATTGGGCATTAGAGGTCGACAAAGAAATAGCGATTAGAGGTTCTTTCAATATAAAACCCCACCAAGATGTAGCCCAAATAGAATCTTATTTAGGTCCAAATACTATACAAACCGGAGAGAAAGATTTTGCGATGATGGTATTGCTTTTGTTAGATAAGTATAATAATCCTGTAGCAGATAGTACAAAGGCCATTGTAAAAAATCAATATTTAGACGATATATCGTCATCTGACATCTACACCTCAAATCTTATTTGCTATAAGAACTTTTACGCAAAGAAAACGGCGGGTAGAGCATTAGTTAGCTCAGAAAGTGATAATACATATTCTAAAGAGTACACTATTGATATTTTGCCAAACGTACCAATAGATTTTAAAATTGAAGTTAATAGAGATCATGGCTTCGCAGATGGTAATCAATTAGCCGAATTTAAAACATCAATAATAAAAGATCAATTTGATAATATAGTGAGCGATGGAACCTATGTAGATTTTTTTATTAGAAATAAAAATGGTGATGTACTTAAGACTTCAGGCGTGACGGTCATGGGCACTGCTATTGGGAGTATAGTTCATCCCGATCAACCTGACGAATGGAGTGTGAAGGCTTACATTCCTGGTATGGCTGAGAGCAATGAAATAAACATAGAGTACAAACAAGCGATTAAAGAATTTGACTTAATATTTGAACAAGAAACGGGTACGCTCTCAGTAGATGGTTTAAAAAGTTTTATGAATCAATTGATACCCGATGGGCAACGCGTAGAATTAAAAATAACAAAAGATAAAGTACTAACGCATGAATTTCAAGAAACTGCTAGAAACGGCAAGGCATCATTTATAATAAAGGATGTTTTGCTTTCGAAAGGTACATTTACATTTGAAGTTAGGGTGGCTGGCCTTATGAAAGAACTACAGCATACAAATTTATGATTAACCTAAATAAAAATATCACCAGAGGAGTCATATTGATAGTGTTTATTTTACTAAATGTATTTCTCATTTTTGGAATAGCTAAAGTGTTTGAATATTTAAATACAGGAGCCGATCGAAGCAGTATGTTGCATTTAGAATTAGAAAAAGCAGCAAATTACGTTCCTGCAATATCATGGTCTGAAACTAAGAATGAAGGGCGTCAAATCGACGAACAATCATTAAAAGCAATAGAAAAAGACTATTTAAAAGCATGGTATGTTAAACATCTGGCATACAAAAATAATAACACCTTAGGTATCGATGATTATTATACGGAAAGTGCTAGGAAAAACATCTATAATTTTATCAAGATAAACAATAGAAAGAGTGTTTCAATTGAAGCTACAACCATAAGACATCACCCAACTTTAGAATTTTTTAGTGAAGATGGGCAACTAGCAATGCTTACAGATCGCAATGTGACTGAGTATAAAAAAATATATAAAAACAATGATTTAATAACCGAGATTCAAGAGATTTCTACATATAAAGTTGTGCTTTTACTTGAAGATGGTTTTTGGAGAATTCGACATTTAGTCAGATCAGAAACAAATGTTGAAGATACTCTTCAAAACAATAATGAAAATCGACTTAACGACTATCAAATAAAAGGGATAAACTATTATCCTCAATCGACACCATGGGATACGTTTGGAGATACATTTAATTCAACAACTATTTCTAAAGATTTTGAAATAATTAAAAATGCAGGTCTGAATACTATTCGAATTTTTGTACAATATAATGATTTTGGTAAGGCACAAGTGAAGCCAGAAAAGTTAGAAAAGTTGAAAAAACTGTTGGATATTGCAACAGATAAGGATTTGAAAGTTATGATAACCTTATTCGATTTTTATGGAGATTATTCGGTTTTAGATTGGACAATGAACCTAAAACACATAGAAAAAATAGTATCATCGTTTAAAAATCACCAAGCGATACTTGCTTGGGATGTAAAAAACGAACCAGATTTAGATTTTAAATCGAGAGGCAAGAAGAACGTAATGGCTTGGTTGAATACCATGATCGATGGTATAAAAAGAATTGATAAGATGCATGCCGTGACTATTGGATGGGCGAAGCACAACAGCGCCTATCTTTTAAAAGAAAAGGTTGATTTCGTTTCATTTCATTATTACGAAGATATTGATGACTTTAAGACTACTTATTTGAAAATGAAAAATGATATTTCAGATAAACCTATTGTATTAGGAGAGTTTGGAAACTCTTCTTATGGAGGATTTTGGAAACCATTTGGAGGTTCTAAGAACAGACAGCTTAAATTTCATAAAAAAATGCAAGGAATTTTAAAAGAGCATAACATCCATTTTATGTCATGGACTTTATATGATTTTAAAAATGTGCCTACATCTGTTGTCGGAAATTTACCTTGGCGCCGAAGTTTTCAAAAGAGATATGGTTTTATTGATACCAAAGGTAATCGTAAACCGTCGTTTGAATACATTACTCATTAATTTGCATTATCTGTTGAAATTTTTGAATGTATAAATCAGTAATATGACTCATAGGTAAAGAAGTTGCGGCTTTATAATTAGCTTTTCCAAGGTTTCTTCTGTAGAGATCGTTTGTTAAAATATTTTCAATTCCTTCAGCTAAGCTATCCACGTTGTTTGGCTCAAAAAATTCACCTTTATATCCTTCATCTTCCACCAAAAGTGCTAAATCACCTAGATTTGGCATGATCACCGCTTTACCATAACTTCCAGCTTGATGAAGAACACCAGAACTTCCTGTGGTAGAAGTATATGGAAAAACAACAACGGCACTTTCTTGAAATATTCGAGCCACATCGTTTTCCTCTACATATCCTGTAAAAGATAGTTTTGGTACATCAATGTATTTTTTCTCTACTGCTGCCAAATAACCCGGTACGTTGGGATTATCTGTACCTGCAATTACAATTTCGATATCTAGACCTGTTTTTTTTCGTGTTTTTTCTACTGCTTCAATTAAGATCTCAACTTTTTTATAGGTACCAAATTTCCCAAATGTCATTACTTTCATGGAACCAGGAGCCAAGCCATAAGAAGGCTCTTCAGGAATTTCAAAAGTGCCATGAGGAATATTGACAACGTTGTTGGCCTTGTATTTTTGTTTTAAAATTTCGACATATTTAGGCATGGTCAACGCAACAATATCCGCTTTTAAAATAAATTTCGTCAGTAGAGTTCCAATAAAATTATACATCTTTTGAAGAATTTTATTGTTAGTGAAACCTGCCGTATCCAAATCAACCTGTTCTAAAATATTATGGAGAAGTGCAATAGTTGGGATTTTCTTCATTTTACAAATCCATGGTACTAATAGACCTAATGCTGCGGCAATTTTTTTGTCACCAAATTTCATGAACTGCAAGTTGAAAAGTATTGCGTCTGGTTTTGTTTGATTTATAGCCTTTGTAATACTAATGATATTCTTATGACTGTTAAATTTCCAGCACTCCTTTACAGTTATTTTAAAACCATCTTCGGTAAATAAAATATCTTTTTTATCATTTGTATAATCGGTGAGTAAAATTATTTCAGAAACTTCACTTTTTTGCCTAAAATATTTAACTAAATGGTACGCATATTCGTTCAAGGTAACTTTACTAGGGGGATATGCTGTTACTAATGCTAATTTCATAACTATTTCTTATTTGAAGTATTGTTTGAATTTTTATTAAGTGCAGAGGTTCTTTCTTGATGACTATTTTTAAAAAAATAGATTAATTGCACAAAGAGTAATATGATCATGGCGATAATTTGCATATGAACAACCTGAGCTAGGTTGTTGTGAAACATAGCAATTAATCCTATTTGGAGCATACCTAATATTCCTGATAAGATCACAGGAATATATTTATCTAATGATAAATAATAATAAGCAAAAATGTTAGATATGGCGAATAAAGAAGTGGCAATCGCGTATTTATATAATAAAGGAGCCATTGCGGTATAACTACCTCCGAAAAGCAGTAGGATAATTTCGTTAGGAAATAGAAAACAAGCAATAACTATTACGCTTGAAATGGAGATTATATATCCAATATATTTGAACAAAACTGAGGCTGTTTCTTTTCCTTCCTTTTTTAGCGAAACTACTGTCGGTAATAATAGCATCACAAACATCCAAGCTATAAAATATACAACGCGCCCTATGAGAGCTAGAGAAGCATACAATCCTGCGTCAAAAGAAACGAAATAATGTTTAACCATTAAAATGTCACTGTTGTTAATAATAATTTGAGTGAGCTCATAAAACCCTGTTAATATGAAGAAATTTCGAATTTTGACCTTGTCGGATGTATGAAGAATTTTCTTGACGCCCAAGGAGATCTTATGAAGTTGAATTGGATATAAACCGAACACAAAAGAAATTAGAATTCCTATAGCCACCGCAATAGATGACTGAATGTTTATAGTGTAAAGTATTGCCATAGTAATAAGCAAACGACTGAGCATCTCAGTTTGATACGTAATTGAAAGTGGTTTATAGTGTTTCTTACCTTGATAGATACCTCTGTTAACACTCATTATAAAATAGAAGGGAACCCCTAATCCGAAGATTACAAACATGCGATCTGAGGTAGTGTTAAATAAATCCTGCAGGTAACTCGCAAATATGATGATAAGAATTCCGAGAATAATTCCCGTAATTGTTCCTGATTTATACATTCGTGCAATAAAAATGTGTAAAGAACTTTGATCTAGGAGTACCGAAAACTTTGCAGTGACTAATTGATAAGTCATAGCTAAAAAAGATAGTACTAATAAGAAGGTAACGAGCACAGCGGCATCTGCGAATTGTTCAGGTCCGAGTATTCTACCGAGTATTAAATTGTAAAGATAGTTTCCACCATTCACGAGAAAAACACTGAGCATAAAGTATTGCTCAGGAGTTATTCTCTTGGTTTTTATTTTCGATAGCAATTTTATCATTTACGCGAGATGTTCTTATCTGTAATGCACAGCAATTTGCGCGAGTTGCCCAACAATTTTTATAGAATCCTTCATTGAAAGCTTAGAACCATCTGCATGTATCCATTTTTTTAATGGTTGCTCGCATATCATAGAAATGGCATTTTCTTTACCGTATTTAATTCGCATTCGTTTGAAAATTTCTACATCGAAAATCCATCTCGTAATGAACTTTTCTTTAAAAATTTCTGTGACGATTTCGCGACGCATTATTTTCGCTCCACATTGCGTGTCGTTAAAGCTCATGCCAAGTATTTTTCTGATAATGAAGTTTATGGTTTGACTAATGATTTTGCGTGCAGATTCTTTTGTAATATTCGCACCCATTCTCGACATTCTCGACCCACTAACAATTTTAAAATCAGATGTACTAATAGTTTTCACCAAATCATCGAAATCCTTAAAATCTGTAGATAAATCGGCATCCAAAAATCCTATGAAATCTAATTGCTTGTCTTTCACTAAACGAAGCATACCTTGTCTAACGGCTTCTCCTTTACCACCATTTTGTTCACAATCATGAATACTAATGTAATCTTCTCTTCCTTCTCTCAGTTTTTCTAATACGTCTAAGGTGTTATCTTTACTTCCGTCATTCACAAAACATAAATGATAGCCTAAATTACTGTCTATAAAATCAATAAATTCCTTACTCGAAAGACGTTCTTCCTCGTTATAACATGGTATTACTACACCAACACAATTTTCTTGAAGAAGCTTAGTTTTGAATTTATCTTTAAAGCTTTGAAAATTAGGATTTTTTGGAGCGCCAATAATTCTTTTTACACGTGCTGATATTTCGTTTAAGCTTACAGGTTTCTTCATATAGTCGTCGGCCCCTAAGTGAAAGCCGCATACTATAATATCTTCACGAGTATTCCCCGACATTACTAAAATTGGAATCTCAGACTTTTTCGATTGACGTATAACTTTAACGACGTCTAAACCAGACATACCATCCATATTGATATCTACAATGACTAAATCGGGTTTGAAACTTTCAAAAAGTCGTATCCCTTCTAATCCGTTGGTCGCTGTCTTAACGAGGTAACCTAAATCTCCTAGGTGCTTTTCTAGTGAAAGAAGAATTAATTGCTGATCATCTATTGCTAGTATTTTCATAATTATTTTTTTTAATAAATCGAAACTTATAAACTGTTATGTATATCAACTATAATGAGTGATATGTGAATCATATATGAAACGTATCTTTCTCATTAATAATGTGTTAAGAGCGTGTAAATCTTTGTGGTTTAATCACGTATTTTTTGTGGAAAAACCGTAAAAGGATCGAGCAAAATTTATTAAGCCGTAAGACGTTTATTATCTGTTCTACGTAGTTGATTAAACTGTAAACCTGTAATACAAAGTCGTTGATTCATACATGAAATCTGTTCATATAATTCTTCTAGAACTTTTACTCCATAAGTATCAATTTTCTTAACTTCTTTAATGTTTATGATGATATTAGGCCCTAAATCAACGGTATAGCTAAAATGACTTTTTAAATAAGACAACGTAGATTTGTTCAAATTACCTTTTAAATAGAAGACTTCTTTAATTCTTTTAATTTCTAATTCCATAGCTTATTTTTTTTAATTTATTTTTCTTTTTCTTAATTCAAAATTGCAAAGATCTTGATGATTTGCAATTGTTCTTTCGACCAAACGACAATCGCTGTCGATGAAAGATTCCTTTTATATACTTAACTTGCAATAATTAAAAGTTACGCTATGATTAACCGTTTGATATGCTGTATTTTACTATTTTTTTGTGCTTGTTTAAATGCGCAAGACATGAAAGAAGGTTTTAATTATTTAGAAAGTGGAAAGTATGCACAAGCAGAAAAATATTTTTCTGGCATATTAGAGGAATTTCCAGCTAATAGAACTGCAAAATTGTGTTATGGTAGGGCAGTGGGGCTTAATGGAAATTCTCAAAAGGCAGTTACACTTTTTACTAAATTGATACAGGAGTATCCCAATGACTATGAAATGAAGCTAAACTATGCCGAATCATTATTATGGAACAAAGAGTTCTCAAGAGCCAAGCCTTATTATAAAACTTTACTTGATGAAAACCCTAGTAGTTTTGGGGCCTTGTTGGGTTATGCTAATACTCTGTCTAATTTACAAGAGTTCGATGAAGCTTTAATTTATATTGATAAAGCCCTTAAAGTTTCTCCTGGAAATAATAACGCGTTAATATCGAAAAAGTATGTACGCTTAGGTCAGGCAAATGAGTATTTAAAAAGGCAAAAATATTCAGAAGCTGTTAAGATTTTAGAAAACAACTTGGTAGAGTTTAAAAATGACAAGGAAACCCTATTAAGTCTAGCAAACGTTTATATAAATTCTAATCAGTTTGATGAAGCTATAGATACTTATAAGCGTCTGCCTACCTCAAAGTTGAATGATGTCATAAAGTTGAATGGTTTATCATTGTTAAATCATTTAAAAGGTTTTGAGAAAAAGGCGCTAATTCTCAGTGAAGAGGCTTACGGACAGATAGAATCCATTTCAGATCAATATATAATCAATCAAACGAAAGAAAGATATGCCCAAGCTTTAATTTGGAATAAGAAGTACGCACCGGCTACTTTGCTTGTTAAGGAGATCAATAGAGATAATATAAATGAAAATTGGGCGATGGCTTTAAGGGCTACTCTCAACGTTTATAAAAGTAACTTTAAGGAGAGTCTTAAAGACTATGAACAAATTCTGAAAAATGATGTAGCATCTTTCGATGGTAATTTGGGTAGCGCAAACGCTTTGAAAGCAATAGGTTCTTATGATAAGGCTTATACTGCTGCAAAAAAAACGTTGACTTATTATGATAACCAAAAGGATGCTTTATACTTTGTCAGAAAGCTAGAAGAAAGTTTTACGCCTTTTGCAGAACATACATTTGCATATAGTTTTGATAATGGAGATAACTCTGCCATTGCACTAACAAATACTATAAAATACCCCGTCTCAACAAAGTTTAAATTGCTGGGAGACTTTACTTTTAGAACGACTAGAAATAGATTGTCTGAGAATAAAGCAACAGCAAATACTTTTAACACCGGTTTTGAGTATCAGCTAAATCCATCTATTTCATTTAAGGGATTGCTTGGTCTTAATATTACAAATGCAGAACAGAATAAGTATAATCGTATTTTATCAGATGTATCATTTAAAATCAAACCTTTTAAGCTACAGGTTTTAGATATTGGATATAAAAGAACGATTGAAAGTTTTAACGCTGATCTTCTTGCTCGTGAAATTGTACAGGATAACTTTTATGTGAATTATAACCTAAGTACCAATTTTAATCTAGGTTGGTATACTCAGTACTATTTTACGACTCAAAACGATAATAATACACGTAACTTATTGTTTACGTCATTATACTATAATATTTTGAGTAAGCCCATTTTAAAAGCTGGAATTAATTATCAAAATATTACTTTCAAGAATCAGGTTCCAACGATATATTTTAGCCCAGAAAATTTCAATGCTGTTGAAATATTCGTTGATCTTTTAAAAGATGAGGACATTGCGAAAGAGTCTAATTGGTTCTACGGAGCAAATTTGGCAACTGGTTATCAATTTATTGATGAAAACGAAAAGCAGAACACTTATAGAATACAGACAAAAATAGGCTATAAATTTGCAGGTGGAAGTTTGTTAAATTTTTATGCAACAAATAGTAATATAGCTTCAGTAACTGCAGCCGGATTTAAATATACCGAACTAGGGGTGAGATTCAAGTGGTACATACCAACCAATAAGAATGTATTTGAGTAATGTTTTAAACCTTAACTTTTATATTTGTCACTAAATTTTATGTTGTTGTGCACTTATTACCTTCATACGAGTATGAGAATCATTCTCTTATAATAATTAAGTCCGATGGTGGAATTAAAGCCCTCGATAATGACTTAATTCTTTCGTTTAGTAAATACTCTTGTTGAAATAATGCGTATTCATCGATTAGAAATTCTCTTAAAGAATTACTTTCCTCGTGGTTTGAACCAAATAGTTTTATGAAACAAATGCTTTGACAAGAAGAAGCGGTAGATAAGTATTCTTAAAATTACTTATCTACCGCTTTTTTAGATGTACTAATGATATTTCAATAATACCTTTTGTAATATTATTAATTTATTTGACAATCAATTTTATGGTGTCATAATGATGAAATGGACTTCCTATTTTACAAAAGTACAAACCAGAGGTCAATAATTCTCGGTCAATGACCATTTCATTGAGTCCTACAACCACATCAAAATTTAACTGCTTTATAAGTTTTCCTGATACATTGTAAATAAATAAATTCGCAATGTGATTTTTTGAAGATGAAAATGTAATTGTTGCTTTTTGTGACATTGGATTAGGAGCAACAGTTGGATTTAGTTCCTTTAAATTTTCCTCATCTAAAGAAAGAGTTTTTATCTTTGAAAAACTTAAATCTTGTAACGATAGATTTTTTGTCACCAATGTACCGTCAACCGATTTCATAGTAAATACTATTGAAACAACATCATTTAATGTAAGATTAGACGCTATTGAAGATGTAAACTTAGACATTGGTATGTCGTATTCTTGATAAGACTCACTTAAAGAAATAGAAGTATTAAATTGTTCCTCCCAATTTGAAATGCCATTTTTTATAATTCTAATTTCTAATTCACCAGTACCCTTTGCTCTTAGCTTCAAACTATTAAATTCAGAAAGGTCTACAGGTTTAAATCGAGGAGTCAACGCTCTGTAAAGAGAAACATACTCTTTAGTCTCAGCTGTTAGAGATACATTTCTCTCAATAGGAAAATCAAGTTCATTGGTTGTTCTTGTATTTTTGTCAATAGTGTAATTTCGTATTACTGTACTCTCGGCTACGTCATCTACTCCCCATGGACCGTCAGACATAAATAGATCATCTGGAGTTTCCTTACCATCTCCAATTCTAAAACCAATATCAAATAAGTTACCTGTTTCTAATTTTAATGTGCTGATGTATTTTTGTTCTAAATCAATTATAGAACTTACGTATTCAATCGCGCTAGTTTCTGTTTCTCTCAGTCCCGCGTCAAACACTATCTCTTGTGTAGCATTCGTATTTACTATTTCTAATTCTAATCCACCATTCACGTATTTACCTTTTTTTACGAAAACTGTTGGTGGCTTAGATAATTGATAGTCAGCTATTGGACTTTGAATTTCTAACAGATCGAGTACTTTTGTGCTTAATAGTAATAAATCATCAATTGAATTTGACCAAATTTGAAAATTATAGAATTGTTTATCACCAGTATATTTATCTAGATTCCAATGACTTTCTATAGAAAACTCTTTGTCAGAATTTATTCTTTTAGCCGAGAAGCTCAAAACATATTCTATTGAGTTGTCCGTGTTTTTAATGATTGATTTAATGAAGCTTTTTCCTTTTATTTCTATCGTTGACACTGATATTAATTCAGCTCCCAAGAGACGATCACAAATATACTTTGTGTGTTCGTAAACACCTTCATCTGTTTTTAAAGCCAAAATAGAAGCAACAATATTTCCAGCGTCCATATAGTCAACAGAATACACGTCTGATGCATTTGTTATGTTTAATAGATCCATTGGGGACGATTCTACAATGTAGTCTTCATTAATAATACCGATAGGAATAAAATCTTTTATTTTGATCGATGATTTTGATGTTTTTTTAGCATATAAACTAGACCTTACAACTCTCTTGGCGTTGCTTTCATCGAATTTGTAGTTACTTTTTACGCGATTAAAATTTCTTTTATTTATCTGATCTGATAGTCTATTATTACTTTCTAAACCACCATTATTTCCTCCACTTGTAGGCGCCTCAATTACCGGACAAGAAGATACACCCGAACAAGATGGGTCATCACAATCAACCAATCCATCACCGTCATCATCAATTCCGTTATTACAATTTTCTTGAGGAACCGGAGCCGTCGGACAACGTGCCCCATCGTTACTAGAGCTTGATGGCCCAAATGCAAATATATTTGAGGCTATTGAACTAGATTCATTTATATCTTGAACATTACTTATTCTATATACAGTTCCTGTTTGATTCGCCGATACATAAAAACTTCCAGTTACATCAAAATAAACAGCTCCATACGTGTAATTTAAGCCGGTTAAAATAGGTACTTCACCTAAGCTTTCAACATTGCCCGTTTCTGGAACAATTCTATATAATAAATTCGTGCCTTTTTCAACGGTATATATATTACCATCAACGGCGTTGAATGCCCAATCATGAATACTAATATTTTTAGACAGTTGTTGAGTGGATATATAGTTTCCATAGTTAGGAGAATCAGGGTTTAAATCAATTCTATAGTAGCTTGTTCCACCTCCTTTGAGATGATAAATACCTGTTGAGCTAATGCCTCCAACATAACGGTTGTTCGTTGGAAGTTCATCAATATAATATGTAGTTGTTTCAAAATTTTTACCAATTCTCACGATAGATTTCGCAGGACTAGATAGAGAACCCCAAATAAACCCATCTGCTGGATTATAGGCTGCGGCATTTATATTACCAGGTGTTACATCGGTTGCAACCGCATAAGAGTTACCTGAAGCCAAATCAATAGCGTAGACGTTATTGTGCTGGAACAAATAAGCATTGTAATCACAATTAAAAGGTAAATCTTGGGCTCCAAGACCTAAAGTGAATAGAGCAATGACAATTTTTAAAATCTGCTTTGAGACAATCTTAAAATACTTTTTCATAACTTTTTTTTACAAAATTATCTAGTATTAGACTTTTAATATTGCTTTAAAGGACGGGGAGAACTATAGTAAGGGTGAGTGGTCGTTTTATGTCTTTAGATTGGTAATAGGTAGGTTACAGAAGTAACAAGTTATGAAACGAAAGGTACTGAACACTCAAAAATCTATAATAAATTAAGACGTTGCATTAATTCAGGTCTATTAGACCGACTTACAGGTATTACGTCTCTATTTATGAGCACACTATTGTCTTCGATGTCGATTATTTTTTTAACATTAATAATATAAGACCTATGTACTTTTAAAAACAGGGTAATGGGTAATTTCTCTTCAATTTTTTTTAGAGTGGAATGGACCATGTAATTTTTATCTTCTGTTTTTATCAAGATATAATCACCTTTGGCTTCAATCAAATAAATACTAGGAATATCTATTTTGATGAGGCGTCTATCAATGTTAACATAAAGTTCATTTTCGGTAACAGACTCATTCGTTTCTGAAATACCAGAAACACGTTGTTTTAATGCTGATGATTTCGATTTTTGTATAGCTTTTTCGAAACGAGGTAATAAGATAGGTTTGATCAAATAATCAACAATGCATTCATATTCAAAGGCTTCTATGGCAAAATTAGGATCTGAAGATGTCATCACAATGCGCGGAGGGTTCTTAAGAGTTTGAATGAAGTCAAAACCATCAAAACTGGGCATATGAATATCTAAAAAAATTAGATCAACTTCATGTTGATTTAAGAACTTAATAGCTTCTATGGCATTAGCAAATTCATTAAGAACAACAAGATTATCAATTTTGGTACATAATTGTTTAATGATAGCTCTAGCTGTTGCCTCATCGTCGATAATAATACAATTCATAGTGGGGTGGTTTTATAACTGTTTGAGATAGGTAGTAATAGTGTTCAAAATAGTATCAAATTCTTTAGAAAGATCCGTATTGTTCTCTCTTAGGTTATTTTCGAAAGTCTCAGCAATTTGATACCCTTTTTCTAGACTCAAAATACTAAGCTTATGTTTTAATTTATGTACGTTGGAAGCTGTTAATTTTAGGTCGCCCTTTTTTAAATTTTCATAATAGGTCTTTTTTTCTTCGGCGAATTCTTCTTTTAAAATACGAATTACTTTCGTTTCAAAAGGGATGTCACCTCCAGATAGGTTCTTAATATATGAGAGGTTAGGAGACTCCATGAAGTTATTTTTTTAAAGTGAAATAAAAAGTTGATCCTTTATTCAATTCTGATTCAATCCAAATTTCACCACTATAGAGATCAACAATTTTCTTAACTATGGAAAGACCAATCCCGGATGAATCTTTGTGATCATTTAAAGAATGGAAAATTTTGAATATTTTGTTGTGATTTTTCTTTTCAATACCAATTCCATTATCTCTTACTGAAAATTGGTAAAAAGATTTACAATCCTCAACAGAGATATCAATAGTTCCTTTTTCTTTATCATTAAACTTAATCGCGTTACCTATTAAATTTTGAAACAATTGTTGAAATTTTGTTTCTTCTCCTTTTATTTTAGGCAATTCGTTTAAGGCTGTAACTGAAATATTTTCGGGAATATACATGATATCCAGAAGATTTTGAATTACCCGATTTAGATCAACGAATTCATCATTGGATTTTTGAGATTCTAAACTTGAGTAATCAAGAATATCGGAAATTAATTTTTCCATTTTCTCTAGAGTAGATTCAATAAGATCAAAGTTCTGTAAGCTAGTTTCATCGAGGTTCGCGAGATTATCTTCTTTGATCCATGATGTCAATGCATTTAAACTTCGAAGAGGCGATTTTAAATCGTGAGAAACGATATGAGCATACTCATGAAGTTCATCATTACTCTTTTCAAGTTGATTTAATAATTTTTCTTTTTGGATTTCTAACTTCTTCTTTTCTGTTATATCTAAATGAATACCTATCGAACCAATAACATCTCCTTTCAAATTATAATTTGGAGCTCCACTAATTAGCCAATGTTTCAATTCTCCAGATTTGTTTTTGACTTCTAACTCATAAGAATTAGATGCACCTTTTTGTCGTTTTCGGTTTTCATTTTTAATTTTATCTTCTTCTTTCTCAGAAAGAAAAACGTCACCTCCTTTTTTTCCAACCAATTCATCTCCACTATATCCAGACATATCGATAAAACTCTGGTTCACCATCAATATCTCGTCCTCTGTATTTACTTCCATTAGACCAAGGTTCATATTGGCAATAATGTTACTATATTTTTCTTTTTGCGCTTCTAAACTTTTTCTGTAAGTTCTATTTAAAGTTACATCTTTATAGGTCCATAAATGACCTCGATAAATATTATCTTTTAAAATTGGTATAAAATCTCGTTCTAAAACAGTACCGTTTTTCATGATTAATTCGTCAGCTAAAACAGTCTCTTTTTTTTCCAAAATTTCACTAATTCTTCGTGTAAATTTGTCTTCATTTTTGAAAAGGGCTTTACTATTCTTTGTTGTTTTAGAGTAATCTTCACCCTTTAGTTCTTCATGATCAACAGAAATTTCGAAAAGTTCACAGAACTTCTTATTGGTAAGAACTATTTTACCGCCTTCATCTTCGAGTAAAACACCGCTGTCTAGGTTAGAAATCAGAGATGATAATCTACTTTCAGATTTTATAAGACGTTCGGCCGAAGCCTTACGCGCAGAAATATCTCGCACTATTCCTTGAGCTGCTATTGGAACTTTATTTTTGTCGTAAACAATACTCGCGTTGATATGCACCCATTTTAGGTTGCCCGATTTTGTAAGTACTCTTGCTTCATAGTTTTTGAAGAACCCGTATTTTTTTAACTTATTAAAAGAAGCCATCGCATATTTAAAGTCTTCTTTATAGATGAGGTCTACTACATTTAAAGGTTGTTTGTGTATATCAAATCCAAATAGTGTTTCTGCAGCATCGTTAAATTTAATTACATTACCACTTAAATCCATGACAACATACGCGTCTACGATATTTTCAAAAATCCCTTGTAATTGTGATGACTTCTCGTCTAAAAGTTTTTCAAGCTTTAAAGAAGTTTCATAAAGATCCCTTGATTTATCCTCAAGAATTTTTTCAGCTGCTTTTCGAGCTGCTTTTTCTCTTTTTAAAGCCCGTTGTAATATGTCAATTTGTTCTTGACTCATTATTTTTTGTTGACGATAAATTTCACTTCCGTACCGTCTTCTTTTATTTTTTCTAGTTCAATAACTGCAACGCTGTTAAAATATTCAAAAGTTTTGTTCATTAAACCTAAGCCAAAGTGATGCATAGCACGACTAGATTTATAGATCATTATAAGTGAATTCTCGGTTTTTTCGATAACCTTAAACGTGGGTAACTCAGCATCGGGATAAATTTTTCTAACTTCTACATGTATATGGTCTTCAATAGAGGCTAACATTTCTATAGGATCTGAATACGTAGCTAAAAGTCCAGGATAACTATCTTCAAGCACGCCAAAGAAATGTTCGGCGTAAACCAACAATAAGTTATCAATAGAAATATCAGTTCTAGCACTTAAATGTTGCAACAATTGTAACATTTCTGAAAACTTGTAGGTTCCAATAGAAGTATAAATACCATTAGAATCTAAATCTGACGCACTAATAATGGTATCAACCATTTCTAAACCAAATTTAGTTTCTACTAAATCTAAGAATTCCGTAAATACAATACCTTTCATTTATCTTTTAGATTGATTAATTTTATTGAATATCAGCAAATTAAAAATTGAAACTTCAATAATTAACGCTAATAATTGTCTAAATTATTTAGAATATTATGAAATAGTTACTTCATTCGACTAAAGATGATCTTGTATCGATAAAGCAATACCATTTGTCGATGAACGGTTATATAGTGTATGGATACAACCCGATCATCGTTACCGTAAAGATACCTAATTTAAGTAATTGAGGTTATGGTAATTACATGTCTAAATTACGGTAAAACCTCAAAACATAAGCATGATTGCTTCGCAAGGATGGCTTAAAAATGGAGAAAGTGTTTATGTCTTAACTGGATGAGTTGATAGATTTTCTAGAGTTCTTTAAACACTTTTTCTAACAAAACTTTCGTCGCTTTAATTCCTTCATCTTCTGAAAGCTCATTACCTTCATATTCAATGCCTACGTGACCTTTAAAACCCGAAGCTTTAACGATTTTCATTATTTTTAGAAAGTCTGAGTTCACCTCATTTCCGTCAGCATCAAACTTATGAGATTTGGCACTTACGCCTTTGGCAAAAGGCATGAGTTCAGTCATTCCTTCATAACGGTCATATTCGTTGGCACAACCATCTGTACTACGCTCAATACAAAAGTTACCAAAGTCAGGTAAGGTACCTACATTTTCCATGTTAACTTTTTCCATAACGCCCGCAAGCCATTTTCCATTTGATGAATAACCACCATGATTTTCAACGATAATATTAATTCCTTTTGAAGCTCCATAAGTTCCTAATTTTGATAGGCCGTCTACGGCATTTTTAGCAACTTCTTCAGCTGTACCTTTTCCTGCAGCATTCACACGAATTGAATGAGCCCCTAATAACTTTGCAATATCCACCCAATTATGATGATTTGCGACAGCAGCTTGACGAGTATCATCATCAGCGTGCCCTAAATCACCAAGTCTATCGCACATAATAAGACCAACAGACACACCAGCGTCATCACATTTCTTCTTAAAACTAGCCCAATACTCCATGTCGTTGGCTTTACTGAAATAGAACGTATTTACCAATTCTATAGACTGCACACCATATCCTGCTGCAATTGAAGGGAAATCATCTGGATGTAGTTTTCCTTGTAGTAATGAATCGGGATTTTCTTCTATTGTTTTACGAAACCATTCCCAACTTTTAAGTTCTCCAAAAAACGATTTGTGAAGTGACCATTGCGCTAAAGAAATTTGAAAATCTGGCGTAACTTCGGCCATAGCAGTAGAATCGTTCAACGCAGTATCTTTAGTGTTGTTTTTAGCGTCATTTTTACAAGACATGATCAATATAAGTAATGCGAAGGCTATAAGCGTTTTTGGAAAAAGGAATTTGGTTTTCATAAGTTTACTTTTAAAAATTGTGTTTTGAAACAGAAGAAGTAAAGATATAAAAATAAGCTGGATATAATAGTTTGAATTAATTCATGAGAAAGAATAGAAATAAAGGTAAAAAAAAATCCAGTCTTTCGACTGGATTTGTATTTTGCTCCCCCTCTTGGGCTCGAACCGGACCAAGTGTAAAAAATACATCCTGAGGATGTATTTAACGAAGGGGCCAGCTGGTGCATAGGCTTGGGAGAGCCCAATTTATGTCAAAAAAAATCCAGTCTTTCGACCGGATTTTAAATTTTGCTCCCCCTCTTGGGCTCGAACCAAGGACCCTCTGATTAACAGTCAGATGCTCTAACCAACTGAGCTAAGGAGGAGTTTAGAAAACACTATTTGGTGTTTTGCGAGTGCAAATATAATCGTTTTTATAATTTCTACAAGCTTTATAAAATATTTTTTTAATGAAGTCGAAAAATAATAATTCCTACTATTTTGCGATTAATATTAACGCAATTAATTGTATTTTTGTTTAATTATATTTTAAACTACCAATCACAACATATATACATGGATAGGTTTTCGTTTTTAAACGCTGCACATACAGGCTTTATCGCCGATTTATACGAAAAATATTTAGTGAATCCAGACGCCGTTGAACCGAGCTGGAGAAGCTTCTTTCAAGGATATGACTTAGCAAATGCTAACTACTCGCTAAATGGAGAAGATCAAATAGAAGGACTAGAAGTACCTGCACATGTGCACAAAGAATTTCAAGTTATCGAATTAATTAATGGCTATCGATCTAGAGGTCATTTGTTTACGAAAACGAACCCAGTAAGAGAACGTAGAAGCTATGAACCTTCATTAGCGTTGGAAAACTTTGGATTGTCGAATGATGATTTAAGTACGGTTTTTAACGCTGGAGAAATTTTGGGTATTGGAAGTAGGTCTTTAGAAGAAATTGTACGCCATGTTGAAGCCATCTATTGTGATTCTATTGGGGTAGAGTATATGTACATTAGAGAACCAGAAGAGATAAAATGGTGGCAAAATAGATTAAATGAAAACGATAATCACCCAAGCTTTTCTGCGGATAAGAAAAAGTACATCCTTTCGAAGTTAAATCAGGCAGTTACATTCGAACAATTTTTACAAACTAAATATGTAGGGCAAAAGCGATTTTCGTTAGAAGGAGGAGAAGCCTTAATTCCAGCAATTAGTAATGTGCTTTATAAAGCAGTAAACGAATTCGATTTAGAAGAATGTGTACTAGGAATGGCACATAGAGGTCGTTTGAGTACGCTGATTAATGTCTTTAGAAAGTCTCCGAGAGATTTGTTTAGTGAATTTGAAGGAAAAGATTTTGAAGATGATAGTATTGATGGAGATGTGAAATACCATTTAGGGTTGACCTTAAATAAAACCTATCAAAATGGTAAGAAAATAAAAATGAATTTATGTCCTAATCCGTCACACCTAGAAACGGTTGATGCCGTGGTAGAGGGAATTACGAGGGCTAAAATAGATAAACATTATAATGGGAATAACTCAAAAGTAGTTCCAATATTGGTGCACGGTGATGCAGCTATTGCCGGTCAAGGTGTGGTATATGAAGTGATTCAAATGAGTCAGCTAAATGGTTATAAAACTGGAGGTACAATTCATATTGTGGTGAATAATCAAATCGGATTTACTACAAATTATTTAGATGCACGATCGAGTACATATTGTACAGATGTTGGTAAGGTGACCTTATCGCCTGTGCTTCATGTAAATGCTGACGATGCCGAAGCAGTGGTGCACGCTACTGAAATGGCATTAGAATTTAGAATGCGTTTTAAACGTGATGTTTTTATTGATCTATTGGGATATCGAAAATATGGTCATAATGAAGGAGATGAACCTCGTTTTACGCAACCGAAACTTTATAAAGTTATTGCGAAGCATCAAAATCCAAGAGATATTTATGCGCAGCAACTGATTGATCAAGGGGTGATTGATGAGGATTATAAAAAGAAAATCATAGCCGAATTTAAGGCTAGGTTAGAAGAAGATTATGAAAAGTCGAAGCAAGATACTTCTTCGAAGGTAGTACCTTTTATGGAGAACACATGGAAAGGTTTTGAGAGAGCTGGCGTTGAAGAAATGTTATCAGAAGTAAATACTACGTATGCTTCTAAAAACTTAAAAGGTATTGCGAAAGTGGTTTCAACAGTACCTGACGATGTGAAATTTTTAAGAAAAGCAGAGCGTATTCTAGGAGATCGTGCTAAAATGATTGATAATAATGTATTGGATTGGGGAATGGCAGAGACCTTAGCTTATGGTAGTTTACTAGAAGAAGGTTTTGATATCCGTATTTCTGGTCAAGACGTAGAACGTGGTACATTTAGTCATAGACATGCGATTTTAAGAGATGAAATTTCTGAAGAACGCATTAATTTATTGAACACAAATCCGAAGAATAAAGGAGAGATGTTTATTTATAACTCTCTATTATCAGAATATGGTGTATTAGGGTTCGATTATGGATATGCTATGGCGCATCCAAATGCACTGACGATTTGGGAAGCACAATTTGGTGATTTCAGCAATGGTGCTCAAATAATGTTTGATCAATATATCTCAGCGGCCGAAGATAAATGGAAACTACAAAATGGTATTGTTATCTTGTTGCCGCATGGTTATGAAGGTCAAGGATCAGAGCATTCATCGGCGCGTATGGAACGTTATTTACAATTATGTGCTATCGATAATATTATTGTAGCGAATTGTACAACTCCATCAAATATCTATCACATATTACGTCGTCAAATGAAGCGTAATTTTAGAAAACCCTTGGTAGTCTTTACCCCAAAAAGTCTACTACGTCATCCAAAAGCAGTATCTACCTTAGATGATTTGTCTAAAGGTGGTTTCGAAGAGGTGATTGATGATACAATCAATCCTGATAAGGTTAAAAAGCTAGTATTTTGTACTGGTAAGTTTTATTATGATCTGCTCGCCGAACGTGAGAAATTAGAAAGAGATGATATTGCCTTGGTGAGAATTGAACAACTCTTCCCATTACATGAAGAAAAATTGCAAAGTGTCATAGATAGATATAAGAATGTAAAGAACTATGTATGGGCACAAGAAGAGCCACAAAACATGGGTGCATGGAGTTATATGTTGCAACGTTTTAATTTAGTGCAATTAGAAGTTGCATCTAGACCGTTCTATGCGGTACCTGCAGCAGGGTCTAGTGCGAGATTTAAAAGAAGACATAAAAGAGTGATAGATAAAGTGTTTGAATAAATTATGAAATATAAAATCTTAATAGTACTTTATATAATTTATTCTGGAGTTTTTGCTCAAGAAGGAAAGCAAAATGGAGAAGGCGTATTAATTGATAAACCTATTTTAAAAAGGAACACAACCAAAATGATATGGCCATTTAAAGAAGAGGCGTTTGTTTTTTGGGGTGGGACTAAGGTTGAGCAAAATAAGCATATGGCAGATATAAATCAGCAATATGCGTTAGATATATTAATGGTGGCGAATGGAGCTCCCTACGAAGGGGATGCTAAACAAAATAGTAGTTACTTTATTTTTGGTAAAGAAATTATGGCTCCATGTAATGCGAAAGTAGTGAAGGTAATTAGAGGTGTGAAGGATAATATTCCTGGCATAGAAAATAAAAAAGATATATCTGGAAATACCATTGTCTTAGAAACGACTAATAAAGAATATCTTTTGTTTGCGCATTTGAAAGAGAATTCAATCAAGATAAAAGAAGGAGATGAAGTCAAAAAAGGTCAAGTAATTGCACAATGCGGTAACAGTGGTAATTCTACCATGGCACACCTGCATTTGCAATTGCAAAATACTGTAGAATTATTAGAAGCTACAGGAGCAAAATTATATTTTGATGAGATCGTGGTGAACGGAAGTATAAAAAAGGATTATTTCCCTGTAAAGGAAGATTTTATAAAGAATATTGATAAAAATTTACCGAACATAAAAGAATAAATAATGGTTTTAGAAATGAAAGTCCCTTCTCCGGGGGAATCAATTACCGAAGTAGAAATTGCAACATGGTTAGTAGAAGATGGAGATTATGTAGAGAAAGATCAGGCTATTGCCGAAGTAGATTCTGATAAAGCAACATTAGAATTACCTGCTGAGGAAAGTGGTATTATTACGTTGAAAGCGGAAGAAGGCGATGCCGTAGAAGTAGGTGCTGTTGTATGTCATATAGATACGAGCGCTGCAAAACCTGCCGGAGATTCAGCACCGGCCAAAGAAGAAAAGACAGAAGCTCCTAAAAAGGAAGAAAAACCAGTAGCTACTAAAACAACATATGCTAGCGGTACTGCTTCACCAGCTGCGAAAAAAATACTTGATGAAAAAGGTATTTCAGCGAACACCGTGAAAGGAACAGGTCGCGATGGTAGAATTACAAAGGATGACGCGGTAAAAGCATCACCAAGTATGGGAACTCCAACATCAGGAGGTGCAAGAGGAAGCGAACGTAAAAAATTATCTATGTTACGTCGAAAGGTGGCTGAACGCTTAGTTTCTGTGAAAAACGAAACTGCGATGTTGACTACCTTCAATGAAGTCAATATGCAACCCATTTTTGATTTACGTAAAGAATTTAAAGAGGATTTTAAAGCTAAGCACGGAGTAAGTTTAGGTTTTATGAGCTTTTTTACAAAAGCAGTAGTGCGCGCTTTACAAATGTACCCAGAAGTGAATTCAATGATTGACGGAGATTTTAAGGTGTCTTATGATTTCCAAGATATTTCAATTGCTGTTTCTGGTCCTAAGGGATTAATGGTTCCGGTAATTAGAAATGCAGAGAACCTAAGTTTTAGAGGAGTAGAATCTGAAGTAAAACGATTGGCGATTCGAGCTAGAGATGGAGAAATTACCATTGATGAAATGACAGGAGGTACTTTTACAATTACAAATGGTGGTGTTTTTGGATCAATGCTATCTACGCCAATTATAAACCCTCCACAAAGTGCCATTTTAGGAATGCATAATATTGTAAATAGACCTATGGCCGTTGATGGTCAAGTTGTGATACAGCCAATAATGTATGTAGCACTTTCATATGATCATAGAATAATTGATGGTCGTGAATCTGTAGGGTTTTTAGTGGCAATAAAAGAAGCTCTAGAAAATCCGGTAGAAATTTTAATGGATAATAATCCAAAAAAGGCGTTAGAGATGTAGTCTTTAAAATAAATTTTATAGAAGCCCATAGTTCTAAATAGAGTTATGGGCTTTTTAATATCAAAAATGTTAATCTTCTAATTCCTTTAGTATATTTTCTGCCGAATTGATCATATTTTTATAGCATCGATATCCCCATTTGGAGACGAAAATCATCACAATTGTCGTAATAAGTATGAAACCATACTTCCATAAACTTCCACCCGTAAGAAAAATATCCTTGTTGCCTAATAGTTTGGAAGCAACAGGTATACACGTTAAGAACAGAATAAAATTACAATAGATACCTAATTTTTGAATAAGAAGGAGGTGTTTTTTTGCTTTTGCAAAACCTATAATACTTTCCTTATAACTATTGCGACCAATATGTATACTTTTTATACTTTTTAACGAACGTAAAACTAGTATGGGAAGGGTGATTAGATAACCTAAAGTAAAGATGCCACAAGAAATTAAATACCAAGTATCTAATCGATTAAAATTGATAATTAAGAACAGCGCGATCGTAAAACAAATAACTGCTCCTACCGTTTCATAGGTAGTTATTTTACCAAATTTTTGCGTATATTTTTGCTGTGTCATATCCATAATTAGCGCATCTGTTAATTGTTTTTGTTCATCTATTTGTACACTCATTTCTCGCCAAAGCGTTTTCATTTCTTCAAGTTCCATACATATTCGTTTTTAATGTTTTTTTTAATTTGGTTTTTATTCGAGAGAGTCTTGTGCCTACATTCGAGCTTGAAAAACCAGTTATCGTCGCAATTTCTTGGTACGATTTACCCTCCAAAAAAAGAACAATTATTCCTTTCTCTATTACGTTTAGTTGTTTAATCATGGCGTACAATGCCGTCAGACGTTCTTCAGTTAAGGTATCTTTTTTGTCAATCGGATTTAGTAATTCAAAGTTTAGACGTACTTGTTTAACCCTTCTCTTACTTTTATTCAAGTATGCGATGGCTGTATTGAGCGTAATTCGGTAGATCCATGTACTTATTTTTGAATGTCCTTTAAACGAATCGAAAGCTTTCCATAATTGATATACGACATCTTGATATAGATCTTTTTGATCTTCTCCAGTATCAGTATAAACACGGGTTATTTTGTAAATAATCCCTTCATTCTCTTTAATAATTGCTACAAACGCCTTTTTATCTTGCATTTAAACTTGATTTCATTTTATTAGTGTAGCATGTGTTAAAAAAATCACATAAAGATGGAATTATTTTTCTTTTAAGAAGTTTTCGTACTGTAAAACCCTAAAATCAAATGTTGTAAACGTAGGATTTTCATCTTTCATTTTTTTGTAGAGTTCCATGCTTCCAACTGCACGATTAGCGGCACCAGAAGGTGCGGTAAGTGATACCGTTTTTAGTATTCTTTGATCAAACGTAAATTGATGTATTCGAGGCACTATATTTGAGACTATTTCTAATTTCAAACCGTATTCTTTTAGATGCTTTCTAAAGAAATATTCGGGTCCGTTTTTACTATTGCCTCCTGTAAATAATAATGTTGTAACGCTAGTATGTTTCTTAATATAACTAAGAACATCTCTCAGCTGTACATTTTGCATACCTAAATCAGAAGCATCAATTTTTTCTCGATGACAACTTTCTACGATATCGCAAATGCCAATAGACTGTTTAATTAAAAAATTCTTTCGTTGTTTGATAGCTTTTGCAGAAGTTTCATAGACAAACTCTAAATTAAAAATGCGATCAATGATTTTCCAAAGTTGTCCGTTTTTACTTCCATAGCAAAAATCTATATCGCCTTCTACGAGATTGTTTGTTGAGAAACGAGGAGGAGGTAAGGTGCCAACAATTAGCTTAGTACTGTTTTTAGGAATGAAAGGTTTGTATGGATGCTTGTGTAAAAACATGAAGTATAAAAGTATGAAGTTTATACGTTGTTTTATAACATTCTATAAAATAAAAGCCCGAGCAAAAAATGCTCAGGCCTCAGTTACTGTATAAAAACTCTAAATTACAATCCAATAACCATAATTGCCGTAATAATTACGGTATTAATACCTACGTTAAACATAGACATCTACTTTAACTGCTAATTCTTCTTTTTTATTGTACCGAAAAAGCAAAAAATTTAGTTAAAATTTTAAAAGAGCTTTTTCTTAAAAGGTAAACACTACGGTAGCGGTGATTTTGTCATTGTTAATGTCTAATTCCACCGGATCAGCACCATCAGTATTTAAGAAATTATATACGTCTGTATTTGTTCTATTTTGATATGCAAGATCTATTTTCATTCCTGGGTTTAGTTTAAAGCCTACACCAAAAGAATATCCCGAAATATGATCAGTATCGATGGCATCTGCAAAAGGGCTTTCTTCAAACAAATAACCACCTCTCAAACTAACATTGTCAATACGCCATTCAGCACCTACTTTAAATTGTGAAGTTGCTTTTAAATCTGTTTCAAAATTCTGGTTTTCGTTTACAAATTCATTGCCAGGTCTTAACTGAATGTTTTTGTAATTCTTATAAGTATAGTCAAAACTAATCAAGCCTTCTCTTCCGAAAAGATAGGCAAAACTACCTGTTAATCTTGAAGGAGTTGTTAATCTATAATCAAACACATTACGTGTAGCTCCTCCTGTTGACGGATCTAATTGATCATTAAAAAACAATTGGTCTTCTTGAACGATTGATTCTTCAGATAACTCATACCATACAGGTGATTGATAGGCCACTCCTAATCGTACTTCTTGTGAAGGTTTTGCAATCAAACCAACGTTAAAAGAAATTCCGTTTCCTATAGTTATCAATTCTTCGGCTGCATTTACATCAAAGGTATTACCATCGTCATCACTATTAAATTCTTCGGCAACGGTAGATTGGTAGTAATCTAAATTATAAGTTGAAACACCGGCTCCTATATAGAGTTTGTCATTGGGTTGCGAAGCAAATGTAATAGATAATTTATCATTACTGCCATCCGTAAAGTTTCTAAAAGACTGCTCCTCCGCATTTGGATATAAAAGATCTGGATCGTAAAAATCGGTAATAGGAGCGAAACCACTGTTTCCCCTGGTCGACCAACTACTTTCAAAATCTCTACTGCGTGTATAGTTAAATCCAATAGCAACTTTTCGAGCTCCAATATGACGACTTCCATTTAAAACAAGTACACCTCCAAATTGGGTAAGATCTAATTTATCGTTATTTGTCTCTAGAGAATTACCATAAAAATTCGAGGTAATATCAGTATTAAATAAGCCTAGTGTTCCACTAAACTGTGTTTTTTTGAACACGGCCAAACCAGCTGGATTGATATCTACACCAGAAATATCTCCTCCGAGTGCACCAAAAGCTCCACCCATCGCGTTATATCGTGCTGTACCGTTATTGTCATCGCCCGCAAAGAGCACACCTATTTGATTATAATCTAAAACTTGGGCATTAATTGCCAGGGAGGATAAAATTCCTCCTAATAGGAAAAGTAACTTTTTCATAAAATGTGTTGTTTAATTTTTATCTTCTACTTGAACGTCTTGAACTACTTCGGGAGGTTGTTGATCTTGATGAACTTCTTGACGAAGATGACGAAGCTCGGCTACTACTTCTGCTTCTCGAAGGAGAAGAAGACCTAACACTGCTTCTATTGCTACTCGATCTACTTCTAGAGTTATAATTTCTAGGAGCACTGCTTCTGCTTCTCGAGTTATAATTTCTGGTACGATTACCACTACTATAATTTCTTCTACTTGACGAGGAATTACTTCGTACGCCATTGCTGCTTCTGTTTGAGTAATTTGCTCTACTTCTTGTTTGTGCACTTCTAGTTCCTCTGATAGCATTGTTACGTGTACCAGAATAAGCCCTAGACCCGCTTCGTGTTACTCCATATCTTGAAGCTACATTAGCTCTTGATCCTCCACGACGTACTGCACTGCTTGTTGAGCGTCTAACTCCATTATTACTTCTAATCGCTGAACTTCTATTTCTACTAATGGCATTAGATGAAGATCTGCGTAAGCCATTTGTTGAACTTCTGCGCACGCCTGAAGACCCTCTTCTTGATATTGAAGAAGATGTGTTTCTTCTTGAAGCCAATGCACTGTTTCTTCTATTTAAAACACTAGAGCCTCTTCGGTTTACAGTACTTCTTCCTATACCTCTTCTATTAGTGTCATATCTTCTACCATAAGCTGTTCTAAATCCTCTATTAAAACTATTACCTCTACCATAATAGTTTCCATATCCGCGATATCTTGAATAAAAAGGTCTATAGCCATAATATCCACCGCCATACCAATTGTTAAAGCCATATCCATAACCAGCACCATAAAATGGAGGACAATAGAATCCACCTAAACCATAATATCCGCCACCATACCAAGAATCATACAAGCCGCCCCAACCGAAGCCACGACCCCAACCAAGACCCCAACGATTAAAACCACCCCAGCCAAAGCCTCCGCCCCAGCCAACGTTTGTATTAATAATTACGTCTGTACGATCAGTATACTCCCAAGGAGAATTTCCACGAGTGTATTGCTCATCTTGATAATATTCATCGTCTCCATAACCTAAAGAATCTATATCAGTAATGATATCGGTATCTTCAATGTTCTCATATTGCTGTGCTTCTCGCTTAAAATAATCTTGATATTTAGATCCATTTCTTTGCGTTTGTGTAACTACGGCAACTTCTTTCTTAACTCTTCTGTTATCATCAGAAGCATAAATACCATCGTCTTCAGTAGAAGTTGTATCACGATAAACGATACATGATGTTGTTGAGCTTAATAGAATTGCTCCTATTAATAAGAACAATACTTTCTTTGATGTGGTGTAATAATTAAATTTCATAATCCAATGGCTTTTTACTGTTGTAAATTACAAATTATAATTAGTTTTGCACTGATAATAATTTGTGAAAGATTTAACACAACATTTGTGCCAAAAATTAAATATGGGTAAAAATTTAACGAAAAGGAGTGAAGATTATTCTAAATGGTATAACGAATTAGTCGTAAAAGCTGATTTAGCAGAGAATTCTGGAGTAAGAGGCTGTATGGTTATAAAACCTTATGGATTTGCGATCTGGGAAAAAATGCAAGCTGAATTGGATAGAATGTTCAAAGAAACGGGCCATGAGAACGCTTATTTTCCATTGTTTATACCTAAATCATATTTTAGTAAAGAGGCAAGTCATGTAGATGGTTTTGCTAAAGAATGCGCTGTGGTAACTCACTATAGATTAAAAAACGCCGAAGACGGAAGCGGTGTAGTAGTAGATGAAGATGCCAAACTAGAGGAAGAACTGATTGTAAGGCCTACATCAGAGACTATAATTTGGGATACGTATAGAAAATGGATACAGTCTTATAGAGATTTACCAATTTTGGTGAATCAATGGGCGAACGTTGTGAGATGGGAGATGAGGACGAGGTTATTTTTGAGAACATCTGAATTTTTATGGCAAGAAGGGCATACAGCACATGCCACAGAAAGTGAAGCAATTGCCGAATCAGAACAAATGCAACGTGTATATGCTGATTTTGCAGAAAATTTTATGGCGATGCCAGTTATTAAAGGAGTGAAAAATGAAAGTGAACGCTTTGCAGGTGCCTTGGAAACATATACTATTGAAGCCTTAATGCAAGATGGTAAGGCTTTACAAGCAGGAACTTCACATTTTCTAGGACAAAATTTTGCTAAGGCATTCGATGTGAAATTTACATCTAAAGAAGGAAAGCAAGAATATGTATGGGCGACTTCTTGGGGAGCATCTACACGTTTAATGGGTGCACTCGTTATGACACATTCTGATGATAGTGGATTGGTCTTACCACCGAATTTAGCACCGATACAAGTTGTAATTGTGCCAATATACAAAGGAGAAGAGCAACTCGCACAAATCTCCGTAAAAGTACAAGAAATTATAAAAAAACTTCGATCTAAGAGAATTTCGGTTAAGTTTGATAATAGAGATACACATAAACCCGGATGGAAGTTTGCTGAGTATGAATTAAAAGGTGTGCCATTGCGCATCGCTATGGGGCCAAGAGATCTTGAAAATGGAACAGTTGAATTGGCAAGAAGAGATACGTTGAGTAAAGAAGTAGTGAATCAAGAGGTATTAGTTGATACCATAGAAAATTTACTTAGAGAAATTCAAGAAAGTTTATTTGCGAAGGCATTGGCATATAGAAATGATCATATTACCAAAGTAGATACCTTTGATGATTTTAAAGAAGTATTAAGCACAAAAGGTGGATTTGTTTCAGCACATTGGGATGGTACTATTGAGACTGAAGATAAGATTAAACAACAAACTAAGGCAACTATACGATGTATACCATTAGATGCCGAAAATGAAGAGGGAGTTTGTGTGTTTTCTGGCAAGAAATCGGTAAAAAGAGTACTTTTTGCAAAAGCATATTAATTTTTTTTAAAAAGTACTTGCAGAGTTCTAAAAATGTTTTATTTTTGCACTCGCTTTACAAAGTTAAAGTTAATTAATGGTCCGTTCGTCTAGGGGTTAGGACGCCAGGTTTTCATCCTGGTAACAGGGGTTCGATTCCCCTACGGACTACAAAAAAAATATATTAAATGGCAAATCATAAGTCAGCATTAAAAAGAGTAAGAAGTAACGAAACGAAGCGTTTAAGAAACAAGTTTCAGCATAAAACAACGCGAAATGCTATCAAAACGTTGCGTACTACTGAGAAGAAAAAAGATGCAGAGGCACAGCTTCCATTAGTTGTGGCTATGGTTGATAAATTGGCAAAAAACAACATTATTCACAAGAATAAAGCGGCCAATATAAAATCTAAATTGACTAAATTTGTTGCAGCACTTTAATTAAGGTGAAATTAACTTTACAAAGGCTATCTTTTAGATAGCCTTTTTTTATTTTCTTATGTTTGCGAAACTGGGAGTTTATCGGCTTTAATTGTTATATACAAAAAAGCTGAAGTGATGAAAGTTGTAACAGATAATGAGTATACGTACATATTGTTCGGGAAAGAAGCTGTTGACTTGTATAATGTTTCTCTAAAGTTACTATTATCTTCTACAAGTTATGTAGATTATAAGGTGGGTGCATATAATGATGTAAAGCGTTTCATGAAAGAACAGAAGAACTGGGATGACTTTGTTGAGATACCAGAGAACGATTATTTGTATTTAAGAAAACATGCTTTTAAATCACCTTTATTGGATCCAACATTAACAAGAACTAAGAAAAGGTTTTCACTGTTTGATTTCTTCAAACCATCGTCCTAATACGTTTCGTACTACCATTCATAGGTCTTATCTGCATCGAGGCGTATAAAAATAAAAACTAAGAGCGTAAAGCCCCATAAAGAAGAACCACCATAACTAAAAAAGGGAAGGGGAATACCTATTGTTGGTAAAAGTCCTATGACCATTCCAACATTAATCATAAAATGGAAAAAGAAAATAATGGCTGCAGCATATCCGAAAATCCGACTGAATCGTGATTTTTGCCTTTCTGCTAAGGTTAATATTCTTAGAATAAATGCCGTAAATAATAAAATTACTGCCGTCGTACCTAAGAAGCCCCATTCTTCGCCTACGGTGCTAAAAATATAATCGGTATGTTGTTCTGGTACGAATTTGCCTTGTGTTCTATCTCCTTCTAGAAACCCTTTTCCTGTTAAACCTCCCGATCCAATTGTGATCATAGATTGATCGGTATTATAACCAATACCTTGCGTATCTGCTGTTTTTCCAAGTAAGATATTAAAACGATCTTGATGTCTCTTTTCGAAAACGTTATTATAAATATAATCTACGCTAAAAATAAATAGACCTACGCATAAATAAAAGGCGATTAGTTTTGGCCATTCTCTTTTAATTGCAAAATTGTTGTTTTTGATTAAGTAGAGAAAAAACAAGGCTATTAACCCAAAAACTGCTAAAATAGTAATCTTTAAACCCAGAGCAAGTGTAACAACGAAAAGTATAATTGCCGATAAACCAATCACAATATAGTAAGCAGGTAAACCTTCACGATACATGACAAAGATTAACGAAGCATAGATAAGTGCAGAGCCGGCATCTGGCTGTAAAGTGATTAGAACAGCTGGGATTAGTAAAATTGCAAAAGCATTAAGTTGTGACTTCAGAGTACTCAAATCTCTATTGGGTTCTGATAAGAAATTTGCAAGAGCTAATGCAGCTCCAACCTTTGCAAACTCCGAAGGCTGCAGGGTGAAACCTCCAATACGATACCAAGAAGTGGCACCATTAATATTGGCACCAAATAGAAATAAACCTACAAGAGCAATGAGTGTAATGATATAAATAACTCCTGAGAATCGCTCATAAAATTTAGAGTCTATAGAAATAGCAATAATTGCTAGTACTAAGCCAAAACCAATTTTTTGAATGTGCTTACCATAGAGGGTTGAAAAATCTAATATTTTAGTGTCACTTGGTGAAACCGTAGCTGCATAAATACTAATCCAACCTAAAAATACAAGGGTTAGGTATAATAATATTAAGACCCAATCAATACCAACGAAAATATTATTCTCCCTTTTGCGCAAGTTGCTGTTCTTTTAAAAGTTCTTGTTCTTTTCGGTATTCTTCTCTGGCGGCTTTTTCAACTGCCAATTGTGCATCATATTCATCTTGAAGACTCCCTTCTAACATACGTTTTTCTAGCCACGCCCTATTGGTTTCTCCTTTTAGGTACTTTTCTATCATCAGGGTAGCAATAGGTCCAGCCCAGCGAGAGCCCCAGTATCCATTCTCTACGAAAACGGCTATGGCGATTTTCGGATCGTTTACCGGAGCAAAAGCAACAAATACAGAATGATCTTTAAATTGAAATCTTTTTCCATTAAAACTGGCAAAATTTTCTGCTGTACCCGTTTTTCCACCAATAGAAATACCTTTTACTCTTGAACCTTGCGCCGTTCCTTTTTCGAAAACGTTGAACATCCCCTCAACTATAGGCTCAAAATGTTCTGGATCAATCGTGGTGTGCTTTGGCTTCGTATAAGCTTCTATTTCGATGGGCTTATTATCAATTTTCTTTAAGATATGTGGTGTGTAAAAATGACCTCTATTAGCAATAGCGGCAGTCATATTCGCTAATTGTATTGGCGTCGTTAAGACTTCACCTTGACCAATAGAGTTCGAAATGATCGTTGGTGCTCGCCAACCGCCACCAGGA
This sequence comes from uncultured Flavobacteriaceae bacterium, assembly GCA_947500525.1. Lineage (GTDB taxonomy): Bacteria > Bacteroidota > Bacteroidia > Flavobacteriales > Flavobacteriaceae > Aureibaculum. The sequence goes on along the minus strand of CANMSH010000003.1, from coordinate 42,525 downwards.
TAATATCGATCATACATTTTTGAATCTGGTACAAGCCCCTTTTTACCAGTTGGCAAATCGGTCCCTAAGAAATTACCGAGTCCAAAACTTTCCACATGTTTGTTCCAAACATCAGTACCCTTAGACGCTTTACCATATTTTTCAATGGTTCTTCTATAAACATTCGCGAAATAAGCATTACATGATTTGTAAATACCTCTATCTAATCGAATAGGAGAGCCATAAACACCGCAATGGCATCCCATAAAATTGTTTGATGCTCTACCGTATTTATAACCACCATAACAATAAAAATGAGTTTCAGGAGTAATTACTTCCTCTTGAAGCCCAATCAAAGCGTTAATTATCTTAAAAGGGGACCCTGGCGGATATTGTGCTAGTAGACCTCTGTCAAACATAGGTCTATTAATAGTGTCTCCAAAAAGCAACGTTGAGTTCACAGTCCTTTTCCTTCCCACCATCATGTTTGGATCATACGTGGGCATTGATACTAGCGATAATATCTCACCAGATGATGGTTCGATAGCGACAATACCGCCACGTTTATTGACCATTAACTGTTCACCATATTGTTGTAGCTTACTATCAATAGTGAGCGTTAAATCTTTCCCAATAATAGGCACAGTGTCATATTTACCGTCTTTATAGGGGCCGATCTCTTTATTAAATCTATTTTTCTGAATAAATTTTACACCTTTTACGCCTCTTAGTAATTCTTCATACTGTTTTTCTATTCCATTGACTCCGAAAATTTCTCCAAGTTGATAGTACTTGTTTTTTTTCAAGTCGTTTTCATTTACTTCTCCAAGATAACCCAATACATTGGGTGCACTTTTTACTGGATATTGTCTTAACAAACGTTTTTGAATATAAAACCCTTTATACTTGTACATTTTCTCTTGCAAAAAAGCATAGTTCTCTTTAGATAATTGCGTTAAGAATACAGAAGGGATTCTTGGTGAATAGTTTCGCGCTCTTTTATATCTCTTAACGAAATCGTCTTTTGTTATTTTTAATAGGTCACAAAACTCTATGGTATCCAATTCTCGTACATCTTGTGGGATAACCATAATATCATAAGATGGCTGATTTGCCACTAAAAGAACCCCGTTTCTATCATAAATATATCCTCTTTTAGGGTAATCGTATTTAATGGCTACAGCGGAATTATTCAGGGGAGAATTTCGATAAGAAGTGTCGATTACTTGTAAATAAAAGAGGCGTAGAATAAATAGAATGCTTATTCCAATAATAGAAAAGTACGCTAAATATTTTCGTTCCATTTTTATTTTTTTCTAGTCAACAAGATAAGACTAAATATTGTTAAAACAATGGTAAAAATGCTAGTTAATAATGTTCTAAACAAGATGGTGTCTAAATCAGAAAATTTAAAATATTCAATACTAAAAATAATGAAGCTATGAACAAATGCTAAAATAGAAACGTATGATAAGATTTTCAAAAAAGGTTGTTTTGTAATATTAAATACTACGAAATCAATGTCACTTTTACGCAAAATTACTTTGAGCAACGGCAATCTAATAAACGCTATGAATAAAGTAGCCGCTGCATTAGTACCTCCTGAATTAGAAAACATATCAATACATAAACCTAAAAGAAAAGAAAAAAACAGCACAGGAATGCGATCTTTCCTAAACGGAAAGATTAGAACAAATAAAATATACAAATAAGGATCTATATATCCGAATAAATCGATATTGTTTAAGATTGTTACTTGGAGTAAGATTAATCCAACGAATAGGATAATATTTTGAAAAATATTGTTATTCATTCGTGGTAGATTCTTGTAATTGTTCTATTTCTTTTTTGTCAAAATTAGAGATGATATATACAGGACCTATGGCACTCATATCATTAAATAATTTGATGTTAATCGAACTATAATCGTTATTTTCAACTTTAAAATTAGTCACTGTTCCTACAGGTATACCTTCTGGAAAAATAACGGATCGTCCACCAGTGATAAGAGTATCTCCAACATTAATATTGGCCTGTATGGGTAAGTCAGTAAGTTGTAGAATATTATAATTACCGCCATTCCATTCTAAGGTGCCAAAATGAGGGCTTTTAGAGAGTTTTACATTTATCTTTGAATTTTCATTTAAAATAGACAACACCGTACTATATCCGTTCGATATATTTGTAGTAATACCAATAATGCCTTTACTATTTGCTACGCCCATTTCGGCAGATATACCATGCTTACTACCTTTATCAATGGTCAAATAATTAAATTTTTTTTGATATTGATTTTCGATAACCTTAGCTGTATAATAACTATATTTTTGAAAATATTTGGTAGTATCAATTACCTGTATCCTAGTATTTTCGGGGTTCTTTAATTCTTGCGCTAAAATATTTTTTAATTCGGCATTCTCTTTAAGCAATTGATTATTATGTTTTCTTAAATCACCATATTCTTTGAAGCGATTTACTCTTTTGTGAATACCTCCGGATACAAAGTTAGCTGAATTGCTAAATGTACTATTATGATAAGAATGATTTTGTATAGTAAAGGAGATGGCTATAATTTCGAGCAACAAAAAAAACAAAAAGTATTTGTACTTGAGTATAAAATTTACAATTTGCTGCATAAAAAGAAAGCGAATTTACTATTTCATCAATACACTTTTGTACTTTTCCAAGTCTTTTAGTGCGATACCTGTTCCTCTTACCACTGCCCTCAACGGATCTTCAGCTACATAAACAGGTAAGTCTGTTTTACGAGATAAACGTTTGTCTAAACCTCTTAACATTGAACCACCACCAGCTAAATAAATACCTGTATTGTAAATATCAGCGGCCAATTCTGGAGGCGTTTGAGATAAGGTCTCCATTACTGCATCTTCGATACGTAAAATAGATTTGTCTAAAGCTTTGGCAATTTCTCGATACGAAATTTTGATTTGTTTTGGTTTCCCACTTAGCAAGTCTCTACCTTGCACTAAGATATCCTCGGGAGCCTCATCAATTTCTTCAGTCGCAGCTCCTACATCAATTTTTATTTTTTCGGCAGTTGTTTCTCCAACATATAAGTTATGTTGGGTTCTCATGTAATAAGCAATGTCATTTGTAAATACATCACCAGCCACTTTAATTGATTTGTCACAAACGATACCACCTAATGCAATAACAGCAATTTCTGTGGTACCACCACCGATATCAATGATCATATTCCCTTTAGGCTGCATAATATCGATACCAATACCTATAGAAGCGGCCATTGGTTCGTGAATTAAATAGATTTCTTTGGCATTCATATGCTCGGCAGAATCCCGTACTGCTCTTTTTTCAACTTCGGTAATACCAGATGGAATACAAATAACCATTCGCAAAGAAGGTGAGAATAAAAATCGTTTTTTGATTGAAGGAATTTGTTTTATAAATTCTTTAATCATTTGTTCAGAAGCTTCAAAATCGGCAATTACACCATCTTTTAAAGGTCTGATTGTTTTTATATTCTCGTGCGTTTTACCTTGCATGAGATTGGCTTTTTTACCAATAGCAATAATTTTGCCAGATGTACGATCACGGGCTACAATTGATGGGCTGTCTATTACTACTTTACCATTGTGAATGATAAGTGTATTAGCAGTACCCAGATCAATGGCAACGTCTTCTGTCATGAAGTCGAAAAATCCCATAGAGTTATTTGATTAGAGTTAGATTAATTTTGTGAATCTGCCAAAGTTAATAAAATTAATGTTTAAAATGACGTGTACCTGTAAATACCATTGACATTTTATTTTCATCACAATAATCAATAGATAATTGATCCTTTATCGACCCTCCTGGTTGAATTACAGCATGAACGCCGGCCTTGTTAGCTATTTCAACACAATCTGGAAAAGGGAAGAAAGCATCACTTGCCATCACAGCACCATTTAAGTCAAAGTTAAAATGTTTCGCTTTTGTAATCGCCTGATTTAGCGCGTCTACACGAGAAGTTTGACCGGTTCCACTGGCGCACAACTGTTTGTTTTTAGTTAAAACAATTGTATTTGACTTTGTATGTTTACAAATTTTCGATGCAAAGATGAGATCTTCAATTTCGGCATCTGAAGGTTTTATTTTTGTAACATTTTTTAAATCAGAAATAGCATCTGTTTTCGAATCTCTTTCTTGAACTAAAGCACCGTTTAAGCATGACCTAGTAATTGTATGGGACAACTCAACCTCTTTAAGGATCAATAAAATTCGATTCTTTTTACCTTGTAGTACCTCTAAGGCCTCTCGAGTAAAAGCAGGAGCAATAACGACTTCGCAGAAAAGCTTATGAATCTCTTGTGCTGTCGCTAAATCTATTTCTTTATTGGCAATAAGTACACCGCCAAAGGCAGAAGTAGGGTCGCCCGCCAAGGCGTCAACATAAGCTTCGTGTAAAGAATCTCTTTGAGCCAACCCACATGCGTTATTATGTTTTAAAATGGCAAAAGTAGGGGAGTCATGCTTAAATTCATTCATTAAAGTTACTGCAGCATCAACATCCAGTAAATTGTTGTAACTTAACTCTTTACCGTGTAATTTTGTGAACATTTCGTCAAAATCACCAAAGAAAAACCCTTTTTGATGCGGATTCTCACCATAACGCAGTACTTTACCATTTGTTTCACTTATTTTTAAGGAAGCAATACTATGATCGGCGTTAAAATAATTGAAAATAGCACTGTCATAATGAGATGAAATATTAAAAGATTTTGCTGCGAAATTCTTGCGTTGCTCTATGGTTGTACTACCGTTTTGATCCGAAATAATTTCTAAAAAATCAGTATACTGTTCTATAGAAGATACACAGATTACGTCTTTGAAATTTTTTGCCGCAGCTCTAATAAGTGAGATGCCACCGATATCAATTTTTTCAATAATGTCTTGTTCTGAAGCTCCCGAAGCCACAGTTTTTTCAAAAGGATAAAGATCAACAATTACGATATCAATTTCGGGAATTTCAAATTCTGTTAATTGAGAGGCATCACTTTCATTTTCTCTTCTGGATAATATACCTCCAAAAACTTTTGGATGTAATGTCTTTACTCTTCCTCCAAGAATAGACGGGTAAGATGTAATATCTTCTACAGGTATTACATTTATTCCTAATTCCTTGATAAATTTTTCGGTACCTCCAGTTGAATAGATGGTAATTCCTAACTCGTTCAGTTTTTCAGCTATCGGAGCTAAACCGTCCTTATGAAATACAGAAATTAATGCTGATGTTGCTTTTTTTGTGGCGTTCATTTTTTTGGTGTGTTTCGCGCAAAGCTACTAAAACAACTATCTTATTACAATAAAACAATACCTATAATTAATGAACATCTTATCAACAAATATCTAGTAAACGTCTATGGTAGTTAATTTGACCTAAATGATAGTTCAAATGGCCATAAAGATGGATTAAAAATTGTTCGACGGTCATACCTTCTTTACGAATGTTGATGGGGTAAGTCTCTTGAATTTCTTCTGCTGATAAATTCAAAATAGTACGATCTATGATCTCTTTTAATTCATCAATTTTAAGGAGCATTTCCTTTCTCGATATATCCCTATCGTTAAATTCTTTATCCCGCTGTCTTTCATAACCAGTATTTCCAAGAACGGCCCCAATAAAATGATTTAAATTGCCAATAGTATGCAATACCAAATTACCAGCTGTATTTTTAATATCTTGATCGACTTTCCATAAATTTGATTCTTCACTATATAGTTGAATTTCGTTTTGTAACCGTTCAAGATCTCTTATAAACAACTTCGTCAAAGAATTTTTCATAATGTTGGCACTTTTATGTGTTTAGAGACTTCTTGGCAAATGAATTCTAATAATTCGGTATCCTGATCCGTAAAAGGACTCGCCGTATGTGAATCAATATCTATTTGCCCAATATTTTCGCCTGCAACGAAAATGGGAATTACAATTTCACTCTTTACATCAAGTCCGCATGAAATATAATTGTCTTGTTCGGTAACATCTTGAACTATAAAATTCTCATTACTCACTGCCACCTGTCCACAAATACCTTTCCCGAAAGGAATGATTTTGTGCTCAGTATCTTCACCAGCGAATTGTGCTAATTTCAATTCGTTTTTAGTACCATTTTTAAAATAAAAACCTACCCAGTCATAGTAGTCTACAGCTCCCTCTAAATAATCACAAATAGCTTGAAGTTTATCTTCAATACGAATATTGTTATCTATTATGTTAATAATTTTATTCTTATGATTCTGAATTTGCATTCGCAATATGTAAATTTGATTAAACCTAATTGTACCCACAAAATTAAACTTCTTTCATTTGAAAAAGAAAAAAACTATTATAAAGTTTTTAGCAAAGTTTTTTATCACTTATTTCCTGTTATTAGGAATCTATTCTATTTATTTAAAACAGACGCAAGAAAGAGTTCCGATATTTTCCTGTTCTCCAATAACAAAAACGGTTGCTGAACATACAACCTCGTTCGCAAAAATGCTAGGTTATCCCGCTAGAACAATGCAACATGAAGCAGAACTGTCAATGAAGTTCTTTATAGGAGATATCTATTCCTTAAGAATTGTAGAAGGATGCAATGCGATAAGTATTCTGATTTTATTTCTATCCTTTATCATTGCATTTTCTGGAAGCTTAAAGGCTACAATTTTATATAGTGTTTTTGGAATATTTGTGATTTATATTGCGAACATAATAAGAATTTTAGCGCTGGCTAAACTGATCTATATGTACCCAAAATATTTAGATATTTTGCATGATTTATTATTCCCAGCGGTCATATATGGAACTGTTTTTATACTATGGGTTATTTGGGTAAATAAGTTCTCATACTTAAAAAAGCAAAAATGAATAGAACGCTAAGAATACTTATAGCTGGTGGATTATTTGGACTTTTAGTTTTAGTGAGAGCTTTCGGGACCGAAATCTTTTATGATCCCTTTATTCATTATTTCAAGAATGATTATTTGGATACTTCGATACCAGATTATAATAGCTTAAAACTTTGGGTAAGTATCTTTTTTAGATATGCACTAAATACGGTAATTTCATTAGCAATTATTTATGTAGCCTTTCAAAAAAAAGGGTTAGTGCGTTTTTCTTTGAAGTTCTATATTGCCGCTTTTGTAGTCTTAGGAATCTTTTATTTTGTACTGCTTCAATTTGAGATGATCAATGGGCATCTATTTGCGTTTTATGTGCGACGTTTCTTGATTCACCCTATTTTTGTACTTATTTTATTACCCGCATTTTATTATCAAAAAAAATTAGTTAGAGCACGTTAAAATACGTAATTTTAAGGAGTGTATTACGACCAATGAACTAACTAAATAAATAGTGTTATGGAGGAAGTAAAAGATGTATATATCCCTGAAAGTAAACACCCTAGAATTGTTGTTATTGGAGCTGGTTTCGCTGGGATACGTTTGGTTAAAGCCTTAAAAAATTCACCTTTTCAATTGGTTATTTTAGACAAGAATAATTTCCATCAGTTTCAGCCATTGTTATACCAAGTTGCCACGAGTGGATTAGAACCGGATTCTATTGTTTTTCCGGTGAGAAAAGTGTTGCGAGGGTATAAAAATTTGATTTTTAGGATGGCTGAGGTTATTTCTATCAAAGCAAAAGATAAATATGTTGAAACCGATATTGGTGCAATTACATATGATTATTTAGTACTTGCTACTGGAAGTACTAATAACTTTTATGGAATGACAGATGTTGAGACAAATAGTATTGGTTTAAAGTCTATTCAAGAAGCCTTAGATGTACGGAGTAATATGTTACAAAATATCGAAAAGGCTGCTCAATCAAACGATCCTGCCATTAAGAAAAAGAACACAACACTAGTTATAGTTGGTGCTGGTCCGGCTGGTGTTGAAATGGCCGGAGCTTTTGCGGAGTTTAGAAAGTATATTTATAAGAAAGACTATCCTGAACTAGTGAACTTCCCATTAACGATACATCTAGTGGAAGCAGGAGATGAAGTATTGTCTTCAATGACGAAAAAATCATCGGAAGATACGCTAAGGGACTTAGAAAATTTGAAAGTAAAAGTATATTTAAATACTGCTGTCAATTCATATGACGGTAATAAAGTTACTTTGTCGAATGAGGAAACTATTTTGACTACTTCATTAATTTGGACAGCAGGAGTGAAGGGGCAGTACCCAGAAGGGATACAACCAGATGCTATAGTTAAAGGAAATAGAATAATGGTCAATGAATTTAATATGGTTCTGGGTACCGATAATGTTTTCGCTATTGGTGATATAGCTTTTATGAAAACAGATGCGTATCCGAATGGTCATCCTATGGTTGCCCCAACTGCAATTCAACAAGGAGAACATTTAGCCAAGAATTTGATTTTGGATAAAGCAAATTGGAAACCGTTTAAGTATTTTGATAAAGGTTCTCTTGCAACTATAGGTAAGAAAAGAGCTGTGGCAGATATAGGGAAGTTTCATTTTCGCGGTATGTTTGCCTGGTTTATTTGGTCGACGGTTCATTTAATGTCGATAAGTGGTTTTAAGAATAAATTACGTGTAGGTTTAAATTGGTTGAACAGTTATTTTTCCTATGATAAAGGAAATCGACTAATTATTAGAAAATATAAACGCCTTAAGGCTTGAGTTATATGCAAAATATTTATGCCATAGAGGGAATGACTTGCAACGGATGCAGAGCCGAAGTTGAATCAAGATTAAATCAAATTGACCACATTCAAAATGCTCAAGTTAGCTTAGAAAAGGGTGAGGTCGTTATTGATGCAGAAAGCCCTATATCAATGACAGAACTCCAAAACAGTTTACCTGCAAAATATGTAATTAGTCAAAAGAATGTGGTTTCGACGACCACAAAGGTTGAATCACCTTCTTCAGAACTACATCAATTGTTTCCTTTATTTTTAATTTTTGGATATATAATTGGTGCTTCAATTTTGATGAATTATAATGCTCAAGGTCTAAACGGTTTTATGTTAGACTTTATGGGGTTATTTTATATTGTTTTTAGTTTTTTCAAATTTTTAGATTTGAAAGGCTTTCCCGATTCTTTCCGAATGTATGATCCAATAGCCAAAAAAATACCATTATACGGTTGGATTTATCCTTTTATAGAATTGACCTTAGGCTTGTTATTTTTGATGCGATTACAAATATTGATTGCCTTAATAATAACACTTGTAATTTTAGGGGTAACCACAATTGGTGTTGCTAAGGTATTATTAGATAAAAAAAGTATTCAATGTGCTTGTTTGGGGACGGCATTAAAATTACCAATGACGAAAGCAACACTTATTGAAAATAGTGTCATGTTGGTCATGGCGATTATCATGTTATTGAATATTATATAATTAAGAAATCTCTTTCAGCGCTTTTCTGAATTCTTTCCAGTTAATGCGATTGTCGTCAGAAAAATCATATCCACTTACGAGTTTTGATGCTACGATACCTCTAATAAATCCATTTATTTCGGCTTGCTTTAGAAGTTTAGTAATTTCACTCTTAGTGAGATAACCGTCACTATTTTTGTCGAAAAAATCAAAAGCTTTTTGTGGAGTGTCAAAATGACCGGTGATAACTATTCTGATTTTATTCAAAATTTCTTTTTGTTTTTTACTTCCCATTTTCTTTAAAAATAACAACAAGATACACTATTTATTTAACATATTCTTATCAATTTAATCAGGTGAATTTTATACTTTTGTCTTGTGAAAAGGGCTTTAAAAAACATAGGATCTATTTTTTTAGCAATAATAGTGTTGTTTTCAACATTCTCATTTACAGTTGAACAGCATTTTTGTGGAGGTGAATTGGCGGACTATTCGTTGATAGGAAATCTTGAACGTTGTGTGATGCCCGAAACTTCTCATTCTAATTCAAAAGAAACTTCTTTTGATAGAGTTCCGTGTTGTCAAGATAGTAGCGAAATGATTGAAGGGACGAACGATGAACTTTCTATTGTTAATGAACATAGTGTTGAAAAGATACAATTACTCGCAGCCTTTGTTTATAGTTATGTAAATCTTTTTGAAGGCCTAGAGGAGTATATTATTCCTTTTAAAAACTATGCACCCCCGCTGGTCGTAAAAGACCTTCCAGTTCTATACGATACCTTTTTGATTTGATTTTATAATCTCTATGGTGCGCATTATTGTAAATGTGCAGGTATATTATGAATTATAAAATCTAATAAATGAAATTTACATATTTAAAAATTATCCTAATCATGCTTCCTTTTCTTTTGCAAGCGCAAATAGAAATGAAAGGAATGGCTATGACTAAATCAGAAGACGGAAAAGTCTCAGGGTTACCAGGAGCTACAGTTCACTGGTTAGGAACTACGGTAGGCACAACGACCAATAGTAAAGGTTGGTTTACGATACAATATAAACCAGAATATAAAAAGTTAGTCTTCAGTTTTGTAGGTTATAGAACTGATACGGTAACGGTTGATGCCCCTAGAGAACTGCATCATTTTATGCAGGAAGAGGGTGTTTTAGAAGAAGTGAAACTCAACGGTAAAAAGAAAAACACGGCTATATCATATATTCAATCAGCAAACATAGTAACCATCAATGAAGGTGAATTGTTAAAAGCAGCCTGTTGTAATTTGTCTGAAAGTTTTGAAACCAATCCTTCTATTGATGTCAATTTTTCTGATGCCTTAACCGGAACAAAACAAATTCGACTCTTAGGATTGACCAGTCCTTATATTTTAATTGCTCAAGAGAATATACCATCCGTAAGAGGAGCTTCTCAAGCCTACGGGTTGACCTTTACACCAGGTACTTGGATAGAGAGTATTCAAATAACGAAAGGGGCCGGGTCAGTAGTGAATGGTTATGAAAGTATTGCAGGTCAGATAAATACCGAACTGAAGAAACCTTTTAATGACGATAGGGTTTTTATTAATGCCTATGCGAACTTAAATGGAAGACTAGAACTGAATACTCAATTTAGTCAAAAGGTATCTGATAAATGGCAAACGAGCCTTTTCGTGCATGGTAATCAGAGAACTGCAAAAGTAGATAAGAACGGTGATAACTTTTTAGATGTTCCTCTTGCAGAACAAATTAATGTGATGAACCGTTGGCAATATACAGATGCGAAAAAGGGTTTTGTTAGCTTTATCAACTTTAGATATTTGAAAGATGATAAACAAACTGGTGAAGAAGATTTCAATCCTTTAACTGATCGTCTAACTACGAATAAGTTTGGTTCTGAAATTAACACTGAGCGCTTTGATGCATCCGCAAAAATGGGGTATGTGTTTCCAGAAACACCCTATAAAAGTTTGGGATTTCAACTCTCGTACAGCGCACATAATCAAGACTCTTATTTTGGGTTGAATCAGTATGATATTAATCATAAAAGTGCCTATTCAAATCTAATTTTCAATTCTATTTTGGGTAGTACTTTAAACAAGTTTAAAACCGGAATTAGTTTTACCTATGATGCTTATGAAGAATTGGTGAATACGACCGATTTTAGTAGAGATGAAAATTCAATCGGAGGCTTTTTTGAATATTCTTATGACAACTTAGATAACTTTAGCTTGATCGCGGGCATACGATTAGATATCCATAACTTATTAGGAACTTTTGTAACGCCAAGGTTACATATGAGATATGCACCTTGGGAGAAAGGTGTTTTACGAGCTTCTGTAGGAAGAGGTAAACGTAGTGCTAATATTTTTGCAGAGAATCAAGCTTTGTTCGCTTCATCAAGACAGTTGAGTATTTTGAATACAGATGGAAATATATACGGATTAAATCCTGAAATTGCATGGAATTATGGTGTGAGCTTTTTACAAGGGTTTAATTTGTTTGGTAAAAAAGCTGATATCACCTTAGATTTTTATAGTACGCTGTTCGAAAATCAAGTAATAGTAGATGTAGATCAAAGTCCGCAACAAGTACTGTTTTACGATCTTGACGGAAACTCATATTCAAATAATTTTCAAGCACAGTTAAATTATGAATTGGCAAAAAACCTTGAAATACGATTGGCCTATAAGTTTTATGATGTAAAGACAGATTATTTGAAAGGGAGATTACAAAAGGCCTTAATTCCTGAGCATCGTTTTTTCGCAAATGTATCTTTTGAAACCTCCAAAAAGTCAAACGGTTCTCAATGGCGTTTCGATTATACCTTTAATTGGTTGGGAGAACAACGAATACCATTTACAGGAACAAACCCAATCCAAGACCAATTTCCAGAGAACGCACCAAGCTATAGTTTAATGAATGCCCAAATTGCAAAGGTGTTTTCGCCGAAATTTGAAATTTATGTAGGAGGTGAGAACTTGACGGGTTATACGCAAGAAAATCCTATCTTAGGAGCGACGAATCCTTTTGGACCAAATTTTGATAGTAGTATTGTATATGCGCCTATCTTGGGTAATATGTATTACGCAGGATTGCGTTTTAAAATTTAAAAAAATGAAAAGATTAGTTATAGTTTTAGTTATGATTTTTAGTTGTACGCTTTCCGCGGAAGCTCAAAAAAAATCAAAAACATCAAGAGTAAAGTTTGAAGTAGATGGTGTTTGTGTAATGTGTAAAGAACGTATTGAAAAGGCGGCTATTTTGACCAAAGGAGTGAAATTCGCTGTTTGGGATGTAAATACGAAAGAATTGTACTGTATTTACAACAATAAAAAGACTTCTACGTTAAAAATAAAGAAGGCATTGGCAGCTGTAGGTCATGATTCTAAGGAGATTAAGGCCTCAGATGAAGTGTATTCTAAATTAGATGCTTGCTGTTTGTATAGAGATGGTGAGGTCAAAAAACATTAATAACTCTAAATTAAAGTAACATGAAAAAATTGATTTTAATGGTGGCGGTTGTCGCCTTGGTATCTTTTACTGCTACTTCTTGTAAGAAAGATAAAGCTGAAGAGGTAAAATCTGAAACCGAAGTCGTAGATGAGGTAAAAAAAGAGGCTCAAGAAGTGTTGGCCTCAAATGATGTATTACATCAGTGTCCAATGGATTGCGAAAAAGGTAAAAGTTATACCGAAGCTGGCAAATGTCCGGTTTGTAAAATGGACTTAAAAGAGAAAAAAGTTGATACAGAAGAAGAAACTGAAGTGAAAAAGGATTCCTCAGGAATGTAAATTAACATCTCAATAATAAAGAAGAACACCGCATTTCGCGGTGTTTTTTTAGTTTAATTCTTCAGTTAACTGCGTTAAAATTGTCTTACAGCTTTCAAGACTTTTTTCTGTAGATTCTATTTTTAAGCGGATCGTACCTGACATACTTTGCATGATGCTTTTTAATAAGCGTTCATCGGTAATGGCTTTTTGTCCACTTCTAAATTTATCCATATCCAAATTGTAGATAAAATAATCAGCAATATATTTCTTGCTAATGTTAACCATTCTATCATAATCTTGCTGCAAGCGACTGTAATTTCGATAATGTTCTTGGATAGTTGTTTTTAAATCGAAATTAGTGATGAGTTTGAGGTCACCTGTATTCATTAATGTTTGATGTGTGATGCTTTTCGGAGAAAATTCAATGATTTGGGCCACGCGAAAAAAATTCATAGCAAGTAGAGAATCTCTCTTCGGAATAGTGGGATTGAAGTATTTAAAGGAACTGAAAAGCGTGTTGTTTTTTTCCTTTAATGCGATGAGGTTCTTCTCTAAATTTCGCTTATCCGTTTCTATATCATTTTTAAGATTTTCTAAATAGAGTTTCTCTAATTTATTGTCCTGGCTATTTTGGGCACATTTATTCAAACTAAAAGCAATCGAGATGCCTATAATTACGATTAAAATTTCACCTAAGGTGTATTGCCAATTGATCTTTTTCATCTCTACAATTTTGATTATCATAAAGATATAAAAAAACCGCTACGAGCTGCAGCGGTTCTTTGTTTATATATATTATGTACGTTATGATTACATCATACCTGGCATTCCACCACCCATAGGAGGCATTCCAGCTCCTGCAGGAGCATCTTCTTTAATGTCGACCAAAGCACACTCGGTAGTTAAGATCATACCAGCAACAGAAGCAGCATTTTCTAATGCAATACGTGTTACTTTGGTAGGGTCAATAATTCCAGCTTTTAGCATATTTACATATTCGTCTGTTTTTGCATTGAAGCCAAAATCTTTTTTGCCTTCAATAATTTTTGCAATCACAACAGAACCTTCACCTCCAGCATTTTCAACAATTGTGCGCATTGGGGCTTCAATAGCTCTGGCAACGATTTGTATACCTGTTACTTCATCTAAATTATCGGTTGTAATTTTTGAAAGCACATCTTTAGCTCTCACTAATGCAACTCCACCACCAGCAACAATACCTTCTTCTACAGCTGCGCGTGTAGCATGTAGAGCATCATCAACTCTATCTTTCTTTTCTTTCATTTCTACTTCAGAGGCAGCTCCTACATATAAAACGGCAACACCACCTGCTAATTTCGCTAAGCGTTCTTGTAGTTTCTCTTTATCATAGTCAGAAGTAGTTGTCTCAATTTGAGATTTAATTTGATTCACTCTTCCTTTAATATCACCTTTTTTACCAGCTCCATTTACAACCGTAGTATTATCTTTATCTATAGTAACTCTTTCAGCAGTACCCAACATATCAATCGTTGTGTTCTCAAGGGTAAAACCACGTTCTTCGGCAACTACTGTACCACCCGTTAGAATGGCAATATCTTCTAACATTGCTTTACGTCTGTCACCAAAACCAGGTGCTTTTACAGCAGCTATTTTAAGCGCACCTCGTAATTTATTTACCACCAATGTCGCTAAAGCTTCACCTTCAACGTCCTCAGCAATAATTAATAGTGGTTTTCCTGTTTGCGCCACAGGCTCAAGAACTGGTAATAAATCTTTCATTGATGATATTTTTTTATCATACAATAAAATATAAGGGTTTTCTAAATCGGTGATCATCTTTTCAGAATCAGTTACAAAGTATGGAGATAAATATCCTCTATCAAATTGCATACCTTCAACTATATCAACATAAGTATCGGTTCCTTTCGCTTCTTCTACGGTAATAACACCTTCTTTACCTACTTTTTCAAAAGCTTGTGCAATTAAATCACCAACGCTCTCATCGTTATTTGCAGAAATAGAAGCAACTTGCTTTATTTTCTCAATTTTGTTACCAACTACTTGTGATTGTTTCTGTAAATTTTCTACAATAGAAGAAACAGCTTTGTCAATACCACGTTTTAAATCCATTGGATTTGCTCCGGCAGCAACGTTTTTTAATCCTTCTTTCACAATAGCTTGTGCTAATACTGTTGCAGTCGTAGTTCCGTCACCAGCTAAATCATTCGTTTTTGAAGCTACTTCTTTTACCATTTGAGCACCCATATTTTCTAATGGATCTTCTAACTCAATCTCTTTTGCTACACTTACACCATCTTTCGTTATTGCAGGTCCGCCAAAAGCTTTTCCAATAACTACGTTACGTCCTTTAGGTCCTAAGGTTACTTTTACTGCATTTGCCAATGCATCGACACCGCGTTTTAATCCGTCACGTGCCTCAATATCAAATTTTATATCTTTTGCCATTTTGTTTTGTATTTTTTGCCTTTAGCACAAAGCTATTGGCATAGTTTTATTGTTTTATATGTAGTACTTTTTAGCGCTAGGCTAAAAGTAAAAGGTAGTTATTTATATGATTGCGAGAATATCACTCTCTCTCATAATTAAATAATCTTTCCCGCTTAATTTTAATTCAGAACCAGCATACTTTCCATACAGTACAGTATCTCCAACTTTAACCGTAGTTGGTTCGTCTTTTGTGCCTTTACCTACGGCAACAACTTTGCCTTCTTGTGGTTTTTCTTTAGCAGAATCAGGTATATAGATACCCGATGCAGTTTTTGTTTCAGAAGCTTTGGCTTCAATTACAACTCTATCAGCAAGAGGTTTAATATTTAGTTTACTCATTTGTATAATGTTTAAGTTACTATTAATCTAAGATGAATTAGCGAAAAGTATGCCAATTAAAAAATAATGACAATTTGTTATGTATATAAAATAAAAAATGCCAACGTGTCATTTCTCGTTGGCATTTTGTTTCAAAAATAATAGTATTTGAATTAGTTAATTCGTTGTATCTTGAGGTGTAGCAGCAGGAACCGCATTTTGGGGAACCTCTGTTGATATTTCTCTATCATTAATTGTATTTTCTATCTGAGAATCTTCTATTACTGTGTTTCTTGGAATCGTAAAATTAGAAGCTAAAATTAAGACAAACAGCGCAATTGCTAAGGTCCATGTTGTTCTATCTAGAAAATTATTCGTGTTTTGTACTCCACCTAAACTCTGCGCACCTTGACCTCCAAAAGAAGAAGACAATCCACCACCTTTTGGGTTTTGTACCATAATAATCAATATGAGTAAAATAGCAACCGCTATGATTAAAATTAAAAATACACTAAACATATTTATTCTTTATTTTGTTGTAAAAATTTGACCGCTTTAATTCGGTCTGCAAAGAAACCACTTTTTTCTGGATATTTCAAACTTAAAATATGAAAAGCTTTAATAGCTTTTTCATACTTCTTTTGCTCTAGATATACTCTAGCCAAAGTTTCGGTCATCAAGCTTTCATTTTCTACGGTACTCTGAGAAGAGATGTCAATTGTATTTGAAGTATCAGTTGGTTTTATTTTTGGTTTTGTGGCGATAAATTGATCAATTAATTCGAAGTTTTTAGATTTTTCAGCATCAATTTTTTCTGCCACTTGTTCAACGCGCTCTATAGGCGCAAAGCTTGTTAATTGAAGCCATTCATTAAAAGAATGCATTTCACTTTTGTCAAAATCTAAGGGTTCCCCAATTTGAAGACTTTCTAATACTGGTTTTTTTGTACTTGGAGGCTGTACTATAGGCTGCGTAACTTGCACTTTTTCAATAATTTCAGCATCTATAATTTCGGTCTCTTGCAGTACTTTTTGATGCTTTAGATCTTTACGTTCAATATCTAAGGTATCTTGTGTAATAAAGTCAAATAACACAGTTCTATTGGTTGTACGTGCAGCGGTAGTCTTTAACGCTTTGTTGTAATTAAAACTATGCTGTTTTTTTAACCCTTTGAGACGCAACAAATGAGCAACTTGAAAATACGGATACATTTGAATAATACCTTCCATTTCTTTAGTTTGCTCAGCAGTAATTGAGCAAGGTTCTTTTAAGAGATATGTAAAGTCAGCTAATTTCATTTACCATTTTGCTACAGAAGCGTTATAAATATCTTGTGTTACTCTTTCAAATATTTCGGTGAGTGCATCTTCTAAAAGGCTCCCTGTAAGTTGAGCGTTCGCATCGAAATCTGAGAAAAAAGAAAAGGTTTTCTCAAAATCATCATCAGGTACTAGTTTATTATAAAAACGTACACGTACTCCCACTGTTAACCTGTTTTGAGCGGCCGTTTGTTCGGCTGTTGCGCTTATTGGAATCAGTCTATATTCGGTGATTTCTCCTTCAAATCGTAAATCTCCATCGGTTGTTACTAAATCTAAACTGGTTTGTCTTAGAAATAGATCGCGTAATTCTTTTGTAAACTTTTGACTTACAATGGGTTCTACTAAGGTTGCGTTGTTTGGAAAAAAATCAATTTGTATTGTTTTTGCATCACCAGTACTTCCTCCGGTGAAGGAATACTTCACACTACAGCTCACCAAGGTAATGAGTGCAATCATCAAAAATAAAAGTGTGCTTTTTTTCATAAGATAGTGAACAAAGAAACGATTTAAGAATAGAATTTACAAATCGAACTGTTTTATTTTACGATATAATGTTCTTTCAGAAATACCTAATTCTTTGGCGGCCAATTTACGTTTATTATGGTTGCGCTCTAAAGCGCGTTTAATCATTTCAAATTCTTTCTCTTGTAATGATAAGGTTTCTTCAACCGTTTCGGCATCTTGATATGCATCTTGTTGAGGCTGATACACCTCTGTTTTCTGAGCAGGAATAATTTCTACCAAATTATCAACGTCGTCATCTTCTTCTCCATAGATTTTTTGAATCAAACGTTGGTTATTTTCTTTTACCTGAACGCTATTACCACTTTCCATTAACTCCAAGGTTAATTTTTTTAAGTCGGTGATATCGTTGCGCATATCAAAGAGTACCTTGTAGAGTATTTCGCGTTCATTGGCAAAATCGCTCGCGCCTGTTTTAGCATCAACCAAAGCTGGGAGATTTCCTACATGTTTGGGTAAATAGTTCGACAACGTATGAGCTGAAATACTTCGGTTTTGCTCGATTACAGAAATTTGTTCTGTTATATTTCTTAATTGACGGATATTTCCGCGCCAAGCATAACTCAATAAAATAGGAATTGCTTCTGGCTCTAAACGAATTGTTGGCATGCTGTACTTTTGTGCAAAATCGGACGCGAATTTTCGGAAAATTAAATGAATATCATCTTTACGTTTTCTAAGTGCAGGCAAATGAATGTCTACTGTACTTAATCGATAGTATAAATCTTCACGAAACTTACCTTTTTGTATCGCTTCCATCATGTTCATGTTTGTAGCCGCGACTATTCGAACATTTGTTTTTTGAACTTTCGATGAACCAACTTTAATAAACTCACCATTTTCTAAAACACGTAACAAGCGCACTTGAGTTGTTAATGGTAATTCGCCTACTTCATCCAAAAAGATAGTACCACCATCGGCAACTTCAAAATATCCATTTCTAGTTTGGGTAGCACCTGTAAAAGCTCCTTTTTCATGCCCAAAGAGCTCACTGTCTATGGTTCCCTCAGGTATGGCTCCACAGTTTACGGCAATATATTTAGCATGCTTTCGATGCGATAATTGATGTATAATTTTAGGAATACTTTCTTTACCAACGCCACTTTCACCAGTAACTAATACGGTGATATCGGTAGGTGCAACTCGTACAGCTTTTTCAAGCGACCTATTTAGTAAAGCATCATTTCCTATGATACCAAATCGTTGTTTAAGAGCTTGTAAATTTTCCATATTAGTTATTTTTTGAATATCCTACAGCTGTTCCGATAAGGGTAGCTTTCGTACAAGACTCAATTTTTACATTTACAAAATCTCCCATCCTGTAATTTTCTTTCGGGAAAATAACAACAGTATTTTGAGAATTTCTAGCTTTCCAATGGGCGTCTGATTTCTTTGAAGTTCCTTCAATTAACACTTCTTCAATCTTACCTACATGCTGTTGCGTTCTGTAGTGAGAATGTTCTAGTTGTAAAGCGATTATTTCAGCCAAACGTCTTTTTTTGACCTCTAACGGAATATCATCTTCATATTTCTTCGCTGCTAACGTACCTGGTCTTTCAGAATAAGCGAACATGAAACCATAATCATATTTTACATATTCCATTAATGAAATAGTGTCTTGATGATCTTCTTCTGTTTCTCCACAAAAACCAGTCATCATGTCTTGACTAAATGCCATTTCAGGCACGATTTCTAAAATAGCATCAATAAGCTCAATGTATTCCTCACGCGTATGTTGACGATTCATTTTTTCAAGCATTCTTGTACTTCCAGATTGTACTGGTAAATGCAAGTATTTGCATATATTTTCATGTTTCGCCATGGCATGAATCACATCAAGACTCATGTCCTGTGGATTTGAAGTGAAAAAGCGTATCCGCATTTTGGGAAATTCGGTAGCGCACATATCTAGTAATTGCGCAAAATCAACGGCAGTAGCTTGTGCAATTTCAGAAGCTTTTTTAAAATCTTTTTTCAAGCCTCCACCATACCATAGGTAGCTATCAACATTTTGCCCGAGCAGTGTAATTTCTTTGAAATTTTTCTTTTGCATTTCTCGAATCTCTTCTAGAATACTCTTCGGATCACGACTTCGTTCTCGTCCTCGCGTAAAAGGAACTACGCAAAAAGTACACATATTATCGCAACCTCTTGTAATCGAAACAAAAGCAGATACTCCATTTGAGTTTAAGCGTACCGGAGCAACATCTCCATAAGTTTCATCTTTAGATAAGATAACGTTTACGGCGTCTCTACCTTCTTCTACTTCTTGCACTAAATTGGGTAAATCTCTGTAAGCATCTGGTCCAACAACTAAGTCAACAATTTTCTCCTCTTCAAGAAATTTAGACTTTAAGCGTTCTGCCATACATCCCAACACACCAACTTTCATTGATGGGTTAACTTTTTTTACCTTATTATAATATTGCAAGCGTTTACGTATGGTTTGTTCAGCTTTATCTCTAATTGAGCACGTATTTACTAATACGAGATCGGCATCATCTAATTGTTGTGTTGTATTGAAACCTTCTTTGGCCAATATTGAAGCCACAATTTCACTATCATTTAAATTCATTTGACAACCATAGCTCTCTATAAACAGTTTTTTATTATTGCCGCTTATTTGCTCAGTAACTAGTGCTTGCCCTTGCTTTTTTTCTTCTATTATTTTCTCTTCGCTCATATTCAAAATTGAGGTACAAATATACAACCAAACTCTAAATAAGATGACAAATTGGCAGTATTTTTTACATGTAATTTTTCGTAATATTCACGTCCAACTTTAAAACAGTAACTCTCAGTTGAAAAAACGTTATTTTCTCTTATTCCTATATATCCTAAGCTATGCCGGTAATGCGCAACAAATTGATGAACAAATTGAACTTAAGATTGAGAATGATAAATTTATTTTTGTAGACAGATATTATACTGGAGGTCATTTTTTAACCTATAAAAAGCGCATTGAAAGAAATTTTATTTTTAACAAAGAAGAAGATAGTGCCCTACTGTTAAGTTTTAAAGTGGGTAATGAAATCTATACACCTAAAAATTTAAGCTCTTTTAATACTGATGATTTTGATAGACCGTTTGCGGGATGGCTTTTTGGGAGTTTCGAAGTTGGTCGTATTTCTAAAGAGTCTTCAAAATTTTTAACATTCGAAACAGGAATTACGGGTAAAGAATCATTGGCTGGAGATCTTCAAGTATGGTTTCATGAAGTTTTAGGATTAGATAATTTTACTAGTTGGGAGGAGGAGATAGCATTTAAATGGTTATTCAATTTAAAATATCGCTATCTGCGCAGTTGGACTTTGAGTGAGCGAAATAATATTCAATATGAATTTTTTCCGGCGCTTGGTACAAAAGATATTTTTTTAGAAAATAATGTTCATTATTTTTTTGGTAAGTATAATAAGTTAAGTAATTCTTCAAGATTAGGGTCTATTGATACAACTGGTGCTCGGGAGTTTTATGGACTTGTTTCTCTAGGATATCGATATGTTGCCCATAATACCTTGATTCAGGGAAGTTTATTAAGTGATGATGAATTATTTACTACTGACATTTCAAGGCATATTGTCAAACTTAAATTTGGTGCGGTTTATAAGAATAAGCGAAACACCTTTAGGCTGCTGTATAATTTTAATTCGAGAGAAACACCGCTTTCTACTTCTCATGGTTTTGGCACATTCGTCTACAGTCGAGATTTTTGAAATGCATATTACAATGCCCTAAATTATTGTTAAAAAATAGGCTTGAAAGAAATTAAAATTAGGTACATAAACTTTTTTTCATCTACATTTGTACCTTCAAAAATTTAAATATGGCAAAAAATTTAGTAATTGTAGAGTCACCTGCCAAGGCAAAAACTATTGAAAAATTTTTAGGTAAAGATTTTCAAGTAGAATCGAGTTACGGCCATATTGCAGATTTACCATCCAAAGAATTAGGAGTGAATGTTGAGGGTGATTTTATGCCAAAATATAGTGTTTCTTCAGATAAAAAGGCCGTTGTTAAAAAACTGAAAGATTTAGCAAAGAAAGCTGAAACCGTTTGGTTGGCTAGTGATGAGGATAGAGAAGGAGAAGCGATTGCCTGGCACCTATTTAAGCAGTTGAAATTAGATGATGAAAAAACGAAAAGAATTGTTTTTCATGAGATAACTAAAACGGCAATTCAAAAAGCTGTTGAGAATCCACGCTCTATAGATTATGATTTAGTTGATGCACAACAAGCAAGACGTGTTTTAGATAGAATTGTAGGTTATGAACTGTCGCCTGTATTATGGCGTAAGGTAAAAGGTGGTCTTTCTGCCGGACGTGTTCAGTCAGTCTCGGTGAGATTGATTGTTGAACGAGAGCGAGAAATTAGTGCTTTTAAACCCGTAGGATCATATAGAATTGATGCTGAGTTTTCTAACGAAGCAGGTCAATCATTTAAGGCGAAATTGCCAAAGACGTTCGAAACGAAAGAAGAAGCATATGCATTTTTAGAGAAAAATGGATCAGCCAATTTTAAGGTTGCCAATTTAGAAAAGAAACCCGCAAAAAAATCTCCTGCCCCTCCTTTTACAACATCAACATTACAACAAGAGGCTTCTCGTAAATTGTATTTTTCGGTTAGTAAAACCATGAATATGGCGCAGCGTTTGTATGAAGCAGGATTGATAACATATATGAGAACTGATAGTGTAAACTTATCAGATGATGCGAGAAATGGCGCTGCTGAAGCGATCCAAAATTTTTATGGAGAACGTTACAGTAATGAAAGAAAGTATAAAGGTAAAACTAAAGGAGCTCAAGAGGCGCACGAGGCTATTAGACCTACAAATTTTGCCATAAACTCTGTGGATATAGAAAGAGATCAAGCACGTTTGTATGATTTGATTTGGAAACGAGCTATTGCTTCTCAAATGAGCGATGCTCAGTTAGAACGAACGAATGTTAAAATAGAAGCAAATACGCATAGTGAAACGTTCACGGCTAACGGACAAGTAATCCTTTTTGATGGATTTTTGAAGGTGTATCTCGAAGGTACAGATGATGAAGATGCAGAACAAGAAGGAATGTTACCTGCCTTAAAAGTGAATGAACAATTATTGAACAAATATATCAGTGCGACCGAGCGTTATTCTCGTGCTCCTTATAGATATACAGAAGCTTCTTTGGTAAAGAAACTCGAAGAGTTGGGTATTGGAAGACCTTCAACATATGCCCCAACTATATCAACAATACAAAATAGAAAATATGTTGAGAAAGGTGCAGTGGAGGGTGTAGAAAGAACATATACACAGTTAGTATTAAAAGGAGGAGAATTAAAGGAAAATAAACTGACCGAAAAAGTTGGTTCAGACAAAGGAAAATTAGTACCGACAGATATTGGAATGATTGTAACCGATTTCCTAGTGAATCATTTCAAAACCATTTTAGATTATAACTTTACCGCGAGTGTTGAAAATCAATTTGATGATATCGCTGACGGAAAAGAAGATTGGACAACGGTTATGAAAGCATTCTATAAAGATTTTCATCCTAAGGTATTGGATGTTCAAGAAAATGCAGAAAGAGAATCTGGAGAACGTATTTTAGGAAAAGATCCGAAAACAGGAAAACAAGTGAGTGTTCGTTTAGGAAAATTTGGACCTATGGTGCAGATGGGAACCGTCGATGATGAAGAAAAACCAACGTTTGCAAGTCTTTCGCCAGATCAGCAATTGAATACTATTACGTATGAAGAAGCGATGGATCTCTTCAAACTTCCAAAGAATATTGGTACCTATAAAGGAGAAGAACTGTTAGTGAACAATGGGCGTTTCGGACCCTATGTTAAATATGGTTCTAAATTTGTTTCGTTGCCAAAAGGTGTAGATCCACTAAGTGTAGAACTAGATGATGCCATTGTACTCATTAAAGAAAAAGAAGAGGCAGATGCTCCTATATATACGTACAAAGACTTGCCTGTTCAAAAAGGAAAAGGAAGATTTGGCCCCTTTATTAAATGGAATAACATGTTTATCAATGTCAATAAAAAATATGATTGGGATAACCTATCAGAAAGTGATATTATTGAATTGATCGAAGTTAAAATCCAAAAAGAAATAGATAAGGTTGTTCATAATTGGGAAGATGAAGGCATACGTGTAGAGAAAGCGCGATGGGGAAGACATAACATTCTCAAAGGAAAGATTAAAATAGAATTACCAAAAACAGTAGATGCTGCAAAGCTAACGCTTGATGAGGTAAAAGATATGATAGAAAAGAAGACACCTAAAAAGAAAGCTGCGAAAAAGAAAACAGCAAAGAAAAAATAATTTCATTTTAAACATCGATCCTCGAACCTATGAGTTTTGAAATACTTTTACCTGTAGATGATGCTGTAGTAGCGCATACCGCATTACTATCTGAACAATCTCTAGGTAAAAACGTTACTATACATTCAAAACAGTTAGGAGTACCAGAAATAGAAATTGCTCAATTAGCTATAATTGGTGTACTAGAAGATAGAAATACCGTTGATAATTTTGGTGCTGGAAAAGACCTTAGTGCTGTTCGTAAAAATTTATACGAATTGTACAATGGTAATTGGTTTGCTAATATTATAGATTTAGGTAACATTCCTCAAGGAAATAAAGTAGATGATACTTATTTTGCACTGAAAGAAATTTTAGCAATACTTATAAAAAAGAATATCGTACCTATTATTATAGGAGGAGGGCAAGATTTGACCTATGCTAATTATAGAGCCTATGATAATTTAGAACAAACAGTTAACTTAACTGTTGTAGATAATAAGTTTGACCTTGGTAACTTAGAAGAAGAGATTAACTCTACATCTTATTTAAGTAAGATTGTAATGGAAAAACCAAACAACCTCTTTAACTATAGTAACATAGGTTATCAAACTTTTTTTAATTCTCAAGAAGAAATTGATCTATTGTCAAAACTTCATTTTGATGCATATAGATTAGGAGAGGTTGCAGGCAACGTAAAATTGGTTGAACCTATTATGCGAGATGCAGACATTGTTAGTATAGACATTGGTGCTATTCGTCGAACAGAAGCTCCTGCAAATAATAATGCCGTTCCTAACGGGTTTTACGGCGAAGTAATTTGTGCTATCGCTCGTTACGCTGGTATCAGCGATAAAGTTTCTTCCTTTGGTATTTATGAATACAATGCAAAGTTTGATGATCAAGATCAAACGGCACAACTTATGGCTCAAATGATTTGGTATTTTATCGAGGGCTATAATTTTAGAACGAACGAATATCCGTTCACTTCAAAAAAAGACTACAAAAAATACATCGTACTAGTAGAAGACACTACTATACATTTCTTCAAAAGCAATAAAAGCGATCGTTGGTGGATGGAAGTTGTTCACCAAAATAATAAATCGCAAAAGCGCACGTTAATACCATGTACCTATGATGATTATTTAATGGCGGGAAATCAGGTTGTTCCAGAAAGATGGTGGAAAACTTTCAGAAAATTAAATTAGTTATACACTAAAGATAATTTTTTGACGTTCTTAAAGTGATCTCAGTTGAAAATAGATAATTTTCGCGGGCTTAAATTAAAACACAAACAATAAGTATTACTCCCTTTACGGAGAATGTAAATTTTTATTTATGAAAAAATTAACCGTATATTTTTTATTGATAGCAGCAGTGCTTCTATCAAGCTGTGGTTCGAGCGACAAAGGTGAATTGACAGGTTTAAGATCTAAGAAGAAATTTTTCCCTGAAAAACCTTTAGGAATGACATTAATTCCAGGAGGCGCTTTTACGATGGGTAAAGTCGATGAAGATGTTGCTGGAGCTCTAAACACTCCATCTCGTACAGTTACTGTAAGACCATTTTATATGGATGAGACAGAAATTACGAATGCAGAATATAGAGAATTCGTTGTTAGAGTTAGAGACTCGATCGTTAGAACTCAGTTAGCTTTACTAGCTGAAGAACAAGGTTTTGGAGCTGAAAGTGCCGACTTAGACGCTGGTGCTAAAGGTGGTGGAGGTGATGCTGATGGTATCCAAAAATATAAATTTGCAGAACCCGATACTACTGCGAACGTGTACTATAAGTATATGATGGAGAACTATGGTAGCTTAGGTGACTTAAACTCGCCAACAGAAGGTAAAGCTCTAAATTGGGATGTAGATTTAGTTTGGGATTTAGGTGCTTATCCAGATCAATATTATGCAGAAGCAATGGATAGTATTTATTTGCCAATTTCTGAAACGTTCGATGGTAAGAGAATTATTGACACTAAAAAGTTAAAATACTTATACTTTACTTTTGATAGAGAAGGTGCGGCTAGAAATAGTGGTAGTAGAAAAGATTTTGTGAAAAGAAATACTGTTGAGGTTTATCCAGATACTACGGTTTGGGTTAAGGATTTCAATTATTCTTATAACGATCCAATGCATCAGAATTATTTTTATCACAATGCGTATAACGATTATCCAGTGGTTGGTGTTTCATGGTCTCAGGCAAGAGCATTTTGCGACTACAGATCACAAAAGAAAAACAAATTCTTATCAAACTCTAAGTCAGGAGGTAAAGTGCCTAACTTTAGATTACCTACAGAAGCTGAGTGGGAGTATGCCGCTCGTGGAGGTCTAGAATATGCGAAATATCCTTGGGGTGGTCCGTATACGACTAGTGATAGAGGTTGTTTCTTAGCAAACTTTAAACCAGAAAGAGGAGATTATGCAGCTGATGGAGCACTTTATACAATGGAAGCAAAGTCTTTCAAACCAAATGATTACGGATTGTATAATATGGCTGGTAATGTTGGAGAGTGGACAAATACTTCATATAATCCATCTTCTTACTATCTAGGATCTACAATGAATCCTAATGTAGATGATGGTTCTAACAAAAGAAAAGTTGTTCGAGGAGGATCGTGGAAAGATGTAGCTTATTTCTTAGAAGTAAGTACACGTGACTATGAGTACGGAGATTCAGCAAGAAGTTATATCGGCTTTAGAACAGTACAAGATTATATGGGAACAACAAATAATAAGAAGAGTAAAAAATAAATAATTAAGACACTAGGAATTTTTGAAGACTAGTTGTTATTAAAATAAATAAACAATAAATACCTAAAAAAAATTAACCAAAAACTTAAAAATTAGAAATTATGGCAGGATCACTTAGACAAAAGAAAATTATGAATATGGTTTACGGACTTGGAGCCGCGATTGTATTAATTGGTGCATTATTCAAAATTTTACACTTTAGTATTGGACCTTTAACTGGTGGATTAATGTTAACCATCGGATTATTAACAGAGGCGATTATCTTTATCTTCTCAGCTTTTGAACCAGTAGAAGAAGACCTAGATTGGTCACTAGTTTACCCAGAATTATCTGGAGGAGAATCTTTAGGAGCTAAAGGTGGTAATTCAAACGGAGAAGGTTTATCAGATAAACTAGATGCGATGTTAGAAGAAGCGCAGTTAGATTCTGCAAAAATGGGAAGATTAGCTGACAGTATCCAAAGTTTTGCTGGTGCAGCAGAGAATATTGCTCCTGCAGCGAATTCAGTAGCCGCTACAAGTGCTTATAGTGAGCAATTATCATTAGCAGCAACACAAATGGAATCTTTAAACAGTTTATATAAAGTACAGTATGATAGTGCAGAGCGTCAAACTCAAATGAGTGATGCAGTAGCCGAGAATACTGAGAGACTAAAAGACCAAATGGAGTCTTTAGCAACAAACCTTTCGTCATTGAATGGTGTATACGGTGGTATGTTATCAGCTATGTCTAACAAGTAAAAACCAACTAATAACCAACCTAAAACCCTAGAAAAATGGCAGGAGGCAAATTATCACCAAGGCAGAAAATGATTAACTTGATGTATTTGGTATTTATCGCGATGTTAGCGATGAATATGTCAAAACAAGTATTATCTGCATTTGGTTTCATGAACGAAAAGTTAGCTGATTCTAATGTAACAGCAACGACAAAAAATGGAGCAACGTATGCTAGTTTAGCTACAAAAGCTTCAGATCAACCAGAAAAGTATTCTGAATTAAATAAAGAGGCTCAAAAAGTACAGGCCCTAGCTCAAGAATTCAATTCTTATTTAGAGAATATGAAAACTACATTGTTAGAAGGAATCGAAGATCCTACTAATTATGAGTCTATGGATGGTACTGATCAAGGAGATTCTTATTTCTTCGCAGGAGAAGGTAATACACCAGCTGGTGACGAATTTGTAGGTAAAATCGATAATTTTAGAACGAAAGTTTCTGCTGCTTTAGGTACGAAGTACAAAAGTATTGCAGAAAGTGTAAACAGACGTTTTGATACTTCAGATCAAAAAGTGAAAGATGGTGATGCTACGCAACCTTGGTTACGTAATCGTTATGAAGGTTTTCCTTTAATAACAACTGTTACCAACCTTTCACAAATTCAAGCAGATGTTAAAACAACGGAGGCAGAAATGTTGTCAGCGATGTTACAAGGTCAGTTAGAAAGTGAAGTGTCTATGAGTAACTATACCACTATTTTAATACCAGATAATGCGGCTACCTTACAAGGTACAAACTTTAAAGGTAAAGTAGTATTAGGTCGTTATGATGCAAGTTTAAAACCATCTAAAGTTATAATCAACGGTAAAGAAATTTCGGCGGATGCGTTAAAAGATGGAGGAGCAGTATTAGATTTCCCAGCAGGTAGCGTAGG
The DNA here is from genome assembly GCA_947500525.1 of uncultured Flavobacteriaceae bacterium. GTDB lineage: Bacteria > Bacteroidota > Bacteroidia > Flavobacteriales > Flavobacteriaceae > Aureibaculum. Next base: position 14,078 of record CANMSH010000003.1, on the reverse strand, counting down.
TGAAAACGAAGTTACAGGTAAATTTGTCTTTAAAGAAAATGGAGAAGATGTAGAAATTCCTATTAAGCAAAATTATGCGGTAGTTGCGAAGCCAAGTTCTGCAGTAATTTCTGCTGATAAGATGAATGTTGTATATCGTGGTGTTGCAAATCCAATTACAATTTCTGTACCAGGTGTACCAGATAATGCTATCAAAGCAAGTGCTCCAGGAATGAAAAAAGCAAAAGGATTAGGTAAGTATACGATCTCTCCTGGTAAAGGAAAAGAAGTGCGAATTAATGTTTCGGCAACATTACCTGACGGATCTCCAGTAAAATCGAGTAGTAGCTTTAGAATTAAAGATATTCCTGCTCCGGCTGCAACTGCAAGAAATCAGTACGGTATTGTTAAAATGCCTAAAACAACTTTACAAAAAGTAACTATTGGTGCGGCTTTACCTGATTTCGTATTCGATTTAAACTTGAGAGTATCTGGATTTAGTATGAAAGTTCCAGGAGCTCCAACGATAATCGTGAAGGGTACAAAAATGAATGGTGCTGCTCTTAGAGCTTTAGGAAAAGCAAGAAAAGGGGATCAGGTTACAATATTTGATGTAAAAGCATCGTTAGTAGGTAACTCTGGGTACTATTTGAAGAAAGTAAGCCCTTTAATTATTGAAATAAAGTAAAAATAATAATAAGAATTATGAAGAATTGGAAATTTTTAGTTGCGATGTGTGCTATAGTATTAGCAACGAATACCATGAGTGCACAGGCAAACTTGTTAAATGCAAAAATTCCCGAAGAAATTGGCGTAAAGACTGCAGAACAATTAGCTGCTGATAACGACAAGCCGTTGCCATACGGATACATTGATGATAGAGATATTTTATGGTCTAAGGTAGTATGGGAATATGTTGATTTAAACGAAAAAATTAACTTACCATTTTACTATCCAGTAGATACTAATAATATCAGCTCAAGTAGAAGATCTTTATACGATACTTTATTAAGAGGTATTAAAAATGGAGAGATCGTAGATGTGTATGATGATTCTTATTTCGAGAATAAATTGACTATGAAGGATATCACCGGCAGATTGTCGAGGATAGACACAAGTGATGCAGGATTTGAATTGTTGAATGAAGGTTCTGAATTGACTGCCGAATATATTGATAGAATTGATTTAACAGCTGGAGAAATTGCAGGCCTTAAGATTAAAGGGGTTTGGTATTTCGATAAAAGGCAAGGTGAATTAAAATACCGTTTATTGGGTATTGCGCCGGTTGCACCAGATGTAAATTTCATGGAAGATGATAGTCAAGATGCATTAATTGAGTTATTTTGGGTATGGTATCCAGGAGTAAGACAAATTACACACGATATGAAAGTGTTTAATAATAAAAACTCTGCCTTCCCATTATCATATGATCATTTATTAAATGCGCGTCGTTTTGTAGCGAGTATTTATAGAGAAGAAAATATCTATGGAAATAGAGATGTGTCACAATACATTAAAGGAAATGCATTATTCCAAGTTCTTGAAGCTGATAGACTAAAAGAGAATATCAGAAATAAAGAATTAGATATGTGGAATTACTAATTTCCTGTCAAAATTTTAAGTTTAAAACTCCTGTAGCAATACAGGAGTTTTTTTTGCATAAAACTTCAGTATTCCGCGTACCTTTGCAAAATGCACGTAGATTATATTATCGTTGGTCTTGGTTTAGCAGGTTTGGCATTCGCAGAAGAACTGAGAAAAAACAACAAATCATTTGTAGTTTTTGAAGATGAATCGCAACATTCTTCTTTTGTAGCGGCTGGCACCTATAATCCGGTGGTGCTAAAACGCTTTAACGCCGTATGGGATGTGCAGAAACAATTGGCATATGCGCTACCATTATATAAAAAATTAGAAGAACGTTTTAGTAAAAAATATGATCATAAAATAGATATCCATCGCATATTCACCTCTGTTGAAGAACAAAATAACTGGTTTGCAGCTTGCGATAAACCAGTTTTATGTGATTATATGCATGCGAGGGTCGTTCAAAATAACAATAAGGCAATTAAGGCGCCTTTTGGTTTTGGTAAATTGTCTAACACAGGTTGGATAGATACCAAAACCGTGCTCGAAGATTATAGAAACAATTTGAGCGAAACGAAACAATTAGTTAATGAAAGGTTCGATTATAGTCAACTAAACCTGTTGAACAATAGTATATCTTACAAAGATGTAATAGCAACAAATGTGGTTTTTTGTGAAGGGTTCGGAATGCGAAAAAACCCTTATTTCAAAGGCCTGCCCATGGAGGAAGCAAAAGGCGAATTACTCACCATTCATGCTCCTAATTTAAGGCTAGATGTGGTATTGAAAGGAGCTGTATTTATCCAACCTATTGCTCAAGATCTATATAAAGTAGGCGCTACATTTAATTGGGATGATAAAACTTCTATACCAACCGATGCTGCTAAAAATGAGTTGTCAGCAAAATTAAATACAATGATTAATACGCCGTATGAAGTGGTAGATCATAAGGCGGGAGTGAGGCCCACAACGAAAGATAGAAGACCGTTAATTGGAACTCATAAAATACATAAGCAACTATCAATTTTAAACGGACTAGGTACAAGAGGTGTTTTACTCGGTCCTTTTATGGCTAAAGAATTGTATGCACATATAGAGCTAGAGAAAGAATTACCTCGCGAAATCTCTATCAATAGATTTGACTAGTTTCATGAGATGCATCTAATCTTTATGGTCTATATTTTCTTTATTGTATAGATCATTTTTGTAGCTGGCATCATATTTCACAAACATATTAATATAGATTAACCTCGATAACCTAAGCGTAAATGGGGTAAGTATGATGAGCGCTATGATAATACCGATAAAAACCTGAACTAGGTTTAAGCCCAACCAATGCAAGAGTATAAAAGTGAGTATCGAAATTCCTACTGAGAGTCCATAAGATACATACATAGCTCCATAGAAAAAAGAAGGTTCAATCACAAATTTGAAACCGCAATGTGCACAATTTTCGTTTGTGGTCAATACTTTTTTTAAATGTAAAGGATTAGAATCTTCGAAAAAATTACCTTCATTACACTTCGGGCATTTATTATTGAAAATGCTATATATTTTTGTGCCTTTTTTAAGCATAACAAAGTTAAAATAAATTAGATTTGCAAAGTTAAATTAAAAAAGGATGCTGCAATGTAAAGCATTGAAGTTTCTACTAAATTTATGTTTTTTACCTTGGTAAGAAACAGTTAATATTTATTCACTTTTATGCTAAATGCACATAACGTTACAGTTTCATTTCAAGGAGAAGATTTGTTTTCGGGTATTACCTTTAAACTAGATGCAGGAAATAGGGTAGGACTTGTTGGAAAAAATGGTGCAGGAAAATCTACGCTATTAAAAATAATTGCAAAAGAACAAGAGTTTGATAGTGGTACATTGGCCTTAGAGAAAGAAGTTAAGATAGGTTTTTTAAAGCAAGATATTGATTTTGTAGTAGGACGTACTGTTTTAGAAGAAGCTTATGAAGCCTTTGTTGAAATAAAAGAAGTAGAACGTAAACTTGATGAGATTAATAAAGCCCTTGCCGAAAGAACAGATTATGAAAGTGAATCGTACAATCAATTAATTATAGATTTAAGTGATTTTACACAACGGTATGAATTATTAGGAGGGTATAATTATCAAGGAGATACCGAAAAAATATTACAAGGTTTAGGGTTTAAACGAGAAGATTTTAATAAATTAACTGATACATTTTCAGGGGGTTGGCGTATGAGAATTGAGTTGGCAAAATTGCTTTTACAGGCCAATGATATTTTACTGCTCGATGAGCCAACAAACCATTTGGATATTGAATCGATCATCTGGTTAGAAGATTTTTTAAAGAGCTATTCGGGAGCAATCGTATTGGTATCGCATGACAAAATGTTTTTAGATAACGTAACCAATCGTACCATCGAAATATCGTTAGGTAAAATTTACGATTACAAATATCCATACTCTAAATATTTAGTGCAACGCAAAGAGCTACGCGAAAAACAATTGCAAGCATTTAAAAATCAAGAGAAGGAGATTAAGCATACCGAACAACTTATTAATAAGTTTAGAGCGAAGGCGAATAAAGCCACCATGGCACAATCACTTATTAAAAAATTAGATAAAGTTGAACGCATTGAGATTGATGCTGAAGACAACTCAGTAATGAAAGTTCGTTTTCCTGTTTCTATTCAGCCTGGTAAAGTTGTTGTAGAAGCCGAAAAAGTAGCGAAGAGTTATGGTGATAAGCAAGTATTGAATAATGTAAATTTATTAATAGAGCGCAACAGTAAAATAGCTTTTGTAGGGCAGAATGGTCAAGGTAAAACCACCTTGGCTAAAATGATTGTTGACGAGATTCCGTATGAAGGTCATTTAAAATTAGGACACAATGTTCAAATTGGCTATTTCGCTCAAAATCAGGCAGAATATCTTGACGGTAAAAAGACGGTACTCCAAACAATGGAAGATGCCTCAAATGATGGCAATCGTATAAAGGTACGTGATATGCTGGGTTCTTTTTTATTTGGTGGGGATGACGTAGAGAAAAAGGTTAGTGTATTGTCTGGAGGTGAACGTAATAGATTGGCATTGTGTAAAATGTTGTTATCACCTTTTAACGTGTTGGTGCTCGATGAGCCCACGAATCACTTAGATATTGCTTCTAAAAATGTATTAAAAGAAGCATTAAAGGCGTTTGAAGGCACCTTGATTTTAGTATCTCATGATAGAGATTTTTTGAAAGGATTGGCGAAGACTGTTTTTGAGTTTAAAGATGGCCGCATTAAAGAATACTTGGGTGATATTGATTATTATTTAGAGGAACATAATTTTGAAAGTTTGCGTGAGGCCGAGAAGCGCACCAAGGTGGTGGAGGTAAAAGAAGTATCGAATAAAAAAACCTACGAAGAAGAGAAGGCGCAAAAGAAAAGATTGAATAAGATAAGTAAAATAGAATCTCAAATAGCCGAGTTAGAACAAGAAATCTCAGCAATAGATACGAAGTTACTAGATGCCGTGACGTACGAAAAAATGACGGCAGATCCAGAGTTCTTTACAAGCTATCAGCAAAAGAAAGATCGCGTCAATAGCTTGATGCAAGAATGGGAGGAACTACAGGAATAATATTCTAAAATTATGAGTGAGATAAATGATTTAGGAATAAAGTGTGTTTTAGTCAATCGGAGTAAAACTGTTACAATAAATTTACAATAAGCAGTATGAGCAAGTAAGAAAGTACACTAGCATACGAATCATATTTCAACCTTAAATAGATTAAAACACTACCCACCATCATCATAGGTATTATATACTGAACAAATATTTCAATACTATTGATATCGCCTAGGTCGAATTTTGATAAGTGAAAGCCGCATAATACTAATAAAGAGAAAACTATGTTTAGATTTCGCATCCATTTAGAGGCAGCATATTTTTGGTAAACGATTATAATAAATAGAGCATAAAGGCCATAAAAGTAGAGGTATATACTCTCATCAATAAAACTGTTAGTGCCTAAAAATAGGAGAAGTGGGAGGGTTATTGCAATATGTTTTAAGGAAATTACGAGGGACTTTCTAAAAGCCAATTCTTCAAAAAGTAAGTAGAAGAATATATGAGGAAAAATATGATTTTTAAAATTCAAACGGATAAAATTTTCCTTCAATATAGAAACAGCATTAAGGTAAGACGTATTTGAATTAAAAATTAATTCCAAAATAAAGGAATATATTAAGAGGAATAGGATTGTACCTAGTGAAATATAAATAGTATACCTGAGCATATTTGCCCAGGTATACTTATTGTTTTTCAAAGGTATTTTTTCAATTAATTTCATCTATTTGAACCAGGAAAAGGGACTTAAATTTTTAATGATTGATCCAACATCTGAAATAGTTTGACCTATAGTTTGACCTATATGATAACCAATACTATATCCTCCTTGAACATTTTCGTTGCTGCTAACATGGCACTGTGGGCAATCACCTCCATTTATTTCGATTAATTCATGAGCACTTAAATTTTTCATAATATATATTTTAATTGTTCATTCCATTTCTAATACCATCTCCTAGACCTGCTAAGAACCCTAAAGTGCTTAAACCAACATCTAGAGCTTTAGATCCTAACCAAAGTGAGGATCGGAAAAGTGAATTCATTCCAGAAGATAGGCCACCACCATTAACTTCCGAAATTTCGCGATTGTTTAATTCGAAAACCTCAAATTTTTTTAAATTTCTCATAAAGTTATACTTTTAAATTAATATTTCAATTTTTGTTGTTATTTTACCTTAACAACTTTTTCAAAATAGTGATTACGTTTAATCATACTACGTCTAGTATTTCTATTTTGATATTGCTAAGATAAATTTTAGTTATGCCATGGCGTGTCAGTTCCGTTGTTTTTAATGTATAGATATTCATTCTTTATTTTTCTACCGGCGTAAATTGTTATTAATTCTTGGTTTACCAAAGCTTTTACAGAAACATTGATCAAAAGATCAAAATCTCCAGAATAATAATAGGTATTTGAAGTACGTGAGAATATAATTTCTGCATCCATTTCCTTTAAGTAATCTAAAACGCGATACAATTCTCTTTCGCTAATGTGTAGTCTATCTGAAAATTCAGATGGAGATCCAGTACTACCTTGTTTGATGAGCTTATGTGCGTTGCGAAGTCTTTCAAGTTGTTTTAAAGTTTTCATATCTATAAGATTTTACATTGATTGTTTTATTTCTGCAGTTATAATCGGAGTACCATTTAAACTATTAGTATTCAAAGTTGGCATTTGCTGAAACCATAAATTGTAATAATGGTTTTGCTTTTCAATGAGGTCATTATGCGAACCTCTTTCTATAACCTTACCTTTTTCTAAAACCACAATAGAATCGGCATTTCTAATGGTACTTAAACGATGGGCGATTACGATAACGGTTTTTTGTTGATTGCGTAGATTTTGTATAGTATTTTGTATAAAATTCTCTGAAGTACTATCGAGTGATGATGTGGCTTCATCTAGAACTAATATTTCTGGTTGTTTGTATAAGGCGCGAGCAATGGCAATACGTTGTTTTTGGCCACCAGATAAGATGGCACCATTTTCACCTAAGTAAGTGTTGAATCCGTTGGGTAAAGTTTCGATAAACTTTAGAATACCGATAATCTTACAAATTTTTAAGATACGTTCCATCTTGGGTTGAAAATCTCCAACAGCGATATTATCAATTACATTACCGGCGAATAAATCAATTTTTTGAGGTACAACACTTATCAATTGTCGAAGACTATTATTCTCAATATACTTTAAATCAAAGTCACCAATACTAATCATACCATTTTGTAACGGATACATATTTTGTAACAGAGATATTAATGTAGACTTACCTGATCCACTTTCACCAACAATTGCCGAGATTTCCCCTTTTTTTAAGGTAAGATTGAAGTCTTTAAAAACTTCAACCCGCGTGCCATAGCGAAATTGTACGTTTTTAAAAACGATATGTCCAATTTTATCTGATGTCATTTCAAATTTATTCTCGGTTTCTTCTCGATCTAAATCCATTATTTCGAACAATCTATCCGCAGCAATTAGGGCGTTTTGTATTGTCTTATTTGTCGTGATTAAACTTGATATTGGTCCAATGAAATACCCAATAATTGCATAAAATGAAAGCAATTCACCGGGAGTGATTTCTTTATCAATTACAAAATAGGTACCACTCCATAAAAGTATGATTGTAAATAACCTGGATATTGATTGTGATGAGGTTCCGCTAAAAATACTATTTAAGGCAGAAGTATAACCGATATGTAATAAATTTATAAAACGAGTTTCGGTTTTTATATTGGCAAAATCTTCCAAACCGAAACTTTTTATTGTATTTACTGAATTTAGAGACTCTACTAATTGACTTTCTAAATCAGCCGAACGCTCCATTACATAGCGTTCTGTTTTTTTGTTTAGCTTATTAGTTACACAGTAAATAATTAGATATACAGGAATAATACTGAGCATTATCATGGCAAGTTTCCAGTAATAACTAAACATCAAAGCGAATGAGAAAATTACTATAAAAACATTCATAGTAAGCGATAATGAAGTACTATTGATAAAGATTCGTATTTTCACTGCATCGTTAATACGGGAAATAATTTCACCTACGCGCATGGTATCGAAGAATTGTTGAGGTAATTTTAGAAGATGCTTGTAATAGCCTAAAATAAGTCGAGCATCTATTTGTTGACCTGTTTTTATGATAAATATATCCTTAAAAACTCCAATAAACACCTGAATTATAAGTAATACAAGCATTATGATACTTAATAGATTCAATAACTTCGTATTACCGCTTACCAATACATGATCTGTAATTTTTTGAATATAAATGGAAGTGGATAAACCCAATAATGTATAAATAATTGCACCAAACAATGCCTGAATCAAAACGAATTTATGAGGTCTCAGTAAGAACCAAAATCGTTTTAGGATCGAAATTTTTTCGTCTACCTCTGTAAAGCTTTCATTGGGCAATAGTAAGACTAACACTCCTGTCCATTCTTCTTTGAATTCATCATGCGTTTTCTTCTCGATTTTCCCAGTGCCTGGATCCATGATTTTTACATACTTTGAATTTATTCCATAAATGACTACAAAATGCTGTAAACGTTTATTAACTATGACATGTGCAATGGCAGGTTTTGGTATTTTATATAGGCTATCAAAATCTCCACGTACGCCTTTAGCCTCAAAACCAAGCTTTTGAGCAGCTTCGATCAAACCCAAAACGTTTGTTCCTTTCTTATCGGTACCAGCATATTGTCGGATACGTGCAATTGGTATTTCCAATTTATAGTGAGCAGCTATAGATGCCAAACTGGTGGCTCCACAATCAGTAATATCATGTTGTTTTATTGTTATTTTAGGCATACTTTTAGTTATTCATTCCACCAGGATTAAACCAATCATCAATTTTGTCATATAAGAGATCAAAAACAGAACGATTTGTAATATAAAAACGAGCATTAAAGGTCATTCCTTTCTTAAGTTTTCCTCGAAAACCGTTTTTAAGTTGAAGTTGTTTTTGCTCCAGAGAACAGATAACTTTAAACATTGGAGTATTATTTATAAATGAAATATCATTGCTTATTGAAATGACTTTGCCAGTAGCCGAGCCCCACTGATTGTAATTGAAAGCATCAATTTGTAATTTTACATTTGCTTCTGGTTTTAATAAGCCAATGTCACTTGGTTTCACGTAACATTCAGCAATTAATTCTGTATTAGGAGATATTTCAGCTAATAAATGTCCTATTGTGATAAAACTTCCAATTTCGATGCCAATCAAATTTTGAATTGTACCATTTATTGGAGCTCTAATGATATATTTGTTTAGTTCTTCTTTATATTGTAATATGGTGCTTTTAAGTTCCTTTAATTTATTTTGCTCTTGTGTTAACTTTGACTGCCATTTGTTCCTTTGCTGCTTTTTATAATGATTTAATTCACTCAGTGCTAAATCTAAATTGTAAAGATCATGTTCATACTCTACCTTGGCGATAATATTTTTCTTAAATAGTTTTTCTTGACGTTTAAAATCTTTTTTAAATTTTATATATCGGGTTCGTAATTCATGTAATTTCTGAGTGAATTGGTGATATTGTTTTTGATATGAAAATGTTTGTAATGAATCTAGCGATATTTTTTCATTGTTGGACAGATACTTAAGATCACGAACAAATAGTATTGTTTCAATTTGTTGGCTAGCAAGTAGGTTTAACTTATTTTTTATAACTGTATTATCAATAATTACTAGAGTATCTCCTTTTTCAATGGTTTGATTTTCTTTGATGAAAATATTTTCAATCTGCCCAGAATGCAATGATATAAGTTGATTTTTTTCTTTTTTTGCTTTGATAATACCTTCAGATGAAGAGTATATATCTAAAAAAACGAAAGGCAAAGAAAAGGATATCCCAACTATACAAGTCATCAAAATTCCGTAGATTATTTTACTGGAAATTTTATGTTTAAAACGATGTACTTCAATAGTATTTTGAATAATTTCTTTAGGAAAGATCGGTTTCATCAAATAGTATAATTTCTATACTGTTCGAGAGGTATTACTTTTGTTACCTATTGAAATCTATTTTTTTTGGTTCTTTTTCAGAAAAAACACTAAACTGGTAATAACAATAAATAGTAAGATTATATAAGACCAAGTATGATTGATTGAAGGGAGCGGTAATTTATTAGCATCACCAATTAACACCAGAGAAGCCCAATAATGAGGAGATAATTCACTTAATTGATGAGAATTGAGATAATTTAACTTTGCCTTGCGTAGTGCGTCAGATTTTGTTTGACCATTTTTTAGATATTTGTAAAAGTCTATGATGATTTCAGAAGTTGATTTATCATTTACATTCCATAAGGTGGATAAAACACTATTTGCACCTGTATTAAAAAAGCCTCGTGACAAACTCATGACTCCTTCGCCCTGGTTTAATTCTCCTAAAGAGGTTTCGTTAGCTTTAACCATATTTGATTGATGCCACGAGAATATTTCTTTCCCAAATATTGATTCCATAATTATGTCCGCCATCATTCTTGAATGCCTTCCATTTCCATTTGGGAAACAATGAATAGATACTATTCTATGTTTGAATCTAATAGCTATTTCTTCAGGTTGAAAAGATTTGTTTTCAATCCAAAATTTAGTGTCGTCCAGTAAATTCTTTAATTCAATCCCAACTTGTGTCCAGCTTATTCCAATGTTTTTATCGGTTTTTCTAAATTCACCTGCCCATTTCCAGACATCACCGTACATTTTTTTGTGTAAATCTTTAATGAACTTTTCGGTCAATATTTTTTCAAGTTTTAAATTAGCTCTAATTGTCCATTCTACAGCTTTTTCAATATTTAACTGTTCAAATTCATCGAGCTCTCCTTGTGTTGTTATTGACTTTATTTTTAGGCCTTCTTTTTCTTCTTCATCCAATGGAGTTTGGCCATCCTTATAATCGAATTTTAATCCCATAATGACTTTCTCATCTCTCGTTTTATTTCGCTAGCAAGCTCCTTAATGGTTTTAGATATCTTTTCATCTCCAATTCCTTGGTCCTCCAACTTCATATTTTGATTAGTCCTCAATACTATTTTTTTGGCCAGTTTTTCAGCTTTTATTTGAATTAAATCGTCGATGGTCCCATCTTTTGGGACCAGTGCATAGACCAATTTTAATTCTATAGCTGTGGCAACTTCCTTTAAGGTGTTTAGTGTTATGGTCCCATTTGCTTCGCTTTCTTCAATCTTTCTAACTCCTTGACGAGTTATATTCAGTTTGGTGCCGAGTTGGGCCATTGTCATATTTAGAGTATTACGAATAGTTTTTATCCACCCTCTTTCTGGGACCAGAACCATTTTTGTTTTAAGAAATGGCTTTAGTTTTTGGTCCAATTGTTCAATCATTAATTGTTGTTTATTTCTCACTTTTTAAAATGGTTTAAGTTTAAAACTTATTATATATGTAAACTATTAGGTTTACAAATATATAAAAAAGTAAACAGATAAGTTTACAAAATAACTAAAAAGTAAACTGTTGGGTTTACAAAAAGATATAAAAGTAAACTATTAGGTTGACTTTTTAGGGTGAAGTAAAATTAAAGCCAACGGTTTGGCTATGGTTTCGTTGCGGAATTGTCCGCACGGACTATTCCGCGTTACCAAGCCTTCATTGCAAGATAAGAATTTCCGGCAGGAAATTCCGCCGCAATGAATTATAGGCGTTGTTGTACACCGTTTTTCCTCTGTTCTATTTTAGAAACTATGTCTATAAAATCATATCCTTTTTCTACATAAATTAAAAGACAATTATTTTTTTTGCAAAGTTGTTTTTTCCGCTCATCCCTCTCAATTGTCCGTTCAAGAGCCTCTTGACCACCAAAAAATTCAATTGGTTCATAATGTTGTGCACCTTGATATTCGATTCCGATTTTGAATTTAGGAATATAAATGTCCAAATGTTGTCTTCCAAGCCATTTAGGTGAAGCGTGATGAATAACTTCTAAGTCCTTGAAATAATCTGAAACTTTATAAAACAACTCTGTTTCACTAATCCAGCCTTCTCCAACTTTCGGCATCCCGATTTTTTCACGATAGCTATCTTCTGCATTTTTTAGAATTAACCTACATTGATTGTAAATAGCTTTTTCAACTACATGCGGGATTTTTTTTAAATAATTAGATTTTACTTGGTGATCATCGATTGCTTTGTAATGAAGATATTCGGAATTTGAAAGAAAAAATTTTTCGTAGTACTCAGAATCATAAATCAATACTGTTCCCTCTTTTTTCGTCTTAATGGGTCCGTTGTCTACTATGAACAAACCAAAAAAATCAATGCCTTTTTCCTCAGTGTATTTTTCAATTTCTAGGTCTGCAAACAGCTTGATTTCTTTAATATTGTTCTGTCCAAATTCAGTTAGGTGGCTAAAACCTGCTAGTTTAACAAGAAGCTCTCCGTCTAGAAGCCTTCTGCCTAGTTTTTCTTCAAATTCAATGATGCTTTCAAAACCTATATATTCATCTTGATATTTTAGTTTCCAAGCTGATTCAAAATTATTATCACTTTCAAATTTTCGAATGATAGCGGAATTGGTGTGACCCCTTGTGATTGGGTAGTATTTTTCTAAATTTTTTAATCTTGTTTGGAGTAGATTAATATCTTGACTATGATTTTCAAGTAGGTCGTAAAATAATATGAAAGTATAGTTATTGTTGCCTTTTACATCTAAGTATTCTCCTTTTAGGAAACACTTTTTATACGCTTGATAAAATTTTATCTGTAGCGTGGTTGCTTCATAAATCTCGTTGAAGCAATAAATGTATTTATGGTTCCATTGAGGTATTTTTTCGGAGTAGTTCGTAAGACCTAACTCACTTTTCGCGACAATTTTTTTTCTGGTTTTACTGTCGTTCCAGAAACGAATTTTACCTTGGACATTTACTTTGGATGTGTCAATTTGACTTTGAACTTTTTTAGGAAGATATAGATCTCCACCAACATATTCCAAAAGTCCCAAGTCCTTTATTTCCGTATCTCTTAAACTTAATTTTCCTCCAACTTTTTTTAAATTCCCTAAATCTTTAACCATGGAATATCGTAGACTAACATCTCCGCCGACATATTCAAGATTATCAAGGGAAACCAATCTAGATAAAACCGTGTAAGAACTAATCCAAAAGTCCTTCCGTATTCTCTTTAGATCACCAAGATTTTCAATACTGGAATCGCTTATTCCCAAAAACCATTGATTTTTTCGATTTCACCTAAAGTTTTTATAAGCTCTCCACGAATTATAATATCTGCATCAATCCTTGATGACTTTTTAATATTGACTAAATCGGCCTCTGTAAATATGTCGGTTGGATTGTAACTCAAAAATTTGTTTCAAAATGGTGTACAACGGTTGGGCTATGGTTTCGTTGTGACTGTGTGGTTTTGTGCGGTCTGCTGTGCCGACATCTAGCCGCAAACTTGCTGAGGCACTTTTGGATGCTAGCAATACCACCATACCTCGAAATTCTTAGCCTAGTTATTTTCATTAAATGTAAGAAATATTTTTAAGCAAATTGGAGTGAAAGCAATGAACTATAGCCCTTGTTGGCTACTGTATATTTTCCAGCATTCCAATTTTATCCAATTCCTCTTTAACTTCCTCAACGATGTCCAGTGCTGGACCATCACTTAAGTCAAATTCAATTTTAGGATTATTTTGTTCCCTCAGCTTTAATCCATTTTTTATAGATAAAATCAGTGTATTCATTTTTTTTAGCTCAACTTTTTTCCCTTCAACAAAAATTTCATGTTGTCCAGTTATTTTTATAATTATAGCTTCATGATCTTTGGAGCAAGCCATTATAACAAGGAATAAGAATATAGTGAGAGTTTTTTTCATATGTCTTGTCCTGAAATATGGCTACAGGTTAAAATTGAATTTACGCTGTTAATTTATATACAATATTAGGTGTTTTA
>CANMSH010000002.1 GCA_947500525.1 uncultured Flavobacteriaceae bacterium | reverse complement strand
CATGAATGACTAACCCAAAATAGTCATCCCAAATTAGTCCTTTCTTCCCCTAAAGGAGATTCTTTTAAGAATCACATAAAAATTAATAACCATTTAAAATTTTTATCATGAAGAAAGTAGTTTTAACCTTAGTATTTAGTTTAGTAGTAGTAGCAATGTTTGCACAAACACAGGCAGCACCAAAGTTGTTGAAGTATGTAACACAAGCACCAGACGGAACCGTATCTATGACCATCTTAGATGATAGTAGAGATAACACCATGAAATTAGAATCAGCGAATTCATTTTATAAGTATCAAATCATCGATCCAAAAACGAACCAACCAATTCTTACAGCAAGTAATACAGGAAAAGCATGTGAGATAGCAAAATCAAAAATAGCAGCGGGTACGTATGACATTAGATTATTCACAAGAAGTTTTGTGATTACAAGTAAGATCAAAGTATCGGCATCAAGACAATTGGCAAGTCGCGAAGCTATCGCAATGAACGACTAACCTAGACTTAATTCAATATAATCCAAAACAAAACATCATGAAAAAATCTACATATATCAAAATCATTATATCAATCTACACTTTAGTTCTTTATGTTCTAAATACGAATGCCCAGAGTTTTAAAAATTTAGATGTTGTATCGCATGATATCTCTTATTTACGTGAAACAATGGTAACACCGCCATTAGTGAAAGTGATTTACGGTCGACCAAAGGTAAAAGAGGAACAAGTATTTGGAAGTAAAGTACCTTATGGCGAATTATGGAGAACTGGAGCGAATGAAGCGACAGAGATAAAATTATATAAGGACACAAAATTTGGAAATACCTTTGTAAAGGCAGGAACGTACACCTTAGTAACGATACCTGGAAAAGAGGAATGGGAAATTATTTTGAGTTCAAATTTAGATGTTTGGGGAGCGTTTCAATATGATCCGAAGGCAGACGTTGCTAGAATCAAAGTACCAGTGAGCAAAGCAGAACGAATTGAAACATTTTCTATTGTATTTAAAAAAACAATGAATAAAGAAGCACTTATGGTATTAGGTTGGGGATCAACTAGAGTAAAGATACCGTTAGAGATTAAACAAAATGAGCAATTAGCTGGATTATAATTAAAAAGACATCAAAAGAAGGAATATCGTGTTTTGATCAATATCAAAATGAAACTACCGAAATACACTAGACTTCGAGAACGAAGATAACAAGTTTGATATTTCTTGTTTTGAATAGCCTAAACCGCCCGGTTTAGGCTATTTTTTCTTTTCAAATTACTGAAATAGAATCTTCATGAATCATCTATACCAGTATTTTGACCATTCATCGAAAGAATATGTCATTTCAACGAAAATTGGAGATTTGGGGTAGGAATCAATTTATTTTTGAAGTGTAAATAATAAATCCTTTCTTCCTCCAAAAGTGATTTAACAACTGAACCAAAAACCAAAAATTGTTAATTATGAAGAAAGTAGTTTTAACCTTAGTATTGAGTCTAGTAGGATTAGGAATGTTCGCACAAAGTAAACAAGCTCCTAAAGTATTGAAATATGTTACCCAAGCACCAGATGGATCTGTATCAATGACGATATTAGATGATAGTAGAGACAATACAATGAAATTAGAATCTGCAAATACTTTTTATAAGTATCAGATTATAGACCCAAAAACAAGTCGCCCAATCTTGACAGCAAGTAATAGCGGCAAAGAGTGTAAAATCAACAAAGAAAGAATAGGGGAAGGAACCTATGATATTAGGTTATATAATAGAAGCTTTGTGATTACGTCAAAAATAAAAGTATCAGCTCCAAGAAAGATAACAGATGCAATGCATCAAGATGCTGTTGCGAGTAATGATTAACCAAGAGTAAACCAAAAATCAAGCATAATTAGCCTAGACTTTCGAGTGTAGGTTTTTTTTATTCTAAAAACCGAAGTTTTAATTTGTTATCAGGTAACATGCAAGAATCCCTTTTTCCAAACCACTTATACCTTCGTTTCGCGATGAATGCATAGATAGAATCTCGAATAAAAGGAGGTACAATAATAAAAGCATACAGGTATTTATAAATACCTTTTAAGTTTTTAGCAATCCTTAAAATAGCAGTCGATTTTTGATATATCTTACCTTCTTCTAATAGAATAATACTATTCAAGTCTAAATTTTCTAAATTATACTGTAACAAAATCTCTTTGGAGGCGTCAGATTGTAAAGAAGAAAATAAAAAGAGTTCATTTTTATCTCTTTTCAAGATAAATTGTACTGATGTGTTACAAAGATTACACACACCATCAAAAAAAATGACAGGATTATCTTGAATTTTTTTCATTAAGCAAAGTTACAAAATTGACTTTGATTCGTCTTTTAACATAATATTGTGAATGGCTGTTCAGTTCAATTCATAATTTTAAAGCTAAATAATTAACCAAATGATAGAAATAAAAAATCTTCACAAATCTTACCCGATGGGTAAAGAATCGCTTCATGTATTAAAAGGACTTGATTTGTTTATCAAGGAAGGTGAATTCGTATCAATTATGGGTTCTTCAGGATCTGGAAAATCTACCTTGTTAAATATTGTAGGACTACTGGATATCCATGATGAAGGGGAATATTATTTAAATGAAGAATTGATTCAGAATTTAAATGAAAAGAAGGCGGCCGTGTTACGTAATAAGTTTCTAGGTTTTGTTTTTCAGTCATTTAATTTAATTACTTACAAAACAGCATTAGAGAATGTTGCTATGCCACTTTATTATAAAGGTGTAAACAGGAAAGAACGACAGCAAACAGCTTTAGAATATCTTGAAAAAGTAGGCTTGAAAGAATGGGCAAATCATTTACCAAGTGAACTATCTGGTGGGCAAAAGCAACGTGTGGCAATTGCAAGAGCTTTGGTTACCAAACCCAAAGTAATTTTAGCAGATGAGCCCACAGGTGCATTAGACTCTACAACATCACACTCGGTTATGGAAATGTTAAAAGAAATAAACGCTGAAGGAATGACAGTTTTCGTAATTACACACGAGGAAGATATTGCAGAACAAACAGATAGAATTGTTCGTCTTAAAGATGGTGTTATTATAAGTGATGAAAAGGTTAATAAAACTGTAAACGCCTAACTATGTTCGATCTTGATCGTTGGAGAGAAATATTTCAAGCTATTAGTAAGAACAAGTTAAGAACTGTTCTTTCTGGTTTTACCATTGCCTTTGCTATTCTATTATTTACATTGTTATTTGGAATAGGTAATGGATTAAAAAATATGTTCGAAACACAGTTTGCCGGAGATTCTCAAAATTCAGTGTATGTTTATTCTGGTAGAACAACAAAGCCTTATAGAGGCTTGCAAAGTGGTAGAAGAATTCAATTTAGGAATGATGACCTTCAATTTATGAATGAAGAATTTGAAAAAGAAATTCAATTTTTCAGTCCGAATATACAACGCCAAATGCAAGGAAGCTATAAAGGTGAACAAAATAGATATACGGTTCGAGGTGTATATCCCGATTATCAACCTCTTGAGTCTGCTGTAATCGAGAGTGGTAGATTTATTAGTGTTCTTGACTTAAAGAATAGAATGAAAGTTGTCACAATCGGTAGGCTTGTTGAACAAGATTTATTCGGGCAATTAAGTGGACTAGGAAAAGAGATTAATCTTGATGGTTTTGCTTACAACGTAATAGGGGTATTTTCAGATCCTGGAGGTGATAATGATGAGCGTTATATATATGCACCTTTTACTACCCTGCAAGGAATGTATAAAGAGAATGACGAGGTTGATTATGTTGGTTTAACTTTTAATCCTAAAATGAATGTTGATCAGGCGTTGTTGTTTAGTAACTCTCTTACAAAGCAACTGAAAGATAAGCATAGTGTGGATCCGAGAGATCAAAATGCAATTAGAGTAAGAAATTATGCTGAGGGTACTAAAAATGTACAGCAATTTATGACCGTACTTAATGTAATTATACTGTTCATAGGAATTGGAACACTCGTAGCTGGAATTATTGGAATTAGCAACATCATGGTATATATTGTGAAAGAGCGTACAAAAGAATTAGGAATACGAAAAGCATTAGGTGCCAGTCCAAATTCTATTATTGGTATGATTATGATGGAATCTGTTTTCATAACTGCGTTGGCAGGATATGTTGGTCTTCTCATAGGAGTTTTTACATTGAAGGCGATTGGTGACGGGTTAGAAGACTATTTTATTATTAACCCAAGTGTAGAGAACTACGTTGTTGTAGGTGCCACAATAATACTAATTATAGCAGGTACTATAGCAGGATATATTCCTGCAAAGAGAGCAGCAAGCATCAAACCGATTGTAGCACTAAACGACGACTAATATGAGATTTTTATTCGATACTGATACCTGGCAAGAAATTTATAGTAGCATTCGTAAAAACAAAATGCGAACAGTTATCACCATTGTTGGTGTAATGTGGGGTATTTTTTTATTAGTAGTATTACTTGGGGCGGCTAAAGGTGTTGAGAACAACTTTAATAGATTATTTGGTGATTTTGCCACCAATAGTGTATTTGTTTGGGCTCAGCAAACAAGTAAACCATTTAAAGGATTTCAAGAAGGAAAATCGTTGGTGTTAAAAATGAACGATTTAGAAAAAATTAGAACTGAAATAGATGGATTAGCATTTGTAGTACCAAGACATCAAGGACAAGCTCAAGTAGTGAATGACTTTAAATATGGGAATTTTGGGATTTTTGGAGATTACCCAGAGCTTGATAAAGTTCAAAAAAAGAACCTTGTATATGGCCGTTGGATTAACGATAATGATATTAAGGAGAGAAAAAAAGTTTGCATCATTGAGGAAGAAATTTATAAACAGCTTTTCGATAAAGGTGAGTATCCAATAGAGAGGTATATCAAAATTAATGGTATTAATTATCAAGTTGTTGGCATGTACAAGCAAGGTCAAGTTGGATCTGGAGGTCCTCAAGGAAATATACATATACCATTTACGACTTTTCAACAAGTTTATAATAGGGTAGGTACGGTAGGATGGTTTATGATAACTGGAAAGCCCGAATATGATATTCTACAGATCGAAGCCGATGTAAAACTTCTTTTGAGAAATTTGCATAAAGTACATCCGGAAGATGAAAGAGCTTTTGGTAGTTTTAATTTAGGAGAAGCTTTCGGAAAGTTTATGGGTTTCTTACTTGGAATGCAATTTTTGACATGGTTTGTTGGAATTGCTACTTTAATTGCTGGAGTGTTTGCAATTGGAAATATACTGTTAATCACAGTTAAAGAACGTACAAAAGAGATAGGTATTCGCAGAGCACTTGGTGCAAAACCTTGGGAAATTAAAAGACAAATCATACTTGAATCTGTATTTTTAACAAGTATTGCAGGAGCTCTTGGTATTATTTTCGGAGGATTAGTTTTAATGATTATTGATGCAACCGCGGGTAGTGGAGAAAACCCTACTTTGACGAATCCAACCGTAGATATACCGGTAGTATTAATAGCAGCTGTGACGCTTGTGGTACTAGGTACACTCATTGGTTTGATCCCGGCACAAACAGCGGTAAGTATTCGACCTATTGAAGCATTAAGAGAAGAATAATAATAACTAACTATATAAATTATCAACTAACAAAATCATAGTATAATGAAAAAGAAATTAATATTTGGAGGAATAGCTGTCGCACTAGTAGCGATATTACTTTGGTTCGGTTCAAAGAACAGTAAATCAGTTATTCAATATGAAACAGAAAAAGCTTTCAAGACAAATATCGTTCTAAAGACTGTTGCTACAGGAAAAGTTACTCCTTTAGAGGAAATAGAAATAAAGCCGCAAATTTCAGGTATTATTGATAAAATATATTTGGAAGAAGGAGCGAAAGTAAAAAAAGGTGACTTAATCGCCAAAGTAAGGGTTGTACCTAATGAACAGTCGTTGGCCAGTGCAAGAGGTCGTGTGAATAGTGTTCAGATTAGAGTGAACAATGCTGCACTTGCTTATAATAGAAACAAAGCCCTGTTTGATAAGGGTGTGATATCTAGAGCAGAGTTTGAGAATATAGAATTAACTCATAATCAGGCCAAACAAGATTTGTTGAATGCGCAAAACGATTATCAAATTATTAGACGAGGATCTGCAGGTAGAGGAGGATCTGCAAACACAAATATTAGAGCGCAAATATCAGGTACAATATTAGAGATACCTGTAAAAGAAGGTGATCAAGTTATTCAAAGTAATAATTTTAATGCAGGAACAACAATTGCCTCTATTGCCGATATGACTAAAATGATTTTTGAGGGAAAGGTAGATGAAGCTGAGGTTGGTAAGATAAAGAGTGGAACCGAATTAGAGGTTTCTTTAGGAGCTATTGAAAAGAAGAAGTATCCAGCAAAATTGAATTTTATTGCACCAAAAGGTACCGAAGAAAATGGAGCTGTACAGTTTAAGATAAAAGGAGATGTAACTTTAGATGATGAATATTTCGTTCGTGCAGGATATAGTGCAAATGCCGATATAGTGTTAGACTCTAAAGATAGTGTACTCTCAATTAAAGAAGGATTGCTTCAATTTGATAAAAAAACAGAAAAACCTTATGTTGAAATCAAAGTGGGTGATGATAAATTTGAGAAAAGAGATGTTGAATTGGGTATTTCAGACGGTGTTAACGTTGAGATTATATCAGGTGTTACCCAGGATGATGAAATCAAAGTTTGGAATAAAACGTCTAAAAAAGATAAGAAAGACGGAGATGAAGATGATGACTAATTAAAGCCCTATTATTAAAAATAAAAAGAGAGCCGCGTTTTAACGTGGCTCTCTTTTTATTTAAAGCGAGATTATTACTTTACCTTTTGCTTTAACAAGGCAATGTCAATCACTTCTTTCATCGTATCTACAAAATGAAATTTTAACCCTTTTAAATAGTGAGGCTTAATTTCATTAATATCCCTTTCATTGTCCTTACATAAAATAATGTCCTTTATGTTGGCTCGCTTTGCAGCCAAGATCTTTTCTTGAATTCCGCCAACAGGCAATACTTTTCCGCGTAATGTAATTTCTCCAGTCATGGCTAATTTCGACTTTACTTTACGTTTCGTAAACACCGAAACTAACGATGTTAGCATCGTAATACCAGCGCTTGGACCATCTTTTGGAGTCGCACCTTCGGGCACATGGATATGAACATTATTTTTCTCGAGATCATTTAAATTAATACCAAACTCATCCGCATTGGCCTTAATAAATTCCATGGCAATGGTGGCAGATTCTTTCATTACTTTTCCTAAATTTCCTGTAATGCTCAACGCTCCTTTACCTTTAGATAAAATTGATTCAATAAATAGAATATCTCCACCTACACTCGTCCAAGCCAAACCAGTCACTACTCCAGCAACATCATTGTTTTCGTATTTATCGCGCTCTAATCTTGCCGGACCTAAAATTGTTTCTATATCCTCGTTGGTCAACTTTATATTATAGTTTTGGTCCATTGCAATAGATTTCGCTGCATAACGCACTACTTTGGCGATCATCTTATCAAGACCTCTAACACCAGATTCACGTGTATAACCTTCAACTATTTTTTCTAATTGTCGTTTGCCAATTTGAATGTCTTTTACGGTTAAACCATGCTCTTTTAATTGCTTCGGTAACAAATGTTTTTTAGCAATCTCAACTTTTTCTTCAATAATATATCCGTTCACATTGATAATTTCCATACGATCACGCAAAGCCCATGGGATCGATGATAAATTATTAGCCGTAGCAATGAATAAAATCTTAGAGAGGTCGTAACCAACTTCAAGATAGTTATCATAGAAAGCACTGTTTTGTTCAGGATCTAATACTTCTAACATTGCCGAAGAAGGATCTCCCTGATGACTATTCGATAGCTTATCTATTTCATCCAAGACAAAAACAGGATTAGAAGTACCCGCTTTTTTAAGATTTTGAATCAATCTACCTGGCATCGCACCGATATATGTTTTACGGTGTCCTCTAATTTCAGCTTCATCGCGTAAGCCTCCTAAAGACATGCGCACATATTTTCTCCCTAGAGATTCGGCAACTGACCTTCCTAGCGAAGTTTTACCTACACCTGGAGGTCCGTACAAACAAATAATAGGCGATTTCATATCACCCTTTAGTTTGAGTACTGCTAAGTGCTCAATAATACGCTCTTTTACTTTATCTAAACCAAAATGATCTCTATCCAGGATTTTTTGAGCCTTTTTAAGATCAAATTTATCTTCAGAATATTCATTCCAAGGTAATTCCAATAATAAATCCAAGTAATTACGTTGCACAGAATATTCGGCTACTTGTGGGTTCATGCGCTGTAGTCGACCAATTTCTTTTTCAAAAGTTTGGGCAACGGTATCATCCCATTTCTTGGTTTTTGCCTTTTTACGCATTTCGTCGAGTTCCTCATCATATGATACACCTCCCAATTCTTCTTGAATGGTTTTCATTTGTTGATGAAGATAATATTCACGTTGCTGTTGATCCATATCTTCACGAACCTTCGACTGAATATCATTGCGCAATTCTAAGCGCTGAAATTCAGTGTTCATTTTCTTTAATGTGGCTAGCGCTCTCTTTTTTAAGCTATTAATGTTAAGCAACTCTTGTTTTTCAGCAACATCTAAAGGCATGTTCGATGATACAAAGTTCACCAGAAATGAGTTACTCTGAATATTTTTGATGGCAAATGAGGCCTCTGTAGGAAGATTAGGATTCTCCTTAATAATTTTTAGAGACAAATCTCTAATAGAATCGATGATAGCATTAAATTCAGTATTATCAATACTAGGTTGCTCTTCCACAACCTCTTTTGCTGTTGCTTTTATGTATGGGTCGGTTTGAACAAACTCTCCAACTTCAAAACGTTTTTTTCCTTGAATCACTACCATGGTGTTTCCATCTGGCATCTTAAGAATTCGAAGGATACGTGCCACAGTACCAATTCTATGAATATCTTCTATTGTTGGTTCTTCTACAGTTTCATTATTTTGGGCTACAACACCTATTGTTTTATTACCAGCATTTGCATCTTTAATAAGTTTTATTGACGCATCTCTTCCCGCTGTTATTGGAATAACCACACCAGGAAATAGTACAGTATTGCGTAGCGGAAGAATAGGTAATACTTCTGGAACTTCTTCTTTACGAATTTCTTCCTCATCTTCAGGAGTCATCAAAGGAATTAACTCTGAATCTTCATCTAATATATTGTGAAGTGACAAACTGTCAATATTTAAAAATTTTGGATTGCTCATAAGTTATATTAAGTCAATATGACATTAAACGTTCATTTATCTGTTATCATATAATTTTCATTAATATTTAAAAATTTGATATTCAGTATTTTAAATAATGAAAACTAGTATCGCTAAAAGTATAAGGTCAATTGTTATGCCAAGACTATTTATTGCCGTTAAGAATTGATTCTAACAAATTTGTACATTTATTTTTTAAAAAGTGTAACACTTCAAAAACCCTTTAGTCTTTTTATCAGAAACGAACCCTTGCCGAACAATAATCAACATATAGCCAAATTGCTGGAGCGCTGCCTAAAAGGAGAACATAGTGCCCAATTCGAAATCTATAAAATGTATTATAAAGCAATGTATAATACAGCTCTTAGAATTCTAAAAGACAGCTTTGAGGCTGAGGATGTTATGCAAGAGTCGTTTCTAACAGCATTCACCAAATTGGGCACTTTTAAAGGAGAAGTTGCTTTTGGAGCGTGGTTAAAGAGAATAGTGATTAACAAGAGTATAACCTTATATAGAAAGAATAATAAGGTAAAAGAAGTAGGATTAGATGTTGTACCTGAACAGGCAGACACCGATGTTACAGAAATGGAATATACAATGTTAAGTGTGAATGATATTAAAAATAGTATTGATCAATTAAAAGATAATTATAGAGTCGCTTTAACGCTCAACCTTATCGAAGGATATGATTATGAAGAGATTGCTGAGATTATGAATATAACATATCAAAATAGCAGAACAACAATCTCTAGAGCAAAAAATAAATTACGTCAATTATTAGTAGTGAGTTATGAAGGATAATTTAGAAAATAGATTTAAAGAGTTAGAGAATCAATTTGATATTGAGGAACCGAGAATTGGTCATTTCGATCGTTTCGAAGCGAAATTAGCTCAAAAAGAAGATAAAAGTACCATTAAATGGAATCCAAGAACGTGGAAATGGCTGGCCGTAGCGGCATCTGTGCTATTATTGGTTGGATTTTGGTTTGGAAATTATACAGCCAATACAAGTATGCAATTAGCAGAGATATCTCCAGAAATGGAAGAAACGCAGTCATTTTTTATGGCAAGTATTCAAAAAGAAATTGAGAAAATAAATGTTCAACGTAATGAGACGAATGCTCAAATCATTGATGACGCCTTTGCCCAGTTGAAAATATTAGAATCAAAATATGACGAATTAACCGTTGAATTGTTAGATACGAGTGAGGATAAACGTATTATCTATGCAATGATAGCTAATTTTCAACAACGTATAGAAGTGTTAGAGCACTTATTAGAACAATTAGATGAAATAAAAATTATAAACAGCGAATTAAACGCTGCGTAAAAAAAACAACTTAACCATATTATTATGAAATACAATTACTTACATAAAATACTTTTCATATTACTGGTAGTACCGGTGATGGCCTTTGCGACCGACAAAGGGAAAGGTAAATACGAAAAATCAAAATCTATTAAGAAAGAATATTCGGTAGATAGTGACGCTTTATTAAGAATTGACAATAAATACGGTAATGTCGACGTAACATCTTGGAATAAGAATCAAGTAGTCATTGAGGTAAAGATTACCGTAAGCGGAAATAATGAAGAAAAGGTGATAAAACGCCTGAGTATGATAGATGTGAAATTCGATGCAAGTCGAGGTGAAGTGTATGCAAAAACTGTTATCGGTAAAAATTCTTCTAATTGGTCATCGTGGTGGGGGAAAAAGAGTAATGTACATTATCAAATAGATTACAAAGTAAAAGTGCCAATGACAAATGATGCTAGTTTAAATAATGATTATGGTAATATTTATTTAAATGAATTGAAAGGTGATGCATCGATTAATTGTGATTATGGAAAAATAATAATTGGAGATTTATACAGCACACGTAATAAGATAAACCTAGATTATTGTAGTTCATCAACCATTGGAAAAATGAATGGAGGTTCTATTAATGCTGATTACTCAAAGTTCACGGTTGAAGACGCAGGAGATATACGCTTAAATGCCGATTATTCAACTTCAGTTTTTGAGAGTTTAAATGATCTTAGTTACAATTGTGATTATGGTAGTTTGAAGGCAAATAGAGCCAGAAGTATCGTTGGAGATGGAGATTATTTAACAACTAGACTAGGACAAATAGCTAAAAAGGTAGAGATAACATCTGATTATGGTTCAATTAGAATAGAAGATCTCAAAGAAGGTTTTGATACGGTTTCTATAAATGGAGAATACTGTAGTATTAAAATAGGAACTCCAGACGCACCTTTTAATTTTGAGTTGAAATTGAGTTATGGGGGCTTTAAAAGAGGCGATTATAATTATGATTTCACAAAAAAAATAGAAAAATCTTCTTCCAAGTATTATGAAGGTACTTATAAGAATGGAAGTGGTAAATCTAAAATAACAATAGATTCAGAATATGGAAGTGTAACCTTCTATGAATAAAAATAACAAACTAACTAAAACTTAAGATTATGAAGAAATTAGTAGCAATTGCCCTATTGTTTGCGTTTAGCACAAGTCTGCATGCGCAATGGTATAAAAAAGTAAGAGGTAACGGAGACATGGTTACAAAAACACGCTCTGTAGGTGAATATGATAAAGTAGCCGTTGGCGGATCATTTGACGTCAAATTATATGCGGGAAATGAAGGGAGTATTAAAGTGACTGTTGATGAAAATCTTTTAGATTACTTAATTACAGAGGTCGTTAATGGTAAGCTAAAAATTCAATGGAGAAAAGGAACAAATGTTTCACATAGAAGCAAAGTTTCAGTTACCGTTCCTTTTAAAGATATTGAAGGTGTATCTCTTGCAGGATCGGGTGATGTGTATACAACAGATGTAATTAAAGCTGATAATTTTAAAACCTCCTTAGCGGGATCTGGAGATATGAAATTAAAAGTAAATGCAACAAATATTTCTTCTTCTATTGCGGGATCAGGTGATATCACCTTAAGTGGAACTTCAAGTTCAATTAAATGTTCTGTTGCGGGTTCAGGAGATTTGAAAGCTTATGAGTTACAATCGAATGATGCCGATGTAAGAATTGCCGGTTCTGGAGTTATCAGAATAAGTGTAAAGGATAACCTAACAGCGAAAGTATCGGGTTCTGGTGATGTCTATTATAAAGGGAACCCTAAAAAGCAAGATGTAAAAGTGAGCGGTTCTGGCAATGTCAGTTCGAAATAAAAAACAATCCTATATCCATTTTAATTAGAGCAGTTTTACTGCTCTTTTTTTTGTTTCAATAGTTTTTAGTTGTGTTTTAAATATCAATTTAGAATGACTTTAGAAACGTTTTTATACAGTTTAGCGGGAAAAAATAACAGTTGAGTTAGTATTATTTATTTTCTAATTTAAATTTTATAAATATTTGTCATGTCAATAAAGATGAAGGTTACAGAAGCTTTTTTTAGAAACTAAAAATTAATTTCCTAAGAAAATGTAACAAATAAAAAGAACTATCGTCTTACTGTAAAGTACTTTGTTTAACATAGTACCATATAAAAATAAAACAACTAAAAAAACTTAACACAATGAAAAAATTATTATTCCCATGTTTGTTAGTCATAAGTTTAATGACAGCTACAGCAGCTCAATTACCAACAACTATTTTACATAGTATAAACGATACTATTATTAAAAAGGAACTAAAACCAATCACTTTAGAGTTTACATTAGTAACCGAGGAAGAAGATGAAGCATTTGATTTTGATACGTCGGCTTATTTACCAATAGGATTTGATCCTTATGTATCTTTTGAAGAAAAATACGGATTGATATATGAAACAGTTATTGAAGAAGAGGATGCTCCTTTTGAATTTGATACTAAAGAGTACTTACCTGTAGGGTTTGGCTTAAAAAAATCAGTATTAGAAGGAATTATAGAAATCAATATAGAAGAAGAAGATGAAGCATTTGATTTCAATACTAAAAAATACTTACCAAAAGGTTTTGATGCAACTAAGAAGAAGGTGAAGAGTGTTGAAATGTAATAATTAAGTTGAATTAAGTGATTAGTTGACAGATTGTAGGTGTACGCTATTTACTTTTAAAAATAGATATAAGAGTTGAATATTAAAATCACGATGTTATAAATGTAGATTCAATTTAACTAAATAGCGTACATGTTTTATAAAGAGCAGTTTTACTGCTCTTTTTTTATATCCCTAAATGATGTCTATTATCTACTGTAATTTGCGAAGTGAGAACATTCTTTCAACAGTTTATCCTAATAAAATGACACTTGGGTTCTTATTATTTCTAAATAGGCTTATCTTTTTAAATATTTGTACCATCAATAAACATAAGGGATGCAGAAGCTTTTAAAAATAATTTTACTTTTTTTTAAATTAAAATGTAACAAATAAAAAGAACTGTCGTCTTACTATAAAGTACTTTGTTTAACATAGTACCTTAAGAAAAACTAAAACATCGAAAACAACTAAAATCTCAACACAATGAAAAATTTATTATTCCCAGTTTTATTAGTCATAAGTTTAATGACTGCTACAGCGGCTCAATTACCAGCGAACAATTTGAATAGCATTAACGATACGCTTGTAAAAAAAGAAATTGAATTACCAACAATAGAATATAATCTAGTAGAAGAGGCAGATGAAGCATTCGACTTTGATACGAAATCTTATTTGCCAATTGGATTTGATGCATACATATCTTTCGAAGAGAAATATGGCTTAGCATATGAAGTAATCTTAGAAGAAGAGGATGCAATCTTTGAATTTGATACAAAAGATTATTTACCTGTAGGATTTGATATACCTGCATCTGTATTAAATTCAATCCAAGAAATTGTAGTAGAGGATGAAGACGAGGTCTTTGATTTTGATACTAACATGTATTTACCAAAAGGATTCAACGCCACAGAAACAACCATGGTAAAGACAGAGATCTAGAGCCAAAATACACCCTTGGTCTAACTAAGGGTGTTCTTTTAATCTACGTTCACACAATTTTAACGAAAGACTCAAACAACTGTTAAAGTATTCCCAACAAACTAAAAATACTGTAACGATCGCACACCAAAAGCGTTCTATAAGAAAGAGAAAACAACTTATATAAACTAATAGATTCAAAAAGCATACCAAAAATGAAAAACTTATTCTACAGCCTTTGTTTATTGATCGGTTTCAGTACTTCGGCACAAACGATAGATTACCAAATCAAAGATGTTAACGCAGGTCAAAATATGTTCATAAAAGCAACAAGTTTTGTATCGAGTATTTTGTTTGACGCGAATATCGAAGAGATATCAGTCGAAGAAGAAGATGAAGCATTTGATTTTAACATCAGCGATTATTTACCTACTAATTTTAATGCTTTCGCGGGATTATTCGATGTATTCGACCTGGCCAATGAAGAAGCTGATGAAGCTTTCGATTTTGATAGATTGTCATACTTACCAATTGGCTTTAACGCGACGATATCTTATGATACTAGTTTTGATCTTGCTGCAGTTGAAGAGGATGAGGAATTTACATTTGATACGACAGCATATTTACCAGTAGGATTTAATGCCGCTATACATTTAGATGCCTTGTATGAAGTGGTAAGTACAGAAGAAGATGAAGCGTTTGATTTCGATACGTCGGCATATTTACCAATAGGCTTTTCATCAGATGATTCGCTTTATGCGAGTATCGAAGAAATTAATATTGAAGAAGAAGATGAGCCCTTCGAATTTGATACCTTGGCATATTTACCAAAAGACTTTGATTTGAAAGAACCAAGTGTAGCTGTAAGCAATATATATTATTTGAATTGTATCACATTTCCTTCCATTTAATGTGATTTAAAAGGAAAAAAGGGTTGTCTATCTAGACAGCCCTTTTTTTGTTAGAAATTTCTGTAAGTCTCTGTTAGTTCAAAGACATGTTCTAATATTTTTTGTTCTTGATCAGTATATTCAAGGTGTTTCCTTTTGAGAACTGCTTTCACAACTTCATTTACTTTATTCATTTTGTAAACCGAGAAGCCTGCAGAACCGCCCCAAGCAAAAGAAGGAATAAAGTTTCTAGGGAAATTACCTCCAAAAATATTTGCACTTACCCCTACAACAGTGCCGGTGTTAAACATGGTGTTAATACCACATTTAGAATGATCGCCCATCATGAGTCCGCAAAATTGCAGACCGGTTTTAGCAAAATTATTGGTTTCATAACTCCACAATTTTACTTCGGCATAATTATTCTTTAAATTTGAATTATTGGTGTCGGCTCCTAGATTACACCACTCTCCTAAAACCGAATTTCCCAAATAACCTTCATGAGCTTTTCCAGAATAGCCGAAAATTACAGAATTATTCACCTCACCACCAACTTTACTCATAGGACCAATAGTCGTAGCGCCATATACTTTAGCACCCATTTTGAGAACTGAATTTTCTCCTAAACAAAAAGGACCTCTTACTAAAGAACCTTCCATAATTATCGCATTTTTATCAATGTATATAGGCCCTGAACTTGCATTTAGCGTAGCAAATGAAATGTCAACACCTTCTTCGAAAAAAATACGTTCCTCATGAATACAATTAACGGTGTTAGGAATAGGTTGTGATGTTCTTCCTTTAGTTAACAATTCGAAATCGGCCTCAATGGCTTTATCATTTAGAGAGAAGATATCCCATGTATTTCTCACTTGTAACACCTCACTTTCAAGCGGTATAATATGATACGAATCAAAATTTACTTCTTCTTGAGCATCTGTTGTAAAAAATGCAACAATTTCATCATTCTTAAAAATCGCTTGATTCTTTTCTAGATTCATTACCTGATTTACCAATTCTGCTGTAGGTAAAAAAGAAGCACTAATCATGATGTTTTCTGCCAGTTCTACCATAGGATATTTTTCCTCTAGATAGTCTTCGGTCAGCGTGGTTGTGGTATACCCTAAGTATTTTTCCCATTTTTCTCGTATGGTAAGAATTCCGATTCTAATATCTGCAACAGGCCTAGTATATGTAAAAGGTAGTAGACTATTTCTAACAGGTCCGTCAAATAAAATATAGTTCATAAAATAGCTCTTTTTGGTGGGGTCAAGATACCATTTATTAGCAAAATATTTTACTATATTTGGATGAAAACAAATACTCAATCTTAAGATATGCAAATAAAAGAATCTCCTGAAGTTTTTGATGCGATAATCGTGGGCTCTGGTGCTGGTGGTGGAATGGCAACAAAAATATTATCAGAAGCAGGACTAAATGTGGCCGTTGTAGAAGCGGGCCCTTTTTTTGATCCCGCTGATGAAAAGCAACGAACGCAGTTAAAATGGCCTTGGGAATCTCCAAGGAGAGGTGCGAGTACTACGAGAGATTTTGGTGAGTTTGATGCGGCATATGGAGGTTGGGAGATAGAAGGAGAACCTTATACGAGAAAAGTAGGGACACGCTTCGATTGGTTTCGTTCACGTATGTTAGGAGGTAGAACCAATCACTGGGGGCGTATTTCATTACGTTTTGGTCCTAGAGACTTCAAACATAAAAGTGTTGATGGCCTTGGAGAAGATTGGCCTATTTCATATGATGATGTCAAACCTTATTATGACAAAGTAGATAAATTAATTGGCGTTTTTGGTAGTAAAGAAGGTATAGAGAATGAACCAGATGGATTCTTTTTACCAGCTCCGAAACCACGTTTACATGAGTTATATTATATAAAAGGTGCAAAAAAAGCAAATATACCTGTCATTCCTTCACGTTTATCAATTCTCACAAAACCCATTAATGAAGATAGAGGTGTATGCTTCTATTGCAGTCAATGTAATAGAGGATGTAGCGTGCATGCCGATTTTTCTTCGGGAACATGTCTTATTTTTCCGGCGCAAAAAGCGGGTGGACAAATAACATTATTTACCGAAGCAATGGTAAGAGAAGTGTTGACAGATGATTCAGGAAAAGCCACGGGTGTAGTTTATATTAATAAAAAAGATAGAAAAGAATATCAACTCAATGCCAAAGTAGTTGTGTTGGCAGCTTCAGCCTGTAGTTCAGCAAGAATCTTATTAAACTCTAAGAGCAAAGCGCATCCAGACGGTTTAGGAAATAGTAGTGGTGTGGTAGGGAAATATTTACATGATTCTACTGGAACTAGTCGCATGGCTTTCGTACCTGAGCTTATGAATAGAAAAGTATACAACGAAGATGGAGTTGGTGGTTTACATGTATACTCACCATGGTGGGGAGATCATAGTAAACTAAATTTCCCCAGAGGGTACCATTTAGAAGTTTGGGGAGGAATGGGAATGCCTTCGTATGGCTTTGGTTTTAATGTGAACTTTATGAACGAATTTATTGGAGGTAAAGTTGGTGGTTATGGCAATAAGTTACGAGATGAAGTGAAGAAATTCTATGGTGCTTTTGTGGGTGTTTCTGGTCGTGGCGAATGTATTGCTCGCGAAGATAATTATTGCGAAATAGATCCAGATGTTGTTGATGAATGGGGAATTCCTGTGTTACGATTTAATTATACGTGGTCTGATCATGAAGTACAGCAAACAAAGCATATGCAACAAACATTCAAGAATATTTTTGATGGAATGGGAGCTCAAATGTTGGGAGATACACCGGGCAAAGACCAAGAGTATGGTTTGTTAGCACCAGGACGTATTATTCACGAAGTTGGTACAACCCGTATGGGAGATGATCCGAAGACATCGGTATGTAACAGTCACCAGCAACTACATGATGCAGATAATGTGTTCATAGTAGACGGCGGTCCTTTTGTATCTCAAGCAGATAAGAATCCAACATGGACGATTTTAGCGTTGTCCTGGAGAACATCAGATTATATTGTAGATCAATTAAAAAAACGAAATATTTAATAGCCAATAAATTTCAAAAAATGAATAGAAGAGATACTATTAAATCATTATTATTAGGTTCGGTTGCCACCGGATTGGCATTGCATGGTTGTGCTCCAAAAGATGTGAAAGAATCTGAAGCCATTTCAAATTCGGTTACCGGATTGTATGGTAGAACACCCGAGGAAATAGAACATGACGAAGAAATTTTTGCGGAAGAATTCTTAAATAAGCATGAATTATCGACAATCGCAGTTTTGTGCGATATTATATTGCCATCGAATGATACCCATGGTTCTGCAACAGATGCGGGTGTGCAAGATTTTATCGAATTTATTGTCAAAGATTTACCCGATCATCAAACGCCATTAAGAGGTGGTCTTATGTGGTTAGATAATTACACGAACAAGACATATGGTAAAGAATTTGTAAACTGTACAAATACTGAACAGCTTGCTGTTTGTGATAAAATTGCGTACCCAACGAAGAAAGATGAACCTTCTGAATTCAAGCAAGGAGAGAAGTTTTTTACAAGAATGCGAAATTTAACATTAACCGGCTATTACACTTCAAAAATTGGAATAGAAGCCTTAGGTTATGTCGGTAATACACCGAATGTTTGGGATGGTGTTCCGCAAGATATACTGGATAAACATGGACTTTCTTATGACCCAGTATGGTTATCTAAATGCGTAGATCAAAGTAAGCGTGGTGACATAGCCAAATGGGATGATGAAGGGAATTTGATATCTTAATATGTACTGATTTTGCCTTATTTGATGGATAATTAGCTTTAACTCTTTTTAAAGAGAAAGCTTCTATTTATACTTCTTTCTTTCATTATTGAAAATTAGAAAACAAACAAACTAATAAACGTATTACATGAAACATACCCTATCAATACTTTTAGTATTCGTTACTATTACATCCCTTGGTCAAACAAAAAATCTTTATACGATATCTTTTGAAAATGCTGTACATCACGAAGCAGAAATCACAGCCAATTTTACCAATTTAGAGAATAAGGTATTAGAACTTCGTATGAGTAGAACTTCTCCCGGACGTTACGCCTTGCACGAATTCGCTAAGAATGTTTATAATGTGAAAGCATTAGATAGTAAAGGAAATAGTTTAGCCATAACTCGACCAAATCCATATCAATGGAATGTTTCAGGACATGATGGTACAGTAAAAGTGAGTTATACGTTGTTTGCAAATAGAGGAGGAGGTACCTATTCGCAAATTGACGAAACTCATGCACATCTCAATATACCAGCAACTTTTATGTATGCACCAGCGTACGATAAACGACCTATTAGTGTCGCTTTTAACGTGCGTAAAGATCTACAATGGAAAGTGGCTACACAGCTAAGGAAAATTTCTGAGAACACTTTTTTTGCACCAGATTTACATTACTTTATGGATTCGCCTACAGAAATTAGCAATCATTCAGTAAGAAGTTTTAAAGTTGCTGATAAAGATAAAGAACAAACGGTCAAATTTGTGTTGCATCATAATGGTACAGATGAGGAATTAGACACATATTATGAAGGTGTTAAAAAAGTAGTCTTACAACAAAAGGCTGTTTATGGTGAACTGCCTAATTTTGATTACGGCGAATATACTTTTTTAGCATGCTATATTCCGAATGCTTCAGGAGATGGTATGGAACATCGTAATTCTACGATTTTAACAAGTACGCGAAGTTTAGCGAATGGAGGCATGCAACGTAATATGGGCACAGTATCTCATGAATTCTTCCATGCATGGAATGTTGAACGTATTCGCCCAAAGACTTTAGAACCTTTTGATTATACCGAGACGAATATGTCTGGTGAATTATGGTTTGCGGAGGGTTTTACTAGTTATTACACTAGTTTACTATTATGTAGAGCAGGTTTGTTATCGCAAGAAGATTATATAAAGCGTTTGGCAGGCGGACTCAATTATGTGTGGAATTCTCCAGCAAGAGGTTATTTTAATCCGATAGAAATGAGTTATCAAGCTCCTTTTGTTGATGCTGCGCGCTCAGTAGATCCTGTGAATAGAGAGAACACTTTTATCTCTTATTACACCTATGGATCTGTATTGGGCTTGGCCTTAGATTTGTCTTTACGGAATTTAGAAGGCAGTAAGAATCTCGATGCTTTTATGAAGCAAGTATGGCAGACCTACGGGAAGCCAGAAATACCTTATACGATTCGAGATCTACAAGATGCATTGAGTAGTTATGCCGGTGCAGCATTCAGCACCAATTTTTTTAAGAAATACATTTTTGATAGTCAGATGCCTGATTATAAAACGTTATTTGAAAGTGTAGGTGTGACAT
The DNA here is from genome assembly GCA_947500525.1 of uncultured Flavobacteriaceae bacterium. Lineage (GTDB taxonomy): Bacteria > Bacteroidota > Bacteroidia > Flavobacteriales > Flavobacteriaceae > Aureibaculum. Next base: position 753,401 of record CANMSH010000002.1, on the reverse strand, counting down.
TTGAGCAAGCCAAGTTAGCGGAGGCTAGTTTAGGTGTTCGCTTGAACGGTGATTTTAAACTCGTATCAAATCCATTTAAAGGAAGTGCTGCCTATAAAGGTGGACTAGAAAACGGAGATCAATTGATATCGATACATGGTATTGCCATCACCCCAGAAACAAAACCATTAGATTTTCTAGCGCAATTCAAACCCAATCAAACAGTCACTGTTGTCTTTAAACGTTTCGACCAACAAAAAGAAACGCAGTTAACTTTTGATCCCAATCCTTCTTATTCCACAACCCTTCAAGAAAAGGTGAAAAAGAGAATTGAGAAAAAAAGAACGGCGTGGTTAGAGGCTAAGTAAATTGTTGTAATTCTTCTATTTTTCTAAAGAAGCAACCATTTGATAATCAGAGCATCTAATTAGAAACAACTAACTTAACGTTTATGAAATCTATTAGAATACTCTTATTATTACTGAGTACATGTGCTGTGCTTTCTTGTAATAGCAACGATCTTCAAGAGGAACTTGTTGGTACATGGACCAAAACCGAAGAACTCCAACAAAGAGATGGATATCGACTCGATGAAATACAAATATTTGATGATTTTACCTTTGAAAGGCGTGCTGAGATTTATGGGTTTTATGAAGGACAAACACGCGAGGATGTTTCACTATGGCAAGAATATACCGGTTTATTATTAGAGAATAGAGAACAATTGATCTTTAGATATGAGAGTTCTGCTTGGTTTGATCAAAAAGAAGCTGACCCCGGACCCTTTAGAAGTGCATTAAGAGGTGATCTTTTTGAAGGTGCGGTCGATTATAAAATAGAGAACAAAAAACTTACCATTACGTATATCAGTTGGGCCAATGATGCGCCTGTTGAAATGGTGTTGGAGTATGTGAAAGTACAGTAAGAAGTGTTTAGGTTTGAATGTTCTTTTTTGTTTTGATGCCACAAAGAGAACATTAAAAAGCTGGATCTCTGCTATCGCGAGGATTACAATAAAATTCGCAGAATGATAAGAAATCTTTCTATACCCATTAACCATCAGCCTTCAACCAATTCCTGAAGCGCTTCAATCAATGCCTCAGTAGTTTTAAAACTGGCAATAGCTTCAGCGTTTAATAAAACAGAAAGTTGATTTGCTTCGTTTTTTAAGATTACTGGATAAGTAAACCTATCAGGAAATAGCTTTTCGAACTCATCGATATGATAGAAGGTCAACGGAATGTTAGCATTGTCTTTGAAAGTTTTCCAAGTTTCGCGCTCTCCAAAATTTCCATGAGTAAGTGTACATAAGTCGCAGGCATATGTAGAAGGACTTACTATTTTATGTGCAAATTCGATTAGCGAATTTAATCGATCAGATTTCGCATTGTAAATAAAGATAAGTTCTGTCATAAGTATGTGATTAGTACTGTTTTTTATATAAACTAACAATATTTCATACTAAATGTTAATTTAAGCAGTTATATTTTAAGGACTGTATGATTTTATGCAAATTTAATAAACCTCTTTATGAAAAAATTAACAACATTCCTCGTTTTATCTGTCCTCATCATGACAACAAATTGTTCGTCTGATGAAGAACCTACCCCAACACCACGTGATGCTACCGTAACCTATAATGGTGCTGTGAAAATCATTATGGAAGATTACTGTTTGTCTTGTCATTTAGATCCTCCGATTAATGGAGCGCCTATAGCATTAACGACAGCTACTCAAGTTAAGAGTGCTGTTGAGAACAGTGAACTTATCATGCTTGTAGAGAATGGTACAATGCCTCCTGGGAATAGGCCAAAATTAACCGAGGATGAAATTCAACTGATAAAAGATTGGCAAACTGGAGGGTTTCAGGAATAATTAGTCGGTAAATTTATGACTTAAAAAAATGGCTGTAATAAGTTGTTCATTGGTTAGTCCGTATACGTATAATCGATTCAAATTATTTTGATCTCTTTTATCAACATATAAAGAATATCGAATTTCTGTTTCTTCGGCTCTTGTTTCTTTGACTATTTTGGCATCTTCACCATCTATTTTTAGTGCTTGAAAAGATAATGTCTCGTCATTTGCTTTGATATCATCTAATGACCCAAAAGAGAGATATCCATAGTCAAAATATAAGGTATCTATCTTATTTGTGAGACCACCTACATAAGTGTCAATACCTTGCTGCGTAAAACTCGTCCAATCTTGTGGTACTTCCAAGGTAAAACTTTGAAAATCTAGAACCTTCGGATTTTCTATTGTAAAAGAATCGTCAGCATCACAACTACCTACAACAAGTGTGAGGAGAATTATAGGAAATAGCAGTGGGAAATTTATAGTTTTGTGAGCATTCATATCCAAAAAGTAAGGCAATTATATCTGTATGATACAATTGCCTTTAAATAGTTGCTTCTTAATGTGTTAAAAGACTTATTTACTCAAATACATCTTACGTCTAGAGTATAATTCATAGAACTGATCGTCTTTTAAACTATCAATAAATAAAATACTCTCACCTGTAGATTTCATCTCAGGTCCTAAACGTTTGTCAACATTCGGGAATTTGTTAAACGAGAATACTGGTTGTTTGATAGCAAAGCCCTCTAACTTCGGATCGTATTTAAAGTCTTTTACTTTCATATCACCGAGCATTACTTTTGTAGCATAATTTACGTACGGTTGTTGATATGCTTTTGCAATAAACGGTACCGTACGAGAGGCTCTAGGATTGGCTTCAATTATATATACCACATCATCTTTTACTGCAAATTGAATATTAATTAGACCCACAGTTTTTAAAGCTTTGGCAATTTTTACTGTATGATCCTTTATTTGCTGCATTACGAATTCACCTAAATTAAATGGTGGTAATGTTGCATTTGAATCTCCCGAGTGAACTCCACAAGGCTCTATATGCTCCATAATACCAATAATTTGTACATCGTCGCCATCGCAAATAGAATCAGCTTCAGCTTCAATAGCACCATCTAAATAATGATCTAAGAGTAAAACATTATTTGGTATTTTTCGAAGCAAGTCTACCACATGCTCTTCTAGTTCTTCTTTGTTGATGACAATTTTCATACCCTGACCTCCTAATACATACGAAGGTCTAACTAGAATAGGGAAGTCTAATTCATCAGCAATCGCAAGAGCTTCGTCGGCAGTGGTAGCTGTTCCAAATTGAGGATAAGGAATATCTAATTCTTGTAATAGTTTAGAAAAACGGCCTCTATCTTCGGCTAAATCTAAGGCTTCAAAAGAAGTACCTATGATTTTAACTCCATATTTAGAAAGCTTTTCAGCTAACTTTAAGGCAGTTTGTCCTCCAAGCTGTACTATAACTCCTTCGGGCTTTTCATGCTGAATAATGTCATAAATATGTTCCCAAAAAACAGGCTCGAAATACAATTTATCTGCCGTATCGAAATCAGTAGAAACGGTTTCAGGATTACAATTAATCATGATGGTTTCATAACCAGCTTCCTTGGCGGCTAATACTCCATGTACGCAGCAATAGTCAAATTCTATTCCTTGTCCGATTCTATTCGGTCCAGAACCCAATACCACTACTTTTTTCTTATCAGAAACTACAGATTCATTTTCCGCGAAGGCTACACCGTTGCGAATGCTATTACTTTCAAACGTAGAGTAATAATAAGGTGTTTGAGCACTAAATTCGGCAGCACAGGTATCTACTAATTTATAAACTCTATTAATATTTAATGTTTGACGTTTGCTATATACCTCACTTTCTAAGCAATCTAACATATGGGCAATTTGTCTATCACCATAACCTTTTTGCTTCGCTTCTAACAATAGTTCTTTAGGAAGTGTCTCTAAGTCGTACGTTGAGATTTCTTTTTCGATGGCATGCAATTCTTCATATTGCTTTAAATACCACATGTCGATTTTGGTAATCTCATGAATTCTACTCAATGGAATTCCCATTTGAATGGCATCATAAATAACAAAAACACGATCCCAACTTGCATTTTTTAATTTGTCAATTATCTGATTGTAATCTTTATATCCTTTCCCATCAGCGCCAATACCATTACGCTTAATTTCAAGAGATTGCGTTGCTTTATGTAAAGCTTCTTGAAAAGATCGTCCTATACCCATTACTTCCCCAACAGCCTTCATTTGCAAGCCTAACGTTCGATCTGAACCTTCAAATTTATCAAAGTTCCAACGTGGTATTTTTACAATCACATAATCGAGTGTTGGTTCGAATAAAGCAGAGGTAGTTTTAGTAATTTGATTGTCGAGTTCATCAAGAGTATAACCGATGGCAAGTTTCGTAGCAACTTTTGCGATAGGATACCCCGTGGCTTTACTCGCTAATGCCGAAGATCTAGAAACCCTTGGGTTAATTTCAATCGCAATTATATCCTCTTTTTCATCCGGACTTACGGCGAATTGTACATTACAACCACCTTCAAAGTCACCAATAGAACGCATCATATGAATAGACATATCTCTCATACGTTGATAGGTACGATCACTTAAGGTCATGGCTGGTGCTACAGTAATAGAATCTCCAGTATGAATACCCATTGGATCCATATTTTCTATGGCACAAATAATCACAACATTATCATTTCTATCACGCAGTAATTCTAGTTCATATTCTTTCCAACCCATCATGGCTTTGTCAATCATCACCTCATGAATAGGAGATGCTTCTAATCCTCTTCTTAAAAGTTCATCAAAGTCCTCTGCCTTATATACAATAGATGCTCCAGCACCACCTAGGGTGTAAGAAGAACGTATCACCAATGGAAATCCAAATTCTTGCGCTATTTCTTTTCCTTTTAAAAAGGAGGTCGCTGTTGCTTGAGGTGCCATGTCGACCCCAATTTTTCCCATGAGATTACGAAATTGTTCTCTATCTTCTGTAACATTGATAGCATCAATATCAACACCAATCAACTCTATATTAAAATCTTTCCAAATTCCTTTATTATCAGCTTCAATACAAAGGTTCAAAGCTGTTTGTCCACCCATAGTAGGTAAAACGGCATCTATTTGAGGATGTTCCTTCAATATTTGTATGATAGATTTTGTGGTAAGCGGCAATAAGTATACATGATCAGCCATTGTTGGATCTGTCATGATAGTCGCTGGATTAGAATTAATTAGAATTGTCTCTATACCTTCTTCCCGTAGCGATCGCAATGATTGAGATCCTGAATAGTCAAATTCGCATGCTTGTCCGATGATGATTGGACCTGAACCTATAATTAAAATTGATTTGATGTCTTTATTTTTCGGCATTTCTAAATAAGAGGTTTACTAGTTATTTTTTTCGGGTTACAAATATTTTAAATTTAATGATGTGATTTTTAACAGATATAAAAAACTTATTAAAAAGATATAAAAAAAGGTGTTACTTAAAAAAGTAACACCTTGTATATCATTAATGAGAATATCATTATTTCTTTGGTCTTGGGTCAGATGACACAGTCAATCTCTTTCTACCTTTAGCTCTTCTTCTAGCTAATACCTTTCTACCATTAACACTTGCCATTCTTTCCATAAAGCCGTGTTTATTTCTTCTCTTTCTCTTTGATGGTTGAAACGTTCTTTTACTCATTACTTATGTCTTTAATAACTTTATTTTGTCTTTTTGACCTGAAGGGAGAAAATTATAGCCCCTGAAATCGTGCGCAAATATACAAATCCTTTTGTGTATGGCAATAGATTATTTTAAAAAATTAAAATTATTTTTTGATGGTTAATTTTAGATAAAATTTAATAATTTTAACACACGTAATTTAAACCTTAATTTGTGGTTAAATTATTTTAATTAATTCATTCATTAATCAATTTACACATGAAAAAAATACTATTAACGTTTCTGTCCATTTCCCTTTTTGTTACGAGTAGTTTTGGTCAAGAGACCATGATCAAAGACGCTAAAGAAAAAGCGATAGAAATAAAAGATGGGTTAATACCTGTAGACCCTAATGTACGAACAGGTACTCTTGAGAACGGACTTAAGTATTACATCAGAAACAACGGAAAGCCAGAAAATAAAGTGGTATTACGTTTGGCTGTGAATGCGGGTTCTATTTTAGAAGATGATGATCAACAAGGATTAGCTCATTTTATGGAGCATATGAATTTTAATGGAACGAAAAATTTCAAGAAAAATGAATTGGTAGATTATCTTCAAAGTATCGGAGTCAAATTTGGGGCACACTTAAACGCGTATACTAGTTTTGATGAAACAGTTTATATTTTACCCATTCCTAGTGAGGACGAGGAAAAACTGGATAAAGGTTTTCAGATTCTAGAAGATTGGGCTTTTAATACCAACTTAACAGATGAAGAAATAGATAAGGAAAGAGGTGTTGTTTTAGAAGAATACCGACTAGGTTTGGGAGCAGATAAAAGAATGATGGCGAATTATTTACCAAAAATGATGAATAATTCAAAATATGCAAAGCGCTTACCCATCGGTAAAAAGAAAATTTTAGAAAATTTTAGTTACGAAGCGATACGAAGATTTAAGAAAGATTGGTATCGTCCTGATTTAATGGCTGTTGTTGCTGTTGGAGATGTAGATGTAGATAAGTTAGAGGCAAAAATCAAAAAACACTTTGGTAACGTGCCTGCAGCGAAAAATCCTCGTGAGCGTAAGATATTCGATGTACCAAATCATGAAGAAACCTTTGTTTCTATCGAAACGGATAAAGAGTCTACATTCAATCAAGTGCGATTGATGTATAAAGACAAAACATCATCTAAGCCAGCAACTACTGTTGAAGGCTATAGAAAATCAATTGTTAAAAGGTTGTTTTCTCAAATGATCAATAATCGTTTAGGAGAATTGGTAGAAAGTGAAAATCCTCCTTTTGTTTTTGGTTCCTCATCACATGGTGGTACGTTTGCAAAAAACAAAAGTGCATACCAATCATTTGCCATGACAAGCGCCACGGGCCAACTTACCGCTTTAAAGGCCTTGCTAGAAGAGAATGAACGTGTTAAACGTTATGGTTTTCAAGCTGGAGAATTTAAGAGAGCCAAAAAAGATATCTTGGCAAGTATGGAAAAAGCGTTTAAAAATAAAGATAAGACAGAATCTGCTAGATATGCGGGTGAGTACTTACGAAACTTTTTAAACCAAGAGGCAATGCCAGGAATTGAATGGGAATATAACTTTACCAAACGAGCAGTTCCTTCAATTCAATTGAACGAAATAAATGCATTGATAAAGGATTATTTGAGAAAAGATAACCGAGTAGTCGTTTTTACAGGTGCAGAGAAAGAAGGTGTTGAAAAAGCAACTGAGAAACAAGTTCTAGACTTATTGACGGCGGTTGAAAGTGCCAATATAAAGCCATACGAAGATACTGAAATAGCTGAATCATTGATGAGTACTTTGCCAAAGGCGGGAGCAATCATCAAACAAGTGAAGAATGAGGCTTTAGGTACAATGACCTTGACTTTAGTGAATGGAGCAACAGTAGTATACAAGAAGACAGATTTTAAAGATGATGAAGTATTAATGGAAGCCTTTAGTTATGGAGGTACTTCTTTATATTCTGATGCTGACGTTTTAAAAATTGGTATTGCTAATGGAGGGTTGACAGAAGCTGGAGTAAACGGTATGAATAAAATAGAGATGGGAAAAATGATGTCGGGTAAGATTGCAAGAGTACGCCCGTTCATAGGTCAAAACAGTGAAGGTTTTAGTGGTTCATCAACACCAAAGGATCTTGAAACCTTATTTCAGTTGACACACTTATATTTTACTTCGCTAAATAAAGATGACAAAGCTTTCAAATCATTCGTTTCGAAACAAAAAGCCTTTTTAGGGAATGTATTGTCGAACCCTAATATCTTTTTTCAAATAGAAACAGGTAAGTTTATGAATGAAGGAAACCCACGCTATTTAGGATTTCCTACACCGGAAGACTTAGATAATGCAGATTATGGACTTGCTTATGAAAAATATAAAGAACGTTTTGCAAATGCGGGAGATTTTAAATTCTATTTTGTAGGTAATTTAGATGAGGCAAAACTGAAAGAGTATGCGAAACTATATATTGCAAGTTTACCAAGCAGTGAAACTAGAGAAACATATAAAGACCATGCATTTAGACCGCGCTCAGGTTCTCATGAAAAAATTGTAAAGAAAGGAACAGAACCTAAGAGTAATGTAGTTATTAGCTATCGCGGAGAGACTGAATATAGCAGTAAAGAAAACCACATGCTTAGAAGTTTAGGAGAAATTTTATCTATTAAATTGATTGAAAAATTGCGTGAAGAAGAGGCTGGTGTTTATGGGGCTGGAGCTCGAGGAGGTATTAGTAAGACTCCTTATGGTTCATATAATTTCTCTATTTCGTTTCCATGTGGTCCAGAAAATGTTACGAAATTAAAAGAAGCCGCGTTAAAAGAACTTCAACAAATTATTGATAACGGTCCTGAAGAAAAAGATGTGGCTAAAATAAAAGAGGCCCAATTACTAGAGTATAAAGAGAATCTTAAGAAGAATAGGTATTGGATCAATGCGTTAAAAAATGCAGATTACAATAAAACGGATAAGCTTAAGGTGGTGAGAGCCACAAAGGATATTGATGCTATTAACGGAAAAGATATTCAAGCTGTTGCTAAAAAGTACCTTACGAAAGGATATATCTTAATGGTTTTAAATCCAGAAGATAAAAAGTAAGAATCACACTACTAGTGTTTTACGAGAAGCTGTTAATTCATAGATATTAACAGCTTTCTTTTTTGTTCAAAACTTCATTTTTATTCCTGCTAAATAATCGTATTTTTATATCCTGAAAAATTCGTTTTTTTAATGGGAAAAATAATAGCAATAGCTAATCAAAAAGGGGGAGTAGGCAAGACAACAACAACTGTGAATTTGGCGGCGGCATTAGGAGTGCTCGAACAGCGTGTACTGCTTATTGATGCTGATCCTCAGGCTAATGCAACTTCAGGTTTAGGTATAGATGTAGAGTCAGTGACGAACGGAACCTATCAAATCTTAGAACATACAATTACGGCTAAAGAGGCAATTGTTAAAACGAATTCGCCAAATGTGGATATTATTCCCGCCCACATTGACTTAGTTGCAATAGAAATTGAACTTGTTGATAAAGATGAACGAGAGTATATGTTGAAAAAGGCGCTAGAACCTATTCAACATATCTATGATTATATTGTTATTGATTGCGCCCCTTCATTAGGATTGATTACACTAAACGCCCTAACGGCCGCAAATGCAGTAATTATTCCAATTCAATGCGAATATTATGCGCTAGAAGGTTTAGGTAAGCTATTGAATACCATTAAAAGTGTACAAAAAGTGCATAATGCTGATTTAGACATTGAAGGTTTACTTTTAACCATGTATGATTCACGTTTGAGATTGTCAAATCAAGTGGTAGCAGAAGTTAAGAAGCATTTTAATACGATGGTCTTTAAGACCATTATACAGCGAAATATAAGACTTGGTGAAGCACCGAGTTATGGAGAAAGTATCATTGCTTATGATGCAACAAGTAAAGGAGCGGTAAATTATATTAATTTAGCGCACGAAATTCTAAAAAAGAATACACATGGCCAAAGCAGTAAAAAAGCAAGCGTTAGGTAGAGGATTATCTGCTTTATTAAAAGATTCTGTTGACGATATCAACTCTATTCAAGATAAGAATGCCGATAAGGTTGTTGGTAGTATTGTTGAGGTAGAGATTCATAAGATTGAAGTAAATCCATTTCAACCAAGAACTTATTTCAATGAAGAAGCCTTAAGAGAACTTGCAAGTTCAATACAAGAATTAGGGGTTATTCAGCCTATTACAGTGCGTAAATTAGGCTCTAATAAATTTCAATTGGTTTCTGGAGAGCGTCGTTTTAGAGCGTCGAAATTAATTGGTTTAACTACAATACCGGCATATATAAGATTGGCGAATGATCAAGAAATGCTCGAAATGGCATTGGTTGAAAACATTCAGCGACAAGATTTAGACCCAATAGAAGTAGCACTTTCTTATCAACGTTTAATTGATGAGATACAACTTACACAAGAACAATTAAGTACCCGTGTTGGAAAAAATAGATCAACCGTAACGAATTATCTACGCCTGTTAAAACTAGACCCTATTGTGCAAACAGGAATGCGCGATGGCTTTTTAAGCATGGGGCATGGAAGAGCTTTGATTACGATTGAAAATCAAGATATTCAGTTAGATATCTATGAGAAAATAATTCGCGATAAATTATCTGTTCGTCAAACTGAAGAATTGGTAAAGTCTCTTAGAGAAGACAAACCGTTGGAGGTTGGCACTTCAATAAAAGCGAAAGAAGAGGTACCTTCATATGTTCGCAATGGAATTAAAGATATAAGTGATTTTTTTGGACATAAAGTAGCGATAAAGTTGGCAGGTAAAGACAAGGGTAAAATCACCATCCCTTTTCATTCAGAAGAAGATTTTAATAGAATCATTAAGCTATTGCAGTAATAATGCATACAAGGAAGCTGTACATTGTGCTGTTTTGTTTGATGTTTACTACAATTGTTAGTGGGCAAGAAGATGAATTGATAGTAGAAAAAGATTCTACGGTTAGAACACAACGAAAAATTACCAGTTTTAAGGGTATAGACCCATTATCACCCTCTAGGGCTGCTTTTTACTCGGCTGTTTTACCTGGTCTAGGACAAATGTACAATAAGAAATATTGGAAAGTTCCTATTGTATGGGCGGCAGTTGGCACAGGAGTCTACTTTTATGTTGATAACGATAAGGAATTTAAACGGTATCGCACGGCCTTTAAAAGAAGAAGAGCCGGATTGCCTGATGAATTTACCAATAGTGAAGGAGTGGCTCTGGTAAACGATGACGGATTGGTAAGAGCACAAGAAGTCCTTAAGAAGAATAGAGATTTATCACTTTTTATTACTATTGGCTTGTATGCCCTGAATATTTTGGAAGCAAATGTAGATGCACATTTACCAGATAAAGCTTTAGACAAAAACTTGTCTTTGAGGCCCTCAATGTTTACCGAAACTTATACCAATAGACCTATGATGGGGTTTACACTAAATTTTAATTTTTAACAGATGAAGATAGCATTGTTTGGTTACGGGAAAATGGGTAAAACCATAGAAAGATTGGCTTTAGAAAGAGGACATGAAATCGTGGCTAAAATTGATAAGGAAACGAAAGAAGGAGGTCTTGAGGCTGCAGACGCTGCTATTGACTTTAGTATTCCTTCAGAAGCTTTTAATAATATAAATAAATGTTTTAAATTAAACATTCCAATTATTTCAGGTACAACTGGTTGGTTAGATAAATTTGATGAGGCTAAGAAAAATTGCCTCAAAGAAAATGGAGCGTTTATTTACGCCTCTAATTACAGTTTAGGTGTGAATTTATTTTTTGAATTGAATGCACAATTGGCTAAAATGATGGCTCGTTTTAAAGAATATAATGTGCATTTAGAAGAAATACATCACACTCAAAAGTTAGATGCACCTAGTGGCACGGCTATTAGTTTGGCAGAGGGAATTATAGATAACTCTTCAAAAGATAGTTGGGCCTTAGATGTAACAAATAATGAAGATGAAATACCTATTGTAGCGAAACGAATAGATAAAGTACCAGGAACGCATACCATCACCTATGATTCTATGGTTGATGACATAGAAATAAAACATACAGCAAAAAATAGAGATGGATTTGCTCTAGGGGCGATTATTGCTGCAGAATGGATACAGAATAAAAAAGGAGTATACAGCATGAAAGATGTACTCGGGTTATAATTAGAGAAGTCGTGATTTAGAAGAATACTTGAGCTAGTTACGATTTAAAAAGAAATTTTAAAGTTTAGATATGACATTAACAGGTTGGTTATTAGTTTTCTTAGTCATTCAGGTGATTCATTTTTTGGGTACATGGAAATTATATGTCAAAGCAGGAAGACAAGCTTGGGAAGCAATTGTACCGGTGTACAATGCCATTGTATTAATGAAAATTATCAATAGACCTAAGTGGTGGACTGTGTTACTATTTTTACCAATTATTAACTTATTGATGTTTCCAGTCATTTGGATAGAAACAATTCGAAGTTTTGGTTTTACAAAAAGATTGGATAGTTTCTTAGTCATTGTCACTCTTGGGTTTTACCTTTTTTATATAAATTATGCTACGAATGCTACTTATATAGAGGACCGAAGTCTTAAACCTCAATCGAATTTAGGAGAATGGGTAAGTTCTATTGCTTTTGCTATAATTGCAGCTACATTAGTGCATACCTATTTTATGCAACCATATACCATTCCATCTTCTTCCTTAGAAAAATCTTTATATATAGGTGATTTTTTACTGGTGAGTAAATTTCATTATGGGGCTAGAGTACCTATGACTACCGTTGCTGCGCCCATGGTTCATGATACAATACCAGCTATACCTGTGCCATTTACTGATAAAAAACTAACGAGCAAATTCAAATCTTATATTTTCGATGATGATGTTTCTGAAAAAAAGACCTCTTTTTGGAACAAGTTCCAATTACCGTACATGAGATTACCCGGTTTTCAAAAAATAAAACGGAATGATATTGTTGTATTTAATCAACCGGCCGATACCTTGAAGGATATGAACGATTTTCATCCTGACAGAAATTATTACAAGCCCATTGATAAGAAAACCAATTTAGTGAAGCGATGCGTGGCGGTAGCTGGTGATACCATGCAAATAATTGATGGATATGTTTATATAAATGGAAAACGTTCTAAATTACCAGGAAGAGCGAGAACACAATACAATTTTATTGTCGATACAGAAGGGAAATCTATTAATAATGCTTCACTAGTAAATCGGTATGGTGTTAGAGAAGGAGGGCAGATGCAAAATGGTAATTATTATTTGACCCTTACAGATGAAGAAGCCGCAAGGATTGCGAAAAACCCTGCAGTAAAAAGTGTTACGAAGCAACTACAACCTAAAGGTACGCCTGGAGATGTGTTTCCTAGAAGTGCGAATTTAGGTTGGAATAATGACAATTATGGACCACTCTATATTCCTAAAAAGGGAGCGACTGTAAAGTTAACTCAGGAGACGTTGCCATTTTATAAACGTTTGATCTCTGAATATGAACGAAATGATTTAATTGCTAACGGAGATGAAATTTTTATTAATGGAAAGCAAGTAGATAGCTATACTTTTAAACAAGACTACTATTGGATGATGGGAGATAACCGTCAAAACTCTTTAGATGCACGCTATTGGGGATATGTACCTTTTGATCATGTTGTTGGAAAACCCGTATTTATTTGGTTAAGTTGGGAAACGAATGCCAAAGGCATCAATAAAATTCGTTGGGACCGCATGTTCACTACGGTTTCAGGAAGTGGAGAGCGTGTTTCTTATCTTTATTATTTCTTAGGTTTTTTAGTACTGTGGTTTGGTTATAGTGCTTATAAAAAACGTAAAAATGCTTAGTAACTTTAGTATTAAGTAATTTTACGCTTTTATAATTTTAAACAAAATAGTGCTTTTATATCCAACATATTTTTCGCCCATTATTCAATATGTCATTCTTGCGCAAAGAAAACATGTTACTTATGAGGTAGAGGATAACTATCAAAAGCAAACATATAGAACACGATGCTATGTGTTTAGTCCAAATGGTAGACAGCTACTAAATATTCCGGTTAAAAACGCGAATAGTAAACAAAAAACGAAAGATGTGCTAATTGATTACAGTTTTGATTGGCAAAAGCAACATTTAAAGTCTATTGAAGCAGCATATAGATCATCACCTTTTTTCGAGTTTTATGAGGATGAAATTCGAGCAGTATATGAAACAAAACCTGCTTTTTTGTTAGATTTTAATTTTAGATGTCAAGATCTAATGATAGATGCCTTGCAATTAGAAACGACATATTCAAAGACAGAATCCTATCAAAATAAGGTTGAGAATAGCGAAGACCTACGTAACCTAGTGCTTGCTAAAAATGAAGTCGAATATAAATTAGAGAAGTATACACAAGTGTTTGACAATAAACATGGCTTCATAGCGAATTTGAGTATCTTAGATTTGCTTTGCAACGAAGGTACAAATGCTTTGAGTTATTTAGAAAATCAAAATATTGATATGCTATAATGGAATTACTACGAACGTTCATACATTACGGCTTACATTATATCTTTCCGGGACTGATTGCCTATTATTTTTTTAGATCAAACTGGAAGAGAGTATGGGTTATTTTAATTTTGACTATGTTGATTGATATAGATCATTTGTTAGCTACACCTATTTTTGACCCAAATAGATGTAGTATAAATTTTCACCCTTTACATACATATATAGCGGCTATCGGATATTTAATTTTGTTGTTTTTTAAAAAAACGAGAGTTATTGCAACCGGACTCTTACTTCATCTCTTAACAGATGGCTTAGATTGTTTATTAATGTAACTAAGGGGTTGATTCACCCTTAATAACACGATACGAAGCATTTGATTGCACAACCAAATCTTCATCTTTTAAAATTTGACATGTTGCGTTAACCAAACGTTTTCCTTTTTTGATAATACTAACATGTGCTTCTAGCCAATCACCTAATTTCACCGACTGTAAAAAATTGGTAGATAAACTTGTTGTGACGATATTTAATGGAGATTGTTCTGAGAAAGCAGTGCAGTATCCAGTAGCAATATCTGATAAGGTCATCAAAATCCCAGCATGTGCATAGCCTCTACCATTAACATGTTTCTCAAGTATGCGAAGACCTACAATTAGTTGAGGCGAAGATTTTTTCTGATAAAACGGTCCATTATAATCTAAAAACGGGCTCGTACGAAATAAGGGTTCAAATCCTTTTTTTGGTGCTGTAGACATATTTTAGTTCCGTAAAGCTTTAAGAGCCCAAGCGATAATAAAAAAACCAACACCCGTAATAATAGGTGGGAGCATTACTTTCGGAGCATGAAATCCACCAATATAAATCATTGCAATACCTAATAAAAATAGAGCAATTGCAGAGAATCTTAATACCTTATTGTTGTTCATAATATTTTTTTAATTTAAATTCTTCGAAATCACAATATACCATAATGCAGCTGCCCATAACCAAAGAATACCACCGTAGAAAATTCTTAATAGAAGAACAGAATTTATTAATTTACGTAAATAATGCCACGAAAGACCTCCAAAAAGAAATCCAAAGCTCCATAACATACCAACTGTAATAGTAGCTCCCCAAACCCAATCACCTCTCCAATCATTCAACCCAGGGTAAGCCGAAAATAAAAATGACACTAGATAGTATAACAGCATTCCTAACAAACCCATACTAAACAATCCTAATACACTTGTTAAGAGAAATGCAATAATCGAAAATTTAGTAGTGTAAGCTAGAGATTTCCATTTTTTTAACATACCTTATTTTTTCACAGGAATAGGAGGTGGGCCGTCTGGTACTATCGCTTTATATACGGTATCACCCTTTCTTTCTTTATATTCTGCTTTTACTTTGGCTACAAGTTTAGGATTTTCAAAAAGGTCAACCATTGTCATTGCCATAGCATTTGACGCATATAGCATTCCTTTGTGACCAATACTCATACCACCACAAGCTACAACAGCCCACGAGTGCCAAGGTGTATCTTTAGGTGCCGTAGTAACGATTAAGTTGATGTTTGCTACGTTCCAACTCACATCACCAACATCGGTAGAGCCACCACCAGGATGTTCTTTGGTTGCTTCTAGAGGGTTGATAGCACTATCCATTCCTACTTGTTTTTTATTGGTGACTTCTTGTATTTTTTTACCAAAAGCAATTTCTTCGGGAGTGTAATTTATAGGCCCTAGGATTTCTAAATTCTTTTGCATAATTTCTCCACCTGCCCGATTTACTAAGACCTCATAAATTCCAGAAATAAGAGAAACTTTATAGTCAACATTTGCTAAAATTGCAGCTCCTTCTGCCATTTTTTGTACGCGCTCATACACAGGCATCATACCTTCACGCTTGGTATCACGCACACGCATCCATAAACGAGAATAATCAGGTACTACATTCACTACTTGTCCACCATCTTGAATATGATAATGCATACGTACGGTTGGCTTTACATGCTCACGATAGTAATTTATACCTTGAGTATACAATTCTAGAGCATCTGAAGCACTTCTGCCATTCCATGGATCTGCAGAGGCGTGCGCCGCTTGTCCGAAAAATTCAATTTTAAAATCCACCAAGGCTAATGAACTCTGCACGTCTGCTTTTGTTGAGGCCGATGGATGCCAACTGATATTAACATCTACATCATCCCAAATACCTTCGCGAACCATCCATATTTTTCCAAAGAATTTTTCTTCAGATGGTGTTCCCATAAATTTGATGGTACCTTTTAATTTACCCTTTTCAATTAATTCTTTTATCGCAATAGCTGCGCCAAGACTACCAGTTCCAAATAGATTATGACCGCATCCATGACCACCTGCGCCTTCGTTCAGCGCTTCTTTCGTTGGCTGCGCTTTTTGAGAAATACCAGGCAAAGCATCAAACTCACCTAAAACACTAATCACGGGCTTTCCAGAACCATAAGTTGCAACAAATGCCGTGGGCATACCTGCCACCCCGCGTTCTACTGTGAACCCATTCTTTTCGGCATAACTAGCAAGAATTTCAGAAGAGTTATACTCTTCGAAAGCAGTTTCGGCACTCGCCCAAATTTTATCAGAAATTTTAATTAATTCGTCTTTGTGCTTATTTGTTGAGGCTAATATCGCTGATTTATTTTTCGAGATCTTTCTCTTTTGAGCGCTTAAAGAAAAACTGAATAATAAGCATAATAACAACGTGAGATGTTTTGTTTTCATAAGGTTTGGTATTTGAATAGAATTAGTTGACTTTAAAAGTACGAAACATTTTGGTCATTTAAATATGAGAATCTTAGGATGTTTTATAAATAGTCTGAAACCTCCGCCTTATCACGGTCCAAAAAAAAATCTAGATAAAAGTCAAATTAAGCCTTACTGAATATTCCTAAATGATTCAAACGAAACAGATTATTTTAGCGCTTTCCTTAAAATACTTATCGGATGTTCAGCGGTGCGCTTAGTGCCATCAAATATTTGATGACGACAGCTCGTTCCTGGAGCAGCTATAAGTGTTTTAGAACTTAACTTTCGAATTTTAGGGAATAAAGTATCTTCACCAACCTGCATACTTACTTTATAATGTTCTTTTTCATAACCGAAAGAACCTGCCATGCCGCAACAGCCTGTATTCAATATGCTTACGGTGTAGTTTTTTGGTAGGTTCAGGATAGAAAAAGTAGGTTCAATGCTGCTTAAAGCTTTTTGATGACAATGACCATGAATTTTAATTGTGGCAGATTGTGAAGTGAAAGCGTCTCTTTTAATATGTCCTTTTTCTACTTCTTTTTTTATAAATTCTTCAATTGTAAAGGTGTGTTTTGAGAGTTCTTTCGCAGCTTTTGTATCGTCTCCCAATCGTACATATTCATCTCTAAAAGATAATATTGCTGACGGTTCAATTCCGATGAGAGGAATTTCTTCCGAAACGAGGTCCTTAAAAATAGTAATATTAGCGTTTGCTATTTCTTTCGCTTCATCTAAAAATCCTTTTGATAAATGGCTTCTTCCACTTTCTTCATGGGCAACGATGCCTATACTATAACCCAATGTATGAAGTAATTCGAAGGTGTCAATTCCAACATTAACGTCATAGTAGTTGGTAAATTCATCAACAAACAAATATATTTTACGCTTATGAGTTGACGAACTTTTGAATCGTGCTTCATTTTTTTCAAACCACTTCCGTAGTGTTTGAGAGGCTAGTTTAGGAACACTTCTATTCGCAGAGATACCGAATATGTGCTTAGATAGGGAAGTATTTAAAATACTATTGGTTATTCCAGGAAACCGACTGCCTAATTTGTTGTATTTCACATTGTTTGCAAACATTTTAGTTCGAAACGAAGGTGGGTTTGTTTTTTGGTATTGATATAAAAATTCTGCCTTAAAACTGGCAATATCTACATTACTAGGGCATTC
Source organism: uncultured Flavobacteriaceae bacterium (assembly GCA_947500525.1). GTDB lineage: Bacteria > Bacteroidota > Bacteroidia > Flavobacteriales > Flavobacteriaceae > Aureibaculum. Next base: position 735,366 of record CANMSH010000002.1, on the reverse strand, counting down.
GCTTGCGCAAGCTTTGCAACTTAAGCAAAGATCAAAGACCTCTTTAAGTTCCGCATGATCGAATTTATTTTCTTTATCCGATGTTGTTAAAAATTCACGTAAGGTATTGGCTCTTGCCCTTGTGGTATCTTTTTCATCACGCGTCGCCCTGTAACTTGGACACATTGTACCGCCTGCGCTTGGTAATTTTCTGCAGTCTCCAGAACCATTGCACTTTTCGGAAGCTCTTAAAATACCTAAAGAATCAGAAAAATCTAATAAAGTGTCAACTTCTGGTTCTTTGCGGTCTATGTCATATCGTAGCGAAGCATCCATTGGGTATGCATCAACAATTTTACCTTTATTGAAGATAGCATGAGGATCGAATGCTTTTTTAATGCGTATTAATAACTGATAGTTATGCTCACCAATCATGAGAGGTAAAAATTCTGCTCTAACGATACCATCACCATGTTCTCCACTAAATGAGCCGTTGTATTTTTTTACCAATTTCGCTGTTTCCGTTGTGATTTTTCTGAAAAGGTGCACGTCCTTACCATCTTTCAAATTTAGAATAGGACGAAGATGAAGCTCACCCGCACCAGCATGCGCATAATAAACGGCCTTTTGATCAAAATCATCCATCATTTTCGTAAAATCGGCAATGTAACTGGGTAAATCTTGCAAATCTACTGCCGTATCTTCGATACATGCTACGGCTTTGGCATCACCAACAATATTTCCCAATAATCCTAATCCAGCTTTTCGTAATTCGAGGGCTTTATTAATTTCATCACCAACTAATTTAGGATGTGCATATCCAACATTTAATTGCTGTAAATTTTCAATTAAGTTATCTGCTAACTTCGTAGTTTCTTCAATAGAATCACTAGCCACTTCTAGCAGTAAAATGGCCTCAGGATCACCATTCACAAAAAATCGATTCTTAAGTTGCTCTCTATTGTTTTTGGTACAATCTAAGATAGTTTTATCCATTAACTCACAAGTGTATAAATTGTGTCGCATTGCGACTAAAACGGCTTCTAGACTTTCTTGAATACTGTTAAAATGAGAAGCAACAATTATTTTGTGAGTAGGAGGTAAGTCTTCTAGTTGTAATGTAATTCCTGTGGTAAAAGCTAATGTACCTTCACTTCCACATAAAAATTTAGCAATATTTAAGTTTTCTGTAGAATTAGAAAAAACTGAACTATCTAAAAGCGTGTCTACGGCATAGCCAGTATTACGACGATGAATTGTTTTTTTTGGAAATTCTCTATGTATTTCTTCTTGAACTTCGGGTTTAGATAATTCGGTATGTATGGTTTTATAAATTCGTCCTTCTAAGCTTTGCAACAACCTTTTTTGCTTGAATTCTTCGGAAGATACCGATGAAAAAACGGCCTCAGATCCGTCAGATAAAATTACTTCTAATGTTATTATTTTATCTCTTGTAACGCCATATTTTATGGAGGTAGTACCGGAAGAGTTGTTGCCAACCATACCACCTATCATACAACGATTACTCGTTGAGGTGTTGGGTCCGAAAAACAAACCGTAAGGTTTTAGAAAAACATTTAATTCGTCTCTAATAACTCCCGGTTCTACGGTTACCGTTTTGTTCTTTTCATCAAATGCAATAATCTTTGTGAAATATTTGGAAACATCAACAACAATACCTTCTCCCACACATTGTCCTGCTAAAGAAGTTCCTGCTGCTCTTGGTATCAATGTTATAGTATGAGCATTTGCGAAAGCGATGAGTTGTTTGATATCATGTATATTTTTTGGTAGTGCAACCGCTAAAGGGATTTTACGATACACGGAGGCGTCGGTAGCATATAGCGTTTTGTGTAAGTCATCAAAAAAAAGCTCCCCATTCAACTTATTGGAAAGCTCTTGTAGAATTTTTTTTGTTACAGGGTGTTGCATATTAACTTACTTGTTCTCCGTTTTTTATTTTCTTTCTTGCTTTTAACAATACAATTTCTCCCTTTGTGTTAGCCACACCAAGAACCAGGCATTCACTCATGAAATTAGCTATTTGTTTTGAATTAAAATTGACAACTGCCGTCACTTGTCTTTGTAGTAAATCGTTTTTCGAATAGAGATCTGTAATTTGGGCACTAGAATTTTTAATACCCAATTCTCCAAAATCGATTTTTAACTGATATGCCGGTTTTTTAGCTTTTGGAAAATCATTCACTTCAATGATGGTACCTATGCGGATGTCTATCTTCGTAAAATCTTCAAAGGATATAGATTTGCTCATTAGTTAAACATTTTTTTTACGACCCATGCAGGTCCAATTAACAGAAATTGAATGTCTTTTAGAAAAGAAGGTTTCGCACCTTCAATTTTATGGCCATAAAACTGACAGACCCAAGCAACAACGAAAATGGCTATTGATGTATACAATAAAGGAAGGTATTGGCCTAAATAATAATTTCCTACAATACAAATTACAGAAAACACGAGCATTTTTAAGAACATAGAGAATGATAAGCGCAAGTAAAACAATAAATAGAGTACTAACAGCATGGTTGCCCAATTTTCAACGAAAGGATTATTGAGATTGAATAAATTTTGTAGCGGCGCAGAAGGGATAGACATTATGATACCTACAATACTAAAAAATATAGCAGGGACGCAGATATAATGAATGGCAATATTTGTTTCATTTTGGTGACTAACGGCGTATTCATCGAACCATTGTTGTAATGTTCTCATCCTGATAATTGTGGTTAATTTGTGTTTAAAAATACAATTTTTTTATATCTTTAATGTATGAATTTTGAAAGATGTTAAATGGCAAGAACTGAATCAAATATGATCCCGTTAGGCACAATGGCACCGGGTTTTACTTTGTACGATACTGTTTCGGGAGAAGAACTTTCTTTGTTTGAACTACGTGGTGATATGGCTACTGTCATCTTTTTTATATGTAATCATTGCCCTTTTGTAGTACATGTGAATGAGGAGTTAGTCGCTATAGCGAATGATTATGAGAAGAAAAAAGTAAAATGTATTGCAATTTCTTCAAATGATGTGAAAAATTATCCGGATGATGCCCCTTATTTAATGCGTAAAATGGCTCAAGAATTATCATACCCTTTTCCTTATTTATATGATGAATCACAGGAGGTTGCCATCAGTTATGATGCGGCTTGTACCCCGGATATCTTCGCATTCGATAAGAATTTAAAATTGATTTATCGCGGACAATTAGATGACTCTAGACCTGGTAATGGACTTCCAGTTACCGGAAAGGATTTGAGACATGCTTTAGATTGCTTACTTGAAGGGAAAACGAATAGCGAAAAACAAAAACCTAGTATAGGATGCAATATAAAATGGAAAATTTAGAAATACATAGTAAAGGATCAAATGCTTATTGGAGTTTAATTAAAGAACAATTTGAATCGTTTAAGCAAAGCTTGATTAAGAATTCTACTATGACTAAAAGTGAGAAAGAAATTGAACTTTCAAAGGCTAGAAAAATCTTGTTAGAAGAGAAAAAGCAATTGAATGATAAATTATTTTAGTTTAATTAAATACAAGTTAAACCCAACCTTCTCTAATCATTAAATTTTCAATATGTGCATAGTGATGCATAGAATGCCAAGCATAAATTCCAATATTTGACGTTAACTTAACTTTAGTATCCGTTTCTGGGTGAATAAAATAATTCTGTAAATCATCTTTAGAAACACCTTTAAGAAAATAAACCAATTTAGCATGAGTTGATGCCAATGCATTTAAAGATAATGATATTGGCGCAGATTTACTATCGTGCAATTCGGCCCATTCTTGCTCGAAATAAGCTTTTATTTTAGGATTCTTTTCCGTCAAAGTCCATTTAAAGCGAATATAGCTATGATGATGGCTATCAGCCAAATGATGTACAACTTGTCTCACCGTCCATCCATCTTCACGATACGGCGTATCTAATTGATCGTCGTTCAAATTTGATACTAAATTTTTCAGTTTTGTAGGAAACTCTTCTAAAACAGCAATCCATTTATCTATTTGATCATTTGAAATAGACGCAGAAATGTTCGCTTGACCGATGGGATATTTCAGTTGTTCTAAGTCTTGGGTATTCAATGTATTATAGTTTTAATAGCGGATAATACCTAGGGTTGCAACTTTACCGGCAGTCAAATTCCATGCTTGTGCTTTGACCAAAGCGCCTTTATCATCATACACAAAAAATTGAGCTGTATTAGGACCGACTAGGCCTTGATTTAAAGCTTTAAAATCAATTCTATTATATCCTTTTTCGAGTGGAATTGTAATGAAGGCCGATAAGCCTTTTAAGGTTGTATTTGCATCAACCACGCGTTCATTTAGATAAATTCGAACACGATCACCATCAACCAATCCGTGATCTCTAAATTCAATTTTCACAAACTTCGTAGAGCTTTCAATTGTACCCAATGCTGCATCACTAGATAGTTTTGGGTTACTAGTATCTTTACCGTTAAAATTTCTTTGTACATAAACATCCGCGTCTCTTTTCTTAGGAGACATAAAATTAGGTTGTTTCGAAGATGAACTACTGCCCAAGTTTAAATAATAACTCAAAGGTTTTAAAACTGGAGCCTTCTTTTTATTGATGTCGAATAACGGATTTATTTTATCTGGGATAGCAATAGAAATACCATCTGCTTTCTTTCTGGTATCTAAAAGTGTTTTATTTTTTGATTTCTTTTTTATGGTATCATTTTGCCCATAGATAGTACTGGTGCAAAATACTCCAGTAAACATTAACAATAGAAGGATTTTATGTTTAATATTTGATGTGTGCATAATTCTATTTGAAACCTCAATCAAACTATGCATCAAATATAATGCCTTAATTAGTATTTTCGGCTTCTTTCCTTTGTAATTTTTCTATTATTCTTTTAAGGCGTCTACTGCCAGAATTGTATTTCAATGCCATTTTGTAGTTAGTCAGAGCATTTACAGTATCCTTACTCTCGAGATAAATTTTTGCCAAACGTACATAAGCGTTTGATTCTTTTGGATGCAATACGGCATTTAATTTGAATATATTCATTGCATGCTCCCGTTTATCATTTTTTAAATATTTTCTTCCTTCTTTATCAAAATTCCAAAATTTTATTAGTGGGCTCATTGAATCTTGCTTCTGAATGGCGAGATAGCCTTCTAATGCTTTCTCATATTCGTTGTTAGCCAAATACTCACTAGGAATTTTGTCACTAGTATCTAATTTTTTATGGATATATTCGATAGAATCTCCTTCATTTTTTGGCAAAAACACAAGATATTCATGCGAATCTTCTGGATTGGTAAGAAATTGAATTTTAGCGTTCATTTCTTTCACGTAAAAAGTGTCTTCGTTTAATTTGGACGGTTGAATTTCGTTGTTACCACGCCACTTGATTAATAAAACATTGTCTTTTGAATATACCTTCAAAATTTCATCAGCCGTAAATAAATAGCGACCTTCTACTTTTTGAAGAAACTCAGGATTGTTTGTGGTGGGTCCGCATGCCATAAAAGATAGTAAAACTAAGAATAAAAAAATCTTAGCGGGAGTGTTGTTTTTCATGATGGTTGATTCTTTTATTTTTAGACGACAGAATAGAAAAAAAGTAACACAAAATAATAAATAATTAGAATGACAATTATTAATTGTTATTTTTGAATCCTTGCCCAAAGCGATAGCTGAGTACAATTCCGTGTGTGCTTGTTAATAAAGAATTACCCACAGCTTGATTATAATTGTATATAAATCTTAGATTCTCGAAAGCATAGAATCCTACAAGCGCATTAAATATTGAAGTTGTTCTAAAACCAATTCCAAATTCAAGTTTGTTCTTGTATGTTACAGAAGTGTTGAAATCAACTTGCATTGGTGCACCTTGCTCGTATTTCACTAAAATACTAGGTTTTACCAAGACCTTTTGAAAAGGGCTGGTAAAAAAACGATATCCTGAGTAAGCATAATACGTATTTTTAAGTTGAATTTGGTCATTTTTTGCAAGACGACTTCCCAATAGATTTGGAGATGAGAGACCAATATAAAACTGCTTTTTTTCCCATAAAAAACCAGCCCCAATTGTTGGTACGGTAGCCTGTACATTTTGATTAAAAATCTCGTCATCGTCAATATCCAGTTCTAATAAATTATCGTTATAGAATTGCATACCTGCGGTAATTCCAAAAGAAATAACGTTTTCGGTAAATACTTCCCAAGCAGGTCGATCTTTTTTAAGATCAAAATGTATTTTATAAGAATAGGCCCCAAAGATACTTGTTATGGAGGTGACACCTATTTGATTTCGCAAAACTCCACCACCAAGACCAATTTTATCAGAATTTAAAGGGGCGTTCGCAGAAAACACTAGACTTCTGGGGCTACCATCAAATTGATTTATAAGACCATTTGTACTCATCGTGATTTCGGTAGAATTTTCAAATCCAGCGTAAGCAGAATTGATAATAAATGGATTGAAATTATACTCAGAAAAACTCGGAGTTTGCTGAGAAAACATGGGATTGTTGCATAGTACAAAAACAATGAATATCACAAATAGTGTAGAGTAATTTCTCATAAATATATTATCGTTTTAGAGCTATAAAACCTTTTAGTTTTTTTAAATTGTGACTACCCTGAATTTCGATATTGAAAAAGTATGTGCCTGAAGGAAGTTCACCAGCTCCAAAACCAGTTAATTTGTTTGCCGTTCCATTAAATACTCTCGAAACATTATCATAACCAGATATTTGAAAAACAACATTTCCCCAACGATTATAGATCGTCACTCTATTGTTCGGGTAGTTCTCGATATTCATTATTTTCCAAACATCTCGAATCCCATCTCCATTTGGAGAAAAGCCATATTTAGTATCATCTTCTGGTATAATTTCTTCTTCTGTTCTAAAACTCTCAGCAGTACATCCAGTTGCATTTCCAGTGACATTGTATGGAGTGATGGTTACATTCACCAGATCATCATTATCAAAATTGATAGGAGGATTGTAACTGGTATTGTTTCCGTTATCGAAATCGGTGATGTTGTTATTACCACTTGTAGAGCTGATAGAAATTCTATATCCTGTAGCATCGCTTACGGTATTCCAAGAGATATTCGTATCAACAGCAATATCAGTTGCATTATTTGCAGGGCTATCTAAATTGGTACAGTTAGGTATAGTTGGAGTAGCGGCAACGATGGTGAAACTCTCAGCAGTACATCCAGTTGCATTTCCAGTGACATTGTATGGAGTGATGGTTACATTCACCAGATCATCATTATCAAAATTGATAGGAGGATTGTAACTGGTATTGTTTCCGTTATCAAAATCGGTGATGTTGTTATTACCACTTGTTGAGCTGATAGAAATTCTATATCCTGTAGCATCGCTTATGGCATTCCAAGAGATATTCGTATCAACAGCAATATCGGTTGCACTGTTTGCAGGGCTATCTAAATTGGTACAGTTAGGTATAGTTGGAGTAGCAGCAACGATGGTGAAACTCTCAGCAGTACATCCAGTTGCTGATCCGGCCCCATTGTATGGAGTGATGGTTACATTCACCAGATCATCATTATCAAAATTGATAGGAGGATTGTAACTGGTATTGTTTCCGTTATCAAAATCGGTGATGTTGTTATTACCACTTGTTGAGCTGATAGAAATTCTATATCCTGTAGCATCGCTTATGGCATTCCAAGAGATATTCGTATCAACAGCAATATCGGTTGCACTGTTTGCAGGGCTATCTAAATTGGTACAGTTAGGTATTGTTGGAGTAGCAGCAACGATGGTGAAACTCTCAGCAGTACATCCAGTTGCTGATCCGGCCCCATTGTATGGAGTGATGGTTACATTCACCACATCATCATTATCAAAATTGATAGGAGGATTGTAACTGGTATTGTTTCCGTTATCAAAATCGGTGATGTTGTTATTACCACTTGTAGAGCTGATAGAAATTCTATATCCTGTGGCATCGCTTACGGTATTCCAGGAGATATTCGTATCAACGGCAATATCAGTTGCACTGTTTGCAGGGCTATCTAAATTGGTACAGTTAGGTATTGTTGGAGTAGCAGCAACGATGGTAAAACTCTCAGCGGTACATCCAGTTGCTGATCCGTCCCCATTGTATGGAGTGATGGTTACATTCACCAGATCATCATTATCAAAATTGATAGGAGGATTGTAACTGGTATTGTTTCCGTTATCAAAATCGGTGATGTTGTTATTACCACTTGTAGAGCTGATAGAAATTCTATATCCTGTGGCATCGCTTACGGCATTCCAAGAGATATTCGTATCAACGGCAATATCAGTTGCATTATTTGCAGGGCTATCTAAATTGGTACAGTTAGGTATTGTTGGAGTAGCAGCAACGATGGTAAAACTCTCAGCAGTACATCCAGTTGCTGATCCGGCCCCATTGTATGGAGTGATGGTTACATTCACCACATCATCATTATCAAAATTGATAGGAGGATTGTAACTCGTATTGTTTCCGTTATCGAAATTGGTGATGTTGTTATTACCACTTGTAGAGCTGATAGAAATTCTATACCCTGTGGCATCGCTTACGGTATTCCAGGAGATATTCGTATCAACGGCAATATCAGTTGCACTGTTTGCAGGGCTATCTAAATTGGTACAGTTAGGTATTGTTGGAGTAGCAGCAACGATGGTAAAACTCTCAGCGGTACATCCAGTTGCTGATCCGTTCCCATTGTATGGAGTGATGGTTACATTCACCAGATCATCATTATCAAAATTGATAGGAGGATTGTAACTGGTATTGTTTCCGTTATCAAAATCGGTGATGTTGTTATTACCACTTGTAGAGCTGATAGAAATTCTATATCCTGTGGCATCGCTTACGGCATTCCAAGAGATATTCGTATCAACAGCAATATCAGTTGCATTATTTGCAGGGCTATCTAAATTGGTACAGTTAGGTATAGTTGGAGTAGCAGAAACGATGGTAAAGCTTTCGGAAGTACATCCTACGGCATCACCAATACTATTGCGCGGAATTATTGTAACTGTAACCGTTTCTCCATTATCAAAATTGTTTGAAAAGTTATAAGAATTCCCTGTAATGATTTGGTCTGTAATATTGTTCGAAGTACTTAAACTTCCAGTAACAGAAACTCGATATTCATCGGCGCCGTTTGCCGGATTCCAACTGATGTCAGGTAGGTCATTCCTAATATCGATAGCACCGTTAGTGGGTGATAACAATTGAGTGCAGCTTGGCACTACAGCCGTGGCATTTGTAGTAAATGACTGTTCGGTACAGCCTGTAAAATCACCATCATCATAGTATGGAACTATCGTGACAAAATATTGCTGATTAGGAGCTAAATTTGAAGTAAAGTTATACACAGTTACTTCTCCTACGTCTTCATCATTCACCACATCTGTACCCCCAGTTGTCGTTCCAACACTAATTTTATAACCACATGCACCTGGAGTATCAACCCATTCAATACCTGTATTAATCGGAATATTTGTGGCTCCATTAGCTGGCTGTACTAAGCCAACACATTCTTTAGTGGCATTTACAGTTAAGGTAATATCATTACGAACCAATAACAAATTTCGTCCATTTGTACCTGGTGGATTAGCATTTTCAAAAGGAACTAGATCACTTGTAATTTCTGCATGATATAAACCAGCATCGCAAGTGTTTAGATTGGTTAGCACCAATTCAGGTGCATCAGGCGCATCGGGTATCTCAACTCCATCTTTAAACCATTTGTAGTGATTTTGGGTACCACTTACTTCAGTTAATAAGGTAATCGATTCTCCTGCATTTCGAACTGGATTTTCAATGGCATTTACTTTAGCTTGAGGGGCATAAGCATAATCACGAAATATAAAATCTGGTGATGGGCCTATTGTCATTGTACTTAATAACGAAATATAGTCTAAATGCTCATTTTCAAAATCACCAAATTCAAAAGCATTACCCGAAAATTTAAGTCCATTTCGTCGTGTTTGTAGCTCTATAGGAAAAACACTAAAAAAATCAGGTATGCGACCAGAAAGCATATTATTTTCTACATTGAGGTTCACTCGCATAGAAGGTCGGTTTTGATAGTGCTCATAGAACTGATCAATAATATCGGTGCCTGTAAATAAATTATCATTAATAGTTAAGCTACCTAAAGCGACATTTTGAGTAATATCCAAAGATTCAATTTGATTGAAAGCCGCATTTAACGTTCTTAGACTTATATTTTGAGTTAAATCTAAACCCGTTCCTGTAAAAAGATTAGCGCTAATATTAACACTTTGTAAATCAATGTTATTGGTAATGTTAAGCGATGGTAATTGATTGTTTGATAAGTTTAACCATTGCAATACCGTATTTTGTGATAGATCTATAGACGGTAGTTGATTTTGATATGCTTCCAACCTATCTAAAACGAGGTTTTGAGTCACATCTAAAGTTGTTAAATTATTAGTATAAACTCGAAAGGTTGTTAGCTTGGTGTTTTGTGTCACGTCAATAACATTCATTAAGTCATTTGTCAAGTTTAAGCTAGTTAGTTCAAGATTAGAAGACAAATCTATATCGAGAGGGACAGTGCCAAAGTTACTCCTAATATCTAATGCCTCTAATTGAGGAACTACCGACATTGAAAGAGGAGCATTAATTTTATGATTCCATATCGTGATGACCGTTAAATTGTTAGTGTTTGGTAGTGTAAGCGATTCAACATTAGAGCCAAAAAGACTAAGTCTTTCTAACCCAATAAGCTCTGAAAGATCAAGAATAGGAAAAACAATACTACTAAGTTCTAGTCGTTTCATTGCCTCTACCTTGTTTGGATATACTATATTGACATTAACTTTACTCCCTACTAGTTTAAAATCAATATCACCCGTAAGCAGCGATAAATCAATTACTGGAACACTTAATGACGCCAAGTCAATGTCAACTAAAGTAGGTGTAACGGGAAGTGTCAACGTTGTTATACTTGCAAAAGTTGCGATATTAATTTTTTCTAAATTCGTGTTTTGTGATAAATCTATACTCGGTATTGTTGGTATAGGAAGAGAACTCTTAGCTCTAATTTCGAACACTCTAAGAGCTGCGTTAGAACTTAAATCAAGACTTGCTAACGCTTGATTATCCCTAAAACGAAGTTCTTCTAAAAGAACTAACGCATTGAGGGGTAATGTTAAGAATTGATTTGTACCCGCATTTAATGTTACTAGATTTACAAAGGCTTCAAGACCTGTAAAGTCTGTAATGTCAGTTCTGGTTACATTTAGATTTGTAATAGACTGTGCATCAGTATTAAGTATATTACCTGTCAACCCATTTGTATCCAGCCCCTGGTCTACTAAAAACTGTTCAAAATTTGTGTCAGGTACTGGGGTTGTTTGAGCAGAGACTTTTATAAATATGGCTGCAAAAAGTAACAGAAAGATAAACTTCTCTCTTGTCATATTAAGAATTACGTTAGGTTGAATTTCAGTATCGAACGTTAAATTAATAAGAAAATTATGGTAATCGTACCAACCGAACGAGTGGTACCTCTTTTTTGAAATTTTCTTTATTTAAATACTTTTTTTGTAGTCGGAAGGAGTCAAACCTGTATGCTTTTTAAATACACGATTGAATGAAGTCTTACTTTTAAAACCTGCATCGAAAGCTATGGCGATCATCTTTGCATCTGAATGGCTATCTTTTTTTATTAAATTTTGAGCTTCTAGCACTCTATACGAATTAACGAAATTATAAAAATTCTGATTGAAACAGAAGTTTAAAATCTCAGAAAAGTGATGACTAGTTAGTCCTAAATTTTTCGCCAAATCAACTTGCTTGAGATCGGGGTTCAGATAAGGTTTTTCTTTTTCCATGTATACAAGAATACTCTTTTCGTATTTCTCATAATCTTCTATAGTCAAAGAAGAATTTTCGTAAGACTTTACTTTGTTTTTTTGTTCCCTTTTCTCAATAGAGATAGAAGAGATAGAATTTGAATCTAAGTTGTTAATAGATTCTTTTAATTCTTGATATTGTAATTGTAGCTTTTGTTGCTCTAATTCGATTTGTTTTTTCTTCTTAATATAGAAGTACAGTGATGTAATTAGAATCAAAACTAAAAGACCGCTTGACACAATAATTCTATTTCTATTGTTAGCGCTGACTTCTAATTTTTTAGTATTCAACGCAATTTTCTCATTTTTGGCGACTATATCCTTTTTTAGATCGGTGTTATTTGCCTCGTTAGTTTGGGTTAATAATGTGTTTTTGAGATTAGAGTATTTTTTTTGAGCCTCATAGGAGGCTTTATAATCTTTTTTTAGCTCATAAATTTTCGCCAAATATTCATAGCACCGTGTTTCAAATTCAAGTAATTTTTTATCATGAGATAATTCCTTACATTCCTTGAGAGTGGTAAGAGCCTTGTCAATATTTTCAAGATGGTAATTTGCAATGCCAATAGTTAAAAGTGCAGCAGCCCTTTTTTTTGTGGGGTTTTTCAACGAAGGAATTTCTAAAGCTGGCCTTATTATTTTGAGGGCTTTTTCATACTGCCCTAATTCTAGATAAGATTCACTAATACTGTTAATAGAAGTAATTATTATACCCTCGTTATTCATTTTTTTTCCGAGTATACGAGCACTATCTGCGTAAACTAAAGAATTGCTATAATCTTTCAATTCGGCATAATTATTTGAAATACCGAGCAAGGCTGCGGCTTTTATTTTATCAGGCTTCTCTAAATTATCCGAGGTTGATAAAACCTCTCTCATGGTTTTATTAGATTTCATATAAGAGCCTATTCGGTGATAGGTATTGCCCATATTGACCAATACTATTAATTTAGCGCGGTGATCATCAGGAATTAATTTACATTTCTCAAGTGCTTCATAATAATTTTCTATGGCTTTGTGCAGTTGCCCTTGATTTTTAAAAAATACGGCCTGATTGGTTAGTGCCAACACCTGCATTTTTGTGAGGTTATTTTCGCTAGCAATTGCATATAATGAATCACTATAAACTTTGTGAAGGTCATAAGCCCCATTTTTATAATGAACTTGGAGGGTTTCTAAATAATAATTAGTTCTTTCTAGACTAGAAGAAACCTGGTCTTTTTGGGTTTTAGTTTCAATGTTTTGACCACTCGCAAAGGATACAAACAAAAGAAAGGAGAAAAATAAATAGAAAAGACGCTTCATTGAAATGTATGATAATTAGGTTTTGACTATTTATAAAATCGATTCTTTTTTAACTCAAAGCTTTCGCCCAAGTATACTTTTCGAACCATTTCGTCTTCAGCTAATTCTTGAGGAGTTCCTTCTTTCAAAATTCCTCCTTCAAACATTAAATAAGTTTTGTCGGTTATCGCCAAGGTTTCTTGTACGTTGTGATCAGTAATTAAAATACCAATATTTCTATCTTTTAAATGCGCTACGATACTTTGAATGTCCTCTACAGCAATGGGGTCTACACCAGCAAAAGGTTCATCCAACAAGATAAATTTGGGATCTGAAGCAAGTGCTCTAGCTATTTCGGTTCTTCTGCGTTCGCCACCAGAGAGTAAATCACCACGATTTTTACGAACATGCCCTAAACTAAATTCATCGATCAATGATTCTAGTTTTTCTTTTTGCTGCGCTTTCGAAAGTTCAGTAAATTGAAGTACTGAAAGAATATTATCTTCTACGGATAGTTTTCTAAAAACAGATGCTTCCTGAGCAAGATAACCTACTCCTTTTTGGGCACGTTTATACATAGAATCTTGAGTAATATCTTCATCATCTAGAAAAATATTACCTTCATTAGGCTTTACCATACCTACAATCATATAGAAAGAGGTCGTTTTACCGGCTCCATTGGGCCCCAATAAGCCTATAATTTCACCCTGTTCTACCTGCAAAGAAATGCCTTTTACAACTTTTCGGCTACCATAAATTTTCTGAATATTTTCCGCTCTTAATATCATGCTTTTTATCTGTATTTATCATTCAAACCGATGTTATTCAGAATCATAGGAATGATTTTTTCAATTCTTTTCGCTTTTGTTTCTTCTCTTTTTGCACTACTTATATATTCTGCAAACTCCTTTTTCTTTCCTGTCGTTAAACTTTCAAATAACGCTGCTAACTTAACATTTTCTGACAGTACAGCCGACAATTCCTTCGGAATAATTAACGGCTTTTTAGATGGTTTTACTTCTAAACCTTTTCGCTGATTCTCAATTGCTTCATATGCATAGTTTAACACAATACTTCTATCAATTTGTTGAATGTTTGTATATCGCAACTGGCGTAATCCTTTTGTTTTTCCTTCTTGAGCGTTATATAATATTTCATGAGGATCAGCTAAGAAAACCCCGTTGAAAAACCAAACTCCAAAATGTTTCTTAAAGGCGCTAATACCCACTACGTTTTTATTGTTTACAGTGTATGTAGGCATACCCCACTTTACAGTTTCAACCATCTCAGTAGAAAGCATTATTTCTCGCAATATTTCTAATCCATCACGATATACTTCTTGATTTTCGATATATTCCTCAACCGAGGTAGCCATTTTCATAGTAGCCTAATTTAATACTCTAACAAAAATACATAAAGTAAATTGATAGGATGTTATAGCTATCTTAAACTAGTTTCCTTTTTTTCTTTTCGGATGATAATTTTGGAAATCGTAATACTTATTTCATAGAGAATCATCATTGGTATTGCCACAATAACCTGACTAATTACATCCGGTGGAGTTATTAAAGCCGCCAGTATCAAGACTATTACCAACGTATATTTTCTATATTTCCGAAGAAACTCTGGGGTTACTAACCCCATTTTCGTTAAAAAGAAGATAATAATGGGCATTTCAAAAATTAAACCTGCCGAAAGTACAGAAGCTCTTAATAAACCTATATATGATGCAAGATCAATATTATTCTTTACTTCATCGGCAACCCGATAAGCTCCCAAGAAATTTACAGATAAAGGCGTTATAACATAATATCCAAATAGAATTCCAACAAAAAATAGAAAGGAAGAGATAATTATAAAACTTTTGGCGTTTTTACGTTCTTTTGGATAGAGACCTGGTTTTATAAATTTCCATATTTCCCATAAAATATAAGGGAATGCTAAGATAAAACCTGCGGTAATGGAAGTCCATATATGTGCTGAAAATTGCCCTGCCATTGTTCTACTTTGAACTATAAAAGGTATTTCATCAATACATAAACCTTCGGTACCAAATCTTTTTGAAATACTACATAGAAACTCGTAAGTCCAAAAAGTTGCATCTTTTGGAGATAAGATCACACTATTGAATATAAAATCTTTCATGGCAAAAGCGAAAAGACTTACAACTAATACAGCTCCAGCCGATCTCACCAATGTCCATCTCAATACTTCGAGATGATCTAAAAAAGACATTTCATTTTTTTCTGCACTCATTCTAAATAATTCCTTCTTTTAATAAATCATGTAAATGAACAACGCCAACATATTTTTTAGTATCTACGGCCAATAGTTGCGAAATATTATGAGTTTCCATTACTTCAAGTGCATCAATAGCCATGGCACTTACTTCTATGGTTTTTGGATGCTTGCTCATAATGTCAAGTGCAGTTAAATTTTCAATATTTTGATTGTTTTTCAACATTCTTCTAATATCACCATCCGTAATAATACCCACTACATCATCATTTTCTACAACAGCTGTTGTTCCCAAACGTTTTTCTGATATTTCAATAATGACATCTCTAACATTACTAGAAGGGTTCACTTTTGGAATTTCATTCTTCTCAACAAGGTCTTTAACTCTCAAGTATAAACGTTTGCCTAATGTACCCCCAGGGTGGTATTTTGCAAAATCTTCACTTGTAAAAGCCCTCATTTCCAGCAAAGAAACCGCTAAAGCGTCTCCCATGACCAATTGGGCAGTTGTACTTGTTGTAGGGGCTAAATTGTTAGGACAGGCTTCTTGTTCTACATATGTGTTTAAAACAAAATCTGCATGTGATGCCAAATAAGAATTGGTATTACCTGTGATGGCTATAATTTTATTACTTGAGTTCTTAATTAAAGGTACTAAAACTTTGACTTCAGGAGTGTTACCACTTTTAGAAATGCAAATAACAACATCATCTTTTTGCACAATACCTAAATCACCATGTATGGCGTCTGCTGCATGCATAAATATGGCTGGTGTTCCTGTAGAGTTCAAGGTAGCGACAATTTTAGTAGCAATATTCGCGCTTTTACCAATACCTGTAACAATGACGCGTCCTTTTGCTTCTAAGATGAAGTTCACAGCTTTTTCAAAGTCTGTATCCAAAAAATTTATTAAATTCGCAATTGCTTTACTTTCAGTAGAAATAGTTTCTTTTGCAATGCCTAAAATATTTTTTTTGATTTTCAAAATTTGATTTTTTCAGAATAAAAATAAGTAGTATCTTTAATTGCAAATGTATTTAAAATATACAGATAATAATAATTCAGAGTGACAAAAAACGACTTACACAGTGCTTTAAAAAAGTATTTTGGTTTCAGTCAATTTAAAGGATTGCAGGAACAAGTGATTACTAGTCTAATCAATAAAGAAAATACGTTTGTTATAATGCCGACAGGTGGTGGTAAATCATTATGTTATCAGCTACCAGCGTTAATTCAAGAAGGAACAGCAATTGTTGTTTCACCTCTCATTGCCTTAATGAAGAATCAAGTAGATGCGATACGCGGTATCTCATCGGAATACGGAATTGCCCATGTTTTAAATTCTTCTTTGAATAAAACTGAAGTGGCTCAAGTAATGAGCGATATAAAAACGGGAGTTACAAAACTCCTATATGTAGCACCAGAAAGTTTAACGAAAGAAGAGTATGTAGATTTTTTAAAAGATCAAAAAATATCTTTCGTAGCCATAGATGAAGCGCACTGTATTTCTGAGTGGGGTCACGATTTTCGACCTGAATACAGAAATTTAAAAAATATCATTAAAAAAATAGACGATGTTCCGATTATAGGTTTGACGGCTACAGCAACTCCAAAAGTTCAAGAAGATATTTTGAAAAACTTGGGAATGACCGGAGCCACAACGTTTAAGGCCTCTTTTAACAGAGCCAATCTGTTTTATGATGTGCGTCCGAAAACAAAAGAGATAGATAAAGACATCATTCGTTTTGTTCGTCAGTATCAAGGAAAATCTGGAATTATATATTGTCTAAGCCGGAAGAAAGTTGAGGAAATAGCGCAGATATTACAAGTTAATGGTGTGAAAGCGGTTCCATATCATGCCGGATTAGATGCAAAAAAACGCGCCAAGCATCAAGATATGTTCTTAATGGAGGATGTAGATGTTGTTGTAGCAACCATCGCTTTTGGAATGGGAATTGATAAGCCCGATGTTCGGTTCGTAATTCATCATGACATCCCTAAAAGTTTAGAAAGTTATTATCAAGAAACGGGAAGAGCTGGACGTGATGGAGGAGAAGGCTATTGTCTCGCCTTTTATGCATATAAAGATATAGAGAAGTTAGAAAAGTTTTTATCTGGAAAGCCTGTTGCGGAACAAGAAATTGGCCACGCGTTACTACAAGAAGTAGTGTCATATGCTGAAACATCTATGTCTAGACGAAAGTTTTTACTCCATTATTTTGGAGAAGAATTTGATGAAGTAAATGGGGAAGGTGCAGATATGGATGATAATGTGCGTAATCCTAAAAAGAAGTTTGAAGCTCAAGATGATGTAAAATTATTATTAAGCGTAATAAGAGATACAAATCAAGAATATAAATCGAAAGAAGTCGTAAATACTATTGTCGGTAAGAGTAATGCCTTGTTAAAGTCTAGAAAAACAGACGTTCAACCATTTTTTGGTGCAGGTTCAAGTAAAGAGGCAAATCATTGGATGGCATTGATTCGACAAATTTTAGTTGCCGGCTATATTAGCAAAGAAATTGAGCAATACGGTGTGTTAAAAGTTACGAAGAAGGGGCAAGATTTCATGCAAAACCCACATTCGTTTATGATGACCGAAGATCATATCTATGTTGCAGGTGATGATACTAATATTGTTACCAATAGCAAAGGCTCTGGAGGTGTTGTAGATGAACAATTGATGATGATGCTAAAAGACCTGCGCAAAAAAGTAGGTAAAAAATTAGGTGTTCCGCCTTTTGCAGTCTTTCAAGATCCCTCATTAGAGGATATGACGTTAAAATATCCTATTACAATAGAAGAATTATCGAATGTTCATGGTGTGGGTGATGGTAAAGCAAAGAAATTTGGAAAAGAATTTGTAAGCATTATTTCTGCTTACGTTGAAGAGAATGATATTACCCGGCCTGATGATCTCGTGGTAAAAAGCACGGGTATGAACTCTGCCTTGAAATTGTATATTATTCAAAATACAGATCGGAAATTACCTTTGATAGATATTGCAAGTTCGAAAGGGTTGTCTATGGATGAATTGACCAAAGAAATGGAGCGCATTGTTTATTCTGGAACGAAACTTAATATTGACTATAGTTTGAATGACCTATTAGATGAAGACCAACAGGAAGAAATTTACGACTACTTTATGGAAGCTGATAGTGATAAAATTCAAATGGCTCTAGATGAATTTGACGGTGATTACGACGAAGAAGAATTACGTCTTATGCGTATCAAATTTTTAAGCAATGTTGCTAATTAGTGGCTTAAAAAGTAGGTGCTTAACATTGCAGTCCCGAAACCCAATAATACTACCACAAACTTCTTTATATTAAATTGATGATTTTCGGTTGTTTCGAATAAAATAGCTGTGGCAATATGTAAAAATACGCCAATCACAATAGCAGTAATTGCATGTTGATAGTTGCTGAAAAAGGCAATTTCACGACTCAAAAAAGAGCCTAGCGGACTCATTAAGGCAAATAGCAGAATGAGTAATATGGCATGTTTTTTTAGAAAATCAGACTTTATCAAAAAAGCCACGAGTACAATGCTGATAGGAATTTTATGAACAACAATTGCCCATAAAAGAGTACTATTTTCGATAGTTGCTAGAGGTATACCCTCAACGAAAGCGTGTATATATAAACTTATAAATAAAAGCCAAGGAATTTTATGAACATTGTTATGAATATGCACATGCCCGTGTTCAACACCCTTCGAAAAATATTCAAGAATTGTTTGTAATAAAATACCCACCAGGATATAAGCACCTATGTTTTCTTCATGAGATTCAAACACCTCAGGTAGCAGGTGTAAAACAGTCGTAGAAAGAAGATAAGCTCCACTAAAAGACAGGAGCAATTGAGTCGATTTTCCTTTTGGCTTGACCAAAATAACGACTAAATACCCAACTAAAACGGATGCTATTAGAGCTATATAATTCATTCAAGTATTAAGATTAATCGATTTGAAGTTTCTAAATCGAAAGGATTCAAATCATAATCCCCAAAAGTATGTTTTAATTTTAAGCCAGCCGCTGAAATATATCTTTTAAAAGTATCTAAAGTAATATAGCGAACGTATTCATTATAATGATGATTTTTCTGGTCTGCTGTAAAGCGAATATCTTTTTTAATAAAGCCATTTTCTATTGACCTTTTAATTTTAAAATCAATATCATTTTTTGTAATTGTTTCTTCGCTTACTAACTTTTTTTCTACAAAAGCCACATTCATAAAATCGATGACTAAGACACCATTTTTCGAGAGTCCGTTTTTCAGATTTTGTAGAACTTGTATGTTTACTTCATCTTCATCGAAATAACCAAAACTAGTGAACAAATTAAGAATTGCATCAAATTTCGTTTTGAAGGAATCTCTCATATCATGTACTTCAAAACTTAAAGATTCATTTTCAAATTTTTTGGCATGAGTAATACTATTCTTTGATAAGTCGGCACCAATAACGTCAAAACCTAGCGAGTTTAAAAAAATAGAGTGCCTACCTTTCCCACAAGGTAAATCTAATACTTTGCTATTCTTTTTAAGAGCAAGAAAAGATGTTAGATTACACATGAACAACTGGGCTTCATCATCATTCCTATCTTGATAGAGAATATGGTAATACGTTGTATCAAACCAATGTTGAAACCAATCCATTCTTTTAAATATAAAATTAATAAGGCAACAAAAGTAAGAAATCAAACTGTAGGATTTGAAAAATGGGTATTTTTGTCTCAAATATTTTTTTGATGGGTGATAATTTTAAAATGGTTGCTAAAACCATGTATGGTTTTGAAGGATTGTTAGCGAAAGAACTAAGGCAACTCGGAGCAATGGATATACGCGAAGGAATTCGTAATGTGTCTTTTGTAGGAGATAATGGTTTTATGTATAAAGCTAGCTTAGCCCTTAGAACGGCTGTGAGAATTTTAAAACCTATTAAAAAATTTAGGGTTGATTCTGAGGATGAATTGTATAAGCAATTACAATTTATAAAATGGGAGCGCTACTTTAATGAAAACGGAACTTTTGCTATTGATGCAGTAGTAAATTCAGATAATTTCACACATTCTCATTATACCGCACTAAAATCTAAAGATGCCATTGTTGATTATTTTAGAGATAAATTCGGTAAGCGCCCCAATATTGATATTAAGCATCCTGATGTGCAGTTGAATATTCACATCCAAAAGCAATTGTGCACCGTTTCATTAGATAGTTCTGGAGACTCCTTGCACAAAAGAGGGTATAGAAGTGCTACTAATATAGCACCTATTAATGAAGTGTTGGCAGCCGGATTGGTATTACACTCCGGGTATGATGGTACCCAGCATTTTATCGATCCTATGTGTGGAAGTGGGACAATTTTGATCGAAGCGGCCATGATCGCGAATAATATTCCTGCAAACATTAATAGAAGAGAATTTGGTTTTGAAAAATGGAATGATTTTGATGCAGAGTTATTTGATAGAATTAGAGAATCACTTTTAAAACGAACGAGGGAATCGTTTCGAAAAATAATTGGATTTGATAAAGCTCCATCTGCTGTTCGAAAGGCTATTGATAATGTGAAAAACGCTCATTTAGATGAGTTTATAGATATAAAACATGATAATTTCTTTAATACAGAGAAGGAATTAGAAGGTAAAACAATTGTATTGTTTAATCCGCCATACGGCGAACGATTAGAGATTGATGTACCTATTTTTTATAGAGAAATCGGTAATACCTTGAAACATGGATACCCGAACACGGATGCTTGGTTAATCACTTCCGACTTTCAACAGGGTTTAAAAAGTGTAGGTCTTAGAACATCTAAAAAGATTCAAGTTTATAATGGTAAACTTGACTGCAGGTTTGTAAAGTACGAAATGTATGAAGGCAGTAAAAAGACTAAAAAGCAAACCAAAAACCAATAATTTGTATTCCTTTTTGTGACACTTATTTCGTTTTAATTAAGAGCGAAACCTTTTGTAACATTGACTTATTTTTTATGCTTTAAATTGTTAATGAAAATGGTTGAAAGTAATAATTGTTAATAAGTGAAATAGAGTAATTTGATTTAAATTTAATCACAAGTGATTTAAAATCAATTATTTAAATTTTAATTTAATATTTTTCACCTCGCGAAATTATCAACAGTAAATCAACAATTAAAATGTTAATAACTGCAAGAACTGTTGTTAAAAGCCCTCATCATATTAATTATTTTAGTTAAAGAAAAATTGCCATGAATTTAATTCACCTTAGGGTAGGAGTTGGGTGGATTATTTTGATAATGTTTAACTAAAAAGGATAAAATTCAGGTGAATTCAAGAAGAAATTTTTTAAAAAACTCCGCTTTTGCAGGTATTGTAATTATATCTAGCCCAAATTTGGCTTTTACAAATACCAAAACTTCGATGTATTCGGAAAGTGATTTGATAGGAAAAGGAGCTCCTAAGCTTTACGGAACGGGATATAAATTGCAGAAAAAGGCTCATCAGGCTTATTTAGAGATGAATTATGCGGCTCGTAAAAGTGGCATGAACATTAGAGTCGTGTCGAGCTATAGAAGCTTTAATCATCAAAACTTAATTTGGACACGTAAATATAAAAGATACCGGTCTCGAAATTTATCATCAAAACATGCTGTGTTATATAATATTAGATATACAGCTATACCAGGAAGTTCTAGACATCATTGGGGTACAGAGATTGATGTTGTTGATGGAAGTATTAAAACATCAAAATACCCATTAAGCACTAAAAATTTTCATGGATATGGTATTTATAAGTCATTTAGAGAATGGATGGATACCAACGCCCATAAATATGGGTATTATAGAGTATATACCAACGATCATAGTCGAAAAGGATTTAAATACGAACCTTGGCATTATAGCTTTGCTGAATTAGCAAAGCCAATGTTAGAAGAATATAGCCAAAGAGACATACAAGCCATTTTAAAGAAACAGCCTTTATTAGGTAAAAATCACTTTACGGAGAGCTTTTTAGATACATATACAAAAGATAATATATTAGGAATCAATAGAAGTCTACTATTTTAAAATTGACTTTCTCCCTTGTAAAGAACCCAAGTCGTAGTACTTGGGTTTTTTCTTTTTTAACAATGACATGTTAAGTGTACTAAAATGAATATATGAGAACGGGCTTGCCATTTTCACACATCAAGCTTTCTGGGCTCGGAACTAGTGCACAATCAGAAATGACACCCCATTTTCTATTGAATTGTTCTTCTGCAAGGTTATAAGCTTCTATTTTTTCGAGAAATGTAATCGTATCTATAGTTAAAGGATAGGCTATGAAACCTTGCGGTCCACCACATGCTTTACTACCATACGCAGTAAAAGTCCAATTGTTTGGATCATCACAAGTTGCATCTTCAACCATGTTTGTAATTTCTTCAAACTGTTCTTGTAAGGTTTTAAGTTCGCTTTCTTGAGAGATAGATTCATCACTGTTACATGCCGTAAATCCGAAGAAAACGATGAAAATGAAATAGCTTATGTTTTTCATGACAGGTTGCTTTCTTAGAAGATTGAAAACTCACCTTTTGGTTGCGTCACGAGCGTTTTGTTTTTTCCTGCTCGTATTTTGAATAAAACCAAGAGAATACATTATAGTATTCTAAAGAAATTTAGTTTGCTGATTATTTATAGGGTGCCTTGAAAGAAAAATCGTTCCTTGGTGATGCTTAGTTTCTCTAAGCTTAATCATACAAATTTGTTACGTTTTAATTAGAATTAGCTTCGCTGATTCTGAATGGGGAAGCTTTACAATAAAAAGCAACACATGGGTGTTGCCACTTTTTTATTTCTCCAAACTTAAGCAACTAAAGTTGCTACGTTTTTTGAAATAAAAAAAGCTCCAATTTTGGAGCTTTTTCTTGTAGCGAGGAGCAGAATTGAACTGCCGACCTCAGGGTTATGAATCCTGCGCTCTAACCATCTGAGCTACCTCGCCATTTCGCGGTTGCAAATATAAAAACAAATTTAGTTGACACAAGCATGATCGTTTAAATTTTTCTAAAAAGTTTTTTATCAAATAAATAATATATATATTGTCACTCATTGAGAAAAAAAAATTAAATGTCAGAAAAAATTAAATTTGAGATTGAATTTCCAATTCACTCATCTCCAGCATTCTTATATCAGTATTTATCTACTCCTGATGGGTTGGCTGAATGGTTCGCTGATAATGTAAATTCAAGGAGTGATCTTTTTACATTTATCTGGGATGATTCAGAGGAAGAAGCAAAAAGAGTTTCTTACAAAACAAATGAACGTATTCGGTATAAGTGGCTTACAGAAGATGATGATACTTATTTCGAGTTTAGGATTGAAGTAGATGCTATAACGAAAGATGTATCTCTTATCGTAGTGGCCTTTGCGGATGACGATGAAGTAGAAGAGTCTAAGATGTTTTGGGAAAATCAAATAAGTGAATTAAAACATACAATAGGTGCCTAATCGCACCATTATTTAATAGAAGAGCCTTGAGAAATCAAGGCTTTTTTTATTTAGATTTGCACACTAAAATCTATATATGTTAAATTATAATGGGAGGCTTTTGTCGAAACAAGAAGTGTCTATATCATCAGATAATCGGGCATTTAATTATGGAGATGCTATTTTTGAAACGATAAAGGTAGAACATAAGAAGGTTATTTTTGTTGAGGATCATTATTTTAGGCTAATGGCATCATCACGAATGTTACGTATGCAAGTAGCCATGCATTTTACACTAGAGTATTTCGAAGCAGAAATTCTCAAGTTGATAGAAGTACTTGAGCTAAAAAATGCGAGAGTGCGCTTTTCGGTTTTTAGGCGTGCTGGAGGTCTGTATACACCTACCACGAATGAAACAGACTTTCTAATAGAGGCAAATGAATTACAAGTTTCTATTCATGATCAATATGAAATCGATTTGTATAAAGATCATTATGTTTCTTCAGGGCTATTATCTACAGTAAAGTCTACGAATAGAATTTTAAACGTAGTTGCAAGTGTGTTTAAAGAAGAAAATGGTTTAGATAATTTATTATTGCTAAATGAAAAGAAACAATTGGTGGAGGCCATTAATGGCAATCTTTTTTTAGTAAAAGACACGACCATTTTAACGCCCGCCTTAACAGAGGGCTGTATTAAAGGTGTTATGCGTAAAAAGGTTATAGAAGTGTTAAAAAAGGATCCTAATTTCACTATCATGGAAACCGAAATCTCACCGTTTGAATTACAAAAAGTTGATGAAGTCTTTATTACTAATGCCATTGTGGGCGTTCAACCTGTAACAAAATACCGTCGAAAAACGTATGAAGCAAAGATTTCACAAGAAATTAGTAAGAAACTTAAGGCCCTGGCCTTATTGGGTTAGTTTAAGCTTGGGTTCTCAGGAGCATTTGCCCAAATTTGGTATTCACCTCCAAATTTCATCAATTCATCTTTCCAAAAAGACTTATGTGAAATATCAAAAATGTTTTGATGGCTATTTTCAATGACCTTCCAAGATGTTGTGTTTAATTCATCTTGTAATTGATCTTTACTCCAACCTGAATAACCAAGAAAAAAGCGAATATCGTCGTTCGTCAAAACATCATTGTCTAGTAATTGCTGAACGTTGTCAAAATTACCACCCCAAAAAATGCCATCACCAATTTCAATACTATCGGCAATCAAATCTGGCATCCGATGCACAAAATATAAATTTTCAGTAGCAACAGGACCTCCAATATAAATTCTTAGAGTTGATTCTATTTCAGGAATAATATCACTAATAATAAATTCAGAAGGTTTATTAATAATAAAGCCAATGGCTCCATCTTCATTATGCTCGGATAACAGCACGATAGATCGATTAAATGAAGTGTCATTTAAAATAGATGGTTCGGCTACTAATAATTTACCTTTTGATGGTTTTAAACTCTGCATAAAGCCCTATTATTCAACTAATATAATAAAAAAAAGCATTCAAATAAAAATCCCGACAGATTTTAGTCGGGATTATTAAAACGATTATTTTTATCGCTTTGGTATGCGTGAATGGATATTATTTTACATTTACTAATTCTACATCGAAAATTAACGGTGCATTTGGTGGAATTACACCTCCCGCTCCTCGCGAACCATATGCTAGGTCTGAAGGAATCACCATACGGGCTTTATCACCAACTTTCAGCAATTGAATTCCTTCATCCCATCCAGAGATCACCTGACCTACGCCAATTGTAAAATCGATAGGTTGTTTTCTTTTGTATGAAGAATCAAAAACAGTTCCATCTAATAACTGCCCTTTGTAATGTACCGATACCATCGATCCTTTCGTTGCTTGTACGCCATTACCTTCTTGAATAATTTGATAACGTAAGCCACTGTCTGTTTTTTTAAAACCAGCAGATGCTTCGTTTAGAATGGCTTCTTGAGCTTCTCTTTCTGCAGCCTCTCGTTCAGCTCTGCTACCTTCAAATTTTCTAAAAGCTTCAATGGGGTTGAAAGCTTCGGCAGAAGCTCCAACTTTTAAAATTTCAATTGAAGTCAATTCATCGTTTTGCTGAATAGCATCGACAATATCTTGACCTTCAACTACATTTCCAAAAACAGTATGTTTATTATCTAACCACGGAGTTTCTACATGGGTAATGAAAAATTGACTCCCGTTTGTTGCAGGTCCTGAATTGGCCATAGATAAAATACCTGGTTTATCATGTTTCAATTCTGGATGAAATTCGTCATCAAAACTATATCCAGGGTTTCCAGTACCTGTACCTTGTGGGCATCCACCTTGAATCATAAAGTCAGCAATCACTCTATGAAATTTCAAACCATCATAATATGGTTTTCCTTGAGGTTTTGCAGAATTCTCTAAATTTCCTTCCGCTAAAGCCACAAAGTTTCCAACCGTACCAGGTGTTTTTTCAAATTCTAAATTCACTAAGATAGCCCCTTTTGAGGTGTTAAATTTTGCGTATAATCCGTCTGTCATTTTTTAAATTTTAGATGTGCAAAGATACATGGTTTTGTTAAAATTCACGGTATAAACATTATTTATTCAATTTTTTCAAAATTAATTCGATTGCAGCATCTAATTGTGGGTAATTACCATCGATACGGTCTTTAAAGCTTTTACCAACATATACATCTGGCTTTACACCTTCAATCTCAAGATCTTTACCATCTAAGGTATAGCAACCCCAGGACGGTAGTCTGTAAAAAGAGCCGTCGACAAGTGATTTTCCGGTGGTAAAAATAATCCAGCGGTAGGTTTCGGTTCCAATGATAGTGCCTAATCCTAATGCTTTAAATCCGGCCGCCGTCATTTCAGCATCTGAAAGGGACTGTTCATTAATTAATAGAACAATTGGCTTATCTGATACACCAAAATTAGATTGATTTGCCAATTTCCCTTCGCGATATTTCCATCTTAAGTAGGTTTTTTGACTTAAAAAACGAAGCACATCATCATGTACGTTTCCTCCGGTGTTGTATCTCAGGTCTAATATCAAAGCATCTTTAGCCCCTTCATTACTCACCATTTTCTCCTTAAATTTGTTGAGCTCATTACCACTCATATTTTTCATATGTACATAAGAAATTCTATTTTTCGATTTAGCATTTACATAAGATTCGTTCGTGTCCTGCCATTCGTCATATAACAAGGTACGTATGGTATTTGACCTTGCAGGGTGTATATTGACGTTGAACTGACTACCATTTCTCTTAAAGGTGAGCGTCATTTCGTCGATACCCGATGGTTTAGAGAAATAAAATTCTCTATTTACATTAGGGTTTACTTTTATTCCATTAACAGCGATTAATTGATCTCCTTTTTTAATGTTTTTACCTAACATGTCAGACGGTCCTTCATTTACAATTCTTTCTACTTCAAAAGGTTGTTGATTTTTAAATAAAATACCTGTAGCCAACGAACGCGATCCATGATAGAGATTTTCTTCTTTCCCTCTAGATCTAAATCCAAAATGAGAAGTGTTCAACTCTCCAAGCATATCATTAAAGATTAACCTTAGATTCGCTCTACTGCTCACATAAGGAAGGTATTTTGAATATCTATCACGAAGTTGTTGCCAATTTTGACCATGGAAATTCTCATCATAAAAATTTTCTTCCATTCCTCCCCAAGCTTCATAATACATCTGCTCAAACTCTTTAGATAAGGATTTGTTAAATGTAAAATTGGTAGCAATTTCTTTGAGCTTATTTGATGAAATATCTAATGTATGAATCGCCCCATTCATCAAAATATAGTTATTCTTTTTTGCGGTTACTAGTTGATACCCATCATTTATCGTTTTATCACTAATACGTTCAGTTTTGGAGTCTTTAAAAGGCGTTAAGATTGTTTTCCATAACTGAAATTCTCCACCACCATGATTTGAGGTGTATACAATATGTGATTTTTTATTTTTTACTATAATTGATGGATTGAATTGTTGTCCAAAGTTTGGGCTAATTCTCGAAAGACGTTTCATTAATCCATCTGTATTAATATTGGTTATTGGGGTTGTCTTTCCTTCATCTTTTTTATCGGTATCTTTTGTTTTGGCCTCTTTTTTAAATAATGCATTGTACTTATCTGATTTAAACGGTTTATCATATTTGTCTAACGCCATTTGGTAGATGCGTGCATTTTTAGTTCCATATGGATAGCCAGGGTTTAATTTGTCAGAAGTGAAATAGATATACTTTCCATCGGGCGACCATATCGCAGAAGATTCTGAAACATTTGTTTTAGTTAAATTAGTTGTTTTCTTAGAAGCTATATTATATACCAGAAAATCTGTTTCGAAATTTCGATAAGCTTCAAAAAGAATGTACTTATTGTCAGGGGAAAAATGTGGAGTGCTATTGTAAAATCCCCAAAGTTCATCGCTAACGACTACGGTACTTTTAAAAGAACCCAAATCAATCATACACACATCGTTTCTACCTCTTAAATAAACACCTTTGCTGAGGTCATGGTTTAAAGATAGTTGTCGATTGTTTTTATTGGTTTTAGTGAGTTGTTTTTCAGGAGAAGCTCCATTGGCACTTATGCTGAACCAATTATAATAGCCTTTATCCGATCGCGAAAATAGGAGAGCGGTATTATCTTTTAACCATTTTACTTCCTGAACGGCTTCTTTGGGGTTGGTTCTTAATTCCTTAATAAAGGTACCTTTGATATCAGAGATAAATAGTTTCCCTCGAGAGACAAAAGCTATTTTTTTTTCATCTGGTGAAATATCAAAATAGGTAACCTTTCCTTTGGTAGCATAAGATTGTTCTTTATTAAGCGTATTATTTTTAAAAATTGAAATAGATGGCTTATTTGTCTTACCGCTCTTCACATCGTAAACGAACAACTGATAGTCTTTTCTATAAACAATCTTTTCACCATTAGCACTAACTTTAGGCCACATAATAGACGTATTAAACTTGGTAAGTTGTTTTTTTGAACCATTTTGTATGGTGTATAGGTTATACTCACCATTCCCTTCATCTGATTTAAAATAGATCTTTCCACTTTGGTCAAAGGTGGCGCCAAAATCTTTCCCTTTATAGGTAGTATGTTTTTTAAAAGCCTTTGTTTTCAGGTTGTACGATTTTATGTCAGGATTATAATCGCCTTTATACCTTTTTCTATTTGCGAAAAAATTACTTTCCCAAGATTCGTTAAAAAATATTTCACCAGTTGATGGATGTTCAACCACATTATGAACAGTATTGAAATAATGATCGAACAATCGTTTAGGTGTTCCTCCTTTTCTATCAACGCTGTAGGTTGTGAATGAGTTCATTCTACCTGATTGAAAATAAATAATCGAACTATCCCAACTCCAAGATGATACTATATCAGCACTATCATGAAAAGTGAGTTGTTTTATAACTCCTCCTGATAATGACATAACGTAGACATCATTATTACCATATTGATTACTAGAAAATGCAACCCATTTTCCATCAGGCGAAATACTCGGATTGTTCTCTTCGCCTTGCATAGCAGTCAGTCTAGTAGCATTTCCACCAGAGGTAGCTACTTTCCAGAGATCACCTTCGTAACTAAAAATGATTGAAGACGCATCAGGCGTTATAACTGGATTTAAAACAAAATAGGTATCATTTTTCTGACCTTGAACAGTAAATGATATCATTATAAGCGTTATGAAAATGAGTTTTATTAGCTTCATATGAATTAGGTTTATGAAAAGTTTTTTTGGCAATTTATTAAATTCCTTCAATTTTAGAACCCCCAGAAACAACTTTAACGCATAAAAAAAGCGCTTGCTCACTAGGAACAAACGCTTTCAGACAAGGCAAATAGTCTTTTATTTTTTAAATATTTTAAAGTTCTCTTTTAACGTCCCTGCTTCCAGTTGTACTAAATACATACCGCTAGCCAACGTACCCATTTCTATTTTTGTTGCTATTTCACTAGGACGTTTACTCATTACAAGTTGCCCTATTGAGTTATATACATTAATGATTGCAATACTCTCTCTTGCACGTATGTTTAAATCATCATTAACAGGGTTTGGGTAATAAACGAAGCCGCCCTCTGGAGCCGTATTAATTAACTTATAATTATCGATTGCGACCCCATAAGTTCTTGAATTTTCATCATCATACACAAAACGAACTTTGAAGGCACTATTGATATAATCAGAAACATCTATAAGACTGGTTGTTGCAATATCGGTACTACCTTTGGCTGGACTATCATCTGTTACCGTTAATACGTTTTGCCAATCATCACCATCCCAAACATCAACCATGAAATTACCAGAACTAACAAAGGCTTGATGATTATATACAATTTCTATCGCCGCTTTGAAAACTCCTTCGGCTGATAAATCAACTTCAGGTCCTTCTAATTCCAATCTATTATTTATAAATGCCCCACATTTGTTATCGTTAAATATAACACTACCGCTCGACAATTTTACTGGCGCAGTAGGTTTCATAAATGGTAAACTTTTAGTGTATCCAAATTTCCATGTACATTCAGTGCTGTTATTCATCGACCATCCTGATGGTAGTGTACTAGCATTGAAATTTTCTTCTTGAATCTGCGCTTGCATAATAAAGCTAAAGCAACAGAATATATATATTAAATTTAATTTTTTCATTGTGTCTAATTTTTAATTTAAACTACTATTTTGTTACTCTTCTGATTCTAAACGTTGAATAAATACTTGTGAGTTTCCAGCTGCATCAGTAACGATCCATTCCCGTACTAATAGTCTACCTCTTATATCAATACATCTATCTAAGGCTGCAAACATCTCAATATTTTGAGTTCCACCGCTTCCAATGGCTACACCATTTATAACACCTTCATACGCTATTTTAAATCCTGCACCGTTGAGACCGTATTCTGCTTTTTCACCAATTTCAATATAATGAGGGTCGGTGTTCTCTAACAATGTAATTGTAGAATTTGTATAATTTCCGAATCCTCTAAAACTATAGGGTTTAGTAAAGTCAACATTCGCATATTGTCTTTGATCTTTTAAGCTGTCGTCATCAGTTTGTCCGCCAGCGGCAATCCAAGAATTGTAACTTTTTAAGGTTTCAAAATAAATTTCTACAATCCACCCAGAAGTAGGATCAGTATTATTTACTACTCTACCAATTACTTTAGGAGCAAAGTTTAAAAGCTTCGTTACATATCCGTACTCCCAGTGATGATTCTCATCGAAAGGAACTCCTTCAAAACGTACATTTGTAGTGCTATTACCTGGTCCAAAATCTGCCCAGCATGACTGAATAGCTTCATATTCAGTATATTCAATAGTAACATCAGAACAGTCATCACTAAATGTAACTTCTGGTAAATTATTAAAATCAAATACTAGGAGACTATCTTCTAAGTTGTCAGCCGTTGGTGGTGTAACATCATTCACAATTACAGTCTGATTTTGTGTACTACTATTTCCCGCGGCATCCGTAAATGTCCATGTAATTATTGTTGTTCCTTGCGTTGTAATTGGAAACGTAGTCGTTGTGGTTCCTATAATCGATCCACTACTACCACAATTATCAGTAGCAGTTGGTGGCGTTGGAGCAGAAACACTACAAGTTGCTGTTAAATTAGGTAAACTCCCTGCATCGGCCACTGGTGGAGTACTATCATTTATAATAACATTTTGTGTTTGAGTACTTGTGTTCCCTGCTACGTCCGTAAAGGTCCAAGTAACAACTGTGGTACCTATTGCTGTTATTGGGAAAACCGTAGTTGTTGTTCCTGTAATCGTACCATCACAATTATCCGTAGCAGTTGGCGCCGTTGGAGTTTCAGGAGGACTACATTCACCTACTAAATTTGCTAGACTAGTAGCATTAGCAATTGGTGCGGTCGTATCGTTAATGATTACATTTTGCGTTTGTGTGCTACTATTACCATTTGTATCGGTATACGTCCAAGTTATAACAGTTGTTCCTGCTGTTGTAATTGGAAAATTAGTAGTTGTTGTACCTGTAATTGTACCATCACAATTATCACTAGCCGTTGGAGTCGTTGGAGCACTTACACTGCATTCACCTGTTAAATTTGCCAAGTTTGTAATCGTGGCTGTTGGTGGTGTAACATCATTAATAACTACATTTTGAGTTTGTGTACTCGTATTGCCCGCTACATCAGTAAAGGTCCATGTCACAACTGTTGTTCCTTGTGTTGTAATAGGGAAAGCAGTTGTTGTAGTTCCTGTAATTGTGCCATCACAATTATCACTAGCCGTTGGGGCCGTTGGAGCACTTACACTACATTCACCTGTTAAATTTGCCAAGTTAGTAGTATTAGGTTGAGGTGCAGTTATATCTTCAATAATTATATTTTGCGTTTGCGTAGAACTATTTCCTTGTGTATCAGTATAGGTCCATGTTACTACCGTTGTTCCTGGTGTTGTTATAGGAAAAGCTGTAGTCGTTGTGCCAATAATTTCACCATCACAATTATCTGTCGCTCTCGGTGAGTTTGGAACAGACACATTACATTGACCAGTTACATTTGGTAAATTCGTACTATTAGGTTCTGGAGCAGTCACATCGTCAATAATCACATTTTGTGCCTGAGTACTGCTGTTACCAGCAGCATCTGTAAACGTCCATGTCACTACAGTAGTTCCAGCTGTTGTTATAGGAAAATTCGTTGTTGTAGTTCCAGTAATTAAACCATCACAGTTATCCGTGGCGGTTGGTGCCGTTGGATTCGCAACACTACATTCACCTTTCAGATCTAATAGATTTGTAACATCTTTTACCGGGGCCGTTACATCTTCAATAATTATTTTTTGTGTTTGTGTACTACTATTTCCTGCAGCATCGGTAAAAGTCCACGTTATAGTCGTTGTACCCTGTGTTGTGATTGGAAAAGTTGTTGTCGTTGTTCCTGTAATTACGCTTTCACCATCACAATTATCGCTTGCTGTTGGTGCGCTTGGAGCTGCAATGCTACATTCACCAAATAAGGTTGTTAAGCTTGCTGCATCAGGCTGTGGTGGTGTATCATCATTGAGACATGAACAATGCACGTCTGTTTTTACAGCACCTCCCATTACCCATGATTGTCCATTTTGACAACCATTTTGATTATTTCTAGTATCAATTTTGATCTCAATTTCATCTACATTTCCAGCGACGTTGTCTAACGTCAATTCAAAAATTTTGATACAACATTGCCCATCAGGAAAATCAAATATTCTTTCAGTTAACTCAGCAAAACTGCCATCGGCAGCTGAAACTTCTATATGTATGTAACGACCATCTGGTGTTAATTCTGAAATTGGTAATTCAACATCAACACTTCTTGGTCCTACGTCAGTAGTAATAGGTATTTTTATCGTTTGGATATTGTTATATCCTCCTACAGCAGTAAATACTCCTGAGCTACCAATTCCATTATTTTTCTTTCTAAAAACATAGGCCAACATCGATTGCGCCTTGTGCGCTTTGTTCGTATTAGAATAATTAATTGATGAGGTTGCTGGTAGTTCTGTTCTATAGTACCATACATTAGAGCTTCCACCTGCAGGAACTTCTCTATTTGCAGTATAGGAATTGCCGTCAGCATCTTGAATTGTAATTGTACTTCCAGGATTTTGACCTTTATATACAATTTCTACAACAATGCGCTCAACATTTTCAGAATTTGGAATTGGGATTGAAGCAGGCACATTGTTTTTGATACCCTGACTTAATAGCTCTACATCTATACCATCTTGACATGTATAAGACCATCCGGTATTCGAAACACTGCTGACGTATGAGGTGTTGTTAATTTTTTTGACCTCTAATTTTTCTGTTAGCGGGTCTGCGTGTGTAGGGGAGTTGATAAAAAATGCGCCTATGAGAGCACATATTAAGTAACTTTTTTTCATATAAAAAGTATTGGTTAATATTCAACTCGTAAAATTGAAAACGTTTTAAATATTAAATTAGTATATCTATAATGTTTTCATGACTAGAAATGACTAGTCTCAAAGATGTAACAACTCAGATAGAAAAATTCCTACCCTTTAGTATTAAAATAATTTTAACTGAGGGTTTTTACGCTTGTCATATAAGGAATAATCTAAAGGAGGTAAGCTAGAGTTTGCTAAGAATTTTTTCTTTGCCAATCTAAATTGTAAAGCGACTTGATCGGCTATTATTCCATCACCACGCATCCTTTTACCAAATCTCGAGTCGTTTAATTGGCCTTGATGACAATTTTCTATTTGATGCAATATTTTAGACGCTCTATCTGGCAAGGTTTTTAATACCCAGTTGGTGAAAATTTCTCCAATGGCACCATTCAATCGTACCATAGTGTAAGCCGCAGATACAGCTCCTAATTCACTTACTTTCTTTACTAAATTGAATATTTCATGACTGTTAATAGCCGGAATTATAGGTGCCATCATTACATTTACAGGAATACCATACTGAGATAATGTTTGAACCGTTTTTAGTCTTTTGGGTATCGATGCCGTTCGCGGTTCTAAAATTATTCTCGTCTCTTCTTCTAAAGAAGTTATAGAGATACTCACATGTACTAAGTTTAACTTTGCCAATTTTTCTAAAATATCCAAATCTCTTAAAATGAGTGCATTTTTGGTAATGATACTTACTGGATGTTGATATTTCAATAAAACAAGTAAAATTTCGCGTGTTAGTTCTAATTTCTTTTCAATTGGCTGATAGCAGTCAGTATTTCCTGAAAGCATAATATTTTGAGCTTTCCAGTTCTTGCTTTTTAGTTTATCTTCTAATAATTTAGCAACATTTCTTTTAAAGAGTATTTTTCGTTCAAAATCTAGACCAGCACTATAGCCCCAGTATTCATGGGTGTTTCTTGCATAACAATAAATGCACCCGTGTTCGCATCCTTGATATGGATTCATAGAATAGGGCATTCCTATATCTATGCTTTTTACCTTATTCAGAATGGTTTTAGGAAATATTTCTATGTACTGTGTTCTGTTATTATCAGGATTTTCACCTTCTTTTAGACAGTAGTTGAGAAACTCATCTTCAATAACATGTTGATGTTTTAAGAAACGATTATGCGAATTTATTTGTGCTCCTCTGCCTTTTATGTACTTCTTCTTTTCGATGCTTAAAATTAGCTCAAAAAGTAAGCAATGATAGCCTAAAAATGTAGCAAAATAATTATATAAAACCTTATAGTTTGCTTGATTTGTCTAGTAGAAAGAAATCAGCCAGGACCATGGCAGTTAATGCTTCTACAATTGGTACTGCTCTTGGTACTACACAAGGATCATGTCTTCCTTTACCTTGTACTTCAACAGGATTGCCATGCGTATCAATGGTGTCATATTTTTGAAGTAAGGTGGCAACAGGTTTAAAAGCAACTTTAAAATAAATATCCATGCCGTTTGAAATACCGCCCTGTATTCCACCAGATAAATTTGTTTGAGTACTTCCGTCAGAATTAAACGCGTCATTATGTTCAGATCCTTTTAATGTTGTTCCTTCAAAACCACTACCGTATTCAAACCCTTTTACTGCATTTAATCCGAGCATAGCGTGACCCAATCTTGCATGAAGTTTGTCAAAAATAGGCTCTCCTAGTCCTAAGGGCACATTTTGGGCAACACAAGTTATCGTCCCACCAATAGTATCGCCTTGTTTTTTTATTTCTTGAATGTGTTGAATCATTGCTTCCGCGGAAGCGTTATCAGGACACCGAACCATATTGTTTTCGGTATTTAAAAGGTCTAATTCCTGATATTTTTTATTCAAAGTAATACTACCTACAGAAGACGTGAAAGCGTTGATTTTTATGTTTTTAAGAAGTTGCTTAGCAATAGATCCAGCAACAATCCAGTTAGCAGTTTCACGAGCAGATGAGCGACCACCACCTCTATAATCACGTAGACCATACTTTTTTGAGTAGGTATAGTCTGCATGTGAAGGCCTGAATGTTTCTTTAATATCAGAATAATCTTTTGACTTTTGATTGGTATTATTAATCACAAAACCAATGGAGGTACCCGTTGTTTTACCTTCAAAAATACCTGATAAGAATTCCACCTGATCTGGTTCTTTGCGCTGTGTTACAATTTTGGATTGCCCAGGTTTGCGTCTGTCTAACTCTTTTTGAATGGCTGAAATGTCTAGTTGTAAACCAGCAGGGCACCCATCAATAATGCCACCAATTGCGGTACCATGAGACTCTCCAAAAGTGGTTAGTGTAAATAGTTTTCCGATAGTATTACTCATAAGGCAAAAATAACAAACATTTAATTTCTAGTGTTATGAATTAAAAGAAAATAAATCGGGAAAAAGTAATTTTATTGCCATTATCACAATCATCACGATCACGGCGATTCTCACAAAACCGTCACCTTTTTTTACTGAGTATCGACTCATAAACCATCCTCCTGTCGCATTACCTACGGAGAGTACTAGTCCGTATTGCCAATTTATGAGTCCGTTGTATGCAAAAATTGCCACCGCCGCTAATGAATAAATAAGCGCTACAAATACTTTAATTGCATTACTTTTAACTAGGGAATATTTATTTATGATTGAGAGAAAAAGAAGCATAATAAAACCTACACCTGCTTGTATGAACCCTCCATAAATCCCAACAAAAAAGAAAGCCAAAATACCGAGCCAAAAATATTTCCCCGTAATTCTTTCCATAATTTCTTCGGTACTAATTTTAGGTTTAAATACCATATAAATTACAATAAGAATCATAACACCTGCTAAGATTTTATTGAACAATTCACCTTTAATATCAACTGCTAAAGAGGCACCAATAATAGCACCAACAGTTGCAGAGACTGCGAGGTAAATACTATATGGAAATGCTGAGACACCTTTGCTTTGAAATCCTCTAACTGCGAAAATATTTTGTATGATTATAGCAATTCGGTTGGTTCCGTTAGCAACATTTGGTGGAAGTCCTAAAAAAATAAGAATAGGTAATGTGAGCAAAGATCCACCTCCAGCGAGAATATTAATCGCTCCTGCGATGAAGCCAACAACGACTAATAAAATGAGATCATAAGATAATTCCATAAAGATTTGGTTCTAAAGCGGATAAAAGTACAGTTTATTTGTGATTAAAGTCTGCTTAAAAAAAACGTTTTTTTATTTTCTGTAATTGAAAAAGGTTGTTATATTTGCAGCCGCATTCAGGGAATACCTGATGAGACCTAGGAGAAATGGCAGAGTGGTCGAATGCGGCAGTCTTGAAAACTGTTGACTGTAACAGGTCCGGGGGTTCGAATCCCTCTTTCTCCGCTTAGAGTGAAGCTCGATTTCTGAAAAGAAATCGAGCTTTTTCTTTTCTCTGAGTATTGAAAAACGTGGTTTTTACAAGCGAATGGAAAAAGAAAAAGAGGAGAGGGCGCGTTAGCGATATCGCGCTTCATTGTAACAAGCGTGTGATTGAGGGATCATGAGCGTAGCGAGTAATCCCTGCAAAATGGATCCCGCATCAAGTGCGGGATGATTATCTTTTTTTATTTTTTGACAGGTCCCCTAATTTAATTCAATTAGCTGGTAATAAGTTTTATGAAAGGCCAATTAACGAAGCTATTAAAAGAGACAGAAAATAAGACTTCAATTCTCTAGAAGTTTATTTCATCTATATAGTTTTATGAAATGACCGTTTTATGGGAATCACCAATTTTCTTTATCAGTTCATTTCAACAATCGTTTCTAGGAACTTCGTAAATTTTGCCTATTCCGTTCTTTCAATTGGCGGTTTCAAGGAACCAATCTTTCTACAATTATTAAGTTATCAATTATGAAAATTTGTGTAAACTATATTAGTTATTGTATTTTTTTAATAACTCAAACCGTGGCCAAATGGGTACATAGGATTTTTTGAATCGTAAGGGACGTCTTCCAATTGTTCTTCAACCGCTTGCATAGATGATGGAATCTCTAAAGGAAGCTTACCTGATGGTCTGAACTCTCCAAAAATCATTTTTAAAATGATTTCTTCAGAGGAAAAGAAATCCGCTATTACCGCCGAACTAGCTCGATTTATATCAGGCGCTACAGGTGGTCTGTCTATTGTTAGAACTGTAATAGTTGGCTTGGTTTTGATGAGTTTTAGCAAGTCTTCCTTTTTTCTCTGAGGAAAATCTAATCTCCCTTGTTTGAAGAATCTTTCTAAAATAGAGCCATTACTTGGTTCAAATGGGGTATTCAGTTTTAGGATGATGAAATCGGCATCTTCTGGATTGTCTACGAAAGTACCAGCACTAAGTTTCAATTCTTCATTGAAACCTTGCAAGTAGACTTTACTTGATTTTGCCAATGGCAAGGTGCTATTTTCATTTTTAAGAAGGGTCAATGAGCGCCGTTGGGCCTCTGCCCCTTTAGAAAGGAAAAGCTCGTTTCTAAGAATGTCAGCATCGGATTCTGATAAATAAGGTTCGTCAAAAAGACCTAGATCGAATTTGTCCCTTAGGATTCTTCGGACAGAGATATCTAAACGTTCTTCTTTTATTTTTCCTTCATTGACCAGTTCGATGACAAGCTCCGGCAAAGCTTCACCGCCGAACATGTCGGATCCAGCGTCCAATATTTTCGCTACCTTTTCTTTTGGAGTGGCACCTTCCATTCCCCAGTCAGATGCTGGTTTTACCAACATGTCACTAACAATTCCCCAATCGGAACAGACTACACCATCATACCCGTATTTAGTTCGAAGTAACCCGGTAATAATGTCTTTGTTAAAGCCGAATGCTACTTCTTCCGAAGTCTGCCCCACAGGAATTCCGTAATAAGTCATTATTTGAGCGGTATTGGATTTCATAGCAGCTTCAAAAGGAATTAAATGGTACTCAAAATTGTTTCCAGGATAAACCTGTTCCTTGCCATTGGCGAAGTGGGCGTCCCACCCATCTTTTTGTGGCCCACCCCCCGTAAAGTGTTTTGTCATGCAGGCAACACTTTTGTTATTTAAACTATCTCCCTGCATGCCATTTACATAGGCCGCAGTCATTTTAGCGCTCAATGTTGCATCTTCACCAAATGTATCACTTATTCTTCCCCACCTTGGTTCCGTAGCTAAATCTGCTACTGGCCCTAGGGCAAGACGGATACCGACCGACCGATATTCCTGATTTACGATTCGCCCAAAATCGGCGACTAGTGATGAATCCCGTGTCGCAGCTAGACCAAGAGAAGACGGCCATTCCGAAAAAAGTGTGGACTCTATTCCTGCCCCAGGATTATCTCTGACTCCATGTCTTGGATCCGAGGCTATTGTGACTGGAATGCCCAATCTTGTGCGTTCTGCAAGTTTTTGAATATTGTTATTCCACTTGATAAGTACCAGAGGGTCGCTCGGAGACTGCAAGATATTAAAGTGGTTCATTTTTTTTGCGGCTACATAAGTCGAGTTTGCGTCAAAAGCGAAAGTAAGCGGGTCCTTGAAAGTAGGCACATCACTAATGCCTCCATCTGGGTTCATCGCTATCATAGTAATGAAGAGCAAACCCGCCTTTTCATCCAACTGCATTTGACTTATTAGGTCATCGATACGACTCTCTACTGGTTCCCTTTTGTCCTCATAAATATCTAGCTTTCCATTTTTGTTTAAATCCCTATATGTAAACCCTTTTGAGATAAGTTCTTTAGCTGGCTTATCTAAAAGCGCTAAATTATTTTTTGAAATAGAGTTCCATTTTATAAAATAGAAACCGAGGACTAGGGCTCCCACCAATAGCAGGATTAAAAATGAGCAACCTAAAAACTTACCTATGCGCTTTATTATTCTCATGTTGTTCAATTTAAAAATTCCATTAACCTACCCTGATTTTTATACATTTTCAGCACAGCCGACCATAGTTCGGATTGTTTGCTGTAAAACAATTCAGAACTTTTCTGTAACAATAACTCTTCTTCATTAATTTGGTAAGTATTTGCTTTCGCATTCGAAAACCGAGCTTGATATATGGCCAGACTTGACTTACGTAGTGCCATATTTTCTTTTAGAAATACAAGTTCACTTTTTAAAGTCCGTATGCTAATGTCCAACTGTTTTTTTTCTTGGATTTTTCGATTTTCATCCTCTAGTAATTCCTGTGCTTTCATAGCTCGCTCCCCTCTTAGTTTGGCTATTTTATTCTTTGTCCCATTAGCACTTAATAAGGGAAGTTTTAAAGAAACACCAAGAAAACTATTGCCAAACCAAGTATCTGCTTCAAAAGGTCTAAAATTTTGATTGAATTGGTTTGCACCCCAAAAAGCGTCAAAGGCTAAGGTCGGTAACCTGGACATTTTGTTCGAAATTATTTTTTGAGCTAATAATGAATCACGGGTTTTCAAGATTTTTGATGTGATTGATTCTCTATCATTTATTCCAATAGCCTCCATATTTGAAAATAGTCCATCAATCTGTTTGTAAAATTTTTCATCCACCTCTTTGACTTTGTCATAACCGATAAGAAAGCCTAAATTGACATATTCTGCATCTAATTCATTCGTTACCTTAGCCAATATGGACTTGGAATTATTGTGGTTTATCAATGCCATATTTAGTTCTGTTTTCAATATTCTACCTTGCTGGTAACCTAATTGTATCAACTGTACAGTTTTGTGCGTTCTAATTGTATCAATAATCCCAACGCGGTATTCCAACTGTTTTTGTGATACTTTGAGATAAGTTTCTACAACCTCATAAATGATCTCTTCTTTCTCTTCTTCTTTCTCTAAAATACCCAATTGTTCAGTAATGCGACTTTCAGTAATTTTTGAATTGATTTGTCTGTCGTACAAGGGTTGAAATAAACTAACACCAAAATCTTGCTGCCATGTTGTACCGAACTGTAGTTCAGTAAAATCTCCAGTCATACTGGTATTATTCGAAGGTCTGGTAAGAGCTGTAGGTACTAATGAAGTGGGTCTAACTGCGTTGTATTGATAGTTGTAGGTCAAGGCAACTTGTGGACCAAGAGCAGATTTTGCCACTTTTACATCAAAAACACTATTTTCGGATTTTATTTTTTCAGTCTGAAATCTAGGTTGTTCGTTTAAGGCCAATGCGATACACTCTTTTAATGAAAGCTTGGATTGTTGCGCACGAGTAAAGGTTATGGTAAAAATTAGGATGATTACAAAAAGTTTTTTCATGATACGGTTCTTTATTTATCGGAAAACGGAAGCTGGTTCAACACTCTTTATTCTTTTTAGAGCAAATGCGGAACTCCCTGCAGAAATCAAGACGATGACCACGAACATTCCAAATAAAGTTAAAGGGGATAGGTTAAAAATAAGGCCCGTTTTAGCAACCCCTATTCTAAAAAGTTCTATAAGTATATATGCGAGAACGAAACCAACTAAGGCGAAAAGAAGCGCCTGGGTCAGTATCAATTTTCGAATATACCCGTTTTTTGCACCTATTGCTTTTAAGGTTCCATAATCTCTTAATCGATCTAGTGCACTTGAATATAAGGTTAGACCGATAATAAAAAATCCGGAAATCAACGCAAAAATGATAAGTGACCCGGTACTTACCGCAATACCACTGGAGCCCAAGACTACCGCAATGGTGCTGTCCTTCAAATCATCCGCTCGCCATGCACACACGCCTGAAAGCGTTCGATTAATATTGGACACTACATCTTCAACTACTATACCTTTTTTGCAGTTGACCAAAACGGCATTGATTATTGTTGAAGGGATGCCTCCAAAATATCGCGCTCTTTCAATGGTCGTATAGGCTATTGGCGCACCAAAGCCTCGCACACCCTTTGTTTGTACTTCGATGACAGCACGCTTACCATTAATCTCGAGCATAGTGCCTGGGGTAGTACTGCCACCCAAAGTCTCGGTATCAAAAAAATCAGAACTTATGGCAAGGTCTTTTTGCAAATCCGAGATTTCCCCTTTCTTTATGTTTTTAGGTTTTGGTCCGGCAGGGAACGTGGGACTGTCGCTTCCAATCAACAGCAAACCTGCGGTAGCACCATTCTTATATGTTGCACTGCCACCTGCAATTACAATAGGATACGCTTCTTTTACTCCAGTTATACTTAGTACCTCGTTCATCTTTTTGATATCTAACTTTCCAAGTTGATTGATGTCTTTAGAGCTACTATCGATTACCCAAATTTGGGCATCTGCATTGGTTGCTGTTGTGACCATAAGGCCAGTGAGAAAGTTCAAGATTCCCAATTGTTGACCTATTAAAAAAGTACTGATGACGATACCTATGGTAACACCGATACTTTTGGCCTTATCAAAACGAATAAATTGAAAAGCAGTTTTTAATATTGACATTTGTGGAATTTGATTACGGGTTAATTGAATTGAGTATTATCTCGCACTGTATACGACTGTTGATAAGTAAATTCGGCTGCTTGTCAAAACTGATTTTTACCGTTCTAACCCTTCTGTCAATTGCCTCAGAAGAAGAATCGCCGAAAATAGATTTACTATT
Source organism: uncultured Flavobacteriaceae bacterium (assembly GCA_947500525.1). Classification (GTDB taxonomy): domain Bacteria; phylum Bacteroidota; class Bacteroidia; order Flavobacteriales; family Flavobacteriaceae; genus Aureibaculum. The sequence goes on along the minus strand of CANMSH010000002.1, from coordinate 693,052 downwards.
CAAAAAATCTGAAAGAAAATATACTTGACCTTCACCAATAGTGTTTTTTCTGTCTTGTGCACGGATAATAGCTTTCTGCCCTATTTGAAGTTTATCGGCCAACAATTCATCTATTTCGCAAACGGCGATTAGTTTACCCTCTGGAGCAAATTGCGCTACAGTTGTTGATATTTGTGTTCCCTCTCCATGTGAAATTTGCCATTCTAAAACTTTACCATCAGTGGGGGCGGTAATATTTTTTCGGTTTCGAAGCGCCTTCGCAATTTTAAGTTCTGCATACAGTGCTTCGATTTCACTATTCGTAATTATTCTATTTGTACTTGCCTTATCTAATTTTGATTGTTCCAACTCATAATTCAAAGAAGCATCATCATAATCTTGTTTGGTTTCAGCACCCAAATCGACAAGTGCTTTAGACCGCTGTAATTCCCTAGAAGAATTGAATAAACGTTGTTCCCCTTCGCGAATTTCTACGCTATTAATTTCATTCTGGGTTCTGAATTTTTTAATCTGAGCCAAAACTTTTTGGACTTCACCGTCCTCTGCCGACTTTTCTAGTTCGGCTAGAACATCTCCTTTTTTCACAGACTCGTTTTCATTTTTCAAAACTTTCGTTAGAATTCCGGTTGATGAGCTGGCCAACTTAATAACTTTAAATTCTGATTCTATCCGTCCATTCCCAAAGGCACTAGTAATAGTTTTGTTAGATGTAACGATTGTTTCTGCTGCGTTTTTAGTTGATTTATTCTCGGTTCCGTCAGAACAGGAATACAATAAAAATAGAATAGAAATTATTGAAAGTGATTTGGTCATTTAGTGTTATTTTAATGTGTTTTTAATTCTTCTTTTTTCGTTTCCTTAACGTGACCGTTGTCAACTTCATAGATTCTATCCGCATAAGGTATGAGCCTTAAATCATGGGTAACTATTACCACAGTCCTCCCATCGGTTACTAGGCTTTTCAGCCTTTCCATGATGTATGAAACACTTTTCGGGTCTAATGAGGCTGTTGGTTCATCACACAGAATCAATGAAGGGTCATTGACCAAAGACCTGGCAATAGCTACACGTTGTTGTTGTCCTCCGCTAAGCTTTTTTGGAATATTGTTCATTCGATCTAACATACCTACCGAATCCAATGCCGCTATTGCCTTTTCTCGGGCCTTTGCTTTAGAGATTTTCATTAGTTGAAGTGGTATAAGTACGTTTTCTAGCGCTGTTAAGGGAGCAATGAGATTGTAGTTTTGAAATACGAAACCTATCTCTCTTAATCTTAAGTCAGAAAGCTCCCTATCTTTAAGGTTATTCAAGTGCTGATTCTTGATAATCACATCTCCTGCAGAGGGATATATTACACAACCAAGAAGTGACAGAAGGGTGGTTTTTCCGCTGCCCGAAGGCCCCAACAACAGAACCATCTCTCCTTTTTTCAGCTTAATAGACGTAGGATGTAATGCAGTTATTGTGTTGTCTCCTGACATGTATTGCTTTGAGGCACTTTTAACTTCTGCTATGTAGGATTTCGTCATAAAATACAATGTTTTCGTTGCAAATATACAATGTTTTCGTTATATTAAAAAATGTTTTCGTTATTTTTTTATATTTTCGCAACATATTTTAAGATTCAAATGACCAAGAAAATATCATACAAGCCTTTAATACATAAATGGGAATTATTTCTAGAGACGAATCATGGCGATAGTCTTGAAAATTTCGCCATGTATATTTTACAAGAAGCCGAAAGATTAAAAAAAGAAAGCACTGAGAAAGACTTTAAATTGCCTGAAAAAACTTTTGAATACCCCTATTTAACCGCAGAGGCTGGGCGAGTTATTTTCCGATTATATAAGTTCTCCAAAATTTATTCTCGACCAATCATGATGGGAGTAGGTTTAAATTCCTTTGATGAGTTTTCTATACTCACTACCCTTTTGGAGAAAAAGGAGGCGACCAAGAAATACCTTATCGAAGAGAACCTTATCGAACTTACCACGGGAATTGATATGCTTAAAAGAATGCTGAAACAAGATTTCTTAAAAGAAAGAGTGAATCCAAAAGATAAGAGAGAAAAATTGGTTTCAATGAGCGATAATGGACAAAAGGTCTTGTTTACCATTTTGAAAGATTTTCAATCAATGGAAGATGTGCTTGGAGATTTAAACAAAGAGGAAAGAGAACAAACAATTCAATATCTAGAACGTCTTGATAGTTATCATTCTTCATTGAATCAGAAAAACGCTTAAATATACATTTCTTCAGCCTAGATTCGAAGAAATTAGTAGTCCCTTTAACCAACGTTTTATGATACTATATCTAGTCAATTCTAACTATTTTAATTCGATAAGTACGTGGATAAAAAGTACTGTTTCAGATTCGGTGTCTAATTCGGTGAGTAGGGTAGAATACAAATTTTAAATATTTGATAACTAAGTAATTATACGTAAGGTTCTGATCCCTCTTTCTCCGCTGAAAATGCTATCAAATAGCAACAAAAGCCTACAAATATCACTATTTGTAGGCTTTTTCATTTTATTTAGTTTCAAATGAAACTAAATATTATTAGTAAAAGGTGACCAATTCGGTGTCACTTATTTAATTCTTCAACTGACACCTTGTATTTAATCTCAGACTACGATTTATTATTAAATATCTCTTTTTAAATGGGCAAAAAAGGTTGAAATACTTGGTGACCTTTAAATGCCACAGAATTTTGTGAATAGTTAGAGATTGAACGTAAGAATTTATAGTTAACTAAATTTATCATTCATTATTAGTATTTATGTATTCAAATGAATAATGCCAAGTCTATTGCTAAAATATCGGTAGTAGTACATACGAAGGTGAATTTTACTTTAGATAGAAAATTAGTCACATATTTCATTTTCGATATTTGTCAAAAAAATATTAAAAAAAAGTTTTATTTTAAAAAATAGTTTACATTAGCAGTGTCTAAATATACTTTTAACGAGTATTTAATTTAACATTTTGAAACGTGTTTGTTGTTTCGGGCTTTTGATAATTAAGAAGTTACATCAAAAAGCAGCTTATTGGATAAGTAACCGAATCTTAGAGCCAACTTCTTCAAAGAACTTCCTAGAAACTATAGTTTCTTTTGCCCTTGTCGTCACAAGGCAGAAGCAATTACGAGTTTAAATCTTATTGCTTACATACCCGATTATTTATTAAAGTACTATTCAATAGTACACTATTCTAGTCTAATTATTTTAATAAGCAATAATGAAAACAAAATACATTGATCTCATCGATCAAACATATGATTTTCCTCAACCTGAGTTTACGCTTAAAGAGGATAAACTACAGTTTCATGATCTCGACCTTTCAAAACTGGTAGAAACTTATGGGACTCCCTTAAAATTTACTTATCTACCAAAAATATCTGAAAATATTCAGCGAGCTAAGCATTGGTTTAAAAAAGCTATTGAAAAATACAATTACAAAGGATCATATAATTACTGCTATTGTACCAAAAGCTCTCACTTTAAGCATGTAATAGATGAGGCTCTGAAAAATGAAATCCATATAGAGACTTCATCAACATTCGATATTAATATTGTGGAAAATCTTAAAGCTAATGGTAAGATCAATGATAATACCTATGTCATTTGTAATGGTTTTAAACGAGCAGAATATGTTTCAAATATTGCTCGCTTAATTAATCATGGCCATCATAACTGTATTCCTATTATTGATAATTATGAAGAGATTGATTTGCTATCAACCGAAATCGAAGGGAATTATAAAATAGGAATCCGAATTGCCTCTGAAGAAGAGCCCAAGTTTGAGTTTTATACATCTCGATTAGGAATTGGTTATAAAAATATTATTCCCTTTTACAAGAATCAAATTAAGAATAATGACAAAGTAGCATTAAAGATGCTCCATTTCTTTATCAATACGGGCATAAAAGACAACGCTTATTATTGGAATGAATTACACAAATGCTTAAAAGTCTATACACAATTAAAAAAGGAATGTCCAACCCTCGACTGCTTAAATATTGGCGGAGGATTTCCAATCAAGACTTCTTTGGCTTTTGACTACCATTATGAATACATGATCGATGAAATTGTGAACCAGATCAACATCGTATGTAGCGAAGCTAATGTTGCTGTACCTCATATTTTTACTGAATTTGGCAGTTTTACAGTTGGTGAAAGTGGTGGAGCTATATATGAAGTATTGTATCAAAAACAACAAAATGATCGCGAAAAATGGAATATGATCAATTCTTCATTTATCACAACATTACCTGATACTTGGGCAATCAATAAAAGATTCATCATGTTACCAATCAATCGTTGGAAAGATACATATGAACGCGTTTTATTAGGTGGATTGACCTGTGACAGTGATGATTATTACAATTCTGAACAGAACTCAAACGCCATTTATTTACCCAATTATGATAAGGACAAACCCTTATATATAGGCTTTTTTAATACAGGTGCTTATCAAGAAAATATTGGTGGTTTTGGAGGCTTACAACATTGTTTAATTCCCAATCCTAAACATATACTTATTGATATGGATGATTTTGGAAACTTAGTAACCTCAGTGTTTGCAGAACAACAAAGTTCAGAAGAATTACTATCGATTTTAGGATACAGCCAAAATAAAGACATAATCAAACTAGACAAAAAAGAATTAGTGACAACACATTAATAATTAATAAAATGAATACAAAGAAAACCTATGCAGGTATAGAAGAAAAGTATGCCGGTATTGATAAAGCAAAAATTGTATTAATACCTGTTCCTTATGATGGTACAAGTACATGGCAAAAAGGTGCAGATAAAGGTCCTGAAGCTTTTTTAGAGGCTTCTGAGAACATGGAGTTATATGACATAGAAACCGCATCAGAAGTATATAAGGAAGGTGTTTATTTGGCAGATGCAGTCACTGAAAATAGCTCTCCAGAAGCCATGGTGGATGTTGTTCATGAAGTCACAAAAAAATACATTAAAAAGAACAAGTTTGTGACCATTTTTGGTGGTGAGCATTCAGTTTCAATAGGAACAATTCGAGCCTTTAATGAATGCTTCAATAATCTTACCGTATTGCATATTGATGCGCATGCAGATTTAAGAAAGGAATACGAAGGTTCATCATGTAATCATGCTTGTGCCGCATATGAAGCGAGTCAAACAACAAACTTAGTACAAGTTGGAATTCGTAGCATGGATGCTATTGAGAAAACCATTGCTGAAGATGATAAAACGTTTTATGCACACGATATGGTTGCTGATGACTATTGGATGGAGAATGCTATCGATCAGATGACAGATACTGTTTTTATCACCTTTGATTTAGATGCACTTGACCCATCAATAATGCCATCCACAGGCACGCCAGAACCAGGTGGGTTATTATGGTATGAAACACTTGATTTTTTAAAGAAAGTATTCGAAGAAAAGAATGTGGTGGGTTTTGATATTGTAGAGTTATGTCCAAACCCTACAGAAAAATCGTCCGACTTTTTAGCAGCGAAACTGTATTATAAGATGTTGAGTTATAAATTTTCTTCTAACGAAAAAATAGATGATTATCAAGATGATACTATAGAGAGTCCTTTTAATCAATTGTCAAAATTTAAAGATGATGGAGAGTATTAAAAAGGGAGCTGTTTCCAATTTTATTGAAAAACATTATTTGCATTTTAATGCTGCTTCGGTCGTTGACGCCTCAAAAGGATATGAGCAGCAATTAGCAAATGGGTCTAAAATGTTGGTTTCGTTGGCAGGAGCTATGAGCACTGCTGAATTAGGTAAAATATTTGCCGAAGTAATACGTCAAGACAAAGTGCATATTATTTCTTGTACTGGAGCAAACTTAGAAGAAGATATTATGAATTTGGTCGCCCATTCACATTATAAGCGCGTACCAAACTATAGAGATTTGACTCCAGCAGATGAATGGGAGCTACTTGAAAAAGGACTAAATAGAGTTACTGATACATGTATACCAGAAGAGGAGGCTTTTAGACGTTTGCAAAAACACATTTATAAAATTTGGAAAGATGCTGAAGAAGCTGGTGAACGTTATTTCCCACATGAGTATATGTACAAATTATTACTGTCTGGTGTTTTAGAAGAATATTATGAAATAGACATCAAAGATTCCTGGATGTATGCCGCTGCGGAGAAAAATCTACCCATTGTTGTACCTGGCTGGGAAGATAGTACAATGGGGAATATCTTCGCAAGTTATGTTTTGAAAGGTGAATTAAAAGCCAGTACCATGAAGTCAGGGATTGAGTATATGACGTACTTGGCGGATTGGTATACCGAAAATTCTAAGCAAGGAATTGGGTTTTTCCAAATAGGAGGAGGCATTGCTGGAGATTTCCCAATTTGCGTAGTACCCATGTTGTATCAAGATATGGAAAGACCAGAAACACCATTTTGGAGTTATTTCTGCCAAATAAGTGATTCTACGACTAGTTATGGCTCCTATTCTGGTGCTGTTCCTAACGAAAAAATCACATGGGGTAAGTTAGATATCGATACTCCTAAATTTATTATAGAGTCTGATGCAACCATTGTTGCACCGTTAATATTCGCCTATTTATTACATATGTAAGATGAAAAAAGATCAAAATTTTAGAAGGGTCATTGTAGACTACCACAAACTTAATGATGACATATTAAATTTATTAGTAACGGGTTATCCCGACGGTTATAATACGAGTGATATTATTTCATTTAAGAATCAATATAATGAGATGATAGAGTGTGTCGAAGTACGCACCGATGATACTATATATCTGGTAAAAGTGAGTAAAAAACTGATCGCAGCTATGGAGGATCACGAATTAGATGAAAATTACGATTTGGATATAGACACAGAAGAAATAGAAGATTAATTGCAAGCAATAGTCATATAGTAATATGACGCATAAATATGAACTGTTAAAATGAGAAGTTATGGCAGACTATAATATATTTCAAACAAAAATTGAGGAAGGAATATTTGTAAAATATCACGATGGGTATTATACATTCAAATTTGAATTTGATGAATTGATCGTTTTTGAGCAAATAAATAAAACTGTTTTAGAAGAATTCGATCTACGAGGTAATAGATATATCGAGAGCAAATTTAATGTTACCTATGAAGAACTTTTAGATGAATCTGATGATGATGATTTTATCATTTTTAGAATTAGAAAGCTTGAACTGCTAGGTTCGAAATGAATCTGATGACAGTTTAGAGAATAATTTTAATCAAACTTTGTAAATTTTATATGGAGAGAGTCATGTTGTAATTTAATCACGCGCGAGTAATATCGATCGTTACTCGCTAAAAGCCTCCGAACTTGAGGTGATGTATACTTCGGAAATAAAGAAATTTGTTAATATTTAAAATTTAAAAAGATGAAAGCACTATTTATAACACTATTGACATTTATATCATTCGTTAGTATTGAAGCCAATCAAGATAAAACCACTATTACAGCAATTTTTGATGGTTATGAAAATGACATCTATTATTTCTCAGCTGAAGGAGAAAAAGAGTTCTATGAATTTCAGCAAATCAATTCGGTAGCAAGTAAAAAATATGACCTTAAGGATGCGAAATTCAAGGGTAAAAATTTTGAAGTTACCTACACAACAGAAACTGAGTTAGATGAGGATGATGAAGAATATACACTGTTTACTATTGTAGACTTAAAGCTAAATGAATAAGAACTAATGGGCAGCACTAAAGTGCTGCCCTTAATATTTCTGAATTATGAAAAAATTTGCATTTCACTTATCATTACCTTGTCTTAATATTGAGGATACAAAAAAGTTCTATGTTAATACTTTAGGGGCAACGCTTGGGCGATATTCAGAAAACTGGATTGATATAAACCTTCATGGCAACCAAGTAACATTTACCAAAACAGGTAATTTTAAATTCGACTATAAAAACTATCGATTTGAAAATGAGATATTGCCCTCTTTTCATTTTGGAGTTATTGTAGATGTTGAGTTGTGGGGGAAATTATACTCAAAATTGTTTGGAATGAATTTGGAAGTGACCGCTGAAGCTACTTTCTTAAAGAATAAGTTAGGTGAGCACTTATCCTTCTTCGTAATGGATCCTAATGGCTATGAAATTGAATTTAAAAATTTCAAAAATGATGATGAAGTCTTCAGTAGCTAAAAATATACTTTAATAATCTAATGGAGGTGTAAATTAAAATCTTTAAAAGTTCAATAGCTTAGCAAAAGTCATTGATTTTCTGATTTTTAAAATATGATTGCTTAATAATCGTTATAGGACTGTAATATAATTTTGATTTAACAAAATTTTAAGCCAGTTATAGATGGTTTTTGTAACTTTGTTCTGTAAATGAAACAAATAATTCATAAAATAGGATCTTTTTTAATGGCACTCATCGTGCTTTTTTCTACATTTTCTTTTACAATTCATCAACACTATTGTGGGGATGAGTTAAAAGATACTTCGGTATTTTTTGAAGCTGAAAAATGTGAAATGGAAAAAATGATGGTAGAAACATCATGCGAAGCGCATCAAAAGAAAAAATCCTGTTGTGAAGATGTTATAGATGTAGTTGAAGGACAAGATGAGTTAAAGATTACATTCGACACCTTGTCACTAGATCAACAATTTTTTGCCGCTTCATTTGTATATACCTACGTCAATCTTTTTGAAGGATTAGAAGAGAATACAACATCGTTCTCAGAATACCCTCCTCCTCTTATTGTCAGGCAAATTTTCAAACTTGACGAGAGTTATTTAATTTGATTTTTAAACAATAGACTTTATTATCCTGTGGATATAATCCATTAGGATAATTTCTTGTATTCGGTGTTTTCTGAACACCAATGTCTAACTGTTTAATAATCAATACCAATGCTAAATAAAAGCATAAAATTTCTAATAGAAAACAAACTTGTTGCAGTATTAATGCTGGTGCTATTTATAGGATGGGGAACTGTTAATGCCCCATTCAATTGGGATACTGGTTTTTTACCTAGTGATCCTGTAGCCGTTGACGCAATTCCAGATATAGGAGAAAATCAACAAATTGTATTTACAAAATGGGATGGCCGGTCTCCACAAGATATTGAAGATCAAATCACCTATCCGCTAACATCATCCTTGCTAGGAATTCCAGGAGTGAAAACTATCCGAAGCTCCTCTATGTTTGGTTTTTCAAGTATCTATATCATCTTTGAAGAAGATATTGAGTTTTATTGGAGTCGTAGTCGAATCCTTGAAAAACTAAATTCTTTACCAAGTGGTTTACTACCTGAGGATGTTAGTCCTACGTTGGGTCCCGATGCAACCGGATTGGGTCAAATTTTTTGGTATACACTAGAAGGTCGTGACGAAAACGGTAATGTAACTGGTGGCTGGGATTTACAAGAATTGCGAAGCATCCAAGACTACTATGTAAAATATGCACTTTCATCGGCAAGTGGTGTTTCTGAAGTCGCTTCTATTGGAGGCTACGTACAGGAATACCAAGTAGATGTAAATCCAGAATTGATGCGACAATATAATATTGGATTGCATCAAGTTGTAAAAGCAGTCAAAGAAAGTAATAAAGATATTGGTGCACAGACATTAGAAATCAATCAAGCTGAATATTTAGTTCGTGGGTTGGGATATGTAAAGTCAATTTCAGATATCGAAAATGCCGTTGTTTCTTCTGAAGATTACACCGCCCTTAGAATTAAAGATATTGGTAAGGTATCTTTAGGTCCTGCAACACGTCGTGGCATTCTTGATAAAGAAGGTGCTGAAGTGGTAGGAGCTGTTGTAGTGGCGAGATATGGTGCAAATCCGATGGAAGTCATTAACAATGTCAAAGAAAAAATAGTTGAATTAAGTGCAGGATTACCCACAAAAGTATTACCCGATGGTAGAACATCGCAAGTAACCATTGTGCCATTTTATGATCGAACCGAACTCATTCAAGAAACCTTAGGAACACTGAATGAAGCATTAACCTTAGAAATACTTATAACTATTTTAGTCATAATCGTTATGGTGTTTAACCTACGGGCTTCTATTCTCATTTCTGGGTTATTGCCAATCGCCGTTTTAATGGTTTTTATTGCCATGAAAATCTTTAATGTTGATGCTAATATTGTCGCATTATCTGGGATAGCAATTGCTATTGGTACCATGGTAGATGTTGGGGTCATACTTTCGGAAAATATTCTTAGACATTTGGATGAAAATGAAGGTAAATCACCAATAAATACAGTAGTTTATAACGCAACGGCTGAAGTCTCTGGTGCTATTTTAACAGCTGTACTTACCACGATTATAAGTTTTATTCCTGTGTTTACAATGATTGGTGCAGAAGGGAAATTGTTTAGACCATTAGCTTTTACAAAGACCTTTGCTTTAACAGCATCATTGCTAGTAGCACTATTTTTAATACCGCCATTTGCTGCCTATTTATTTAAGAAGAAATCTATAAGCAAGATTAAAAACTATGCTATAAATAGTATGCTGATCCTATTAGGAATCATTGCTATTGTATATGGTTATTGGCTTGGATTAATACTTATTACCTTCGGAGTTATTGCCTTATTAAAGCTGAATGCTCAACTTTCAGAGAAGAGAGCGAAGCTTGCAAATATTATTGTTTCGGTTTTAGTAATCGTGTTCCTTTTAGCGACTTATTGGAGACCTTTAGGAGTAGATAAAACCATCTTTTGGAATCTCCTATTTGTAAGTCTGATATGTTTTGGACTATTAGGGGTATTTATACTCTTTAGAAAATACTATACACGTATTTTACAATGGGCATTAGCTCACAAGATGCTGTTTTTAAGTATTCCAACGCTTATAGTCCTTTTAGGATTTATGATTCTAAAAAATACAGGAAAGGAATTTATGCCATCATTAAACGAAGGTTCTTTCTTATTAATGCCTACTTCAATGCCACATGCTGGGGGTGAGGAAAACAAACGCGTCTTGCAACAATTAGACATGGCAGTAGCCAGTATTCCTGAGATTAAAATGGTGGTCGGAAAAGCAGGACGGACAGAATCAGCTTTAGACCCTGCTCCGTTATCTATGTATGAAAATATGATACAGTATAAACCTGAATATATGCTCAATTCAGATGGAGAACAACAACGTTATAAAGTAAATGATGATGGATTATTTGAATTGAAAGATGGACGTTTTATTGCAAACCCAAATAATTCACAGAATGTCACCATGGGTGCCATTGAAAGGTCTCAATTAATTGAAGATAAGAATGGTGAATTCTACCGCAATTGGCGACCTGAGATTAATTCCCCCAATGATATTTGGAAAGAAATTGTACGTGTAACCAAGTTACCTGGTGTGACTTCTGCACCTAAACTACAACCTATTGAAACACGTTTGGTAATGCTTCAAACAGGAATGCGAGCACCTATGGGTATCAAAGTAAAAGGTCAAGACTTAAAACAGATTGAAGCGTTTGGTGTGCAATTGGAAAGAATTTTAAAACAAGTGGAAGGCGTCAAAGTTGAAGCTGTTTTTGCAGATCGTATTGTTGGTAAGCCCTATCTATTAATTGATATTGACAGAGAAAAAATAGCACGCTACGGAATTTCAATACAAGATGTACAAGATGTATTAAAAGTTGCTGTTGGTGGCGTGGTATTAACCCAAACCGTTGAAGGTCGTGAACGTTATGGCATTCGTGTGCGCTATCCAAGGGAATTAAGAGGAAATCCAACTGATTTGCAACAAATATATGTGCCTGTAGAAAAAGGAAGTCCTGTACCTTTAAGCGAATTGGCCAGCATTCGTTATGAACAGGGTCCGCAAGTCATCAAAAGTGAAGACACCTTTTTAATAGGATATGTACTATTCGATAAACTGGATGGTTTTGCTGAAGTGAATGTTGTTGAGAATGCACAAGCGCTTATTAAAGAAAAGATAGATTCTGGGGAATTAGTAGTTCCAAAAGGAATTAACTATCAATTTACGGGAACTTATGAGAATCAATTGCGTGCAGAAGAAACATTATCAGTTGTAGTACCATTAGCTTTAGCAATTATCTTTTTGATATTGTATTTCCAATTCCGTTCGGTGGCAACCTCATTTATGGTGTTTACAGGGATTGCGGTTGCCTTTGCGGGTGGTTTTATAATGATTTGGCTCTACGGTCAGGATTGGTTTTTAAATTTCAATTTCTTTGGCGAAAATCTTCGTGATTTGTTCCAGATGCATCCTATCAATTTAAGTGTCGCAGTTTGGGTTGGTTTTATTGCTCTTTTTGGAATTGCAACAGATGACGGCGTTGTTATGGCGACTTATTTAACTCAAACTTTCGATAGAAACAAGCCAACAAATAAAAATGACATAAGAGCATCTATTGTCGAGGCTGGAGAAAAACGTATTCGTCCATGTTTGATGACTACAGCAACAACTATATTGGCATTATTACCTGTGTTAACATCTACAGGTCGAGGGAGCGATATTATGATTCCGATGGCAATCCCAAGTTTTGGAGGAATGCTCATTGCGTTGATCACATTATTCGTTGTACCCGTATTATACAGTTGGAAAGAAGAACTACAACTTAAAAAAGCAGAAAAATGAAGTATATAATTTTTATAATAAGTAGCGTTTTAGTTTTCAATGTTGTGAATGCTCAAGAATTGGAATCGTTGGTTGATGTAGCGTTGGAGAATAATCCAGCAATTCAAAAATTTGAATTACAGCATGCCATTGCTTCAGAAAAAGTAAATGAGATCAATGTACTTCCTAATACTGAATTTGGTGTGGGATACTTTGTGAGTGAACCAGAAACACGAACAGGAGCGCAACGTTTTAAAGTATCTGCAAAACAAATGTTGCCTTGGTTTGGTTCTATTACAGCGCGTGAGAATTATGTAAGTTCCTTGGCGGATGCAAAATATGAAGACATCGTTATTGCCAAACGAAAATTGATTGCTTCGGTTTCACAATCATATTATAAACTGTATACCATTAGAGCAAAACAAGAAGTCTTAGTTGAAAATATTGAATTACTTAAAACCTACGAAACGTTGGCTTTAACATCTGTTGAAGTTGGAAAAGCATCAGCTGTAGATGTTTTGCGATTACAAATGAGACAAAATGAATTGGAGCAATTAAAGCAAGTATTAGAACAAAATTATATGGCTGAGCAAACAGCATTTAACAAACTCCTAAATCGAGAAAAAGGGATAGCGATTAATGTTATTAAGGAGCTACGAATTCCGTTGGAAAGTGACTTGATAACTACTGAGAAGTTAGAGCTGCACCCTGAATTAATTAAATATGACAAACTCTATCAATCTGTTGAGCAATCCGAATTATTGAATCAAAAAGAAAGCAGTCCAATGGTAGGTTTTGGCTTGGACTATGTTGCTGTTTCAGAACGACCAAATATGAGTTTTTCTGACAACGGAAAAGATATCGTAATGCCAATGGTTTCGTTATCCATTCCAATTTTTAACAAAAAGTATAAATCACGAACCAAGCAAAACGAATTAAAACAACAGGAAATAACATCTCAAAAACGAGAGCGATTAAACAAATTAGAAACGTTATTTGATAAGGCAATCAATGACAGAATTGCTTCAAAGATTAGTTATGACACCCAAGCTAAAAACTTAAAACAAGCGAAGGACGCAGAAGACATATTAATTAGAAGTTATGAAACTGGCACCATTGATTTTAATGATGTGTTGGATATTCAAGAACTACAATTGAAATTTCAAATGAATCAAATAGAATCAGTCAAGAACTATTATGTTCAATCAACTATTATTAATTATTTAACGAATTAAACTTTTATAAAATGAAGAATTTATTTTTAGTACTGATAGTAACAGTTTCTCTTTTGAGCTGTAAAAACGAATCAAAAAAAGCAGACAAAAACGAACATGAAAATCATGTTGAAACTCCAAAGAAAGATGAAGCGCCCAAAAAGAAAGTATTAAGCCCACATACATCTGCTATGGCAATGATTGGCGATGCACATATTCATATAGATTATTCATCACCTGGAGTTAGAGGAAGAATTGTTTTTGGAGGATTAGTTGGTTATGACAATGTATGGCAAGCAGGAGCCCATAACGCAACTTGGATAGAAACTAATAAAGATTTAATGATTAATGATGACTTATTACCAGCAGGTAAGTATGGAATTTTCACTCTTCCATCAAAAGGAGATTGGACTGTAATGATTAATAAAAATTGGGATCAACACGGGAAAGATGAATATGATAAAAAAGACGATGTACTGCGGTTTAAAGTAACACCCAATATTTCTGAAGATATTACAGAACATTTAGAATATAAAGTTAAGAAAGTTAATGAAACAGAGGGCACAATTTCTCTTGCTTGGGAAAAGGTAACTATTAGCTTTCCTTTTAAAGTAAATCAATAAAATAGATAGGATGAAAAAGTATACAATTTATATTGGAATATTAGTTGTTGGGCTATTATTGGGATGGTTACTTTTTGGAGGCTCCTCTAATAAAGAAACAGAACATAATCACAATGAAGCATCTGAAATAAATCAAACGTGGACATGTTCCATGCATCCACAAGTAATGCAACCTGAGGCGGGTAGTTGTCCTATTTGTGGGATGGATTTAATCCCTGCTGAAGCCGGAGCAGAAGGATTGGCAGCTGATCAATTTAAATTAACGAAAAACGCTATGGCTTTGGCAAACATTCAAACATCTCTTGTTGGTGATGGTAAGGCAAATGGTAATTCAATAAAACTCTCTGGTAAAATCGTTGAAAATGAAGAAGCAAATGCTATACAAGTGAGCTATTTCTCAGGTAGAATAGACCGGTTAAATGTTAGTTCTACGGGAGAAAAAGTACGTAAAGGGCAATTATTAGCTACAATTTATTCGCCAGAATTATTTGCAGCACAGCAAGAACTTATTACTGCAGCTTCTTTAAAAGAAACGCAACCAGCGTTGTACAAAGCCGTTCGTAATAAGTTGAAATTATGGAAGCTTTCTGAAAATCAGATCAATCAAATAGAGACATCAGGTAAAGTCAAAGAAAATTTCCCAGTATATGCAACAGTTTCGGGTACGGTTTCAGAAAAATTAGTTGAACAAGGGGAATCCATAAAACAAGGACAAGCAATATTAAAAATTGCTAATCTAAAGACAGTTTGGGCAAATTTTGATGTGTATGAAAATCAAATTAAATTGTTCAAAAAAGGGCAAGATATTTCAGTAACTGCTAACGCATATGCAAACAGAGAATTCAACGCAAAAGTATCTTTTATAGATCCTGTTTTAAATTCAAGAACACGAACAATCTCATTAAGGGTTGTCCTAAATAATAAAGACGATTTGTTTAAACCAGGTATGTTTGTAGAAGGGGAAGTAGAAGGAACTATACAACAAGATAAAGTGCAATTAACTATTCCATCCTCTGCGGTTTTATGGACAGGAAAGCGTTCAGTGGTATATTTAAAAACAGATCCAAATGAACCAATTTTTGAAATGCAAGAAGTAACATTAGGAAGTCGGGTAGGTGAGAATTATCAAGTTTTAGAGGGATTGAATAATGGAGATGAAGTTGTTACTAATGGTACGTTTACAATAGATGCCGCTGCGCAATTGCAAGGTAAAAAGTCTATGATGAATAAAGAAGGAGGAAAAACAACAACAGGTCATGAAGGGCATAATGGAATGGGAACAATCAATTCAAATAATTCTGTTGACCATTTGGATATGAATAAAAGAATTCAAGTATCTGCTAGTTTTCAAAAACAATTAAAACAGGTATATGATGCGTATATTAATTTAAAAGATGCATTAGTAAAAGACAATACGAAGGAAGTTGTTGTAAACGCAAATTCAGTACTCAAAAATTTAGGTGAGGTTAATATGAAATTACTAACTGATATTACTACGCACAAACATTGGATGGCTTTAGAGAAAGAAATTAAGGACTCTGCGACGTCAATTTCAGATTCATCAGATATTAACAAACAAAGAAATCATTTTAAGGAGCTCTCCGCCCATTTAACAAATACAGTTCAACTATTTGGAATAGGAGAGAAGGCGTATAGTCAATTCTGCCCAATGGCAGATAATAATAAAGGGGCATATTGGTTAAGTAAAGAAGAAAAAGTATTGAACCCTTATTTTGGCGATGCAATGCTAAGCTGTGGTAGTGTCAAGAAGATATTCGATTAAAAGATTAAATATAGTTACTCTGAGAGTTGAATTCTAATTCGGTGCGTAATTCGGTGAGTAGGGTAGAATATAATTTTTAAATGATTGATAATTAAATAGATATAAGCAATGTTCGAATCCCTCTTTCTCCGCCAAAACGGCACAAAACCCATCAAATAAAATGATTTGGTGGGTTTTTCATTTTATTTAGTTTCATTTATACACAAATAATATCAATAAAAAGGTGGCCTATTCGGTTACCTTTTATTTTTTTTTATGGGCACCCAATTACATATAAGACACTGATAACAAAAGAACGTTTACAAAGAAACAGACTTAATCTTAATTTCTTACTATTTGCCATAGCAATGGTTTATTGAAATTTATAAAAGGTATTAGTTTCAAATCCGTATGTGATTTATTCACTTTTTGTTAATTATTTCGATTGCTTTATTTAATACAGAATCAGAACCGTCTATTAAATCTGATATAGTGTTTTCGATTTTAACATCCGGAACAATCCCTTTATTAGGCATTTCGTTTTTTGCAAATGTTCCCAATACAGGTAAATTAATGTTAATGCGAGAGTTGGGTGGTTTAAAAAATAATATTGCACCACCGTTAATACCATTTTGATTACCACCAGTTTCTTGTCCTATTAACATACCGCTATCACTTTTCTTAAATAATCTTGCCAAATAAAAAGCACCTGACACATTATTTGGACTAGTAAGCATATAGATTTTACCTTTAAATGTATTTTTTGTTGGCTTTATAGCCTTTTTAACCGAACCTTGAGGGAAGGTATAGTAAATTCCATTTTGAGAGTGTTCATCATCTTTAAGATTATAAAACCAATAATCCCATGTTTGAATGAAAGGTTTAACTTCTTCAGGAAATTCTAAAAAACGAGATTGACTCTGTAGGCCGTCATTGACAAAAGCGTTTTGATATATATATTTTTCTAGTTCATATGAAGCATCATCTAGTCCTCCTTGATTTTCTCTTATATCTAATACTAAATTCTGAACCTTTTTCTTTTTCATATCCTTGAAAGCTTCTTTTAACATTAGCTTCCAATCTCCTTTGAAATCATCCGTAGCAAAGCTTCCTATCTTTAAATAACCTATATTATTCTCTAAAATTTTATATTCCCATAAATCTTCTGGTGTTTTTGGAAAGTCAGAATACTTCTTCATTAATTTAGTGCTTCTATCACTCCTCTTAATAGTTTTAACTTTTAAATCGATGCTAGTACTTTCATTGGGATTCCTAATCTTTAAAGAAATTTGATTTTCTTTAATCGGAAATAAAAGTGGATAGAGTACATCGAAGGCGTTGTATCTAAATGAATAACCATCTACTTGAGCTTTAAATACTTTATTTTGCAAAGTTGCTCCGTCCGCCGTTATATATGGAATTAATGTTTCAAGAATTTGAGAAGCTGGAATATTGTTGAGTGATAAAATTTCAGTACCTTTTTTTATAAGATTAGATTCGGAAGCATTATGAGTTATAATCATTTTGCCATTTATCCATTTGAACGCAAAAGGAACTTTATCACTTTGACGATGAATTAGTGAAGTTATTATTCCTTCTTGATTATAAGCAGAAACGAGGGTATGGTCGCATTCAATAGTTGCGATAAATTTAGACATGACCAAAAAAGTTTCTGCATATGTGAGCGGCTTTTGAAAACTATTTTTTAGAATCTCTAAATTTTTTAAAACTGATTCCTTATCATTATAACGATACAAACCAGGATGTACTTTAAGAACTGCATTACTAATAATTTCATAATCTTCCATTAATTCTTTTACAGACAATTTTGGTAAGGTACTAGGGTCAATAAACTTTTCAATATTCCATTTACTAGTAAATAAATGCTTCTCTTCATTAATTACTTCGCTACGGTTAGGAATACTCTCCCACTCAATATCTTCTTTGCCTTTATCTAGAACAAACTTATATTCTATCTTACTTAAATCTTTACTGAAATTTAAAGATTTTGTATAATCATTTCCATTTCTGTCAAGAAAAATTGTTTTTTCCCAACTTAAAGGCGCTGTATCGCCTCTTAGACCAATATATTTTAAATCTTTGACTGGAACATCAGTAATTTTAAACGTTACTTCTTTTTGAGCAAAGCATGTAATTGATAGAACCAAAGACAAGATAATAGTTAATGTAGATTTCATAATTTTTATATTAATGTTAAGACTTCAAAATTGATTTTTTCTCTGCAAAGTAAAGTCTCATAAGGTGTGTAATGGGTCTTAAATACGATTTGAGACGCATCATGCTTAATTAATAAATACATTTTTGGCCCTACCAACAGCGCCCTTTAAGATTCAATCTTATTAGAATTAAATAATATTGATTAGTTAGATTTTAAAATATTTAATATCTAGATTTGGAAAAAATTTGATTCTTTTTTAGAGTAATCTTTTCAACTTTAGATGAATTTTTCTGATTATACTCTGATTATTCAAAAAAGTCATATTAATATCTAGACCCTCTGTGCTGAGCATTTTTTTATAAACTCCTATATCATTAGAGTCATTATCATTTATTGAAAGTATCCTATCTCCTTTTCTCAGACCCTTAATATAAGACGGACAATTTTTGTCAATGTGCTTAACAGTTATATATCCATCTCGATTTTGGATTTTAAAGCCAGTTAGAGGGAAATCAAAATTTTGATGAAAAAATTTATTTGGTTTTAAATAAATTTTTGAAGAATTATAGTCTAGTATAAAATTAAATCTGCTAATTACTTTTGCTCCAAGCACACCCAGTAATCCAGAAGAAGCAATGATTCCTGATTTACTATTAGAAAGACCAATTGGCATTTCTCCCAATTTAAAACCTTCAATATTCATTGATTGTATTACTACTCTCTCTATTTTAGATTCAGAAGATAAACTGTTTATTTCATGTGTTAACTTCTCTTTAAATTTAGAACTTAAATTATGTCGTTCAACAAACGAAGAGTTTACTAAAAGTTCTAAGCCAGCACCAGTATCAAATAGTATTATTCCTTTAAAAGTTTCACCGCTTTCTGTTTTAAAACTAATCTCAAATTGTGGAATTGGCAACCCAGAGCCTAACATTATTTCTTGATACCCCTTAGTATCAAGTTCATCCTCTTTATTGTACAATTTCATTTTGTTATTGTCATAATCAATTTCTACTATATATTTTTTAATTAAACTATAGCCAATAATTCCATCAAAGTCTTTTCTGCTTTTCAACTTAGTTAAATCCGCAATTACAAGGTGGTTATCCGTTATTTCAATGCTATCACTTAATTTGATTTTTTGATTTAATGCAATTCTATATTTTTTCGCACCAGCAGCGCCAAGTACACTTTGAGAGTGATTTGACTTTAGTCCAAGTTTAATAGCAGAAATAGAATCTATCAAATCCGTGGTGGCTCCTGTATCAAAAATGAAGCGTTTTTTGATTTTACTTTCATTTATATTAACATCGATATAGATTGTTCCATCCAAAACCTCAATAGGAATTTCAGATACTTGGGCACCCATGTGTGTAGTAAAAATGAGTAGAGCAAAAAATAATCTAACCTTATTTATGATGATTATCTTAGAAACTATTTCTTTCATAAAACTAAAATGTTAAAAATGAATGTTATGTTAACTTTACAAGGCTCCTAAATTTAAAATATGAATATACTATGGGTAAAATGGATATTGTTAAAGTTACAATCACTAATAGTTTAAAGAGCATTGCTTGTTCAATCATCAAACTCATTAAAAGAATAATAATTCCTCCAATAACCCATACTGTACTTCCAAATTTATGAGTCGCATCCCATACCAATTCATTTTTAAGAGTCCAAGGTGTTCTTATACCAATAAAATAGTTAGGTGTTATTGTCTTAAAATAATAACCTAAAATCATATAAAAAACACCAATAAATAGAAGTATATGATTGAAATTATAGTCAGCTTGCATTTTTGATGTATATAAAATAAACAATGCTAATACAGTCATAAAACTTATTAGTATGAGTTTGAATTGGTTATTATTAACATTTCTCTTAATACCAGTAATAGAAATTACCTTAAATGCCACGTAAAATAAGAGAGGTAAGAGAATTGGAACTAGAATTAATTCAATCTTATTTGAATATCTATCGATTTCACCATCAAGATTAAAGTGAATTGGCACTTTTTCTGGAAGCTCTTTCCAGATATAAGCTAGATACAAAAAAGGAATCAGAATTATATTTATGGCGATTAACTCAGTTTTAAGGTTTTTATTCATTTTATAAATATTATTTAGTCATGACTGCCCACATAGTAGGAACATTCATAGTTTCTTGTTGTTTTAAAATCTTTTCAATTTCTTCATTAGACATTCCACTTTCTTTTAAAGATTGTCTTAGACTTTCTACGTCAAATTTTTGGCGTACCATACCTGTAGTACCAATAATAGCAACCCACCCGTTTGGTTTATTTTGTGTTAAATAAACACTTGGTGGTGTTTCAAAACCAGGTCCTTGTTCGTAAATAGGTTTAATTTGAGCAAAAACATGACCGTCTAAAATCGTGATAAACCCAGCATCGGCCCAATGCAGCATTTCTGTAGGTTTGCCAGTAACAGGATGAGGGAATTTTAGTGTCCAGCCAACTCTTATAGGGTTTCCGGATTTGACATGTTCAATTAAATTTTCTATTTTTCCGTTAACGGCATTTCCGTCTTTGTCGGCAGAATAAATAATATCATATGCATTACTTGTCGTTTGCGCGCTTAAGGCTAAAGTTGTTACTATAAATAATAGGGTGATAATTCTTTTCATTGTTTTAATTTTTAAGTCCATATTTTTGTTTAATTATTTCGAAATATTCTTTACTATCAATAGCTTTTTCTGAATCTGGTTTTTCAATTTCTGGAAAATCTTCGATATTGAGATTTACACTCTCCGCTGATATCCGAATTTTATTGTTTTCAACTTCTAAAACGACACCAGGGAATCCACTATATTTTGCTGGACCGTGTGCTACAGGAATTTCTTTTGTATACCAAATTGTTGTTGTTCTCTTCTCTTTAGTGGGCTTAGTTTCTTTTCCGTAAATAGTCTTAATTTTTTTTACCTCTCTAGTTATACTTGCTTTTTTACAGGTATACCCCAGAATTTCTTTTTCATCTTCTAAAAAATCCCATTTTGTTTTTAAGGTGTCAAGAGAATATTTTATTTCGTAGCCATCTCGATATAAATAGCTTAAAGATTGGTTTAAATCTGTATATCTTTCATTTTGGGTACTTCCAGTATATTTAACATCAGCATTAATACTTCCGTCATGAGCAATTATGTTCTGTTCTCCATTATTATTCGTTTTTGAAGCTTCGTAATAAGATTTATCTTTATTAAAAACCAGTCTAAAATATTTAGTGAGTTTAGATTCGTATTCTCTTATGTATTGACTTATTACGGCCGTATCAGAAGTTTTTTCATAAATCCTATTATTTGTCATTTTTGGGGTTACTTTATATACAATAGCACCATTTTCGACATTTTTGTTTTGAGAAAAACTACTTCCAAAATGCATTATAGAAATAATCAGTATTAATAAGTACTTTTTCATAACTTCAGTTTTTTATGTTCCTCTAAATCCCATTTTAAGCCGAACATTGCCAAATAATCTGATAGTTTACCCAGGCCTACTTTCGCGCGTCTTTCATCAACATTATCTGGGTCTGCGATAGGATGAACATATAAAGCTCCAGTCTTTTCATTGGTCTGTATTTGACTTCCATATATTTGTTTTTTACCATCTAACATAGCAACTCTATCTTCTAACATTGCTAAAAAACTTGGCTTAGCATTTCCTTTTTCTACAGCATCTCTTAACATAGGAAGATATTTTTTCTGGGTTTCTAAATTGGCATGTTGCACTACTAAAAACAGTGTAACATTACCTTGTTGTCCCACTACATCCTCACCTAACCAACCTCGCTCGTCAAGTATTTTTGCAACTTGTACCATATTTGAGGAATCGATAACCTTAATTTTTTTATTTAGTTCTTTGAATTTTTTAGAATCCTTACCTTCTTTCTCTAAAATATCTATTAATTTTTCTCTGTTTTCTTGGTCACTTCTCTGAATTTCTTCTAATTTTTTCACAAGCTCAGCGTCTAATTTTGATTGAGCGCTAACTGTAATGGCAATGAATAATATTGGTATCCAAACTAGTTTTTTTGTTATCATAATTATTATTTTGTTTTTTTAAAATTAACGTCCATATGACTGTTTTTTAGTTAACTACTGTTAACTAGTGTTAATTTAAAAGGCTTAAAGAATCTATACATTTATAATAAATCAAAACCATTATTGAACTTGTTAGTTTTGTTAAGAATTTAGTATAATTTACTTCTATGTTTATTCCTTTCTTTTTCTAGATTCTAGAAATGAATCGAGTTTTTGGCGGTTAAAATATTCTCCTTCTAAAATCAAACCCTCTATACTATGGGTATTTTTAATATTATCTAATGGGTTTTTATTCAAAATCAATAAGCTGGCATTTTTACCACTTTTGATGGTTCCATATTTATCTGATAACCTCAAAAATTCAGCAGGATTAATAGTGGCAGTTTGTAAGGCCTCTAACTCGGACAGCCCAGCTTTTTCGACTAAAATCTCTAACTCTTCGTGCAAACTAAAGCCGGGATAACAAAACCACATAGGATAGTCTGTACCTGCCAAAAATTTAACACCTTTATCAGAAAGTGGCTTTACCAATTTTAGAGCCTCCAAATACCATATTTCGAGGTTTCTTTTGTATTCAAATTCGTTTTTTGTGAAATATTCACTTCTGTCTTTAGGTTCAACCCAAGGAAGGTAGTTTTTGCGATAGTCACCTATATAAGCTGTATCGCGTAATCTAATTTTGCCTTCCGACATAGTAAAAGTTGGACAAATATATCGCTGACCGTTACTAGTCAAAACATTATACAAAGTATCCACTTTAGAAGGATTATACGTTTTTGCAGTATAACTTACCCTATTAACAAAATTATCGCCTGTATATGCACCCTTTCTACTAGACTCCATTTCCTCTAAGCCCTTGCTGTCAGAGATTCTAGCTAATACATTATATAAGTGGTCGTAGGTTTGATGGCCAACTTCAACAGAAAGCTCTAAAGAAACTTTGTTCGGTAAATGCCCAGCCATTGTTAGACCCAGTTTTTTACATTCATCAGCAATAGCTAGATATACACTTTCTTCTAAGCCAAAATAGACTTTAATAAAATCAGCCCCTTGACTTTTTTGTTCTCTAACTATACTTCTGCCTTCTTCAGGTGTAGAAGCTACTACGAAAGATTTTTGACTTGGTGGATGCCCATCAATAATTGGTCCCGAACTAATAATAATTGGACCATTATATTTCTTTTCCTCTAAGTTTTTTTTTAGCTCATTAATTCTTTGAAGATTACCATTCATTTCCCTAACACCAACAATTCCATTTGCAAGAAGTAAGGGTGCATAATGCTCATGAAAGTCCCATGAATGCACATGCATGTCCCATAAACCAGGGATAAGAAATTTCCCTTTCCCCTCAATTACTGATTTCACAGAATAATTGTTTTTAATACCGTTTTTATAAATATTTGAAATTGTATCAGCACTAATTAACACATCCATTGATAAATCTATCTTACCAGACTCAATATTAATGATGTTAATATTTTGCAATAGCAAGTCTCCTTGAAACACTTTTGGTGTACAATTAGAAAAGATTGTTGTTAATATTACTGATATAGAGACTATAAGTAGTTTATTTTTCATTCCTTGTTTTCATTAGTTATGAATAAATTTTATCCTAGATTGATATGTTCAGAAAATATTATCATTGTGAGCTATTCTTAAATAATTCTTTTAACCGTCAATTCGTTTTGTAAACATTTTGTGGATTATTGTCCATTTACCTTTTATTCTTGTTAGCATAAAGTAATCGATATAGGGTGTATTCTTAGGATGAGATATTTGAACTTTAGCAACGGCTATATCATTTTCATAATCGATGTTAATTATTTTTCCGGTTTCTCCAGTGGGTTTTCCTTCTTCAGTATCATTAATATACTCTTTACCACTCCATATTTTTAATTCTCCCTCTTTGATATAATAAAGGTTAAGATTTGGATGAAATGCTGCTTTCAACCTTTTGGGCTGCCCATTTGTTGAACCTTCTATATAATCAATTAATGTACTCGTGATTTTTTCAATCTCAGTCTTGTTAGTACTCTGAGCAATAATTAAATGAGCGCAAAAAAAAGTAGTTGCTAATAATAAAATCTGTTTCTTCATAATTATTAATTTTTTGTTGAATTATTAAATTGGACTTCTAATTGCTTAATAGCTTCCGTAGCGTCAATATCTTCCTTAAATTTTTCTTTAAGAATTGTAAATACTTTTTCTCCTCTAGAATCTCCGAGAATAGATATCTGCAACGCATTGTAGAAAATATCGTTAATGTTACCATTAGCCATAGCATCATTGAATTGTGTAAGTATAACATCATATGCTTCGTCTACTTTATTCAATGCCACTAAAGCATGAGCAGCAGCTAAACGGTGGTCCCAAACGGGTGTTGCTAAATTCCAATGTGGATTTTTAGAATCGGTTAATGTTTTCAAGACGATATCATAACTCTTTGTGTCTTTCAATTCTTTAAAACCATACATAGCACTAATTAAACTTTGATTTTTCCAAGACGGTTTTTTGGGTAATTCTTTTAGTGCTGTAAACGCCTTATCATCTTGAGATTTTCCTAATGCAATAGCCGACATAAATGTTACTCGGTCACTATAATCTTTGAGTCCATCTAGATAAATTTGAACATGTTTCTTATCTCTAGTATCTCCTAAGAAATTAATTGCATTGGCTTTTACCCAAGATGTATTGGTGTTTATTATTTGAATAAGTCTTGTTTCTTGCTCATTGTTTAATCTGGCAATACCATCTTCAGATATTGTTGTGAATATATTGTGCAGTTGCCAAATTGCGAACAACTTATTTCTCCAATACATATCACTCTCAGCGATAGTAAATAATTGAGTAATTGTTTTATCTCTAAAACCGTTCGCAGTTGTTGACTCTTTTGCAATTTGTGTAAGCCTTGACATCGAACTTACTCTGTGAAGTATATCATTTGTTTGAGTTAATTCTAAAATTAACTCTTGGTTTGATTTTTCAAACTCACTTTCTTTTATCCAAACATCTTGATAATCAAAGTTTATTAGTTTTGGTTCGGTGTCAAGTGAAAATTCAAGTATGTTTTCTTTCTTCGCATCTAAATACTTTTCAATAATCTCACCGTCTATTTCTACATAAATCTTTCCTCTGAAAAATGGTATCTTCTTGTTATAAACTAGAGAATCTACTTTTTGATTTTGCGTAACAATAAGCTCTAATTTATTAGCTTGTTTATTAAATGCTTTTTCTATTTTGAACTTTGGATGCCCAACAGCGTATACCCATTGCTCAAAAAACCAGTTTAAAGAAGTCCCATTTACTTCGTTCACTTTTTTAATAAAGTCCTTAGTTGAGACATGTTTATCTCCAAAACTTGAAACATAGCTTTTAATTAGTTTTTGCCATTTTTCATTCCCCAACTCGTTTCTAAGCATATTAAGTACCAACGCACCTTTTGTGTATGGTGCGTTACTATTCACAAAAGTTTCATTATTCGTTATGCTATCAGGAACAATAACCGTTGGTTTTCCTGAATTCCAATCGGATAAATAGGTGTTTAAATCTGGGTTATGCTGATATATTTGATATTCTTCATTTCCATTTTTATGTTGATTATATAAACCTGAAAGATGTCGGCAAAATGCTTTGGTCAGCCAGACATCATTCCAACTAGAAGGTTTGATATAATTTCCAAACCACTGAAAAGCAAGCGCTTCTCCTTCTACAACATCCCAGAGATAAAGAAAATCTTCATGAGTAGTTTTGTCATCAATCATGTTCTCTGTAATCATAGAAGACATCATATTGCCTTTCCACCCACCAAAATCTTGAACGAAAATTTGAGAATATTTGTCATATGGATACTTTTTACCAGTATAGCTTGAATAATACTTCATCATTTCTGGTAAACTCAATACGCTTTCCTTAGTGCCCATAAATTCATCAGGATAACCATAATTGTTAATCTCAACATCCTCAAATTGTTGTTTATAATTTTTGTATTCTCCCACAGCAAACGATGTTAAATGATTGGCATATGGATTAGAAGTTTCCCAATGATAAGTGCGCGTGCTATCACCGTTATCTTGTATTTCTTTCAAAATACCATTAGAAATTACCATTAATGGCTTTTTAACGGTACAAACGAACTCCGTAGTTCGTAAATCTCTAATATCATTATTATGTGGAAACCAATATTTGCTCGATTCTGGTTCTCCAAAAGCCCAAGCTTGTTTGCGCCTATCTTTTTCGGTGAAGCTTGAGTCAAAAAAACGGATACCTTTTCCGAAACTTCCCCATATATTATTAGGGTCAGAATGATTTATCCAATTGGTTCGATAATCGATTATTAAAGTTATCTGTTCATTTTTTTTATAAGTTCGGTCTAACAAAATATTTAACTCATTATTTTTAGCCACTTTATCGATTGTAAATGTCAAGTCAGTATTACCTTTAAGCATTACATTGTTAACTTTGAGCATTCCTACATCTAGAGATATGTTATTGGTTTTCTTTAATGTTTTAAGTGAGATATCAGTAGTGCCAAAAACTTGATTTTTATTCCAGTCAAATTTTAGATTGATTACTTGGTGCTCGACATCAATGGGGTCACTAGAAAAATCACTTTCTATTTTATAATCTGCATTGCAGGATAAGAGGCCGATAAATAATATGATTATTATGTAATTTTTCATGTCAGATATTTTTAAAGATTCAATTTTTTAAACGCATAATTTTCGCGAATTGGAACACCATTGTTAAAAATTAAAAATCCTCCTCCTTTAGAGCCCCTAATCTTTAATATTAAATCGTTAGCCTTTGTAATTCCGGCAATAATTTTTACTTCTTCAGACTTGTAATATATAAATGGAATTCCTCTAGAATTAATCTTTCGTCTTACAGAAAAGTATCCATTCTTATATTTTCCTCTGAGAATTTTAGAATCAATTATTTTATTCTTTTCGATATATTGAACTTGAACTCTGTTTTTTGAGAGAACTTCAAAAGTTATAATACTAGATTCAAAATTTTCACATTTTGGGTCATTCTTCCAAGATGAGCAAAACAGAATATTGTAAAGACTCTTTATCGAATGGGTATCGACATTTGAGAACTGACCATTTAACTCTAACATATTGTTTTTAAGAACAGATTTCGGACTATCTACATAGGCTTCCGTGTAAGACCTACAAGAGATAAAAAAAATCAAAGAGAAATATATAGCGTCACTCTTGCTCATTTACTGATATTTAAAAAAAAACGTTCCTTACTTTTACAGTTCGCACCAATTCGTGTGTAAAACTTTATTGCACGCTTATTAAAATTTGGCGTTTGCCACTGTACAATATTGCATCCAAGATTTGCTCCTTCTTGTTTTATACGATTAATTAATTCTTCTCCTATTCCTTTACTTCGATGCTTTTCTTTTACGTACAAGCAATCCATATAAATGTATTCTGCCGCATCCCAGGTAGCATATTGCTTCATGTAAGTAGCGTAAGCAATTATCTCTATATTATTTTCTACTACCAAACAATATAGTTTGGGATTGCTAGAAAATATATCTTTTGAAATCTGATTAGCTTTTCCTTTCTTAGAATACTCCGCTTTTTCATAAATAGCATGTGCTTTACATAGCTCTATAATTGAAGCCACATCAGTTACTTGAGCAAATCGAATTTTGACTTTTTCCGATTCCATATTTAAAATTTTCTTTGATTAAAAAAAGGAAGAGAATTTCGTTTTTTCCCATTTACACCTCTTACGAACCATGTGATAACATGATTTTGTGGTATTCGCTTTGAAACCAGTTGTTCCTTTCTATCATACCACACGGCATCAAACTCACCTTTAGTAGTTAGGACCACCCTCCATTCTTTTCTTAGCAAAGTTGAATCTGCATAATTAACAGTGTATTTGTCCCAATTAATTGAAGAAAGCACTTGTGGATGCAAGTGAATCATTATCTCTTTTTCATCAAGAATAGCAATCCAAATTGGGTCACTTAAATGTTCTATTTGATGTTTTTTTCCTTTGCTCCCCCAACCAATTCTAATATCGGCTCCATTTCGTATAGCATTAATAAGTTCATTTTTGCTACCATGTATGACATTACCATCTTTATCATTTTTAAACGCTATGGACCAATTAGAATCTTGATTATTAGTTGTACAAGAAATGACAAGAAAAAATGAAATCATTGCTATAATAATCTTTGATGTCTCAGAGTATGTTTCGAGACCTTGATACTTTTTGATTTGCGGTTGTTTATTCATATCACATTTTCATTTTATAAACCTGTAGGTAGCTTTTATTAGAAAGATATTTTGAGGTTTAGTTATATTGTTGACTAGTCCTTCTCTTAAGTTTTCATTAAAATCTCCAAATGTTGATAAATCTTGTGACCAAACTAAATAGAGCTCAGAACCAGGTATATATTCCCATCGTAGTACCAAATTTGAACGCCACTGAACGAAAGAGAAATTAGGATTACTAAAACTATAATCTTCTGCACCATCTAGGTTTTCATCTACAGAATAGATTCCATTATTTAAGGCTATAGCATTTTCGCTATAGCTCGTAAATCTATTTTCGAATTTTGAAGCAATGGGATTATTGATATATTTAAAATCTTTATACCTACCTCGTGAAATAAATGGTTGCCCCCAATACTGAATGCTTAGATTAGGTTTTAGAATGTAATCAACTCTTAATGGAAAAGTTAATGTTTGTTGATTAATCGTGGCATTAACATATCTGGAATTGTTATTGTAATTTGTGGTTGTTACATATTGTAATTTGTCTTCATTTGTACTAAAAGAGGGAAGTAAAGATACTTGTAATGCATTTGTGGGTTGATAAGTTAGTTGACCTCCAATTTGATGAAATTTATAGGCTTTTTGACTTCCATAATTTGCAGAATAGTTAGCACTTAAACGTAGTTTTTTTCTACCATCAGAAATGACTCCGAACCGATGAAACAAATTATTTGCCAATTTAAGTCTTGGCCCACCACGTAAAGCAAAATTTGAAAAATTTATTGGCTTATAACTAAATCCACCATTAATAAACCAATTATTATTTAGATTGACCCACCCATTAGAACCAAAAATAATTTCGTTTAAATTATTTCCATAATCAAAGGACGTATTATGAAAATAATTAACGGTGAAAGCACGGATGGATTTTCTTGGTTTGGTAGTTCTATATTGCGCCCATGCGTAGTGTCTATAATCATCTGCTTTTAGTTGAAATCCTATATCGTTCAATTCTAATTCTGGTGAGTGCCATAATACACCCGTTTCAAACCTCCAATTTCCAGAAGCTTTACCTATTTGTAAATTACCTCCAGTACCAGTCAAAGATGTCTTTGTTGGGTCAACTTCTAAATAATCTGCATCAACTCTTTGGAACAGACGAGTGATTGTTTGTTGCGTATTAGATATAGCTTCCTCAGTTCCGTTAACATTACTATAAACAAAATTACCTTTAAAGTAGTATTTCCTATTTTTCCATTGATGTGTTATATCTAAGCCAGCTGTATATGCCGATTTATGAAGAAATTCTAGATTTTCAGGTAAATCTCTATTTACAGCAGTAAAGATTCCTCCAATAAATGTATTATTGTTATTAAAATCTTTTTGAATTCTACCAACAAAATAATTTGTAAGAGGTTCTACTGTTTGTTTTCTATTATCACTACCATCAGTAATATCGGCAGTTTCTTTTGCTGTCACACTCTCTAGTACTCCAATACTCCATCCATCTTTGGTTTTTCCGCTAAACTTAGCTGCTCCGAGCATTGTTGTAATATTTGGCATATCCGCATATTCATTTACTTCTAGGTTAACATTTCCTTGCGGTGCTCTAGCAATCCTTCTTGAATAGAACAAATTGTTAAATCCAAAAGTTGTTCCTGAAAACGACGTTGAATATTTATAGTCGAAGATGTTTTTATTTTCGATAAAAAATGGTCGCTGCTCAGGAAAGAAAATTTGAAATCCATCTAATGCAATTGCAGATGGGTCAGCCTCTACTTGGCCAAAATCTGGATTGACGGTAAAATCGAGGGTCAAATCATTAGTGACCCCCAATTTACCATCTACACCACCATCAAAACTAAAATCACTTCCATCTCTAAAGGGATTATTAGGTTCAGCCTGATACGTATTAAGTTTAGCAACAAAATATGGTTGTATTTCTAATTGTTTTTGCGGGACTAAATTTTTCAGCCCTTTGAGTTCGCCAAAACTGCTTACCCAACCTGGTGCATTTTGTGGGCTTCTTTGCCGCACAGAACGTTCTTCTTTTCTAAAAAAACGTCTCGTAGATTGAACGCCCCATGTTTGGTCTTTATCTTTACCAAACTTTACTTGACTCAGAGGAATCCGGATTTCTGCTGTCCATCCCTCATTATCAATTTTTGTTTTCGCATACCATATAGGGTTCCAAGTATTGTCCCAATTTGCGCCATCATTTGTAATAAATTCTTCTCCTTTAACTCCGGATACTGAGATTGTGAAGGAATATGCAGTTCTTTTGTCTCCTAAACTCCCTAAATTTATTTCAACCCAATCACCATCAAACCCATCTCTTCTAGACAATCTATTTACAATTTTGTCAGGTTCTTCATCATAACATCTAAACGCCACATATATATTCTTGTTATCATATAAAATTTTCAACTTTGTTTGATATGAAGGCTCTGTATTTTCATTAGGACTCCACTGAACATAATTACCACTCCAATCGACTAAGCCCCATGCTTTATCATTAATAACACCATCAATTTTAGGCGCAAGAATATCTCCAATGAAATTGGTTTTGTAAATTCTTTTGGGTATAGAATCTTGAGCTATTGCATTTCTTGGTATTATGAAAATGCCTATGAGCAGAGCTATATATTTTATTCTAGTCATCATTAATTCACATTACCTTGTATCATAGATTTATTTTTCGAAATGCATTTTTTTCTATGATTTTATTGCCTCTAAATTTAAAAGCATCACAACCCATAATTTTTTCATCATCCTGCGTGATATATTCCCATTCCCAAAATCCAAAGTCGTCATTCACATAGACATTCTTGACACTAGATGAGATACTATTATCAAATTCTATAAGCATCTTAACAGCGTTCCTCACTTCAATTTCACCTTCAAGCACACTCTTTTCACCAATGCATATCGAGGGTGCATATCTACAATTACCTGCAAAGAATGCCATTATAGCATCTGGATTTTTGGAAGACCATGCTTCGGCGAAAGCGAGCAAAATTTGTTCTGTCATAACTGCTTTATTCTTGTGTCATTTATATATCCCAAATAATCAGGCGTATTGGCATTTAACAAAACATGCTTAATCCAAGAAGCTCTTTCGTGAGCAAAAACTTCTAACTCCCAAACACAAAGCAAAGAGTTGGTATTGTAGGGTGAGTCTGTTATAATTTCGGAAGAGTCAAAACTTGAAAAAAACACCTTAGTTTCTATCATTTCGCCACCCGTCCACCAATTAAGTAAAATCCAAACACCTTCTCTGGCTTCATGAACTATAAGAAATGCCTGCTTATAGATTGGAAGTGTAGAGTTTTCTATTTGCTTCAGCCATACTGGAAGATGCTTTTTTACATTCATTAAAATATATTTACTATCAAACTTATCCTTGTTGGTAATGGTATAGATTTTCACTCCCCACTCGTTGATATCTAAACATGTGTCAAAAGCAATGGTTCTTGATTTATAAGTTTCAAATACTGCATTCATCTTTCTTCAGGTTTTAGTTTAACGTACTTTAATTTCATCGTATTAATTTGTTTTTGCTCTTTGCGACCCAGAATCTTTTTAATTGAAGACGGATATTTAACAAGCATTTCTTTAGGTCTAATTGGTCTTGGTTGAAAATTCCCTCCACAACTAGGGCATACATTCTCAAAAAGTTCTTGTGCACAAGTTTTACAATACGTGCATTCAAAACTACATATCATCGCTTCTTTACTATTATTGGGTAATGATTTACCGCAATGCTCGCAAACAGTTCTAATTTCGAGCATTAGAGATATCTTTTTATTATGATTTCCATATGCCATATTTCATGACCAGTAATTGTAAAGGCAGCAGCTCTTGCAGACATATTTCCGCCATTGGCATTGCCCACATTTTTTAGGTCTTCATCACTTAAACTGTTTACAAGCGATATAGAACTATCGCGTACAACTACAAATTCTTGAATAAGTTCATCCATTGTTTTAGTATTTGCTGTTGATGGTTCAACATAGATGTTTTGGTCGAAACCAGCTAACTCTGTTTTGTCTTGACGAGCGATACGAAAACAACGATACTGAAATATTCGTTCGGTATCTATAAGGTGCTGCAAGATTTCTTTGCAAGTCCATTTCCCAGTTGCATATCTAAAGTTGTATTTTGTTTCAGGTAGGTCCTTGAAAAAACTAATAACTTTCTCTTTACCCTTAATAAAACTATCCCTAAGGCTAATATCTTGGTAAAGTTTATTTATATATCTTCCGTAGTAAGGGTCAAACTCTGTTGGCACTAATTCTTTTATTGTCATTTAGATTAATTTTTATTCAAAGTTAAAATGTATTTTTCTTAATTGACGTTATTTTATTAGGTTATAATAATAAATAACCTATTTTTGCATTGCTTTTTAAATAAAAAATATTACTTATGAAAATTGACGATATAAATTGGAAAATTTTGAAAATGCTCCAAGAAAATTCAAGAGTTGCTCTAAAAGACTTGGCAATAGAGGTAGGGCTATCTTCACCCACAGTTGCTGAACGCATACAAAAAATGGAAGATGCAGGTGTAATTGAAAAATACTCCTCTGATTTAAATATGGATAGGATAGGTTATCCTCTAGGAGTGTATATTTCAATAAAAATAAGATTTGGACAAGTAGAGCGATTCGAAAAATTTATTGGTAGTGTTCCCGAAATTTGTGAATGCCATAAACTTACAGGTCATGATTGCATGCTAATGAAAGGTTACGTAAGAGATCCTAAGCATTTAGAAAATTTAAACGCTAGACTAGCAGTTTACGGCGAATTAACTACTTCACTAATTTTGAATTCCATTTTAGATAAGAAAGTTTATGCAGGGCCTTTTTAACTTGTTGGTTATGTGTTTTAATTCAATTACCGTTAATTATAAGTTCAACGGGTTCGAAAATAGCATCTCGAAAGGAGTACTTAGAGAACTTATTTAAGCGTTAATTTAATAGTTGATAGTTTGAATGATACAATTTGCCAAATCGAAATTAAACGTCCGCCTGACTTTTGGTGCGTATCCAATGTTCTATAAAAATAATTTTTTTTTATAATATTAAGATAACTTCTATCATTTCATCTCGATAATTGTAAAACCAAAAATTATCATTTTTGGTTAGGTGAGTAATTCGGTGAGTAGGGTAGAAGATAAATTTTAAATATCTGATAGTTAAATAGATACAATCAAGGTTCTGATCCCTCTTTCTCCGCTGTTCAAGCGCAAATGTGCAGATTAACTGAAAAAATCCCACCAAGTTTACTTGAGTGGGATTTTTGATTTTAATATGTCAACCCTCCAAAGGGTTGCTTTTGCATTTGCAGTACACGGTAGGAGGGATGACCATAGGTAATCCCAGTCGCATCACCTGGCTCCTACGCAAAAAGGTAAGTCTTTACCTTTTTTACTTCGGTCCGCCATCAAATAGCATCAAAACCCATCAAATAATACTAAACGAATGAAATTACCCTTAATATCGGTTGCAATAAATAGGTCAATAGCATCTCCTTTTGTTAATTTTTTCATTTGTTGAAATTGTAAGTATTAATAAATAGTCAAAATAAACAAGGTCAGGTTTTAGTTCTTGTAGGTTGGTAGGATTGCTAAAACCTTCCCTTGTTCCTTATAAAACTTTCTAGATGTTGTATTGCTACTAATTTTTAGAGTGAGTGTCATACACTTTGCCACTGATTTTCCAGTGTCCATCTTTTTTGTACAGTACGAAGAAGTCTGTAAAACGTAGACCATTCCAATCTATAAACTCTACCTTTGCAGCTGCAGCAGGTCCCGAAATATCAATCCATGCAATATGACTTTGTACATTTTCTGACGGGCCACCTTGACCAACTACATCACCAAAGGTATCTGCGTCCATATTATAATAGTTACCTTCTATAGAACCAACGATATGAGCGTGATCAAAAAAAGCAGATCTGCTCAATTTCCCATCTCCAGATTTTGCACTTTTAATATAAGGTTGCAGTGCTTTTACCACTTCTTTATATTCATTAAAATTTTGAATCTCATCTTGTACTGTTTCTTTTGTTGTTGTTGTCATTTTATTATATTTATTTGTTATTATTTGTAAATTGAAGTAATTGTTGGGTCTACATTCCAGATATCTACAGCCATTTTCCATTCGTTTTTATCATTCTTTTTCCAAATACTTACTCCTTTTTCAAATAGGTTTATTTGTTTTCCATCTTCTCCATTAAAATTCACTAAAATTCTATCGATAGAATAACCCAAATCTCCACTTTTAGATACAAAAGCTTCCTGTGGTTCCCAAGTTATTTTAAAACCCGGTAATGATTGAAATTCTTGCAAGGTTTTCCCCATAGCTTCATATCCTTTAATAACAGGCTTGTCCGGGGCCATCATAATGCCATCACTACTAACGAAACTAAAAAAGGCTTCTGGACTCGCGGCTTTTGCCCAATTACGATTTGCCTCCATTAAATCAGCTTCTTCTTGTTTTTTTTGTTCCGCTGTTTGTTCCATTTTTTGTTCGTTTGCACAAGACGCTAATAAAAGCCCTGTAAATGCGATTAAAAATATTTTTCTCATTGTTTTATATTTATTTATTATTAAAAATTATTCTATTATTACTAGTTGTTTTAGTCTTTATAAGTTTTCTATAAAATCTATATATTTTTTTGCATTCGTGTCAATGTCATCTTGGGTTGGACTATGTTCTTCTCCATAGAATGCATAGAGCGGTTTATAATCTGCTTTGACATACTTAAAAGTGGTTTCAAAGGGTCGGGTCAACTCCTCAAGGGTATAGTCATATCTTCCAGTTGCTCGATAATCTTCTTCTTTAATACCCGCAGTAACAGCTAATGCTACTTTTTTACCAGCTAGTTTATACCCACTATTCTTGCCATAAGCCCATCCGTGCGCTAAAACGTCATCTATCCATTTTTTTAAAAATGGAGGACAATTAAACCAGTAAAATGGAAATTGAAGAATCACTTTATCTACAGATTCTAGTAAACGTTGCTCTTCTTTAACATCTATTTCCAAGTTAGGATATGTAGCATGTAAATTGTGAACAATGATATGATCTTCATGTTTCTTGAGTTCTTCAATCCAACGTTTGTTAATTTTAGAACTCCCTAGTTTAGGATGGGTCACTATGACCAACGTATTTTTCATAATATATTTATTTTACAGCACGTATGTGTTAATATACTGAATGCGCTAATTCGTCATACAATATATTTCTTGTACAAAAATAGAGCGACTATAATTCTAATAAATGGAGTAAAAGTCCGTATTTATGGATAATAGGTTCAGATGGTTTCGCGATCGCGATATTCACTTGGCGAGGAGCCAATTTTATTTTTGAAAAGACGTGTGAAATAAAGAGGATCATTGAATCCAACGCCATAAGCTATTTCACTTATTGGCATCTCCGTTATCCGAAGTAATTCTTTTGCTCTTTTGAGCTTTTGACCAGAGATATAACTATTAGGAGTATCATTAAAAACTTTCTTGAATTCTCTTTTGAAAGAAGATAAACTCAAATTACAAAGTTTTGCCAACTCATCCAAACTTAAATTAGAATAACGATGTAGTTCGATGATATTTTTAATGTGCACGTTTTTTGCCGAGTATAAATCGGAAATTAATTCTTGTATTGAGCACACATTTTTTGATTGCATTAATAATAAAATCAACTCTTTTATTTTTAATTCGAGTAAGTCATTATTTATTAAAACGGGATTTTGAAAGTAGAATTCTAAAGAATCAATGAATCTTGAAATCACCTCTTTTGATACGACTACCTCACTTCGCACATTGCATGTTTGATTTTCTATTAATTTTGGGAGTTCATTTGAATACAATTTTTTTAGTACTTCCGGAAATAAATGAACGATTATAGCTTCAACTTCTTCTTCTTCTGTACGTTTTAGTATTTCTAAAAAATGATTACCACATTTTAATAATACCGCCTCTTGACTATTTACTTGAACGTTTTGCTCAGCCGACATTAATTTAGGTGCTCTATCTTTAAAATAAATAAAACATCCGCTATTTTCAAAAATAGCTTCATACCTGAAAGGAGTGCTCATTTTTATCTTTTCGATAATTATTTTATCTTGATATTTAAATGTTTGCCGATCGATTATCATGCCCTTATTTAGATTAAAATCTATGTTTTACGAATTCATCGAAAATTTTAGATGCTGCTTCGATATAGGATATAGTCGATTTTTAGTGAAATACTTACGTTGAAGTTTGAGAAAATTTAGAGTTTATAGAAGAATTTATAAGCGTTATTTACCCTATAAATTGTATTGTTCGATTGATCACTTTTTCAGTTCTTAAAATTCTGAAATGACCTGTACCTTCAATCGTTTCGAAGATATTGTCTTTCCAGTTTTTGTGAACGTTTAGTGAACGATTAATTGGAATTACTTTGTCATTTTTGTCATGTATAATTAATGACTTAGAAACGTTTATTTTTCGTACAAATTTACTGACACTCAAGGTGATTACATCTAATCTTGTTTCATTCTCTAAACGTTTTATCAATCTGTTTTTCACTTTTTCAGTAATTCCTATTTGTCTAGAAACATCATTTATTCGCTCTAAAAATGTATCAGGTGTGGTAAGGAGTACATATTTGTCAATTTCTAGTTCTGTATCATTAAAGAGGGCATAAGTGGTTGCTACCCCTCCAAATGAATGACTCACCAAATTCTTTGCTTGAAATTTTTTAATAAGCAAACCAACCAATTCAGTAAATTCAAACAAGCTAGTTTTACCGGAACTACTAAAACCATGTGAAGGAGCATCGAACGCATAAATATTATAGTTTTTTACTATTAATTGTTCAATTAAATCTGAAAAATTACCTGCTTGTCCTTCCCATCCATGAATTAATAAAACCGTTTTTCCGTTGCCTGACCAATGATATGTTTTAATGTCAAATTCTTTAAAACGAATGGTTTCTTGGGTGGCCTTTTTTATAACCAACAGTTCATTGGCTCTTAATTTACGTACCTGAGGGTTGGTTAATTGCTTGTAAGCATAATTGACAACAAGTTGTGGGAAGAGATTGGAAATTAAATTAACAAGAATTTTCATGTCGATTTTAAATTTAGTTTTGGTTTCGCTTAGCATCCATTTAACAACGTTCTTACCAAACTTTTAACAATTATTTTGTTTAATCTTTTTCAAAAATACTAAAACATTTTGTATTTTTACATGAATCTAAGATCTACTTCCTACTTATAAATCTAGCCGATGAGAAAAAAGGAGAAAATTTCTGTAGTTTGGTTGAAGCGTGACCTGCGACTTCATGATAATGAAGCTATATCGAGTGCATTAAATAAGGCCAATCGAGTCTTGTTGCTATATGTATTTGAAGATTCTCTCCGAGATGATCCACATTACAACGAGCGTCATTTCAATTTCATTAAAGAATCTCTAGTAGATCTTAATAGTTCATTGGCAGCGTTTAATTCAAAGGTATTGATTGTGCAGGGTGAAGTAATACCTGTATTTAATAAACTTTTATCTAGTTATAAAATTGAGGAGATTTTTTCGCATCAGGAAACGGGAATTCTAGTCACTTATTACAGAGATCAATCAATAAAGAGATTTTGCAAGAATAATTTAATAATATGGCGAGAAAACATCAATAATGGTGTTTTTAGAGGCTTGAAGAATCGTAAAGGATGGGCGTTGAAATGGAAAGATTATATGCTAAGTAAACCTTTCGTTTTCGACGATTCTGATCATAAATTGTTTTCTCGCGATGAAGTTGAGAACTTAGAGAAATCATTTGCTGTTCCTTCGTTAACGACTCCGACTGTTTCCAATTTTCAAAAAGGAGGTACGAGGA
This sequence comes from uncultured Flavobacteriaceae bacterium, assembly GCA_947500525.1. Classification (GTDB taxonomy): domain Bacteria; phylum Bacteroidota; class Bacteroidia; order Flavobacteriales; family Flavobacteriaceae; genus Aureibaculum. Next base: position 654,526 of record CANMSH010000002.1, on the reverse strand, counting down.
TGGCCGAGAAGTATTTGAGTACTTTTTTCGAGTCTCGATATAGAAATTATATGTTGCATATTTCAAAACCATTATTGTCTAGAAAGGGCTGCAGTAGAGTTTCACCATATATGGCCTGGGGAAATCTTTCTATAAGACAAGTCTTTCAAAAGGCATTAGCACGTAGAGATCAAACTAGTAACACAAAGCCATTAGATGCCTTTATTTCAAGACTGCAATGGCAAGCCCATTTTATTCAAAAATTTGAAATGGAGGATACCATGGAATTTTTAAGCCTAAATAAGGGCTATCACGAATTGAAAAAAGATATTTCAGAAGAGTATCAAGATGCCTGGAAAAAAGGTATGACTGGTTATCCATTGGTAGATGCTTGTATGCGATGTTTAAATGAGACGGGTTATTTAAATTTTAGAATGAGAGCGTTGGTAGTATCTTTTTTTACACATAATTTATGGCAACCATGGCAAGATGCTACGAAACATCTTTCACAAATGTTTTTAGATTTCGAGCCTGGAATTCATTATCCTCAACTTCAAATGCAAGCAGGCGAAACTGGTATAAACATGATTCGTATTTATAATCCAGTAAAGAATAGTCATGAGCATGACCCAGATGCAGTATTCATTAAAAAATGGGTTCCTGAATTAGCAAAATTGGATATTCATTTTGCCCACGAACCCTACAATATGACAAGAATTGAACAAATTCTTAATGAGTTTGAATTGGGCAAAGATTACCCTCGACCTATTGTAGATTTACAATTAAGCAGAAAAAAAGCGAGTGATATACTCTGGAAAATGAGAAAGGATGAAAAAGTTCGCGAAGAAAATTTTCGAATACTAGAAAAACATACCATGGATAAAAGAACGCGCTCTTTCTCTTAATCGATACTTTCTAGATAACTTTCGGCGCAATGAAGATGTGCAACTCTTTTCGCTAACGGCATTTTATCAAACATTGAAACCAGCATTCTAAGTCTTGGATTTTTTAGGAAAAAATCTCGATGTGTATCCATAAAACGCCAAAATAAACCATCCCAAGTTTCCTGCCATTCACCTTTTTTATAATTACTCATTTTCATTAAATAATTACTACCACTTATATAGGGTTTAGTTGATAATAAACCACCATCTGCGAATTGACTCATTCCGTAAACGTTCGGTACCATCACCCAATCATACGCATCTATAAATAACTCCATAAACCAACGATACACTTCGTCCGGATCAAATTCGCATAGCAACATGAAATTCCCTAAAACCATCAGCCGTTCAATATGATGACAATATCCGGTTTGTAGTACTTTTTTTATAGTTTGATCTATTGGCGGTATACCCGTTGAGCCGGTATAAAAAGAAGCAGGTATTTTCTTTTTAAATCCCCAAAAATTAGTAGTACGTTGATGGCTTCCACGAGCACTATACATGCCTCGCATAAATTCTCTCCATCCAATAATTTGCCTTATGAATCCTTCGGTAGAATTTAACGGAATAGAGTTCTTATTGGCATAATTGAGCGTTTTAGAGATGACCTGTTGAGGTAGAATTAATCCAACATTTAACATGGGTGTTAATACACTGTGGTTTAATATTGAATGTTCTTTTACAATCGCATCTTCATAATGTCCGAATTCAGAAAAACGCTGTTCTAGAAATTGATCTAACCACGAGTTAGTAGCTTCAAATGAAGTAGGGTATAAGCTATATGGGGTTAAGCTTCCTAAATTTTGAGAAAAATTGATAGAAACATAAGATATAGCCTCTTCGTAATACGTATTAACATCCGGAAAATGGATAGGAGGAGGTATTTTTTTTACTGGATATTTCTTCCTGTTTTCTGTATCGAAAGTCCATTTGCCTCCCATCGGTTTACCATCGTTCGTAATAAGGATATTTCTTTTTTTTCGTTCGTCCGTGTAGAATTTAGTTTGATAATATTTTTTTTTATCCTTTCTAAAGAATACCGAAAGGTCATTTTCCGTATTTAAAAACAAAGGAGAATCGTAGGTTGTCTTCGAAATCTTGAGTTTCTCACAAGCCTTGGTAATTCTTAATTCAAGCCAGTTATCTGTTGGGTCAATATAGTTTATGTGAGTAATACCCTTTTTACTTAATTGAGGTAGAAGGACCCTAATATCTGCATTTGCAGATGTCGCTTCAATATATGTGACGTCTACATTTTTAGATGTTAAATAGTGTTCATAGGCCTTCATGGTTGCTCGATGGAAAGCTATTTTCTGCTTGTGAAAAGCATATTGATTAAAAAACAAAAACTCTTCAACCAAATAAATAGGTTCAGAATTACTGAAAAGAGGTGACTCTTTAAATAATTGATGGGGAAAAATAATACTAATACTTCTCATTTTACTATTTGTTTTGCCTACAACGTTGACTGCAATATTTTGCTTCATTCCAATTTTTCTCCCATTTCTTTCGCCAGGTAAAAGGACGTTTACAGACCTCGCATATTTTATAAGGAAGATGCTGTTTTTTCATAGTTATCTAATAAGTCAGTTCTTTTTTACATTTTTCCCAAAAAGCAAAAAATGATGGATAGTAGCCTTTTATTGAAAACAACCAATCACGAGATTCTTCATTGCCAACATAGTGTTTGTTTAATGGATGTTCCTTATATATTATAGTAGTCGTATTAAACTCTTTAATAAAAGCCTCGAATTCTCCTACATAAATTTGAATACCATCAATATTGTTAGATAATTTCAACATGAACTCGATCGATCTTTGAGAAATGGGAAATTTCTCGAAATGTGAAGGTTCTAAGAGTAAAACTCGATTCACCCGCTCGTTCTTGTGCCACAACGGATCTAAATTGTAAAAATTATAGATTGCTGTGGGGAGCATTTCGTTAATATTAGAAATAGTTGTTTGTGGTAGTACTGTGTTTAACTTTAGTTGCGTAATATCTTTCAAACTATCAGGTATTGGTAAATTTTTAAATTCCTGATAGTCAATGTCTAAAAACGTTTCTTTTTGATTGGTATAACAGTATTTATTGATATTTTCTTGATTTGCATAATATTTTTTGGCGCTATTAGATCCGGCAGTCCATTGCCAACTTAGTGCATTGCTAGCCCAATCGGCATCTAACAGGTGATAATACATCCATTGAGCAGGGTGCCTCCAATGTGATTGCCCGATATTACAAGCAATTGAGGCGATATACATTCTTATGTGGTTGTGAATATAACCTGTTTCATAAAATATTTTAATGGCATGGTCAATTGCCTTAATGCCTGTTGTTCCTTTTACAACAGCAGTAGGAATACCGTGATTGGCAACTGGATTTTGAGTATGTTTTAAATCAGAATTAATAGAAGATCCCTTTGCAATCCAAACTTGCTGCCAATAGTCTCTCCAAGCTAATTCTTGAACAAATTTTTCTATTTTAATCAAATCAAAGCCCTTTTTTAAAAGATAATTAAAAACAGAAGTTGTCGAGATGACTCCTCGCGAAATGTAGGGGGAAAGATAAGTCACAGCACCATCAATAAAATTTCTGGAAATTCCATATTCAAGCGGGTTTATTTGTTCAACACGTTTTACTATTTCTGAGAAATCAGTAGGAAACATTTCTAATTTTTGATTGAATTCTAATGCCATTATCGTTTGCTAATTTTATTGCCCGATATTGAACGTTGGCGTGAACATTTAAAACGATTAATTTCTGGATTCCTTTTTTTTAAATGTTTTTGACTTACACCACTTTGAACTCTCTTTCTCCATAATTTGAAGCTTTTTTCCTTCAAATTTTTTCTCATGAGTATAATGACTTCTTTTTCAGAAATATTAAATTGATATAAAATGGCTTCAAAAGGAGTGCGATCTTCCCACGCCATCTCAATGATTCGATCAAGTTCGCGTTCACTGAATGTAGAATTAGACCTCATATAGATTGTTAAATTTAGCTTTTGGAAAGTTACAAAATGTTTAATTATATTACATATAAATTAAACAAAATATATAATTAAAATAAGACCATCATGAGTATACATAGTATAAAAGAGAATTGGAGCTTGTAATAAATTTACTAAGTGCTCAAATTTTAACATAAATGTTAAAAAAAATCAAGTTTTTTTTAATGAATATTAATTAACTTTAAAAAAAATTTGACAGTATGGCAACATTTAACTTAAAAATCAATGGAGAAAAACATCAGGTTGATGTTGACCCTTCAACTCCAACGCTTTGGGTACTTCGAGATCATTTAAACTTATTGGGAACCAAATTTGGCTGTGGTATTGCACAATGTGGTGCCTGTACCATTCATTTAGATGGTGTAGCCATCCGCTCATGTATGACACCAATTTCCGTTGTTGAAAACGGCGCAATAACGACTATAGAAGGTTTGTCTAAAGAAGGCGATCATCCGGTTCAAAAAGCTTGGTTAGAACATGATGTACCTCAATGTGGTTATTGTCAGGCGGGTCAAATGATGTCTGCGGCAGCATTGTTAAAAAACACACCAAACCCTACAGATAGTGATATAGATGATGCGATGAGTGGAAATATTTGTAGATGTGGTACGTACGTAAGAATTAAGCAAGCCATTAAAACGGCATCTAAACTTTAAATCCGACAATTATGACTCAGATAAAAACTCAATTTAATCGTCGATCTTTTTTAAAAGTATCCGCTGCAGCTGGCGGTGGTATGCTTATAGGATTTAGCTGGCTGGCTGGATGTACTCCAGGTAAAAAGCCCGAAGAAATGGTAGCCGTTCCAAATGAATGGTTCGACATAAACGGATATATTAAGATAGGAGATACAGGTTTAGTTACGATTTATTCTCCCAATCCTGAAATTGGACAAAATATAAAGACATCAATGCCAATGATTGTGGCAGAGGAGTTAGATGTTGATTGGAAAAACGTAGTGGTAGAACAGGCACCGTTAAACACAGGATTGTACCAAAATCAATTCGCAGGAGGGAGTCTTTCTATACGTTTAAGTTGGAATGCTCTAAGAATGGCAGGTGCAACAGGTAAGAGAATGTTATTAGAAGCTGCTGCCAAAGAATGGAACCTTAAGGTTTCAGACTTAGTTGCTTCGAAAGGAATTATAAAGGAAAAAAATGGAGAAAGAACTGTTGGTTACGGTGAAATTGCCGGGAAAGCAGTAGGTATAGAAGTACCAGAAGAAGTTGATTTAAAAGAGCTGAAAGATTTTGAACTGATAGGTACAAGTGTGAAGAATGTTGAAGGTAAAAATATTGTAACAGGAAAGCCTCTTTTCGGAATTGACTATCAACGAGAAGGAATGCAGTTAGCAATGATTCAACATCCTCCTTCATTTGGAATGAAAGTTAAGAGTTTCAATGAAGAAGAGATAAAAAGTATGGCTGGTGTAAAAGACGCTTTTATTATTGATACAACCATTAAAGAACCAACTTGGAGCGATGTAAACGCCTTTCCACAACTGATTGCAATTGTTGGAGATACTACCTGGCAATTAATGCAAGCTAAAAAAGCGCTCAAAGCTGATTGGGAGGTTGTTGGAGAATTAGAAAATTCAGACATGCACGCCAAACGATTAGAACAAGCGCTTGTGAACGGAGAGGTTGAAGAGGCAAGAAATGATGGTAATGTTGCAGCGGCTTTCAAGAAGGCTGCTAAAGTGATAGAGCGAACGTACAGTTCTCCTTTTATGGCTCACAATACCATGGAACCTATGAATTTCTTTGCGAATGTGACGGCCGATGCTGCCGTATTGGTTGGCCCGACGCAAACACCTGAGGCCCTTGAAGGTTCTGTTGCTAAATTACTAGGGATGCCATTAGAAAAGGTGACCGTAAACATGACGCGTATGGGTGGTGGCTTTGGAAGAAGACTCTATGTGCATTTTGGTTTGGAAGCGGCAGCCATTTCGAAAAAAATAGGTGGACCAGTAAAATTATTATATACTCGCGAAGATGATATGAGTCAAGGTACATATCGACCTATTTATAAATCAACGTATAAAGCTGGCTTAGATGAAAATAACGACTTGATCGCGTTTAGTGTGAAAGGAGCGGGTCTTCCTGGAGGACCAGTTTTTCCAAATCGTTTTCCAGCGGGAGCTGTCGAAAACTATAAGGCAGAAAAAATAAAAGCCAACACAAATATTTCTACAGGTGCGTGGCGAGCACCGAGATCACACTTTACGGCTGGAGCCGAACAAGCTTTCTTAGATGAAGTTGCAGAATTGGCAGGAAAAGACCCAATAGATTTTAGACTAGAGTTATTTGATAGAGCGCTCAAAGATCCCGTTGGAGAGAAGTATGAATATGAAGCTGAGCGATATGCAGGTGTTTTAAAACTTGTAAAAGAGAAATCGAATTGGGGCGAGAAAAAACCAGGAGTTTTTCGCGGTGTTGCCGCTTACTTCTGTCATTTTTCATACGTTGCAGAGGTGATAGATATGGTTATGGAAAATGGTAAGCCTGTAGTTCAAAAAGTTTGGTGTGCCGCCGATTGCGGAATTGTAGTAAACCCTGATGCTGCTAAAAATATGATACAAGGAGGTGTTGTTGATGGCATTGGACATGCAATGTATAGTCAACTTACATTTGAAAATGGTGCTCCAAATCAACTTAATTTTGATCAATATCAATTAATGCGACATTCTCAAGCACCAAAAGATATTGAAGTATTCTTTGTTGAAAATGAAATTGCGCCAACCGGACTTGGAGAGCCCGGATTACCTCCAGCATCTGGAGCCTTAGCGAATGCATTATATAAAGCAACAGGCAAGCGTCATTATCATCAACCGTTTAGTTCTAACGAACCCATTGTAGGATAACAAAATAAAGAGTTGAATATGATTGAAACCAGTAGATTGGTGTCATTTTTAGATACTCTTCTGTAGCATAATACAATGACACACGAGTTAAAAGAACTAATTGAAACAGCAATTAAGTGGCAAAAACTAGGTATTAAATCTGTATTAGCAACAGTGGTAGCTCTTGATGGATCATCCTATCGACGTCCTGGTGTACGTATGTTATTAAGTGAACATGGGGATTGGATAGGAGCTGTGAGTGGTGGATGTGTAGAAAAAGAAGTCGCGCACCAGGCGGAGCGTGTTTTTAGTACACAAAAACCTAGACTAATGAGTTATGACGGGAGATATCGATTAGGATGTGAAGGTATTTTATACATCCTTTTAGAACCTCTTCAAATTTCAGATGCTTGCGTAACTTCTTTTCGAATCGTGCTTGCTAATAGAGAAAAATTCCTCTGTAAATCTTATTATAGTAAAAGTAAGGAGGAGCTTGTGGCGTTAGGATCGGCTTTAATTATAGCGAATGAAATATATCCACTTACGGTATCATTTGATGATAAACAAATAGATAGTTTTGACTGTTTTTCGCAAGAATTTCTGCCTATTTTTCAACTTTATATTTTTGGTGCCGAACATGACGCCGTTCAACTTTGTAAGATGGCAAAAACCATTGGTTGGGAGATACATATTGTTGCACCTCCGGATGAAGCGAAGTCTTTAGAATATTTCGTTGGAGCGACAAGTTTGTTGACTCCACTTTTTGATGATATTGATGTATCAAAGTTAGATAGTAATACTGCTGTTGTACTAATGACTCATAGTTTTAATAAGGATATAAAGTATCTATTAGCTTTAAAAGAAGTAAAACCTGCTTATTTCGGAATTTTAGGACCTGCTCATCGACGTGAGCGGATATTTGAACAACTGTTAAATTATGTACCTGATTTAGATGAGGCTTTTTTTGAGCGTATAAACGGACCTATGGGCCTTAATATTGGCGCCGAAAGCGCCTCAGAAATTGCCATCTCAATTTTAGCCGAGATACTATCTGTTATGAGAAAACAAACTCCCATTTTTTTAAAAGACAAAATAGGTCATATTCATGAGTGATATACAGCTTTTGTTGTTGGCCGCAGGAGGTTCTAAGAGAATGAAAGAACCAAAACAGCTTTTATCTTGGTCAGGAACTACGTTGATTGAACATCAAATACACAATTTAATGGCTACTGGAAAAATACTATCGGTCGTTGTAGGTGCCTACTCGAACCGAGTTATACCATTGATTGATTCTTTACCTGTAAACATTATTAAGAATGATAATTGGCAATATGGTATGGGCAGCTCAATTTCAAAGGGTATCCAAGATATACATAGAAAACATCCAAAGCTTGATGCTGTTCTAATTTCTTTGATTGATCAACCGCTATTAACAACACAACATTTTAACAAAATGTTTGAGGTTTTTAAACCGGGAAATGATCAAATCATAGTTTCTAATTCAAAAGATTCATGGGCAGGAGCACCTGTTTTATTCGATAAGACATATATACAAGAATTAATACAATTACAGGGGGATGAGGGTGCAAAGAAAATTACAAATCAATATAAGAGCAGCGTACTAGCGGTAGATGCTGGCGATGTATTAATTGATATGGATACGCCAGAAGCTTACCAACAACTAAAACAAGGTTTTAATGATGGCAATTAATTATATTTTAGATTAAAATTCACCTCTGACGTGATCTGTCAACCTCACAAATATCTTTGCAGTATTATTAATCTAAAAAATACTACAAATGAAAAATGCAATCAACTGGTTTGAAATTCCCGTAAAAAATTATGAAAGAGCGAAAAAATTCTATTCAGAAGTTTTAGGTACAGAAATTATCGATCATCATATGGAAGATAAGAATATGAAATACGGTATTTTTCCTTATGACATGGAAAGTCATAGGGTTGGAGGAGCGATCATGCAAATGGAAGGTATGAATCCGTCAACAGATGGTTCTACCGTATATCTAAATGGAGGTGAGGATTTGAATATTCCACTCTCTCGAGTAGAGAAGGCAGGAGGTACTATTCTCATGCCTAAAATGGATATTCAAGAAAATGGTTTTATTGCTCAGTTTACAGACACCGAAGGAAACAGAGTAGCTTTGCATTCTATGGAGTAATCTATTTGATAGCGAATCCAGACAGGGTTCGCTATCTTTGTTTTTATGTCACAATTATCAAGACTCATATCGATACTTACGCTGTTAAAATCTAAACGATTACTAACAGCTTCCGAACTTGCTAAAAAATACAAGGTAAGCGTAAGAACAATCTATCGTGATATAAGAAAATTAGAAGATGCAGGTATTCCTGTTTATACGGTTGAAGGGAGAGGATATAGCTTGGTAGATACATACACAGTTGCCCCTGTGCAATTCACCGAAAAACAGGCGAATGCACTTATTACGGCTCAACATATTGTGAGTCAATCAAAAGATGTGTCTTTTGTAAATGATTTTAATGAGGCTTTGACGAAAATAAAATCTGTTTTTAAAACCTCAGTACAGCAGAAGAGCGAATTATTGAGTGATAAAATTCATGTCTTTAACTGGGAGTATGAAGAATTTTCTAGTGATGCTTTATCAGAAATTCAGCTGGCTATTACGAACTTTAATTTTGTTGAAATTAACTATCAAAAGGCCAAAGATCTTGAAGTTTCCTTTAGAAAGATTGAACCTTGTGCCATGTATTCTACTGACAATAAATGGATACTAATTGCATGGTGCCATTTACGCAAAGATTTAAGAGCATTTAGAATAGATAGGATAAGGCATTTCAAAATATTACCAGAAACTTTTGATGACAGGAAGTTTAATATTCAGAATTATTTTGCTTCATGTCCTTATAAACATTAATACGTTTTCTTTACATTGTCTCAGGCAGCATAGTACCCGTGGCATGCACAAGCCGAGCATGCGCCGTGAGTTCTTTTATGATTAGCTTATTTTCCTTTAGTTCAGTATCTATTAAACTTTTTTCTCGCGAGTTTATTAAAAATAGATAACTTTCTCCCAAAAAGAACTTTCGTTCTTCGGCTTTTACAAGGGTGCTGTAATTTTTCACCATAGAATTGATCAATATATTTTGTTTTGAAAGAGATGTTATTTCCGCATTTACTGCATCGATTTTGTTCTGAATTTCTAGTTGAGTAGAATTACGCTCAAAATTAGCATCCTTCAATTTTAAGTTTGCAAGTTTTAAATCACCTCTTTCTTTCCTCAAAAATAGAGGTAAGCTAATGTTTAAGTTTGCTTTGTAATTACTGGTATTAAAACTGTTTATAGCATCATAATTTGAGGATAAAAAATTATACTGCAAGTCTATCTTTGGTAGTAATTTGTTTCTTTTTAAAGAACGGTCGATTGTAAGTCCTTTAATTTTATAACCCAAAGATTGAAGTTTTGGATGGCTAACGACCATGGCTGAAGTAGCCAAGAGATCGTCCATTCTTAGTCTAGCTATAAAGAGTTCTTTTCTAGGTATTGCTGGTGTGATTTGTTCTTGCACTTCAATGGGGACATCATTGAGCCATAAATAGTTACTTAATTTTAAAGTCGCTTTTCTTCTTTTTAACAATGCGGCTTCGTAGTTAAGTTCACGATCAGAGATTTGAATTTTAGCTTCGATTGAATCAATAGCGGCTTTTTCTCCCGCAATGACACTTTGCCGTATTCCATCAAACCGTACACGAGCATTGCTGAGAAAGCGTTCATGAATTCGTTGTTCATTTGTAGCTTCTAACCACTCAAAATAGGCCTCACTGGCCTCTAACAACAAATCATTCACGAGTATATTTCTATCAGCAATGGTTTGATTCTTAAAAAACGTTGCCTTCTTCAACATGGCCATTCTATCATTGATCAAAAAACCTTGAGCTAATGAAAAAGATATCCCAGCACTATAAAGGCCGCCTTCAGGAACTGTTAAATTCGGATTTAGAAAGTCACCTGTATTCTCCTCAAAATTCCCTTTAAACTCTATACCATACCAGGTAGGTATTTTAAAAGTTGCATTTAATTGGTCGTAATATTCAGTTCCCTTGAATTTCTTTCGATCATAATCAACTTCAATTTTAGGATCAAATCCGCCGCGTGCTTTTAGTAGATTTGCCTCCCCAGTACTTAATACAATATTCGCTTGTTTTATAATGGGATGATATTGCTTTACATAGCCTAGATATTCTTCGAACGTAAGAATTTGTTCCTTATTTAATGTGATCGTTTGTGCGTATGCTGATCCCATTAAAAGAAATATAAATAGCCTCAATATATACCTTGTTTTTCGCATTATTTGAGTGTGTTTTTAGTTGAGGTTTCCTTTGGAGTATAATAATTAGGAGGAAAATCATTTAGTTTACGCCAAAGTTCGTACCAAATAGGAACATCTTCTAAGAGAGCTATCGTATATGCGCCAGAACCTACTCGTACATTTTTTGGCCATTCATTCTCGTTTGCATCAGGAGCGATAAGCACTCTAAATTTGCCGTTCTCACTTATAAATGTTTCGACAGCAACTACTTTACCGGCATAAGTTCCGTAGGCGGCATTTGGCCATCCGCTAAAGAAAATTGCAGGCCAACCATCAAATTGAATTCGAATCTCTTCACCGATATGAATTAGGGGAAGATCAATTGGATCAACATACGTCTCTACGGCTAAATCATAGTTAGAAGGCATAATACCCACGAGCTTTTCACCTTCTTTAAAAGTTTCTCCAATCCCGGCGCGTATTGCTTTGTTTACAAAACCGTTTTGAGGTGCGGTTATATAATATAGCGCATTTCTAATTTCATAATTGCTTGTTTGATTTTCAAGTTTTGAAACCTGTACTTCTGCCTCAAATTGATTAGATTCTGCCGTGTACTTATCACTTTGAGATTTGGCTATTTTATCTGAGTATGATGCCGAAATTCTATTAATTTCTAGGCCCGCATTTATCACATTATTTCTACTAGCCAACAATTTGTTTTCTTGAGCTATCAGTTTCGCCTGAACCTCTTGAAGTTTTAACCGTTTCTCTTCAACATCCTTGATGGCCTTTAGACCTTCTTTTTCTAAGGTTTCTGTACGATTGAACTGCTTTTTTGCGATTTCAAGATTGATCTTGGCGGCTTGAAAATCAATGCTATCCGTTTTAACTTTCAGATACGACTGTTCTAACTTATTTTTAGCTTGTGATAATTTTAATTGGCGTTCTCTGTTGAGGGCTGAGACCTGATTGTTTAAGGCTCTTATTTTCTCTTTATAAGATAAGACTGACTTATTTTTAGCATCTCGTTGCATTGTCGTACGTTCAATAAGTAAGGGATCTTGATACTCATTTTTTATTTCAGAGATGAAAAGAATTGTATCGCCTTTTTTAACAAAATCACCCTCTTTCACATACCATTTTTCTATACGCCCTGGAATAGGAGACTGAATCGTTTGAGGACGCTGATCTGGAGTCAACGTAGTGATAAAACCGTTGCCTGTCACATTTTGAGTCCAGGGAAGAAATAAGATAATGATTCCCACAATCGCGAAGGCTCCAATGAATCTGTTAAATAGTTTATATCGGGTAGAATGAAACACTTCTTTATGTGCATCATATTCTTCCAAAGTGACTTTTGTATTCAATTTGTTATGAGATATATTAAGCATCGTTTCTTTTTTTAGTGGATATTACACCGTCTTTTATTTGTATTATGTGGTTACATTTCGATTTCCAAAATGAATTTTTACTAACTATAATTAATGCCCAATTGCGGTCCATAGACGTTAAGTAGTTAATAATTCGTTTTGCCTCTTTTGGTTCGAAATACTCGAGAGGTTCTTTAAGCATTAGAAATTTCGGTTTATGAAAGATTGCTCGGGCCAGTACGATTCGTTTCGATACAGTAAAAGATATTTGTTGCCCCTCAGGATATAGCACAGTTTGGAGTCCTTTCGGTTGTTCTTTTATAAAGTCTAAAAGTCCAACGTTTTCTAAAATAGAATGAAGATAATCACTTGAATAATCCTTGTTCCCAAAAGTAATATTGTCTAAAATGGTACCTTCAAAAGGTGTTTGATCGGGTAATACTTGACCGACGTATGCTCTGTAAATACTTGGTTTTACACCTTTAATTGAAGTGTCATTGACATAAAAAGCACCACTCGAAGGTTCTATTAATCCAGATAACAGTTTTAAGAGTGTCGTTTTTCCCGAACGACTTGCCCCATCTAATAAAATTCTATCTTTATGTTGAACATGTAGGTTTACTCCTTTTAGAATCTCTAATCCTTCAGGAGAACTATATTTAATATCATTTAGTTCAACCTGTAGATCTTCTTTTTTTATAAAAGGATTGTCGCCAGATTGTGGTTCCAATTCTTTATCCACTACTTGGCCAATTTTTTCTAATGAGGTTAGCACATCATAGAACGATTCTAATCCTGCTATTAATTTTTCTACAGAGCTTATTACTAAAAGGATAATAATTTCAGACGCAACAAACTGTCCGATATTCATTTGCTGATTGAGTACCAATAACCCTCCAATTAAAAGAAGGCCCGCTGTGACCAAAATTTTAAATCCAATCATTTGAATGAATTGTAGTTTCAATATTTTGAAGTGACTTTCTCTAGCTTTCAAGTACTTTGTAGTGAGTTTATCATTTCTAGACATTGCAAGACTCGTACTCCCAGATAATTTAAAACTAATAATAGACCTAGCTATTTCTTGTATCCAATGAGCAACTTTGTATTTGTTTTTCGATTCAATAAGACTCGTTTCAAGACCTTTTTTTGCCGTTAGTTTGAATAAAAAATAAACCAAAAGCAATAGGAGCAACCCATAGATTATAAAAAAAGGGTGATAGAAAGAGAGTAGCATGAGTCCAAATACAATTTGTAGCAATGCCGCAGGAAAGTCTATCAAAATCTTTGATAATCCTTTTTGAACAATAAGTGTATCAAAAAATCTATTGGCTAACTCAGGCGGATAATAATTGCGTAATTCACGAATCTTTATTTTTGGAAATCGATAAGCGAATTCGAATGATGACCTCGTAAATATTTTTTGTTGAATTGTTTCAAGAATTCGAATTTGCATGAGTTGTAACACTCCTTGAAATCCTACACCCAATGTAACCAATACGACGAGTACGATCCAAGAAGTAGATACTTGGGCACCTTGAATTAAGTTAATAATGGCTTGTATTCCTAATGGTAATGATAAGGCTACTAATCCGGCAAAAATGGCATAATAAAATACCTGTCTTATATCTTTTTTATCCAATTGAAGTAGACCTACAAGTCGTCTCCATGGAGTCAATTTTTTAGTATGCATATGATAATTTTATGATTGATAAATGTGCGCATGCAGATAAACGCCATTATCTTTGAAATTTTAAGAATGACGATGTATTTGATTTCTCAAATAACAGTTAAGTGGGTATTTAGATGAAATCTGGTGGAGGAATCGGAATTTCGAGAACAATATCTCGCTTTAGACCGTATAATCTATAACTTTCTATAGCTTTCAAATCATCGCTGTTGCCAAAACCAATGTTAGCAATTTGAAGATCCTTTTTTTCGTTTTTACTGTTTTCTTCAAGCTTATCTTGCTCTCCGGTATCTTTATCATCATGAAGTTCAATAAAACTATTATCAGCATGATGTAATGAAAAAATCATAGACACTACAGGAAAAGAAAGAATGCCCATTACTAATGTTATTGTGATAAACTTATGCAAAGAGGATGATATGTAGCTATTTAACTTCATATGGCTTTAAACACTAAGTCTTTGTAAAATGTGGTGATATTATTCTTTCCAATTTCGGTATCGGTTAATGATGGTAAATGTTCAGAAAAATATCGCTGCTTATGAGCTCCTTCAATAATGGTAGAAACCAACATGTGAGGAAATTTGTATCGCGGATTGTTCTCCAAAACAATATCACTTACGCGTTGTACTACTCTTTTATAAGGTTTAAAATAACCTTTTTCATTTTCGGCATCGACTTCTTTAGTGTGATAGGTTTTTGAAGATTCTGCAATAATTATCCTATGCAGAATTACTTCATTTATATAAGAAAATGAATTGTCAACAATGATTCTCTTGGTTAAAATATGGATCGCTTCTTCAAGTTTGACTTTCGGAGACTTGATATTTGTTGTTGCAAATACAAGTTTATATTCTACCCAACTCCAATACCAAGCATTTAGATAGAGTAGAAGCATGTGTTTACTCTCAAAATATCTATAAACCGAACTTTCATTTGAACCAATATGACTACCTAGTTTTTTGAAAGTAAATGATTCAAATCCTAGTTGATCTATCATATCAATACTTGCTGATACAATCTTTCTACCAAGATCTGACGAATTTGGATCTTTTGTATAGAGGTCAGAACTTATTTTAATATGTACCGATAGGTGTTCCATTGTTTATGGTGCAAATATAATAGTAATACTATTAAAATAAAAAGTAAAAATACATTTAACAATTGTTTAACACCCGAATTTTGAAATTATTGTTGAGGAAATAAAACAGGTTTAAATAGAATATATTGATATCCTCTGTTTAGAAGTTCGTTTTGATCTTTGTAACTAGATTGTTCCTGTAGGTATTACCAATTGGGAGTTTTATATCTTTTAGATATAGGTAACGTGTGTCTAGTTTCGTTATCATAGCTATATTAACTATGTATGATCTATGGGTTTGTATAAAATTATGATGAGATAATTTTTCAACCCAATTTTTTAAGCTGTCCAAAACCAAAATTTTCTTATCCTTAAACATCAATTCAACATAATCTATCGCCGCTTTCACATACAAAAGATCATCTGCATGCATTAAATGTATCGTCTTGTCAGCATAAACCAAGAGCTGTTTTTTGTTTTTTTCTTCTTTTGATGATAATAAATACTGTATTCTAGTTACAGCTTTAAAGAAACGTTCGTAAGAAATCGGTTTTACTAAATAATCAATCACCGCTTGATCGAAAGCCTCAATCGCATAGTTTGTAAATGCCGAAGTTACGATGACGGCAGGTGGGTTTACAATTGTTTTTAAAAAATTAATACCGTTTAAATCGGGTAATTGTATGTCCAAAAACAACAGATCTGCCTCCGAAATTAGTTTAGATGGAATAGAAAGGCCCGATTCAAAGATGCCAATACATTCTAAAAACGGTGTTTTTTCAATATAATTGATAAGAATTTCTTGCGCTGGAATTTCATCTTCCAATAATAGACATCGTATCATAATTGTACCTCAAGTTTTACATGAAATAACCCGTTTTCAACTCTGATCATTAATTGATGCTTCTCTCCATATAATAGTTTCAATCGTTCTTTTACGTTTTTCAAACCAACCCCACTACTTTTCCATGGTATATCCATGTTGTTTTTTTGTTCTGTAAAAGGATTTACACTCTCAAAAGACAGTTGCTTTTTAAGTACAACAATTCGTACCATTATTTTATGATTATTACCAGCAAGCATACTGGTGTATTTAAAAGCGTTTTCAACAAATGGAATCAATAATAATGGAGCAATAGTTTGATCGTAATTGTCTATTTCTTCATGCCAAACTAAATCAATTTTCTTTTCTAGACGTTCTTTTTGTAATCCAACGTATCCCTTTAGATGCTTAATTTCTTTATGAAATTCTACCGTATCTTGCTGTCCTTCAATCAATAAGTATCTGAAATTGTCAGAAAGCTGTAGAATCATATCTGCCGTTTTATCTTCTTTTTTGAGAGCACTGCTGTAAATAGTATTTAATGAATTGAATAGGAAATGAGGATTGATTTGAGTTTTTAGTGCTTTTAATTCAGCCTCTTTTTTTTGTTGATTGATAGAATCAAATTCTAGTTGCTTTCGATATATTTTTTTAATTGAATGCAACGCAAAAAATAACAAACTAAATGATACAAATTTAATCATGCTAGAAATGACATGACTAAAACGAATTGGCATCGGCCCACCATGAAAAAAGCCATCTATATAATCATAAAGTAACGCGGCAGATATAAATATGAGAATAAGAACAAGTATGTATTTTTTCTTGTTTTTAAGTTGAAAAAACCACAAATACATCACATATGACGGTATTATATCGAAAACCAAGGCAACAAGGTCATGCTGCAAACTTATAGTATAGCCGCCCTCTTTACCTGCGTATTTAAGGTATGGAAAGAAGAGTACTATCAGCCAAAAAAATAGATGAAACCATGGTTCTCTCTTTGCTATTTTGTCTGTGTATCTTAGGGTGTTCATAGATGAAGCAAGTTATACTTATTGATGATAAATTATCACGTCTTTTAGCATAATTTTTGCCAACAATGAACTGTCGGTGGCAGTACCACCACTAATTCTGAAGAGAATATGACCTTTATCTAAAGGATTACAGTCGTGTTTGTTAAAAATTAATTCATTATTTAATAAAAAACGGATTTGGTTATTCTTTTTCGTTATTTTAACTGTATGCCATTGGTTCGGTATCATACTATTTTTCGAAGCTCTTAGGTGAAAATCTTTTTCTAACGAAGAAACGTTTTTAAATAAAAAAGGAGTAGTACCGTGAGATTTATTATTGAAGGTAAGATTATAGTGTGATAGTGAACTTCGCCATTTCCATTGTTCTGATCCCGATAGTCCCGATTTGGGTAAACTCAGCTTAGTGGCTCCAATGCTATCTAATACAGAAAATAGGGTTATGATAACAGATGTTTCTGTTAGTGCTTTTACTTTATAAGTAATAGTAATATCTCCGTTATATGGTTTCGGACTTATAAGAAAGAGACCTGTTGACCCTGGAATTTCAGACATTTGTAAAGCCTTTTCTTTTATTTCGACTGTACCTTCCCCATATGTTTCCCATTTGGCGAGTTCACTCACCTTGATGTGATTGGTGTATTCTTGAGAGCACATACTTACATGAACACAAACAAGCATAATTATAAGCGTTAATTTCATTTTTTTCGTTTTAATTAATATCATTTTCGTGTATATAAGTTCTTTTTTTACGCTTGCGTTTCTTCTCAGTGTTTTTTACTAGGGTATATTTTATGCTACCCAATATGCCAAAGGTTTGCGTTTGAAAACGCCATACTTCATCTTGCGAGAAGTCTTGAGTAACTGTAAATCGCTTCATTAAATTGCGATTTAAAACATCAACAATGCGCAAATTACCTACCAATCTATTTTTTAGAAACTTAGCTCGCAATGCGAAGTCTATTCTATTTCTAGGAAGTATAAAAAAGAAAGGTTCTTGTTTTTTAGGAGTATGTCTATAAGAAATGTCAATACCTAATTTTTTGTTAATAGTAAAAGTGTTCTTTAATTGAAAATTAGAAGAGTAAATTTGACTCCAGGTAAGTTGCTGTGCGTTCTTTATATTGGTATGGTAATAGTTCGCACTAATAGAAGCGTTCCAAAAGGAATAGATATTCAAATTAGAATTGAATTCAATACCCAGAACATCATATTTTCCAATATTTTTGAAGGATGCTATTTGAACGATACCTTCAATGCTATTAAAACGTTGAATTTTGTTTTTTAAGTTTCGATAAAATAGGCTAAAACCAATGTTCAATTTGTTCCTTTTGTATAGATAACTCGATTCTAAATTGTCACTATATTCGGGCTCAAGATTAGGGTTTCCTACGAATCTAAAATACGGATTTCCAAGTTGAAAAGGATTGATGTTGCGGATGTCAGGTCTTGAAATACGTTTGTTATACCCAAGATTTATAGTGTTAGTTTTATTAGGTGAATAGGATAAGTGAATCGAGGGAAAAAGATTCTTAAATTGTAATTTGAGCTTTTCTGAGTTGATCGTGCTATTTGATTGTGAATTGAAATACTCATACCGAAGCCCCGCTTGAAAATTTACCTTCTCAATGTTCGTTTTTACTAAGGTATATATTCCTACGATAGATTCATCGTAATCAAAATGTGTTTTAGGTATTGTTCGAAGTTGAGCGTTCGTTGTGTTAGAACTTGCGAATAAACTCCTGTTTAAAGATGCGCCAGTTTCAAGGGTGATATTTTGTGAAATTGGTAGGCTATAATCGAAAGATAAAGAACTCAGTTTTAAATTTTCTTTTAATAATTGCTCAAATAGAAAAAGATTATCTTCTCTGTCATATGCTGGATATTCGTTACGACTACTATTGTTATTTAAATCAATTTCTAAAAAATGAAGTTCATTTGAAAATTGTTTTCGATAGTTGATATTAAAAATGTTGGTTAAGTGTTCATGCGATGAGCTTCGTAAATAAGTATAGTTATCTCTATCGGATACATCAAAAAAAGTTGAGTTGTTATAGAAGCTATGGTAATCATTGGTATAATCAAACTGAACAGAGAGCGCATCGTTCGTGCTTATAAAAAAGTCAATTCCCATATTTATTTTTCTTATTAAACCATTAAAATCATGAGGTGTGGTAATGCTTTCAAAAGAATTGTCTGCATATCGACGATGTAAAGTTTGTTTACTATTCATCCGACGGCCAGTTTGCGATGCATTTAGCCTAAGATTAATTGAAGAAAAGTTATAATTTCCATCAAAGCCATATCCATATCTTTTGGTGCCTAAAGAAGTATTCAAGTTTAAGTTTATTCCTTTTGATTGATTTTTATTTAGAATGATATTTATAATACCCGATATTCCGTCGGCTTGATGTTTTACTGATGGCGTGGTAATAAGTTCTACTCTCTGGATAGATGAAGAGGGTAGTTGCTCTAGTATTTCAGTGGCACTTAATGATGATGGTTTTCCATTTACTAGCAGTCTAACATTATTAGAACCTCTTAAATTAAGAGATCCAGAACTTAGGTCAACTTGAATTTCTGCAATTTGGTCGAAAGCCTCTAACGCCGAGGTGCCGGGGTTTTGTATATCGCTTCCCAAATTGATAATCTTACGGTCAATTTTTAATTGAGTTGTTGTTCGTTCTGCCACAATGTTCACCTCCTCAAGGGTATTTGTAGATGGTATCAGTTTTATGGTTAATGGAAAAGCAACTTTCTCCCGAAACAGCAGCTTTTTTTGATACCCTATAAAGCTAATTTCT
Source organism: uncultured Flavobacteriaceae bacterium (assembly GCA_947500525.1). Lineage (GTDB taxonomy): Bacteria > Bacteroidota > Bacteroidia > Flavobacteriales > Flavobacteriaceae > Aureibaculum. The sequence goes on along the minus strand of CANMSH010000002.1, from coordinate 634,647 downwards.
ATAGATGTATATTTTTGCTTCGTTGTAAGATTAAAGATGCCGTTTTCTGCAGTAGTCGTACCATCAATTATCGTTGTATTATTGTATATGGCGATGGTTGCAAAAGGTATAGGCTCATTGGTAATTTGATCTAATACAATTCCTTTTATTTGTGTAGTTTGACCCACACATTTTATTGAAACCCCCAAAAAGAATAAACAACATATTGATAATCGCATGAAGCAAATATGTAGTCAATTTTACATTAGAGAAAATTTAATCTGTGAACCCCTTGATTTTATCGGTGAATCTTAATTAAGATAACCTAAGATATATAGTGAAAGGTATATAAATTTGTAGAAAGGCAAAACCCACAATAAGCATTGTGGGTTTCTTTATAGTTTGCATGAGAGGCTAACTATAATTATTAAACTTAAAAGATTTCGTTAACCAAAATAACCTAACCATTTTAGAACTAAAGCTAAAAGCAAAATTGACACTCCAAATAGGAATAATACCTTAACCACCAAATCCCAAAATTCAGGTGGTTTATCAAAAATATGCTTCTCCCTCTTGTCGGGATCATGAAAGTCATGGTACATAACTTCAGTTCATAACGGTTAACTATTAATCTTTAAATTCAATAGCTCAAAGATAGCTGTATGTGCTATGAATTGAAAGTTGAAGGGTCAAATACAGGGAAAATCCTGTATCAAAAAGGGGTTTTTCCTATTTTGTAAAATAGCCTCTTTTTATCACCTCATTTTTAAATTATATATTTAGCAAATATTTTGATTATGGACGCTTCTACAACATTTAGTATCTTACTAGGAATAGGCTTAGCAGCTTCGGTGGGTTTTAGAATTTTCGTACCACTGTTTGCCTTAAGTATCGCTTCATATTACCAAGTTATTCCGTTAAATGAGAATTGGGAATGGATTAGTGGTATTCCTGCGCTAATTACCTTAGGAATTGCTACTGCGGTTGAAATTGTAGCTTATTTAATACCGTGGCTTGATAATATCTTAGATACGATTGCAGTGCCATTAGCTGCTCTGGCCGGTACGGCCGTAATGTTATCTACAGCTGCTGATTTAGAGCCTTTAATTACATGGTCTTTAGCAATCATTGCTGGTGGAGGCACGGCTACTGCGATAAAAACATCGACTTCTACTACAAGATTGGCTTCAACAGCGACAACTGGTGGTATTGCCAATCCGGTCGTTTCAACAGTTGAAACGGGTTCATCTATACTGATGGCTGTACTTGCATTTGTTGCACCTATATTAGCAATTATTATTGTGGTTGTTATACTCTGGTTAATGTTCAAAGTATTTAAATGGTTTAAACCTAAAAAACAAAAAGAAATAATAGATGGATAATATACCTTCAAAAAATATATTTAAAACAATTCAAATTATCTACACTGCACTTTTATTTGGTGTATTGTTATTTACTATTTTAGGATATACACTTTCTGGAAACCCAACGTTTAATCTTGATAGTGATATTACTTTTATGATTGCGATACCCGTAGTGGCAGTTGCGGCGTATATGTTAGGTAATTTAGTGTTTAGTTCTTTAGTAAATAAAACCCATAGAAATAGTACGTTGGCTACCAAATTAACGCGATATCAATCGGCTATATTGGTGCGAGTTGCATGCTTGGAAGCACCTGCTTTTATAGCCATAGCGGCAACATTTATTACCAATAATGCTACATTCTTACTAATTTCAGTCATAATGTTAGTGTTAATGTACTTACAATTTCCATCTAAAGAAAAGTTTAAGGCAGCATTTGATTTAGGAATGAAAGAAAAATCGGAGTTGGATAAGCTATAATTTTTTTTAATTTCAGATATTTGCAGCTTATTAAACTAATGAATGGCACAAAAACCAGGCATTCCGAAAGGAACTAGAGATTTTTCACCTACCGAAGTAGCTAAAAGAAAACACATTTTCAATACCATTCAACGGTCATTTGAATTATATGGTTTTCAGCCTATAGAAACTCCAAGTTTTGAGAATTCATCGACCTTGATGGGTAAATATGGAGAAGAAGGAGATCGTCTCATTTTTAAAATTTTAAATTCAGGGGATTATCTCGCTAAAGCGGATGAAAGTCTGCTAAAAACTAAAGCGAGCACAAAAGTTACCTCGCAAATTTCTGAAAAAGCCTTGCGATACGACCTTACTGTACCCTTTGCGCGTTATGTGGTACAACACCAGAATGACATTGTTTTTCCTTTTAAGCGTTATCAAATGCAACCGGTTTGGCGTGCAGACAGACCTCAAAAAGGACGTTTCAGAGAATTCTATCAGTGCGATGCAGACGTTGTAGGAAGCAAATCGCTGTTTCAAGAAGTTGAGTTTATACAATTATACGATGCTATTTTTACAGATCTAGGTATTGCAACTACTATAAAACTAAATAATAGAAAGATTTTATCTGGTATTGCCGAAATTATTGGGGCCAGTGATAAATTAATTGATTTTACAGTTGCACTTGACAAGCTAGATAAAATAGGTGAGGATGGTGTAGTTAAAGAAATGCTTTCAAAAGGTATTTCTGATACTGCTATTGAAAAAGTACAGCCTTTGTTCAATCTGAATGGGACGAATCAAGAAAAGTTAGCAAAGTTGAAAGCAATGTTATCAGATTCCGACGAAGGAATTCAGGGTGTTGATGATTTACAGTTTGTATTAGAGCACATAGAGCAACTAGGGTTGAAATCGGCGCAATTAGACTTAGATGTCACCTTAGCTCGGGGTTTAAATTACTATACAGGTGCTATTTTTGAAGTGGCGGCGAATGATGTAAAGCTGGGTTCCATAGGCGGTGGCGGTAGATATGATGATTTAACAGGTATTTTCGGACTCAAAGACATGAGTGGAATCGGTATTTCTTTTGGTTTAGATAGAATTTATTTGGTCTTGGAAGAATTAGATTTATTTGAAAAAGTAGCCTTACCAAAACCAAAAGTGTTGTTTTTGAATTTTGGAAATAACGAAGCTGCTTATTGTTTAAAAGCGTTAAAAAGCTTCCGCGAAAGCGATATTAAAACAGAGCTATACCCAGATAGTGCAAAGCTAAAAAAGCAAATGAACTATGCTAATAAGCGTGCTATTGAGTTCGTAATTATGGTAGGTTCAAATGAGTTAGAAAATAATACGTATACATTAAAAAATATGAATACTGGTGAGCAAACAACCTATAACTTGGATGAATTGCTCAAAGCAGTACAAAATTTGTAATTTTGCTTAAAATTTAGGATAATGTTTGAAGGGAAATCAGGAAAAGATATGATAGAAGAAATAGGAGATGATCATATATTCACATCGGCAAAAACACCTTTACGAGAGGATGCATTTGAATTATCTGATGATGAGAAAATAAAATCTATTGAAGGTGATGTAGCGAATATGCTACAAACATTGGGAATGGATTTAACCGATGATAGTATTAAAGGTACGCCGCGAAGAGTGGCGAAAATGTTTGTCAAAGAGATTTTTGGGGGCTTGAATCCGAAAAGAAAACCTAAAGCGTCAACCTTTGATAATAACTACAAATACGGTGAAATGTTAGTAGAGAAGAATATCACTGTATATTCTACTTGCGAACATCATTTATTACCTATTGTTGGAAAAGCACATGTTGCCTATATCTCAAATGGCAATGTAATAGGGCTCTCTAAAATGAATCGTATTGTAGATTTTTATGCAAAACGTCCTCAGGTGCAGGAGCGTTTAACAATGCAAGTAGTGCAAGAATTGCAACAAGCCTTGGGCACTGAAGATGTTGCCTGTGTCATTGATGCGAAACACCTATGTGTAAATTCTAGAGGTATTCGCGATGTCGCTAGTAGCACTGTAACCTCTGAGTTTGGTGGTAAGTTTAAAGATGACGCTGTGAAGCGCGAATTTTTAGATTATATCAAACTAGATACAGATTTTAACGATTAAGTTTATTTTAATATTTCGGAAAGGACCTTGAACGTACAAGTATCTTGTCATTCCTGCTTTCGCAGGAATCCAGATTTCAAGTGAATTTTTTAGAAATAAATTCTTCGGAATAAAGTCTAAAGTTTACTCAAAAACGCTAGAGTATCCACACCATCCGCATAATCTGTAAGACTTGGTTGTTGAGTATCACCAAAGCGAACTGCATTTTCTAAGCGATTACTTACCACACATTGTATATGATCTTTGTCTTGATGTAGTTTTTCTTGTAAACTATTAATATCATCATAATACTCATAAAACAAAGAAGCAATAGGAGAGGAGTAGCTTGCATCTTCTTTGAGCATAAGGAATCCGTTTTCTAAGAGGTCAAACTCACTCATTAAATATACAGCTTTGTTATAGTCGTAATTATTTTGGTACTTCTTATAGTTAATGATATCACTATAGTCAAAAATGGCATTGAACAATAGATCAAAATCATAATTTTTCGGCACAAAAAGTTTAGAAACGCTTCTACATCCTAATCCAAAATAACGGAAAACATCTTCACCTAAACCTTTTAATTCATCTTTCGATTCATGACCGGTAATGACGGCAACACTATTTCTATTCTTTCTAATGATATTGGGATATTTACCAAAATAATAATCAAAATAACGCGCTGTGTTATTACTTCCAGTGGCAATTGCAGCATCGAAATTTGTTAATTTTTCTTCTGTAAATGAAATTAAACCTTTAAAATTAGGTTCTACATGTTCTAGGTATTTGGCAATAAGCGGTAAAAAATGTTTGTCATTAGAAGATTGCTTTACAGTGACTGAATGGCCTGCAATTAACACCGACAAAAAATCATGAAATCCAACTAAAGGGATGTTACCTGCCATGATTATGGCAACGTTTTTAGAATTTTGATTAAAATTGTATGTTGAAGTCCAGTTATCTAAATTATTTTTATTCAATATGTTAGACCAAGATTCAAAAGCATATAGAATATTATCTTCTGTAAACCAGCCATTAAAGTTTTTAGCACGTTTCAACTGCATTTCGAAGGCCTCAAAAAACAATTCGTTATAAAGAACCGACTCTTTTTTTTCAATTTTATCTCTTGAAAATTGACTTAAAAAATTGCCAAATTCAACAAAAGTGTTAATTCTGTTTTCTAATAACATTTATTGTTTTTTTACGTTGTAGTTTTCGTAACTTTGTGACGACAAATTTAATAAAATAATTATGGCAATTATAATAACTGATGAATGTATAAATTGTGGTGCTTGTGAGCCAGAATGTCCAAATACTGCGATTTATGAAGGTGCTGATGACTGGCGTTATAGTGACGGAACTTCTTTAGAAGGTAATGTCGTATTGCCCAACGGAAATGCTGTTGATGCAGATGCCGTTCAAGAGCCAGTATCTGATGAATTATATTATATAGTACCAGATAAGTGTACTGAATGTAAAGGTTTTCATGATGAACCACAATGTGCGGCAGTATGTCCTGTTGATTGCTGCGTACCAGATGAAGATCATGTGGAAACTGAAGAAGAATTATTGGGAAAACAAAGTTTTATGCATCCCGAAGAATAAATCTTTAAAAAATTATAAAAAAAAGGCTGAGCATGTGCTCAGCCTTTTTTTATGTTTAATTTTGACATGTTATTTTTATTGAAACTTTTTTAGGTCATTTAGTTTTTAGATTGTTTCGTCATAATTTTGGCAACTTCTTTACTAAAGGAGGTACTATCCTTTTGTATTGATTCTTTAGATTTTATGTACCTATTTTTCTTTTTTATAAGATCAATTAATCTGGCGTTATCGTCTTTTCTTTTCTTCACAAGATTTCTAATAATTGTCTCTTTTTCTAATATGTTTTTTCCTTTTAGATCTTTCGGTAATTTGTCTTCACTAATCGATTCTATTTTTAATTTACCATCTTCATAATCTTTGATAATCTCTTTCGTTCCATAAGCTCCTTTTTTACCGGTTTTACTATTTCTAAATTCTGCTCTAGAACTATTGGCAGTAGAAGTTCCTTTGTCATATACTTCCATAGATTTTGCTTTCTTGGCGTAGTTTTGCGTGCGCTCTTGTTCACTTCCGTAATACATTCTAGAGTCATCAATGCTTTTTGATATTTCGTTAATTTCATCATCATAGGGTGTAGCTATAGTATAGTCTTTTGCATTTTGATCGAGTTGAAGATATTCACCATTGGTGCAAGAAGACATTTTTTTGAAATGATAAATGGCATCAGTACAATCATTTCCAAGCTTAATGGTATTAATTATAATATTTTTTTCAGCTGCTATTTTACAACTTTCAGTGTATTTAATATCGTCTTGATAATCCATGTGAGGAGGACAATCGCCTACCACAAAAATGGTTCGATAGGTGTTTTTATCTGTAGACCATTTTAATGCTGTAATTGCTTCATTTAAGGCTTGGTTTACACTTTCAGGAGTATCCCCTCCGCCATCAGCGTTTACGTCTAATAACTCTGAGTATGCTTCATCTAGATCTGTAGTTAATGAAATTTTTTTGGTAACAAAATTGTCTCCACGATCTCTGTAGAAGATCATTCCCATTTTTAAAGTGTCTATATCGTTGCTTTGGGCTAGTTCTGATACAATATTCCATATTTTTTCTTTTGCAGTACCAATAAGACCACTCATACTGCCGGTTGCATCTAAACAAAACACAATTTCAGCATTTTTATGTGCCTTATAGACCGAAGTTGTTATTTCTTCTGTATCATTGAGTATTACGTTATTATTTGCAAATTTATTTGGGTCTGTTGACTTCTTACAGTTTAAAAGTAATAGGCAAACAATTAAAAAAGAATTTATTGTATTCATAATAGTTGTTTTTCATAAAATTAGGTGTGTTTCAGAAGGAATAAAATTGATTATTAGTGTAACGGTTCTTTCAATGAGTAAGAGGGAGTTTTTAATGAGTGAAGTGGAATTGTAGTTTGTAGATTGGTAATTAAAGTATATAATTAACTACATTTGCACCGCTAAAACCAAGTCATAGAATCTTGGTTCTTTTATCAAATTATCTGAAAAAATATGAAAGCTGGAATTGTAGGATTACCAAATGTGGGGAAATCAACCTTATTTAACTGTTTATCAAATGCAAAGGCTCAAAGTGCAAACTTTCCTTTTTGTACGATCGAACCAAATATTGGGGTTGTAAATGTACCAGATGCACGTCTTGAGAAATTAGAAGAATTAGTAAATCCTGAAAAAGTGCAGCCTGCAACGGTAGAGATTGTGGATATTGCAGGGCTCGTAAAAGGAGCAAGCAAGGGCGAAGGCTTAGGAAACAAATTCTTGGCAAATATTCGTGAAACAGATGCGATTATTCATGTGTTGCGCTGCTTTGATAACGATAATATTGTACACGTAGATGCATCTGTTGATCCGGTAAGAGATAAAGAGACCATTGATATGGAATTGCAGTTAAAAGATTTAGAATCGGTTGAAAAACGTCTTGAACGTGTAAAACGAACTGCAAAAACAGGAGATAAACTAGCGCAAACTGAATTAGAAGTATTGTTGAGGATGCAGGAGACACTTGAAAGTGGAAATTCTATACGTTCTATGACATTTTCTGAGAAAGATCTAGAATTCGTGAAACCAATGCAACTTATTACAGATAAACCAGTATTGTACGTTTGTAATGTTGATGAAGCTTCAGCTAAAGATGGAAATGCATACGTTGAACAAGTTAAGGCAGCAGTTGCCAACGAAAATGCCGAAGTAATTATTCTGGCTGTGGCTACAGAGGCCGATATAACCGAATTAGAAACATATGAAGAACGCGAAATGTTCTTAGAAGATTTAGGTTTAGAAGAAGCAGGCGCGTCCGTGCTTATTAGAGCTTCCTACAAATTACTAAACCTTCAAACCTATTTTACTGCAGGTGTAAAAGAGGTACGTGCTTGGACAATTAATATAGGAGATACTGCACCGCAGGCAGCAGGCGTGATCCATACAGATTTTGAAAAAGGATTTATTCGTGCAGAAGTTATGAAGTATGATGATTTCGTGAGTTATGGGAGTGAGGCTAAGGTAAAAGAAGCAGGAAAATTATCTGTTGAAGGAAAAGACTATGTTGTTTCAGATGGTGACGTGATGCATTTTAGATTTAACGTTTAAGTTTCTATATGGATTTTAAACTTGAATCGACAGATCAACAGAGTAAAGCACGTGCAGGAACCATAAAAACCGCACATGGCGTTATAGAAACTCCAATTTTCATGCCTGTAGGTACAGTGGCATCTGTTAAAGGAGTGCATCAACACGAATTAAAAAATGATATCAATGCCGATATCATATTAGGCAATACCTATCACTTGTATCTTCGTCCACAAACCGAAATTCTTGAGAAAGCCGGCGGTTTGCATAAATTTATGAATTGGGATCGTCCAATTCTTACAGATTCTGGTGGCTATCAAGTGTATTCTTTATCGGGTAATAATAAAATTACCGAAGAAGGTGTAAAATTCAAATCGCATATTGACGGATCTTCTCATTTTTTCTCTCCAGAGTTTTCAATGGACATCCAACGAAGTATTGGGGCAGATATTATCATGGCCTTTGACGAGTGCACACCATATCCTTGTGAATATAACTATGCAAAAAGATCTATGCATATGACGCATCGATGGTTAAAACGTTGCATGAATCATTTAGAGAAAACACCCGTTAAATATGGATATGAACAAACATTTCTTCCAATTGTTCAAGGGAGCACTTATAAGGATTTACGGAAACAATCGGCTGAATTCATAGCTTCGGTGGACGCCGAAGCAAATGCTATTGGGGGTCTTTCTGTTGGAGAACCGGCAGAAGAAATGTACGAAATGACTGATATTGTATGTAGTGTGCTACCCGAGGATAAACCGCGCTATTTAATGGGTGTAGGTACTCCCATTAATATTTTAGAAAATATAGCATTGGGTATAGACATGTTTGATTGTGTAATGCCAACCAGAAATGCACGAAATGGTATGTTATTTACAGCTCATGGTACTATCAATATTAAAAATAAGAAATGGGCCGATGACTTTTCTCCAATCGATGAAATGGGAATAACCTATGTAGATACAACGTATTCGAAAGCATATTTACGACACTTATTCGCTGCCAAAGAATATTTAGCAAAACAAATCGCTTCAATACATAATCTTGGGTTTTATCTTTGGTTGGTTCGTGAAGCTAGAAAGCATATATTAGCAGGAGATTTTACCACATGGAAAAATATGATGGTAAATCAAATGAATAAAAGACTGTAATATAGTGCGAAAGCTTGATAAATACATTCTAAAGAAGTATTTGACTTCATTTATTTTTACATTGCTCATTCTTATCCCAGTAGCAATAGCTATAGATGTTTCAGAGAAAATTGGAAAATTTATAGCCAAAACTGAATTGACATTTATTGAAATTGTAAAGGATTATTACCTTCCTTTTGTGCTTAATTATGTCTTCAATTTTATGGCATTACCACTATTTATTGCAGTTATTCTATTTACTTCTAAGTTGGCAAATGATACTGAAATAGTCGCTATTCATAGTGCCGGTATTTCATTTAGACGTTTTCTAAGACCTTATGTTATTGGTGCTGGAATTGTAGCAAGTGTGGCCTTGTTTTTTAATCATTTTGTAGTGCCTCGTACGAACGGAACTTTTGAGAATTTTCAAGAAGAGAATTTACGACGGCGCCCTAAGTCAAAAACACAAGTATCTCAAGTTCACTTACAATTAAATGATCGTAATTATGTGTATTTCAGGAGCTTTAATCTGAATACTAACTATGGGTACGATTTTTCCTATGAACGATTCGACGGTCTTAAACTAAAGTATAAAATATTGGCAGGTAATGTTCGGTATAACCCTAAAGATTCTACTTATACGCTAAATAATTATAAAAAACGATATGTAAATGCTAAAGGAGATAGTATCATTACCGACAGAAAGATGGATACAACATTTAATTTCTTCCCAAAAGATTTACTCTATGTCGATTATTTAGCGAGAGCTATGACTTCTCAAAAATTGGCCGAGCATATTGAAATTTCTTCCAAACGAGGGGTGAAAAATTTGAATCAATATAAAGTAGAATTGTACAAAAGAACGAGTTTGCCAATTTCATCGTTTATATTGACATTTATTGCGGTCGCTTTAGCATCTAAGAAACGTCGTGGCGGTGTTGGAATTAACTTGGCTTTAGGAATCGCCTTGATGTTTATTTATGTGTTTTTCATGAAAGTTGCCGAAGTCTTGGGAGCCGGTGCAGCTTACAATCCACTTTTTATGGTGTGGTTGCCTAATATTTTATTTGGTATTTTAGCAGCCTATCTTTATTTCAATGCCAAACGATAAGCTAAAGCACAATCTACATTTACATTTTTTGGTTTTTATTGCAGGATTTACTGCGATTTTAGGAGAATTAATTACGATTGAAGCGTTTTCGTTGGTTTGGTATAGAATGTTAATAGCCGGAATTTTAATGTTTTTGTATATTAAATTGGTCAAGATTGACATTAGGGTGACTCCCAAAAATTTGATTCAATTTTTACTTGCCGGAATTATCATTGCTTTACATTGGATTACTTTTTTTGCCGCCATCAATGCTTCTAATGTATCTATCGCATTAGCCATGTTTTCAACGGGAGCTTTTTTTGCTTCATTTATTGAACCCATATTTTACCGAAGAAAGATTATTGGATATGAAATTATTTTTAGTCTCATAGTAATCGTTGGAGTGGTGCTTATTGTAAATAGTGAAATTAAGTATATAAATGGTATTTTATTAGGTATTTCATCTGCATTTTTTTCATCCTTATTTGCTGTGATTAATGGAAGATTTGTAGAAAAACATAATGCAACTGTTATTTCATTTTATGAATTTATAGGAGGAGTCGTTTTTATTTCTATCTATTTAGCGTTCTCGAAAAACGGATTTGATCAAGATTTTTTTAAGTTACCTACTTCTGATTGGTTGTATATTGGTATACTAGCTTCAATCTGTACAGCGTATGCCTTTATTGCTGCAGTGCATATTATGCGGTATATTAGTCCGTATACGGTCGTACTGAGCTATAACTTAGAGCCGGTCTACGGAATTATTTTAGCACTTATTTTCTTTGGAGAAAGTGAAATGATGAGCACAAATTTTTACTATGGTGCAGTTCTTATTTTATCGGCAGTTTTAATTGAGGCATTACTGAAGAATAAACCGAACGTATTCAAGCCTAAAAAATAACGTTATACGAACAAAGTTTATATATTTGTAGACCTAACTAAACTGATACAAATGGAGTATTTAGATTTTGAGAAACCAATTCAAGAATTGCAAGAGCAACTTAAAAAGTGTGTTATAATCGGTAAAGAGAGTGATGTTGATGTTTCTGAGACTTGCGAGCAAATAGAAGGTAAACTTGAAAAAGCAAAGAAAGATATATATAAGAATTTAACGGCGTGGCAGCGCGTACAACTTTCGAGACACCCAAACCGCCCTTATACTTTAGATTTTATAAATGCATTTACCAAAGGGACCTTTATGGAACTGCATGGAGATAGAAATGTAAAAGATGATAAAGCTATGGTTGGTGGCCTAGGAAAAATAGGAGGTCAGTCTTTTATGTTCATCGGGCAACAGAAAGGATATAATACAAAAACGCGACAGTATCGCAACTTTGGTATGGCAAACCCCGAAGGTTACCGCAAAGCATTACGTTTAATGAAGATGGCCGAAAAATTTAATATTCCGGTTATTACGCTGATTGATACGCCAGGTGCATATCCAGGAATGGAAGCTGAAGAAAGAGGTCAAGGAGAAGCTATTGCTAGAAATATTTATGAAATGACAATTTTAAAAACACCAATTATTGCTATTATTATTGGTGAAGGCGCTTCTGGAGGTGCTTTAGGGATTGGAGTTGGAGATAAGGTTCTTATGCTAGAAAATGCTTGGTATTCAGTAATCTCTCCAGAAAACTGCTCTTCTATATTATGGAGAAGTTGGGATCAGAAAGAACAAGCGGCCGAAGCATTGAAGTTGACAGCCAAGGACGCGAAAAAATTGGGTGTTATTGACGATATCATTAAAGAACCATTAGGCGGTGCTCATAGTAATAGAGAGGAAACTTTCAAAACTGTTGAGAAAACGATTATTAAGGCTTTTAACGAACTTCAAAAATTATCGACAAAAGAACTTATAGCAAAGCGTATGGAGAAGTATGCTGCTATGGGAGTTTATAAAGACTAACTTTCTATTTATGAAAATACTCTCAGCTGCTCAGCAATATGAAGCGGACAAAATCACTATTACCAAAGGAGCGATTACATCGGCTGATTTGATGGAGCATGCTGCAACGATATGCTTTCAATGGATACATAATCGTTTGCAAGGAAACAGCATTCCTATACATGTTTTTTGTGGCACGGGTAACAATGGCGGAGACGGGTTAGTCATAGGTCGACATTTAAAACAACACGGTTATAATGTGCATGTGTACGTTATTAACTGCACTAATGAAAGGACGCAAGACTTTCTTACCAATTATGATCGCCTCAAAGAAATAGGTGTTTGGCCCGAGATGGTGACTTGTAAATCAGATTTGCCAGAGTTAAGCGAGGATGTAATGATTGTTGATGCAATTTTTGGGTTAGGGTTAACGCGACCGCCCAAGGATGTATTAAAAGAGGTTATTCAACATATTAATGACACCAATGCGTATGTGCTTTCCATTGATGTGCCTTCTGGTTTGTACGCTGAGAAGTCTGTTGAAGACAAAGAAGCAGTTATTAAGGCATATCATACATTAACATTTCAATCTCCGAAATTATCATTCTTATTACCCGAAAATCAAGAATATATTAATTCTTGGGAAGTAATAAATATTGGTTTAGATGCTGAGTACATGTACAATGTTGAGACCAGAAATCATATTATTGGAAAAGAAAATGTACTGTCGCTTTATAAATATAGAACGAAATTTTCTCATAAAGGAAGCTTTGGACATTCACTTATTATTGGTGGCAGTTACGGCAGGATAGGAGCCACTGTTTTAGCTACAAAAGCAGCATTAAAGATAGGTAGTGGTTTAGTAACTGCTTACATACCTAAGTGTGGTTATGATGTTCTTCAAACTGCTATACCAGAGGCAATGGTAGAAGTGGATTTGCTCAATGAAGTGGCTAATTTCAAACCTAAAGTTAAAGCAACTGTCATAGGCATTGGTGTAGGCTTAGGAACTGGTTCTAAAACCGCAAATGGCTTTATAGAGTTTTTGAAAAAAAACAAAACACCATTAGTTATTGATGCTGACGCCATTAATTTATTAGCAAAAGATAAGAAACTATTAAAATTAATTCCGAAGAACTCAGTGTTGACTCCACACCCTAAAGAATTCGAACGTTTAGTAGGGGCATGTAAAAATGATTTCGACCGATTGCATAAGTTGAATGACTTAACGACTAAATATGAGATAACGATTGTTCTCAAAGGTGCTTACACGGCAATATCACATAAAGGAATTTGTTATTTCAATTCCACTGGCAACCCCGCATTGGCTACTGCAGGTAGTGGAGATGTCTTAACTGGTATGATAACTGGACTTATGGCCCAAGGATATGATGCTTTCGAAGCGAGTGTTGTAGGAGTTTATTTACACGGTTCTACGGCAGACATTGCCATGATGAACGAAGTATATGAAACGTTTATAGCTTCTGATATATTGACCTTTCTATCTTCTGCTTTTAAAGAATTATTTAAGAAGGATATGCCTCCTGGAGCTGCTAATGAAGTTCACGAAAATCAGCAAGATAGTGACGATTCTACAACGCACGTATAAAATTAAATTTGCAATCGATCAAATAACTTAATCAAAGTTGGATCTGACGGCCTTGGAGCATCTGCAGAAACAATATTTCCTTTAGGATCAATAAGAATAAATCTTGGGATTCCAGAGATATAATATTCTTGTACAAAAGTAGATTTCCAATCTTTATCTGCGAGCAATTGAAGGCCACTTAAAGCACGTTCTTTTACCATTAACTCCCATTTACCTTTATTTTCTTGCGTATCAATTGACAATCCAATAAAAGCAATGTTTTTGTTTTCATAGGTCTTTTCGATTTCTTTGAGATATGGTATTTGTACTTTGCATGGTCCGCACCAAGTTGCCCAAACATCGATGTAAACATATTTTCCTTTCAAGCTACTCAATGATACATTTTGGCCATTAATGTCAGGATACGTAAAAGTAGGGGAAGGCATACCAGTAGCGAGCTTCGTCAATATTTCATGCTTTTGGTTATAACTTCCACGAAGAAACGACAATAATTGTTGATTTGATCGTTTTTCATTCTCAACAATAACCGAATCTAATCCTGGTGCATTGCTTAGTAAGTTCGCAAGTGTTTTTTGTACATCGTTTACTTTTTTCTCAAATTCAGGTTTGTCTAAAATGAAATAAGCGTTAAAATCTTGAAACCCATCACTTTCTTGAAGCCTAATTCTATCTGCAAAATAATTGTTAGAAACGGCGCCTAAACCAGAGAATGTTAGAGTTTCTACAAGTTTATCGGCGTTATAATTTATATCCAAATTGTACCCTTTTTTAAGTTCTAAAACAACATTTGATGTACCATTCTTAAGTACATAAAAATCATCTTTCAAATGCAAAGTATCACTGAATTTACCTGAAGCATCTAAAGAAATTGTTTTACTATATCCGCGGTTGGCAATTGTAATCGATTCATCCGTTGTATTTGAAATGGTTCCAGACAATGAAGTGTATGTCGATGGATCAACTTTTTCTTCGCAAGAAATAATAAGTAGAAATAGAATGAGTAAGAGGCAACTATTTTTCATGATAATTGTTTGTCTTACAAAAGTAAGCTTTTAATTATTTTTTATTCACCATACAAGGTAATACTTTTAAACTGCTTACTGTAAAAGTTGACTTAGCATTTTGACTACTGAATCATTAGCTTTTTAAATAATTTATGCAATTTTTTCTGTGAAGGTCTTGGTGCATGGGTATCTACAATCATTCCATTTGGATCGATTAATATATAGCGCGGAATAGTTTTTATATTGTAAGCGCGAATAAAGCTTGAATACCAGCCTTTATCTGTAATTAATTGATTTCCAGTAAGTTTATTTTCTAAAATGTATTTTTTCCATTTATCCTTATCTGCATAATGATCAACAGAAATACTAACAAATTCGATATTTTTTGAGTATACTTTTTTTAGATTTTCAATCACACCAGATTCCTTTGTACATGGAGTGCATTGTGTTGACCAAATATCGATATATACAAATTTGCCAATAAAGTTATTTGATTCAATCAATCTTCCTTCCGTATTTTCAAACAGGAACTGTGGTGATAACTTTCCAGCAATGATACTATTCTCTTTGTTTTCAGAAACTTTGCTACTTATGGTAAAGGATAGGGTTCCAATAACTACGATAAATAATAAAAAATTCCTCATAATTAGTTGATTTAATTTAGTTTAGCGTGTCTTATATAAACGTTTTTTTTTGAAAATAGTATATGCTTTTGTATTTATATTCGGTATTATTTGGAAATATTGTTTCGTTTACTGACTTTTGAATAGAGCAATTTTAGTATGTCAGAAATACATTACATCAATTCGAAACCTATAAATTTACCTGGAATTCAGGAGGTTATAACTCATAATAAATTATTAGAGCTTTCAAATGAATCTATCCACAAGATAAAGAAGTGCAGAAAATATCTAGATGATAAAATGTCTGAAAATACTGCTCCAATTTATGGTATTAATACTGGTTTTGGTGCACTCTATAATGTGAAAATTGCTTCGAGTAACTTAACTTCTTTGCAAGAGAATTTAGTAATGTCGCATGCATGTGGAACAGGAGAGAGGGTGCCTCAAGGAATAGTGAAATTGATGTTATTATTAAAAATTCAATCTCTGAGTTATGGATATTCGGGTGCTCAATTGGCCACAGTGAATAGATTGATAGATTTTTATAACAATGATGTAGTTCCTGTTATATATACCCAAGGGTCGTTGGGAGCCTCGGGCGACCTTGCACCACTTGCACATTTGGCCCTGCCTTTGATTGGAAAGGGAGAGGTGTATTATAAAGACGAAATTATTAGTGGTAAAGATCTTCTTGATCGTTTTAAATGGAATAAAATAGAACTGCAGTCTAAAGAGGGTTTGGCATTATTGAATGGCACTCAATTTATGAGCGCCTATGGCGTGTGGATCTTGCAAAAGGCATTTAAATTATCATATTTAGCGGATCTTATTGGAGCATTATCCTTAGATGCTTTTGATGGAAGAGTAGAACCTTTTCATATGTTGATCCATTTAGTAAGACCACATAATGGGCAATTGAAAACGGCACATCGCATCAAAGAATTCTTGCATGGCAGTGAGATTTTATCACAAGAGAAGAAGCATGTGCAAGATCCTTATTCCTTTCGATGTATGCCGCAAGTGCATGGCGCGAGTAAGGACACCTTAGATTTTGTCAAGAAAACTATAGAGACAGAAATCAATTCGGTCACTGATAACCCCAATATATTTATCGAAGAAGATGTGATTATCTCTGGAGGAAACTTTCATGGTCAACCATTGGCATTGGCGCTAGATTACCTTAGCATTGCACTAGCTGAATTTGGAAATATTTCGGAACGACGAACCTTTCAATTGGTTTCTGGATTACGAGGATTACCATCTTTTTTGGTTTCAAATCCTGGGTTAAATTCTGGTTTTATGATTCCTCAATATACTGCGGCGAGTATTGTTAGTCAGAATAAACAACTGGCCAACCCTGCTTCTACAGATTCTATTGTTTCTAGTAATGGTCAGGAGGATCATGTGAGTATGGGGGCAAATAGCGCAACGAAGGCGAAAAAAGTAGTTGATAATGTTGAAACAATTTTGGCAATCGAATTATTGAACGCTTCTCAAGCCTTGTCATTTAGAAAACCCTTAAAATCTTCTGATTTTTTAGAATCTTTTGTAAACATGTTTCGAGAAGACGTTTCTTTCGTGGAAGAGGATAGGGTATTACATCATGATATTGTAAAAGCAATCGCGTTTATTCAAAATTTGACTATCGATAAAGAAGAGTTATATCACTAATTTAATAATATTGCTTCATAGTGCTGTGCTGCTTATAATTGAAGCAATGACTTTTCATAGCTAACGACCTTAGGAACTTTCTTTCTTTTTCCGTGCAACTCTATTTCATGACCTTCAGATCGTAATAGTTCCTGCTGTTTTTCGAAACCACCAGGAAAATTTTCATTAATCAATCCTTTTGGTAATAAAACTCTCCAATATGGAGTACTATTCTTTTTTCCTTGCGCCATTTCCTCTTCTGAGGCTAATGCAAATATGTTTTAAGTAAATTTTAGTTGGAGCAGAAGCTGTGAGTAGCACTTTCTTTTCTTTAGCTAAGCATTCCCGAATTATATCTGTAGTTAATAGTTCACCTTTTTTGGTTCTTTTTATAATTCGTTCAATGTCTAATGGTTTAGGAATTAATATTTTACCCTTGCCCATTTTCTTTTCCCATTCAGGCGTTATGGTATGAATTTTTTCTTCAACATTATTTATATATGCTCTCCAAGATTTTTTCATGTTTTAGATCCTAAAAAAACAATCAAAATTTAGCCATAAACAATTAGGAATAATCTAGTTGAATGGCTTTTTCTCATCTTGACCATCAACTTTTGCCAACATCATTTTGAGTGATTTTAGTTTGTGCTCAATTAATTCGATACGACCTTTGGTTGAGTCTTTACATTTAGCAAGAGAGCTATATGTACTTTCAATTTCATTTACTATTCTATCTTGTAGTGTTTTCTGATGAGACATGATAATTATGACAAATGATCTTTAACTATGCTAAGATATTAAAAAAGTACTAATCAATCGAAAGTAACGTATAGTGGCCATGAATACATTGCCATTTATTGCCCTCTTTTAAAAAAATTCGTGTCGATTTACCTTTGGTGGCAAAAGATTTACCATTCGTAGATCCAGAATCTGACCAATAATAGGTTATATACCCTAAATTTCCATAAATAGTAACTTTAGGATCTCGCATTTCTGTATGGATTGCAGTAGAGCTATCTATCCAGTCTTTTATACCCTTTATTTCAGCCGCCTTGCCAGAACGTAGTACCGAATCATACTCGCCAAACTGCGTGAAGTCTTCATGTACATAACTGGCATAGCGATCGATGTCTCCCTGTTCGATAGCATCCCACATATCAATCAGGGTAGCCTTAATTTTTTCTTTTTCAAGCGATATGTTCTGTTGATTATTTTCACTTGGAACATTACAAGAGATCATTGCTAAACAGAAGAGGGTGATAAAAATATATTTTTTCATATTAACTAAAAAAAATCCCTCCAAAAATAGGAGGGATCATCAAAACTTATTCTTTTTCTTCGGCTGTCTTTTTCGCCTTTTTTATTTTTATGGTAAGCTCATCGGTTTTTTCATTGAGATCCATAAAGATACTATCGTTCTCCTTTAATTTTGAGTTTACGATTTCCTCCGCTAGAGCGTCTTCAATGTATTTTTGAATTGCTCTCTTAAGTGGTCGAGCACCATATTGTTTGTCAAAACCTTTCTCAGCAATATAATCCTTGGCTTTGTCACTCAATATAAGTTTATATCCTAAACCATCGATGCGTTTTAAAAGTTTTTCTAACTCAATATCAATAATCGCATGAATATCTTCTTTCTCTAAGGCATTAAATACAATGACATCATCGATTCTATTTAAAAATTCGGGTGCGAAACTCTTTTTAAGTGCATTTTCTATGACACTTTTTGCATTGGCATCTTGTTGTTCTTTTTTAGAGGCAGTACCAAATCCTACACCTGTACCAAAATCTTTTAATTGACGTGCTCCAATATTGGAAGTCATAATAATGATCGTATGTCTAAAATCAATTTTTCGTCCGAGACTATCAGTGATAAAACCGTCATCAAGAATTTGCAATAACATGTTAAATACGTCCGGATGTGCTTTTTCTATTTCATCCAATAAAACAACAGCATACGGTTTGCGACGTATTTTCTCTGTTAATTGCCCCCCTTCTTCATATCCAACGTACCCTGGAGGCGCCCCAATTAACCGAGAAATGGCAAATTTCTCCATATATTCACTCATGTCAATTCGAACAAGAGAGTCAGAAGAATCAAATAATTCTTGCGCTAACACTTTTGCTAATTGCGTTTTACCGACACCTGTTTGACCTAAGAAGATAAACGAACCGATTGGTTTATTCGGATCTTTTAAACCCACGCGATTACGTTGAATAGCCTTCACAACTTTTGCCACAGCCTCATTTTGACCAATGACTTTGTTTTCAATAAGATTATGTAAATCGGCCAAACGAGCACTTTCAGCTTCAGCAATTCTATTCACAGGAATGCCTGTCATCATTGAAACAACTTCAGCTACATTGTCTTCGGTAACTATTTCTTTGTTTAATTTTGACTGATCTTCCCAAGCTCTCTGAGCTGCTGCTAATTCTTTTTCGATGCGTTTTTCGTCATCACGTAAGCGTGCAGCTTCTTCATATTTTTGACTTTTAACTACCGTGTTTTTCAGCTCTCTAACATCTTCTAACTGTTTTTCTAATTCAAGTACTTGTTTTGGTACTACGATGTTCGTAATATGAATTCTTGAACCTGCCTCATCTAAAGCGTCAATAGCTTTGTCTGGCAAGAATCGATCTGTCATATATCTATTTGTGAGCTTAACACATGCTTCTATGGCATCTTCGGTAAAAATCACATTGTGATGATTTTCATATTTGTCTTTGATGTTATTTAAGATTTGAATGGTTTCCTCAACTGAAGTTGGTTCTACCATAACCTTTTGAAAACGGCGCTCTAAAGCACCATCTTTTTCGATGTTTTGTCTAAACTCATCTAAAGTGGTGGCTCCTATACATTGTATCTCACCTCTGGCCAACGCCGGTTTAAACATGTTTGAAGCATCAAGAGAGCCGGTAGCTCCTCCTGCGCCTACAATCGTGTGAATTTCATCAATAAATAAAATGATATCATCATTTTTCTCGAGTTCATTCATCAAGGCTTTCATTCGCTCTTCAAATTGACCACGATATTTTGTTCCGGCAACTAAACTTGCAAGATCTAACGAAACGATACGTTTGTTAAATAGGATACGAGATACTTTGCGCTGCATGATCCGTAGGGCAAGACCTTCGGCTATGGCCGATTTACCAACCCCAGGTTCTCCAATTAGTATTGGATTGTTTTTTTTACGGCGACTTAAGATTTGAGAAATACGCTCTATTTCTTTTTTACGTCCCACTACAGGATCTAACTTACCGTCTTCTGCCATTTGTGTTAGATCGCGACCAAAGTTGTCTAAAACGGGTGTTTTCGATTTTTTAGCAGACTGACTTTTTTGCCCACTTCCACCGTCAAACGGATTTTGTTTTGGTTCTTCGAACTCATCATCATTTTGAGATTCAGCTTTCGGTTGAATGGAAATGTCATCTTCTAGAAATAACTGACTAAAAATATTCTTTACCTCATTATAATCAATGTCGAATCTATTTAGCAACTTTGTGGTTGGATCATTCTCATTACGCAGCACGCATAAGAGTAGATGTGCTGTACTAACAGCTTTACTTTTATATAATTTGGCTTCTAAAAAAGTTGTTTTTAATGCTTTCTCTGCCTGTTTCGTAAGGTGTAAACTCTTTTTGTCGTTGCCAACTTCGGTATTTGGGTTTGCAGGGCTCAAGCCTTCAATTTTTTTGCGCAGCATATCTAAATCTACATCTAGCGTAGTTAAAATATCTATAGCTTCTCCGTTTGCTTTTCTCAGTAAGCCGAGCATGAGATGTTCGGTCCCAATGAAATCGTGCCCTAATCTTAAAGCTTCTTCTTTACTGTAAGCAATAACATCTTTAACCTTTGGTGAAAAATTGTCGTCCATAAAATATATTTATTGATGTAAAATTAGTAGATTTTTTTCATATTTAATTACAAAAGTTATGCCCAAGTGCTAAGAATGACTTAATGGCATGAAAAACAAGCTGTTTGCAAAGCCAGATTGTTAATAAATTATGTTAATAAAACACGTTGTTTTTTCTGAACAAAATTTCGATTTATTGTATATTGCTGCATCATAAAATCGATTAAAATTAAAAGAAAAGTATATGGCGGAAGGCGAAAAATTAATTCCTATTAATATTGAAGATGAAATGAAGTCATCTTACATTGATTATTCAATGTCAGTGATTGTTTCAAGAGCATTACCAGATGTTAGAGATGGTTTAAAACCAGTACACAGAAGAGTGCTATTTGGAATGCATGAATTAGGAATAAGAGCAACTGGTGCTCATAAAAAATCGGCTAGAGTTGTAGGTGAGGTATTAGGTAAGTATCACCCACATGGAGATACTTCGGTGTACGACGCAATGGTGCGTATGGCACAAGATTGGAGTATGCGATATGAAATGGTTGATGGTCAAGGAAATTTTGGCTCACCAGATGGTGATAGTCCTGCCGCAATGCGTTATACAGAAGTTAGAATGCGCAAAATATCTGAAGATATGCTTGCGGATATTGAGAAAGATACTGTAGATCATCGATTAAACTTTGATGACACTTTACAAGAACCAACAGTATTACCTACACGAATTCCAAGTTTATTGGTGAATGGTGCTTCGGGTATTGCGGTTGGTATGGCTACAAACATGGCGCCTCATAATTTATCTGAAGTTGTTGATGGCACTGTAGCATTCATTGACAATAATGCAATAGAGATCGATGAGTTAATGCAGCATATCAAAGCCCCTGATTTCCCTACTGGAGGAACAATCTATGGTTATGATGGTGTTAAGGATGCATTTCATACAGGTCGCGGACGAATTGTAATGCGTGCAAAAACTTCGTTCGAAGAAGTAAATGGAAGAGAATGCATTGTAGTTACAGAATTACCTTATCAAGTGAATGGGGCTGATTTAATGAAAAAGACGGCCGATTTAGTAAATGATAAGAAAATTGAAGGTATTGCTTCTTTAAGAGATGAGACGAGCAGAAAAGGACGTCGATTAGTATATGTTTTGAAAAGAGATGCAATTCCGAATATAGTATTAAATAAATTATATAAGTATACTGCGTTACAAACATCTTTTAGTGTTAATAATATTGCTTTAGTCAACGGACGTCCAGAGATGTTAAATCTTAAGGATTTAATTAAACACTTTGTTGATCATAGGCATGAAGTAGTTGTTCGTAGAACAACGTACGAGTTGGCAAAGGCGGAAGCAAGGGCTCATATTTTAGAAGGTTTAATTATTGCTTCTGATAATATAGATGAAGTTATTAAGTTAATCCGTGCTTCTAAGAATGCCGATGAGGCGCGTGCTTCTTTGATGAAACGTTTCGAATTATCTGAAATACAAGCTAAAGCAATCGTAGAAATGAGACTGCGTCAGCTTACTGGTTTAGAACAAGATAAATTACGTACAGAATATGAAGAGATCATGAAATTGATCGAAGATTTAAAAGATATTTTGGCAGATGAATCTCGAAGAATGACCATCATTAAGGAGGAACTGCTTGAGGTAAAAGCGAAGTATGGTGATGAGCGAAGATCTAATATCGAATACGCTGGTGGTGATCTAAGTATTGAAGATATGATTCCAGATTCTAAAGTTGTAGTAACTATTTCACATGCAGGATATGTAAAAAGAACAAACTTAGACGAATATAAAGTTCAGAATAGAGGAGGACGCGGTCAGAAAGGTTCAGCGACTAGAGATCAAGATTTCTTAGAGCAATTATTTGTTGCTACGAATCACCAGTACATGTTATTCTTCACGCAGAAAGGTAAGGTATTTTGGATGCGTGTTTATGAAATCCCTGAAGGAAGTAAAACATCGAAGGGTAGAGCAATTCAAAACTTAATTAATATTGAACAAGACGATAAAGTAAAAGCTTTCATTTGCACTCAGGATTTAAAAGACGTAGATTATGTGAATAGTAATTACGTTGTTATGGTGACTAAAAAAGGTCAGACTAAAAAAACATCCTTAGAGCAATATTCAAGACCAAGAACGAATGGTATCAATGCGATTACAATCAAAGAAGGTGATGAGTTGTTGGAAGCGAAATTGACGGATGGAAACAGTCAAATTATGATTGGTGCTAAGTCTGGTAAAATGATTCGATTTGAAGAAGCGAAAACGCGACCAATGGGAAGAAACGCATCGGGTGTTCGTGGAATTACGTTAGCTGGAGAACATGATGAAGTGATTGGAATGATTTCTGTTAATGATATGGATAGTAATATTCTTGTTGTTTCTGAAAATGGATATGGTAAACGCTCTAGTTTAGAGGACTATAGAATTACAAATCGCGGTGGAAAAGGAGTCAAAACAATTAATGTTACAGAAAAAACTGGTAATTTAGTAGCCGTTAAAAATGTAACTGATGAGGATGACTTGATGATCATTAACAAATCAGGTATTACAATTCGTATGGCTGTAGCCGACCTTAGAGTTATGGGAAGAGCTACCCAAGGTGTGAAATTAATTAATATTAAAGGAAATGATTCGATAGCCGCCGTGGCAAAGGTGATGCATGAAGAAGAAGAGGAGGAAAGCCAAGAATTGGAAAATGGCACGGAAATTGAAAATAACGAGTCAGATGAACAAACAAACAATCAAGAATAAATAAATTATTACCAAAATGAAAAAATTAGGATTAATGATGTTGGCTGTATTCATAGGCATGTCAACATTTGCACAAAAAGATGAATTGAAGGCAGCAGAGAAAGCATTGAAAAGTGGAGATGCTGTTACCGCAAAAACAGCGGTAGATAAAGCGGAAGGACTTATAGCAAGCGCAGATGCAAAAAAGTACAAAGCCAAATTTTACTTTTTAAAAGCTAAGACCTATTATGATCTTGCAAAGAAGAACCCGGCAAACTCTAAAGAATCATATCAAACGGCTGCGAATGCCTTTCAAGATTTGATTGCTTACGAAAAAGAAGCTGGGAAACCGAAATATTCGAAGGAAGCTGAACCTATGTTAAACCAATTGATTGGTGATGTTTCTACGAAAAGTGTACAAGATTATCAAAATAAAGATTATAAATCGGCTAAGGAAGGGATGTATCAAACCTATTTATTAAGTAAAAAAGATACCACTTTCTTAGAGTATGCGGCGAATGCGGCTTTCTTAGATAAAGATTATGATACTGCTTTAAAGCATTTTAGAACATTAAAAGATATCGGATACTCAGGTATTGCGACTACATATTCTGCTACAAATGTTGAAAATGGTCAAAAAGAAAATTTTGGATCTAAAACTCAAATGGACTTAATGATCAAAACGAAACAGTATAAAGATCCTCAAGTAAATGTATCTAAATCAAAGAAAGCGTCTATTATTAAAAATATTGCACTGATATTGGCAGATAATGGAAAGCCCGAAGAAGCGTTAGCTGCCATAGATGAGGCTAGAAAACAAGACCCGAAAGACATGGATATGCTTCTTACGCAAGGAAATATATTTTTAAAACTAGGGAAGAAGGATGAGTTTGCAAATGTGATGAAGCAAGCGATTGCTGAAGATCCAAAGAATCCTGTTTTATACTTTAATGTTGGTGTGATTAATCAAGAGCAAGGTAAAGCAGAAGAAGCAAAAGCGAATTATAAAAAGGCTATTGAATTAGATCCTGACTATTCTGACGCCTATTTAAATTTAGGTTCTGTAATACTTGAAAAAGATAAGACGTTAGTTGAAGAGATGAACAACAACTTAAGCAATTTTAAAAAGTACGATGCTATTAAAGCAAAACAATCAGAATTGTATAAAGAAGTAATCCCTCATTATGAAAAAGCTTTCGCCTTGAAAAAAGCGAAGAATGGTAAGGAAGATATTGAATTAACAAGAACCTTAATGAGTTTATATGAAAACGTTGGAATGGACGATAAGTATAAAGAAATGAAGGCGATTTGGGATGCTAATAGAGAATAAGAAATAAGTAAAAAACGAAAAAAAACCTGCTTTAAGCAGGTTTTTTTTATTTAAAATATCTTTTTTATTACACGTAGTTTATGTGTATGCTTTTTTAAGGTTTCATTAAAAATACCACTCTGGTCAAGTCGATCTATGCGAACACGACCACTGGCATGAATAATATAGTTATTAGCCATAATAATTCCTACATGAATAATTTCTCCTTCTTTATTGTCAAAAAAAGCAAGATCACCGGGTTCACTTTCTTCAATAAAACTCAAAACTTCTCCTTGACTGGCTTGTTGAGAAGCATCTCTTAATAACTTAATACCATTAAGCTTATAAACCATTTGCGTAAAACCAGAACAGTCGATTCCAAATGGAGTTTTGCCTCCCCATAAATAAGGAGCGTTTGAATACAGAAAGGTGGTTTTAACTATCGCTTCTTTTGTTCCTTTTCCGATGGTAACTTGACCATCAAATGTATATTCTTTTTCAGCTAATTTAAAGGTTCCATCTTTAAAAGAAGGTAGCGTTGCCCCAAGAACAACAGGAATTAATTCATTTTTAGCATCAGAAATAAAATTGACTAACTGAGACGTTACTCTAATTGTTTCCTTGTCTAACTCTTGATAGTATTCTTTATTAATTTCGATATATTGTTTTTCATCTATCCAACCTTCATATTTATCATATGATAAGCGAATTTTGCGCCATTGTTTCGATTTATCAATGACTTTAAAGTGTTGACCAAACAAAACTTGAGAAACCATTTCGCTCCTATCGTTCGGTTCAATCCGTAAAGGGATTACACTTAGATTACAAATACCGTAATTCATCTACAAAATTATAATCTTTCGAGTATTAAAGCACTAGCACCGCCACCACCATTACAAATAGCAGCTGCACCTAATTTGGCATTTTGTTGTTCTAATACGTTCAATAATGTTATTAGAATTCGCACCCCAGAACATCCCAAAGGGTGGCCTAATGAAACAGCACCGCCATTTACATTTACGTTAGAATCGTTTAATCCAAGTATTTTCATATTAGCTAATCCTACAACAGAAAACGCTTCATTGAATTCGAAATAATCGATATCATCTAAACTCAATTTAGCTTTATCTAATGCTCTTGGCAAGGCCTTTGCTGGTGCAGTAGTGAACCATTTAGGTTCATGAGCGGCATCGGCATAACTCTTTATTTTGGCAAGTGGTTTTAGGCCCAGTTCTTGCGCTTTTTCTAAAGACATTAATACCATCGCCCCGGCGCCGTCATTTATTGTTGAAGCATTAGCCGCAGTAACAGTTC
Organism: uncultured Flavobacteriaceae bacterium; assembly: GCA_947500525.1. GTDB lineage: Bacteria > Bacteroidota > Bacteroidia > Flavobacteriales > Flavobacteriaceae > Aureibaculum. Next base: position 608,343 of record CANMSH010000002.1, on the reverse strand, counting down.
CTTCTTTTGAAAAAGCTGGTCTTAATGAAGGAATTTTCTCCATTTTGACATTTTTAAACTCTTCATCTTCAGAAACGACAATCGGTTCTCCACGACGTTGAGGCACTTCTACAGGTACGACTTCATTATTAAATTTACCATCTGCCCAAGCTTTTGCTGAACGATTATACGATTGAATAGCATAGGCATCCTGATCTTCTCTTGAGAACTCATATTCTGTAGCACAGGCATCCGCACAAACTCCCATAGCATTCTGGTCATAAACATCTACTAAACCATCTCTTTGCATTCCATCAATAAGTGTGGTAGGGCCAAACTTTGTTGCACTACGCGCATGGTAATAATGAGGTATTAAACTCATGTTTTCCATTCCTCCTGCAACAATAATTTGAGCATCACCCAACGCAATTGCTTGAGCAGCTTGCATGACCGTTTTCATTCCCGAAGCACATACTTTATTAACCGTTGTACAGGGTGTTGTGTCTGGTAATCCAGCATAAATTGCAGCTTGTCTAGCAGGAGCTTGTCCGGTTCCGGCCTGTACAACATTACCCATCAATACTTCATCTACCAATGCAGGATCTAACCCAATTTTATCTAAAGCACCTTTAATTGCAATTGCACCTAATTTTGGTGCGGGTACTGTTGATAATGCACCAAGAAAACTACCAATTGGCGTTCTTGCAGCAGAAACAATGACTACTTCTTTCATGTTTAGTGTATTTTATATAGTTAAATAGCTCAGGCTATTTTATGATTGTTTTGAATGATGCGAATTTAATTAAATTTTAGCAATCTCTAAGGTATAATTAAGACTTAAGGCTATGATTTAAGGTTATCTTATCGTGTTGAGCTATCTAAATGAAGCAATACAATAAAATTATGTAGATTTGAGACTCATAGCAACTAAAATAAATGAAAGATTTTATAAATAGACTTTATCAAAATCACTCCCTTATATATAAAGTCTTCCTGTTCATCATAACAACGATTGCGATAGTCTACCTTTTTCCGAAAGGCGGTGGATTCGGATTAGACATTCAGAAAGGAAAAATATGGCAGCTCGATAATAAATTTGCACCATTCGATTTTGCGATTCAGAAATCGAGTGAAGAAATTGAAAAAGAGAAAGAAGCAATTGAAGAACGAAAGCAACTTTACTTTAAGTATAATAAAGGTGTTTTTGGTAGGGTGAAAAGTAATTATTTGCAGGTTGCCGCCGATAAAATACCCGACAGTGTTTTTGAAAAATATAGTAGAAGAAGAGTAATACGTTTCGGAGAACAGTTGCTAAATAAAATCTATAAAGATGGTTTTTTAGAGAAAGATGACTCGAAAATTGCGGAGCCCAAACAACTAATCAATATTAGAGATGGCAATGAGGTAAAACAATTGGTTTTTGATAAACTAGTGAATCAAGTCGAGGTAAAATCTCTTATTGATAACTATTATGATAATAGTGATTATGCTGCATTAAAAACCCAATTTAGAACTGTTTTTGCGGATGTTTTAGAGCCAAATGTTTATTTTGATGAAGAGTTTACGCAAAAAGTATACGAGAAAGAATTAAACGATATTTCTTATACCAAAGGATTGGTTTCTGAAGGAGCACGTATTATATCAAAAGGAGATGTAATTGAAGGTAGAAAATATGAGATACTTAATTCTTTGAAGAATGAATATAGATCACAACTTTGGAGCGAATCGAATTATAATTGGATCGTTTTTGGTTATATTCTCCTCATAGCATTAGCGCTATTAATGTTGTTACTTTTTATCAAACAGTATAGACCCGAAGTTTTTGAAGATAATACCAAAGTGACGTTTATTTTTTTCAACGTTTTGTTGATGGTATTATTAGTGACTATGGTGGTTCGATATAAGGTAGAATATTTATATGTGGTTCCGTTAATTATATTGCCGATTACCTTAAAAGCCTTTTTCGATGCACGTTTAGGTCTTTTTACCCATGTTTTGACGGTGTTGTTACTTGGTTTTATTGTACCCAATAGCTTTGAGTTTATCTTCTTACAAATTATAGCGGGTATTGTAACTATTTTGACCGTTTCAGAGCTGTACAAGCGAGCAAATCTTTTTATTTCGATTAGTCAAATTACCTTGGTCTACATGGTGGCGTATTTTGCCTTTTCTGTAATACAGGAAGGAAATACAGATAAACTCAATTTTGAATATTTTGGGTTAGTAGCCCTCAATGGTGTTTTGTCATTTTTGTCGTTATTATTGATTTTAATTTATGAAAAAACTTTTGGACTTATTTCTGATGTTTCATTGTTAGAATTATCAAACACGAATTCGAAACTACTAAGAGAATTGGCAGAGAAAGCACCAGGAACTTTTCAACATTCTATGCAGGTAGCTAATTTGGCAGAAGCTTGTGCCAATGAAATTGGAGCAAATGCGATGTTAGTTAGAACAGGTGCATTATACCATGATATAGGCAAACTTGCAAATCCTATGTACTTTACAGAAAATCAAACAACGAGTGTTAACCCGCATGACGAATTAACACCAAAAGATAGTGCTAGTTTAATTATTAATCATGTAATTCATGGTATAGAATTGGCCAAGAAGAACGGTCTGCCAGATAGAATTATAGATTTTATACGTACACATCACGGAACAAGTCAAGTCTATTATTTTTATATGAAACAAAAAGAATCTACGCCTGATTTCGTTGATATTGAAGACTTTTCTTACCCGGGACCTATCCCTTTTTCAAAGGAGACGGCCATCTTAATGATGAGCGACGCGGCTGAGGCAGCTTCTAAAAGTATTAAAGAACCAACCGCTCAATTGATCGATGATTTAATTGAGAAAATTGTGTCTGGACAAATGAAAAATGATCAGTTTATGAATGCTGACATTACGTTCAAAGAAATAGAGATGATAAAAAAGGTACTTAAGAAAAAGCTAAATAATATTTACCATTTACGCATTGAGTATCCAGAGTAATTTAAAAAAGTACTCTAAAACTAAAGTTTGGTGTCAGTTCTAAGGCGTTTTTCGTAATTGCATTCACGCCGTTGGCTTCATCACCATTATAATACCTGCTAATTATATTTCGATTGTTAGAAGTGTTCCAAACAGAAAGTCCGGTTTGCGCTTTGATCTTTTTAGTTACATTGAATTTATAGGTAGCAGAGAGATCAACTCTAAAATAGTCGTTGAGGTTACTGCTATTGGCAGGTTCGTAATTAATACGATCATTTACAAATTCATTTCCGGCAACAGGTTCTGTGGTTGGTATACCGGTATGCCAGTTCACTCCTCCCGAAAGTTTAAAATCATTCACGATATAAGAAATACCAAAAGTCATGCTATGTCTTATATCTATATTGTTCGGAAAATTAATTTCTCTTAAATCATCAAAGGTATATTCGTTGTTGGCATACGTATAGCTCAACCATGTGCTGAATTTATTGATCTTTTTATTTAATAGAAACTCAACTCCATATACATCATAAGATCCTATAGCATCGCTAAAGATATAATCATTCAAGAAACCTTGGCTTTGCGCCGAAATACCGTTTACATTTTTGAAATATCCTTCAAGGTTAATGAGCCAACCATCATTAGATAAACTTGTTCCTAATGACACTTGTTTGCTTTGTATGACGGGTCTTTTTGTATCATTGGATAAGAACCATCTGCGCTTTTCAACACCAAAAAAATCATTCTGAAAGTTGATGATTTGCATGGTGTTTTGATGTTTAAACTCTCCAGAGGCATTTACACTTATGGCATCGGTAAGTTTATGATTTACGCTAATCCTAGGCTCTACAAGATGCTTTTTGAATTTAGAAATATAGTTATAACGAGCACCAATTTTTACATTAGTCCTGTCATTTTTATAATCGAATTGAGAATATAAACCATGCTCTCTAATAACTTCACGTACTAGTCGAATAAAAAGCGGATCATCTACATCCGTCAAGTTGTTCACGGCTGTTTCAGTGAATTGGTAACCATTTAACAATGATATTTCGTCATTAATAGTCAGCCATGTATTCGCTTTTAAAGATGTCTCTTCAACTTTATTCACTTGCATGAGTCTATTGGCTTGTTGTAAATTTACATTGTTCGCTCCTAATTTATACTCGCTATTAGTCAAATTGATAGTGGTTGTTAGATTCGAATTCCAAATTCTCTTATAGTGTAAACCTGCTGCTAGCGTATTTTGTTCAAGTCTACTGGCGCGAGATGTTAAAGCACCATTAATTTCTGCACTTTCTAAAAAAGACAATCCATTATCTATATAAATAAAATTTGCTCTTAGTTCGTCTTTACTTGAAATATCATATAACCATCTAAGGCTAGTGTCATAGAAATCGAATGTTGCATCTCCATCCACAAAGTTTTGAACTTCTGTGTCTTGTTGAATTCTCTCGAAATAATTTTGATAGGTTGGCGTAGCTCCAAGATCGCTAATTCCTTTTCTAGCAGCTATCTGTAGAGAAGAGTTGTTGTTTGTAGGAATGTCGGTAAAAATATCGGCATTTATAAAGTTAGAAGCAATGCTTGTGTTGAACGCTCCAGTCGTTTTTCGATCTGTTTTCATGGCAATAGTACCAGCAACACCATCGCTGTATTCAGCAGAAGTACCGTTTTTAATGACAACTGCGTCGTGTGTTATTTGAGGGTTTAAGGCAGATATTAATCCGAAAAAATGCCCTGATTGATACATTTTTATACCATCCCATAGTATTAAGTTTTGATCGTTGGAACCACCTCTTATATTAATGTCAGATACGGTTTCATTCGCACTTTGTATACCTGGTAATGCTTGAATGGTTTGTAACACATCAGTTTCAATTAAACCTGGTAAAATTCCAAAATTAGAGAAGTTTATATTCACTGAACCATCAGCGACTTTATCAATACCATTAGCAAATAAATTGGATAGTACTATTTCAGATAACGATTCAACATCTGGTTCTAAATAAATATTTTCACATGATGAATCACTAACTGAATTGGCTGCGATAGATATAGGTTTGAAACCTAAGTATCTTATTTCAATATTTTCAGCTAGTCCAGCCTCGATTTTAAAATAACCGTACGCGTCAGTAATCAATTGTTGTTTGTTGCCAATGATAGCAACTGCTTCCAAAGGCATACTTGTCTCACTATCTAGTATATAACCACAAATAGAAATAATTTCATCACTAATCTTTATTGCGATGAAATTATCATTAAGAAATTCGAAATCTAAACCAGTTTTTCTCTCTAGGTAAAGTATCTGTTTTTCGAAGGTAAAAGTCTCTGGTGGAGGAACTATTTTTATGTTTTCAACGGTACTGTTGGCATAAGTAAATTGAAATCCAGAAGTTTTTTCTAACTGCGTGAGGATCTCAATTAACGGTCTTTTTGTTTTTTGACTTTGACTATGTAAAGAAGTGTGAATAAAAAAAATAAAGAATATCGAAGCAAGTATGCTTCCATATCCTTTATTTAGATAAGGTAATTTTAGTTGAACTTTTCTTTTTAATAGATAAATCAAGTGGTATCGTTATTGATTTTAATGCTTGGTCTAAATTAGTATGAACAAATCCGCCAGTAAATACAAGTGTTGTATCGATTGTTTGGGCATCAATAGTAACATTATACTGTCTTTCAAACTCATTTATGACTTGGTATAGAGGAACGCTGTTAAAACTACTTTTATTGTTCAGCCATTCTGGTTCTACATTATCTATAACATCTAAAGAAACTTTTTTCCCAGCTACCCTTAACGTTTTTCCTTGTGTTAGCTTTTCAGTAACCCCATTTGTGGTAACGCTTACAATACCTTCAAAGCATTTCACTTCGTAATAATTCTTACGATTGTTTACAGTAAATTGAGTACCTAAAACACTCACTGTGCCTTCATCGGTAATCACATCAAACTTCGCGCCTTTAGCTACTTTAAAATAGGCTTCACCTTCTAATTTTACTTCTCTTTTCGATGACCACTTTTTCTTATCATAAGCAATGGTCGATGCCGCGTTAAGCGTAACCGAAGAAGCATCAGGTAATTCGAATGTAGTTTGTTTACTAGCCAATGTTTTAACAGTTGTTAAGTCATTAGAGGAAACCATAAAATACACCCCTAAACCGATCACAAATATGGCAGCAATTCTAGATAAGGTTCTAAAAGTGTTTAATTTTATAACAGGTTTTTCTTGAGGCTTTTCAGTAGTATTTAATTTAGATTTTAATACCTCGTAACTATCCTCAACAGAAAATTCTGGGGCCTTAAATTGCTTTGCTCCTTCAAGTATTTCTGTGTTCAAATCATAGTCGTCAAAACTTTTAAACTCAGCAGCTTCGGCTTGAGAAAGTTCGTCAGACAACCATTTTTTTATTAATTCTTCTTGATCCATTATTTATGGTATTTATTATAAAAACAATTTGTTTTTAAAAACTCCTGAAAAAAAATAAACTTTTTTTAGAGTGTTATTTTTATGACTCTTTATTTAAAAACAATTTACTTTTAATATATCCTGAAAAAAATATAATTTATTTATTCCGAGATTAAATTAAATATTGCTTTCAACATAAAAACAACTACCTTTTAAAAACTCCTGAAAAAAAATAAATTATTTTAATTCTTTTATTTCTTCCTTGATTAATTTAAAGGCAGAATAAATTCGATATTCAACAACTTTCTTAGTAATATTAAGCATGTCAGCGATCTCTTGATGCTTTTTTCCTTCTACTTTATTTAAGAGAAAAGCCGTACGTTGTTCTTCACTTAATTTTGAAAGAGCTCGTTGATATTTTTGATAGAATTGTTCTTTTTCTAACAAAAATTCAGGATTTTCATTTGTATAGTCTTTAGGTTTTGATTGTTGCTGGTGTTTTAAAACTACTTTTTGATGTTTAATTTCATTGAGCATCATATTTTTGGCCACCATAAAAACGAAACCCTTCGCTTTTTCTAGAGAGACTTCTTTACACTTATCCCATAATTTTATAAATGCTTCTTGAACTTTATCATTTACATCAAATTGATCTCCATATTTATAATAGAGATAATTGTGTAAATCTTTAGAGTAGTCTTTATATATACCAGCATATACTTTTTCTTCGCAAACGGAGTTATTCATAATGTGCACATAAATTTGAGCTTAGCAACATGTCAAAAATATAAAAAATTATTATTTGAATAGGAGTTTAGCTTACTTAATTGTTTATAGTATAGAATGCATTTAAAGATTTATGAGAAATAAAATAACAAAACATTTATTATTTGTTGTCTTTATGATTACTCTATGTACGTCATGTAGATATGAGACGATTGTGACTTCACCAGATAATGAAAACAGTATTATTGATGATAATTCTGTTGTTGCAGGACTGATAAGAGACATTACGTTAAATGATGGGTCTAATGATAATATCGTTGATTTTGCAAATTGTTTTAGTTTAAAATTACCTACTACAGTTTTTGCCAATGGAATAGAGGTGATGATAGATGCTAATGAAGATTATGATGTAGTGAGAGCTATTTTTGATCAATCGACTGTTGATACTGATGTAATTGAGTTTAACTTTCCTATTACAGTCATCTTAGCCGATTACAGCGAAGAGATCTTATCAAATCAAAATGAATTCGATGCACTTTCTAGTACATGTAATGGCGAGAATGAAGATGATAGTGATATTGAGTGTATAGACTTTTTATATCCGGTGAGTTTTTCTGTTTACAGCACTATTACCGAACAAACCAGTGAGGTAGATATAAATAATGACAATGAGCTATTTAATTTTATTAAAGATTTAAGTGTTGATGATGTGGCGAGTTTAAACTTTCCAGTAACGTTGATTTTATCTGATGATACACGAGAGACGGTCAATTCTTTAAGCGAATTAGAAATACTTGTTGATAGCGTTAAAGATAGTTGTGACGAAGATGATGATTTTAATTATTTTGATAACGATTTCGACGACACTCAAAACCCTTCTACACCAACGAATTTAATAGCGACCAATATTACCGAAAATTCTGTAGATTTAAGCTGGAATGTCTCTACGGATAATATTGGTGTTTCGAATTATGGAGTATATATTAATGGTATTTTTAATACCTCTACTTCAGCAAACTCTATTACCATAAATAACCTAGACCCTGCAACGTCTTATACATTTACAGTAAATGCACGAGATGCATCTGGTAATGCATCTGTAGAAAGTAATAGTGTAATCATTACAACATTGGCTTCTAGCGATACAACAGCACCGTTTAGTCCAACAAATTTGATAGCTTCTAATATTACACAGACCATGGTTACTTTGCAATGGGATGCCGCAACTGATAACATAGGAGTCATAGCTTATGACGTTTACCGAGATGGGATCCTGTTGGATACGACTGATGAACTTATATTTGAAGTCTCAAGTTTAACGCCAAATACTTCGTATTCTTTTAATGTTATTGCAATTGATGCCGCAGGCAATAATTCGGCGTCAAGTAATGTTGTTGCTATAACTACATTAGCATCTGCAGGAGATACAGAGGCACCAAGTGTTCCTTTAAATCTTGTTGCTAACAATACAACTAGTTCAAGTACCGAACTTTCATGGGATGCATCTACAGATAATGTTGGTGTTGAAGGATATGATGTATATATAAATGGTGCTTTTTTCAAATATGTAACGACTACCTTTTGTGATGTAAAAGGTCTGGAATCTGATACTGAATATGCCTTTGCTGTATTAGCGAAAGATGCCGAGAATAATGCATCTTCATTAAGTGCTAGCATTATTGAGAGAACTTTACCTGCCTCACAAGTATTGGCGATAGAAGATGTGCTAACAACATGTTCCAATTGGACCATACAACGTTTTGAAGATGATGACGATGACGAAACGAATGAAGTTTCAAATTTTATTTTCAATTTTATGAATGATGGCACCTTAATAATGGAGAATACACTCTCAGGACAAACATTTTCAGGGACTTGGGAAATAATTAGTAACTCACAAGGAAGAGTGATGTTTAGGATGACAATTCCAGGCTTAGCTGATGATAATATGGAAAGATTCAATGCAAGCTGGTCGGTTACAATAGTAGTACGGGCTGATGGTGCAACGACTATTGAATTAAACTCAGGAGAAAAGATTTTAATCTTTACAACAAGATCATGTCCATAACTTGAATTAACGATAATATTTCTAAACTCCATTCAATTTTTTGTGAATGGAGTTTTTTTATGTTAACTATAATTCAAAGATGCTGTTTTGACGATGGTTCTAGATAGAGTGAACATGTTATGAGCTTCGTTGAGTCTCATTGATTGGTCCCGACATCAAACATGAAAACTAATTTTAAATATCTGATATTTATCGTATTATGTAATTTTATCAAAAAAAACTATTTTTTTTCAGGAGATTTAAAAGTGTAGTTGTCTTTATGGTGAAAGAGAAAGAAATTACAATAATCCAAAAAAAATTGCCATGAAAAAATTAACTATCACAATCCTAGTATTCCTTTTAAGTTTTGCAGCTTTTGCACAAACTAACCAATCAGAAACAAAACGTTTAAAATATGTGACAATGGCTCCAGATGGAACTGTAGCTTTGACTGTTTACGATAATAGTAATGATGAGAACGTTAAATTAGAAGCTGCTGACGCTTTTTATAAATATCAAATATTAGATGCACAAACAAATGAGCCTATCTATACAGGATCTAATAATAGTACTACATGTAAAATAGCAAAGTCAAAAGTAGCGGCCGGAAATTATAATATTCGTTTGTATACTTCTAATTTTGTAATCACATCTAGAATAAAGATATCAGCAGCGCGAGAATTAGCATCTTCATTGTCTGAAGAGAGTGTTGCAATGAACAACTAAAAATAGCATGCAATTGTAAATTGGATTAAAACAATTAATAGCATAAAGGGGAGTTTAAAACACCTCAACCACCATGGTTGAGGTGTTTTTTATTATAGAAATTTAAATAGTGACTTTGATACGATAATATACACCTAAGGTAATTTATTGATGAAGATCTATAAAGACATATTGTTTTATATGATTGGCAATTTTTTTTGAATTATACAGTTATGTATGGGGTTTTATGATTATTGATAATCCATATTTTATGAATTTCTCAAAAAAAGCTATTTTTTTCAGGAGATTTAAAAGTATAGTTGTCTTTATAGTGAAAGAGAAAGAAATTACAATAATCCAAAAAAAATTGCCATGAAAAAATTAGCTATAACAATCGTAGTATTCCTTTTAAGTTTTGCAACTTTTGCACAAACTAACCAATCAGAAACAAAACGTTTAAAATATGTGACAATGGCTCCAGATGGAACTGTAGCTTTAACTGTTTACGATAATAGTAATGATGAGAACGTTAAATTAGAAGCTGCTGACGCTTTTTATAAATATCAAATATTAGATGCACAAACAAATGAGCCTGTCTACACAGCGTCTAATGATAGTACTACTTGTAAGATAGCAAAGTCAAAAGTAGCAGCAGGAAATTATAATATTCGTTTGTATACTTCTAATTTTGTAATCACATCAAGAATAAAGATATCAGCATCACGCGAATTAGCATCTTCATTGTCTGAAGAGAGTGTTGCAATGAACAACTAAAAATAGCATGCAATTGTAAATTGGATTAAAACAATTAATAGCAAAAGGGGAGTTTAAAATACCTCAACCACCATGGTTGAGGTATTTTTTATTATCGAAATTTAAATAGTGACTTTGATACTATGGTATATATCTAGAGTAATGTATTAATCAAGAGGTATAAAGACATATTATTTTATATAATTGGCAATTTTATTTGGAATATACAGTTATGTATGGGGTTTTATGATTATTGATAATCCATATTTTATGAATTTCTCAAAAAAAAGCTCTTTTTTTTCAGGAGTTTTAAAAGTGTAGTTGTCTTTATAGTGAAAGAGAAAGAAATTACAATAATCCAAAAAAAATTGCCATGAAAAAATTAACTATCACAATCCTAGTATTCCTTTTAAGTTTTGCAGCTTTTGCACAAACCAACCAATCAGAAACAAAACGTTTAAAATATGTAACAATGGCTCCAGATGGAACTGTAGCTTTGACTGTTTATGACAATAGTAATGATGAGAACGTTAAATTAGAAGCTGCTGACGCTTTTTATAAATATCAAATATTAGATGCACAAACAAATGAGCCTATCTATACGGCGTCTAATGATAGTACTACATGTAAGATAGCAAAGTCAAAAGTAGCAGCAGGAAATTATAACATTCGTTTGTATACTTCGAATTTTGTAATTACATCTAGAATAAAGATATCAGCAGCGCGCGAATTAGCATCTTCATCGTCTGAAGAGAGTGTTGCAATGAACAACTAAAAACAGCATGCAATTGTAAATTGGATTTAAACAATTAATAGCATAAAGGGGAGTTTAAAACACCTCAACCACCATGGTTGGGGTGTTTTTATTTTGGACTATATAGAATATTTTAGAGGTATAAAGTATTACGATAAGGTTGATCTGTAAAGAGATGTTTTTAAAGTTCTTTATAAAAAGGAGATAGATGAATGGTAAATATTTAAAATAAATTATAGTTTATAATATTGATTATCAGTAACTTAAGGTTTATTTTAAAAAAAGTTCATTTTTTTTTCAGGATTTTTAAATAGATGGTTGTCTTTATTATGAAAGAGAAAGTAGTTTAAAAAAATAGCCAAATGAAAAAATTAATCAACCAATATACAATCGTACTAGCCTTAAGTATCATAACTAGTGTACCTGCGTTTGCACAAGGATCTGTGAAAGTAGATAAAGTACCACATGATATCTCATATTATAGAGAAAGTAGAATTACACAACCCTTAGTGAAGGCTGTTTACGGAAGACCATCACATAATGGAAATAAAGAAGTTTTTGGAACTGAGGTTCCTTTTAATCAATTATGGAGAACGGGTGCCAATGAAGCCACGGAAATTAAATTCTATGATAAGGTGGTATTTGGAGATAAAGTGATTGAGCCAGGAGCGTATGTACTGTATACAATTCCTAACAAAGACGAATGGGAAGTAATTATAAGTAGTAATACTGATGTGATGGGAGCTTTTCAATATGATGCTATGTTTGATGTAGCTAGAATGAAAGTACCAGTACGTAAAGGGGAAGACATTGAAACATTTGCAATTACCTTTAGAAAACAAACAAAAAATGAAGTTACGATGACATTAGGATGGGGAGCAACTAGAGTAAATGTACCATTAGGATTTAAAACAAAAGAGTTGTATGCTTCAACTTATGAAGCAACTGTTACGAAAAAAGTAATGGATTAATGCGCTAAATAAAAAGGGAAGAAGAGAATGCTCAAACTTTAAATAGTTTGGGCATTTTTAGTATCCGGTTATATAGTTGTAGGAATTTTAAGTGATCGATTGTTTTATAATAAAGGAAAACGAATTAAAGATAAAATGATGAAAAAATCATTTGATGTAAGATTATTAATTATTCTAGTTGCAGCAATACTCTATACCTTATCTTCTAGCGGGCAAGAGTTTAAAAAGTTAGATGAAGCGCCTCATGATATTACCTATTATAGAGCGTCTAAAGTAGCAAAACCTTTAGTGAAAGTGTTATATGGTCGACCTTCTCATAATCAAAATACTGAAATTTTTGGTGCAAAGGTTCCCTATAATCAACTATGGATTACGGGAGCAAATGAAGCAACTGAAATTAAATTATACAAAGATGTGATGTTTGGCAATAAGTTAGTTGCGGCCGGAACCTATGCAATTTTTACAATCCCCAATAAGGATCAGTGGGAAATAATTTTAAGCAACAATACTGACGTTCTCGATGTAGATCAATATAACTCGATATTCGACGTTGCTAGGGTAATAGTTCCAGTTGAAAGAGCCGAAAAGGTACCAACTTTTTCTATAGGGTTTAGAAAAATTGCAACGAATAAAATAGCAATGATGTTTGGATGGGGCGTTACTAGAGCAAAAATTCAGTTAGATTTTACCGGTCAAAAGCAATACGCGAATATATAAAAAGAAAGAAATACCTCATAAGTTTAAAAATAGTTATTTGAATTAATTTGTCTAAGACCTCGCTAAAATGTGAGGTTCTTTTGTTGAATAACACCTTATTTTCTTATAAACGATAAAAGATTTCCATTCATCGATACTTTCGGCGGTCTCACCGAAAAACAAGCTTTTCAGCGAATAAGAAGTATAGTTTTGTAGTGTATTAGTTGGAAAACTAGTCATTAATCAAATAAAATAAGGGAATTATGCAAAATCAAAAATTAGACGACAACGTCTTAGTCGCCAATTACATTAACGGTAATGAAAAGTCATTAGAAATTTTAATTCAACGCCACAAACAAAGAATTTACAGTTTAATTTATTCTAAAGTTCTCGATCGAGAAATTACCGAAGATATCTTTCAGGATACATTTATTAAAATCATTAATACGCTAAAAGCGGGGAGGTATAATGAACAAGGAAAATTTGTCTCTTGGGCGATGCGAATTGCTCACAATTTAGTGATGGATCATTTTCGAAAAGCAAGTCGAAAACCAATATTCAAAAATACAGACGAATTCGATATTTTCTCTGTCATTAGTGATGCATCGTTGAATGTTGAAAAGAAAACCATAAAAGATCAAATACATAATGATGTACGTAAAGTAATGGAGAAGTTACCAAAAGAACAAAAAGAAGTACTCACCATGCGTATATACAGAGACATGAGCTTTAAGGAAATAGCAGAAAACACAGGAACCAGTATTAATACTTCATTAGGTAGAATGCGCTATGCAATTATAAATATGAGAAAAATCATAAATGAAAATAATATGATTTTAACAAGATAATCTGTCAAGATATAAATCGCTAAACAAACCAAAAAATCTAAAGTAATTACTTTAGATTTTTTTTATGAAATACGTTTTACTAACTTTCTAAAAACAGAAAACCTCAAAGCACAAGTCTTTGAGGTTATATATCTGTGATCGCGATAGGATTCGAACCTATGACCGTCTGCTTAGAAGGCAGATGCTCTATCCAGCTGAGCTACGCGACCAATATTTGAATTAGTATATTTTTATTCATGTTTACAAATACATCGAAACAATAAATAAATTTTAAATGAACGTGTGTTTTATTTTCCTTTTAAGGATGGCAAATATACAATTTTTGATAAAATGAGATACATAAATTTAAAGTTTTTTGGCATTTCTATTTGATGGTTAAAAAAGTACTTTATTGTAAATAAAAAATAGAAAGAATGATTGTACGTTGTTTTTAAAAAAAGCAGCATGCAAAGACTTCTTATAAAGTAAGTTATATCAGTTTAAGTAATACATTACTTTTTTTATTTATATTTGTTAATAAAGTGTTGATAACATTTATCTTCAAGAGGACTTTATAATACGAAATGAATACTAAAAGAGAGATTTTGCGTTATTAGAGTACAAAAGAAAACCTACAAATATTTTAAGATGGCTAAACAGAATAACAAAAAGACGACGAACAATGTGACTTCCAATTCGACTGCGGATAATAGGTTAGCGGCCGTAAGAGATTTAATCTTTGGAGAGAATATACAACAATATGATAGGGACTTTACTGAGGTTTCTAATCAAATTTCTGCGCTCAAAGAAAGTACGAATAAGGATCTTATAGATTTAGCTTCTCGATTAGAAAGTAAAATTGATGCGCTTCAAAAATCGAACGAAGATGTTCGTAAAATGGCTGAAAGCTTTGATAAAAAAATAGCTCGACTAGAGGAAACGAAGGCTGACAGGAAAAAATTAGGAAAAGCTTTAGAGAAAATAGCTGCGATGTTACAGGGATAAATGAAGAATTCACCTCAAGATAATTTAAAAAAAGAGAATCGTTTTGAGTTACTTAGAGAATTGCTTCTAGAAGATGATAGAGAGAAGTTCAATGCGCTAAGTGAAGAAATTGTCATGCGCGAAAAAGTCGCGTCACGTGTAGATCCTTTGATAGATGCGAAACTAAATGAGTTACGGGAGAATTTTCCGGTAGAATTTGGTGAAGTAATTACAGATACCATAAAAACCCAGATTAGAGATTCACAAGACGAAGTAGTAGATGCTTTATATCCCATAATTGGAAAATTGATTAAAAAGGCAATAGTCGTTGAAATCAAGAAGCTTTCTGATAATATAAATAAAAGTGTAAAACGTACATTTTCTTTTAAAGATTACTTTAAAAGAAAAGTCAGTGGAGTAAATGAAGGGGACGCTGCATTGCAAGATGCATTTAAGCCAGTTTTAGAAGAAATTTTCATCATAGAAAAAAATTCGGGTATTCTTTTAGGAAATCGTTCAACAGAAAACATCGCTAACAAGGATATGGTTTCGGGCATGTTAACAGCAATTAAGTCTTTTGCCGAAGATGCCTTTTCAAAAGAAGGACAAGATTTAGAAGATATCAAGTTTGAAACATTTCATATTACTTTATATAATTTCAATACGATTTATATTGCCATCGCAATTTCGGGAGTTCAGACATTAGATTTTAAAGAAGAACTCAATAATAAAATCCACAATTTTACTGAAATTATATTCGACAATAGGTCTAATTTAGAGAATGAAAAAAAGTTGAATAAATTAATAGTTGAGCATTTGATTGAAGGATAAATTTTTAGTGACACTAAGTTAACTTGTATGATTTCAAAAAAAGTATTGTTAGTTGGTAATTTTGGCGTTGGGAAAACTTCTTTGATTAGGAGGTTTGTCCATAATGAATTTTCTGAAGACTACATAAGTACTATTGGTGTAAGAGTAAGTACCAAAGTTATACAAACCAATAAGGAATCATTAAAACTCCTTATTTGGGATGTTGCGGGTACAAATGGTGATCAAACTGTGCCTAAAGCGTATTTTTTAGGGGCCAGCGCTGCTATGTTTGTTTTTGATTTAAGTAGGGAAGAAACCTACATAAATATAGTAAAACAAATAGATATGGTAAAAGAGCTATCGGGTCTAAAAAATATTGTTGTCATTGGTAATAAAAGAGATTTAATGACGGCTGATAAGCTACATATCTTGCTTGAAAAGGTAGACGTTACAATTGATTTCATAACGAGTGCTAAGGAAAATGAAAATGTAGAAGATGCGTTTAAATTATTAGGACAACAATCATTAAAATAACGCCCGTGCTACCAGCTAAAATTCAAGATAGATTCATACAAATTACAGTTGACTTTTCTGGTACTATTACTGGTATAGATGCTGGTTTTTTTGTTACTGATAAATTTAAAATAGGTGATTCTGTATATAAAACTTGTCCTTTTTTAGAGTCTACGCTTGATAGCTTACCATTGGAAGAGTGGTTTAAGATGGACGCTATGTTTCTTAACTCGAAAGATCGGGATTATAGTGTTGATGTTGAGTTGTTTAGAGATGAAGACTTTGTTTCTGTTTTAATCATTAATCGCACAAATGTATACGAATATGTAAGAGAATTAAATCAAAATAGAAATGAAATTTCCATTGTAAAACATCAAATTGATCGTCAAAATAAAGAATTAGCGATACTTAGGAGGGCTGCTGAAAAGGCGACAGAAGAAAAATCTCGTTTTTTGGCCATGATGAGCCACGAAATTAGAAACCCGTTAAACGCGATTTTAGGCTATGCAAATATTATTGCCAATGATTCTTCATGTCCTTCAACTTTAGGTTATGTTAAATCGCTTTTAATGGCTGGGAACAATCTAAAAGTAATTGTAAATGATATTTTAGATATATCACGCATCGAAGCAGGTAAATTAGAGCTCGTGTTAGAACCAACTTCCATAAAAGAGACAGTTGAGATATGTGTTAGAGACTTCGAGTTACTTTATAAAGAAAGTAAGGTTCTTCTAGTGAGCACAATTTCAGATGAAATACCCGCAATAGTGATGGCAGATGCCGTAAGATTGACTCAAATTTTGTCTAACTTACTTAACAATGCTTTTAAATTCACAAAAAGAGGCAGTATTAGTCTTAAGGTACGGGTTATATCAACTTCAAAGGAAACTTCAAGAATTGAATTTGATTTAACAGATACCGGTCGCGGTATGAGTCAGGACCAGGTAGGTAAGATTTTCAATGAATACGAGCAGATTGAGTTAAGCGATAATCGCATTCATGGAGGTGCAGGTTTAGGGCTGACGATAGTGAAACGATTGGTAGAATCAATGAATGGCCAAACTACTGTAAAAAGTGAGATAGATGTAGGCACTACATTTACGATTCAAATTCCGTTTAAAAATATAGCAGAAGGTCAAAAATCCGAGGTTAACTCTCAACAACTAGAAATTAAAAAACAAGATTTAAACGGAGCTGAAATCTTGTATGCAGATGATGATGAATTAAATCATGTAATCGTGGCGCATATATTATCCAAAGAAGGTGCGAATACAACTTTAGTAAATGATGGATTAGAGGCATTGTCAGCGTTACAAAACAAAACTTTTGATATTATTCTTTTAGATATTCATATGCCTAATAAATCTGGGACAGAGCTGATTAAAGAAAGGCATTTATTTACTCAGTTGAATGCAACTACACCAATTATAGCACTTACTGCGAATACAAATACAGAGGATATAAAAAAATATATTAATTTAGGCTTTTTAGAAGTTGTATCTAAACCTTATACTCCCGAAGAATTAATACATGTAGTTTATGAGTATTTTAAGAAATAAACTCTTTTTTGCTTCCACAAAAAAACCAATCACCGACACTTTTCGACTGTTTAACGAACTTAGATATAGATTTATCGATATTATTGATAAAAGTTGTGATATTCAATTAATTTTGTTGGCTAAGTTAAATTTGCGAATATGCTGACACCATTAAAAATATTACTGATTGAAGATGATACCATTGAGGTGATGAAGTTCAGGAGGGTGCTTTCAAAGTTTGAGATCAATCATGAGGTGATTGAAGCTAATAACGGAGAAGAAGCGCAAGAAATTTTAACTCAGAAGGATAATTTGCCGAGTATCATTTTACTCGATTTAAACATGCCGAAAGTAAACGGTATCGAATTTCTAACAGAGCTAAAGAAGAACGAAGAGTTAAAGTATATTCCTGTAATTATTTTAACAACGTCGAGTAATTATAAAGATCTTAAAAGATGTTATGAAATTGGCATCGCGGGCTATGTGCTTAAACCATTGAAATATGAAGAGTACGTTTTAAAAATGGAAATGTTACTTGACTATTGGAGTATTAATAAGTTGATCATCAAGTAAATTAAATTGATGGAAACTATTGAATTAAAGAACCTGCAAAATGCTTTATTGAAAGAGCGAGAAGAGCGAAAGCTTCTTGAACGTAATTTCAACAAACAACACGCAGAATTTAATGCTATTTTCCAGAACTTGGCTGATGCATATTTAATGATTGATTTGACTGGTAAAGTTCTTAAAATGAACGGTAAGGCCAAAGAGATGTTAGGTTATGACATAAATAAAGAAGCCTTTAATTTAATGCAAACTACGCTGCCTTCTGATTTCGCTAAAATTTCAGAATCGTATAAAAAACTGGTAAATGAAGGAGTAATAACGAGTTTCCGCCTTTTCATTAAGACAAAGGATAATATTATAAAATATGCGAGTGTTAATGCAAGTGTTATTTACGATGATGATAAAAAACCAATAGCGGCACAAGGGATTGTACGAGATATAACAGAATCACATAAAAAAGAACAAGATCTTATAAAATCTGAAAAAAGATTAGAAACGTTAATCTTAGATAAAAATAATGCTGTTCTACTAGAAGATGAAAATAGTATCATTTTAAGTACGAATAAAAAATTCTGTGAACTTTTCAAAATACCTTTAGAGCCCGAATTGTTGAGAGGTCAAGATTGCTCGAATTCGGCCGAACAAAGCAAACATTTATTTGTAGAAGAAGAAGAGTTTGTCAAAAAAATTAAACTAATTTCCGAAAATAGAAAGCCCGTTTATGGCGATGAATTAGTCATGAAAGATGGAACTATTTTGGAGCGTGATTTCGTTCCCATATTTATAGATGGTATCTATAATGGTCATTTATGGACCTACAGAGATATTACCTTAAAAAAGCGCTACGATAAAAATATCCAAGCGGAAAAATACAAATACCAAAGTATTATCAATAATACAAATCTCGGATTGGTCGAAATTGATGGGTTTGATACTATTAAAACTATCAATAAGCGTCTGTTGAAAATGTACGGTAAGACAGAAGAAGAAGTACTGGGGCATCGGGTTCGTGATTTATTTCCTAATAAAAATGTTATTAAACTTTTAAAGGAACTTCAAACGAGAGTTAAAGAAGGAAAATCAGAATCATTAGAGTTCGACTTTGAAACAGGAAATAGTGGTAAACGCTTTTGGTTAATTAGTGTATCTCCAAATTATAATATGTACGGAGAAGTGATCGGATATATTGTGGGGCACTTGGATATTACCCATCTAAAACGATTAGAATCTCAAAAAGATAAATTACTGAATGAATTAGGTAAAAGTAATGAAGAATTACAAGATTATGCGCATATGGTTTCTCACGATTTAAAGGCGCCATTACGTAAAATTGACACCCTAGTCTCTTGGTTTAAAGAGGATTATAAAAATAGCTTAGATGCCCAAGGTGTAGAAGCACTAGATTTAATAAGAGGTACTGTTGAAGGGATGGAAAACCTAATTAAAGGAATTCTAGTGTATTCCTCGTTAAATTATGATAATACGGAATTGTATTTTATTGATTTGAATAAGTTGGTAGAAGAAATTTCTAGCATGTTGCACATACCAGATAGAGCAACCGTAAATATTGTGAATGAACTACCTACGATTAAGGGAGATAAATACCGCTTTTTACAATTATTCCAAAATTTGATTCACAATGCAATTAAATACAATGATAAAGCTGAAATAAAAGTCAACATTAGTTGCGAAAATTTCGGAAAGTACTGGAAATTTTGTGTTGAAGATAATGGTAATGGAATAAAAGAAGAATATCTTAAAAGGATATTCGAGGTTTTTCAAAAGTTAGATAATAAACATGATTCTTCTGGAATAGGGTTGTCTATTGTGAGAAAAATTGTTGACGCTTATGAAGGAGAAGTATATGCAGAATCTGAATTAGGAATAGGTACAAAGATCTTTTTTACCTTAAAGAAATTTTAAATCATGGAACAACCAAATCTTAACTATCTATATAAATTGTCTCAAGGAGATACAGATTTTGAATCGCAGTTAATTGATGTTCTCAAGAAAGAATTTCCACTAGAGAAAGAGCAGTTTATAAATAGTATTGAATCTGAAGAAATGATTGACGCCGCAGAGATTGTACATAAACTTAAACATAAATTTAGTATCTTAGGCTTGGAGAAAGGCTATGAGTTAGCGGTTAATTATGAAAATAATCTTCGTAATAATAATAAATCGTTGACATCAGAGTTTAACAATGTGCTAAACAATATATCTAACTTCTTAAATAATTTATAATTTAATGATGAAATGTCTAATTATAGATGATGATGCAACAGCTAGATTGATAATTAATCAGTTTTGTTCAAATGATAATAGATTGGAAGTTGTAGAACAATTTCCTAGTGCCATCGAGGGTATGAAATATCTGAATCAAGTTGATGACGTAGATCTTATATTTTTAGATATTCATATGCCAAATTTTAGTGGTTTTGATTTTATTCAAACATTAAAGAACCCTCCGAAAATAATACTTACAACATCTGATAAAAATTTCGCCATTGAAGCTTTTGAATATGATTGCGTTATTGATTATTTGGTAAAACCTATAGAATTACCACGTTTTCAAAAAGCAATTGAAAAGGCATCCAAAGTTACTGTGAAAAAAAATGTAGTTACAGTAGCCAAAGAAGATGAGTCTAAAGACGATTTGTATGTGAATATAGATAGAAGATTGGTGAAAATTGGCTTAGCAAGTATCTATTTAATTGAGGCAAAAGGCGATTATATTCTTATTAAAACTGATACTAAGAATTATACCGTACACTCAACAATGAAAAAAATTGAGAATAAACTACCTGCAAATCTTTTTCTAAAAGTGCATAGGTCTTTCATTATCAATACGAATGAAATTATTGATATTGAAGACAACAGCGTTCTTATTAGAAAAGATGTTGTTCCTGTAAGTCGGTCAAATAGAACCGAACTCATGACACGTCTTAATTTGCTCTAAACATTTCTTTTATTACCGTATTCAGAAATGACAATGTTTCATTTATCGTACTAAAATTGCCATTTGCCGACACATTGTTTGCATTAATCGAATTATATCCTACTATAGTCTTTGTTCTCTATATCTTTGAAGTATTAATTTTCATAATAGTTAAAAGGATATAAAGAAAGGGAAGTAGGGGTGCTTTAGGTTTAATAACCACCTTTCTTTATTTTAGGCGCGTCGCGCCATAGTTGGGGGAAAAGGAGAGGAGTATTTTTATACTAATCTCCTTAACTATTTTTTAGACCTTACTGTCATCATACTATTTTAGTGGAGACATCTTCAAATAAAATACGAAGATTTAATATATCATTGCTCTGATCGATAAGATTAGAGCTATTTTTTTTAAGTTTTTCTTTAGGATATCTATTCATCGATGAAAGAATACCATTCATCGACACAAGAGACTCAGTAAACGAATATCTAAAAAAACAAGCCTAAAAGAGTTTACTTTTGACGTATCAATTAAATGTTACTTATCAATTATAATTGCTAATAATGGTAAGTTAAAAAGAAAGAAAGAAAAAGAAAAAAAGATGAAAAAGTCAAATCTCACTGTCGTAGTTGCTTGTATGATAATGCTATTTACAAGTAGTATTAAAGCCCAAAATTTTATTAAACTAGATGAAATCCCACATGATATCTCTTATTACAGAGAAAGTATGGTTACACCTCCTGTAGTTAAGGTGCTTTATGGTAGGCCATCAAAAAAGGAGGCTAAAGTATTTGGGAATACAGTGGCTTATAATGAGATATGGAGAACCGGAGCAAATGAAGCGACTGAAGTTCGATTTTATCAAGATATAGTTTTTGGTGGTGTGAAAGTAGCTGCGGGTACATATGTATTATATACAATACCAGGTGAAAAAGAGTGGGAGATAATTTTGAGTTCAAACTTAGATGTTTTAGGAGCGTTTCAATACGATCCAGTATTCGATGTAGCTCGAGTAAAAGTAAACTCAAGTAAGGCAGAAGAGTTAGAAGTCTTTTCAATTAGCTTTAGAGAACATAAAGACGCATTGCAAATGATACTCGGTTGGGATACAACAAGAGTTAAGATCCCATTAGAATTAGAAAAAAAGGGAACAGTAGCTTCAAAATACAATAATGACAAAAGTCAATTAACAGAACAGATATAATATTTTCATCATAATATACATGAGAGCGCTAGACATCGATATATCTAAACCTTAGATACGATATCATGAGATGAGTGCCCGCCCTATGAACTTCATAGGGCGGTTTTTTTTCAGTTCGTCTTTAGATATATACCATTAATCGATAGATAACTTCATTAGAACTAAATTTTATTTATTTAGAGCTATTTTGTTTTAATTTTATTGAAAAGAAAGAAAAAGCATAATGAAAAATACAAAATTCGAAATAGGAGATAAGGTGGTTTGCTTAAATGCAAAAAGAAGAATGTTCCAATTAGGTGGACTTAAAGAAAATGAAATTTATACAATCATTGGTTTTAATCCATTCGATGGAGGTTTGATTTTGAGAGAGGTGAAGAGCCCGCAAAGTGGATTTAATGCGTATGCGAGAGATAGATTTAGGAAATTAGACTATGAATTTGTAGATAACCTTATTGAATCAATTACAGAACCAGAAGAGATTATTGTAGCTGAATTTGAAGGTTTTTCACTAAACTAAAAATGAGTAACAAATAAAAGAAAGCCTGACATTTATGTCAGGCTTTTTTGTTGAGGGCAGTGTAAAAAGGATCACTTATGATCTTATTTTAAATACGTTACTCAATAAGATCTAAAAGGCTTTACTTTTTCTTACTTTATTTTTATTTCGGTTCTTGAACAATTTCAAACCTCATAAAAACAAAAAAGCCGAACAAAATATGTTCAGCTTTCATTGGTCGGGGTGGCAGAATGTTATCAAACCACACTATATTTTTAATAATCAAAAAGTTACATTTTATTAGATTTACTTGGTAACCGAATAGGTAACTTATTTGATAAGAACTTTTGTTTTTATTTACCTTTTTAAAGGTTGGCAAATATACAATTTCTATTAAAATAGTATAAATAAAATTTAGTTTTTTTAGCCTAAGGGGTATAAGTATGAAAACAACGATTAAACTTCAAAAAAATCGCTTCGCGATTTAAGGTGTTTCCCGCGAAGGAATTCCGTAGTAATTAATTATACATGTCTTAAGTTTACCTTTTAATAAATTTGATATTTAATCAGAAAGAACAAAAGAGAGGATTAATGTTAGTATACACGGTGAAGCCTAGACTTCGACAACATTTCTTTTGTAATTCCTCCATAAACCAGTTCCCAAAACCGTTAGCTGATTCCAATTCACTTGAAAATGATAAATAATATTTTGGAATCTCATTTTCGTAAATAATTGTTTCATTATATTCTATTTCTAAAAAAGGGAAGAATCTTTCATTTCCTTTTCCTCGAACTAAATAAGATTCCGTTTCTAATGTTACTTTATCCATTTAGATATTTCGGTTCGTTAATTTCCTTTTCAAATTATGTTTGTCCAAAAAATGACCAAACTTGTTCGTCTCCAATTTCAATATTTTCCTTTTCTTCAGCTTTTTTGGGATAAATTCCGAACGTTATTAAATTCAAAAGCCATTTAATCGGATTAGGAAATTTTGGGTCATTCCATTCGTATTCGTTGTCCGATTTTAGAAACAGAATAAATCGTTTAATATGTTTTTCCGCTTCATCGGTCAGTTTGTCTTTTCCGATATTTTTATGTTCTCTTAAGTCATCGTAACAAAACCAAAATTCACTTTCAATTGCTCGAACTCCTTTATCGCTTGTTGAATAAATTGGCTCAATTCTGTACATAAATTCAAAATTCGATATAGTTCCGGATAGATAATGTCGAAGATTTTCGGCTAATATATTTCTATGATTCCTGTTCATTTCGCGATTTTGGTCAAATGCACCACAACAGTCTTGTATACGAAAAGTAGCGGATTTTACGGACTAACCTTTCTAATTATAACTGACTTTAAATTTATAAAATTCATTTTCATTTTAGCACATAAACCGTTATTTTTTATATATTGTTGTGCAACGTTTTTTGTTTAATCTGGCACTTATTTTGATGATAAGTTTGAAATTATATGTCAAATCCATCAAAGATAAACGTAAAGGATTAAAGAATTCTAAAATAGTATAACAAATTAAAATTTTGGAATTTCAAACTTATCATCAAAATAAATGTTCAGAGCAGTAAAAAAGATATTTCGAAGTGGCAAGTCTTCAGCGTTAGTAATATAGGTTACTCCCAATCTTTCTCCAGGAAAATAGACAGCAATTGAGCTAAATCCATCAATGCTTCCTGGATGACCATACGCCAATTTATTTGGAAATGGGAACTGGGACAATCCCATTCCCCATCCATCAATTATAGCAGTCATAGCGCTTCTTGATTTGTCCGAAACCAAAGTGCCATTAAACAATTGGTCATAAAATATGTTTATATCTGTTGGTGTTGAAATAATTCCGCCAGCTCCCATTGGTACAGTCATATCGGTTTCTGTTGCCAATTTCCATTCGCTTTCCATTACATAAGATGATGCTTCATTTTTTTTAATTTCAATTTTTTCTCCAAAGTGAGTATTCTGTAAGTTACAAGGTTTTATAATTCTTGACTGTAAAATAGAATTGAATGACTTTTTATCAATTTTTTCAGCGATATAGCTTAATAATATGTAGTTGGTGTTCGAATATTCCCTTTTTTCATTAACGTTAAAAATCGTACCGTTTTTAATGATTCGATTAAGCATTTGCTCTTGGGTTTGAGGGTTTTCCATCCAACTTGCGAAATCTTTTTTTTCGGTAATATTATAAAGCCCACTTCGGTGTCGTAGCATTGATTCTATAGTAATGGTCGACGCATTAGGTATATTGGGAAAAAATGTGTTCAATTTTGTTTTTAAATTCAATCTGCCTTCTTCGACCATTTGCATAATTATTGTCGCTGTAAAGGTTTTTGTTATAGAACCAATTCTATGCTTTGTGTTTTTATTAGCTTTGATTTGATTTTCAATATTAGAAAAACCTATTGTTTTTTGATAAATTTCCTCACTATCCTGAAAGAATGAAATGCTTCCCATTCCTTTATTACTAGATGCGATTAAATTAAAAAAAGTATCAAGCTTTTTTATACTCTTACTCTTTTGGATAGCAAGATTATTTGTGTTTTTTTTAAGCATTTGCTTTGCAACGGCAAATGATTCATATTTCTTATAGGTGCCATTCGGTTTCACAATAAAGTACATTGGAATACCAGCTAAATTTAATTCTCTACTAGTTATTTGTTCGTCTTCCGATAATAATTGAATACCCATAGGTCGTTTTTCTGCAATATATTGTAGCCATTTATCTTTTCGGTCGCCATCAAAAGAGATGTCTATAAATTCAATTTCAGAATTGTTTGAAAGACTTTTCTTAAATTCTTCAAGTTCTGGCTTGTTTCTCATACAAGGTGGACACCAAGTTGCCCAAAAGGTTACAAAGTGAGTTTTGCCTGAGATTTTTTTCATATTAAAATCATTATTCTCTATATCTATTAAATTATGATTAGGTAATATTAAATCTGTTTTTTTTGAGAAATCCCAAAGCACTAATGCATTTGTTAACTCACCATTTTCGTCATAACCAAAGTCTTTTTTTTCAATAATCAATGGCTGAGAGAATAGAAAGTATAGAAAAATCCCTACGATTGGAATAAATGCATATTTCCTGTATTTTAAATTTAACTGCTTGTTTGTTAAAACTATAGCTAAAGCGGCTACAATACATAATGGTATTATAAATGGAAAATATGTAAAATTGAATAGTTTAAAAGGTATGAGTGGAATGGACAAAATTGGTAATAATTTTATAGTTGTATTTTTATTTATTAATCCACTACAATAGAAACTAACACCAACTATAAAAATTGGAATCCATCTCAATGTGTTTGATTGATAAATCCCTAATGGGTTTAAGAACAAGAAAAAATAGAATAATAATCCTATTATTATTACTGAAGTGATTACTCCAAGTAAAATTTTAAGTATTTGATTTTTCATTTAAAATAAACTTTGAAAACGTTAATTAAAGTCTATTGCAAATGAAAAGAATTAATTTGTTGCGAACGTTCCAGTAGAAGCAGTGGTACTTATTTTAAGCAAGATTTTTTGTATTCAGAAGGTGACATCCCTGTTTCTTTTTTAAAGATACGATTGAAAGAGGTTTTCGACTTAAATCCAGACTCATTCGCAATGCCCAATAATGTAATGTTGGTGAAATTATTTGACTCCAATTTTTCTTTTACTGATGCTACACGATAACTATTAATCATATCGTAGAATGTTGTATCGAGATGTTGATTGATGAAAATTGAGAGTTTTTTATCTGAAATGGGGATTGATGAGGCCAGTTTAGCTAGTGTTAAATTTTCATCTAAGTAGGGTTTTTCATGTATTAATACGTCTTTTAATCGCTTTTCTATTTGTAGTAATTCTTCCTTACTTGTATTAGAGAGGTAGTTTTCTTTTTTAAAGTTTACTTCATTGATTAAAAAATTAGGGACTAACATTTTAGATTGACTGATACCATGATAACCTAAGTATAGTATTAATGTAAATATTGAGATGATGTTAATATTTTTTGTTTCAAAAGAATCAATTTCAATAAAAATATTATAAAACGCTAAAAAAAAATGAACTGTTGCAATTAAAAGAACACCTACTATTAAATATTTTATCCAATCCAAATCTTCTTCGGATAAATTTGAGAAATTTAATTTTAGAGTTTTTCTATATCTTAAAAAGTACATTAGTGTATAGATACTATAAAGAACCAAAACGATGTCAAAAACTAAGAACATTACATGCCTATGTTCTGCTATTATATCTAAATACCCAAACAACATTTTTCCTCTGTCAAGTGAAATTAACATAGGTGTTGAAATGAAAGTAATAAACAGTATTGATGGAACAAAGTGAATTACATTTTTATTAAGAAAATTAGGTTTGTCTTCAAATAATGATTTAACGTACAAGAAAATTAAGGGGCCTAAAAACAATGCAGTTACACCATTAAAATTAAAGGTAAAATATCGAAGTATTAAAATGTCATGTATTGCTGAGTAATGATAAGTTAAATCAAGCAGTAGCATACTAAAAAATACAACCAACAGCTTTTGCGGTAATTCGTTTCTTTTTTGTGATTT
The DNA here is from genome assembly GCA_947500525.1 of uncultured Flavobacteriaceae bacterium. GTDB lineage: Bacteria > Bacteroidota > Bacteroidia > Flavobacteriales > Flavobacteriaceae > Aureibaculum. The sequence continues at coordinate 580,881 of CANMSH010000002.1, read as the reverse complement.
TAACAATAAGGGGATAATTAATATTGATGCACTTATACCGCTTGTTAAAATAAAGTCTATGAATAATTCCATTTGCTCATTTTATTGCAATGTTATTTTATAAATCCTTAACGAAGATTTGATTAAAAATTAGAATATTAAAGGCTCATTAAAAGTGTTTTTCAAAATGTTGCACAACGTTTGATGTAAGGAACGTAGGGCAGAGGATAAGCACTGTCTTTCGGATTCTCACTAAGCCAAATTTACATATTTTGTTTTAATTTTTCTCTTTTAATACCAAATCAAAAGATTTGGCGACTTTACAAATAGACAACAACCTTTCGATTAAACACTAATCGCCCAATTTGCTATATATAGTGTTATATGTTGCCTTTTAGTCAATCATTTGGTTATTCAATTTTTCAAATTCAACTAATAGCTTATTAAGTTTTGCGTTCTGTTTCGTAATTGTTTTAGGTCTTAAATAAAACCAATTTATCGCAAACCAAAGTATGGTTATAGCATAGGTGATTATTCCCCAAGTGATTGTCATTTTAGAAACATACTCAAAAAGATATAGCCCAATTCCTAAAGAAAGAATTATAAAATAGATACTTAACATTGTTGTTTGTTGGAATACTTGTATTTCTTTTAACTTTATAAGTTGTTTAAGGTATTCCTTACTATTAGGTTCTGTCTTATTCTTAGTAAGTAAAGAAAACTGTTTGTTAAAAGGTAGCAAAAAAATAATCATAGCTAAAATAGTTAATATAATACCAATCTTAGTCGTTACTAATTCAGGTTGATAATAATACCAAATAAAGCTAATAAAAGTAATGGCTAGTACAAGTGTGATGTTGACTACTATTAGCTTTAAAAAGCTTCTGCTTTTTAGTTTATTTGCCTTAGTATAAAGAATTTCTACTTTTGGAGTTTCTACCTTTTGTTTATTCCATATTTTTTTCAAGTCTATATTAGTTTCCATTTTTCTTGAATTTTTGTGTTAATTTTTCTTTTATTCTGTGAATCTTAACTCTAACGTTGCCTTCAGATAGACCAACAATTTCAGCTATTTCTTTTTGATTCATATCTTCTAATTCCAATGATATGATGATTCGTTCTACTTCTTGTAGTTCTGAAATACATTGATACAAAAACTGTATATCCTTCTCTATGTTTGTTTCTGAAATTTCGTCCCTAATCTGTAATGGTAATTCAGACTTAGGCATCTTGCTTTCTTTTTGAATTTGACGTAAACAAGTATTGGAGGCAATTCTAAATATCCAAGTTCCAATTGAAGATTCGTTTCTAAACTTGGGTAGTTGTTTCCAAACTTTAATAAATGTTTCTTGAGCCAAATCTTTCGCTGCGTCTATATCATTTACATAGCACATACATAACCTAAAAACCTTTTGCCAATATATTTTATAAATAGTTTCAAAATTCATTATTCAGTCCACTTTTTTAAAGCGTTGATAAATTTAGTTTGTTGGTCAATAAAGAGGTTATGAGAACAGTTATTTAAATATTCTAAATTATCTTCACTAATTAAATTTTCAATATTTCTTATTTGAATTTCTGAGAACAGACCATCATCTTTACCATATAATCCAAAAACAGGAGTGCTATTCTTTAATACTTGTTTTAGATTTTCATTTATATCTAGTGTTGTATATTTTTCGTTTCCCCAAAACCCTCTTGGAGCTTCATAAGTCATTTGTGAACTATATTTTATAAGCAAACTATCTGTTTTGAACTTTTTATAAATATTTACAGCTTCTTCTGTTGGCCCTTTTGGATAATAAAATCCATTTTGCATAGCGTGACTAAAACAGTATGAACTGTACTCTATAGAGCTTTTATCCATTTTTTCTAACATATTTATATAGTTAAGATTAACTGAATCTTTATTGCTAATGTAAATTGATTTTGATGATTTTAATATGGTTGAAAGCGTTTCTTGCATTGAGAGCGGTGCTGAGACGAGAATAATAGATTTAGTTTTCTTTGGATGCTTTTCTGCATATAAGGTTGCAATTACACCACCGAAGCTATGTCCTATTAGCGTTGCTGATGTTAAATTGAATTTATCGTAAATTAAATTTATATCATCAAAAGTTTCATTAAAAGTGAATTTTGCATTTTTATCTGGTGACCTTCCTTCGCCACGTCTATCGTAAGAAATGACATAAAAACCATTTTCCGAAAGTTTTTGAGCTGTTGTTGATTCAAAACCAACAGAATTATATCCTGGTCCACCGTGAAGGTAGAGTAGAGGTTTATCATTTGGATTGCCAAATGCTTTTGAATAAATTGTTTGAGAGTTAGCTGCGAGTGTAGATACTATAAATACGAATACTGTTAGTATTTTTTTCATTTTGTTTCCTTTTGATTTTCATTTAGATACAAGGAATGTCAAAATGTTACAAATTATTTTTTTTAGGTTGGATATAACGGTTTGTCTTTACTTAGCACTATTAAGCTAGTACTTATTAATTTGACAAAGAAACGGAGGGATTATCCATATTTTTATAATAGCCTTATAAACAAATATTTACAATTAAATCTAAAGTAGTACTCACCTAATAGCTCACTTTTATATTTAACCTATCAATATTTTGTTACCTAAATTTTTCTTCTTAGAATTCGCTCACTCTTCTTCGATAGGACAGGTATGGTGTTTTGGATTTTCCGACTCTTACAACCATTTGTATTTTTTCATTCTTTAGAACATTCATTTCCTTTTCAAACTTTCTTCGTAAAGGGTTCATTTCTTCAAACTCTTGTAAAACTTGACTTAATGGGTGCATATAAAAGCCTTTCATTATACAAGCCAATTGTAACTTACAATAATCTTGTCCAACTTTTAACCAATCTAAAGGAGTGTTAGTAGTCGTTTTTAAAGAGATTATATTTGGTGACTCTTTCACTCTTTTTCTATGCATTTTTAGAGCAGATTCATTCATTTTTTTACTATGCCAATCATCTTTTTTTAATCCTCTCAATTGACGTTCTGCAAACCATTTTTTTACTCCTGAAATTCCATTTCCTGGAAGATTTATTCCATCTCGTTTTTCGGCTATTTTTTCATCATCCTCTCTAAACCACTTTCGTGACTCTTCATGTGTTCTAAAAGTGTAACTCTCTATTTCCATTCCATCAGCTAATATGGGTCTAATAATATCCAGTTTTTTGTTCTCTGTTATCAATTCAAAACTACTCTGCTTTTCTTTGATTAATAAGAGTATAGCGCTCCATGTAGCTGGATCAATAATTTGATTTGAATATAGCTGTCGTGATGTTTTTCTTGTAAGTATATCTTTAGATAATTCTGATATTTGAACATCAGAATCTTCAATTAATGTTATTTTAGCAACAGGTGATTTTCCAATAGATGAAATATTATAAAAACCATCAGGAAAATATTCAATCTTAGTATTATATCCTTCCTTTGTCATACCAATGTTGGCTGTTTCAATAAAACAACCACACCCTATATGTATTTGACGTGTAGTTGGATCTGTAGCTGGCAATATTCGGTTTTTATCAATATATAGAAGCATTGAAGTATCAGTAAGCATTTTAAATTTCCATGCTTGAGTATTGTGAGGATTTGAAGCATTAATACCATAAGCAATTGCTTTTTCTATTGGTCTTGAAAAATCGGAAGGATTTGGTCTTATTAATTCTTTTTTCCCATCTGATGGGGATAGGAAATTTGAGTAGGAATAAAAAACGGAAGCTGATACAATTGCTCCAGTAGCATATAAAAATTTTCTTCTATCCATGTTGAAAATTTAGTAAGAATTATTATTGTTGATAATAATGCAAAAGTGAAGAAGATAAAAATAAAAAGAAAGGACATTTGTCCATATATCAACTGGAGGATAATTTTTTTCTTATTCGAGAAAGGTGTCTAGGTTCAATACCCAACATAGATGCTATATATTTCTGGGGGACTTCTTTTTCGAACCAAGGATAAGTTTTTCTGAAGTTTAGATAACGTTCCTCAGCTTTGGTAGTAATTAATTGATATATACGATGTTCGTAACCTATCATGTTGGTTTCTAGTGTTTGTTTCCATAATAATTCTATTTCTTTAAATAACATTAATGTATTTTGAAAATAATTTTTATCGTAAAGAATGATTTCTACATCTTCTATGCAGGCTAAGTTCTCTAAACTTTTAGAGCCATTGATGAAACTTATAAAAGCCGTCACAAAGTTATTTTGTATAGACACCCATCTCGTCAGTTCTTTTCCATCAACATTGTAATAATGTATGATTTTTCCTGAAATAATGAATCCAATATGAGTAGCAATTGCTCCTTCTTTGATAAAGAAATCTCCTTTTTTTAATTTTTTAATCGAGTAATGACATAATGCATCCCTACAATTATCTCCTAGATTTATTCCATGTCTATTTATATAATTTTCTATGATCTCCATTCAATAGAATTATTGTAATTTTTTCTTTTCTCTTAAATGCCAAATTTTATAATTAGCGAAATTTGTTAATATTTATTGAACTTTCGATTAAGCACAAACGCCCGCTGTTTTTTATACATTATTAGCAATAGTTTTATCTAATGAGTACAATTCAATCATTTGTTTTTGCATATAAGTTTCAGGTGTATATTTTAGAATAGAATTTCTAATTTTTTCCACAACTCTATTTGTTATTGCAATTTTTGATGTGAATCTAGATTGTTTAACTAATTTTTCAATTTTTGATTTTCTGTACGTATAGAATTTGTCATATGCAATTCCTTTATCTATTGTTTTTTCTATGAAATTGGATAAATAAAATGCGTCTTCTATTGCTTGAGCTCCACCTTGTCCCAAGTCAGGAGTCATACTGTGTGCTGCATCACCAATAAGGCAAATGTTTTTTTTATTCCACTGTTTTAATAGTTCTAGATCCGAAATGTCACCTCTAATGATTTTTTTATTTGGTGTGTTTTCAATTAAATTATTGACAAGTGGGTGGAATTCCGAGAACATTTTAGTCAATGAATTCTTTAGATTCTCTTTATCATCTTTCAAATTAGGTGCACTCAATTTTACAGCAAACCAATATATTTTCCCATCTGATATTTTAGATACTCCAAATTGTAATTTTTTACCCCACAAAGTAAAACCTACTGATTCTAAATCATTGTCTAAATTATAATCAGAAATTCCTCTCCAGCAGGTTTGTCCCGAATATCGTATTTTACTATCGGGAAATAATTGTTTTCTAACATTAGAGTTAATTCCATCAGCACCAATGATAGATTGTGTTTGAATCGAAGTTCTGTCTGTAAAATTAACTTTTAGCAATTTGTCTTTCTCTTGAAAATAGTTTTTGAAGGTTTTATTCAATTCAATATTTTCTTGTGCTACGTATTTGTATAAAATTTGCTGTAGTTTACCTCTGTGAATTGCCATTGTCTTGTAACCAAATTTTTCTTGAACAAAGCTTTGGTTCGAGTAAGAGATTGGATTTAGTTTATGGTCAGCGACTAAAATCCGATTGAAAATATTTCCGGAATCTTGAATCTCCTTTAACATTTTAGGGTTAGTCCATTCCAAAACTTGTAATGCATTTGGTGATAACCATATTCCAGCCCCCACTTCTTTTAAAGATTCTGCTCTTTCATATAAATTATAAGATATATTTAATTTATCAAAAGATAATGCTGTAACTAATCCTCCAATTCCACCTCCAATTATTGAAATATTATCTATCATTTTTTTAATTATTGCTAACTTAAGGATAATGAGAATTTATTAATAATTCCACCATAAATTGGAGTTTTAATTGGAATCATTCTAATAAGATTTATAAAGATGGATTTTGTAATAAGATATTCTTTTAAGTTGTGTCATATTACTCAAATCACATTGGTCAAATATTCATAATGTTAACTGTAATTTTTTATTAATTCAGACAACGAATTTAATTCTAGTAGGCTATCAAGGTATTTTCCTCGACTACTATTCTTACGTTGATATGGAGCGAATAAATTTGAAACTTCATTAAATTCAGTATTCAATTCATTGAGTATTTCTCTGTCATTATCTGATAATTTTTTATCACCATGCTTTTTATTAAAGTCAATTAATCGTTTAACGACTATTTCTTTTTTTGCGATTTCAGCTCCTGTTGCATTTAATGTACAAATTCCATAAATTCCCTTTAGATAGCATTGCCATTCTTGTTCGAATACAACACTTAATTTTTGTATGTTTATTTTCCCGTTTTCTTCTATAATATTATCATAACCATACATATTATTGTTACTATTAATATAAGTACTTGTAAATTCTGCTTTTAACGATTCTTTGAATTCAGATGGGCTATTTAAGTTTTTATTCTTCTGAATTAAATTTATAATGCTTTTCGAATAGTACTTTTCGATCTCAGTAATTAACTTTTCATCACCTAAAGAAGAATTAATTTTATAGGATACGCTAATTTCATAAGAACTATTAGGCATTAACTGTTCTTCTATTAATTTTTCTAATTCCTGTTGAGATATCCTAAGAACTTCACATAATTCACGTGATTCAATAAAGTTTTCTTTTATATATTTAATATCAGTATTCATTTTTTAAGAAGGGTGATTTCGAGATATGACCTAAACTTAAGGATTCTTGACCTTAATTCATATGTGTTTTTGTAAAATGTTAATTTAATTTTCTTTTAAAGATGTAGCGCGTAATAAAAATACCATTTCCGTCCTTTTCACCAGCATCACTTTCTACGGCACTAGTTACGAATACCAAATCCCAACCTTCTGAAAGCATTACTGTTAATTTTGAGGAAATTAGCGCATCATTTGCTGCTATATTTTGAAAACGTATCCCAGCTACACTATAAAAGTTCAATAATTTTGTTTCTTCGAAATCCTTCATCCTGATGTCCTTTCTTTTTGATTTATTTCGTGTGTTATCATCTTTTGTTTGTGAAGAAGTAAATTTTTTATAGTCTCTTTTATCATTTGCTGAAATTAAACGTGATCTACCTAAACCATCAGGTATAATAGATTCTACGCTTGTAATTACTTTTACTTCAAATGCTGGTTTTTCTATGTCTTGCGCAAAAACATTAGTTGTAGGCAATGTGAATAATACTACCATTGCAATTAATTTTAATTTTCTCATTGTAATTTTTTTTAAGTTATTGTAAATTGATATTAAATGTTTTATATCGGTTGGTGTAAGTTGTTGTTTTAAAACTGTTTATACATTGTTAGGCAATGTTTTTTAAGTCTTTAAATATTTCTTTAGCATGCTCGAATATTAATAAATGTCCTTTTTCTGGAAATATTTTTAAGTTTGCTCCTTTAATCTTATGCGACATATATTGAGCCCATTCAAAAGGGACGTTATTATCTTTTTTTCCTTGCCAAAAAGTAACCGGTACTTGAATTTCATTTAAGTCAAACTCCCAATTTCTGACTAATAGATTGGAAATTTCATAAGCAACTCCTTTACTTCCATTTCTAAAAGCTTCTTTAAACATACTTTCAATAGTATTTATGACTAACTGATTTTTTAATGTTTTTTGGTCAGGTTCACTCATGATTCTCAAAAATCCATTAAGAATTTTTTTAGGTTTATGAATTATTTGTTTTGCTTGAATTTTAATTAATACTTTAAACAAAATAGGAAATGTCTTTGCCAAGTAAAGCATTATCTTAACTTCACTCGAAAGATATTTTGTAATTTCTTGATTATAAGGAGCAAATCCACTAATTATTGAAGTTTTATAAATGTTTTCTGGCAATAGATAAGACATTCCTAATGCAAAAGGTGAACCGGCTGACATTCCTGCAACTGAGAGTTTATCAATCTCTAAATGGGCAATTAATTGTTTAGCATCTCTGGCAAATTCAAGAATAGATCCATTGGGGTTAAAATCTGATATACCATGTCCTGGTCTGTCTATTATAATTATTCTTAAATCATTCTCAATAGCAAAGGAATGGTCATAGTGTATTTCAAGCCTTGAACTTTGAGAGCCATGACAATAAATAATTGGATAACCATTCACTTTTCCATATTCGGCAAACCCAAGTTTTCTACCGTCTTTTAAAATAATATTTTGGTTAATTCTATTCACCTTTCATTTATATTTTCTATATATCAAACCTTAAACACAAGTCCTCACAAGACTTTACTTATGTTCATTAATAAATCGAAGGACTTCTGTTGCAAACCTATCGGGTTCGCTAAACGGAGGTGAGTGACCCGATCTGTTAAATATCAGTAATTCTTTAGATGCTGAACCTATGGTTTCAAAGGCTGTTTGTGCTGATGCTATTGGCACTACCATGTCATATTGACCAGATATAAATAAAGATGGTATCGTTATTTTTGGAAGTTGACTCGTAAGATCTGTAGTTTGAAATAGACCTTGATCCCCTGTTATTATACTACCTATTTGAATAGCGTTCCATTGATTAATCCGAGGGTTATATACAAAGTTTAGGTCGTTACCTTCTACTCCAGTATTCTCGGAATTTATGATACCGTCGTTAGCTAATTTTGCCTCCGCCTCAGGAGCTTTTCTATTAAGTTTTGAGAAATCATTGGCATTATTTATCGGATCTACTTGTGATACAAGCTCTAAAACAGATTCCCAAAAATCGACACTATTGCCTAATACTATTTGGGTGTTTGCAGTAGTCGTAAATGTTTCTAAATATAAATCGTATAATCCAGCCGCGTTATAAGCTCCATCTACATCTATCCATCCTTTAAACTCACTTTGATCTTTTATTAAGGTCGCTACTCCTAATGTTCCACCCCAACTTTGTCCTAATAAAAACAAACGTGAATCACTGCCGAATTTATGTTTCATCGCTTTTGCCAGTGCTAATACGTCTTCTGCCATGATATCTATGTTTATTTCGTCTTTATCGTAATTCCCTTGCGAATTGCCAGATCCTCTTTGATCAAAATATACAACGCCATACTGATTTTCTATTTCATTAAAGGCTTTACCTCTAAACTCTAATCCTACGCCACCGGGTCCACCATTTAAGGTAATTAAAAAAACCTTTTCACTTGCATTTCCTCTTATGTATGCAGGCATATCTGCATTTCTATGGCGAACGAAGATGGTTTCATCTAAATCATTAAGATTTTCATCATCTGAGCAAGAGGCTACTGAACATATTGTAATTGCTAGAACTACTAAATTTAAGAATGATCGTTTAAATTGTCTCATTATTTTTTCTTTTTAAAATTAAAGCGGTGACCATATTGTATTGAATAGGTTGGTAATACACCAGCATTGTAGTTTGTTCTAAAGGCACAATTAAAATTGAGGTACCATCCAGAACGCCTTTTCCCATTACGAAGCCTCCCTATACCAAAAGCAATTGTTGGCGTATAATAACCTCTTCCAGGCAATCGAACTTTAGAAACATCACCACCGTCTACTTTGAACGTTTCAGGTAGAAAAGAACGATAATAGCCTAATGGATTTAACTCTACCTGGAACTGCCATCTTTTAGGACTTGTTCTTCGCCATATAAGTCCATAATAAGTGTGTAGCCCATTATCTGTCTTGTTAGCGAAATTCGTCGAGTACCCCAAGTTTCCATTAACCAAAAATTGATGCGTAATTGTTTTTTGACCTTTTTTAGTTTCCTTTACTTTTTTCTTTTCTTTCCATGCATATTCAGCACCTAAATTAAGCCCATTATCCCATAATAAATTTCCGTAATAACCTACCTTAAATTCTGTTTTATCTAAAAAAGAAGAGCTGTCGATTCTACCTTGTTGAGCTTGACTATTTATGGCATACGTCAGTAGAAAAATAATACTATATTTTTTCATGTTTTTGGATTGTGGTGTTCCTATCTATTATTATAATACTATTCCGAAGGCATCTTTAAAACCTTGCACTAAGAAATTTAGAGTGGCATTATGATCTCCAGGTCCAACAATTAAGTTGGTATTTTTCGACTCTAAAAACTGAACCTCACTAGTGGTAAGACTGCCGACAGCTTGATCTATCTCTCCATAAATGTATGTTACGTTAGATAAGTCCGAAATATTATTAAAAAGTTGCGTATATCTATTCATTGAGAATGCGGCACTTATTCTATTAAGATTTCTTTCTTTCTCTGTCGTGGGTAGGTCTTCCTTTAGTATTGGAGTTACGCCGTTTTCAAAATATCCTTCTCTTCCTTCAGCGGCCGCTTGCCAAATAACATCATTCATATCTAATCTGCCTGTTATAATTAGATATTTATCAGCGCTATCTATTCCTTTTTTTGCAATGAGGTCTTGTGTTACAAACGAACCAAATGATAATCCTAAAACATACACTGTTCTACCTTGATCTTTAAAATACTTAGTCACTTTAGAAAGCATCTTTATACTTTCTGTATTAAAAGAACTAGCTTGGGTTAATGTAATATCATTTCCAGTCACTATATCAGGGTTTAATGTTTGTGCTTGATGTACAGTTACAGTTAAAATACCCTTTGGGTTAAGAGGTCCGGAAAATTGGTCTACTAGATCTGTAGCAAATTCTGTATCAGGACCACCTGGTATGGTGATGAGCACTGTAGAAGCTTTTTCGTCTCCCTTGAAATAAATTATATCTTTAATTTCTTGCGATAGTTCGGTAATAACTACTGGAGGTTGCCCATCATCATCCTTAGAACATGAGAATATAAAGATTGTGAAAAATGCTAGTAACATTAAGTTAGTTCCGAAATTAAAACGGTTCAGGGGTGTCATTTTTAAGGGTACTTTTTTCATGAATTGTATTTTTATTTATAATTTTTGAGCAAAGAGATGAGTAAAAGCCCTTTGATAAATAGTAATTTGACAACCGTTTGGTATTTATTGATGAACGTACTAATTGTTTTATAACAACTAAATAATATGTTTCTTTGAACAAAATATAGCTATGAGTACAACCAAATCAATACAGAAAATTGCGCTACATCTGCTGATCTGGATCTTAAATTATGTGTTGATTGCTTTTGTTATTGGAGCAGATTGGAATGGGTTTGAAAATTATGCTGAATCTGGTTATAACACCTTGGCCGTTGCCTATACGTATGGGCTTATTTCCAATGTTATCTTATTTTACCTACAAGTGTTTTGGTTAGTCCCAAAAATTCATATGCGCAATAGAAAAGCGACATATTATGTGCTTTCTTTCTCTATAATCGTTGTAATTTCTCTAATTGAAACCTACTTTGATTATATACTTTATGATTTATTTGAAATATATGATACCGATGAGTTTAGTGATAATTTTAGTGTTACCATAGCCATTAACATATTCTATAGTGTCGCTGGTTTTTATTACATTTTTAGACTAGCACACAAAAAATCTGAAAAGGAAAAACAACTGCTCAAAGAAGAATCGCTAACAGCAGAATTAAAATACCTAAAAGCACAGTTAAATCCTCACTTTTTATTTAATGGCATTAATAGTGTATACCACTTAATAGGTAAAAATAATGAATTGGCTAGAGATACCTTGCTTCAGTTTTCAGAGCTACTACGTTATCAATTGTATGAAAGCGGGACTCAAATTATTCTAGAAAAAGAATTAGCCTTTGTATTACAATATATTAAGATGGAAAAAACTCGTAAGGGTTCAGACATTCAGCTAACTTACGATATAGAATTTGAGAATGGTACAAAAAAAATAGTGCCATTATTATTAATTCCTATTATAGAAAATACCTTTAAATATTGCAGTAATCACACGAATGATTCAGATAATAGTATCAACATACATATTAAAGAAGTAGGAGGTAAGCTTTCGCTACATTGCACCAATACTTTTGATGAGATAACTAGTGAGAACACAGCTGGGGGAATAGGTTTGATAAATGTAAAAAGACGCTTGTCATTAATATATCCAGAAAGGCATGAATTAAGTATACACAAGGAGAACTCACATTTTATGGTTAATTTGAACATAGATTTATAGAAATAATAGCATGAAACAACTAAATTGTTTAATCATCGATGATGAACCAATAGCAAGAGAAGGCATTCAAAGCTATTGTAATGAGATTCCGTTTTTAAATGTTGTCGCCCTATGTAAAAATGTACTGCAAGCAAATCATTATTTACACAAAAATGAAATTGATTTAATTTTTTTAGATATCAATATGCCAATACTATCAGGTATTGATTGGTTAAAAGGCTTAAAAAAATCTCCTTCAGTTATTATGACCACTGCATATAAAGAATATGCTTTACAAAGCTTCACGTATAACGTTTTAGATTATTTAGTAAAACCCATTTCTTTTAAACGGTTTTTACAGGCAGTTAATAAAGTGAACAGTTATCATGGACATAAGGATGAACGAAACATGCTGTTTTTAAAAAGTGAAAGACAACTTAAAAAGATACACACAAAGGATATTCTATTTGCAGAATCAATGCAAAATTATATCAAAGTAGTAACATCAAATGAGACAATTGTTACGCACATATCTTTAAAGAGTTTTAAGGATTTAGTACCCGAAGATCATTTTATTCAAACCCACAAATCATATATCGTATCTAAGTATAAAGTTGATAAAATTGTAGAAAATCAAATTATTATTGGAGATTATAAAATTCCTATAAGTGTACGTTTAAAAAAAATAGTTCTAAGTAAATTTTAATTGCTTTATTCGCTTCCTTTCTATTTTAAATTGAGGAAACGAAGAAGTTTTAAATACACAAGAGTAAGACTCGAATAGTTTAAATCTGTTCGGGATTTTTATGTTGTATTAGAATTAATAAGATTGTTTTTGCTTTTTTCATTTTTTTATGATATTGTGTGGTACTTTTATTTTTTTAGTAAAAATTTTGAGAATTTTCTTGCAATTGAGTACACATAATCTTCATATGTATTACTAAGTACAATTATTGTAATTCCTTTTTTAGGATAGATCCACATATCTGAAACAAATAGATCACTACCTCCATTGTGACTAACTAACATATGCTCTGAGTCGTTATTTTTAATCCCCCAACCATATCCATAGTAAGTATCTTCAGCATCTACATCAAAATGAGGATACAAATATTTAGATGTTGTTGCTTCATTAAGTACTGTACGGTCTCTTATTGCTTTACTCCAAAGTAACATATCATTGGCACTTGATAAGATACCTCCATTTCCTTTGAGATTGAGGTATGGACCATTGCCACTCCAATTCTCTTCATTTGGTTTTTTTGCTTCATTACCATCTAAAAAGCCATTAGCAACTTCATTATTTTCCCAATCTGGAATTACATAGCCAGTATGATTCATTTTTGAAGGTTTAAAAATGGCTTCGTTTAAAAAGGTTTCATAATCCACTTGTAATAATTACAATTTGTAATATGGTTTCATTCAATTTTAGATGTATGTAGAAGGTTAAATGACTAGTAATCTGATTTTATACATCGGCTAATATAAATCATGTTTGGCATATTAATTAGTTAATTAAATTATAATACTTTAAAGTGTTTTATTAAAATTGAAAGAAAAAGACCTAATTGTTCATTGGGTTAAATTGTGGTTTAACGTAGGAATATTGTCATTAACTATTTATCTTCTATTTAAATTTTGTTCAACCTCCTATGCTTTTTTTTCGCAATGTTTTATGCATTTTACATATTCATCATTGACATCTTTTTTTTGATAGCAAAACAACAATATTCATTATTGGACAACGGCATAAAGCCAGGCTTGTTCCTCGCTCTTTTTTATACGTTTTACCAAATCTGAATATTGAATTATAGCAGGCATCAAAAAAAGGTAACAGCGATGGCGCTATGGGAAGTAAATCGAAACTAGGACTATGAATTCTAACAAAACCATCAAAAAGGAAACGGAACAAAAGAAAAATCAAAAAAGGAAAACGCTCCAGGTATAATAAGTAAATCACTTTTAATACCAGTCCACCCTAACCATTTTAATTAACAAGGGTCTTTTTTAATTATAGATGTAGGTTCTTCATTTGAAAGTTGACGTTCAAATTTATACTTCCACTAAAAATCATTTAAAATAACTCTAAAACGAAGTATTTGGTAACAAATGTCATTTCGATTTTGTTGGTCAATTAGATACATTTATATAACTTTTTATTTAGAAATAAGCATCTGACTTTTTAGTCAGGTTGTTTGAGTTTTTGTTCGCTTTTGGCGAACGAAAATGAGAAGCAAGAGGGTAACACGCTACGTGATGTTACGATAGCTTAATTCATTTAAAAACAGGTAGTTATAGAATGTTTCAGAATTTGCATTTGCAGCAAATTACTGTAAATCCTTTCGCACCCCCTATAAACAAGCGTTTTTTTACTGTAAATTTGCTGCAAATCATAAAATATGTTGCTTTTTATGTTGAATTGAGAGGAGTGAAAACTACCGCATCCGCTTGGGCGGATTTGGTTCATTTTTAAAGTAACGGATTCTCCTAGCTTAATAAAGAAGTTATACAAAAAGGCGTCAATGATACCCAGCCTCTGAATCCATCACTTTAAAAACGGATTACTTTTATTCATACAAGACTTTTTAATTTCTGCGACCAAGGGGAGCAGACAAGAATGTGTCCACAGACACACATCTTGAATACCAAATCACGACAGTTATTTTACCTAAAATCTACATACGTTTTTCTAACTGAATCATATCTTGACTTACTTTTCTCTCAATAACTTTCGCATAGATTTGAGTTGTAGTAATCTTAGAATGACCTAATAATTTAGAAACCGTTTCAATAGGCACTCCATTGCTTAAGGTTATTGTTGTTGCAAAGGTGTGTCTGGCGATGTGAAACGTCAAGTTCTTTTTAATTCCACAAACATCTGCTATTTCTTTTAAGTATGAATTTAGTTTTTGATTAGAAATAGTAGGAAACAATCTTTCTTTATTAATAGAAGAGGGGTGAAGCTTGTATTTTTCAACTATTTCTAATGCTTTAGAAAGTAACGAAATCTTAACTAGAATACTTGTTTTCTGTCTTTGAGAATATATCCATTGCTTTCTATCGATACCTATACATATATTATCATTTGTTAAGCTCATAACATCGCCATAAGATAATCCAGTATAACAGCTAAACACAAATAAGTCTTTAATAAGTTCTAATCTAGAAATGGAAAACTCTTTTTGTTCGATATTGTTTAATTCATCTCTGGTCAAAAAAGCTCTTTCCTTTTTGATGTACTTAGCTTTGAATTTAACAAAAGGATCTTTACCTATCCATTCCATTTTAAAAGCTAAATTCACTAGCTTACGCAAACGTTCTATGTGTTTCATGACTGTATTATTACCCATCGACTCTTGATGTCTTAAAAAGCGCTCAAAATCAATAATGAATTTGTAGTTTAATTCAGATAAATACATATCAGGTGTATTCAATTTTTGCTCAAGAAAGAAAAAAAGATATTTGTGAGTGGTGAAATAATTCTTTTGAGTTCCCCAGCGTAAGGTATCTTTCATATGCTCATTATGATATTCAATAATGTCAGATAGGGCATAACGATTTTCATTGGTCCCTAAAAAATGAGCTTTGATAATTCGAGAAGATATCAGTTTATTTTCATTTTGTAGTTTACGATAACATTCAAAAAGTTTTGAATGGACTTGCTCTAAATAAGTGTTGATTAATCTGATTTCACCACTCAATCCCTTAAGCTTATTCTTATGAGCATCCCAATGAGATATTAGTACTTTTCTTTTCAAAGAAAGTTCAGCTCGTTTTCCATTTACGGTAATTCGAGCATAGAGCGGTGCTTTTCCATTTTTGGTATTTGCTAGTTTTAACCAAAACAGAATACTGAAGGTGTGCGTGTTTGTCATACTTTTTTGTTTTAAGAATTAAACATTAAAAACAAAAGTCAAATCAGTTGTCTCGGTTACCTTTTTAATATAATTTGATACTTGGTAACCGAATAGGTAACATTTTTAAACAAATCAATTCAAATTAAATGATAGTCGTAAAACCACAAAAACTTGATAATCATACGATTATCAAGTTTTTGTTACTAATTGATTTATTAAAAAGTCGGGGTGGCAGGATTCGAACCTGCGACCTCCGCGTCCCAAACGCGGCGCGATAACCGGGCTACGCTACACCCCGAAGGTTATCTATATTAACAGATAAATTCAAAAAAAGCGGAGAGGAAGGGATTCGAACCCCCGGTACCCTTGCGGGTACAACTCCTTAGCAGGGAGCCCCGTTCGACCACTCCGGCACCTCTCCTAAATTTTAATGAACTGCACTTCTAAAAGTGCGGGTGCAAATGTAATAAATTAGATTTTTAGAACCATAATTTTAGCGGTTTTTTTTATGAGCTTCGCAATATTTATTCAAGTGATAATTACAAGGTCTTCAGAATCAATATGTAGATTTTTTAATTTAATATCTATTCGTGAAGTATTTCTGTCAATAAATGATAACTTTAAGGTCAAATTTTATGATTTAAAACGAACTTATGGCGACATTGATAATAAATGAAAAAAAATATAAGATCGACGCAGACCCTGAAATGCCATTGTTGTGGGCAATTCGAGATAGTGTAGGTCTTACAGGAACGAAATATGGTTGTGGAAAAGGACTTTGCGGGTCATGTACGGTTCTCCTTGACGGGAAACCTATACGGTCATGTCTAACTCCAGTTTCCCAAGCAGAAGGTGCTGTTATTTTAACTATTGAAGGTGTTGAGAACGAGAATAAAGTTCTCCAAGAAATTTGGGCCGACATGAATGTTGCTCAATGTGGTTATTGTCAATCTGGACAAATAATTTCGGCATTGGCATTACTAAAAGAGAATAATAATCCTACTGATGAAGATATTGATACGGCCATGAACGGTAATATATGTCGTTGCGGTACCTACCAGCGTATTCGTAAAGCGATTCATAAAACTGCTGAATTAACAAATACTACTACAATCAAATAATTATGAGTGCAATTCATATAGTTACGAGAAGGAGTTTTATTAAAAGCCTTGGATTCGCCTCAGGAGGGTTGATTTTCGCTTGTTCAATACCTTCTTCTACAGAAAATAAAGAACAAAAACCTTTTAATGGTTCGATATTTGAACCAAACATTTTTATACAGTTGAAAGACAATGGTGAACTAGTATTATTGGCAACACGCTCAGAAATGGGTAATGGCGTGCGCACCTCCTTGACTTCGGTGATTGCTGACGAAATGGATGCCGATTGGGAAAAAGTGAGCGTTTTACAAGCCACCGGAGATGCTAAATTTATGGATCAAAACACGGATGGATCTCGTAGTGTTCGTTTTTTGTTCGAACCTATGCGAAAAATGGGCGCAACCGCAAGAGCAATGTTAGTTGCAGGCGCTGCTAAAAAGTGGGGAATAGATGCCAATAAACTTAAAGCAGACAATCATTATGTTATTAATACCGAGAATGGCGATAAACTTTTTTATGGTGATTTGGTAAAAGAGGCTTCAGAAGTACCAGTTCCTGAAAATCCAGTATTGAAAAAGCCTACAGATTTTAAATACATCGGTAAAGGTTTGAAAAGTATTGATAGTAAAGGCTTTGTTTCAGGAAAGCCTAAGTACGGGATAGATATTAAATTGGAGGGAATGAAATATGCAGCGGTAGCAAGATGTCCTGTTACCTTTGGTACTGTTAAAAGTTTTAATAAAGATGAAGCTTTGAAAGTAAAAGGAGTACTTGATGTTGTTGAAATTCCAAGAATTGCCAAACCATTCGGCCCTTTGGGCGGGGTAGCTGTCATCGCTTCCAATACCTGGGCTGCATTAAAAGGAAAGGAAGCACTTTTAATCGAATGGGATAATGGAGCGAATGAAACATATAGTAGTGAATCTTATGATGCAATGATTGAACAAAATGTTCTGAAAAAGGGAAAGGAAATTCGTAATGATGGTAATATAGATAGAGAATTTAAGAACGCTACTCAAACGGTAGAGAGCACGTATCATTTACCACATTTGGTGCACGCTCCCATGGAGGTGCCCAATGCTACTGGATGGGTGCATGATGGAATTTGTGAAGTTTGGGCTCCAGTACAAGCGCCTCAAGCCACTAGAAAAGAAGTAGCCGACTATTTGGATACGTCACTTGAGAATGTGACTATTAACGTAACTTTTTTAGGAGGCGGTTTCGGAAGAAAATCGAAACCTGACTTTGTCGTAGAAGCGGTGATTTTATCTAAAATTATTGACGCACCTGTACAAGTAATTTGGTCACGTGAGGATGATATTAAGCATAGTTATTACCATGCGGTGAGTGCTCAATATATGAAAGGTGCTTTAGATGAAAATAACAAAGTTACAGGGTGGCTGCATAGAGCGGCATATCCGTCAATCACATCCACGTTTGCTCCAGATACTGGGTATGCCGCAGGTTTTGAATTTGGACAAGGAATGACGAATCTTCCGTATGCCATTGAGAACATTCGGTGTGAAAATGTAAAGGCACCAGCTCATGTTAGGATTGGCTGGTTACGCTCTGTGTATAATATTATACAAGGTTTTTCTGTAAATGTGTTCGCCGATGAATTAGCAGTAAAAGCAGGAAAAGACCCTTTGCAATTCAGACTAGATTTAATAGGCCCAGATAGAATTATAAAGAATAATCAAGAAGATTATCATTTTGATTCCGCTAAACTAAAACATGTATTGAGAACGGCAGCAAAAAATGCCAATTACGGCAAGAAATTACCTAAAAATCATGGAATTGGAATTGCTGTGCATTATAGTTTTTATTCATATGTAGCCTCAATTATTGAAGTTTCAGTTAAAGAGAATAATCTAAAAGTGCATAGTATTCATTCTGTTATAGATTGTGGTACGGCTATAAATAGAAATACAATTACTGCGCAGATGGAAGGTGCTGCCATGTTTGGATTATCATTAGCTTTTTATGGTAAGATAACTGCCAAGAATGGAGCTGTTGAACAAAGCAATTTTCATGACTACCAGATGTTGCGCATTTCGGATGCGCCGAAAGTGAATGTTGAAATTGTAGAAAGTCAAGATAAACCTACTGGAGTGGGTGAGCCTGGAGTTCCTGTGATTGCTCCGGCTTTGATAAATGCCATATTTAATGCAACGGGAAAACGATATAAGAAATTACCGTTAATGGATGAAGGACTTGTTTGAAAAAATACTGTTTATCAAAAAAAAAGGCTCCGTGATATCACGGAGCTTTCATATTAATGTCTTAGTTGTTTCGTTCATTAAAACGATATGATAGACCGAAAATAATTTGATTAGGTCGGTTATCTACATTGAAGTTGGTGTTTAAAAAACGACCATCTGCGTCATTGGAGAAACCTTTCTCCCATCGCACATCAAGACCAAGTTTACCGAGTTCTAATCCAGCACCAATTTGCAAACCAACGCTAAAATCATTTGTTTCCAAGTTATCAATATCGTTTACATCAAAATCCGAGTCCAAAATATATTGAAAAGATGGGCCAGCAAAAATATGCAACGGACCGGCTATCTTAGCGCCAATCAACAGAGGAATATCTAATTTTTTAGTTTTAAAATCAGCTTCGTTCCTGCTATTTTCTGTATTTGGGCCATAAGTGTTGTTCAATTGGGTATACACCAATTCTGGACGTACATAAAGACCTAAAACTTTAATTTTTGCCCATAGCCCCACATGGTAACCAGCTTTGCTGTCAGCACCGGTAATTACGTCTTCGAAACTGTCGCCGATATTGGCTGGTACTTCAGAGAGGTCACCTCCGAAATTATAATTGAGACCAGCTTTAGCACCCCAATCAATTGTTTGTGAAAATGAAATAGTTGTAAATAAGGTAAGGGTTAGTATTGTTACAAATACTTTTTTCATGATAAATGATTTTTTGTTAAGTAATCATTTAAAGCAAAAGTGATGCCAACAATATATTTTAAATGTTAATTTATTTTATAAGACAAACTGAGTAAGAACTGAGATGGTCTAGTATTCAAAGTGTAACCAAAGCCATCAGATGGCATATCCTCTAAGTAAGATGCTATATTCTCAGAGAAACCACTAGAATATCTCAGGTCGATATTAATTTTATTAAAAGTAACGGAAGCGCCTATATTGTATGCAAGACTTAATTCTCTGTCAAAATTAAATTCAAAGAAATCGGTAAAATCGCTATCGATATTATAGACTAAAGAAGTTCCTACATACAATCGTAAAGGTCCTGCAACTTTGAATCCAACCAACACAGGTAGTTCTAGTGTTGATAATTTAAATTTAGATGATGGTGCACGCATATCATCATAGGTACTACTATTCTCTACGTACAATAATTCACCTTTAACATAGAACTTTGTAAAGTCGAATTGTGCATATAGCCCAGCGT
Organism: uncultured Flavobacteriaceae bacterium; assembly: GCA_947500525.1. GTDB lineage: Bacteria > Bacteroidota > Bacteroidia > Flavobacteriales > Flavobacteriaceae > Aureibaculum. The sequence goes on along the minus strand of CANMSH010000002.1, from coordinate 560,580 downwards.
GAAACCCGAGTTGTCCTTCGCTATTGATATCTTCATTTATACCAGCAAAACCACCAGTAATATTTAAATCAGACAATGAATTGTAATTCAATCCCGCTTTGATCCCAACATCTAGCTGAGCGTTCGAGACTAAAAAGAATGAGAAGCAACAATAAAAGAATAGCTTTTTCATTTTATGATAATTTAGTATTTATAAGATGAAAATAAAGACAATCGTTGCGTTGTCAAGATGTTATTTTCTCGTCATTACCTTTTCTACAGCTTTTACAATTGCTGCAGCGTTTAACCCATATTTTTCCATTAATTGATCAGGAGTTCCAGATTCACCAAAGGTGTCATTTGTTGCTATAAATTCTTGAGGAGTTGGCCTGTGTTGCCCAAGTACTCGTGCTACACTTTCTCCGAGACCACCTAAATGATTGTGTTCTTCGGCAGTAACAATACAGCCTGTCTTACTCACAGATTTTATAATGGCATCTGCATCTAAAGGTTTAATAGTATGTATATTGATAACTTCAGCAGAGATTCCTTTCTCGTGTAACTCTTCTGACGCTTGAAGTGCTTCCCATACTAAATGTCCTGTTGCCACAATAGTAACATCACTACCTTCTGTTAAATTGATAGCTTTTCCAATTTCAAAAGGTTGATCTGTTGGCATAAATACTGGTACTTTCGGTCTTCCGAAACGTAGGTATACAGGACCATCATGATCAGCAATAGCAATTGTTGCGGCTTTTGTTTGATTATAATCACATGTGTTGATAACCGTCATGCCAGGTAACATTTTCATCAAACCAATGTCTTCTAAAATTTGATGCGTTGCACCATCTTCCCCTAATGTTAATCCTGCATGCGAAGCACAAATTTTTACATTTTTCCCAGAATATGCAATAGATTGACGAATTTGGTCATACACTCTACCTGTTGAAAAATTTGCAAATGTGCCGGTAAAAGGAATTTTACCTCCAATGGTTAACCCAGCAGCAATCCCCATCATATTTGCCTCTGCAATACCAACTTGAAAGAACCGTGACGGATTTTCATCTATAAAATCCTGCATTTTTAATGACCCAATTAAGTCAGCACAAAGTGCTACTACATTAGGGTTTGTTCTTCCTAATTCGGTCAAACCATCTCCAAAACCTGATCGTGTGTCTTTTTTTTCTGTAAATGTGTATGTTTTCATCTGTTTGATTATCTGTGAAGCAAAAATAAAAATTGTAGCGTTTTTGTTTTTATAAATTCATCATTTCTTTATAGAACTTATGAACAGGAAATCCCATTACGTTAAAATAACTACCAACTATTTTTTCAACGCCAATATATCCCAACCATTCTTGAATTCCATAACTACCTGCTTTATCATAAGGACGATAGTTTTCAACATAAAAATTAATTTCATCTTCTGTTAACTTCTTAAAATACACATCTGTGGCGTCGTCAATTAAAATTTGTTTATTGATAGTTTTAATGCATATTGAAGTTATTACCTCATGAGCTTGTCCAGAAAGCTCTCGAAGCATTTCTTTGGCATTGTTTTCATCTAATGGTTTGCCTAAGACCTTTCCATTAAACCTCACAATGGTATCGGCCGTTATTAAAATTTCTTTTTCTTTAAGCTCTTTGGCGAAGGCACTTGCTTTTAGCTCCGCTAAATAATTTGTAATTTCTTTACCATGAAGATATTTTGGATAGACTTCCTTTATATCTTTTGTTTTAATTATAAACTCTAAATTTAAATCTCTTAGAAACTGCTGTCTTCTTGGAGACCCTGAGGCCAAAATAATTGTAAATGGCTGTAATTTTTTATTCAGCATAATAAATAGATAATGATATAACAATAATAGACAGCATGCCTAACAACATAATAAGTTTTAACAATCTACTTAAATAGCGATACTGTTTTTTGTTTTCGGCATATAAAAGTTTCGCCATAAAATGAAGAAAGGGTAATTGAACTACAATAAGCATGTAGGCCAATACTACGGGCAATTTCTCGAAATTAGCATAGCTGTAGTAAGTGATTAATGTCAAAGGTATAAATGATAAGCCAAAAATGACATATTTAGTTTTAGAAGTGCCAATGAGTATTGGTAATGTCTTCATATTTAATTTTTTATCACCTTCTACATCTTCTACATCTTTAACCATTTCTCTTAGAAAATTAAACATGAATGCGAAGACAGAATAATCGATCAACCCTTTAAAAGCAAGGTATTGATCAATGCCGTTTTCTTTTGAAATGGCCGGAATAATATCAAAAAAACCAACGATTAAAATGCTTAAGGAAATGAGTAAAGAGACGACTATATTACCAATAATAGGTTTTTTTTTCAATGACATTGAATAAACATTCAATAATAGGGCAGTACCAATGAAAGTAGCCACAAACGAAGTACGATTGACATGAATAGCAATATACAACCCCAAAACAATGCCAAAAGCATTACATGCATAGTAGTAGGTGGTGGCTATTTTTTTACTTATCTGTTTCGTGATCAATACTTTATTCGGCTTATTAATGATGTCGGCTTCAATATCTTGAATATCATTGATAATATTGCCAGCGGCGGCAATCCCTAAAGTTGCTAATATGAGTATGCCAAAATGAAGAGGGTCTAAGACGGTGGCTATTCCAAAAGAAGGAAGATAAATGTATTTAAATAACAATTGAATTCCTGCAATCATCAGTAAGTTTTTCCACCTTATAAGCTGTAAAAAGAAAGGTAGACTCATTAAAAATTCTTTTTGATTCGATCTAAATCGCGCTTATTATCTCTGTCTTTTAACGTATTTCTTTTATCATGTAATTTTTTTCCTTTACACAACGCAATATTTAATTTTGCCCAGCCTTTATCAGTCAGAAAAAGTCGTAAAGGTATAATGGTTAAACCAACATTTTGAACTTCTTTTTTTAGTTTTTTAAGTTCTCTTTTGGTTAATAGAAGTCGTCGTTCACTTTTAGGTTTGTGATTATAAATATTACCATTAATATACTCTTCAATAAACATATTAATGACGAAAAGTTCTCCACCATCATTAAACTCACAAAAACTCTCGGTAATTCGAGCTTTACTTGCTCTAATAGATTTTATTTCAGTTCCAGTTAATTGAATTCCAGCAGTATATGTGTCTAGAATTTCATATTCGAAACGTGCTTTTTTATTCTTTATATTTATCGTAGGCTGCATCGGCTACAAAACTAGCTAAATTTAAAGAATATGCCTATTTCTATTGCATTTTAATAAGTACGTGTGATGTCTTTTTTTCGTCTACGGTAACGATATATAAGTTCGCGTTATTATCATCTTTAATTTCCTCATAAACCTTGCTTCCAATGAGTTTATTGGCAAAATTCGCTGTTGTATTACTATGCCCAACGATTAATACATTCTTTCCTTTGGTCTCTTTCAAAAAAGCATTGAGATCAATTTTAAATGGATGATATGTCTTAATAGTTAAGTTATGCTCTTGAGCTGTTGGTTTTGCGGTATCTAATGTTCTATTGTAGTTGGTTGAATACACAGCATCAATACCAAATTTGGCCAATACTTCGCTCCACTTTATTGCGCGTTGTTGTCCTTCTTTTGTAAGACTAGGGTTCTTATTTGTAGCATCGCTTCTGTCTTTTTCGGCATGTCTAATTAGATAATAAGTGGTAGTGTCACTTTCTTGAGCAAATGTAGTTAGTGAGGCTAACGTAATTAAAATGACTAGTAAAGAATGTTTCATATAAATTATTTTACTCAAAAATAAACAAATAGCTCAATTAGATGTATTTTTTCTTAGTTAAAAGTTTAGTACTTTTATCACCATAACCATTCTACAACCAAATGAAACATATTTATTTTATCTTACTATTGACTCTCATTGTATCTTGTAAATCAAAGAAGAACATGATTGATACTTCTCAACCAACCTATGCAGATTTTCGCTCTGAACAACAGACCTTCAATTCTAACGATGGTGCGATAAAGTACATTGATAAGGGGGAAGGTCAAGTTATTGTTTTATTGCATGGTGTGCCAACTTCGGCATGGTTATACCGAAAAATGATTGACGGATTGGTAACGAAAGGATATCGTGTGATTGCACCCGATATGTTAGGATTTGGTTCTAGCGATTCCCCGAAAGGATATGACCTATATTCTCCAGAAGCTCATGGAAAAAGACTGTTAGCACTCATGGATCATTTACAAGTCACGAATTGGACACATGTTTTTCATGACGCTGGAGGTCTTTGGACTTGGGAGTTATTTAAATTAGCACCCAATAGAATTGAAAAGCTTGTCGTTTTAAACTCTATTATCTATGAAGATGGTTTTAAACCACCAATGCGATTCGAACGAGGTGGTCTGACAAAACTTTCGATTAGTTTTTATAGCAATAAATTAACGAACAGAACCATCATGAAGAAGTTGTTTAAGAATGCTTTGATGGAAAATAATTTGACTGCTAATGAAGTAGAAGGATATCGAAAACCGTTATTAGAGGGTAAAACAAATTCACTCTATACATTTTTTTCAAGTACCTGTAATGCCTTACCAGATTATCGTGAGACACTCAAAAAAATCGATATACCATCTATGGTTATTTGGGGGAAACACGATAAAATGCTCCAATGGGAACCTATGAAAAATGCGGTTGTAACAGATTTAAATATTAAACCAGAGAATGTGCATATTCTAGATTCGAAACATTACATTCAAGAAGAAAGTACAGAAGAAATCTTGAACCATATACTAGGTTTTATTGAGTAAAACAGTTATTTAAATTTCACTGTAACATCCATTTTGACGCCATTTCTAATAATTTTTAAAATGGAGGTGCCACTAGAGATGTCAACATTTTTCATAACCTCAACACAATGTGGTTGATCAATAATTTCGATACCACTAACATGCGTTAGAATGTCTCCAACAAGCATTCCTGCAGCTTCCGCCGGATGGTCTTTCGAAACTTTGTGTATTCTTACTCCTTTTGTTAGCCCATTGAATGCTTTTTGTTTTTCCGTTAAGGTGTCAAAATGGAGTCCATATTTCCATTTCTTTTGCTCTTTTGTAGGCGTTTCTTGCGCTGTAATGAAATTTCCGAAGAAGAGTGTAACGAGTACTATTGGGATGATTTTTTTCATAAAACTGAGTTTTTATAAAATTAAAAGTAATAAAAAAGCCACTTTAAAGTGGCTTTAAATAAAAAAAATCTTAATTAATTGGCTTCTCCAACCATTTTAACCAATCTGGTAAATTCGGCTCTATAACCGTACGTATCTTTTCCTCTCGAAGTATCAGCAATTTCAAGTATATCATTATAGGTTACGTCTTCAACATGTTTTGAGTTCCTTAATTTCATTCCAAACATTGCCACCGCGGTTGCAAATTTGAAATCGGTGCTAGATTGCATAAAATTTATAGGATCATTTTTCATAACATGAACCAACTCAATACTCTTTGTGCCTTTAGGTTCTTTATATCTAAATTTAACTGTTAAAAGTTCATTGTCAAAACTCTCTTTTGTACTATTGGTGGTGTATTTCAAGCCATCAATATCTTGAAGGAATTTGCTTTTTATTCCTTTAGGGATTACCTCATACAAGGCAGTTACACTATGATTGCTACCTAATTCTCCGGCATCTTTAGTATCATCTTTAAAATCTTTGTCCTCTAGCATTCTGTTCTCATAACCAATTAAGCGATATGCTTCGACAAAGGTAGGGTTGAATTCTACTTGAATTTTAACGTCCTTAGCAATCGTGAACATGGTCCCGCTAAACTCTGTACCTAAAACACGATTTGCCTCTTGCATGGTGTCGATATAGGCATGATTACCGTTTCCTTTATCTGCTAAAGTCTCTAGTTTAGAATCTTTATAGTTACCCATTCCGAAACCTAATACCGTTAAGAAAATACCAGATTTTCTTTTTTCTATGATCAATTCTTCCATAGCTTTATCACTTGATGCTCCAACATTAAAGTCACCATCTGTTGCTAGAACGATTCTGTTATTTCCATCTTTCATGAAATTTTTCTTCGCTATTTGATACGCAAGTTCTATACCTTGTCCACCGGCAGTAGAACCACCAGCTTTTAATTTGTCTAAAGCTGAAAGAATCTTGTTTTTGTTATCTCCAGAAGTAGCATTAAGTACAACACCCGCAGCACCAGCATATACAACTATTGATACTTTGTCTTCATTCCGAAGTTGATTTACTAATAATTTAAAAGCCGACTTTAGCATAGGTAGTTTATTAGTACTATTCATAGAACCTGATACATCTATTAAAAAGACCAGATTTGAAGGAGGAATGTCATTGGAAACAATGTTCTTTCCTTGTAATCCTATTTTAACAATTTTAGAACTATTATCCCACGGTGAATTTGCAACCTCAGTATGAATAGAAAAAGGATGCTTATCAGTGGGTTGTTTATAATCATATTCAAAATAGTTAATCATTTCTTCAAGCTTTATAGCATCTTTAGGAACTTTTTGCCCATTATTGATATATCTTCTTACGTTACTGTATGCGGCCTTGTCAACATCAATTGAGAAAGTTGATAAAGGAGAGAAGGCCACATGTTTAAACTCATTCTCTTTAATTTCTTTGTAAGCTTCACTTTGATACTGGTTGTTTTGAGTTGAAATAATTACAACGCCATTCGCCGCTCTATTTCCGTAAATGCTAGAAGCTGAAGCATCTTTTAATACATTGACAGTTTTAATTGAATTTGGCTTTAATTTTCGAAACTTCTTTGAATTCGGATCGACAGGAAGACCATCTAAAATATATAGAGGTTGTTTTTGTTTTGAAACTGAAGCCATACCTCTAATGATAACCTTTTTGTTAGAATTGCCATGGTCGGTTTTACTTAATATTTGAACCCCCGAAGCTTTGCCTTTCAACTTCGTTTCTATTTTTGAAATACTCGAAACACTGGCAGTTATTGAAGCTTTTCTTGCAGATGCTGCATAACCAACAACCACTACTTCCTCTAACATATTATGATCTGATTTTAGTGTAATATTTATAGTATTAGACGTCTTAATTTTCACTTCTTGAGTCCTCATTCCTACAAAAGAGAAAACTAGTTTGTCACCTACTTTTGCTTTTATGGAATACATTCCATCAAAATCAGTTTGGGTGCCTTGGGTAGAGTTTTTAATAATAACGGATACACCAGGAAGGGGACCTGAGTCATCTGATACCTTACCGGTTATTGTCTTTTCTTGTGCGAAAATAGAAATTGATACTAAAGCGAAAATTGCGAGTGATAGATAAGTTCTCATAATAGATTGGTTTTGAATTATGAGTAAACCTACTTTCAATTTTAGTTATTAAAAATCAAGCTTGAGTTAATGATACTATTCACGGGGTGAAATAGTCGTACGATTTAGTTAACGAAAACAGTATCTATGAATTCTTGAATATAAATTCTATTCATTTTAGATTTTTACCAATTCTACTCTCCGATTTTTACTCCTCCCTTGAGAAGTATTATTTTTAGAAATTGGTTTCGAATCTCCATAACCTTTTGACGTTAATTGAGATTTAGAAACTTTATATTTTTCAATTAACATTTTTAAAACCGCTGTTGAACATTGTTCTGAGAGATAGGTAAAACTAATACATATAAAAACCGTTCCTTAACACAAGAAACGGTTTTATATATGTATCAAATATCTTACTTATTTCTAAAGACTAGGGTATCATCGAAAGCATCGAGTAAAATAGAAGTGTCGTTCTTTATTTTATTAGACAATAGCTCTTTTGATAATTCATTTAGCACTTTACGTTGAATTACTCGCTTAATAGGCCTTGCGCCAAATTGAGGGTCATAACCTTGATTGACCAAACTCTCTAAGGCTTCGTCCGTCCAAGTCATTGAAATACCTTTTTCAGAGAGCATGCTTATTAAGTTACCTAATTGCAATTGTACGATTTTTGATACTTCTTGTTTACTTAATGGTGTAAACATTATCACCTCATCAATTCTGTTTAAAAATTCAGGACGCACTGTTTTTTTAAGTAAACCTAAGACGTCTAACTTCGTTTTTTGGGTGACTTGGTCACGTTTTGACATATCAATTTCTTCAAAATTATCTTGAATGATATGTGCTCCGATGTTAGAGGTCATGATAATAATTGCGTTTCTAAAATCGGCCACACGCCCTTTATTATCTGTCAGCCTACCTTCATCTAGTACTTGTAAAAGTAAGTTGAACGTATCTGGATGTGCTTTTTCAATTTCATCTAACAAAATCACAGAATACGGTTTTCTGCGCACAGCTTCTGTCAGTTGTCCACCTTCATCATAGCCTACATATCCCGGAGGCGCTCCGACCAATCGACTCACGGCATGACGTTCTTGATATTCACTCATATCAATGCGGGTCATGGCACTTTCATCATCAAAAAGATATTCTGCAAGGGCCTTTGCCAATTCTGTTTTACCAACTCCTGTAGTACCCAAAAACAAGAAAGAACCAATAGGCTTTTTATCATCTTGTAACCCGGCTCTAGAGCGTCTTACAGCGTCTGAAACTGCCTGAATAGCTTCCTGTTGTCCAACAACTCTCTTATGCAATTCTTTTTCTAGATCTAATAATTTCTCACGTTCGCTTTGCAACATCTTTTGTACAGGGATACCTGTCCACTTGGCTACAACTTCTGCAATATCTTCACTGGTTACTTCTTCTTTAATTAAAGCAGTTTCTTGATTTTTTGCTAGTTCAATTTGTGCAGAGGCTAATTTTTCTTCCTCATCTTTAATTTTACCATACCGTAATTCTGCAACCTTACCATAATCTCCTTCTCGCTCGGCCTTTTCAGCTTCTAACTTATAGATTTCTATTGCTTTTTTTGCTGCCTGAATTTGATCAACAACATCTTTTTCACTTTTCCACTTAGCATTTATATCTTCTCTTTCATCTTTTAAATTAGCAACTTCTTTTTGAAGATTTTGTAGTTTTTCTTTATCATTTTCACGTTTTATAGCTTCAATTTCTATTTCGAGTTGCATTATTTTACGATCAAGTGCATCCAATTCTTCAGGTTTTGAATTGATTTCCATTCGTAATTTGGCGGCAGACTCATCCATTAAGTCAATAGCTTTGTCTGGTAAAAATCGATCTGTGATGTAACGTTGAGACAATTCTACAGCTGCTATAATCGCCGCATCTTTTATTTGAACCTTATGATGGGTTTCATATTTATCTTTAATTCCGCGTAAAATAGAAATTGCACTTTCGGTATCAGGTTCGTCAACCACCACTTTCTGAAATCGTCGTTCTAAGGCTTTATCCTTTTCGAAGTGTTTTTGATATTCATCTAATGTTGTTGCACCGATGGCACGCAACTCTCCTCTGGCTAAAGCAGGTTTTAAAATATTAGCAGCATCCATGGCTCCTTGTCCGCCACCGGCACCCACTAAGGTATGAATCTCATCAATGAACAATACGATGTGCCCGTCTGCTGAGGTCACTTCTTTAACTACTGACTTTAAGCGTTCTTCGAATTCACCTTTATATTTGGCACCAGCGATGAGGGCTCCCATATCCAGAGAATAAATAATTTTTTCTTGAAGATTATCAGGAACATCTCCTTTAACGATTCTATGCGCTAATCCTTCGGCAATGGCGGTTTTACCAACACCAGGTTCTCCAATTAAAATAGGATTGTTCTTTGTTCGACGTGATAGGATTTGTAAAATTCTACGGATTTCTTCATCTCGACCAATAACAGGATCTAATTTTCCGTCATTTGCTAATTCGTTTAAATTCTTAGCGTATTTACTTAACGAATTATAGGTGTCTTCGGCCCCTTGAGAAGTCACGTTACTTCCTTTTCTAAGCTCTTGAATTGCTGTTTCTAGACCTTTGTCATTTACTCCATTATCTCTAAGAAGTTGACCTGTTGCATCTTTGGATTTTAACAATGCCAAAAGTAAGTGCTCAATTGAAACATATTCATCTTTCATTTTTTTAGCAATGTTAGAAGCCTCATTAAGCATGGTGCCAGCGTTTCTTGCTAACATTATTTCTGCCCCTGAGACTTTAGAATAACTTTCTAAAATACTTAGAAGAGCTTTTTTAAATACTTCAACATTCACACCAAGTTTATGCAGTAAAAATGGAGTTACATTTTCGTCAACTTCAAAAATTGCTTGTAATAAATGTGCATTTTCAATTTGTTGATGTCCAAAGCCTTGAGCAATCTGTTGGGCTTGCTGGACAGCTTCTTGTGATTTTATAGTATAATTATTAAAATTCATTGTATTTTTTTATGAACTTGTGCTCAAATAGTATTCCATCGTAAGAAACGCGACTTTTGAACGACAAAATGACTGTTAAATCAATAAAATCAAGACAATTTGTCTAATTTAAATACAATATATGGGGATTTTTAAAAGCCTTTTTGGAAAAGAAACAGAAAAAAAAGAACAACCAATTATTAATTGGATTCCGTTGACTGATAGCAAGCAATTAGATGAAATTATTATAAACTCATCTACAAAATACCAGGCGATATTTAAGCATAGCACACGATGCGGTATTAGTAGTGGTGTAAAGCGACAATTTGAACGTCAAGAAGATACAGATGAAGTAGACTTCTATTATTTAGATCTTTTGAGTTACAGATCAATTTCTGATGAAATTGCTTCTCGTTTTGGGATATTGCATCAATCACCTCAATTAGTCGTTTTTAAAGATGGGGGAGTTGTTGCTCATGGTTCTCATTACGATATTATGAGCGTAAAAATTTAATACATTTATGTTGAGGTTTATGCCTAGTTAAATTTATAGGCAATAACTATATTTTTCAGTTTTTGTTTTAAATCCTCCCCAGAATCGAAGATCATTTGTTCACTTGTTGGGAAAGGAACAGCATTTCTTCCAGACATGTCTAACAATTCTTGATCAAGTGCTCTTTTATCTCCTGTATAGGTGCCATAAATATGTTCAAAGATAAAACCTGAAGTAATTGGGTAAGAATTCACAAGTTGATTGGTATTTAGATCAAAATAACTCACCTTAGCGGTAATATTTGCTTCTTTGTGTTGGGCAAGACGATTAAAAACACTTCTTACTTTAATAAATTTATCTTCCTTAATGTCATTTCCAAGGCTATCCTTGGCCACGTTTCCGTTGGCATCGAGCACGTATTTTTTTCCGTCTTTGATTTCCTTTTCTTTTATGATCTCTTTTTGATTTATAGCTTCGGGACTAATATTAATACTTATAAACTCTAGTATCATTTCATAATTATAACTGATCCCTTTTTGCGGATTGGTATGATATTTTGTCCATAAATCATCTAAGCCATAAGCGTTGAAATTTAATAAATCATCTTCTAAAGGTTTAGGAATGACTTTATCACTTGCATTATAAGACTTCACTTTTACATAATCTATTCCTTTTTCATATGCTTCCTCAATTTTAGTCTTAGTATCTTTAAATCCGGGGCTCAATTTATCCAAATACATGAAATCTTTGTAGGCTCTTCTGTAATCATACTTATTACTTGCGGTCTTTACCAGGTTTGAAGCATTGTCATATAAATATGTAGAAAGCCTTTCCTTTGAATTTAATATGTCATTGGTGTAGTCATTAAAGGCAAAGTCTGCTTTTACTCCTTCTTCCATCTTGTACAGAGGCAGTAAAGGGTCAATACGATCTTGAATAGAATTCAATCGCAAATAAGTATTATATACTTTTTCATAATTAGCGGCATTACCTTCTTTGAGTAAAAAATCAATTTCTTTATGTTCCCTAGCTGAATTCTTCGAAAAGGCCTCTTCTAACATGTAAATGTACTTTTGATTACCCTTTTTTGTCTTGTTTGAAGATAACTTACTAATTGAGGTATTGATAGCGCTCACATAATTACCACTATTTAAAGCTGTTTGTGTTCTTTTGGAAGTGCTACAAGAGTACAAAAATGTAACGGTACATACGAGCAATAAAATGTTTAGAGGTTTGATAGATAGGTTCATAACGGTTAGTTTAATATCTATATTGGTTTAGTTAAGTCTAATAACGAGTGACTTATATAGATATTGTAACCAAAGGTAAAAACAGATGTTTCTAAGTTATAGTTTCTGTTGACTTAGAAATGCCGTAACTTTTTGCTTAAAATTTAATATAGAATACTTTACAAATTCGTAATCTTTCGGATATAATAACGCCTTAGATTTTAATGCTTCATAATACTTTTGCTCAATGGCTCTTTGGTCGCCTCGAAACTGACCATAGGTATGTTGAAATTTTGCCTCACCAAACACAGGGTTCGTGGAAATAATGGCGCCAGTCTTTCTATTTTTTATTGAAACAACACCATCAAGCTTTGATGCTTTATTTTGCTGATATAATGCCACCTCTGCACGAACAACTTTATATTTAGCTACTTTAACATCGTTGCCTTTGTCATCTTTTACGACGTTTCCATTAGCATCTAATTGATATTGCCATCCATCTTGTACTTTAGCTTCTTGAGGTACCGTTTGTTGCTCAGTTTTTTCAGGTTGAAATTGTAATTTATTAAGTACGATATCTACCTGGTAATCATATCGAATTTTTGCTTCCTTCCTATGATGATAGGTAATCCATTGATCCTCAAAATTACCTGAATTGATTTGATTGACTCCTTGAAGGCTGTCATTTGATATTGTTCTCACATTATTCTTCATAGTAACTAAAACGAAGCTACTTCCTTTGTTTTTAGCGTTTTGACTTAGCTGAGTTAAATTGTTTTTATAAGTAGGATTTACATAAATTAATTCTTCAAATAGCTTATATGCTCTTCTCGCGGCTAATTTGTCTCCTTTCATTTCTTGTTGCGCATCCGTATATAACTTAGATGAATAGTTATTCTTTGCATTTGTTATATCGCTGCTATAATCAGTAAAGTCAAAACGGACTTCATTTCCTTCAAAATATAATGGCTGCAATACCCTTATTTCGTCTTGTCGTAAATCAAGGTTTAAATAAGTACCATATATTTTTTTTAATGCTTCAGAAGTATTTGTTTTTTTAAGATTCGCAATATTTTGTAAATCATTAGCCTCAGCTTTTGAAAAGGCTTCTTTTAATATAGGCACATGCTTTTGGCTTGACTTACTATTTTTGTCTTTTGTAAGTTTTTGAACAGAAACATTAAATGCATTTTCATAGTTTCCACTAGATATTAAATTCGTCGCTTTTTGTGTTCCACCGCATGCCACAAACAAGGAGATAGCCGTAATAGCTATGATTAACTTTTTCATTTTTAGAGTTTTGATTAATTTTTGGTCAGACTAAAATAGCTCAATTCTCGCAGAATTCAAAGTTTCTACTTTTATTGAACGATGTTACCTTTTAGAGAAAGCCGTTTTACGACTTACTAGGTTTGATTTTACCGATGCATTCACCAAAACCAATACGCACATTTTCATTTTGGCTGTAGGCACGCATAATAACGGTGTCTTTATCGTTGATAAATTTACGCTCTGTTCCGTCTTTCATTTTTAATGGATTCGCTCCTCTCCATGTTAGCTCTAACATAGACCCGTAACTATCGGGCGTTGGTCCCGAAATCGTTCCAGATCCCATCATATCTCCTGCACGAACATTACAGCCATTCACAGTGTGATGTGCGAGTTGCTGCGCCATGGTCCAATACATATACTTAAAATTGGAATTTGCGACAACTGTTTCTTCTGATCCTTTTGGTTTTATGCCTACTTGTAAATTGATATCGAAACTATTTTTCCCTTCTAACTGTAAATATGGCAAAGGTGTAGGTTCTTGTTTCGGATTAGTCACTCTAAATGGTTCTAAGGCATCTAATGTTATAATCCAAGGAGAAATTGTTGATGCGAAATTTTTACCTAAAAAAGGACCTAAAGGCTGGTATTCCCAGGCTTGAATATCTCTTGCACTCCAATCATTAAATAAGACAATTCCGAAAATATACTCTTCAGCTTCTTCTATTTTTATACTTTTCCCCATTTTGTTGCCATCGGCTGTAATAAATGCCATTTCTAACTCGAAATCTAAGAGTTTTGAAGGACCAAAACCAGGAGTAGTCTCTCCTTCCGGTGGTCGTGATTGTCCGATGGGTCTTCTTATCGGGGTACCAGAAGGTACAATAGAAGAACTCCTTCCATGGTAACCTATAGGAACATGTAACCAGTTCGGCATAAGTGCATTATCTGCCCCTCGAAAAAGCGTGCCCACATTTGTGGCATGTTCTTTACTAGCGTAAAAGTCAGTATAATCTCCAATTTCTACAGGAAGTTGCATTTCAACTTCCTCCATTCTGAAAATAATTTTATCCTTATGTTCTGCATTATCACGTAATTCACCATTGGTGGTATCAAACACTTCTGCAATTCTATTTCTAACGAGTCGCCATGTCTTGCGACCGTCAGCAATAAAGTCATTTAAAGAATCTTGTAAAAAAATATCGTCTGTTAACGGAATTTCACTAAAATACCCTAATTGGTGTAAAGCCCCTAAATCGATCGCATAATCGCCAATTCTTGTTCCTATTGTAATGATATCATCTCGAGTCAAAAAAACACCAAAAGGTATATTTTGTATAGGGAAATCTGATCCTTTATCAACGTTCAACCATGATTTCCTATTGGTATTATTAGCAGTTATTAACATTTATGTCTTTTTTGTTTCAAATATAAATCTTTCTATGCATTTGCGAAATGAAATTAGTATTTTTGATGGCATTAAAATCAATCATAAAGAAAATTTTACAATGCAACGTGATCAACAAATTTTTGACCTTATTGAAGAGGAAAAAGAAAGACAATTAAATGGATTAGAATTAATAGCTTCAGAGAATTTTGTAAGTGAGCAAGTGATGGAAGCCGCAGGTTCTGTTCTTACTAATAAATATGCTGAAGGATATCCAGGAAAACGTTATTACGGGGGCTGTCAAGTGGTAGATGAAGTAGAGCAGTTAGCTATTGATCGAGCGAAGACCTTATTTGGAGCAGCATACGTTAATGTTCAGCCACATTCTGGTTCGCAAGCAAATACAGCGGTATTTTTTGCATTAATTAAACCAGGAGATAAAATTTTAGGATTTGATTTATCACATGGAGGGCATTTAACACACGGGTCTCCTGTTAATTTTTCAGGAACGTTATATGAAACTTCATTCTACGGAGTAGAAAAAGAAACTGGCGTATTGAATTATGATAAGATTCAAGAAACCGCAACAAGAGAACAACCCAAGTTAATCATTGCAGGAGCTTCTGCATATTCTCGTGATATCGATTTTAAACGCTTTAGAGAAATTGCTGATAGTGTAGGTGCATTTTTAGTAGCTGACATCTCGCATCCAGCTGGATTAATAGCAAAAGGAATTTTAAGCGACCCGATGCCTCACTGTCATGTGGTAACAACCACTACACACAAAACCTTAAGAGGTCCTAGAGGAGGGATGATTATGATGGGCAAAGACTTTGAAAACCCTTGGGGAGTAACATTAAAAAGTGGTAAGCCGAAAATGATGTCTTCTTATTTGAATGGTGCGGTATTTCCTGGTAATCAAGGAGGGCCATTAGAACATATTATCGCTGCAAAAGCGATTGCTTTTGGAGAAGCCTTGACCGATGAATTTTTAGAATATCAATTACAGGTTAAAAAGAACGCAGCCGCAATGGCCAAAGCTTTTGTTGATAGAGATTATCATTTGATTTCAGGTGGAACCGATAATCATATGATGCTCATCGATTTGAGAAATAAAGATATAAATGGTAAACAGGCAGAAAATGCCCTAGTGAAAGCAGATATTACTGTCAATAAAAATATGGTGCCTTTTGATGATAAATCGCCGTTCGTTACTTCGGGTATTCGTGTAGGTACCGCCGCGGTTACAACACGTGGTTTAAAAGAAGAGGATATGGAAGCCATAGTTTCACTGATAGACGAAGTTATTTCGAACTTTGAAAATGAAGCTGTTCTTGAAGCCGTTGCCGCTAAAGTCAATGCCATGATGGGAGAGCGACAACTTTTTTATGCATAGAATAATTTCATATGTTTGTAGTCGTAACTGCATCGAAATGAGAAAATTATTACCTTTTTTATGTTTATTTCTGCCATACTTTATGTGGGGGCAATTGTCTTTTCAAGATAATGCATCATCTAAAGGAGTGGGAGTATCCTATGGTAAGAGTGGTTTTGGTGGTGGTGGTGTGTCTTTTTGTGATTTTGATGGAGATGGTTGGGATGACATAACCTATTCAACCAAAGAGGGAGAAGAGGTGTTATTTTTTAAGAATACTAATGGAACCTTTGCTCAAGTTGATTTAGGCATCAACGACACATACCAATCAAAACAAGTAATTTGGGTCGATCACGATAATGACGGTGATAAAGATTTTTTTGTCACGAATATTGTTGGAATCAACAAATTTTATGAGAATAATGGTGACATGACCTTCACTGATATCACCGAATCTTGTGGCCTTTTCACAGAAGATCTATTTACTACAGGTGCATCATTTGGTGATATAGATAATGATGGAGACTTAGATGTTTTTATTTGTAATCGAGATAACGTCGGGTTAGATCAGTTTAACTACTTATATAGAAATGACAATGGAGTTTTTACGGATATTACTGCTAGTTCAGGTATAGGACAAACCGTTCATACACCCTTTTGTTCTTCCTTTTTTGATTATGATAATGATGGAGATCAAGATATTTATGTTATCAGTGATCGTGTGCAATATATAAATAGATTGTACCGAAATAATGGAGATAATACATTTACAGATGTATCTGTATCTAGTGGTGCCGGTTTGGGCACACATGCAATGTCGGCCACTATTGGTGATTATAATTATGACGGTTGGTTTGATATTTATGTGACCAATACCGAAGAAGGGAATCATTTGCTGAAGAATAATCAAGACGGAACATTTACAGATATTTCCGATGATGTAGGAACAGGATTTTATAGCATTGCGTGGGGTGCCAATTTTTTGGATGCTGATAATGATAGCGATCTTGATTTGTATGTAAGCGGAATGCTTGACGGCTCAACAACATTGCCGTCTGCCTTTTATGAAAATAAAGGAGATAACACCTTTCAAATTCCTGAGAATATTGGTTTCGAAAATGATACCAGAACGAGCTATGCGAACGCTGTAGGAGATTTTAATAATGACGGGTTACCTGATATTATTGTTATGAATGATACAGAGGATAATTTTTTGTGGGAAAATACTACGAAGAATGCCTATAATTGGTTAAAAGTCAAACTTAAAGGTACAACGAGTAATAGAGATGGTATTGGTAGTACAATCGAAATTTCGGCGAATGGTAAGAAACAGTTTCGCTATACATTGTGCGGTGAAGCGTATCTTGCCCAGAATTCTAATGCTGAATTTTTCGGGTTAAAAGATGCGACGAATATTGATTATGTAAAGGTGACTTGGTTGAGCGGTATGGTTAGTACATTTAACAATGTTGATGTAAACAAAACAATTACGATTGTTGAAGGACAGTCTACTTTATCATCTGGAAGTATTAACAAGACTAATTTTAGTATTTATCCGAACCCAAGTAATGGTGATTATACTATTCAATTGAAGACGCTGAATACTGATGAAGAATTAACTGTATATGATGTTTCTGGTAGAAAGATAAAAACCAAAAAATTAGTCGATTTAAATACCGCTATTAACCTACATGACTTTTCGGAAGGCATTTATTTCTTCAAAATTCAGTCGAATAGAGGGAGCGCTACAAGAAAAGTCGTGTACTCGAAGTAATTAAAAAATTAATCATCTTCATTGGCTCGCTCAATAATATTCTGAGGTAGTGCTTTTTTAGCTTTGGCGCCCAACTTTTTTAATTTTTCTACACTCGTAATGAGATTACCACGCCCTTCAACCAATTTATTCATGGCTCCTTTGTATTCGGTTTTTGCCTCATCCATCTTCTTACCAACTTTCGTTAAATCGGTTACAAAACCTTCAAATTTGTCGTATAAAGCACCAGCTTGACGAGCAATTTCAATGGCATTTCGTTGCTGCTTTTCATTATTCCACATGGTGTCAATAGTACGAAGCGTCGCCAGTAAAGTAGATGGAGTTACTATCACTATATTTTTTTCGAAAGCTTTGTTGTACAACTCATTATCTGCGTTTAATGCAACTGCAAATGCAGGTTCTACAGGCACAAACAGAAGTACAAAATCTGGAGATTCAATCTCGTATAGATCCTCATATTTCTTCTCACTTAGCTGAGTAACATGCCTGTTCAATGAGCTTATATGATCTTTTAAAAATTGAGCTTTTTCAGCTTCATCTTCACAATTTACGTACTGTTCGTAAGCCGTGAGTGAAACTTTTGAGTCGACGATCATTTTCTTATTATCAGGTAAGTTAATGATAACATCTGGGCGTAAGCGGGTTTTATGTTCTCCTTCAATATTAAAACTCTTTTCTAATACATATTCTCTATCTTTTTCTAAGCCAGATTTTTCTAAAACACGTTCTAAAATAAGTTCTCCCCAGTTTCCTTGAGTTTTACTATCACCTTTTAATGCTTTGGTAAGGTTTAATGTTTCTTTACTCATTTGCTGGTTTAAGTCCTTTAAACCAATAATTTGCTGTCGGAGCGCAGCATGATAGTCAATACTTTCTTTATGTGTTTTATCAACTTTGTCTTCAAATAGCTTAATTTTTTCTTGAAGTGGGTCTAAAATGTTTTTAATGTTTTCTTTGTTCTGAAGTGTGAATTTTTCAGATTTTTTATCTAAAATTTTATTTGCCAGTAATTCAAACTTATTTTCTAATTCTTCTTGCTGTTTTGCCAGTTCTTCATCACGTTTTAAATTTTGCTGTTGCAAATTTTCGTACTCCGCATTTTTACGCGTTAATTCAGTATTTAAGAAATCCTTTTCTCTGCGTATTTCTTCACGTTCTTTACTAATTCTATCAACGTTTTCTTGCAATCCGTTCATTGCGTTTTGTAATTGTGCATCTCGTTCTTCTAGACCGCTGATTTGGGCTTTATTTTTCAAACCAGCGATGTACATGCCAAGTAATACACCAACTACAGCTGCAATAATAAAAATGATGATATATAAGATACTCTCTAACATGTATTAATTGAAGTTTATAATTTTGTACCCATTTTCTTGATATTCGATCAATGCCGTGAGCGCTGATAAAGAAAGTTTTACGTCCTTAGATATACCTTTAATAGGCAAGCCTCTAGCTTTGTATGATTGACCACATACAAATATTTCTACGTCAGCCTTTCGTAAGGCGCTTATCAATTTTGCGTTCGGGTTATCAATTCCAAATTGTTTCTTATACGCATCATTACTCAAAGCGTCTTTGGCGGCTTTTCCGTGCATAACAAAAGCAACTTTCATGTCTTTTGAATTAATTCCGTTTTGCGCATGCATATTTAAGTATCTCGCAACAGTATTTATCAACGGATTGATAGCACCTTCTTTAGTGGTATTTGTATATATGTCGAAAATAACCTTATACTCTTTGTTCTTTTGTAAGTTTAAATCTGGATTTTTAATCTTATAAACCTTTCCAAAATTCTTAATTACGGGGCCAGATTTTGATGTGCTTTCTTGACTATAAGATACTAAGTAACAAGTACATAAAGCCAGCAAAAGTATCCGTCTCATATTTGTGTATTTGGTGCCTTAATATTACGAAATATCTACAAGAATTTGTGCTTTTGTCATTAATATCTTATCATTGAATAATGAAATTTTTATCAAAACTAATTCTTATTCATTTCATGGGATGGAAGATCATTCATGATTTTCCAAAGCTCAAAAAGTACGTAATCATAGCTGCTCCTCATACTACTTGGCAAGATTTCCCAATTGCTATTATGGCAAAGTTCATAAAAGGGGCGAAGGTAAATTATATTGGGAAGGCTTCATTGTTTAAACCTCCTTTTGGGTTTATTTTTAGATGGTTAGGCGGAGCACCAGTAGATCGCTCAAAAAACAACAATGTAGTGGACGGTATTGTTGATGTATTTAACTCTAGAGAACAATTTATTTTAGGCTTATCTCCCGAGGGTACACGAAAGAAAGTGACCGAATTTAAAACTGGTTTTTATTATGTCGCCAAAGGGGCAAACGTGCCGATCGTGATGGCTACATTAGATTTTGAAAATAAGCAAATAAAAATTTCAGATCCCTATTATATTACCAATAATATGGAAGCTGATTTTAACTATTTCTATGCTTATTTTCGAGGTGTTAAAGGCAAAAAACCTGAATATAGTTTATAATTTTTGATTGATTTATATTCATAAAAGGCTTCATAATTGAGGCCTATTTTGTTTAAAAAGTTCTTAATATGTTTTTTATTTCATGAATATTTGATTTTGTATAAAATTTATTTTTGTCCTACTCATAAGATGTTTTTTATCGACAAAAAATAGACGAAAAACATCCTAATTATATTATATTTTAAAGACGTATGAATCTTAGATTTAAGGCCTACAGAGTGTTTCTTTTTTTTATTATTGTTTGCTTTCATCAACTTGTAGTTGGTCAAGACTCATTAGTTACTGTGACAGCAAAAAAGGGTGATGGAATTTATTCACTACTTAGAAAACAAGGGGTAAACCCATATAAGTACTTTGATAAATTTGTCGCTTTAAACCAAACTAATCTCAGAGATAGTGTTCATTTATATGCAGGTAGGATATATAAAATTCCGCCTGTGGTAAAAAATGATGCGATAACCGAAGTAGTGGTTGAGAATAAATCTACAGCGGTAGTCTCTCATGAAATCTTTGGCGAAAAGTACAAGGATACTAAGATTCAGAGTGAACGTTTAAAAGGTAATATATATTATTTAATATCTGGTCACGGTGGTCCAGATCCAGGTACAGTAACAAAATATAAGAATAAACTACTTGCTGAAGATGAGTATGCGTACGATGTTACATTGCGTTTAGCGAAAGAATTGATTTCTCATAGTGCAACTGTATACATGATTGTAAGAGATGAAAATGATGGTATTCGCAATAAACGTTTACTTACGGTAGATCATGATGAATTGGTATATCCAAAGAAAAAGATTCCGCTAAATCAAATGAAACGTTTAAAACAACGTACAGAAGTTGTGAATGCCCTGTACCAAAAGCATAAAGGTGCATATCGTAGACTCATAGTAACCCATGTTGACAGTCGCAGTAAAGGCGAAAATATAGATGTTTTCTTTTACCATCATAAAAAGAGTAAAAATGGTCAAAAGTTAGCAGAGCGTATTCATCAAGTTTTCAAGAGAAAATATAAAAAATATCAGCCGAATAGAGCGTATAATGGTACATTCTCAGAGCGAAATTTATACTTGGTAAATTATACGTTGCCTCCTATGGCCTATATTGAAATAGGAAATTTGCAGAATAAAAAAGACCAAAAGCGTATTTTATACCCTGTTAACCGTCAAGCACTGGCAGAATGGATAGCTCAAGGTGTTTTAGATGATTATGAAAATTAAAACACGATCCCTTAATTATTTATTGATTTGCAATCAATGTTTCAATGGTCTGAGCTAATTTAAAATCCTTTTCGGTAACACCTCCTGCATCATGTGTAGAAAGCCTAATAGATAGTCTATTGTACACATTATACCAATTAGGGTGATGATTTTGCGCTTCACATTCGAAAGCAATACGCGTCATCATGGCAAAGCAATCTTTAAAATCACCAAATTGCAAGGTAGCCTCAATGCCATTGTCAATAAATTTCCACTCAGGAAAACGTTCTAAGTATTTTTTGATTTCTTCTTCTGTTAGTTTCTTCATAATTAACCTTTATAAAATGGTAATTTCACTACTGTGGCTGGTACCACATTTTTACGAATTTGGATGTTAATTTTACTCCCTACTTCTTTAAATACAGATGGGACGTAGCCTAAACCAATTCCTTTTTTCAAGGAAGGACTCATGGTACCAGAAGTCACTTCTCCAATTTTATGACCATTGCCATCAACTATATCATATCCCTGACGAGGAATTCCGCGATCATCTAGTTCGAAAGCGACCAATCTACGTTCTGGACCTTGTTCCTTTTGTTTTTTCAAATACTCAGAATTAGTAAACTCTTTAGTAAATTTTGTAATCCATCCCAATCCTGCCTCTATTGGTGAGGTTGTATCATTGATATCATTGCCGTATAAGCAAAACCCCATTTCTAGCCTCAAGGTATCTCTAGCGGCAAGTCCGATTGGTTTAATTCCGTATTCGGCACCCGCTTCCATCACTTTATTCCAGACTTGCTCGACTTCCGAATTTTTACAATATATTTCGAATCCGCCTGAACCAGTGTAACCAGTTGCCGAAATAATAGTGTGTTCTATACCTGCAAAATCGGCAATCTCAAAGGTATAATATTTCATATTTTCTAAATCTACTGAGGTTAATGATTGCATCGCCTTGGCTGCCTTAGGACCTTGAATAGCGAGTAACGAGAAATTTTCAGATACGTCTTTCATTTCTGCTCCCACATCATTGTGTGATGCGATCCAATCCCAATCTTTTTGAATATTTGAGGCATTTACAACTAATACATATTTCTCCTCATTGATGCGATAGATGATCAGATCATCAACAATACCACCTTCGTTGTTTGGCATACAACTATATTGAGCTTTACCATCAAATAATTTTGAAGCATCATTTGAACAAACTTTTTGTATCAAGGCGGTAGCATTTGGGCCTAAAATTAAAAATTCACCCATATGAGAAACATCAAATACGCCAACTCCATTTCTTACGGTTTCGTGTTCAATGTTAACCCCTTCATATTGAACCGGCATATTATAGCCAGCAAAAGGCACTAATTTTGCTCCAAGAGCTTCATGTACATGTGTTAAAGCAGTATTCTTCATTAATTAGTCGGTTTAATACGACAAAACTAAGGATTAATTACTGAGTAAAAAAGATTTTAACTGCTCATAATTTTCAATAGGTGATGCTTGTTTCTTTTTATCAATTACCGCTTTTATTTGCGGAGGATATTCTATAGATTTATGTATTACAGGTTCTACAACATCCAAAAATTTCACAGGGTGTGCAGTTTCTAGAAAAATACACTGAGTATCTGGATTTTCTTCTTGGTATGTTTTAATTCCCAAATATCCAACGGCACCGTGTGGATCCGCGATATAATTGCAATTCTTATATAAATGTAACATGGCTTCACGGGTTTGATAATCTGTATAAGAATAGGAGTGAAGGTCATTCTTCAGGGCATCAAACTTATTATCATACAATTGTTGAATACGTATAAAATTACTTGGGTCACCAACATCCATCGCGTTAGAAATTGTTTGTACTGAAGGTTTTGGGCGATATTCTTGAGTTGCTAAAAACTCCGGAATCACGTCATTTGCATTGGTTGAAGCAATAAACTGATGAATTGGTAAACCCAATTTTTTTGCAAGCATTCCGGCACAAATATTTCCGTAATTTCCGCTAGGCACTGAAAAAACTACTTTCTTGTTTTTATTGGTTAGTTGTTTATACGCAAAGAAAAAATAAAACATTTGGGGAAGCCATCTCGCTATGTTGATTGAATTAGCAGATGTGAGCTGCATTTTTGATAACAATGATTCATCTAAAAAAGCATTTTTCACCATCTTTTGACAATCATCAAAAGTACCTGATACCTCGAGCGCCTTTATATTTCGACCGAGCGTTGTTAGCTGTTTTTCTTGAACTTCACTTACCTTTTTACTTGGGTATAAAATAACAACGTTTACATTTTTCACTCCTAAAAAACCACTCGCCACTGCGCCTCCCGTATCTCCAGAAGTTGCAACCAACACTGTGACTTCTTCTTGGTTATTTCTATTAAAATAGCCCAGGCAACGCGCCATAAAACGAGCTCCAACATCTTTAAAAGCCATAGTTGGACCATGAAATAACTCAAGGGTCTTAATTTCATTTTCAATATCAACTACAGGAAAATCGAAACATAAGGTTTCTTTAATGATTTCTAATAAAACTGGTTTGGGAATTTCATCACCTATAAATTGTTGAATTGCTTGTAAGGCTATTGCTTCATTAGAATAACTTGAGATATTAGTAATAAATTCATTAGACAGTGGCGTAATTGATTCAGGAAAGTATAAACCCTTATCTGGAGCCAAACCTCGAATTACCGCTTCTTTAAAAGATACGTTTGATGCTTTTTTGTGTAAACTATAATAGTTCATCTTATTTTTGATCTAAAATTTTAATTCCTTCGGTATTAATTTTCGAAACATGAATTTCGTAATCAATTCCGGTGTTTTTATATACTATATCCATTGCTTCGGCTACTTTTTTAGCAGTATCGATGCCTTTGCTCAACGCAAAAATTGTGGGTCCAGATCCTGAAATTCCTGCACCTAAAGCTCCGTTATGTACAGCTGCTGTTTTTACAGCGTCGAAATGAGGGATCAATTGTTTGCGCAAAGGTTCAACAATGACATCTTGTAATGAACTGCTTATCAAATCATAATTATTCGAATGTAAACCGCTAACAAGACCACCAACGTTTGCCCATTGCGTCGTAGCATCTTTTAATGAAACATGTTCATTGAGAACATCTCGAGCATCTTTGGTTTTAATTTCGATCTGAGGATGTATGACAGTCGCATACAGCTGATCTGGCACAGGTAACTTTACAATATCTAAAGGATCGTAACTTCTGACCAAAATAAACCCACCAAATAAAGCAGCACTTACATTATCAGCTATCTGGCTTCCGCAAGCAGCTTCTTCTCCCAACATAGCGAATTTTGTCATTTCTAACATCGAAAACGGCCTCTCCAACAATTCGTTGAGGGCATAGGCCGTTCCCGAAGCACTTGCAGCACTGCTGCCCAAACCACTTCCCGGTTTGAAATTTTTATAAATTTCTATATCAACTCCTAGATGTGCGTAATCTCGATTGAGCATAGCTTGAGCGACAACTCCAACAACATTTTCATTAATATCAAAAGATAAATTGGCGCCTTCAATCTTGGTTATTCTTATACCAGGTGTGTTTGATAACCGAAAAACCATTTCATCACCAATATGCTCCAATGCGAATCCAAGTGCGTCGAACCCGCAGGATACATTGGCGACCGTTGCTGGAGAAAAAATTTTTAACTCATTCATTGATTA
Source organism: uncultured Flavobacteriaceae bacterium (assembly GCA_947500525.1). GTDB lineage: Bacteria > Bacteroidota > Bacteroidia > Flavobacteriales > Flavobacteriaceae > Aureibaculum. The sequence goes on along the minus strand of CANMSH010000002.1, from coordinate 535,425 downwards.
GTTATTAGCGGTTCTGATGATATCTGCAAATAAACCTGAGGCTGTAACTTCAGCACCAGCTCCAGCACCTTTTATAATCATAGGTTGTTCAGGATATCGTTCTGTATAAAACATTACAATATTATCTTTTCCTTCCAAATTATAAAATGGGTGACCCGCTGGAATCTCTTTTAACCCAACGCTGGCCTTGCCATTATTAAACTCGGCTACATATTTAAGTTGACAATTTTTTGCCTTAGCCGAGGCATATAATTTTTGAAAATGACTCGCTTCAGTTGTAAGAGATTCGTAAAAATCATCAACACTATCAGCGGCTAAGTTCGTGGCGGTAAGAAATGAATTGTTTTCAATATCTTCAAGTTCTATTTCATTACCACTTTCGCGTGCTAAAATTAAAATCTTTCTAGCAACATCTACACCACTTAGATCTATCCTCGGATCTGGCTCTGTATATCCTTCTTTTTGAGCTTGTTTTACTATGTCATAGAAAGTAACACTATCATTAAAATAGTTGAAAATGAAGTTCAAACTTCCAGATAGGACAGCTTGAATTTTATTTACCTTATCTCCCGACGCTATTAAGTTATTAAGAGTGTCAATAATAGGTAAACCAGCTCCAACATTTGTTTCAAAAAGTAAGGGAGCATTGTATTTTTTAGACAGTCTTTTAAGTTCTTGGTAATTTTCTAATGAAGCAGAACAGGCAATTTTATTACAAGCCACAACGCCGATGCTATTTTTTAAATAATCTTGATATAGATTTGCAACATTTTCATTAGCAGTAATATCTACAAAAATGCTATTGCGCAGATTAAGTTGTTTTACTTTTTGGAAGAACCCTTCTAAGGAAGCAGTTTCACTATTTGAAAGATCATTCTCCCAACTATTAAGATTGATACCTGTTTCATTAAAGAGCATTGTTCTTGAATTGGAAATTCCTATAACTCTTAAATTAATGTTTAGATGTTCTTTTAGATAATCTCTTTGTTGATTTATTTGAGTGATTAATTTACTACCAACGTTTCCAACACCGGTGATAAAAATGTTTATCTGTTTGATATTGTTCTCAAAAAATTCTTCATGTAAACTGTTCAAGGCCTTTTTCACATCGCTTTTGCTTATAACTGCTGAGATGTTGGTTTCTGAAGCTCCTTGCGCAATTGCTCTAATGTTTACATTGTTTTTGCCAAGGGTGCTAAACATTTTACCACTAATTCCTTGATGACTTTTCATTTTCTCACCAACCAAGGCAATAATGACTAAATCTTCTTCGACAATGAGTGGGTTTATTTGACCCTTTGATATTTCTAATTCGAAAACTGAATCTACGACCTCTTTGGCTATTTGCGCATTATGATCATCAATACCTAAACAAATGGAATGCTCAGAAGATGATTGGGTCACAAACTTAATATGAATATTATTTAAGAATAATGTTTCAAATACACGTTTAGAAACTCCCGGTACACCAATTTTTCCTGGAGCCTCTAATGTAATTAAAGTAATATTTTCTATATGACTTATCCCTTTTACAGGATCATAATTTGTATTCGCTTTATCGGTTATGAGGGTTCCTTCACTCTTGGGTTCAAACGTGTTTTTTATATAGATCGGCGTTTGTTTTATAAAAGCCGGATGTATCGTGGGTGAAAAAATAACTTTAGCTCCGAAATGCGCCAATTCCATAGCCTCATGATATGAAATTTGTTGGATAGGTTTAGCCTGTTTTACAATACGCGGATTGGCCGTATACATGCCACTTACATCGGTCCATATTTCTAAAGCTTCCACGTCTAGTGCCGCTGCAATAATGGCAGCGGTATAATCAGAACCGCCCCTTCCTAATACTGTAGTTTCTTTAAGTTTATTTGCGGCAACGAAACCAGGGACTAAAATGACATCTGATGGACAGCTGTTTACAAATTCATTAATATTTTTATTCGTTTCTTTAAAGTTAACAGTCGCATTTGTATAGTCATTATTTGCCACAATTAATTCTCTTGTGTCTTTTCTCACAACATCCAAACCATGAGCAAGCATTGCTTCCTTGATTATAAATGATGACATTAATTCTCCGAAACTTGCAATTTTAGCTTCTGTTTTGGGAGTCATTTCATTGATTAAAGAAATACCTTGATATAGTTGTTTTAATTTATCTAGTTCAACATGCAAATATTTGAAGACTTTGTTTTTTACAGATTCATCTTGAATCAGTTGGTTGATGATACCTAAATGTAAATCTACAATTTGTTGACTTATTGAATCGAAAGAACTTTTCTTTTCTAAGATAGATTGTATTCCATTTAGCAAGAGGTTTGTTACTCCTGAAAATGCAGAAACGACTACAATTTTTTTGCCCTTTGTTGTGTCATTATGAACAATATTAAGTACGAGTTTAATATTTTTAGCAGAACCTACTGAGGTTCCCCCGAATTTTAAAACTTTCATTTTAAATAGTTTGATTTTGATATAAAATTGATTTGTTATTTCTAATAAATAGAAGCCGAAAAAAGCGCGTATGTATAAAATTAACCCCGAAGGGTAATAATCGTCATAATAGTCACAATACGGCCTGAAGTCGTTAAAGAACGTGTATTGAAATATGTATTGCTATTATGCTGCATATAACAAATGTATAAGATAAAATTCTAATGACAAGTTATTTGGTCCTATTAATATTCATTTTTACGTAATTCATAGTTTGAGGAAAAAATATTCACAAATATTTAATAAAAGACCCTTAAACTGCTAAAATTATAATTGTATTTTTGATGTTTAAACAAATAAAACATGATGAAAAGAATTTTACTATGTCTTGTGGTTTGCTTATGCACTCAATTAATGACTTCGCAAGAATTAACGCCAACTGATTTTTTATCTAAAGAGTTTCATCAAAATAGGAGAGATGCTTTGCGTAAATCAATGCCAAAAAATTCAGTAGCTATTTTTATGGCGAACCCATTACGAAATCGGGCAAATGATGTTGATTATGTGTACCATCAGGATCCGAACTTTTATTATTTAACTGGTTATCGGGAGCCGGATGCCATTTTATTAATCTTTTCGGAGGATCAAACGAATAAACAGAACAAAACATACAATGAGTTGATTTATGTCCAACGAAAGAATCCTACAGCCGAAATGTGGACTGGGAAGCGCTTAGGAGTGGTTGGTGCTAAAGAAAAGTTGGGTTTTGAATTCGCTTATAATGCTGGTTTTTTTCAATTTACCAGTGTTAATTTTAAAGATTTTGATAAAGTATTATTATTCGATTTTAAAGATGACTACAGAAATTCGAGTAGGAATTCAGCAGATACCTATGATCTTTCTGAACAACTAAAGGAAAAGATAGGATATTCTAAGGAAGCGATTCCGAATCCCACGAAGGAAGGCTTATACAAAACAATAAAAGCTACAGAGATTGAAAATAGTGCTAATGTGGCCCAGAACTTAGGTCGATATTTAGAGTTTTATCCAGAATTGAAAAAGGATGAATTATTAGTAGGATATAAAAATGCAACTACTGATGAATTGCGAAAAGAATTTAAACAAAAAATAAGTTTGAAATTAGAGGCAACTCCAAAAACCAATATCGATGTTCGAAATCTTGGGCAGCTAATGGGTAAGTTGAGAGAAACGAAGCTTCCTGAGGAGTTAAAATTATTAAAAAAGGCAGTTGAAATTTCAGCCGTTGGGCAGATTGAAATTATGAAGGCGATGCACCCGAATTTGTCAGAGACAGAAATACAAGGTGTACATGAATTTGTATATAAAAAGTACGGAGCTGAATATGAAGGGTATCCTTCGATTGTAGGTGGAGGTAGTAATGGTTGTATTTTACATTATATAGAGAATAATAAAACCAAAGTAGGTGATGATTTAGTTTTGATGGATCTAGGAGCGGAATACAGAGGATATACCGCGGATGTGACTAGAACGATTCCGGCAAACGGGAAATTTTCTAAAGAACAAAAAGCAATTTATGATATTGTTTATGATGCTCAAGAGGCAGGAATTGCCGAGTCTAAAATTGGTAATTCATTTTTTGCAACACATAAGGCTGCTCAAAAAGTGATTAATGAAGGTCTTGTGAAGTTAGGTATTATCAAAACTGAAGATGAAAAACACTCTTATTTTCCTCATGGCACATCGCATCATATAGGTCTAGATGTACATGATGCTTCGGCCAGTAGAAACTTTAGTGAAAATATGGTTATTACTGTAGAACCTGGCATTTATATTCCTGAAGGAAGTCCATGTGATAAAAAATGGTGGGGAATTGCGGTTCGTATCGAGGATGATATATTGATAACTAAAGATGGTCCTGTCAACTTATCAGCTATGGCACCAAGAAAATCTGAAGAGATTGAAAAATTAATGCTTCAAAAAAGTATTTTGAATGATTTTAAATTACCAAAGTTAGATTAAGAAAAAAGCCTCCATTATTAAAATGGAGGCTTTTTTTAAATTGTAATTGATTCTTGATTTTTTAAAATATCTTCCATTGTTTCTCTTTTTCTTATGAGATAATCTTTACCATCATGAATGAGAACTTCAGCTGGACGGTATCTAGAATTATAATTGGAGGCCATTGAAAAACAATAGGCTCCTGCATTACTAAAACTTAAAACATCACCTTCACGTATTTCTTTAATTCTTCTATTGGCGCCCAGAGTATCTGTTTCACATATATAACCAACAACGCTATAAAAACGCTCTTTACCTTTTGGATTGGAAATATTATCAATATGATGATAAGCATCATAAAACATAGGTCTAATCAAATGATTCATGCCTGTGTCGACTCCAGCAAATACCGTAGAAGTAGTTTGTTTAACCACATTTACATTAGCCAAAAACTTGCCTGCTTCACTAACCAAAAATTTTCCAGGTTCAAACATTAATGTCAAATCCTTTCCAAAGTCTTTACAAAAATCATTGAACCGTTTTGATAATTTCTTACCTAACTCTTCAATGTCGGTTTCAATATCACCTTCTTTATAGGGTACTTTGAATCCACTGCCAAAATCTATATACTCTAGATCTTTAAAGGTCTCTGCAGCGTTGAATAGAATTTCTGTAGCCCTTAAAAAGGCATCGACATCATATATATCTGATCCCGTATGCATATGAATACCATTTATGTGCATACCAGTATTTTCAACAACTCTATGTATATGTGGCAATTGATGTATGGAAATTCCAAATTTGGAGTCAATATGGCCAACAGAAATCTTACTATTTCCACCTGCCATAATGTGAGGGTTTATACGAATACATACCGGCGTTTTCGGATGTTTTTGTCCGAATTGTTCCAAAATAGAAATGTTGTCAATATTTATTTGAACACCTAAGTCTTTGGCTTGTTCTATTTCCTCTAAAGAGACTCCATTCGGTGTGAAAATAATATCATTCGCATCGAAACCCGCTTTTAGGCCTAGTTGAACTTCCTGAACAGAAACTGTATCTAAACCTGAGTTCAGTTTTTTAAACACTTTTAGAACGTTAATATTTGACAGTGCTTTAACTGCGTAATTTATTTTTAAATTAGGAACCTTTGAAAAAGCAGAAGTAATGCGATTATATTGAGATTCAATTTTACTTGAATCATACACATATAGAGGAGTATCATATTTTTTAGCTAGTGCTAATAACAATTTATGGGTCATATCTATTCTATTATAAAAGTCAAATATATGTAACCAGAGATGTAATTAAAACTTTCATGCAAAAATATTACACAAATAGTCTATTTGTTATTTTTTAGCTCTTTTCGCCGTGATTTCAGCAATTTTCACGATTACTTCTGTTGCTTTCAACATTGATTCAGCTGGAACGTATTCATATCTTCCATGAAAATTATGACCTCCGGCAAATATGTTCGGACAAGGTAAACCTTTGTAAGATAATTGTGACCCATCTGTACCACCTCTAATAGCTTTTATCAAGGGTTTTATACCGATGTTTTTCATCGCTTCTTCTGCAATATCCACAATATGCATTACAGGTTCTATTTTCTCTTTCATATTATAATATTGATCTTGCATATCAATGCTAATAATATCGCTGCCGAATTTCTTGTTTAGTTTGTTGGCTAAAGATTGAAAGTCTGTTTTACGTTTCTCAAAGAGTTTCATGTCGTGATCACGAATAATATATGATAATTCTGTTTTTTCAACAGTTCCCTTTATATCATATAAATGAAAAAAACCTTCATAACCTTCGGTGTGTTCGGGTACTTCTTTTTGTGGCAATTGACTGATGAATTCATTGGCAATTAACATAGAATTAATCATTTTACCCTTTGCATATCCAGGATGTACAATTTTTCCGCTAATTGTAACTTTCGCACCGGCAGCATTAAAATTTTCATATTCTAGTTCACCTATTTGACTGCCATCCATGGTATATGCCCAATCGGCACCAAACTTGTTTACATCGAATAGATGCGCTCCTTTTCCAACTTCTTCATCCGGAGTGAAAGCCACTCTAATTTTCCCATGTTTTATTTCTGGATGATTAATGAGATATTTCATGGCGCTAACAATTTCTGTAATACCAGCTTTATCATCCGCACCTAATAGGGTAGTGCCGTCAGTTGTGATGATAGTTTGACCCTTATATAAGTTTAAATCTTCAAAATAATTTGGTGATAGTACAATTCCATCTTCCTTATTTAAAACAATATCACCTCCATTATAATCTCTATGTACTTGTGGTTTCACATTTGTACCTGAGTAGTCTGGACTAGTATCAATATGTGAAATGAATCCAATTGTAGGTACCTCGTAGTCGAGATTACTTGGTAAGGTCGCCATGATATAGCAATTTTCATCCAATGTAATATCGGTCATTCCTATTTCTTCTAAGTCTTTGACTAATACTTTAGCCAAGTCCCATTGTTTCTCTGTGCTAGGAAACGCGGTGTTTTCTGGATCAGATTGAGTATCTATTTTGACATACTTTATAAACCGATCTATTATATGTTGGATATTCATTCTCCAATAATTTTTACTTTATCAAACAAAGCGATAGATTCACATAATCTTGCATCTACATTAGCATCCCCAAACAATTTGGTAGTCATTAAAAAATATTCATCTTCTTCAGATTTAAGGTAAACTTGTAGAAATGTATATAATCGATCTGAGCGTTTTCCTTGAGATAGATTCCAATAACTTTGTTTTTTCTTAAAAGTGCCAAATCCTGATTTGACAGTGGTCATTTGCTCGCGGATATTTAAGGTGTCCTTTACACTTTTTGCCAATGCTTCGTTTAGCATAAGATCCCCTTGATGCCAAGCAATATCTAGTATATACGTTTCACTCAGTTGTTTTGTTGTATCGGCAGCATAAATTTGAGATTTAAATTCGTCGTAATACAATTGAGTTTCCCAATTTTCAGGAATCACCACTTTGAATTTTTTTAAAATATCTCTAACTTCTTTCGTTTTACCTATTTTCGGCGAAGAATCACAACCAAGTTCACTTTCTATAGCAGTTTTTTTACAACTTACCAATGCAACAATTACTGTAAACAGTATAATTTTTTTCATTAATTCTAATTTAATATCAATTTACCAACTTTATTTTTACCTGCTAACCAAGCTATATTTTCATTCACGAACTGAATTGTATAATAATCTTTTTTTGAACTAATTTCTTTCCAGGACTGTCCACTATCATTTGAAAAAGAAATGCCCGTTGAACCTACAGCAATTAACTCTTTACCATATGTATTGGGAATGTATTGGACGCAACTTTTATAGCCAGGTTCATTGTTGTTCGCTACTAACTGCCAACTTTTCCCTCCATCTGTCGTAATTGCTTTATTGGCGGCGTTATCAGATTTATCTTCCCAATTGCCGCCAAATATAATTCCATTATTAGAATCATAAAAATCTACACTATAAATTCCGGTCATTTTTCCTCCTTGTGTAATAGGGGTATTATAAACCTGCCATGTTTTTCCTTGGTCTTTAGAATGAAATACTCTAGCTCGCTTTCCTCCAGTAACAATCCAAACGTTTGATTTTATGATCGATATATTAGTATTACTAGCCGCAAAAGCAGCTTCGCCTTCTTCTATTTTGGGTAAGTCATCACACGAAATTTTGGTCCAGGTATTACCACTATCTTTAGTCACTATAATTGACAAACAATCTTCGGTTGGATCGCCCATAGCGATGCCATTTTTAGAATCAAAAAAAGCCATCGCATCATAGAAAACATTTTCATGTTCTTCTTTATATACTAATTGAGATTCTCCATCGTCATATTTATACAACAAAGCAGGATTACCCACGCTCAAAACAAAAATAGAGCTGCCATTAGAAGCGATACTTCTAAAGTGTGGTGTAATTGTATCATATTTTATCTCAGAAGTCATCATAGCACTTGTAAAACCAGCACTCATTCCTATCTGTCCGTTATTTGTAGTAAAAAAAAGTGTAGAATCTTTTAATACATGAATCGCCCTGATACTAGTACTATCGATTTTGATCTCTTCAATTGAAATTGATCCAAATTCTCGTGGTTCAATTTCTTTTTTACAAGCGTAGAAAGTGAGTGTAAAACTTAAAATCAATAATAGGTTACTACTTTTCATTATAAATAGATTAGATTTATCAAAAATAAGTGATTTGAATATCAAATAAATAATTTTCTCATGTATTTTACATGTCAAATTAATAGAAGGGCTAGCCCTAGTTGATATAATTTTTTTAACTTATTCGAAAAACATAAAATAACACTACAATAAAATGAAAGCATTGGTAATATCTGGCGGTGGAAGCAAAGGCGCTTTTGCGGGAGGTGTAGCTGAATATTTAATTGAGGAGAACAATAAGGAATATGACTTGTTTCTAGGAACTTCTACAGGAAGTCTAATGGTAACTCACTTGGCAATGGGCAGGTTGAGAGAGTTAAAAGCAATTTATACCACCGTAAGTCAACGAAAGATATTTAGTAATAATCCCTTTGTGGTAAGAACAGTGCATGGTGAGAAAGTTGTTAGTATTAATCATTTAAACACCTTGTGGAACTTTATGAACGGTAGAAGAACGTTCGGAGAAAGTAAAAATCTAAGACGATTTATAAAAAAATATATAACTGAAGATTACTTTAATCGCGTAAAAAATTCTCATAAGGATGTAATCGTTACCGTTTCAAATTTAACAGCGAATCAAGTTGAATATAAGTCAATTAAGGATTTTGAATATCTTGATTTTTGTGATTGGATTTGGGGTTCTTGTAATTATGTGCCGTTTATGAGTTTGCTACGAAAGAATAATTGCGATTATGCCGATGGGGGATTTGCTTGTCTTGTTCCTATTCGAGAAGCAATTTTACGTGGAGCTACTGAGGTGGATGCTATTATATTAGAAACCGAGGTTTCTCAAATAAACCGTTTGCCCTCTAAAAACCCTTTCGGATTGATGATGACGGTATCAGAATTTATGTTAGATCAATTAGAAAGATATAACGTAAATATTGGTAAGTTAGAAGCGAAGCATAAAGATGTGAAATTGAATTTGTACTATACCCCTACAGTACTAACTACCAACTCATTAGTATTTAATAAGAAGTTAATGAAAAAGTGGTGGAAGTATGGGTATGAACATGCTCAAAAAAGAAATTTAGAAATGAATAAATTAAAAGATTAAAAAATATTTGGAATTCTAATTTTAAATTCTAAATATTTGTAGAAGTAAAAACAAAGAAATGAACTTTATTCAATTACATCATCATCATTTTCATATTTGCACTCAGGCGAATTGAAGATGTATTGAATAAAATCAAGATATTTTAAACCCGTTTGAGTTCGTCAAGCGGGTTTTTCTTTTCTGAGATGTGCCTTTTGATTTACTCAAACATAATGATTAACAATAAAAAAATCTGCAATTGCAGCAAGAGAAATGAGTAAATTAAAAATAGCAATTCAAAAATCGGGACGATTAAATGAAGATTCTTTAAAGCTTCTTAAAGATTGTGGTATTTCTATCGATAATGGTAAAGATCAATTGAAAGCCCAGGCGAGTAACTTTCCGTTAGAGGTGTTCTACCTGAGAAACGGAGATATTCCACAATATTTGCGAGATGGAGTAGTAGATATTGCCATTATTGGTGAGAATGTATTGATAGAAAAAGGGAGTGATATTGGTATCGCCGAAAAACTAGGTTTTTCTCAATGCAGAGTCTCTTTGGCGATTCCTAAAAATGAAGAGTATACAGATATGAGTTATTTTTCAAATAAGAAAATAGCAACATCATACCCTAATACTGTGACGACCTATTTATCTGAAAAGGGAATTGAGATTGACCTACACGTAATTAATGGTTCTGTAGAGATTGCACCTAACATAGGATTAGCCGACGGTATTTGTGATATTGTCTCAAGTGGGAGTACTCTTTTTAAAAATAATTTAAAAGAAGTTGAAGTATTATTAAAATCAGAAGCTGTTCTAGCAGTGTCGCCTTTAATTAGCGATGATAATAGAAAATTACTTGATAAGGTACGGTTCAGAATTCAATCTGTGCTAAAAGGGCGAAATTCAAGATATGTGTTAATGAACGCGCCTAATGATAGATTAGAAGAAATTATAAAGGTATTGCCAGGGATGCGAAGCCCAACGGTATTGCCACTGGCCGAAGAAGGATGGAGTTCTGTTCATTCAGTTATAGATAAAAATCAGTTTTGGGAAATTATTGATGAGTTAAAAGTAAAAGGTGCGCAAGGTATCTTGGTATGTCCAATTGAAAAAATGGTTTTATAATGAAAATTATTAATAATCCTCCAAGAAATACATGGGAAGAGGTTTTAAAAAGACCTACACAAACAATAGAAGATATTGAAGCTACAGTGTCAGAAATTTTTCATGAAGTTGAACTGAAAGGAGATACGGCAATTTCGAAGTACACTTCATTTTTTGATGGAATTACATTGGATACGTTTCTGGTTAGTAAAAATGAAGTTTCTGAAGCTCAAAATAAAGTTTCTAATGAATTGAAGAACTCTATTAGCTTAGCAAAGAGCAATATAGATAAATTTCATCATGCCCAAAAAACATCAAATGTTTCTGTAGAAACTATTGAAGGCGTTCACTGTTGGCAAGAAAAAAGAGCCATTGAGAGCGTAGGACTTTATATTCCAGGAGGAACTGCGCCACTGTTTTCTACAGTACTAATGCTCGCAATTCCTGCCAAACTAGCGGGTTGCAAGGAAATTATTTTATGCTCACCTCCAGATAAAAATGGCAACATAAATCCAGCAATTCTATACACGGCACATTTGTGTGGAGTTACTCAAATATTTAAGGTTGGCGGTATTCAAGCAATAGCGGGAATGACATTTGGCACAAATCAAATTCCGAAAGTTTCTAAAATTTTCGGACCTGGAAATCAGTTTGTGACGATTGCGAAACAGCTAGCCACTAAATTTGGAGTTGCTATTGATATGCCAGCGGGACCGAGTGAATTATTAGTTGTTGCTGATGCTAGTGCAGATGCATCTTTTGTGGCCTCAGATTTATTGAGTCAAGCAGAACATGGAGCAGATAGTCAAGTTATTCTAGTTTCTACATCACATGATTTGATCAAAGAGGTTGAAACAGAGATCACCTTGCAAATAAAAGAATTACCAAGAAAGGAAATTGCCAAAAAAGCTATTCAGAATTCGAAGTTAATATATATGGATACCAAAGATGCTGCAATTGACTTGATTAATGAATATGGCCCGGAGCATTTTATAATTTGCACAAAAGATGAAGCGTTTTATATAAATGGAATTATCAACGCAGGATCGGTTTTTATAGGTAATTATACACCTGAAAGCGCCGGAGACTATGCGTCTGGAACAAATCATACCTTACCTACAAACGGTTTTTCTAAGGCGTATTCGGGAGTGAACTTAGATAGCTTTATGAAGAGTATGACTTTTCAAAAAATTACCAAACAAGGAATACAAAATATAGGTCCCGCGATAGAGATAATGGCTGAAGCTGAAGGTTTACAAGCCCATAAAAATGCAGTGAGTTTACGTTTAAAAAGCTTAAAAAAATGAACACTAAATTCAACCTAAATATTTTGGTAAGAAAGAATGTTTCTGCCTTGAAGCCTTATTCTTCGGCTAGAGATGAATTTAAAGACTTTGACACCGATATGGTTTTTTTAGATGCCAATGAGAATCCGTTCGACAATGGAGTAAATCGCTATCCTGACCCACAGCAAAGAAGTTTGAAGTCAATTTTAGCATCAAATAAGAACATATTAGAAGAAAACATTTTACTTGGTAATGGTAGTGACGAAGTATTAGATCTTATTTATCGCGTTTTTTGTCGTCCTGGAATTGATAATATAATTACACTACCTCCAACTTATGGCATGTATAAAGTACTTGCCGATACAAATGATGTTGAAAATAGAGAGGTCTTACTTACACAAAGTTACGAACCTGATTTAGAGGGAATTTTAAAGGCGATTAATGACAATACAAAATTACTATTCATATGTTCTCCTAATAATCCAACAGGAAACTCATTTTCATCAAAAACAATCGAAACCTTGTTGGTTAACTTTAAGGGAATCGTTGTAATTGACGAAGCTTATATTGACTTTTCGAGCGATAAGAGTTGGGTGGAGAGACTTTCGGAGTTTCCAAACTTGATCGTTACGCAAACACTTTCGAAAGCATATGGATTGGCCGGAATTCGTCTGGGTATTTGCTACGCTTCTAAAGAAATAATAGATGTTTTGAATAAAATTAAACCTCCTTATAATGTGAACGAATTGACTCAAAATAGAGCTAAAAAACGTTTGCTTGCTAAGGAAAGGGTTGATCAAGAAGTAGCCAAAATTATAGAAGAACGTGAAAAATTAATAGCTACTTTAACCGATATTCCCTTTATATCAGAGGTATACCCAACTGAGGCCAATTTTGTTTTAGTCAAGGTTGATCATGCAAACAAGAGGTATGAAGAGATATTAGAAAAAGGTATAGTAATTAGAAACCGATCAACACAACCATTATGTGAAAATACCTTACGATTTACAGTTGGAAATCCAGAGGAGAATATAAAATTGAAGAACGTTTTAAATGAATTGATTTAAGTATGAAAAAAGTATTATTTATAGATAGAGATGGTACAATGATCAAAGAACCTGCTGATGAACAAATAGATGCATTTGAGAAATTGATCTTCTACCCAAAAGCAATCCAATCACTGAGTAAAATTGCCAAAGAGCTTGATTTTGAATTAGTAATGATCACCAATCAAGACGGGTTAGGTACTGCTATTTATCCTGAAGATACGTTTTGGCCAGTACATAATTTCGTACTACAAACGTTTAAAAATGAAGGTATTGAATTTAGTGAGGTTTTTATTGATAAAACATTTGCTAAAGACAACGCACCCACAAGAAAACCGAATACTGGTTTGTTAACTAAGTATTTCAGTGAGAGCTATGATTTAGAAAATTCATTTGTAATTGGTGATCGTTTAACCGATGTTGAACTTGCTAAAAATTTAAATGCAAAAGGTATTTTTATCAATGATTTGACCGAATTGGGAACTGATGAAATTACAGTGAAAAGTGAAGATTTAGCATCATTTATTGCTTTAGAAACAAATGATTGGAATCGTATTTATGAGTTTTTGAAATTACAAGATCGCTCAGCGAGCACCAAAAGAAAAACAAATGAAACTGATATCACCATTGAACTAAATCTAGACGGTACTGGTAAGAGTGAAATCAATACTGGAATTGCTTTTTTTGATCATATGTTAGACCAATTAGCTAGACATGGTCAAATGGATTTGGAAATTTTGGTGAAGGGAGATTTAGAAGTTGATGAACACCATACTATTGAAGATACAGCAATTGCCTTAGGAGAAGTCTTCGCAGCAGCCTTAGGTAATAAATTAGGTATTGAACGATACGGGTTTTGTCTACCAATGGATGATTGTCTAGCTCAAGCGAGTATTGATTTTGGAGGTAGGAATTGGTTAGTTTGGGATGCAGATTTTAAGCGCGAAATGATTGGTAAAATGCCTACTGAGATGTTTTTTCATTTTTTCAAATCATTCACAGATGGGGCTAAAGCAAATTTGAATATTAAGGCAGAAGGAGAAAATGAGCATCATAAGATAGAAGCTATTTTTAAAGCTTTTGCGAAAGCTATCAAAATGGCAAAGAATAGAGATGTAGAGAAAATGATATTGCCAAGCACTAAAGGAATGTTATAATGAAAATAGTAATAATAGATTATGGCGCTGGAAATATACAATCCATAAAATTTGCCATAGAACGCTTAGGTTTTGAAGCAAAATTAACAAGTAATGTCAGTGAAATACAAAATGCTGACAAGGTAATTTTTCCAGGGGTTGGTGAGGCGAATAGTGCAATGAATATGCTAGTATCTAGTGGTTTAAATAACCTAATACCAACATTGAAACAGCCCGTTCTTGGAATTTGTTTAGGGATGCAACTAATGTGTGATTATTCTGAAGAAGGAGATACGAAAGGTCTTGGAATTTTTAAAACGAATGTCACCAAATTTGATAATGGGTTAAAAGTTCCTCAAATTGGTTGGAACCAAATATCAAATTTAAAATCACCGTTGTTTAAAGATATTTCGGAAAATGAATATATGTATTTAGTGCACAGTTATTATGCACCGGTTTGTAATGAAACTATTGCCGTAAGTGATTATGGATTACAATATTCAAATGCTTTACAAAAAGATAATTTTTATGGTGTACAGTTTCACCCTGAGAAAAGCAGTATAGCTGGATCAAAATTATTGAAAAACTTTTTAGACTTATGAGAATAATACCTGCAATAGATATTATCGAAGGTAAATGTGTGCGTTTGTCGAAAGGAGACTATGCTACCAAGAAAATATATAATGAAAACCCATTAGAAGTTGCCAAGGAATTTGAAGCTAGTGGAATACAATATTTACATTTAGTTGATTTGGATGGTGCAAAGGCAAATCATATCGTAAATTACAAGGTTTTAGAACAAATTGCTACGAAAACTAAACTTTCAATTGATTTTGGAGGAGGGTTAAAAACGAATGAAGATTTAAAAATTGCCTTCAACTCTGGTGCTCATCAAATTACAGGTGGAAGTATCGCGGTAAAAGATCCAGTCGTCTTTAAAAGTTGGATTGCGACCTATGGTGCCGATAAAATTATTTTAGGTGCTGATGCCATGAATGAAAAGGTTGCTATTAGCGGTTGGCAGGAAGAAAGTAAAGAAGAACTTGTACCGTTTATTCAGAATTATATAAAAGAAGGTATTGCATATGTAATTTGTACAGATATTGCCAAAGATGGTATGTTGCAAGGACCATCTTTCGAATTGTATAAAAGAATTCTTGATGAATGTGAAAATCTGAAATTAATCGCTTCTGGTGGTATTTCTACATTTGATGAATTACCTCGATTAGCAAAATTAGGATGTGAAGGGACTATTATAGGAAAAGCTATTTATGAAAACAAAATTAGCTTAAAACAGTTAGAGAAATTTATACTAGAAACGAAATCCTAATGAATCGAAAAGCGTTAAAAATTTATAAGATATCATCCGTTCGATTCAAATTACATTTAAATAATGAACAAATAGCATGTTGACAAAAAGAATCATACCGTGTTTGGATATTAAAAATGGAAGAACAGTTAAAGGGGTTAATTTCGTAAATCTACGTGATGCCGGTGATCCAGTAAAATTGGCCAAAATTTACGCAAGTAATGGCGCTGATGAATTGGTTTTTTTAGATATTTCAGCTACTGAAGAGAGAAGAAAGACGCTAACAAAACTTGTGTTGGATGTTGCGGCCCAAGTAAATATTCCTTTTACAGTTGGTGGTGGTATATCGTCAATCGAAGACGTTGACACTTTATTAAAATGTGGAGCTGATAAAGTCTCAATTAATTCTTCGGCTGTAAAACGCCCTGAACTTATTAATGAATTATCAGGTAAGTTTGGTAATCAGTGTATTGTTGTGGCCATTGATGCAAAAAAAATAAATGAGCATTGGAAAGTGCATTTGGTTGGAGGAAAAGTACTTACCGACTTAGATTTATTTGAATGGGCAAAAGAAGTTGAAAAGCGTGGCGCTGGAGAGATTCTTTTTACATCTATGGATAATGATGGAACAAAAGATGGTTTCGCAAATGAAGCGTTGTCAAGACTTTCAACAGAATTAAATATCCCGATCATTGCTTCGGGTGGAGCTGGAAATAAACAACACTTCATAGATACTTTTAAAATAGGGAAAGCAGACGCAGCGCTAGCTGCAAGTGTTTTTCATTTTAAAGAGATAGAGATAAATGATTTAAAACAAGAACTTCGGAATAATAACATTCCGGTACGATTATAATCTTATAAGATAATGAAAATAGATTTCAATAAAAGTAAAGAAGGTTTAGTGCCTGCCATAATTCAAGATTCTGAAACAAAAAATGTATTGATGCTTGGATATATGAATGAAGCCGCGTATGACAAAACCATGGCTACCAAAAAAGTTACTTTTTATAGCCGTTCTAAACAGCGATTGTGGACTAAAGGAGAAGAGAGTAAGAACTTTCTGCATCTAGTTGACATAAAGGTAGATTGCGATAACGATACTTTGTTAGTGCAAGTATCCCCAGATGGCCCAACTTGTCATAAAGGAACTGATACGTGTTGGAATCAATCAAATGAACAGTCATTCGGGTTTTTATCTAAATTGGAAGCCACTATTCAAGAGCGTAAAGAAAATAAACATGATGAAAGTTCATATGTAGCGTCTTTATTTAGGAAAGGGATCAACAAAATTGCGCAGAAAGTGGGTGAAGAAGCTGTAGAAGTTGTTATCGAAGCAAAAGATGATAACGATACACTTTTTTTGGATGAGTCTGCAGACTTGCTGTTTCATTATTTAATTTTATTACAAGCAAAAGGATTTTCATTGAAAAATATTGAAGCGGTTTTAAAAGCAAGGCAAAAATAAGATTACCACCATACCACAAAACATTTTTCGAAACGAGTTTCAGATTTTTTGATCCATATCATTGGACTTATATTCATATAATTTTTTTGTCTGATATCGAATATGATTTTTTGATGTGACTTCCATTGCACATTATCGTTTGGAGGTAGCAACCAAGACAATTTATTTGGCATATAGAATTGATACGAACTGAATGAAGCCGAGTTAAATTCATTAAAGGCAATCCAAAAACCAACAATGCAATCACCGTTTAGAGGTGAAATAGGAGATACCCTTCCTTTATAGGGAACGAACAATTGACCTTTGAAACAAACTTGATGATGCACACTTTCATGATGTATGTCCTTCTTTTGTAATGCTTCAATTCCTTCAGGAGAGTGCAATAGTTTAAATTGATCGTTTCTTATCTTTTCTAATTTTGTAAAAAAGAGATCTCTTTTATTTGGCCCAATCAGTTGGTGAATTGTTTCTTTAATAGAAGGGTCAATAAGATAGAATTTGTACGTCAGTTCAACATGAATAAGTTCACTAGAAATCTTATTCGTTAAAATAAAGTCAATTTCTCCGAGAGTTCTAGTATTGTTTCTTATGGGTAGATTATCAATAGAAATTTCGTAAAGAGCTGTTTGCGATACTAATTGTTTGAAAACATATTCTAGTTGATGGCCTAATCTAAGTTTCGATGGAATTTCCCTTATAATTACCTGATTCAAATTTATTTCGGGAAGACTAAATTGTGTTATGTTGAATTCTTTATGCTTCCATAAAGGAGGTGTATTTATGAAAGCGTCAAAATGTTCTAAATTCATCATAAAAAAAACTTAAAGTTTGATAGAGTACTGGTATTGCTAACTGCAAATATCTTATTTTTATACGATGAATGATATGTTTAGAAAAGGTTTACGCTTTGAAAACTACGAAGCACCTAATGTTTCGCCTTTTGACAAGCTTTTTGAAATTTTTAAAGAATTAATTACACATACTTCAGGTGATGTAGATGAAGCGCTAGATTGGTTAGCTCAACTTGACAAAGAATATGAACTTACAACTCCAGAATATACATTAGACGATTTTATAGAAGATTTAAAAAAGAAGGGATACCTGCGCGAAGAAATAGAGCCACAAGATGGTAGTGGCTTAACGATTACGGCGAAAACCGAACGTGCCATACGACAGAAAGCATTAGATCAAATTTTTGGAAATCTAAAGAAAAGTCGTTCAGGAAATCACAAGGCAAAAAGTATTGGGCAAGGGGATGAGCATACTGGCGAATTTCGCAATTATCATTATGGCGATGGCTTAGATAGTATTGCTATGACAGAAAGTATTAAAAATGCTCAAATTAACAACGGTATCGGTGATTTCATGCTAAATGAAAATGATTTGGTGGTAGAGGAAACCAATTTCAAAGCACAAATGAGTACCGTTTTGATGATAGACATCAGTCATAGTATGATTCTGTATGGCGAAGATCGTATTACACCGGCGAAAAAAGTAGCCATGGCATTAGCCGAATTGATTACAACTCGTTATCCAAAAGATACGTTGGATATTCTTGTATTTGGAAACGATGCTTGGCCGATTGCTATTAAAGATTTACCATATTTAAAAGTAGGCCCATACCATACGAATACAGTGGCAGGTTTGCAGCTAGCTATGGATATGCTAAGAAGAAAACGAAATACGAATAAGCAAATTTTTATGATTACCGATGGAAAACCTAGTTGTTTGCGTTTACCTGATGGTCAATATTATAAGAACAGTAATGGTTTAGATCAGCATATTGTTGAGAAATGCTATACCATGGCGAGTCAAGCTCGAAAATTACACATTCCAATAACCACTTTTATGATAGCACAAGATCCTTATCTAATGCAGTTTGTAAGACACTTTACAAAGACAAATCAAGGCAAAGCTTTTTATACTGGTCTTAAAGGTTTAGGAGAGGTGATTTTTGAAGACTATGAGCAAAATAGAAAAAAGAGATTAAAAGGATAATACATTTTATGAATATAGAAACAATTAAAACGCTAGGTGATTTAAAGAAAATAGGATATCAAAGTAAATCTATTAAAGATGAACTTAGAGATAACTTAATTGAAAAAATCCAAAATGGAGATACCGTTTTTGAAGGTGTATGGGGATACGAAAATTCTGTGATCCCTGAATTAGAAACAGCTATTTTATCTAGACATAATATTAATTTATTAGGTCTTAGAGGACAGGCCAAAACTCGTTTGGCCAGAATGATGGTTAATTTGTTAGATGAGTATATACCTGTAGTAGAAGGCTCGGAGATAAATGATGATCCTTTCAGGCCGTTATCTCGTTATGCAATAGAGTTGATCGTAAAGGAAAAAGATAATACTCCCATTTCTTGGATGCATCGAAATGAGCGGTTTTATGAGAAATTAGCAACCCCAGATGTTACTGTTGCCGATCTTATTGGAGATGTTGACCCCATAAAAGCAGCGAATTTAAAATTAAGTTATGCAGATGATCGCGTGATTCATTTTGGTATGATTCCTAGAGCAAATAGATCTATTTTCGTGATTAATGAATTGCCAGATTTACAAGCACGTATTCAAGTGGCGCTATTTAATATTTTACAAGAAGGAGATATTCAAATAAGAGGATTTAAATTACGTTTGCCTTTAGATTTGCAATTTGTATTCACTGCAAATCCCGAAGACTATACAAACCGTGGTAGTATTGTAACTCCTCTAAAAGATAGAATTGGATCACAAATTTTAACTCATTACCCTGAAACTTTAGATATTGCGCGAAAAATCACTGAGCAAGAGGCTAATTTGGATACTGCTCAATTAGATAAAGTTTCTGTCCCTAGTATAGCGAAAAGATTAATTGAACAAATAAGTTTTGAAGCAAGAAATAGCGAATATATTGATGTTAAAAGTGGTATTAGTGCTAGAATGAGTATTACGATCTTTGAGAATCTTATGAGCACGGCAGAGAGAAGGAGTATGCTCACATCCGACAAGTCAACGGCAGTGAGATTACTAGATTTTATGGGTGTTATTCCTGCTATAACTGGTAAAGTAGAACTCGTTTATGAAGGAGAACAAGAGGGGGCTTCATTCGTAGCGAATAAATTAATTGCCGCGGCTATAAAAACCATGTTTCCCGATTATTTCCCTGAAATACAGAAGTTACAGCATAAAGATGAAACAACTCCGTACGATAAAATTATAGAATGGTTTTTTGAGGAGAGTAATTTTGAATTACTCGATGATATGAATGATGAACTTTTTCGAAATGAATTAGATCGAATAGATGCCTTAGATAAACTTGTTTTGAAATATCAACCAGAGCTGGATGTTGATACTCGTTATTTTCTGAAAGAGTTTGTGTTATGGGCCCTGGTTGAGCACAAAAAATTAAATAAAAACCGATTTACAAAAGGATATAAGTTTAATGATCTTTACGGAAGTTATATAAATGGTTTATAATAAAAAAGAGCTGCGAAAAGCAGCTCTTTTTTATATCTTCTCTTTTTAAATTAACGCAACCAATGCTTTGCGATAGCTTTATTGGTGAATAAAAGTAATAATCCTCCAATAATAAAGGTCATCACTGGCATGATGATAGCAGAAGTTCCGTATGCTTCAATAGCCCCGCTCATAAATGAATTGTAAATAAGCTGATGTGCTATAATTCCCAAAAGAGATAAGAAAAAGACAGATTTAGCCCATTTTTTGCGTAATAGCAATCCAATGGATCCGAGTACACCTCCAAATACAGCTACCGCAAAAGCAGCAGTAGCCCATGAAGGGGCATTGTTCACCATTTCTAATTGCTCAGGAGTATACATGGCCTTGAAACTTTCAGTGTTATACGCCTGTATTAAATACATATAAGCGCCAGCACTATTCCATAAAAGTGCAACTACACTTATGATCCAAAACCAAATAGATGGTTTGTTTGTTGATTCAGTTGTCATAATTAAGTAGGGTTTTAGTTAGTATAATAAATTGGTTACTAGTATTGTAAGTTTTAAATATATAAAAAAAATCTAAGATGATTCAAAAAGGTATTTATTTTTTAAGCTGTGTATTGTCCAAAAATCAACTTCATATCTTTCTTATATTTGAATTCTAAAATGTAAAGATTATGTCATCTATTATATCAAAAGATATACTGAGTTTTTTTAAAAAATTAGAGAAAAATAACAATCGCGAATGGTTTACTGAACATAAACCAACTTTTAAAGCACTTGAAAGTGACGTCAAAAGTTTTTATCAGCGGGTCTTCGAGAATTTACAAAAGCATGATGATGTTGATCAGATTAAAGTTTTTCGAATTTATAGAGATGTTCGATTCTCAAAAAATAAAACACCCTATAAAACTCATTTTGGAGGTTCTTTTGGGAGAACGAAGCCTCGTTTGAGAGGTGGTTATTACGTTCATATAGCGCCAAATAATGAATCTTTCTTGGCAACGGGTTTTTGGCAACCTCATAAAGATGATTTATTGCGAATTCGTAAAGAATTAGAATTAGATGCTTCAGAATTTAGAACTGTCATTGGATCAAAAAAGTTCAAAGAATCTTGGGGAACTTTAGAAGGTGATGAAGTTAAAACGTCACCGAAAGGTTTCGATAAATCACATCCTGATATTGACCTGATCAAGAAAAAACAGTTTATTTTCACTAAAAAATATAGCGATAAAGAGGTGACTTCACCAAATTTCATAAATGAAATTGATATAGCGTTTAGAGCGATTCGCCCATATTTTGATTATATGACTGAAGTATTGACGACCGATTTGAATGGTGTTTCACTCATAGATTAAGATACCATTTCAAACTCAAAGAGTTGAATTTGATCTTTTAAGCGTTCGGTTACAATTTGCATCATTCTTTTATTTAAAGAGGAAGAATCTTGAACATATAGGTTGTATTCATCAACGGTAAATTGTCCGATAATCATACCTTTTAAAGAATTTCTAAATTTGATGTTTTTCTGAATGGCGTTATCGATATAATCCATTTTTTTCTCTAGTGTCAAATTGTAAAATGCTCCCTTGTACTTTGCAATGTAATTTCTAAACACAGCAACGAATAGATCATTTTGTAATTTGATAATCGGACGTAGTGTTTTATTTTGAAATTCTTCTCCTTTTGACATGTTACTCGTGATTACTGCCGAAGAAATAATTGGACGTGAATTTAAAAGAATTGTTTTTCTTGAATTCATAACTTATAGGTTTATTTAAAAGTAACTAATGTGTATCTTTGAATCAATAGAAAGAATTATAGTTATAAACGATTTTATTAACCATTTAGCATGAAATTTGGAAGAGTAGACAACCCCGAATTGGTAGATTTTACCTTGCCTCAAGATCACCCAGACACACATTTATTACTGTCGTCAACTAATAATTCAAAACCGTTAGAAGTTTTTGTTGGCTGTGCAAAATGGAATAGGGCAGACCTAAAAGGATTCTATCCTCGAGGCACCAAAGATGAATTGGTATATTACTCGAGTCAATTCAATAGTATTGAATTAAATGCTACTTTTTATAGATTTTTTCCACCCGAACAATTTGAAAAGTGGTACGATAAAACTCCCGAAGGCTTTAAGTTTTTTCCAAAGTTAAATCAGGAAATAAGTCATTGGAAAAGACTAAACGAAGTAAGACAACAAGTTGAAAATTATCTGTATGCCGCTTCTAATTTGAAAGAAAAATTAGGAACATTATTTTTACAGATGCATGCTAATTTCTCACCTAAAGATTTTGATAGGGTAATTAATTTTGCTCAATCTTGGCCTAAAGAAATACCATTGGCTGTGGAATTTAGACACCCAGATTGGTATTCAAATGATAACGTTGCTAATGAGTTATATTATGTATTAAAAGAGAATGGTATAGCAAATATTTTAGTTGATTCGGCAGGTAGACGAGATTTATTACATATGAGATTAAGTAACAATGAAGCATTTATTAGATATGTAGGTGCAAATCATCAAAGTGATTATGACAGATTGAACGATTGGGTACTTCGTCTAAACGAATGGGTGGATGCCGGTCTTGAAAAAGTGCATTTTTTTGTGCATCAAAATCTAGAGCTTGCTTCTCCTTTGTTATCTGCACATTTTATTAAGAACCTGAATGAGACCCTAGGAACAACCTTAACTATTCCTACAATGGCCAAAGAACCTCCTTCTTTATTTTAATTGTAATTAGGAATGTTCAGTCCTAAAATAAAATCTCTTTTAGATTCGTAAATCGCACCATTCGAACTAAGCTTCAAGATGCCGTTGCCACCTCTAAAGTTTTTTCTATTCCTAATTTTATTCGTTAAGTTAGGATCATCATCGAAATAAAAATCATCTAAGTAATATTCGTTTTTTGATGTCTCTTTAACGGTGACATGTATATGTTGAGGTGTGGTAGTATTGGGGTATGACCCTGGCCGAAAGGTGTACAGTGTATATTGACCTTTTGCGTTGGTTTTAATCCATCCGCGTATATATCCATGTGTGTTTTCCCAACCCTTAGAATTCTCCCTTTTGGGATATATCCCTAACTCGTTGGTTTGATAAATATATAATAGTACATCGCTTGTCGGAGTGCGACCGTCATTTTGATAGACTGTTCCAGAAATCTTTAAATGTTGCTTGGAAGAAGTAAATCCGGGTAATGTATCAACTGCATTCAACAGATAATCTCCATAATCATAAATGGCTTCACAACCTTGACAGGGACCTCCAACGAGTCTATCTTCAACTTTCTTTTCTTGGGATTTGACGCAAGATGTGATAAAAAATAGACTTATGTATAATAGTTTGACTCTCATTTTCAGTAGATTACCGGTTGAAGTTAGCTAATATTAGTTAACCTGCCATATTCTTTGGTGGAACTTTAACATCTCTTATCATATTTTGTATTTTAGTTGTCATAAAATGAATTACATGGCCCCAAATGATAAAGTTTCTTATCAACATTTTTTAAAAGTAGAATCGCAACATTTAGATCATCTTAATCATGTGAACAATGCTGTTTATCTAGATTGGGTGCAGGAGGTAGCATATGCACATTGGGAGATATTGGCAACTAAAACTATCAAAGATGCATCTGTATGGATGGTACTACGTCATGAAATAGATTATCTCAAACAAGCATACCTACATGATGATATTTCAATTTTCACATGGATTGAGGAAAGTAAAGGGGTGAAATCTACTAGAATTGTTCATATGTATAGAGATGATGAACTCTTAGTAAAATCAAAAACAATATTCTGTCTTTTAGACAAAGAATCTCTAAAACCAAAACGAATTAGCGAAGAGATTCTCGAATTATTTTCAATTTAATAGTAGTATTAACCTTGTAGATCTTGAGCTATTTTTTGGCATTCATCTAAAACACGTAGGAGATTTTCGCTCCACAACTTTTTTATTTGATTTTCAGTATAATTACGCTTTACTAATTCGAGAGTTACATTAAACGTTTCTGAAGCATCACTCCAACCATCTATACCACCACCTCCGTCAAAGTCAGAACTAATACCTACATGATCAATACCTATTTTTTCAACTAAGTAATCTATATGGTTTACAAAATCAGAAACATCAACTGCCGGGGGTAGGTTTGTCATTGACGCGGTTTTCTTTTTTACAATACCGTTCATTACAACGTATTTTTTTAAGTAATTGTCACGATCAACAGCAGGAAGTTCACGAATCTCATTTCGAGTAAGCCATTTAGATCCTAAAGAATCCATTACTACTTTCTCAATTTCTTTAATTTTACTATTTCGGGCTTTATACTTTTCTGTATTTAAATAAGATTTAAAGGCAACAGTTTGAACAACACCGCCATTATCTTTAATCCACTGTAATTGTTCATCATCTAAGTTTCTACTATGATTGCAAAGTGCTCTAGCCGAAGAATGTGAAGCAATCACTGGGGCTTTTGAAAGCGCTATCATTTGTTTAATAGCCTCTTTTGAGGGGTGCGATATATCGATCATCATACCATATTTGTTCATTTCAGCCACGACCTGCTTCCCCAATTCACTTAACCCATCATGTAACCAAACATTGTCTTTTTCGCCTGTATTTGAATCACTTAATTGACTATGGCCATTATGAGCAAGCGACATATATCTTCCTCCTAAATCATAAAACTTTTTTACATTAGTGATGTCTTCACCAACTGGGTATCCATTTTCAATACCAATCATTGCAATTTTTTTACCTTGGTCATGAATACGTCGAACATCATTCGATGTTAGAGCTAATTCAATTTGATTGGGAGCATATTCTTTTGTAAGTCTATGAATTGCATCAAATTTAGACATGGCATTCTGATATGCCTTCTCATAACCATTTGCATTTAGCGAATCTTGCCCCGTGTAAACGATAAACCAAGCAACATCTAATCCGCCTTCCTTCATTTTTGGCAAATTTACCTGGTTCTCTAGACGCTGCGTATAATTTACTGAATCGGTAAAATTCGCAATATTAATATCAGCATGTGTATCTAAAGTAATTACACGCTCATGAATGGTGGTTGCTTTTTCTAACACCTCTTCATCGGAGAGTTCTTTACTTTGATTACATGATACAAGAAAGAAGATAAATAAAAGGAAATAGCAATGTTTCATTGAAGTTAGTTTTAAAGATTTTTAAAGATAAGAATTATCTAATGAATCTATGTGAAAATAAATGAATAGGTTTTTTACTTTTTTAGTAAGTTTTTCAAATTTTATCGATCCAAAGGACGCCTTAATTGAAGTAGTGCAAAAACGCAAGCATTAAAGTTGGTACTTGGAAATTAATTTAACATTTTAAGTGTCAATTTTTTAGTACCTTTATAAGGCGATACAAAATGTTGAATCTAAAGTTGTTTATCATGAAAAACGTTATACTAAGCAAGCGTCAAAAACAAAACATGAAAGGTTTCTTTTTTTCCTTTTTATTGATTTCATTTAGCGTATTAAATGCGCAAACAGATACTGCAGTAGAAACCTACAAAGAGTTCAGTGGGATTGTTGTTGACGAGAATTCTGGAGACGCACTAGTTTTTGCCTCACTTGCAATTGAAAATACAAATATAAGTACCGTTACCAATAATGACGGTAAGTTTTTACTTAAAGTTCCTTCGAATCTAGAAAATTCTAATATTGTAATTTCCTTTTTAGGCTACAAACAAAAGACAGTTGCTTTATCAAGTCTCAAAAAGAGCAAGAATAAAATTTCTCTTGAGCCAGATGTGACTGAATTATCAGAGGCAACCATCAACACTTTTAAAAACCCTAAAGATTTGGTAGAAGAGACTTTTAAAAGAAAAGCCTCAAATAATCTAAATCAGCAGGCAAATATGACGGCTTTTTATAGAGAAACAATAAAGAAACGAAGAAGAAATGTCTCTTTAGCGGAGGCTATCGTAAATGTATATAAACAGCCATACAATTCTAATCGCAAAGACAATATGAAATTGTACAAGGCCCGTAAAAGCACTGATTACACCAAATTAGATACGGTTGCCTTAAAGTTACAAGGTGGGCCATTTAATGCGCTGTATGTAGATATGATGAAGTATCCTCAATATATATTTACTAGTGAAATGTTACAGTATTATGACTTTTCCTATTTGCCATCGACAACAATTAATGGCAAGGCGGTTTATATTGTGAAATTTGCTCAAAACCCTAATGTGGTAGAGCCTTTATTTTACGGAAAACTTTATATTGATGCTGAAACATTGGCCTTAAATAGTGCTATTTATAATTTGAATGTCGAAAATAAAGAACTTACGGGAAGTATGTTCGTAAAAAAGAAACCAAGAGACATTAAGGTATATCCAACTAAGGCAGCATATAGAGTAGATTACCGAGAGAAAAACGGAAAATGGTACTATGGTTATAGCAATGTTCAGATTACGTTTAAAATAAATAAAAAACGAAAATTATTTAACACAACATACTCACTTTCAAGTGAAATGGCTATTACAGATTGGGAAATTAGTGATGCGAAAGAAAGTTTGAAATTTAAAGAAAGATTAAAACCATCTATCATTATTACCGATGAAGCATCTGGATTTTCTGACCCCGAATTTTGGGGAGCTTATAATGTGATCGAACCAGAGAAGTCTATCGAATCTGCGATAAATAAAATAAAGAGACAATTAAAAAAGGCTGGATGATTATCTAGCATATATAGAATAGGAAAAAGTGGGTTTATGCCCACTTTTTTTATTGTTTAATAGTGAAGCTACACTTTATATTAAGTGTATATTTGTCGCTTAAATAAAAGTATGTCGACGTTTTCAGAATTAGGTATCCGTAAAGAATATATCAAAGCCTTAAAAGAGCTAAATATTATTAGTCCAACGCAAATTCAGGAAGAAACCATTCCTAAATTGTTAACTGCTAAAATAGATCTTATTGGGCTGGCCCAGACAGGCACCGGAAAAACAGCTGCATTTGGTCTTCCTATTTTACATCAAATAGATGCATCGAATCCTGAAATACAAGCTTTGATATTAGCTCCTACAAGAGAGTTGGTGCAACAAATAAAGAAACAACTGTTTAAGTTTACGAAATACGTACCGAATAAAATTTTTGCGGAAGGGGTGTATGGAGGAGAAAAAATCGATATCCAAATAAAGGCCTTAAAAAGAACAACGCATGTTGTTGTTGCAACACCGGGGAGATTACTTGATCTAATTGAACGAGGTGAAATTGATATAAAGAATATAAAAACCCTTGTTTTAGATGAAGCTGATGAGATGTTGAGTATGGGTTTTAAACAAGATTTGAATAGAATATTGAAATATACCGAAGGCGAGCGACACACTTGGCTCTTTTCAGCAACCATGCCCGATGAGATTAAACGTATCGTAAAAACGTACATGGATCCAAAGGCGATACGAGTAGAAGTAAATAAAAATGCTTTGGTAAATGCTAATATTACGCATCAGTATATCAAAACAACCATTAAAGGGAAAGTCGATCTTTTGATAAGGATTTTGGAACAGAGAGAGAATGATAGAGGAATTATTTTTTGCAGAACCAAAGCAGGAACTCAAAATTTGACCGCAATTTTAAAAGAGGAAGGATTTTCTGTTGGAGCGTTGGAAGGCGACATGCAACAAAGAGATCGAGATAAAGTTATGCGTGCCTTCAAAAATGAAAGTGTTCGTGTGTTGATTTCTACCGACGTCTCAGCGCGTGGTATTGATGTTCATAGTCTTGGCTTTGTAGTTCATCATCAGTTGCCTGAGCAATTAGATTATTATACGCATAGAAGTGGTAGAACCGCTAGGGCTGGTAAAACAGGTTTTTCTATCGCTTTGATTTTACCAAGTGAATTGCCTCGAATTCATGAAGTTCAGAAAGCATTAGATATCAAATTTATAGAAATTACAGCATAATATGGGGTTATCAAACAATGATATTTTTAAAAAATTACGAGTAGCACATAAGTTAAGAGATGATGATATTGTTAAAATTTGTGCATTAGTTGATTTTAAAGTCTCAAAGGGCGAATTAGGAGCTTTTTTTAGAAATGAAAAACACCCTAAATATGTTGAATGTGGAGATCAAATTTTGCGTAATTTTTTAAATGGGTTAATTATTCACCTTCGCGGTCCTATGCCAAAGAAAAACACTCCGATAAACAGAAATAATTGATTCTTAACGAATTAAAAGAATAATACCATATTTTATCGTAAAGATTGCTCAAAAACTATTTAAACGGTGTATTTTTGCAAAATTACAATTGTAAAAGCCCCAATGAAATTAGCTACAAGTGAAATAGAAGAAAGAAAGGCAGGAAAAGACCTCTATACCTACCAAAAAGGCGCGATAGATAAGATATTTGCAAGTTTTGAAGATGCTGCCAATGATTATCATTTGTTATACCAACTCCCTACAGGTGGTGGTAAAACTGTTATTTTTTCTGAAATAGTAAGACAATATTTAAAGCACCATGACAAGAAAGTACTTGTCATGACACATCGCATCGAGTTATGTAATCAAACAGCCAGCATGCTGTCATCATTTGGTGTTGAAAATAAGATTGTTAGCAGTAAAGCCAATTTAGACGATCAAGATAATTATAGTTGTTTCGTGGCGATGGTTGAAACACTAAATAATAGGTTGAATGAAGATATGCTTGATATATCTAATGTTGGATTGGTCATTATTGATGAAGCTCACTATAATTCTTTCACAAAACTTTTCAAATTTTTTGAAAAATCATTCATTTTAGGAGTGACGGCGACTCCTTTGAGTTCGAATATCAAGCTTCCAATGCATGATAATTACGACGAGCTAATTGTTGGAGAAAGTATAAAGTCTTTAATAGACAATAAGTTTCTGGCGAAGGCAGAAATGTACACGTACAACGTTGGTTTAACGTCGTTAATTGTAGGTTCTAATGGTGATTATACAGTTAAATCATCAGAAGATTTATATACCAATGCGAATATGCTTGGTAAATTATTACAATCGTATGAGGAACGTTCGAAGGGTAAGAAAACACTCATCTTTAACAATGGTATCAATACGTCTTTATATGTGTATGATTTATTTAGATCTGCGGGATATAAAATCGCCCATTTAGATAACACGGCCTCTAAGAAAGAAAGAAAAGAGATTTTAGAATGGTTTAAAAAAACACCAGATGCAATATTAACTTCTGTGAGTATTTTAACAACAGGTTTTGATGAGCCAACAGTTGATACCATTATTCTAAATAGAGCCACTAAGTCTTTAACCCTTTACTACCAAATGATAGGTAGAGGAAGTCGTATACTAGATGATAAAAAGACATTCTCTGTTATAGATTTAGGAAATAATTTCCATCGTTTTGGTCCTTGGGGGGCTAATTTGGATTGGCAACGCATATTTAGATCGCCAAATTATTATTTAGATAAATTACAGACTGACGAAGAGTTAGAAAGTAATTTTGTTTATGAAATGCCCGAAGTGATTAAAGTTAAGTTTAAAAATTCTCCTGACTTAACCTTTGATATCAGACAAACTTATAAAGATGCGGTTGCCAAAGGTTTGTCCTCTAAAGTAGTGTTAGAAATGTCTATCGCACATCATTCTAAGATCTGTATTGAAAATAGTGAAGATGTATATGATGCCTTGGCATTAGCCAAATTACTAGGAGATGATATTGATTTTCGTATTCAACGCTATACCAAATGCATTAGTAAAAGCACAAATAATTTCGTAGAGTGGCTTAAAAATGATTATAGAATGAAGTTGCGAACGTATCTCAGGGAAAACTTTGATACACTTTTTGAAGAAATTCACGGTAGACCTGCCGAGTAGATCCAAAGAGGTATTCTCGTCTACCTTATGTATTGCTTTCTTATTATATCTATTGGGTGTAAATAATTTCAGTAAATTTGAACTGCATATTAAAATTTTATGGAATTTTTAGACATACCATTTTTTGACAATGATTTTTATAAAATGCTATTTCGATTTTCGATTAACATTGTCGTTTTAACCATTATTATCCGTTTTTTATATTATAAGTATACAAAAAAGCAGGAATATCTATTTACCTATTATATGATTGGTATTATAGTATTCTTTATTTGTTTTACACTGAAAAAATTTGAGCTTGATTTGGGAATGGCCCTTGGCTTATTTGCGATTTTTGGAATTCTTCGCTATCGAACAAATACTATTGGAATTAAAGAAATGACCTATTTATTTGTAGTCATTGGTGTTTCGGTTATTAATTCATTAGCGAATAAAAAAATGAGTTTAGCAGAGCTTGTTTTGGGTAATGTTATTGTCATTGTTTCTATAATGGTAATTGAAAGAATTTGGCTGTCAAGACAGGTAATCACAAAGCGCGTCATATATAATAATATTGATAATATTAAACCTGAAGATCATGAAAGTTTGAAGTTAGAACTGCAAGAAAAATTAGGTTTAGATATACAGCAGGTAGTTGTGAATGATGTAGATTTTCTTCAAAATGTAGCCAAACTAACAGTTCATTATTATAAAGAAAAATGATTTTTAAGATACAAATGATTTCGTTGAAGAGATTTCTCCAGTTTGTTTTTTTTGTAAGCCTCCATTCGATGACTGCTCAGGAGGATTTGACCGATTTTAGAACATGGAGTGCTTTAGAATTACAATACGAACGTAGTGAAAAGCTTACGTTTAGTTTAGAAGGACAATTACGATTGAAAGATGATGCCGCTACTGTAGATCAATATTTTGGTGAACTGGGCGCATCTTATAAATTACCAAGTAATTTCAGAATTGGAGTTGGAGTGCGCTATATTAGAGATAATGATACGAATGGTCGAATTCAAGGCTATGAGAATCATTTGAGATATCACTTAGATCTTTCTTTCAGACATAAGTTAGACCGATTCGGATTAAAATATAGAATACGGTATCAACATAGAAATGAACTAGGTATTTCTTCGGCCGAAGGTGATGTTGCAAGGCAACGAGTTAGATTTAAAACAACGTTAGGTTATAATTTTAAGAATTGGAAATTAGACCCTGAACTTTCATGTGAATTATTTAATAGATTTCAGCAAAATGGAGATTCAAATGGTTTCGATAAATATAGAATCAGTCTAGGAACCAGCTACAAAGTGAAGAAAATTGGGCGGTTTAGTTTGCTATATCGGTTAGAAAAAGAATTCAACACTACAGATCCAGAAACTGTAAATATTTTGAGTTTTAAGTATTCATATACCATCAAATAATAATTTGTTGTTATTCTTGAGTGTTTGTAATGTTTTGAAATTATGTCGTCTAAATTTCAAACCTCTATTACTAACTCCAATTCTATTAGAATGATTGATCAACAACGCTTAAGACAATGTTTACCTGCTCTACATAAAGATTTATATGCTGATATCATTGCTAATGCAACGTATGAACAATTCTCAAGTGGTGAACATATTGTTCATCAAGGTGCTTATTTAGACTTTTTGCCAATTGTCTTGGATGGAGTGATTAAAATGTATGCAGAAGAGGATAACGTTCAATTTTTACTGTATTATATTAATCCAGGAGAATCTTGCATCATGAGTTTTAATCATTTATTTGTGCAAGAACCCATTAATTTCTCAGCTATTGCAGAAGATCAAACGCTGGTATTATGCTTGCCAATGAGAAAAGTAAAAGAATGGTTTGTTAACTATCCATCTTTTAGCAAAGTCATTATTAATGATTATCAAAGAAATTTTGAGGATCTACTTAGAACAACGAAAGATATTATCTGTTTTAAGATGGAGGATAGGTTGATTAAATATCTTAACAAGAAGTCTAACCTTTCTAATTCTAACATGTTACACTTATCACATCAGAGTATTGCTTCAGATTTAGGAACTTCACGAGAAGTGATTTCTAGAATTACTAAGAAACTTGAAAGTCAAGAGTTTTTAGTTCAACACAAACGTCATATCGAATTGTTAGTTAACGATAATAGAATGATTGCTTAAAAGAGTTTTATCTTAGAAAACGATATTCATTTCTTCACTATTTCTAGCTCGATTTTCACATTGAAAATTTCATGTTTGCTACATTGAAAAGTTTCAAATCGAGCTCTTTTACGAACGTCATTTCATTGTAAAAATTACTGTAAATTTCATAGAACTTAAATATTAAATTAATGCTATATGTAAAAATACGTATAGTTTTGATAATCAATTAATTAGTTTGAATAATTTATCGATAAAAACCTTAACATAAATTAACATTTATTTTGTTTTTTTTAACGTCTTTCGGTGATTTTTGTCACCGTTTTAATGCTGACTCTGATACTAACTTTGCTGAAGAATATTTAATGTAAAATTAGTAAGATGAAAACAAAATTATTAGTGTTAATAGCTGCAGTATTATTTATTGCATCTTGTTCAGACAATGACGATCGCGTCATTACACCAACGGAAGCAGAAGTTTCGGTTGTTTTTAACGAAGTTCAGTACAAAGGAACTGATTTAGTAGAAATTTTAAATACAGGTAGCGAGACCGCTGATATTAGCGATTATTGGCTATGCTTAGGCCCTGGTACATATGTACAATTAAGTAGTATTACCCCTCAAAGTGGTTCGGTAAGTAATTTGCCAGCTGGTGGTTACGTGGTATTACCTTATGAAATGCCTGATGACAATGCTGGTTTAGGTTTATACAATTCAAATGAATTCACTAATGCAAACGCTATTGTAGATTTTGTACAGTACGGATCAGGTGGAACTGCTCGTGAAAATGTAGCCGTTGCTGCGGGTATATGGAATTCAGGAGAATTTGTTCCAACTGTATCAGCCGAAAGTAACAGTATAATTTATGATGGAGAAGGAGAAGGAGCTGCTGACTGGGCAGAAACAAGTAGTGTTACTTTTGGTAGCGAAAATGTTTTGACTGTGCCACAAGAAGTACGTTCAGTTGTATTTAATGAGATTCAGTATGGTAGCAGAGATTTAGTGGAAATTTATAACAATGGAGATGTTACGGTTGATTTAGCATCATATTGGTTGTGTTTAGGCCCAGGAACCTATGTGCAAATTGGAAATATTACTCCAGAGAGTGGTACAATTCAATTAGCAGCAGGAGAGTTTTTAGTGTTACCATATGATATGCCCGATACAAGTGGTGGTATAGGTTTATATTCAAATAATAGTTTCACGAGTGCTGATGCCATTATGGATTTCGTACAATGGGGAGCAGGAGGTAGTGCCCGTGAAAACGTGGCCGTTGAAGCTGGTATTTGGACAGCTGGGGATTTCGTACCAACAGTTCAATTAGATGGTAATAGTATTGAATATGATGGTAGTGGAGATACTGCAGCTGATTGGACCGAAGAAGTGAATCCATCATTAGGTTTTGCAAATGATGCCGTTGGAGCAACAACAACGTTTAATGTTAAAATTAGCAATGTTACGAACTATCTGGCAGCACATATATTTAATACACCTGTTGGGGCTAGTACACCAGGAAGGCTAGTAGAGATAGGCGACCAATATCAAATTACGTTTCAGGCGGTGCCAGGCACGAAATTCTCGCCAGTAACTATGATGTTTAATAGTAACGATTGGTTCTTAGCACCTACAGATGGAGCCGGTATAGATTTATGGGAAAACGGAACAGCTCTAAACGGGGTTGACATTGCCGATCAGTTATCTCTATATGATTCAGGTACTGAGGCAGACAACGATCCTGATAACTTTCCTCCCGCAGGACCCAATGTTGGCCCAGCAGATAGCAATAATTTAGTGCGCCTTGTTGAAGGTAGAACAACAACAGCATCAGACTATATTTCTGCAGTTCTCGATTATACTCCAGGAAATGGTTCATCTGCAGGTACATTTACGTTTACTATTACGGCAAAAACTGCTGCTGGTACTCCGTTTAACCAAGATAATGGTTTTGGAATTACACCAGGTATTGCAGTACTACATGCATTGCCAAACCCTTTGTTCACAGTAGGTGAAGTAGATAGAGGCGTTGGGCTTGAAGAGATTGCAGAAAACGGGAATCCAGCAGTTTTTTATAATTGGTTAAATGAAACAGGTTCGGCTGGGGCACCATTAAGATTATCATCTTCTTTAAGTGTTTTCTCTCCTGGCTTGGTATATGCTTTTAATTCTACCAGTGATCCGTTGGTATTGCAAGGTCAAGTGAATCCAACAGGAAATGGGTTAGAAGAATTGGCTGAAGATGGTAACAATGCTCCAGCAATAGATTTTATTTCCAATTTAGGCTTACCAGTTGCAGCGAGTAATGAAACAACGAATCAAGGCCCTGGCGGAGAATTGAACTTTACATTAGAGGTGCCTCAAGGGCAAGGTTATAAACTAGGATTTAGTACTATGTTCGTACAAACTAATGATTGGTTCATTTCGTATAATAATGCAGGATACCCATTATGGGATGAAAACGGAGTGGCTGCATCAGGAACAGGCGCTAGTGAAAAATCATACCTATATGATGCAGGAACAGAAGTAGATCAAGCGGTAGGATTTGGCGCCGACCAGGCTCCTCGACAAGGAGGACCCAATACCGGAGCTACTGATGGCAACAATCTTGTAAGAAGAGTCGGTGAAATTAACGACGTGCAATTTGGAAAAGGCCTTATTGAGGCTCCCGCTGGTGTTGTTTATCTAGAAGACTCAAGAGGAGGATATAATGTGTTTCGTATAGAAATTACACCACAATAAAGATACCAAAATATAGAATATAGAAGTCTATAGTTTTGTTTGTTGAGTCAAAGTCTGGTAGATAGGATATCGGACTTTGGCTTTTTTACTTCAGTAATAGATCGATCTAGCTATAAGATTATTCAATAGTTATAGAGTGATTAGCAACAAGAATAACGTCAGTCTTTTTTAGTTTTTTACGGATCTGTGTTTCGATGACACCATTTACTTTCACCTCTTTATTTTGAATGATTAATTTGGCATGTCCGCCCGTTTGTGCCAGTTGAAATACTTGTAGAAGATTATTTAATTGGATATAATCTTGTTCTTCTTTCAACTTAAATATATGGTTGGTTATTTTAGTCATAGTCTTGATATTATGTGGTGTGCCATATTAATTCTATAATATACTCAAATTTGTTCGTTCCTGCTCAGAATAGAAAAAACAAGTTCTTTAGTTAGCGGTTTCCCAGAAGCCTTAGTTCTAATTTTATCAAAAGGATAACGAAAGTTACAACCGCTTTTATAAGCACTACATCCATAGGATGTTTTCCCCTTTAAAACTGTTCCTTTTTTACATACTGGGCACTTTAAAACATCAGGAATGGATGGTGCTGTCGTTTCTTTTAATTTAAGATTAAAATTAGCATCAAAATGTAAGACCCCTTGCTTTGTTTCCTCATTAATTTTAAAACCTTTCAATTTAACGGTTTCACCTTTCTGTAAAAGACGAATAAATTGTTTGTCTGAGATTTTTTTTAGCCCAAATTTAAAAGGTAATTTAAAATCACATCCATTGTTATAATGATTACATCCATAAGCTGACGATCCTTTTAATAATTTTCCTTGGCTACATTTTGGACAAGCTTGACCAGTGACCTCAGTTTTAGATGTCACTTTTTTAACCACTTTTTTTTGTACCGCTAGTGTATGGGATATGTTGGCAGCCTTTGACTCGCTTCGTACTTCATATACCAATTGGTCGACCATTCTTTTCATGTTTTTGATAAAAGTGCCTGCGCCAAACGTACCTTTCTCAATATCTTTGAGTTGTTTTTCCCAAGAACCAGTTAATTCTGCAGATTTTAATAAATCGTTTTGAATGGTCTCTATTAATTGTATCCCGGTGGTTGTTGGTAGTAATTGTTTTTTATTACGACGTACATATTTTCGTTTAAATAATGTTTCAATAATATTTGCCCGCGTCGAAGGTCTCCCAATTCCATTTTCTTTCATCAATTCGCGCAACTCTTCATCATCTACTTGCTTTCCAGCGGTTTCCATAGCTCTTAAAAGGGTAGCTTCAGTAAATTGATTCGGTGCTTTGGTATGTTTTTCTAAAAAGGAAGGCTCATGATCTCCTTTTTCTCCTTTCGTAAAGTTTGGTAATATTCCGGTTTGTTTGGATGCGTTATTGGCATTTTCAAATATAAGCCGCCATCCCTTTGATAAAATTTCCTTTCCTGTTGTTTTAAATTTAACATCTGCCGCTACACCGATGATAGTCGTATTAGAAACCTCACAATCTGGATAAAATACCGCGATAAATCGTTTTACAATGGCGTCATATACCTGTTGTTGGTTATATTGTAAGTTAATCTCTATGCCCGTAGGAATAATGGCATGATGATCTGTTACCTTTTTGTCATTAAATACTTTTGAAGATTTTCGAATCTTTCCCGATAAGATAGCGGTTGTTAACGCTGAATAAGAAGTTAATTTTTGTAAAATACCTTTTACTTTCGGATATACGTCATTTGGTAAAAATGTAGTGTCTACTCTGGGATACGTTACTACTTTTTGCTCATATAATTTTTGAGCAATTTTTAAGGTCTCGTCTGCCGTAAAACCAAACTTTGTATTACAATAGACCTGTAGACCTGTAAGGTCAAACAGTTTTGGCGCATATTCTTTACCTTTTTTCTTAGTAATCGAAACTATTTCAAATGTATCTTCTTTTACCTTGTTTGCAACTAATTGACCGTCTTCCATTTTTAGGAAGCGACCTTCTTCATAACTAAATAAGGTCTCTCTATAGAGCGTCTGAAGTTCCCAGTAGGGTTGTGGCTTAAAATTTTCAATTTCCTTAAATCGATTCACTAGCATTGCCAAGGTTGGTGTTTGAACGCGTCCTACAGATAATACCTGCTTGTAACCACCATGTTTAACAGTATATAATCGTGTTGCATTCATACCTAAGATCCAATCTCCGATAGATCTAGAAAAACCAGCATAGTACAAATTGTCATAATCTTCAGAAGGCTTTAAATTTTTAAACCCTTCTTTTATGGCCTCAGTAGTTAATGATGAAATCCATAAACGTTTTACTTCTCCTTTATAATTTGCTTGGTCTAATACCCATCGTTGAATTAGTTCTCCTTCTTGCCCCGCGTCCCCACAATTTATAACTAAATCAGCTTTGTCAAATAAACTTTTTACAATTTTAAACTGTTTTTTAATTCCTGAGTTTTCAGCAACCTTAACTTTAAATTTTTCAGGTAGCATGGGAAGGTTATTCAAGTCCCAACTTTTCCAATGAGGCTTGTAATCATTGGGTTCAAACAAAGTACACAAATGACCAAAAGTAAAGGTGACGGCATATCCATTTCCCTCGAAGTAACCATCTCGCTTGGTCGTCGCTCCTAGCACAGAAGCAATTTCTCTAGCTACACTTGGTTTTTCGGCGATGCATACTTTCAAATTAAGGCTTTTTTGAGGAACGCAAAATAGTTTTTTTCGTTTGAAAAACCAATCATACTTACTTTTTCTTGTTGACGAACTATTCAAAGTTTGTTCATTATAAGTGAATAAGAAAAACGTCTTTATGTTTCTCCTATATAAATAAACGCTTACATTCGTTTAGCACTAACTAGGTTATGACTAAATCAAACAATAAAATACTAATCATATTGGCTTTTTTCGCAATTTATGTGATTTGGGGCTCGACGTATTTGTTGAATAAAATCGCCGTTGGTCAAATTTCCCCTCTTTTTTTAGCTGGTATACGTTTTGTAATTGCGGGTATTCTAGTGGCTATAATTGCCAAGTTTATGGGGTTGAAATTGGCTATTAGTAAAAAGCAGCTCTTAAATTGTACTATTGCTGGTTTTCTTTTCTTGGCTTATGGAAATGGTGTTTTTGTCTGGGCATTAAAATATGTTGATAGTGGTTTTGCCGCACTCATTTCATCAACACAACCTTTATTTGTACTTGTTCTAATGCGTTTGATTGATCGAAAAGAAATGAAACGAAAATCCCTTATAGGGATAGGATTAGGTATTCTCGGAATGTATTTATTAGTGAGTCAACAAGAAATTGTATCCCAAGAACAAAGTATCATAGGAATCTTTATGATTCTAAGTTGTGTATTATGTTGGAGCTATGCGAGTATTTTAGTTTCAAAGATTGATTTACCCTCAAGTTTTTTTGTAAGCACAGGTTACCAAATGTTTATTGCTGGTTTATTATTAGTTCTTTTTAGTCTTGCTTTCGGGGAGACTTGGATCTCTCCCATTGATTGGCATCTGGATGTATTGCTTTCTATGATTGGGTTGGTAATTTTTGGAAGTATAGTGGCGTTTACCGCATTTAACTATTTATTATTGAAGGTTTCTCCCGAAAAAGTAGCGACCTCGGCTTATGTTAATCCTATTGTGGCCTTGTTCTTAGGTTGGTTGGTGCTTAAAGAGGAATTGTCACTGCAATCTATTATTGCTGCAGGGATACTATTGACAGGAGTCTATTTTATAACTTCTAGAAAATAATTAGAACGAAATTTTTTTCGAACGCTTGTAATGTAGTGTGTATAACGTTGACTAAAACGTTTTAAAACAGGATACATGACACTAACAGCACAACTTAAAGAATTGGCAGAGGGCAGTGCCCAAAGATACCCAGGCGAAGCGCAAGAGATTATGCGAGAGGCGTTGAGTCAACTAGAAAAAACTGATATTTTAACGCAAGCGTCAAAGACGGGAGATTATATACCCAAGATTCTCTTGTCAAATGCCAAAGGAGAAGAGATAAGTGTGAATTCAATATTGGATAATCATAAAGTTGTTCTTACTTTTTATAGAGGTACGTGGTGCCCGTATTGTAATTTAGAATTACGAACCTTACAAAATGCTTTACCTCAAATTGAAGCAAAAGGAGCAAAGTTAATCGCCATAAGTCCTCAAACGCCAGATAGCACGCTTACAACGAAAGAAAAGAATGAATTAACTTTTGAAGTGCTTTCAGATTTGAATGGAGAAATAGCTCGAGAGATGAATCTTGTTTACAAATTGCCTTCATCTTTGGTTGAACTGTATAAAACTTTTAAGATTGATCTTGAAAATAGCAACGGAAATCTCGAAAACGAATTGCCAATTGCAGCGACATATGTGGTAGAACAGACTGGTAAAATCTCATATCATTTTTTAGCGGAAGATTATAAACTAAGAGCAGATCCCGAAGATATTTTAAGAGCCTTGTAAGCAACAGGAAGATTGTGCTATTCTTCGAGCAAAGTAGTTGCACTATTTTGGGAATACCATATTGCGATTGTATTTTCGGATGGTGTCTTTTTTATTGGGAAATCCGAACTATTCCATTGCCAGGCATAACACCCAGCGAACCATTCTTTATGCCATAGCTTTTCGAATAAAGCCTGGTAGGCCAAATGTGGAATTTTAGACGATTGCTTTTTAAATAATATGCTTAAAGGAGAGCCCCATTCCCATGGTTTTATAGTTGCCTCTATATCATTTCGATATCCTACTTCTGTAAATAAAATAGGTTTGTGATATTTCTTCGAGATACTTTCTAATTTTTCAATATGCACATCCCAACCTTGTTTTATCATAGCTAAATCTGGGTTTTTATTTTCCGTAAGCGGAAAATAGGCTTGTATACCGATATAATCTAATTGATCCCAAAAGTCAACCATATCAAATTCACCATCCCAATTGGCGGCATAGGTCAATTTGCCAGAATAGATTTCTTTTATTTCTGTAATAAGGTTTTTCCACTGATCAAGCTGATTTTCAACCGAACTTTTTAATTCGGTTCCAATACACATTAATTCTACATTAGTGAGTTCTGCCATTTTCGCGAAATGCATTACATTTTTTCGATAAGATTCAAACCATGTATTCCAATTAACCTCTGAGTCTAGCGTTATATTTGAACGCCAACCTTCAGACATCCAAAGATGCGGTTTGAGCATAACGTGCATTCCTTTTTTATGTATTTTTTCGATGGATTCAATGAGAATAGAGTCTCGCTTATTCCATATTCCAACCTTATCTGGTATGTTCATTTGTTCACTATGCTGGTTTTTTTGATATACATACGGAAATAAGGCAACCCATTCAATATTTGCTCGCACTAAACTCGACACCTGCGCATAATTATTTCTTTGCAATTGATATACGCTCATTCCTCTGTGCTTTCCATCTTTTACATAGCGATCGACTGCATTTTTATCAGTATTTTCGACATCATAATTCCATTGATAATCAAAATTTTCATGTGTGTTTTGGTAAACAATTAATTTAAGTACGAATAGTAATAAGAACACAGGTGCTAAAAATCGTGTAACTAGTTGTATGAACATAGCACGCGGTCCTTTTTTTTTATATAAGCGCACAAAATATCTAAGAATGAGAAAAAGACCATAGAACAGGATCAAAAGACTATAAAAAAGTAGAATTCCTTTTTTAGACGTCATTATTTCTAATAAAACACTACCCAATTTAGATATCTCAATACTAAAAAGAAGTAGTATGCATATCATAACTAATGTGAAAACATGAGCCTTTAAGAATATGAAGAATTCTTTTTTCATCGATACATTGTCTTAGAAAAAAATTAATATTTCAAGAACAAGCCAATCTAGTCAAACTATTTGTTCAATTGTATTCCCGGTAAGCCTGCTGGTTTCTCTTGCTGCCACCAAAACTTTTCAGCTTTACGCTGTCTAGGATACACTTCATCAAGTGTATTCCCGTCATACAATCGACCATTTTTCATGACTTGAATAACTGTATTTGTGTGACGAATATTTTCGAGAGGATTTTTTTCAAGTATTATTAAATCAGCTAGTTTGCCTACCTCAATAGAACCAAGATCACCATCTAGTCCAATTGATTCAGCCCCTAATATTGTTGCCGATTTTAAGGCATTATTCGTGGATGTTCCAGATGCCGTTGCCCACAATTCCCAATGAAAGCCGAGCCCTTGCAGTTGACCATGGCTACCAACACCTGCCAAACCTCCAGCATTGATTAAATCTTCAACAAACTCGGCATGCTTTGTAAACACATGTTCTTCATCCATAAACCAACCAGGTCTTCTTCTAGACTTCCTTGCCAAATCTGTGTAAGGGGTAAAGTAACTCAATTTCTTATCATGGTAAGGATTTTCTCTTGAGTAAAAGTAATTTTCTGCCCAAGGACCACCATATGAAACCAATAGGGTAGGTGTGTATGCAATTTTAGATTCTGCTACTGATTGAATAATATCTTTGTATAAAGGGGTAATTGGATATGAATGCTCATGACCAGGATACCCATCTAATATTTCTGCAATATTCCTTTTGAAATCTAGACTACCTTCTGTAGTTGGCATTAATTGCTGTTCTTTTGATGCTTTTATAACCCATTGTCTATGTTGTCTGTTACCAACATTGTACATTTTAATGGTATTTGTGTTGTAATATTCACTGTACTTTTTTAGAGCTCTTTGTGTTTGCTCAAAGCTTTTTAAATAGTAAGCCCATGAACCCAAACCAGGACCTGTAGAATAAGCTCTAGGCCCGAGCATTTCACCTGTTTTTACGAGATCAAAGTACGTAAGTACATCCGTAGTGCCCGTTTGAGGATCTCTAGAGGTAGTTACACCATAAGCCAAGTTAGCGGAATAAGACCAAACCTGTTTTTTATGAATACCAGAGTAAACGCGCAAGTGTGAGTGCGTATCAACAAATCCTGGAATCACTGTTTTACCCGAAATGTCGAACGTTTTTACTCCTTTAGGAGCGTTGAAACTCCCAACAGAGCCAACATTTTTAATTCTGTTATCAACGATTAAAATAGCACCATTTTCGATTACTTGGTCTTCATTCATAGTAATGATACGTGCTCCGGTTAACAACGCAGTTCCTTTAGGAATATCTCTTATAATATTGACTTTGATTTTAAGTTCTTTGGCTTCGTAAAGAGGTTTATTTTTTTCTTTGTTAGCTTTTTCTTTATCTTTTTTCTCTTCCTCTTTTCGTTTCTCTTTTGTCATTTTTGACAGCTCTTCTTTACGAGCTTTCTTCTCTGCTTTTTCTTTTTCTTTCGCCAATCTCGATGCTTCAAGATCATAGATGAAATGAGCATTTCCGAGTGACCAATGAACTCTCTTTGCGTCGGAACTCCATGCAGGAAATTCGCCTCCAAATTGTGTCAATTTCCAAGAAGGGAACTGCGAATTTTCTGGTTTTGCAACAGAAATAGTCGGTGTTTTCCCAAATTTGGGTACGGTCACCACATAAATGTCATTATTTATCCTAGCCATTGCCTTATCGCCTCTAGGTGCCATAAATATTTCTGCCGGTCTTGAAGGTTCTGATCTTTCTTCGGGTGCATCATCGTCTAAATAAGAGTGATCATGATCATGACCTTGCACAGCACTTCTAAACGTAACAATACCCTTAATACTTACTACTAATTTTTCATCTGTTCCATCCCACCGTATCGAACTTAAACCGTCAAAACTACTTAAATAAATACGATCATCACTTTCAATAAAATGAGGGTTACGACGTCCGTTTGTTTTGGCAATAATTGTTGTAGCACCGCCACTGGCTGGAATCCAAGCCAAATCTTCGGTACCCGAAAAGGCTCTTCTTAAATAGGTGTTTCTAAAACTTTGGGCGCTTCCTTTGGTAAAGACTATTCTATTTTTCTTTGCTGACCAAACGGGAGTATTATACAATGCAGACTCTTGCGTTAATTTTATTGGTTTAGCATTCCCTTTTGTGCCCACTTTATACAGATGCCCTCCATCTTTTTCAGACCAGGTTGTATAGACTACTTGTTTTCCGTCAGGAGACCAATTGGGTTGCGTCTCTATTATGTCCATTTTGGTCAGTCGTCTTGGCTTTCCATTTGGCAATTTCATAACATATATTTTGTTCAAGGCATTAAATACCAATTGTTTTCCATCTGGTGAAGGTTTCACATCTCGTATCTGATTGGCAATCATTTCTTTAGTATCCTCAATAGGATATTTAAACATTACTTTGGGGCCGATAGCCAATTGAACATCTACGTTAAACGGAATTTCAATGGCATTTCCACCCGCAACAGGAATTCTATAAATCTTCCCTCCATAAGATGCGAGTACTTCTTTACTATCAGGAGTAAATGTCATGGCAGGAAGAACACCTAGCGGGGCAACCGATTCTTGTTCATCACGTTGTACAGGATAAGCCAGCCAGCGCTCATCACCCGAATTTAAGTTACGTAATACTAGACCTGTTTCTTCTTCATATCGGGTACCATAAACCATCCAGTTTCCATCTTTCGATAATGTAGTTGTAAATGCCGAACCATAGCGAGATGTCACACTAGCGGTTT
This sequence comes from uncultured Flavobacteriaceae bacterium, assembly GCA_947500525.1. Lineage (GTDB taxonomy): Bacteria > Bacteroidota > Bacteroidia > Flavobacteriales > Flavobacteriaceae > Aureibaculum. Next base: position 491,662 of record CANMSH010000002.1, on the reverse strand, counting down.
TACCAGTTTTAAGGTCGTACCGGCCTAATTGATATTGCGGTAATTGCGCATTATAGTTCCATGCACCTCTTCTAAATGAATAATATATGTAGTTATTGTCGGGACTAAAAGCAGGTTCTACCACTTTTAAGTTGTTAGGTTCTTTAATTAGCTGAGTACCACCACCACCATCTTTATGAAAGAGGTATAACTTTAAGTTGCGTTTCCCCTTTGAGACTGCGATATAATTTCCATCTGGTGACCAGTCGGCTGATTGTACTTCTCCTTTTTTATCTTTTGTAATTTGGGTCGTTTCTTTCGATGCTAAGTCCATAATCCAAACATTATCATTACCACTTCGATCAGATGTAAAAACAATACTTTTCCCGTCAGGACTAAAACGTGGATTTGTATCTAAGGCCATACCGTCTGTTATACGAGATGCTTTACCTCCAGCAATTGGTAAAGTGTATAAGTCCCCAAGCATATCAAATATAATTGTTGTACCGTCTGGGCTTATGTCTAGTGAGAGCCATGTGCCTTCGTTTGTGTTAAATTTTAAAATTCTCCCACTCTTTAGGGGTAATTCTTTAAATGCGGTTTGATTTGATAAAGAATCTTTCTTTTGGGCATTTATAAACGGAACAGACAGAAAGAAAGAGAATACTAATAAAAACGTGCGCATAAGGGCGATTTGTTTAGCTGATTGCATAGATGTGAGTTTAGATAAGTTGGTACTTGAATGCTTCAAACAAATATATCTAATTAATAGTTTGTGAGTAGGTTAAGTCTTTTTTAATTTCCTTAAAGGATTGTTAAAGTTCTACTTCAGATCAAAATTTATGGGTATCTTAGAAGTGAATATAAAATCTAAACTTATGAAGTTAGCAAGATGTATGGCTGTATTGGCTTTTATAGGGCTTTTGATGGGTTGTGCCACAACACAGGTAAGCGAGGCCGATGATCAAGCGTTGCAAGCAATGATTGATGGAAAATCGTTTGAAATCATTTCGCAAAGTGCTAGTCCGCAAAACACAGTTGGTTTTAATGCCATAGCGAATGCAGGTCTATTAGCACCAGGAAATACGGCAGGTTTAATTAATTTAATTGGAAATACGAATTATTTAAAGGTCCGAGGAGATACCATTTCAGCATATTTACCATACTATGGAGAACAGCGAATTGGAGGTACCTATGGAACGAGAAGAGGGGGGATTGAATTTGAAGGAATACCTTCTGATTATGTGGTTACAAAAGGAAAGAAAAGTGTGCGAGAAATTCGTTTTAATATTAGAGATAAAGAACAAAATACAGAGCAATATCAAGTGAGAATTGAAATTTATCCGAATTTAAGTTCTAACATTAATGTAAATAGTTCTCATCGTACTACAATTTTGTATCGTGGAGAAGCGTCAGAACTTAAAAAAGAACCATAATTATTTAATTAATAGGCATTTACAAATTAAAATATAGAATATTTAATAAATTATAGCGTTTGATAGTTCATTAGTTATGTATAACCAAATCAACTATTTATGAAAACGCACAAATTATTTTTTAGCAGTTTATTGTTTATATTTTTAGTTTCGTTTGCTACACAGGCACAACAAGAATATAAGAAAGGAACGGTTCAATTAAGTAAAAAGAAATCTGTAGATGCTTATATACTAATTGGTTTCACAAAACCCCAGAACTTTCAATCTACAATTACGTATTTAACTCCATCTTCTTATGCAAAATATCTTAAGAAAGGTAAAATTAAAAAAAACAAAAGAATAAAAGTTAAAGCCAAAGAAATTAAAGGTTTTAGCTTGGATGATGGAACCACATTCAAAACCATAAAATACGTTGATCTTACTAAAAAGGGAATTGGAATGCTTCCAAAAACTTTATGTTTAGAACAACTTACCAACGGCAAGATAAATTCATATAAGCTATATAGTAAGACTTCTGGAAAGATGTCTTATGAATTGTCTAATGTTATTATGGATAGTAATATGGATGGAGATCAACTATTAATTGACTACATTCAAAATAATTTTCAACTTTTAATCCAGAAGAATAGTAAGAACCCTAAAAACATAATGGCGGTTAATTTGTTAAATTATATCGGGGATAATGAATCTGTAAAAACGAATTATACCAATAACCATTATGGATTTAGAAATCAATTCGTAGAACGACAAAAAATGGGAGTATTTGTAGGAATGAAGTATCAAGAGGCTTTTATTAAAATGCTCGATGACTATAATAATGTTAGCACCGTGGCCCAGGTATCTAAATAATTGATAATTTCTTTAAAACATAAAAAAGCGCTTTACGCGCTTTTTTTATTCTCAAAAAAGTAGCTTCAATTAAGGTTTGCATGAGAGAATATTTTAGTAAGATTTGTTTTTGGAAGGACTTTCATACCAAAATCTTAGTTTATAAGGAACAACTTAAGAAATACGTTGATTATATTTGAAACTACGTATTTCACCAAACCCATACCCATGTCTACAAAAATTGATCGGAGAAATTTCATTCAACAAATGAGTATTTTGAGTGCAGCTTCTTTGATTCCTCTCAACGCCTGCACTATGACCACAAGCAAGAACTTTACTATTGGCTTACAATTGTTTACCATTAGAGATGCCATGGGAAAAGATGCTTTAGGTAGTTTAAAAAAAGTCAAGGCTATGGGATATCAAGATCTCGAAATTTACGGATATGATAATGCTAAAAACATGTATTATGGATACAAGGCAGATGACTTTAAGAAAATACTAGATGATATCGGACTTACGACGACCAGTGGTCATTATGGATTTCATGCGTATTTTAATGCATCTAAAGATGAATTAAACCGATTCATAGATCAATGTATAACAGGGGCCACTGCTTTAAATCAAAAGTATATTACTTGGCCATGGTTAGACCCTGCATCACGATCGATGCAAGCGTTTGAAAAACTCGTAGGTATATTGAATCATGTTGGTGAAAAGATTACAAAAGCCGGATTAGGTTTTGCCTATCACAATCATAATTTTGAATTTATCGATCATGATGGACGACATGGGTATGATTTAATTTTGAAAGAAACAGATCCTGAAGTGGTGAAATTACAATTAGATTTATATTGGGTATGTCATGCATCTAAATTAAGTGCCATAGAATTAGTAGCCAAACAACCCGACAGGTTTGTGATGTGGCACATTAAAGATATGGATAGAGTTACCAGAGACTATACAGAATTAGGGAATGGATCTATTAATTACCAAGAAATGCTTCAGAAAATTTCTAAGAGTGGACTCGAATATTACTATTTAGAACAAGGCGGAAATTACACCACCAATTCTATGCAAAGTATAAAAGACAGTATTGGCTATTTTAAGGAAAACTTGCAGCACTATATATAATTATTTAGATTTACTTTAGAATTCTTTCATTAATTTGTCGTTCTTTATATAACCGTAATCTTTTATTCGTTTTAGAATAACAACCTAAATCCCCTTACATGCTCAAAAAAGCGCTTCTATTATTTTCATTTAGTATAATTATAAATACAATTTCTGCACAAGAAACCAAAAATTGGCAACGCTTAAAGTATGTCACTACGGCTCCTGACGGAACAACTTCGATAACTATTTATGATGATTCTAGAAGTAATTTAATGCAGTTGGAAGCAGCGGATGGTTTTTACAAATACCAATTAGTCGATATTCATACTAATAAAGAAGTATATACTCGAAATAATCAGGGGCGCAGATGTATCATAAATAAATTAGCAATTGCTGATGGAATCTATGACCTGAAGTTATTTACCGAAAATTTTGTCATTTCTTCAAGAATTACCATTGCTGCGGTCGAAGAAAATAATGTTGCAATTATAGAGTAGCATTTTAAATAGTATCTTTCAAACAACTAAATGATTTGATATGACTATTAAAATGAAAATGATGTTCTGTATCTGTATGATTTCTGCCGTAACTCATGCGCAAGAAGAAAATCCTACAAAAGAATTTTGGAACAGCCTACAAGAACATTGTGGTAAAGCCTATCAAGGTAAGTTGATGCTACCTAAAGAAGATAAAGCTTTTGGAGGTAAACGATTAACAATGCACGTGCGTTCTTGCAGCGATACAGTTATTAAAATTCCGTTTTTTGTAGGTGATGATAAATCCCGCACATGGATCTTAACTTATAATAACAATCGAATAAGCTTAAAACACGATCATAGGCACAAAGACGGTACTGAAGATAGCATAAATTTTTATGGTGGCACATCAACAAATAAAGGAAAGGCCACTATTCAATTTTTCCCTGCAGATAATGCTACTCAAAATATGATTCCTGCCGCCGCTACAAACGTTTGGTGGATATCACTCGATAAGACTATATTTTCCTACAATTTAAAACGCCTTGGTACAGATCGAATATTTAAGGTAGACATGAATCTTCTAAATCCTATCGAAACACCCTCAGCACCTTGGGGATGGGAAGATGAGTGAGACCTCTAATTATATGAGAATAAATATACTGAGCTGAAATTTAGGATTTTTCCTATAAATACATAGGGTTTTTCCTAGTGCTTTAGGTGTTTTTCCTCTTTTATGTTGATTCAGTTATCGTTATTATTACGATATAATTTAAAAGAACGTTGTATGTGGTATAATGACTTAAGACCCGATAGTGAATTAACAAGTGATAAATATTCGTTAATCATGCTCGATAGTAAAGACTATTCGAGGTTAATGACAAATGAAGATAAGAAAAGAACCATTTCAAATTTAATTAGATTAAAACAGGGAATTAGCCAACACATACCAAGTAAAAAAGTAGATAAAAATTTATTGCTTGGGTCTTGGAACATAAAGAACTTTGGAAAATTAAAAGATAGAACTGCCGAATCAATATATTATATAGCCGAGATTATTAGTGCCTTTGATATCGTAGCTATACAAGAAATTAATAGCAACGTCAAACAATTTAAAAAAGTGTTACGATTACTCGGAAGTCATTGGAAACACACCTTAAGTGATGTTACTGAAGGGAATTCAGGAAATGATGAACGTTTTGGTTTTATCTATGATTCGCGACGTGTTACGCATTCAGGATTGTCGGGTGAAATTGTAATCCCGCCTGAATTCATGGCCGATAGTCCTATTATCCGTCAATTAAAAAGAACTCCTGTTTTTACAGGTTTTGAGAGCGGTTGGAAAAAATTCTCCATTATTAGTGTGCACTTACACCCGGGAGATGATTCAAATGATCCTGACGAGCCTACGGATCAGGAAATTCGTGATGAAGAAGTTCGTTTACTAATGAAAATTTTAGAAGAAAAATTAGAAACTTCGGCATACGAAGATAGAAATATGATCATATTAGGAGATACAAATTTATATGAAGATGATGGTGATATTGTAAATCGTTTAATGCAGCAAGGATTTCTAGAAAGCGATGGATTGAAAGGTAAATTTACGAATACAAGTCTAAATCAAATTTATGATCGTATTTTCTTAAATGTAGAACATTATTTTAAAATTGCTCTTGATGAAAACGGTCAAGAAAACGGTGGTGTTTTTAACCTTTTTGAATATGTCTATATAGATACTCCTGAAGAAATAGCAACGTATCATGACTTGATGTTAGCGCATAAGGATGATCCTTCTACATTGACTGATGCCACAAAATTCAGAACCTATTTTAACAGATATTGGAAACGAAATCAAATAAGTGATCATTTACCCGTTTGGATAGAAATTGAAACCGATAGTAGTGGTGATTTTTTGGCCAGTAAATTTGCGAAAATTCAGTAGAATAATACTTCGAAAAAAAATAGAGATAAAATATTACACTACTTCCTCAATTTTTCCTCCAGCAGAATCAAACCAATTCTCCCGATCAGTTTGATCATTTAGAAAACGTTTAATGACATTTTGCACCCGACCATTATTTAAGAAAAACGCATGCCAATCTGCGCCCATAAACCGCGAGTCTACCCAGGTTTCAATACCTCTTTGATTTACTTTTAACGTAAGAATGGCCTTTTTAAATGCTGTAGCACTTTCGTCTGGTACTGTACCGTCGGCATTCTTTAATGGTTTATGTTTTTCATAGTTGAAGAAATTTTTTAAATGTCCTTCTTCTTTTTCTACATAAATTTTATGTTTTGTTTCTGAGTTGCCACCACATAGTACGATGAGTTTATTTCTAAATTGTTGGCTACATTGATTGAAATCAAATATAAAGTTGTTTTGATCGCGAACTTCTCCAGATTTCTCAAGACGATGTGCAATTAAATTATGCTTTGTTAAGGTATCTTTTCTAGCTGGATCAAGTGTTTTTACCTGCTGCCAATAAGTATGAAAGTCGTACGGGTTAAAATTATCCTTTGTTTTAGAGTCTTCAAAATCATAAGCACCTTTATAGACAGGTAGTAATTCATAAATTGCGGGAAAAGTTCTTGCAATTTTTCTAAAATCATCACTAGAATTGAACAATCTAGATTTTCCTACAACTAAATTAAAGCTTGCTTCGATCGAACCTAAAAATGGAGGGACTGTTAGAATAGCTCGGTGCACTACTTTATCTCGTTCGTCTTCAGATAGAATTTTAAAGTACGAAGATAAAACAAGAGCCCCCATACTATGTGTAACGAAATTGAACGAACTGATATTTAATTTATCACGTAGCTTTTCTATATATACTTTTAAATCCTTTGCCGATTCCATATTTGATTTTCTCCAATCATAACCAAATATAAAAACGCGATAGCCCTTAGATTTTAAATAATTAATTATTTCTGAGTACGCTAAATTTTCTATATCCGCACGTTCTACGATCGTTTCGGCGCCAATATCACTTATTCCGTTCTTTTGCAATTTTAGAACGTGTATGTTTGAAAAGAATTTTTTTACTCCAGACCATACTGTTGTAAAGTCTTTCTCGTTGACATTGAAAAGCTTTGTACCTTGAATTCCAGGGATCAAAATGATCGGTTTTTTACGTGCCATATGAAGATAATTTTTTCCATCTTAAAGTTAGATGTTTCCATGCTTAAAACCAATTTTTGCCTATAAAAACAGGAAAAATCCTTAGAGTGAATGGGAAAAACCTTTAGGGAAAGAGAGTCCTTTCTAGTATACTTAATATGGATTTGAAGGTTGTTTTAAGACGTTTATTTAAATAAGAAGATTATAACCCTAACTTATCCATCTTGATTTTTTCATATCTACTATCTTCGGGAGGATAGCGTAACAATTTTTCGAAGTTTTTGGAGTCTTTCGCTTGAGCATAAATGAGACTCCCACCAGCATATGTTGTAATGATTTTATAAACAGGATCGTTGTAGGCTTTAGTGATTGGAACAATTTCCCAACCTTTCTCCTTAAACATATTAATTAAGTCGTCAATAAAAAGGGCCGAGGTTAAATTGTGATGTAGCAAGAGAGTATGACTAATATGTCTCTTGTTAATGGCTAAAGAAAGCTTTTCATAAAATTGTGCTTTCTCCCATATATGGTTTAAGTAAAACTCTTTGAATTTACTCAGGTCGGCTTTCGGATTATTTCTGAGTCGTTTTAAAAGGCGACTATCAATGTACCAATCAGAAGCATCTATAGTAACATGACCGTTTCTATAATTTTCTTTTTTAAGAAAAACTCGTGCAGCGGCTATTTTTTTGGAGGTATGTCCTTCTTTTAAATATGGAAACCTAAAGAATTTGCAATAATTTATATATTTAGAGATGTATAAATCATTTTTCATGAAATCACTTTTAAATTTTTCAAAAGTGAAATCATCACTGTTATAATTTGAATGTGTATAGGTATGATTTGCAATTTTATGACCCTTTTCATCCCACTTTTTTAGAAGTCTTTCACCTTTTAATCCTGAAACATTTCTCCCTGTCACAAAAAACATTGCTTCTATATTTGCATCATTTAGCTTTTTTAAGAGCATATCGTTCCATTGATCAAATTTGTAATTAGGTCGATCAGCAATAGAGCCATCATCAAACGTGAAGCTGATTTTTGATTGACAAAATGTTTGCATTGATATTAAAAGAATAAGTAAGGTCATGATCCGTTTCATAACGTATATTTTATATTAATAAATAATTAGTTGTTTGCCTATTTTGAGTATGCTGTGTATTGAGATAGCATTAGTTTTACACAATTTAATTAGTGAAATTTTATATTTTCTAGAAATTTCTGAAAGTGTATCTCCACGCTTCACCACATGCACTTTTCTTTTCGATTGTTTTTTTTGAACAGATAAAGCCTCCTTATAAGAGTTGTAATAGGTAAATTTGCTTTGTTTTGTAGAAGAGTGAAAATGTGCTTTTGTCCAACGTTTTGTGATCCAAAAATTTTGCTTTTTCAGCTTGTTTTCTTTCCCGAAATCAAATAAATACTCGGGGTTTATATAGTCACCTTTATAACTCGTAATAAGATGTAAATGACTACCTCTAGCATTTCCTGTTGTGCCACCGATCCCAATGATTTGACCTTTTTGTACAGTATCATTCACTTTTACTTTATATTTAGACAAATGAGCGTAGGCCGTTTCTAAACCATTAGGATGACGAATGACGATCGTTTTTCCATGTCCTGAACTATACCTTACGAACCTAACTACACCATCAAACATTGACATTACTTGATCACCTGTAACAAGGTCTATATCAATACCTAAGTGTGGTCTTCCTTTTCTCCATCCATATCTTGAGGTTATTACTTTTTTACCTTGAATTGGTGAGGCATAACTGCTATCTGTAAATTTTAAATAAAACGGATAAGACTTATATTGATCTTTGTAAGGGTTAAATTTGGTGTCATTCCAATTCTCAAAAAGTAAATCGCTGCTGAGACTATGTGTCACTTTAATGCCCTTCAAAGTGTCTCTATTTATTATTATTATTAGAGAATCATTCTTAGTGACGTTCAATGGTATGCTACTCGTATTCACTAAAGTGTCTATGTCTTGGGAAAATAATAATGATGTAGAGAATAGTATAAAATACAGCATTATACGATTGACAACATTGAAATGGGGAAATGTTATTTTCATTTATTTCGAAAATTAAAATTTAGAGATAGTTATGTTATACTATTTACGAGGTCGCAGTATATTTTGTTAAAAATCTAGTACATGGTACTAAGAAAATATAGAAGAATAGTTACTTTAAATAGTTTATGGGGTTTAAATTCTTACCATGTTGCCTTACTTCGTAGTGAAGATGAGGACCGGTAGACTTACCGGTATTACCAACGTAACCAATAATATCACCTTTTTGCACTGATTGTTGTTTTTTTGTATTAAAACCTTGGAGATGCGCATACCATGTTTCGTAACCATTATTGTGCATAATAACAATCAAGTTACCCCAATTACCTTCTAATCTCGCTTTAGCTATAACTCCGTCTGCCGTAGCTATGATAGGAGTACCTTCGATTGCTCTTATGTCAATACCTTGATGTATAATTCCTTTGTTTGCTTTTGGATGCTTTCCCTTTTTGCCAAAATAGGCCGTAATATCACTCTTAGCCCCACCTTTAACTGGAAATAGGGCGGGAGGAGCAATTTCAGTAGCATGAAAATTCATACTTCCCTTAAACGGAATTTCTTTATTTGCTATTGGTTGTTTTTCTGCAAATGCAGAAACAAGAAGGATACCTATTGGTAAAAACAAAAGATAGGCAAGCTTAGCAAAGGTGTTTGAAGTGGATTTAGTCATCATATCTATTCTTTTTTTTAGGATTGGATGATTGAAATAATTGTATAAGCTATTCGGGTTTTTGATATGTATAGTTGTTAGTAATAACTGCAAGTAATTTAATGCATTACCATCAATATTTACAACCTTACGATCTGCCTGATACTCATGTATCGATTTCAAGGAATTTCGATACATATAAACCAACGGATTGAACCAAAAGAAGGCAATAAATAATTCAGATAAAACAACATCCCATGAATGCCTAAGTGCAATGTGTGCGGCTTCATGTGCTAAAATTTGTGTTTTATTATAACGATCGTATTGATTTTTTGGAATAAAAACATATTTGAAATATGAAAAAATCTCAGGAACATCTGTTATAATTAATTGATATCCGTTTTTTTCTTTAATGATTCCGTCTCGCTTCAATTTTGATAGTCTTCTTGCTGTTGTAATCATTTTAATTAGGTATATGAGTACAACAGTTGAATAAATCGTAAAAAGGAAAGTAATAAAAGAGAGAGAAGTGTCACTAGATGGGGTCGCCAGTACTTGACTTTCTTCGATAAAATTGGTACTACTAGCGACTTCGTTTAATAATGATACCTCAGAAACGACATTTGAAAATGAGGGAAATAGACTACCTAAAACAGGTATGACTAAAGAAGTAGGTATAAATAATAATAATAAAACCCTATTTGATGTATGAAAAGTGAGTTTTTTAAATAAAACTACATATATTAAATAGCATAGTGAGAAAATACTAGTAGCTTGAACCAGATAAAACAATATGTTATCCATTTTTTTCTTTTAATTGTTGGATTTTGCTTTCTATCAATACTTTCATTTTCTCCAGTTCTGTAAGATCTAAATCTTCGTTATTGGTAAAAAATAAAGCGAATTTGCTTGGAGAACCACTAAAAAAATTTCCAATCACCCCTTTCATATGTGTTTTAAAATAACTCTCCTTAGAAATGGTAGCGTAATATTGGCGGATTTTACCATAAGTTTCAAATTTTAGAAATTCTTTTCTTACCAGAACCCTTACTACGGTTGAGATTGTAGTGTAGGCAGGTTTAGGTTCTGGAAATTGTTCTACAATATCTTTTAGGAAGGCTTTTTCAAGTTTCCAGACATATTTCATGACCTGTTCTTCGGCTTTTGTTAGTTCATTCATGTGGCAAATGTACTATAATTTTTCGAATATGACTATTTTTATAGTCATAAAACTATATTTATAGTCATACACTGTTATAATTGCACAATTTTTTATAGGGAAATTCTATATACAAAAGCGTATTAAAAAGGAAATTGAAAATGCTTTAATGAAGATAATGATCAATTAAAATCAACTTTGATCTTCTATTTTAATGACGAAATTAATGGTTGTACCGATACCTTCTTTTGATTCAATCCAGATTCTACCATGGTTTTCAGATATGATCTTTTTTACTATAGATAATCCAATACCTGTACTGTCTCTTTTATCATCATTTTGTAAACTGGTAAACATATCAAAAATTTTGGCGTGATACTTTCTCGGAATCCCGGGGCCATTGTCTTTGACCGAGAACTCATAGAGTTCTTTCTTTTTTGTAAATAAAATATTAATTCTAGTCTCCTTCTTATCATTATGCTTAATGGCATTTTGAATCAAATTCAGAAATATATGTTTTATTTCAGTCTTATTGGCATATATCCTAGGATTATCAATTGGTAGTACAATTGTATGTTGGTTTTTATTGTTAACGGCTTCCACTATATCTACTAACACATCGTTCAAATAGAAGTACTCTTTTGTTTTATTTCCTTTTGCAATTTTAGAATACTCCAAGAGACCTTCAATTAACCCGCCCATTTTTAAGATTCTCTCTTTTAATAATTTGAAGTTACTTTTTGTGTTCTCATCAAACTTCGCATTGTTATCTTCTTCAATAAAATGTACAAGTGCGTTTACCGCCACTAAGGGCGCCTTTAAATCGTGCGAAACAATATGGTTAAAATTATCTAATTCGGAGTTATGATTTTCAAGAAGCGTTAGATTATCTTTTAATCTCAAATTTGTTTTTGATAGTTGATTCGATTGTAACGAAATTTCCTTTTTTTGTTCTAGTGCAACTTTTCTGGAGACTTCAAGTTCAATAAACGAGTTTGAGAATCGCATCATTAAGAGCATTGATATTAGTAAAAAAACGAAGACATATCCAAGATTTATATAAACCAAATCTCTTCCGTTCCCATCGAAAAAAACGAAAATATGACTACAAAATATAATCAATCCAAATACGATGCTTACCAAGGCTAGAACAGACTTACGCTCCTTGTAAAATATAGCTTTTACAATGACACCTGTCATATAGACTAGACAAATTATCATGAAGTAAATATATGGCACTAATAGTCTCGTAAAATATTGAGATGGTAAGAAAAGAATTAGAAGAAGAGAAATTAAAAAAGTAACAATAATTATTTTCTTATATAACTTGTGAATATGATTAGAGAAAATATTAGCAAAAAATAAACAAGCAGCTGAACCTCCCATAAATAATGTAATATATTCGATTCTAGATAAAAGAGTCCAGCTAACATTAGGGAAAATATGAGAGAAGGGGGCATAGGCATCATTCAATGCTCTATTTGCCCAGCATATACACAATATGGCAAAATATAATACGGCAATATCTTTGTTCCAGAAGAACAAGAAAAATAGTAAAAAGAAAAAACCAATAAAACCCAAACTTCCGATAAAAATCATATCAGAAATAATACCTCGATTATTTTCTGTTTGTAGATGTTCACTTGGCGCTAGTATTGGTGCTTTTACATAACCTCCTTTAGCGTGATAAAAGTTTGCAACTTGGATAACAATTTCAAAATCATTGATATCGGTATCAAGAGGAATAGTTCTAGAGAATCTTCTGTGAACTGTAGTTTCTTTTCTTGTACCTACTTCGCCAATTTCAGCAATTAGTTCATTATTTATCCATATATTACTTGAGGAGTATGCTGGCGGAATTTCTAGTGATAGGTGTGGTCTTTTTTTGGGTAAAGAAAAAATAAGTCTATAAGTAGCATAGCCGAAAGAAGGGAGGTTTGCACCATTGGCATCATTATAGTTTGTCCAATCTTGAATAGATACTTTGGTAAAAGATTGTTCTTTAGTAAAGTTATTGGGTGCAATTAATTGATTCCAATAAAAAGCCCAACCACTATCTAAATCTACTTCAGTATTGCTTTCGAAATTTATGTTTTGTAGGTCGAATTTTGGTAAGTCTTTTTGACTATTTTCAACTCCAAACACATTGTTTATAGATATGCATAGAACAAGTAAACATAGTATGTTAGAAATACTTGTTTTACAAAAATAGAGAAGATCTTTTACAAAAAGTTTCATTTATTCTGGTTGCATAGCAACAGTCTAACGCTATCATGCCAAAAATAGTATTTTAAAGTAACACAATTTTTATGAATTTCATTCGTAAGACATTACACAATATATTGGTTTAAAAATGTATTAAATTTGACATACTTATCGTCAATTAAGAATGGGCAAGGTACAATATCGAATTTACGTCATAGAATTATCAAAAAAAGTATTCTCAGAGAATTCCAAATTCAGGTCGGCAAACCCTCAATTTAATGGTGTACTGCAATGTCTGTATGTTGGTATGACAAGTAAAACCCCTCGAGAGCGCTTTTTACAACATAAATCGGGTTACAGAAACAAGAAAGGGTATAAAATATCTTCAAATATTGTAGAAAAATATGGTATGTATCTGAGACCAAGTTTATATAATCATATTGATCCTTTATCCTCGAGAGAAGAAGCTTTAAAAATGGAAGAAAAATTAGCATTGCATTTAAGAAGACAACGTTACGCTGTTTGGTTTAACTAAAATTTCAATTGCTACAAGTTGTAGCAATTGAGAAGCCCCTTTTTTTATAACTTTACTCTATAATTTATGATGTATAGCATTATTGATGTCGAAACTACAGGACGCGGGAATCGGATTACCGAAATCTCTGTTTTTAAATTTGATGGAATTAAAGTTATAGATGAATTCACTTCATTAGTCAATCCAGAAGTTACAATTCCAATGCATATTACTGCCCTTACAGGTATAGATAATGTTATGGTAGGAGATGCTCCTAAATTTCATGAGATCGCTGATCAGATACTCGCAATTACCTCGGAGACAATTTTTGTCGCTCATAGCGTAAATTTTGATTATAATGTGATTAGAAATGAATTTAAGTTATTAGGCATTGATTTTCTTAGGAAGAAACTTTGTACTGTTAGATTATCTAGAAAGTTACTACCTGGAAAGCCTACTTATAGTTTAGGAAAATTATGCAAGTCACTGAATATACCTCTGCGCAATCGACACCGTGCTAGAGGGGATGCCGAAGCAACGGTTATTTTATTTGAGCTCCTATTAAAACAAGAAAATTCAAATACGGTTATTACCGATTTTTTAAAAAAGAGCTCAAAAGAAGCGACATTACCACCAAATCTACCTAGCAATGTGTTCAATTCGTTGCCAAATGCTCCAGGAGTGTATTATTTTATGAATAAAAAAGGAACAATTATTTATGTGGGAAAGGCAAAGGATATTAAGAAAAGAGTATTGAGTCATTTCTATACGAAAACAGAGAATGAACTGAACTTGTGTAGGGAAACGGCCGATATTGACTTCGAATTATCCGGTAGTGAACTTGTGGCACTACTTATGGAGGATGCTGCGATTAAATATCATTTTCCGGTGTATAATAAAGCATCCAAAAGAACAACCAAAGCCTTTGCTTTATGTACCTATGAAGATAGAAAAGGGATACAACATTTAGCTACAAATGTGTTGAAAGGAACACCTAACCCTATCCTCGTCTTGTATACAAAAAGAGATTGTATTAGTTATCTTGAAAAATTGTGCAAACGCTTTTCATTATGTCCGAAGTTTTGTCATTTACAAGAGGGAGTTTTAAGTTGTAACCATTATTCCATTTCATGTAAAGGGGTTTGCAAAGATGTAGAAGAGGTTGAGCGTTATAATGAGCGCGTTAAACAGGCCATTAATTACGTAAGAGAAAGTACCTTAAATATGTTGATTAAAGAAAAGGGTAGAAGTGAAGAAGAAGAAGCCTTTGTGCTCATGAAAAATGGCAGCTATTTAGGATACGGTTTTATTGATAAATCTTCGTCAATAACACACCAAGATGAACTAGAGACTTTTTTAATTCCTCAAAAAGATAATATGGATATTCAGCGTATTTTAAGAGGTAAATTGGTAGAGAAGTTATCTTGATGCTTTTTTGTCACTTCAGTTTCATGTGATTTTAAGAATAAGATTTTATGGCTATCTTTCAAAATTCAAACTGCTAAGATTATTAAAAATATAGTTTTCATAGTACCTCCGAAAGTACATCTATTAGATTTAAACGGCCCGGCCCATGTTTTTTACGAAGCTAAAGAGTATGGTGCTAACTTCACCTTGAGTTTCGCTTCATTTGACGGTGCAAATGAGATTGAGAGTAGTGCAGGATTACATCTATCTAAATTGGTTCATTTTAGCGAATTTAAGCTGACAAATGAGGATTATATATTTATTCCAGGAATTGATTATGAACTATTGTCTAATCGCCAATTTCTTAGTAAGAATCGTTCCTTTTTTGAATGGCTAAAAGCTCAAAATTCTGAAGGTGTACGAATTTGTTCGGTATGCACGGGTACTTTCTTACTTGCAGAAGCAGGAATTTTGAATCACAAGAGTTGTACAACACATTGGAAATACATTTCAAAATTTGAGAGCAAATACCCAATGATTGAGGTACTTCAAAAAAGATTGTTTGTATCTGATGACAACATATATACGAGCGCCGGAGTATCTTCAGGATTAGATTTATCCCTTTTCATTTTAGAACAAGAGTTAGGAACTAAATTTGCAAGTGATGTTGCGAAAGAAGTAGTCATTTATTTTCGTCGAGGTGAATCAGATCCACAATTGAGTATTTATCTTGAGTATAGAAATCATTTAGATAATCGTGTGCATCAGGCGCAAGACTTCCTTATTCAAAATATTGACAAAAACTTTAGGCTTATAGAACTATCAGAACATGTTTTTATGAGTACCCGTAATCTAACGCGATTGTTCAAGAAAACGACTGGAATAACGATAGGTGCTTATGTTGAAAAACTCAGAGTAGAAAGGGCAGTTCAACTATTATCTGAAAATCAAAAGGTTGAGTATGTTGCTCAGCAATGCGGTTTAAAAAGTACAAATCAGCTTCGGACGTTGCTAAAGAAACATATAAATAAGTTGCCAACAACAATGGAGGCACTCAATTGATATTGTCCTGATATTGCGCATAGTTGGCTATGTCAACTTTCAAAACGCGGTTATTTTTGTTTGAAAATAATCGATATGAAAATTAAACAAGCATTTAAGGGACTATTTTTGATATTAAGTGTAGCTTTTATAAGCATTCAATGTACTAAAAGACCTAATATCAAGGCAGTAATAAAAGACGACGTTGCATCATTTGTTTGCCCGCCATGTAATAGTGCATGTGATACACTTAGTTATGTCAATAGTGGTATATGTTCTCATTGTAATATGTCACTTATATCAAAAGATCAATTGGAGGTACCAAAGAAAATAGCATTCTATTTGCAAAATGAAGTTGAAATTTTAGATTTTGCAGGTCCTATGGAGGTGTTTGCCTATGCTGGATACGAAGTTTTCACGGTATCGAAAAGCACAGACCCCATACGAACGCAAGGAATATTAAAAATTATTCCCGATTATAGTATTTACAATGCTCCTCAAGCTGATATTTTAGCCTTTTTTGGTGGTAATGCAAGTGAAGCATATGAAGATGAAGAAGTGATAAAATGGGTAGAATCACAACAACATATTGAATCATACTTTTCAGTATGCACTGGGGCGTTTATCTTGGCAGAATCAGGATTATTAAATAATAAATCGGCAACCACGTTTCACAATGCCTTGGATGGATTGGAAAAGAATTATCCTGAAGTAAATGTGTTGAAGAACAAGAGATTTGTCGATAATGGGACGATCATTACAACCGCAGGAATATCTGCAGGTATCGATGGAGCCTTACATTTGGTAGCTAAACTCGACGGTTTCGACGCGGCAAGAAAGGCAGCTTACTATATGGAATATGATAAATGGATACCTGGCGAAGGTTTATTGCTCGGAGATGATCCGTATGGTAATTATCAAGATGTTGAAAAATTGAAAGATTATGTTGGTACCTATGAATATCTTAATGATTCACAAATTGATATACTCATCAATCAAAATGAAAAATCACTATTCGCTGTCGCAAATGAAATAAGATATCCAATCTTCTATATAGGTAAGGATACGGTATCTAATTTAAATGGAGATCAAGTAATTTTTGAAAGAAACAAAGATGATGCTATGATTAGGGGATTTAGATCGAGTCATGATACTAGTCGATTTTACGCGAGACTCAATAAATAGTATATTTCAATATAAATTTTATATCAAAGTTTAAGGTTTTGCGAGTTATTATTAAGATAATTGTATCTTGGTTATAAGTTTAAAAATAAGGATGATTATAATTTGTTTGATGAATGGGGACGACTAGTATCAGTATCTTAGGATGTGGATGGCTTGGACTACCCCTAGCTCAACATCTAATAGAGCATGGAGTTTTTATAAAAGGGTCTACAACAACAAAAGAAAAACTCTCATTACTAAAACAGCATTCTATAGAACCATTTTTAATTGATTTAGAAGTTAATGATAAAGATGAATACAGCCGTTTTTTAGCAGACAGCTCAGTTATCATCATTAATATTCCACCTGGTAGGACGTCAAATGTAATGAAAACATATGAGGCGAAAATAAACAATGTATTACCATATATTAAATCAAATCAAAAGGTACTATTTATAAGCTCTACATCGGTTTATCAAAATACGAATGATGAGGTTTCAGAAGCGTTAGTTGTATCTCCAGAGAAGACATCTGGTAAAGCCATACTGAGGGTTGAAAATTTACTACGGAAATCGTTGAAGGACAGGTTAACTATTATTCGATTTGCTGGTCTTGTGGGATATGATCGTCATCCTGGACGTTTTTTAGCGAATAGAAAAGGATTAGCAAACGGGGATGCTCCTGTAAATATCATCCATAGAGATGATTGCATTGGGCTTATAGAAACTGTACTAAGCAAAGAAGTATGGGGAGAGTTATTCAACGGATGTGCCGACGGGCATCCATCGCGAAAAACATATTACACGTTGGCGGCGAAAAAAATAGGCCTAAACCCACCTAATTTTATTGATGGCGCAAGTACTAACTATAAAATTGTCTCTAATATGAAGAGTAAAAAATTACTTGAATATACTTATATATATCCAGACCCTTTAAACTTGGTATCATAGAACGAATGCCTGATTGGAATAGATCAGTGCTATGACTTGTTAGAATGCGAATTTTATTCGGCAATTGGAGCTTCCATACAATGCGTAGGTATTCCAAACCCATCTACCAATACACCTATATGAGGTCGTAACTCTGTTGATAAGCGTTCAACACGTTGACGTAGGGCTTTCGATTTTGTGCCACTTATATATCCTTGCTCTAAATACCATGAAGCATCTTTTCTCAATTCATGCAGTGCATATAAAACTCCTATTTTCTGAAATAAATCTCTATTTTTAGAATCTTTAATTTCCTCTAAATGAGATGTAAAGGTTAAGTAAGCTAATTCTACACTATAAGCTTTTCCCAAAGCCAATAAATGGGTTTGTACTTTTAAAAAAGCTTGATACGATGGAATTCCCTTTTTAATATAACCCCGAATTCGCATTGCAATTGAATAGGTTAGTTTTCGAGTACGAAAGTTAAAAGCATGCTTATGAAACTTTGGATTGTATAAATGTGCTGTGTCTACATTGTTGGTATAGGTTGGATTAATGGTATTTAATTTATCTCCAATTTTGGTGCCTACTAGTTTTAATACAGCGGTAAAACCTGCACTGTTAAACTCTGATTTGAAATCAGAGAGAACACCTTTAGCGGCTAATTGCAACAATACATGATTGTCACCTTCAAAAGTGGTAAATATATCAACATCACCTTTTAAATCGGTAATTTGATTTTCCATTAAATAGCCTTTCCCTCCACAGGCTTCGCGACATTCTTGAATGGTCTCATTCGCAAACCAGGTAATTATAGATTTTAGTCCAGCTACTTGCGTTTCAATTTTTCGTTTGTCTTTAACAGTTTTATCGCTATAGACCTTCATCATATGTGTGAGTGTCACATCATATACATAGCAACTTGCTATTGCCGGTGTAAGGCGTAATTGGTGAGACGGATAGTCCATTAACAAATCTTCTTGTACTTTAATAGCATCATTAAACTGCCTTCTTTTTAGTGCATGTTTTACGGCTATGGCTAACGCTTTTTTAGCACCACCCAATCCTGCTCGTGCTACACATATTCTACCACCTACCAAGGTGCCTAGCATAGTAAAGAAGCGCTTGTTCGGGTTTTCTATTTCCGAATGATAAATACCATCATTATTGATGTCACCATATTTATTCAATAAATTTTCTCTAGGAACACGCACTTGATTAAACCAAATTTTACCGTTATCAACACCATTTAAGCCGAGTTTATAGCCATTATCTTCTACGGTGACTCCAGGCATCATTTCATGTTGTTCATTGCGAATGGTTACCAAAATAGCATGAACTCCATGGTTTTTCCCTTCAACAATTAATTGTGCAAAAACTGAAGCCATTTTAGAATGCAGTGCATTTCCAATATATTCTTTATTATCATTTTTACCGGGGGTATGAATAATAAGACTATCGGTTTCTTTGTCATAAGTAGCCGTAGTTTTTACACCTCGTACATTTGATCCGTGACCAGTTTCGGTCATTGCAAAACAACCTAAGAGTGTTGTTTTTCCAGTGTCTGATAAATATCTATCATGGTGTTTTTTTGTTCCTAATTTTTGTATGCTCCCACCAAACAAACCGAATTGTACTCCAAATTTTACAGCCAAACTGCCATCTACATACATTAAATTTTCGAAAATTGCTGCATAACCTGGCATGTTTTCAGTGCCTCCATATGCTTCAGGGTAGGCCATGGCACCATATCCTTTTGTTGCCAAAAATGCTACTTGTTTTAATACGTGCGCTCTGAATTCTTCTTTTGTTCGTTTGATACTCCATTTAAAAATAGGGTCCTTTAAAACATTTCTAAAGTCATCAACCACAGCGGCATGCTCACCTTTTAAAATAGTGTCAATTTCATTGGCAACATAATAATTAGAAGTAACTTCTTCTACAATGGCAACATCAAACAAATGATTATAATGATTAGGTTGAATGCCTAGATTAATTTCAATATTCTTTAAATGCTCGTTGAAAGGGCATTCACTATAGTGGTGACATACCATTTTTTGACTAAACGTAGAGAGCGGATAGGTGTCGCTTTCTACTAATTTGATATGTGAATTGGAAATAGTATTTTTCCATTGTTTAAATTCTACGTTGGTCGGAGGGCTGTCTTTATCTAACCATTTTAATAAATACTTTCGATCTTCTATTTGTAGGGTGTCGTCTTTTGCGATTGCGTTTTTTACTACAGAAGTCTCAGAATATGATAATAAATCATCAGACCATACCACATAGAAAAATGGGATGTATTGTAATACCCCAGGAGCATATACTTTTGTTTTCATATTATGAATTTACAATAAATAACATTTATTTATCCATATTGTTGTCTCAATTTTATTAATATACTAATTACTGTTTCATTAACTTTTAATAAATATTGTTAAAAAATGGAATGCGCTACTATCCTTTATGATAAAGAACATTATTTTCCGAAGCATCTACATCCAGATCGTTATACATTTTCCTATATTTTAAATGGAAGCGCTCAACTCATATGCAATAATGCTATGTTTATTTTGAAACCAGGAGATTTGGTAATTATTCCTCCTTTTGTGGCTCATCAAACACCAATTGATGATTTTTTTCATTATAAAGTAATTAGAGTGCCGCAACATCAATATTTTACCAATAAAGAATAACCGCTTTATTGAAACATACACATCTATGCTGCAAGAATTATATAAAACCAATGACATATATAGAATGATGCAGCGCATTGTTTAAATTGACGGTATAATTCGCGTTGCCTGAGTAACATGAATTAATTAACTTGCCCTTGCCTAAAAAAATACATTGTAGTTTCATGAGACTTAACATTTCTAAGCTCCCAATTATGAACGAACATCTAAGTTAATAAATGAAAAGACTATTTAGTTTACTACTCATATTTAGTACATCGAACATTCTTCTATGTCAGGAGAAAATAAGTAAAGAATTATTAGCCCAAGACCTTGATGTTTTAAGGGCCAATCTTCAAGCATATCATACAGGTTTATATACCTATAGTTCAAAAGAAGAATTCGAAAAGTGGTTTAAAGAAACAAAGGAAAATATAGACGATGCTACCTCTCTCGAATTTTTCAAGAAAATTAATGAATTAAATATTTTGATTAAGAATGGGCATACCTGGTTTCATATAAATCCGGAACAGCGAGGCGAGAATTATCTTATGCCTTCTTTCGAAATTTTTAAAGACAACAAACGATTTTATGTAAAAAAATCTGAAAACCAAGATATTAATGGTAAAGAAATAATAGCCGTTGATGGAAGACCAATAAATAAGGTTTTTGATGCGCTTTTAACATATAAAGAAAGAGATGGTCATAATTTAAGTCAACCTAGTGAAGAACTAATTCACAATTTTGGCAGAACATATGCTTTGCATTATGGGAACCGTTCTAAGACTCAATTAAAAGTAATAGATGATACAGTAGAAAGAGATTTCGTTTTAGAGAATATTCCTTTTGGAGAGTCAAGTAAAAAAACTGACGAACTTTTCGATACTGGAGGTGTAGAATTTTCAATTAAAAATTCGCTAGCAACATTAACGATACAAACATTTAATAAGGAACCCTTAAAAAAGGCTAAATACGCTTCAAAACTTAAAACCCTATTTAAAGAAATAAAGAAAAAGAATATCAATCATTTGATAATTGATATTCGAAATAATGGAGGAGGCCATACAGACTCTGTTGAAGAGTTAATCTCATATATATATGATCAAGAGTTTCAGTTTTATATTGATGTTTATAGATCACATAAAACTTGGGATACGAGCATATTTCCAGAGGTAAGTCAATATCCAAAAAACATATCAGGCTGGGCATTTAAGAAAGGAGAAGATGGATATTTTCGAGCAATAGCAGGTATTGATGGAATGAGTAAAACCAAACCAAAAAAAAATAATTTCACAGGAAAATTATATATTTTAACGAATGGAAGCACGTTATCCGCAGCAGCGGAGTTTGCATCATTTGTAAAACAATATAGGAATGCCACCTTTATAGGTGATGAAACAGGAGGGAATAAAACGCAAAATACAAGTGGAGATTGGTTGATAATTGTGTTGCCTAATTCAAAGATTATAGCTTTTATACCATATGTACTTTGGAAAATGAATGTCAATTTTGAAAATGATGGTCATGGAATTAGGCCTGACCATTTCATACAAAACTCGATTCAAGATGAAATGAACAGCGTAGATGGAGTGCAAAATTTCACCCATAGATTGATCAAGAAATCTATGAAATAATAGGTGAGAAATGGGATCAAATTGATGATGAGAAAAACAATATTATTTATAGCTACTAGTGTAATCTTGGCACCACTAATTTCATGTGCGCCAAATGCACCGCAACGACCGAATGTGGTTCTAATTATGACTGATGATCAAGGATATGGAGATTTAAGTTGTCATGGAAATCCTGTGATAGAAACACCACATATTGATGCCTTGTATTCTCAATCGATTCGGTTTACAGATTTTCATGTTGATCCAACGTGTGCGCCTACTCGCGCCGCTTTAATGACTGGTAAATATGCACATCGTGCGGGCGTATGGCACACTGTGCTGGGAGGAAATCATTTAAGAGCGAACGAAAGGACAATTGCTGATGTTTTTAAAGAAAATGGGTATCGAACTGGGCTATTTGGGAAATGGCATTTAGGAGCTAATTATCCGTATCGACCAATAGATCGAGGCTATGATGAATGGCTGGGTCAAGGTGATGGTGGCACAGGTACGACAGATGATTGGTTCGACAATGATAGAGTGAATGATTACTACTGGCACAATGGTGAAAGGGTATATCGTGAAGGTTTCGCGCCTGATGTATTTTTTAACGCCGCTATAGATTTTATCCGTAAAGATGATCAACCTTTTTTTACGTATATAACAACGTATTTGCCACACGATCCGCATACAATACCTGACACAACATTGGTTAAAAAATATAAAACCAAAGTATCGGATGATGTGGGTTATTTTTTTGCTGGTATAGATCGAATTGATCAAAATATAGGCAAATTAAGAAATACGCTTAAAGAGTTGGGTAAAGATGAAAACACCATTTTCATATTCATGACTGATAATGGTGGTACTGCTGGCGTAAAAGTATTTAATGCCGGAATGCGTGGACGAAAAGCGCAGGTGTATGAAGGCGGACATAGAGTACCCTTTTTCATTCATTGGCCTGCAGGTGGACTTGGGAAAGATAAAGATGTTGAGGCATTAACGTCTCATATTGATGTTTTACCCACATTAATAGACTTATGTGAGTTAGAAACAGAAAAGAAAATTGACTTTGATGGTCGTAGTTTTAAATCACAACTTTTAAATCAGGAAATAACCTTACCCGAGCGAACTTTATTTGTTGAAAATCAGCGAACACGCATAGCAAAGCCTTGGTGGCAAACTGCTGGAATGACAAAACGATGGAGACTTATTGATAATAAAGAGCTCTATGATATAAAAAATGACCCAGGACAAACCACTAATGTGATTGAGAAATATCCCGAGATAGTCGAAAAAATGAGGAACGACCACCAAGCGTATTGGAATAGGGTCTCACCGGGAGATAGAGATAAACCTCGTCCAATTGTAGGTCATCCAAATGATCCTGAAGTTTTTTTAACACCCTCTGAATGGTATTTGCCAAAAGAACTTTGGAACCATGCACAAGTTGCAAATGGAAGTTCTTTGGCGGGAGAATGGGATATTACTATTAGTAAAGATGGTGTTTATCGTTTTGAAATACATCGTTGGCCTAGAGAAGCAAATGCTTCAATTCAAGGAATCCCTACTTTTAAGAAAAGTCTTGATTCTTGGAGTCCGAAAGGAGGAGTTGACAAATTAATCTATGGAAATGAAATGAAGGCTCTTCCAGTTCAGTCAGTTACATTAGAAGTAGGAGAATATTCCGAAACGAAAGCGGTTGGGTTCAATGACACAAAACTTACATTTGATGTAAAACTTAATAAAGGAGATACTAACGTAAGAGGGACCATGTTGGATAGCAACGGAGATGTAATAGCTGGAGTTTATTACGTGTATATAACTGAATATTAGGCGCAACCAATTCAAATAATTTCCATCATACTGTAAATCAATAGTATGAAACAACTTGTTTTACTTTTCGTATGTATTGGATTGTTATCTTCTTGTACTACGAATGATGACCTTGACCCACTTGAAGAAAAATTGATCGGAATCTGGAAATTAACTGAAATTTTAGTAGATCCAGGAGACGGAAGTGGAGTTTTCGAACCTGTGAATAGCGAAAAAATCATAGAATTTCGAAAAAATGGAGTTGTGGTTTCAAATGGTATGATGAGTTCAGCCACAACAGAATCTAATAAACCTACTTCTCTTATATATTCTGTCACAGAATCTGTTATTTTCTCGGAGGGGTTTAGTAGTATGAAGTTCGAAATAGTTGATTCATTCTTAATTATCAACAACCTTTGTACCGACCCTTGTAAATCTAAGTTTGTAAAAATTCAGCAA
Source organism: uncultured Flavobacteriaceae bacterium (assembly GCA_947500525.1). Lineage (GTDB taxonomy): Bacteria > Bacteroidota > Bacteroidia > Flavobacteriales > Flavobacteriaceae > Aureibaculum. Next base: position 467,002 of record CANMSH010000002.1, on the reverse strand, counting down.
AACTGATTTCGACAACTTAGATTACCAGATTTTGTGTGTTCTTATTTAAATAACTGATTTAAATTGACCGTTTTAATTTACTATATTGGAATAAAAATTATTAGTTGATTTCAAGCTAACCTTAAATTTACTTATTTCTTTTCTACCTGTCTCTATTTTGTTGACAAAAAGGGGAATAACCCCTTGAAAATATAGGGTAAACCTCCTTTAAAAACAGGAAAAATCCTGTTGATATAGAACTTTCTATAAATTAACTTTCATGACGTAATAAACCCTAACTTCATGAAAAGAATATTCCTAATTTGCCTAATAATCCCACTATGGATGAATGGACAAACTACTGCAGAATTTAAGTTTTTAACTAACATTGGTGTCAACAGGAAAGTGTATAGTGTAAATGTGCAATTTCCAGAAAATAACTTCAGATTACAAATATGTGATTTAGATGGTACCTGTAAGAATACAATTAATTATGGTTTTAGTATTGACACAACACTTTTTAAGCAGAGCATTGTCGATTTTTTTAAAACCAAAATTGATACAAGTCTAGTGTCAAGTACTTTTAGTTCTACAGAAATTGAACATATTACTAGGATCCCTTCAAAGGCGAAAAAATATTTCGATTCTCTGAAATCAGAAAGGGAACAAATAACAAGAGCCATAGATAATCCTGAACAGGAATTTTCTGGTCGCTTAAAATTAAATAAGAAGATTCCGATTTTAAGCACGACCTTCGATAATAATAGATTGTTGAAATATGATACAATTAATAATAAAACAAAAGGGCAGAAGAAAGCTAAAGCGAGACAACAGAAAAAAGAAAAGGACAGTTTAACTTCGCATAAAGAAAACAGTACTAAACTAGATACCTTTTTGGTTAAAAAGGCATATTTAAATTTTTTCAATAATAAAGTTTCAACTGTTGTTATCGAAGGAGATGTCTATTTAAAAGAAAAATTAATAAAAGAAAATGTTGTCGTAAACAATAGAAGTTTTAGCATCCCAGTACGTTACTTTAATATGCCTGGTAATCGATTGTATTTTAGATTTATGGAAAAAAAATTCGTACTCGAAATTGATGATATTTTCGATTATAATTCTGATGAACATTTTAATTACTCTTTGGCAAATCAGGAACTTATTTTAAAATTAGATGAAACTACCAAAAAAGTAGAACAAAGACGTTTTATTGATTATTTTACAGGAATATTTTATTCTGACTTATTAGGTTTTAACGGAGAAAATACCAATAGCCTCGTCAATGCGCAGGCTCGAATATTAATTCCGTTAAGTCAAAGAAATTTTAGCCCAGGGGGGAAGCGTAATGCTGGAAAATGGTATGGAAAGTACTCCCTGTTTCGACAAATTACAACGACTCTAAATATGGGTTTATATAACAATTCGGATGAAGAGTCTAGACTAGTTAGTAGTGTTAACTCAAGTAAATTTGAACTCTCAGATATTTATCGCAAAAGGAATATTAACAGTAATATTGGTATGGACGTCTTATCGTATGAAGCTAAAGGGTTTTCGACAACTATCTCCGCTGGATATCAGGCCTCATACTTTAGAACAAAGTTTAAGTCTAAAATTACAAAACCAGACCCTAATAGCAATGGTACTAATTTGGACGAAGAAAAAACCGGTCAATTGTACTCCATAAGTCATGGGCCGTACCTTAATTTCGAAATTCGTCCCCAAACAAATTTTGGTGCTGATATTCGTTTGCAACTTGACAATTTTAGTTACAATGGCACTGATAATGTCGCAGGTCTTGATGTTAAACCTTTAATTCTTAATAAGGGCATAAATCACGCCTTGTTTAAACATAATATAATTAACCTTCAAGCTGATTTTTATTGGATTGCTAAAGGTTCGAAAGCAAATGGAGGTGTATACGCAAGTATAGGAGGGGCTTACTTCACAAAAGGATCTATTTTTGCACCTCAGTTATTAGTTGGCTATGCTACCAATTTAACTTCCTTTGTAAACCGATTTAAAAAACAAAAGCCTACCGTTAAAACACCATAATAAACAACGTTTTTATTCTTTTTTAAAAATACTATCCATGGTATTGGATGGTATTGAGTGGTCAAGCATTTTTTTCATAAAAATATAAGCATCTTTTGCTAAAACTCGACTCATAGGAGGCTCTACAATAGGAATTCTGTTACGAGGATCATTTGTTTTCACAAGAGATTGAATCGTGTCGTTGTTTTTTTCGACGATATCATAAAGAGATTTTAAGGTTTCTTTATCATTTTTTAATGAAAGTTGTATTTTTTTACCATAGATATTAAAAACATCTTGAACCGTAAATTGATGCGGTAGATAAATTGAGTGAAATTCAATATTCATATGACGATCTGCCAAACGTTGTACCTCATTCTTAACAAAATTGGGCATCATTTCAGTAGATGACACTGAATTTAGAATTGCATCGATTTCTGAACTTCCATTAATTTTGTTTACTGTAATTGTATCTTTAAGATTTTGCTTCAGATAATGACGTATGTATAGGTTTTTATCATTTACAATATTAATAAATGTATTGGTTTGTTCTAAACTATCAAGATCTTTTGTGCCATCGAGGGCGTTGATAGCGCGAAATGTTTTGAGAGCAGATAACAACCCTGAATTCTCGAAAATACCACCATCGTTATAATGTCCCTTGGTTTCTATTTTGGCCGCTGGGCTAATGACTGGAAAGCGATTGGATGTAGACGCAGCATCATAATAACTTAAGCTATTGTTACCAAGGGTCAATATATTATCCGCTCCTTGAAATAAAAAAGAGTGTTGTTCTTGATCTGAATCAACCTTAACACTTACGGCCATTCCGTGATTACCTTTCACATTTGTGGTATTTGCTATCAAAATTGGGAAGCGTTTGTTTTGCTGTTTATAAATTTCAAACCAATAATCATAAAAGCTTTTGTTCATATATTTATTAGGATCACAATGTACAATAGCTGCATAGCGATGCATCGCTTTGGAAGAACGATCCTTACCGTATAAATTAAGTCCTGGGATGAACATTCTGTTGAAGGTATCTCTTCCTAAAACGTGAGTAAGGTCAAGTGAAAGAATATTTTCGGTAGATATTTCATGAATCTTATCCGTCCAATATTCTTGTATCGAATTTTTTTGATGCAAGATTGCGGCCATATTAATAATTCCTATGGTACCGCCAGAGGCTCCAGACATAACTACGGTATGATCAAAGAATGAACTATCTCTTTGATGCATTTCATTTAGAATGGTGAGTGTCCAGGCATTTGCTTTCATGCCTCCTCCATAAGCACCAACAAAATACCGAGGCCCAGATTGTTCTTTAAGAGCAGTCGCATAGTCTTTTAAAAATAAAGTAGAGTCTTTAACTTGAGCTGTAGATATATGTTGTAAAGTAAATAAATTGTTCGAGAAGGATCGCGTTAATCCATACATGAGTACTAGACAAACACAAGAATAAGCAAGAAACTTATAGTATAAATTTCTTCGTTTCTCGGCATATAATTCTTGAGAAAACCGATAGTAAATTATGTTTTTAGTTATGATAATGATGATACCATAATAAAGGAAAAAGGCAGATAATATGACTAGTATAGAATTTATGTTTTGTTGAACCGTTACTATACTAAAAATGTTAAGAATCAAAAATATTACTGCGTTTATAATACCTACGGTTGCTGTAAATTGAAGAAAAAAGATGTTATTACTTAATGCTCCAAATCCTAGTTTTTTAAAAGGGTTGAAAAAAGAGGGAGCGTAAAATTCTGTATGGCTAATGAGAAAATTTTTAATCTTTTTTTCTCTTTCAGCAATCACCAATTCAGTCATAGGATTTTTAACGACTTTGAATACCCGTAATACATAAAATGAATTTAGTACCGCCTTGATGTTCGGATTGTAAAAACTAAACCTGAATATAGAACGAAAAGTACGATAATAAATAAATGTTACAAGCTGAAAGACAATAGATACAAGGCTTAGGATAGCATTGAACATATTGTATTTAAATAAGTAAAGAGATATAACAAGCCAAAAGAATAGTACTACCGTTACAATAAATAGTATGAGATAACAATATATATGAAAATTGATTTTGTAAAGACTGTTATGTTTAGTTATATTATATTCTTCTCTTTTCTTATCGGAAAGAGCATAAAACTCTTTTAATTTTGTTTTGTTTGCATTGGTCAATGTGATATCTCCATCATAGAAATTTGGTAAGCCTTTTACAAGGTATAGTATGTTATTGTTAAGCCAATCATTCTTCTTTTTTCTCAATATAAAAAGTAAATACACTCCAAAAAGCGTTAATGAGACAGCTATTTCATTCATAGAAAGTGGCCAGTTAAAATTAACTTCAGAAGTATAGGCGATTAAGTAAAATAGGGCGGCAAAGAAAAGAACTCCGATGATTCGAAATAAAAAATTAACAATACTTTCAGTTCTGCCCGTTCCCGAATCTTGATAGCCATCTTTATATTTATAAAATATGGTTCCAAAAAGCCAAAATTTAAAATTTTCGGCCCGATACCATGATCGATGTTCTTCTGTGATATTAAAGTAACTCGGATAATGTGCTAACATGACAGCGTAGATAGGAGCAAAGAGCAACAGCACCACAAAGTTTAATGGATAATCGTACAAATTAACCACGATCGAATTTACTTGTGGGGCTTTTGGAAGTAATGACCCGATGATTACTAATATGATGAGACTAATCCAAGCAGATTTTAAAAAGTCTTTTAATGTAGGAAGTACATCATTTTTATACTTGTGAATGATAAGGATTAACCAAATCAATACAACAATACTATAAAAACCAATTTTTAGATAGACTATTGTTTGATGATAAGTATAGTGGAAAAAATATATATAGTTTTCGGCAAGATCAAACGCATAAGCCGCTATTGCGAGAAAGCCCAAAGCAATCAATTTGCCTCTTGCATGCCGTACTACCCTTAGTCTAAGAACATAAGCGCGTGCGAACTTTACAATCGCTAAAAGAAGAACTGGGGCCCAGACACAATCAATAATAAAGTAGGCCTTATACCCTTCAAAATGCCAGTGATTAGCATGCAATAATTCTTTGACAAATGCGGGTTCTAGGGGAGTTGTAAATTGAGGGCTGTTTAATACTCCAGGAATATCTATAATACCAGATACACAAAATAATAATATACTTAAGAAAAGTAATATTGGAATATGCCAGGCATGTGTTCTACTAGAAAATAAATAGTTCCAAAAATTAAATGGTTGAGTCATAATAGTTGCTTAAAGGGGTTGTATAGAATAAGAATTAATTTATTCATTTACAATTTATTATGTTATTTCTATACAAGTCAAGGGGAAGTTCCCCTTTTTGTATGCGGTTTTTTCCTGTTAATTTAGGGTGTTTTTCCTCTTTTATATAGTATGCATTTGGTATATTTTTATTTACTATCAAGTACTGTAGCACCAAAGGATTTAATGTCATTTGTTTTCGGACTAAGACCTGGTGATCCCATACCAAATACTGAATTTAAGAAAACTTCAAATTTTTTATTTGTATTCATATAAAACATAGTAAAAGCAATACCATAATAACTGTCATAATATTTGAAAGTAACATCTCTAGGTCTTGACAACTCAGTTTGTAATCTTCTATTTCGAGATAGCATTAGAAGGATTTTATCTAAGGATATTGAGCAAAGATTTATAAGTCTCTCAGAACTCAAAGAAGGGGAAAATCCCTTTAAAAAAAGGGGTTTTTCCTGTTGAATTGTATTCATTTTATTTTGAACTTAGTTCACTAGTTAGTTGCTGTATAACCAATTACTAGGTTTATACAGATCGTTGTGTTTAATGAATACAAAACAAAGAATATGAAAACAACACCATTAGTACGAGTTCATGATCGCGAATTGTCACTTTGGCAATCGGTTGTTGCCGAAGAGGCATTTAAAAAAATCGATCATAAATCAAAAAAAGGGGAGCTATTCACAATAGCTGCTATTCAAGATCACCCTATGATCGCTGCTACTAACCGCCATGTATCAAAAGTATTTAAACCTGAACATGAGGCCCCTGTTGGATTGTCACGTGCCCCACGAAAAGGGAGCTCCTCTATCATAACACAATCATATATATCCGAACTATGCTTTCATATGGCGAGAGCAACTATTCGAGAAGATCAGGAACTGTTAGAAGACTTGAAGAAAAAGTATCGAAAATATAGTGACGATGATCCTGGGTTTTTAGAATGTATTTTAGTCTATAAGGCTTATCACGATGCCTATAATGGGGTTTTAAAATATAATAGCTGGAAAGGGAGAGGTATGGATTACGGACTCATGAAATACAAGATTCCAAATGATGCCAAAGTAGCTATAATTGGAGACTGGGGCACCGGTATGTCTGATGCCTACTATCTTTTAAAAACATTGTTAAAAACTCATAATCCCGATATACTCATTCACCTAGGGGATATCTATTATTCAGGGACTCCTTCAGAATGTGAACAAAATTTTTCGGACATTATAGATATGGCATTTAAAAATTATGGCAAGCGCATCCCTGTATTTTCCATTCCAGGTAATCATGATTATTATGCTTTTGGCTATGGATATTATAAAATGGTAAAAGGCTTAAATAAAAAGTTTCCTTCGGCGGTACAGGACTCAAGTTTTTTCTGCCTTCGTACAGAAGATAATGGTTGGCAATTTTTGGGTATGGATACTAGCTATTACGATTCATATCCACTTAACCAGATTGATACGTATTATGCAGGGCCATGGCTGAAGAAAGATGAAATTCAATGGCATTATGATAAAATCAAAAAATTTAAAGGAGCCACTATTTTATTATCTCATCACCAATTGTTTTCGGGTAATGCGAAGATAAATGGAACGCTTTCAAAATACGGGTCCTATCCATATTTAAACAAGTTTTTGCTTGATACTTTCAGACCTTTTTTTGGTACTAAAATCGCCGCTTGGCTTTGGGGACATGAGCATAATCAGGTGATTTTTAAAAATGGGCTTTTTGGGCTTCCCAAAGGCCGACTCGTTGGTGCCAGTGCTTTCGAACAGCCCACCAAAACAGATCCTTATAAACTTAATTATAATAGCGTACCCTTTAGTACGAAATACCAATTAAAAGTTGAAAATGGGTATTACAACCATGGTTATTCAATCATTGACCTTGCCAAGCGAGAGACTCCCGCAGGTCCTGTAAAGATTGAATATTACGAATATCCGTCATGGGGTGAAGAAGTACCAGATCCAATCCCTCATACACCATCCAAAATGTTTGAAGAAAAGTTTGCTCTTGCTCCAAAACCAATAGGAAAGGCAATCAAGTACGGGCAGGGAATAAAGATCAATATGGAAGGTGGTATTGATTATATTATCAAGATAAAAAAACACGCAGCTGGAGGACAATATTACCCTAGAGTGGGTAAAAAACCTATAAAAATGCAACTTTTAGGGGGGAGCGGTAATGTCAAGGACGGTGATGTCGTTCAGATTAAATCGTTAGAAGACGGACTTGGTAGGTACAATCTATTGGGTGCCTTTAGCACTCCTGCTCTATATTATTATTTCTCTTGGGGCAAAAATACCAAATGGCTAATTAAAAAAGTGTATAAATCTAAAGACACAACTATTTACGAAAGCGATGCAGTATATTTTATAAACGAAGCATATAATACACAGTTCATGTGCCCATTGATTCAGGTGATGTACCCAGGAGTTACTTCATTAACCACCGATGACAAAATACCTACTTATTGGTATTTGAAAGTATTTTAAAATAGAACTTGTGTAGATTTGAAAAACGAATCATTATTAATATCGATGTAGAAACTTTTGGTTATGAATCAGCCACTTGCAATCCATAATCAAAAGTGTACTATAATTTATATTATGTTAAATAGAGTATTTCAAAACCAATGTCCTTTCTCGTTATACTCCGTATCTAAGATCAATCATCCACAGGATCATTGCTACTTAGATAGTATGTTAAATAGGACAGAGCGTTAAAAATTAGCCCAGTGGACTAATTTAGTGAATGGGCCAGCTGGCGCGAGGGTTTTCAGTTCATATCTAGAGTTAACTCTAAGACATTAAGTACGTATTGTATCTAAGATCTATCATCCTGAGGATCTAATTGTTTACAGAAAGTATGTTTTCAATAGAAGTTGTAAAAATACTAAGGGCTTCCTAATACTTGGATAAAAAAAGAAATCGAATAAAATTTACTGTGCAATCGGATTGATCATCACATTATTGATACTGCCATACATGCAGTCTATAATCATCTCTAATGGATTACGACATTCTACACAATTTTCTATAAACTGCTGTTTAAACTGATCTGTTTCGACCCAAGTGGAAACATCACTGTAGCAATACGGGCAATTAAACGCGTGTTCTTTCATAGGGTTTGGCTTTAATTCGGTTAATCTAAAGGCTTAATCTAGAACGAATTAGTAATCAAATTAGTATATCGTAATCTATAGAAAACCCATTTGTTCGTCTTCTACATAGTAAAAAATACCACTTCTATAGGCATCAAATTAGTTCTTATTTAGTGCTAACAAACGTCGCTTCGCAATCTTACCCAAAGAACTGTTGGCATCTAAGGCAATGATTTTTTGAAACCCTATTTTGGCCTTCTCCAATTGCTTCATTTCTACCTGTAAATTGGCCAAATTGTATAACGCCGTTGCTGATTTAGGATTTAACTCCGCCACGAGGTCAAAAATAAAAAGTCCCGCCTGCTGATGACCACCACCAATTAATCGATGTGCAGCTTTACTGAATTCATTTTCAAAATCGTAATATTTATATTTCGGATTATTATTTATAGATGTAGCATCCTTCTTTAATTGCTCATAATTGCCCGCGAGGAATAATTCAGTAAGATGCTCCATAGGTTTTAGAATAAATCCATCATCGGTATAGTTTAACGCTGCTTGCAAGACAGGGTCTTGATTTGTTTTATACTGGTCAAAACTCGTGTCTACAGCAATATTTGGTAATGTAGCGTCTCTGTTTTCCCATGGTGCACTATCCTGCCACCAGGCATATGACAAATAAGCATTTATCTTACTATTTGGTAGCATCAACTTACGGTTGTCTCCGTAGAAATTTACATTCTCGGCAGTTGGCTCACCTAGTAATATAGCTTCTGTATAGCGCTCAATTTCATTGGTTAAATTTTGACATGCCGAGAACGTATCGCGCCCAATGATAAAAAAGAAATGCCCTTTTTTATTGATTTTTGGCCTGGCCATAAGCTCTTTTATCAAAAAGATATTGTTATAATTATTACCACCTCCGTTTAAACGTACATCATAAACAAGTTTATCAATATTGTTTGTATCGATATAGGTAAATAAACGTTTGTAAAAATCTCTCAGCGATTCATCTTTGTCATTAAAAACAGAACTTTGTCGAACATATACTGTTTTTGTGCCAGCTAACTGTTCAAAATAATAAAGTTTATCGTTTAGATGCTTTAAATACAAGGGTGTTTGAGTGGTATCTCTTGCGGTTATCCAAGAATCTGTTGGCAAGGTGAAATTAAAATATCGCGGCTTGTCTTTCAATCCAATCATAGGAAATTCATAATCGAAGGTCCTTCCCCCCTTTTCCAATCTCATTGTCACTGTATTCGATTTGTTTGCAATTACACCTTGCGCATGCAAAACATCTGGAGCGGTCAAAAAACGCAAACCATAAGCTTTAAAATAACTTTCGTTTTCTACCGGAACTACCGGTTTTATGAAGGCTAAAGCTTCTACTACGGGTTTATCTCCTACTTTTATCACCTTTGCACCCAGTACCTTTTCATATCCTTTTAATACCCCTTCAATATAAACTCCATCATTAAAATGATACAAGTTTACGGGCAGTACGCCTCTTTTGGCTACATCGTAAAAGGTTATTTGTGTATGCCCATATTTAAACATTGATACCATACGGGCCAACGCTACGGGTATTTCATGAGCATCTAACGAAGGAATTTCTTCATATAACTTGTCAACAGCAACATCGAAATCGGTGGCTGATACTTTTTTAAATAAAAAAGGATAGTCGTTGTGTACTGTTGTTTGTAAAAATTTTAAATCGTCTTGCCATTGTTTTGCAGATAGCTCTTTTTGCGCATGTACATTAGAAATAGATACAATATGTGTAAGACATATGACTAGTGAAATTAGAAAAGAAATATAGGTTTTCATTGGTGTTAATTTTAAATGATGTATTTGTTGCGTCAAATGTAGACTGCAAAATACAAGTAATCATAAAAAACAAACTGAATTGTAGAAATAGATAGATGAATTGAGAATTGTGTAACCATTTTAGGTTGTTAATTCATCTAAGGCCTCTTGTAAGTCATTCTTTAACGCATCAATAATACCACCATAACCATTTACATATAAAAAACGTAGTGAGGCCATGCGTGCTTTATGTTGTTGATCATTTAATAAGAAATTAATGCAATCATTTTTACATTTAAAATCTGTAATAAATTCAACGTACCAATCTTGTGTTGATTCAATCTCTTTTAAATTTTTTACCAGGGCATCAAAAATCACAACTTCAGTATCTCCAATTTCTTTCATATATATTTTATACATACTACTTATATCGATTAGATCTTGCGATACACGGCTATTGTTTAGTGCAGCATTATCAATAAAATTAATCACTTTGCTATTCAGCGTAATTGTACTCACCTGAAGCAGAATTGTTCCAATAATACTTCCGCTTGGTACTTTAGTAGTGTCATAAGGCCTGTTTAGTACCTTCAAATAACTATGCTGTAGCGTGTCTAATTCTTTTTGATAACGCTCTATTTCTAAAATGTCATCTTCTAATTGGGCAATGACCTGTTTTTCCAATTCAGCATTCGCATTGTCCAATTGTTTTTTTTGATTGTATTGATTGATGCCTACGGCGATTAAAATCCCTACAACGACCAATATAATTTCGCCAAAAGCATACAACATATACTTTTGAATCCGTTTCCCCTGAAACAAATTCATGCGCTGCCTATTAAATATTTTCATGTGAATTAATTCTTACGTCGTCGCAATACCAAGCTGTCAGCGGGATATGCATGTTTTAGTTTCTCCATCTGATTTTTTGCCCAGTCAGTAAGTGTCTTACGTTGCTCATCTGAAAGTTTTGCTTCGCTGTGAAGGCCTAAATAAGTATACGAAGGTATGGGCATTTCATGTTCCTCTACCATTTCTACAATTTCTTCAAATTTATGGTTTTGAATACCAAGACGACGATGTGTAAACTTCGAAAAATTCAAATCACCCTTACCGTGTTGAATATGATCATCGAGCCACCAAGCCACCGGTTGTATTTTAGAATACCAAGGGTAGTTCGTATTGTTTGAATGACAGTCCATACAGGCGGCATCTAAAATAGTTTGCACCTTTTCAGGAATTTCATATTTGGTAACCATGGCGTAGGTATTATCATTCGAATTATTGAGCTCGGGTCTAAAAAACTGTATAATCACAAAAGCTATGAGTAATACAATCAATATTTTTCTAATCATTTTTCGGGGTATTAATGAATTTTTTAAGTTGATTTAAATATACAAAAAATTACATTTTAAAGAAAAAAACGATGAAGGAGTTACTTGCTATTTCTTAAATATAAATCTGAGCCATCTAACCAATCTTCGCGTATTGGTGCCCAAGTATCTATTTCTTCTACATCACCAATCATTAAAGCCTCATGCGGTAGATTAGGTGGAATAACAACAACTTCACCTGCGTTTAGATCCATGACTTGCGCTTTATCTTCTCCGAACCAAAAGCGAATTGTTCCAGAAATAACCTGAGTAATTTGCTCATTGATATGACTATGCAAGGGCACTAAAAATCCACCTTTAAATTTCATTCTAGCAATCATTACATTCTCACCATAGACAATTTTACGCTCCATTTTTGGCGTTACTTGTTCGGTAGGCACTTTGTCCCAATGTATTTTTTCAACCATACTATAGAATCGGGTTTATTATGTTCATTTAAACTCGTACTAAGATACACTTTTAAAAAATTATTCGATACGAAATGAACGCTTCTTAACTATGTCATCTGATACTTTGGATTGTACATCTTTTAAATCGACATCAAATGCATGATTGAAATTATTACCTGCCAAATCTTCAAGTATTGATTTAATAATAGCAGCGTAAGAACTTAATATTTAGTTATTTATTTTTTGTATGTATTTTGAGAGTCATATACCACTACCTTCGTCCAAAGCGCAGAAGATTCTTCAATAAACTTTTTATGATTAGGGTCTTCTTGATACCTATCTTGATCCGCTTTATTTGCAAAAGTAAGTAGCAAACTATACGTATATGTATTATCAATCACCTCACGATCAGTTTTAGCGGGCAATCCAATATGTTTTGTTTGAATTTCGGGCGAATGGTCTATAAATTTCTTTAAAGAAGTTTCAAATGCGAGCCTATCGGCTTCGTTTGAAGGATTCTTTAACCAAAAATAAACAGTATGTGCAAAATTACCTGGTAAGACCTTTTCGTTTTTAGAACAACTCATAAATAAAGTGAAAATAGTGAAAAATAAAAGTGTTTTTTTTTATTGAAAATTAATCTGAACAAATATAAGAAATCGTTTTGCTAGATTTGTTTGGAGTTAAAATTTATTCATATGAAATGTTTTAAAATCTGCCTGACATTCGGAATCAATGTTGACACCATAAAAAGTGCATTTTCTCAATATTCAAGCACATCAGTAAGTGCTTGTTTCAATCTATTTTTAGCAAGGTATTGTGACTCTAGTTCCGATTGAAAAGGAATAGGCGTTTCTAAACTTGCAACACGTTTTACTGGTGCGTCTAGATATTCAAAGCAATTTTCATGAATCATAGAAGAAATGTCACTGGCAATACCACCAAACATAGAATCTTCTTGTACAAGTAGTACTTTTCCGGTTTTTTTAACACTTGCATAGATCATTTCAATGTCTAAAGGTTGCAGGCATCTTAAATCAATAATATCGGCGTCAATTGGTTCTTGTTCATTCAATTCTACTATCCAGTGTACTGCTGCTCCGTAAGCTATAACAGTGATTGATGTTCCTTCTTGTAATAGACTTGCTTTACCTAACGGTAAAGTATAGTAATCGGTAGGTACTTCTTGGCGTATGCTTCGATACAAACCTTTGTGCTCGAAAAACAAAACAGGATTTGGGTCATCAATGGCCATAGCCAATAAACCTTTCGCGTCATAAGGAAACGCCGGATATACTACTTTTAGCCCAGGGGTCTTGGTAAACCAAGCTTCATTTGTTTGACTATGAAATGGCCCCGCTCCTACGCCTCCACCGCAAGGCATTCGAATTACCACATCTGCGTTTTGATTCCATCGATAATGCGATTTGGCCAAGAGATTCACGATTGGGTTGAAGCCAGAGGACACAAAATCGGCAAATTGCATCTCTACAACCGATTTTATACCATTAATAGACAATCCATATGCTGCTGATACAATGGCCGATTCGCAAATAGGTGTATTCCGCACACGTTCTTTACCAAACAACTCTACGAACCCGTCCGTGATCTTGAAAACACCACCATATTCTGCAATGTCTTGCCCCATGATGACCATGTCATTGTGTTTTTGCATTGCTTGCCGTAAGCCCTCGGAAATTGCATCTATAAAGCGTATATCCTGAGTAGAACTATTGTGTGTAATTATAGCATTGTCAGTACTTTGAAATACATCATTTAATTCGTTAGATTCATCTGATTCAATAAGCGCCTCGCTGTTGGCTTTTGCCCAATGCTCATCTATTTCTGCAGCTAATTCTCTCTTGATGTTTGTAATACGTTCTTCTGTTAAGATTTCTTCATCTAATAAAAACTTCTGGTAGTGCTCTATAGGGTCTTTAGCTGCCCATTTCTCCATTAATTCTTGCGGAACATACTTCGTGCCGCTCGCCTCTTCATGCCCACGCATCCTAAATGTTTTAAATTCAATAAACACAGGTCTTGGTCGCTTGCGCATACTCTTCACCAAGCTATTTACCTTCTCATAAACATCTAATACGTTATTACCATCTATGATATGAGATTCCATCCCGTAGCCTGAAGCCCTGTCGGCTAAATTCTTACAGTTGTATTGTTCTGAAGTCGGTGTTGATAAACCATAGCCGTTATTTTCAATACAAAATAACACTGGCAAACTCCAAACAGAAGCAACATTTAAAGCTTCATGTATATCGCCTTCACTGGTGCCGCCTTCACCCGTAAAAACTGCGCATACCTGATTGTTTTTCTTTAATAAATTACCAAGGGCAATGCCGTCAGCAACACCAAACTGAGGTCCTAAATGTGAGATCATACCCACAATATTGTATTCTTGCGTTCCGAAGTGAAAACTTCGATCTCTTCCTTTAGTGAAGCCACTAGCCTTGCCTTGCCACTGGGCAAACAAACGATATAAAGGGATTTCTCGTGTAGTAAAAACCCCTAAATTTCTATGCATCGGCAAAATATACTCATCTTTAGATAGCGAATTTGCCACTCCTATAGCAATGGCTTCTTGGCCAATCCCTGAAAACCATTTAGAAATTTTTCCTTGACGGAGTAAGATAAGCATCTTCTCCTCTATCATTCTTGGTTTTAATAGATTTTTGTACAATTTGAGGAGGGTCGCTTCACTCAATTTCTTTTTGCTAAATTTCATGTACGGGATATGGCATAAATTAGAAACTAAAAATAGCTAAATATTTAGATGTTTTATGAATTTAAAACAAAAAAAATCTCCTTCTGAAAATGAAGGAGATGTGTTTTATACATTTATAACGCTCTATATTTTAAAATCATTAAAGATGGTATGCATTAAGCGTTTTTTATCATTAATCACTTCTTCTAAAGAAATAGACGTTTCGGTTCTTTGAACCCCACCAATATTATCAATTTCAAATATGATGTCTTTTGCGTGTTTCGTGCCTCGCGCTCTTAATTTACAGAAAACAGTGAATTTTCCTGTTGTTAAATGTGCTACTGTAACTTCTGGAATTGCTTGTAACTTGTTAATTACCGTTGTTGTTAATGAAGAGTTTTCTAGTAGAACACCTACATAAGCAATAAAGGTATACCCCATTTTATCATAATCTACTGTAAGTGTAGAGCCTTTGATTACGCCTTCTTCCTCCATTTTTTTAACACGTACATGAATTGTACCTGCCGAAACCAATAATTTTTTAGCAATATCGGTAAAAGGGGTTCTTGCATTCTCAATAAGTATATCTAGTATTTGATGATCGATTTCGTCGAGTTTGAATTTTGGCATAATTACATTATTTACATAATTTAAAAGTAAAAGTCCTAATTTTTTATAAACTAAACAATAAAATTTTTAACTATTTATATTTTTTTTTAAAGTTTCCAAATTTGCAGTGCGAATTCCTTTTTTATCTACAATTGTATTTGCTGCATAGAGATCAAGATCTTCAATATCCTGTATCTCTTCAATAAAATGCAATTCTCCATCTTTTAGTTCCTCTTTAAAAACGGTCGCTACAGATGTCGTTTTTTGTTCACTTTCAATAAAAATATTGGTATAGATAACATCAACAAAAAACTTGGTGTTATTTGGTATATCGAAATATGATTCATGAGAAAATTCTATGTCAGATGCAAGGTAGGTTATGCCTTGCAATAAGGCTATAAAGTTGTAATATCTAACATGTTCTCGTTCATAATCATCAATTTGATGCCCGGCTTCTATGAGTATTGTATGGTGTCCGGCTTTTTCAAAATTGTCTCCAGTGGCGGTTGGGTAAAACTCATCAGTATAACGCCCTACTCGACCCGGAATCAGCTCTTGCATCGTTTCGTTGATAGCCGCGATAACGCGCATCGTTTTTTTTCGCCCTTCTGTAACTTCCCGAGACACATCAATCGACGGTGCTAAAAAAGACAAGGTGGCCGTTTGCTTTGTGTTTCCAACAGTAAAAATAGTACGTTGGTCATGTAAGTTAAAGCAGTACTCGGGCTGCACTTCATTTAAGACTTTGTGTAAAATATCACTTTCTGGGGCTTTTCGATCTATAACATCTCTGTTTAAATCAATATTATCAGCATTTACGCGTGTGTATACTTGGGCACCATCAGGGTTCAGCATCGGGATCACTGTGATTGTGCATTTTTCTAAAAGTTGTTGCACGAGATCACTAAATTCTCCAGGTTCTTTAATGAATCTAAAAAAATCGAAAACTGCCTTTGTGCCCGTGCTTTCGTTTCCATGCATTTGAGACCATATAAGAATATGACGTTTCCCGTGCCCCAGAGACACCTTGTAAATAGGTCGGTTTTGGCTAGAGAATCCCAGCTCTTTAACATTGAATATCGAACTATCAAGTGCATTGATAATAGGTTCGATTGTGGCTAATGGAATCCATCTACCAGCTAAAGCCTCTTCTTTATGGAGGCGATACCATTCTTCAATTTTTTGCAAGTTTATTTTTTTCACATTACAAATGTAAACAAACAAATGTTTACGATTGTAAACCAAATAAGTAGCTGAAATATTAACATTTGTAAACAGAAAGTATAGTAAGCAATTGTGCAATTACGAATTTTTCAATAAGATATTTAAAATTGAATTAAAACATTATTTATCAGTATTTTAAATTATATTATATAAAGTAATAATATACGAATATTAATTATTTTTTTTACGCAAATCCTTGAAATGAAAATCCTATTAATTACATTTGTAATGATTAAGTGAGCATATGATAAACAATTCTAAATTTATAGAGCGACTTCAAAAAGTAATGCAACATTATCAATTATCTGCTGCAACTTTTGCGGATGAAATAAATGTGCAACGCTCAAGTATTTCCCATTTACTATCAGGAAGAAATAAACCTAGTTTAGATTTTGTGTTGAAAGTGTTGGCAAGGTATGAAACCGTGGATCTTTATTGGTTGTTAAACGGTAAAGGAAGCTTTCCTAAAAAAGAGCAAAGCTCCTCACCTATGCAGCAACAATCGCATGAAAGTATTTCTATAGCAAAAGTACCTCCTAAAACATCTGATAAAGAAATAGAAAGAATAGTTATTTTTTATGCAGACGGTACGTTCAAAAATTTCCACCCATAAAAAAATCCCGCGATTGCGGGATTCAGTTTATATAATGATTGTAGCTCGTTAAGATTTATTTTTTATAAATTCTTCTATTTGCTTTAAGCCTACGTTGCCACTATCAATATCTTTAATGCTCTTACCTAATTTCATGATTTTCTCTGGAGTCATTTCGTCTCCAAGAATTCGTACCAGCGCAAAACCTTGTTTTTTGTCAGAAGCATATACAATTACTTCATCCATACTCTCATCATCGCCTTCATATTTCACAAGAATGCTTTTGCCCTTGTCTTTCATTCTGAAGAGCTCTTTAAATTTACTATTCTTGAGGATTTTAGAGACTTTTGCCTTTTCAATAGTATATTCAGCTTCGTTCGATTCATTTTTAGTGAATGCCAAGACATTCATTTTTTTCAATGATTTGAATGCCTCTTTAGCTTCGGGCTCAATATCGTCTTTCAATTTTATAATACTTGCAGGCACATCAACAGAGATAAAGTTTTTATTATCTTGACTATCGATGTAGTACTTTTGCAAAGAAGCTTCGCTTCCACATGCCATACTGGCAATGGCAATAACCGCAAGCACAATATAGTTTGTTAGTTTTTTCATAATTACTTATTCTTTTTAGCTTTCTTTAAATGCTCACCTCCAGGAATATCCATTTGTTTTGTTAATTCGGAGATCTTATTTAAATCAATATTACCAGTTATAGATACAATCACCGCTTCTGGCTTACGATCTCCACCTACATTATTTAGTCCTTGTACAAACATAAAAAGTTCGCTTACATGATCGGCATCTTTACCTTCTTTGATATAAATTCTTACATTTCCTTCTTTATCTTTCACTCTCATCAATTCAGATAGCTTAGATGACTTCAAATATTTTGTCACTTCAGCTTTCATTTTAGCCGCAATGGAAGCATTCTCTGTTGCCAATACTCTTAGGTTGTCTAAATTTCCAACCATATCAATATATTCTTGTGCTTCTTTAGATTCGCCACTAACACTTACTTTTTTTAGTAAGTCGAATGCGCGCTTATTTACATTTACCACACTTACATCATCCATATCCTCAAATTTATCAAAGGTAGCTTGAGAAAAGGTAAATAATGGTGCTGCAAGCAGCATAAGTGCAATCATTAATTTCTTAGAGTTCATTTTTCTATTTTTATTTAGTGTTGTTTTCATTTTCTTAATTTTATTCTGTTTTAAATACTTTTTGTTGCGCTTTTTCAAATTCACCCAAGCCGGCTATTGCAACGTTTCCTCCCTTATTTAGATTTTGAGAGATCAGCTGGAAAGCTTCTTGTGTATGTTTTAAAGCCTGCGCGGCTTCTTTTCGTTCTTCTAAAGTGATGGTCTCAGTACCTGTGTTACTAGAAACGTAAATACTTACCATCAATACTACAGAGGCTGCTATTGACAACCACCAAAAATTTGGTTGTTTTCTTTTTAAAGGGATTGTTTTTGTAAAACGTTCTTCCTTATTGCTATTGAAATAGGTGAACATCGCCTTATAGTCTTCTAAATGAGAAGCTACATCTTCATTTGAAAAATAATTTTTTAATGTGGCTTCTTCTATTAAAGAAGTCTCTCCATTTTCATATTTCTCTAATAAGTTTTCTATGTTAGCTAATTCCATAGTTATGTTGTTTTGTGAGTTGTTCTCTTATTGTTTTTCTCGCTCTAGACAATGCCACACGCACTGCTGTTGGTTGTAAGTCAAGAATCTTGCCAATTTCTTCAAATTCGTAGTTCTCAACATCTCTTAACTGTATAATCACCTTCTGTTTTTCAGGTAGTTCTGCTATTAATTCATGTACCTTCGAAACACTATCTTTCAGTTCCATTTCCTTCTGCAACGAAATATTTCCGTCTTTATAATTACTATGCACTAAGGTTAAATTGTTAGATCTTTTCGCTTTTAACTGATCTAAACAATAATTCTTTGTCATAGTCATCGCAAATGCTTCTACATTTTTGTATTCCTTCAACTTTTTCTTATTCTTCCAAAGTTTAAAGTAAAGTTCTTGCGTAGCATCTTCTGCTTCATCTCTCGAAACTAACAATCGTTTTGCTAATCGATAGACTTTATCTTTTAAGGGTAAAACTGTATTTAAAAATTCAGTTTGTTTCATTAGTTTGGTTTGGTTTTTGATGCTTTTTATACCGCATCACAACATTACGACGAGCAAGGTTCTATTTTGTTACATCGTGTGGTTATTTTTTATAAATTACAACATATTTTTTTAAAATCTATTATGAGAAAAATCATTTTATCAATTTGTATCACCCTTTCACTTTTAACTGTTAGCTGTATTGATGATGACGTTACAGCACCACAAGATCTCGAGATTCAAGATTTTGTTTGGAAATCAATGAATCACTGGTATTTTTGGCAATCAGATGTACCTAATTTGGCTGATGCTAAAGATGATAATGAAAGCGATTATTTTAATTTTTTACGAGGTTTTAGTGATCCAGAAGATTTATTTGAGAATCTGAAAAATCAGTCATTAGATGATTTTTCATGGTATATTGATGACGTTGAGGCGCAATTAAATTCTTTTCGAGGAATTTCGGTTTCCTATGGTATTGAATTACCTCGAACTGTGGTAAGAACGAGTGCAGGAAGTGATGATGTTGTTATTTTTGTGGCCTATGTTGTTCCAAACTCTCCGGCAGATAATGCTGGCGTTGAAAGAGGAGATTTAATTTATAGTGTGAATGGAGTCACGTTAACAACGAATAATTTATCCGAAATAAATAAAATCTTTACCGAAACCTCTATTTCATTAGGTGTCGCCAATTTTGAAAATGGAGTGTTGACTCCAAAGGGAGATGATGTTTCATTAACAGCGGTGGAGATTGTTGAAAACCCAGTACACTTCTCTTCGGTTATTGAAAGAAGCGGAACCAAAATAGGATATTTAGTATATAATGGCTTTAGAAGTACATTTCATAACGAATTGAATGATGTATTTGGAACTTTTGCAAGTGAGGGTATTGATGAATTGGTATTAGATTTACGTTATAATGGAGGTGGATCCGTATTGACTTCGGCCTATTTGGCCAGCATGATTGATGGAAGTCAAGCGAGTGGTTCCGATTTTGCAAAGCTCATCTATAATGAGAAGCGCAATGCTGAGAATGGTGCCATCTTTCCGTTTTTTAATAATGCAACTTTATTTAATAAGGAAACAAGTCAGTCGGAAGGAACAGTTGCAATTAATAGGCTTTCTAATTTAAGTCGATTGTATGTGTTAACTTCTGACAAAACAGCTTCGGCAAGTGAAATGATTATCAATGGTTTGCGTCCTTCTCTTGAAGTGATAACTGTAGGAACAACAACGGTTGGTAAAAACGAAGGTTCTATTACAGTAGTGGATGCTCCTGCTACTAGTAATAATCAGATTTACACTAATATAAGTGGTAGAACTTCAAGTCATACTGTAGGTATGCAGCCAATAGTATTTCAAATATTTAATAGCCTAGATCAAAGTGACTATACCAACGGTTTTGAACCAAATATTGAAGTGAATGAAATAGATTTTACGGCTAATATTTTACCTTTTGGAGATGAAAACGAAGCACTACTGAAAGCGGCAATAGAGGCCATAGAAGGAAGTATTACAAAGTCGTTGAAACCATCTGTTAAAGTACATGCCATTGGTAAGATACCTGTACAGAAGTTTTCTCAAGAAATGTATATCATGCCCAATGAAAACATAAATTAGTTGTCTTAATAAAAGCAATACTGCGCGTCCCTTCTGGTAGGCGTATTTTCTTTTATATTTGCCTTAATAAATTGTACCAATGCGAATAGATAAATACTTATGGTGTACACGCTATTTCAAAACTCGTAATATAGCTACAGAAGCCTGTAAAAAAGGACATATTAAAATAAGAGATGCCAGTGTAAAACCTGCCAAAGAGGTATATATTGGTGAGAAGATTACAGTGCGTAAAAATCAAATCAATCTGCAACTTGAAGTGATAGACATTCCTAAGAATCGCGTTGGCGCTAAATTAGTTGATCTATATAGAAAAGACACAACACCAAAAGAAGCTTTTGAACATCAAGACTTACTTAATTATTCTAAAGATTACTATCGCAAGAAAGGTGCTGGCCGACCTACAAAAAAGGATCGACGTGATTTAGAAGATTATACTGATTTAGATTGAGCAATATTTTTATCTTTGAATTATAAAACCATTCTAATGCAAAAATCAATTATTCTATCTAATCAGGAAATTCAGTTTAAAATACGAAGAATAGCCTATCAGATATATGAGAATAACGCTTCGAATAAGGAGGTCATACTTGCCGGAATAACAGAAAATGGATTTATTCTAGCGAAGAAGATCAAAGAAGTGCTTGATGAAATTTCTGAAATTAATTGGAGGTTATGTGAAGTACAATTGGATAAACAACATCCCAGAAAAGAAATAGCTACTTCTTTACCCGTTGGTGATTACAGAAATAAGTCATTGGTATTAGTTGATGATGTGTTGAATTCTGGCACAACCCTAATGTATGCTGTAAAACATTTTCTCGACGTACCATTGAAGCAATTCAAAACAGCTGTTCTAGTGAATCGCAATCACAAAAAATATCCTATTAAGGCCGATTTTAAAGGCCTGAGTTTATCTACTTCTCTACAAGAGCATATTAGTGTAGAGTTCAATAAAAAATCGGCTACAGCATATCTGATGTAATTTCTTTTATTATTTCATCACTGTCTTTATCATCGATTTTAAGAGTATGCGTTGCTTTTTCATAGAACGGGTTGCGCTCAAAAAGGTGTTTGGCTATAAATTCTAATAGCTGATGATTTTCGAGATTTTGAATGAGTGGTCTACTCTCCTTCTCTAATTCTAATCGACTTTTTAAGGTTTGGATTGATCCCTTTAGATAAATTGAAACTCCGTGACTGCTAATTAAATCCATATTGTTTGCGTAACAAGGAGTGCCACCACCAACAGCTAACACATAATTTTTTTTAGTGGTTAGTATTTCTTTCAGAGCTTGATTCTCTCTTTTTCTAAAATAGATCTCTCCCTTATCTTTAAAAATAGATGAGACGCTAAGATTTTCTTTATTAGAGATATATGTATCCAAATCTATCATTTCTACGTTTAAGTGCTGTGATAATTTCTTTGCAATTGTAGACTTTCCACTCCCCATATATCCTAATAAAATGATCTCCATAAAAAACTGATTTTTAGTGTAATAAAAACTTCTGCAAATATCGCATAAAAAATATTAAAAAATACCTTGGTTTATTAATATTAGATAGTATATTTGCATCCGAAATTTGATTGACCTGGTAGCTCAGTTGGTAGAGCATCTCCCTTTTAAGGAGAGGGTCCTGGGTTCGAGCCCCAGCCAGGTCACTTTCACTACAAAAAGTTAAGCATTTCGGCTTAACTTTTTTAGTTTTATGGTATTTCTAATGCGCACGTGGCGGAATTGGTAGACGCGCTAGCTTGAGGGGCTAGTATCCGTTTAGGATGTGGAAGTTCGAATCTTCTCGTGCGCACTTTTATAAGATTGTTGACCTGATAATATTAATTGTTAAATCAACATATCAACTTTCCTTAAACATTCTATTTTTAGCTTTATTTAACGAAAAGTACCTGCTTTACTTCGATTTTTTTTTAAGTCCGCGTTTAAAATGTATCACGTAGGTAGCATTGAACCCAAAATTTAAGTTCGGATTTCGAAAATTGAAATTATTTCTTGTCGCAGTAATAAATGTGTCTTCGACCATATTACGTGTATTCGTTAACATAAATTGTAACATCACGTCTCCTTGCTCCCAATTCACACCAAGAACAAATGGATTATACGTATCGAATGATTGTAATTTATTGGCATTATAATAATATTCAGACACCAATGATAGGTGATTACCTAACTTATATCTCGCTCCAAAACCTAAAGCAAAATGATTTTTAGGATCTTCATTTGATAATACGACTCCTCGATGAATAAAGGTGGGAGCCAGTTGAACTGAGAATTTTGAAGAAAATTTCTTTGAAATAAGTAATTGCGACGTAAAAGACATCCTTTTATCAGAAGAACGAGTTGCCTCTCCATAAATACGCCTAAACGAGTTACTGTTATAGCTGCTCGCTTGTAAGAAAGTGATGTTAAATGGGCTTACATTTTTTCCTGAGCGTTGTCTCATTAGTTTATACTTCAGGTACCCATCGAATAGTCCATCGAAGGTAGTTCCTCCAAAACCAAAAGATAATCGATCAGAAAGACCATATTCAAGGGCGATTCGTGCACTAACTTTATCGGCAAAAAAACTCTGAGAATTATCTGCACCTGTATTCCAAAAACGGTTTGCAGAAAACACTTCTAAAATCCCTTTTTTTCTAGTTTCGGTTGAATGTCCAATTGCGATTCTTGTCATTTTAAATGTAGCAGATGTATACCTAATGCTGTCGCTATGCTCCTTATCTAAAATTTCTAACAAATCACTTTGCGCAAATGAACCGAAGCTAATCATAAACACAAGAAATACTAAAAATATCTGCTTTCTATTTTTCATACGGTCCATATTCGAATCTAAAATTAACTGAAATGCTATCTGCTATGTTACCTGCTAATAATGGCGGTATTTTTATATTATAATGTTTTACCAAGGCTTCAAACGTGCCTGAAAGGATATAGTTTTTGCCCTTTCGTTCAATTTTAGTTTTTATTTCTAACTCTTTTGATACGCCATGCATGGTAAATGTACCTCTAATCATTCTAGTTTGGTCATTTTTATCTGAAGGATCAAAATCGACAATATTTCCTTCGAAAGTAGCCTTAGGATACACGTCAGATTCTATATAACTTTCATTAAAATGTTCTTTCATTAGAGCCTTTTCAAATATAAATGAGTTCATTAGCATGCTCACGGCAATGGTTCCTTTTTGGAGATCAACGATACTCAGTACTTGATTGTTCTCTGCTTTTATATTTTCTACAGAAGTATAAGAAAAGAAAGAAACTTGTCCTTGTCTTGTTATAATTCTCTCATTCTCTACAGGTCGCATTGACAACGTAAAAAATAAAATGATAAAAATCAATCTATTCATTTTGATTCGTAATTACACAGTTTAATAGAATAACATCTTTAAGAAAACCCTTAAAAACGCCTTTGACACGAATTGTATCACCTACTTTTAACTTCTGTATTTGATTAATTTGGTTTTGTTGCATATCGCATAATACAGATGAATTTCCTCCATCACTATTGGCGAGAAAAATAGTCTGTTTATTGTTTAATGTGTTGATTTCTTTGATCTTACCCATAACACCAATGATGTCTTCGGCTAGTATAGAATTAGTACTTGAATTTTCAGTTGTAAAACCATGAACTAAATCATTTGCATTCAGATAAAACGAAGGTGACGCTCTCATGACAGTTTCTTGCGTAGTATCTTTCATATTTATGAAAACATACGCAAAGGTAATCCCTAGAATAGCAACAAGAGGTATGACAATTTTACGTTTCATTTTATACAAAACAAAAATAGTTAATATTCGTTAAAAATAATGTTTTACAAAATGAATAAAACAGAATATAAAGTTCAATTGTTAAATCCCCAGAACATATTTATTTCTGGGGATTTCATTAACAAAAATAACAACCTAAACTAACTAATCAACAATATTGAAAGTGCCAGTCATAGATCCATGGAACTCACAATTATAAAATAAGGTGTCTGGTGCATCGCTAGGAACTACAAATATTACTTTACCACTTGCAACACCATTATTAGTAACGCCATTATTGAACCCATTGTCTGTCCCTGTGCTCTGTACCGATTTAATGATGAAGGGATGCCCAGGACTATCTATATTGAATTCATAGGTTTCTCCTCTTTTTAAGGTAATATTTGGATTTGAAGCATTTTCTAAGCCCTCTCCATTAAAGATATAAGCAGAAGCACCTTGATTGGTGACGTTAAATTCTTTAACGTTGGTCTCTACTTCCGGTGCGGGGTCTGTATCATTATTTACTGTTGGCCAAACTCCGGCTTGTGGAAATCCAACACCAAAGTTATCACCTCTATTTTCGTCTTGCCCAAAAGTGTATAGTGGCCATCCTTTATAAGTTATCTGAGCTTGCCCAAATACATCAATTGACCCAAAATCAGCCATATTCAACGTGCTCGGAATATTTTGCACATCCACATTAAAGATGGGCCAAACACTGTTATTTGAAAAGTCTTCAGCAGTAAAATTATTCTTCCCAGAAGTGTCGTTTATAAAGCTATATAAAGTATTGCCTCGATCGTCAACAATATAAAAGGTTTCTTCATCACCAGTCTCAAAAGCACTATTTAAATTGGTTTCGGTACCATCAACATTTCTACCAATTAGTTGTGTTTTTACGAGCATTAATGAATAATCAGGTTTAGCAACAAACCAAACACCTCCATTACCGTCTCCATTTACTTGACCTGCTGAAGCGTCATTAGAAAAACGGTATAGTGGCCATCCTTTGTAGGTTGTTTGCTGCGCGCCGTCTGATCTTGTGATTGTTGCAAAGTCGCTCAAATCAAGACCAGCATCTAGGGTCAAAGATGCCTCAAAAAAAGTTGGCCAAGCACTAGAGCAATTCCCCAGGCAATTAGCATCTCCCTTACTATCTGGAGCGAAAAAATATAGGGTAAAGCCTTCCGAATCTGTCAATACACTACCAAAAGTGGCGTCGTTACGGAGCTTTACTAAATTTTCCACTTCAGGAGTTTCAGGAATAAAATCTGTACTGTCGTCACTACTGCATGCACTTATTAAAAAAGTTAATAGTAAGAATAAAAATATTTTTTTCATGGTTTAAAGTTTTATTAAATTATTATTGGGCAAAGGAACTGTGGATCTTCAAGTTCTACCTACAAAACCTTGGTGAAAGGGAAAATTAGCCCTTAAAAAGGAATCATTTTATGGATGTCATTAAGGATAACAGTGTTTATAGAAAAAATTAACATGCACATGGCCTTTTTAGAGCGTTTATGTTTTTTAATCTATCGCCCTTTGGAGGTAATCCAAGTGATGTTAATAGATTCATGGCCTTTGAAATTTCATTAGCTTTTACGAAATTGAAAACAATCAAGGATTTGTCTGGTCTTAAATAGACATTTGAGAGATCCTCAATTTTAAGTAATTCATTTTTTATAGAAGATCCACAGTCAATGCAGAAACTTCCTTGAACATAAATTCTAGCAATACCTGTTTTAATCATAACAATATTAGTTTAGAATACTCTTGAAAGATTGAACCCAAAGAAAAAATCACCACTACCCCAATCACCCGTACCTTGCCCTAGAAATCCGTTTGTATTCATAGGTTGTGCATTGGTAAAGTGTAATTGAAAAACATGCCCTCCGGTTTCAAGATCGAAACCAATAGAAAAAGGATTGTTAAATGGCGAATTATCCGCTCTGTTTAAATGTAGTCCGTAGTCTAAATTAAGTGACCATCTTTTAGTCAACTTATGACGTCCACCAAAACCAATGACATATTGCGAGTTTTCTTGTGCATCAATAGCAACATAATTGTCATGAAAAAAAGTTGGCATAAGTTGTAATGAGAAATTCTTATTGAATTTTTTCGATATTAGTAATTGAGTTGTGTACCCTAATCTGTTCTTAAAACTCAACAATGGGAGCAATTGATCATCCAGAGCTGTATTGATTAAAATATTACTCGAGCTTACAATTGTAAAAGGAAAACCGCCTTCTTTTTCTCTTAATAATCTTACTTTTAATGAGGATTCATATATTTTTTGAAAAGAACTTCGAGAAAAACCAACATTAATCCCGTCTGAAATTCCATAGATCAAATTAAGACGTGTTACCGCTTGATCCAATCCGAAAAAATCTTGAAAACCGGTTTCAACAGATCCGAAACGATGAGAGACTACAAAATAGAGTTCTTTTTTAGAAACCATTTTGGTAGATTCGAAATTAACGATTTTGAGTCCTTTAAAAGCCGCACTTTTATACGTATTTGGTTGCACTGTGTCAATTTCGGATAGTAAGTCCTCTTGAGACCACACCAAAGTTGGAATTATAAGCACCAATATTTTTATTATTTTCATGTTTGTTGTTTTTTAATTAGACAATGAATTTCACCATGAATCCTTTATGCTAAGTTTTAGAACTGATTCAATAGCGCAACCCATTAATTGGTTATTTATTAGTTAATATGATTGCTTGATCTAATCTCACCAGTTCTAAGAGGTCGTCATACCCAACGCATCTGCCTTTTACAGTCATGTTTTCACCGACTTTTATATCTAATGTGATGTTGCTAAGGAAATCTACTTGTACTGCATCATTTAGCACAATACTTGATGTTTCAATCGCTGTTAAACTTCCTTTGACTTCAATTACTTTATCAGCATATAAGGCATTAGCCTTTTCAAAATTTTCAGCATAGCCATTTTGAAGCTGTTTTGCCACTATAGATAGTTCAGGCTTTTCAGTAGCTATATTTCTATGCGATGCGTAAAATGTTTGGTAAAAAATAACACCAAAAATTGCGATAGCTATTACAAAAATGGATGTTATGATTTTCGTTCTCTTTTTCATTTTTTCGTGAGTTTAAAATCGAGTTGAACTACTATTTCTTTGGCAATTTTTTTTCGAACAATTGCCGGAATCTCAATGTTAAAATCGGATGGAAGTACAGTAAATGATCCTTTCATCGTAATGAAATTACCTTCCTTTTGCATCGTTACTATGGTGCGTATTTCTTTTTCTTTTCCGTGTAGTGCAATTTTCCCTTCAACCGTTATTTGTCTTAGACTATTCGATAAAATTTCCGAATTAAAATTCAATAGTTTTCCTCTAAAAGTAGCTTTTGGATAAGTTTCAGATTCGACGTAATTTTCATTGAAATGCTCTTCCATAAGCGAATTTTTGAAATGAAATCCTTTCATCAAGGCGAGTGAAGCGATTTTGTTCGTTTCAAGATCTAAAATTGCCGTCACATTTTTGTTTTCGGCTTTTACGGGTTCAAAAAGCTTTTCGGAAGCCTCAAAAATAAGTGTCCCTTTTTTCTCTATATATTTTTGTGCATTTATAGAATTGAGACATCCTATCAATATGAAAAATAGGATTCGTACGCTGTTAAATATTTTTTTGGTCATTTTAGTAATTTTATCGTTTTATTAATTTTCTTTACGCCCTTCTTCTATCCATTGCTCTACTAGATCGATGGTTGTTTGAGGCAATCTACCTGATGGAGGCATCGCCCGTGCCGCACCACTTTGTCTTGACATGGCATTTAGAATGGCACCAGATCTAGAACTGACTTGTGAAAAGTTTACGAGGGCGAATGGAGCTCCGTTCGCCGGAGGAGATGAATGACATCCGGTACAGCTATTTTGCATAATTGATTTAATGTTTCCGTCATAGGTGATTCCTGTTGGACCCGTTGGGTCCGTTGGAATTTCCTGTAAATCATCATCACTGTCGTTACTACAACTTGCGAAAATGAGGGCAATAGCCGCCATAAGAAAGATTGTTTTGTGTTTCATAGTTTTAAGTATTTAATGTTAAACTGAAACAAAACAATAGATTAGCATTGAATTTAACCTTCAAAACTATCGTGAAAGGGAAGAATTGTCGTTTACAGGGAAAAAATTGACTTGAAAAAAATACGATTTAAAGAAGTTGTATATGGTTCTATGTGTATTTGAAAGTGAATTTTCAATGGGTTAAATCATTATATTTGCCGGCATATAAGATATTTATGAGAAAAGACAGACTCTACTTTCTTACCTTTCTATCCATAGCGGTAATTTTCATAATTATATCGAGTATAGGCATTCAATATTTTATTCAATCAAGTACGAATGAACTTTTGTCAACTCAATTAGAATTTAGTAAGAGAGAAGCAAAACAAATAGGTAAGCTGATTGAGTATCAATTGCAAGAAGGAATTTCTAAAGAAAATACGATTACGAATTTACAAGGTAGCCTAGAAAGTTCTAAATTGGAAACTGGTTTTATAAGCATGTTCGACTGGTCTGGAAAAATAGTATCTCATCCAGATATAAAAAATGTTGGTCAAAAGATAAGTCCGAATGATTCCTTTGTGTCTTCCATTACAGATGAACTTACTTCAGGTGATTTTTATGAACTCTTAAAAAACAAAAAAGAAGCTGGTGGCGTTCGAGATTTTGAAGATACATCTCAAGGTTCGGAGGTAGTTTATTTGTTTCCGGTAAAGAATTCAGATTGGATTATTGCTGCGCATGCGAATACAAATAAAATTTCGGAGCAAATAGCTCAATTACGAACAAGTTTTTATAATATTTTACTAGTAATGGGTCTTGTTCTAATCATTTTATCGGTTATAACCGTTCGCTTAATAGGCAGTAGATATGAGAAAAAGCTCGAATTGAAAAATCAATTGCTATCGAACGAGGTGATAAATCTTTCAAAATTAAATCGAGCAGTTGGAGACTATCAACAAAAAGTAAGTGAAGGTTTGCCAGAAAATAAAACTACTAAGGATCAAACTGCTAAGAAAAGAATACTCACTTACTTGAGAAATGAATTACTCACAATACCCACAGAAGATATTGCGCATATTTATACTGAAAATACCATTACGTATGTTGTATGTGATGACGGTAAACGATCGACTACGAACTTAAGCCTTGATGAACTATTTTCAAATTTAGATCATAGTTATTTTTTTAGAGCCAATAGACAATTTATCATTGCGGTTTCTGCAATAGATAAAATTGTTAAATACGGTAACAATCAGTTGAAAATTTTGGTAAATCCAAATTCTGAAGTTGACATTATTATTAGCAAAAATAGAGCTGCAGAGTTTAAGCAATGGCTAAATATTTAACTAAACTCTACATGTACTTCATATACAATGTTATTAAAACTGTAAGATATGAGTAGTTTTCCTACTAATCCATTTTGTACTATTTTTAACAAGTATTTACATAATATTTAGTATCATTGCGCTATGCATAAAAAATTACTTTTACTCCTATTCGCGCTGTCATTTTGTGTTATTGGGTATTCCCAAGATCAAATTAACAAGGATTCGGTTGCGGTAAACTTAAAGGGTAAGATCATTAGTGTTACAGATAAAAAGCCTTTAGAAAGTGCACATATCCTTAATTTAAATACCGTTGAAGGAACCACCACCAATCGTCAGGGATTATTTGAAATACCAGCGATGGCAAATGACACTATTTATATCTCATATGTGGGATATCAGTCAATAAAATTAAAAGTAACCAAAGACTTATTAAAGGGAAATGAGTTAGAAATTGCCATTCATGAGAAAACGGCAATTATTGATGAAGTAACTGTAAAAGCACATGATTTGATAGGTGTGTTAGTAGTGGATGCTGAAAATGTACCTTTAGATAAGTTTAATAGGATTCATATAGATGGTCTTCCTCAAGCCTATGAAGTGGGTCGACCTCAATCTAAAAAATACAATTCTGGTTTAAATGCAGTCTTTAACCCTATTGACTTTTGGTATAACAAGTTAGGGAAAAGACCGAAAGAGCTGAAAAAACTAAAAAAGCTAAAAGATGCTGATAAATTACGCGGCATTATGGAAGAGAAGTTTAGTCGAGAGGTATTGCTTACCTACATGGACATGAGTCGTAAAGATCTTAATGATTTATTGAAGGAATGTAACAGATCTGATAGG
This sequence comes from uncultured Flavobacteriaceae bacterium, assembly GCA_947500525.1. GTDB lineage: Bacteria > Bacteroidota > Bacteroidia > Flavobacteriales > Flavobacteriaceae > Aureibaculum. The sequence goes on along the minus strand of CANMSH010000002.1, from coordinate 436,152 downwards.
TTTATAAGAAAAGCAAGTGATTTACAGGTGATCGAAGCGGTATTGCAATGTTATGATACCTATAGGGCGGTGCAAGAAGGAAAAGTTAAGAAAGACATTATTAGAGTTAATAATAATGAAGAAAATAACTAAAAAAAGCCAGCAGTTATGCTGGCTTTTTTAACTATAGTGTGTCTTATTTTATTAATTATTTCCAAGAATTAATGGTAAACCATCTTTAGAACTACCAACTACTACCACTTTTGAATTTGGAGATTTAGCCAGTTCTAAGGTCGCTTCAATACCCTTATCTTGTAATATTTTATCTGTTAAAGAAGCGCTTAATATTCTGTTGGCATCTGCTTTACCTTGTGCTTCAATACGCTGACGTTGTGCCTCTTTTTCGGCAGTAACTAAACGAAATTCATACTCTAACGATTCTTGCTCCTGTTTTAACTTGCGCTCAATTGCATCTTTAATTGTTGGAGGTAAGGTTACATCACGAACTAAGATATCATTAATTTGAACGTATTGACCAACCGCCTTTTTTGACACTTCATCAAAAATTTCTTTTTGAATAACATCTCTCTTGCTAGAATATAATTGTTCTGGTGTATAACGTCCTACAATACTTCTACCCGCCGAACGTACTTCAGGGATAATTACAACATCTAAGTACTTCTCTCCTTTTGTTTTATGCAACAATCCTAATTGATCTACTTTTGGTTGATACAATATAGAAACATCTAATTTTATTTCTAATCCGTTTGACGATAATACTTCCATATCTTTAATAAACATATTCTGTTGACGGACATTATAAATATCTACTTTATTCCAAGGTGCTACGACGTGAAACCCTTCACCCATAGGTGGAGTATCTGTAACGATTCCACCTCCAAAACGTTTCCAAAGTACTCCTGCTTCTCCTCTATCTACGGTTACGAAGGCTTTTGAAAAGAGTATAAGTCCAAGTATGACTAAAAATATGATTGGTATAATTGCTTTGGGAAATTCTAATTGTCTTTGATTACTCATTTTTATCTGTTTTTTTGATTAATAATTTTTGAAATTTATTTTAATTTAAGAATTGAAGATACTACTCTACTTTTCATTCAGACCATTTATAGTGCTGTTGGTCATATGCTGTAATTACACCTTTTTAGTTCTTCTATTAACTTTTTGAAATTCATTAAAATGGCTCGATTTACACTTCGAAATATACAAAATAATACTGATGTTATTTCAACTAAATTAAACCTCGGTATTTACGAATAAACCATTCCAAGCTAAAAAAGAAAACGACAAAACCTAATAGCCATTTCCAATCTATAATAGGTACTATTTTATCCGTACTCTTTTGCACTGACTTATACTGTGCATTTTCAATTAAGGTATCGATTATCGTTCTAGTGTTATTGATATGTGACCACTGGCCTCCAGAAGTAGCAGCAATGGTTTTCATAGCATTGATATTTGCATGCGTAAATTGTTGTTCAATATTATAATCTAACACCGTGAAATTACCTCTCCTTTTTACAGTCTGTCCTTCTACACTTACATGAAATTCATATTCGGCACTAGTTAAGTCATTTAAATTTAGTTCGAACGTGTCGTTATTCAAAAGCATAGGGTATTGCTTCATTTCATTTGTGCGCAAATTTTTGAGATTTAAATTTAATTTGGCACGGGTATCTAATGTGTAGTTATTGTCGAAATACTTTGCTGAAATTTTTACTAGATCGTTCTGATAAGCAATAGTATTATAGCTTAGTTCTATTCTATTAAAAGCTTTTTTTACAGCTAGATACTGAATTAATTTATTGACGAAACTATCAAAATCTTCAAACGACTTATTCTTGGTGAAACTTAAGGCTCTCCATTTCCAACTATTCTCTCCAAATAGCACTGCTCCTCTCTTTCCTTCAGTGAGATAAGTGGCGAGCAGCGGACTTTCAGTCTTAAAACCACCAATATTTTGAAAAAGAATAGATTCAAACGGCGAACTAAAAACAACTTCTCCAAAATAAGCATTTAGCGGAGGAAAATCTTCAAAACCTAAATCATCTACTACGAAAGCAGCATAATCGTCATTGAAGTTTGCAGTATAGTCTTCAGTTTGAGAGATTACACTTTTTTTAAAATGTGGTTGTATGGTATTTAAAAAATTCCAATCAGTATGGGTTCCTGTTATAATGAACGAGTTGATTGCTTTTTCTTTTAGTTCGTCAAAAAGCTTTTTGAAACTAACCGTAGGTTGATATAGAATTACTAATTGGTACTGATTCAAAGTATTTCCTGAAACATTTGAAGTATGATAAATTACTTTACGTTGTTTATTAGATTCAATAGCTCTTTTATACATACCTAAATCAGGATGCTTAATATCACTAATAATAGCGATTTTTGATTGCTCATCGATCACTTCAACACTAAAGTTTTTTTGATTGTTCAATCTATTTTCTTCTTCATTTAAAGGCGATAGCGAAGCTCGATAATTCATAACACCAACTTTTGAAGCTGTTAGATTAAAACTTATTTGTTCTGAATTCTTCTCTTCATTTAGCGAAATATTCTTTCTAAAAACGGTTGTATTGCCATTTTTAACGGTCAATACAGAGTTGATCTGTTCGTTTCCGTTATAATTCACAAATAGCTCAACAGGAAAATTATTTCCTAAAAAAGAATATCGATTCGCATTCAATTTATTAATTTCAAGATCAATATTTTTTACAGTATCACCAACAATAATTGGATAAACAGTTCCCTTAGATCTATGAAATTCATAATCTGCTCCTAAGGTATGATTTCCATCTGTTATCAATATTGTAGGTATTTCTTCTTTATATATATCATCTAAGGAAACCAAAGCCTCTCTAATATTCGTACTATTGACATTAAAATTGAGAGAGTCTAAAAGTTCTAGCTTCGAATCAAACGAAAAATAATCAATATTAAATTTCTCATTTAAAACCTCATTCGACTTTATATCCGAAATTAACTTAGAGACTTGATTATGGTTATCTAAAAATTTAATAGAGGAAGAATTATCAATGGCAACGACCAACGAAGGCTTTGTAACTTCTAAAACTCTATTTTTAATTTTAGGGTTTATCAATAAAAGTAATATTGAAAAAATACCTAGAAAACGCAAAAACGTTAATAAAATTATTGTTTTAGACTTAGACTTTTGCCGATAAAAATATTGAAACACCGCAATTGCTAAAGCTACAATTACCGCAAGAATTATAAAGATTACTGTGGTTATATCCAAAATTTATAAAGCATTCCGCCTATGCGAAGTTAATTTTTAAGTGAGCATCCCACCATCTACATTCAGTGTTTGTCCGGTGATATATGTGGCCATATCTGACGCTAAAAAAACACATGCATTCGCAATATCTTCTGGAGCTCCACCTCTTTTTAACGGAATAGATTCTCTCCAGCTCTTTACTGTCTCTTCAGGTAAAGCTCCGGTCATTTCTGTCTCAATAAAACCAGGGGCTATTGCGTTACATCGAATATTGCGAGAGCCTAACTCTAATGCTACTGATTTTGTAAATCCTAGTATCCCAGCTTTTGAAGCTGCATAATTGGTTTGTCCTGCATTTCCTTTAACTCCAACAACAGAACTCATATTAATAATTGATCCACTGCGTTGTTTCATCATTGGTCGAATAACGGCTTTTGTCAAGTTAAAAACAGATTTTAAATTCACCTCAATAACTTTATCAAAATCTTCTTCTGATATTCTCATTAGCAAATTATCCTTCGTTATACCGGCATTATTTATGAGTATATCAATACCACCAAACTCTTCAATTACACTTTTAGCGAGTTCTTGGGCAGCATCGAAATTTGCAGCATTCGATTGGTAGCCCTTGGCTTCTACGCCAGAAGATTTTAGCTCATTTTCTAAAGCTGTTGCAGCTTCAACAGATGAATTAAATGTAAAAGCTACATTCGCTCCATGTTTCGCGAATACTTCTGCAATTCCTTTTCCAATACCTCTCGTTGCTCCAGTAATTAAAGCCGTTTTATTTTCTAATAATTTCATGTAGTTTACTTAATTAATACAATTCAAATATACGTATTTATTTAAATGCATATCGTCATAAAATTATTCAAAAAACTAAAAAAGGGACTCTGAATAAAGAGTCCCTTTTTAAGTAAAATAAAGTAAAATATGATTTACAATTTAACTTTAGTCTCGTTAACGTAGTTAAACAAATAATCAACATCAAGTTCTTTTATCTTACCGAGTTTTTGTAATGCTTTAATATCTAAATCATTTTTATTTCCAACAACCATCACATTGTAATTTTCACCTTTTACATTCTTGTCGAAAAATGCCTTTAGGTCAGCCATTGTCATGTTTTGAATAGTATTATACATTTCTTCTCTATTATCATTGTCTATCCCTAATTTTTTTAATCGTTCATATGACCAGAAAATATTAGATTTCGTAATTCTTTGCGCAGCAAGCTTTTTAAGTGCGGCTTCTTTAGCAGCTTTGAATTGCTTCTCTGCTTCTGGCATATCATTCATCAATTCCATCATAGCATCAACTGCCTGCCCTAGTTTGTTCGCTTGTGTACCTACGTACGCCATAACATAATTAGGTTCGTCCTTTTTTGATGCGTTAGAATACGATGCAAATGCCGAGTATGCTAGTGATTTACTCTCCCGAATTTCTTGAAAAACGATTGAAGATAATCCACTACCAAAATAATTATTGAACAAGGTCGATGCCGCTAAATTTTCAGGTTTAAAAGGCTCTCCTTTAGCTAAAAATAGCATTTCAGTTTGTACCATATCATAGTCAGTATAATACACGTTGCCCCCAGTGTCGGTTTTTTCATATTTTTTGGCTACTGGATAATCTTTTAATTCTCCAAATAGCTTATGATGTTCGTTCAAGGCAGTCACCGCAGCGTCCACATCTTTTCCGTAATAAAAAACACGTTGTTTATAACCTTTCATGTCTTTTATAATATCTACCAATTCTTGTGGGTCAATTTCTTTCAACTCATTTATTTGCATGATATCACGTAATGGAGAATTCTCTCCATATTGACCATAATTCATCAAACCATTCCAAAGGATATTGCCCTTTTGCGTCTTACCATCTTGACGGCCTTTAGCTGTTTTCTGAACATATTTATCATAGGCTTCTTGATCAGCTTTGGCATTATCCCAAAGATGCTCAAGTAGTTTTAATCCTTCAGGCAAATTCTCTTTCAAACCATTGAGTCCAACATAAGTTTTATCATCAGCAGTACTTACATAGTAGTCAATTCCTAACTTGTAAAATTCTTTCTTCAATTCTTCGGCGCTATATTTATCAGTACCTAAATATTCCATATAACCCGCTGCAAAACTCAGTTTCTTATCATTCTCTTTCCCCATATCGAAAATGATATTCATATCGAACAAGTCATTTTTCTCATTATTTACATAAGCCACTGTAATATCATTCGCCGTTTTTGTCTCTTTGATAGCCGTTTTGTAATCGATGAATTTAGGTTTTAACTGTTCTGACTTTACAGCATTAAAAGCAGTAAGAAATTCAGAACTTTTTTCTCTATTCAAGTTTACAGGAGTAATACCAGGATTTTGAACTTTCACAATGCTTTTATCTTCTCCTTTACGTTTGTACGTAACCACATAATTATCTTGATAGAATGTATTGGCAAAGTCTACAAGTTCTTGCTTCGTAATTTTCTTTAAATCATTAAGGAATTTCACTTTGTCAACCCAATTTTCATTATGTATGAAAGCATTTACATACATGTCTGCAAGGGCAGTGTTATTTTCATACTGTCTAGTTTGACTTAATTTAAGATCGTTTACCACGGCATCAATCATCCATTCGTCAAATTCACCCTTTTTTAAGCGCTCTACCTGAGCTAATAGCAAATCTTTAACTTCATCTAAGGTTTGCCCCTCTTTAGGTGAACCAGTAAATGTATGATAGCCATAGTCGTTTAAAAATGTAGGTGAGCAACTGGCTCTTTGAACAGCTTGTTTCTGATTTAAATTTAAATCAATAATACCCGCATTTCCATTTGCAAGAATCATATCACAAAGTGTTACGAATTTTTGCTCTTCGGTATTTACACCTTTAGAACGAAATGCAATAGAAATATTCTCAGCAGTTGGGCCAAAGACTTCTTTAGAAATTGGTGCAGTTATAGCCTCTTCTTTAGGCAACGTTGGATGTGTTAATTCTTTTTTCTCAAACGTTCCAAAAGTTTCGTTTATTTTTTTAATCGTAGCGTCAAACTCTAAATCACCAACTAAAATTACAGCCATATTGTTAGGCACATAATACTTGTTAAAGTAATTATTGATATCAACCATTGACGGATTCTTTAAATGCTGTGCTGTACCGATAGTAGTTTGTTGTCCGTAAGGATGATTAGGGAAAAGTCCGTCAAGCATTGCGGCATAGGTCTTTCTAAAATCATTATCCTGGCCACGATTAAACTCTTCAAAAACAGCTTCTAACTCAGTATGAAATAAACGTAGTACTAATGTGCCAAAACGCTCTTTTTCTAGATCGATCCATTTATTTAATTCATTAGAAGGAATTTTATTCGTGTATACAGTTTGTTCAAACCAAGTGTATGCATTCGTGCCAGTTGCTCCTAAAGAAGCAGTCATTTTATCATATTCATTAGCGATTGAATAATTTGAAGCTTCTAATGATACTTCATCGATTTGCTTATAAAGCGCTAACTTTTTTTCTTGATCTTCCTCTGCTCTATGTTGTTCGTACAACTCAGAAATTTTTGCTAAATATTCTTTTTCCTTTTCCCAGTCAGCGGTTCCGATTTTATGTGTTCCTTTAAACACCATGTGCTCAAGATAATGCGCTAATCCTGTTGAATTTTTTGGATCATAATTTGAACCAGCTCTTACCCCAATATAGGTTTGTATTTTCGGTTCATCAGTATTTTGACTTAAATATACCTTTAGACCATTATCTAAAGTATATAACCGTAATCCAGTAGGGTCATTTGTTACAGTTTCATAGGTAAAACCATTAGTATCGGTATTCACCACTGCAAGTACTTCATTAGAAGAAGAATTATTTGTTTTACAACTTGAAAAAGCTAGAAATAACAAACATATTATTAGTAATTTACTTGTGTTTTTCATCATTAGGTTTATTGATTTATTTTAATAAAAAAATTCGCTAGCTAAAATATAACTAACGAATCTAAATATTAATTTTTAAGCTTTATTTAACTTTTATTTAAGAACTTCAGCCACTTTTTTACCAATTTCTGCAGGTGAACTTACAACATGTATTCCGTTCTCAGCTAAAATTTCCATTTTCGCTTGTGCCGTATCATCTTTACCTCCTACAATAGCACCTGCATGCCCCATAGTTCTTCCTGCTGGAGCAGTTTGACCAGCAATAAAACCAATTACTGGTTTTCTGTTTCCATCTGCCTTGATCCATTTTGCAGCATCGGCTTCTAATTGACCACCAATCTCTCCAATCATCACTATACATTCGGTGGCATCATCATTCATAAGCATTTCTACAGCTTCTTTTGTAGTAGTTCCAATAATAGGATCTCCTCCAATACCAATGGCTGTCGTTATACCTAGACCTTGTTTTACAACCTGGTCTGCAGCTTCATACGTAAGTGTACCAGACTTAGAAATGATTCCAACATTTCCTTTTTTGAAAACAAATCCTGGCATGATACCAACTTTCGCTTCTCCAGGGGTGATTACTCCAGGGCAATTTGGACCAATCAAACGACAATCTCTATCTGCTATATAAGCTTTTACTTTCACCATGTCTGCTACCGGAATTCCTTCTGTAATACAAATAATAACTTTGATTCCGGCATCTGCAGCTTCCATAATTGCATCTGCAGCGAAAGCAGGAGGAACAAAAATGATACTTGTATTAGCTTTTGCCTTTTCAACAGCTTCCACAACCGTGTTAAAAACAGGTTTATCTAAGTGTGTTTGACCACCTTTTCCAGGTGTTACACCTCCAACAACATTTGTACCGTACTCAATCATTTGAGTGGCGTGAAAAGTTCCTTCACTACCTGTGAAACCTTGAACTATTATCTTTGAATTACTATCGACTAAAACACTCATTGTATAGTATGTTTTTTTAATTTATTTTAATATTCAACAAAAGTAAATTTTTAAACCTAATTGCAAAACAATTTATGAGATATTATTTACCTTTTTTATAATGTCTGGCAACGCTTTAATTGCGGCCATTTCCTTGTATTTTTTTCTAATGTCTTCGCAGGGCACTCCAAAATAGGTCTTACCTCCTTCTAAGTCTTTAGATACCCCCGCTTTTGCTAAAAGTACTGCACCTTTCCCAACCGTCACTCCACTCACAATACCCACTTGCCCCCATATAGTTACTTCATCTTCTATAACAGTACAACCAGCGATGGCTGTTTGCGAAGCTATTAGGCATTTTTCACCAATAATAGTGTCATGACCAATTTGAATTAAATTATCCAATTTTGTGCCTGCTCCGATCGTAGTGGAAGCAGTAACTCCTTTATCAATGGTACAGGATGCGCCTATTTCAACATTATCTTTTATAACTACATTACCAACAGATATTAATTTATCAAAACCCTCAGGGCGTTTCTTGAAATAAAAAGCATCTGCTCCTAAAATGCATCCAGAATGGATAGTTACATTATCTCCTATTTCAGTGTTATCATAAAGACTTACGTTTGAATGGATAAGACAATTTTCACCAATTGTTACATTGTTACCAATAAAAACATTTGGTTGAATAATGGTGCTTTTTCCAACGTTAGCACTCGGAGAAATGGCACTTGCAGAGGATATAAAAGGCTTGAAATGCTTAGATAATTTATTGAAATCTCTGAAAGGATCATCTGAGATTAGCAACGCTTTGCCTTCAGGGCAATCTACTTCTTTGTTAATTAAAACAATGGTAGCATCTGATTCAAGGGCTTTATCGTAATACTTTGGATGGTCTACAAAAACAATATCTCCTGGCTGAACAACATGAATTTCATTCAAGCCTGTCACAGGAAATTCCTTTTCTCCAACATATTCACAATTAATTAGTTGCGATATTTCACTTAATGTATACTCTCGATCAAATTTCATGAAGTATATTACGACTTTATACGCTCTTGGTAAGTTCCTTTATCGGTTTCGATTTTAATCTTGTCTCCTTCATTAATAAATAAAGGGACATTAACGCGTGCACCTGTTTCAACTGTCGCTGGTTTGGTTGCATTTGTTGCCGTGTTACCTTTTACTCCGGGTTCAGTATGGGTTACTTCTAAAATCACACTTGCAGGCATCTCTACAGCCAGTGGAATTTCATCCTCTGAACGGACAATAACAGTTAATGTTTCTCCTTCTTTCATTAAATCGGGAGCATCTAAAATTTCTTTTTGTAATTGAATCTGAGTATAATCCGAATTATTCATAAAATGATAGGTCTCTCCTTCATTATACAAGTATTGATATTTTCTAGTTTCAACTCGCACTTCATCTATTTTGTGCCCTGCAGAAAACGTATTGTCTATTACTTTACCAGAAGTAAGGCTTTTTAGTTTAGTACGAACGAATGCCGGTCCTTTTCCCGGCTTTACATGTTGAAATTCAATAATTTTGTACGTATCGTTATTATATTTGATACACAATCCTTTACGGATATCTGATGTATTTGCCATAGGTTGTTTTTAGTTCGATTTGAAATACCCCTTCATAATACCACGATGAGAATTTTTAATGAATTGTAAAATTTCATCGCGCTCTGGGGTTGCGGCCATTTCGGCTTCAATTATTGAAGCAGCCTGTGTATTATTATAATTTTTTTGATATAGAATTCTGAAAATGTTCTGTATTTCTCTAATTTTCTCAGTCGTATATCCTCTTCGTCGTAAACCAACCGAATTAATACCAACATATGACAGCGGCTCTCTCGCTGCTTTCACATATGGTGGAACATCTTTACGAACCAATGATCCTCCCGTTACAAATGCGTGATTTCCAACGGATGCAAATTGATGAACAGCCACCATTCCCGCAAGAACTACACTATCTCCAATGGTAACATGTCCCGCTAGGGTAGAATTATTGGAAAAGATACAATTATTGCCAACGATACAATCGTGTGCAATATGACAATACGCCATAATCAAGCAATTATCACCAATCTGCGTTTTCATTCTATCATTGGTACCTCTATTAATGGTAACACATTCTCTAATGGTGACATTGTTTCCAATTTTTACAATGGTATCTTCATCATTATATTTTAAATCTTGAGGAACCGCCGAAATGACCGATCCCGGAAAAATATTACAATTCTTACCAATACGAGCACCTTCCATAATGGTAACATTAGAGCCAATCCAAGTACCATCACCGATAACCACGTTATTGTGAATTGTAGTAAACGGTTCAATTACCACGTTTTTGGCAATTTTGGCTCCAGGGTGAACATATGCAAGGGGTTGATTCATATGACTATTCTTTTCTTTTTAATATTTGTGCCATTAATTCAGCTTCAGAAACTAATTTGCCATTCGCATAAGCATACGCTTGCATATGACATATACCTCTTCGTATTGGTGTTAGCAATTCTAGTTTAAATACAAGTGTATCACCAGGCAATACTTGTTTTTTAAATCGCACTTTATCTATTTTAATAAAGAATGTTAAATAATTCTCAGGATCTGGCACTGTACTAAGTACCAAAATACCACCTGCTTGTGCCATCGCCTCTACCTGCAGTACTCCGGGCATTACTGGCGCTCCTGGGAAATGTCCCACAAAAAAAGGCTCATTCATGGTTACATTCTTCATTCCAACTACATGCTTGTCAGAAAGTTCTAAAATACGATCAACCAACAAAAATGGAGGTCGATGCGGTAACATTTTCATAATCTGATTTACATCCATCAATGGAGGTTGATTCAAATCATACTCAGGAACATTATTTCTTTTCTCTATTTTAATCAGTTTCGCCAATTTTTTAGCAAACTGAGTGTTGACTCCATGTCCTGGTTTATTGGCGATTACTTTTCCGCGAAAGCGTGTACCTACTAAGGCCAAATCACCAACAACATCTAATAATTTATGCCTAGCAGCTTCATTTGGCCAATGTAAGGTTAGATTATCTAAAATTCCATTTGGCTTTACCTTGACATCATCTTTTTTAAATGCTACTCTGAGTTTCTCCATAGTCTCAGGCGATAATTCTTTGTCTACATAAACAATAGCATTATTTAGATCACCTCCTTTAATCAGATCATTATCTAATAACATCTCTATTTCATGTAAAAAGCTAAACGTTCGGGCCGCAGAAATGTCTTTCTTGAAATCTGAAATATGCTCTAATGTGGCATTTTGAGTACCTAAAACTTTGGTGCCAAAATCAACCATAGCCGTAATCTCATACTCATCAGAAGGCATTAAAATGATTTCACTACCAGTGGTTTCATCTTTATACGATATAACATCTTTAACAATGTATTCTTCTATATCAGCTTCTTGACTCTGTAAACCAGCACTTTCTAAAGCTTCAATGAAGAATTTTGAAGACCCATCCATAATTGGAGGTTCAGGGGCGCTGAGTTCAATCAATATATTATCAATTCCCAACCCTACAACCGCGGCAAGAACATGTTCTGACGTATTAATTACGACTCCGTTCTTCTCTAGATTGGTTCCTCTCTGGGTATCTGTAACGTAATCAGCTTTCGCTTCTATTACTGGTTTCCCTTCTAAGTCTGTCCTTACAAAAGCAAATCCATGATTTTCAGGAGCTGGTTTAAATGTTAATTGAACCTCTTTGCCCGTATGTAATCCAACACCAGAAAGTGAAATTTCCTTTTGAATTGTTTGTTGTTTTCTAGACATTTTAAAACTTTCGTTTTACTAGTTGTTAATTTTTTTATCTAATTCATGAACCTTGTCCGCCAACTTAGATAAGTTTTTAAAGTGAACATAGGATTTATTATAATCTGAATACGGCAATGCGGGACTTCCTTGCACAGTGGCTCCATCTTTCAAGTTTCTACCGATTCCAGATTGTGCTTGAATTCTAACATTATCACCTATAGTCAAATGACCTACGATACCAACTTGACCGCCAATTTGACAATTTTTACCAATTTTGGTTGATCCAGCAATTCCCGTTTGAGCAGCAATAACAGTATTTTGATCTATCTCTACATTATGAGCAATTTGAATTTGGTTGTCCAGCTTTACACCTTTGCGTATTATTGTTGAACCCAATGTGGCTCGATCAATTGTTGTGGCAGAACCAATATCAACATTGTCTTCTATAATGACATTACCGGTTTGCGGAATTTTGTCATAACTACCATTTTCATTAGGAGCAAAACCAAATCCATCACAACCAATAATTACTCCCGAATGTATGGTGCAGTTTGATCCTATTTCAGATTCAGAATAGATTTTAGCTCCAGCGAAAACCGTCGTATTATTCCCAATAGTTACATTATCACCAACAAAAACATTTGGATACAACTTGACATTTGCACCAATCTTCACATTGGCACCGATATAAGCAAATGCTCCTAGATATATGTCATTACCTAATGTAGCAGTTTCATGTACAAAATTTGGTTCTTCCACTCCAGACTTATTCAATTTTACTTGATTGTAAAACTCTAGTAATTTTGAAAAAGCTTTATACGAATCTTCTACACGAATAAGTGTTGTATGTATTTCTTTTTCAGCTACAAAAGTGCTATTCACGATAGCAATTGAAGCATCGGTTGTATATAAGAAAGATGTATATTTAGGATTAGAAAGGAATGTTAACGATCCTTTTTCTCCTTCTTCTATCTTTGAAAGTTTATAAACTTCCTCGTTAGGATTACCCTCTACTTCTCCCTCAAGAATTTCGGAGATTTGTTGTGCCGTAAATTTCATTATTGCAAAAGTAAAAAAAAATATACTGTTATTATAATATAATAGCTACTTTGGAAAATAGGCAAAATGCTTTACTACTGGTTGTGTTAATGTTTCTAAATTTAAATGGTCAGAAACAGCAATAATATTTTCAATACTATCCTTACCCATTTTAATATTAATGGGATATTTGTCCTTATTATATGCTAAGTTTTGCACAGTTCCAGAATGTATAAAATAATTGGTAAGTTCTTTATTGTGAAAGTGTTTTGAAAAAAAATCAATTTGTTCTTTAGAAAATGGATCATTTTGAACAATAACCTTTGGAAGATTTCTATTTATTAGCGATTTCGACAATTCCGCCAACACGGTATCCGAATGCGTCATCCAAGACTTTACAGATCCAATAATGTCATAATCATCTAGTTTTGCAAATGTCTTCAAAGTCTTTTCATCAAAATTCCTGGACATATTCAAAAAGTAATTAAGATCTTCACTAATGGCAATATTCTTTTCGTTAGATGATAATTCTGTGGCCCTTTTCAAAATATTAACCAAAATACATTCGGCAGCCAAACTGGTTTTGTGTAAATAGACCATCCAGTACATCAATCTTCTTGCTACGATAAATTTTTCTACAGAATAGATTCCCTTTTTTTCTACTACCAAATTCCCATCTACTACATCGAGCATGGTAATCAAGCGATGCGAATTGATATTACCTTCTGTAACGCCACTAAAAAAACTATCTCGTTTTAGATAATCTAAACGATCTATGTCTAATTGACTCGCTATTAGCTGATTGAAAAAAGGTCGTTCATAGTCCCCTTTAAATATTTTGATTGCAAGAGTTAATTTTCCATCGAATTCATTGTTTAAAGCCTCCATAAATTTTAAGGAAATATCTTCATGATGGATTCCTTTTATAAAACTATGTTCGAGTGTATGCGAGAAAGGTCCATGACCGATATCATGTAAAAGGATAGCAATTTGTAAAGCTTCACTCTCTTCATTTGAAATTTCAACTTTCTTAGATTTTAAAACAGCTATTGCCTGTTGCATTAAATAGACGCAGCCCAATGCATGTTCGAATCGAGTATGATGTACTCCTGGATAGACTAAATATGACAACCCCATTTGTGAAATACGTCTTAATCGTTGAAAATAAGGGTGTTCAATAATATCAAAAATTAATATACTTTGAATGGGAATAAATCCGTAAATTGGGTCGTTGAAAATTTTAAGCTTCTTCAAATAGGTAAGAATTTAATTTACACAAAAATAGACTTTAATTTTAAAAACATATACCCCTTTTACATATGAGCGAAATAAAAATACTATGGGTTGACGATGAAATCGAATTGTTAAAACCACACTTGTTATTTTTAGAGAAAAAAAATTATACCGTTAGCACGTGTAATAACGGCGCAGAAGCCGTTGAAAATATTGAAGACGAAAATTATGACATTGTTTTTTTAGATGAAAATATGCCGGGTTTATCTGGTATTGAAACATTGTCTGAAATAAAAGCTAAAATACCCAACCTTCCGGTTGTTATGATCACAAAAAGCGAGGAAGAACTGATTATGGAGGAAGCCATTGGTTCTAAAATTGCAGATTATTTAATTAAACCTGTAAATCCCAATCAGATTTTATTGACACTTAAAAAGAATTTAGATCATTCTAGACTTGTTTCCGAAAAAACAACTACGAACTATCAGCAAGAGTTTAGAAAAATATCGATGGATTTGGCCATGGTAAATTCTTATGATGAATGGATCGACTTATATAAAAAATTAGTTCATTGGGAGATTGAGCTAGAATCTATTTCTGATCCAGGAATGACTGAAATATTAGAAAGTCAAAAGAATGAAGCGAATTCTCAATTTTTTAAGTTTATAGAAAAGAATTATGAAGATTGGTTTCATGATGAAGATAAACCTATGTTGTCTCATACCCTATTCAGAGAATTAATAGCGCCCGAAATTTCCAAAGATCAAGGAACCCTACTCGTTGTGATTGATAACTTGAGGTATGATCAGTTAAGAGTCTTAGAACCTGTTATTAATGATTACTATAAAAAAGAAAATGAAACTTCTTTTTACAGCATTCTACCAACGGCTACTCAATATGCTAGGAATGCTATCTTCTCAGGTTTAATGCCGTCAGAAATGGAAAAGCAACATCCAGAGTATTGGAAAAATGATACTGATGAAGGTGGTAAGAATTTATATGAGAATGAATTTTTAACGGCACAATTAAAGAGATTAGGCTTAGATATAAGGCATGAATATTACAAAATAACCAATATGCCTAACGGAAAGGAATTAGCTCAAAATTTCGCGGGTATAAAAGAAAATGATTTAACCGTAGTTGTTTACAATTTTGTGGATATGCTTTCCCATTCACGAACTGAAATGGAAATGATAAAAGAACTCGCTGGTGATGATAAGGCTTATAGGTCTTTGACGTTAAGTTGGTTTAAGAATTCTCCTTTATTGGAAATGATTCAGAAGGCACAACGAATGGGTCTGAAATTAATTATTACTACAGATCATGGAACAATTAATACGAAACGACCTTCAAAAGTAATTGGTGAAAAGAATATAAGTTCGAATCTACGTTACAAAACAGGGAGAAGTTTGACCTATAATGAAAAGGAAGTGTACGCTGTTAAAAACCCTAAAGACGTTTATCTACCATCGCTGCACATGAGTAGTTCTTTTGTTTTCGCCAAGGAAGATTATTTCTTTGCTTATCCTAATAACTATAATCATTTTGTTAAGTATTATAAAAACACTTATCAACATGGTGGAATTTCGTTAGAAGAAATGATAATACCATGCGTTATAATGTCTCCAAAATAGATAATTCAAAAACTGCGTAAATTTCCAGGTAATTATTAACAGATTCTTGATAATTACTATGTATTTTTCTATTTTTCATACTAATATTTAGCAATAAATTCTTCAACTTTGTGCTCTTAAATTTGGATTAAATGAAAAAGCATAATTTTAGTGCAGGACCTTGTATTTTACCACAAGAAGTGCTGCAAAAGGCGTCTGAGGCTGTTTTAAATTTCAATAACGAAGACTTGTCCTTGATTGAGGTTTCTCATAGAAGTAGCGGAATTGTTGAAGTTATGGAAAAGGCACGAAGTCTTGTGCTTGAATTATTGAAATTAGAAAACAAAGGTTATTCTGTACTTTTTTTACAGGGCGGTGCCAGTTTAGAGTTTTTAATGACTCCATATAATTTATTGAAAAATAACGGAAAAGCAGCATATCTAGATACAGGAGCTTGGAGTAGTAAAGCGATTAAAGAAGCCAAGATTTTTGGAGAGGTCGATATTGTTGCCTCATCCAAAGATAAAAACTTTAGTTATATCCCTAAAGATTATGTAATTGCTGATGATGCTGACTACTTTCATTGCACAAGTAACAACACCATTTTTGGAACGCAAATGAAAACATTTCCTGATAGAAAAGGCCTTCTAGTTTGTGATATGAGTTCTGATATTTTCTCTAGAGAATTAGATTTTTCACAATTTGATTTAATATATGCAGGGGCACAGAAAAATATGGGTCCGGCTGGCGCGACATTGGTTGTGGTTAAGGAAGAGATTTTAGGGAAAACAGGAAGAGAAATCCCATCTATGTTAGATTATCAAGTGCATCTATCAAAAGATAGTATGTTCAATACACCTCCTGTATTTGCAGTATATGTTTCAATGTTAACCTTGCAATGGCTTAAAGATTTAGGAGGAATTGCCGCGATTGAAAAAATAAATAAAGCGAAAGCTGAATTGTTATATAATGAAATAGATCAAAACCCACTATTTGAAGGAGTAGCCGCAACAGAAGATAGATCTACAATGAATGTAACCTTTGTGCTAACCGATGATAGCCTAAAAGAAAAATTTGATGCAGCTTGGAAACGGGCTGGTATTAATGGATTAGGTGGACATAGATCTGTAGGTGGTTATAGAGCAAGTATATACAATGCTATGCCTTTAGAAAGTGTAGTTGTTTTAGTGGATGTAATGAAAAATTTTAACAATTAAGAAATAATAAGATGAAGATATTAGCAAATGACGGAATAGCTCAAAGTGGTGTAAATGCATTGGAGAGTGCTGGTTTTGAAGTAATCCTTACCACAGTTGCGCAAGAGCAACTTATAAACTATATAAACGAAAATGATATTGTAGCACTTTTAGTAAGGAGTGCAACGAAAGTACGTAAAGATATTATTGATGCTTGCCCCTCGCTAAAAATTATTGGTCGTGGTGGTGTTGGAATGGACAATATAGATGTAGACTATGCACGAGGAAAGGGATTAAAAGTTATAAATACCCCGGCTGCTTCATCACATTCAGTGGCTGAATTAGTATTTGCTCATCTTTTTGGGATGGTACGATTTTTACATGATTCTAATAGAAATATGCCGTTAGAAGGAGATTCTAAATTTAAAGATTTGAAAAAAGCTTATGCTAAAGGTGTAGAATTAAAAGGAAAAACGCTTGGTGTTATGGGGTTCGGACGCATAGGTCAAGCTACAGCTAAAGTAGCATTGGGCGTCGGCATGAAGGTTATTGCTTTTGATCCGTTTATGGATAAGGCAGATTTAGAGCTTGAATTTTATGATGGACAAACTGTCAATTTTGAAATCAATACTGTCTCTAAAGAAGATGTATTATCACAGAGTGATTTTATTACCTTACATGTTCCTGCACAAGATAAATATGTTATTTCTACTGAAGAGTTTAATATTATGAAAGATGGCGCTTGTATTGTGAACGCTGCGCGTGGAGGAGTTATTGATGAAGTTGCCTTGGTTGAAGCGATAAAAAATGGTAAAATTTCTAAAGCCGCACTTGATGTTTTTGAAAACGAACCAACACCAGAAGTTCAAATATTGATGAATCCAGATATATCTTTAACACCGCATATTGGTGCAGCTACAGGTGAAGCACAGGATAGAATTGGAGCTGAATTAGCTGATCAAATCATTGAAATTTTAGCATAATATGAGCATTGCTCAAAGTCTAAAAGAGGTCTTAACAACTATTCCAGACACAGTTACTTTAGTTGCGGTGTCTAAAACAAAACCTATTGAGGCTATTGAAGAGGCTTATAATGCTGGGCAACGAATTTTTGGAGAGAACAAGATTCAAGAGATGGCTCGAAAATATGAGGTCTTGCCAAAAGATATTAAATGGCATATGATTGGTCACCTTCAATCTAATAAGGTGAAATACATGGCGCATTTTGTTGATCTTATTCATGGAGTTGATAGTTTTAAAACCCTGAAAGAAATCAATAAACAAGCCGCAAAGCATGACAGGATTATTTCTTGCCTACTACAGGCCAAAATTGCTCAAGAAGAAACTAAATTTGGATTGCCGTTTTCAGACATTACTACCATTTTAGAATCAAAAGAACTTGCAGAACTAAAAAATGTTAAGATCACTGGCCTGATGGCAATGGCTAGTTTTACGAAAGACAGCAAGCAGGTAAAAAAGGAGTTCGATAGTATTGCTTCTTTTTTTACAGCAAATAGTACTAAATATGATTTGAACACTTTGTCCATAGGAATGAGTGGTGACTTTAAGCTGGCCATCGAAGCTGGTAGTACTATGATTCGCGTAGGTAGCGCTATTTTCGGTGCTCGTTAATAAATCCATACATTTACAATTAATCTTTAGCTCCCTATGAGAAGACTCATTTTTTTGATGGTTTTGATATTTACTATTTTAAATACTTCTGCTCAGGAGAAAAACAATGTTGTAAATGATTTAAAGGCGATTACAAATGGTACAACCATTTTTTATACCGATGAGGGCATAGATTTTACTAGTCAGACTTTTAGCAATAGCTTTTCTTTAAAAAGTTTAAAAAAGATATTTCGACTTTATAAAATTAAAAAAGATGATATCAAAATGCGTGATAAAAATCTTGATTATCCGAATTATTATGTGTCTAAAAATGATAAAATTACCGACGACTTGATGCAATTCAATTCTTATTATTTTGTTGAAGGAAAAGAGAATCGAGTGAGTGTTTTTTGGTTTGGATCTGTGAATAAACAAGATAGGTTCTTCGAAAGAAAATACATTAGCCGTGTTCTAAATGACAGTATTCCCGAGAGTGCATTCATAGACCCTTCTAAGATGAGAGCCATAGATTTTGCTGGGCGTGTTTTAAAATTAAGCAACAATGAATGTCATTGGGCAAATGTAAACAGCATTCAATGTCCTTATTATGGTCAGATTAGTTGGTCTCTTCATAAATCATTGGAAGAAGCTGAGCATAGAACTTCTACTCAAATACTACTGACAAAAAGCAAGAAAAATAGTAAGGTGATTTCAGAAGAAACGGTTAATGTGGAATTTGAAGGAAAACCTACAAGTGCTACTAAAATCATATATGACATCAAAGGATTTAATGGACTTTTAGCAGGAGTTTCTGGAGCTAAAAATCTTACAGTTTATTATGTTTCAATAATGGTTAGAGGCACGTATATGAGTTGTGTGATGAGTTTTTGGAATAATGATGTTAAAACAGAAAACGGACTTCCACCTTTACTAGATGAAATCATGAAGGTTAATTAACCCAGCGTAGCAACTATTTTTTAAGAAATAATTTACATGATTTTTGTATCCTCTCATTAATTTGTCCAATAATCAATTACGAGAACATCATCTAAAAAAGGTTGTAAATACTCTACAAAAGCCAAATGATCATGATGTGGTAAATAGATAGCTCGGTCTTCTTCGTTTCTAAAGGTCACCAAGAAAGAATGTGAATATCCCTTATGAAGGCCTTCCTCACTATTATCTATACCCCATTCGAATTCTAAAATTTGAGGTATTTTCGAAGGTAATTCAGCAAATTTCTGTTCGATACTTCGAATGTCCTCCTGACTAGCATCATTATTAAATTTGAACAAAACAACATGTCTTAATTTTTTCTCTTGCGTGCTATTGGTACAGTTAGAAAAAAGAAAAATACTTACAATTAAGGTTAAAGAATATAAAAGTTTAGATTTCATAATGTGTTTTGTTAAATTGGTATCATGCTAAAGATACTATTATAAATTGGTTTGTTTATATTTATATTAAATATTAAGAACAGATGAGACCTTATATATTAGCTGAATCAAATTGGAAAACCCTTAAAGATACTGCGTTTGAAATGGCTATTTTACCTTGGGGAGCCACAGAAGCGCATAATTATCATTTACCATATGCTACTGATGTGATTGAAGCTGATCATATTGCAGCAGAAGCGGCTAAAAAAGCTTGGGATAGAGGAGCGAAGGCAATTGTGCTCCCAACTATTCCATTTGGTGTGAATACAGGGCAGTCTGACATCTATTTAGATATGAACCTAAACCCAAGCACTCAATATGCTATTTTAACAGATGTGATTGAGACTTTAAATAGACAAGGAATTTATAAATTAATGATTTTTAATAGCCATGGTGGCAATAACTGGAAATCTATGGTGCGTGAACTCGGACTTAAACACCCAACAATGTTCATTTGTGTATCAAATTGGTTTCGAGTACCGAACAAGGTAGATTATTTTGATGAAGTCGGTGATCATGCCGATGAAGTGGAAACTAGTTTAATTTTACATCTCCGTCCTGATTTAGTTTTGCCAAAATCAGACTGGGGCGAAGGCAAAGAAAAAAAACATAAAATAAAGGCTTTTTCAGAAGGGTGGTTGTGGGCTGAACGAAAATGGTCGGAAATAAGTGAAGATACAGGCGTAGGTAATCCTCGTCTTGCGACAAAGGAAAAAGGGAAACGTTTTTTTGAAATGGTCACAACAAAAATGGGTGATGTAATTTATGATATTGCGAAAGCCGACCAAAATGACCTATACGAATAGAGATGGAGGGAAAACAACGTAAGAACGTAAAAGTTGGAATTCAGGTTTCAGTTGTTCAAAAACAGCATCAACGAACAGGAACCTTAACCAAAGGGATTGTGCAAAGAATTTTGACAAATTCGGCCAATCATCCTCACGGAATTAAAGTAAAATTAGAATCGGGTATTGTAGGGCGCGTTAAAGAAATTTACACTTAGTGCATCATCTTGTAGAGTAATTCTTTTAAAATATCTCCTTGATTCATATTTGTTGCCCCAACGCCTTTGCTTTTGAGATCTGCTTCTCTAAGTAATGATATGGTTTGAGATACTTTTCTCATTGGATAATTACGGGCTGCGACATCGTAATCTCCTACAAAATATGGATTAACTCGTAGAGCTTTCGCAACATTTGATTTTGACTTGTTTTTTAAACTATGGTAAATTAGCAACTGTGTAAAAAAGCTATTTAAGAGTGAAATCGTCATAACCAAGGGGTTACTTCTTGGATTTTGAGCGAAATAGTTTATAATTTGATTCGCTTTCAAAATATGCTTCGCTCCTACTGCTTTCCTCAACTCAAAATTATTAAAGTCTTTACTAATACCAATATTCTCTTCAATATGTGCCGCAGTAATTAAGGAACCCTCTGGTAAAATCAGCAGTAACTTTTCTAGCTCATTATTAATTTTTGATAAATTGGTTCCTAAAAATTCAACCAACATGAGCGTAGCTTTTGGTTCAATAGTGTACGATTTACCAGATAGAACACGACGAATCCAATCCCCTACTTGATTTTCATAAAGCTTCTTACTTTCAAAAAGAACACCGTGTTTTTCAATTGTTTTCGACAATTTCTTACGTTTGTCGAGTGTTTTATATTTATAACAAATTACCAAAATTGTAGAAGGCTGCGGGTTCTCGGCATAGCTCACTAAATTTTCTATGGTGCGAGATAGATCTTGTGCCTCCTTCACAATAACCACCTGACGTTCGGCCATCATGGGAAAACGTTTTGCATTTGAAACGATGTCATCTATATTGCTATCTCTACCGTATAAGACCATTTGATTGAACCCTTTCTCCTCCTCTGTTAAGACAGTTTTCTCTATAAAATCACTTATCTTATCAATATAATAAGTTTCTTCACCCATTAAAAAATAGATAGGTTTGATATTGCCCGACTTTATGTCTGAAACTATTTGATTGATACCTTCCACAACTAAGAAAAAAAGTTCATTTTTGTAAGATGCAAGCTCTTAATTTTCCTGCATATCAGTTTAAGCTCAAAAGTAGCGAAAATAAGCAGTATATTTTTGATGTTATTAGAAAAAAATATATTGTACTTTCTCCCGAGGAATGGGTGCGACAGCATGCACTTCATTTTTTAATTTATGATAAAAAGTATCCGGTGTCTCTTATTACTGTAGAAAAACAACTCTTGGTAAATAAATTAAAGAAAAGAACAGATATTTTGATATATAATTCTACCGGATTACCTGAACTTGTTGTTGAATGTAAAGCTCCAAAAGTAAAAATTACGCAACATACTTTCGACCAAATTGCCCGATACAATTTTCAATTACGTGCAAATTATTTAATGGTAAGTAACGGAATGCAACATTATTTTTGCAAATTAGACTATGATAAAGAATGTTATGTTTTTTTAGAAGATATTCCTAAGTACAAATGAAAGTAGCGGTAGTCATATTAAACTGGAATGGGAAACAGTTATTAGAACAATTTTTGCCCTCAGTAATTTCGTTTAGTGAAACGGAAGCTAAAATATATGTGGCTGATAATGCATCTAACGATGATTCTATTTCTTTTTTGGAAAAACATTTTCCTACAATTTCTATTATACGAAATGTTGAAAATGGTGGATATGCGAAGGGATACAATGATGCATTACAACATGTCGAAGCAGATATATATGCACTTGTTAATTCTGATATAGAGGTAACCGAAAATTGGCTAACACCTATAATCAGTCAATTTAAAGAATCCCCGAATACAGCTGCGATACAACCCAAAATTTTAGATTTTAAAGACAAAACTAGCTTTGAATATGCTGGTGCCGGAGGTGGCTATATTGATAAATATGCTTATCCATATTGTAGAGGACGCTTATTTGATATCATAGAAAAAGATACAGGTCAGTATAATGATATCACTGATATCTTTTGGGGCTCTGGAGCTTGTTTATTTATTCGTAGTAAGGTGTTCCAAGATTTAAACGGATTTGATGAAGATTTTTTTGCTCATCAAGAAGAAATTGATCTTTGTTGGAGAATCCAAAATCTAAAATTGAAAGTTCAGTATGTTGGCACTTCTACTGTGTATCATGTTGGAGGTGCTACATTAAACCAATACAATCCGAAAAAAACATACCTAAATTTTAGGAATAGTTTGTTCACAATTATTAAAAACGTTCCAAGAAAAAAACTTTTTGGGATACTGATTATACGAATGATTCTTGACGGCATAGCGGCTTTTAAATTTCTGTTTACTCTAAAAATTAAACATTTTATTGCCATTTTCAAAGCACATTTAAGCTTTTATAAATCTGCTTCAACTATGTACTCCAAAAGAGAAAATCAAAACAATAGATTATATACATATTATCACTGCACCAGCATTGTTTGGAAATATTTTTTAGAAAATAAGAAAAAATTCAAACAGTTAGAATAACGGCGTTGACAATTAACTTTTGTAATCATACTTATGAAACTTTAAAATACGATCATTATGAACAAACTTACCTGGAATTCTTTCACTAAAAAAATTCATATCAAAGCTTCTATTGAGTTGTTATATCAAGCATGGGCTACGAAAGAAGGTATTTGTGCTTGGTTCTTGAAAGATGCGGTATATGAACGAGAAACAAAAGAAATTGGGCACAATACATTTATTGAGAAAGGTGATCTATACACATGGAAATGGCACAATTGGGATGGAACAGAAACAGGAAAAATAATAAAGGCTAATGGTGTTGATTTTATTCAGTTTTCTTTTGCTGGAGAGACCATTGTCACAGTATCGCTCGAGCAAAGAGAAGATGCCGTCTTAGTATCTTTAAATCAGTCAAATATTCCTGTTGATGAAAAAAGCAAGTTAGAAATATTTTATGGATGTAGTAATGGATGGACTTTTTGGCTTGCCAATTTAAAGGCATTTTTAGAGCATGGTATCTTATTAAATGAAACGGAAATAAATCTACGTGGTTTTAATTTAGCTGGCTATGAATTTGTAAACATGTAATCTATTATGACCATATTTTATGTCTTAGATATTCTTGGTACTATAGCGTTTGCCATTTCTGGAGCGAACATTGCAATTCACAAAAAATTTGATCCTTTTGGGGTTTTAATTATTGCCTTCGCGACTGCCATTGGAGGTGGTACACTTAGAGATGTGCTGATAGGAAGGCATCCTGTAGGATGGATGCAAGATCTTAACTACGTTTATGCAATAGTAGGTGCAACTATTATTACGATTTTATTGAGAAAGAAAATAAATTCGTTCAATAAATCTCTATTTATTTTTGATACTATTGGATTGGGTATTTTTACCATTATTGGTACAGAAATAGGTATTGAATATAATTTACATCCACTCATATCAATTGCCTTAGGCACTATTACCGCAGTTTTTGGCGGCGTAATTCGGGATATTTTGTGTAATGAAATTCCGGTTATTTTTAGAAAAGAGATTTATGCGAGCGCCTGTATTCTTGGAGCTTTGACATTCGTGCTCTTACAATATACAACCCTAGAAAATAATATAATTTATATAATTACTGTCATGATTGTAATCATTACAAGATTACTCTCAGTAAAATTTAAATTGGCACTACCAACTTTTTACAAATCGTAGCGAATCTTACAATCAATTAGTTCTCAATTCAACAATAATGACTCCATTCGAAGCCCCTAAACTTCCATATTCTGCTGCTTGACTACCTTGTCTTATCACTTTTATATGTGCAATATCTATTGTTGGGAGTGTTAAAAAGAATCTAACATTTGAACGCATTTCATCGATCAGAATTAGTGGGTTTTGGTCTCCATTAAATGAATTAGGTCCTTTTCCAACTTTGATTCCTGCAGCATTCGTTTGAACAAATGGGAATCGAGCATTCAGCAATTGAGTTACCGAAGAGAAATCAGCATAATTGGTGCCTTTTAGACTACTACCCTTAGATTTAACCTTATCTCTTTTATAGGCAACTCCAATCTTCATATCATCTCCACTTGTCTTGGCTTTTGGATCTCGATACACAAAATCTATTGTTTTTTCGCCTGTGTAACTAGTTGATAGCAATCCATAAGTATCGGTAGAACCGCCAATATGTTTTGTCGTAATTGGAACTTTAATTTTATAACGTCCTTTTTTATTTGTTATCGTTTCAGTCTTTACTGAGTCTATAAATACGACAGCTCCTTTAATAGGATTATTTTCAAAATCGCTTACGGTTCCTGAAACTTTTATGAAATTCTTCTCATTTTGTGAATGCATTGTTGAAAATGCTAAGAAAGAACCAATGATGATGCATATTACTCTTGATTTCATGATAATATGGATTTAATATTATCATAAAGCTACAAAAGAATAAATAAATAGACTTCTTACTCAAGAAATTTAATAATCACCTAAGGTTTCCGCATTTTGAGCTAGACCGACAGCTAATTGATCATCGTTAGGAGCTTTTCCGTGCCACGCGTGTGTATGCATCATAAAATCTACTCCGTTTCCCATAATAGTATGTAGTAAAATGCAAACAGGTTTTCCTTTTCTGGTAAGAGCTTTAGCTTCCTTTAAACCTGAAACAACAGCTTCAATATCATTGCCTTCTTTAACTTCTAAAACATCCCATCCGAAAGCTTCAAATTTTGCCTTTAAATCACCTAGGGGCATTACGGTATTGGTAGAACCATCAATTTGTTGTCCGTTGTAGTCTACGGTAGCAATCAAATTATCAATTTTTTTACCAGCAGCGTACATGATTGCCTCCCAACATTGCCCTTCTTGTAATTCACCATCACCATGTAGACTATATACAGTAGTATCATCATTGTTCAATTTTTTACCTTCAGCGGCGCCAATAGCAACAGACATACCTTGTCCTAAAGATCCAGATGCAATTCGTATACCGGGTAACCCTTCATGTGTAGTAGGATGACCTTGCAAACGAGAATTCAACAATCTGAAAGATGCTAATTCATCAACGGGAAAAAAACCACTGCGGGCCAAAACACTATAATATACAGGCGAAATATGTCCATTTGATAAAAAGAACAAGTCCTCATTAGAACCGTCCATATCAAAATCAGTACTATAGTTCATTACTTCTTGATATAAAGCAGTGAAAAATTCTGTACATCCTAGAGAACCTCCTGGATGCCCTGAATTTACAGCATGTACCATTCGTAAAATATCGCGTCTAACTTGTGTAGAGAAATCTTGTAATTCTTGTGTAGTTGGCATTGTTGAATTGAATTTAAAGTAGCAAAAATAATGCTTTTAATTTTCGTGACAAATCACATTTTAAAAGTTATTTGAGAGTTGTTAACACTTGCTAAAACCTTACTTATGATACAATTGATTATGAACAAGTTTTGCATCACATGAGGTACAAGTACCTGCTGATCCCGAACCACCTGGATGTCCATTCGGACAATTATAATGATAATCACCATACGCATTTTGTGCGGGTGATGGTGCGCTTTGTGAAGCCGGAGCATTGCTAAATGGATCTTGAAGTGCTGGTTTAGGTACATTTAAATTCGTGCCATGAAACGCCTGATTATGAACAAACGCCGCATTACATTCACCACAAACACCTTGCTTGTCAGAACCCTTGTGTCCGTTCGGACAAGTGTAATGTTCTAATGTTGGTTTGTTTGAAGTTTCCGATGTTTGCTTCGAATCTTCCTTTGCTTGTGGTTTACCACGCTCTATACATGAAAAAAGTAATATCGCTATTACAATATATGAGAATAAGTGTGTTTTCATAATTTTCAAGTTTTTTGCTTTTTCTTTTTCGCTGCAGGAAACAGCACATTATTTAAAATTAAACGATAACCAGGTGAATTCGGATGTAAATCTAACTCAGTTTTTGGATCCCCCACAAGATGCCTATAATCTTCAGGGTCATGCCCTCCGTAAAAAGTCCACATACCTTTACCTTTAACACCATGAATATACCGGGCTTCTCTATTCACTTTGTTTTCGCCCATAACTAGGACATTTGATTTTATACTATTTCTATCAAAGCTTGTAGTTTGCCCCATAAAACCTTTAACCAATTGTGTATGGTTTTGACAAAGCATAGTTGGCACTGGATCCCATTTTGCAGAATACTCTTGCAATGCAAAATAATCCTGAGTTTTTGGTA
Source organism: uncultured Flavobacteriaceae bacterium (assembly GCA_947500525.1). Classification (GTDB taxonomy): domain Bacteria; phylum Bacteroidota; class Bacteroidia; order Flavobacteriales; family Flavobacteriaceae; genus Aureibaculum. The sequence goes on along the minus strand of CANMSH010000002.1, from coordinate 408,973 downwards.
TTCTACGTTTTGTAGTCATATCAATAGACGAAAATTCATATTGAGTAGGGCTTCTAACCAAATCAAAATCTTTAAATGCAAATGTTTTAGAAAAGTCAATTTTATTTTGATAATTAGCTTCTGATGGATCCCCATCAAACATAGCTTCACAAATATCAACTCCTTCGGCTGACAATGCGATGTCAAAACTATCTGTCGCTGAACACATTGCAAACATAAATCCACCTCCAATTACATAATCACGAATTCGTAGCGAAACAGCTAATTTTTCTTGCGACACTTTAGAATACCCAAGTTTTTTGGCCAAATTTTCAGCGTACAACTTACCTTCGATATACCATGGTGCAGTTCTATAGGCACCATAAAATTTCCCGAATTGTCCAGTGAAATCCTCATGATGTAAATGTAACCATTCGTAGAGCAGAAGCTTGTCTTGTAAAACTTCTTCGTCATAAATGACGTCGTATGGAATTTCAGCATAATTTAATACCATGGTTACGGCATCATCCCAGGGCATTTTATCTTTAGGTGAATACACGGCAATTTTAGGCGCTTTTTCTAAAATAACCGCTTCCATATTTTTTGAAGGGCTTTCTATTACTTCTAAAATAGCTAAAGCTTCAGTATCTGAGACTATTTGATACGATACACCTCTTATAGTGCATTCTTTTCTAAAAGCTTCTGTGTCTTCCAATAGAAAGGAACCCCCTTTGTAATTTAGAAGCCACTTCACATTTCGTTGTTTTTGCAAAGAGAAAAAAGCAATTCCATACGCCTTTAAATGATTTTTTTGAGCAACATCATCCATTGGTATAAAAATGAAAGAAGCATAGCTGCTTGCAGTAATCAAGATAAAAAACAAAGAAATAAGAACTCTAAATGTCATATAGTATCATTAGAATGGTACATCACTATCATCAGGAGAACCGAATACATCTTCAGCATTTGGCAGTTGATTTGAAGTAATTACATCGTTCATTTTAGACTGAAATTCTGTTGCAAATGCCTCCTCAAGGTCAGAAAATTCTGCTAAATGACCTGTAAATTTTAATCGAATATTTTCTAAACCACCATTTCTATGTTTTGCAACAATAAACTCTGCTTGCCCTTCACATGGAGTTCTTTCTTCATCATCCCATTCAGTAACACCATAATATTCGGGGCGATATATAAAAGAAACGATATCTGCATCTTGTTCAATCGCACCCGATTCACGTAAATCTGATAGTAATGGACGTTTACTTCCACCTCGTGTTTCTACAGCTCGAGATAACTGAGATAGTGCAATTACCGGGATATTCAATTCTTTCGCTAGTGCTTTAAGATTTCGTGATATGGTAGATATTTCTTGTTCACGGTTCCCTCCTTTTACGGCAGATCCTGCCGTCATTAATTGTAAATAATCAATAATAATTATTTTTATACCATGTTGTGAAGCTAGACGACGACATTTGGCACGTAAATCGAATATAGAAAGTGAAGGCGTGTCATCAATAAAAATTGGCGCTTTTGATAAATTTTTTACTTTAACGTTTAGTTGTTCCCATTCATGAGGTTGTAAATCTCCTTTACGTAGTTTACCAGAAGAAATGCCAGTTTCACTAGATATCATTCTGGTGATTAGCTGAACAGAAGACATCTCTAGAGAGAATATCGCTGCAGGTATATCAAAATCAATAGCCATGTTTTTTGCCATCGACATGACAAAAGCAGTTTTTCCCATACCTGGTCTTGCTGCAAGTATCACTAGATCAGAGGGTTGCCATCCTGAGGTCAAAGCATCTAGTTTGGTGAATCCAGAAGGTATTCCACTCATTCCTTCCTTCCCCGAAATCTCTTCAATTTTTTTCAAGGCCTGTGATACTAATCCTTCTGCAGCCTCTGAACTCTTTTTTAAATTCCCTTGAGTCACTTCAAATAACTTCGTTTCGGCAGAGTCTAATAGATCAAATACATCACTAGTTTCATCATACGCTTCGTCTATGATCTCACTAGAAATAGTAATCAATCTGCGCTGAATGTACTTTTGTATAATAATTCGAGCATGAAATTCTATATGTGCCGAAGAAGATACTTTTTGAGTGAGATTTACTAGGTAAAAATCACCACCAACACTGTCTAACTTCCCTTCTTTTCGCAGTTGATTTGAAACAGTTAATAAATCAATTGGTTCAGAAGCGTTGAATAACAAAAACATTGCGTTAAAAATGTCTTGATGCGCAGGTTTATAGAAAGCATCGCCATGTAAAATATCTATAATATCATCAACCCCTTTTTTATCAATCATCATTGCACCCAATACAGCTTCCTCTAAATCAACCGCTTGCGGTGGCAGCTTGCCTTTTTCAAGATTGATTAGAGTCCCTTTTTTAGGATTTTTTGCGCGTATAGGTTGTAATTTTTCCATCAAGCAAATGTAATTTTTTATGGCTAGAAAAGTTTCTAATTTAAGGTTTTATTTGTTGACACTTTCTGTTAACAAGTGAAAGTTTTGTTAATAAGTCGATTAGAATTATTTCTATATAATATTTAACTATTTTTGGTTTATGAAAAAGCAAAATATATACAAAGTTCTAACAATTTTCTTCGTTGTCCAAGTTTTATTTATTGCTGTAATTTCAAGATTTCCGCGGGTCGTAGAGAGCTATTACTCGAATGGCATTTACCCTGTAATTTCTTCAATATTTAGAAAGGTATTCGGATGGATTCCTTTCTCTATCGGAGATGTTTATTATTTTTTGTTAGGTGTATTTTTAATTTTTTCAATCTATTCACTCTTTAAAAATAAGTTTAGAAATCTTAAAGAAATACTGTTTCGTTTCGGAGCATATATTTCTATCTTTTATTTTTTATTTAATCTGTTTTGGGGATTGAACTATCATAAAGACTCTTTGTTTAACACTTTAGAATTGAAACAAAAACAATATGCTTTACCTGAGTTAATAGAACTTACAAATGATTTAGTAGAATTAACAAAAAATGCACATTTTCAAATTACACAAAACGATTCAGTAAAAATAGATGTTCAACATTCAGAAGATTGGTTAATAAATCAGGTGCATACAGGATACGATAGTCTTAGTATAAAATTCCCTCAGTTTAAATATCATAATACATCTATTAAAAAATCATTGTTTAGCTTGCCGCTTACTTATATGGGATTTTCGGGCTATTTCAATCCTATTTCTGGTGAGGCTCAAGTTGATTATCTAGTGCCAAAAATTAATTTGCCAATGATTGGAAGTCATGAAGTTGCTCATCAATTAGGATACGCCTCAGAAAGTGAAGCGAATTTTATTGGTTATTTGGCTGCCACTCACCATACTAATGATTATTTCAAATTCTCTGGTTATTCTGCAGCATTGAGATACTCGATAAAGGCAGTTTATGGTATGGATTCTATAAAAGGAAGACAAATAATTAATGACCTTCCAAAAGGAATTACGAAAACATTTAAAGAATCTCAAGAGTTTTGGCAATCGTACCAAAATAAAGCTGAACCGTTTTTTAAACTTTTCTATGATAACTATTTAAAAGCTAACCAGCAAAAAGATGGTATGCAAGGCTATAGCAAAATGGTCGGTCTGTTAGTTGCCTATCGAGAAAAATACAGTTTGTATTAATTCTTAAAAAAATGTTAATTTCTTCATTTTATCAGTAGCTCCGAATTATAGTTATAAATTTATAGCTATTAATTAACTCACCTAATTCTATGACACAAACAAACTCAAAATTAAAGTTGAGGATGCTTTTTTTGTTAGCTGTTTTTGGTTTCCTCAATTTATCAGCTCAAAAATATTTTCCGAAAAATGATGGCGTCAAAACTAAAAACGATAATTATATCGCTTTTACCAACGCTAAGATTTATGTAACTCCAACCGAGGTTATTGACAATGGAACACTTTTGATTAAGAATGGAAAAATTGTTTCATCTGGAAACGCTGTTGCCATACCGTCAAATGCAATCAATATCGATTTAGAAGGCAAGCATATCTATCCGTCTTTTATAGAGATATATTCTGATTTTGGTATTTCAACACCAAAAAGAAGTTTTAATTTTAATAGACGCCCTCAATTAGATGCTACTCGCAAGGGATATTATTGGAATGATCACATTACCCCAGAAATCAATGCCCTTGATAAACTTAAGTTTGATACAAAAAAGTCTGCAGAGTTAGTAAAGGCAGGCTTTGGGGTTGTAAATACTCATTTTCAAGATGGTATTATTCGAGGTACAAGTACCTTAGTAGCCTTAAATTCAACTGATGGCAATGATATCCGCATCATAGATGGTAAAGCTGCACAGCATTTCTCATTTAGAAAAGGCAATACTTCTAGACAAAGTTATCCTACTTCATTAATGGGAGCTATGGCCTTATTGCGTCAAGTATATCATGATGCAAGTTGGTATGCCAAAAGTGGTGCAACTACCACCGATAGATCTCTTGAGGCCTTTAATAGAAATAAAAACTTACCACAAATTTTTGACGCTGGCAGTATGGTTAATAGTTTACGTGCTGATAAAATTGCGAATGAATTTAAAACCAATTATATTATTAAGGGTGGCGGTGATGAGTACGCTAGGATTAAAGAAATTAAAGCTACTAATGCACGTTATATTATACCCATAGATTTTCCTGCAGCCTATGATGTAAGTAATCCACTAAATGAAGGATTGGTCGAATTAAAAGATATGCGCCATTGGAATCAGGCGCCAACCAATCCTAAAGTTTTGTCTGAAAATGGAATTTCTTTTGCACTTACAACTTCGGGATTAAAAAAGACCAGTAGTTTTAAAAGTAACCTGATGAATGCAATTAAGCACGGTTATGATAAAACAAAAGCTTTAGAAGCACTTACTACTGTGCCAGCCAGAATGTTGGGGAAAAGCAATGTAATAGGAAGTCTTAAAAAAGGTGCTCTCGCAAATTTTTTAATTAGTTCTGGAGATATCTTTGATAAAGAAACTACATTATATGAGAATTGGGTTCAAGGACATAAGAATGTCATAAATGATATGAACCTGAAAGATATTAGAGGTGACTATGACCTGAAAATAATAGGCAATTCTTATAAGTTAAAGTTATCTGGAACACCAAGTAAATTAAAGTCAGAATTGAAGAAAGACAGTCTGAAAATGGACTCTAAAGTTACCTATAAAGATGGTTGGTTGAACTTAATTTATATTCCTTTTGATGAAACAGAAAAACGTTTTGTTCGATTGAAAGCTGTTGTAGATAAAAGCGATAATTTTTCAGGTAGCGGTTCATTGGCAAGTGGCAAGCAAGTTACTTGGAGTGCCGTAAAGAAACCAAATACTAAGACCGAAGAAACCTCGAAAGGGAAAGAAACTAAAGGCGATACTAAAATTGAAGTGTTACCAGTGTCTTTTCCAAATACCGCTTATGGTCTAAGTGAAAAAGCCAGTCAAGAAACAGTATTATTTAAGCATGCGACAGTTTGGACAAATGAATCGGAAGGAATTTTAAAAGACACTGATGTCTTGGTGAAAAACGGTAAAATTGTGAAAATTGGCACCAATCTTTCTGATGCAAATGCAAGAACCATAGATGCTACTGGTAAGCATTTAACTGCAGGTATTGTAGATGAACATTCTCATATTGCTGCCGCATCTATAAATGAAGCAGGACATAATTCGACTGCCGAAGTTACTATAGAAGATGTGGTGAGTGACGATGATATTAATATTTTTAGAAATTTATCTGGTGGAGTAACATCCATACAAATTCTACATGGTTCGGCAAACCCTATTGGTGGTCGATCTGCAATATTAAAATTGAAATGGGGAGAAACTGCTGATAAGCTAATAAATCCAAATGCAGATCCATTTATAAAGTTTGCTTTAGGTGAAAACGTAAAACAATCAAGAAGTTCTAATGGTATTCGCTTCCCACAAACCAGAATGGGTGTTGAACAGGTATTCGTAGACTATTTTCAAAGAGCTAAAGAATATGACAACGAGTGGAAAAGTTACAATAAGCTCTCTAAAAAGATCAAGGCAAGAACAAAGGCACCAAGATTTGATATTGAAATGGAAACATTAGCGCAAATATTAAACAAGGAACGTTTCGTTTCATGCCACTCTTATGTACAAAGTGAAATTAATATGTTGATGAAAGTTGCTGATCGTTTTAATTTTAATATCAACACGTTCACACATATTTTGGAAGGATATAAAGTTGCTGACAAAATGCAAGCTCATGGAGTTGCAGGCTCTACGTTTTCTGATTGGTGGGCTTATAAATATGAAGTGAACGATGCGATTCCCTTTAATGCGGCTATTATGCATAGTCAAGGAGTTGTAACTGCTATTAATTCGGATGACCGTGAAATGTCTCGAAGATTGAATCAGGAGGCTGCTAAAACCGTTAAGTATGGTGGTGTTTCAGAAGAAGATGCTTGGAAATTTGTGACGTTGAATCCAGCGAAGATGTTGCATTTAGACGATAGAATTGGTAGTGTGAAAGTTGGTAAAGATGCAGATTTAGTCTTGTGGACAGATCATCCAATGTCAGTTTATGCGAAAGCAGAAAAGACAATGATCGAAGGTGCTATTTACTATGACCTTGAGAAACTTCCTGAAATGATGGAAGCCATTCAATTAGAGCGAAATAAGCTCATAAATATGATGTTGAAGGCTAAGAATAAAGGAATGAAAACACAAACGCCAAAAACAAAGAAAAAAGTAGAGCTGCACTGTGATTCATTAATATATCAACGATAAATATACTCAGATGAAAAATATATATAAAACATTTACAATCGTATTACTGTTGATAGGAAGCTATTCTTATGGTCAACAGACACCAGCCGATAAACAAAGTGCTTCTATATTGATAACGGGTGCCATCATCCATATAGGCAATGGCAATGTTATACAAGATGGTGCCATAGGTTTTGACAATGGAAAAATCACGTTTGTTGGTAAATCTTCAGATGCCAATTCAAGTAATTATGGAAAGTCTATCGATGCTAATGGTAAACATGTATACCCAGGTTTTATTGCGACCAATGCCTCTTTAGGACTTGCAGAGATTGATGCTGTAAAGGCAACTCGAGATTTTGATGAAGTTGGAACGTTTTTACCACATATTAGAAGTATTATTGCCTATAATGCTGAATCTAAAGTTGTAGAAAGCATGAGGCCCAATGGAGTTTTGATGGCGCAGACCACACCTAGAGGAGGAACAATTTCAGGGACTTCTTCTGTAGTACAATTTGATGCATGGAATTGGGAAGATGCCGCCGTAAAAATTGATGATGGAGTGCACATCAATTGGCCTTCGGCGTATCAACAAGGAAGATGGTGGTTAGGTGAAGACCCGTCATTTAAGCCAAGTAAAAACTATGCAAAACAAGTTTCGGAGATAGCTAATTTCTTCAAGAATGCAAATACCTATTTAAAAGGAGGGCAAAAAGAAAAGAACCTTCAGTTTGACGCGCTAAAAGGTATTATGAATGGAAAACAAAAGCTGTATATTCATGCAGGAAGAGAAAAGGAAATTGTTGACGCTGTGAATTGGGCAGTGAACATAAGCATTACCAATATTGTAATTGTGCATGGCAATGAAGCAGATCGTGTGACCGATTTGTTAAAAAAGCATAGTATCCCAGTTTTAGTTCCAAGACCACATAGATTACCGTGGGCGCAAGATGATGATGTTTTAGGGCCGTTCAAATTAGCAAAAAATCTATCAGATAAAGGAATATTGGTTGCGATTGAGATGGAAGGTCAAATGGAACGTATGAATACGCGTAATTTACCGTTTTATGCTGGTACGTATGCAGCCCATGGTCTCGACAAAGAAAAGGCAGTACAAATGATCACGTTAAATGCAGCCAAAATCTTAGGGATTGATGACATCGTTGGAAGTTTAGAAGTTGGTAAAGATGCTACCTTATTCATTTCTCAAGGTGATGCATTAGATATGCGTACTAATATCGTAGAGCACGCTTTTATTCAAGGAAGAACGTTAAGTTTAGAGACATACCAAACTACTTTGCATAAAAGATATATGCAAAAATATAGCAAGAAATAATAACTATAGTATGAATAAAAAAGCTCCTTCTATCAAGGAGCTTTTTTTGGTTCTATATTGATCAATATATTATTCGACCACAGTTGCACTTGCTGGTTTTGAGTACATCGACTCATCCATTGTCTTAGATGCTGTTATTTTGGTAAACTTAACTTCATTTCCCATATCACCTACTTTACCATCTTTGTATGAATGCCATTGTAAAGTGGCCGGTAATTGAAGACCTTCAATTTCTTGCCAATCAGCATATTTTATCAAGTTATACTTTGTTGCCTTTTCTTTAGAAAAATATGTCACTGTATAAGCCAACCACGCCATTTTTTTTGTCTCGTCATCATAATACAAAATATACTCATCTTCTGGCGACTCTCCTACTCCGGCATTATAAGAAATATGAATGCCAGGATATTTTTTACTATCAACCTCTAAAGCGGGTGCTTCTTTATATGCAATGCCATCATCTGCTAGCACAAATGGCATTGCATAAAAATAAAACATTAAATTATAATAAAACTTAGCGTTTCCTTTATAATTGGCTGTATCCTTATTTTGCAACCAAACTTCTTTTCCATCATAACCTAATTTATGATTGGCAGTTTCAATTAGTGATTTTCTTGACTTCAGTGCCACTGATGTCATTTCCATATCTTCTCCTTTTTGCATGCCAAATGTGAGATTTTCTAAACTGTTCCAAGTTTCTAATCCACCATGCGCTTTAAAAATGCTAGTGATATTCTCAGGGTAAGTCTTTACTTCTATTACTGAAGTTGATTCTTTAGATTCATTTGTATCTGTATTTTTTTTACAACTACTTACGATTAAAAGTGTAACGGCTAAAATTGCTAGTTTTTTCATCGAATGAGATTATTTTTTTAGTTTTTGCCTTTGTCGGAAACTTGGTCACGAAATTACATTTATTACAGTATTTTTGTAAAATAATGATAAAAGAAATAACGAGTTCGCATAATCCGCTTATAAAAGAGGTATTGCGTTTACAAGAAAAATCAAAACATCGAAAGAAAACAGGATTGTGCGTTGTCGAAGGCGCTCGAGAAATTCTTCTTGCTCAGAAAGCAAATTACAATGTGAACATGTTGTTTTTTTGTGAAGAGATTTTTGATCCTAAGAACTTGAAGAATCTTGAAATTGAAAATTCTAAACTAATAAGAATATCCAAAAACGTTTATCAAAAACTTGCGTTTAGGGGTTCTACAGAGGGGCTTATCGCACTTTTAGAGATGAAAGAGCTAAGTCTTAATTCAATTAGTTTTGAACGCAATGATCCGGTGATCTTAGTAATGGAGGCGCCTGAAAAGCCTGGAAACGTTGGTGCACTCTTAAGAACGGCCGATGCAGCGAATGTTGACGCTGTGCTCATTGCAAATCCGAAAACAGATATATATAACCCAAACATTATCCGTTCAAGCGTTGGTTGTGTATTCACTAATCAAATTGCTACAGGATCTACCCAAGAGATTATAGATTACTTAAAACAAAAAGAAATCCAAATATACTGCGCAGCGTTAACGGCATCAAAATTGTATCACACTTTAGATTATAATCGTTCTTGTGCTATTGTAGTAGGAACAGAAGCAACAGGATTAAGTGATCAATGGCTAGATAACTCTAGTCAAAACATTATTATTCCTATGAATGGTCAAATCGATTCATTAAATGTTTCGGTATCTGCAGCGATAATAATATTTGAGGTAAAAAGACAACGAAATTTTCAATAAATGATATTAAAAAGGTACATACTTGGACTTATTATATTTCAACTGCTCTTAGTAAGTTGTGGTAGTACAAAGCAAACAAAGTCTTCGAAAATTTCTAATAAAACGAAAATTGAGAGCCAGTTTCGATATTACAAGGGAACAAAGTACAAATATGGTGGTACTGATAGGGATGGCATCGATTGCTCTGGATTCACAAAAGCGGTGTATAAAAACGCTTTTAAAGTTCTGTTGCCGAGAACAACAGAGGAAATGTCTAAATTAGGCCGGAAGGTATCTAGAAAGAAACTCAAACCTGGTGACCTAGTTTTTTTTAGACCTTCTAGGAGATACCAACATGTGGGTATTTTCATAGGAGAAAATTCGTTTATACATAGTTCAACATCTAAAGGTGTTATTAAGTCAAGGTTAGATAATGTCTACTGGAAAAAGAAATATAAATTTGCTAAACGTATACTAAAAAACTAAAATGACTGCTGATATATTATTTAATCTAATTATTTCAATAATTGTAATTAGTTTTTTGTTTAACAGATATTTAGATTTTCTTAATTCTAAGAGATTCAATGCAGTAATACCATCAGAATTAGAAGGTGTTTACAATGAAAATGATTGTATAAAATCTCAAAATTATAAGAAAGAGAACTTTAAATTTTCAATGTTGACTTCAACATTTTCTTTCATTATAACAATTCTTTTCTTTTATGCTGAAGGCTTCGCATATATTGATCAAATCGCACGAGACTTTAACAATAACAATATTGTTATTACTCTTGTATTTTTCGGAATTATTCTATTGGGAAGTGACCTATTGTCTACACCCCTGTCCTATTACAAAACATTTGTTATTGAAGAGAAATATGGATTTAATAAGACAGCAAAAAGTTTGTTTTTTATTGATAAAATTAAAGGTTGGGCACTGATGATTGTGCTAGGTGGTTTAGTACTGGCATTGATTACTTGGTTTTATGAAAAAACTGGTTCTAATTTTTGGTTATATACATGGTTGTTCATTGGATTGTTCTCAATATTCATGACGTTATTCTATTCAAGTCTAATTGTTCCGCTATTTAACAAGCAAACTCCATTGGAGGATGGAGAACTAAAAAATGAATTAGAAAATTTTGCGAAGAAAGTAGGATTTAATTTGGACAATATTTTTGTGATTGATGGCTCCAAAAGATCTACCAGGGCAAATGCATATTTTACCGGTTTTGGTGCTAAAAAAAGAATTGTATTATACGATACATTAATAAATGATTTAGAAACGACTGAAATTGTAGCCGTTTTGGCGCATGAAGTTGGACATTATAAGATGAAACATGTTCTATTTAATATGATATTATCTATTGTTTTAACGGGGTCTACACTTTTTATACTATCCTTATGTATAGGTAATTCTATCTTGTCTAATGCCCTATCGGTTGCAACACCCAGTTTTCATATCAGTTTAATAGCATTTAGCGTACTCTATTCTCCAATTTCTGAAGTCACAGGTCTGTTCATGAATATTTTATCTCGTAAATTTGAATATCAAGCAGATAATTATGCTAAAGAAAATTACAATGGTGGAGCCTTGATTTCTTCTTTAAAAAAACTATCTAAAAATAGTCTTAGTAACTTAACTCCACACAAGAGTTATGTGTTTATGCATTATTCCCATCCAACCTTATTGCAAAGAATAGAAAATTTAGTAAGCTAAAACACAGATTGTGTTTGTTCAGTCAAAATCTTTATAGTATTTTTAATCTATGACATATGTCGCTACCATAGAAGAAGAGAAGAAGGAAATAACGAAGCGTTATAAAGACATGTTAAGTGTGCCGTATCAGACATTATCTACGGATGATAAAAAAATGATACGTAAGGCATTTGATATTGCTGCTGACGCGCATAAAGATCAACGTAGAAAAACGGGAGAACCTTATATTTATCACCCTATAGCTGTAGCAAAATTAGTTGCAAACGAAATTGGACTAGGAGCCATTTCGATTGCTTCGGCACTTCTTCATGATGTCGTAGAGGATTCTGATGACTATACATTTGATGATATAGAGCAGCTTTTCGGTGAGACAATCGCTAGAATTGTTAATGGTCTGACAAAAATATCGCATTTAAGCAAAGATCAAAATATATCCGTTCAAGCTGAAAATTTTAGAAAGATGCTTCTCACTTTGAATGATGATGTTCGGGTGATCCTTATTAAAATTGCAGATCGCTTGCATAATATGCAAACAATGGAGGCTATGCCTCAACATAAACAAGTCAAAATTTCTTCAGAAACGCTGTATATCTATGCGCCATTAGCACATAGATTAGGCTTATACAATATAAAAACAGAATTAGAAGATTTAGGACTAAAATATACAGAACCCGAGGTATTCAATGATATCTACACCAAAATAACCGAAAGCAAAGAAGAGCAAAATAAGTATATCAAAGATTTTTCGAAGGTCTTAAAAAATTCTTTTGACAAAGAGAAACTTGACTATACAATTAAAGGAAGACCTAAATCGATCTATTCGATTCGAAAAAAGATGCTAAAACAAGGTGTTTCTTTCGATGAAGTGTATGATAAATTTGCGATTCGTATAACCTATAAGTCTACAGAAGAAAAAGAAAAATTTGACGCTTGGAAAATATATTCTATTGTTACTGATCATTTTAGGCCCAACCCAAATAGACTACGTGATTGGATTTCTCAACCTAAATCAAATGGTTATGAATCGTTGCACATCACGGTAATGGGGTCTAAAGGGCGTTGGGTCGAAGTGCAGATTCGCTCTGAGCGCATGGATGAAATAGCGGAAATGGGATATGCCGCTCATTTTAAATATAAACATAATGATGATCATGATTCTGGATTAGAGGGGTGGTTAAACCGATTAAAAGAAACACTTGAAAATCCTGACGTGAATGCCGTAGACTTTGTGGAGCAATTTAAATTGAATTTATATGCCAAAGAAATTTACATTTTCACTCCTCAAGGTGATATTAAATCACTTCCTAAGGGAGCTACACCTATCGATTTTGCCTTTGCCATACATACAGAAGTAGGTACAAAGTGTAGAGGAGCACGTGTTAATGGTAAATTAGTGCCTTTAAGTCAAGAATTAAAAAGTGGCGATCAGGTTGATATCATTACTTCAAACAATCAAAAGCCAAAGTTAAGTTGGCTAGATATGGCAATTACGGCTAGAGCGAAATCAAAAATTAAGGCTTCGTTAAAAGAAGAACAAAAAGAAATTGGTGAAGAAGGAAAAGCTGTTCTTGCACGGAAACTGCGACATTTAAAAATTCCTTTCAATGAAAAAACAATCAACGAACTTGTTAGTTATTTTAAATTAAAAACAAGTTTAGACCTTTTCTACAGGCTGGGTAATGGTTCTATTTCAAATCAGCAACTAAAAGATTTTATTGCTCAACGAAATAATGCTTTTTATAGCTTTTTTAAGAATAGAATCAGACGATCTGCGTCTGCGCCCGAGACGGAATCAAATAAGCAAGAAGTTACTAATAATTACGACTTATTAGTTTTTGGTAAAGATGAAGATAAGTTAGACTATAAATTTTCGAATTGTTGTAATCCCATTCCGGGTGACAAAGTGTTTGGTTTTGTTACTGTGAGTGACGGCATTAAAGTACACAAACAAAATTGTCCGAATGCATTGAGTATGCAATCTCAATTTGCATATCGTATTATGTCTGCAAAGTGGATAGATTCTTCGCAACAAGAATACAAAGTTATGCTTAGAATAACAGGGATTGATAATATGGGACTTGTTAATGACGTTACCCGAATTATTTCTAATAACATGCATGTGAATATCCATAGTATAAATATTGCTGAAGACAACGGGATTTTTGAAGGGAAGCTTACAGTTAGTATTAAAAATAACGCACAGCTTAAGAAATTAACCCAGCAATTAAAGAATATTGAAGGTATTGAGAAAGTCGAACGACTTAATAAATAGTTTTGTTCAAAAGTTGTTAATCTTTTTCACAAAGACTTTCTTTCTTATTTTAATTAAAACGTAAATTTGTCGCATAATTATGACTGCATTGAAGCAAACAGATAATAATAAAAATCAAGAAATTGTAAAAAGTGTTTTTACAAAGTTTCTTGAAAAAAATGCGCATAGAAAAACGCCTGAACGATACGCAATATTACAGGAGATATACGATCATGATGAGCATTTTGATATAGAATCTTTATATATCTATATGAAGAATAAAAATTATCGTGTGAGTCGTGCTACACTCTATAATACTATAGAATTATTATTAGAATGTGGTTTAGTAAGAAGGCATCAATTTGGGCAAAACCAATCGCATTATGAAAAATCATATTTCGATAAACAACATGACCATATCATTTTAACCGATACTGGAGAAGTTATTGAGTTTTGTGATCCAAGAATTCAAATAATCAAGAAAACCATAGAAGAAGTTTTTGACATAACGGTTGAAAATCATTCTTTATACTTCTATGGTACCAAAAATCAAGAAAATAAAAAATAAATGGCTGTAGATTTACTATTAGGACTGCAATGGGGAGATGAAGGAAAAGGTAAGATTGTAGATGTTCTAACAAAGAATTATGATATAATTGCGCGGTTTCAAGGTGGACCAAATGCAGGGCATACATTAATATTTGATGGAAACAAACATGTCTTGCATACAATACCTTCAGGTATTTTTCATGAAACTGCAATAAATATTGTTGGTAATGGTGTTGTAATTGACCCCGTTATATTCAAGAAAGAATTAGATAATTTAAGTCAGTATAATATTGATTTCAAATCTAAATTATTGATTTCGCGTAAAGCGCATCTAATTTTACCAACGCATCGCTTGTTGGATGCAGCATCTGAAACGTCTAAAGGAAAAGCCAAAATTGGTTCTACGTTAAAAGGAATTGGCCCCACTTATATGGATAAAACAGGTCGAAACGGAATGCGTGTAGGAGATTTAGAAATGAGCGATTGGAAAGATAAATACAAGCAACTTACAAAGAAGCATATTAAAATGATTAACTTTTTTGATGTTGATATACAATATGATTTAGAGGAATTAGAAAAAGAATTCTGTGCTGCCGTTGATGTATTGAAAAACTTATCTTTCATTGATAGTGAAGAGTATTTAAATCAAGCTGTGAAAAATGGCAAATCAATATTGGCAGAAGGTGCTCAAGGATCGTTACTTGATATTGATTTTGGTACATATCCATTTGTGACTTCATCAAATACAACTGCCGCTGGTGCTTGTACGGGTTTAGGAATTGCACCAAATAAAATTGGAGATGTTTTCGGTATTTTTAAAGCCTACACCACGAGGGTTGGTTCCGGCCCCTTCCCTACTGAATTGTTCGATAAAGATGGAGAAACAATGGGGCGTGTTGGACATGAATTTGGCGCAACCACAGGAAGACCTAGGAGATGTGGCTGGCTAGATTTAGTTGCTTTAAAATATGCTGTACAAGTTAATGGAGTAACTCAATTGATGATGATGAAAGGTGATGTTTTATCAGGATTTGACACACTAAAAGTATGTACATCATACACATATAAGGGAAAGGAAATTCAACACTTACCTTATAATATCGAACCTGAGAATGTTTCTGTAAATTACACCAATTTTAAAGGTTGGCAAGCAGATTTGACTCAAATGACTTCAGACAATGAATTACCTGAAAATTTGAATGCTTACATAGATTTTATAGAAAAAGAATTAGAGGTACCTATCAAAATTGTTTCTGTTGGACCTGATCGTAAACAGACTATTTTAAGATAGTCTCTTTACGTTGTCTCTAAATTAGTAGTTGGTATCTTTAACAATAAATTAGAAATACTCTTTAGCCTACTATCCTCTTTTTCACTAGTTTTGCAACAAATTATTCAGTTTGAAGAACATACTATTTATATTTCTTTTTAGCCTGTATGCTGTGAGCTTGTTTGCGCAGCAAAAACGGATAAAAGTTGTTCATGCTGACAATACTTTTAACGACGAAGAAAAATATCCAGGTGCAACCATTTTATTGGGAAATGTCTATGTTGAACATGAAGGCATTACATTGAGAAGTAAAAAGGCTATCTATTACCAAAAACGTAACTTTTTAAAGGCCTTTGGCGATGTGTTTTTAAATCAAGGTGATACCATTACACAAACAAGTAGGTACGTAGATTATAATGCAAACACTAAAAAAGCATTATCATGGGGAAATGTTATTCTAAAAGATCCTATTATTACGTTAACCACAGATTCCTTGAGATTTGATAGAGTAAAACAAAAGCTATATTACCAGAGTGGTGCGACTATTAAAGATACTACGAATGTATTGGTTAGTAATATTGGTAATTATTACCTCCAAAATAATAAATTTCAAGCCTTATCTGAAGTTACGTTAACAAATCCTGACTATGTACTAAAATCTAACGACCTTATTTATTTTACAAACACTGGAAAGTCTTATTTAACTGGTCCGTCGACGATCACTGGTGAAAACAATTTTATTTACACTGAGCGCGGATTTTATGATACAAAGGCCAATGTTTCCCATTTCACAAAAAATTCAAGGATAGAATATAATAATAAAGAAATAAAAGCTGATAGTTTATACTACGACAGAAATCTTGGATTTGCATCGGCTACAAATAACATTCAACTCAAAGACACGACCAACAATTCTATGATTAGAGGAAACTATGCTGAAGTATTTCAAAATTTGGATTCGGCATTTGTAACAAAACGAGCCGTTGCAATTACAGAAATCGAAAAAGATTCTATGTACATTCATGGAGATACCTTGTTAGTTACCGGTAAAGCTAAAAATAGAATACTTCGTGCCTTTCCTCGTGTAAAATTCTTTAAAAGTAATTTAAGTGGAAAATGCGACTCTATTCATTCAGATCAAATCACAGGACTCACACAATTATATAGAAATCCAGTGTTATGGTCAGAAGATAGTCAAATAACAGGTGATACCATTCAATTATTATCAAACACCAAAACAGAAAAACTAGATAGCTTAAAAGTGTTAAGCAATGCTTTTATTATTCAAAAAGATTCTATTGGATTTAACCAGATAAAAGGAAGAAATCTTTTTGGAAAGTTTATTGAGAATGACCTGAGAGATGTTACCATTATAGGAAACGGTGAAGTGATTAATTATTTACGTAATGATGAAACGAAAGAACTTATTGGTATAGAAAAATTAGCATGTAGTTCAATGAATTTTACTTTTGAAAATAGTAAATTAATTACCTCCAAGTTTTTGACAGATGCAGATGGCGATACCTATCCTCCATCCGAGTTTCCTGAAAATGCTAGAAAATTTCGTGGTTTTGTTTGGAGAGAAAATGAACGTCCTTTAACGAAAGATGCTATTTTCTTGAAGGACACTGTTCTTGGAGAATCAACTTCTTCTGACACTAAAACAACAGAAACAAAAGTAAAATCTGAAGAAGAAATCCCTCTTACATTAGATAAGAAAAAGATTGAAAAATTACCGAAAGACAAAGAGAAGAAAGATCAATAGTGCATGCAGGATGATTTTTTCAAATATCAAGCTCAAACCACACCACATCCGTTGGCTATTGAAATTTCACATGCACAGGGCTCTTACATTTTCGATATTGATAATAAAAAATACCTAGACTTTGTTGCTGGTGTATCTGCCAATAGCCTTGGGCACAACCCGATCGAAGTCAAAAAAGCTATTCACGAACAATTAGACAAATATACACATGTAATGGTGTATGGAGAATTCATTCAACAACCTCAGGTAGCTTTGTGCAAGGCTCTTGCCAAAAATTCTCCAGAGGAATTAAAGAGTGTTTACTTAACTAATTCTGGAGCTGAAGCCGTTGAAGGAGCTCTCAAATTAGCAAAAAGGGCCACAGGAAGGTATGAAGTGATTGCCGCTAGAAAGGCGTATCATGGTAATACTCAAGGAGCCATGAGCGTTTCGGGCGTTGAAAGTCAAAACAATGCCTTTAGACCATTGATACCAGGAACAAAATTTATTGAGTTTAATAATTTTGAAGATCTTGATAAAATCACAACTAAAACAGCAGCAGTGATTTTAGAAACTATTCAAGGAGGTGCAGGTTTTATTGTTCCAAAAAACAACTATTTACAACGCGTTAAGGACCGGTGTATTGAAGTTGGTGCTTTGTTAATTCTAGATGAAATACAACCTGGAATTGGTAGAACGGGTTCCTTTTGGGGCTTTCAAAACTATGATGTTGTACCTGACATTATTATAACAGGCAAAGGATTAGGTGGTGGAATGCCTATTGGAGCTTTTATTGCAGCACCTACTACTATGAAATTGCTCTCAAATCACCCTAAGTTAGGTCATATAACTACATTCGGTGGGCATCCTGTCATTGCGGCGGCTGGATTAGCTACTATTACTAAAATTACAACATCTGAACTTATACCAGCGGCTCTAGAGAAAGAACAACTTATCAGGGATGTACTCATTCATGATTCAATACTAGAGATTAGAGGAAAAGGTTTAATGCTTGCTTTAATCGTTGAATCTGCCGAATTAGCTTCAAAAATTATCTTAAAATGTTTAGATAAAGGATTGATACTTTTTTGGCTCCTTTTTGAAGGTAGTGCTATCCGCATCACACCGCCCTTAACCATTAGTGCTCAGGAACTAACAGCTGGGTGTAATATTATTCTAGATGTTTTGGAAGAGCTTAATTAATTATTTAACAGCCTGTTAACAAAGGTTAAATAATATTAAAAAAGAGTTAAACTAGGTTAATCACCGTAACACAAGTAGATTTACATCAGTCTTATAGTTGTATGTCTAATTTAATTTAACTTATTATGAAAAATTTAAAAATCTTTACCGCAGTTGTAGCATTAGCTTTTCTATCGCTATCGTTTACAACTACAACAACTGAAACCAAAAGAGAATTGCACGATCAAATTGTAGAGCTGATAGGTGATTCTAATCAAATCTTAGCAGATATAAATGTAAACGCAGAGATTACTTTTACGTTAAATGATAAAAGTGAGATTGTTGTAGTATCTGTAAAATCGGATAACACAATTGTAGATAATTTTATAAAATCGAAATTGAATTATAAGAAAGTCAACGTTAAGTCTTTAAATCCAGGTAAAATGTATCGTTTACCTTTAAAAGTAGTTAGTACTTAAGAAATAATTTGAGTACTGATATAAATTTAACCATTTTTTACCAACGGTAGAAAATGGTTTTTTAATGTAATAACTTATCTAAAAGTGCTCTTATTTGATTGGTATTCCAATCAGCTGGACCAAATTCTTCTAGAACAACAGCACCATTTTTATCTATAATAAATGTGGCCGGTAAGGTATTTGTGTTTAATTCATCTGGGAGTCTCGAAGTAGGTTGATATGTTGGGAAATTAAATTTATTAGTCTTGTAATATCTATCAATAGCCTTTTTAGGATCATTTGTGAGGAACATAAACTGCACTCTTTCACCATAATCTTGATATAAATTAGCTAAAGAAGGCATTTCAGCTCTGCAAGGCCCACACCATGTTGCCCAATGATTAATAAAAATTACTTTACCTTTTAAAGTATTTAAGTTAGTGTCATTCGCATTAAAAACACCCTTAAAATTTATATCAAAATTACCTACTTGACTTCTTTCATCTTGTTTTTTTAATGAAGGTGATATTACTTTACCTTTTAGATACAACAGGCCCTGCGTTAATTTTGATTTGGTACTTAAACCATAAGGAGTAAATAGGAAAAATATAAATCCAAAAAATATAATATTATAGATATGTTTTCTTTTCATCCTGAACAAATTTAAAACAAAAAAAAGTGTGATTTTATGAATCACACTTTTCTTTTTTTAATTGTTTTATCTAGTAACACTACCTGAAGGAAAAGTACTTGTGCTAAACACAAATGGATATGTCGTTGGAGCCGTATCATTTCCTGCTGTACCAGTCATTGGTTTTAATAAAAACGGAGCTGGAGAATCATCCGGAAAAGGTTCAACTGAAATGACCACATTTCTTCCTCGAATATCTAAGGGAAAAGTAAATCCTTCCGGCGCATTATTAAAAAAGTCTTCTCCAGGTATCGCAGGACCTATTCTTTCTGTTCCGCTAAACGAAGATGGTGCACCAGCATTGTCATCTACAACATCGAAAGCTGTAAAAGTTCCTGTTGATAAAGGGCCTACGCCATCTACAACCACCCAGCCTTCATATTTCCATCCTGGTTGTAATGTAGGGAGTGTTAATGATGGTGTTGCAGGCATTCCTGGTGTACCAAACCATATTCCATTTTCATCATTTCCGTTATTTGGAGTTCCATCAGCCTCATCAGTTGGAGCTCTCAAAAAGAATGTTCCCGTAGGTGCTGTTGTATTAAAATCAGCTACAGTACCAATTGAAACTACTGCAGTATCTCCTCCAGAAAATTCTCCGACTACTAATTTTGTTGCTGACGGTTCTGCAGCAGCAGTTCCTGTTTCACCAGCAGGTTCTATACTTAAAACAAATCTTTCTGCGCTTGCCAATTGAGCTGCATCTACACTAAAAGTTTGGCCAACGTTTGTACTTGTAAATGTTCCTGTGCTTACTGGTGCACCATTCACAATTATCCACCCTTCATACACATAATTAGTTCCCAATTCTTCTAATCCTTCAATGTTTAAGGTTAGATTCTTTGTCGAAGTTCCTCCATCGTCATCATTTGAACAAGATGACAGCATCAATCCGAAAGCTACAAGAGCTCCGCTTAACATTTTTTTTACCATAATTTTATTTGTTTTTATTTTAAAATATAAGCTCGAAATCTAAAGAGATTTTGAGCATGGATAAATTTTGTAAACTTATCGTTGAACAAAAATAGTATGGAGTAAGATTATAGAATGTTAGCCAGCTAACACTAAGCAACTTTTTTTAATAAACGGATTTCTTTTCTATTAAAAGAGATCATTCTATCCTCTTTTAGTTCGTTTAGTATAATGTTTAAAGTAGGACGTGAAGTCCCGATGAGTGAGGCAATATCTTTTTGAGTGTATGGATGATAAATAACTTTATCTCCAGTTTTTTCACAATCATATCCATATTCTTCACAAAGCTCATGAAGAAACTCTATTAGACGTGTCTTCGTGTCTTTAAATAATAGCAACTCTAAACGACGTTCTAATTTTTTTATTCGAATGCCAATAAATTTATATATTTTAAAACTTACAGAAACATTTTCTCTCATTAAACTGTGCATTGTTTCACTTGAAACCGGACATATTGTAGTAGTATTATCAATTGATTGTGCGAATTCGTTACGCTTGTCAATTCCTAAAATTGCTTTTTCTCCGAAAATCTCGCCTTTTGTTAAAATGGCCTTTATGATTTCATTGCCTTCTTCTGTATAATAACCGATCTTAACTTTCCCTTCATTAATGAGATATAATTTGTTGGCAGAATCTTCTTCAAAATAAATGTAATCACTTTTCTTATAGTTATTGAAAACGTGATCTTTCGAATATTCCTCATATCTATGAGGGCAAAGTAGTTTAAAAAGATTTACATTTTCAAGATGCCAAAAATTCTTCATACTTAGTCTTTTAAAATTAAGTCGAAAAAAAAATATTGTCTTACATCTTAAGAAAAAAGTAGGTCATAAGCCGGATTCTGTTCCCTAAAAAATTAGGGCCCTTATCATTTATCTGAACTATAAATTACTTTATAATTTTAGCTGCTTACCCTTTGAAATCGAACGAGTAGTTCTCAAGCTTCAATATACATAGCATTGCACCTCATAGAGTTTACCTGATTTCACTACAGCCGAACTGTACTTGCTTTCTGTTGCACTTGTCCTCAACTCACGTTGGACGGATGTTATCCGCTATGATACTCTATGGTGTCCGGACTTTCCTCTCTAAGCATAGAGCGATAAGGTGACCTACTTTTATGCAAAAGTAGCACAATAAAACAGTTTATTGAACCCTAATTGGTATAAAAAAAATCCCACTCTCAAAAAAGGGAGTGGGAAAATTGCTATGAAAAAGAAATATTACTGTACTATTCCAGTAATACACCTTTTAAACGTTAAGGATCGTAGTTTATTGTATCGTAATAAAATTATTTAAAAGAATGCTTTTATCTATATGATAATTAGCAGAATAGCCTAAGTCACACCATAAAAAAACCCACTCAAAATTGAGTGGGAAAATTGCTATGAAAAAGAAAAAGTTGTTGAATTATTACATTCAACTCTGCAAATGTAAAAAAATTATTATTAAAAACTTAAGATTTAGATAAAATAAATACGAATTTTTACGAAATTTTAACTTTTTAGGAGAACATGTCTTTTACTTTTTCAAAAAATGATTTCTCATTATTTGTAGGTTCAGGTTTGAAATTTGTATCGTCCTTCATCTTCTCAAAGAACTGTTTTTGTTCTTTTGATAATTCTTTAGGGGTCCATACATTAACATGTACTAATAAATCACCTTTTCCGTAGCTATCTAAGCTCGGTAAGCCTTTTCCGCGTAAGCGCAAAATTTTACCTGATTGTACGCCCGAATCTACTTTTAGACGTACTTTGCCAGTCAATGTATCTATCTCTTTTGACGCGCCTAAGACAGCTTCTGAAAAATTAATATACAGGTCGTAATGTAAATTATTGCCTTCTCTTTTTAAATGCGTATGTTCTTGTTCTTGAATCACCACTAATAAGTCTCCCGACATACCATTATTTCCGGGTGCATCATTCCCTTTTCCAGAGACTTTTAACTGTACACCGTCGGTAACTCCAGGAGGAATTTTAATAGAAACATTTTCGTCATTAGAAATTAAACCCTGAGCATTCGCTCCACTTGGTTTTTTATCTATTGACTCTCCCGCACCCTGACAGGTTGGACATGCAGATGCAGTTTGCATTCTTCCTAGAATAGTATTCGTTACGCGGGTTACTTGCCCCTGTCCATTACAGGTAGCACAGGTTTTGTAGGTGACACCTTCTGCTTGAATAAGACGTTTTACTTTAACCTTCTTCTCTACTCCATTCAAAATTTCTTCAAGGCTAAGTTTTACTCGGATACGAAGATTGCTCCCTTTCACTCTAGCACGTCCTCCTCCGAAGCCGCCGCCACCTCCGAAAGCACCTCCGAAAGCACCTCCAAAGATATCACCAAACTGACTGAATATATCTTCCATATTCATTCCTCCGCCACCAAATCCGCCAGCTCCTCCTTCAAAAGCTGCATGACCAAACTGATCGTAACGTGCTTTTTTATCTGCGTTACTCAATATCTCGTATGCCTCTGCTGCTTTTTTAAACTTTTCTTCGGCTTCCTTGTTATCCGGATTTTTGTCAGGATGATATTTAATAGCCATCTTGCGATAGGCCTTTTTTATCTCGGCTGCTGTAGCATTTTTGCTTAAACCTAATATTTCGTAATAGTCTTCTTTCATTTCATTTAATTTATTGGCCAATCACGACTTTCGGAAATCTGATGATTTTATCTCCCAATTTATAACCTAGCTCTACTATATCGACTATTTTGCCCACTAGCTTTTTAGAAGGTGCCGGAATTTGAGTAATAGCTTCATGAATTTCTGCATCAAAAGTATCTCCTTTTTTCACCTCTATTTTAGCAAGTCCTTTTTGCTCTAATGTTTTTATTAATTTCTGATAAATTAACAATACTCCTTTGCGTAATTCTTCAGCTTCTTTATCATCTTCAATATGGGTCAACGCACGCTCAAAATCATCTAAAACTGGCAATAGAACTGTCATTAATTCTTGATTGGCAGTTCTAAATAGTTCTATACGTTCTTTAGAGGTTCTTTTTTTATAGTTTTCAAACTCAGCAAATAAGCGTAAATATTTATCTTTTTCTTGCTCGATTAGTTCCTCGGTTGTAGGTTGCGTAGCCTCTTGCTGATTTTCTTGCGTTTGATCAATGTTATTCTCCTCTTCTTTTATCTCTTCTTTTTTACTCATAATTTTCTAGAAATTTATAAACACTTTTCTATAAGCAAAAGTACTGCCAACGAAAGCGTTTGTGTCAAAATGTCACACGTATATAGAGACATTTGTATGTGCGTAGTATCCTAAATCGTAACTGTAGTTAACTTACTCTAGTTATTTTCGCACCAATAGCTCTTAATCGATCATCTATATTTTCATAACCTCTATCTATTTGTTCGATATTATGAATGGTACTTGTTCCTTTTGCAGATAACGCTGCAATTAACAAAGAAATTCCTGCGCGAATATCTGGAGAGGTCATTGTAGTTGCTTTTAATGGAGATTCAAAATCATGACCAATAACGGTAGCTCTATGAGGATCACATAAAATTATTTTCGCTCCCATATCAATCAATTTATCGACAAAAAACAGACGGCTTTCGAACATCTTTTGATGAATTAGAGCGCTTCCTCTGGCTTGTGTGGCTACTACTAAAATAATACTTAATAAATCAGGAGTGAACCCTGGCCAAGGAGCATCAGAAATGGTTAAAATAGACCCATCTATGTAGTTTTGTATCTCATAACCATCTTTATGAGCAGGAATATATATATCATCTCCTTTTCTTTCTACAGTTATTCCAACTTTTCTAAAAACATTCGGTATTTGTCCTAAATCGTCCCAACTAACGTTCTTAATTGTTAGTTCACTTTTTGTCATTGCAGCTAAACCTATCCAGCTACCAATTTCAATCATATCTGGGAGCATTCTATGATCTGTTCCTCCTAACGCATCAACACCTTCAATCTCTAATAAGTTAGAACCAACACCTGAAATTTTAGCGCCCATTCTATTTAGCATCTTACAAAGTTGTTGCAAATAAGGTTCACAAGCAGCATTATAGATAGAAGTTTTTCCTTCAGCAAGGACAGCCGCCATTACAATATTTGCAGTACCTGTGACTGATGCCTCATCTAAAAGCATATAGGCCCCTTTCAGTTTCTCAGCTTCTACACCATAAAAATGATCTTCTTTATTATATCTAAATTTGGCACCCAAATTCATAAATCCTTCAAAATGAGTATCTAAGCGTCTTCTGCCAATTTTGTCACCTCCTGGTTTAGGGATATACCCTTTACCAAATCTTGCCAATAATGGACCAACAATCATAATAGATCCTCTTAGTCCTTTTCCTTCTTCCTTAAATGCCGAAGACTCTAAATATTTTAAATTGACATCATCTGCTTTAAATGTATAAGATCCAGCTCCATTCTTTTGAATCTTTACACCTAAATTACTGAGGAGCTTAATGAGTTTATTTACATCAACGATGTCGGGAATATTTGTAATTGTCACTTCATCAGGAGTGAGTAAGACGGCGCATAAAATCTGTAAAGCTTCATTTTTGGCACCTTGTGGTGTTATGTCTCCCTTTAATTGATGACCTCCTTCAATTTTAAATGTTCCCATGTAATTAAAACGTATTATTTGTTTTTAGCGCTTGCGCCAATTCTTATTATTCTTTTGATGCTTCTTTCCGTTATTATTAGACTTTGCTGGCTTTCCTCGTAGAAGATTCTTACTCTCAGATAAGGTTTCGGTTTCAGCCGATAAATTTAATTTGCCATCGGATAATTCTAATAGGTGTTTGAAAATTACAGCATCATCAACAGTATCCTTATTCCAGTTTAAAAAGCACTTTTTCATGTGATTGGCAATCGTATAAACTAAAGCTTCTTTCATCTCACCCTCTTCCCATGTCAACGCCGTATCGATCATAATCTGAATGTTGTTTCCATAAAAGCGATATTTCGACGCAGATTTAGGATAATTTAATGCTTCCGGTTTTGCCGTTAATTCTTCCTTAGAAGGTGTTGGGTATGGCGAATCTGCATCTAATCTAAAATCAGACATTATAAATAATTGATCCCATAACTTATGCTTAAAATCGGGCACATCTCGTAAATGCGGTTGTAAATTACCCATTACATCTATAATAGCATTGGCCATTTTGTTACGTTCTTCTTTTGTTTCAAGGGCAACGCAATGGTTTACTAGTTTTTGAACATGTCTTCCATATTCTGGAATAATTAAATGTTCTCTTTTCGAATTATACTCTAAATCATACTCCATCTAAATCTATATTAATTTCTAAAACACAAATAAACAATTAATTCTATAAATCAATTGCATTTTATCCTAAAATTTCAAGTTTCGCAAATTGCAATAATAATTTTCTATTCCCTGCATTTTCAAATTTGATTTCGGCCTTTTTATTTGACCCAGCACCCTCTAAACTTATCACTTCACCTTTACCAAATTTAGCATGAGAAACAATGTTACCAACCATGATTTTACTATCAAACAGGTTTGTTGTTACCTTACTAATTTTTTTGAGATTTTTAGGAGGTGTTATTTTGACAGTTTTAGTAGGATTTTTCTCAACCTTTTTCGGACGTTGAAATGTTCTGGCAATAGGTTTTTTAAATCTAATTTTATCTTGTGGGACAGATCCAAATATATCCTCATCTACAAATTTGTTCATTTGTCGAGACATCTTTGGAGCCAAGTTTTCTATAAACTTTTCATCAATTTCTTCTAGAAACCTACTTGGTTCACAGTCAATTAATTTCCCCCATCGATATCTAGATTGTGCATAGCTTAAATATGCTTGTTTTTCAGCCCTAGTTAGTGCCACATAGAACAAACGTCTCTCCTCTTCAAGTTCACTCCTCGTATTCATACTCATAGCGGAAGGGAACAGATTTTCTTCTAACCCTACAATGTATACATATTGAAATTCTAAACCTTTAGCCAAATGTATCGTCATAAGAGAAACAGCATCTTGTCCCTGTTTTTTGTCTTTATCTAAGTCGCTTGCCAGCGCTACATCTTCTAGAAAAAAGGCTAAAGAGGCATCTTCTTCCTTATCTTCCTGTTCAACTATAAAATCCTTGATGCCATTGAGCAATTCTTGAACATTTTCAACCTTACTTACCGCTTCAGGAGTAGCATCGCGTTCTAAATCTTTAATGACCTGCGTCTTTTTTATGACATGCTCTGTTACTTCAAATGCGTTCTTAGATCGGGCTTCGATTTGAAAGCTCTTGATCATTGTCATAAAATCGTTCAGCTTATTTTTCGTGCCGCCATTAATCTTTAAATCAATTTTATGGATATTCTCAATAATCTCAAAAATAGATTTGTTATAGTGATTTGCAGCGACAACTAGCTTGTCGACTGTAGTTTGACCAATCCCTCTGGCTGGATAGTTAATAACACGTTTTAAGGCTTCTTCATCGCTTGGATTGACTAGCAATCGCAAATATGACAACACATCCTTTATTTCTTTTCGCTGATAAAAAGATAAACCTCCGTAAATTTGATAAGCAATGTCTTTTTTTCGCAAGGCATCTTCAATAGCTCTAGACTGTGCATTCGTTCTATATAGAATTGCAAATTCGCTGTTTTTGAGTTGTTTATTCAGTTTGTTCTCGAAAATAGAATCTGCTACAAAACGCCCCTCTTCACCATCAGAAATAGTGCGCATCACTTTAACAAGCTCTCCTTTTTCATTAGAAGTCCAAATTTCCTTATCCAATTTGGTTTTATTCTTTTCGATAACACTATTCGCGGCGTCTACAATATTACTTGTTGAGCGATAATTTTGCTCAAGCTTAAATATTTTCACGTCATCATAATCCCGCTGAAAATTTAAAATATTCTGAATATTTGCTCCTCGAAATGCATAAATACTTTGCGAATCATCACCAACAACACAAATATTTTGAAATCTATCGGCTAAGGCTCTTACTATCAAATATTGTGAGTGATTTGTATCTTGATACTCATCAACAAGGATATACTTAAATCGTTGTTGATATTTAGCTAAGACATCGGGAAAACGCGTCAATAATTCATTGGTTCTTAAGAGTAAGTCATCAAAGTCCATTGCACCCGCTTTAAAGCATCTTTCTACATAATGATGATAGATATCTCCAATTTTCGGTCGACTAGCCATAACATCTGCTTCTTGCAAATCAGCATTTTGATAGTATGCCTTTACTGTTATTAAGCTATTTTTAAATTGAGATATACGTCCTAACACTTGCTTTGGTTTGTATTTTTCTTTATCGAGACCTAATTCTTTTATGATGGCAGTTATAAGTCGAACAGAATCTTGAGTGTCATAGATTGTGAAATTAGAAGGATATCCTAATTTGTCGGCTTCAGAGCGAAGAATTCGAGCAAAAACTGAGTGAAATGTACCCATCCATAAGTTTTTAGCCTCACTTTCTCCTACAATTTGCCCAATTCTATTCTTCATCTCCCTTGCGGCTTTATTCGTAAAGGTTAGTGAAAGAATACTAAAGGCATCGATACCTTTATTCATTAAATGAGCTATGCGATATGTTAGGACACGAGTTTTACCAGAGCCTGCACCTGCAATAATAATCATAGGTCCGTCTTGATGCAAAACTGCCTCTTTTTGGGCATCGTTTAAATTCTGGAGATATTCAGTCACAATTTATAATAAGAAGATCAAAAATACAATTGTCTCTACTGATTCACAATAAAAGTTATTGACAAAATGAGCTATTTCTTAAGTAAATCAAAGGTGATTCACTAGTTTTTGACAAACCTTCCGTAACAATCATAAATTTATGTATTTTTGAGACATAAATTTTATAATATGAACATGGATTCAGCTAATTTTCTAGTATTCTTAAGTTATGTTATTCCTGCCGTAATTACCGGAGGAATTGCCTATTTTTTCTTTAAACAACATGTTAAAAATGAAGAAGAAAGACGTCATTTCGAAATTCGTAAAGAGAAACAAAGTACATCACTGCCTTTGCGTTTGCAGGCTTATGAAAGAATGGCCTTGTTTTTAGAGCGCATATCTCCTGCCAAATTGTTGGTACGAGTAAAACCTACTGGAGATGATAAGATTGCCTATCAAACAAAATTAATAAATGCAATTGAAAATGAATTTGAACATAACCTAGCGCAACAAATTTATTTAACTGGCGAATGTTGGAACATTATTTTGGCAGCTAAAAACACCACCATGCATCAAATTAGAGCCGCTGCTGCTGACACTTCAATTAATTCTGCAAGAGAATTACAAGAACATATGCTTAAGGAGGGGTCTGCTAAAGAACCGCCAAGTAATACTGCCTTGGCCTTTATTAAAGAAGAAGTACATTCTATATTTTAAAACTTATGAATTTTAAACTTTCCATAGTTCTTGCTGCTTGTTGTATTCTTACTCAGCTAAGTTATGCACAACTCCCTGAGCCAGATGTTATCAAGACAAATGATGGCGATATCACTATACAACCCATTACCCATGGCACATTGGTTTTACAATGGAAAGGCAAAACAATTTATGTAGATCCTTACGGAGGTGCTGAGAAGTTTAAAGGAATTCCTGCTCCAGATGTAATTTTAATTACAGATATTCATGGAGATCATTTGAATATGGCTACTTTGGACGGATTGGATACGAAAAAAGCTGCGTTTATTGTACCAGCCGCTGTTGCGAAAAAGTTAAAGCCTAAATATGAAAAGCAACTAAATGTGATAAAAAATGGTGGTATACATGCACAAAAGGATTTGTTTATCAATGCATTACCTATGTATAATTTACCAGAAGATGAAACTTCTAGACACCCAAAAGGTAGAGGAAATGGTTATTTTTTGAATCTAGGAGGTAAAGGTATTTACATTAGCGGTGATACCGAAGATATTGAAGAAATGAGAAAACTCATTGGCGTTGATATTGCATTTGTATGTATGAATTTGCCTTATACAATGGATATAAAACAAGCTGCTAGTGCCGTTTTAGACTTTAAACCTAAAATTGTCTATCCGTATCATTATAGAGGCAAACCAGACGTAAGTGACATTAAGGCCTTTAAAAAATTAGTGAATTCGAAAAATGCTACTATTGAAGTGCGATTAAGAGATTGGTACCTTAAGTAATACTTTGGTTCATTTTCTTTTTTTCGAGTAATAGTATTCGGTCTAAAGAATAAAAGGAATAAAAGGAATCAGTTTTGGACTTATAGAACTAAAAGACTCTATAACAAGTCGTAACAATCACTTCTCTGCCCTTATTTATAGTGGTCGCTAACAACTGATTTTCTTCTTGAACTTTAAAGTTGAACGGAGTCGAAAGGATGTTTAAACCACTTTGTTTTTTAATTCTAACACCTTGACCAGAAATAATGTCTACGTTAGGTTTAAACTTCCCTATTGGCAGATGTTCTGTCAAAAGAATGTATTTAAATCGCACTAATTTATCTAGAACTTTTTGCACTTCTTTGTTTGATAAATGTTGTAATACTTGTCTTACAATTGCACAGTCACCAGATGGTAAATCGTCTGTTGCAATGTCCAAACAGTGAAATTCTAAATTATTCTTGCCATATTTTTTTTTATTATAAGAAACAAGTGAAGGGACAATATCAATCGCCTTATACTCTTTTGTATATTCCACGAGCTGGTTACCCAAGTTAAAATCTCCACAACCTAGATCGCATACGACTATGGGCTCTTCAAAAGAACTTAAAAATGAGGTAACTGCCGCTATATAAGGATCAACTATTTCACTGATATGGGAACCATCACCCGAGTAAAACTCTGAAGGGCCTCTTCCCCAAAGATTTTTTTCATAGATCTGTATCATTGCATCTTTTGTAGGCCATGGTGTTTTCTTTTTATTTGATTTTCTATTCATCATAAAATTATAGTCAATTGTAAAAGTTACATTGAAATACTAATAATTTCTAGCAATGTCTTTCTTTATGTTTGACAATTATAAAAATAGTAACTTTGATCAAATCTCATAAATTTATTACTATGAAATCAATAACTTATGCCGTAGTATTTTTCATCGTTATCCTTCTTGTCGGGTGCACTGGAGGGTCAATCGATAATTCTCCTAAAATAAAAGATGGAATGATCAAGGTTACCATTCTTTATCCCAATAGTGAAGGGAAAACTTTTGATATGGATTATTACACGAACAAACACATGCCTATGGTAGCTAAGCTGTTAGGAGATTCACTAAAACTATATGCAATTGATAAAGGCCTCTCAGGTCGTACTCCAAATGACCCTGTTCCATATCAGGCAATTGGATATTTATACTTTGAAAAACTATCAGCGTACCAAAACTCTTTTGGTCCAAATGCGAAAGAAATCGTAAATGATATTCCTAACTATACCAATATTCAACCAACTTTACAAATTAGCGAAGTAATCAAATAAAGTGTGGAATGATACCTATCGAATAAGTTTCTTGTATTTTATGCGCTTCGGCATTAAATCACCTCCTAAGCGTTTCTTCTTATTTTCTTCATAATCACTAAAAGAACCTTCAAAGAAATACACCTGACTATCGCCTTCAAAAGCTAAGATGTGAGTACAAATACGATCTAAAAACCAACGATCATGGCTAATTACAACGGCACAACCAGCGAAATTTTCAAGACCTTCCTCAAGAGCCCTTAATGTATTCACATCTAAGTCATTAGTAGGCTCATCTAAAAGTAATACATTACCTTCTTCTTTTAATGTAATCGCTAAATGTAAACGATTGCGTTCACCTCCTGATAATGTAGAAACTTTTTTATTCTGTTCACTACCAGAGAAATTAAATCTGCTTAAGTACGCCCTCGAGTTTACTTGCTTCCCACCCATCATAATTAATTCTTGCTCATCGCTAAAGTTTTGCCAGATACTTTTTTCAGGATCTATATTAGAGTGACTTTGATCCACATAAGCGATTTTTGCAGTTTCTCCTACGTTGAACTCTCCTTTGTCAGGAGATTCTTCACCCATAATCATTTTGAAAATCGTTGTTTTCCCTGCTCCGTTTGGACCAATAATACCAACAATTCCGGCTTGTGGAAGATTAAATTCTAAATTTTCATATAACAATTTATCTCCAAAAGCCTTCGAAACGCCTTGCGCAGCGATTACATTAGTTCCTAAACGTGGTCCGTTTGGAATATAAATCTCTAATTTTTCATCTAATTGTTTTTGATCCTGACTCAATAACTTATCATAATTCTTTAAACGAGCTTTCTGCTTTGTTTGTCTTCCTTTGGCTCCTTGACGAACCCATTCTAACTCTCGTTCTAAAGTTTTTTGTCTTTTTGAAGCAGTTTTACTTTCTTGTTCTAACCTTTTTGATTTTTGATCTAACCATGAAGAATAGTTTCCTTTCCAAGGAATACCCTCTCCTCTATCCAATTCTAAAATCCAACCAGCTACATTATCTAAGAAATAGCGATCATGTGTTACGGCAATTACAGTACCTTTATATTGAGCCAAGTGATGCTCGAGCCAATGCACAGATTCAGCATCTAAATGGTTTGTAGGTTCATCCAAAAGTAAAATTTCTGGTTCTTGTAATAACAATCTACAAAGTGCAACACGTCGTCGTTCACCTCCTGATAGTACCGAAATTGATTTATCAGGTTCTGGTGTTCGTAAAGCGTCCATTGCGATTTCTAACTTCGTATCGAGTTCCCAAGCATTGGCGGCATCAATTTTATCTTGAAGTTCTGCTTGTTGCGCCATTAATTTATCCATCTTATCTGGATTCGAATAAACTTCTTCGAGCCCAAACATATCATTGATTTTATTATATTCATCCAGAATGGCAACCGTATCTGCAACACCCTCTTTTACAATATCTATAACTGTTTTAGATTCGTCTAACTGCGGTTCTTGCTCTAAGTATCCTACTTTATATCCTGGAGAGAAAACAACATCACCTTGGTAATTTTTCTCAGTACCTGCTATTATTTTTAATAGGGTAGATTTTCCGGATCCATTAAGACCTAAAATCCCAATTTTTGCTCCATAAAAAAAGCTTAGGTAAATATCCTTTAAAACTTGCTTATTTGTACTTTGATAGGTTTTAGAAACCTTATTCATCGAAAAGATGACCTTCTTATCGTCAGACATGAAATAGTAGTTAGTTGTTAGTAATTAGTTGTTGATCTAGGTTTAATACGTGGTTAAAAAAATTAAACTCTTCCTTTCAAGGCATTAAAAACCCATGCAATTGCGAAAAAGCCAATACCTACGGTAGCAAAGCCCCATCCGGCAACATCGTCATATCTAAAGGCCCCAAGACCAATTAGAATGACTCCCATAATTACCATAATTAAGGTTGCGTATCCGAGTACGGTATTTTTGTTCATTGACATATCTCATAAATTTGGTTAGTGCGCAAATATCGCATTTTAATTCATTTTATGCACAAATTATACTCATTTTGACATTTTTAATACAATTGACTATTTTAATGATACTTTAATTCCCGTAAAATAAAACTTTGAACTTTTATCTTCGATGTAACGAATTGTTGCAATTTTAAGTCCACCAAAATCTTTGTACCCTTCATATGTAGTGGTTAATGACGGTTCTTCTGAATTACTTTTTCGAAAAACCCATTCTTTAATTAAATAATCTTCCCCGTAATATAAATCATAAGCATCTCCAGGAGAATAACCACCATCACCAACATACGTGAGAGATATTTTGTTCAACTCAATTTTGCTAATTGGTGCTATTTCTTTTATTGGTTCAGATATCTCAATTCCTTCATCCCATACCAAATTGAAATGCGTTAGTATCCAAAACTTATCATTAATGAACCCACCATCTATCTTAATTTGAGTGCTGTCCATTTCCATACGATTATATCTAATAGTATCATTTTTAGATAGCATTGCAATGTTATTTTTTTGGGGCTCCCATTGCCAAGAACGTTCAAAATGAGAATCACCTCTGTCTACATTGAATACAAAATCTAATTGGTTGACATTTTTCCAGTTATCGATACCATGAGCTTCAGCAATTTTTTCTGCTATGGTCAACTCTTTGGTTTCAGTACTTGTGTCTTCAGTTTTTTTAGACTCTGATTTACAGCTAATTAAAATAGTGCAGATGGCAATAATTTGTAGAAAATGTCGCATCATATATTTTTGCAATAAAGATACTAAATAAATATGCTCGTGATTGTTAATTTTTCTGAACTTAGAGCAGTACTACTTTTCTTTGATAGGTATCCAAATTTCCTCCTCCGATAAAGGGTTATTTGGGCCTAAATATGTATGGTCTAAGTATTCAAAATGAGGTCGATTGTTGTCAATTTTATATATAGAATTGGGAACCCATTGCTGCGTAATATACCCCATCGCCTTTACGAAATCTTGTACAGTTCCTTTATGAACAAAAACAGCATAAAGTCCGGTTGGTAATACAAACGTCTCCATGCCGTCAAGAACTTTCTGATTATTTTCAATTTCTACACATGCCCATTTTTCAAAAATAGTATTGGGTGTAAAAGAATTAAATTCATATTGCTGCAATGCATATACACCACTAGAAATTACATTTTTAATTTCTTTTTTTCTCGGCATGAATTGTTGAAATAATTCACCAGTTCTGTTATCAATTAATGACATTTCCATCCGCATTCCGAGCATGCGTTTCTTTTCTATCTTTACAATTTCTGGTTTCATATATTAAATTTGAGCTGCCAATCTACTTCCTTGATTAATTGCACGTTTTGCATCCAATTCGGCAGCTACATCTGCGCCGCCAATAACATGTACATTCATGCCAGCGGCTTGTAATGGTTCGACCAACTCCTTGAACGGTGTTTGACCAGCACAAATAATTACATTATCAACATGCAGAATTTTTTGTTCTTCATTTTGAACATAATGTAAACCTTCATCATCTATTTTACTATATTGAACTTGATTCACAAACTGCACTTTCTTCTTTTTTAGTGTTGATCTATGAATCCAACCGGTGGTTTTTCCTAATTTACCTCCAAATTTACCTTTACTTCTTTTAAACATAAAAATTTCCCTTGGCGAAGGATGTATTTGTTCATCAACGTCTTCAATTCCACTTCTCGCCTCCATAGTCTTATCAATACCCCATTCTTTTAACCAAGTGTCAATATTAAGAGATGGAGATTCTCCTTCATGAGCGAGATATTCAGAAACATCAAAACCAATACCGCCTGCGCCTATTACCGCTACTTTTTTGCCAACAGGTTTTTTATGTTTTAACACATCGATATAACTCAGTACTTTTTCATGATTAATTCCTTGAATTTTTGGCGTTCTTGGTTTAATTCCGGTTGCTATAATAATATCATCAAAGTCACTATTCTCAAGGTCCTCAGCACGAACGCGCGTATTTAATTTGACTGTAACATTATGTAATTCAATTTGTTTGTTGAAATACCTAATTGTTTCGTAAAATTCTTCTTTTCCTGGTATTTGTTTTGCGATATTGAATTGCCCTCCAATTTCAGAATCACTATCATATAAGGTAACTTTATGCCCTCTTTGAGCAGCAACAGTAGCTGCTGCCATCCCAGCAGGTCCAGCACCAATAACCGCAATTTTCTTAATAGTATTTGCGGGCGTATAATTTAACTCTGTTTCATGACATGCTCTTGGATTTACCAAGCAACTTGCTACTTTTTGCAGAAATACATGGTCTAAACAAGCTTGGTTGCACGCTATACATGTATTTATTTCATCATCTTTTTCCGCTTTCGCTTTATTTACCCATTCTGGATCTGCTAAAAACGGACGAGCCATTGAGATCATATCGGCATCACCTTGTGCGAGTACTTTCTCAGCCGTTTCGGGCATATTTATTCTATTAGAAGTGACTAAAGGAATCGACACTTCTTCTTTCATTTTTTTAGTTACCCAAGTAAAAGCCGCTCGAGGAACAGATGTTGCAATGGTAGGTATTCGGGCTTCATGCCACCCTATTCCCGTATTTATTATAGTAGCACCGGCATTTTCAATTTCTTTGGCTAATTGCACCACTTCTTGCCATGAACTTCCTTTTTCTACAAGATCCAACATTGATAAACGGTAGATGATAATAAAATCATCTCCAGTTGCCTCTCGAATAGATTTCACAATGGCTACTGGTAAACGCATTCTATTTTTGTATGCGCCTCCCCAATCATCAGTACGTTTGTTAGTGCGCTCTGCTATAAATTGATTAATCAAGTATCCTTCGGATCCCATGACTTCAACACCGTCATAACCGGCTAATTTCGAAAGTTTTGCGCAATTTGTAAAATCGCGAATAGTTCTTTTAATTCCAGATTTTTTTAATTTAAATGGTTTGAACGGAGTAATTGGTGATTTTATGGCAGACGGTGCCACATTAAATGGATGATAACCGTAACGACCAGCATGCAATATTTGCATACATATTTTGGTATCATGTTTATGGACAGCGTCCGTAATTTTTTTATGATGTCTGGCATGTTTTTTAGAACTCATTCTTGCAGAAAATGGCCCAGTCCAACCCTGTATATTTGGTGAAATACCTCCGGTTACAATCAGTCCAACACCTCCTTTAGCGCGTTCTTCATAATAAGCGGCAATACGCTCTAATCCGTTCTTCTCTTCTTCAAGGCCAGTATGCATTGAACCCATTATTATACGGTTCTTCAATGTTGTGAAACCTAAATCTAAAGGCTCAAAAATATGCTTGTACTTCATGGTGATATTGATTTTAACTATTATGCACGCATAATAGTTAAGCAAGATAGGCTTTTTTACTAAAACAAAAAACTGCTACTAGTCTACACGCCGCAACCGAACGGATTAATATAAGTATCCCATTTTTCCTTTTTGAAAGTCTCGCATTGCTTCCATAATTTCGGTTTGAGTATTCATTACATAAGGGCCATATTGTGCTACCTTTTCGTTGATAGGTTCTCCTGAAAGAATCAATAAACTACTCTTTTTAGTTGCCTTCACACTAATTACATTTCCATCCTTATTAAATGTGATCATCTGCGCAGCACCTTTTTTTAATAAGGCTTCTTCATTAATTAAGACTTCCCCATCCAGCATATATACTAATGATTCATGCAACATTGGAATCACTATATCCATTTGGCCATTTGACGCTGTTTCTAGGGTATAGACATTCACATCCGTTTGCGTTCTGATAATACCTTTAACATTTTTTTGTTCTCCTGCGATAATTTTTAGAGTAAAACTGTTATCATTATTTTTAACTGTTGGTATTTCTTCACTTTTAGCGTGTTGATAGGCGGCAGGCATCATTTTATATTTAGCAGGAAGATTCAACCATAGTTGTATTCCTTCTAACTCTCCGCCTCTTTCTACAAACTCTTTTGTGGGGCCTTCAGAATGAATAATTCCGCGACCGGCCGTTGTCCATTGTACATCTCCTGCTTTTACTACCATTTCATTCCCTAATGAATCTCTATGCAATTGCTCCCCTTTAAACAATAAGGTAATAGGTTCGAAACCACGATGCGGGTGCGGACCTAAATCAAAAGGGTTATTAAACTCACTGATGGCGTATGGCCCGTAATGATGTAATAACAAAAATGGGTCAACTTGTTCAATATCAGTATTCGGAATTGGCTGCCTTAGTCTAATAGGTCCCATATTTACTAAAGGACTTCCTGTTTTATATTGTATCGTCTTTAATTTTTTCATTGA
Source organism: uncultured Flavobacteriaceae bacterium (assembly GCA_947500525.1). Lineage (GTDB taxonomy): Bacteria > Bacteroidota > Bacteroidia > Flavobacteriales > Flavobacteriaceae > Aureibaculum. The sequence continues at coordinate 371,679 of CANMSH010000002.1, read as the reverse complement.
TCAAGTTTGTGTTGATATCGAGCCTAAAGCATCTTTCATCTTATCTTATCCAATAAGGCGCTCAACATGGAGGCTTCATTATCAGTCAAATTTTTGAGAACATCTATTTTTGGACCTTGGTTAATTTGCTTCAAAAGATTGATGCCTTTTTTAGTAATAGAAATATGTACTACCCTTCTATCATCTAAACACGATAGTCTTTCGATAAACTGTTTTGCACATAATTTATCCATCATTCTGGTAGCATTTGGGGCCCTTTCAATCATTCTTTCTTTAATGGTTTGAACTTTTAAGGGTTTACCGGCACCATTTAAAATTCTTAGAATATTGTATTGTTGTGGCGAAATTCCATAAGGTTTAAAAAATGCATTTTGATGACTCTCTATCCAGTTAGCAGTATACTTTATATTTACCAAAGCTCTAATTTTTTCAGATTGAAATGTAGATTGTATGTCCTTAGAAATATCTCCCATCGCTTATCCTCTTAATCTTAGGTTTTGCATAATTTTGTTAAAATTATCTGTACTTGGAGTTTTGTGAACTTCACCATCAACTATCAACGTTGGAAACTTTAATTGCCCGTCATAAATTTCTAGTGTATGTTTTTTCGCATCACTATCTGACATTACGTCTTTATAATCAAATGGGACTTCTGCCATTTTTAAGAAGTTCTTAAAGGCAACTGTATAGGCATGCCCCTTCTTTCCGTATAATGTTATTTTCATACAATTAATTATGCTTTAAATTTAGCTTCTACATGAGCACCATCGCAATAAGGTTTATTATGAGAAGCTCCACATCGGCAAAAAGCTGTGGCTCTTTTCCTTTCTTCACGCGATCCATCAGAATTTATAACATTCAAGGTGCCATATACTAACAACGGGCCATTCTCGAGCGCTTCTACTTTTATTTTTGTTTCATTTTTTCTAGGTTCGTTGTCTACCTTCAATTCTAAAGATAATGCTCCCGAAGGACAAGCATTAACTTGATTTTTGAGTTCTTGAGTAGTAGCATTTTCAATCTGAATCCAAGGTCTTGCTTTCGGATTGTATACCTTTGGCAATCTTTTTACGCATTCGCCCGCATGAATACACATCTTTGGTTTCCAAAGAATCGTAATATCACCATTTGAATACTTTTTTGTAATTTCTTTCATTGAACTCATAATTGAAGTTTTAAGTTATAAGGAATTTTCCAAAGCTTTTATTTCTTTAGTAAGATCATTTTTCAAAGCGTCATTCACGACGGTACCGTTTTGAAAATTTTCATTAAATGAAGGTAGTGAAAATGTACCAACAATATTTCCTCCCATATATGGAAATCTGTCTTTAGCAATATTTAAGACCGTAGCTCCTCCTCTAGCACCTGGAGATGTCGCTAATAATAACATGGGCACACCATTCCATAGTTTGCCATCGATTCGAGACATCCAATCAAACAAATTTTTGAAAACAGCACTGTAAGCACCATTGTGCTCCGCAAAAGAAATGACAATGGCATCGGCAATTTGAATTTTATGCAGAAAGTCTTTCGCTTTTTGTGGTATTCCGGACTCTTGCTCATGTTCAATGCTAAACATTGGAAGTTCATAATCATTCAAATCTAAAACTTCTAAATTCGAATTGCCTATTTGTGTTCCTACATAAGAGGCAAATGTTTTATTAATTGAGTTTTTACTGTTGCTTGCCGCGAAGGCTATAATGTTTTTCATGTGATTAGTATTTAAAAGGCTAATTTACGTTAAATTAAATTATTTTCCAAGGAATATATTTCCATGTAAAATATTGTTCCAAAAATAAAGACTCATATCACAGAGTCTTCATTATTTCTAATTAAATTGAGTCTTTAGCTTGAAGTTTTTTAACAGAATCAATCTTTCGCTGCCATTCATTAATTGCCTCTGATTCACTGTCAACTTTAATAATTTCCTTGATAGAATCTAACATAGGTTTTGATGTGTCTTTTAACGGGCCTTCATCTTGATAGTAAAAGTCTATATTCTCACTTGATCGCCAAGCTTCATTCAATTGATCATATACCAATTTATCCCATTTACTAGGATGTTTAGCATCGATCCAAACAACATCTCTATATTCACTATCAATGAGTGCTAAATCTGGTGTAGCTGAACCATCAAACTGATTTGAATTACTATCGCTAATCGCCGACACAGTTCCTAAAAAGAACAAACGCTTTCGTCCCGCAATTTCCTTAATATAAGGTCTAAACTCAACAGGTGTATTTGCATCCCAATCATATTCTTTTTTTGACTCCTTTACTTTTAAGGGCATGGCTGATACTCCTGCATATCCTTCTTTCTTAGAAGAATGATCATAATAGTATAATTTATTAGAGCCATCTGCAGGCACAAACACACTATGCGTTAGACTGGTTCGGTCCTCACCTACTGGTTCTAATCCGAACCAATGATACAAACCATTGTAAGCATCAATATTGGTGTCTGCAAAATTAAAATCAGTAACATAAGGTTGTTGATTTTGATCTTTTGGTAGATTTGGTATTTTTACCGCGGTTTCCATATTCCACGGTAATGGATCACTAAATCCACCTAGAAATTTTAAGGATTCTGCTTGTAATCTTGATACTTTTTCAGACAATGTATTTTGTCCAATTAGATATGGATGATTCTTCATTTCTTTTGGTGAAATATAGGTTCCTTTGCCTAAAAAAATGCGTTCTACATAATCATTAAAATCGTGTTCTCCGTTCTCAATAACGACAACACCGCCAAATGTAGGATATGGGAAGAAAAAGCCTTTCCATTTCACTAGACTTACTACTTGGACCCATTTGTTGTTGTCATTTTTCATATAAAAAACATCACTAGGTTCTGTTGTGAAATACTTTAAAAGACTTAATCGTTGCACAACAGCATTGTAAGTATTCCTACTGAATTTTAACGATTCACCTATCGAAAATGTAACGGAAATACGATTTTCACTTGAGAATCTTGGAAAAGGACTGGTACTAGATACAGAAAATACTTCTTCAGTATTATCATTTATACGTTGCCAAATATATTTTTCAGTAGGCTGAATTGCCATGGTCCATTTATTTTGGCCGTCTATCCTTACCAAGTGAGGCAGCGATACATCTTTTGTTTCGCCAACGGATTCGTTTGCCATCGAAGAAATATTCTGTAAGGGTTGAATTCGTTCATTTTGAGTTAAGGGTAGTTCATTAATTTCTATTTTATTAAGATCGTTGAAAACATTGTATGTTTTCATATAATCATACATTTTGAAATGCCACCCTATAGCGTAGATGATTGCGAAAAAAATCAGCAATCCTCCCAAAATCCCTAGACGCCTTCCTGTGCTAGGTGACTTTCTAAAGCTCCTCAATGCTATAAAAGTTATCAATCCACATAAAAGAATAACAAAAATGTACTTTCTTAGAAACAATACCGCAGGCTGATAGTCATCCCGCAATACAAAAAGTACAATAACTAATATGAGCATTACCAATACTGTAATTAGTCTTTGCTTACCTCCTTTTTTCCAATATCTTTTTATCATGTGAATTCTATTTTAGTAAACCTTTATCTTTCAACCGTTCACGAGCACTTTTCTCAGGTGCTTTTGGCACTTCTTTTTCAACTACTTTTTCAATAGTATTGGTTTGAGTATCCTTGTTCTTAATATCATCTATAAAGTCTTTACCTTTTTCTATGGTGTCATGTACAATATCTTCTAAAGAGTCACTTTTATCCTCAATAACCTCTGAAGATTTAAAGATGAAGTTTGCAAGATAAGTACCTAATACCGTACCCACAATCATCGAAGCAAAAATAGAAATGGTTGCTAAATCTATCGGTATTAAAAACCTAGTTATCACAATTCCTATTAAAAAGAGAAATGATATAAACACCAAGCGCAATAGAAATGATTGTTGATAAACAAAACCTGTTTTATCATCCGCCTTCATTTGCAATTCCTTTGAGTTTACAACTTTATTAAAAAAACGGTATAAACCATTTCCATTCGATTCTCGCCAATACAGTAAGGCCCCAAATAATATGGCCGCTATAAATACAATAAGTTCTAGTGTCATAGGATAGTATTTTAATTAATTAATTCCTGCAAAGGATATTAAAGTTCAATGCGCTTACTAAATTAGTCTTTAATAGTTAAATATTGTTACGAATAGTATCAATCACCCAATCTTTCATTGATTCATCCCAAGCTTCAAATCGTTTATAAAACTCTTCTTTATCATACCAATATAAAAATAGTATATCTTTCGGTGAAACGTTTACGAGCAACTTCCAAATGAGATCTTGATGTTTTGGTTCTAATGATGAATGCGGACTGTGCAAAGCATGAAACATTTTTTGATCTACTATATCTGCAATTTTGTATTCATTACTTATTTCAGATTTTTCTAGATAACGCTCTACGCCCATGACTCTCTTTCGTGCTTCCAGTTCCATTTTGTTTAGATAACTTTTAAAAAGAAGCGAGTCACTTAAAATATCTTTAATTGGATGTTGAGTTTTCTTTAAATGTTGTGAGAAAACATATTTTTTAATGCGTTCATAACGTTTCGTTTTTACATCTCTTTCTAGATCATAATCAATAATTACATGATCACGCAACTGCGTCATTAACTGATGTTGATCAATATGATAAATCATCACATCATGTACGGTATCTTTAATTGCTTCTTTATACGACTTTTCCTCTTCAAAAACCACAATTGGTGCGATGAAATCACGCAATACATACATTCCGCCAAAAGCTTTTGTGTAAAAAGAATTGGCCACAAAAGTTATTGCTTCTAAGGATACATCTCTTTCTCGTAAATCACCATATTTCGTTGCTGAAGCTAGGAGTTGTTGATGTAATTTTTCATCGATGAAATTCGTACCTTGTTTAAAGGATTCTATGAGTTTTATCTGTTCTTTTTGAGCTGCATCTAAATTATTAATCAAATGAAAACTAATTCTTATTTCTTCGTACTTTAAAATGTCTAAAGGTTCATAAAAGGCATCAATAGCCTGATCAAAATCTACACAAATTGCCGAATCTCTGGTAATATCATTTATTTTGTCTCCATGAGTTTTAAATATCTCGAGCATCATTTCTCTATCAAAAGAATGGAACGGCACGTATACAGGCTTACCTTTTTGTAAGGGAGAAATAATTATACCATGTAAATTCGCTTCACCATTGTTAAGATAATGCATCTCATTTTTTTCCTCGGCAATTTCTGGACTCCATCCGATTCCATCAATAGAAAATGTTTTAAGCTTTGTTTTTGTAAACCCCAATTTCGTCAAACACTCATTATAACGTGTGACAAGTTTTCCACTTATTGGAATTAATTCTCCTCTGTATAAATTTGCTTCTTTGAGCTTTTTCATGCTTTATTTATCTTCCTTTTTCAAACTGCTCTCTTGCTTCAAGATCAATATTCAATTGATTTACCCTACTATCTACTTTTCTTTTAAAATCTGTATCGGCAATTGTTGCAACATTGTCTAAATATCTGACCACTTCTTGTCTTCTGATATCAGAGAAATTTAATCCTTTCATGTTTTGCTTCATTAATTCTTGAAGCATATTAAATTTAGTTTCATACGGCTGCTTAAAATACTTTTCAGGGTTCTCAAACCAGTCTTTCTCCAAATCAAAATCGGTCAAACGTAATGAAACCGCCGACTGAATATTTCGTACATCACGCGAAGAGAAAAAAGGAAATATTTTTTGGATTTCTTTATATAAACTAGCGTAGAACATATGGTCATTCGTTTGATGTAACTTTTCAACACGCTCATATGTTTCAAGCACTCTTTCTTCTGCTGGTTTTTCTGTTAAATTCAAAATTTCTTCCATACTTTTCGCCAAGCCTTGATTGCTCAGGTAGGTGTAATCATTTGGTCCTTGCATATTTACAAAGTCTGGCATCGTTTCTTGTAATTTACGCCACCAAAGATGGTCTTGGTCTAGAAAATCATGTTCTGTGCGTGCTCCGTCTATTTTAAAGCGACCTTGAACTCGAGATATTACAGCTTTATCAAGCATTTCCGGTAAGTTTGTAAATAACCCAACAGAGCTATTTCCATAGTTCACAGCATAGGCCCCTTCTGTATACCTTAAAAATACACCAATAACTTCTTTAACACCTGCAGAAACGCCTTGGGCGGTTCGTTCTTGCAAGTTATTCTCAGCATCATCTATAGGTGCAAAAATAAGTTTCGTAGGATCTTGTAATGGTTTCATCCACTCAACCATTTTTTCAGCAGAACCTCCTTGAAATGTAGAAATCAATGTATCTGGCATTGGATGAAACAAGAATGGAATTTCTAAGTTATCGCAATGTTCTTTCAAGCGTGTAGCAATTGCTGCAATCAACATACTTTTACCCGTTCCAGGAATACCGTACCCCATAAATACTGGCATGAAACCTCCTAATTCTTGGAACGGATTTTTCTTGGCGGTAAAATCATAACTCAGCATACGTTCTGTCAAACGACGGGCAAAATGTTTCGCATCTCGATTACCTACAATTTGTTCAAACTGAATTTTATTGAATTCAACACTTTTCGCTGCTCCTGCAAAGACATTGTCCCAACCAGATATAGCAAATTCAGACTTTTCTAACTTATAAGTTCTATCTGTGATCGTTTCAGTATATTCTAAAGCACTTTTTCTTAACTGGATCTCATCAATTAAGGCTTCGAAATACACGACTGTAAAATCTACAACATCTTGATCACTTTTTATAATATCAGGATGTCCTAGATATTTATCGTAATAAAACAAGCTACATCCAATTCCTTTTAAAGGTGATAATAAAGATACTTCTGGTATTCCAGCAAACTTTTGCTTCATTACACTTAAGTCATCTGAGGCGGCTTCTTTTAAATTATGCAAAATATTATACGCCGTTGCAAACAACATAAAGGCTGTGGCTGTATGCATTTTGCTCTCAAACTCTCTTTTTCCTGTTGTATCAAGTCCTGATTTATTCTCATTTAAACTTGAGAGTCCAGATGCATCATAATAGCTGTCTTTAATCCAAATTCCTAAAGTAATACCTTCTTGCACCGCATATAAAGTTCTGTTTAAATGTATAGGAATTGCTACAGAATCGGGTAATAATCTCTTTTTTAAGGCTAGAATAGTTTTAGAAACCGATATGACACTAGCCGCACTGCTTCCATTATTTGCACGTGACAAATACAGTAAAATCGATTCGTCTTTTGCGTCTTTATCTTTATTCCTAGCTCGTTGTCCTTGCTCCCACTGAATACTTTTTAAATAAGAAGCAGCTTCATCACGCAGTAGATCTAATTCACTTTGCTTAATAGGAAAAGTTGAGTTATGTTCCATAGTCTATTTTAGTCTAATTTATCTATTTTCAAATCGGCCAACTGGATTGGTGGTTTTGCCAATTTATTCAATGTTTCTGGTGCTTTGTTGTATAGTAGTTGAATGATTCTATGTGGAGCAAGTACAAATTTTTGATGCACCACATCACTCCACCTTTGTAAAACTTGCTTTGAAAAAAAGCCACCTTCCTCGAAAGTGTCACCAGAAAATACTTCGTCAATTTTTAATGATAAAGCATATGACTCAAGAGGTATTTCTTTTTTAGCAATACTATCTAATATCGCATGCGTAATTACATGTTCATCTTTGGCAAATATATTATGAAATGGCCCTAAATCAACACGTTTGATATGCTTAGGAATAAGATCTGGTAGCCTTCTATCTATTGTATATGCCATAGTGTCTAGCGACATTTCTCTATCGGCAGTCGTTTTTAGAACGTCATAAATAAGATCCTTTTCTTTCTTAGTCGTTTTGCCATTATAATCAAAATACATAAAACAAATAAAGGGCCTATTATGAGCTACGTCGTAAAAACTCCAGCTAGTCATGAATTTTGCCTCTATATCATCAGGAGCATCAATTATTTTTCCTTGTACAAAGCGATTAAAAATATATTGCTGTTCTACAGAAGTATAATATACAATAGAAGCAGCCTGAAAAAGTTTATCGCTTTTAACTGGCTCCTTTTTTCTTAATAATTGATCTAAAAATTGATCCTGTAAAACGCTTATATCGGTTAGTTTATTGATATAGTTATCTCTTAATGACAAATCATTATATAAGTAGCGTAGTTCAAGGTAATTTGGAAATCCGGAATCGGTCAAATCGACCTTCATATTATCTTCATCATCATACATATATTTTATACGCATGGCTTCAATAGAATATAGCAAGAGGTCAGCATATTGCTTAAAAAAGATAACTTCTTGCTGTGAGCATAAGTTGTTTTCCTGTACTCTCACAATCAATTCTTTGAGTGCGAAATCTACCATTTTATGATAAAAAACATACTGCTCCTTAGAGTCAAGTTCTGCAGAATCTAAGGGCGTTACGATATGATTTACAGACATATTTATATACTATTCAGTTTGATCAATTACAAATTGTTTTGATTTTTATGATCGATTACAATCATATAACTTTAAGTTGAACAAGTTAAAATCTTAACCATAGTAGCCTTGGTCTTAGGAAAACGTTAGCTACTATGATCAATTATTTAATTATTATTTACGACAATAAATCATCATCAGAAGATGGTTTAGGGTCAGCAGTTGGCTCATCACCCTCATCTGTAGGAGCATTACCATCAGCTTTATAGTAATCTTCAAAAATTTCTTTCATATCGATACCATAGCGATCGGCAAAATTCTTTTGAATTTCTGAATCTTTTGCACGAATTTCCTGTAAGGCTTCGGCATAACTCCCATAAACACCTTGCATTACTTTTTCATGCACAGGAATATTGTCCATCATTTCTTGACGAGCTCTTGCACTTGCTGTATGCATAGAAGCCAACGTTTCTCCTATATGCTCATCTGTTTTTACACCTAAGTGCTCTAGAATTGCAGCAAATTCTTGATCTGTTCTAGCCTTTAACGCCACAACATAGCCGTCATAATACTTAAGACGTTCTTCTGTATCACTTTTTAACTTCGCACGATGGGTTTGTAAGTTACTTCTTAGAGAAGTTAATACTTTAATGGTTAGATTGTGCTTGTGTACAAAACTATCCTTACTTGCAGCCAAAGTTGTATACGCATTTTTAAGACCTTCTAACTCTTCAACCTTTTGCTCAACGGTCGTAACTTTTCCAACCGCTTCTGCATAAGCAGCAGATTGTTTGTCTACAATTTCTTCAAGTTCTTGGCGAACCTGTTTCAGTAGAGCATACTGCTCCTCTAATTTAGCTTCTACTTCCTTTTTCTTCTCAAGTGCTTTCGTATGATTTTTAGTAGCTTCAACAATTGCGGTTTGCAATTTGTCTTCCACTTCTTTTATTTCGACCTCTCTATTTTTTAAACGGGTAACAGCCGCTTGACTCTTGTACGAGAGTTCACTTAGCAATGTTTGAACATCTGCACTCTCAATACGTTCTTGGAACATTGCTTTTGCTTTATTATCAGCACCATCACGTACTTTTTGAGCTTCTTCAAGTTCAACTTGAGCTTTTTTTATTTTACTTTTACGTCCCCAAAGATTATTCCACCAAGTATTTGGTTTATTTTCTGCATCTTCTAATTTTACCTTGGCTCTTTCTAATGCTTTTTGAGCGTCATCAATAACCTTCTGTTCAACTGCATTTAATGAAGAGAATTTTTCGAAAATAATACCTACTTCATCTTGGTAGTCAGTTAGATCCTTAATGGCATCTAATAAAGTGGTTCTATCTTTTTCTGCCATATGTACAACATCATCTAATGTTGCATTCAATATTTTTTGACGTGTTTGCGGATCATCTTCTTGTGCAAGCTTAGATTTCATGGTATCTATCGCTTTTCCCCAGTTCACATCAACTTTTTCGGTTTTTTCGTTAGAACTAGTTTCTAGTAAGTCAAAATCATCAGACATATGGTTTATTATTTTTTAAGGTTCAACAAGATATTTTGGCTAAGCAATTTCGTTAAAAAAATCTAAATAGAAATAGAAACTACTCAAATATATGTAGGATTTCTTTCAAATTTGTTACAAAGTATATTTTATGTATTAAAATACAGCTACTTAAAGACAAACGTAAAATGCGTATAAGTAATTCTAATGGTCTTCTAAAGATTTCATGCATTTTTGTATTTTAGCCGCACAGTCATTTAAGCCTAATTTGCATGGATATCAACTTTAACAAAAACGAAGATCATAATAAATTATTAGTTTCAGATCTACGAAAGCGTTTCGCAAAAGTAAAACTGGGTGGAGGTCAGAAAAGAATCGACAAACACCATGCGAAAGGTAAAATGACCGCTCGCGAACGCATTGATTTTTTGTTAGATGATAAAAAAAATGCAATAGAAATTGGTGCTTTTGCAGGAGATGATATGTACGCAGATCATGGTGGTTGCCCTAGTGGCGGTGTGGTTGTGAAAATTGGCTATGTGAAAGGTAAACAATGCATAGTTGTTGCCAATGACGCTACGGTAAAAGCCGGAGCTTGGTTCCCTATTACAGGGAAAAAGAATTTAAGAGCTCAAGAAATTGCCATAGAAAATAGGTTGCCCATTATCTACTTAGTTGATTCGGCGGGTGTTTATTTACCTATGCAAGATGAAATTTTTCCAGATAAAGAACACTTTGGTAGAATTTTTAGAAATAATGCGGTTATGAGCAGTATGGGTATTACTCAAATTGCAGCTGTTATGGGTAGCTGTGTGGCCGGAGGAGCTTATTTACCTATTATGAGTGATGAAGCCTTAATTGTAGATAAAACTGGTAGCATATTTCTGGCTGGTAGCTATTTGGTAAAAGCTGCGATTGGTGAAACTATCGATAACGAAACCTTGGGAGGAGCTACAACACATTGTGAAGTTTCTGGAGTTACTGATTATAAAGCTAAGGACGATAAAGATGCACTGACAACTATTAAGAACATCATTGATAAAATAGGTGATAACGCTACTGCTGGGTACAATAGAAAAAAATCTGAAAATCCAATTGACTCTCCTAAAGATATTTATGGTATTTTACCTAAAGCTAGAAATGAGCAATATGATATGTACGAAATTATAAAACGTATTGTTGATAAATCTGAATTTGATGAGTACAAGGCTGGCTATGGGCAAAGTATTATTACGACGTATGCACGTATAGATGGATGGGCTGTAGGAATTGTTGCGAACCAACGAAAAATAGTAAAAACCAAAAAAGGCGAAATGCAATTTGGAGGTGTTATTTATTCAGATTCTGCTGATAAGGCAACGCGATTTATAGCCAATTGCAATCAGAAAAAAATACCACTTGTTTTTTTACAAGACGTTACTGGTTTTATGGTAGGCAGTAAATCTGAGCATGGAGGGATTATTAAAGATGGTGCTAAAATGGTAAATGCAGTAAGTAATTCGGTTGTTCCGAAGTTTACTGTTGTTATAGGCAACTCTTATGGTGCGGGTAATTATGCTATGTGCGGCAAGGCCTATGACCCAAGACTCATTGTTGCTTGGCCAAGTGCAGAATTGGCTGTAATGAGTGGTAATTCGGCAGCAAAAGTATTGTTGCAAATAGAGAAAGCTTCACTACTAAAGAAAGGTGAAGAGATTACAAAAGAGAAAGAAGAAGCATTATTTAGTAAAATTAAAGACAGATATGATGCACAAGTATCTCCTTATTATGCGGCGGCTCGTATTTGGACTGATGCCGTTATTGATCCACTAGAGACCAGAACTTGGATTTCTATGGGTATAGAAGCAGCGAACCACGCTCCTATTGAAAAACCGTTTAATTTGGGAGTGATACAAGTTTGATTATTAAAAAAAATTAAAATATAGAATTATTATACATGGGAAGAGCATTCGAATTTAGGAAAGCAAGAAAAATGAAACGTTGGTCGGCCATGGCCAAAACCTTTACCCGTATTGGTAAAGATATCGTGATGGCGGTAAAAGAAGGTGGGCCGAATCCTGAGTCTAATTCACGTTTACGAGCAGTTATGCAAAATGCAAAGGCTGCAAATATGCCTAAAGATAATGTTGAACGAGCTATAAAAAAAGCAACCGATAAGGATACCGCAAACTACAAAGAAGTACTATTTGAAGGATATGCACCTCATGGTATTGCAATTCTAATAGAAACGGCTACCGACAATAACAATAGAACTGTGGCCAATGTGAGAGCTGCTTTTAATAAATGTGAAGGTAATTTTGGCACATCTGGATCTGTTGTCTTTATGTTTGATCATACATGCAACTTTACAGTCAAAAAAGAAGATATATCCATTGATATGGAAGAGTTAGAACTTGAACTAATTGATTTTGATGTTGAAGAGATTTTCATTGATGAAGAAGGTGTTATAATCTATGCACCTTTTGAGCAGTTTGGAGCCATTCAGTCTTTTTTCGAAGAAAATAATGTAGAAATTTTATCTTCAGGTTTTGAACGTATTCCAACAACAACTAAAAAACTTTCTGAAGATCAACAAGCTGAAGTAGAAAAGCTACTAGAAAAGCTTGAGGAAGATGATGATGTGCAAAATGTGTATCACTCTATGGAAGTGAGCGCCTAACGAAATTAGAGAATCTAAAATGGTTATTTCTTATTCTCATCTAATTCTAAAATGAAGCAACAGTATACATTACAAGATTTAAACGTAATTGCAAAGAATATTATAGCGAATGTTTCAAGCAAAACCCTTCTTTTTCATGGTGATATGGGTGTGGGTAAGACCACTCTCATCAAAGAATTAACGCGAGAATTGAATGTAGATGACGTTGTGAGTTCTCCTACATTTTCATTAGTGAATGAATACCATTCCCGCGATGGGCAAAAAATTTATCACTTTGATTTTTATAGGATAGAAAATGAAGTTGAAGCGTTAGATATGGGAATAGAAGATTATTTCTATGATGATGCATGGTGCTTCGTTGAATGGCCGAATAAAGTTAAAAATTTATTACCTTTAAATGCTGTTGAAATTCATTTGACTCAAAATGAGGATCAATCGCGCACAATTTCAATCAAATAACTATATATGAGCAAGCAATATTCTCCTTTCAGCAAAGAGGAATTATTACCACAAGCTGAAATGCTGGAAATAAAAAAACAAAAGGGTGAATTGTTCATTGGAATTCCGAAAGAAACACATCTTCAAGAAAAACGTATTTGCTTGACTCCAGATGCTGTAGCCGCTCTAACAAATCATGGGCATCGTATTGTGCTGGAATCCGGTGCAGGAGATGGCTCTAATTATAGCGATACCGAATATTCTGAAGCAGGCGCGAAAATATCGTATAGTACCGAAGAAGTTTTTGGCTGTAATCTTATATTAAAAGTTGAACCTCCTACTATCAAAGAAATAGGTTGGATGAATCCTCAAAGCACCTTATTTTCTGCATTGCAACTGAAGACTCAAAATAAGAAATATTTCGAGACACTTGCAAAAAAGCGAATCACAGCAATTGCCTTTGACTTTATAACAGACGAACACGGGGTCTATCCGGTGGTAAAATCATTAAGTGAGATTGCCGGTATTTCTTCAGTTTTAATTGCTGCTGAGTTAATGACCAATAATAATGGAGGAAACGGTTTGTTGTTCGGGAATATTGGTGGAGTACCACCGTCTGATGTCGTTATTATGGGGGCGGGTACTGTTGGTGAGTTCGCAGCAAGATCCGCCTTAGGTTTGGGAGCAAGAGTGAAGGTTTTTGACAATTCCATCACAAAACTACGTCGTTTACAGCAAAATTTGAATTCACCAGTATATACATCGACCATTCAACCTAAAACATTACAAAAAGCATTAATGCGCTGTGATATTGCTATTGGTGCCGTTAGAGGAAAAACAAGAACACCTATCATTGTTAGTGAAGAGATGGTTGAACAAATGAAAGACGGGTCAGTAGTGGTTGATGTGAGTATCGATAGTGGTGGATGCTTTGAAACTTCAGAAATTACTACTCATAAAAAACCCACGTTTACAAAACATGGCGTTATTCACTATTGTGTGCCCAATATACCATCTAGATACTCAAGAACCGCCTCATTATCCATAAGTAATATTTTTACACCTTACCTCTTAGATATCGCAGAGCAAGGGGGTATTGAAAACGCAGTGCGCTTCAATAAAAGTCTTAGAAAAGGCATGTATTTTTACCATGGGATTTTGACAAACAGAGCCGTTGCTGATTGGTTTAACCTTCCCTTTAGAGATATTAATTTATTGATTATTTAAATTTTATGGATCTTAAACGACGCTTTGCCCTTTACGGAGTTGGATTTGCCGCGGGAATTGTTATTGTTCTGTTTATTTTAAATGGCAAAAATGCCTCATGCAATTATTTACCCAATGCTAGGATGCTAGAAATTTTAAGAAATAAACATAGGGCATATACAGATGAAGTACAACATCTAATGACTTCTAATAATATAGATTCTACCTCAATAGCGAAGTTATTGCTCAAAGGTGATATTGACTTTTCTAAAAGTAAAGTTCGGCAAGAACCTTGTCGATACTATTGGATCGATGGTTATTTACAACAAAAAGAAGCATCTATATATGTTGAAAATTGTGATACTATCGTCACGATTCAAAAAATAGACATTAAACCTTGATAATCAAATTTTTATTTTTTTTTACTTTAACTATTGATCATTATCTTTTTACTGTAATTTTTATTGCTTTTATTAATATTGTAAATATATACTCCTGGTGATAAACGCGGGAACTTATCTGTAATGCTTATATCATGTAATCCAGGTTCTAAAGTGTCATCGAAAACAAGACCAACGTTTTGACCGATAATATTAAAAAGCGAAATCTTATAGTTTTCTGGAAAATTATTATCGATGCGTACTGAAACGTTTTCTTGATCATATACTGGTATATGTTCAAAATTCTCTCGTACAACATAATCGTGATTTCTCACGGTACTTGAACAGCTAAAACCTAAGTCTAATTTATTATAGGGTCTAGGTATTGACTGATTGATAACAGTTGGATTAATACAGAGCCATTCTTCCATCACTGTTCCGTATACATCGATATAATCTGTAGTGTATCTCAAGTTTCCACCACGAGTCAAGTTTGAAAGGCTCGGATGCTCACCAATGAACCCATTTCCATTAAGAGCGGGTCCAAATAACATCATAGGAGCAGCCGTCCCGTGATCAGTCCCATTCGATCCATTCTCTCTTACCCTTCTTCCAAATTCAGAAAAAGTCATTGTTAGCACATCTCTATCTCGTCCTGTTGGCTCCAAATCTCTATAAAATGCAGTTACAGATTCTGAAATGTTGGTTAATAATTCTTGATGTCTATCTGGTTGATTCGCATGAGTGTCAAATCCATTAAGACTTACCATATATACTGAAGTCCCCATTCCGTCTTTAACCGTTTTTGAGATGATAGATAGGGCTCTACCTAGATTTGTGTCAGGGAATTGCACAGTATTTGTTTGAGCTCTAGCAGCTTCTTTAATAACTCCTGAGTACTTTAAGGTAGTATTTAAAATTCCTCTTACAAATTTCAATTGCGATCCTCTTGTACAATCCGGTATATCTGCAACATCATAAAATGCGTCACTATCAATAATTCTCTCTAGTTGTCGTGTGTTCGCAATTGTAAACGCAAAATTACTTTCATTGCCGGTAAACATAATGTCTCCAACACCTCCTATTTGAACAGCTGGTGGTGCCTCTGGTAAATTCAATAAATAGTCAGGATAGATTTCTTCAAAATATCGCCCGTAAACCCCTGTTTCTATTAAATCATCATCAGTACCTCTAGACATATTATCTGTTCCCGTAAAGTGAGAAAGGTTTTGATTATCATAACCTGTTCCTTGCACAACCTTCATACATCCGCCTTCCCAAATTGGTTCAATGGCATTTTGCAAATAACTTGGTATCCCGAAATCATTCGATAATTTATGAATATCTGCCATTTGATGTCGTATTGTAGGTCTAGCTTGTGCGTAACGGTCATAATCATAAATTGGAACTATGGTATTCAATCCGTCATTACCGCCTTGCAACCTTATGATTAATAGCACGCGCCCAGAATTTGAATTGCCAAGCGCGGTTGTTAGGGGTGTAGGTTGACCAAAGGCCATAGGAATACCATTCATCATTAGTGTAGCTCCTGCCCCACCCAGTCCTAGTGTTTGTAAAAATGAACGTCTATTCCATTTAGAATGATCTTCAGTATTACAACTACCATGTGTATTGTTATTTGGTTTTGTATCTTTTGGAGTGCACATGTGTTTCTATTTAAGTTGGTAATCTGGGAGAGAAACTATATATTCAATAAGGTCACGTACTTGCAGTGGAACGCCTTCAAAGCTGAGCGTCCATATATCATCTTCAAAATAATTTGATGGCACGCTACTTTTAAAAATGTCGATGCCTGTTTCAAAATCATCTAAGGTATATGGTACTTCGGCCATAAGTGCCTCAAAAATATCTTTTGTAACAACTTCGGCATCATTGCTGTTTCCAGACACATTGATAGCAAACTGACGAAATTGTTCTTCATCTTGCTCTCGTGCTAATGTCAACATATCATCGCTCAAGAATCCAGCTCGAAAAGTAATGGTACCTGAATTTATCCAATCTCTATCTCCTGGCCATCCGAAAACAGTTGGAGGATTCATTATATCTTGATCAAAAACTCTTGAAGCGCTTTTAACATTCTCTCTATACATATCATATGTACCGAAATTAAAGCCAGTAGTGGTAATGAACTGAATAATTAAGTCTAATGGACTTTTAATAATTGTATTTCTTGCTTTTTCATCGAAGAAATGCTCACTTTTAAACAAGGCTCTCAATACAGGCGCAATTTCAAAATTATTATCAATAAATATAGTTGCTAGTGGATTGATAATGTTCATTCTAATAACATCGTCAACTTCAGGACTTACAAAATTCATGTAAATTTTTTCACAGATATAACGGCCAATCAGTTCCGTTTTTTGATCAAATAAAATGGCAATTACATCGTCGTATCCCCAATTGCCAGTTTGTTCAAAAATGGTCTTATCTTCAACATCAAAGTTAGTTTCATTAAAAATGATATTCGAGTTTTCACCGTTTGCGTATTCATTATATCCAGTTAAAGCTCTTGAAGTTTCAACAATATCATCTTCTGTATAACCATTCCCCTCGCCTAGTGCGAAAAGCTCGTATAATTCTCTGGCATAATTTTCATTTGGGCTTTCAACCGTACTTTCAAAACCATTTAAAAACTTCAACATTGCATTATCCAGACCCATCTCAGTAATAAAGGTTCTAAAATTTCCAAAAGAATTTCTTTGCAATGCTAGATAATATCTAAATGCATAACCCGCAAAACCGTATTCGTGGGCAATGGTAACAAAATGATTGTGCCAAAAAAAAGTAAGTCTTCCTCTTACCCCATTATCAATTAACTCCTTGATAAACGCATATTGCGTTTCATCAACCAACTCATTATTTTCATCTTCTCCATAAGTGAATCCATTGGCTGGGTAATCAGCAGGGTCTAAAAGCGCCCATGCGGGAGGAGTTGTAGGAGCGAGTGCAATAGCATCATCGATCAATTGATCGATATAAGCCGCAGGTGATTGTGATAAAGCATTTGCAATTTGAGATGTTTCAATACCAAAAGCAATACGATTATGTAAATGTCGCACTTTCGCAGAATCCCAAGGGTTCTCAGTTGTAGGAATGTATTCAGTTAGAGGAGAAATATTACATGACACATAGTTTGTACTCATATTTATATTTCTTTATAATCATTAAACTTAACGGTATTCTCGTCATTTTAGTATAAAGTAAACATAAACACAAAGTCTAAAGAAAATCTAAAGACATATATAAATCACTAATTTTATGATGTGAAAATGAGTATTCGAACAAACCATGAATGTTCAAACTAATGAAAAAAGATTTTAGTATTGGGTAATTTTAGAGCGTAAAACAACTCATATTTTTTTTACACGTACAGCATTTAAACCTTTCATTCCTTTTTCAAGTTCAAATTGTACTTTGTCGTTCTCGGCAATTTGATCTATCAATCCGCTAACGTGAGTGAAGTATTTCTCTTGGGTTTCGTTATCCGTGATAAAACCAAATCCTTTAGAGGTATCAAAAAAAGACACTTTTCCTTTACGGATCGGATCGACTTCTACATGCTCTTTTTTATAATCTAAACTAATACTCTCAGCATCAACTTTCACCTTCATATTCGGATCTGGCGGGGTATCAGATAAATTACCATTATGATCTACATAGGCAAAAGGAATGCCTCCTCCTCCTGTCGCTTCTTTCTCTGCCTTACGCGCTTCTTTTTTCTTTTGCTTCTCTTCTCTTTTCTTTAAACGCTTCTTCTCCTTTTCTTTTTTATTGTATGTCTGTTGCGATTTTGCCATTCGTATATTTAGAATTAATAATTATATAGATTTTAAGAAGAAATATAATTACGAAACGAATGTTCAAAATTAATTGCGAAGATCACTGCTTTTTTCCAATAGCTCATCAAACAATTTCAATTATTTACTTCAAGAAATTCCTTCAACTTAGACAAATATAACATTTTAGCTTGAAATTACGCGTTTTTCTAGGATGAGAATTACGGCAAGACACATAATCAAAGGGCTTAGCGACTTTTTGATAAGAGCTATGTACTAACTTATCTTTTGATTGTCAACATAATACCTTTCTATTATTTGATCTACATTATTAATGGTTTTTTTACACCAATCTAAACGTTTTTCATTTTTTTCATATTCAGAAAGCTGCCACTCAACATTAGAATTTCGCAATCGTGTAGTAAGATCATTTAATATGATCGCTACCGCTACAGAAACATTGAGGCTTTCTGTAAAGCCCACCATTGGTATTTTTAAATACCCATCTGCTTCACGCATCATTTTTTCTGAAACACCTGCTTTTTCAACACCAAATACGAAAGCAGTTTTTTGAGTAATATCAAAGTCTTTCAACATACATGAATCGTTATGAGGAGTCGTAGCTACTAATTTATAGCCTTCACTTTTTAACCTATCAATACAAATATCTGTATTGTATTCTTCAGAGTTATATTCTTTAAAATCTATCCACTTTTGAGCGCCTTTTGCCACTTGATTCGAAACATAACTATTGTATTTGTTCTCAATAATGTGGATATCCTGAATACCAAATATGTCACAACTACGCACGACGGCACTGGTATTATGCTTTTGATAAATATCTTCTAGTACAACGGTAAAATGCCTAGTACGATTTTCCAAAATTCTTTCAAATGTAGCTTTTCGGTTTTCCGTAATTATTGATTCTAGGTGATTTAATAGATGCAGATCAGTCACAAAACTTATTTTTGGTAAATTTACCCAAATCAAATAAATCTCAAGAGTGATATGCAAAAAATAGTTATTCTAACTGGTGCGGGTATGAGCGCAGAAAGCGGAATCAACACCTTTAGAGATTCTGATGGATTATGGGAAGGTCATGATGTAATGGAAGTAGCTTCTCCTCAAGGTTTTCATGAGAATCCGGAGTTAGTACTTGACTTCTACAATCAAAGGCGAAGACAACTTTTGCAAGTTGCTCCAAACAGCGCTCATATTGCTTTGGCAAGCTTAGAAGAGAATTATGATGTCACTATTATTACACAAAACGTAGATGATTTGCATGAAAGAGCCGGAAGCTCTACTATTCTTCATTTACATGGAGAATTGTTAAAAGCACGAAGTACACGAAACGAACAACGTATATATGAAAGGAAAGAAGATATTGTGCTTGGTGATTTATGCGAAGAAGGTGCACAATTAAGGCCACATATTGTTTGGTTTGGTGAAGCCGTTCCTATGTTGGATAGCGCCATTGAAATTACAAGTCAAGCAGATATTTTAATTATTATTGGCACATCCATGCAAGTATATCCTGCAGCTAGTTTAATTAATTATGTGCAATCTCATGTTCCTATTTTTTTCATTGACCCTAACCCTTCTGTATCGCAAGGAAGCTTTGATAATTTAACTGTAATTAAAGAAAAAGCAACAAAAGGTGTTGAACATCTGATAGAGCACTACTTACATGACTAGAAATGAATTCATATCTATACTGAAAAGTGAATCGCGAGATTATAAAAATCGTCCGATACTGGTTCATGCTGTCTTGGAACAAAATGAGTTTGTGTCTATTTTATTAGATAATATGGCATTAGCAGAAGATGAAAATTCTAACTTTTCGGCTAGAATTCTTGAGTTGGCCTGTAAGAAAGATTTACGTGTCATACTTCCCTCTCTTGAGGTATTTAGTGACTTGGTTGCTAAGCTTAAATTTGACGGTTCATCTAGAGCTTCAGCTAAAATAATTGAAATGCTTACTGTACAGTATTTTATAAAAATAAATCCCGTTTATATTGATCGACTATCTCATGAAATTTTTGAAAAGTTTATAGAGCGTTGTTTTGACTGGATGATCGAAAATAGAGCCATAGCAATTCAGGCACATTCAATGTATGCACTTTACCTATTAGGAACAGAGTATGATTGGATTCATCCAGAACTAATTCTGCAAATAGAACGAAATTTACCTGATAGCAGTATTGGTTATCAAAATAGAGGCAAAAAGATTATTAAAGCAATAAGTTCTGGTAAATTGTTCAAGTTACAAGCGATTTAAACTATTGTTTACCTTGATATCAATTGAAAGAGGCTTTCGTATAACTTACCGTCTGAAATAACACTTCCTTTTTCTACAAGATCAAACAACTCAAGGTTGCGCTCTTTGGTATATTTCTTTGACCCTTTTAAAAATTGTACTGACGAATCATTTGTATTATCGATGAACCAATTATAATCGGTGGCGTTAAAAAAATCAAAATTACTTTTGCTAATTTCTACTACTATTCTCGAGATCATTTTCTCTTCGCATTTAAACAAATTTATATTTGTTTTTGAAAAATGCTCTAAGTATTTCGTCTTGGTCAACGCATCATCCCATACCACATCACTAAAAAGATTCAGTTCTTCGTCAGCCATCTCAGGCTTATTTTGTTTAATGCTCACCCATTCCTTTACATCTATTTGTTGTGTCGCTAGGAATTGTGCAAATTCTTTGTGTAGTGCTTCGAATTGTTCCTTACTTAATTGTCTATACTTCATTTTGAATAGTATTTCTAATCAATTTTATCATAAAAAATAAGAAAAAGCCGCTCAAAACGAACGGCTTTTAAAATTTACTATTGCTATTTCTTTGCAATATCTTTATTTCTTATCTCCTACCACTTCAAATGGTAAGTCAAAAATTACATCTCTATGTAAACGTACTTTGGCGTTGTATTTACCTAATCTTTTTACCAAACCACCAGAAACAGTAATAAACTTCTTATCTATTTCATTTCCTGCCTTGGCAATAGCTTCAGCTACATCAGCATTACTTACTGAACCAAACAATTTATCTCCATCACCAGTTTTAGCTGCGATTTTAATCTCTAACGTCTTAATAGCATCTGCTACCTTGGTTGCTTCTTTTATAACGCTTGCTTCTTTATAAGCTCTTTGCTTTAAATTTTCAGCCAACACTTTTTTTGCAGAACTAGTTGCTAATACTGCATATCCTTGTGGGATTAAAAAATTACGTCCGTAACCGTTCTTCACAGATACTACATCGTCTTGAAATCCTAAATTTGCTACGTCTTTCTTTAATATAAGTTCCATAATTGTTTCTTTAATTATTTTAACATATCACCTACATATGGCATTAATGCCAAATGACGCGCTCTTTTTATTGCCTGAGATACTTTACGTTGATATTTTAATGAAGTCCCTGTTAAACGACGTGGTAAAATTTTACCTTGTTCATTTACTAAGTACATTAAAAAGTCAGCATCTTTATAATCGATATACTTAATGCCATTTTTCTTAAAACGACAGTACTTCACTTTTTGCTTTGTGTCAATATCTAACGGAGTTAAATATCTAATCTCAGCTTTGTTTCCTTCTTTTGCTTGTTGATCTATCGATGCCATACCTTAGTTTTTAGTTGCTTTAACACGTTCTTTTCTAACTTCTGCCCAAGCAGCAGCATGTTTATCCAACGATACCGTTAAATAACGCATGATACTATCATCTCTTCTAAATTCTAATTCAAAAGGAGCAATAACTTCACCGGCAACTTTGTACTCAAATAAATGATAAAAGCCAGTTTTTTTCTTTTGGATTGGATACGCTAATTTTTTTAAGCCCCAATCTTCTTTGTGAGTCATTTCGGCACCTTTAGAAACCAAGTAGTCTTCAAACTTCTTTACTGTTTCCTTTACCTGAGTATCAGATAAAACGGGATTCAAAATGAAAACAGTTTCGTAATGATTCATAATTGAAATTTTAATTGTTTATTTTTAAGCGTGCAAATATACGATATTAATTTATTTATTACCCTACAAATCTCTATTAAATTTAGTAAATTGAGCAACATTAAAAATTGCAAAACAACAGTTCATGGAAATACCCGAAATACCTGATCTTATTTTATATGCAATTCCTTTTTTTTTGGTAACTCTGATCATTGAAATAGTTGTTGATGTTAAAGAGAAAGCGAATGCTTACGAAACTAAAGATGCCATAACATCTATAAGCATGGGTCTTGGCAATGTTTTTTTAGGGATTTTGAGTAAAGCTTTGGTCTTTGCCGTTTTTATATATGTTTATCATAACTTCCGTTTTAGCACTATTCCATTCTCTTGGTGGGCGTGGGTTTTGATACTTTTTGTGGACGATTTTGCTTATTATTGGTTTCATCGAATAAGTCATGAAAGTCGTTTTTTTTGGGCCTCTCATGTGGTACATCATTCATCTCAGAAGTATAACTTGAGTACAGCATTACGTCAAACATGGACGGGAGGATTTTTAGCTTTTGTTTTTTGGTTGCCTCTACCCTTTTTAGGTTTTCACCCTGCAATGATCCTCGCTCAAATGTCAATTAGTTTAATTTATCAATATTGGATTCATACCGAGTTCATAAAAAAAATGCCAAAATGGTTTGAAGCAATATTCAATACGCCTTCGCACCATAGAGTGCATCACGCTACAAATCCGCAGTATTTAGATCGTAATCATGCAGGGATCTTCATTTTTTGGGACAAGTTATTCGGTTCTTTCGAACCAGAGTTAGAAAAGACTAGATACGGTTTGGTGAAAAACATCTCATCATTTAATCCATTATATGTAGCATTTCATGAATGGATAGACATGTTTTCAGATGTTTTTTTATCTAAAACTTCTGTGTTAAACAAATTGAAATATCTTATAAAACCACCCGGATGGAAACATGATGGAACCGGACTCTTATCGGATGACATACGAAAAGAATGGAAAAATAAGGATACTTAATCTGCGGTATATGAATATAAAGAATTACATTAAAAATGAATGGTTGAATATATTGCAAGTAGCTTGCAGATATTACCTAGCTTACCAGATGTTTGCCTATGCTTTTGCTAAAATTTTCAAAACTCAGTTTGATTTAGGACCCGTGTACTTAGCAGATGAAGCAATCGACCATTTTAACGGTTTTATGTTAACCTGGAATTACTTTGGCTACTCTAGAACCTATGGATTGATCATTGCTGCTCTACAAATACTCATTGGATTACTTTTATTGTTTAGAAAGACAATGAGAGCAGGAGTTATCTTGTTTTTAAGTATGATATCAAACATTGTACTTATTAATTATTTTTATGAAATAGATGGAGCCATGTTATTCTCAGTAATCTTAATGATACTCGGCTTATTTCTACTATTTTCTGAATGGCGTTCCTATGCCAAATTATTCTTCAAAACTGATAGCAAAGAGGCATCGGTATCGACTTTGCTTCCTGAAAAATTTAAAAAACTGTATTGGTCCAAACTCTTATTAATTCCATTAATGCTGTTTTTTGCCTTTTCATATATAAAAGATATTAAGACTAAGTACTTGAAAGATCATGAACTCAATGGTATTTGGAAAGCTACTTCCACGTCATCAGATAGATATTTTAAATTGTTCATGGGGAGTCATCAGCAGCTAAAAATAAAAGATTTTTTTGATAATTTTTATTACGGTCAATATGTGCTCAATGAAACCGAGAAAACGTTAAAAATAAATGCAAAGTGTTATACAGAAACTGGGGCCTTCATTGTGCAAGATAGTATTGATAAGTTAGATGTTTCTGAAGAGAATTTGAAATCAATTAGAACGGATATTATAGCGCACTACAATAAAGAAAGAAACTCTTTACCCTATGACACCCTTTTCAATTATGAACTGAAAAAAGATACCTTAATTTTAAAAAATGATTCGCTACAATTGCAACTTGTAAATATCACCAAGAACTATAGACACTAGTTTAGAACATATTAATACGGTTCTCTTTTCTTTAAAAAGTAATTCAATGAAATGCCAATAGCTTTGTTTTTCCACTGATCATTTTCTGTAGTTAAAACATTTGTCAGGCCATTGTAATAGTACAACCTCACCTTGGTACGCTTAGAGAATAACAATCCTACACCCACATTTACACCCGTAGAAATTCTATTCACGCTACCTTCATTTCCTATATCTAAGGTAATAGTTTCATCATCATTCTTTATGAAGCCTCTCATATTGTAATCGACATTCAGCCCACCTTCAACGAAGATTTGGAAATTCCGATTGTTATAATTCAAATAATAACCTAGGTTAATAGGGATTTCAATTACATTCAAACCCCATTTCTCCTTTGATGTATTAATTCCACGTATGTTGTTGGCATTAAAGCTTCTCTTAGTAGCGAGTACCGCCACTTTTACATATACACTCTCCGAAAGATCTCGCTCTGCGGCATATCCTAGACTAAAGCCAAGTGAACTCTTAGGTTCTCTAGAGGTATCCATCATAAAATCGGCATTGGTTATACTCGAACCGATTTCAATACCATGATAAAATTGACCATAAACTGAGAAGCCACTGAAAAGAATAAAAAAGAAAAAGATTCTTTTTTTAATAAAACTAAAGAATTGTCCCATACTGTTGAAATTCATAAAACATGTAGGGGGATTTGTTTTATACTCTTACAAAAACGAAAGATCATGAGGTTTAGTATACCTGATATTTATAGAATTGAATATCTTAAGTCAAAAATCAATACTTTGGCTTTGTCAAAAACAAAAAAAGGAAGTCTAATTGACTTCCTTTTTTTGTTTATAAAAATGTCTCAATTAATATGAGAAATAGAATTTATTACCAACTTTCACAAAATCACCAAGTATCTTAAATCCATGCGATCTTGTGTTATGAATACTACCAATTAAGGAAGCATTATCAACACCATCTGATGTAGATTGTACACTACCGCTCACCGTTTTTACAATTTCATTATTTGAAATTCTCTTAATTCTAAGTGTGTAAGTAATAGTATCTTCTGAGCTGCTGTATAAATTAATGTGAGTTTTACCAAAAGTATCGCTACTCGCATTTGTTACAGTAACAATCTCAGGCATTGTAACTCCTCTGGTATAATTCAAATCAAAACCAGTATTGAAATCTCCTCCAGTTGCTTGTGCATCTGCAAAAAAATCAACATCAAAACTAGTATTTTCTTGAGTTTCCCAAGTCAATTCGAATGTAAAGCCTTCTGTATCTGTAAAAATATCATCGGCGTCTACCGTAAAATCTTTTTCGTAATTAGTACCTTCAAATGTACCTTTAACTGTTAGTGTCTCTCTATCAATTTTGTCATCATCACTACAACTAAATAGCGCAAGTGACACAAACAATAGCATCAATAAATGACTCGTGATTTTCTTCATCTTTTTTAAAGTTTGATTAATTAAATGTTTAACGAGACTAAATAACTCGCGTACGCACCTTTTTATTGTGCCAAACATAAAATTAACAGTGTGCTAAAATAATTTCAACGTATAAAAAGAGTTATACATACATTGATTAACTTAGGAAGAAATCTTTAATTTCAGTAATTTAAACTGCTCATTAATAACAATCTACATCTATATTAAACCGTACAGGTCTAAAATCTACAATTGACTGAAAACTATTTTTAATTTTTTGGATTATTACTTTTGAATTCTTTAATGAATGATCTTTCGACAATTTAATTAAAATCGTTTTTATATGTTGATTTCTAATTCTTGAGATTGCCGGACTGCTCGGGCCTAAAATAGACTCGCCAAAAGAATTGTGCAAAGACGTAGCTAACCATTTACTAGCTGCATCTACTTTTATGTAATCTTTATGTTTCAAAGTAATCTTTATTAAACGATTATATGGAGGGTATTTATATTGATATCTCTCATCTAATTGCTCCTTAAGCATGATTTTATAATCATTTGTCGTCACTTGCTGCAATATTTGGTGATAGGGATTAAACGTTTGTATTGCTACTTTGCCTCTTTTTTTATCCCGTCCTGCTCTTCCTGAGACTTGAGTCAACATGTGAAAACTTTTCTCATGTGCTCTAAAATCGGGGAAATTCAGCATATTATCTGCATTTAACACCCCAACCAAAGTCACATTTGCAAAATCTAATCCTTTAGATAACATTTGTGTCCCCACAAGTATATCAATCTCTTGCTCTTGAAATGCAGTGATGATTTTTTCATATCCATATTTACCTCGAGTTGTATCTAAATCCATTCTACCAATTGAATGATCTGGAAATAAGTCTTTTAATTCTAATTCAATTTGTTCTGTTCCAAACCCTTTAGTGTCTAGACTTGCATTACCACAAGCGACACACGTTTGAGGCATCGCTCTATTATAACCACAATAATGACAGCGTAATTCACTTCGAAATTTATGAAAAGTTAAACTTACATCGCAGTTTGGACATTGTGGTGCCACCCCGCATGTTGAACACTCAACAATTGGTGAAAACCCACGACGATTTTGAAACAATATAACCTGCTCCTTTTCTTTTAGTGCTTCTTGAATTAACAGCAGTAAGCGTTCTGAAAAATGACCAGTCATTCTTTTTTTTCGATGCGCTTCTTTAATATCAACTAACTCTATTTCGGGTAACAGAACGTTTCCAAATCGTCTATTTAATTCAACCAAGCCATATTTCTTCTCATGAACATTAAAATAGCTTTCTATTGAAGGAGTTGCACTTCCTAGCAACACTCTTGCCTGATGGATGTTAGCAAGAACAATAGCTGCATCTCGTGCATGGTATCGCGGTGCGGGATCAAACTGCTTATAGGAAGTTTCATGTTCCTCGTCAATTATAATTAAATCCAGATTGTCAAAAGGTAAAAAAACGGCAGAACGGGCTCCTAGTATCAACTGCGCCTTTTCATTTGTTTTGAGTACATTTTGCCACACTTCTACGCGTTCATTTAATGAATACTTCGAGTGAAAAACCGAAATTTGGTTACCAAAATATGTTTGTAAGCGATTAATGAGCTGTGTGGTCAATGCAATTTCGGGTAATAGATAAAGTACTTGCTTACCCTTTTCTAATACTTCTTCTATCAGTTTTGCATAGATTTCTGTCTTGCCACTAGAGGTGATTCCGTGTAATAATACAACATTTTTATTTTTAAATAAATTATTTATATTAGTGTATGCAATATTTTGATAATCATTTAATTGATTTATTTTATTCTTATTGTTTTCAAAACTGACACGGTCAACTTGAAGATGGTAAATTTCGAACACACCTTTAACTATTAAGGCTTTAAGTACAGCATCCGAAATACCACTTTCTTCTTTTAGTAGTTTTGCTTTGATTGGTTTCTTTGTTGATGCTTGCAAAGAGAAATAAGACAAGACTAATTCCCGTTGTTTTTTAGACCTTGACAATGATGATAATAAATCATTTAATTTTTCCTTTCGAGAATAAGGTTCGGTTAAGCGTACATATTTCACCAGTTTCGGTCGATACTTTTCGTATAACTCTTCATGTAATTGAATTGCTCCTTTATTTAACAATTGGTGTAAAATAGGTAGCACACGTTTTCTATCTAGTATAGAACCGATTTTATCAATTTTCAACGAAGATTGGTGCTGCAATGCTTCAACTATGAGAAATTCGTCATCAGACAACGATTTTTCATCAATAAATTTCTCATTTCTAAGAACCAAAGTTTCACTTTCTAATAAAAATGCTGAGGGCAATGCCGATCTCATTACTTCTCCTAAAGAACACATATAATAATTGGCAATCCAAGACCAATGCTCTAACTGCTTTTCTGTTACTAACGGAATATCATCTAAGATTTGATGAATATCTTTAGCTTCATATGCCTCCGGAGCATTTTTATGAATTTTTGAAACTAAAGCCGTACATATTTTAGATTTTCCAAACGGCACCGCTACCCTCATTCCTGGTTGCAAAAAAGAAGCTTCGGCTCGCGTTATTTGATATGTAAACAGACGCTGAAGCGGAATGGGCAGTATGACATCAATAAAATACAGTAGCTGAAAATTAGATTGTAAAAATATTGAATTGAAATCAAATTCATACAGCTAACCAAGCGAATTTATAAAGTAGTTTAAAATCTATTTACATCTAGCTGTCTATAAGGTGTTTACATTTTTAATTGCATTTTTCAAACCAACTAAAAAACAAGCCTTTAAAACTTTGGCACGCTGTTTGTTTTAGATGAGATGATCGTGTTTCAAATGAATCGATTTAACAATTAAAATTATACGTCATGAAAAAATTAGCAATACTATTAGTAGCAATCATTTCGACAAGCCTTTCTCCCCTTGCGTTTGCAAATGCAAACAGCACAACAGTAAATTATTCTTATAACAATCAAGAAACATTTACATTTAACCATAGAGGTATTACCTTTTCGGTATTCGAGAACGGTGAGTTTGATTTCTACATCAATCCTAGAAATGGATTACATGCTAATGTAAATGTTGGAGCAGTTAGCATCAGTTATAACGGTGGCTATGACTATGACGGGTATGTGCAGTACGACGATTATGGTGCAATTGTTCAAATTGAAGACGTTATTATTGACTATGATCATTATGGTCGTATTAGTAGAGTTGATAATATAAGAATTAGATATAATGGCCGACGTTTATCTCGAGTTGGAGGACTGTACGTACACTATAATAGATTTGGAAACTATTCTCACTATACGGGGTATGTAAATGTATACAATAGAAACTATGTATTTCATCCTTATCACAATTACTTTGTGAGACCTATTTTTAACAGATGTATTGTAAGTTACAATCCATATAGAAGATTTTACAGCCCAATAAGATATAATTTCAGAGATTATAGAAGAAATTACAATAGACGTTATACTAATAACAGACGAGTAAATAGAACGTATAGAAGTATTGATTCTCGCGTAAGAACTACTGCTAGTTCGAACAGAAGAGCTTATGATAGACGTTCTACAGTAAACAGAGCAAACAGAACGGCTTCAAATAGTCGAAGCGTGACTAGAAGGTCTGCCCAACGAGGTGTGCAAAGAAGCACACAAGAGAGAAGGTCTATTAGAAGAAATGATGGAGACAAAAGAGGTGTACAAAGAAATGCTCAACAACGTAGGACAGTTCAAAGAGGTAATTCTAGTAACAATGCTGTTAGATCTCAAAGAAGAAGTGCAACTACTTCACGATCTGTACAAAGAAGTAAAACTCCTAGAAGAGTAGCACAAAATAATACAGTTCAAAGAAGATCGGTTTCTAGAGAGGGTAATAGACAAGTGAGAACGACGCAACGTGCAAGAACACAAACTAGAAAAGCTCCGCAAAGAAGAAGTACAACACAAAGAAGAGCTGTTTCTCAGAGACAACCTCAAAAAGCGAGAAGTAATACGAGGTCGGTGCAAAAAAGAAGCACTTCGCCTCAAAGAAGATCAATTTCTAGAAAGTCGACTTCTAAAAGAAGACAATAATAAAATTGGTATGCAAATTGAAAAGAAAGACCCGCGTTAAGCGGGTTTTTTTATACGAGTATAATTGATTAATTTAGAAATCACCTGTTTAACAAAATACTCGTAAAACATGTTTGGTCGTAAATTCTCGTGGAAAGCAATTATTTTTCTAACTTCTTTTTTATCGCTGGTAAGTCTACCTGTAACAATACATTCCCAAAAATCAAATGTAGAATATAAGTTAGTTGACCAGTTTCATAAGAAATCAAATATGTTCCGTTCTGATTTAGTATATATCCAAACAAGTAAGGATATTTATGAGACAGAAGAAAATCTTTGGTTTAAAGGCTATGTCTTAAATCAAAAAAACTTAAAACCTTCCGCTCGTAATAAAATTTTATTTGTACAACTTGTCAATGACATTACGAACTTGCCAGTTTGGGAAGAAAAATATGAAATAGAAAATGGATTTGTAAACGGTCATATTTATTTAGATCATTCGTTAAAGGAAGGTGATTATACCATGTATGCATATAGCGCAAGTACGCTAGGTAGTATTCTAAGCGAGTTTCATTCCGCTAGAAAGATCAGAATTTTAAATTCTATCTCTAGTTATACTTTCCCGAAAAAAGAAAGAAAAAACTCAATACAATTTAATGTTTTTCCAGAAGGAGGATATTTTGTTTCTGACATTGAAAGCTACGTGGCATTTAAAGCAATCGATTCGCAAGGTCTTCCTATCGAAGTTTCTGGAACTGTTTATGAGAATGATGTGTCATTGCTTGATTTTGAAAGTAGCCATGCTGGAATGGGGCGATTTAAGATAACTCCAGACGCTACTAAAAGATATCATATCGAGGTCTTTTCACCATCAGGACAAAAAACATATTTTATTCAGGATATATTGTCTTCTGGACATACTCTACAGCTTTTGTCGAATACAGATAAAGAATTGCGTATTAAAGTATCTAAAAGCAACATTAAAAAGGAGAACGTATATATTAGAGTTCAGATGAACGGTACAGTCTATATGATTGTAAACATAAGACTAACAAATGAAATGATTGTTCGCATTCCGCTAAGCGATATACCCAGAGGTATCGCCGAGATAACACTTTTTAATAATGATCTTAAACCCTTGGCTGAACGTTTAATTTTTGTGAATCAAGATCGAAAATTAAACATTTCTACCATTCTTAATAAAACACGATATACGACACGAGAAAAAGCAATTTTAAAAGTTAAAACTACAGATCAATACGGTAGGCCTGTAGTGGCTCATTTAGGACTTAGTGTATTCGACAAATTATATAGAAATTATCAAGGCTCTAAAACCATAGAAAGTCATTATTTATTGTCATCAAAACTAAAAGGTCAGCTCTACAATCCGACTTATTACTTTGACACTATTAATCAAAACAGAAAAGAGGCTTTAGATTTACTTCTGTGTACTCAAGGATGGAGACGATATATTTGGACGGAAAGCAACCTTGAAAACTTAGTGTCTAAAAAAAGTAGATTGTTCGTTGATGATATAGTTAGAGGGAGAATTGTATCCAAACGAAGACCAAAAAAACTAGAATTCATTCCGAAAACACATGCCGTTATGACGTTTTCTGGAAGCAACGAAAAACATAAAGAACTTGTTCTTACTGATTCTTTAGGAAGATTCGACATTACCCCGAGACACTTGAGAATGGCAAATCGGGCTTATTTATATGTAAAAGCTTTAGATGATCCTGAAAGAGAATTTAAACTAAGTATTGGAGATTATAGATTTAAAAACATCAATAAATGGAGAACGAAAACGACTATTAATTATCCTATTTTCGAAAACTTATTACCCAAATCAAAAAATACTAACACCTTTAAAGTCATGGCTAATGTTAATCAACTTAATGAAGTGAATGTAAAAGGTAGAATCCAAAAAGTATTTCGAGACAAATATCTGGGCACCCTTGATAGTCTTGCCGGCGTCGGCATTAACCTTGATTATGTTTGTGGATATAACATTTTGAATTGTCAAAATCATACTGAAGGTCGCAAACCTGTTATTGGAGAAACTTTAAAAGAGAATAGTGGTAGCATCATTGTTTATTCGAGAAAGAGCTACACGGAAGCCGAGTTATTAGAAAAGTTTAATCTAGCGATGATTAAGGGGTATTATGGGAAAAAAGAATTTTATCAACCGAAATATGACCCTGAACTTAAACTTAATGATCCTTTTCCAGATACTCGTAATACACTTTTTTGGAAATCTAATTTGATTACAAATAATAAGGGTGAAGCATCCATTGAATTTTTCTGTTCTGATATAAATACAGGATTTTTAGGTCAGATTGAAGGTGTAGATAACTTTGGAATGCTTGGTTCTAACAAATTCGAATTTAGAGTAATAGCTGCCGAATAATTACCCTTATTCGGCATTAAAATGATTTATATTACTGTTGCTCTAATTTATCCTTAAATACAAACATTAATAGTATTGGTAACGCTAAAATCAATATGATTTTCTGGTTTATTTGAAATATCTCTGGGTACAACGCTAAGGTTAATATAAACCCTCCTATGGCTCCACCTAAATGCGCACTATGACCAATATTGCCTAATTGCTTTTTCATCCCATAGATAGAATATAAAAAATAGGCAACACCAAAAACATAACCAGGAAAACTGACTACCGGAAATAAGATAAATGATAATCGCATATCAGGATTTAACATAATTGCAGCATAAACAATTCCCATAACTGCACCAGACGCACCTACAGCACTATAATAAGGTTCTTTTTTATGAAAACTCAATGAAAGTGTATTTCCAGCAATTAAACTTCCAAAATAAATAACTAAAAATTTCCACATACCCACTTCGTTCAACACGGGATCAGCAAATATGAACAAGGAAAACATATTAAAAATAAGATGTGTTTGATCTACATGCAAAAATCCAGATGTCAACATTCGTATTTGATCACCTTGTAAAATAGGACCTACTTGAAATTTATAACGCTCTAAAAATAAGCGATCAGAAAACCCTTTAAATGATACTAGAGCATTCACTCCTATTAATAAAACAACAATAGAATTCATTCAGAAAATAATTTACTCAAAGATAAAATTATATCCCGATATTTGTTAAAATTTTTAGAGCGTGCAATTTGTTGTTTTTATATTAGTATATCCCATAATTTGGTGTATTTCTATATTACCCTTTAGAGTTCTTTATTTTATTTCAGATCTATTCTACTATTTAATATATTATATTATTGGCTATAGAAAAAAAATTGTTCTTGGTAACTTAAAATTGGCATTTCCAACTAAAACAGATAAGGAAATTAAAGCCATATCTAAAAAGTTTTACAAGCATTTTGTCGATATATTCATTGAAATGATTAAGTCTTTTACTATCTCAGAAAAACAAATATCAAAGCGTTATTCTTTCACAAATATTGAGGTCTTGCATGCCTTAGAGGGTAAAGAAAAAAGTGGTATTTTATATGGTGCTCACTATGCAAATTGGGAATGGATTTTCAATCTCAATTTAAAAATTAAATTTAATGGATATGCCATTTACAAAAAGGTTAAAAACCCTTATTTTGACAAAAAAGTACGAGATACAAGAGGTAAGTATAATACTACACTAGTTCCTACTAAAGAAACATTTAGTCTTATGGCTAAAAATAAAGCAGAGAATATTTTATCACTATATGGCTTTTTAGGAGATCAGTCGCCTAAAAAAGGAAAAATTCACTATTGGTCAGAATTTTTAGGGGTCCAAGAAGTACCTATCCATACGGGTGTGGAACTATTGGCTAAGAAACATGACTTAGCGGTTGTCTACTTTAATACAAGAAAAATAAAGCGAGGTTATTATCAATCTACGTTCCATTTACTGACTGAAAACCCTAATGAATTTAAGGATTATGAATTGACCGACATGTATCTAAGAGCAGTCGAAAAGCAAATAAAAAATGCGCCCGAATATTACTTCTGGACGCATAAACGTTTTAAAAATGTTGGAAAAATGTCGTGATCTATTCGCCCGATTGAAGTACTTTCCCTTTTTCATTAATAATTAACTCATATACAATTGGTCCTCTCGCGATTGCTACTTTGTATAATTTTTTATTTCGTTTGTATTGACTAACAAAGGCCTTTTTTATTTTATAACCGGCATATTTCGAAGCAGCCTCTTTAACTTTACTTGGTAACTGAGCAACTTCCATAGTCTTTAATGAAGTCTTAGTTAACACTATTGGTGTTATTTTTTTTGCTTGAGCAAAAGTGTTTTCGGTATTGCAAACTCCTATTCCAACTAGTATTACTATTATTCTTAAAACTTTCATATTTTAAATTTTATAAATTATTCTAGGTTTAGTACCTTCTATTATTTTCTAAATCAAAACCTAATGTTATCAAATGAGTTCCGGCATTATTTAGCTCTGCAGCTTCATTGATATTCCATTGAAAAGCATATGCAACGTAAAACTGATCTTTCTTCAAACCTAACATCGGCGCCACCGAAGATGACTTAAAACTTTGATCAATAAAAAATCGACCGCTCAATCCAGCCCACATATAACCAGTGTCTGTAATTTTTCTTGCCTTAAAATTCAAATGCATTTCAGATCGTGAATCCCCTTCGAATAAATTATAATAAATTGAAGGTTCATATTCTATTTCCTCGCTTCTACTTACAAAGGTATAACCCGTAAACACATAGTAATTTCTTAATATTTTTGGTTCTGTAAAATCAAAAACCCCTTCAACTTTCTTATTCAAAATGTTCGAAGCA
This sequence comes from uncultured Flavobacteriaceae bacterium, assembly GCA_947500525.1. Taxonomy (GTDB): domain Bacteria; phylum Bacteroidota; class Bacteroidia; order Flavobacteriales; family Flavobacteriaceae; genus Aureibaculum. Next base: position 337,019 of record CANMSH010000002.1, on the reverse strand, counting down.
TTCAAACTAAAAAAGAAATCCATATATCTATACAAAGCACCGACCTCAAAATTATGATTTGTTGTACTTTTTGCAGCTCCTACGGCAGGATCAACAAATCCCTCGCCACTACCATCATCAAAATCGGCTGTTTCTATTTTAAAATGATTGAACTTATAGGAAATACCAAAAGATAAGAACTCTTCATTACCATCATTCAAAATAAGATGATGTGCATATGATAATCGTCCTCCAATTTGTTTAGTCGCTCCATTACTATCATTGTATAGTAAAATTCCTGCACCAGATTTTTCTGCAAATCGCATATCATAAGATAAGTTTTGAGTATTTGGAGCATTCTTCAACCCTAACCATTGTGATACTGCCGTCAGACGTATCCTGTCATAATCTTCATTTATACCTGCAAATGTTGGAGATATAGAAAAAGGATTTTCTGTTAAGTATTGAGTATATGGAGATAGTGTAAACTCCTGCGCATTTACCATCAATGTACATGCAAATATGATTATATAAATAACTTTTTTCATCGGTTGGTCTGTCTTTGGGTTCATTTATTATCTATACAACGTTACATTTCCTTTAAATACACGATCATCAGTTGGACTATTCAACTTCACAACATACCAGTAGTCTCCTGATGGTAGCGGTTTACCATTATAAAATCCATTCCAAGATTTATCAATTCCTTCGAAAGCGACAATTAAACGTTGGTATCTATCAAAAACTTCAACTGTAATATTCGGATATGGCTGAATATTTCTCGGATACCATTCATCATTAAAAGTATCTCCGTTTGGCGTAAAGAAATTAGGTATTTCAATGTCTAAAAACTCTAGTTCAGCTTCAAATTCTACTATACATCCGTTAGTATCTTTTACAAAGAATGTATAGAAACCATCAGCTGTAATATTAAATAAGTTCTCATCTCCAAAATCACTATCATTAACTGTAACATCTGTAATTCTTCCTGGTAACATTGCGAATTCATAATCAGCCTCACCTCCAGAAAAACTTATGTCGTATTGATTAGGATTATCTATTTGTTGATTTACTCCTAAAATATTCATAGGCGTATAAGCCAATGCACTTACTTCTACTGGTGGAGCCTCGCACAAAAATGTATTGTGTCTTGCAGTTACACTATGTAATCCTGGTGTAACGTTCTCAAAGATTCCCGTAGTATTCGTAATAGTACCATCCATAATATACGTTACCTCATTTGCATAAGCTGGAGCAACTGTAGCTGTTATCGTATTAATACTGCCAGAACACGAAAAACCACCAGTAGCTTCAAACTCTAAAAATATTAACTGATTAATACTTTCTGTTACTGTAGTTTCACAACTATTGATTCCTTTCTGTTTACGAATTATGATTGAATAATCACCTACACCCAATCCATTAAAAGTGGGTGAGCTTTGAAATGTAGTTCCACCATCAATACTATAGGTGATTGTATTTCCAGCCGTATTTTGAGTAAGATTTATCGATATTGATCCATTTGTGCTATTCGCACAATTCACATCAGTCTTTGACATGTTATATTCAATCTCATCATCAAAACCAACATTAGCAACAGTTGTTGTGGTACATCCGTTTTGATCCCTTACAGTAATTGTATGATTCCCTTGAGCAGTCGTTGTGAATATATTCGATTCTTGAAAAGCACCACCATCCATACTATACTCATAATCTCCCGTAGCTGTAAATTGAGTTCCGCCATTGGCATTTACTTCAATTCTACCACTAAGTAAATTTCCATTACATGGCATGATATTATCGCTTACGGTATTCGACGCTTGTAATAATGTCGGTTCAGTTACAGTTAAACCTGTTGTTTGAAAATCAAAACATCCTGCCGCATTGGTTACACGAATTGAATAATCGGTACCTATATCTAAACCTGTAAACACATGATTATCATCAGTAATTACACCTGTAGTTTCCTGCAGCACACCTCCTTTAAACAGTTCAAAGGTGAAATTGGCGGATGCTTCATTTACTTGAACAGCAATTGTTCCGTCGGCACTATCTCTACACAACGCATTGGTTGGAGTATAGGTAACGTCTAAACCTAGTACTGTTACAACTCTAGTTGTTACAGAACATCCTGTTCTCGTTTGTGTAACTGTATATACTCCTGGTCCAGTTACTGTAATTTCTTTAGTATTACCAATATTGGTTCCTGTTTCGTCTACCCATTCATATAAATTATATCCATCGTCACCAGAAAAGGTCAAATTATTATTACAGAATGTCAATGTACTATCAAAATTACATGAACTTGTATCTACGAACAGGTCCATAGATCCAGGATTACCCAAACCACAACCATTCACACCATTCAAACCAGGTTGGGCGGTAATATTTGTTCCTGAGGTTTCTCCATCATAAGAAGTTTCTAAAAAGTTCTCTAATAAGTTCGTACAAGCATCCGTATAATCAAAACAGTCATTTGAAGCTGTTACTTGATATCTTATATTGTAAGAGCCTGCTAATCCATCTTTTAAAACCAATGAATCATCTATGGTAAAAGTTAGTTGTCTCGTTGCTGTATTATAGGTATATGTTATTAAACCAGGAGTTAAAGGAACATTAGAAGCATCTAAGAATTCAATAGTTGTCTCATCTAACGTTACATTAAAAGGTAGTGTATTTACAATTTCTGTGTTTAGGGCACTATCTGTACCTGAATTTTCAAAATTAATGTTGTAAACTACTGTAGCACCTAATGATACAGGAGAATTCAATGTAATTTGATTTCCGGAAGTGTCTTCTACACTTGTCAATACATCAATTACAGGTTCTATAATATCTACGGCAAATGTATTTAGAAATGTTAGAATTCTATCTCCTGTAGTTGCTACTCGAACTGTAGCATCAGTGGCTCCATTTGCTAGTACTAAATTCTCTATTGCAGGTGGGTTTGGATTGTTTAAAGGATCTAAATCAACAATTGCTGTATCCCATCCTAAGGTATTTGTACTATTCGGATTTCTTGTAGTAACTTGTGCTCCATCTATCGTTACCTTACTATTAAAGAAATTATCAGCAGGGTTTTCTGGATCGAACAATAGATCAAAACTACTGTTTGGATCAGTATCTGGTACAATTGTATCTGCAAATAACAATTGCTCACCAGTTAATGCTCTATCACCTTCTAAAGCTCCCAGACCGATTCTTCCTTGAACAGTACCAGAGGGAGGCGTTACGAAACCCGAATAACTAAATTGTTCTGTATTGCCTGGACTAACGTTTGAAAATCCATCAAAAGTTGTAATGAATTTACGTGGTTTTGTGGGACTTTCATATACCACAACCATTGTCCAACCGGCAGCTCTGTTTCCTACACCCGTCTCGCATGATACGTTTCCAACGAAATAATTCCCCGAAGGGTTTGATAATCCAGTAACGATACTTGTTACATCTTTATAATACATTACATCTAACTGCTCACGCAATGTAGCGTCCGCAGTATCTGCAGTAATATCTATATAAGAACCACCAGGTGGGCGAAATTTAATTGTTTCTGGAGTTTGTGAAGCTAATGTCACATTTGCCCCCCAATACAACCCGGCATATACAACTCGGTCACAACTTGTAAGGCCTGTCAATTCTGCGCTACTAGAACTAAACGTAGATGCATCATTATCAACATCTATATATACCGCAATAAAACTGTTATTATTACTACCTCCATTATACGGTGTTGTAGCATCATTACCTACAATAGAATTTCCCACCATAGTTAAATCACCATTAATACCAGCATTTTCATACCTCTTTTCAAAAGGCACGGTGGTTTGGGCATTTATAAAATATGGGAGAAAAAATAAAGTTGCAACTAAAAGCAACTTTACCTTAATAAAGGTATAAGCTTGGTTCATAACAAAATGTTTAGCGATTCTCAGACTCTTAAACGGTCTGTTTTATCATTTAGTATACAAACACAACAACTTAATCCTGTATTTTCCTACCTAAAACTTGAAAAAATAAGATCTTATATAAATGGCTGATTAAAAAAAAGAGAGGATTAATTCCTTTTTTTTAGTAAAGATAAAACTATGTAGAGCACTATTAATAAAGGTATTGCGGTAAATTTAACACCTATAAGGCTCACAATAGCCAAAAGGATAAAAAGCACTTCAATCCAATTATTTTTCATCGAAAAGTTGCTGAACTTTAAAGAAAATAAAGAAAGCTTAGCATTCATTACAAAACTCAAGAAAAGTGTACTCCCAATTAAGAAATAAATATTCTGAATTAAACCTTGAACCACTGCAACATTTGAGTACAATGCAATTAATGGTAGTGAAATAATGTAAATACTCATTGCCGGTGTTGGTAAACCAATAAATGAAGTAGATTGACGTTCATCTAAATTGAAATTCGCCAATCGATATGCAGCCGCGACGGGCAACAAAAAACCTAAAAATGGTATCAACATAATATCATCAAAATTCCAGGTAGCAATACTTCCCTTTTCTATAAATGAAGTCGCATAAGAATTATGGCTTAGAGCTCTTAACATTAATTGATACATGACCAAACCCGGAGCAACTCCAGAAGTAACCATATCGGCCAAAGAATCTAATTGTTTACCGAGTTCACTCGACACTTTCAACATTCTAGCGGCAAATCCATCAAAAAAATCAAAGAAAATACCCAATAATACAAACAATGCTGCAGTTTGTAAATTTCCTAAGGCAGCCGCAAGTACTGCCACTACTCCACAGAATAGATTGAGTAGCGTAATTAAATTTGGGATCTGTTTTTTGATAAGTGAAAATTTTAAATTCGCGTAAATTTAAAGAAATAAATTAGATTCACATTCTTAATTTATCTGTTAATAAATAATCACTAGACAGTTTTATTTTTTAGTATGAAGTCTTATTTTAGCAAACCTGCATCATACGTATTACTAAATGGCTAAACAAACTACCTATACCGAAGACAATATACGATCACTTGACTGGAAAGAGCATATCCGAATGCGACCAGGAATGTATATTGGTAAGCTAGGAGATGGATCTTCTCCCGACGATGGTATTTATATTTTGATAAAGGAAGTTCTTGATAACTCTATTGATGAATATGTTATGGGAGCAGGAAAAACTATTGAAATTTCTGTTCGAGATAAAACAGTGACGGTTAGAGATTATGGACGAGGGATTCCTTTAGGGAAAGTGGTAGATGTCGTTTCTAAAATGAATACTGGTGGTAAGTACGATTCGAAAGCCTTTAAGAAATCTGTTGGTCTAAATGGAGTTGGAACCAAAGCTGTTAATGCTTTGTCATCTCATTTTAAAGTACAATCTGTAAGAGAGGATAAAACAAAGGTTGCGGAGTTTGAAAAGGGAAATTTGGTCATTGATGATGCGGTGCAGTCTTCATCCCAACGTAAAGGAACAAAAGTAAGTTTCACTCCTGACGAAACTATATTTAATCAATATAAGTTTCGTAATGAGTATATTATAAAAATGATCAAAAACTATGTGTATTTAAACACTGGTTTAACGATTATTTTTAATGGTGAAAAATATTTTTCTGAGAATGGCTTAAAAGATCTACTAGTCGAGAATATCGCTGATACAGATATGCTCTACCCTATCATTCATTTAAAAAGTGATGATATTGAAATGGCACTTACACACAGTAGAACTCAGTATAGTGAGGAGTATCATTCATTTGTGAATGGCCAACATACGACACAAGGCGGAACGCATCAAAATGCGTTTAGAGAAGCTGTAGTAAAAACGGTAAGAGAGTTTTTTGGTAAAAACTATGAAGCTTCAGACATTCGGAAATCGATCGTATCAGCCATAAGTATTAAAGTTATGGAACCTGTTTTTGAAAGTCAAACAAAAACAAAGTTAGGTTCAACTGAAATGGGAGGTGGATTGCCAACAGTTCGAACATTTATCAATGATTTTGTAAAAACAAATCTTGATAATTACTTGCATAAGAATACTGCTTCGGCTGAATCGTTACAACGTAAAATATTACAGGCAGAACGCGAACGGAAAGATCTATCTGGAATACGCAAGTTAGCACGAGAACGAGCCAAAAAGGCGAATTTACATAACAAAAAGTTACGTGATTGTCGTGTTCATTTAGGCGATATGAAAAAAGACAATCGTTTAGATAGTACATTATTTATAACAGAGGGAGATTCTGCAAGTGGATCGATTACCAAATCTCGCAATGTGAATACACAGGCGGTTTTTAGCTTACGAGGGAAACCTTTGAATTCATATGGCATGAGTAAAAAGATTGTTTATGAAAATGAGGAATTTAACTTACTTCAAGCAGCACTAAACATAGAAGATGGTATTGAAAATTTACGATATAATAATATCGTTATTGCTACGGATGCCGATGTTGATGGAATGCATATAAGACTTTTGTTAATTACCTTTTTTCTCCAGTTTTTTCCTGAATTGATCAAAGAAGGACATTTATATATTTTGGAAACACCATTGTTTCGAGTGCGAGACAAAAATAAAACCCATTATTGTTATTCAGAAAATGAAAAACAAGAGGCTATACAAAGCTTAAAGGGAAAGCCAGAAATAACTCGTTTCAAAGGTCTTGGGGAGATTTCTCCTGATGAATTTTCTCATTTTATAGGAGATAATATTCGCCTAGATCCCGTAATGCTTGATAAAGAGATGTCAATAGATCAATTATTGAATTTCTATATGGGCAAGAATACTCCAGATAGGCAAAAATTCATTATCGAAAATCTAAAAGTTGAACTTGACTTAGTTGAGGATAAATAATGCAAGAAGAACATAACGACATAGAAGACGACAATTTAGAAGGAATTAATCAAGAAGAAATACATGCTGAAGAGACTATTACTAAAGTCACGGGCATGTACAAAGATTGGTTTTTAGATTATGCATCATATGTGATTTTGGAACGTGCAGTACCAGCAATTGACGATGGTTTTAAGCCTGTTCAAAGACGTATCATGCAGTCTATGAAAGACTTAGATGATGGTCGTTATAATAAAGTGGCCAATTTAGTAGGTCATACGATGCAATATCACCCTCATGGTGATGCGAGTATTGCTGATGCCATGGTACAGTTAGGTCAAAAAGAATTGTTGATTGATATGCAAGGAAACTGGGGGAATATTCTCACTGGTGATCGTGCTGCAGCTTCGCGTTATATTGAGGCTAGACTCTCTAAGTTTGCATTAGAAGTGGTATTCAACCCCAAAACTACTGAATGGCAGGCTTCTTATGATGGCAGAAGAAAAGAACCAATTGACCTTCCTGTTAAATTTCCTTTGTTGCTGGCGCAAGGTGCCGAAGGTATTGCTGTTGGACTTTCGACTAAAATATTGCCCCATAATTTTAATGAATTAATTGATGCTTCAATTAAGCATTTAAAAGGACGAAGTTTTAAATTGGTCCCCGATTTCTTAACTGGTGGTATTGCCGATGTAACTAATTATAATGATGGACTACGCGGTGGTAAAGTAAGAGTACGTGCCGCTATTTCTCAATTAGACAAAAACACTCTCATTGTCAGTCAAATACCTTATAGCACTACTACTTCTTCTTTAATTGATTCGATTATCAAAGCGAATGAAAAAGGGAAGATAAAAATAAAACGCATCGAAGACAATACTGCTGCCAATGTAGAGATTTTGATACACTTACCTAATGGAGTATCTCCAGATAAAACAATTGATGCGTTATATGCATTCACAAATTGCGAGCAGTCAATTTCTCCATTGTCTTGTATTATTGAAAATAACAAGCCTGTTTTTATTGGTGTTACTGAAATGTTAAGAAGATCAACCGATCATACGGTGGATTTACTGAAACAAGAACTTGAGATTCAATTAGGAGAGCTAGAAGAACAGTGGCACTTTGCATCACTAGAACGCATCTTTATAGAAAATAGAATTTACCGTGATATTGAAGAAGAAGAAACTTGGGAAGGGGTAATTGCGGCTATAGACAAAGGGTTGAAACCCCATACAAAACATTTAAAGCGTGCCGTAACGGAAGAAGATATTGTACGATTAACAGAAATTCGTATCAAAAAGATCTCGAAATTCGATATAGATAAGGCAAAGCAACATATTGAAAGTTTAGAAGATAAAATTGCTGAAGTGAAAAATCATTTGGCAAATTTGATTGACTATGCCATCGAATATTTCAAAAACTTAAAAGCGAAGTATGGCAAAGACAAAGAGCGAAAAACGGAAATTCGCATTTTTGAAGATATCGTAGCGTCGAAAGTTGCAATGAAAAATGCCAAACTCTATGTAAATCGTGAAGAGGGATTTGTAGGAACCTCTCTCCGTAGAGATGAATTTGTAACAGATTGTTCTGATATTGATAGTGTAATTGTCTTTAAAGCCGATGGGAAAATGATGGTTACCAAACTTGATTCAAAGACATTTGTAGGTAAAAATATTATTCATGTAGCTATATTTAAAAAGGGAGATAAGAGAACAATTTATAACATGATTTACAAAGATGGTAAGTCTGGGCCTACTTACATGAAACGTTTTGCCGTTACAGGAGTGACACGTGATAAAGAATATGATTTAACTGCTGGCAACAAGCTCTCTAAAGTACTGTATTTCTCGGCAAATCCAAATGGAGAAGCTGAGGTGGTGACTGTTCATCTTCGAGCTGTGGGAAGTGTTAAAAAATTAAAATGGGATATTGATTTTGCTGATTTAGCTATTAAAGGACGTGGAAGCAGAGGGAATACCGTCACAAAATATGGTGTTAAGCGTATTGAACTTAAAGAAAAAGGAATTTCTACTCTCAAACCGCGTAAAATATGGTTCGATGATACCGTGCAACGCTTAAATGTGGATAGTAGAGGTGAATTACTGGGTGAATTTACCGCCGAGGATAGATTGTTAATTATTACACAATCAGGAATCGTCAAAACGATACGTCCTGAACTGTCAACTCATTTTGATAGTAATATGATTGTACTTGAAAAATGGATTCCCAATAAACCGATCTCCGCCGTTCACTATGATGGATCAAAAGAATGTTACTATGTCAAACGTTTCATGATTGACAACCCAAATAAAGAGGAGCAATTTATAAGTGATCATGCTAAATCTCAGCTAGAAATTGTATCGACAGACTTTAGACCAATGGCAGAGGTTGTATTCTCAAAAAGAAGTTTAGAAAACGAAACTATAAATTTTGAAGAATTTATTTCAGTCAAAGGCATTAAAGCTATTGGTAATCAATTAACTAGAGATAAAATAAAACAAATAAATCTTCTTGAGTCATTGCCCTACGAAGAGCCAGAAGTAAATGCTGTTGAAGTTGTAGAAGAAGAACAAATTACAGGAAATTCTAACGACCAAGATAATACAAGTACGTCATCTAAAGGAGAAAATGATAATTCGAATTCGTCAGATGACGACAGCCAACCAACTTTATTTTAGTTTTGAATTTAAAAAAGACACGAAACCAAGGTGTTTTTTCGGGATGGTCCCTTACGGTAAGTATAAGTCTTTTAGCGATTTTAAACGTCTTTTACATTCTATCAAATTTTGACATTGGCGAGAAGGAAACCGTTAGTATGTTAATTCGGTCTACCGCCAAGTTATCTTTTGTATTATTTATGCTAGCTTTTGTAGCTTCTTCCCTACATTATTATTTAAAGAATCGTGTTACAACGTGGCTTTTAAAAAATAGACGATATATAGGAGTATCTTTTGCTGTATCACATTATATTCACTTAACCATGCTTGTATTAATGACCGTGCATATCAATTTTAATGTATTCGAAGATAGAGGTTTATTTAGAACAGCCATTGGAGCAACAGCATATGCATTTATAACATTAATGACACTTACTTCTTTTGACAAAACACGAAATCTTTTTGGAGCTAAAAATTGGAAGCCTATTCATATGTTTGGAGGCTACTTATTGTGGATAATTTTTGCGAAATCTTATCTTTTAGAAATGACAAACCCCTTACGCATATTCTTTGCTATTACTGCGGTCATTGTACTTTTACTAAGAGTTTCTATAGTAGTTAAAAAATCGTTGAAGTATTAATTACTTCCTATTTTCTAGGAAGTTCTTCAAAAAATTTCACTAATTCGGCCACCGCTTTACCTCTATGACTGATAGTTCCTTTTTCTTCCATTGGCATTTGAGCAAATGAAACGTCATAACCCTCTGGTTTAAAAATAGGGTCATAACCAAATCCTTGTTTTCCATTTTTTTTATGTAAGATCTCACCCTTACAAACCCCTTCAAAAACATACTGGCTATCTTGAAGGTTCAGAACGATTATCGTTTTAAATTGTGCTTGTCTATTATTCTTGCCTTTAAGTTTTGATAAAAGTTTATTCATATTTGCCTCAGAATCAGCATTAGCTCCTGCATAACGGGCTGAATAGACACCAGGTTCTCCATATAGTATTGCTACTTCTAAGCCTGTATCATCGGCGAAACAATCATATCCATACGCTTTTCTAATATAATCTGCCTTGATTTTAGCATTACCTTGAAGTGTGGTAGCGGTTTCCAAAATTTCTTCTGTACAACCAATATCTGTTAAACTCAACAATTTAATAGATGTGGGCAGCAATGACTGTACTTCTTTTAATTTGTGTTGGTTATGTGTGGCAAAGACTATTTTCATGCTCAAAAATAACGAAAACAAAAAAGGTCTAACACAATAACCGAAAAATAATACGTTTTATTTAGATATTATTATCGGCAATAAATCCGATATTTTAAATTATCGGTAAAAAAACCGATATTTTTGGATATCGGTGATAAAAGAGATATATTTGTGTTAAACAATCATCAAATGACAGCAGTATTAACAGGAGATATCATCAACTCTAAACAAGTAACCACACCAGAATGGATGTTCAATCTAAAAGAAGCGCTCGCCTTTTTTGGGGAAGAACCTACACATTGGGAAGTCTATCGAGGAGATAGTTTTCAGCTAGAAATCGATCCTTTAAAAGCCTTAGAAGCGGCTCTCTATATAAAAGCAACTATTAAAAAAGAAAAGAATTTAGACGTGCGCATTGCCATTGGGATTGGAAACAAAACCTACAATTCTCCGCAAATAACTTCTTCTAATGGAACAGCTTTTATAAACTCTGGTGAATGTTTTGATAGTTTAAAAAAAGTAAATTTAGCATTACGAACTCCTTCAAAAGAACTTGATGAGTATATCAATTTGCTATTAGAACTGGCATTATTGACTATGAACAGTTGGTTGCCAGCAACCGCAACTATCGTAAGAGCTGCATTACGAAATCAAGATTTGAGCCAAAGGGCATTGGCAAATATGCTAGGAAAATCACAAAGTAGTATCAGCGAAGCTCTTAGCAGAGCAGGTTATGATGAGCTCCTAAAATTGTTAAAAACCTATCAGAAAAAAATCCAAACATTATGTTAGTAGCCTTATTCCTCAAACTCTTTTTAGCACACTTAATAGGCGATTTTCTATTTCAATCAGACACATGGGTGAAACATAAAAAGCAGTATAAAATAACTTCAAAATATTTGTATGTGCATATTGCCATTCATGCATTGGCTCTCGTTGCACTCTTACAATTTGATTTCATTGCAGCAATCATTGTAGTTATTATATCTCATTTCGCAATAGATGTTCTTAAATTATATCTGAGTAACAAGAAGAATGAACGCCTTCTTTTTGTTTTAGATCAACTCGCACATATCCTGGTATTATTTGCCATAACTTATTACTACAATCCTTTTACAATTGATGTATCGCAATTATTAAGTCCTAAGATATTACTTGTCAGTATTTTTATAGTGTTAGTTACTTATGCTTTCTCTGTATGCATAAAACAGCTTATTGCTCCTTGGGATGTTCAAATAAATACGGATCGTAAATCAATAGATGGTGCTGGAAAGTATATAGGAATGTTAGAACGCCTGTTAGTTTTTGGTTTCGTAGTCGCCGGCATATGGTCGGCGGTTGGTTTTTTAATTGCTGCGAAGTCCGTTTTTCGCTTCGGAGATCTTACCAGTGGAAAAGACAGGAAACTAACAGAATATGTCCTTATTGGAACATTATTAAGTTTTGGATTGGCCATTCTTGCTGGTGTTATATACAAAGCCTTGCTCCCATTAATTTAATTTATTGCGTAGGACTTCAGAAAAGGTTATTTTAGATCGATATAATCCTTAACCTTTCGCATATGTTTGTAGGTAAACACTATTCTTTTTTAGGAAGCCTTAACTGGAGTAAAAAATACATCTTATTATTTATCATAATTGCTGCTATTCCTGTGGTATTATATCAAGTATTTGATTTTAAATGGTTAGTAATTCCTTGGCAGCCTATCTCCGTAATTGGTATTGCGGTATCTTTTTATCTCGGTTTTAAAAATAACTCTAGTTATGAACGCTTATGGGAAGCTCGAAAAATATGGGGTGGCATTGTAAACTCTTCAAGAACCTTTACTGTAATGTCCCGTGATTTTATCTCAAATCACTTTTCTTCTGTAAAATTACCCGAAGATTCGTTACTTACTATTCGCAAAACAGTGGTGCATTGCCATGTTGCCTGGTTACATGCTCTTACTTATCAATTACGAGAGAAAAGAGCCTGGGAACATAGTGATAAAAAAAGTGAAGCCATGCGAAAACTTGCAGGGATTCATAGTGATGAAAATCTTTTTGAAAAGTTAAAACCTTATTTATCAGAATCAGATTATACGTATATGATGAGTAAAGGAAACAAGGCCTCTCACCTATTGAGTATACAATCGAGTTATCTAAAAGCGTTGCGTGAAAAAAACCTAATAGATGATTTCAGACATATGGAATTAGCCAATATGATTAAAGAATTTTATACGCTTCAAGGGAAATGTGAGCGTATTAAAAATTTTCCCTTTCCTAGACAATATGCGTCTGTAAATTTCTTTTTTGTCTGGATATTTATTCTATTATTGCCTTTTGCCATGCTAAATATTGTTTCAGGTATGAGTAATCCGGTATTTGTTTGGCTTACCATTCCACTTACGGTACTGGTATCATGGGTGTTTATTATGATGGAAATGATTGGTGATTACAGCGAGAATCCCTTTGAAGGTTTATATAATGATGTACCAATTTCAACCTTAGCCAATGGTATTGAGATTGATATTCGTCAAATGTTAGATGAGAAAGACACTCCAGAACCTCGACCAAATATCAAGTTTCAAGGTCAAGATTTAATGTTTTAACATAGAGCATTTGAAGTACATATATCTATAGTGAAACTTAATATCTATTCTAAATGCAATTGGAAAAGACATCAAACTTATCCTACATGAAAGTGTTGTCAACTCTAAGTACTTTATTAACATTTATTCACAATTCTTGTCCAGTCATTATAGAATGACCAATTTTAAAGTCTAATCTTAAAAACATAAATAGTTATATGGAAATTCTAGGGATAGATGTTGGAGGAACCGGCATCAAAGGTGCCATCGTAAATGTAGAAACGGGTGCCCTGATTACCGAAAAGCATCGCATTCCAACTCCAAAAGGAGCAAAACCAAATGATGTCGCTGATGTTGTCGCGAAATTGGTAGAACACTTTGATTGGCAAGGAAAAATAGGATGTGGATTTCCTGCAATTATCTCACATGGCGTTGCCTTATCTAGTGGTAATATTGATAAAAGTTGGCAAGGAACCAATGTTGAAGATATTTTTAATAAACGTACGGGTCTTGAATTTCATGTTGGAAATGATGCGGATGCTGCGGGATTGGCAGAAATAACATTTGGCGCAGGAAAAGGAAAGAACGGTCTTGTATTAATGATTACAATTGGTACTGGATTAGGATCTGGACTTTTTTATAACGGTATATTGGTTCCGAATTTAGAATTAGGAACGTTGCCGTATAAGAAATTCAAACATATTGAACATTGGGCTGCAGATTCTGCTCGAAAACGTGATGAACTGTCATATCCAGAATGGGGTAAGCGTTTTAACAAATTCTTGAAAATTGTGAATGGATTGACTTCTCCAGACCTTATTATTTTAGGTGGAGGCGCTTCTAAAAAATTACAACGCTTTGAGGGTCAAATCACTATTAAAACTCCAGTTATTGTTGCACAATTTCAAAACAATGCGGGTATTGTAGGGGCTGCGCTTATTGCAAAATAGAGATTAGGGTGTCTTAAAACTGTTGTTTTGGTGTCGCTTTAATCTTCTCAACATATATGGTAATAATACAGAAGTTTTATTTTTTTTAGAACTTGAAAACTCTTAGAAAGTTATGAACAAAAATTAAAGGAATAAATGGGTGAAAGAAGTACTTCTCGTGTTATTTTAGACTTTATAAGTCAATTAGTTGATCTTTTTTTTAAAAGTTCTCGTACCAAGAAAAGAACATGGCATCAACATGTAGTGCCCTATGAAGATAGATGGGCGGTGCGCCGAGAAGGTAATAAACGCATAACTTCAAAACATAATTATCAAGAAACTGCTATACGAAAAGCTAAGCGCTTGGCCAAAAAATACAAGGCAGATGTAATCATACATAGAAAAAGTGGTGGTATTCGTGATAGAATTAGTTACGACGATTAATTCTTATTGTTTCCACCATTCAGAGCCTATTTGTTCAATGGTATTTAATTCAATCGACTCACCAATGACCGGTGTTATTAGATGCACTCCTAGCTCTTTTGCTTTTATTGAAACCCGCTCAACAGGGTCTGTCCAGCTATGATGTGCCAGCTTAAAAGCGCCCCAATGAATAGGCATAATTGTTTTGGCACTAAGATCAATTCCAGCTTGAGCTGCTTCCTCGGGAAACATATGTACTACCGGCCATAATTTATTATACTGACCGCATTCTAATAAGGCAAAATCGAAAGGCCCATACTTTGATCCAATTTCCTTAAAGTGATTGGCATAACCACTATCACCGCTAAAAAAGATGCGCTCTGAAGATGATTTCAATATCCATGAACACCATAAAGTTTTTGCCCGATCAGAAAAACCGCGTCCCGAAAAATGTTGGGCGGGTGTTGCAATAAATTTCAAATCACCAAGAGATGTCTCCTCCCACCAATCAAGTTCAATAATTTTTTCTTTTTCAACGCCCCATGCCTCTAAATGAACTCCAACTCCTAACGGTACGTAAAAGAGTTTTACTTTATTCTTAAGTTTTTGTATTGAACCATAATCTAAATGGTCATAATGATCATGCGAAATTAAAACTGCATTTATCTGTGGTAATTTTTCAACTGCAATTGGTAATTTATTACTAAAACGTTTTACACCTAACCATGGATGCGGAGCTGGCACATCTCCAAACATTGGGTCTATTAAAATATTCTTCTCATTCATTTGCACTAAGAAAGAGGAATGACCAAACCATATTAAGCGTGTTTGTTCGCCATAATTTACAAGATTCAATGAATCAACCGGATTCACCTCAATATTTCTTGAAGGTTTACTATCTGATTTTGGATTGAGCATACCTTTTGTTGCTTTCCAAGCATCACCTCGACTCATTTCCATAGTAACATTACCAATATTGATAAACTTACCGTCTTTATAGTTTTTGGACTTTGAATATTGAGCTTCTCGTTCTTTGGTTATCTTTCCTCCAAACTGTGGACTTAGATTTAAAAATAGTAATACGCTGAGAGCAATTAAAGCCAGTACAATTGAAACCCAAATCAACATTTTTTTTAAGAGTTTTAGTATTTTCTTCATTTAGATTGTGGAAATATAGTTTTACTCTGTAATCAACGACAATTTACTTAGTAATTTGTTTTACTTCCAGATACTCCAAATTTCATAAATCGGTTTTCCTTTGCTGGATAAACCTGAATGATGCCATTTTCCTTCTACAATATCATAGTCAAACTCGAGTTTCGCACCAACGCGTTTATCATCTCTCGAAAAGAATTCAATTGTCTCAGTGTATTTTTCGTCATTAGTTGTATAGGTTCCTCCTCCAGTGCCCATAAACTGTTTGGTCTCTGTGTTATATGCAATCCACTGAAAACGCGTGCCAGACAATATCTTCATTGTTTTTCTAGGTCTACTCGTGTCACGTTGCTGTATTTTACCATCTCGTTTTCTACCAGACATCAACCAAGCACCTTGCAATTTTCCTGGAACCCCATTATCAATTCTTTTGAGTTCCATACCACTATCTACTGCTTTCAATATAGAATCATTCACAGATATCTTAAAACTGACTTCTGTTCCTACTCGTTCAGCATTTGTAGTATGGAATTCTACTTTTTCAGTAATAGTATCTCCCATGAGTTTCCAGGTACCTCCGTTCGTACTCATAAATTTTCCTGTTTTTGCTTCAAAGGTACTTATCACTTGATACCCATCTGAGAAAATAACGACACTCTTTAGAGGTGTTCCACTTTCTGAAGTATGATGCATCTCCCAAGCTCCTATCAAGCTCTGCGAGTGCATAGTCATTGAAAAAATAAGCCCTGAAATAAATAGTATTGTGTTTTTCATAAATCAAATATTTAATGTTAAACATCTTCTCTAGGAACCAAATATTCCGATCACGGCCATAACTAATGCTAGATGAAGAATAAATAAAAATAGGACTGATGCTGCTAGTATAAAAGCTTCGCTTCTATTCACGGGTTGCCTGAATACCTTATAAATTAACCACAATATAACAACATACAATATAGGGTCAAAAATTATTGGAATTCTAAAAAATAAATAGCCAATTCCGGATGCTAATATGGCCAGTCCCATAATGAAAGAACTAATTGCTAAATTTTCAATGAAGTTATATTTTTTAAAAATTAGTTGAATCGACGTGGCTAATGGAATAATTGATAAAATCCAAAAGAATTTCAAGTATATTGTGATAAATTTTCCAATAACATATCCGAACTTACCATATGTTGTTCCAAGAATAGCCTCCTCATCACCAGCAGGTTTCGGCATTTTAAAAAAAGTAATCAGAACAATATAAAATGTTATCGAAAGAATCAGAAATGAAACAGGATTTAATATTCCTCTCCTTTTACCATTAATATAGTCAGAAGTAATTCGTTTCGGATCTAACAAAAGAGATTTCAAATTAAAAAGAAACCCCTTATCCATATCAGTGATCGATGTAATTGTATCCTCCATTATTGACGGTAACGTGATCTTTTTTACACCATTCTTCTCCCCACAATTAGGGCAAAACTTTTCATTATGTTCATTATTACAAGAAATACAAATCATTTAAAAACGTTTTGTTTAACTAAAAGGAGGTTCCAGATTCCAATCTTGGGCTACCTTATTAATAAGTTGTTTTTCGTTTTTTATAATTTCTCCATCTGCATCGGCAATTGTTACCAAATCATTGAGCAAACCTTGAGAGAATTCCACACTAAACCATGCTTGTTGTTTCATAAAGGCTGTTAGTTTAAAAACCTCTTTCATTAGAACTGCATTCATTTTACCTTGTGGAGCAGTTTCTCCAATAAAATTATACCATTCGAATGCTTTATTGAACTTCTCTATAATGGTTTCTCTATCATATACGGCTTCAATAGTTGGAAACAAATTTGATAAACCCTGAGCTTTCTCAATAATGGTATTGATTTCCTCTTCTGTTAAATAATGATCTGTAATTTCGGCACTGGCCAGCATCAAAAAGAGACTGCAGTCTAACCAATCTAGGTTGTCTTTGTTCATAAAAGCAAAATTATTCTTTTTTAATGAATTCTTTGTACTTTTTGTTCATCATCATTTCTTTATACTAGACTTTCTCTAAAATTTGCTGCTGTGTAATCGAGATCAAGAAAGATACATCATAATTTCCTAGGTATCTCCTTTCCACAATTTATTTCCTAATATTTTGGGTAATACCTTTTTCTTGTAAAGTCTACTGAGTGGAATCTTATGTCCCTTAATATCAATCTCATGATGATCAATAGTGCTTATCTTAGCAAGGGCTACAATATAGGACTTATGCACACGTAAAAAATCGTTCTGATTTAATTTTTCTTCAACATTCTTTAAAAAAAGTAAACTTACATAACGTCTTTCTTCAGTATGAATAACAACGTAGTTTTGCATGGCTTCTACATATAAAATGGCATCCAAATAGATCTTTTCATACTTACCATCACACTTAATAAAAAAGCATTCCTCTTCCTCTTTCAATTGTACATGATCATCATTTTGATTTGCCAATGCATGCTGCTTTCGAACTTTCGTTGCTGCTGCAAAAAAGCGATTGAATGCTATCGGTTTTAGTAAATAATCTAAGACATTTAGATCAAATCCTTCTAGGGCATAATTGGGATATGCTGTTGTTAAAACAGTCATAGGAGCCTTTTTCATAATTTTTAAAAATTCTAACCCGTTCATTTTGGGCATTTGAATATCTAAAAACAATAAATCTACTTGATTTTTATCTAATAAATCACCTATTTCTAGTGCATTTGTGCATGTACCAACACAATTTAGAAAATCTATTTGATTGATATAATTCACAATACATTCGCGTGCCAACGGCTCATCATCTACAACAATACAATTGATCATGCAATTACAATTTTAGATCCAATAGTATCATTTGACAATAATGGTACATGGAGCTGTACAGCATATGTGTCGTCATTTTTTATGGTAGAAAGTGAAAAGTTCTCTTTGTAAATGAGGGCCAAGCGTCGTTGCACATTCTTTAAACCAACCCCATTATATAAACCGTCATTAATGACTTTGGTATTCTCTTCAAAATTGGCACTGTTCTCCACTTTAAATTCCAAATAATCATTCTTTAAAGACGCATGTACTGAAACCCTCTTTTGTCCCTTTGTATCATGTGATAAATGTTTAAAGGCATTCTCGATAAAAGGAATGAGTATAAAAGGAGCGATCACTAAATCTTCAGGCACTTCTTCTGGATAGTTCGTATCTAACATAAAATCTTCATTTTGTCGGAGACTTTCCAACTTCATAAAGCTTTCAATATACGAAAGTTCTTTACGCAGAGAAATCGTACTTGTGTTGCACTCATATAATTGATATCGCAGCAAACTTGAAAATTTAACCAAAGTTTCTGATGCCATTTCGGTATTTTTATCAATCAACACAAAAATAGAGTTAATGGTATTAAACAAAAAATGTGGATTAAACTGTGATTTCAAAAATTTTAATTCAGTTTCCAGTTTTTCTTTTTCCAACTCTTGTTGACGTTTTTGAGACACTTGCCAATTTTTAGCCAGTTTAATGCTCATTCCTAGTGTAATTGCCGCGACACAAGATGGAAATGCATTTCTTTTAAATATTACTAAAGGTGATTCAGGGTGAATATTAAAAAGTTCATAAGGAGATTCCCTAGCGATAAATCCTGCAACGTAATAGTTTGCAGTAATACAAATAGACATAAGTAACAGCACTAATAAAAGGGTTGCAAAAAACTCAACAAACTTATGTTTTTCAAGATATAGAGGTATCAAAACATACAAACAAAAATAGATCCCAATTGCCTGAAAAATTACGTAACCAAGATATTTAACGATATTGTGAAATTCTGAAAACGATTCAAATACAACCGCGATACTACTTGAATAGACCGACCACCAAATAAAATGATAAGCCGCCCAAAAAACAATGTGATGTCCTTTATATTTTACTATGAACTCTAATAATGATGTCTTACGATGCATTGACATAATCTAAAACTATAACTTCTATCTCGTGAAAGTACGTATTTTAAGAAGAATATTATTCTTTTTAAAAAGCTTCGTGATGACTGGTATGATATTATTGACAAACAGCAATCAATCTTGTGTTTTGTGTATTATTTAGATGCAAAATAATTATTAAACGCTTGTTTACCAATTACTAGGGAACTCATCAAGAAAATCAATCCGTACAGCATTCAAATTCTAAAAACAATAATATTTTAAGGTACTTGCTCTCAAAATACTATTTATGAGACCTATCATTTTTATTCCTATTGTTTTTACATTATCAATCAACTTAAATGCACAAATAAAAGGACAAGTTCTTGATATTAGAAAAAATCCAGTTCCTTATGCCAATGTTATTTTATATGCACATCCAACAGAAGACATAGTTGCTGGAGTGCTAACAGATCCAGAGGGACATTTCGAGATTCCCATAAAAAGAAATGGAAATTATATGATGCGAATCAGTTTGCTATCTTATAAATCGTGGACGTCAGAAGTATTTAGCCATTCAACAGCTGATCCATTCAAAAATTTCGGAGTTATTCAGTTAGAAGAAGAAGCACTTAACCTAAATGAAATCGAAATTACTGCAAAAAGAAAACTTATTGAAAATACTCCCGAAGGTCAAGTATTAAATGTTCAAGAAAGTATTTTAGCAAAAGGTAGTTCTGCTTTACAATTATTAGAAAGAGCTCCAGGAGTAATACTAGATCAACGAAATAATAGTTTTTCCTTAAACGGGAAAAACGGAACTATTATCATGATCAACAACAAAGTAATGCGCATACCTACAGCCGATTTAATTACGATGCTAAATGGAATGAGCGCCGATAACATTCATAAAATTGAACTTTTAACAAATCCTTCCGCTCGGTACGACGCTGATGGCAATGCTGGAATTATCAATATTCTACTTATAAAAAATGAAAGCCTTGGTACCAAAGGTAATTATAGCATAACTGGAGGTTATGGAGAAGGTGTTAAGCACACGTCAAGTATTTCATTAAATCACGGAGGAAAACGTTTTAGTACCTTTGGAACTTATTCTTTTTCATATGATGATACCTTTTCGAATTGGATAGGTAGAGGAAATACGGATATTTCAGCACTCGGTGGCGATACGAATATTGTGTTTTCAAGTAGAACAGCCCAACTTTTACCAAGTCATAACAGTACTGCTGGTATTGAGTTTGGCATTACAGATAGTAGTTCGATTGGAGCATCTTTCCTCTATAATTATTCAAATCCCTCTACTCAAACTATGAACAGAGGGATGTATGATTTTGTGTCTGACCCGTTTTTGGATGCTCAAATTCATTTGCAGGGTAAGGCCGCTTGGCATAACTTTAATAGCTCCATTTTTTATGAATCCAACAGAAAGAATCGTTCTTTTGCCATAACTGCAGATTATATCTACTACAATAATAAAAATCCGAATACCGTGAGGAATCAGTATTTTGATATAAACGGTAGAGAATTTCAACCAGATAATGACATATATACCCAAGGAAATCGTGGTATTAATGCAACAAAAATTAATATTGGAGTACTCAAGACGGACTACAAAAAGGTACTTTCAGATGATGTTTCAATTGAAGGAGGTTTAAAAGGTTCATATTCAAAAACTTTGAATGAAGCGCGTATCGAAACCTTAATTGAAAATGACTATGTGCAGGACCAAAGGTTCAACGGTAACCGCACCATTAATGAATCTATTTTTGGTAGCTATTTATTAACTGATGTAAAACTTACTGAAACGCTTTCCCTTCAAGGTGGGATTAGATATGAATTTTGGAATCAAGATTTTGATGACACTAGTTTAGATCGGAAATTTGGGAAGCTGTTCCCGTCATTATTTATGAAAAAGACATTTTCTGACATTAAAAACCTTCAATTTGCTTATACAAAGAGAATTGCACGTCCTAATTATGCCGATTTGGCTTCTAATGTTAGTTACAACAGTCCTAATTCTGTATTTAGCGGTAATCCTGAATTACTATCTAATATTTCAAATTCAATAAGATTAACCTATACGTATAAGTCTTATAGTTTCGGGCTTATAGCTTCCAAAGATGAAAACCCAATAGCAAGATATCAAATTACCCGAAGTCCACTGAGTGAACTGGCTGTAATTGCTCCTGTAAATTTAAAATATCAGAATAGCCTGGATTTTCAATTGAACGTTCCTCTAAAGTTTTCAAACTGGTTTTCGCTAAATTTTAATGGAACAATTGGAATGAGAGAATTTAGACTATTGCATACAGATGAACGACTTAAACACGATTATCTTCATTATAATTTCAATTTTAATCAAACAATTAAACTTCCGAAAAAAATATCATTGGAAATCTCAGGATGGTATACTTCAAATCATTTTAACGGTAGTATAAGAGTTGAAGGGTTTGGGAGTTTGAATACTGGCATAAAAAAACAATTTGCAAATGGGGCGAGCTTACAATTTTCGGTAACAGACGTTTTAGAGAGTATTAACATTACATCACGTATTGGTTCATTGACTCGTGAGGCATTTGGAGATGTATTCACTGTAAACTATAAACCAGAATCAACAAATTCAAGAATTTTTAAATTAACATATGCATATAACTTTGGAAACAAAAAAGTCAAAAATGCGACAAAAAAAAGTGGAGCTGATGAAGAAAAATCTCGCACGAGAAATTAAAACTCTGAAACTTTTGAGACTTCCCCTTCCTTAATATTAAGGAGGATCTCACCTACTCTAACACGCACTAACCGTAGTGTAGGAAAACCTACTGCCGCAGTCATTTTTCGAACTTGTCTGAATTTACCTTCGGTAAGCGTAATACTTAACCAACTAGTAGGGCCATGACGTTCATCTCTAACCTTACGATTGGCAATGGGATAGCTCCCCAATGTTGGATTTTTATACGCATTACACTGTTTCGTAGTGTATGATGAACCATTAACATTAATTTGAACACCGTTCTTTAAGAGATCAATAGCCGAGTCATTTATAAGACCATCAACTTGGACTAGATATTCTTTTTCGATCTTATTGCTTCGTATATATTCACTTAGCTTGCCGTCTGTAGTTAGTAATAATAAACCCTCACTATTTTCATCTAATCTTCCTATTGCCATAGTTCCTTCAGGAAAGTTATATAAAGTTCCTAATAATTTCTTGTTTCTACGCTTATTTTGATTACTTATAAATTGACTTAAGTAACCATGGGGTTTATGAAGTATGAAGTGTTGATGTTCTTGCATTTAGATACAATAATAGGGTTTTAAATTTTGATTCTATATTGATAAATGAAATAAATATCCTTAAATTACAACTTCAAATAACTTATGCTATTTTATTTATGAATTTCATCAAAAAAATGGGGATTGGCTATTTTCTTATGCTGATCTTATGTGCAATAATTATTATTTTGTCAGAATATATGTTTCTTTCTGGTGATCAAATGCACGGACTTTTTTTAGGCCTTTGGGCTCCTATGCTAATCGGAATTATGATTTTTTTCAAACTTATTGACAATGGAAGCAAATGATATAGTTCTTTACTTTTCTATTGTAGTAGGCGTTAGCGTTTTCCTTTGGATACTTTTTTTAATATGGTGTTATAGACAAATTCCAAAATAGAAAATGAAGAAAGGAAAAGAAAAGAATACCAAGAATAAAGCAAAGCATTCTAAGCTTTTAAATCGAAAAAAGAATAAAATAAAATTAGAAAAAGCTTTACGCAAAGAACGAATAAAGGTTATTTTGCAAAAAGCGAAGGAGCAGTAATTGTAGTTTTGTATGAAACGATTCTTTAGGATATTACTTATAGTTTTTTTCTTATTTGCTGGGAGCTATCATTTCATAAATCCCAATTTTTACTTCGATCAGATACCACCTTTTTTTTCGAATAAAATCTTTATTAATTATATTGCAGGAGTTTTGGAAATTATTTTAGCAATTGGTGTTGCAATTAAAAAAACTAGACGAATCGCCAGTATTGGTATTATTATTTTACTCATTGCCTTCATTCCCACTCATTGGTATGTCATTCAACAAAATGGTTGTATTCCAACTGCTTATTGTGTACCAATCTGGTTGGCATGGGTGCGATTACTTGTATTACAACCACTATTCATTTTTTGGGCTTGGGGTGTAAAAGATTAAGTGTATCTCTAGAATGTGCTAACGACCAAGAATATGTTTATAGAAATGCCCAATACAGTTAAAATCCATCCGTACTTATTGGTAACTAATCTTGTTACCAAATAAAAAATGAGTGTTATACTGCCAATAAAAATTGGCAACCATTTTAAAAGTACGGGTACCATAACTAACTCCTCTAACACGCCCGAAGTGTAATATAAATAGTAGCATATTAGCGTTGATACGACAATTGATATTACATTGAGTTTTTTGTTCGTTAAATACCTCACTTTTTAGGTTATTTTAATTTAGCTTCCAACAATTCATTTTGTTTCGTTAAAAGATCTTCAAGATTTGACAATAACTCAATATCTTTTGGTGTAGCCACAGTTACATCTTTGGTGTCTTGTGCTTTCGAACGTAAACGGTTCATTCCTTTAACTACGATAAAAATTGTGAATCCAACAATTAAGAAGTCGAGCATGGCTTCAGCTAAAGCGCCATAACCTATTGCTACTTCTTCATTTAATACAGCTCCTTTTTCGTCTAACTGAACATCTCTTAATATTATGCGTTTGTCTTGCATATGGATACCACTAGACAACAAGGACAAAGGTGGTAATAGTACTTTCTTTACTAATACATCTATAATAGTATTAAAAGAAGCACCAATAATGATTCCTATGGCCATATCCATCATATTTCCTTTAACGGCAAACTCTTTAAATTCATGTAATAATTTCATTGTATCTGTTTTTAAGTTCAACAAATGTATTTGGAAAATCGTGGATAACAAAATGAAAAGTCAATGCATAAAAAAAGCATCTCCGTCGAGATGCTTTGTTCTTAATTAAGTGTATGCTGCAATAATAAGCGAATCCTCCAATTGTACTTATAGATTTTTGCGCACATACGATGATAAAACAACTAACCTTTTAAAATTCCTACCCTCTACCCTAAAAAAAATATTTTTTATTTTAACATTTTGATGTTACTTAGATAAAATTGAAATTCCGTTAATATCTTTTATATTTAGATTGACTATTTCACCTGCTCCAAGAAATCGATATCGAATACCTACAAATTTTCCAATAGATTGCTTGTAATAATCTTTGAAAATTACCTTATGATCGACAGTAATATGCACTTGCTTATTATTAATAGAAATGCCAATATCTCGAGGAGTAGATATATCAATTCCGAACGCTGAGAGATCATGTTCTTTCCCGCTCCAATAGCGCTCATTGAGCATCAGTCCAATGTCTGATACACATCCTGGTATTGAAAACGGAATACTTAATGCCCCTTGTGTTCCTAAAATCACAATTCTAAATCTTTGACAAACGGCCCATTTGTCTCGATATAAATTTTGTACACTACTCTGCACATTTATATAATCACCGGACACGTCACCAAAATCTTTTACAAAATGATAAGAAGAACCTATATACTCCGTACTATTGGCAATCTCTTTTAAAATAGTTGTATGTAAGCTAAGGTTAGTACTATCAAAATATTTGGGTACAGGTTTATAATCTATAGTGCCTAACCACCCATATGACTTGATAAAGAGATCATGCTCCTTTATTATCTCTCCATCGACCAATAATTTGGATCTAAAATAACCTGGATAATAATAAATTCCGGTAGCCTGTTCTTGCTGATTATTTCTAATACGGATAGTTTTTGTTTTATCCCAAAACTGTTGAATGAGAATGCTATCCGACTTGATCGACTTTAGATTGAAATCAAATACAACTGAATTGGGCAAACCTTCAGTTATAGGTTGACTCGTAAATTGAATATCTTCAGCATCTATCACTTGCGGTTTTGAACGACCTATCATAGAGTATAATGAAATAAAAACAAGTGTCATAAGTGCAGCGGATCCGACAATTACGCCAATATTTGCAGTAACTTTTTGAGCAAGCCAACTTGGTTTCTTCGTCTTTGCTTTGTTTTTAAAATCCCGCCAGTTTACATAACCAGCAAACTGTGATAAGGTATTAAGGGTACTGATACTTGGTGCACTCGCATAATTAATTCTACCCCAAACTCTTTTAAGCGTAGTTGGGCTCAACAAAACATGTGTGTTTTGTTGAATAGTTTCACTTAATTCAATAAATACATCGTTATGCCAGGAACTGGAATTTCCCCAACCTAACTTATCTTCTATTTCTAAAAGACATTTTTGAACGAACTTATATTCTGGATATGCCCTCATACTACCTACAAAACTCATTAAAAATATTGAGTTGAACAACATTGAGCCAACTTGAACGAACTTGTTTTCAGAATTCACTGTCCATTCTTGACATTTGGTGACAAATAAAAGACACCATGAAAAAACATATGTTACAAACCATTATTGCGATATTATCTGTTCAATTATGTCTCGCACAAGACATAATTCCAATCGATACTACTAATTTTGATATCAACGCCCAATCTTACGTCATTGAAAGATATAAAGGACAAAATGCAATCTACTTGCAAGGAGGGACCATAAGTCCTAAAAATATGACTTTTTTAGATGGTACCATTGAGTTTGATATCTATTTAAAGAAGGAACAAGCTTTTCCAGGTGTCATATTCAGAATGACTAAAGAGCAAAACGCTGAACTGTTTTATATGCGACCCCATCAATCTGGTAATCCAGACGCAACTCAAGTCCTACCTATAACTCATGGAATCTCTTCTTGGCAATTATACTTTGGTCCTAGGCATTCTTTTGTTTATAATTATGTTTACGATAATTGGACTCATGTTAAAATTGTAGTGAATGATAATAAAGCTCAGGTTTATCTTAATAGATCTAAGCAAGCTCATTTATCTTGGAATCTTTTTCATCCTACACAGAAAGGAACACTCTTTTTTAGAGGCGGTAATAGATCTGGTATGCACTTGGCGAATATTAGAATCAATAAAAATGAAAAAGATATAACTGATTTTAAACCAGTAGCAAGAAAACCCATTGACGGACTTATTTCTGAATGGCAAGTTTCTGATAAGTTTCCAGAAAAGCTACTTGAGAACCCAACCAAACTAAAAGCTGTGATCGACGCACGAAAATGGAAAAACAAGATTGAAGTTGAAGAAGGAGTTGCTGCTAATATCTCGCGTAAAATCAGTTTAAGAAATAAGGTTCCTGGTAACACCGTTTTTGCAAAAATAACCATTGATTCAGATAAAGTACAAACAAAACTCTTTGAGTTTGGCTATAGTGACCGGGCTGTAGTTATTTTAAATGGAAAGCCTTTATATCGTGGTAACAATACATTCCGCTCTAGAGATTATCGCTATTTAGGCAGCATTGGATTATTTGATGCAACTTATCTAAATTTAAAAAAAGGTAAAAATGAATTACTATTAGCAGTTTCAGAAAACTTTGGTGGTTGGCTCGTTACTGGAAGATTTAGTGATTTGCGAGGTATAAAAATTCAATAAATCGAATCTACTTTTATAAACGTTATTCATGATGATAGGGCTCATTTTTTAAAATACTAAATCCTCGGTACAATTGTTCTACAATAAAGAGTCGTATCATTTGATGTGAAAATGTCATCTTAGATAAAGATACTTTTCCCTGTGCTTTCTGATAAATCGATTTGGAAAAACCATAAGGTCCACCAATAACGAAAACGAGTTGTTTGATGCCAGAATTCATTTTCTTCTGTAAGAATCTTGAAAATTCAATCGATCGAAACTCATGACCTCTTTCATCAAGTACAATAAGTTGATCGGTTGGCGATAATTCTTTTAATATAAATTCACCTTCTTTTTCTTTTTGTTGTTCTTGTGATAAGTTCTTGACATTTTTTATATCCGGAATAATCTTTAATTCAAACTTGATGTAATGTTTTAATCGCTTCTCATAACTTTCGATCAAACGAACAAGTTCTTTATCGTCTGTTTTCCCAATAGCAATTAATTTAATTTTCATGTCGTAAATATAAAACTTATTTTTGCTATTCAAATTTAACAGCATGATCAGCGAAGCACAATTTCAAAAAGAATTAGCCCTCATCATAAGCAATGCCATTCGAGAGGATGTCGGAGATGGAGATCATAGTTCATTAGCCTGTATCCCACAAGAAACCCAAGGAAAAGCCAAGTTATTGGTTAAAGATGAAGGAATTATTGCGGGTATCGAGTTTGCAAAAAAAGTGTTTCATTACGTTGATGAAAATCTTATTATAGAAACACTTATAGAAGATGGAAGTAGAGTGAAATATGGTGATATTGCTTTTTATGTTGAAGGCTCTTCGCAATCTATTCTCAAATCAGAACGCTTGGTTTTAAATGCCATGCAACGAATGAGTGCAATTGCAACTAAAACACGTTCTTTTATGGATTTATTAGAAGGTACTAAAACGAAAATTCTCGATACACGTAAAACTACTCCCGGCATCCGTGCTCTAGAAAAATGGGCTGTAAAAATTGGAGGAGGAGAGAATCATCGCTTTGCCCTCTATGATATGATCATGCTAAAAGATAATCATATTGATTTTGCAGGCGGAATAACCAAAGCCATTGCAAAAACAAATGCATATTTAAAGAACACAGGTCGAGATTTAAAAATAATTGTTGAAGCACGTACGCTAGCAGAAATTGAAGAAATTTTACAGTCTGACGGTGTATATCGCATTTTAATCGATAATTTTAACTACGAAGATACGCGTAAAGCTGTCGCCCTAATTGGTGATAAATGTCTTACAGAATCTTCTGGTGGTATTAATGAAAATACGTTGAGAGCCTATGCCGATTGTGGAGTTGATTTCATTTCTTCGGGGGCATTAACCCATTCTGTTTATAATATGGATTTAAGTTTGAAAGCAGTTTAGATATTTTTTTCAATAAAACAGAATAATCCCTACTTCTGACTTTCTTTTAACATTGGCACAAAACGAAAGTCACCAAACTCATGTTTTTTAAATTCTTTCTCGCCTTTTCTTACAAAAAGCGTCATTACCTGTACATCATCACCTACAGGAATTACTAAACGTCCTCCTATTTTTAATTGTGCTAAAAGTGGTGCAGGAACAAACGGCGCACCAGCTGTTACAATAATTTTATCGAAAGGTGCAAATTCGGGCCAACCTTTATAACCATCACCAAAATTTAATTTTTTGGCCACATAACCAAGTCTTGGTAAAAATTTCCGAGCAATTTCATACAGCTCTTTTTGACGCTCGATACTATATACTTCAGCTCCCAATTTTATAAGAACAGCTGTTTGGTACCCTGATCCCGTACCAATCTCTAAGATCTTATCTCCTTTTTGGACCTGCAATAATTCTGTTTGAAAAGCCACCGTATACGGTTGGGATATAGTCTGACTAGCTGCAATAGGAAACGCTTTATCTTGATATGCAAAATCAATAAAGCCAGAATCCATAAATAAATGTCTGGGTATCTCAGCAATTGCAGACAATACTTTTTCGTCAACAATCCCTTTATCTCTTACAATTTTAACTAACTGATTTCTAAGTCCTTTATGTTTTGGTAAGTCTTTCATATAGCGAAATCAAATTACGGAAATATTTTCCCAAAAAAGCAAATTAAAAAAACCTTATTTACTACTTTTGTTCAAAATTATTTTGCATGTTAAAAGTTGGCGTTTTAGGTGCTGGTCATCTAGGGAAAATTCATTTAAAATTATTACAACAATCGAATAAATATGAACTGGTTGGCTTTTTTGATCCTATAAAAGAAAATGCAGAAAAAGTAGCCAATGAATTTGGTTATACGGCTTTTGATTCTATTACTTCACTCATAGACGCAGTTGAAGTAGTTGATATCGTAACACCTACACTGTCACATTTTGAATGCGCTAAAGAAGCAATTGTTAAAGGAAGACATATTTTCGTTGAAAAACCAATTACCAATACAGTATCAGAGGCTGAAGCGATCAAAACATTAGCAAGTATGTATCATGTGCGAGGTCAAGTAGGCCATGTTGAACGCTTTAATCCGGCGTTTACGGCAGTAAAAGATATGATCAATGAGCCTATGTTTATAGAAACACATCGCTTAGCTGAATTCAACCCAAGAGGTACAGATGTGCCTGTAGTACTCGATTTAATGATCCATGATATTGATATTATTTTGAGTGTAGTAAATTCTAAAGTAAAAAATATCAATGCTAGTGGTGTTGCGGTGATTAGTGATACTCCAGATATTGCCAATGCGCGTATTGAGTTTCAAAACGGATGTGTGGCAAATCTTACTGCAAGTAGAATTTCTTTAAAAAATATGCGTAAAACACGCTTCTTTCAAAAGGATGCCTACGTTTCGGTTGATTTTTTAGAAAAGAAATCTGAAGTGGTAAAGATGAAAGATGTTCCTGAAAAACCTGATGAATTTGCGATGATATTGCAAAATGCTGAAGGCGTTAAGAAGCAAATTTACTTCGAAAACCCAACAATAGAGTCCAATAATGCCATTTTAGATGAATTAGAGACCTTTGCGGATGCCATTATAAATGACACAACTCCAATTGTTACATTGAGCCAAGGGGCAAATGCATTACGAGTAGCACAACAAATAATAGATTGTTTTTAACATAATAATATAACATTCGCTTTCGCGCAAAAACATACTAATTGTCTGTTGCTGATAGACAAAAATTATAGATGAATATGAAAAATATAGCAGTTATCGGGGCGGGTACCATGGGGAATGGTATTGCACACACTTTTGCTCAGTTTGGTTTTAATGTACAGTTAATAGATATTTCTCAAGAATCTCTTGATAAAGGTGTAAACACTATTACAAAAAACTTGGATCGAATGGTTTCTAAAGATAAAATTAGTGAAGCCGACAAACAAGCCACGCTCAATAATATTACAACATATACAACTCTTAAAGAAGGGGTTCAAAATACCAATTTAGTAGTAGAAGCAGCTACTGAAAATATTGATTTAAAATTGAACATTTTTAAAGAATTAGATCAAATTTGTACTGAAGATACCATTCTAGCGAGTAATACATCATCGATATCTATTACTAAAATTGCTTCTGTTACGAATCGTCCTGATAAAGTTATTGGGATGCATTTTATGAATCCAGTTCCCATTATGAAATTGGTAGAAATCATACGAGGATATTCTACGTCAAATGAGGTTACCAATACAATTATGGAACTTTCGAAACGCCTAAAGAAGGTTCCTGTAGAAGTGAATGATTATCCAGGATTTATAGCCAATCGTATCTTGATGCCCATGTTAAATGAAGCCATTTATTCTTTATATGAAGGAGTTGCCGGTGTTTACGAAATTGATACCGTAATGAAGTTAGGAATGGCTCATCCGATGGGGCCATTACAACTGGCTGATTTTATCGGATTAGATATATGTCTATCCATTTTAAATGTATTACATGATGGTTTTGGGAATCCAAAATATGCTCCATGTCCCCTACTTGTAAATATGGTTACTGCCGGTAAATTAGGTGTGAAATCTGGAGAAGGATTTTACGATTATAGTGAAAGTAAAAAAGCTGAAAAGGTGTCAACACAGTTTTCTTAACTAGTTTTGTTGCGTAATTTATTCATAACACTTACGTGGTGCTTTTTTACTACTTGCCTTGCACAAGATAAAAACAGTAAACTACAGCCAGATGCTATTGAAGTCTATTATGGTATCGGTAACGAAAACACCTTTCTCTTTAACGATACTGATTATTTGTACAAAACACAGTACCTTAAAGTATCATTTCAATATGTGTTAAGTGATAAAAAGAATCGCTTAAGTTTAGGTATACAACCGCAAATACATTTCCTAAAACATCAACTACTCAATCCATTTTTTGTAAGAGAATCTGAAATCAATTTTGAGCAAGATCGTATTTCGTTTAATAAATTAAAACAGATGCATCTCTACGGATTAGAAGTTGAATTAAACATACGTCGTACCATTTTTAGTAAATTTGACGTTTCGGCATTCTTGGCCATAGGACCTGCACTCATAGATACTCGTACCGAACGGTTAGCGAAAGGTTTCACATTTATAGAAACAATAGGTTTTGGAATTGACTACAGGCTTTCAAATAGAATATGTTTATCTGTACGTCCGGCATTTAGCCATATTTCTAACGCTCGCATTCAATTACCTAACAGCGGTTATAATGTATTGAACTTAGAAACTGGTATATCTTGGAAACTATAAATTAAATAGTTTTTCAATTGTTTTTTTTCTATTGATTTTTTTCGTCTCAGTCTCTATAAATTGTTCCAAAAAATGCACTTCTTTGGGGCGTTCAAATTTACCCAAAGAAGGTAGGTTTTGTATGTTGTTTGAAATGTCATCTGCCGAAATAGCATCGGATTCAACAATTAGAATTAATTTTTCACCTAAAACAACATCCGTCACACCCGTTACAAAAAAACGACTCTCTATAATTTTAGATAATTTTCGCTCAATTTCCTCAGGCACTAACTTAATTCCACCTGAATTAATAATATTATCGTATCTACCTAACCATTTAAATTCCGTCACTGAAATTAATTCTATTAAATCGTTCGTAACTACAATATCATCCGATATTTTAGGCGCATCGATAACCAAACAGCCTCGATTATCTTTAGAAATAGTGATATTCGGAAGCACTCTATAGTATTGACCACTATTTCTAGGATTTGAAAACTGATTTAATTTTTTTACCGCAATATGAGTAATCGTTTCCGTCATTCCATAGGTAGCATAAACGGACGTTTCTAAATCTGATAAACCTTCTTGTAATTCTTTTGATACAACTCCGCCTCCAACAATGAGTTTTTCAATATAATGAATGTTCTTAAGAGAATTTTGCAATTGTAAGGGTACCATCGCCCCAAACTTATATTCTTTCTTTACATCTCTTAACGGATGAGAAGTCGCTTCAATAATATCTATATGCCACCCTAAAACCAAGGCACGAACTAGCATCATTTTCCCTGCAATATAAGCTATAGGCAAACATAACAAAGCTGTCGTTTTAGGGGGAAGATTAAAATAAGTGCCAGATGCGAAGGCACTATTTATCATATGTGATTTCTTTAATTGTATTTGCTTGGGTTTTCCGGTTGATCCTGAGGTATGAACGGTAAGAAAAGAAGAAGCATCAAACCAATTTACTAAGAAAGCATGTAGATTGTGATCTAATGTTAAAGCATAACTCAACAAGTTTTCTATCGAACTAAATTGTCGTTCATTGAGCATAAAATCTTTATGCATGCTTTGATGACTCATTTCAATCTAAGATTTCGCCTGAATTCGATTCTAACAATGGAACCGAAATACGTCCTGTTAATTTTTCTCTCCAATTTTTCCAGCCATACTTCTTAGAGAAAATTAACAACAATATTGGGTAGACAACAAATACAGGTACAAATGTTTCCCATCCTAATGAAGGCTCTGAAGTATCAATATATAAAGCATCCGTTTGAAAAACGGTCCAATCTGTTGTCACAAAAATAGCCGCCACTATATTATTAGATGCATGTAAACCTAAGGCTATTTCCATTCCTTCATCCATTAATGTTGTTATCCCATACAATAAACCTGTACCGATATAAAAGGTCATAATACCATATCCTAACTTAGCAACCTCAGGGTTCGCACCATGCAATAGTCCAAAGACTACTGAGGTCACAATAAGTGGAAACCATCTATTCTTTACCAATGCGCCCAAACCTTGCATTAGATATCCTCTAAATAGTAATTCTTCGAACGAAGTTTGTAAGGGAATTAATAAAAATGATATCAACACAAGAATCAAAAAAGGAATTGGTCTAAAATTCCAAACTAAATCTTCGGGCGCAGCATAGTAACCAAGTATTAAAAAAGCGGTGCTAATTCCGAACCAAAGGAGAAAAGCATACCGTACTTTTTTCCAATCAATTTTTGAACGACTAGTAACTACTGTTTTTAGTGCTCGATTATGAATAAAACGAACACCAATATAGAGCCCAACTAAACCCATTATGAGCGTGAAAAGCATTAATACCAAAAATAGATTTGAGTTAATTCCGATTGTTGTAAAGTTATTTAAGGCAGCTTCTTGAAAATCAGCAATATTCCCTGTTTTCATATACCCTACTATTCCCAGTGGAATTACGCCTAATAGTTGCCAAAAAAAGAAGACAATAATTAACGTGATGATATAATAATACCATTCTTTATTTCCTTTAAAAGCTTGTTGAATAAAATTCATTATTTCTTTTTCTTTAAGGCATTAAAAATACATTTTTATAGTTTGAAATTCCAATTTAATTGAGAATTGTATTTCAAGAATCCATTCTCAACAAATAATGGTGATTCGATATTGTTAGTAAACAGATTTCCTGTACCTAGACCTTGCGGCATTTTTGTTTGTAGGTCATGAGTAAACTGAGCTATCGCATTCAAACCAATATTACTTTCCAAAGCAGATGTAATCCACCATCCTATATCGCGAGCATTTGCTAATTCAATCCACGATTTCGTTCCTTGAAAACCACCAACTAGGCTTGGTTTTAAAATGATATATTGGGGCATAATCGTCTCTATGACTATTTTTCTATCATCCTCTTTAACAATACCTATCAATTCTTCATCTAAAGCAATTGGTAAAGGAGTTTCTGAACACAATTTTGCCATAATATTCAGTTGCCCTTGTCGTATCGGTTGTTCTATAGAATGTAGCTCAAAATCTGAGAGTCGTTTTAGTTTTTCAAGCGCTTTACTGGGTTCAAAGGCGCCATTCGCATCGACTCTTAATTCTATTTCTTGAGATGAAAACTGTGATCGTATAAATTTTAATAATTCTAATTCGGTCTCAAAATCAATAGCACCAATTTTCAACTTTATAGTTTTAAAGCCAGCATTAATTTTAGTAATGATTTGTTCCTTCATAAAAGATTTATCCCCCATCCAGATAAGTCCATTTATAGCAATATCTTGTTCACCTCTCAAAAATTTAGATGGATATAGTTCAAAAGGATTCTCACTATTTAAAGATAAAAACGCCTGTTCCAGTCCAAACTGAATCGACGGGAACGTCTGGAGTTTGTTCACCAAAAAGTCTTTACCTAATGAGATGTTCTCACAAACCCATTGCAATCGATCTTCATAATCTGGTTTATCATCGCTACTCAAACCTCTAAATAAACCACATTCACCGATGCCTTTTCTTCCATTAGCTTCAATAACTAAAAAATAAGTATCTTTTGTTTTTAACACACCCCGTGAAGTACCACTAGCTTGTTTAAATTGTAAAACATGTTTTTTATAAGATGCTTGCATAGATTATTTTGGCGAATGTAATGCAACTCTATTACCTTCGGAGTCTTTGAAAAGCGCCATATACCCATGTTCTTCTGATATTTGCGTTTTCGATTTTAAAACAACACCTCCAGCATCTTCAATGCGACCCAGCTCATCACTTAGGTTGCCAGAGCGAGAATTAAAATATACCAATGCTCCTTGATCAGAAGGTTTATAATGATCAGGATTATGAATTAAAGAACCACTTGCTCCAGAGGCATTTTGACTTTGAGGAAACGGAAACCATCCCATAGCTGTTGGCCCAAATTGTTCAACTTTTATGTCAATTTTAAAAACTGCGTTATAAAATTTTACAGCCCTAGTCATATCTAATACTGGTACTTCAAACCAGCCTACTGTTTGTAATTCCATACCCATTATTTCTCCATTATAGTTTTTAATTTAGTCAAACCGGCTTCGAAGTCACCCCCTACTGCTTTATCCATATTCATAAATAGCATCATAATGCTTGCAGGAAACTTGTTATTACCAGAAAACCCCCAGGTAACAATAGTTCCATTGCTACCTTCATCTAGTTTTAAATAAGCATCAGAGGTCGATTTAAATGGTTTTAGAAACCGAAGTTCTGAATTTATAACTTTATCTTCTACAAGTCCCGTTATTTCCTGCTCACCATGACCTACTTGTTTATGATCACTTTCCCAAGCAGATATAAATCCTACAGTACCATCGGTACCTGTGTTCGTCTTTTTCATATTTGGATCTCTTTCAAACCATGGTGACCATTCGTCATGATTTTTTAAAAACCTTAAATACTCAAATAACTCCTTAGTAGACTTATTAATTTCAATACTTCTGCTAACGGCATAAGATTTTGGAGCGATTAACGCTAAAATAATGATCAATCCTACAATTGCTCCAATGATGTACATAAATGTTTCCATAATTATTAATTTTAAATGTTCATAGATTCGCCTATATCTAATAAAATTAGTTCTTTATCCTTTGCTGAAAATTTTGATTTTGCTTCATTATGATCAATCTTAATGTATCCAAAAGTGTCATAATGATATCCTAAAACTTTATTGCATTCTACAAAATCAGATGCCAAAATCGCGGCATCCACTCCCATTGTAAAATTATCTCCAATTGGTAAAACTGCTATATCTAAGTTTGCCAATAATGGAATTAATTTCATGTCGTAGGTTAACGCGGTATCACCAGCTATATAAATGGTTCCTTCTTTCGTCTCTATAAGAAAACCACCAGGATTACCTCCGTAGGTGCCATCTTGAAATGAACTAGTATGCACGGCATTGGTATATGTAACTTTACCAAAGTTAAACTGCCAACTTCCGCCATGATTCATTGGATGACCGGCAAATCCTTTTTGATTAAAATGTGTGAAAATTTCATAATTAGAAATAATTTGTGCTCCTGTTCGATTGGCTATTACTTCTACATCGGCAATATGATCAAAATGTGCATGTGTTATACAAATATAGTCAGCCTCTATCGAATCAACATCTAAATGCTTCGCTAAATCATTTCCAGAAATAAATGGGTCTACCACAATGTGCGTATCGTCAACTTCAATACTTAACCCACCATGACCTAAATATGTAACTTTCATTCTTTCATATATTTAGGAACTAAGTTAGTAAATTATAAAAACACCCCAAAAACTAAAGTAAATGTCCAAGACCAAAAAGAATAGCAAACGCAAATGTACTCAATGCTAATTTCTTTAATTCGGGATCTAACAATGCTGGCTCTCTATTCTTATAAACAACAATTAGATGTTTTATTATTGGTAGAAAAGCAATAACAAAAAGAAACTGAAAAAATGATTCAAAATGAATAATAGTATAGGCAATCGAACATATAAATGCTAAAATCAACAGGGTATAATGATAATACTTAGCATAAGTCGAACCAATCTTTACAACTAAGGTTCTTTTGTTTGAAGTTGCATCAGATAAACGGTCTCGCATATTATTCAAATTCAATACGCCCGTGCTCATAGTCCCTATTGACACTGCCGGCAACAAGAGTGAATAATCAAGTTGTTTGGTATAGAGAAAATAACTTCCCATAACACTTACTAAACCAAAGAAAAGAAAAACAAAGACATCTCCATAACCATTATAGCCGAAAGGGTTATCTCCCATAGTATATTTAATCGCCGCAACAATACTGGCTAAACCTAATACTAAAAAAAGTATTGAATAGTTGATGTTTACCATTCCGAAAGCAGTATAAATTAGTAATAGAGCAATGATAAAAGTCAACAAACTTGTAATTTTAATAGCTTTTAACATTGATTTCGGAGATATCGCACCACTTTGCAGTGCTCTTTCAGGTCCAACTCGATCCTTGTTGTCGGTACCTTTTACTCCATCTCCATAATCATTTGCAAAGTTAGATACTACTTGAAAACCAATGGTTGTAACCAATGCTAATACGAATATTTTTATATCGAACATTTCAGCTTCTGCAGCC
Source organism: uncultured Flavobacteriaceae bacterium (assembly GCA_947500525.1). Lineage (GTDB taxonomy): Bacteria > Bacteroidota > Bacteroidia > Flavobacteriales > Flavobacteriaceae > Aureibaculum. Next base: position 299,460 of record CANMSH010000002.1, on the reverse strand, counting down.
AAAAAACTACCTAAGACAATTCCAGAAACTGATAATGGAAGCGTACGTAATCTTGCAGCTTTTATAAAAGCTTTAAGCATAAATTGGTGCTAATTTAAATAGTGTAGTTCTTCACTCAACTGAAGGGCTTCTTTAATATTCACAGGTTGACCATAAGACTGAGCGATCACAAAACAATCTCCAAATCCTAACCTTCTAAGATCTTCTTTTAATGTTTTTGCTTCACTATATGTGATGAAATTACCTAGCGCGTACTTGTTTAAACCGCCTTCTTTAAACTCCTTCAAATGTGCTAAGTCATCAGAAAACAATTTCGCCTTAAAATTTGTAAAAGCTCCTATCTGAACACTATAAATAATGGTTTCTCCTTCCATACCTCCCAAATCTTCATCAAGACTTTCAAAATCTCCTTCTATGCCATTAAGAGTAGTTGAGTCTATCGCTTTTACATTTGCTTTTATGGCTTCCAGACTATCAGTATCAATAAGGGTTAAATTATTACGCATTAAGAATTTATCATTTGGTTTTTCTTCTTTACCCAAAAAAGACCAAATAAATAACAATAATAACAATAAACCGAAAAAACCGAGAATTACTCTGTGCTTCCTCAAAATAGAGTTATGTTCTTCTTCTTCTTTTAAAAGATCAGTAAGCTTGCCAATTGTTTGATTGGCCTTGTCTACCTCTTCGTAAATATTTACGAGATTTTTATCTTTAATATAAGGCATAATAAGTAGGAGTTTTTATAAATCTTGTGCATTTGCAATTAGTTCAACGATATCTAAAACTTTGACTTCTTCGTTTTCTTTATTTTTTATACCATCGGTCATCATAGTATTACAAAATGGGCATCCAGTGGCGATAATATCTGGTTTCACTTCTAACGCATCTTCAGTTCGCTCTACGTTAATGTCTTTAGAACCTTTTTCTGGTTCTTTAAACATTTGCGCTCCTCCTGCTCCACAACACAATCCATTACGTTTGCATCTTTTCATTTCGATCAACTCTCCTTCTAATTTCCGAATCAATTCACGAGGAGCTTCATAAACATCATTGGCTCTACCTAAATAGCACGGATCATGAAAAGTTATACGTTTGCCTTTATAGCTTCCTCCTTCAATAGAAATTCGTCCATCATTCAACAAAGTCTTCAAAAACTGCGTATGATGCATTACATCATAGGTACCTCCTAAATCTGGATATTCATTTTTCAATGTATTAAAACAGTGAGGACACGCAGTAACTACTTTCTTAACTTCGTAGGCATTCATAACTTCAATATTCGTCATGGCCTGCATTTGAAATAAAAATTCATTTCCAGATCGTTTCGCAGGATCACCTGTGCAACTTTCCTCTGTACCTAAAACAGCGAAATCTACATTTGCTTTGTTCAATATTTTTACAAAGGCTTTTGTAATTTTCTTCGCTCTATCGTCAAAACTACCTGCGCATCCAACCCAAAACAACACTTCAGGTTGTTTTCCTTGGGCCATCATTTCTGCCATTGTAGGTACTGTCATAATAATTCGAATATTTTAAATTTTATTCGTGTTGACCATCGTCAAACACCTGTATTGTAACTTCTTTATCCACTAAATCGGTAAATTTACCCCTATATCTTGTTGCTTTAACCAAATGATTATCAATCCAATGATAATTACCACCTCGTGGTTTCCCCATTAACAAGCTATGGTATTTAAAACCATTCTCTCTTAACCATATTTCTGTATATGTTCTATGGTCTTCGGTTCTAGAGGTAAAAAAACAAATAATATGTCCCTCAGCGTACCACTTATTAAGCGTAGCTAGAGCATCTGGATACACTTCTGCAGTAAGCATTCGCTCTGGTTCTTCATTCGGAATGTCATCACAAATAGTTCCGTCTATATCAATAAGATAATTCTTAACACCTTCTGCTAATCCTGGGCTTATCAAATTACCTTGTTCGTCTCTTAATTCTTCTAATTCTTTATTAAATTTATTCTTCATCTTTCCAGTTTAATCTATCCATTTGATTGTATTGCCATGGGGCACCATTATTTTCTATATTTGTCATCATCATATTTAGCTCCTGCGGAGCAGCCGATTTTTCCATAACTTCATATCGTCGCATATCCATTATAATTGATAAAGGATCAATATTCACAGGGCATTCTTCAACGCAAGCATTACAGCTTGTACAAGCCCATAATTCTTCGGTAGCAATAGTATCAAACAATGTCTTGCCATCATCTTCAAACTTTCCATTCGCATCAATGTTTTTACCAACTTCTTCAACACGGTCACGTGTTTTCATCATAATTGCTCTTGGAGAGAGTTCTTTTCCTGTTTGATTTGCCGGACAAACCGAAGTACAGCGACCACATTCTGTACATGTATATGCATTTAAAAGTTGTACCCAATTCAAATCACTCACATCTTGAGCTCCAAATTTCTCAGGAACTGCATTTGCATCCTCTTCTGTCGGCGCCGCAAATGGATCTGCTGTAGGATCTAACATCAATTTTACTTCGTTTGTAACAGAAGCTAAATTGTCAAATCTACCCTTGGCGTTAAGATTCGCAAAATAAGTATTTGGAAATGCCAATAGAATATGTAAATGTTTCGAATAGTATAAATAATTAAGAAAAATTAATATACCTATAATATGTGCCCACCAAGCTCCTCTTTCTATTAAATGAAGTGTTTGTGCCTCTATACCACTAAAAATTGGTGCTATATATTGGCTTATAATATTGCCTACATTGGCTTCTTGAAACGGAGTGTCTGTAGCATTCATAACCAAAAACAATGTCATTAACACCATTTCAAAATATAGAATAAAGTTCCCATCATTTTTGGGCCATCCTTTCATTTCTTTATTCAGAAACCTTTTGATATTAATTATATTTCTTCGTATCCAAAAAACGATAACTGCAACAAAAACTAAAAAAGCTAAGAACTCAAAGATACCTATTAACACTCCATAAAGCTGAGCCCCAAGGAAGCCTTGAAATAGTCGATGTGTCCCAAATAATCCATCAATAACAATCTCTAAAACCTCGATGTTTATGATAATAAAACCTATATAAACTACTAAATGAAGTATTCCTGAGACTGGTCGACGTACCATTTTAGATTGACCTAAGGCAATCTTAATCATATTTTTCCATCGTAAAGAGCTGTTGTCAGAACGATCAACAGACTTCCCTAACTTTATGTTACGAATCAGTTTTTTTACATTTCGTACGAAGAAAGTAATTCCTAAAACTAAAATAATCGCAAAAAGTATGTTCGGTATATATTGCATTTAATATGATACTATTAATAACTTCCCAAAATTCAATCATTTTTGAAAGCAGCGTAAAACTAATTAATTATCTTATTTTAGTAAAGATTCATTTTAATTAGTTATCAACTATTCTTAATAACTTTTTTATGCAATTTTTTCTAGACTATTTTGATTCAGCAGACTCCTCTCCTTTTTTATAAGGTTTAGGCTTTTTACCGAATAGTGAAAAGTGAACGAAACGCTTTGGATTTAACTTCATTTCTCGCAGTAATTCTTCCATTTCCTTCGTAGCACCCTCTAAATTTTTATACAATCCATCATCTTTTAATAGTTTACCCATCGAACCTTTGCCTTGTTCAACATCGGTAAGAATTGAATTGAAATTTTTCAAAGAATTTTCTAATTTATGAATCGTTCCGGCTAGATTAGCACTCGCTAAAGAATCTGTTATCTGCGTTAAATTAATTGATGCCGATTTAGCATTTGTCAACACAGAATCAAGTTTGCCGTTTTCAGCTAGAAGCCTATTCATTGATTTTGAAACACCGTTGAAGGAACTTAACGACGAATTTAACTTGGCGAAAGATTGTTTCAAATTAGAACGACCATCCTCATCAAGAATATCATTAAACCCTTTTAAAGCGGCATCCGCATTTGTTATAAAACTTGTAATTTTCTCTTGTAAAGGCACTAATTGATCTCCAATAGAACCTAAAATATCCGTTTCTACTTTGGCGGTTAGTGTGTCTCCAGATATGGCGCTGGCACCTTCAAAACTTGGTACAATTTTAATAGATTTTCCACTAATAAAATCTGGACTGTAAATTTGCGCAATACTATTTTTAGAAAATTGAAAATCATTTTCTAATGAGAATTTAACCACCAAACGTCCCGTTTTTTTTGGATGAAAAGTTATGGCTTCAATTTTACCAACCTTAAGACCATTAATTGTTACGCTTCCTGAAGTTAATAAACCCTGAACATTTCCATATTCAGCATAGAACATTCTTGGCTTTTCGAATAGACTTTCACCTTTTATATAGCTAAAGCCCCAAATAAAAAGTGCGATTCCCAATATAACAATCACACCTGTTTTTAATTCTCTTGAAATCTTCAAATTATTCCGTTTAGATAATAAGCAATAATACTAATAATTTCTGTGAGTAGAAAGACTATATTCTATTTATTCAGATTTCAAAATCTCATTCACAGAAACTTTTTTGCCATACTTAAACGCGACTATAAATGCTGAATTGTACCCTTTTCCCCTTGCCAAGGTGCGCAATCTTTTCGCTTTCTCATAGTCAGATGTTTTGCTGTAATAATATTTATGATGCGCTCCAACACGCACACGCTCAATATCTTTCAGTCCTTTAAAATTACTCGGAGTCGTTTTTACTTTTTTAGAACTAGATGCTATTTGAACCCTGAATTTCACATTCTTAAACACGCGAGAAGCTGGTTTCGTAACAACCGGTTCTTTCTCAATTGGTTTTGCTTCTTCAACTACAAAATTTGCATCATACTCTTTTTTATAAGCTTTAATTCCATCATATATGGCTTTTGCCATTTCTTTTTGCCCTTTTTCGGAATTTAAATAAGCCCCTTCTTTAGGGTTTGTTAAAAAACCCGTTTCTATAAGTACACTCGGCATAAATGTATTACGCAACACCAAAAAACCAGCTTGTTTTACTAAGCGATCTTTTCTTTTCAACTCTTGAGCAAACTTATTTTGAATTAGACTTGCAATAGTTAAACTTTGATCTAAATATTCTTCCTGCATCATTGTAATACCAATTACAGATTCCGGTGAATTCGGGTTAAACCCTCCATATTTCTCCTCATAGTTATCCTCCAGCAATATTACTTGATTCTCTTTTTTTGCAATCTCAAAATTACGATCGTTCTCATGCAAACCGAGTACAAACGTTCCTGCACCTGAAGCATACGGACTAGAAAAAGCATCACAGTGAATAGAAATGAACAAATTTGCCTTTGATTTTTGTGCAATTTGACCACGTACATCTAAGTCGATAAAAGTATCATGTTTACGCGTATAAATTACTTCTATATCTTTATCTTGCTCTAACATTTTACCAACTTTTAAAGCAATTTTTAATACTATTTCCTTTTCCAAGTATTTGCTTTTCGGAGCTCCTAAATTTCCAGGATCAGTCCCACCATGACCAGGGTCTAAAACAACTTTAAATTTTTGTTGAGCTTCAATAAATTGTGTAGGCACCAAAACTATTCCTGCAAGAAATGCAAGAAATAACATCTTTTTAATCATTACAATTTTATTATTATTTGGGGTAATAATAGTATTCATTTTTTAACGTCTCTTTAAGTTTAACCTCATAAAAAATATATGTAAGTTTGTAAACTCAAAAACTGAGCCGTTTTTATATTTACAAAAATACTATTAATAGCGTTGTATACAAATTTAAAGGACATACTTTTAGTTTTACTATTTTTTAGTATTGGTATTGCGCACAGTTTTAGTCAGGAAACCAATAAAAAAGATACACTTTCGGTGAAGCCCATAGACACTATTGGAACCGATACCACCAAAGTAGACAGCATCAAACCCAAAGAGTTTTTAGAAGCTGTCATTAAGAAAAAGGCAACCGATTATATCCAGAACAACTTTACAACTAAAACGACCACCCTCTACAACAATGCAGAATTATACTATCAAGACATAGAATTGAAAGCTGGTATTATAATCATTGATTATGAAAAAAATCTAGCCTATGCTAAGGGTATTGTGGATACAGCTGGAGTGTATACCCAACGACCTATATTTAAACAAGCCAATCAAGAGTCAACCCAAGATTCTCTGATCTATAATTTTAAAAATGAACGAGCCGTAATCTATAATACCACTACAGAACAGAATGGAATTACTATTAACGGAGCATTAACGCGTAGGGAGAATGATTCTACCCTTTATATTAGCAACGCAAAATTTACGACCTCTTTAAAAGAGAAGCCAGATTATTATATTGGCACCAATATCATAAAGGTTGTTCCAGGCAAAAAAGTTGTAGGTGGTTTATCTCAACTAATTCTTGCCGGAGTACCAACACCAGCGGTATTACCATTTTTCTATGCACCCCTAACAAAAGAAAAGTCTGCTTCTGGAATTAAACTACCTACTTGGGGTGAGAATAATCAGCAAGGTTTTTTTCTTCAAAATTTAGGGTACTATTTCGCTATCAATGATTACGTGGATCTGTCGATTCTCGGAGACATTTATACCAATGGAAGTTGGGGATTAAGATTTGAATCAAATTATGCCTTGAGATATAAATTTACCGGTAGTTTTAGTCTTCGTTTTGAGAACTTAATAACCAGTCAACGAGGGTTTGATGATTTTTCGCAGCGAAATAATTTCTATTTGCGTTGGAGCCATAGTCAAGATGCAAAGTCTAATCCTAATTCTCGCTTCGCATCTTCAGTGAATTTAGGTAGTAGCCGTTATTTTAGAGAATCTTTAAACGAAATAAATATTGGTAGAGGAATCACAAATACGTTTAGTTCATCGATCTCCTATTACAAAAAGTTTGTTGGCACACCCTTTAATATGAATATGTCAGTCACCCATACTCAAAATACAAATACCGAGGTAATCGATATGAATTTACCGTCATTGCAAGTGAGTATGGATCGTATCTACCCTTTCGCTCCTAAAAATGGATCTAAGAAGAACCCGATACAGAATATTGGATTAACCTATAGTATGGATTTACAAAATAGGGTAACTACTACTGATGAAGAGTTTTTCAAACCCGGCATGTTTGATAATGCACGTAGTGGACTCCGTCAAAATGTATCCATTAGTACAAATATCAAAGCCTTAAACTATATTACACTCTCACCAAGTGCAAACTATAGTGAAGTTTCTTATTTAAAAACAATAGCACAAAGCTTTGATCCTTCGCGACCAGAAGGAGACCAAGTCGTTAGAGATACAGTAAGTGGTTTTGATTCGTTTAGACAATATTCTGGTGGTATTTCTGCTTCTACAACGGTCTACGGAGAGTATACCTTTAAAAAGGGACGACTAAAGGCAATTCGTCATACGCTACGACCTGAAGTGTCGTTTAACTACACCCCAGACTTTAGCTTTTATTATGATGTGATTCAAAGAAGTGAAGATCCTGACGACACCTTCGAATTTACGCGTTTTGAAGGTGGTATTTTTGGGACTCCATCTAGAGGTTTATCTAGTAATCTTAACTTTCGATTAAACAACGTATTTGAAGCGAAAGTTATGCCTAAAGATTCTACCGTAACTGAACCAAAAAAAATTACACTGTTAAATAATTTAAATTTTTCTACAAGTTATAATATGGCTGCAGATTCATTGAAATGGAGCCCGGTCAGAATGACAGCAAGCACAAATTTCTTTGACAACAAATTATCGGTGAATATGAATGCTACATTAGATCCATATGCACTAAACGCCAATAACACAAGAATAAATACGTTCAATATTAATAATGGAGGAAGTCTATTTAGACTAACTCAAGCAAGTATTAATACCAGTTATTCAATATCGAGTGAGGTCTTTTCGAAGAAAGAAGAAAAAAAGGATAGCAATAAGTCAGAAAACAAAGATCCTTTAACTGACGATCTATTAGGAGACAATTTAACCACTCGTAATAGTAAATTCGATAATCAGAAACCAGAAAAGAAAACAGCCAAACTATATGATGCAAGTATCCCTTGGAATCTTAGTTTTAGACATACTTTAGGCTATTCCAATTCAAGACGGCAAAATGATATTTCAAATAACTCATTACAATTTTCTGGTGATGTAGAATTATCTCCAAAATGGAGTGTAGGTATTTCATCGGGTTATGACTTTAAGCGTAAAGGAATAACACCTACTAGTTTAAATTTTGAGAGAGATTTAGATAGTTGGCGTATGAGTTTTAATTGGGTGCCATTTGGTAATCGAACATCATATTACTTCTTTATTGGTGTGAAATCCTCAATATTTAGTGACTTAAAATATGATCAACGACGTGTTCCGGATAGACGATTATTCTAATAATATAAAACGTTAAAATACATTCAAATGAAAAAAATAATAACTACTTCAAAAGCGCCCGCTCCAATAGGTCCCTATAATCAAGCAACGTTAATTAATGGTACTTTGTATACTTCAGGGCAGATAGCATTAAACCCTTCAACTGGAGAATTAGTTTTAGATGACATAGTTACTGAAACAAAGCAAGTTATGAAAAATATGAAAGCTGTTCTTGAGGCTGCTGAAATGAATTTTTCAAATGTAGTTAAAACATCTATTTTCATTGCAGATATGAATGATTTTGGCACCATAAATAAAGTATACGGTGCCTATTTTAATGATGAAACTGCTCCTGCACGAGAAACGGTTCAAGTGGCATGTTTACCAAAAAATGTGAATGTTGAAATTTCGATGATCGCCATCAAAAGTTAGCAATTACGACAATTGTTTCGTATGGTATTTTACGAGACCGTCTATAGGTCTTTTTACAAAATTACCTGTCTTAAAACCCATTTCGATTGCGACTTCCTTTATTTCTTCTTGGGAGAGAAAAGCTATAGATCCGGCAAAATGTACAGGAACATCTTGTAATTTATCCTTAAACTGATAAATCATATTTCTCGTAAATCTCTTAAAACCAAGCTTAATCATATCTTTTACGTAGGAACATTCTTTATTTAAGAACATAAATTCAGCAAAAGAAGCTAAATAAGCATTGGGGTTTTGATTCTTATATAGATTGTACTTTATGAAGTCTGGATCTAAATTATACTTTTCATGAAACGATATTTTCAAGTTTTCGGGCATGTGATTGAAAAAATAATCTCTTATCAATTGTTTTCCGAAATAATTTCCACTAGCGTGATCCATAATAATATAACCTAGTGATTGTATTTTTTGATGACAATTTTCACCATCAAAATAAGTACAATTAGAACCTGTTCCTAAAATACAAACCACAGCAGGTTCATTATTCTCAACTGTTGCATAGACCGCTGCTAAGGTGTCTTCAGCAACCTTAACCTCCGCGTTTATAAAATAAGAGTTCAATACCTGGTCTAATGATTTTCTTGGTCCTTCTGTACCACAACCTGCACCATAGAAATATAAATGTTCAACGGCATCCTTATGCATTTTGAGTACATCATTCTCTTGAATTCGTCCTAATAATTCATCTGGACTCAAAATAGCCGGGTTTAAGCCTTTCGTGCGTACTTTTTCAAATAATTGAATTCCATTTTTATCAACTGCAATCCAATCACATTTTGTAGATCCACTATCAACAATAAAAATCATAGGTCATAATTAGGTGCGTAAAGTTAAAGAATGCTCATGAAAAACATTTCACAATATCAAATTTTACAGAATGTTAAAAAATGCGTTAATAATTTTAATCTTTTGCTAAATGTAGCAGTACTCAAAACTATATTTTTGCCATAACCTTAATAAAATCAATCAAAAACAAATGAAAAAAATTACTTTTTTACTCTTTCTTTCAGTCACTTTACTAGCGAAAGCGCAAATACCTTCATATTATGATGACGTTAATTTATCATTGAGTGGAACTTCATTGAAAAATGAATTGGCAACTAAAATAACAGCGACACACACACGTTTTTTGTCCTACTCACAAGTATGGAGTGCTTCGCAAATAACAGATTTAGATCCGAACGATGCTTCTCAAAATAATGTAATTTTGATATATGGATATAATGACAATGATGGTAATTATATTACGGACAGAACAAGAAACAAAAATCTAAATGGTGGTACAGCTGGAACTGATTGGAATCGAGAACATACCTATCCCAAATCTTTAGGGAATCCAAACTTAGGTACTTCAGGGCCAGGTGCCGATGCGCATCATTTACGCCCCGCTGATGTGAGTTTTAATGGTCAACGAGGTAGTAAAAAGTTTGCCGCTGGGTCTGGAAATGCAGGAGATTCAAACGGAGGTTGGTATCCAGGCGATGAATGGAAAGGTGATGTTGCTAGAATGATGATGTATGTTTATTTACGTTATGGTAATCAATGTTTACCTACTGCCGTAGGAATTGGCAGTTCTTCCAACACGCCCGATGCTATGATCGATTTATTTTTGCAATGGAATGCTGAAGATCCTGTTTCGCAAATAGAAATTAATAGAAACGCGTATCACGGATTAACGGCGAATTCTTTTTCTCAAGGAAACAGAAATCCTTTTATCGATAATCCTGCATTTGCTACGCAAATTTGGGGTGGCCCTCAAGCAGAAGATTTATTTGGAGGCACGAATACTAGTGATACAGAGGCTCCCTCTACCCCAAACAATCTGATAGCTAGCAATATAACAGCAACTTCTGTAGATCTTTCATGGAATGCCTCCAGTGATAATATAGGAGTTACGGGGTATGATATTTACTCGAATGGTACGTTTTACGTATCGGTAAATACCAACTCCTATAGCGCAACAGATTTAACGGCAAGTACATTGTATAATTTTACAGTTCGAGCAAAGGATGCAGCAGGAAACAGTTCATCGTCAAGTGCTAGCGCCATTATTACCACATTACCAACCACAAATGGTGGAACTACAACAGAACTACTTATATCAGAATATGTTGAAGGATCATCGAATAACAAAGCAATAGAGATTGCCAATTTTACCGGAGCTACCGTAAATTTAAGTAACTACTCCCTAAAACGGAATACAAATGGAGGTTCTAGTTGGGGAGCTGCTTATAATTTATCTGGGCAACTCAATACTGGTGACGTTTTTGTAATAGTGAATAGTAATGCTGGTACTGCATTGAAAAACTTAGCGAATGTTACTACTTCAGCAGAAGCGCTGACATTTAATGGAAATGATCCTGTGGGACTATTTAAAAATAATGTATTGATCGATGTTATTGGTAACTTTAATGGAGGCTCGGCAAATTTTGCTCAAAACACTACTAGAAGGAGAAAAGAAACAATTACTTCTCCTAGTACAAATTATACAGTTTCTGAATGGGATTCATATGCAGCAGACACTTTTGACGGTCTAGGAAATCACAGTATTGCTGGTGGAACAACTGAGGACACATCAGCGCCAACAGTGCCAAACGGACTCAATGCCTCTAATATCACAGAAACGACTGTTGATTTATCTTGGAGCCTTGCAACCGATAATGTTGGCGTTACAGGATATGACATCTATAAAAATGGTACCTTGGAAGCCTCCACTACTGGTACAAATTATACTGTTACAGGTTTAGATGTTGTAACTTCATATAACTTTTATATAGTTGCTAAAGATGGCGCAGGAAATACGTCAGCTCCAAGTACAACAATCACTGTGATAACTGTAGACGATACGGCTCCAAATGCCCCGTCGAATTTAGCAGCTTCGAACACAACACAAACTACTACAGACTTAACATGGAATGTCTCCACAGATAATGTAGGGGTGACAAACTACACTATATTTAAGGATGGAGTTCTAGAAGCTTCAACAACTTCGAACAGCTATACCGTTTCTAATTTAATCTCAAACACCAATTATAGTTTTGAAGTTGTTGCCAATGATGCCGCGAGTAACAGTTCTATTGCCAGTAATATAGTATCTGTGACAACTTTAAGTGCTACCAATACTTCAACTCTTCTTCTTGATAATTCATTCGAAACTGGTTTAGAAGGATGGATTGATGGCGGTGGTGATTGTTACAGAATTAGAAGTTCTAGATCATATGATGGTAGTTATTCAGTGAGAATTAGAGATAATTCTGGTACTGCATCGTCTATGACATCCAGTAGCTTTGACGTATCAGGTTATACTGATTTATCGGTAGAATTCTATTTCTACAGCTACAGTATGGAAAATAATGAAGATTTTTGGCTTAGATATTATGATGGTTCGGCCTGGAGAACTGTAGAAACATTCATTAGTGGAACCGATTTTTCGAACAATGGTTTCTTTACAGCTACGGTAAATATTTCATCAACGGATTATTATTTCCCTTCCAATGCCCAGTTTAGGTTTCAATGTGACGCAAGTTCGAATGCTGATCAAATTTATATAGATAAAGTAAGCGTGACTGCAACTACTGGTTCTAATTTGAAAAGCACGGAAAATAGTACTATTATCTCTATTGGTCTGCCTAGGGCAGAAACCGCTCTGAACTACAGAGAAATAGAAAGCTTAGAATTTTATCCTAATCCGACAAAAAATAAAGCAAAAATTCGTACTGAAATTGATATTGAAGATGACATTGTAAATGTTCAACTAAAACTCGTAGACTTGCAAGGAAGACTAGTTAAATCTTTAAATTTCGAAGATATTAAAAATGAACTCTTTGAATATGATTTAGACGTTTCTAACATCTCACGAGGCGTTTATCTTATAAACATCGTATCATCTAAAGGATTGAGTATAACTAAAAAACTGATTGTTGAATAAATGTATTTATAAGAGAAGATAGGTGGTTTAAGAATTCTTTAACTAATTATGTCCTTAAAGTTGATTATATTTAAACATTAATACGTTGGTTTCAATTTGTTAAAAATCAACATCTGATTAAATAACTCTTTCTTCCCAAAGTAAAGCCTTATGATTTAGATTATAAGGCTTTACTATTTTTAACAGTTCAATATATTTTTTAACAGTACTATAACTAATCTTAGTTAGTTCAAATAGTAACTTGTCATGCAAATTTATAACCATATTTCAATCCAAAATTTAATTATTGTTCAACTTAACCAATCGATTATGAAACACCATTATTTTAAAAACATTACGACCATTTGTATTATTGCCTTTATGGTCTTTACTACCGCTTCTATGGAGGCTCAATTAAATACGCCTCGAGGAAGTCAAAAGGCTACAATAAAACAGACCGTTGGAACAACAGATATTTATATCACCTATTCAAGACCAAGTGTTCGAGGTAGAGAAATTTGGGGCAAGCTTGTTCCCTATGGAATGAATAACCTAGGGTTTGGTACAGCCAAAGAATCTCCTTGGAGAGCTGGAGCTGATGAAAATACAGTAATAAAATTTACGCATGACGTAAGTTTTGAAGGGAAACCGGTCAAAGCTGGTAAATATGGCTTGCATATGGTTATTAAAGAAAACGGAGATGCTGATATCATTCTATCAAAAAATCATACAGCATGGGGAAGTTATTTCTATGAACCGTCAGAAGATGTTGCCAAGGTTACCGTAAAAACAAAGGAAGTGCCACATAGAGAATTGTTAACTTATGATTTTGTGGATGTGCAGCCTACTTCTGCAACAGCTGCACTTATTTGGGAAAAAAAACATATTCCGTTTAAAATTGAAGTGCCTGTTACCGATATTGTAATCGCTGATATTAAAAAGAGTATGCAAGGTCAAGCAGGTTTTAGTCGCCAAAATTGGGAACAAGCTGCTAGTTTCGCGTTAAACAACGGTGGTGACCTAAAGGATGCTTTAAAATGGGTAAATGGAGCGCGTGAGGGTCAGTTTTTTAGCCAAAAAACGTTTACAAATGCACAATTAAAAGCTGGTATTTTAACTAAAATGGGGAAACAGGCTGAAGGTATCAAATTAATGAATGAATCCTTAAAAGATGGAAGTGTTTTCCAAATACATGGATATGGTAGATCACTGATAAACCAGGGACTCAATGATGAGGCCTTCAAGGTGTTCAAATGGAATGCGGCGAATCATAAAAACACATGGCCTGTAAATTATGGATTAGGCAGAGCATACGCATCCCAAGGAAATACCAAAACAGCCATAAAGTATTTAACCAAATCTCTAAAATTAGCACCTACTAAAGCAAATAAAGCTAGGGTTCAGGCGAATATAGATCGATTAAAAAAAGGAGAAAAAATGCAATAAGATGATCTTATTTTTTGTAAAGCCAGATGAATTTTCGTCTGGCTTTTTTCGTTAGCTAATGTTCGCCCAAATTGATCTATTCTTGGTGATCTCTTGATAGGTTAAATGAATAAACCTATTACTTTCTTTCTTAAGGTTAGGATCATCTTGTAACAACTGGATTGCTTCTTCACGTGCTCTTTTCAAAATAGAAGCATCTTTTACGATATCGGCAATGCGCATATTAAGGACCCCACTTTGCTGTGTTCCCATTAAATCTCCAGGACCACGCAATTTTAAATCAACTTCGGCAATTTCAAATCCATCGTTCGTGGCAACCATGGTTTCCAGTCTTTTCTTGGCATCATGTGTTAATTTAAAACTAGTCATTAAAATACAAAAGCTTTGTTCAGCCCCTCTTCCTACACGCCCTCTTAACTGATGTAATTGAGATAATCCAAAACGTTCGGCACTCTCTATAATCATCACACTAGCGTTGGGTATATTCACTCCTACCTCAATGACCGTTGTTGCCACCATTATTTGAGTTTCGTGGGTTAGGAAGCGATTCATCTCAAATTCCTTATCCGCAGGTTTCATTTTACCATGAACGATACTAACTTGATATTGCGGAGTAGGAAATTCTCTAACGATACTTTCATAACCGTCCATTAAATCTTTAAAATCTAACTTCTGTGACTCTTGAATTAATGGATATACAACATATACCTGTCTTCCTTTTGCAATTTCTTCTTTCATAAACTTAAAAACACTCAGCCTATTACTATCATAACGATGAGCCGTTTTTATTTCTTTTCGTCCTGGTGGTAGTTCATCAATAACCGAAATGTCTAAATCTCCATAAACGCTCATTGCAAGTGTTCGTGGGATTGGAGTTGCCGTCATGACTAAAATATGAGGTGGCAAGGTGTTTTTCATCCACATCTTTGCTCTTTGTGCAACACCAAAACGATGTTGTTCATCAATAATGGCCAGTCCTAAATTTTTGAATTGTACTTTATCTTCAATTAAAGCATGTGTGCCTATTAAAATTTTTAAAGAACCATCCTCTAATCCTTCATGTAATACTTTTCTATCTTTCGTTTTCGTAGAACCAGTTAACAATCCAATAGTAATATCTAACTCTTCAAGTAATTCAAAAATCGCATTATAATGTTGTTTTGCCAATATTTCTGTGGGGGCCATTAAAGAAGCTTGAAATCCGTTGTCGAGCGCTATTAACATTGCTAATAACGCAACAATTGTTTTTCCAGACCCAACATCTCCTTGTAACAAGCGATTCATTTGAGCTCCGGTCATCATATCTTTCCGAATTTCTTTCACTACCCTTTTCTGAGCATTCGTTAATTCAAACGGCAAATGATCGTTATAAAATGAATTGAAGTGATGACTCACTTTTTCAAAAGTAAATCCTTTAATACGAGATTTATGGATGAGCTTTTTTCTAATTAACTGTAATTGAATAAAAAACAACTCTTCAAACTTCAATCGCTGCTGTGCCTTTGTTAGTGCTTGTTGATTTTGTGGGAAATGAATATGAAAAAGTGCCTTATTCTTAGATACTAAGTGTAATCTATCAAGCATCTCATTTGGTAATGTTTCTTGAAAAACCCCTTTGGTTTCCATAAACAGGCTCTGCATCATTTTAATGACAGCTCTGTTTGTAACTCCTTTGTTTGTTAAGTTCTCTGTTGAAGGATATACGGGTTGCATTGCTGATTGTAGACTCTTTTTATAATCTGCAGTCAATTCCAGTTCTGGATGAGGCATATTGAAGGTATGACCGAATAAACCTACTTTACCAAAAGCGACATACGGCACATTCACTTTTAACGCATCCTTAATCCACTTTACTCCTCTAAACCACACAAGTTCCATAGAACCTGAATCATCTTTAAAAGTGGCCACTAACCTACTTCCTCGCTTTTGTTGAACAGTCTTAATATGCGTAATTCTCCCAATAACTTGAACTTCTGCACTATTTTGTTGCAATTCATTTATTTTAAAAAACTGGGTTCTGTCAATATAACGATTGGGAAAAAAGTTTACTAAATCTGCCAGTGTTCGAATACCTAATTCTTTACGAAGTAAATCTGCCCGTGATGGACCAACGCCTTTTAAGTATTCTATTGGAGTATGTAAATTTCGAGCTGACACTAAAGCATATTTAATCAACGAATATACTAATTTGGGAGTTGAAAATAAACTCAAAATATTGGTTATATTTGGGAGAGTAAACTTTTAAAGAAAGCTTGCCTTTAAGATCAATTCCCTATATATGAAAGTGCTTTTTAAAACAATTATCTTACTATCTCTTATGGCAACAGAATATACCATTGCTCAAGATTGGGCAAATTTAAAACGTTATCAGAAAGAAAATATGGCGATCAACATTTATGGACAAGACGAAAATAGAGTTGTTTTTATGGGCAATTCTATAACTGAGGGATGGAGTCAACATCATCCTGAATTCTTTTCCAACAAATCCTTTATAAATCGCGGTATTGGGGGACAAACAACACCGCAAATGCTCATTCGTTTTAAACAAGACGTGGTAGACTTAAAGCCAAAGGCTGTAGTTATATTAGCAGGCACCAATGATATAGCGGGGAATACAGGTCCGAGTACATTAAAAATGATTGTTGACAATATTGGTTCAATGTCAGAAATTGCCAAAGCAAATGGTATTAAAGTTATTATCTGCTCTGTGCATCCTGCATTTGATTATCCTTGGCAAAAAGGATTGAAACCTAACGAAAAGATTCCTACCCTCAATAAATTACTAAAAGCATATACTGAAAAGCACAACATAACGTACCTTGATTATTTCAAGGCTATGGTTGACGATAAAAACGGTCTAAAATCCGAATATACCTATGATGGCGTACATCCGAATAAGAAAGGATATCAAATAATGGCCCCGCTCGCCAAAGAAGCAATCAAAAAAGTCTTGAAAAAAGATCGATAACATTATGAGCAATAGAAGAACATTCATAAAAAAGGCCGGACTTCTCACAGCGATTAGTGTACTTCCTGCTTGTAATCTAATCAGCACTAACAAAAAGAAAAAATTAGGTGTTGCCTTAGTTGGTTTAGGGTACTACAGTCGAGATTTACTGGCTCCAGCTTTGCAGCTTACAGAACATTGCGAACTCAAAGGAATTGTTACAGGTTCACCAGAAAAAATACCTGTTTGGCGTCAAAAATATGGTATTGACGAAAAGAATGTTTATAACTATGAAAATATGCATCAAATTTCGAACAACGATGATATTGACATTGTATATATCGTTTTACCAAACGCGTTGCATAAAAAATATACCATTATTGGCGCAAATGCGGGAAAACATGTGTGGTGTGAAAAACCAATGGCTATGAATGTACTTGAATGCCAGCAAATGATTGAGGCTTGCGCAAAGAACAAGGTGCAACTCACAATTGGTTATCGAATGCAACATGAACCCGTCACACAACAAATTATAAAGTGGCGTAATTCTAAGCCTTATGGTTCTATAAAGTCACTTTACACCGAGGCTGGATTTTATAGCAATCCTAATGATCTCACCAATTGGCGTCTTCATAAAGAATTAGGTGGTGGAGCGATGTTCGACATGGGTGTCTATGCCTTAAATGCCGCTAGATATGTCACTGGCATGGAACCAATATCAGTTTCGGCAAGACAATATAGTGATAGAAAATCAATCTTTATTGCCGACGAAACAACAACATTTGATCTTCAATTTCCAGAAGGTATATCAGCATCTTGTAAGACGACCTTTGGAGCAAATATTAATACGCTAAAAGTCGATTGCGAAAAAGGTTGGTACCAACTAAGCCCGATGCAATCATATACAGGCGTTCAAGGCACGACTAGCGATGGTAAAATTCTATCACCGTTTAAAGGAAATCAGCAAGCAAAACAAATGGACGACAATTCCTTAGCGATCATGCGAAAAACGAAACCCTTAGTTCCTGGCGAAGAAGGCATGAAAGATATAAAGGTGGTAGAAGCAATTTTTAAATCAGCTGCAAATAATAGTCAACGAATTACTCTCTAAACAAAAACTAAGTGATGAAAATAAACGTAAAAAATTACATAGTAATTCTTTTTTTTCTGACCAGTTTCTCAATTTCGGGTCAAAAATTGCCCAATAATCATTGGGAAATAACCTCAAAGACATCTATTAAGTTTGACGCCCTGAAAAGTCAACAACTACCGTATGAAGATAATATTGAAATGGATGGCAAAAAGGTAGCTGGTATTGTAAGCTATGTAATTGATTCTGCTGCAACATTGACCATTAACAGACAAGTATTTTTCCCACAATTACACCCCTTTTTAGGAGAAAATGATCCGAGTTGGTTTGTATACAGATCCTACGTTAAAAATACATTTAGCGATGCTATTGTGCCTAAAGTTTTTATTAACAATAAACGTTTCTTTCCTGGAAAATTAAAAAATGTTATCATTAACGGAATGATTCATTTTGAACACTTACCATCCTCCTCAGGACTACAATTAAAACGCACATTCTTACCTTCTCCTTCTGAACGGTTATTTATTGAGCAATTAACACTTACCAATACTACGGCAAATGCTATTTCTATAAATGCAACGAATACTTCTTTAAAACATGAAGATATGGGTGCCTCTGGTAAATTTACTACTGTAGTTCAGTCTAATGCACCAAGTAAGGCAATTATAGAACCAAACCAATCGATTACTTTTTCTATAAGAATAATGTCCAAACTCAATGATGAGGCCTTCCCGAGTCAGGAAATACAAAAATCAATTGCAGGGCGAGAGCTTTTTTTAAGAAAGATGTCAAGTTCATTAATCTTGGAAACACCAAACCCAACTCTAAATACGTTGTTCGAGTTTTCCAAGATTCGTGCTTCAGAGAGTATCTATGACTCTAAATTGGGTTTAATTCATTCTCCAGGTGGTGGAAGGTATTACGTGGGTATTTGGGCAAACGATCAAGCTGAATATGTGAGCCCATTCTTTCCTTATTTAGGGTATGATACTGGTAATATATCCGCGGTTAACGCTTACAAAGCCTTTGCAACTAAAATGAATAAAGAATATACAAAATTGCCTTATGCCTTTGAAGTTGAAGGATTGCCACCTCCTGCTCCATTAGACCGAGGGGATGCAGCAATGATTGCTTATGGAGCAAGTCAATTCGCTCTGGCTCTAGGAGATAAGAAAATTGCGAATGATTTATGGCCGTTAATAAGTTGGTCTCTAGAATACTGTAAAAGACAATTAAATGAATCTGGAGTAGTTAAATCAGAGTCTGATGAAATGGAGAATCGCGTAGAAACAGGCAGTGCCAATTTAGCTACGTCTTCGTTGTATTATGGAGCGTTAAACCATGCGTCTGATTTAGGTAAATCATTACGAAAATCAAAACGAATAACAAATGGATACACTAAAGAAGCTGCTATTTTAGCAAAAAATATTGATGCCTACTTTGGTGCCCAAATTGAAGGTTTAAATACCTATAAGTATTATAAAGAACATACCGCCTTAAGGCATTGGGTTTGTCTTCCCTTAGTTGTTGGTCTAAATAACCGAAAGGATGCTACTATTACTGCGTTATTTGACCGCTTATGGACAGAAAACGGTGTTCATGTTGAAAAAAACAATCCCAACAAGGCTATATCCACTATTTTTTGGGATAGAGGCACCTTATATGCCTTAAGAGGTACCTTCTTATCAGGTGCGACCGATCAGTCTTTGCAAAAATTAGAGCAATTTTCGAATAAACGGTTGTTAGAAGATCGTGTACCTTATGTTGTTGAAGCATATCCAGAAGGTAATATGGCTCATTTATCAGCCGAAAGCGGTTTATACTGTCGTGTATTCATTGAAGGGTTGTTTGGCATCAATCCTACTGGATTAAAAAGTTTTAGTATGATTCCAAGGCTACCTACAGGATGGAACAACATGGCACTACGTAAAATTAAGGCTTTCGGACAAGATTTTGATATTGAAGTAACCCGAAATGACAAACTCACCACTATTAAAATTCTTGATCAAAAAGGGAAACTATTGTATCAAAAAAATACCAATTTGAAAAAGCCAGTTTCGTTTAGCTTCAATTAAATCTTATGAAACTCAAAATTCCTCCCGTTTTTCAAGTACTTCTTTTTGCATTGCTTATGTATTGCGTTTCCAGAATAGTCACTGGAAATCACCTTAATTTTGCTTCGCAAAAGAATACTAGCTATTTGTTTTTCGCTATGGGTATATGCATTGGAATTTTAGCTGTATATGCGTTTCGGAGAGCCCAAACTACCGTCGACCCAATGCAACCTCATAAAGCTTCAAAGCTTGTAGTTGTTGGTATTTATAAAATATCTAGGAATCCAATGTATCTTGGTATGCTGTTCATACTAATAGCATTTTTCGTTCGATTAGGTAATCTATATACTCTACCAATTCTTGTACTTTATATCTGGTATATTACTACTTTTCAGATCCAACCAGAAGAAGAAGCTTTAATTAAATTATTTGGCGAAGAATACACCAATTATTGTAAAAAGGTGAGACGATGGATATGACTCAAATTGAACTAAAAGAATTCTTAGATGCAAAAGTTGTTGAATATAACAATCCAAAGTTTATTGCATCAGATCCAATACAAATTCCACATCAATTCAAGCTTAAAGAAGACATTGAAATTGCCGCATTTTTAACTGCAACAATTGCTTGGGGAAACCGTAAGATGATTATCAAGAATGCTACTAAAATGATGGAATTAATGGGTGAATCTCCATACGACTTCATTTTAAATCATACTGAGGATCATCTCGAAAGATTTGATGGTTTCGTTCATCGTACATTCAATGAAATTGATATTAAATTTTTCATTGAATCAATTAAAAACATTTATTTGAATTACAATGGATTAGAAGAATTATTTACTGTTAAAAATAAGACTAATTCTTTACAAAATCGCATTCATCTTTTTAAGAATATTTTCTTTGAAATAAACCATCCTTTAAGAACTAAAAAACACGTTTCGGATCCTCAAAAAGGATCAGCTGCTAAACGAATAAACATGTTTTTGCGATGGATGGTACGTAAAGATAATGCCGGTGTTGACTTTGGTATCTGGAACAACATCTCTCCCGCAGAGTTATCTTGCCCTTTAGATGTTCACTCTGGTAACGTAGCGCGCAAATTAGGGCTACTCAAGAGGAAACAAAATGATGCCAAAGCTTTACTCGAACTAGACACAAATTTGCGCAAATTAGACATCACAGATCCCGTAAAATATGATTTTGCATTATTTGGTCTAGGAGTTTTCGAGAAGTTTTAATATTAGCTACCTTTGCAGCCTTAATATTTTTGGATGCGTTTACATAGAAATTTAGTTTTAGCGGTAATTGATTCATTGAATTATATTTTCAATGATGGCTTATATGCCGATAAAGTTGTTGAAAAAACACTTAAACGTGATGCTCGCTGGGGTGCGCGCGACAGAAAATTCATAGCCGAAACAATCTACGATTGCGTAAGATGGAAACGTTTGTATAATGAGATTGCTGGGACAAAAGACCATTATTCTCAAGAAAATCTTTGGAAAATATTTTCCGTTTGGGCAACATTGAAAGGTATTCAATTACCTGATTGGAAACAATTTGTCGACACGCCTGTGAGGCGAATCAAAGGAAAGTTTGATGAATTACAAGATCAACGGGTTTTTAAAGAATCAATTCCTGATTGGATGGATGCTTTAGGAGCAAAAGAACTAGGTAGTCAATGGGATATCGAATTATCAGCGCTAAATGAACAAGCTTCTGTCGTGCTAAGGACAAATACTCTTAAAACGAATAAAACAAATCTCAAAAAAGTATTGCTCGAAAATAGTATTGAGACAGAGACCATCAAAGGATGTGAAAATGCACTGCGCTTGATTGAGCGTAAAAGTGTGTTTAGAACAGACGCCTTTAAAAATGGTTTTTTTGAAGTTCAAGACGCTTCTTCTCAACTAGTGGCTGATTATCTTCAGGTAACTCCAGGCATGCGTGTGGTAGATACCTGTGCAGGTGCTGGAGGAAAAACCCTGCATTTAGCCGCTTTAATGGAAAACAAAGGTCAAATAATTGCCTTAGATATTTATGCCAATAAATTAAAAGAATTAAAACGTAGGGCTAAACGAGCTGGTGCACATAATATTGAACCTCGTCATATTGACTCTACAAAAGTGATCAAGAAACTGTATAATAAGGCCGATAGAGTTTTAATTGATGCCCCTTGCAGTGGTTTAGGTGTGTTGAAGAGAAACCCAGGAGCAAAGTGGAAATTGCAACCTGAATTTATTGATACAATTAAAGAAACTCAAGCCGAAATATTGAGTAAATATTCTCAAATGCTCAAGGTAGGTGGTAAATTAGTCTACGCCACCTGTTCTATTTTACCATCCGAAAATGAAAAACAAGTTGAAAAATTTCTAAAACATAACGAAGGATTTAAATTTATTTCAGAACAAAAAATTCTTCCTTCAGTAAGTGGTTTTGATGGCTTTTATATGGCCTTGATAGAACGTGTAAAGTAAAAAACAATACGAAAACATCTCCATCTCAATATAGGCCTAAACAATTTATGGCAAGGTTTGTGCGTTCTTATGGTGTTCATAGACTTGTTTATGAACAAAATAGCAAATAATAAAATGAAAAAATCAGCCTACATCGTATTTCTTATCTTTTTAGTTGCATTTGTTCCAACTAATGAAATACATTCACAAACCGACGATAACCTAACGATTTCTGTTGGAAAATCCGTACTTAATAGATCATTATGGGTACAGCCATATAGATATGAGAATAAAGAATTAAAGGCACTTACCGTTCAAATTACGATTACTCCGAAAAGTGCGAAGAACACTTCTTTAGACTTTGACGACTTTATCTTATTTGATGACGACAATAAACTACGCATACGACCTAATGAAGTTTCATATTACCGAGCTGACAAAAAAATCTATTTGAAATCAAAAGCGGTGAATGAAAATTACAACAAATTTAGGGAGACTCCTGTAGAAGGATATACCAACTTGGAAGCAAAAACATACAAGCCAAACATTTTTGGTCGTAAAAAGAAAAATACTAAATCAGCGATAAAAGCGCTTAAAAGTATTACTTTCAAAGGGAAGCAAGGGACCTATTATATTGATTTTCCGGTACATTCAAATTTTACATACGGCAAAATTCATTTTAATGGGAAGCCTGTTGGATTTGCCGCGGTGACTAAATAATTTTTGCAATCTTATCAACATATCTGATTCTTTTATGAGAAGAATGAGTAAATTTACTGGCTTAATAATAACTATTAAATAGCAGTAAATGATCCATTTCTTCGGAAACCAAAACAGCAAGGTATTTGCTGTTCAAGCAACAAAAGAATTAACGCCTGAGACAACCTCAAAATTACATTGGCTTTTTGGCAATCAACCAAAAATTAACGCAGCGTCTTTAGACGCTTTTTTTATTGGTCCTCGTGCCGCCATGATCACACCTTGGAGTACTAATGCGGTTGAAATTACCCAAAATATGGGAATACAAGGCATTACAAGAATTGAAGCATTCAATGCATGCTCTAAAGAATCATCGGATTTTGACCCTATGATTTCTGAAAAATTCAATGGCTTAAATCAAGATTCGTTTACTATACATATTGAACCTGAATCTATTTTAGCTATCGAAGATATTGCAGCCTATAATGAACAAGAAGGGTTATCACTTAGCCATGAAGAAGTTCAGTATTTAGAAACGGTCTCAAAAAAGATTGGTCGTTTATTGACCGATTCTGAAGTTTTCGGATTCTCTCAAGTGAACAGCGAACATTGCAGGCATAAAATATTTAATGGCACATTTATTATTGATGGTGTAGAAAAACCAACTTCCCTTTTTAAACTAATTAAAGAAACATCGAAGCAACATCCAAACGATATTGTTTCTGCTTATAAAGATAATGTCGCTTTCATAAAAGGCCCAACAGTTGAACAATTTGCTCCAAAGACTGCTGATAAACCTGATTTCTATGATATTAAAAACTACGAGTCTGTAATTTCTTTGAAGGCCGAAACTCATAATTTCCCTACTACAGTAGAACCGTTTAACGGAGCAGCTACGGGATCTGGAGGAGAAATTAGAGACCGTTTAGCGGGCGGAAAAGGTTCGCTACCATTAGCTGGAACTGCAGTTTATATGACATCGTATTCTCGATTAGAAGAAAATAGACCTTGGGAAAACTCTTTTGAAGCTCGAAAATGGTTGTATCAGACCCCAATGGATATATTGATCAAAGCAAGTAATGGTGCCTCAGATTTCGGAAATAAATTTGGCCAACCACTAATTTGTGGGTCGGTACTTACATTCGAACACGAAGAAGAAGCACGTAAATTAGGTTTCGATAAAGTAATTATGCAAGCTGGTGGTATCGGGTATGGCAAGGCAAATCAAGCCTTAAAAGACACTCCTAAAGAAAGTGACAAAATTGTTATTCTTGGTGGAGAAAACTATCGTATAGGAATGGGTGGAGCCGCGGTTTCGAGTGCTGACACAGGGGCATTCGCTTCAGGTATTGAATTAAATGCTGTGCAACGTTCCAACCCCGAAATGCAAAAAAGAGCTGCAAACGCCATCCGAGGTATGGTAGAGAGTGAAGAAAATCCAATCGTTTCGATTCACGATCATGGAGCCGGTGGGCATTTAAATTGTCTGAGTGAGCTTGTTGAAGATACTGGAGGACATATTAATTTAGATGCCCTTCCCGTTGGCGATCCTACATTATCTGCGAAAGAAATCATTGGTAATGAATCTCAAGAGCGAATGGGATTGGTTATTGGAGCCAGTCATATGGAGACGCTACGTAAAATTTCTGAACGTGAGCGTTCTCCAATTTACACAGTTGGTAATGTAACTGGAAATAAGCGCTTTACATTCGAATCGCAGACAACTTCAGAAAAACCAATGGATTTGGCTTTAGAAGACATGTTTGGTAGTTCGCCCAAAACGATAATGAATGATATTACCGTTAAAAGAAACTATGCTAAACTCTCTTATAATATTGAGAATGTATCCGATTATTTAAATCAAGTATTACAACTCGAAGCTGTAGCTTGTAAAGACTGGCTAACTAATAAAGTTGATCGTTGTGTTGGTGGAAAAGTAGCGAAGCAACAATGTGTAGGCCCTCTACAGATTCCGTTAAATAATGTTGGTGTAATGGCCTTAGATTATAAAGGTAAAGAAGGTATAGCAACTTCTATTGGTCACTCCCCTATTTCAGGGCTCATAGACCCTACTGCAGGAAGTAAAAATGCGATCACCGAAGCCCTTACAAATATCATATGGGCTCCGCTTAAAGATGGATTGCAATCGGTCTCATTATCTGCCAATTGGATGTGGCCTTGTAAAAATGAAGGTGAAGATGCTCGCTTGTACGAAGCTGTAAAAGCGGTTTCAGAATTTGCAATTGATTTAGGGATTAACGTACCTACAGGAAAAGATTCCTTATCAATGAAACAAAAATATCCAAATGAAGAAGTAATTTCTCCTGGAACAGTGGTGATTTCTGCGGCAGCAAATTGCAACGATATAACAAGAGTCGTAGAACCTGTACTCCAACATAATAAAGGAGATATCTATTATATAAACATATCTAAAGACCAACATCAATTAGGAGGTAGTTCTTTTGCACAGGTATTAAATAAAATAGGTACAAATGCGCCTACCGTTAATGACGCCTCTTATGTGAAAACAGTCTTTAATACAATTCAGCGTTTAATTAAGGATGATCAGATTGTTGCAGGTCATGATGTCGCCTCAGGAGGGTTGATTACTACATTATTAGAAATGTGTTTTGCTGATGTAAACCTGGCAGCAAATTTTGATCTAACCGATTTGAAAGAAGAAGACAGTATCAAACTATTGTTCGCAGAAAATTGCGGTATTGTAATTCAGGCTTCAGAAAATGAAAGCTTAGAAACACAACTTTCACTTAACAATATTGACTATATAAAGATTGGTTCTGTTACTAAGGGTGACACCATACATATAGATAATGGTGAAGAAAACTTTAGTTTTTGGGTTGATGGATTAAGAGATACTTGGTACAAAACATCCTATTTATTAGATGAAAAACAAACCGCTAACGGATTAGCCAAAGACAGATATAACAATTTCAAAGTGCAACCTTTAAAATATGCATTTCCAAATCATTTTACTGGAAAATTACCAATACTTACTACTAAAAAGAATAGACCTAAAGCGGCAATTTTAAGAGAAAAAGGATCCAATTCAGAGCGCGAAATGGCGAATGCAATGTATCTAGCTGGATTTGATGTAAAAGATGTTCATATGACAGATTTAATTTCTGGACGAGAAACGCTTGAAGATATTCAGTTTTTAGGGGCTGTTGGTGGTTTTTCGAATTCGGATGTACTTGGTTCTGCCAAAGGATGGGCAGGTGCCATAAAATATAACGAGAAAGCAAATAAGGTAATTAATGATTTCTTTAAACGAGAGGATACGCTATCAATTGGGATTTGTAATGGTTGTCAGTTATGGATGGAGCTAGATTTGATCAATCCAGAACATGAAAATCATGGCAAAATGACCTATAATGATTCAAATAAACATGAAAGTTCTTTCACTTCTGTGAAAATTCAAAAAAACAATTCGGTAATGCTTTCTACCTTAGCGGGTACAACCCTCGGAGTATGGATAAGTCATGGAGAAGGCAAGTTTAGTCTTCCTCTTAATGAGAACGATTATAATATCTGCGCAAAATATGCTTACGCGGAATATCCTCACAATCCGAACGGTTCTGATTTTAATACGGCGATGCTTTGTGATAAAACAGGTCGTCATTTAGTAACCATGCCACACATTGAACGTTCTACTTTTCAATGGAATTGGGCACATTACCCAGAAGACCGGAAAGATGAAGTCTCTCCTTGGTTAGAAGCTTTTGTAAACGCAAAAGAATGGATTGAAACTAGACAATAGTCTTGTATATCCATCAATAAAAAACAGCTTTTATTTTGATAAAAGCTGTTTTTTATATTTAATAGAATAGAAGTGAGTAATGAATGCTTATTCATTGATACGTCTAATTGTAGATTCTCCAATAACAATTCCCTTTTTTAAATCAGCATTACCCTTGTATAATATATTAGCCTCGCCATAAGATGTTACTTTTAAGCGCTCGGAGACATTAAATTGATAGGTGCCTTCTCCATAAGCAGTAATTTTGGCCTCTTTACTCTCAACATCAATCGATCTCATTTTACTTGATCCATAAGCCGTAATTTTCTGTTTCGCAATTGAACCCGATTCAATGATTAAATTACTCTCCCCATAGATCGCGACACGCAAACTATTTAATTTTGCCTTTTTTATAAGTACTTCTGACTCACCATAAATACGCATGGTGCATTTTTCTTGATCAAGTGGACTTTCGAACGTGATTTTTTCTTCACCCCTTAATGAAAACATATCTACTGAAGTATAAGTAATTTTAACCTTTACTACCGTATTCTTATATATAGGTATTTTTCGTTTCCAACCGTTATTCTGTATTTTTTTGGTTTGTGTAACAGTCTTAGCTCCTTCTAGATACACTTGAAGAGTGTTATTTACTATTTCATACTGTAATTTTTCTCGAGGAATGGTCATACTTACTATTTCTATTCCAGCGTTTTGCCCTTCTACAAATGTGGCCTCAATATGAGGGCTTACAATTATCTTATCAAAAGAATCCTGCAAAGAAATATTCTTTTCTTGAGCTAATCCCGATAAGGAAATAAAAAACGCTAGTGATAATAGTATTAAGGTAAAATAATCTTTCATAATGGTGTCTTGTTTTTCAAATTTAAAGAATCTATTAATTTATTCAACGTTAAAGGTAATTCTATATCGATTTTGCCAAGCATACTATCTTTGCCTGATTAATTATTACCTTTGATTTATGATTAAGAGACACCATCTATTTATAATTGTTACACTTTTCTTTTTAGGGCATACCCTTGGTTTTGCTCAAAACAAGAATACCATTCGTTATCAAAAGGCAAGAATTCATTACACAACAACTGATAATTTTAAAAAGTTACTGAATAGTGGCATTGCCATTGATCATGGTATCAAACGCTCAAAAAAATATGTGGAATCTGTTTTTTCTGAGCATGAAATAATTCGCGTCAAAGCGTTAGGGTACAATGTAGATATTTTAATTGATGATATGACCCAGCATGTATTAAATAGAAATAGTATTAATTCTATTAAGAAAAACCCAACTCCATGCGATCTCCATATCATTGATTATCCAACACCAAGTAATTTCAATCTAGGGTCAATGGGCGGTTATTTAACCTATACCGAAGTCCTACAAGAGTTAGATGATATGCGCACTGCATATCCAAATTTAATTACCGCAAAATCTACTGTGGGTAGTTTTACAACTGAAAATGGCAATACTTTGCAATGGGTTAAAATTTCAGATAATCCAGATACAGATGAGGCTGAAACGGAAATCTTATATAATTCCTTACATCATGCACGTGAACCTGCCTCTATGCAACAACTCGTTTTTTTTATGTGGTATCTTTTAGAAAACTATACGACCAATGCTGAAGTGAAAGCGCTAGTTGATAATTTGGAGTTATACTTTATCCCTGTAGTGAATCCTGATGGCTATTTATACAATCAGTCTACGAATCCATCTGGAGGAGGATTTTGGCGCAAAAATAGACGAAACAATGGCAATGGTACATTTGGCGTAGATAACAATCGCAATTATGATTATCATATAAATGGTAATGCGAGTAATAGTAGTTGGGGAGGGCCTGGTTCATCATCAAACACAAATTCCGAAATTTATCGAGGCACCAGTGCTTTTTCTGAGGTAGAAAACCAAGCGATGAAATGGTTTGTAGAGCAACATGATTTTAAGATCGCCATGAATAATCACACATTTGGAGAACTCATTTATTTTCCCTTTGGATATGCGGATGTACCCACCGCCGATGAAGATACGTACTACGCAGTAACCAATGAATTTACTCGTCAAAACAACTATACACCTATCCGAGATAATCCTTTTGCTGGTGAAAGTGATGATTTTATGTATGGCACAGTAGGCACACATAACAAAATAATTGCAATGACTCCTGAAATTGGGGATCGCTTTTGGCCCGCGCCAAATGAGATTATACCTATTTGCAAAAGCATGGTTTATACTAATTTAATGGCCGCCCATGTTGCTGGAAATTATGCACTAATTGCCGATACTCAAGAAAATTACATTACGAGCACTAGTGGCTCAATTTCATATGACGTTCAACGTATTGGTATCTCTGGATCTTCTAATTTTACGGCGTCTATTATTCCAATTTCTACGAATATAACATCAGTGGGGAGTTCGAACCAACATAATGGATTAACCCTCCTAGAGACTCGTCAAGGAACGATTGCATATCAATTAGATCATAGTATTACCATTGGAGATACTGTTGACTATAAACTTGTAATCAATAATGGTATCTATTCTAGTGAGAAGATTGTGTCTAAAGTTTTTGGAAACCCACAATTTTTGGTGAATGACACAGGCAATAGTCTTGTTAACTGGACTAGCATTGGGAGCTGGGATGTTACAACAAATGACTTTGTCTCTTCATCAAGTTCTATTACCGATTCTCCTTTCGGGAATTATAATAATGGTCAAAATAACATCATAGAAATTACCAACGCAATAGATCTAACCAATGCTGGAGTTGCCACGATCTCGTTTTATACAAAATGGGATATTGAAGCTGGTTTTGATTATGCGCAGTTCGAAGTTTCTACCAATGATGGAGCTTCATGGCAACCGCAATGTGGTCTTTATACTTCAGAAGGAAATGCAATTCAAGGGATCAATGGACAGCCCATGTATGATGGAGTTCAAAACAAATGGGTACTCGAACAGATCGATTTAAGCTCCTATTTAGGTGAAACAATTAGAGTTCGCTTCCAATTAGTGTCAGATAGCGGTACCTCTGGCGATGGTTTTTATTTTGATGATTTTAAAGTGACTATGATTGATCAAAGTGCTTTGAGTATAACATCACTAGAAAAATTAGATGTTCGTATCTATCCCAATCCTATTAACGAAAAGTTATCCATTGAGATTCCAGATATTGTGGATACTACAATTGAGATATATACAGTAAACGGACAATTACTAAGAAAAAAACAATTATTGAAAAACCTAAACAGCATAGATCTAAGTGAATTAAAAACAGGCCTTTACGTGTTAAAAATTAAGACAAACCAAGGTGTAGGTACCTTGAAATTCATTAAAAAGTAAGGGAAGTGTAACAATATAAAAAAGTAGCAGTCTATTAAGTATAAACTATTAAATCCCTTCTTATGAAAACTAAAAGAATACCAAAAAAAATTACTGCTCTGCTTCTATTTTGTACACTTATGTTGACGTCAACACTCATTGCTCAAAATACAGTCGATGCCAAAGAAATTTTAAGTGCCATCAAAAACGGTAAAAATGTCTCTTATGAAAATGTCACTATTACTGGTGTTTTGGATATGACATTTATGGATGAAAAAGCTGCAGATTTACCTACCAGACGAAAATGGTATAAAAATAATGGGAGTAATTCTATAGAAGAGCAAATAGAAGTGAAAATTTCATTTGTGAATTGTATTTTTAAGGATAACGTGTTTGCTTATATTCATGATGAAGATAGTAAATACACATTTATAGCAAATTTTCAAGATGATGTAAAATTTACAAATTGTACTTTTAAAGGAAATGCCCTATTCAAATATTCTGACTTTGAGAATGATGCAGATTTTAGTGGATCTAAATTCAAAGAAAATACCACGTTTAAATATGCAAAGTTTGATAAAAATGTAAGTTTTGCAAATACAACGTTTGATGAAGATGCTATTTTTAAATATTCTGAATTTAGAAAAGGCGTTTCATTTGGTAATGCAAAATTCAGAGGGAATTTAAATTTAAAGTATACGAAAGTGGATGGTGAATTTAATGTGAAAGGAATGGATGTGGCCTACGATATAGATTCAAAGTATACCAAAATAAATGGCAAAAGCTTCAACAAATATCTCGTGAGTAATAACTAAAGTAAAGCCTTGTTAATTTTCTTAATTAAACGGGGACCTTCATATATAAAGCCGGTGTAGATTTGAACCAAATCTGCACCGGCTTTTATTTTGTCTAAGGCGTCTTCTGCACAATGTATACCTCCTACTCCAATTATTGGAAAACTTTTATTTGATTTTTCAGCCAAAAAACGAATAACCTCGGTAGATCTGTTAGAAACAGGCTTACCACTTAAACCTCCGGTTTCTTTTTTGTTTTTTGATACAATGCCTTCTCGTGAAATGGTAGTATTCGTAGCGATTACACCATCAATACCAGTATCTTTAACGATATCAATAATATCTAATAGTTGTTCATTAGTTAAGTCTGGTGCAATTTTCAACAGCATCGGCTTTGTTTTTTTATTCGGACAAAAATTAGCCATTTTCTTATTTTCAGCCTGTAATAATTTTAGAAGCTTTGTTAGCGGTTCTTTATCTTGCAGCGCTCTTAGGTTTGGTGTATTAGGAGAACTAACATTCACCACAAAATAATCTACATGCTCAAATAAGTCATTAAAACAAAGTAAGTAATCTTCAGCTGCTTCTTCATTAGGGGTTACCTTATTCTTTCCCATATTACCACCTATGAGAATAGTAGTCTTTCTAGCTTTCAATTTTTTAACAACAGCATCTAAACCTGCATTGTTAAAGCCCATCCTATTAATAATACCACCATCTTCTTTTAACCGGAACAACCGTTTCTTAGGATTTCCTTCTTGAGCCAACGGAGTGACAGTTCCTATTTCAATAAAACCAAATCCAAAATGTGAAAGCTCATCAAAAAGTATCGCATTCTTATCAAAACCTGCCGCAAGACCCACTGGATTTTTAAAAGTTAATCCAAAAAGATTTCGTTCCAATTTCTTATCATTAACCTGATATATCCTTTTGACAACCGAAGGAACAAAAGGAATTTTGAACATTGCTTTTATACATGAAAACGTAAAATGATGCACTTTTTCAGGATCAATCAAAAATAATATTGGACGAATGAGAGACTTGTACATATCTATTATCTTAACTGAGCATTAAACTCTCGTTCAAAAACATTCTGTAACTTCTGCATGACCTTGTCTATTTGCTTATCATTTAGCGTTTTATTTACATCTTGTAACTGAAAGCTAATTGCATATGATTTTTTACCCTTCGGTAATTTATCTCCCTGATAGACATCAAATAAGTCTATATCTTTTAATAATTGTTTCTCAGTTTGACGAGCGCTATTATATAAGTCATTAAACGAAATGTGATCATCTAAAAGCAAGGCTAAATCTCTCTTTACTATAGGGAACTTTGCCAAATCTTTTACTTTCACTGTTTTATTAGATAGTGATTTCATCACTGCTTGCCAATCAAAATCAGCAAACAATACCTCTTGTTTGATACCAAAATGCTTTACAATGGATTTTTTTACAACTCCAAAATCTACTAACTTTTGTTTTCCTAACTTAAAGGAGAGCCCTTCAGAGAAAAAATCACTTTTAGTAGGAATCGTCTTTACGGATATACCTAATCGCTCAAATAATGTTGAAACGATTCCTTTAAGATAAAAGAAATCTGAACTTTTTGACATTGAATTCCAACTATCTTTTGTTCTATTTCCTGACACTGTAAGTGTTAAATGCTTATCCTCTACATAACCACTATCATATTTGTGATAAGATTTCCCGAATTCAAATAATTTCAAGGCGTTATTCTTTCTATTCAAATTATATGAAACAGCCTCAAGACCACTAAACAATAGCGACTGTCTCATCACAGACAAATCACTACTCAATGGGTTTAACATCTCTACGTGAGACGCTTCATTTATTTCATCCGAAAGTTTCTCATATTCAGGTTTTGTAAGAGAATTTGCCATCATTTCATAAAAGCCTAACGAAACAAGCTGATCTGATACTAAGTTCTGCAATTTATCAGCATCAAGTGGGTTCGAATAAGAAATTGATGTATTTAACTTTGGTGACGTTGTAATGTTGTTATACCCATAAACACGAAGTATCTCTTCAACAATATCCGCTTCTCTTTCAACATCAACACGATAAGCAGGAATTGTTAAACCAAGACCTGTTTCAGTTTGATTGTTAATCTTAATATCTAAAGAAGCTAAAATATTTTTAATCGTATCATTTGGAATTTCTTCACCGATAAGTTTAAACGCCTTATCATATGAAAAATGTACTTGATGATCTTCAATTTTATTCGGATATATATCTACGATATCAGAAGTGATTTTACCTCCAGCAATTTCTTCAATCAAAATAGCCGCTCTTTTCAATGCATACTCGGTAATGTTTGGATCTATGCCACGTTCAAAACGAAAGGAAGCATCGGTATTCAAACCATGTCTTTTCGCCGTTTTTCGTATTGCAACTGGATTGAAATAAGCACTTTCTAAAAATATTTCTGTGGTAGAATCAGTAACACCAGAATCCAAACCTCCATAAACCCCTGCAATACACATTGGATTAGAATCTCCATCACAAATCATAATATCCTCATTATGCAATTCTCTTTCAACTCCATCTAACGTTGTGAATTTTGTTTTATTAGGTAAGGTTTTTACGATTATATTCTCTTCATTAATCTTAGATGCATCGAAAGCATGTAATGGTTGTCCTAACTCATGCAATACATAATTTGTAATGTCTACTATATTATTAATCGGTGTTAAACCAATTGCCTTTAACTTGTTTTGAATCCACATTGGTGAATCTTCCACCTTAATGTTGGTAATTGTGACACCAGCATATCTTGGTACAAGATCATTATCAGTCACTTCAGCATCAATTTTCATAGTGCGCTCGTCAACATCAAAATTACTCACCGAAGGTGTTATTAATTCTAAGTCAATATCTTGCTGCATCAACCCGGCTCTTAAATCCCTTGCCACTCCAAAATGACTCATTGCATCGGCTCTATTTGGCGTTAGTCCTATTTCAAAAATTTGATCAGTAGTCACATCAAATACATCAGCTCCCAACGCTCCTATTTTAGTACTTGGATCGAGAACTAAAATCCCATCATGATCATCTCCTAAACCTAACTCATCTTCGGCACAGATCATACCGTGACTCTCTTCTCCTCTTATCTTACCTTTCTTTATTTTAAAATCATTTCCTTCTTTATCATATAAGATCGTTCCAATTGTCGCTACGGGTACTTTTTGTCCGGTAGCCACATTCGGAGCTCCACATACTATTTGAACCGGATCGCCTTGGCCTAAATCTACAGTTGTGACCTTTAATCTATCAGCATTCGGGTGTTGTTCACAGGTTAATACTTCTCCAACAACAATTCCTTTCAAACCACCTTTTATGGATTCGATCGTTTCGATACCTTCTACTTCTAAACCTAAATCGGTTAATAATGTGCCAACCTTCTCCGCCTCCCAATCAATCTTCAAAAATTGTTGCAACCAACTATATGATATTTTCATTCAAAAACTTCTTTTGATAAGTCCGCAAAGATAAAGAATAGATTTTAGTAGTGATAGTGTCATTTTGACAATTTTTATCGAATATTTTGCAAGAATCGTAACTTATCCATTAGACAATATTGAATTTGTTAAATCCTTATAATTTTTATACTTTGCAAGACCTCAAATTTTTATTTATCTATGCCGATTGAAACTACACGAATTTTTGACATACCATATTACCAATTAGAAAAATATAATCTTTCTAAAGCTTTAATTACAAAGTCTAATGGCTCTTGGAAAGTCACTTCAAATCAAGAATATATTGATCAAGCAAATGCTATTAGTCGGGGTTTGCTAAAGTTAGGAGTGAAAGCAAATGATAAAATTGCTTTAATTTCTTCAACAAATAGAACTGAGTGGAATATCATGGACATTGGAATATTGCAAGTAGGAGCGCAAGATGTACCAATATACCCAACTATATCCAAAGAAGATTATGAATATGTTCTAAATCACTCTGAAGCCATATATTGTTTTGTTTCAGACGTTGCCGTATTAGAAAAGTTAAACCAGATAAAAGGAAATACTAAACTTAAAGCTGTTTACACTTTTGATGATATCGCAGGAGAGAAAAGCTGGAAAGAAGTACTAGAATTGGGTAAGGATACTAGCAATCAAGATGTTGTTGATGATAGAAAAAATAACGTAAAACCTGAAGACCTTGCCACTTTAATCTATACTTCAGGAACAACAGGAAGACCGAAGGGAGTCATGCTCTCTCATAAAAATATTGTATCGAATGTTTTAGCTAGTAAAAAAAGAGTGCCACTTGATTATGGCAATGACATTGCATTGAGTTTTTTACCCGTATGCCATGTTTTCGAACGGATGATATTGTACTTGTATCAATATTGCGGTGTATCTATATATTTTGCAGAATCTATTGAAAAATTAAGTGAGAACGCGCAAGAGATAAAACCCAATGTCATGACTGCGGTACCGCGACTATATGAGAAAATATACGATAAAATATATGCCAAGGGAGACGAACTTACTGGAATCAAAAAGAAATTATTCTTTTGGGCGATAAATTTAGGTCTGAAATACGAACCATATGGGGCCAACGGATGGTGGTATGAAAAGCAATTAGGCCTTGCAAGAAAATTGATATTTACTAAATGGCAAGCTGCCTTGGGTGGTGAGTTGAAATTAATGGTTTCGGGAAGTGCCGCGTTGCAACCCCGTTTAACGCGTGTTTTTGCAGCCGCAGGCATGCCCATAATGGAAGGATATGGTTTAACCGAGACGTCCCCGGTGACTTCAGTGAACGATGTTAATAATAATGGGTTCAAAATAGGTACGGTTGGCCGTGTGATAGATGGTGTTGAAGTTAAAATAGCCGATGACGGTGAAATTTTAGTAAAAGGCCCAAATGTAATGATGGGATATTACAAAGACCCTGATAAAACTGCCGAAGTGATGACTGGCGATTACTTTCATACTGGAGATAAAGGCGAAGTAGATAGTGATGGTATGCTTAAGATTACAGGACGAAAAAAGGAAATGTTTAAAACTTCTGGTGGTAAATATGTAATCCCAAACTTGTTAGAAAACGAGTTCAAACAATCGTTATTTATTGAACAAATTATGGTTGTAGGTGAAGGTGAAAAAATGCCTGCCGCTCTAATTCAACCTAATTTCGAATATATAAAAGGTTGGATTGAGGATGAAAATCTTGATATTGATACTTCATATGAAGGAATTGCATCTTCAGATCTTATTCAAAATAAAATTCAAGAAGAAGTTGCTACTTGTAATGCAAAATTTGGTAAATGGGAACAAATAAAGCGTTTTGAACTGACTCCGAATATATGGTCAATAGATGGTGGAGAATTAACGCCAACCATGAAAATGAAGCGTGTTGTGATTAAGAAAATCTATCAGGATTTATATGATAAAATTTATCGCTAATTCTTAACTTTGCATTTATAAGCAGCAGCTCTTTATGGAACAGTTTATTGTCTCGGCACGTAAGTATCGCCCACAAACATTTAATGATGTTGTTGGGCAACAAGCAATTACCAATACTTTAGAGAATGCTATAAAAAATAATCATTTAGCACAAGCATTGCTATTTACGGGTCCACGTGGCGTAGGAAAAACTACCTGTGCTAGAATTTTGGCAAAACGAATCAACCAAGACGGTAAAGAAATAGACCCAAAAGAAGATTTTGCTTTCAACATTTTCGAACTAGATGCGGCATCTAATAACTCAGTAGATGACATACGAAGTTTGACAGATCAAGTGAGGATTCCACCGCAAACAGGTAACTATAAAGTTTATATTATTGATGAAGTGCATATGTTGTCGCAGGCAGCATTTAATGCTTTTTTAAAAACCCTAGAAGAACCTCCTGCACATGCCATTTTTATTTTGGCTACCACAGAAAAACACAAAATTATACCAACAATTCTTTCAAGATGTCAAATATTTGATTTTAAGAGAATTAATGTTATTGACGCGAAGAATTACTTGAAAGAAATTTCTACCCAAGAAGGTATTGATGCAGACGATGATGCCTTGCATGTTATTGCTCAAAAAGCCGATGGAGCGATGCGAGATGCTTTATCTATTTTTGATCGAGTAGTGAGTTTTTCGGGCACTAAATTAACGCGACAAGCGGTTGCTGAAAATTTAAATGTTTTAGACTACGACTCTTATTTCAAAACAACCGATTTATTGCTTGAAAATAATATTCCTGAAGCACTCATCAATTTTAATGAGATTTTAGGAAAAGGGTTTGACGGACATCACTACATAAGTGGTTTAGCTTCTCATTTTAGAGATTTGTTAGTAGCTAAAGATAAATCAACACTTGACCTATTGGAAGTGGGTGACACAGCAAAAAAACAGTATTTAGAACAGGCAATTAAGGCTCCAATGTCATTTTTAATTTCGGCGATTGACATGGCGAATGACTGTGATTTAAAATACCGAACGAGTAAAAATCAACGCTTGTTGGTTGAACTTACATTAATGCAGTTGGCTTCTATCACTTTTGATGGTGAAAAAAAAAAGTTTAAAAACTTTATAATACCTTCTATTAATTTTATCGGACTCTCTAAAAAAGAGAAAAATCAGGAAGAACGTACTGTAGAAGCTTCTAAAAGAGAAACACGTGAAAACAAATCGATAGAACCTACTAAAGCAGTGGTTTCTGCGAAAAGCCCAGAAAAAACAACGAATAACTCATTAGCACCGAGAGAACGTCGTCGATCTTCGGCACTTTCACTGAACAGTATTCATAAGAAGCCCGTAGTTAAAAAATCGATTGTTGAAACAACCGAAAACCGAGAAGATTTACCGAAAGACCTATACACCGAAGCTCAATTCCTAGAATTATGGGATGGGTATATAAAAAGGTTGAATAAAAATGGGGAAAAAATCATGGCATCAATCATGAATGCGAATCGGCCAAAACAAGTTGAAAAAGGAATTGAAATTGTATTCCCTAATAGTATGATGGAGGCTGAATTTAACAAAATGAAACCTAAATTATTGCGATTTATTAGAGAAAAGCTTAATAATTATAACATAGAGTTTATTTGTATTGTCAATGAAGAAAATGAAAAGAAATTCGCCTATACACCTCAAGAAAAATACAATAAGTTATTAGAGAAAAATAAAGCGCTAGCAAAACTAAAAAACACTTTCAAACTAGATCTTTAAGTAATTGATATATAACAATTTAAAACTATGCTGGGACTTAAATTTGAAACATCAACATCTTGGGCAGAAATAGCTAAAGATAATCTTCAACAAATATTAACTGACCATGCCTTTGCAGAACAAAAAGCAGCATCAAATGCAGTTTCTATTATTATTAATTACTCAGAAGAATCTGATCTTGTTACCGAAATGAGTAAAATAGCCATTGAGGAAATGGAACATTTTAAAATGGTACACGATTTAATGGTTGAGAGAGGTATGACTTTAGGTCGAGAACAGACCAATACTTATGCGAAAAGTTTACAATCTTTCTTTTCAAAAACAAAAGATAGGACCGAAGCTTTAATTCAGCGTTTATTGGTGGCCGCATTAATTGAAGCAAGAAGTTGTGAACGTTTTAAAGTTTTCTCTGAAAATCTTGAAGATCAAGAATTGTCTAAATTTTATGAAGAATTAATGATTTCTGAAGCGAATCATTATACTACATTTTTGGGGTTTGCAAGACAATACCAAGATAGAAACATTGTAGATGAAAAATGGAATAAATTATTGGCCTTTGAATCTTCGTTGATGAAAAAAAGAGGGAATGCAGCTAAAATTCATGGATAGTTTAAAAATTAAAGGAGATAAGTTAATTTGTGAGAGCATAGAACTCTAACTTTTAACTTCTCTCCTTTCTCCCCTACCTTTATCTCCTTTACAGAGTATGTTTGTTGAAAAAATAGTAAGGAGAAAAGTTACTTGTAGGAATTAAACTCATACTTAATTCTTTTCGCTTCTCTCCTTTCTCCCCTCTCTTAATCTCCTTTACGGAGTATGCTTATTGAAAAAATAGTAAGGAGAAAAGCTACTTGTAGGAATTAAACTCATACTTAATTCTTTTCGCTTCTCTCCTTTCTCCCCTTTCTTAATCTCCTTTACGGAGTATATGGTTTGAAAAAATGATAAGGAGAAAAACGACTTCTCGTTTTATGCTATGAATAGAAATTCGCTTCTCTCCTTTCTCCCCTTTCTTAATCTCCTTTGCGGAGTATATCTTAATGAACGTTTAAATGTTGCAATTATTATCTCTAATTGTACACTACAAACATATAGCCTTTCTACATGCTACACAATAGAGCATCTGGGTATTTTTAAAAATCATGGTTTTCTAGTAGTTTTTGAAGTATTTTTAAGCGTCTGACAATCAAAAGATTAAGTGTTAAAAATGTAATATACTGTATCTTTAAAGCAAAAAAACACCGTTTAAAAAGGTGTTTTTTTATTATAATTTCGGCCTATGTTAAATAATTGTTAAGGAAAATGGGTAGTTAGGATCCTCTCCATTACTCGCTTTTATAGCATTTAGAATAGGAAATATAAAATATAACACTCCAATAACTACAAAACCTAATAGACCCAATCCGAAAAATAATACAAGAGGGATACACACTAATATATATAGTAGCATGCTTATTCTAAAATTAATAATAGCTCTACCATGTTCATCCATTTGATAAATTTTGTCCTTATTAGTGAGCCATATAACCAAAGGAACTAAAAACCCTCCAACCAATGTAAAGAGATCTAATAATTGGCTTAAATGTGTAAGAACTAATAATTGATTATTTGTTTTCATGAGTTTGTTTTTTGATTTAATGATTGTAACAATAAGACGCACAAAAGTGACAATTGTTACAAATCACTCTAAATCAAACTTTTAAAATCGATCAAATTAAATAGTAAAAGCAATAGATTTCTTAATTTTACCAAGTATAACAATTTCTATGATATATAATGATACCATTGTAGCTCTAGCCACTGCTCCAGGATCGGGACCAGTCGCTATAATTAGATTATCAGGTCAAGAGGCTATTTCTAAATCCAGTCAATTCTTTAAATCTATACATGGTAAAGACTTAAATAAACAACGATCTCATTCTATTCTTCTTGGTCATATTATAGATTCTGATAAAATAATTGATGAAGTATTGGTTTCTATATTTAAAAACCCAAACTCATACACTGGTGAGGATGTTGTAGAAATATCATGTCATGGATCTCCATTTATACAGCAAGAAATTATACAGTTATTCTTAAGAAATGGATGCCGCATGGCAAATCCAGGAGAATTTACATTGCGTGCTTTTTTGAATGGGAAATTAGACTTAAGTCAAGCTGAAGGAGTAGCAGACTTAATTTCTAGTGATTCAGAAGCTTCTCACAAAATTGCGATGCAACAAATGCGCGGTGGCTTTTCTACAGAAATTTCTAAATTACGACAAGAGCTCATGAACTTTGCTTCCTTGATCGAGTTAGAACTTGATTTTTCTGAGGAAGATGTAGAATTTGCAGATCGCACCCAGTTTAAAGACTTAATAGACCGAATTATCGTTGTCTTAAAACGACTTATTGACTCTTTCGCTGTTGGTAATGTGATTAAAAATGGAATTCCTGTTGCTATTATAGGAGAACCTAATGTTGGTAAATCTACCTTGCTCAATGCTTTATTAAACGAAGAACGTGCAATAGTAAGTGATATAGCAGGTACTACCCGTGATGCCATAGAAGATGAAATGAGCATTGGAGGAATCAGTTTTCGATTTATAGATACTGCAGGTATTCGTGATACGGAAGATGTTGTTGAAAGTATAGGAATAAAAAGAACTTTTGAAAAATCAGAGCAAGCTCAAGTCATTGTATATCTTATTGATGCAAGTAGTATTTCTAGTGAATCCAAAGTAACTGAAGTACATTTAGAAATTAACAAAATCAAAAATAGGTTTCCTCAAAAACCTTTAGTCGTAATAGCTAATAAGATTGATACCTCAGATAAAAACTTTATTTCGAAATCATTTCCTTCAGAAAATATACTATTACTGTCTGCAAAGGAAAACATAGGAATTGATGAATTAAAGGAACAACTGCTCACATTTGTCAATACTGGCGCGCTTCATAATAATGATACTATTGTTACAAACTCTCGTCATTATGATGCATTGTTAAAAGCACTTGAAGAAGTGTCTAAAGTAAAATATGGATTAGACACCGATTTATCTGGAGATCTTATGGCGATAGACATTCGACAAGCACTTTATCATTTTGGTGAAATTACCGGTGAAATTACTAACGATGACTTACTTGGGAACATTTTTGCTAATTTTTGTATTGGAAAATAGTCATAATTTAACCTATCAAACCTTGATAGTTATAAATTGTCTGTTTTTTTTAAAGATCTAACGCAAAGAATATTAATTTGTTACCACTTAATAAAGACAGAAATTTCTATTTTTACGCCTAGGACATTTATTTTAAAAAACTTTACAAAAAAAGATTTATTATGGTTATTTTCGTAAAAAAATTGATAATGAAAAATTCGACCTTATTTAGTAAAATGAAATTACCACTTTTTATTGTTGCTATACTACTTATTAGTTCATGCGGATCAAGAAAAGATATTGAATACTTTCAAAATGTTGATCAAATTGGGAGTAGTAAGTCTATTACTAATTATAATCCACAAATCAAACCAGATGATATATTAACCATCAATGTTTCTGCCTTAGACTTAGATGCCGTTAGACCATTTAATCTGCCTGCTACTTCTTTCATCCGGGAAGATGGAGAAATTGGAAGAGCTGCCCAACAAACCTATTTAGTGGATAAAAATGGAAATATTAATTTTCCTGTGTTAGGACCTATGAAATTGGCGGGCCTTAATAAAATTCAAGCGACCAATAAAATTACCGATTTACTAAAAGAATATGTTAAGAATCCTATAGTAAACATACGTACGATAAATTTTAAAGTTACAGTTTTGGGTGAAGTGAACAGACCAGGTTCCTTTACGATACCAAACGAACGTATAACGATACTTGAAGCGTTAGGTTTGGCTGGAGATATGACCATACAGGCCGAGAGAAATAATGTTTTAATCGTAAGAGAAAATAACGGAAAGACTACATATTCAAGAATAGATATGACTTCTGAAAATGTTTTTACGTCTCCTGTATACTATTTAACCCAAAATGATGTTGTATATGTTGTGCCTAATAATTCAAGAGTAAAATCTTCGACTGTCGGGCCAAATACAAATGCAACTTTAAGTGTAGTATCTACATTAGTTACTGTTGCTGCTTTAGTAATTAGTATTACTTCGCGTTAATGTTAAATTTTATATTCGTAAATTAATGGAATTTGAAAATCTACATCCTCAAACTGAGGAAAGTTCAGAAGATAACAATATTGATTTTAGAGACGTTTTAGATAAGTATTTAATCTATTGGAAATGGTTTGTCTTATCTGTAATAATATGTGTTTTACTAGCAATTCTTAAATTAAATTTTTCGCGCCCTGTTTATGAGGCTACTTCTACGATTAAAATTAAGGACGAAAAAGGTGGTGATAAATCGGCTCTTTCTGCATTTCAGGACTTAGGAATTATGTCTGGAACTAAAGAAAACATAGATGATGAAATTGAAATATTAAAATCAAAGAGTATTATTTCTGAAACCATTAAATCTTTAGGACTAAATATTAAATTTTTCACTCATAAAAATTCTATAAGTTCATTTTTGGATAATAATTTAGGTATGGATACCGAATTTTATGAGCAAGAAAGGTATCTGACACCTCCTTTAAAATTGAATTTTTTCGTAACAGATTCGGCCTTATATAAGATGAATTTGAACTTCATCATTTCAATTCATTCCTCCAATAGTTTTTCCTATATAGATAAAGTAAATGATAATATTACAAGACATACTTTTGGCGAAAAAATAAGTGCAAATGGAACAGATTTAATTATTATTCCAAACATAGATTTAAAAAAGTACAATTTGATAGGGAAGAATGTACTTGTCCAAGTTAGCTCATTAAGAGATTTAACTAATGCCTATCTTGAGAGTTTAACAATTGAGCCAAAAGCAGAGTTTTCGAGTGTTTTAAGTATGACACTAGTCGATAGTGACATGAGAAAAGCGGAGGATTTTTTAAACGAATTGGTGAACAAGTATAATGAACGAGCCATTGCTCTAAAGGATGAGTTGACTGAAAGTACATCGAATTTCGTCACTAAAAGACTGGAAATCATTTCTAACGAACTTTCTAATGTAGACCTCACTGCAGAGAACATAAAGACGCGATATAAGATTTCAGATGTTGCATCAGAAACTGGCTTAAACATGCAAAGCGGACAAGCTATTGAAAGTCAAATAGTTCAAGCTAACATGCAACTACAGCAGATAGAATCAGTCAAAGATTTTGTTTCAACAAAAGATGATAACGAGCTTATTCCAGTAGATGTCGGTGTTAATGACAATAGTGTATCAGGTACGATGAATCAATATAATGAATTGATGATGCAAAAAAAGAGGTTGTTGGAAACCTCTACTGAGAAAAATCCGATTGTAGTAAATTTAAACGAACAATTAAAAACCTTAAGAAGCAATATTAATCAAGGTTTAGACAATTTAAAAGCTTCTCAGACAATTTCTATAAATGCTCTGAATAAACAAGATGCTCGAATTAACTCAAGATTGTATTCTGCACCTAAACAAGAACGACAATATCGAGA
Organism: uncultured Flavobacteriaceae bacterium; assembly: GCA_947500525.1. Taxonomy (GTDB): domain Bacteria; phylum Bacteroidota; class Bacteroidia; order Flavobacteriales; family Flavobacteriaceae; genus Aureibaculum. The sequence continues at coordinate 255,426 of CANMSH010000002.1, read as the reverse complement.
TATCCAGAGACAACAGCAGATCAAGGAGCAATTGTATCTTTATCTCTTGCAGAAAAGAGAAGAAACTGCTATTACGCTAGGTGTAGCCGATCCAAATGCTAAAATAATAGACTATGCTGAAAGTTATCCTGGGCCGATTGCACCGAAAAAGAAAATATTTTATCTTTTCGCTATTATCGCTGGACTATTAATTCCTTTTAGTATTATTTATCTTTTAGATGCGTTAGATTCAAAAGTACATACAAGGGAGGAAATTGAAAAAGTATTGAATATTCCTATTTTAGGTGATATACCAAAACTAGAGAAAAAAGAAAGGTTTTTAATCAAAAAAGAGGACCATTCAAGTATTGCTGAGGCCTTTAGAATTTTAAGAACGAATTTAAATTTTATTATTGATTCTAATATTAAAGGGAAAACTATTTTTGTTACTTCAACCATAGCGCATGAGGGTAAATCTTTGGTTTCTTCAAATCTCGCAACATCTCTGGCTCATGGAGGTAAGAAAACACTTCTATTAGGTATGGATATCAGAGCTCCGAAACTTGAAGCCTATTTAGATGTTCGTGGTGAAAAAGGAATAACAAATTATATTATAGATCCTTCTATGCAATTGGAAGACATTATTGTAAGACCCAGTAATACGGATAATCTTGATGTTATATCTTCTGGGGATTTGGCTCCTAACCCATCAGAATTATTAATGAATGTTAGAGTAAAGGAACTTTTTCAAAAGGTAAAAGAAGAATATGATTATATCATAGTTGACACAGCGGCATTTAGTATGGTAACTGATACAATGCTTCTAAGTAATTTAGCTGACGCCTTTATTTATGTTATAAGAGCTAATTATCTAGACAAACGTTTATTAAAATATATTAAAACGATTCATAAGGAGAAAAGATTACCAAACCTCTCACTATTGGTAAACGGTGTGGATCATAAGAAATCTTATGGATATGGTTATGGATACGGATATGGAACTAATTTTGATCGATTAAAGAAAAAACCGTGGCATAAATTATTCTCCAAAGGTTAATAAATTTTAAACCTAATTTCACAATTATAAAAAGCTACAGGGTAATAATATATTACTTTGTAGCTTTTACTTTTTTCGTTATATTCTTTAAAATCAACTCGTCAACGAAATATTAAATAATATTCATACAAGGACTCTGTTTTTTTAAACCGATAAGAATATTTGTAATTAAAGAGGTGTTTATTACAACGATTAAATAAAGTCCAAGATCAGTCCAGAATATTACTTGATAAGAAAGAACTTCATTTACCAATCCATAAAAGCGAAGGGAGGATTTTGCTTAAGTAAATGGAGGAGACAATTTTGTACACTATTAAAAAAGTCAAATGAAAAAACCTTAAGGAATATTAAAATATTCTTTAAGGTTTTTCTATATAATCAAAATTGTGTTTATCTCAATATAATAATCAAGATATATATTACATTTTAATAATTAAGCACTTCGTTTATTCTTAATAAGAATGTTATACAGAGCGCTAAAAAAGTATTTCGTATCTGTAAAATAAGGGTTTTTAATCTTCTCTTCTAAATATTCTTTTTCAGCATCTAAAACACTTTCTACAGTACTTTTTCTATTCAAAGCAACATATGGTGGAACACATCCCGGTTTTTGCGTCAATCTTAATTTTTGAATATCTTCAGGAATATCTTGAAAATACCTTTTAGATACAGGTCTGCATCCAACCAATTTAAGTTCTCCTTTAAAAACATTTATTAATTGAGGAAGTTCATCCAACCAATATCTTCTTAAAAACTTACCCCAAGGAACCAATCTAAAATCATTAGCAGGTTTACCAGTTTCAGCATAACCATTTAGTTTCAAAATATAATCTTGTAAGTATTCAGAGTAAGGATGCATAGTTCTAAACTTATATACACCTATTATCTTTCCGTTCTTACCTACTCTATTCATTTTGAATAATGGTCCATAGCTCGGATTCATGTCGTATGATGGTGTCTTGATCTTTATAGATGCAAAATAATGTATTCCATCAATTTCTTTGTAATCCAATATATCAAACCCACATGAAACCAAACGCCCTAATGCTTCAGCTTTAGACAACATACGATTTTTACCTTTCGTAACTGAAAAATACATCTTTTTTACATAAGGTAATTTTGGACAAACTCTATGTACGAAAAAACTAAACGCTCTACATACTTTATTTAGAACTGGAACATTACATAAGAATGTGTTCTTCACTCTTGAATTAAAAGTTTCGAAGCTACCCATAAATAAACCGCCCATAGGTAGTCTATCATTAGCATCTTCAAATTTCTTATTGATCTGTCTAAAATTATTTATCTTATCCAGAAGAACTATATTACTTATTTTTATAAATTCATTACTATAGTTTAGTAAGTCCTTTTCTTTAGGAACTACCAAACTATCGTAGGTTGTAATATCAGTAAACTTCTGAAAAAAATCAAAATGTTCTTCTCCGAGATTGTTAACGACTAACTCTTTATTATGAGAAGCAAGTGTTTTCTGTAATTCATTAAATTTTGAGAAATCTTTGAATGCATCAAGGAATTCTAACTTAAATTCATCATAAACCTCTGTGGAAATTCTTTCTTTTCTACAAATTTCTTCTTTACTAAGATCACCAATCAAACCATCTACTACGATCTTTATGCGATCGAGAGATGTGAAATCAGACACCTTCTTAGTTTTCTTAATTCTCGAAGGGATTTCGAGAAATATATTCTTTTTCTTTTTTACTCTAGCGTTCAATACTCTATCAGAAATATGATCTTTCATAAATGAAAATTCACTTTTCCTTTTTCTTTCTAACACTAAAGTCTCATTTAAAAATTCTTTCATAGCACAAAAATTTTAATGATTCTTCTTTCAATTATGGTTACTTAAACATATTCGTAACCGAATTTTCTTTTTTCTAAAAAGAAACAAATTCCCAAAAAAATTAAAATTATTGAAAAGCATAAACTCAAATCTAGATTTTGATATTTCTAAACTTAACTTCGTGAAAGATGCAGTGTCTTTCAACTTTAAACTTAATATGTCAATTAAATAAAATTTTGACATTAAACGGGGATTTTCTTTTTATAGCTGACGCAAATATAAGCTTTTTGTTTATATATACATCATAATAGTCAATATATCTGTTTCAAATCATTGATAAAGTTATGTCTTTCAATGATTTATATTTTAATAATCATTTCTATTTCTTAACAAAAAACACCTTTTTTATGATGTTTTTCAAATTTTGCATAATATATTCTTTTCCCCACATCCACATCTTATCATTCCAACGTTGAGGATGAAACGTAAACATAATTCTATTAGGTAATTCTTTTTTGATCGCGGCATCTATAATTTCTTGAGTCTCATGAAAACTAAGCTTAAAGTTTGATTCCACTCTATCCCTCACACTTACTTTATCACCATCCCATTTTCTACCAGTATCCGTTAAATAAAAAACACTGTTAAAATCTACATCAAAGTAGGGTTCTCCAATAATATTATAATCTTTGTAATCATATGTTTTCCATAGGTCTTTAGAATCATACTTAGACATTGGACTTCCATGCATACAAATTGTAGAAACAGGTGCCAACTTTCTTAAAGCATTCAAATTATTCTCAAAATCATTGATTCCTTTAGACAGATCACCTTTACAAGTTGTTAAATTCTCATAATGATATCCTATTTCATGTCCTAACGAGGCAATTTCTTTAATTACTTTAACATCCCAACTTTCGGGGACTGCCCGAAAATAATAGACTCCTTTGATATTCATACTTGCTTGAATCTTTGCAAATTCAAGAGAATTGTAAGGCAATAAATCTACGTCATGCCTCAAAACAATACTTTTTAGTGCAGGTTTTTTCAAAAATTCTTCGAATGTTTGAAATGTATATGCATTGGCCGCTAGAGATTGCAATAATTCTTTATATTTTTTTACCGTAAAATCCATTCTTTTATAATTTTTCTTGCACTATTCTATAAAACAGCTCATTTAACTCTGAAACTTTCGTTTTATTACTATCAAAATTCATTTTTTTCTTGAACATATCCACTGTAGCTACAAAATCTTCAGGTTTAGAATATCTTATTCCATGATTATCATCTCCTAAAAAATAATCTAAACTACCATAATTCGTACTAACTACAGGTGTGCCGCAAGCTCTTGCCTCTAATACAGACAACGGCATACCAATAGAGCTATTTTCACCTTGTACTGGAAATATGTATATATCTGAAAGGTGATAGATTTCCTGAATATTATCAATAAACCTATTGATAATTATAATTCCCGATTCTATCAAGGCATTTTTGAGATTGTTTTGACCAATTGCGTCTATGGGAGTTGAACTACTCGCTACCACCACAATTTGATTATCAGACTTCTGTAACGGTATTAATGTTCTTAAGTTTCTACCCTCATTAAGATGACCCATATGAGAAATAACAAATGCATCACTCGGAATTTCATATTTCTCCCTCAACTTTAATTTATCACTTTTAGAACTATTAGGTTTAAATACCTCTAAATTAGTCAACAAAGGAATTAAGTCATTCTCTATATTCATATCATTCCAAAACCTATGTAACGTAGGAGATGGAGTTAAACCTACTTTAGGTTTGATAAAGTTAACCAATAACCTTTCCCACTTTTTAAGTGGCTTAGGTTGTAATGCAATAAAAGTACTTTTCGCACTTCTACCACAATAGTTGGATAGAATTTTAAGCCTAAGATAACTAGCGAAAGTACTTGATTGAAATGGAAAATAAATTAAAGAATCTGGTCCAAAATCTTTAATAAAACGTTTTATTTTATTTGAAAAAAATAAAGAGTTTTCATCTACGATAAAAATATTATCTTTCTCAAAACCAAATCTACATATTACCTTTAAATCATACTGCTTATCTAAATTTAAAAATAGATTGTACACCGTTTTTTTTATCCCCTCATCGTATGGAGGATTTAAATATTCAGAAACTAGGAGAACTTTTTTCATACTACACCATTCAATTTTTTTGCATCTACTATGGTCAATTTTTCATCATAATATTTATCTATTGTATTCTCCTTATCATATACCACCACTGGATTTTTTTCAACAGTAAATCGTTTCATAGAATTTTCGGGAGTGTCACTTATATATAGTTCTAACGGAATCTTATTAAGGTCGGCATATTTTTTTTCTAGCACAGAAAAAACGATTGCAGAAATGGCATTTTTAAGCCCAGGTTTCCTAACAATTGAAATATCAACATCTGATGAATCTTTTAAATTACCATTACAAATACTTCCGAAAGAGGCGGCATAGACAATCCAATCCTTATCTTTCAACTTGTTCTCCAAACTTATTAGGTAATTGAATAAATCAACTTTAGATATCTGATCTAATAAAAGTCTATGAATAATTAAATTATAGAAATTACCATTTACAATCCAATTTAACGTATGAGCAATGACAAAACTAATAAGGATCAAGTTAATTGCTGGATAAGAAACTAACTGATTCAGTATCACATACGTTAAAATCATAAATATAATAGAAAACGAAATTTTATAAATTTTTTCAGTTCTATCAGCATTAATAATACTTTGAAAGAACCAATTCGTCAGAATTAAAATCCAGTTTAAGTATTTATTATCCCTAATTTTCTTTTTTATCCCTTTCATCCAAGTCTAAATATTTAAAGAGTTCTTTTCTCGCTGTTTCATAACTTTGATTATTATCAATAGTTTTTATGTTAAGGTCATTACTTAAAATTCTATAAACCTTTATTTTTTTATTTAGATGTTCATCATATAACGTATCTTTCTTTCTCATTCTTATTGTTTCCTCACTTACGCGAGGGATTACAATCTTCGCACCATTCGGAATTAAATTGATAAAAGCTCTTCCAATTTTTGTTTTATGCAAATCAAACCTATTTGTGTCTACCATTAAATCTGCTAAGGTATCAAGACTAAATCTATCAAATAACAAAACTTCGTCATTTTTTTTATTATTTGCACTATGAAAATTCCATTTAATTCTAAAATCAATAAGCTGTAATATTGGAAACAACCAAGATACAAACGAAGACTTATAAAATTCATGTTTACCATATTTTATCCCTTCAATAGTTGTATATTTAGTCAAACCAACTAATCTACAATATGCCATCAGTGGTTTTGAAAGAATTTTAGGAGATCTAATCCATACTTGTATAGTTTTAAAATTTTGAGATTTCAATTGGCTTTCAACATCTTCTAAAAAAGTTGTTTTACCACTTCCATCCGGTCCAGTTATATATATGAAACGATTTTTCATTATGTCTATAACGATTTATACAATTCTAGAACTTTATTGTTTACTTTTTCAACTGTATAGTCGGAAATTGAATCAAGGCAATTTTGCTTTAGGTTTGCGCCATTTTCTACGGCAAGTTTAATTTTTGAAGCGAGCGCTTCTATAGATTCTTCTTCTACTATATAGCCGTTATAATCATCTCTTATTACAGTCGTAACATCTCCCACTTTATTGGCAACAACCGGAACTCCACAAGCTAAAGATTCTTTAATTGAAAGAGGACTGCCTTCGTTACCTGAATATAAAACAGATACGTTTGATATATTGAAAATCAATGGTAACTCTATTCTTTTTCGAATACCCGTAAAAACAACTTTACCTTCTAATCCAAGGTCTAAAACAAGTTTTTTCATTTCGTCAAACAATACTCCATCTCCAACAATTAACAATCTGTATGATTCATCACTTTTATAGATTATTCTAAACGCTTTAATAATGTCATCAACCTTCTTAGGTGGCTCGATTCGTCCAACGTATAAGACAACCTTTTGAGATGAGGAAAAACCCATTTCTTTTCTAAAATCAGTTTGAGACAATGGTCTAAATATTTTTGTATCTACACCTGTCGGTATCACGTGTATTTTATGGGCATGTTTCGGAAAATTATTCGAATAATAATCTTTCGTTTTTTGGTCGACAGCAATTAATGAATTACAACTTTTCAACGCTTTCATTTCCAAAAAGTTATAGATAGACCTCACTAAAAATCCTTTTCTATCATTAACTGTTTTTGACTGTTGACCGTGCAAACTAATAACAGACCTATATTTTTTAAAAAAGCTAAAAGCTGCGAGATGATCGGGTCGATGCGCATGAACAATAGCATTTTTTGGAATATTTATTCGGAATGAACTAAGAAACAGATATAACAGAAATTTATTTGTGCTCGTCAGTGTTTTTTGTATTTCAAAATACTCAAACCTAGCTATTTTTTTATAATTATACACCTTGCCAATCAAACTTATGTCGTTGTTCTTCTCTAAAGAAAAAGTAATTAAATCCAAAATATACCCTTGAATTCCTCCAACCGATTTTAGCTCTCTTTTTGCCTTTACATTATCAAAAGAAACAACTCCAATATGATAAACTTTCATCTATTTAAAATTATTTTGAAAATTAGGGTTTTTAATCATAGTTTCATGACTCTTTGGATAATTCATTATAAACCAAGTTATAAAAGCAGAAACATCAATTTTGTCATTTATTAATTTATCTCGTTTTGTTTCCCACTTAGATTTAAGCATTTCATTACTCAATAATTCTTCAACTTTTTTTAGCGCAGGAGTAATTTCAGCAATTCTAAACCCAAGTTCATAATTTTCCTCTTGATCAATTAGATATCCTAATGGTTGGTCTCTTAATGCAATCCATGGCACACCTAATACCCCCGCTTCAGCCGCAGTGGTGGTTCCTTCTCCCAGATATAATGTACAATGGGCGAGTAAATGACTATAATTTGCCGGCTCTATATTTAACTTATATTTGTCGAACCTATGATCCAAATCACGTTCTGTAACGGATATAAAAACTTTAACATCAAAATTAATTTCAATTTTTTTTATAAATTCTAAAATAACGTCGTCATTTTGAATTGCTTCAGATTCTAGGCCAACATCATGCATTGCGTTTAGCGCCGAAAAACGCATCAATACTATTTTGTCGGTAGTCTTTAACCCCAAATCGTGAAGGACACCACTATCCGGCGTGAAGACATTTGGATGTAAATAAGCTAATTCTTTATATCCGTTAAATCTAATAATATTATCCCCTGGCAATTCCTTATAAAAAGAATCTATAAGTAATAAAGAATCTATGCGCTTGTTAGAATACTTAAAATTAAAAGTTGCCGTTTCGGTATCTTCCCAACAAATTAGAGGTAATCTACTTCCCTTAAATGCCAGACTTGTATAAGGTCCCGCTGGGGAAAACACAATATCAGGTTTGAACTTTTTCGTTAACCTTCTAACGCGATATATTATTTTAATAGTATTAGAAATTTTTCCTAAAAATGATTTCTTACTACTTGCAATTACTTTATTGTCAAAACCTTTGGCATCAACAATCTGCTTAATAATACCTTCTTTTTCAATAATTATAAAGAAGACCTTACCTCCTTTATCTTCAATTGCTTTTGCAGCTTCAAAAACTATATATGGATCAACTGGATGGTAAACCAAAAATAAAATCCTCATAAACTTACTTTATTAATTTGTAAAGTTCTAACCCGGCCTTCGCAACATACATAAGCTTCGGTTTATGGACTTTTTCAAACCTACCAAACTCAACTAATTCTCCTCCAAATTTCATCTTATGATCACGAACACCATATGGTATATTCGGTTTGCCTGCACCGCCAAAATCAAATGTTTTATACTCAGTTTCTAGACCCCATAACAGTATTTCAAAGATTAAAAAATCATTTGGATACATATTTTTAAAATTATAGTCACTTCCCGCATACCAATCATAAACCAATCCTTTATAATTTAATGTCATTCTAATTCCAATTATCTCATCTTCCGTTCTACATCCAAATATTTTTATATATCCAGATTTATTCATTATTTCATAAGCATTAAGAAAAAAAGAATCATTCGGCATAGGAAGTTTAATTCTTTGATAAGTACTTTTAATTAATTCCAATCCCTTTTTAAAGTCATCAATCCCTGTTATTTCTTCGAAAGTTACCCCTTTATTTCTCGATTTAGTTAAGTTTCTTCTTTTCTCTCTTTTGATAGTTTTATTTAACTCTTCTTGGGTCAAGTTTAGATTAATTAGTATATCCAAATGTGCATCATACATAAAACCTATTTCTTCAAAAATTATTTTATGTTCTTTCCAATCCCACAAGTTCCTAAATTGCGAAAACACTGCTCTTTTCTTAATTTTTTCATTGAAGGCCTCTAAAATAAATTTCAAAATTTTTGCGTCGTTATCTTTAACCAAAGGTCCACCAATAATAATTGCTCGAGAAGAAACATTTCCCAATACTCCTTTATGTTCCTTTTGTATAACCGCCAATAGTGTTCCTATCAATTCATCAGAAGACTCATCGAAAACAGCCACCAAAACCGGTTCATAGTTCATGGTTTTTAAATATATCTCATACATTTCAGGTGTTTGAAAAATATTTCCGTTAGGATGGTTCTTCACAAACTTACTCCAAACGTTTAATCGTATGTACTCTCTCTCTTTCAATTTTTTATCTTTTTTATGTACAATTGATAAGTCCTATTAACCATTTTATCAATTGAAAAGAATTCTTCAATTCTTTTTTTCCCTTTTTTACCCATTTCTTTCGCATCTCTCGGATTAGACAATAAAAACTTAATTTTCCTTCCAAGACTTTCAAAATCTTTTACACCTACCAAAAAACCTGTAACATTATCAATTACCAACTCATTAGTCCCTCCCCCATCAGTTGCAACCACAGGCTTTTCGAAAGCCATATATTCCATAATTGCATTTGAAATTCCCTCTGTATATGTAGCTAGAACTCCAACATCGAATATATTTACAATTGACTCTACATCTGATTGTACTCCTACAAATTTAAAGTACTTTGATTTGCCTTTAGGAACTAATTTTTTAGTTCTCTCTAAATAAGGACCATCACCAATTGTAACAAAGGTTACTTCTTCCTCTTCCAAAATAGAAAGCGCTGATTTTATAAAAGTTTCATGATCTTTTTTATCGGTGAACGAAGCTGTCATTCCAACTACTTTATCGCTAGAAATTGAAAATTTATCACGAATTTCTAATTCCGTTTGTTTTATTTTCAACCTATTCAAATTAAACCCATTATGTATAAAATAACCTTTCGATTTAGGAACACGAAACGAAACTAACCCCGCTTTCGAATTCGATAATATTACGTCGCTCAGCGCATAAGATAGCATGTTGGAAACATATCTTTTCGAAAGAATGTTCAATTTAGGAGGAGCCGCGGTAATCATCGAATTAATGAATGGTATTCCTTTAATTCTACATAACGGTGCAAATGAAATAGCACCCAGATTATCCCAACAATGGATTACATCTGGTTTGAAAGATTTTACTATTTTATTAAACTTAGAGACAATCATAATATCTTTTCTAATATCTCTTTTCAACTTATGAATCTTAATGTCTAACTTTAAAATTTCCTTATAGTGTATTGTATCTGACAATAGCACTAACTCTATATCAACATCTTGAAAGTCCGATAATCCTTCAATTAGAGATACTAACCGACGCTCTTTACCTCCAGATTTTAATGAATCTATAATATATAATACCTTCATTAAATAGATGTATTAGTATTAAGACAACAAAACCTTATAAAAGTCACAATGTTTCTATCTATTCCCATTTCACTTTTTTTTCGAAGAGCGAAAGTAACTCATAATCTGAACTGCTATCGGATATTGCAAAGTTATATTCATATTTGTCTATTTCGTAATTCTTTTTTAACCAACTTATCTTACTTTTATTGTATAAATGGATGAAATTACCAGTATCTTCAAAATAGCTGCCAGAACCTTCCCATTTCAAACTCTCTAAAATATATTTAACGAATATATTTGGTGAAGCACTTAAAAGAATATTTGTGGTATTACTGTTGGTTTCATTTTTAACCATTTCTAAAACTTCCTCATCAATATCCTTTGTTAATTTCAAGGCATAATTCATGAAAAAAGAAGAAGAATAGTTCTTCTCAAAAAACATACACACTTTCCGTTTATACATATACATCGAGTTTAGTCTTATTAATCGCAAAAAGGTATACCAGATAAGAAAAATATTCATTTTTCTTAATTCCATTAAAACCAAACCCCTGAACGAATCGTAAGGTATAAGTGTTTTATCAAGATCTATGACATTTATCTTTTTTATCATTATAATTTTCTGAAAATGGTGGAAAGGTACCCTAAAGGGTCTCTTAACATTCCAACGTCTGACCTATTCTTTAAAAAATTTCCAAGAAAAATTCTTACCGGTCTAAATTCTAACTTAAAAATGTACTTAATCAACGAAATGTAAATTAAGGGAGCTATATATGTATTAATATATTTTTTCTTGAAATTATTATCCTTTGTGGATTTTCCTAAAATCTTTTCAAAATAATTCACATTACTTTCGGTGAGTCCCTGATTAATAGATCCCCAGATCCTTGGATTTACCTCAATCAAAATAAGTTCATTATTAGAATTCAATTTAAATTCAAACATCGCAAATCCAGTATAATTAAGTTCTTCAACTATGGTACTAGCCAATTCGTGCATTAAGTTATTATGATAATAGGTACGTGATGTACTTGACCCTCCTGTGACTGGATATTCCGCTAATCTCATATGCCCGTAACCATGAACAATTTTACCTTGATCACAATAAAAAGAATACCCTACACCGATTCCTTCGACATACTCTTGTATAAATATATTTTCTTTGTTTGTTTTTTCTTTAACCTTTCCAATATCACTTTCATTAAAAACATATTTCACTCCGATCGCAGAAGATAAGTTTGTCGGTTTTACAACAAAGGGAATTACTGCATCTTCTAGTCTTTTATAGACCTTAGGAGTTTTAATGTTAAATCTATTCGCCAGTTTGATTAATGACAATTTATTGTTCAACACATTATAGGGTTCCATATCACCTAAATAATCAAGTGAATTTCCATATCTCTGTTTATCTCTAAACAGAATTGACAAACTATTGTTAATCACAGGAAAAAAGAAATCTATATTTTGCTCTTTAATAATAGTTTGAATTTCATTCTCAAAATTTCTAGGATTGATATAGTAGTGCTTATCGGAATATTTAGATCGAATAAGATTTGAACGCTTTTTTTTATCATAGGTATAAATAGAGACATCCTTATAATTATTCTTTATAAATCTTGCAATCACGATTGCCTTATAACTTGATATTTCACCAACTAATATTTTCATCATATAAATATATCTTGATAATTTAAGTTATCTCTAAGAACTTCCCTACTCTTTGGATAATTTCCTATAAACCATGTTAAAAATTTTGAGTAATCTATTTTCTCCGACAGCATGTGTTCTCGTTTCGTTTGAAAATCTTTATGCAAATTTTCATTTTTAATAAGTTTTTCAATCGTAGAATATAACTTATTCACTTCATTTGTTCTAATTCCATAACCTAAATTGTAGGTACGCTCTAATTCATTTAAATAACTAATTTTACCCACAAAATCATTGAACCTAACCGAAGGAACTCCTAAAACAGCAGATTCAGCGGCCATAGTTTGACTATCACCAACAAACATACTGGAACTATATATTAAATGATGGATATCTTTAGGTTCAATTTGAAGTCTATAAGGCTCTAATTCTGCACTCAACTCTCTCTCACTTGTGATATATACCTTCCCATGTGGACTTAAAATATCAATTATTTTTAACGCTATCTCATTATTTATCCCGCTAATTCCGAAATCATGATGAGCGGTTAATTTTGCGAAACGCAAGATAAAATATTTTTGATCTTCAGATATGTATTTTGATACAATATTCTCATTAGGAATAAAATGATTAGGGTGTAGATAAGCTAACTCATGATAACTCTTGTGGAAGAATGTTTTTTTTCTCCATTTTCCCATTCTACAAACATTTGGTGTTAATATATCTGTTGCAAAAGGGTATGTTATTTTAGAAAATATTGGGACAACATCAAAGTCATCTTCTGTAACATTTATTGAGGGTATTCTTAAAATAAAGCCTGTATACGCAATGGCAGTAGATGTCCCAATCAAAACAGTTGGTCGATTTTTCAAACAATACAAAATCATCCTAATGGTTTGTTTAAACAAACCTAATATCATACTCAAAGAACTATCTTTTCTACCCTCAGGTAAAATGTTCTCATATTCAAAACTAGAACTTGCTAATAAAGTTTCAAGTACATCTTTTTTCTTTATAAGAATGTTCACTTCGTGCTTATCTTCCTTGAGAGCACTTATTGTGTTTTTAAATAAGTGATAATGTGCAGGATGTCCTAAGTGAAATAAAATTCTCATTCTTCTTAATTTCTTAATCGTTAACTGAATTGTTGTAAATGTTTATAATTTTATTTCCGATAAGATCATTATCTAAATGTTCAATACCCTTTCTACTATTTGTTCTTCCAAAATAAATTGCCTTTCTAAGATTGTTGGCTATTTCAGAAATATTATAACTTGAAATAAAACAACCCTCTATATTATGGATTAAGTCATTGACATCACCTACATCTACAGAAACAACTGGGCAATTACAGGCGAGAGCTTCTTTAATAAACTGAGGCGATCCTTCTGATAGTGATGTCATTAATACCGCATCAACGGCATTCATCAGGAGAGCTACCTGTTTTCTTGAGTAACCCTTAAGTTCTATCAATTCGACATTTTCGTCATTCAATTCTCTAATGCCCATCTTCGCTAATGGATAATTTTTCACTTTGTTATCAAAGGCCGAAGAAAACAACACATACTTTTTATTTTGCAATAGATTCAATTGACTTCTCGCATGTAGCTTTTCTATTGGATAAAAAATATCCATATCTACTCCGCAAGGAATTATATCAAAACTATTACTATTCATTAAATCAGAAAGATTTTTAGAAACGAAAATTGATTTATAACTTAACTTATCTGCGATTTTTGAAAACAGTCTATTCTTTTTAACGTTGACATCAGATCCATGAAAAGTCGTAACTACGGGTATTTTTCTTTGCAAACAACATAATAAACCACTCAAACCATAATGCGCATGAATAACATTAGGCTTAAATTTTTTAATTGCCTTAAGTAAATGTGTAATGTTCTGTAAATAGCCAAAAACACCGCTCCCTTTTACTAAAAAATACTCAATAGAAATACCTTTATTACTTAAGACATTTGTTTGATCTAAAATAAAAGGGCTCACTGCATTTGAGTTTCCACTTGCCACAATTAGAACTTTCATTTTCTTGATTTAATTAATTTTGCGGGATTACCAGCAACAATAATAAAATCTTCAATATCCCTAGTAACAACAGAACCTGCTCCAATAATTACTCCATTACCAATTCTTTTAACTTGTGGTAATATTATGACTCTTGAACCTATCCAAACATCATTTCCAATTGTTAATTTTGAATTTTCAAAATGGCCCTGTTCACACATAGGTTTGGAAATATCATCGAAACGATGATTTTTATTTAATATTAATACATCTTCAGCCATCATAACGTGATTCCCTATAACAATATTCGAAGGGATTCGGCATCTCTTTCCAATGCCAGAATAGTTGCCAATTTCTACATCTTTACCATTGCCAAAGTATGCCAAATTTTCAACATTTACACCAATTCCGGTTTTCTTAAATATTAATTTTACAATATTAAATCGAATTTTCTTTATGACACCACCAATAACAGGCGTAGTACTCTTTGGAAGAGTTCTCCCAAAAATAAACCAAAGTAATAACCCTATTTTTTGTTTTATTCGCATAAAGAAATTCAATTAACTACTATATTCATTGTATAAATTTTCATATTCAGAGAGCATTTTCTCTATGCTAAACTTAGTTTCAACTATTAACCTTGATTCTTCACCGAATTCTTTCATTATTGAATCGTTGTTCAATAAAAATATCATTTTATTTGCCAACTCTTCATAAGAACCTCTCGTCATCAAATATCCATTTTTTTCCGTTTCAATTAACTCACTACATCCGCCACTTCCGGTTACTAAAATTGGTTTTTTTAAGGACATAAACTCTAACAATGAATTTGATATTCCTTCTGTGATAGTACACAAAACTCCAATATCACATATATTCATTAAATTTTCAACGTTGTTTTGCTTTCCTAAAAACAAAATATTACCTCTATTAGAAGTCTCAACCATTTCTTTATATATTCCATCATCTCCATCACCAATGCATAAAAATGTTATATCATTACGTTGACTCAACACTAAACTTGCCGCTTTTAAATATGTAGCATAATCCTTTTTTTCATAAAATGTGGCAACCATTCCAACGACGAATTTAGTCTTAATACCAAATTCTCTTCGAATAACTTCTCTATCCTTAAGTTCTGCAATTCTATTAAAATCAAATCCATTATAAATAACTCGACATTTCTCTTTTGGAGGATTATAAGCTTTAATACCTGCCAAAGAATTTGCAATGATTTTATCAGAGAATTTAAAGATGGTGCGAGGCCCAAAAAAAGAATTAGATATTTTCAAAGGTGCATCTGTAATTTGATTATTAAGCAAAGGAATTTTTAAAAATACTACAGAAGGAATGGCATAAAAGGCGACCATATTACCCCAAGCATGAATTACATTTGGATTAAATTTTTTTGAAATTTCATAGAACTTAAAGAAAATACGAGGATCTTTCTTTATCTTTTTTCTTATTAAAAAATGAATTTTTATATTCAAATCAAAAATTTCGGTATAGTGAATTTCTTTCTGCGTCAAAACAATTTGCATTTCGAAATTTCTATTATTCGAAAGTCTCTTGATTAATTCAATTAATCGCCTCTCTTTCCCCCCGGGCCCCAATCTTTCAATAAAAAAAAGTATTTTTATCATTGTTTAAGATTTAGATTTACGTTTTTCAGATAACATAAGTAAGGCACCCATCGGCAAATAAATCCAAAGGTATATCGAAGACCCAAAAGAATTAACCGTCATGAAAATTAAAGGGAATGGCAATATATAATAGACATTTTTCAAAGTCCGTTTGTTGAATGAAACTTTGATTTTTTTAAGTACTTTATAAAACAGAGAGAGAAAAATTATAAATGGTACTATTCCTGTGTGATAAAGTAAGAATACAAGATAATTATGTGGAGCTCTATTGTAATCAATATTCTCTTGATTTCCATAAATTAAAGTTTCGGGGTTGTCGAGAATCCATTCAATATAAAGAATCCATTTTCCAAATCGACCTTTGTCATTAGGGTCAACTGCTCGTACCGCCGAATCATCAAAAAATCTTTCAATAACCAAATTTAATTGTTCTGCGAAAACGAAATAGAAAATAATAAATGTGACCAATATTCCAAACTTAGCCTTTCCTGACTTATTCGTTATTAGAAATATTAAAATAATTAATGAAAGTGCAATAAATGCTGTTCTTGACCCTGTTAATAAGACTCCTAAAACGGCAAAACCAAAATATAAAATATGCTCTTTAATATTTCCAGATTTCTCGTAAAGAGACAAGAAAAATCCAAAAATTGCGGCTAAAAAAATACCTGCGCTATTTTCGTCTCCTCCTGCTCCATACAGTCCTAAAAATCGAGTGCCCTTTCCAGCAACAATATCGTCAGCATTTTTCTCAATAGCTCCCGCTCCAATTAATATGAGATACTTTGCAAAAATCATGGAAAGTACCAGAGTAATCAAAGACATTTTGATTCCTGGAATAATAAAACTATAAATCCCTTTCTGATAAATTATTTTAATCAATAATACCAAAGAATAATAGTAAAGAAAAAATCTAACTGTATTTTTAAAGATATACATAGCTCCTCTACTTTTATCTAGTTCTAAACCAGATATAATATCTTTGGTAATTATATAAGTGCTAATAAAAAACAGAAAATATGTAAATTGAATAGCTATTTTCTGAAAAGCATTAAGTTTTACTTTATATCCATGTGCAAGTTGTATTAACACAAATAACGAAAAGCCAAATATTATTTCATGAGGACCAACCAATCCGAATAACTTATAATCAGTGGATATCAATGGAGCAATAGGCAATTGGTAAACGAAAAAAGAAATTATATATCTTTTTTCAATAAAAAAAAGTGTCAAACAATAAAACAAATAGAAAAATATACCCACTTGAAACTGATTGTTTTTTATTAGAAATAACTCTATTAAAACAAAAAGTACAATTGATAGTGAAAAAATTATATTTCTTTTCTTAGACATTAAATTTGTTTAATTTGACAATCGCATATCCTAAGTACTTCATCCAAAATTTAGCAAAATACGTGTTCTTAAATCTCATTATTTGGAGTACGAAGAAATATCCAGGTGAATACTTAATTACAGAATTTTCGTCATCTTTCGACCATGAATTGAACATCACAGGCGTAAATCTAGCAATTCTATTTAGTTTATTATCAGGTGAATTCGTTATTTTTTTTCTCTCTTCATTTGTCAAATCACCTGCAGCTGTGGACATTAAATACCCCAAATCAGTTGAAATTTTTAAAGAATCTTTTGTACCACTACCTCCTGGCCAACAAATAAAATGCACTTCTTTTCCTACGTTTTTTTCTATCTCCGTTTTCGAAAATTCTAACTCATGCCTTACTCTATTCAAATAATCATCATACGTCTCTTCTCCAACTATAACTTTGTGTTTTAATCTAAGGTCGTCAGATACACTATTCAATTTATCTCTCCAATCAGATTGATCAAAGAAACTAGCGCCCCCATTCGTCATGACAAATCTATTTAGCTCCTCTTGAAAATCTTGATTTATAAATACGCGTTTAGAAGTTAAGGCTTTTTCGTGTTCAAAAATAGCTTCGCCCAAATTGACCTTATTCCAATCAATGTACTGCAATTGATCTTTCTCATTTGGTCTACTATTCCAATCCATCCAGATATAATCATCTCCGGGTTTTCTAAAATCAATTATCTTATCAGATATCGGATACCATGTGTGTGTTTTGGCATGACTCTGAACATCAATCACACCTTCCTCATCCATTTTTTTAAGCTCGGCCCAGTTACAAAAACCATCAACTTTTAATTCATCAATTTCCTTAGCTGCAACATCATCTAAGTTAGGTCTTAATTCATTTGATTTATCAACAAAATCAGGATTAACAAATACAGTTCCTTTCATTCCATATTTCTTTAACAATGGATAAGCGAAAACATAATTGTCTAAATAACCATCGTCGAAATTTAAAAATACTGCCTTTTTAGGAATTGGTTTATCATTCATTATGTGGTCATAAACTTCCTGAAAATTAACCGTATTATATCCCATTTTTTTTAACCACTTCAACTGGTCTTCAAAAACTTTATAAGGGCATGTTAAAAAATTCCAATGCCATTTTCTATTTACAATGCCTATAGAATGGTACATTACAGTTGGAATCCTTTGTTTCTTATTATTCATAAATGTCAATTATGTTTTTATACTTCTCAATTAATTTACTGTAAGAGAAATTTTCATTATAATATCTTCCACTATTCAGTATCAATCTCTTTTGTAACGGTATATTGCTGAATAAATTTTCTAGTTTAGAAGAAAGATCCGATGCATCTTTTGTTTTGAACAACAACGAATTGGAATTGTTTTCTGAAACATTAATTAGCCCAGGTGCATCCGATGATACACTGGGTATTCCATTTGCAAATGCCTCAAGCAAAGATATTGGCAATCCTTCAAATTCTGAACAAATGATATAAAAATCGGCCAAACTATATAGTTCTGGTATTTCATCTCTACTTACTAATCCTAGAAAAGATACATTTTGATCTAAACTAAGTTCACTTGTTCGTTTCATTAGTTCATTTTTTGACACCCCGTCTCCAACAATTAAAACTTTGATTTTATAATTTATTAGAGTTTCTTTAGATATTTGTCCCAAAGCTTCTATTAATGTATCAACTGATTTTAACGGCTTTAAGGATCCCACATACAACAAGACCTTTTCATTTGTTGAAATATTATATTTCGCTCTATTTAAGTCGTTACGTTTTAAAACCTTGAAAGGTACCAAAGGAGGTGTATAAATTATTTCTCTTTCACTTCTTTCCGTGTATTCATTTATGATTCTATCCGATACCCCGGTTATAAAATCAGCATGTTTAAAAAACAATTGAAAAGGCAATTTTGGTTTCCATTTCGTTAATCCTCCACCATGAATGGTAAAAAAGTACTTTACTGAAAAAAACTTTTTAGTTAAGACATACACCAACCAGTAGGTCCAGTAGGACTTAGAGTAACTTAAATGCATCAATTTAATCGACTTCCTGTTCTTCACAATAAAAAGAAAGATTTGAAGAGGCACAAATAGCTTAGGGTACTTCACTTCTTTTAACTTGTGAATAACCACACCCTTAATTGGAACATCTTCGCATTTAGTTAATATATGAATTGGATAGTCCTTTTGCAGTTCTTCAATCAAATAATGATTAAACACTTCTAAACCACCAGTTGCACAAGGATACATTCGCGGGGCAACAAATAAGATATATTTATTTTTATGCATGCGGTGATATCTTTGAAATAATCCATCGATGCTTACCAGTTTTAGTAAGTGGAATTTTATCGGTTAATGTAATAGAAACTTGCATTTCATCTCCTAATTTTTCTTTTACCAACTCGGCAATACTTTCGGTAAAAGATGGCTCTATTTCTTTATTTTTTTCAACAATAATCTCAACGAAACCTTCTTTTTCTTGAATGACCTGAAATTTTTTAAAGCCTTTAATTTTGTTTCTTAGCAAGGTCCAAAAGGTTCCTGCTACTGTATTACCATTAACTCCTACTACTAAATCAAATACTCTACCTTCAACTCTTTCAAGCATTGGTAGATTTATACCACAAGAACAGGAACGATCACTTAAGATTCCTAAATCTCCAATTTTATACCTTATTAAAGGAAAAACATAATTATCTAGATCAGTAATTACTATTTCTCCTAGTTCGCCAGGCTTACAAGGGTTTCCATTTACATCAACTACCTCTAGAATGAACCTGTCAATATTAATATGAAGACCATTCTGCTGACTACATTCGGCTGCGATATGACCTACTTCTCTACATCCATATCTATTGAAAACTTTTGCCGAAAATACCTTTTCAATTTTTTCTCTTTGAAAAGGAAACAACATTTCGGCAGATGTAATAATTCCTTTCGGTCTAAAAATAGGAGATTTGTTTTTTTCAATATATTGTGCCAAATGAAACAAAGGTGTAGGGTAAGAAACGATTACACTTGGTTTGTAAACGTTAAATTCGTCTACATAATTAGACAAGTCCTTATCAGACATATGATATGTCGAAATTATTTTGTTCTTAACTATAAATCTATGTTTTATTTTTTTATATAAACTTTTATTCTTCTCAATATCCCTTTCTGCTCCCCAAAAATATAATGACCGTTCTCCATAATTTAAACCAGCCCATTGGTCACCTCTTATATTAGCCGCTTTATTATAGTTATTTTCAGCGTCTGAGAAAAAGTGCATACTATCTCCAGTAGAGCCAGATGTCGAATTTTTCACAAATCTTGTTTGGGGTAAATTTGTGGCTTTTAATTCATCTCCATATTTTCTAACATCTTCTTTACCTAATATTGGAACTCGGGTAATATCTCCAACCTCAAACACATTATCTAGTTTACCGTCATAATACCGAACATTATTCTTAACATGACTAATGAATTTTTCGAATTTCTTATTCTGAAAACTTTCAATTTCTGCTAATGTTTTTCTCTGAATACTATTGGCAGTTTTAATTGCATTGAGCAGTTTTCTATTTGCAAAAAAGGTTACTATTTTTGAAAAAATCATATCCTTAAGTATTTTTTTATCATCGGAAGGTACTTTGTAAATATGAACAAATCAAACTTTATCTGTAACAGAAGTGTACCCAAACCGAAAACTGTTACAACCAGAAAAGTTCTTATAAAAATATTTGAAACATAATCTTTTAGAAGTAATAAGGGCACTCCTATCATTAAACAAAGTATTAAGTTTAATCCTAATTTTTTCCAATCTACCCAATCCACAACACTTAAATTCATTATTTTTCTTTCTATGTGTAAACTAATAAGCATAGGTGTAATTGTACCAATTAAAGCTGTAATAATAGCCCCATAAAGACCCATTTTGGGAATAATAAGGAATCCAAGAACTACAGTAAGCACTGTGCTTACAATATTAGAATAGAGAATGTACTTCGTTTTATTCGCTCCTCTCAAAATAATCTCATGACTAAACATAGAGACGAAAAACATTAAGATAAAAATTCTATAATAATTTGCTGCTTCTATATATTCTACCGTATATAAAATTGTTATAATCTCATTTGCTAAAATCCAAAAAAGTACTACGGCAGGAATTGTGACTGCAGATGTTTTCTCTACTGTTTTTTGCCAAAGCTTACTCGCTTGGTTAATATCATTATTCTTCACCAAAATTGAAATTTCTGGTACAACCACACTATGAATAGAATTAAAAAACTGTTTCAGAATCGGAATACTTAAAAAAGCAATAGAGTATATCCCAAATTCTCCAGGTGTAATATATTGATTAATGAAAAATTTATCGAACGTTGTTGCAATCAAATTTAGAATTAATGCGAACCCAAAAGGCAAAGAGTAAATTAGTTGTTCTTTAATTAGTTTTAAATTAATGTGATAGATCTTTTTTAAATATGGAGCGATATGTATTAAATAATATATTACACGTAATAAACTATATAATACCAAGGCATATATGGGACCTTCGTATCCAGGGAATATTAAGACAATAGTTACGAATACTACAAATCGAACAATTTTTTCTGCAGATGGATATACTTTATTCAACAAAGTATTCTTTTCTAGTGTAAAAATACTCTCTACTACTGATGAAAATATCATGAACGAAGTAAACAATACAACTAATAATTTTACATCCAAAAACTCCTTAAAATTAAGTGCAATCAAAATTTCACTTCCGAAAAAATAAAAAACAATGGCGAAAATAATCACATTTACTAAAAATAAAAATTGAGTTTGTTGAATTATTTTCTGCTTTCCTATAGTATCAGTAGTAGGATAAAAATAAAACAAACTTGATCTATATCCCATCCCTAATAAACCTGTAAATGTTCCCGCTACTAAGCCAAATTGTCTGAAAATACCAAAATCTTCCTGCGATATTAATCTAACAATTACAGCGGGTATCAAAAACTGAAAAAGAGTGCCAACCAAGCTACCAATAAAAATGGCACTTGCCTGTGATTTTAAAGAAGGATCTTTTTTCATAAAAATTAGATGGTTACATATTATTTTGCTCTGTTTTTAGAGCATCAGCAATTCTTCCTTTCGGTAATTCAACATCTGAATAAGCAATTATTCCATCTTTTGGGATATCCCTTAAAACTTTACAACCATTGGCCAAACCCATTGGTAAAAGCTCTTCTTTTTTAGAAACTGAATAATTATCGCATACACCGTACGTCTTATACCCACCTAATCCGTCTATATAATCTCCTTTCTTTAGATCAACTTTAGCTGTAGCTATTACATCGACCATGAGCCCATTATTAGCTGTGATAATAGTGTCGTCAAAATCAACCAATCTCGTAATCGCACTTGCTATTTCAAAGAATAGCAAATGATAAGGTACATAAAAGCTATACAACGGGCCTTCACCTAATTTTCCATATTTCAAATATTTTTTCGCAATAGGGTCATCTGTCGATGCATAAATATAAACACCAGGTCCTGGTTTTGCTCCCACTACATAATCAACAATACCACCTAATTCCTTTAACTTATCTATATCATATAGATGAGTCAAGTCATCAACATGTTCCTTAGAGTAATGACCATACATTCCGCGCTGAGCCACTTGCATGCCTGTTGCATTAGCAATACAAGCTTGTTCAAAAGATATTTTCGTTCCATCAGCAAAACTTGTAACCATTTCAGGCGTCATATCCCACTGCGCAGCGAAACCTTTTTGAGTTGTTGGGTTTCTGTAATGATCTTGTAATCCTTTTATATTTCCACATAACAAAGGTTCAAAACCCATCTGTTTCACGAATCTATATAAATTCATGGTTACTCCAGGTTGATCTCCATCGGCTACACTATATTTAACACCAGCCAACTTTGCCTTATGTTTTAATATAGGACCTAATGTTGCATCTATTTCAACATTAAAGGACAACACATTCTTTTTATTTTCAAACGCCTTAATAATTGTAGTTGCAGCAAATTCTATTGTACCGGTAACTTCAATCAATAAATCAATGTTTTTAACCTCGCAAATGCTATCAATATTTTGGGTAATAGCGGGAATGTTTTTTTGAATAGCAGCTTCTAAATCAGTTGTGTTTTCAACTACCTTATAGTTTACAATTCCAATTTCTTCGTATGCATTTAAAGCCTTCTCTACTGTTCTGTTATAAGTAACTGCTACTTCAATTCCAGGAGTATATTTAGTAATTTGGTTTACAATACCCTTCCCCATTTCTCCACAACCAATTATAGCAACTTTTATTGGGTCATTATTTGCTTGTCGCTTTTGCAAAGCATTGTCAATAATTATCATACTAAATTAATTAAAAGGGGTTATAAAATCTTTTAGCTCAGTCATTAAACGATCTTTATCAGAAAGTATTGGGTTTTTGACTGGCCAATTTATATTACACGAATTCCAGTGAATTCCAGTATCACTATCGGCATTATATACTGTGGTCGTTCTATTCAAAAAAATTGCGTTATCACTTAGTACTAAAAAGCCATGCGCCAGACCTTTAGGGATATAAAGCATATTTCCTTTTTCACCATCCAATTCGATCGCTAAATGTTTTCCAAAAGTATCCGACTCTTTTCTTAAATCTACCACTACATCGAATAGTTTTCCTTGTAAACAAGTGACACATTTGACATGGTCATTCGGGGGTAGTTGAAAATGAAGGCCTCTTAAAACATTCTTTTTCGAAATTGAATAGTATTCTTCGGTAAAATCAGTGCTCAAATCGTGTTCACTGAACATTCCTTCATGAAATGTCTTTACCAATTTGCCTCTAGTATCTTCGAAAATTCTTGGTTGTAACTCAAAACAACCTTTAATACTCGTTTTTCTGACTTCCATTTGATTTATAAAATATATCTAAAATCAAAAGTATTCTTTTGACTTAGTAATGCATTGTTCTCTTTAAACTCATTCCATCCCGTTAGAATCACTACATTATCAACAGACTCTACCAATGTATTTAAATCACTTTTATACGTTATATCTATTGTTGGATATTCATTCTTAAAAGCTGAATTAGCTATTGGATCATACGCATAAATATTGGTATATCCTTTTTCAATTAGCTTTTCAATAATATCTTTACTTGGCGTTAATCGCACATCGTCTGAATTAGGTTTAAACGACAAACCTAACACACCAATAGTACTATGTTTTTCTAATTGAGTAGTAATTTTATTAACTACGAAATCCTTAATTTGATCATTAATAGCCAAATTTCCTTTCAATATTTGAGTATTGACACCATTTTCTATGGCAATACTATTTAGGGCCGATGTATCTTTAGGCAAACAGTATCCTCCGTATCCACAACCAGGAAAAACATAGCTTGACATTCCTGCTGGATCTCCAGACCATCTTTTATCCTCATGAAGGATTCTAAAAGCCTTCGGAATATCTATATTACCTATATGATCTGCGATCATTGACATTTCATTAGAAAAGCTAATTAAAGTAGACAAAAGCGTATTTGACAAGTACTTAATAAACTCTGCTGAATTATACGTCACATAATGTATTGGGGCTCCAAAAGGTTCATATATTTTACTTAGTAGCTCCTTCGATTGTTCATCCTCAACCCCGATAACTACCCTATCAGGCTCAATAAAATCTTCCCAGCAATATCCTTCTCTTAAAAATTCTGGATTGGAGGCTAAACCAATGGCCCTATTTAAATCTTTTGCTTTCTGCGTTACATACGGAAACACTTTCTTGGATATTGTTGATGGAGGTACAGTAGATTTGGTAATAATAACTTTAAATTTATCATCCTCTACATCTACTATTTGATCTATTGCTTGTAAAATATATTTCAAATCTGCACTACCATCCTCGGCAGCAGGTGTTCCTACGCATACAAAAATTGCTTCACTATTCTTAATGGCTTCCTCAAAAGTAGCATCCAAAATGAATGTCTTACCTAAGGTTTCTTCCAATACTTCCTTCAAATGTGGTTCATGAAATGGAATTTCATGATTTTTCAACTGAGATAATCTATCCGTATCTATGTCGATACCATATGTTTTGAAACCTTTTTTACTAAAGCCTAATCCTGTAGTTAATCCTACAAAACCTAATCCAAGAATTGTAATCATTATAATTTACCGTTGTTAATTTTCAAAAATTCTAAATACCTTCCAATACCTTCATCCACGCTAATCGAAGGTTCATAATTAAGAATGTCTTTCGCTTTCTCGATGTTTGGACATCTTCTATTGGGATTATCCGTCATATATTCCTCATCATCAGACACTTCGAAAACTACCTTGCCTGAATAATTATATATTCTTTCTGCATTTTTATGGAATAAATTAGCAAATTCAGCTACGGATACTTCAGGTTTATCAATACCAATATTAAATACATCTAATTGACCATGCAGCAAGACTTTCAAATATCCTGTTATCGCATCGGCAATATAACAGAACGTTCTTGTTGGTTTCCCATTTGAAAACATTACTAAATCTTTATCTTCATGAACAGCTTTAGCGAAATCTGCTGGTAATCTTTTATCGTTAATATTCATACCAGGACCATAATTATTAAAAGGTCTTGCGATAGATATTGGCATATCAAACTTTTGGTTAAATGTAAAACATAAAGTTTCGCCAAACCGTTTCGCTTCATCATAACAAGCTCTAGGCCCCATAGTAGCTACATTACCCCGATATTCTTCGGAGGTTGGAATGAATTCGGGAAATGGATCTCCATAAATTTCACTACTTGAAAAGAATAAAAATCCGTCAATATTTTTAGTTTTATAAAAATCAAGCATTCTCCTAAGTCCCGTAATATTTGCATCTATTGTTTCTAATGGATAAATTCTATAAAATGTAGGCGAAGCTATAGAAGCTCCGTGTATTATTAAATTTGCTTCTTCAGCGCTTTCTATTTCAGATATATCATCCGTAATAACATTAAACTCCTTTAACACTACATTATCATAGTTCTTTTCTAAATCTTCTAACCAATCTCTAGTGCCAGTAAGAAAATTATCAAGGCCTATAATTTTTTTTATTTTTAATTCCTCCGATTTTGTAGCAAAAAAGTTCATGAAATAATATCCTAAAAAACCTCCACAACCAGTAATCAAAATCGTAGCATTTTTAAGTTTTTCTTTTTCTGATGAAGAGAGTTTACTTAAAATGTAAGACATATCTTCACTTAAAATTTTATTTTGTTTCATTTATTAGAATTATTCAATTATTACCATTTTTTCCAAGGTGCATTTCCTTGTTCCCATATATTAATTAAGACCTGCTTATCTCTAAGTGAATCCATACTTTGCCAAAAACCATTATGCTTAAAAGCCGATAACTGATTGTTTCTTGCAAGGTTCTCCATCGGTTCTCTTTCCCAAACTGTATGATCCCCTTCAATTAGATCAAAAATTTCAGGTTCAAGAACGAAAAACCCTCCATTAATCCAGGCGATATCAAAACCTTTATTTTCGCCTGTAGGTTTCTCTCGAAAACTTGTAATCAACTGATCTTTATTTTCTAAATTAAAAGCACCATATCTACCTGGCGGCTGAACTGCAGTTAAAGTAGCGTGTGTATTTTGGCTCTTATGAAACTTCAATAGTTCCGCAATATTAACATCGCTTACACCATCTCCATAAGTTAGAAAGAAAGGTTCGTTACCAACATGTTCTTTAATTCTTTTTACACGGCCACCAGTCATACTATTCGCTCCTGTGTCTACTAATGTTACTTTCCAAGGTTCACTATTAACCTTATGTATATTCATTTCGTTGTTAGCCAAATCAAAAGTAACATCAGAAGTTTTCAAAAAGTAATTTGCGAAATATTCTTTGATCATATCTCCTTTATAACCACAACAAATAATAAATTCGTTGAAACCATAAGAAGAATACATTTTCATGATATGCCATAAAATTGGTTTACCGCCAATTTCTACCATTGGTTTTGGACGGATACCCGTCTCTTCACTAAGCCTGGTACCAAAGCCGCCAGCGAGAATTACAGTCTTCATGATAATTTGATTTTTTGTTTTACAAATATTTTAAATATGTTCAAAAATGATACTGACAAAGGAACGAAATCAAGAATTAAATTCTTCTTTGCATTTGACTTAAACTCGGTCATCTCAGCTTTTGAAATAATCCCTCGTTCAAGAATTTTAGTATATCCATTTTCCTTAAGGAATTTCACAACATAATGCGGACATTTTCCTTTATAAATAACACCACTAAAATATGTATCGTAAAGTTGACCATTCTTATCAACATATTCTTTTGATACACAATAAAAATTATGTTTATAAATTTTAGATCGAATATTTCCCATCTTCTCCGCCATCCAAGGGTTCTCATGATCAGCAATATAACTGAGTAAAACTTCCTTCTTCCATAATCCTGGAGAAAATATAAATCTTTTATTTGAATCATATGTTATCTCATCAATTCTATCAAAATTTGATGATTTAACTTTGTTTCCAACGTTCAATAATCTAATATGATGGATTTCATCATTCCCTAACATCAAGTTTAAGAGTTCAATGAACGCAGTTTTATCAATTTTTGAAAGAAGAAAAAAATCTTCCGATAACGGTAATACAACATCATTTTTAGCTTTTTCTAAGCTAGCTTTACATCTTTTACTCCAAGAATCTTTCGAAGAATGCGTAACGCTCTTAATATTTAGAGTTTTATGATTATATCTCTTTGTATTCGAACTTAAAATTATTTCTACATCTGAAATGTTCGGAAAGTTTTTCTCAAACAAATCAAAGAAAGGGTCCCAACAATCGGAATAACCATCAGACGATAAAACAATAAATGATAACATTTTTTAAGCTAGTTGTTTTTTTTAAAGGGATGCGTCGATATTGGATGTTTTACTAGTGGATGATAATCTCCTTCTATTTGTGATTTTTCCGCATTTCTAATATCGTGAACTATTTCGATAGATTGTTTTGCATCATCTAACCCAAATCCTTGACCGTCTAGAATTCCTTGATAACTCTTTGTATGTAGTTCTGTAAACCCACCACTAAATTCAATTTCTTCATTATCAATCAGAATAGATCTATAAGTTCGTTGTCCAGTATCTCTTATATGTTGGGGTATGGTATTATAGTCAATAGAAAGAAACCAACGAACTCTAGCCTTTTCAAATTCTAAATAACCGGCAGATCTATCATGGGTATGTAGATGTACCTTATTATCTTTAACATCTCCAAAAATCCAAGAAAGCATATCATAAAAATGTACTCCAATATTTGACGCAATGCCACCCGATTTTGAGGTATCTCCTTTCCATGATGTATAATACCAATGACCTCTTGATGTTAGATACGTCAAATCGATATCATATACTTTATCTTTCGGACCATCTTCTACTTTCTTTTTAAGAGCAATAATACTTGGATGCAATCGCAATTGTAAAATTGTGTATACCCTTTTTCCTGATACATTCTCTATATCTTTTAAAGCATCAATATTCCAAGGGTTTAGGACGAGTGGTTTTTCACAAATAGCATCAGCTTCTCTTCTTAATGCCATTCTAATATGAGCATCATGTAAATAATTAGGAGTACAAATACTGACATAATCTAAATTAATATCATTCTGTCTCTTCAACTTTTCAAGATGTCTATCAAATCTTTCAAACTCTACGAAAAAATCTGCATTCGGAAAATAACTGTCCATTACTCCAACCGAATCAAATTTATCTAACGCCGCAACAAGATTGTTATTGGTATCTTTTATAGCTTTTAAATGCCTTGGAGCTATATAACCTGCAGTTCCAATTAATGCAAAATTCTTCATTTCTTAATTTAAATATTATCAATACTTAACGTAATAAAAAAAAAGAAATTATAAAGTTCGATCTTTTTTGTAGTAGATTAAAAACCGTAACCAAAAATAAAATACTTTTCTCTTTCTATAGCACACAAATATAGCATAATAAAATCAAAAAATATCAAACGGCTCGTTTGCTAAAAAAACGATATAACCTTAAAAAGAAAAACATAAATAATTTGGTATTAAAAATGAAAACTAAAAATTTTACCTTGAATACTCTCCATAACTTACGTTCATCACTGTATAGAACGGGGTATAAACCTACATTTTTATAATATTTAATTTTCTCATTAATTTTTGCTACTGGTAAATTCGATCTCAATAAACGCATAAAAAGAAAAAAATGATACCCTTCTTTTTTTAAATTCAATCTTTTAGCTGCTTCACTATTAATACTTTTAAGTTTTAAGATAAAAGCTTGTAACTCTAAAAGCACTCTTTCGTAACTATTAATGATTTTCATAAAATGAGCAGATCCTCTGTTCGTCATAACCGAATTTACTCTTGAAACGTATCGATAAACATCCAATGGAATAAAAATAATCTTTTTCGCTTTTGCGAACAATTGTAGGTTAAAACTTATATCCTCCAGCATTGTCCCTTCCATAAAAAAAATGTTCTCATTCTTCAAAAAAGATCTTTTGACAAGATACCAGCCAACCTCGTCACGAAATCCTTTTTTTTCAATAAATGAAATACCATCAATAATATCCGATTGTTCAATTTCGTTAAGATTTGTACTCGAACTTTTTAAACATAATTTTTTGGTATGAACTCTTTTAAAACCTAGTAAATCAATATTATCTTTTAATAAAGACATTAAAAAATCTAGAGTATTGTCGGCAATATAATCATCCGAATCTACAAAATAAATATAATCACCACTTGCGAGTTCTATTCCTTTATTTCGTGCCGCACTTGCTCCTCCATTTTTTTGAGAAAATATGGTAATGTTAGCATGTTTTTCTTTGTACGATTCTAAGACAACCAAACTTCCATCCGAAGACTCATCATTAATGGCAATAATTTCATAATCTTCTTGCGATACATTCTGATTTAGAATACTATCCAAGCATAACGAAATATAGCTTTCCGAATTATATACGGGTATGACAATACTCAATTTCATTTAGCAATTCTTCTTGATAAGAGCTTACTAAATTACAATAAAATATAAGTGAATTTAAATAAAATTAAAAAAAACGCGCAAATACTAGATAAAATTGAAGCTTCTAAATAACTAGAATCTTTCGTGTCTCACTCATTATATCATTATGAATCCTAACAAAATAAACACCTCTAGGTATGCGAGATAGGTCTAATTGCGTAGTTGTTCCCGTCATTTCACTAGGAATGTCCTTTTGGATAAGCACTTTCCCATTTACAGAAACCAATGTCATTCTTAATTCTCTTGGAATTATTGGTAAAAATATTTTTACAATTGATTTTGCTGGATTTGGGAAAACTTTAAATTCATCATAATTATAAGCATTCAAACAGGCATCGTTTACATTTATCTTTATGCTAGCTCTTTTACTATTAGCACTTTTTGAAACTCTAGTAACCGAATACGTTTGGGTTGATTCTGGTTTTACAGTAATCGACTTAGAAGTCTCTCCTGTACTCCATAAATATTCGCCCTCTACTCCATTAATGGTTAAGACAACTTCATCATTTTTACAGATATTCAAATCTACACCAGAATTGATTTGAAATTTAATATCCTTAACTGAAACTATGACCGAATCCTCATCTGAACAGTTTCCGTTTGTTACTATTACAGAATACGTGCTCGTTTCTTCAGGGCTTACTGTTATACTATTCGACGTTTCTCCTGTATTCCACAGATACTCTTCACCTCCAGTAGCAGTTAAAACAACACTGTCTCCTTCTAAAATTAGAACATCTTCTCCGGCATTAGCCGAAACAGGGTCATTGACCAAGACAGTAACTTGACTTTCCACACTTCCACAAGAATTACTCACTACTACGCTATAATTTGATGTTTCCGTTGGTGAAACTTCAATACTCATGGTCGTCTCTCCTGTACTCCATAAAAAATCACCACTTCCTTCAGCCGTCAAGGTTATAGTTTCTCCGAAACATATTTCTCTATTTTCCAAAACATTAACCGAAGGAGTTTCATTGACTGCGACTACGATTTCTTTTGTTATTGAACATGAACCTATCACCGCTGTAACGTCATAAGAAGTAGTTTCTGAAGGTGAAACTTCAATACTAGAACTTCTTTCTCCAGTACTCCATAAAAAATCTTCACCATTACTAGATGCACTTAATACGATTGTTTCTCCTCTACAAATAGTAACATCTTCTGTAACCGCTAAATTAATTTCAGAAGCAACACTTACTTTAATTTCGTCACTACTATTTATTCCACAATTATTACTTAATGTTACTGAATAAAAAGTATCTTGGGTCGGATTTACCGTAATGCTTTTTGTAGTTTCCCCTGTACTCCATAAAAAATCACCACTTCCTTGTGCAGTTAATGTAACTACATCTCCTTCACATAAACTAATATCATCACCTAAATCAACCGATGGCACACTATTTACAACAACTTCGACTGCATCTGACAATGTGCACGAGTTTAATGTTGAGATTACAGAATATTCAGTAGTAATAGAAGGTGATACTTGTATACTTGCGGTAGTTTCTCCTGTACTCCAAAGAAAATCTCCCTCTCCTTGAGCAGTCAATGTTACCATTTCTCCTTCACATATTTCTACATCATTTCCTGCAGTTAAAGAAAAATTACTCGTAACATTTACTGTTATTTGATCAGAAACTTCACATTTTCCCATTTTTGCTGTTACTGAATATACCGCAGTGTCTGATGGTGTCACTTCTATAGACGAAGTAGTTTCACCAGTACTCCAAAGAAAATCTCCCTCTCCTTGAGCAGTTAGCGTTATGGTTTCAACAGCACACAAATAAATATCATCTCCCAGATCCACACTTGGCATATTGCTTACAGTTACAATGACATTATCATCAACTGTACATTCTCCAACCGTCATTTGAACATTGTATTCAGTTGTTTGGGATGGACTTACTTCAATACTCGCTGATGTTTCACCAGTACTCCATAAAAAATTACCCGTCCCTTGCGCGGTTAAGGTAACAGTATTTCCTTCACAAAGCTCTATATCAGCGCCAGCATTGACAGATAAATTTTCTTCAATAGATACTATAATTTCATCGTTGACCATTGTACCACAATTACTTGTCGCCTCTATTGAATAAGTTGTTGTTTCCGTAGGAGTTACTTCAATACTTTGCGTAGTTTCGCCTGTGCTCCATAAAAAATCACCTTCTCCTTCTGCTGTTAGAGTGATTGTTTGACTCCCACATAATGTAATATCATCTCCTAAATTTACTGTAGGAATAGGACTTACAGAAACAAGAACTCTGTCATCAATCTCACAACCGCCGACATTCATCGTTACCGTATACTCAGTAGTCTCTAGTGGACTAACATCTATACTTGCTGTAGTTTCTCCTGTACTCCATAAAAAATCACCGGAACCAGTGGCGGTAAGCGTCACTGTTTCTCCTTCACATATTTCTAAGTCATCACCAGCTGACAGTGATAAATTATTTTCAACAGTCACTATTATTTCATCACTTGCTGTAGCACCGCAAGAATTACTTGCTTCAACTGTATACGTTGTAGTTTGAGAAGGTGTAACTTCTATGCTCGCTGAAGTTTCTCCTGTACTCCATAAAAAGTCTCCTTCTCCTTCTGCTGTTAGCGTAATCATTTTACTACCACAAATAGAAATATCATCTCCTAAAGTCACTTCAGGTTCTCCACTTACTGTTAGTATAACCGAATCTGATATTGTACAAGAATTCAAAGTAGATGTAACTGTATACTCGGTGGTTTCCGACGGTGTAACTTCTATACTCGCTGTCGTTTCTCCCGTGCTCCATAAGAAATCTCCTGAACCAGTAGCGGTAAGCGTAACCGTACTACCCTCACATATATCCATATCAGCACCCGCATTAACCGTAAAGTTTTCCTGAATAGTAACGACTATTTCATCACTTACTGAGCTCCCACATGAATTACTCGCCACAACAGAATAGGTTGTTGTTTCTATAGGCGATACTTCAATACTTGAGGTAGTTTCACCTGTACTCCATAAAAAATCTCCTTCTCCTTCTGCTGTTAACGTTATAGTTTCTGTCTCACATAAAGAGATGTCGTCTCCCAAAGTAACAGATGGAAGATTAAGTACAGTTACCAGTATTGTACCTGTCTCTGATTCACTTCCATTCGAAATAGTGATAGTATACTCAGTAGTTTCAGTTGGGCTTACTTCTATCTGAGTATCTGTTTCTCCTGTGCTCCATAAAAAATCTCCTTCTCCTTGAGCATCAATAATGACTTTCTCTCCTAGACAAATAGTCTTATCTTCACCGGTTACCAAATTTATTGAACTTACCGTAGTATTTACTTTTTCAAAAGCTCCTATATCTATATTGCCAGCTTGCGGCCTCGGAGCTTTATTATAATCAAGGATAACATCAACACTCTTACCTGCATTAATAAGCTCACTGTCTGATTTTAAATTGAAATTTGCATTAGCTTCATTTTCAAACTTAGGATCTACTGAAATATTTCCGGTACCACTTAATTTGGCAAAACCATTTGAAAAATTATTATACTCATATGACCATCCGCTTGACGGACTTTCTTTTGGATTGTTTAAAGCTCGAACATTGTTAAAAATGTTATTCACCCATTGGTTATTAGAAAACACTATTGCATCAGATGAATTACTAATACTAAATAAAAAATCTGCGTTATTGAATGTATTATTGTAAATTTTATTTCCAACTGGTCTAGATGTAGCTCGGCTTACGTTTGTTGCCTTTATCACAGCTTTTACATTGTTAAAAACACAATTTTTTATAATATTATTTTTACCTACTACATGAGTATTATCCTCAGTATTATCTCCAAATAGAATAGCCGCGTCTAAGTTGTAACCGTATACTCGCTCAAAAATATTACCCTCTGCACCCGTTAAAAGTTGAATCGCCGAAGAACCTTCACTACTGCTTCTTCGATTCGGAACATCAGCGTGAGAAATTATGTCTCTGAATACATTATATTTAGTTTCTGGATGTCTAGCTTCATAAGCTCCATATATGTTGATTGAAGTATTAAATTCTACCAAATTATATTCACATGGCATATCTGTTGCCTTTAAAGCGAAACCATGTCCATTATGTCCTGCACCATTCTGAGTATCCTTGTGTGCTAAATTGTTTCTTAATATATTTCCGTTACCTCTTATTGTAAAGTAATAGTCTGTTGTTGCATGAATATCATTAAAATTTCTAGCTTCATTACTAAAAGCTTTACAGTTTTCAATAAGATTATTTTGTCCAGCAACCATAAAACCAATGATGGTGGCATTAATTACCAAACAATTTTTGAACCTGTTATAACTGGCATTATTTGAAGAACTATCAAATTGAATTCCAGTTCCTTTATTTGAATTTATATCACCTAAATCTTTCAACAACAAATTCTCTAGAATTATCCCTCTAAGACTTTGAGACTTAATTCCGTTTCGATAATTAGTAAACTGAAAGTTCTTAAGAATAATAAAACTGTTCGTTCTAAAGTGCATTGCCACACCACTGCCTCTGTTACCACCATCCAATAGCGGCATTTCACTTGGATCTAAAGCACCATCTCCATATTCGTAATACAATGAGTTAATGTCTCCTTCTTGTTCTCTATATCCTTCAATTGAAATAGGTCTTAATGCATTACCACTTCTTCGGTAGGTAATGTTTTCCCTTCCATAATTACCTGCTTTGACCCATATTTTTGAACCTGCCGTAGCTATATCAATTGCTTCTTTAATTGTTTTGAAGGCTTCAGTTTTACTTCTACCATCACCTGAGCTAGACACTGACGCATCAACATAATAAGTATTACTATTACTTTCTGGTGGTGCAATATTATTCTTTATGTATTGTAAATCAAATTTTCGTAAATCAACCGAATTCGAATTTTTAAAATTACTTCCTCCTACGTAGCGAATAGCGTTATTACTATACCATTTAAACGGATCAGAAACTTTAAAATAATGGTTTTCCGTACTATTTGAATTAATAAAAACACTACTAATAGAATTATCATTTAAGATAAATCCAGATACGCTGGATGCTGTAATCACCTCGCTACTATTAAAATAAATACGCGTAGGATCAGAATTTGATATTCTAAAATTTAATAATGTTGGAGGAGTCTCCCCATTAAAG
This sequence comes from uncultured Flavobacteriaceae bacterium, assembly GCA_947500525.1. GTDB lineage: Bacteria > Bacteroidota > Bacteroidia > Flavobacteriales > Flavobacteriaceae > Aureibaculum. The sequence continues at coordinate 219,921 of CANMSH010000002.1, read as the reverse complement.
GTTTCACTCTCAAATGCGAACGTTTTAATAAACGTAGAAAAAACGATAAAGGAGAGTAAAAGTATTTTTTTTGCCATCTAAATATTATAAATCGATATTAATATTATTATAGTGTCCGTTTTTCTCAATAGTAATTAAAACGTAGCCATTATAATTCCATTTCCAATTATATAGAAGAAAATATTCTACATATTTGGGGCTGAGGGAGGGTGTACTATAACAAATAAATTGTTGATTCTTTTCTTAGCGGTATTCTTACTAACGTCAATAATCCACAAAAATTGTATGATTATATGTTCATTGTTAAGAAAGGGGCAATGATATTATAAGAATCTAAAGAAAATCTGAAGAATTTACTTTTCAAGTTACCATTGCTAATAACCTATTAAATTTGTTAATAACTTAAACAAAGTTAGTTCAAAATGCTATCTAATCATTTTTGTCTATTTTCAATTTATACTGCAAACCAATTCCAATTGAAACTAAAACAACCAGCAAAAAAGTTCTAATTACTACTTTATTCTTCATAGAAAACTATCATTACCTCAATTTATTTAAATTTTTTAATAAGACTGGCGTCCTCACTTTTTAAAACATTACTTACTTTTACAAAAAAAAGAATGAAGATCCGTATGCATTATAAACAAATAACTATTGTTTTAGCCTTATTATTGACATCTTGTAATACAACATCTAATAAATTAGCTGACAACGAGTTTCATATAAAAGTCGAAATTAAAGATTTAGTTGATGGCACTAAAATAGTACTAAAAAAGCAAGAAAACAATTCTACAATTTCTTTAGATTCAACAACTTCAAGCGATCATAAGTTTGAATTCAAAGGCATCTTAGAATCACCTACAATGTTGGGTATCTTTATAGATAGTATTAAAGGAGGATTATTTCCTCTTGTAGAAAATGGAGAGATTTCAATTACAGCTCAAAAAGATAGTTTATATGCTCCGACAATAACAGGTTCTGAATTAAATGATGAATTACAAAAATTTAAAGATGGATCTCAGAAAATAGTTTCTAAAATAAATGACTTGTTTATTCAAATACAAAAAGCCAGAAGTGAAAATGACCTACAAAAGATTAATGAAATAAACAGAAAGATGAGAGCTATTAATGATGAAAATACCAGATATAGTCTTGATTACGCTAAGAATAACCCTAATTCTTTCGTTTCAAGTATTGTTTTACAATCGCTTTTGAGAATTCAAGAGATTGATTTAAATGAAATAAGAAATATTCATGCTAACTTCTCTAACGAGGTTAAAAAAAGTGAATATTCTAAAAATATTTTGTCTTTTTTGGAGTCAAATGAAGTCTCTGAAAAAGATTCTGTTAAATAAAATTTAGTGAAATATCTGTAAGAGATTTAAGTTCTACCGGTGCTTTATTCTTCTCAAACCATCGAGCAGTGAGATTACCTCTTAAAATAATTGAATTATCTTTCACCCTTAACCATGAACCTTCGCGCAGACCAATTACTGGCGTATCATTAAAAAAATGAAATTCCTTAATCCTTGTTTCTCTTGTTTCTCCTTTATGTTTTGAACTAGGATCAGGGTCTAAAAAATGTGCATTAATATTAAAGGGAATAACACCTAACGTATCAAAACTTGGTGGTTGCACAATGGGCATATCATTTGTATTTTTCATTGTAGGGCCGCAAATATTACTTCCTGCGCTAGTTCCTAAATATGGAATGCCCCCTTCTATTTTAACCTTTAAATGGTCTAATAAATTCTGTCGGTATAATTCATTAACTAGTAAAAAAGTATTACCTCCTCCAATGAAAATTCCTTTCGCGTTTTTTAAACCCTCTATCGGATTATCATATGAATGAATTCCCTTAATATTTATATCAATTGATTTAAATGCTTCTGCAGCAATTTCAGTGTAAACTTCATGCGAAATACCACTTGGTCGGGCATATGGAATAAAAAGAACTTCTTGAACACCCTTAAATAATTGGTGCACATCCTGTTTTATATACTCCAAATATCCACTGTCATAAATTGTAGACGTACTTGCAACAATAAGATTTTTCAAGATTAGTTAACTTTTAACATGAAACGGACATTTCCAATTCTCATTTACACGCCTTCCAGAATATTGTCTTGCTTCTGAAATAGCTCCAAAATCATTCATCATAGGGTTTATATCTCCATTTATTTTTTCATCTCTCCCTCTAATCATATTCTTGAGTTTATCATATTTCCCTTTCTTCCTCAAAGTCTCAAATTGCTCATGCAAATTGAAAACCAATAAAGTATATGGGAATCTTCTCGCCTTGCGACTGCTATGCGGGTGCATTCCTACAATATAAAATCCTCTTTCACCTATGCTAAAACTAAAATTAGCATCATCAACATTACTCGACACACTAGAATCCCATTTAAAATTTTTAACATCATAGGCATGTACATGATTTAAATGTTCCCACAATTTTTCCTCAAATTCTACCTCTGAAGAAAAGTCAGTATTTTTAAAAAGTGCAAAATAAGAATATAACTGCGCTGACCCATTTCGAGGAAGTTCTTCTAAGTAACTATAGATGTTCTTACACAATGCAATAGCATCAGTCTCAGATCCTAATTCACTGTAAATGTTATATTTATAATTCTTTGTATTCATCACTGAATGTGCACCTAAACATGGATGTGAGCTTAAATTAAAGAAAGATTCTAATAATGAATCTATATTCAATTCTCGTTTCTCTAAGGAAACAATTTCTTTGTTTTTCTTCTGAATTATACGTGTGTCAAATGACATCTGAATATCGTTACCGATATCCTGCGCGGGGTTTATTATCTTTTTCATTATAGCAAATTAATAATGCAATTTACGAAAAAAAAATATCAGCTCTAAAATCGATTAAATCTTTAACAAAAATTTACACAAATTTTAATAATTATTTGTGAGTTCTCTTGGTTTATTTGTAACACCTATTCGACCATATGCTAAAAAAACTACTTTTATACTTTTCTATCTTTTGCACATTCTATTCTTTTTCTCAAGATGATAGAAAGAACATTTTGGGTAAAATTATCGCTGATTCAATACCTGTTAAGAATGTTCATATTTTTAACTTGAATTCTCGTAAAGGTACGATTAGCAATACATATGGGGAATTTCGCATTCCAGTAAAATTAAATGACACTTTATTTATCTCTGATATTCAATATGAATCACAGAAAATACAAATAGATACGAATCATCTGAATAAAATTCAACTCATTATTAATTTAAAATTAAAAATTAATCAATTAAACGTAGTTAACATCAAAGAACATGAGCTTACTGGTAACTTGGTTAATGATGCTGAGAATACAGCACTCATTGACATGCCATTTGATATGGGTTCTTTAAACATTGATATGAATGTTCTTGATAATTTTGATGAGATAGATCGTGAAAAAGCACCTGATTCGAGAAAATTAACCGATCCTACAGAGCAAGCGGCACAAGGAAATATATTAGGTTTACTCTCCATTTTGGGGATAAAATCATTACTTAATGAAGCTTCTAAAATAGGTCAAAAAAAACGTCATAAAAAAAGAGAACAAAAAAAATATGAAAAGAATGCCTCCCTTGCACCAAGTCAAATCCGCAGTGAATTGGGAGATTCTTTTTTCGTGAACACTTTAAAAATACCGGCAAAAAACATTGATAACTTTATTGACTACTGTAAACCCACAGGCATAATTGATAAATACCTAACTAATAATAAACTAAAAACTATCGATATTTTAATTGAGCAGAGCAAACTATATTTAAAAGAATTGAAAGATGAAAATTAAAGTCTCTATTTCCTTCCTGATACTTTTTTGCTTTAAAGTTTCGTCACAAGAAGAACGCACCCTTATCAAGGGCCAAATTTTCAATGATTCTATAGTAATAGAAAATGTTCATATTATAAACAAAACTACAAGAAAAGCTACAGTAAGTGATAGCGACGGTGTCTTTCATATTTATGTGAAAGAAAACGACGAATTGTTATTTTCAAGTATTCAATTTAAAAATAAAGTAATTATAATTAATTCATTTGAAATCAATAAATTAAAACTAATTATTCAATTAGAAAAAGAAATAAATTCTCTTGATGAGATTACCATAAAAAAGTCTCAAGACATTGCGAAAAATCTAGGTTTGCCTAATGCAGGAAAAAAGCCTTTAAATAAGTTAGATAGTAAATTAAATTACCATTCAAAAGCTAGCATTGCAAGAGTATTTTTAGGTATCCTATTAAATGAAACGGGCAGTATAAATGATATTTATTATATCACTTCTGCTAAGAGAAAGAAAGATAGAAAATTGAAAGAATTACGCGCAAGAGATATCTATGAAAAAAATCAAGCACTCAAAGTTGAAAAGATTAGAAAACACTTAAGGGATTCATTTTTTAAACAAACATTAAAAATAAGAGCCGAAAACATAGATGATTTTATTGTCTTTTGTCTATCTAATAAGGCCTTCGCAAATACAGTAAATGGTATTAAACTTGAAACCATCGAATTCATGGTACAACAAAGCAACATATATTTAACTAAATTACAACATGAAAAGTAATCTTGCTTTAGGTATTCTTCTCACCTTTTTCTGCTTTAAAATGTCTGCTCAACTTAAACGAGTAGAGATTTCTGGAAAAATTTCTGGAGATTCTATTGCTTTAGAAAACATTCATATAATAAACAAAACTTCCAAAAAAGCTACCACAAGTAATAGCAATGGAAACTTCAGAATCTCGGTAAAAGAGAATGATGAATTATTAATCTCCTCTATTAAATATAAAAATAAAGTAATACATATTAACAATATGCATATCAAATCTTTAAATATACTTATTACATTAGAAAAAGAAATTTATTCACTTGATGAAGTAACCATAGAAAAACGGCGAAATATTGCTGGAGATTTGGGATTGCCAAATGCCAATAAAAAGCCATTGACTAACTTAGAGAACCGACTAAATGCTCACAGCAAAGCAAGTTTACCTCTAACTATATTATACTCTTTTATTGGTGGCGCAGGTGGTATCGATAATTTATATTATATTATTTCGGGTGATAGAAAAAAAGATCGGAAATTAGCAAGCTTATTACAAAGAGATAAAATTGAAGCTATTGAAAAGCAGGAGCGTCAAAATATTCGAATTAGGCTCACAGATAATTTCTTTACCAAAACGCTTAAAATTCCATTAAAAGAAATTGATAATTTTATCCAATTTTGTGATGATAAAAACATCGATTATTTATTAAGTAAAAACAGAACTTTAGAAGTGATCGATATTTTTATAAAAGAAAGTCCGCATTTTTTAAAAATTCTGAAGGAAAAAAAATAAAATTGGAACAATCATTGTAATTTACAATCTATTTAGAAATTTTTACATTTACCTTTTGAAATAAAACTTATGAGAAAGTATTGCCTATTACTCTTATTACTACCGCTATTTGCATTTCAATCACATAAGTATTATTTGAGCCTCACCAAAGTTGATTATATTCAGGAATCAAAATCTGTTCAAATAACGACTCGTATTTTTATTGATGATTTAGAAACAGCATTAAATACAAAATATAAGAAATCATTTGAATTAGCTACAAAAGATGAACTCGAGGATACCAATGCATATGTAAAAACATATTTGAGTTCATTATTAAAGGTCACTATTAATGAAACGCTTGTTTCTTTTACTTATTTAGGTAGAAAGTATGATAACGATGTTGTGTACCTTTTTGCAGAAATTGAAAATATAGAACAGATAAAATCAATAAAAATTCAAAACAGAATTTTGATAGATGATTTTGATGAGCAGCAAAACATTGTCAAACTGAATATCAACAATAAAAAGAAGTCATTCATCCTTAACAAAGAGAGTGATAAAGATTTGTTAAAGTTTTAACATAAATTAACAGATCTCAACGAAAATTGAGTACTTTCGAGCTGAAATTTTAAAAAAACAAGATATCAAATGAAAAAATTAGGTTATTTATTCCTTTCATTTCTTTTTATAAGCGTTGCGACCTTCGCACAAGAAGCTGAAAAAAAGGAGAGAAAACCAGGACATGGTGATACCAGTAAATTTAGACAACTAAAACAAGAATTACCAGATCCAAATAATCAGCATACCGCTTCGGGCGCACCTGGTCATGAATACACTCAGCAGAAGGTAGATTATGTGATGAATATATCTATCGATGAAAATACGAATAAGCTTTACGGAGATCAAACAATTACTTATAAAAACAATTCTAAAGATATTTTAGATTATTTATGGGTGCAGTTAGATCAAAATATGAGAGCCAGAGATTCTAAAACTCCAGAAGTTCAATCAAGTAGTTTTAGAAATTCGTTCAATGGTCCAATTAGCTTTACAAATTCCTATCTTAAAGAGCCATTTGATGGAGGGTTCAATATTGACTATGTAAAAGACGCGCAGGGCAAAGATTTAGATCATATTGTGAATAGAACAATGATGAAAATCAATTTGCCTACACCATTAGCAAGTGGCGGAACATTTGTTTTTAAAATAAAATGGTGGTTCAATATGCCTCCGTATATAGAAGTTGGTGGGCGTTCAGGATATGAAAAGTTTCCTGATGGAAATAACAATTACACCATTGCTCAGTTCTTTCCGAGGTTAGCCGTGTATGATAATGTAGAAGGTTGGCAAAACATGCAGTTTTGGGGCCGCAGTGAATGGGCGTTAGAGTTTGGAGATTATGATGTGAAATTAACGGTTCCGGCAGATCATATTGTTGACGCAACTGGAGAATTACAAAACGAAAAAGATGTACTAACAAAAGAACAACGAAAGCGTTGGGCTCAAGCAAGAAAGTCGTTTAAAGATCCTGTTTTTATTGTAACACAAGAAGAAGCTGAAAAAGCAGAAAAAGGACGGTCTTCAAAAACGAAGACTTGGCATTTTAATGCTAAAAATGTGCGTGACTTCGCCTTTGCTTCGTCTCGTAAATATATTTGGGATGCCATGGCAGTGAATATCAACGGCAAATCGATTATGGCCGTTTCTTTATATCCTAAAGAAGGAAATCCTCTATGGGAAGAGCACTCAACGAGAGTAGTTGCAAACACCTTAGAGGAATACTCTAAATTGACGTTTGACTACCCATACAGCAAAGCAATTTCTGTTCATGCTGCTAGACAAGGAATGGAATATCCAATGATTTGCTTTAACTACGGAAGACCAAAACCAGACGGAACTTATTCTGACAGAGTGAAAAATGGTATGATTGGCGTGATCACTCATGAAGTGGGCCATAACTTTTTTCCAATGATTGTAAATTCAGATGAACGTCAGTGGACATGGATGGATGAAGGAATTAATTCGTTTGTGGAAATATTGGCAGAAATTGATTATGATCCAAACTTTGACACTGGTAATTTACCTAAAGACATTGTAAGATACATGAGTATCGATCAAGATCGATTGTCACCAATAATGACACAAGGAGATAATGTATATAATTTTGGGCCAAACGCCTATACAAAACCAGCTGCTGGTCTGTACATGCTTCGTCAAACAATCATGGGACCAGAACTTTTCGATGAAGCCTTTAGAACTTACTCAAGAAGATGGAAATTCAAACATCCTACTCCGGCAGATTTCTTCAGAACGATGGAGGATGCTTCAGCAATGGACTTAGATTGGTTTTGGAGAGGTTGGTTTTACACGACCGATTATAGTGATATGGGGGTAAAATCAGTAAAAAGCTATTACGCTACAGATAAACCTACTGAAAAGGCAATTGCCGATCTTAAACGATTTAATTTACCTTTAGAAGAGTATAAAGACAAATTAGTCTTCTATGCTGAGGGAGATCCTACCAAAAGTAAAGATGCTAAAAAGACAACCGACATTGGTGTTATTAAAAAACATATGGCTTCAATGACAGATGCTCAAAAAGCAGAACTTAAAGAAATTCCTAATTATTTTTATGAAGTCACTTTTGAAAAACCAGGAGGACTTGTATTGCCTTTAATTGTAGAACTTACATACGAAGACGGTACTAAAGAACGTAAAAAATATCCAGCGCAAGTATGGAATAAGAATGACAAAGAAGTGAAGAAAGTTTATGCCACTGCTAAGAAAATCACGAATATCATTGTAGACCCAGATTTAGAGACTGCCGATATTGATGTGACCAATAATAGTTGGCCAAAGAAAAAACAAGATTCACAGTTTGATTCGTTTAAAAAGGAATTAAAAAACTAAATTAAAAAGCCTCGATATGTTCGGGGCTTTTTTTTATAACTCTACCTGATTTGTATACTTCAATTCACTAATGATAAACGTACTATGCGTGCTTCCTATGTATTGTATTTTAGTAAGCTTTTCATTAATAAACTCTCGATACGCCTTCATATTTCTAACTACTACTTTCAAAATATAATCATAATCTCCACTTACATTAAAGCATTCTAATACCTCGTGTAATTGCACTACTTCAGATTCAAATTTCGTAATATACTCGTTGCTATGTTTTAAAAGTTTTATATGGCATAATACAACAAACGATTTATTAATTTTCTCTTTATTAATAACAGCAACATATTTTTCTATAACTCCAGATTTCTCTAACTTTTTAACTCGTTCGTATACAGCAGTAACCGATAGATTCAACTGAACTGACAAACTTTTCGTTGTAACTTTGCTATCTGTTTGTAATAAATAAAGAAGTTTTCTGTCCACTTGATCAAATTCCATAGTCCGTATTTTTCTAATAATTTATTTAACATAACTAAAATATAGAAAATAAATTACAATTTTTCACTTTTTATAGAATTAAAATCTAAATATTAAATATACTATTGACTTTAAAACTATAATTACGTTATTTTACAGAAAAAAATGAAATTTAAACCAGCAAACAATATTCAGGACTTACAATATTTTGGAGAATTTGGAGGCGTAAATCCTTCAATATCAGACTCGTCTACATATACCTTTTTATCAGCAAAAACAATGTTTGACACCTTTGAGGGTAATGCAGATGGATGCTACTTATACTCTCGGCATTCTACACCTTCTAATTTATATTTAGGAGAAGCCTTAGCCGCCATGGAAGGTACCGAAACTGCAAACGTAACTGCCTCGGGTATGGGTGCAATTACGCCAGTATTATTACAATTATGCGATGCTGGAGATCATATTGTATCTAGCAGAACCATATACGGAGGGACCTATGCTTTCTTAAAAAATTTTACACCTAAACTAAACATACAAACTACGTTTGTAGACATTACTAAACTAGATATTGTAGAGGCATCTATTACACAAAATACAAAAGTATTGTATTGTGAAAGCGTCAGCAATCCATTGTTAGAAGTAGCTGATATTAAAGGATTGGCCGTCTTAGCAAAAAAACACAATCTAAAACTTGTCGTAGATAACACGTTTTCTCCTCTTTCTATTTCTCCAATAAAACTCGGTGCTGACGTTGTTATTCATAGCTTAACAAAATTTATAAACGGTTCTTCAGATACAGTTGGAGGTGTGGTATGCGGTACGCAAACATTTATTGATGAGTTACGTAATGTAAACGATGGAGCCTGCATGTTACTTGGATCGACAATGGATAGCTTAAGGGCATCATCAGTTTTAAAGAACTTGCGTACACTGCATATAAGAATGAAACAACACAGCAGTAATGGAGCGTTTTTAGCTGAAAAATTTGAACAAGATGGTATTAAAACGGTCTATCCTGGTTTAGCTTCTCATCCGTCTCATAAATTATTTAAATCAATGATGAATGAGGAGTATGGTTTTGGTGGAATGCTTACAATTGATGTTGGTTCGTTAGAAAAGGCAAATGAACTAATGGAATTAATGCAACATAAAAATTTAGGGTATCTAGCAGTAAGTTTAGGCTTTTATAAAACATTATTTTCGGCACCTGGCAGTTCAACATCTTCCGAAATACCAGAGGATGAACAAAAAGAAATGGGTCTGACCGATGGGTTAATACGTTTTTCTATTGGTTTAGATAATGATATTGAGCGTACTTATGAAGAAATGAAAAAGTGTATGATTCAAATTGGTATTTTGTAAAGCAATAAATAAGGTGCTATTCAATAGATGCGTCCTCTTTAGTATCCATATTTTTCAAGTGTAGATTAAGTGCCTTTACAGAAATTTGTATTTCTTTAATGGAAATACCTAAAGAAACAAGTAGTAACAATAAGCCAAGTCCAAAAATCCATTTTCCAAGCACCTGATTATCAGCAAAAATCAAGAACATGCAAAGTACACATAAAAAGAGACTGGCTACACCCCAAATTTGCATGTTTTTAATAAGTTGAACACGTTGTCTAAGGTTCTTAATTTGATTTAAAACTAATTTATCTGGATTTCGTTGATACTCTGAATGTAGTGCGCGAATTAAGGCAGCCAAGGCCAAAAATCTATTGGTGTAAGCCAATAACAGTAAGGAAATTGCAGAAAACAATAATCCTGGCGTAGTCAAAGTAATATCGGTCATCTTATCGTATTGAGAATTTCTTAGTTCTTATAAAAAGAATTCAAAAAGTGATTTACATTATGTTCTATACGTTGCATGATATTCGAAGTGTCTGACTTTATAAATTTCTCACCTGTAATATTCTCGTACAACTCAATATATCGCTCAGATATTTCGATAATTTTTTCATCTACCATTTCTGGAACTTCTTGCCCATCTTTACCTTGAAAACCATTGGCTATTAACCATTGACGCACAAATTCTTTAGATAATTGTTTTTGAGCTTCACCCCTATCTTGTCTTTCTTGATATCCATCCATATAAAAATAACGTGACGAATCGGGGGTATGTATTTCATCTATCAATACAATTTTACCATCTTTTGTTTTACCAAATTCATATTTCGTATCGACTAAAATCAAACCTCGTTCTTTAGCAATCTCCGTACCTCTTTGAAATAAAGATCGTGTATAATTTTCCAATATCTCGTAGTCAGATTCTGATACGATGTCCTTAGAAATTATAGCTTCTCTAGAAATATCTTCATCATGCTCTCCATTATCAGCCTTAGTTGATGGCGTTATAATAGGCGTAGGAAACTTATCATTTTCTTTCATGCCTTCTGGCATTTCAACTCCACAAAGCAAACGTTTGCCCAACTTGTATTCGCGCGCTGCATGACCCGATAAATAGCCGCGTATTACCATTTCTACCTTAAATGGTTCACATAAATGTCCAACAGCAACATTAGGATCTGGAGTCGCGAGTATCCAATTCGGTACAATATCTACGGTTGCTTCCATCATCTTGGCAGCAATTTGATTCAATATTTGCCCTTTAAACGGAATTTGCCTTGGTAAAATAACATCAAATGCCGAAAGTCTATCTGTCGCCACCATGACCAACAATTCATCTTGAATATTATATACTTCCCTTACTTTACCTTTATAAATCGATTTCTGGTCGGGGAAGTTAAAATTTGTATTATTAATTGTATCCATTAATTACTCTGTTTCTATACTTTTATATGCCGCTATTACTTCTTTCACCAATCTATGACGAATTACATCTTTATCATCTAAATAAATCATTGCAATACCTTTAATGTCTTTCAAGGCCAACAATGACTCTTTCAATCCAGAAACTTGTTTTCTTGGTAAGTCTATTTGACCTGGATCTCCATTAATAACAAACTTGGCATTTTTACCCATTCTAGTTAAAAACATTTTCATTTGAGAATGTGTTGTGTTTTGCGCTTCATCTAAAATCACAAAAGCATTGTCTAATGTTCTTCCTCTCATAAATGCTAGCGGTGCAATTTGAATAACGCCACTTTCAATATAAGAATCTAGTTTCTCATAAGGAATCATGTCTCTTAAGGCATCATATAATGGTTGCATATATGGATCCAGCTTTTCCTTGAGATCTCCAGGTAAAAAACCTAAGTTCTCACCAGATTCAACAGCTGGTCGCGTGAGAATAATTTTTCGTACTTCTTTTTCTTTGAGGGCTTTTACAGCTAGCGCAACTGCCGTATAGGTTTTACCTGTACCTGCCGGACCAACAGCGAATAACATATCATTTTTCTTCATCATCTCCACCATCTTTCGTTGATTCGCCGTTTGCGCTTTAATCAATTTGCCACTAACGCCATGTACTAATACATCACTTGCCGATTTAGCAGATGTAGATTCACTCCCATTAGAAGTTAATAAACGTTCTATGCTATTTTCATCTAATTTATTATACCTATTAAAATGCTGAATCAACATTTTAAGTCGTTTTTCAAATTCGTCAAGTAGGTCTTTTTCTCCGTATATTTTGATTTTACTTCCCCGGGCAACAACTTTTAATTTCGGAAAGTACTTTTTAAGTTGTTCTATATTACTGTTTTGCGCTCCAAAAAAATCTTTAGGATTGATTTCTGTTAACTCAATTATTCTTTCGTTCAAATGAAATTGTTTTAATGTTTATTATATGTTAAAAACTAGCCTCTAAACAGTACCTTGCTGATCGATAAATTATGTACGTTTGTATAACAAATCTATTAAATTATTTTAATTAGAGTCAGAACTATCAAAGGAAATAATTAACAAATGCCCTTAATAACTTTAACTACAGATTTTGGAACAAAAGACCATTTCGTTGGTGCTATAAAAGGGGCCATTTTCAGTGAGTTAGAAGACGTTAAAGTTGTTGATATTTCGCATGAAATTTCTCCTTTTAATATCACTGAAACCGCATATATTGTAAAGAATGCATATCAAAACTTCCCTAAAGGAAGCATACATGTAATTGGTGTAGATTCTGAACTAAGTATAGAAAATAAACATATTGCATTACTCTTAGACGATCATTATTTTGTATGTCCAGATAACGGTGTCATTTCTATGATAGCCTCCGATATTAAACCCGAAAAAATTGTAGAAATCACAATTCATGATAGATTGATAAGTAGTTTTAATGTGCTAGATGTTTTTGTAAAGGTTGCTGGGCATATTGCTAGAGGTGGCACCTTAGATGTTATAGGCAAATCAATTCATGGTTTTAAGAAACTGACTGAAGTACATCCTTTTATCAATGATGACAAAACACAAATTGTTGGGAGCGTAATTTATATTGATAATTACGGAAATATCATTAGTAATATTAGTAAAAAATTATTCCAAGAGGTTGGTAAAGGAAGAGCTTTTGAAGTTATTGCTCGTAGTTACTCGTTTGATAAAATTCAACAACAATATAATGAAGTTGTAAATTTTGAAACACCATCTCAAAATCGGCAAGATGATGGTAAAAGGTTAGCCATATTTAATTCTGCTAATTTTTTAGAAATTGCTATTTACAGAAGCAACTTGAAAACCGTTGGAGGTGCCTCTAACTTGCTAGGTTTGGATTATAGAGATACCATTACAGTCAGATTTAAATAAGATATGTTAGTTAGAATTGTAAAAATGACTTTTGAGGCTGATAAAATTGAACTATTTTTGTCTGTTTTCAATCGTAATAAAGAAAAAATTCGCAACTCGAATGGTTGTGAATTATTAGAGTTATATCAAGACCGACACAATCCAACTATATTTTTCACATATAGTTATTGGCAGCATGAAAGCAATTTAGAGAATTATAGAAACTCGGAGTTGTTTAAAGGTGTTTGGGCAAAAACTAAAGTGCTTTTTAGTAATAAACCCGAAGCATGGAGCGTAGAGAAACAAGTTGTCTTAGAATAACGTATAATAAAATAATTTAGATAATGTTCGCAATTTTAAAAAAAGAGCTTAATTCCTTTTTTTCTTCTCCGATAGGTTATTTAGTAATCGGTGTTTTCTTAGTCGTTAATGGTCTTTTTCTATGGATTTTTAAAGGTGATTTTAACATTCTCGATGCTGGTTTCGCTGACTTAAATAGCTTTTTCTTTATAGCACCTTGGTTTTTTCTATTTCTTATACCGGCGATTACCATGCGTAGTTTTTCTGATGAATTTAGATTAGGTACTATTGAAATATTAAAAACGAAACCCGTTACAAATTGGCAAATTGTTAATGGAAAGTTTTTTGGTGCGTTGCTATTGATTGTTTTAGCGCTCATACCAACACTAATTTATACCATAAGTATCAACGCTTTGGGCGGTGAAATTGGTCATCTCGACTCAGGTAGTACGATCGGTTCTTATATTGGTCTATTATTTTTAGCCAGTACCTATACGAGCATTGGTTTGTTTACTTCTACCCTATCGAATAATCAAATCGTAGCCTTTATTTTAGCCGTGATCATTTGTTTTTTATTATATGCTGGTTTCGATGCTCTCGCTGATTTTAATTTTATAGATGGGATTCAAAATTTAGGTATGAAATCGCATTTTAACAGTATTAGTCGAGGCGTTGTAGATACAAGAGACTTAGCATACTTTTTGAGTACTACCATTTTCTTTTTATTCTTAACCAATCTAAAATTAAAGCAAGAATAATTATGAAGAAGTTTTCGAAAATTGCAATTTTAGGAGTTATTTTAATCGTTTTTAATGTATTAGCCAATTCATTTTATAAGCGATTCGATTTAACAAATGACAAGCGGTATACTTTATCAAATACTACCAGAGATATTCTTAGCAAAATAGATCAACCTATTACAGTAAAGGTGTATCTCGAAGGGGACTTCCCTTCAGAATTTAAACGATTACAAATTGAGACACGACAACACTTAGAAGAATTAAAAGCTCTTAATAAGAATGTAAAATTTCGTTTCATTGATCCTTTAGATAAAGCTGAAGAGCTTATCGAAGCCGGTTTACAACCCAGTAGATTATCTACACAAGAAGCTGGAAATGTTTCAGAAACCATTATATTTACTTGGGCAACAGTAGCTTATAAAGATAGAGTTGAGAATGTCTCTCTATTAGCAACTCAAACAACAACAACTCAAGAGCAACAATTACAAGGTTCTATTCAAAACTTAGAATACGCTTTTGCCGATGCCTTTCACAAAATCTCATCCGAAAGAAAACAAACAATTGCCATTCTCAAAGGGAATGGTGAATTAGATGACATATACGTAGCAAGCTTTTTAAGGAAATTAAGTGAATATTATAGATTGGCCCCGTTTACACTTGATTCTGTTAAGAACAATCCACAAAAAACACTTGCGTCTCTGCAGAAGTACGATTTATCGATCATAGCGAAACCGACTGAAAGATTTAGCGAAGATGAAAAATTTACTTTAGACCAGTATATTATGAATGGAGGTAAATCATTATGGCTCGTGGATAATATCGTTGCCGAAATGGATAGTTTGATGAATACCGGAGAAACCTTAGCCTATAATCGTGATTTAAACATTACCGATTTATTGTTTAGCTATGGCGTTAGATTAAACTATGATCTCATTAAAGACATGTACAGTTCTACTATTCGTTTAGCGGCTGGTAATGTGGGCGATCAAACTCAATTTCAAGACTTTTTATGGCAATATCACCCTGTAATAAATAGCAAAAATTCACATCCAATCACAACTAATATTGAGTCAGTTAATCTTAAATTTGCTAGCTCGATAGATACCTTGAAAAACGGAATTGATAAAACCATTTTATTACAAAGTTCTCCTTTATCTAAACCGCAAGGCACACCCAAAATTATTGCTTTAGAAGAAATTTCAAAAAAGCCTGTACCTGCTGATTATAACAATGGAGAGAAAATTGTAGGAGTCCTTCTAGAAGGCGAATTTAATTCTGCCTATGCTAACAGAGTGCAACCGTTTAAGAGTGATCTTAGCAAAAACAAAAGTGATCTTAACAAAATGATCTTAATCTCTGATGGTGATATCATTGCGAATCAAATTCATCAAGGGCAACCTCTTGAATTGGGTCTAGACAAATGGACAAATCAACAGTATGGTAATAAGACTTTTCTATTGAACGCCGTAAATTATTTACTCGATGATTCAGGGTTAATTAAGCTACGCTCTAAAACAATAGATCTTCAATTTTTAGATAAGCAAAAAGTAATTAAGAACAGGTCTAAATGGCAATTTATCAATGTTTTAGCCCCAATCATTCTTCTCGGTTTATTTGGTGTGATTTTTAGTTTTTTACGAAAGCGTAGATATAGTTAAAGAAAAGTTAAAGACTTCGCTAAGGTGTAGCTTTGTAGTATCTTTGATGAACTTAAAATTCTAAATTTATAACCATGTCTAAAAAATTATTTGTTTTATTCCTTTTCGCAGGAATAATAAGTGCAAATGCACAAATTAAAACACCTGCTCCAAGTCCTTTTTCTAAAGTTACTCAAGTTGTTGGTTTAACTGACGTAAGTGTTGAATATTCACGTCCTTCTATGAAAGGAAGAAAAATATTTGGTGGTCTTGAAGCCTGGGATGTTGTTTGGCGTACTGGTGCAAACGCAAGAACTAAAATCACCTTTGGTGATGATGTAACTATTGATGGTAAAACTTTGAAAAAAGGAACGTATGCAATCTTTACCAAGCCTAATCAAGAAGCTTGGGAGGTATATTTTTATACTGATTATGCTGGTGCTGGTGCTCCGAGAAATTGGGATGACAGTAAAGTCGCGTTGAAAACATCAATTAAACCGTACCCAATTCCAATGCCAATAGAAACGTTTACGATCACTTTTGATGATATGACAGATAACGGGGCTTCAATAGGCATTATGTGGGAAAACACATACATAGGAGTGCCTTTTACAGTGCCTACTGATGCTATTGCTTCTAAAAGTATTGAAGCAATTATGAGCGGACCATCTGCCAATGATTATTTTAATGCTGCTGGCTACTACAGAAAAAATGGTAAAGACTTAAAACAAGCACTTGTTTGGGTAACAAAGGCCACTGAATTAAATAAGAATGCATTTTGGATGATGAGAGAAAAGTCATTAATTCATGCTGCTCTTGGTGATAAAAAATCAGCAATTGAAGCTGCAAAAAAATCTATGGCAAAAGCTGAAGAGAGAAAAAATGCAAACTATGTTAGAATGAATAAAGAATCCATTGCTGAATGGTCTAAATAAAAAAACGATGCAAAAAATTAAATTATTATTCTTATTTGTGCTTATAACTTCGATAAGTTGTGCGCAAAAGAGTCCGAGAAAAGAGGCTAAAGGCGCCATAAACAAAGTAACTGTGGTTGCCGATTACGGTTCGCCTAGTGTCAAAGGAAGAACGATCTGGGGAGGTCTAGTACCTTACGGAAAAGTTTGGAGAGCTGGTGCTAATGAAAATACCACGGTGTCTTTTGATAAAGATGTAATGCTAGGAGGTAAATCTGTAAAAGCTGGTAAGTATGGCTTTTTCATTATCCCCAATGAAAATGGTGAATGGGTTGCCATATTTAGTTCGGTGAATGATGCCTGGGGATCGAGTAAATATAGTGCTACAAATGATGTAGTACGTATAAAAGTTACGCCTACCTTCGCTACATCAGTGCAAGAATCAATGCAGTTTAGTGTTGGCAATTCTTCGCTGGATTTTGCTTGGGACAAAGCTAGGCTTTCTATTCCTGTGACTTCTAAATAACAACTATACATAAAGAAAAAGCCTCAACCTTGTGTTGAGGCTTTTTTTATTGAACCTATCATTTTGACAGTTCAACTTTAAACTGTAATTTTAATCGAATATTTAACCTTTACAATTCCATGAAAAAATTTCTTCCCTTACTTTTAGTATTATGCCTATTTTTTTCAGTTCATGCTCAAAAAGTGGATTTGACGTATTATTTACCTCAAGATGTATCCTATAATAAAAATATCCCAACTCCTGAAAGCGTATTAGGATTTCAAGTTGGTGAATGGCATGTCTCACACGACAAATTGGTTGAATATATGAAAGCATTAGCGAAAGCTTCTGATCGAATTTCAATTGAAAATAGAGGAACCACCTATGAAGGTCGACCTTTATTATTGCTCACCATTACTTCGCCTAAAAACCATCAAAATTTAGAAACAATTCGGAGTGAGCATTTAAAACTATCAGATGCTTCTGCTTCATCTACATCGAATGTTGAAAATATGCCCTTAGTGATCTATCAAGGTTATTCAATTCATGGAAATGAACCGAGTGGTGCGAATGCCGGGTTGCTAGTTGCCTATTATCTTGCTGCCGCGGATGGAAGTTATATTACAGAATTGTTAGATAACACAGTGATTTTGTTCGACCCATCGTACAATCCTGATGGATTGAATAGATTTGCTTCATGGGTAAACACCCATAAAAATAAAAATATTACCAGTGATAATAATGATCGAGAATATGATGAAGCATGGCCTCGAGGAAGAACAAATCATTATTGGTTTGATATGAATAGAGATTGGTTGGTGAGTCAATTACCTGAATCACAAGCACGGATTAAAAGTTTTCATCAATGGAAACCGAATATCTTAACTGATCATCATGAAATGGGTACCAACGCCTCATTCTTTTTTCAACCAGGCATTCCTTCAAGAACACACCCTCTAACTCCTAAATTGAATCAAGAGTTGACCAAAGAAATTGCTACGTATCACGCGAAAGCATTTGATAAAATTGGTTCATTGTATTATTCAGAAGAAAGCTTCGACGATTTCTATTACGGAAAAGGATCTACTTTTCCTGATATTAATGGTGGTATTGGTATTTTATTCGAACAAGCCAGTGCTCGTGGACATGCACAAAATAGTGATAATGGCGTACTCACCTTTCCTTTTGCAATTAGAAATCATTTTACTGCGGCTCTATCAACAATGAGAGCTGGAAAAAATATGCGAACTGATCTATTAAACTATCAGCGTAATTTTTATAAAAATGCTCAGAAAGAAATATCAAAGGATAGAACAAAGTCTATTGTTTTTGGTGATGCAGCAGACAAGGCAAAAACATTTCATTTTGCTAAAATGCTGGAGCGTCAAAACATACGATTCCATAAAAATACTAAGAGCGAGCATAGCTATATTGTCCCAATGAATCAACCAAATTATAGAATGATTAAAAGTATGTTTGAAAAGCGTACGACTTTTCAAGATAGTTTGTTTTATGATGTTTCTGCATGGACATTACCATTAGCCTTTGACATTAATTATTCTTATAACACAAGTACTTCTAATATGGGAGGCCAAGTGACCGATATCTCGTTCCCAGAAGGTAAAGTGTCAGCCAAGAGTAATTATGCCTATCTCTTTGAATGGGATGAATATTACACCCCGAAAGCATTGTATCAAATTTTGAAAAAAGGGCTTAGAGCAAAAGTTGCAATGAAACCTTTTACCTTAAATGGAAAAAGATATGACTATGGAACGATAATGATTCCGTTGCAAAATCAGAAAAAAGATGCAGATGAAATATATTCATTAATGACTGCCATCGCCAAAGAAACAGGTGTACATATTGATGCTGCATCTACTGGATTAACAAATGGTATTGATTTAGGTAGTTCTAATTTTAGAGCGTTGAAGAAACCAAAAATTGCAGTTTTAGTAGGAGACGGTATCAATTCTTATGATGCAGGTGAAATATGGCATGTTTTGGATACCAGATATGATATTCCTGTTACAAAACTTAGTACCAGAAATTTGAATTGGGCAAACTTAAGTGGTTATACAGCTATTATAGTACCCAATACTTCAGGGAATACCTTGAACAGCAGTGTGAAAAAACTAAAAACATTTGTGCAAAATGGAGGTACTTTGATTGGCTATAGAAACAGTTTACGTTGGTTAGCCAAAAATAAATTTATCAAATTAGATTTTAAGAAATCAAAGGCAAAAACGAAAAATGTTGCGTTTGATCAGCGACAAAATTTCAGAGGTGCTCAGTTTATTGGTGGTGCCATTTTTGAAGCAGAAGTTGATCGTACACACCCTATTAACTTCGGATACAATGATAGTAAAATAGCCTTGTTTAGAAATACAACTCTTTTTATAAAACCTGATAGTTCAGGCACCTATAAGAGTCCTTTACAGTATACGTCGAAACCCTTGATGAGTGGTTATATTTCTAAAGAAAATTTAAAGCAATTATCAGGATCTTTACCATTTAAAACAGCAAATATGGGTCGCGGAAAAGTTATTGCATTTACGGATAACACGAACTTTAGAGCTTTCTGGTATGGCACAAACAAATTGATGATGAATGCTATTTTCTTCGGAAAGTTTATGTAAACAAGATTAATCCCAAATTAAAAAAGAGCGACCAGTTTGGTCACTCTTTTTTGTTTCATTTCTAATCCCTTTTAGCAGGAACTATAGAATATATTAAGCCAATACTTCTTGTACTTTATCAGCCGCTTCTTGAAATTCAGTAGCAGAAATTATTTCCATACCACTATTATCAATTAATTCTTTCGCTTCTTTGGCGTTTGTTCCTTGCAAACGAACAATAATTGGTACATTAATCGCATCGCCCATATTTGTATAGGCATCAACAACACCTTGTGCTACTCTATCGCAACGTACAATACCTCCAAAGATATTTACCAAAATGGCTTTTACATTGGTATCCTTTAATATAATTCTAAAGGCTGTTTCTACACGCTTGGCATCTGCCGTACCACCAACATCCAAAAAGTTAGCAGGTTCTCCACCGGCTTGCTTGATTAAATCCATTGTACCCATTGCTAGACCCGCACCGTTCACCATACAACCAACATTTCCGTCAAGGTCCACATAATTTAAACCTGCAGCCTTAGCTTCAACTTCAATAGGATTTTCTTCTCGTAAATCACGCATTTCTGCATAATCTTTGTGTCTAAACAAGGCATTTTCATCTAACGATACCTTGGCATCAACGGCCATTATTTTGTCATCAGATGTTTTTAATACCGGATTGATTTCAAACATTGAAGAATCTGATTTCATAAAAGCCGTATACAAGGCAGTCACAAACTTTACCATTTCCTTTAATGCACCTCCAGATAAACCTAAATTAAAAGCTACTTTTCGTGCTTGAAAAGGTAATAATCCAACTAATGGGTCTATTTCTTCAGTATAAATTAAATGTGGTGTTTCTTCAGCAACGGTTTCGATATCCATTCCACCTTCTGTAGAATACATAATCATATTTTTTCCTGTTGCTCTATTTAACAAAACAGACATATAGTATTCTTCTGGTTCGTTATCTCCTGGATAATACACATCTTCAGCAATCAATACTTGATTCACTTTTTTACCTTCTGGCGGAGTTTGTGGCGTTTTTAACATCATTCCAATGATGCTTTCTGAAATCGTTTCAACTTCAGCTAAACTCTTAGCTAGTTTTACACCACCACCTTTACCGCGTCCACCAGCATGAATTTGAGCTTTTATAACCCACCATCCAGTACCCGTTTCGGTAGCTAATTGTTTTGCTGCATCTACAGCTTCTTTATGATTATGTGCAACTATACCACGTTGTATCCTAACGCCGAAGCTGTTTAAAATTTCTTTTCCTTGATATTCGTGTAAATTCATTTGTTCATTTTTGAATAAAGTCAGAGCAAAAATAACAAACCATTTGAAAACATCCATTGGTTTTACAATAAACTTTAAACAAAAGTGCTATTAGTTCTAATGAATTTGATTATTTTCACATCATAGATTTTCGAACAATGATTGAAGCAAAAAATATCAAAAAATTCTACGGAGACTTACAAGTTTTAAAAGGAGTAAATCTTCATATTAAAAAAGGAGAGGTCATTGCAATCGTAGGGCCTTCTGGAGCTGGTAAAACAACATTGTTACAAATTTTAGGCACATTAGATAAACCCTCAGATGCTGCGGACAATATCTTACAACTAAACGGAGATAATATTTTAGATTTAAATGATAAAGAATTATCTCATTTTAGAAATAAGCATATCGGTTTTATTTTTCAATTTCATCAGTTGTTACCAGAATTTACTGCCTTAGAAAATGTATGTATTCCGGGATTTATTGGGAAAAGACCTAAAGATGAAGTCATTCAGGAGGCGAAAAAGTTACTCAACTTTTTAGGCTTATCACATAGAATAGATCACAAGCCAAACGAACTTTCTGGAGGTGAACAGCAAAGAGTCGCCGTGGCAAGGGCCTTAATTAATAGTCCAAAGGTGATCTTTGCAGATGAACCTAGCGGGAACCTTGATTCAGGGTCTGCCAAGAATCTGCATGAATTATTTTTTAAATTGAGAGATGAATTCGATCAAACATTTGTTATTGTAACTCATAATGAGGAATTAGCCAATATGACCGACCGAAAATTAGAAATGCAAGATGGAATTATTATTGATAGTTCTAACAACTAATTGAATACTTAGATACGCATGCCCCATTTAGAAAAGTCTACATATGCCCCTTCATTGTTATTTAAAAATGCCCATTTTAATACAATCTATCGTGTTGGATTTGGTAATTCGAACGGCAACTATAGTAGAGAGCGAGTAGAATTAACAGACGGAGATTTTATTGATTTAGACTTTTCATCAGTCAGTTCTAAAAAAGTTACAATCTTAATTCATGGTTTAGAAGGTAGCTCTAACTCGACTTATATAGTATCACTATCAAAAGTACTAAATGAAAATGGGTATGATGCAGTTGCTATGAATTTAAGAGGGTGTAGCGGTGAACCAAACAGACTTTTTTGTTCATATCATAGCGGCAGAACTCAAGATTTGCACGAAATTGTGCAATACATTCGACTAAATCATGCCTATGATGAAATAAATATAGTGGGTTTTAGTTTAGGAGGAAATCTCACCTTAAAATACGTTGGTGAAGATGCTCGAACCTACATAAATACAGCAATAGCCGTTTCGGTTCCTTGTGATCTTACGTCTTCATCCGTGGCCTTGAACAAATTTTCGAATAAAATATATCTCTTACGATTTCTAAAAACATTGAAAGAAAAAACTTTTCAAAAGTTAGATCAATTTCCTGATTCATTTCTCACAGAAGAAGCTATTTTAGCAGTTAAAAATTTTAGAAATTTTGATGACCTTTATACCGGGCCTGCAAATGGATTTGAAAATGCTGACGATTATTATTTAAAAAATAGCTGTAAACAATTCATTCAATCAATAGATGTTAATTCACTTCTAATAAACGCTTTAGACGATCCGTTTTTAACTCCTGATTGTTTTCCCATTGAGGAAGCAAAGAATCATTCTAAATTTCATTTAGAAACTCCGAAATATGGTGGGCATGTTGGATTTGTGTCTCATTTGAATATTTCTAAATTACTCTGGTGTGAACATAGAATTTTATCGTTTTTAAAAAATGGTATTTAATTATAAGCTGTACACACTATTGTATATAATTAATAGTTAAATAATCATATAGTTTAGTCTGAAAATAAGATATTTGTCTTAAATAGCATTTTTTGAAAAAAATAGTAATCATTTTTATCTTCTCCTCAAGTTTAGTTGGTTTTGGTCAAACCATAAGAGGCTTCTCAAATGAATTTTTGAACATTGGGGTCGATGCTGCCGCTTTTGGTATGGGTAATGCTGTAAGTGCTACTGCAAATGATGTGAATGCTATTTATTGGAATCCTGCAGGTCTTGTTGAAATTAATGATTATCAAGGAGCCCTTATGCATGCAGAGTACTTTCAGGGCATTGCCAAATACGATTATGCAGCTTTTGCAAAACCAATAGACAACCAAAGTGCATTTGGCGTTTCAGTTATACGATTTGGAGTTGATGATATCTTAAATACTACTAATCTAATTGTAGATGGTTCTATAGATTTTAATAGGATAAGTCTATTTTCAGCAGCAGATTGGGCCGTAAATGTAGCTTATGCCAGAAAATTAGCTAATAAACATGTTAACTTTGGTGTAAACGCCAAGGTAATAAGAAGAAAAATTGGTGATTTTGCTTCATCTATTGGCTTCGGATTCGATGCAGGAATTCAATACAAAAAAAACGGTTGGCAATTCGGCGTTATGATACGTGACATTACCACCACCTTTAACGCTTGGTCTTTTAATGACGATGAACTCAATAGCATCATTGCTATATACGACGATCTTAATACCGCAATTTTAAATGATAATGATCCGAGCAATGACGATGAGATCATTCCAACTGTTGTACCTGAAAAACTTGAAATTACCAAGCCTAAAATGCAACTTGGGGTGGCTAGAAAGTTTCCGCTCTCTAGAGATTTTGGTTTATTAACATCATTAGATTTAAATATGAGGTTTACGCAAACCAATGATGTTATTTCTTCTTCTTTCGTGAGTATTACACCTTCTTTGGGATTTCAATTAGATTATACAGGTGTGGTCTATTTAAGGGGTGGAATTAACAATTTACAGAATAGAACAAATTTTGACACCAGCCAATCGCTAACATTAGAACCAAATTTTGGTGTTGGTTTTAAATATAAAGGAATTCAAATAGATTATGCGCTTACCAATATTGGAGGTGCAAGCGGTACATTGTTTTCCAATGTTTTCTCAATGAAAGTCGATTTTAGTTTTTTCAGATAGATTATGAAAAAGAATATTTTAATTGTTATATCATTTTTTGTATTCAGTTTTACAATACTTGGTCAACAACAAATTCAACTTACTCAAAATGCTCAAATAAGTGTTCTTACCATTGATTCGGGCAATGAATTGGTAGATTCTTTCGGACATAGTGCATTTAGAGTGAGAGACTCTTTTCTTAGTCTTGATATTGTATATAATTATGGAGTATATGATTTTAATACACCTAACTTCTATGCAAAATTTGCTCAAGGGAAACTTCTTTATATTCTAGGCGTTTCAAAATTTGATCAATTTTTGAATAGTTACAAAGCGCAAAACAGAACAATAGTAGAACAAATATTAAGCTTAACCAAAGCGCAAAAACAGGCATTTTTTGAGTTTTTACAGTATAATGCAAGACCAGATAACCGATCTTATTTGTACGACTTTTTCTTTGACAATTGTGCTACAAAACTACGAGATGTTTCAGATGAAATTTTGACCGATTCTATAGAATTGTCTTATGACTTTGAAGATACTGGTTTGACATTTAGGGATTTAATTCACAAATACCTAGACGATCAGGTCTGGGGTAAATTTGGAATTGATTTGGCCTTAGGATCTGTAATTGACAGAGAAGCAACCCCCGAAGAATATCTCTTTTTACCAGATTACGTATTTGAGTCATTTAAAAAAGGGAATATATCCGGTAAACCATTAGTGCGAATTGAACGTACGTTGTTCGCATCCACGCCAACCAACAAAAGCACCTCCTATTTTACTCCTTTCATTGTTTTTATTTGTCTCGCTTTGTTTGTATTGTTTATAACGTATCGAGATATTAAAAAACAATCCAGGAGTAAATGGTTAGATGGAATTCTATTTCTATTTACAGGAATTATAGGGTTAGTTGTATTGCTTTTATGGTTCGCGACTGACCATAGCGCTACCCAAAAGAATTATAATTTTTTATGGGCATTTTTACCCAATTTAGTACTGGCTTTTTTCTTGATAAAAAAACAGTTACATCTTTGGTTAGAAAAATACATACTATTATTGCTAATTATGCTCTTTATGACGGTTCTCATTTGGGTATTGAAAATTCAGATATTTTCATTGAGCCTAATCCCTATTATTCTAATGTTAGGAATTCGTTATTTATATTTAGTGCATTTTATTAGAAAAACAAAAGTTTAAATTACCTTATCAAGTTTTTCAAAGTCTGAATTATTTGAAATATACTCTGGTACTATCTCTTTCAATTTTGCAACAATTTCATGTTTGTTCTTCTCTTTGAGCATTGATAATTGAATTATAGCGTTCTTTAACTTAAAATAGTCTAATTCATCAGTTTTTGCTATCATTATTTTGTCATGGTAGGTAGGCATTGTATTCTCTTTATCACTCAATAACTCTTCGTATAATTTTTCGCCAGGTCTTAGTCCTACAATTTTAATATCAATATCATCAGGATATTTTAAACCGGAAAGGTTAATCATTTTCTTGGCAATATCAAAAATCTTGACAGATTCCCCCATATCAAATACAAATATTTCTCCTCCTTTACCCATAACACCCGCTTCTAGAACTAATTGACAAGCCTCTGGTATTGTCATAAAATATCTTGTAATCTCTTTATGGGTTACCGTGAGGGGGCCTCCTTCTTTAATTTGTTTCTTGAACAAAGGTATCACTGAACCATTAGATCCTAAAACATTACCAAATCTTGTGGTTACAAACTTTGTGCTACTTTCGCTATTTAAGCAACTTGCATAAATCTCAGCAATTCGTTTTGTCGCTCCCATGACATTGGTAGGATTCACTGCCTTATCTGTAGAGACCATTACAAACTTATCTATATTATATGAAACAGATAAATCCATTAATAATTTCGTACCATACACATTCACTTTTACAGCTTCATAGGGATTGTCTTCCATTAGAGGCACATGCTTATAGGCCGCAGCGTGAAACACTACATCAAATTTATATGTCTCAAAAATTTCATTTAAACGCTCTTTATTTCTAACATCTGCTATAACAACTGAGTAATTATCAATTTTATTTCTTAAAAATGACTGCTGAACATTGTATAAATCAGATTCTGCTTGATCTAAAATTACTAGTTGTTTATAATTATAACCACTTATTTGTCTTGCTATTTCACTCCCGATAGAACCAGCGGCGCCTGTAATTAAAATCGTTTTATTGTTTAATTCTTTTTGCAGAATTGGGTTGTTTATATTGATTGGACTCCTATCCAATAAATCTTCTATTTTCACCTCTCCAATCTGCCCCATACTCAGATCTCCGTTAATCCATTTATCGACCGACGGCACAATCTTAACCTTTACAGGTAATTCTATAATTGAATCTACAATTTGCAAAAGTTTATACGATTCAATATTCTGTATTGAAACAATAACCTCCTCGACATTCTTATCTTCTAAAAAATCCTTACGCAAGACTGAAGGAGGATATACTTTTACACGATTAAATTTCTTTCCAATTTTGTTTTTATCATCATCGATAAAACCAACCACATTGGCACTATTTTTAATGTCATTACTGATGGTTGCGTATGTCAATAAACCTGAATCTCCAGCACCATAAATTAAGGTGTTTTTTGGTGATTTATAGTCTGTTAACACTCTTTGCACAAATCGTTTAAATATAAATCTACTGGAAATGAGTACAATAATATTCAATAAATAGCTAATAGTGATCACTGAATATGGAACAGCAAATCTCTGGGTTACATCATACTTTCTATCTATAAATGTTATGCAAACTAATATTCCGAATAACACTGTAACACCATAAAATAAATTCGCTGCATCTTTTGATCCGGTTTGTCTAACCGTTCCTTTATACGATCCTACAATTAGAAAACAGATAGTCGCCAAAACTGTAACCATTATGACTTGAGAGAAAAAACCGAATCTCTGAAAGTCTAGCGTAAAGTTAAAATTAATGATATAGGCTACGAAAAAAGCTTGCAATACCAAGAAAATATCAATAAGGAGTACGACAACCCTTGAGACATTTATATTCGCTCCTTTTAAAAAAATGGACTTGAACATTTGTAGGTTTTAATGAAACACTAAATTATAAAATCTTATTTTGAAACCAAAGATACGAACGTATCTTAAGAATTTTACGATTTATAAAAATGTATCGTTGAAATAATTTAATTGAAACTGGCTTTAATACCTGTAATGACTCTATGCAAATCTTTATCCGATAAATTTGAACCACTGGGCAAACACAAACCACGCTTAAATAAATCTTCCGAAACTTTATTATTATAAGACGGAAAGCTATTAAAAACTGGCTGCATATGCATGGGTTTCCAAAGAGGTCGTGTTTCAATATTCTCTTTTTCTAAGGATAGTCTAATCTTTTCACGAGTTTCATAACTATCAGTTAGGACCGTGGATAACCATCTATTTGAATAAAACCCTTCAGGCTCGTTTATAAATGATATTTCTTTTATTGCTTCTAATTCTTGTTTGTAAAATTCAAAATTTCTTCTACGCGCCTCTACTCTCTTATCTAATACTTCCATTTGACCTCTGCCAATACCAGCGCAAATATTTGACATACGATAATTATAGCCAATATGAGAGTGCTCATAATGAGGTGCATGATCTCTCGCTTGTGTGGCTAAAAAAGTAGCTTTTTGGCAATAATTAGGGGTGTTCGATACCATTGCCCCACCACCTGATGTTGTAATTATCTTATTACCATTGAAAGAATAGATCCCTATTTCACCAAATGTTCCCATTGCTACATCCCGATATGATGATCCTAATGCTTCGGCTGCATCTTCAATTATCGGAATGTCATATTTTTTTGCCACATGGAGTAATTCGTTCATTTTAGATGGCATACCATATAAATGCACAAGAATAATTGCTTTTGGTTTTTTACCTTTATGTATTCTATCAACTATCGCCTCTTCCAACAGTACTGGACACATATTCCAAGTGTCTTTTTCTGAATCAATAAATACTGGAATTGCCTTTTCATACCTTATCGGATTCACAGTAGCTGAAAACGTAAACGTAGAACATATTACTTCTTCTCCTTCTTTTACTCCAAGTAGGATTAATGCCAAATGTATTGCAGCAGTTCCAGAACTTAATACAGAACAATAATTAGCACGTG
Organism: uncultured Flavobacteriaceae bacterium; assembly: GCA_947500525.1. Taxonomy (GTDB): domain Bacteria; phylum Bacteroidota; class Bacteroidia; order Flavobacteriales; family Flavobacteriaceae; genus Aureibaculum. The sequence goes on along the minus strand of CANMSH010000002.1, from coordinate 191,356 downwards.
TATAATCACAAATATCTTTTTCTAAACCATTTACGTTAGGACCTAATGGAGCTACCCAGTTCGTATCAAACGCCTCTTTCACATATTTCTGCTCCTCACCTGATAAATGAGGTGAGGACAACCAAATTTTCGCTTCCATATTTTTATAAGGTCAATAAATCTTGAACAATTCTCTCTGCCGTATGCCCATCCCATAAATTAGGGATTTCACCAGACTTCCATTCTCCATTATGTAACTTTTCCATAAACGGTGCTACATTATCCGGATTTGTACCTACCAATTCGTTCGTACCAAGCGTAATGGTTTCGGGTCTCTCTGTATTATCTCTTAACGTCATGCATGGTACTTTCATAACTGTAGTCTCTTCTGTAATGCCTCCTGAATCGGTAACAACGGCGAAAGCATGTCGTACCAAATAATTAAACTCTAAATATCCTAATGGTTCTATCATGTGTAGATTCTCTGCTTCAATACCAATACCTTTTAAAATTTTCGCAGTACGTGGATGAACGGGGAAAACAATGGGTAAACCCTTAGCACCTTTTATGATTTCATCAATTAATTTTTTCAATTTTTCTTCTTCATCTACATTAGCCGGACGATGCAAAGTCATCACAAAATAACCTTTCTCAGATAGATTGAACTCATTCCAAGCGGCGGGTGGCGTAAAACGCGACATATTGTTTAATAATGTGTCAATCATTGTATTTCCAACATACCGAATTTTATCTTCATCATGCCCTAACTTTCTTAGATTTTCATTAGCAACTTCACTCGTTGTGTAAAAAATATCTGTAATTGAATCTGTGACCATTCTATTGATCTCTTCGGGCATAGAAACATCATGAGAACGAATTCCTCCTTCCACATGAATAACTCCAACTCCCAATTTCTTAGCAGCAATACTACAAGCCATGGTTGAAGTAACATCTCCTACTACTAGGCACCAATCGCAGGGCGCTTTTAATAACAATTCTTCATACCTCTCCATAATTCGAGCAGTTTGCTCTGCTTGTGTTCCAGAACCAACTTCAAGATTCACATTCGGTTCGGGTATCCCCAATTGTTCAAAAAAATTACCTGACATTTTCTTGTCATAATGCTGACCAGTATGTATCAACCTATATTCAATTTTGTGAGATACCTTTTCTAACTCTTCAATAATTGGAGCGATTTTCATAAAATTTGGTCGTGCACCGGCTATTATATCTAACTTCATAAATTGTATTTAAATTTTTATCCCTGGATTACCTACTAATTTGCTATGATCATCTACGTCTTTTAGAACAACAGTTCCTGCTCCGATAACACACCAATTACCTACCTTAACGTTTGGTAAAACGATAGCTCCGGCACCAACATGGGTCCCTTCACCGACATGAACTCCTCCGCATAGTGTAGCCTTTGGAGAAATATGTGCAAAGTTACCTATAAAACAATCGTGGTCGACAGACGAAGATGTATTTATAATGCAGTGTTCACCTATTACTGAAGATGAATTTATTACCGCATTCGCCATAACAACAGAACCTTTTCCAATTGTTACTGTTTTGTCAATAACACTACTTGGATGTATCGCCATACCATATATAGCATTCACTCGTTCTGTAATTTTCTTTCTAATAATATTATTTCCAATAGAAATAATCATCTTATTATTCTTGAATATTTCACTCGAATATTGATGCGACACCTTCAGTCCCAAAAGTGTCATAATTTCTTCATTATCATCTAAGACAAACTTAATGGGTATATCATTTTTTAAGCATATATCAAGTACTACCTTAGCATGTCCACTAGCTCCATATAAAATCATATCAATACTTTAATTATTACCGTTAAAACGTTCTGTTGTTGCTTGTCCTTGTGTATTTATATCTTTTGCCTTTAGTACCTTTAATATAGTCATAAAGAATATTTTAACATCTAATAAAAATGATATATTATCAACATACCAAACGTCATAAATAAATTTTTGTTTCCAACTAATAGTATTTCTTCCATTTACCTGAGCCCATCCTGTAATTCCTGGTTTTACATCATGCCTCCTGGACTCCTCATTTGTATAAATTGATAAGTATTCTATGAGTAATGGTCTCGGACCTATTAAACTCATCTCACCACTTATTACATTTAATAATTGAGGCAACTCATCTATTGAAGTTTTGCGCACAAATTTACCTACTTTAGTCAAACGTTCAGCGTCTGGTCGTAAATTACCATTTACATCTTTTTTATCATTCATAGTTTTGAACTTGACAATTTTAAAAACTTTACCGTTTTTACCAGGTCTACTTTGGAAAAAAAAAGGTTTTCCCGCATTCGCAATCGTCAAAAGGATCGTTATAATAATAACCAACGGACTTAAAAGTAAAAAGCCAGTAATTGACAATAAAAGATCCAAAATACGTTTTAAAAATAATGTATACATTCCCTCTATTTGGATAGTTTATGTTGAATATCTTCAAGGTACTTTTTCGCCAACTCAACTCTATCAAAATGTTCTTTCGCATACAAATAACCGTTATTACCGAGTATATTTAAGTTATCTTTATCTTTCATTGCATCTAGAATACCATCTCTTATGGCTGTCGGGTTCTCTGGTTCTACATAAAACCCACAATTGGCTTCCTCAACTAATTTTCTTGAGACGCCGTCAATCGCCAATAAAATTGGTCTTTTGCAAGACATGTAATCAAATGTTTTGTTTGAATAAATAGTCTTAAAAGTATCAACATTTTTGAGAACTGAAGTTCCTATATCAGATGCCAAAATATATTTAAAGACCTCGGCTTTTGGTACAGGGTCAACAAACTTCACGTTCTTTAGTTTTCTCTTGGCAACTTCATCAATAAGTTCTTGTTTCTTCATACCCGAACCAATCAATTGAAAAAGTACATTTGTATCGGTTAATAATTCGGCGGCATCTATCAACTGAATTAAATGATTTGCAACTCCATGTGCACCGACATAAGTAATTACAAATTTGTCGTTCAAATCTTGTTCATTTCTAAAACTTTGGACATCAAATTTCTTCATTACATTTTCTGCCAAAGAGAAATCGGCAGCATTCGGAATAAATAGTATTTTTTCTTTAGGGACATTTTTGTCTTTTATCAATTTATCTCTAAAGGCTGGTGTTAACACATTGATGAGCATTGCTCGTTTGTAAACAAATTCCTCAAACCAAAATGCGAATTTAATAATGAACTTGTTAGTTAATACTCCCGTATCTATTGCCGATTCCGGCCATAAATCCCTTATTTCAAAAATGAATGGTAGTCTTTTAATTTTCGCCAAAATGTATGCCGTGATACCAACGAATAAGGGGGGTGATGTTACAATTATTACATCATATCCTTTATCTACCTTAAATAAACCAGCATAAATACTCGAAAAAACAAAAGAAAAATATGCCCATAGTCTTCCAAGAAAATTTACATTATAACTTTCTGAAACATGGCAACGAATAACATCTACATTGTCATAAAATCCTTTGTCAGAAAAAATAAATTTACTCTTATATTTTTTAGGTTTCTTCCCTGTATTGTAATGAACCATACCAGCTAAAACAGTCACTTCGTGCCCCTGTTCCGACCATACCTGAGTCATTTCATTAAAGCGGGAACCTCCCCCATCTCCTTTTTCTAAAAAATATTGATGTATTAGAAGTATTTTCAATTTTTAATTTTTATTGTTGTAAACAACACATTCGATGTTGATTCAAACGCAAATCTAAGTGATTTCTCTTTGATACCATAATAACCTGAGTACCATTTTTCTTCAACAATTGGTTCAATAAATTCTCCCCTTTCATTTTTCGTTTTAATAGTAATATTCTCTCTGTAGTGAGGATTCAAATGCCAATATTGTATCTTACTCTTACCAACTACATTTTCAAAAGTGTCGATAATTTGCCATTCAAGCTTATTTTCATCTTTACTAATCTCACGAATATGCTTAATATTCTTTCCAATACTTTTAAATCCTATGATACTACCTTTAAAGTGAAATGAATTGTCTTCTTTCGTTAATAACGAACTGCTTTTTTTAATCCAATTAAACCAAATAAACCTACTACCTTTCAGCATTTGATTTTGTCCATCAATACTTACAGTATTATGCCCTTCACAGCCCAAAAAATAATGTGATAATTCTTGAGAGGTATTGTATTTATATGTTCCTGAATCGCGAAGATAGTTAATCCCATCGACCCAAATATCAACATGCAAGTTATCCGATTGCGCTGGCCTATCTTTATAAGATCCACAACGTATAAATGTTTTTGATCCATTATCATTTATAACATAGTATCCTCCATTTTCAAATGAGCATGTCTCTTTCTGCTTGTATTTTATATGTTGAATCGAATTTATTCCATACCAATGATGACTCGTCGAATCGTAATAACCTTTACCTGACAGCACAGCGCGCAAATCATCTAGTTGGGAACTGTAATTTCTATAGTCGTCACTTGTCAGCTTAAAAAACAAAGCACCGTCATTTGAACCGTAATTGGGTAATTGACCGTTTTCATTGTTTAGACAGGCATCTAAAAAATTTAATGAGGTTTGCGCTTTATCATATACGTGTTTCTTAAACCTATCATTATGAATTTTTGCCAAACGAATCCCCCAAGTTAACAATTGTATTACCACCCTATGATAATTCATCGAGTATTGCAAATACGTCCCATCTTCATATATCTGATAGTCAATTTCTTGCTCAAACCATTTTTTACCTCTTTTGCTCCAATTTTTGGTTTCTGGTATAAATGGAAATAACAAACCTGATAAATAGAGCATCAAAGTTTCAGTGATCGCATGATTATTTCTGACAGCAATTCGAGAAAAATCAATGTTATTATACACATGATGCAATTGCCAGTAGATTGCATTTATCAATTTGTCAAATAACTCAGGTGTCAAACAATTTGCATTTTTATAGTAATACAATGCAAAAGTCCAATTTAAAATGCGCAAACTAATTTCTTGACTACATTTATAATTGGGACCAGTATTGATTGGATTTTTATCAATAAAGTTCTCTATTTGATTAAATACAAATGTTGATTGATCATCTTCGAAGTGATAATCATAACGTATTACATCGTATAAGAAAGAAAATCTAGCTTTTTCCCACACATATTTTATATCACCTGCTTCTGCAGAAAGATCCTGAATTAAAGAAAAATGCTTTGCTTTATCATATACATGATTTGAATCCGGATTTGTAACCCAGTTATAATCATTCCCAATATCTACTTTCATCCTATTGAAAAAAGTAAATCTTCCCTCTTTAATCCCTTCGATAGTTTGCTTTAATTCTTCCTTGTTCTCTTTTGGAAGACGTATAGTAGATTTGTCGGTAAAAAAAAATAATGGGGTTTTGCCTTTCCATTGTTCTAAACTGATAAAGGTTTTGGGACTTACGTTTGTTGGAAACTTTTTACGGAGCAATCCCAATTTGACAAGCGCAGCAAACTTGATGCGAAAAACGATATATCGTAGTCCCATGTTTCTTGCTAGGTCTATGTAATTATTAAGTTTCTTCAATATTATTTATTCAAAAATGAACATATATTAGTCTAAATAGACCCAACCATTATTTTTAAGACTCTCTATTGCAGCAAACGAAGCCTGTGTTGTATTTACAATTTCCTCAAATGGAATAATAGGATCTCCTCCTGTTTTTTGTTGGGTTATCAATTCTTTAAATTGATTTAAATGACCTTTATCTTGCTTTGCGGAAGTATTAATTCCCTTTTTAAAGCCAAATGTTTTCAACTTTCGCCAATTATCCATTACCATGGTGCGTTCATCTGAATATATTTCTAATCGTTCTTTAGAGTATGATTTACTCCCATTAGAAAAATAATTAATAACCGCAGAACTACCATTTTCGTATTTTAACAAAATAGTAGCATTATCAGTATTTTCTTGAGGATTTTTACCCATGGAATTCATACAAACAGCTATCACTTTACTTCCTGTAAAAAAGGTGCATAAATCAATGAAATGACATGCCTCTCCGATAATTCGACCACCGCCTATTTCCATATCGTGCACCCAAACATCTGCTGGAATGTACCCTGCATTCATAGTTGCAATAATATTAATTGGAGCGTCAGCTGCCCCAAGCGCTTTTTTCATTTCTTTTGCAAACGGTGCAAATCGCCTATTAAAACCAACAGAAATTGATTTTTCTTGTTTATTATATACCTCTATAACATTGTTGAGTTCATCTTCATTTAACGCCAAAGGTTTTTCAACAAATACATGCTTCCCTGCGTTTAGAGATTCAATTACCATTTTTGCATGAGAATTATGTTTTGTGGTAATCATGATTACATCTACATCTTCATCCTTTAACATTTCTTGATAATCAGTTGTAGAGTTTGCTATTTTATGTTGCTTCGCCATTGTGGTAGAAGACAATCCCCCAGAACTTGCAATATACTTTATAGAAGCATCCGTTTTTTTTAGGTTCGGTAATAAAGTTGCGCTTGTAAAATTACCCGCTCCGATTATTCCAACTACTCCTTTAGAATGTTTAAATGATTTTGAAATTACTTTTACAGTTCTTGATAATTCCTCATTTGATTTATATTCAAGAATTGATGCAATTGATTTTGACTCCTTCATGTTACCATAAATCTTGTCATAATCTGCTAAAGAAATTCTCTCAGAAATCAATGGTTTTACATTCAAACTACCATTAGACATGGCATTTAGTATTGCCTGAAAATTTCTTTTCTCCGTCCAACGAACGAAACCTATAGGATAGTCAATACCCTTTTGTTCATAATTATCATCATATCGACCTGGTCCATATGAACACGATACCTGAAACGAAATCTCTTTTGTATAAAAATCCGCCCTACTTATATCTAAGCCAATCACTCCAACTAAAATAACCCTACCTCTTTTGCGGCACATTTGCGCAGATTGAGAAATTATTTCGTTGCTTTTATTTGAAGCTGTAATAATAACACCATCCGCACCTATACCGTTCGTATACGACTCGACAAATTTAACTTGATCAGTTCCTTGTCCTGGATTTATAGCAATAATTCCTTTTTCTTTCGCAATATCCACTTTTGATTGGTCAAAATCAAAACCAATAACATTACAGCCATTAGATTTTAACAACTCGGCTGTTACTAAACCAATCAGACCTAGACCTACTACTACAATTGTTTCTCCAAAAGTCGGCTCGAGTAAGCGAATTCCTTGTAATCCAATAGAACCAATTACCGTAAATGAAGCTTCTTCATCTGATACATTGTCAGGTATTCTCGCTACTAAATTTTCAGGCACCAAAACATATTCTGCATGTGGACCATTCGAAGCTACTCTATCTCCAACTTTAAAAGTCGTTACATTCTTTCCTACTTCAACAACTTCACCGACATTGCAATATCCTAATGGCAATGGCTGGTTTAATTTATTAAAAACAGCATCTAAAGTTGGTTTTAAGCCATCGGTCTTTATTTTATCGAGAACCATTTTGACTTTATCAGGTTGCTGCTTTGCCTTTTGCAAGAAATTGGCTTTACTAAATTCAACCAACATACGTTCTGTTCCTAATGAAACTAATGAACGTGTTGTTTTTATTAATACTGCTCCTTTTTTAACTTGTGGTACCGGTACTTCTTCTAAGATAGTATTACCCCCTTTTAGGTCTTGTATGATTTGTTTCATGTTTTTTGAATTCTAAAATGTAAAAGTATCCCTACTACTGCTCTATTAATATATTAATTAGTTCGTCAATTCTATTTTTTATTAGTATTCTTGATTCGATGATGGGCTCATCATTTGTGACTTTTTTTACTGCTTCAAGTATCGAATATTTGTCATATGGATTAAAAGTCAATGAAGGTTGAACTACTTCTCTTACATAGTCTAAATCAGACGCAATAATCTTGAGTCCGGCATTTACTGCCTCAACCAATCCAAGTCCAAAACTTTCGATCAATGACGGATAAATCAAAAAAGAAGATATCTTAAATAATTCTTCTACATCCGTATATCCATGATTTTCAATATTAACTCCTTCATTCTTCAGTACTTCTATTTTTTTTAGAATAGCAGGATATTCTTTCGTGATTGTCAAGTGTAATTTAGGTCTAATATTTTTTTCATGTAGGGTTTTCCAAACATCTAAAAGAAGCACATGATTCTTATGAGAATTTCCATTACTTATATAGACAAATTCCTTGTTACTCCTTGCTGTATATTTAGCGTTTAAGGGTAAATTGTAGAATGGATAAACGTCTATTATTACTTCAGATGAAAGAGATTTATGCATCATTTCTTTCATTGATTTTGATTGTACGAAAAACATATCAGTATTGAGTATTCTTCTTTTAATATAAAGACGTTTTAAGTATTTAAGAATTTTAACCTTTAAGGGATATCCTTTGATTGATTTTGCCAATAGAGCATTATGGAAGTAGGTAATTACTTCGATATTTAATTTTATTGGTGGAGGCACATTACCAAAGCAAAATACTTTGGTGAAACCATTTGAGTTCTCTACGTAAAAGTTTTTTCTAAATTTCTCACTATTCTCACCTAATCTATGATCAATTGCATTTAAGTAAGTATACTCTCCCCTTGGATCGAGCAAAAAATAAAATCTTCTAGAAAACCCTTTTTTTATTACGGTGTTAACGAAATAATCTAACAAAACTTTTCCTCCACTATTATTAATATATATTGAATCAACTAATGTTTTGTCCATGAGTTAAATTATATCATTCTTAAGATTTATTCTTTTGGGCAATATTTGATTGTGTTTTTTCAATAACAGACTTACTAGAATCCAATAAACAATCTCGCCTTGGACTGAGCCAATTAAATAATTGGGCTCTAAAAATGTTATCACCATTGTTGTAAGAAATATGGAATAAAATAACTTCCTCTCTTCACTAGTTAATTTGGAATTAGTACTCGTCTTTCTGTAAATTTCCACAAAGATATAGAACAATAATATTAAATAAAAGATACCTCCATCGATTACATTCCGCAACCAAACAATATGTGCCTCGGTTCTAAAAATAATTGTTTCTGGCTTTTCGCCAAATCCATAACCAAATAGGGGTTCTTCAAAATATTTATCAAAGTAATAGGCATTTATAAAAAATCGACCTGAGGAAATTTGATCTATTGTCTGATCTTCGCCAGCATAATTATTTACTCTTAACTGTTGTTGAACACTTGCAAGCTGAAACACAAACAACATGGACATTGCTATAACTCCTTTACTAATTAATGGAATCCTTATCCAAATTAAAACAACAATTAAGGAGGATAGTAAGCCTGCTCTTCCACCACTGATATATTGTGCAACTAAAATTATAACAATGAGTAAGGTTTCAAAAGAAAGCATCCTCTTTCTTTTAACACGATGCCAAAAGACTATAAATGGAACGAATAGGAACAATGAATTAGAATAACCCGTTCTGTACCCACCAAAACCAGCTTCACCAAAAGTAGAATTCCATGGGCCATTTGCTTCAATGTTAAAAACATTGAAAAAATAGGAAAAAGCACTCAGAACACAAATAACAGCAACAACACATGTAGCGTTATAAACTACTCTAAAATAAAACTGTTTTTTGTAATTAAAAATCCAAATTACAACAAACGGAATTAAAATATCGATTATAGCCGTAAGATCAAACGAAAGCGCCAAGCCAGGGAGCATAGAAATAAAAATTAGCAATAACCCTCTGGGAGATAAAAACTTTGATGGGAACCTTACCCCGAATAAGTAAAATTCATAGATAAGAATAAATATAAAAATAAAATATTTCGTTATGCGAATCAAGTTATTATCCAATATAGGTAACCAATTCACAATGCTCAGTATAACATACGTCGTTAGAACATAGAAATAGAGTAGACTTGGTTTGGCTTCTCTCACCTCCCCCTTGCTCTTTGAACTAAATTTCTGTTTTGATTTATTCATTGAGTAGCTCGTTAATGTTATTCATGAAGAGCTTCGCATTTCTCTCTGGCGTATTCTTTAAAAAAATATCATAAGATATCCTACCATGTTTATTAATTACCTCTGGGTTATCGATATAAAATTGCATTGCCTTTTCCAATTCGATAACGGAATTCGCTTTAATCCTAAACCCATTCTCATTTGAGCGAATTAAGTGGTAGGCTGCCCCACATTCATTGGTTGATATTAATGGTTTACTCAGAGAAGCAGCTTCGTTCAATACAGCTCCCCAACCATCGAATAAAGTTGGTAATATAAAAACGCTCGATTTTGAAAGATACGCATTTATATCATTATTATTAATTGTTCCCAGAAATTCAATTCTATCTGATAAGCTTCGTTCTTTAACCAATTTCAAATAAGCTCCGTTAGAATAATCTTTACCTATTAATATCAAACGAGCAGAAGAATTTTTACTATTTAAATTTGAAAAAGATTTAATTAATACTTCAATACCTTTATGTTCGGTTAAAGCCCCTAAATACAAAAAAATCAAACCCTCATCATCAATTTTATTTGTACTAGTATTTAACGGTCCTAAAGCATAGTTTAAAATTTTTATCTTTTTGGTTTTCACACCCCAACTTATAAAATCCTCTTTAGCCAATTTACTAATAGCGAATGCACCTAGACCATGGGTGTTGATTTTGTTTGCATATTTCTTGTAACCTTTTACATAAAAATATAACGGCTTTATAAACTTTATAAAGCGATAATTATAATTTAATAACTTTGTTAATGCCTTTCCACTCCGTTCACTCCAGTGAATCCATTTAACCTTATTATTTATTAAAATGGTTAGCAGTTCCCTTAAAAAAAGTGAAGAAAAACCAGGCACAATATGAATGCTACTTTGCCAGTCATCTATGCTAATTAATGCATCTCTAACGTTATCACTATTCACAAACCTTTGATTCATAGGTAAGTCTTCAAAGTCGTTCCACCCTAACTCTTTTCTTACTTTTGGGACCCTTTCAAAATATCTAATCTGCAGATCAAGTTTCTCAATAGCATCCAAAGCTCTAAAGAAATCAGATTGATGATGAGACGGAATATTCATCCATATAACTACTTTCTTCAACACTCTATATTTTTAAGTTCACCATTGGTTTAATGTAACAAATTAATATTAAAAAATATTTCGTTTAAAAATTTCGTTAAATAAATATTCGAATTGACTATCTCTAGTATAATTCTTTACTTGATCCATTTGAGCGTTGAATTTAGCACCCTTAAAAAGAGTTTCTAGATCAGCTGACGAAGTATTCTTATTTACTATAATACCGGTATTTAAGTCCTCGATAATTTTTGTCATTTCAATAGAGGCATTAAAGCATATTGGGATAACTCCTGATCCTATGTAATCGTAAAATTTTTGCGCGACTCTCCCTCCATACTGACTTCCTTCAGGAAGATATACAAATCCATATTTATAATTGCTCAATAATTCAGGTACTGACTCCGGAGCAATTGAACCACAATACTTGATATGACTCGAGTTCTCCATACTTTCATCATATTCACCATAAAAATCACACGAATAATTATTATGATTCTTGTTTAAGTTGTTCAAAAAATCAATTATTTCATTCGTGGCAATACCCTTATAAGTTCCGCCTGAATAAATGAACTTGTTGGTATTCGTACTTTGATTTGCAACAACAGTATTAAATCCATTTCTAACAAAAATCGATTTTGAATGAATAAATGGAAAAACGTTTCTATGTAACTCGCGATCACATTTTGTATTTAATACAATTAAATCAGCTCTTTCATGAAACTTTCTTTCCAAAATAGGGTCTAAGAATTTCTTCGTTATTGGAGGATTGTACAAGGTGTTTTTAGTCCATAAATCTCGATAATCACTAATCCATACGGCATTTTTAAGAAACTTTTTACAAAGAAACCCTGTAAGCCCAATACCATAAGGAGGAGATGTTGTAAAAACAATAAATTTCTTCTTCTTATTTACTCTTCGAAGAAAGAAAAAAACTTTTATTGCCCAAATTATTGACGCATCAGGAGGCAATACCTTGAAAAATGGCTTACATAATTTCGTGAATAAACCCTCTTTTATCGTAATCTGGTTTTGGTCATTTGCGCTCGGAGTAATCAACTGCACGTTCAAGCCTTTCTCCAATAACATTCTATATAAATAATAAGGCCTGAGACCTCCGACTCTAGAGCCTTTATCGAAAAAATTAAAATAACTAATTATATAAAAAGGCTTTAACTTATCTATTTCCATACCCTATTTTAGCATTCTTTTTCTCAAAAAATTAAAAAAAGTTGGGAAGTACATATAATATTTATTCATTTTTTTAAGACCATAGTTATCAAATGAATTTATGTCTGTAACAACTTTGTCTCGAACAGGTTTAAATTTAACTTTTTCCATCCGTTGATTTAAGATTTGAGCATTTTTATGAAACGTTAAGTCTTTAATTGCAAGTTCTCGTGCCTTTGTTTTCATTTTAATAACTTCCTCTTTATTTTCAGCTAAATCGTCAATAATTTCAACAAGATTATTTTTATCAGGTATACACTTAGGCCAATAATAACCGTCGTTTCTTGCATAGCATTTTTCTATCTTTATTAATCTGCCATTTACCTCATCTTGAACAAATTCATTCATCGGTCCGTTATCTGGCACAACAGTTGCTAGTCCACTTGACAGCGCCTCGGCTATTGTCAGGCCAATTCCCTCTAATATGGTTGGATATACGTATACATCTCCCATATGAAATAATCCAGGAGCCGACACCGTACCGGTTATTATTTCTAATCGATTTTCAGTTTTGAGTTTTTCAATTAGAGTAAGTGCAGATTCATCTTTTATTTGACTTTGTGTATGAATTATTAATTTCTTCGCCTTTGTAGATTCTTGAAATGCTTCCAGCAAAATTCGCGTTCCTTTTCTTTCAATATTCCATCCGCAAGAATGAAAAAAAGTAACCTCATTCTCATTTACTAATTTCTCATTATTATGTTTGGGTTTATATAAATCTGTATTCGTTCCCCATGGTAAATAAACTGCTCCCTCGTGCCAATTAAATACGCTAAAATGTCTTTCAGTATTACATATTAACATATCGTAGACCTCAAACAAATGTACCGTTCTTTCGGTATAATAATCAATATAAGCGACAGTCTTAATGTTCCATTCTTTACACCATACTAATGGTTGAAACCAATGTTGTTCATTGAATAGGATCAGATTTATTTCATTCTTGTTAATCCATTTTTTAAAATCCTTTTTATCTATTACCTTTCCTGCAAAAGGAGAATCAATGTTTTTACCCCAAGTAACGTTCTTTTTATCCCAATTAGGATCACCAATGGCATACTCCTCCGCTCTAGCGTAAATAAATACGTTGTAATCTTGTTCTAAGATTTCTTCAAACTGTTTAGAAACATAAGCCGCGCCACGTTCGAACCAAGTAGTTACTATTCCTATATTCATAATGATCTTTCTTAACCGTTTATTCTATTCAGTCCTCTTTTCTATAGTTCTGATTTTTTAAGTACATCAAAAATTTCAGCAGCAGCAACACCATCTCCATATGGATTATTGAGCGTACTCATAGATTTATATTTCTCATCATTTTCAATTAACTCCACAGTTTTGGCAACTATCATTTCTTTGTTAGTACCCACTAAAATCACCGTTCCTGCTTCAACAGCCTCTGGTCTTTCAGTTGTATCACGCATTACTAAAACTGGTTTTCCCAAACTTGGCGCTTCTTCTTGAACACCTCCACTATCGGTTATGATTAATTTACAATTATCCATTAACCATATAAACGCTTCATAAGGTTGTGGCAAAATTAGTTTAACATTCGGAATACCGCTTAACTCCTTTTCGACTGGCCCTTTAACTTTAGGGTTAAGATGCACTGGATACACAATATTAATCGTAGGATATCGTCTGGCGATGTCTTTTAATGCTAAGATTATATTATCAAAGCCTTTACCATGATTTTCTCTTCTATGCCCAGTAACTAAAATAAACTCATTTTCACTACCACATATAGATTTTAATTCTTCAACAGACGAAAATACGTTTTGGGCAATTATTTTCTTCCCTTTTAACAACGCATCAATAACTGTATTACCAGTAACAAACACCTTAGCGTCTTCTACATTTTCTTTCAGTAAGTTTTGTCTCGAACTTTCTGTTGGTGCAAAGTGAAAATCGGCAATCCTTCCTGTTATTTGTCGATTTATTTCCTCAGGGAAGGGAGAGTACTTATCATTCGTTCTTAATCCAGCTTCAACATGGCATACTTTGATACCAGCATAAAAAGAAGTTAATGCGACCGCCATACTTGTAGTGGTATCGCCATGCACAAATACATAATCGGGAGTAAAAACCTCGAGTACATTTTTAAATTCTAGTATGATATTAGCGGTTAATTCATGTAAGCTTTGATTTGGTTTCATTAGATTCAAATCAAATTCAGGAATTATGGAAAAGAAATCTAACACCTGATCAAGCATTTCGCGATGCTGTCCGGTAACACAAACTTTCGTCTCGAAATGGACATTATCGTTTCTAAAAGCCTCAACTACTGGAGCCATTTTTATTGCTTCTGGTCTGGTACCAAATACTATAAGTATCTTTTTCAATATATTATGAATGTTAAGAAGTTTCTATTTTAAATTTAACGCTTATAACGTAACAAAATTACAATAAATTATACGCATTCTTGTCAACATAAACGAAGAATCCATTTTAACTTTTAAAAGTTCTATATATTCTATTTAATGGATAAAATGACAGTCCTATAAAAACAAGTACCAATAATGAAAAATTCACAACCCAAGAATCGAAATACTCAAAAAAATGATATTTGATAACTATTGCAATCAAAATTAAAAGAAGTGAAAGTATATTCTGACTATTAAGAAAATAATACCGTATTGGATTATTCGTTTTTAAGTAAATGAAATAACTTGGTAGCGCCATTAACAATGCATTAATAGGTATAATAAAATACAACCCATTAATTTTGAAAAATCTTATTAAAACATATGATAAGAAAGCAGATACTACCTGAGATATCACCCAAAATAAATAAAGCTTTTTTGCCTTATCATTGGCAACACTCATCTTTCTATAAATACTACCAATACTACCAATTAAAACAGCAAAAATGTTAAATAACAAAAATACGTATGACAACTTTACATTTTCGCTATCAAACTTTTTACCTCCCCAAAGGATTTCAATTACAATGTCTCCTAATAAAATTACACCAATAATTGCAATACAATTTACATTTAATATACCTGTAATATTCTTACCAAACTCTTTTGCCACTGATTTAGATTTCTGCAATAGAGCAGAATACTGGGTAAAGAATATGGTCAAAAAAGGTTGAATCAGCAATCCTTTTACTTTATTCGCTAAATTTTGTACATATTTAAAAATGGCAAAAGTTCCTTCCGGTAAAAATGAAATACTCGCTGTTAAAACAATACTATAAAATTGAGTTGCGCCAACATACAGAAAAGTACTTTGCATAGTTTTGAAAAAAGACATGTGATCGAAAGCAGGAGTTGATAATAAGAATCTAAATTTATATTTCATTTTATATAGTTGCCAACTATAGAAGACAAACTCAATAATCTTACCCAGCAATAATGAAACAATTAGCGCCCATAATTTGATGAAGGGGTAAAGTACTATTAATGACAATATATTTACAAGTGTATTTGTTAAGCCAAGGAATTCAGCTCTTCCGAATTTTTTTTCTGCATTTAAAACCGTGATAAAAAAAGAATTAACCAACTGAAGAAAAAGGTAAGGTAGCAAGACTCTGAATAATAAGGTCGTCAATTCTTTATCATCAGCGGAAAATCCAGGCACCATAATATTGACAAGAAAAGGTGCGAAAATAAAGACCATTAGAATTAAAATACTTCCAAAAAGAAGCATTCTATTAATCACGACATTTAGAGCGTCAAACCCCAATCCAACTTTTATATTATTCAACTTGTGAAATTCAGGCAAAAACACTTCTGACAATTGTCCTCCTTGACTTAAAGACGTCACTAAATATACCAAGCTTTGTGCTGCAAAATAAATTTCTATAGAACGAGAAGCTCCAAAGTATTTTACTTGTAGGATAGAATAACCTAAAGCCAACAATGATGCTAATAGTTTAAGAGAAAAAAGATTGAGTAGCGTTTTCATCTTACTATTCAAGTGATAGATAAAATAGTTAAAAAGGCTTCTTTGATTATATCTTGAAGTCTTGGTCGTTCATTCTCAATGATTATATAACTTTTCGCCAGTGGATATCCAGATTGTTTGATAAATTTCTTGTGGCAAATCGCGAGTTGATATCGCAAATGTATTGCATCAAGTTCTTCAAAATCATTTTTGTTCTTTTCTTTCATTTTTTTATACTGATCAACATGATTATGAACTAGACTCGGCATAGCCTCAACCAAAACCTTTCCCCGAAACTTTTTATTCAATTTATCATTTTTAGTAAAAAAAGTTACAGCAGCGGGAACAGTATCTGTATCCACAACTAATTTTTTATAATTTAAAACCCATTTTTTTGGTTTTACACTTCTATAGTTTAATTTTTCGCCTAGAAGTAATACACTTTCGTAAACAGCTTCATAGCTAGGCAATATCCATTGGCTTAACCCCTCTTTAAACGCTATATCACCATTATCAATCGACAATAATCTCAAATTCTCTATTTCGGCAATACGTCTTTCACACTCTTCATCATCTATTATCTTAAAACTATTCAATAGTGTGTAGGTATGACGTAAAGTACTTATATACAATAAAATTTCTCTAATATTTATTTGAGTTGAGCTGACCATCATTGCCAAAATTTCGAGCCTATTAATTGTGTACTCAAACGACAGAATTAACTTTAATTCTTCGATCATTTTCGCAGGAAGCTTTCCTCCTATTTCTTCCCCATATAGCATTATTTTTCTATCAATATAAAAAAGTCCTTCTATATAATTCGATAGATATTCTGGGTACACAAAAACATCATGCGCTATCACCTCATACCCTTTCTCTTCTTTCAACAATAGCTTGATACTAATATCTTCCCATTTAGGGAAATTATCATTATCAACAACAACAATAATATCAATATCGCTCAAACCTGGGGCAGTAAAGCTACCCATTTGCATAATGGCTTTTACACCATCAACATGTTTTACTTTTTCGACATATTTTGAAATTAACTTTTCATACAATTTTATTTCCACAGAATTTATTATGCCAACCACTTTTCTAAAAATCATTGCTGCTATTTTTTTAATAGATCATTAGTTTCTTTAATAAAAACTTCATAATGCTTTTTGAAATCTTCTAGAGCAAAACTATTCAAATCAACAACATCTTTAAAGTAAGTATGCTCTTCAATTTGACTTACTCGTAAACTGTCTCTTAAGAGACTATAATTTGAGTGTATTTCCCCTTGATTCCATTCACCTCTAATGAAACTAGAGATCTCAATACATTTCCAAGCGATACTCGAATAATAATCTTTAGCTATTTCAAAGGAATCAGCTTTATAAACAAAAATTTCATTGCATGCTAACATCAAGACAGGAATCAGCATAAGTTCTGATAAAAACCTTTTGACAAAAAAAACACCACTATCGGATGTAATGGGTAAATCGGGATATCTTTTAGCAAACTCTGAAATCCAAATAGAGGAGCCATATTTTTCAATAAAAAAGTTATCAATATTTAATTCAAGGTCTTTATTTTTTGAAAAGACTAAAGACTTTTTTAATGTTGCAAAAGGTAAGTCCATCAACCAGTAATTCTTAAAGCTATTTGCATTTATAAAAAATACGCCATGATGTTGTAAAGGATCAATTTTCAATATATAATTCTCGATCGCCTTTCTTATCTCAGCAATTTCATTAGATAAAGTCCCTATAATAACTAAATCTATATCCGAATAACTAATGAACGTATTATCTGAATAACTACCATGTATAATTAGATTCGCATTATATTTTTCTAATTCTTCATTAAACTGAAACAGTTTTTCAAAAAAATGGGGGTGCTGTTTTCCATATAAGGAATTAACATTTTTAATCTCAAAAGTTTCTCCATTATTTTTAAACTTAGCAAAGCTCTTATTTAATATCCTTTCAATTAAGTTTATAATATCGATAGTCTTACTCATGAAAAACACAGATGGCTTATGCGTTATCAGGATACATTTAATTTTAAACTTAATCGAGTTCAATCCTAAAGAAAATTCCTGATTAAGAAACCTGTTTTCAAGACTTTTTTTAAGTTTCAATAATTTTAAGAGTCTATATTCTTCATCAATATTTTTTTTTATCATTAGAAAATATTTTATGATTTAAGTCTGCAAAAAAATCACCAATTAGTTATCCATTTTTTTAAACTTTCTGAAAATAGATGAGTACAATTATTAACTTCATCTAAAAAAGACATTTTGCTATAATCTTCAAAATTGATTACACCTGGCAATGATAAAACATACTTGTTTAGGTGATAGGTCTTACAAAATTCGGCAAACCCAAAGTAATCACCCGATTTCAACCTCAATTGAACAAGTTTTTTATCTAACAAAGAAGCTTCTAGCGCAAATGTAGTACCTACATTAATAACAACATTAGATTTGCACAATAATAAATACCTAAAGATATGATAATTATTATCAAGCATATCTAAACCATTTTTATTATTAGAGTAAGCACCTACTATCACATTTTCATACTCCGTAAAGATATCATAATCCCCTTTAGGAGCATTAGGTTTTGGTTTAATATAAAGATGATAATCAGTTTGTTCAAAAATTTCACACAAGCTTTTTATAAATTTCATTTCTCCTTTATGCATAATACCGGAAGAAGAAGTTGTAGTTGGATATAAAACGATATTCAGACCTTTAATTCGATCTAACTCATCACTATAAATGGTGTTTTTAATTCCATCATTCAGTTTTTCAAAACTCCATTTTTTATACTTAAAAATGTATCTAAATTTTAATGGGTCAATTTGTCTAACCTTGTTTAAATGTTGAGTTTTCTTAGTGTCAATAGATAAATCTTTATTCCAAACTAAACAGTAATTAGGAAAAATATAATAAGGGAATTTCATAGGATGGTCCCAACTCTCCATTATATTGATATGAGGGACAAAATCCTTATGAGGTATCAAATGTGATTGATGGACTTTAGTAACTGTAATCATCAAATCTAAATTGAAATATTTATTAATCGATTTATTTTTGAAGAAAAAATTATTCCACTTTAAAAATATTCTATTTATATTTTTAGGTGAAATTTTTATAAAAAATAATTTCCTTAAGAATCTTTTTCTGAAAGTTTCCCGGTTCACAAATTCATTTTTATAAACAAAAGAAAAGTTTTCAGGTACGAACAAAATTTCAAAAACAAGTTTAAAATATATAGCCGGTTTAAAAATGAATTTATCTATTCCTACTATTTGAAAATTATCATACTTTAGTAAATCTACTAGACCAGAAACATTCTCATCTCTCGTAAATAAAATTACTTTAGCATTCCTCGTGTATTTTTCTATTACTGGTATTGCTGAGTAAACATGAAAATTATGCTCACACCATATTCCAATTGTTCTCATTATTCTGAAATTATTAAATTTGATAAGCTAATCCACTGCCAAATATGAAAGCTAGATTCATTATCACCTTCTAAGTAGCTTTTCCATTCCTTCTTCAAAGCTTGCATGTCGAACCAACTTGCATATTTGCTATGCTCAATTAACGCTAATTGTTCATCAATATAATCCTTCAAATCATCACCTAACCATTCTCTCTGAGGTGTTTGTAAAGGTCTCTTAGGAGCATAAGTAATGCTATCACTTAAATATTCCGATACAATTTCTCTTAATAAAAATTTTTGTGAATTTTTATTAATTTTATATTCCAATGGTTGAGCAAAAGCATATTCTACTAACCTATAGTCTAAAAATGGTTCTCTTAGCTCAGTACTAGAGGCCATAGAAACACGATCATTAAACCGCAATGCCCGAGGTATCTTGGTGAAAAATAAATCTCGATATTGTTTA
Source organism: uncultured Flavobacteriaceae bacterium (assembly GCA_947500525.1). GTDB lineage: Bacteria > Bacteroidota > Bacteroidia > Flavobacteriales > Flavobacteriaceae > Aureibaculum. Next base: position 171,257 of record CANMSH010000002.1, on the reverse strand, counting down.
TCTAATAAATCATCTTTAAAAGGAGTTGGATAAGATGGTTTCTTTGCTAATTTAAGAAATTCATTACTCAGAACGTTTAATCTAAAAGGACTTCTATTGACCCCTTGAATAGTTTCATTATTTTTCTTTGTATAATAATCATATCCTGCCCATTGCTCATCCATTCCCTGACCATCCAATAAAACTAAAATTTCATCTTTTCTAGCCTGCTTGAATATCTCAGCATATGCAATGGTTGGAATTCCACCAAAAGGTTCGTCTTGAACATAACTAAGATACTGAATCTTCTTATCAATATCTTCAACAGCCAATAATACTTTATTTAAAGGATTGTTGGTTAAAGATATCATATCATTTACCCAAGGTAATTCGTCATAATTTTCATTATCTGTATAAAATGTATATGCATTTATATTCTCGCTCTCCTCGAAAAAATTAACAAATGCTAAAAGTGCCGAACTGTCAAGTCCTCCACTTATATTAAACCCAACATTCACATCTGCACGAAATCTTAGTTTAATACTATCACGTAATAATTCCGTGTATCTATCTTTTACTTCCTTAAAGCTTTCTCTCTTACTATACTTCTTTACCTCTTCTTCGAAGTGATACCATTTTTTAATTGATATTTCACCATCATTTAGTTCTAAATAATGACCTCCAGGTAATTGATTTACATCGTTCCAAAAGGTTTCATCAGGCATCCCATAACTACCATAGGCGAAATAACTAGCCCATACTTTTTCATTAGGTGTTTTAACTACTCCAACAGCCATTAACGCTTTGATTTCGGAAGAAAAATAAAATGTATCTTCATCATTTACATAATAAAAAGGTTTCACTCCAAATCTATCACGTGCAGCAAACAAAACATTCGTATGAGTATCGTAAATGGCGAATGAGAACATACCATTTAATTTACTTAAACAGTTTTTACCCCACTTTATAAAAGCTGCTAATAGTACTTCAGAGTCAGAGTTCGTCACAAAATTGTAACTAGATTCTAATTCTTCTTTTAGTTCGATGTAATTATAAATTTCTCCATTGTAGGTTAACACATATCTATTAGCACTATCAATGAAAGGCTGATTTGCTTCTTCAGACAAATCTATAATCGACAATCTGTTATGGCCCAATGCGGTATTATCATTTAGCCACATTCCTGTATTGTCGGGTCCTCTATGATGCTGAGCTTTGAGCATTAATGTTAGATTAGATTTATTGGACTTTTCCCCAATTACCCCTGCAATTCCACACATATTATATGTTTAAATTTTTAGCGATTTGTTCTGCTTTTACCCAATCCTTTTCAGTGTCAATATTGACATAAGTGTCGGGATCTGATTCAATGTTGCAAATCGTATTACCATATAAAGACTCCTGTTTTTGTAAAACCTCAACTTTTGTAATGTATATACTACCGTCTCTATGATATGCCTCCGGTAATTCTTGTCTACGACTAATAATTTCAGGATCTCCAGTTGAAATTTTTAAATTTTCATCAGGGTCCTTCATAAAAACCCAATGAGGATTATATTCATGTGGTACCTTCTGAGTAGATATTAAAGAATCCGACCCACTGTTAATGAATTTTTCAATTGCCGTGTCTAAAAAGCTTACTGTTCTAAAGGGAGTAGTTACTTGCAATAAGCAAACAGCATCGTACTCTTCACTATGAATTTCATCTAAAAAATTTAAGGCATGTAAGATCACAGGTAAAGTAGGCGATTTGTCTTGGCTCAAGTTCACGGGCCTTACAAAAGGCACATCCAATCCAATGCTCTTTGCTACATCTATAATCTTTTTATTGTCAGAACTTAAGATTACTCTTGATAATTTTTTAGATTTCAATGCGACCTCGGCCGTATATTGTAACAAGGGTTTCCCATTTAGATCTTTTATATTTTTAAAAGGCACTCCTTTTGAACCTCCACGTGCTGGTATAATCCCTAAAATTTTCATTAATACGTTATAGTTTTATGAAAATTCAACTCAATTGTGGCCAATATTTCTGCAATCTTATGTCCAGCATTTCCGTCACCATAAATACGCTCAGATATCCTATTTTTATTATTGAATTGTGTTTTAATAGCTTGTTCTATTTCTTCCGTATTGTAAGTTACATCTTTTACATTTTTACCACGCTGTCTTCTATTCTGTCTAGTTCCAATATTAACAACAGGAATACCTAAATAAGAACATTCACGAATACCAACACTAGAATTTCCTATTAAACATCCACTATTGATTAATAATCTTAAAAAGTCTTTGGACTCCATGTTCTTAAAAAAATGAATATTCTCCAAATCATACTTTTCTCTAAAAGAACGAATACCACTCGAGGTTCCATCTGCCCCAGCATCTACATTTGGCCAAAACCAAAATGTCGGAACATTAAACTTCTTAACGGCTTCTAACGTCTTAAGAACATCATTCTTAGCCATTTCGTACTCTGTTGTCACAGGATGTTGCATCACCACAATGTAACCATCTTTCCAATTTAATGAGGCTCCCACTCCTCCATACTTTTCGATTGGGTCGAAATCTAAATCTGGATTTTGTAATACCTCGTCCGCTAGGTCGATTGACGGACAACCTGTATTGATTACGAACTCAGGATATTCTCCCATTTTTAATACTCTTTGCTTTGCGTCTTCAGAGGCTACCAAATGAACATCGGCTAACTTTGTATTCGCATGTCTTACCTTCTCATCTATGTTACCCGTAACTTCTCCTCCTTGTATATGAATTAGAGGAATATTTTGATAGGACGCGGCTATACTTGTTGCAATAGTTTCAAATCTATCTGCAATTGTAATGACCGCATCAGGATTGAGATTATAAAAAACATTAGCGAGTTCCATCACTCCTAAGCCAGTGGTTTTGGCCATAGCCGTTTTATTTTCACCTTCAAGAACCATAAACACTTTTTCATCTATCGTGAAATCTTTCTCAATAAAATCTACAGCGTTACCATATCTTCCTAATAAAGCCGAACCAGCAACTACTAATTGTAATTCCAATTTAGGGTGATTTTTAATCGCCGAAAGGGCCGTTTTAACTCTACTATACGAAGGTCTAGCAGTAACTACTACACATATTTTTCTTTTATTCATATTAAATCATCGTCGTTTAAAAAATCCCACTTTTTCATTCCTTTATTTATCCTTCTACCAATTACTTTCTCATAATTATCAGCACGTATGCCGAATCCTTTTGGCTTTTTTGCTTCTAGATCGAGAAATGTAATTTCATGTCCTTCATCTAAATCCTTATTTATAGCCAAAGACTTTTCAAATATTTGTTTCAAGCCAAGAAATTTTGAATTATCGTTTTTATCGATCGGATGTTGAAAAGCTTTCTCAATATTTCTAATTGAATTGACCAGCGTACTTGTTTCGTCAATTGTTAACGAAGATTTCGCATCTGGGCCAAACATTGTTTTATCAAATACAATATGAAATTCTAATATTTCTGCGCCCAAGGCAGCGGCAGCGATACATGTCTCTATTTTAGAAGAATGATCAGAAAATCCTACAGGAACTTTGTATCTGCTCTTTAACTCTCCAATCACATTCAGCCCAAATTGTTCTGGTTGTGTAGGATATGACGTAGTACATTGTAAAATTGAAAAGTCGACATGTCTTGCTTTTAAAAATTCTACCGTTTTATCAAGTTCTGCATATGAACTCATTCCAGAAGAAATAATCACATGCTTTTTGGTATTTGCAATTTTCTCAAGTAATAAAAAATTATTTACTTCTCCAGAACCTACCTTATACCTATGTATACCCACTTCTTCTAGAAGATCAATTGCAGCGTTGCTAAATGGGGAACTCATAAACTCTAAACCAACCTCATCACAATGTGCTTTTATATCTTTCCATTCAGTCAATGAGAACTCCATGCGTTTCCAATAATCAAAACGCGTGGTGTCTTCATACGAAAAATTTACCCTAAAAGGCTCATGCTCACTACTTTCGGCTTCCGCTATATGAGTTTGAAATTTTATAGCATCAACACCAGCACTTGCGGCTGCGTCGATATACGAGTGCAATAAGCCCAAACTCCCATCGTGTGCCTGCGCTATTTCTGCAATAATAAATACTCCATTATTTTTTCCTCTCATCCCATGTTTAAATTATTTATAAATCCACTGTTCATTTATTCCATCCCCCCTAAATCATCAGTATTTCAAACCTAACCAATGCTCTATTTGATTCAAAGCGATCTGATTCAAAGAGTACGTTCGATCTTGAACCTAAAAAGGCAAGCTAAATTATATAAATAATTAATTTAATTCCAAATACTTATCTACGAAAGCCTGGATTCCATCTTCTACCTTAGTAGAGGGTTTAAAATCAATATATTCAAACAAACTTTGCACATCTGCATATGTTTTGGGCACATCACCTGGTTGTATAGGTTTATATACGATTTTACCTTTTTTTCCAAGCGCCTTTTCCACCGCATTAACGTAATCCATTAGAGCCACTGGGCTATTATTTCCAATATTAAACAATTGATATGGAGCAGAACTCATTGATGGATTAGGTTTGCTAGCATCAAAATTAGGGTTATTCTCTTTTGGTGCCAATGGAACTAGTCTCTTTATACTTTCAACAATATCATCAACATATGTAAAATCTCTACTCATATTACCATGATTAAAAACTTCAAATTCTTTATCCTCTACAATAGCCTTTGTAAAAATATGTAAAGCCATATCAGGCCTTCCCCAAGGACCATATACCGTAAAAAATCGCAAGCCAGTACTAGGGATCTTAAACAAATGAGAATATGAATGTGCCATCATTTCATTTGCTTTTTTGCTCGCTGCATACATCGCTAAAGGATGATCAGTATGACTACTCGTCGAAAATGGAATTTCTTCACTCAATCCATAAACAGAACTAGAAGAAGCGTATACTAAATGTTTGATTGGAAAGTTCCTACAAGCTTCTAAAATTGATAAAAAGCCCGTAATATTGTTATCTATGTATGATTGCGGATTTTCTAGGGAATATCTAACACCTGCTTGCGCCGCCAAGTTCACTACATAGTCGAATTTTTCCTTTTTGAATAATTCAAAAATTTGTTCTCTATCTTGCAAATCTAGCTTTAAAAAAGTAATAGTTCCCTCTATCGAACTGTTATATTCGAGTCTCGAGGTATCAATAGACATATCTTCTAATCGAGCGAGTTTTAATCGCTGATCATAATAATCGTTGATATTGTCAATCCCTACCACCTTGTAATTATTTTTAACCAATAATTTGCAAAGATGATGGCCTATAAAACCTGCCGCTCCTGTAACTAATACTTTTTCCATTTTTTTTAATAATAAATTAATCGCGATGAACAATTTTTCTTCCTACAGATTCATAATGAAAACCATTCTTTTTCATCGTGTCTAGTTCAAAAATGTTTCTTCCGTCGAAAATAACAGGCTCTTTCATTAAAGACTTTACTTTTTCAAAATCTGGTGAAACAAATTCACTCCATTCTGTGCATATTAATAAACAATCTACATTTTCCAAAATACCGTAAGCATTGCTGCCAAATTGAATTTTGCCTTCATAAATTCTTTTCATATTTAACATTGCTTCAGGGTCATATACCGAAATAGAAACCTTTCGCAACAACAATTCATTTATAACATCAATAGCAGGCGCTTCTCTTATATCATCAGTATTTGGTTTAAATGCCAAGCCCCAAATAGCAACTTTTTTATTTTCCAAATTGTTCTTATAATATTCGGATAATTTCGGTATTAATGATTTCTTTTGTCTTACATTAATGTCTAATACTGACTTTAAAATTTTAAAATCATAGTTTGATTCATCACTAGATTTTACTAAAGCATTTACGTCTTTCGGAAAACAAGATCCTCCGTAACCAATACCTGGATACAAAAATCGATTACCTATTCTATTATCTGATCCCATACCCATTCGCACCTTATCAACGTCGGCTCCAATGATTTCACATAGATTAGCAATCTCATTCATAAATGTAATCTTAGTTGCTAAAAAAGTATTTGCAGCATACTTAGTCAATTCTGAAGAACGCTCATCCATAAAAATTATGGGTCTCTTAACATCAATAAATGGTTTATATAGCCTAGTAAGAACCTCTTTCGCTCTTTTACTTGAAGAACCAATTATAATTCGTTGAGGTTCCATGAAATCTTTAACAGCGAAACCTTCACGTAAAAATTCAGGATTAGAAACTACGTCAAAGTCCACAGAAGTCTGACTTGAAATAATTTCTCTAACAATATCTGATGTTCCTACGGGTACAGTACTTTTGTTTATAATTATCTTATAGTTCTTTATAATCTTTGACAAATCATGTGCAACTGATTCCACATAAGATAAATCTGCCGATCCATCTTGATCTTGAGGCGTTGGCAAAGCCAAAAAAATTACAGTAGAGTCTTTTATAGCTTCCTCTAAATTTGTTGTAAATCTAAGCCTATTGCCCTTTATATTTTTATGGAAAAGTTCTTCAAGGTTCGGCTCGTAAATTGGGACCATCCCTTTTTTCATTTTCTCAACCTTAAGCTCATCTATATCGACACACGTAACATTATTGCCCATGTCTGAGAGACATGTTCCTGTAACTAAGCCAACATAACCAGTACCTATAACCGTTAAATTCATTAATTGCTATTGTTATTATAATCTAGTATGTGATTTGTCTTTGGGCAAAGTAGCCTTCACGTCGAAAACAACATTTGTGTCAGCAACAAAATCATCCAAATTAATTTCCTTAAACTCTTGGTGAGATACAGCTATGATTATACCATCGTATTTCTTTTTAATATCATTTTTTGAAGATATTAAATCAATTCCATATTCGTGCTTTACAGCTGAAACCGTTGCCCATGGATCGTATACATCAACGTTTACTCCATAAGTATGTAATTCTTCAACAATATCAATGGCCCTTGAGTTTCTAATATCTGGACAATCTTCTTTGAAAGTTATTCCTAAAACTAACACGTTCGCATCTTTAATTGGAATTCCTTTTTTTATCATCATCTTTACTGTTTCCTGAGAAACAAATGGCCCCATACTATCATTCAAACGTCTACCCGCCAAGATAATCTCAGGATTGTAACCTAATTCCATCGCTTTTTGGGCCAAATAATAAGGATCAACCCCTATACAATGTCCTCCGACCAAACCCGGTCTAAAAGGTAAAAAGTTCCACTTTGTACCAGCGGCCTCCAAAACCTCTTGCGTATCTATATTCATTAAACGAAAAATCTTAGATAACTCATTTACAAAAGCAATATTTATATCTCTTTGAGAATTCTCAATAACTTTTGCCGCTTCAGCCACTTTTATTGATGGGGCTAAATGCGTTCCTGCGACGATAATTGACTTATAGACATCATCTATGTATTTACCTATTTCTGGAGTGGACCCTGAAGTAACCTTTAAAATCTTTGTAACAGTATGTTTCTTATCTCCTGGATTTATTCGTTCTGGCGAATATCCTGCATAAAAATCTTCGTTGAACTTTAATCCCGATACTTTCTCCAAAATAGGTATGCATTCATCTTCCGTAGCACCTGGAAATACAGTTGATTCATAAACAACTATGTCACCGTTCTTCAAAACTTTTCCAACTGTTTCGCTCGCCTTATATAAGGGTGTTAAATCTGGACGATTATTTTTATCAACAGGAGTAGGTACTGTTATGATATAAAAGTTAGATAATTTGATTTCATCAACATCACTCGTAAGCCATAAGCCTTTAAATTTAGTCTCCGTTTCTTGCAACGAATCAACATTCACACTTTTTAATTCATCGGAAGAAGTTTCCAACGTTTTATCATTAGCATTTCTTAATTCTTCAATTCTTTGCTCATTAATATCGAAGCCTACAACCTGATATTTTTTAGCAAATTCGACAGCTAGTGGTAATCCTACATAACCTAGTCCAATTATGGCAATTTTTGGGTTTTTCATTTCAATTTTTATTTTGTAAATATTCTTTTAATCCAAGATTTCTTTTTTTCATTTTGATGATATCCATTGCCATATTTTCCATAGGCATAGCCACCATAACCATAGCCATAACCATAGCCATAACCATAGCCTTCATTTGCCGTGAAATCATTTAACACATAGCTTATATTTTTCACTTCACCGTTCTTGTATTTTTCATCAATCATTTTTGGCATACCACGTTGCGTATAATTCTGCCTGATAATATACATAACCGAATCAGAATATTTAAATAACTCAATAGCATCGGCTACTAACCCCACAGGAGGAGTATCGATAATAATATAATCGTAATTATTTTTTAAATATTGCATCATATCACTTGTTTGAGTACTTAGCAATAACTCCGATGGATTAGGAGGAATAGGTCCAGAAGTAATAATATCTAAATTTGGAATTTTTGTAGTTTGTATGACTTCCTCCAATTTCTTTTGTCCTATTAAATAATTCACCACACCAGCATCATTTTTTATATCAAAATCATCGTGAATTTTAGGCTTCCTGAGATCTAAACCGATTAAAATTGTTTTTTTATCGCTCATCGCAAAAACTGAGGCCATATTAATCGAGCATAGGGTTTTACCCTCACCACTTACCGAAGAAGTTATTACTACTGTTTTAGATTTTCCAGCATTCTTAAATAAAAATTGAATATTTGATCTTAAGGCTCGGAAAGATTCTGCTAAAGAAGACTTAGGTCGGTTGAAAACAGCTAAATAATTATCTATATTTCCGCTTCCAACAACTCCCAAAACAGGAATTTCATATTTACTTTCAATTTCTTCAACAGTAACAATCTTATTCGAAAGTGTCTCTTTTATAACAATATACAAAAAAGGAATTCCTAGACTTAATATAATAGCTATTAAGTAATTGAATGAAATATTAGGACTAATTGGTGCTTGACCCACATCCTTCGCCTTGTCTAAAATTTTCACATCTGAAACATTAGCTGCAATCGCTGTACCAGCTTCATATTGCTTTTGCTTCAGAAACTCATAGTTTGCGGCCGTCAAATTGTAATTTCTTTGATACTTAATCAATCCTTGTTCCTTTTTAGGTAATGTATTTAATCTAGAATTGTAACTACCAATTCTTTTCTTTACATTCGAAAGGTTGTTCCGAGTAGCGGCTTTTAAATTAGACAAATTTTCTAATACTACATTTCGAGTAATATCTATATTATCATTAATTGCTTTTAACGGGGGGTAATTTGATTTTACGGTTTGTTCTAAATTCTTTTTTTGTTTCGACAATTCGACCAATTCCACTATATTTTTGGTAATGTTGGCATCCTCTATTGAAATATTTACTGGCGCAGGAATATCATTTTTCAAATCACGATTAGCTAAAATATACTTCTCTAACCCCTCATAATATTCTAATCTATCCGAAGTTTGCTGTTCTTGTTTGTCTAATTCTGTTAAACCATCAAACAATGTTTGCCCTTCAATACTAATATCATATACATTGTTCTTTTGTTTAAAATCGCCAAGATCCTTTTCTATATTCTTAAGGCTTGTTGATGCAATGTTAAAAACAGTATCAATATAAGCTTTTGTTCTTTTGGCATACTGAATTTTTTGTTCTTTCTGATCTTCATCTAAAATACGAACTGTTGTATTTAAATAATCTTGAATTTTAGTTTTGTTTGAACCAGTCAAATTTAACTCAAGCAATGAAGTTCCTGTTTTCAGGGCATCAACAGTAATATTCTGATAGTTTCTAACTGTTGCATTAAAATCTTTGAAAATTATATAATAAACCTGACCAGATAAATTAAAATTATATTTCTTTTTTACAACCTTAAAATTCATGAAAGGCTCTTCAAGATTACTATTTAAATCAATTTTTTTAGTAAAAGATGTTTTTTTTAATTGATATCCATTTTTATCTTTAGTATCATACCTAATTAAATTTACACTGTTGGACTCGAAATCAGTTGAAATAGTCACACTATTTTCATTTTCAAAAGTCAATTTAATTGGTATATTCATCAACTGGTAACCCGCAGTGTCTAAAACTACCTCAAATGGTACCTTGCCATAGGAATCTTCCATTCGGAAAGCACCTTCTTCCAAATAATCAATATAGAATTTAAGTTCATCAACCACCTTCTCATTATGAGTTCTTGACTTAAGGATGGTTTTAATTGTTTCTACTTTATCACTTGGACCGCCCCAATTGAAAGCAATGTTCGTACTAGAAGTGAATAACGGGTTTTGTTCTTCCTTAACAGTGATAATGCTCGCGAGTTTAAATACCCTCTGCTTCCGTTTATTTACATAAAAGGCCACCAAAAGACCTAAAACCAACATTAGTACAAAAAATCTCCAATAAGAAATAATTTTAAAAATATATTCCCTAATATCAAAAGATTTAATATCGTTTAAATCTATATCAAATTTATTAAACCTCGTCATTAGTTAAAACTTCTTATTAATAATATTGAAGTCGTCACCAATGAGAAAACAGATAACAATGTTGTAAACGTTTGTGACCCTGTAGTTCCTGTACCCCAAGATTTTTGCTTTAAGGGTTCTACATAAATTATATCATTCGGTTGAATAAAATAATTCTCCGAATTGACAGCAGAAATATCCGTTAAATCTATATTATATTTCTTAACAGAATCTAGACTCCTCCGTATAATAGTCACTTTTTTTCTATTTCCAGTAATTTCAATATCACCTGCATTTGCAAGAGCTTCTACTATGCTAACTTGATTCTGAAACAAGACAGTTCCGCCAGGTTGTCCTACCTCGCCGAGTACTGTAAATCGTATTCCTGCTAACTTCACGATGATAAAAATATCATTAGGATTTTTAAAATAGCTTTCAAATTCTTTTTCTATTTTTTTTTGAACTTCATTTACTGTATATCCAAGTACATTTAAATATCCCAAATAAGGAATTCTAATACTACCTTGAGCATCCACACTATAAGAGTTGAAATAAATACTCTGTTCATTGATTTGACCAGGTACATTAGCTTGTTGTTGATTCTGACTAAAAAGTGCAACTAACTTTTCATCTGCCGCTTTTATCCGAATGTCTAAAATATCATTTACTTGAAGTCTGTAAGGCTCAATAGTCATTTTATTGATAGCTTTCTTCGGATCCATCTTCCCTTGAAAATAAACTAAATCTTTTTTCGGTATGCATGATGTAGTAAAAATGCAAACCAAAAACACTACTAAAAATTTACGCATTAAAAGAATTTTTATTCCAACGACAAATATAATTTTTAATTGTGTATTAAAATAATATTTCTCCCTATTTTCGAAACTCAAAAATAATTATGCTTTTTCAAATACAATCATATATTGCTTTCCTCATAAAATCAAAAAATCAACATAGTGTGCATTCTCCGTTTGTGTACAAACTAATAACAGATTGTTTTTATGATAAAAAGAGCAAAGAATGGTATGCAGATTTCGACAGTTACAAAAAATACTTGTTGGCAAATAAAAGCGAAATTGAAATTACCGATTTCGGTGCCGGTTCCAAAAATTTAAAAGACAAAAAGCGTAAGATTTCTGATATTGCAAAAAAAGCAGGTATCTCAGAAAAAAGAGCTCGATTACTCGGTAGATTAGTAGGATATTTTAAATGCAATCAAATTCTCGAAATAGGGACTTCTTTGGGTTTAGCGACCGCAAGTATGTATTTAGCAAATCCAAATGCTACTATTCTTACCTTAGAAGGTTGTGAAAATACCGCTGCAATGGCTAAAAAAAGTTTTGTTAATTTTAAATATGAATCTATTGATGTTAAAATAGGGAATTTCAATACCACATTACCCGAAGTACTAGGAAACAAAAAATTCGATTTAATTTTCTTCGATGGTAATCACCAAAAACAAGCTACTATAAATTATTTTGAACAATGTTTAAACCATATACATAATAATTCTATCTTTATTTTTGATGATATTTATTGGAGTAAGGGAATGTTACTAGCTTGGAATTATATAAAGAATCATCCGAAAGTAACTGTGTCGATAGACACCTTTTATTGGGGCATTGTGAGTTTTCGAAAAGAGCAACCGAAACAACATTTTACAATTAGAATATAGCCTTTTAATTTTGACTAAAAAAACTTCTGATATAAAATAATAAACACATGAAAATATATACAAAAACGGGCGATAAAGGAACAACTGCACTCTATGGCGGTACAAGAGTACACAAACATCATTTACGCATAGAAGCGTATGGAACAACTGATGAACTAAACTCTTATATCGGGCTACTAAGAGATCAGAATATTGATACAAGGTCATCAGACGCATTATTAAAAATACAAAACGAACTTTTTACCATTGGAGCTATGTTGGCTACGCCACCAGAAAAGGAAAAACTAAAAAGCGGTAAAGATCGATTGAACATTCATAAAATTTCGATAAGCAATATTTCATTTTTAGAAAATGAAATTGATTATATGGATAAAGACTTACCACAAATGACAAATTTTATTTTACCCGGCGGACATCAAACTGTGTCATTCTGTCACATAGCACGCTGTGTTTGTCGAAGAGCCGAACGATTAGTTGTACATCTTGATGAAAATGAGTCAATTGACGTATTAATTTTACAATATTTAAACCGACTTTCTGACTATCTTTTTGTGTTGGCACGGAAATTGACATTGGATAATCAAGCAGTTGAAATTCCTTGGATTCCATCGAAAATTGACGCTTAATTTTTGATTAAAAACAACGTTCTTTTTATTATTTTAAAAATAGTGTATAAAAAACTTGCTTTTTTGCTCAAAAAAATTACATTTGCAAAAAAATAAAACTAGATTATAAGCTATGTATTGGACATTAGAATTAGCATCTTATCTTAGTGATGCTCCTTGGCCAGCGACTAAAGACGAATTAATAGATTACGCTATTAGAACTGGCGCCCCTTTAGAGGTAGTAGAAAATTTACAAGCCATTGAGGATGAAGGAGAAATTTACGAAGTGATTCAAGAAATATGGCCAGATTATCCTACAGATGAGGATTTTCTCTGGAACGAAGATGAATATTAAAATTTAAAAGTCTCCACATAGAGACTTTTTTTTTGTTTAAAATTATATTTTAAACAATAACACATGTAGTAATTATAGCCCCTATTGGCTATATTTGTAAATCTATCTTTCTTTTTAGAAAGTCATGGATTTATATATTAAAACTTAAACTAAACTATGAGTTTCCTAAATTCAGTATTAAAAGTATTTGTTGGAGATAAGAACAAAAAAGATTTAAAGGAATTACAACCCATTGTCGATGGGGTAAGATCTTTTGAAACCCAAGTTGAATCACTTACAATCGACGAACTCAGAAATAAAACAGTAGAGTTCAAGCATAAAATAAAAGAAGGTATCCAACCTTTTGAAGATCAAATAGCAGAATTAACGAAAGAAATTGACTCCGCTAATATTGACCGCAAAGAAGAAATTTATAAAGAGATTGATCGCTTGAATGATGCATCTTATGAAGCCTCTGAAAGGGTACTAAAAGAAATTACGAATGAAGCTTTCGCTGTTGTAAAAGAAACGGCGAAACGCTTTGCCAAAAATGATACATTAACAGTCGTTGCCAATCAATATGATAGAGAGCTTTCGGCTATACATGATCATATTACCCTAGATGGTGATAAAGCGATATGGCAAAATTCTTGGGATGCAGCGGGAAAAGCCATTACATGGGATATGATTCATTATGATGTTCAATTAATAGGTGGCTCTGTTTTACATCAAGGTAAAATTGCAGAAATGATGACTGGAGAAGGTAAGACATTAGTCGCTACCTTACCCATCTATCTGAATGCCTTAACAGGAAGAGGTGTACATGTTGTAACGGTGAATGATTATCTAGCGAAACGTGATGCGGCATGGATGGGACCAATATTTGAATTTCACGGATTAACAATCGACTGTATAGATTATCACCAGCCGAATTCTGATGAGCGAAGAAAAGCTTACAACGCAGATATTACTTATGGAACCAATAACGAATTTGGTTTTGACTACTTGCGTGATAATATGGCGCATTCTCCAAAAGATTTGGTTCAACGCCCTCATAACTATGCCATTGTGGATGAAGTAGATTCTGTATTAATTGATGACGCCCGTACTCCACTTATTATTTCTGGAGCAACACCGCAAGGTGATCGCCACGAATTTAACGAATTAAAACCTAAAGTTGATGGTATCGTAAAAACGCAGCGTACTTTCTTAACGGGAGTGTTAGCGGACGCCAAAAAAATGATTGCTGAAGGGAATGAAAAAGAAGGTGCTTTTCATTTACTAAGAGTCTACAGAGGTCTACCAAAAAATAAAGCATTAATAAAGTTTCTAAGTCAGGAAGGTATTAAGCAATTATTACAAAAAACTGAGAACTTTTACATGCAAGATAATAATCGGGAAATGCCAAAAATCGATGAAGCATTGTATTTTGTGATCGATGAAAAAAATAATTCTATTGAATTAACCGATAAGGGTATAGAATACTTGTCTGGTAGTAAAGAGGATAATTTTTTCGTATTACCCGATATTGGAATTGAAATTGCTAAAATTGAAAATCAAGAAATTTCTTCAGAAGAAAAAGTATCAATAAAAGAAGAATTATATCGTGACTTTAGTATCAAAAGTGAACGTATTCATACTTTAAATCAACTATTAAAAGCATATACTCTTTTTGAGAAAGATGTTGAATATGTATTGATGGATGATAAAATTAAAATTGTTGATGAACAAACTGGTCGTGTTATGGATGGTAGACGCTATTCAGATGGTCTTCATCAAGCAATTGAAGCAAAAGAAAATGTGAAAATTGAAGATGCTACACAAACTTTTGCCACTGTAACTTTACAGAACTACTTCAGAATGTATAGAAAGTTATCCGGAATGACGGGTACGGCCATTACTGAAGCTGGAGAATTTTGGGAGATTTATAAATTAGATGTTATTGAAATCCCAACGAACAAACCGTTAGCGCGTAAAGACAAAGAAGATTTAATCTATAAAACCAAACGAGAAAAATACAACGCAGTTATTGATGAAATCGTTGAATTGGTAGCGTCAAAACGTCCTGTCCTTGTTGGAACTACATCTGTAGAAATTTCGGAATTGCTTGGTAGAATGCTCACCATTCGTAAAATACCGCACAACGTGTTGAATGCCAAATTACACAAAAAGGAGGCCGATATTGTCGCACAAGCTGGTAATCCTGGAGTGGTCACTATTGCAACCAATATGGCAGGTCGTGGTACCGACATTAAACTATCTCAAGAAGTGTTAAACTCAGGTGGATTAGCGATTATCGGTACTGAGCGTCATGATTCTAGACGAGTTGATAGACAATTGAGAGGTCGAGCAGGTAGACAAGGTGATGTAGGTTCTTCTCAATTTTATGTTTCACTTGAAGATAACTTAATGCGTCTATTTGGTTCTGAACGCGTTGCGAAAATGATGGATAGAATGGGATTGAAGGAAGGTGAAATGATTCAGCATTCTATGATCTCTAAATCTATTGAAAGAGCGCAGAAAAAAGTTGAAGAAAATAACTTTGGTATTCGTAAGCGTCTTTTAGAATATGATGATATTATGAATTCACAACGTGAAGTTGTGTACAAACGTCGTCGTCATGCATTGTATGGAGAGCGTTTGCAAGTAGACATTGTTAATATGGTTTATGATACTTGTGAAAGTATCGTATTAGAAAATAAAGTTACGAATGACTATACCAATTTTGAGTTTGAATTGATTCGTTTTTCATCAACATCTTCTCCTTTCACAAAAGAAGAATTTGAAAACAAATCAGAACAAGATTTAATTGATGATTTATTTGATGTTGTTTACAAGCATTATCAAGAAAAAATTGGGCGTAATGCAGATGCCGTTTTTCCAGTCATAAAAGATGTGTATGAAAAGCAAGCAAATCAATATGAACGTATAGCCGTACCTTTTACAGACGGTGTAAAAACTTTAAATGTAGTTACCAATTTACAAGAAGCGTACGACACAAAAGGTAAACAACTCGTAACCGACTTTGAGAAGAATATTTCTTTGGCTATAATTGACGAAACTTGGAAAGATCATTTACGCCAAATGGATGAGTTAAAACAATCCGTTCAAAATGCTACATATGAACAAAAGGATCCTTTATTAATTTATAAGTTCGAAGCTTTCGAATTGTTCAAAAAGATGATTACGAAAGTAAACAAAGAAGTACTTTCTTTCTTATTTAAAGGTGAATTGCCAAATCAAAATGCACAACAAGTCTCACAAGCTCGTGAGCAAAAACGCGAAAAAGTACAGGTAAGTAAGGCTGATTTTAGAAGCCCAACGCAAGACACTGCCACGAATCAAACACAAGAACAGCAGGTTACCGAGACCATTGTTCGAACTGAGCGCAAGATTGGGAGAAATGAACGCGTTACCATTAAGAATGTAATGAGCGGTGAAAATAAAGAAGTCAAGTACAAACAAGCTATTCCTCTAATTGATAAAGGTGAATGGGTTCTTGTAGAAGAATAACACAATGATAAAAAAACCGCTCAATGAGCGGTTTTTTTATCATTTCTCTTTGTTATATTTAGTTTACGGCTTCTACTGTAAATCCGGCTTTCCTTAATAATCGAATTACTCCTTGTTCACCTGCTAGATGCATTGCTCCTACTCCATAAAAAGTAGCTTTCTCTTTTGACTTTTTTGCAATCACTGGAATCCAGTTTTGATTTCTTTTATCAAGTAATGTTTCTTTGAACTTACCAGTTACTTCTTCACTATCGGTCATCATGTTCATCAATCCATTAATATCTTCTTTATCATAAAGTGCTGTCAACTTTTTAAATTCAGTTTTACTTTCTGAAAGACCTTCTTTTGCCATTTTAACCAAATCTCTAAGTTGATCTTTGTAAGGAATTGAATCGAAAATAGCCATTTGAGATTCTATACTTTCCAAGCCTTCTATTTCTTCCTTTTGCTCCTTGGCAATTTTCATAAATTCTGCCTCATAAGATCCTGGCGTTTCGCAAGGAACCATTTTAGATATTAACATTGCAGATACTGCAAATGGCTTCATCTTATCTAGCATTTCTAAATTCATCCCTACATTTTCTTTAAAGAAACCTGCTAATTGGGTATAATCATCTTCAGATAGAATCCCTTTTATTGTTTGCCCATCACTCATCATCATTCCTTTCATCATTTTAGCTTGTAAGCTTGGGTCATCCATATCTACTTCTAAGGCTATTCGATCAGTTTCGGCGAATGCTTTTGCCAACTGATCACTTAGTTTATAATTACACGTCATGTGAATGGTTCCATATAGATATGAAGGCTTTTCCAAACCGTTACCTGAAATTTTCCATAACAACGAATTTTCAAGTGGTTTCTGGGTTACTACAGCGGCTGAAGTTTCTGAAGTTGTCTTTACCGCTTTAGAAGTTGTATTACAACTAAAAAAAAGTACTGACAATAATAAAGTAATACTAAGGTTGATTGTTTTTCTCATTTTAAATGTTTTGAATTGTTTCATACTATATGTATCAATACGAGTCAAAATATTACACTTTATTTTATTTATTTTCTATAATCCTGCAATACCTGCTATTTCTTTCATTACATTTTGGGCAAGTGTATCCGCTTTATCTTGAGATTTACTTTCAGTATACACTCTGATAATAGGTTCTGTATTCGATTTTCTTAAATGAACCCATTCTGAGGCAAAATCTATCTTTACACCATCTATAGTACTCACGTCCTCGTTTTTATATTTCTCTGCCATTGCTAACAAAATACCATCTACATCTAAACCTGGCGTTAATTGAATTTTATTTTTACTCATAAAATAACTAGGGTAACTGTCTTTTAATTCTTTACAAGTTACACCTTGTTTTGCCAAATGTGTTAAAAACAATGCTACCCCCACTAAAGAATCTCTTCCGTAATGCGAAGCTGGATAAATAATTCCTCCGTTTCCTTCTCCTCCAATAACTGCCTTACTATCTTTCATGAGTTGCACAACATTCACCTCTCCAACTGCACTTGCTTTATAAACACCTCCATGCTTTTCCGTAACATCTCTCAACGCTCTTGAAGAAGACAAATTTGAAACTGTATTACCACCGGTTTGACTTAAAACATAATCAGCACAGGCAACCAATGTGTATTCTTCTCCAAACATACATCCATCTTCACACACCAAAGCTAGTCTATCAACATCTGGGTCGACCACTATTCCCAAATGCGCCTTTTCTTTAACTACTAATTCTGAGATGTCGGTCAAATGTTCTTTTAGAGGTTCTGGGTTGTGAGGGAAATGACCATTCGGTTCACAATATAGTTCAACACAAGAAACACCCAATCTTTTTAATAAAGCAGGTATTGCGATTCCACCTGTTGAATTTACTGCGTCAACTACTACTTTGAAATTTGCTTTTTTTATGGCTTCAACATCAACAAGTGCTAGTTTTAGCACTTCATCAATATGTTTTTCAATATATCCTTTCTCTTTCGAATAGGTCCCCAAATCATCAACTTCAGCAAAGTTGTAATTATCGCTAGCTGCAATTTCTAAAATTTCTTCTCCATCAGCACCATTTAGAAACTCACCTTTTTCGTTTAATAATTTCAAGGCGTTCCATTGCTTCGGGTTGTGAGAAGCAGTGAGGATAATACCACCATCAGCTTTTTCTAATGGTACAGCAATCTCTACTGTTGGTGTGGTAGATAAACCAACATCTATAATATCTATTCCTAAACCAACTAAAGTATTAGCCACGATACTGCTAATCATTTTGCCAGAAATACGAGCATCTCTACCTAAAACCACAATGAGTTTATCTTTATCAGCATTTCGTTTAAGCAGCCATGTACCGTAAGAAGCTGCAAACTTTGCAGCATCTATTGGTGTTAAATTATCATTTACGTTACCTCCAATGGTACCTCTAATTCCTGAAATTGATTTAATTAATGTCATAGTTAATTTTTAATAAAACAAAGATATGCTTATTCAATTTTATAATAAAAAAAAGGCCACTGAAATTTCAGTGGCCTTTTTTCTATTTAAACAAATGATAAATTATTTCTTTTTACCGTCCATTTTATCTTTCAAATCAGCTAAAGCAGAAATGTCTCCCAATGTAGATTTTTCATTAGAATCGCTCATTTTCTTCTTAGCAGCTTTGAAGCTCTTTTCTTCTTGCTCTCTAAAGATAGCCGTATGTGAAATAACAAGTCTTCTATATTCTTTGTTAAATTCTAATACTTTAAACTCTAAAGCTTCACCTTTGTCCATTTTAGAACCGTCTTCCTTTTCCATATGACGTGCAGGAACAAATGCTTCTACTTCTTCATTCAACGTAACAATAGCACCTTTATCTGTCTTCTCTTTTACAATTCCTTTATGTACAGAGTCAACGATATAAGTATCTTCATGTTTATCCCAAGGGTTTTCTGTTGTTTGTTTATGACCTAAATTTAACTTACGTCCTTCAACATCTAACTCTAACACTTGCACGTCTAATTTATCACCAACTTTTACAAAATCAGATGGGTGTTTTACTTTAGATGTCCAAGATAAGTCAGAAATATAAACCAAACCGTCTATACCTTCTTCTAACTCAACAAACACACCAAAATTTGTATAGTTTCGTACAGTTCCTGTGTGTTTTGAACCTACTGGATACTTTGTAGTAATGTCTGTCCAAGGATCTGGGTGTAATTGTTTGATACCTAAAGACATTTTACGATCTTCTCTATCTAAAGTTAAGATTTGAGCTTCTATTTCATCACCTACTTTAACGAAATCTTGTGCTGAACGTAAATGCGTAGACCAAGACATTTCAGAAACGTGAATCAATCCTTCTACACCTTCACTTACTTCAATAAATGCTCCGTAATCTGCAATAATTGCAACTTTACCTTTTACTTTATCTCCAACTTTTAAGTTTTCGTCTAAAGCTTCCCAAGGGTGTTTACTTAATTGTTTTAAACCTAATTGGATTCGAGATTTGTTATCATCAAAATCAAGTATCACAACATTAAGTTTTTGATCTAACTCAACAACCTCACTTGGGTGATTGATTCTACTCCAAGATAAATCAGTAATATGAACTAATCCGTCAACACCACCAAGATCAACAAATACACCGTAAGAAGTTACGTTTTTCACGATACCTTCTAGCACTTGACCTTTTTCTAATTGACCAATGATTTCTTTCTTTTGTTCTTCAAGATCTGCCTCAATTAAGGCTTTATGAGAAACAACAACATTTTTAAACTCATGGTTAATTTTAACCACTTTAAATTCCATTGTTTTCTCTACATATTGATCGTAGTCTCTAATTGGTTTCACATCAATTTGTGAACCTGGTAAGAATGCTTCGATGCCGAAAACATCAACGATCATACCACCTCTAGTTCTACATTTTACAAAACCATTTACTACTTCTTGAGTTTCGTGCGCTTTGTTTACACGCTCCCAAGCTTTAATTACTCTTGCTTTTTTGTGCGATAATACTAATTGACCCGTAGCATCTTCTCTCTTATCAACTAATACTTCTACAGTATCACCTTCTGCTAATCCTGGGTTGTAACGAAATTCATTTAATGAAATTACACCTTCAGATTTAGAATTGATATCGATAATCGCTTCGCGCTCAGTTAAAC
Organism: uncultured Flavobacteriaceae bacterium; assembly: GCA_947500525.1. Lineage (GTDB taxonomy): Bacteria > Bacteroidota > Bacteroidia > Flavobacteriales > Flavobacteriaceae > Aureibaculum. The sequence goes on along the minus strand of CANMSH010000002.1, from coordinate 150,570 downwards.
GTACCACAGTACCATCTATTACTTGACGCTCGTCAACAAAACCTACTGTTCCTTCTAAAGCCTTATCAAAAGCTTCTAATTTTTTTTCATCAACAGCCTCAATACCTTCTTCGTATTTATGCCAATCGAAATTTGCTAAAAATTCTTGTGGATCTTGCGCCTTCACTTCTTGTTTGGCAGCAGTTTTGTTTTCTGTTTCAGTAGCTTCAACTTCTGGTGTTGCTACTTCTTTTTTTGCTTTTTCAGCCATGTTGCTGATAAATTATTTGTATCTTATTGTTATCTAGATTATTAGGCGATCATAACATAAGAGTTATTAAACTAATTTTATAAAAAATCCTTTTTCTAAATCTATACTCGCTAAAAAGGAGTGCAAATTTACAATTAATTTTTCAATCTAACAATGGGTGAATCAAATAATTAAGAGCGTAATTTAAGGTCTAGGGCTAAAGCAATTCTTTTATAATTTTGTCCTCGGTAATACCCTCTGCTTCAGCTTTATAATTTTTAACAATTCTATGGCGTAAAATACCTGGAGCAACAGTCTTAACATCTTCAATATCAGGCGAAAACTTCCCATTTACAGCAGCATTAGCCTTTGCAGCAAGTACCAAGTTTTGCGATGCTCTAGGTCCGGCACCCCAATCGATATAATTTGCAACAATCTCCGACACATCATTTGAATTAGGCCGTGTTTTCCCAACTAAACGAACCGCGTATTCTACTACATTATCGGCTACAGGAATACGCCGAATTAAACGTTGAGCTTCAATTATCTCTTGAGATGAAAAAATAGAACTTACAGTTTGATGTACATCAGAAGTTGTATTTTTAACTACTTGTACCTCTTCATCAAAACTTGGATATTCTAGATTGATAGAGAACATGAAACGATCTAACTGAGCTTCTGGTAAAGGGTAGGTACCTTCTTGCTCTATTGGGTTTTGAGTAGCCAGCACGAAAAAAGGTGCTTCCAAAGTATAATGATGTCCGGCCACAGTGACCGATTTTTCTTGCATCGCTTCTAAAAGCGCTGCCTGCGTTTTAGGAGGTGTTCTGTTAATTTCATCAGCCAAGATTATATTAGAAAATATCGGTCCCTTTATAAACTTAAAATGTCTATTCTCATCTAAAATTTCACTTCCTAGGATATCTGAGGGCATTAAATCTGGCGTAAATTGAATACGTTTAAAATCTAACCCTAAGGCTTCAGAAACAGTATTCACTAATAATGTTTTTGCTAAACCTGGAACACCAATTAATAAAGAGTGACCCCCACACAAAATAGAGAGTAATACATGGTTGATTGCTTCGTTTTGCCCTACAATTACTTTCGCAATTTCAGACTTTAACTGAGCATGTTTTTTTACCAGATTTTCGATTGCGGTTACGTCAGACATACTTAGTTTGCTTTTGCCCAATTATTTTTAAAAACACATTTTCCATATTCATTATTTATCTTAATATAGGTGTCTTTAATTTTATCTTTAGCCCATTTATCTATGGTTTCTTGCTTCTTTTTTTGCAATGCTAAGTTTTGAATTTTCACATAGTCTTTATCTAAATCAGCAATATGGGCATCTGTCTTACTTTTCATCAAAATGATTTTATACATCATTTCACCTTCTCTGGTTTCATCATAAAAAACATCAGAAATTTCGCCTTTTTTTAGGTTACTGATCCGGGCATACAACTCAGGATCCATATTTGTCAGTTCAAATTTTGTATCACTTGTAACAGGGTTTACGATAAGTCCTTCATTACTTCTGGTAACCTTATCTTGAGAATATTTCTTTACCGCTTCTTCAAAGGTCATTTTGAACGTCAAAATATCCTTTCTAAGTTTAGCAATCGTATCTTTTACCTTTAGTTTTTCAAACTCCTCAACTTTTGGTTTTATCAAAAGATGTCTTGTGTCTCGCTGCTTACCTTTAACTTTTTCTACAGTTAGAATATGGTATCCAAATTGAGATTTAAAAGGCTCTGTTATTTCACCTTCATCAATACTAAAGGCAGCTTCCTTAAACTCTTTTACGAAACCACTTTCTCTATTCATTGAATAAAAGCCTTTATTATTTGTTACACCCGGATCTTCAGAATATAAAATAGCCTTCATCGTAAAACTACCACCTTCTTCTACTTCTTTTTTAATACTATTTAACTTGTCAATCACTTTTTGAACTTCTTCTTCAGAAGGTGCCACTTTCAATACTATCTGAGACAACTCTATCTCCGCTCCAAATTCTGGCAAATTACCTTTTTCCTCCAAACTTTTATAATAGCTTCGTACTTCTTCTGGCGTAACATCAACTTTTTCTGTCAAAGCAGTTTGCATTTTCTCAATGAGCGCAGCTTCTTTTTCAACTTCAAGAAAGTCTTTTCTCATATCAGCTAAGCTATTAAAGCCATAATACTTATATACTTTTTCTTCAGATCCTAACTGTTGCATGAAGTAACTTAATTTTCTATCTACTCTATTATTGGCTTCAGCATCAGTTACTATCAAACTATCAATCACCGCATGATGCGACAATAATTTTCTATCCATAATTTGCTCAAGCATATCACAATCAGAAATTTCTACTTTCCCTTCACTTTGCTGTAACAACTGTTGTTTATATCCTTCGATTTCAGAATCTAAAACAATGTTTTTACCAACAACCGTTGCCACACCATCTAACTTTACCTTTTGCTGGTTAGTTTCTGTTTTCTCTTTCGCGTCCTCTTTTTTATCTGTCTCTTGGGCACCTAATGACTGTGCAGATAAAAACACTATTATCACGCATATTCTACCGATCATTTTCATACTATTACTGTTCATTTTAATTCTCTTATGTATTAAATTCTTAGAGCAACCTATTGGTCGGTCTGAGGTATTTCAAAAATTTCAAATTCTTTATTATTAATGGCATCTTCCATCAACGTTTGTTCTATTTTTTTAAGCAAATCTAACTTACGCTTATGAAGAATCATTTGTTTAACAGTAGATAAAACATAGCTTTTGGGAGCTGTTTGATTTCTACCTAAAACATCTTTTATCGCGATCAAATATACTCCTAATGAATCTTCTTTTTTTAAATAATTAGTTTTTTTTAATAACTGACTTTTATCAGATTTTTTAAGAATCGGGATTTTATTGCGTACATCTTCTAGACGAATCCAAGTCGAATCATTAAAATTAAATGATTTTAACTGCATTTCTTGGGAAACAAGACTATCTAAATCCTCTTTTTTGCTAGATCTAAATAATGAAATAAAATCTTCAGGATTCAATAAATCGTTTCCGAAATGAATATATTTAAACTTTACTAGTTCTTCATTTAACTTAAATATTTCTTGGTTCTCATTGTAAAAATTAGAAACATCTTCATCTGTAAAAACCGTGTCCAAATACTGCGCAACCGCAGCTCCTTTGTACTTATCTATCAAAATATCTTGACGATATTGATTTACTAATTCCTCTACGTCCCTATTATCGCTTAAATTAATTTTAGCTTTTTCTAGTAGTAATTGATCCTTAGCCCAATTATTAATATATGTTTTTACCAAAAGAAGGCTATCTTGTTTCGTTAAATCAGTTGGCAGTAATTCTTCAAGATCACTCTTATACAGATACACGTTTGAAACACGAGCAATAGCCTCTTTGTTGTCTTGTTGTTGGTTACAAGACATCAAAGTTACAAGGCAAATTATAGTACAATATGTAAAAAGTCTCTTCAAATTTACTGACTATTATCTTTCACTAATTTTTTCAATACTTTCTTACGAATTTTGACTTTATACAAGGTATTTAAGTCGGATATCCATTTACTTTCAAGAGCTTTTTGAAAATCGTTGATAACTAAGCCTTTTGCCTCTTTCAATTCTTTTAATGCTGGTGCGATAATGCTTTTTACATCAACAATTAAAAATTCATTTTTCTCATCATTATAAACCTTAGAAACTCCCTTTTTAAAAGTATAGTTTTTCGGTAATTTTTGATCACCTGCTTCAAGAATACCCTCTGAGAACAGCACATTTATTGTCGCTCCTTCGTTCAATTCCTGTTTAATTTGCTCGATCGATTTTCCTTGCGATAACAATGTTCTTACCTGCTCCGCTTTATCTGATTTTGTACAGGACGCAAGTGTTAAATTAGCCCGCTCTTTCCATGTGTAATTATTTCGATTTTCTAGAAAGAATTTTTGTAAAGCGATAGTGTCTTTTTCTGCCCTAGTCCAAATTTTTTCTTGTAACAAATCAAATAACAATAATCCGTCTCTATATTCTTGAATCGTACTGGCAAATTCCTCGTTGGTATTTTCTAAATTTTCTTTGTAATACGTAATAATTTCTTCATTTAAAAAATCTTCATATGCAGCTTTAAAAGTTTTCGTTTTCTGGGTGCCATAATATGATATCAAGCGATCTAATGGAATCTTTTTCTCGTTAATCGTAACAATGGTCATCTCCAGATTTTTCTCGATAAAGTCAGTGTCATTTTTCATGTAAGCATCAAAACTTTCCTTATTTAACTGAATAGCATACTTCTTTTTTAATTTTCCGGCAATAGATTTTCCAACCAAAGTAGCACGTTGACTCTTTTCTATTCTTTTAGACAACTCATTCTTTAATTCTTCATATGATCTAATAGGATGCTTCTTTAACAGTTTTACAATATGCCAACCATATTGAGTTTTAAATGGCTTTGAAAAATCATTCTCATTTTCTAATGAAAAGGCAACATCAGAAAACGATTTTATCATTCTACTTGTTGAAAATTTCGCCAATCTACCACCTCGGACAGCACTATTTTTATCATCTGAATGTTGTTTGGCTAAAAATTCAAAGGCGTCTCCTTGTTGTAATTTAGCATATAATTCATCTATTTTTTCTTTTGCAGAAACCTTATTTTCATTTTTACTCTGTACCATTATGTGGGCCACCTCTACCTCTCCTTTCGAAACTCTTTTGTCATTTATCTTCACAATATGATAACCAAAACTTGTCTTAAAAGGCATGGAAACCTTACCCACCTCCGTACCAAATGCTGCGTTTTCGAACGGATAAACCATTGCAAACGTACTAAAGTACCCTAAGTTCCCACCGTTAGATTTAGCGGAAGGGTCTTCAGAATATTCTTTCGCAACTTGCTCAAAAGAAGTGCCCTTAACAACTTTTTCTCTTGCCTCAAGAATTTTATTATATGCCTTTAAAGTATCTTTAGGTAGCGCTTTCGGTTTTACAAGTGCTAAAATATGACTTGCGTTTACCTCATTTTTCATCCTATCGTATGCCTCTTTCACCAAAGACTCAGTGACCTTAGAATCTTTTAAATACGGCCCAATTAATTGCTCTTTGTATTTTTTTAATTCCTGCTTATAAGAAGCGACCGTATCTAATTGAAGTTCGTATGCTTGTTTTAATTTTAATTTATAGTTAATGTAAAGCTCGAGATACTCTTCTACAGTTTTTCTATTTTCTTCATCTACTATATCTCTATTCTTATTAAAAACATTCAGAAACTCCTGACTTGTAACAGGATCCTTGTCTATTGTAAATAATACTTCTTGGCTCTTTTGCGAATACGATTGTAGTGTGAGCAACACAACAGCAAGAGGAATTAATCTTTTTAAAATCATATAAGTAATATCTAAAATCATATAACACGAATAATTTTAGCTCTCGCAAAATTAGCCGTTATTTTTAATTTTCTTGTTAAATAAATCACAAAGAAATTACGCCTTCCACTACCGAAACTTCTTTATATTTTGCTATAATTTCATCTGCACTCTTCATCGTCACTAAAACGGTTATACTATTGTACTTACCAGTCTTAGATGGTTTTGTATTAATCACCGCTCCGCTATAATCAAATATCTTTTCAATTGTTTGCAATTTTTCTTTATCAGAAGGGATAATAAATTTATACATATAACTAGCAGGAAAAACGGTCGTTTCTTCTAAACTAATCTTTAATTTTTTATAAAACTCTTCTTGTTTACTCATTCTTTATTTTTAGAAAATCTGTCCAAATACAATACCAATTATTCAATTTGAACAAATTGCTGACAAAATTACCGATATTATTCTTCTTAACTAAATATTTTCTTTTCTTTGTTAAAAGTAATTTTCTTCATAAATGCCACAACGTATCGTCATTACTGGTGCCCCAGGAACAGGCAAAACTTCTATAATAAAAAAGTTAGAAGAGAGTGATTATTTTTGTTATCACGAAGTTATTCGAGATTTTACCTTAGAAGCGAAAGAAAAGAGCAATGCAACTACTTTTGATTCTAATCCGCTAGCATTCGTTGAAGATCCATTTGAGTTTAATACAAAGCTTTTAAATGGACGAATTAAGCAGTATTTAAATTCGCAAGATCGTGAGGAAACTATGTTATTTTTCGATCGCGCAATTCCGGATGTATTAGCGTATATGGATTTTTTCAAACAAGAATATAGTACTGAATTTATTGAGGCTTGTAAGACCTATAAGTATGATACCATTTTTCTATTACCACCTTGGGAAGAAATATATATTTCAGATAATGAAAGATTTGAAAGCTTTGAAGAAGCGAAACAAATTCACTATCACTTAGAAAAAACGTATCGGCTCTATGGATATAATGTTCAACTAGTACCTTTCGGATCGGTTGACGAACGTGTAGAATTGGTTTTAAATTCAATACATAATGAATGAACGAACCAATACACATACTTCAGAAATATTGGAACCATTCGGCATTTAGGAATTCTCAAGAACAAATTATAAATGCACTATTAGACTCAAAAGATGTCATTGCATTTCTACCAACTGGAGGTGGTAAATCCGTATGTTTTCAAATTCCCACTCTCGTAAAAGATGGTGTTTGTATTGTTATTTCTCCTTTGGTTGCATTAATGCAAGATCAAGTATCTAACTTACTTGAAAAAGGTATTAAGGCGGTTGCATTAAATGCTTCTTTATCACAAGATGAAATTGTTTCAATTTTTGACAACCTAAAATATGGAAATTACAAGTTTCTATATTTATCACCAGAACGTTTAGCATCTGAGTTTATCCAAGAGAAAATCAAAGAACTAACATTAAATTTGATTGCAATAGATGAAGCACATTGTATTTCTGAATGGGGTCATGATTTTAGGCCTTCTTATAGAAATATCTCAGTTCTCAAAGATTTACATCCCAAGATTCCTATGGTTGCATTAACGGCATCGGCTACATCAGCTGTACTAAAAGATATCGAACATAATTTATCTCTTAATGATACTCTTTTAGTCAAAGAATCATTGAAGCGCAAGAACTTAGCGTATCAAATTCATCATTCAGAAGACACTCATTTTGCTTTACAACAACTACTGCCTAAGACAAATACTCCGTCAATTGTCTATACAAGTAGTAGAAAAGCGACAAAAACCTTATCAGATTTTTTGAATTTTCAAGGTTATAAAAGTAGCTTTTATCACGGAGGGTTATCTGCTTCTGATAAAAAAGAAAGTTATCTCAATTGGTTATCCGAAAAAACACCAATAATGGTTGCCACAAATGCATTTGGTATGGGCATAGATAAAGACAATGTTTCAACTATTATTCATACAAATTTACCGTACAGCCTAGAGAATTACATGCAAGAGGCCGGACGGGCTGGAAGAAATGGCGAAAAAGCGATTTCGAGCATCATTTACAATAAAGCGGTCGAATTCGATTTCAAAAATAGATTTGAAAAAGGTCTCACTCCTATCAATTTTATTACAGATGTATATGTAAAATTAAATCAGCATTTTCAAGTATCTATTGGAGAAAAAACAACAGAACCGCAAGCTTTTAATTTTCAATCATTTTGTGAAAAATATAGGCTACCAAAATTAAAAACTAGTAACGCCATTCAACAATTAAACAATCAATCCGTCATTCAGATTGATGAAAATTTTAGTCAAAAATCAATTGTTACTTTTTCTGCTAGCCATCGTGAAACATTAAATTATTGCGAAAAAAACGTACAATATGGAGAACTCGTAAAATTGATATTAAGAACTTATGGCGGTGTTTTTGAAGCGCCCAAAAAAATTGATGAACTCGTTTTAAGCAGAAAGTTACAATTGAGTTTTAGGCAGGTTACTGAGTTTTTAGAAAACATTTCAAGCGATGGTATTCTAGAATTCAAGCCAGTAACGGCTACCAGTTTTATTCATTTTTTAGTGCCACGAGATGATAAACGCACTATTAATGCAGTTACAAAAAAAATTAAGAGTCATCAGTTAGTTAAAGTAAATAAGGTAAAAGCAGTATTAAAGTATCTTCACAATACAAAACAATGTAGAAGTAATTTATTACTGAGCTATTTTGGAGAGTATTCTAACTCAAATTGTGAGATTTGCGATGTTTGTCTCAATGACTCTTCTAAAAGTGTTGATGAAACCAAGACTTCACGTGCAATTTTGCAACTGTTAAAAGAGCACAAACAATTGTCTTCTCGAGAAATCGTATCACATATGAATAAAGATAAATCTATTATCATTCCGATGTTACAATTATTATTGGATAGCGATAAAATAACTATAACTTCGCAGCATAAATTTGAATTGAAAAAATAATGAAAGACTTGCGCATCGTTTTTATGGGCACACCCGAATTCGCAGTAGAAACGTTAAAACAATTACTCCTTGCAAAACAAAAGGTAGTAGGTGTTATAACTGCCCCAGACAGACCCGCCGGTAGAGGAAGAAAAATGAATCAATCGGCTGTAAAGACTTTTGCATTAGAAAAACAGATTCCTGTTTTACAGCCAACAAATTTAAAAAATGAAGCATTTCTAGAACGCTTGACCCAATTAAACGCAAATCTTCAAATTGTTGTTGCTTTTCGAATGCTTCCCAAAGTAGTTTGGCAAATGCCCAGCTTCGGTACTTTTAACTTGCATGCGTCTCTCCTACCAGAATATCGAGGAGCAGCTCCTATCAACTGGGCAATCATAAATGGAGAGAAAAAAACAGGCGTTACTACTTTTTTTATTGATGAAAAGATTGATACTGGCGAAATTATATTACAGAAAAAAGTTAAAGTGAATAAGAACGAAACTGCAGGAGAGTTACATGATCGTCTTATGGTTATTGGAGGCGCGTTAGTAGTGAAAACAGTGAAGCTTATTGAAGATGGTTCTGTAAAAACGACGAAACAACCCAAAAAGGAAGAAAAAGAGGCTCCAAAGTTATTCAAAGACAATTGCAGGGTTAATTGGCAACATTCTCGAAAAAAAATCTTCAATAAAATAAGAGGATTAAGTCCATATCCTGCTGCATGGACCTTACTTCAGAATGGAGAATCAGAAATAGAGGTGAAAATATACAAAGCATCTAAACAAAAAGAACATCATAATTTTGAAATAGGTACGGTTATAGCCTCAAAGAAAGAATTAAAAATTGCGGTCAAAAAAGGCTATATCATTATAGATGAAATTAAGTTATCCGGAAAACGAAGAATGCGAGGACAAGATCTCCTAAATGGTTTTACTTTCTTAGAAAATGCAAAAGTGCTGTAAGCCCCTATTTATGGGCATTAGCAACGTTTTTAACTGTCGTTATTAACATTCTACTGCTATTTATCAACAAAATGAAGGGTTTTTGGCCCTCAATCTTGCGTAAAACCTGATAAAATCTATATTTGTCTCGCTTAAAAAAAGCAAAAAAATTATTATTTAACCAATTTAAATTTTTAATTATGAATAAATCAGAATTAATAGAGTCTATGGCTGCTGATGCAGGTATTTCAAAAGCTGCAGCGAAAAAAGCATTAGATAGTATGATGAGTAATGTAGAAGGTTCACTTAAAAAAGGGAATAGAGTATCTTTAGTAGGTTTCGGATCTTGGTCAGTTACTAAAAGAGCTGCGAGAGAAGGAAGAAATCCTCAAACAGGAAAAGCAATCAAAATTGCTGCTAAAAATGTAGTGAAGTTTAAGCCAGGTGCTGAATTAAAAGGTTGTGTAAACTAAGAACCTTTAATAATATGAAAAAGCCAGTGATTTCTCACTGGCTTTTTTTATGCATACATTTTTGCTCTAAGATCTTTGATTTTTTTATCTTGAAAATATTCATCAAAAGTCATATACCGATCAATTACTCCTTTTGGAGTTAGTTCTATAATACGATTCGCCACTGTTTGAGCAAATTCATGATCATGTGTTGAAAATAATACGGTTCCTTTAAAATTCTTCAAAGAATTGTTAAAAGCCTGAATTGATTCTAAGTCAAGGTGATTTGTAGGCTCATCTATCATTAACACATTCGCACGAATCATCATCATTCTAGAGAGCATACAACGTACCTTTTCTCCTCCAGATAAAACATTACATTTTTTTAACGCCTCTTCTCCACTAAAAATCATTTTACCCAAGAAACCGCGAATAAACACTTCCTCTCTTTCCTCCTCTGTTTTAGCATATTGTCTTAACCAATCTACTAAACTTAAATCGCTCTTAAAAAAATCAGCATTCTCTAAAGGTAAATAGGCTTGATTTGTTGTAACACCCCAACTAAATTTACCAGCTTCAGCCTTCTCGTTATCATTTAGTATTTCATAAAATGCTGTAACCGCACGAGAGTTCTTTGAAATAACTACAACTTTATCTCCTTTAGTAAGGTTAATATGTACGTCATCAAATAATACTTCGTCTTCAAAAGTCTTGCGTAGACCCTCTACATTCAATATTTGATCTCCAGCTTCTCTTTCTCGTTCAAAAATAATGGCAGGGTATCGTCTGCTAGAAGGTTTAATATCTTCAATGTTCAATTTTTCTATCATCTTCTTTCTACTTGTGGCCTGTTTAGACTTCGCAACATTTGCAGAAAAACGCCTGATAAAATCTTCTAATTCTTTCTTTTTCTCTTCAGCCTTCTTATTTTGTTGAGAACGTTGACGAGCGGCTAACTGGCTAGATTCATACCAAAAAGTATAATTCCCTGAGTAATGATTTATCTTACCAAAATCAATATCAGATATATGTGTACATACGGCATCTAGAAAGTGCCTATCGTGAGAAACCACAATGACTGTATTTTCATAATTGGCTAAAAAATTCTCTAACCACGTAATAGTTTCATAATCTAAATCATTGGTAGGCTCATCCATGATAAGTACATCAGGATTTCCAAATAAAGCTTGTGCCAATAATACTCGTACCTTCGACTTACCATCTAGATCTTTCATTAAGGTATAGTGCAAATCTTCCTTAATATCTAAATTAGAAAGAAGTGCTGCGGCGTCGCTATCAGCGTTCCAACCATTCATTTCTTCAAATTGAGCTTGCAACTCCCCTATTCTATCTGCATTTGCGTCATTATAATCTTCGTATAACTTATCCATTTCAGATTTAATAGCATACAAAGATTTATTCCCTTTAAGTACAGTATCTAACACCGTAAATTCATCATAGGCAAAGTGGTTTTGAGATAAAACCGACATTCGCTTTCCTTTCTCGAGTGAAACATTACCAGAAGTGGCTTCCATTTCACCTGACAATATTTTTAAAAAGGTTGATTTTCCTGCTCCATTTGCTCCAATAATTCCATAACAATTGCCTTGGGTAAAAATTGTATTTACCTCGTCAAATAATATGCGTTTACCAAATTGTACAGATAAGTTTGATACTGTTAACATTCTATCTATTTTGAAATTTTGGGCAAAAGTAGTAAAATGCTCCTTTATATAGTTCAATATGAACTTATAATTTAACATCTAATTAACAAAATAGCAATATGCTTATAGCTAATTTTGTTTGATTGCAGGAATATGTTAGATTTGAGCGATTTTTTAATGAATTGTCTATTGAAATACAAACTACTTTTAATTTTTTTAGTACTTATTTCGAGTTGTGCGGGTGATAAAAATATTACCGATGCCACTTATTTCGGTGGAAAAATTATAAACCCTAAATCGAAAGGTGTTTATTTCTACAAAAATAACGAGTTACTAGACTCTGCTCAATTAGATATTAAGAATAAGTTTCTTTTTAAATTTGATTCGCTTCAAGTAGGTCTTTATACTTTCGAACACGGTAATGAAATTCAATTCTTATTTTTAGAACCAAGTGATAGTTTATTGTTGCGTCTGAATACTTGGGATTTTGACGAGTCTTTGGTTTTTAGTGGCAAAGGTGCTGAAAAGAATAATTTATTATTAAATATGTTCTTAGAAAATGAAAAAGACGATAAATTTATTTTAAACTATTATGCTCTAAATGATAGTTTGTTTGAATTGAAAATAGATTCTTTATTGCAGTTAAAAAAGTTGCTTTATAAACAATATCGTGAAGAAGTGACTGAAGTCAATCCTTTATTTGACAAATTTATGAATGCTGCAATTCATTTACCCCTTTATAAAAAGAAAGAAGCGTACCCTTTTAGAAATAAAATGGCCCTCAAATCATCAAAATATCCAGCCATAAGTCCCGTATTTTATAAATACCGAAAGGATGTTAATTTTAAGGATGAAGATTTACAAAATTTTTATGCCTATACCGGCTATATAAGAGATTATTTAAGACATATAAGTTTTGAAAAAACTATTATTAACGAAGGTTCTCATGTCAAGGCAAATTTTATTGAAGCAACTGTAAACCATTTGCACATTGATGATCTTCAATCAAGGTTTTTGTATGAGGGCATGTGGAATGTTATGTTAGATGATCAAATTATTGATACAGAAACCAAAAGAGCTCAACATTTATTTTTCGAGAACTGTAAAGATGCTAATCTAAAAGAACGAATCGATAAATTGGTAAAAGCATCTGAATCACCCAAAAAAGGTACTCCGTTCCCCAAATTACAGGTTTTTAACGTTAAGGATAACACTGTATCAATACATGATCAGATTAAAGGATTTAATACTGTACTGTATTTTTGGCCAAAAGGCACACGTCAAATTGTAGATTTAGCAAAACGTGTAGATTATTTAGAAAGAAAGCATCCCACATTAAAATTTATTGGAATAGATGCCAATCATATTGACTATAATTGGAAAGCTTACATAAAAGCAAATAAATTAAACCCAGATAACCAGTTCAGATTGGATACTAAAGCCACCGCTAATGATTGGTTACTCATCAATTATTCTAGGATTATTTTAGTTGATGAAAATGGTATTCTTCAAAATGGGTTTACGCATTTTTCCAATAGAAGATTAGAGCGTCAACTTCAGAAATTGAAAAAAGAGTAATTCATAGTTCAATTCATTATATTTAATGTACTTTTGCAGCCTCATAAAACAAGGGGCTTATTTATCTGCTAACGAGCATTTTACTTTGGGGCCTTAGTTTGATAAATAAAATATATGTCGACATTTAAAGAGCTTGGCTTAGGTCAGGCGATATTGAAAGCGCTCAATGATTTAGGTTATGAGCAACCAACTCCAATTCAAAAAAAATCGGTTCCTCAAGTACTTTCATCTACAGATGATGTAAAGGCTTTTGCCCAAACTGGTACTGGTAAAACCGCAGCATTTAGTTTACCTATAATCGAAAAAGTAGATCCGAACAGTAAATCTACGCAAGCAATCATTTTATCTCCAACGAGAGAACTTGCTATTCAGATTGGTAAAAATATTCAAGATTTTTCTAAATATATCAATGGCTTGAACGTAGTTACTGTATACGGGGGAGCTAGTATTGAAGATCAAATTAGGGGCTTAAAAAAAGGAGCTCAAATTGTTGTAGGTACGCCTGGAAGAACTGTTGATTTAATCAATCGAAAAAAATTAAAATTAGAACATATTCAATGGGTCGTTTTGGATGAAGCTGATGAAATGTTGAATATGGGTTTTAAAGAAGATTTAGATCAAGTTTTACATGTAACCCCCAATGATAAGCAAACATTGCTGTTTTCAGCAACTTTCCCAAAAGAAGTAGATGCTATTGCTAAAAATTATATGCACAATCCGGTTGAAATAGATGCTGGTAAACGAAATTCGGGTACAGATAGTGTTTCTCACGAATACTATTTAGTATCTGAAAGAAATAGGTATCCTGCGTTAAAGCGTATTGCAGATATCAATCCAGATATCTACGGAATCGTTTTTTGTAGAACTCGTAGGGAGACAAAAGACGTTGCTGAAAAGTTAATTGCTGATGGATATAATGCAGACTCATTACATGGCGATCTTTCGCAAGCGCAACGGGATATCGTTATGCAAAAATTTAGAGCAAAGCACTTACAAATATTGGTTGCTACAGATGTGGCAGCACGTGGTTTAGATGTAGACAGTTTAACGCATGTCATAAACTATAAATTACCTGATCAAATAGAATCATATACACATAGAAGTGGTAGAACCGGTAGAGCCCACAACAAAGGTATTTCTATTGCTATAATCACTAATAAAGAGAAGAGAATCTTGTCTCCGATTGAAAAAAAGATTGGAAAAAAGTTTGTACATAAACAAGTACCTAATGGTGAAGAAATATGTGGTAAACAATTATTTAAATTAATTGATAACATCAAAACTGTTGAAGTAAATGATTCTCAAATCGACACCTATTTAGAAAGTATTTATGCTCAATTAGAAGGAATTGATAGAGAGGAATTGATTCGAAAATTTGTATCAATAGAATTTAATCAATTCTTGTCGTATTATGAAGATGCTCAAGATTTAAATGGTGATGATTCTAAAGAACGAAGAAGAAGCGGTGATGAAAATTTTACACGTTTTTACATTAATTTGGGTAAAATGGATAAATTAAACCCTGCTAGATTAATAGGCTTTATCAATGAAAATCTAAATAAAAAGAACGCAGAGATTGGGCAAATAGAAATTTTAAAGAATTTTTCATTCTTCGAAATAGACAAGAAATTCGGTGATGAAGTACTTCGATCATTTAAAAATACTGAGTTTGAGGGTAGAGCAGTTATCGTAGAAGTGACAACAAAACCTAAAGGTCGCTCTAGAGGCAGAAAAAGTGGAGGCTTTGGCGGAGGAAGACGTTCTTCAAGTTCTAGAAATGGAGGTGGAAAAAGACGTTCCTCTTCTTACAGCGGCGGCGGTAACCATAAAGGAGGTCAATCAGGAGGAAGAAGAAGTAGAAGGAGATAATTCTTCTACTTTCAAAATAGTAAAATAGCCAAAGTTCATATGAATTTTGGCTATTTTTATTTCACATATTTCGATTTTTTCATAAAGCTTAAAACAACGAAACCAGCAATAAAAAATACCGCCAAGATGAGTATAAACAAACGTAATGAACTGGTATAAGATGTTACGATACCCGCAATTATCATCCCAACTACAATAGCAATTTTTTCAGTAACATCATAGAAACTAAAATAGGTAGCATTGTCTTGGGTTTCGTCTGGAATTAGCTTTGAATAGGTAGATCGAGAGAGTGTTTGTATGGCACCTAGCACGAGACCTAAAAATGCTCCAAGGGCATAAAATTTAAGGTATACATTAGGATCTTCTTTATTCAAGATATAAGCACCAACGCAGGCAACGGCCCAAATTAAAATAGTAATTTTTAATGCCTTAATATTACCTATTTTATCAGATAATCTTGAAAATAAAAACGCACCTACAATACCAACAATCTGTATTAACAAAATAGTAATAATGAGGTTGGTCGTTTCGAGTCCTAAATCTTTCGTTCCGAAAACAGAAGCGAGTAAAATAATGGTTTGAACTCCAACACTGTATAGAAAAAAAGAGATTAACAATATCTTCAATTGCGATTGTGTTTTGATTTCTTTTAACACCAATTGTAATTCTTTGTAACCCTTAAATATAAAGTCCTTTTCGGGTTTCTTTTTAAACGGATTATTTGGTAAATGTTTAAAGGTATATTGAGCAAATCCTATCCACCAGATCCCCACAGTTAAAAACGAAATTCGAGCTGGTAAAGTTGGGTCTGTGATGCCATATAATTCAGGTTTCATTACCATGGACAGATTAAAAGCCAGTAATAATACAGAACCGAAATAACCTAGCATAAACCCTTTAGCACTTGCTTTATCTTGTTGAGCTGGAAATGCAACTTCGGGTAAATAAGCATTATAGAAAACAATACTCCCCCAAAAACCTATACTGGCTAAAATAGTAAAAACAATTCCAATCCAAACATTCTCTTTTCCCGTAAAGAAAAACAATGTCATAACCGACAAAGCACCAAGAAAACAGAAAAAACGCAAGAATTTTTTCTTATTTCCGGTATAATCGGCAATGGCGGATAAAATTGGAGAAAGTAAAGCTACTATTAGAAATGAAAATCCTAAAGCATAAGAATATACAGTTGTATTATACCATTCGGTTCCTAAAAACTCTACAATACCATCACCACTTTCGGTTACTGATTCATAATAAATGGGAAAAACTGCAGTTCCAATCACCAATGAATATACTGAATTTGCCCAATCATAAAATGCCCAAGCATTGATTAGTTTTTTATCTCCTCGTTGTAACATATAGGGTGTTTAAAAATTAAGAGCCGTTCTTTATCAGAACGGCTCACAATGTACTAATTTTATAGATAAAGGCTAATTTGCCATGGTTTGAGCATTCAATTTTTTAGCGATTACCTTTGCTTGAGGTATCCAGGCCGTTAATTCTCTAATTCTTGTTTGATTAGACGGATGTGTACTTAAAAATTCTGGTGGTGCATTTTGCGCACCTGGCTGTTGTCCCATTCGCACCCAAACATTTACCGATTCTGCTGGATTATAACCCGCCATTATCATAAACACTACCCCCAACTTATCAGCCTCTGTCTCATGTGTTCTACTAAACTTCAATTGACCTAATTGCGATCCAATACCGTAGGCCGTCATCCATAATTGTTGTTGTTTAGGATCTTTACCTCCCGTAAGAAGCGCCGTTGCTAAACCTCCTGCTTGTGCCAACATACCCGTAGACATTCGCTCGGCACCATGTCTAGCAAAAGCATGTGCCACTTCATGTCCCATAATTGCAGCCACGCCATCTACATTTTTTGCTATAGGCATAATTCCAGTATAAAAGACCGTTTTTCCTCCAGGCATTGCCCAAGCATTAACGGTTTTGTCTTCTATCAAATTGAATTCCCATCGATACGCATCCGCTTTGGCGGCCATACCATTCGCCCTCATATATCTATCCACAGCTCCAGAAATACGTTTCCCTACCGATTTCAATTGATTTGTCATTGCCGCATTGGTGGACACTTTATTTTGTTCTAAAAACCCCTGATATTGTTGAAATGCCATTGGTAATATTTGAGCATCACTTACTAAACTAAATTGTTTTCTTCCTGTAATTGGTACGGTGGCACAGCTTACCGCAAACCCCACTACGACTAAAATTGCTATTATTTTTTTCATCACACTATTCATTTATTGATTCATGTGTAAATATACAAATTTTGCATAAATTCGTAGTTATGAAAGATAATTCAATAGCTAACACATCGAATAATTACGGTATTCCATCCGGAATTATTCGAAAGGTCAAAACCATGCAGTTTTTCTCAAAAGGTGCTGCAGCCTCGTTTATGGCGAAGTTATTTGTAACACCTCAAAAACACAAAACTCCTGAAAGAGAAGAAATGATGCGCGAAAGTGCAAAAAAAGAATTGGTATTGATTCCTTCATTAGGTTATGAAGTTATGGTTTATACATATGGCTACTCGAAACACAAAGTTTTAATGGCTCATGGATGGTCAGGCAGAGGAACTCAAATGTATGCTATTGCAGACAAATTACTCGAAAATGGCATGATGATCATTAGCTTTGATGGACCTGCACATGGATTATCAAAAGGTAGTACAACAACACCCGTAGAATTTGTGAAAACAATTAATTTTTTGAGTGAAAAGTATGGGCCTTTTGAAGCAGCAGTTGGGCATTCTTTTGGATCTATCTCTTTACTTAAGAGCGTATCAGAAGGATTGAAACTACATAAATTAGTAGTTATTGGAACTGAATTTAAAATAATGAATATTTTAGATAATCTTGTTACAGCCCTTGGGTTAAAGAAACATATGGCTACGCATTTAAAAAAACGGTTAGACCAAAAGTTCAACCGAGATATTGAAGTTTTTGGGGCGGGTGAATCTGCTAAAAATGTTGATGTGCCCACCTTAGTTATACATGATACCAATGATGGAGATGTAAATGTAAGTAGCGCCTATAAATTGCGTCAAAATTTAAAGAACGGAGAGTTATTAGTTACGAACGGATTAGGGCATCGTAGTATCTTACGAGATAAAACTATTAGCACGCGGATTGTCGAATTTATAAAAAGAACATAGATCAATGAAACATTTATTCTTTATTACACTAGTATTTTTAGCAGTTAGTTGTACCTCAACCGCTCAGGATAAAAAAAATACTGACACAAAAAATAAAACTTCTAAAACCTACAAGGTTACTAAATCAGAAAATGAATGGAAAAAAGACTTGTCGGCGATGCAATTTTATGTATTAAGACAAGCAGGTACAGAAAGGCCCTTTACAAGTGAATTAAACAAAAAATACGATAAAGGTGTCTATTCATGTGCAGGATGTGACACACCCCTTTATGAGTCTCAACATAAATTTGATTCAGGTACAGGTTGGCCTTCCTTCGATCGAGCTATCAAAAATAGTATAGAAACCGATGTTGATTATAAAATTGGCGTTGCAAGAAACGAGTTGTTATGCGCTACATGTGGAGGACATTTAGGTCATGTCTTTAACGACGGTCCAGCAAAAACAACAGGGCAAAGACACTGCATTAACGGAGTTGCTTTAAAGTTTACTCCTGAAAAAGAATAAGTCTATGTCAAAGATAAAAAAAACAGAAGCTGAATGGAAAGCTCAATTGACCGAACAAGAATATTTTGTGCTACGTCAAAAAGGCACCGATAGACCTGGTAATGACGGATATACAAAACATTTCGAAAAAGGCACCTATCATTGTAGAGCCTGTGATAATCAATTGTTTAAATCAGAAAGTAAATATGAATCACATTGTGGTTGGCCTTCTTTTGATGATGCCATCCAGGGTACAATCGAAATGACGAGAGATTTAAGTCATGGTATGATACGTACTGAAATTACATGTGCAGCATGTGATGGACATATTGGTCATATTTTTGACGATGGTCCTAAAGATACTACGGGAAAACGGTATTGTGTGAATACAAGTTCCATAAAGTTTGTAAAGACAACATAAATAGATTGAATTATATTAATTAAATTAGAGTTCTCAAATTTTGGGAGCTCTTTTTTGTCTTGTATGAACTATCTAGAAGGAACGCGTAAACAATTTTACTATTACAAAAGTTTAGGAGATAGAACTTTTGCACAACTCAATAACGAAGATATTCATTGGAAATATAATTCCTACAGTAATAACATCTCCATTGTTGTAAAACATCTCGTTGGTAATATGCTCTCACGTTGGACCAACTTTTTAAGTGAGGATGGAGAAAAAAAATGGCGACAACGCGATCGCGAGTTCGAGGATAGCTATTTGTCAAAATCCGAAATGATAACCGCTTGGGAAAAAGGTTGGCAATGTTTATTTGATGCTATTACTCCGCTCAAGGCGGAAGACCTTAATCGTACCATTTATATTCGTAATCAAGAACAATTCGTTATTGATGCCATTAATAGACAACTTGCGCATTACGCCTATCATGTTGGTCAAATTGTTTTTATTGGAACTCTAATTAAAAACAATACATGGAAAAGCCTCTCTATTCCTAAAAATCAGTCAAAGAATTATAACGATCAGAAATTCGGGCAAGGGAAACATGGCGGACATTTTACAGATGATTTATAAGACTATTTCGGTGTTTTTCTTATATTTAGTACTTCTAAGCTCTTATTTATGGACAAAAAAGCTATTGCCGAAATACTTGAACAAAAACATCAAGAACTTTTTGATTGGTTAGAAAATCAACCTGAAGAAAAATGGACGAGTGCTCCAAAAGGTAAATGGACTGTAGGTCAGCATACACAGCATTTATTAAACAGTCTACAACGCTTAAACCATGCTATGAGTTTCCCTAGTTTTCTTCTCAAATATAAATATGGCACCTCAAATAGAGAACTACGTTCTTACGATGTCGTGGCTAAACGTTATGAAGATAAACTATCTCAAAATCTAGATAGAGCACAAAAGTTTAACCAAAACTTAAAAGCGCCTTCTTTAGCAAAGAAGGAAGCAATTATTACGAATCTTAAAATTCAGAATAAAAAACTTCAACATAAAACTCGGAAATGGAAAGATAGAAATTTAGATAATCTAATTTTACCACATCCGCTAATGGGTAAGATGCCCGTTCGTGAATTGGTCATGTGGACTGCACATCATACCGAACATCACACGCATTCTTTAAAAAACAATTATTAACTACAATTTACGAGCAATTACTTCTCTCATTGTTGGGCAAAATATAGTGGCTCCTGGAGCCGACTCTAACTTCTCAAACTCATTCAACGCAGTTGTCACTTCTTGAGTGGTCAAATAGCCCGATTCAACTAATTTAGGAAAATAAATAGTAAAGAAACTTTTAGGCCAGTTCCAAGTAAATTCTTTGGGTGTAGCCATTTTGGTTAACGGTCTTGTACTTACAATTTCGAAACCATTACTTTCAAAATACATAGGCAAATTTCTTCCAATATCTATTGCGCCGTTTTGATCTCTTAAACTTTGTAAAGCCCCGGCAATGGCTTTTGCCAATCCAGGTAAATGTGGTACTGTTTGCAAAGTAGACCAATCAAAATACTCATGCGTGACTACCGTACCTCCTATTTTCAACCCTTTATGAAGTTTAGCAATAATTTCTTCGGGATTAGGAACCCAAGCGAAAGCCCAACGAGAATATACACCATCTAACTGACTTTCGGGCAAAACCATTGTATCGAAATCCGCGCATTGCGGAGAGATATTTAAAGAAAATTGTTCGGTAACTTGTTTTAAAAAACGTATGAAGTATTCTGATTTATCAACACCTATAACATGTCCTTTTGTACCTGTAATATAGGCTAACTCTGTTGTACAAAAACCAGGACCACACCCCATATCTAATAGTGTATGACCGGCGGTAAATCCTGCAAGCTCCCACCCTTTTATAGCTTCACTTGCCCAAACCTGATGTTGTAAGCCTAAACGATGTAATTCTGCTGTTTCGGTACCTAAGATGTAGGCATTATTTTCTTCAATTGACATTGACCTTTGAATTAGTTGGAAACTAAATTATAAATAATATTTCAAATGCCTTTCGAGATAGATTAAAAAACATTACTAAACCGCAAATAGTAACAGCTGGAGTCTCAAATAATGAATTTACTGAAATGTAAAATTATAGGTCAAAGAAAACAACGGACTATTTATTGCAGATAATTGGTAAGATCCTAAGGGGCTATCTCTAAATACTGTAGAGTTGAATCTTTCTCCGGTACGCTGATTATAATAAATATTAAACGGATTCTTTCTGCTATAAATATTATAAATAGTAAAGGTCCAATCATTCCTCCAGCGTTTATTCTTTTTACTACCACTAAAGTGAACATTCCAGGAAAAATCTAAGCGATGATATGTTGGAAGTCGCGCATTATTTCGTTCTATAAATATTGGAACCTCTATTTCATCAACTTGTATTACCGCATTAGGAACGGTATATGGTCTGCCTGTTTGTCCTGTAAAATTAAAACTAAAAGTATTGTATTTATCACCTTCAAAATTAATTGTACTATTAATAACATGAGTTCGATCAAAATCTGAAGGATACCATTTATTATTGTTTACTCTATCTCCTAAATTCTCATTATACGACTTTAAAATACTTTTAGAATATGTATAATTCACCCATCCATTAATTTTTCCTTTAGGTTTGTTTAGGCTCAGTTCTATTCCGTAAGCTTTGCCAACGCCTTGCACCACATCTCTTTCTAGAAACTCTTGAAGAAAAAAATCTGCTCCTGGTTTATAACTTAATACATTGTTCACATCTCTGTAGTATCCTTCTAACCCCATAGTAACAAGCTTATCATTCTCTCGAAAATCACGGTAAAAACCAACGCCATAAGTTTCACCAATTTGTGGTTTTATATTTATATCAGCCGTCTTCCATCGCGATGTTGGTATAGGAGTAGTACTATTATATATATTTTGTAAATACTGATTTACTTTTGCGTAACTGGCCTTTATCGAGCTTCTATCATCCAATTTGTATGAAAGTCCCAGTCTAGGTTCTAATCCTCCATATGATTTAACTAACTCTCCTTTTTTAAACTCATTTGTATTTATTATAGTTTCTCCGGTTTCATCAAAGCTAGCTAAAGTGTATGGACCTAAAAACATATAATAATTATAGCGTAATCCAGCCGATAAGGAAAATTTGCTTGTTGGTGACCAGTTTGTATTCAAATATCCTGAGAGCTCATAACTAGTTTCTGAGTTTAAAGAAACTGGAAGTATACTCGTAGCACTACCAGGGTTCAGGCTACCAGGTTCTACAACATATCTATTTGCCTGTATTCCAACAGAATAATCGGATTGATCATTTAGTTCTTTTTTATATTCGGATATAAGACTAAGGTAATTTATTTTCGACTCGAATTCAATCTTGTTACTCGAATCAAATTCTGGAAAAAGAATTTTAGGTGTATAGGTACTTCCTACCAAAATGGTTCTTAGACTAGCCTTATCTTCGAACGAATGCAACCAATTCAACGTTCCATTTAGCATTCCAAAGTCATACTGGTTATTTTTAGCGTTGACATTGCCTATTTTACTTATTAAGTCTAGTTGGTAAAAATCTTTACTATAAAACCCTGTCAATGTAATTTGATCCTTATCTGTTGGGAGGTACATGAATTTCATAGTGGCATCACTAAATCTAGCTTTTGTATTTTTAAGTCTTTCGGAAAAAATAGGCAACAAAAAATCTGTGAATCCTGCTCTTGCTCCAGCGATCATAGTCAATTTATCCTTTATTATGGGGGTTTCTACTGCAATTCTAGATGATACAAGGCCAATACCACCACTTAACTTTAATTTGTCAACATACGGGTTCTTTACTTTTACGTCCAGCACCGACGCTACCCTACCACCATATTTTGATGGAATATTTGCTCTATAGAGATCTACAGATGATAAAACGTCTGGAGTAAAAACAGAAAAAAGTCCAAATAAATGAGTTGGATTAAATATTGGAGCATGATCATACAATATCAAATTTTGATCTAATGACCCTCCACGAACCGAAAGTCCGTTGCTGATATCTCCTGCATTATTTACCCCAGCCAATAAGGTAACTCCTTTCAATACATCAACTTCGCCTAAAGCAGACGGTAATTTTTTAATACTTGCTACTTTTAATTGAACAGCTCCCATTTGAGGAGAATCGATGCGATCATTAGTTTTCTTTGCATTGATAATTATTTTTGATAAAGTTTCTTGACTCTCTTCTAAAAGAACCTCAATTAACATATCGCTATTTAATACAATTTTTTGTTCATGAGATTTGAAACCAATATATGAGAGGTTTAAGTTATATGTTCCTTCAGGAAGGTCGATTTTGAAAAAACCCATCTCATTTGTTACCCCTCCACAATTGCATGGAGTAATATAGATTTGTGTATTCTCTAAATTTTCATTTGTAGTTTTATCTTTAACCTTAAAAGACAATTCAAAATTTTTCGTTTGAGCTTGTATCTTATGAATTAATAAGATTGATACAACAAGAGATAGCAGTATTTTCATAAATTAAATTTTAATTTTCACTATAAATCTATCCATCCTGATGGTCTAATACCTGTTCTATATTGTGATTCTACACATGGAACGGCGTTAACAGTTATACATATGGCAGCACAATCAAAACAAACATCAGTGCAATCCTCAAATGGAAAAGAAAGAGTAGACACAAGAGGTTTCTCTTGAATGCCAGACCGATAAATAAACACTGGTTTTGTATAGGTAGAAGCTGCCGTAAACCTACCTAAGACAAATTCATCGCTATCGTCTGGATTAAATACATTTCCAATTAATGCAGCAGGAGGAGGAGAATTGAAACCTCCATTATTATCTATTAAATCCTTTAAAATCTTATAAAATTTATACGCCGATGGAGACAAAGAAATTTGCTGAACTTCAACTAAAATATTCTCTTTGGTAAGCAGCAAAACTTCGGCAACCTTCACATCATCTATTAATTTCCCATTGGTGAATTCATCTGAAAATAAATTGATACTTTCACTACTAAGAATATTCCAACAATCTGTTTCGCAAGCATACATAAACGAAGTATTAAACGTATAAAATTCAATCACCCTACATCCTCCATTTCTATAGGCAGATTCTATGCAAAACCCACAGTTATTCAGTTCTTCGAATGCCCGATATTTCCAGAAATAATAATTTTCTTCATCAGCAGGATCGTCAACGTCAAGTGTAATAAAATGACCTGGAGCGAAGGTATTGGAAGCTTCTTGAAATAAAAGTTCAGGATCATATGTTACTTTTAAATCATCGAAAGGTGTAGGTTCAATAGTTTTCTCTGGTTTTGATTTATAATTCCTTCCATCTTGTAACGTGATCAAAAGTTCCCATGATTCCCCAATTAACGCTTTAAAATCATTTGGAGGTACATAAATATCATCCAACTCGGTTAATGGTACTTCTACATTTGTTACGGAATTTCGAAAACGAACACGAGCTCCTTTAACCGGAAGGTCTGATAAATCTCCGGATAAAAATGCTGTTTCTCTTATTTTTGTATACGACCCTCCTTGAGAGGTAGAAACCATACCTTCAATAAAGATCAACCCCTCTTTATATTCATATTCTGGAACAACAGGATCTACACAACTCACTAACAAAAACAACACTAAAAACTTAAAAATCTTCATTACTTTATATTAAGTTTACATTAAAACTACGTATAACTAATCTATCCATCCTTCTGGCCTAATACCTGTTCTAAATCGAGATTCATCACAGGATGTACTGATTACTGGGACACATTCAGGTGGCAGCGGTTCATTAAAAGGCATACAATCTGCTGCGGTACAAATATCAGTGCACTTCTCATTATCTACACTAATTATTCGTTCTACAGGATCCTCTGCAATTCGGGATCTATTTATGAAAATAGATTTCACAACAGCAGATGCAGCAGTAAACCTACCTAAGACAAATTCGCTGTTATCATTCGGGTTAAACATATTACCAACGAGTGCAGCGGGAGGAGGAGCATTAAAGCCCACATTATTATCAACAAGATCTTTTAACACCTTGTAGTATTTATAAGCAGCAGGAGAAAGTGAATATTGCTGCACTTCTATTACAATGTTATTCTTTGTATATAACACAACATCTGCAACAGGCAAACTTTTTACCGAATTACCATTTATAAAATCATCTGAAAAAATTCGTACGTCTTCGTTATATCTAATTTGCCAACAATTAGTATCGCAAGCATAGGTTAAATTTCTACCTCTTAAAGAAGATACAGGGCTATCATTACATTCACCACCTCTTAAAATTTCTTCAAAGCATGTTGAGCATATACTGATCTTTTCAAAAGAGCGGTACTTCCAAAAATAATAATTCTTATCTCCTCCTGGGTCATTAAAATCTATTGAAACAGTATGACCAGGGAAAAAAGCATTTTCATTTTCATTAAATACTAATTCTTTACTGTATGATGCCTTCAAGTTCGAAAAGCCCACAGGTTCAATTATCGTCTCTGGCTTTGATCTATACGTTCTTCCATCTGGCATTTTAATGAGTAGTTCCCAAGTTTCACCGATAGATGCTTGAAAGTTCGTAGGAGCGATATAACTTTCTATAGATTCGATTAAAAACACCTCTCGATTCGTATCTATATTTCTAAAAGAAACGCTTGCTTCTTTAACAAACAGATCTTTAAAGGTTCCTGATAAATTAGTTGTTTTAGTTATAATGGCATACGAATCACCTTTTGCAGTAGACACATAGGCATCGACATGAACTAGCTCTTCTTCAAACTGAAACTCAGGTATAACCGGATCTGTACAGCTCACAAGGATACATAAACTTATAAACATTAAAATATTGAAGGCAAAAGATTTTATCTTTTGTTGAAATATTACTTTTTCGAAATTCATACCACCATCCTTAAAGTTTGATATCTTAATACTATTTCTTAGAAATATTTTACGTTACGTTTACTCGATTTGAAGTAACAATAATTTGATTGACACTATCAAACCGTAGTTCAAGATTGATTTTTTTTGTATTTCTACCAAAAACTATATCCTTATGTGGTAGAATAAAAAACATATCATATATAAACAGTATATTTTAGGAATAATGGTCTTCAATAATTGTTGAAATTTTCACAAATTCGTCGGCATAATCAAAAGAGTATCTTTTTACAACTTATCGGATCAATTAGTCTACCTTTGCCGCTTATGAAATTTAAAGACTTACAATTAGTCGAGCCAATTCTAAAAGCACTCGATAAGCAAGGATATACACACCCTACTCCTATTCAAGAACAGTCTATCCCTATATTACTCACTGGGAAAGATCTTTTGGGTTGTGCACAAACGGGTACTGGAAAAACAGCTGCATTTTCTATTCCTATAATTCAAAACATCTATACTAATATAAAATTGCGCGATAAACAGCGTAAAATAAAGGCACTCGTAGTGACTCCTACAAGAGAGTTAGCAATACAAATAGATGAAAGTTTTACCAACTATGGCAAATTTACAGGGATTCGAAATACAGTTATTTTTGGAGGTGTAAAACAGGCTAAACAGGTACAGGCATTAAAAAGAGGTGTTGATGTATTAGTCGCTACCCCAGGAAGATTATTAGATTTAATGCAACAAGGGTATATCTCTTTGCGGGATATTCAATATTTTGTGCTCGATGAAGCCGATCAAATGTTGGACATGGGCTTTATTCATGACATCAAAAAAATACTCGCCAAGTTACCGCATAGAAGACAATCGTTGTTCTTTTCGGCAACTATGCCAAAAGCTATCGTAGAACTTTCTACAAAGATACTAGGTGATTACGCTACCGTAACGATCAAACCGGAGCAAGCAACTGCTGAAAAAGTGAAACAAGAAGTATATTTTGTGCCTAAAAGCTCGAAAATTAAACTCTTAGTTCATTTACTAAACACGAAAATTTATGATGCCTCTTTAGTATTTTCTCGTACCAAACATGGCGCAAATAAAGTGGTGAAATTACTAGATAGAGAAGGTATCAAAGCAGAAGCCATACATGGTAATAAGTCGCAAGCAGCACGACAAAAAGCCCTCAGTAATTTTAAAGCAGGCACAACCAAAGTACTCATTGCTACAGACATTGCTGCGCGAGGTATTGATATAGATAATTTAAGTTATGTGATAAATTATGACTTGCCAAATATATCTGAGACATATGTTCATAGAATAGGTAGAACCGGAAGGGCTGGCGCTAGTGGGTTGGCTATTTCATTTTGCGATAAAGATGAAAGGGTTTATTTACGTGATATTCAAAAGTTAATCAACCAAAAAATTCCTGTTATTTCAGAGCATCCTTTTATAGATGATACGCCTAATTCTCAAAGACAGCACAAACCCAAGAATTCAAATAAACGTCATCATAAAAAATCGTTTTCAAGACCAGGCAAAAACAACTGGAGAAATAAAGAAAAACGTAAGCCAGACTCTAGAAAAGAACGTTAATACTCTAGTCCTATTTGCGACCTTATTTTATCCATAATGGTAATCAGTTCTGAACTTAAAGATAGAGGTACTTTTTCACTTTCTATTTTTCCGTTGCTTAAGCATTCTTGCACTTCAATTATTTCATGATAATAGCCAAGACCAACATAATCTACTGTATATGTCTCGACTAATTCACGATTTTTATATAAAGAGATTTCTTTAGAATGATGAAAAGGATTACTCATTTTTAACGACCCTTTAGTGCCATGTATCCAACATTCAACTGGGGTATCTGTTAATAATGAAATGTCTAAAATTGCCGACTGATCATTACCATATCCAAAAATTAATGTACATGAACTATCTACATTTGTGGGAAACATTGTCGCTAAAGCTTTTATTTCTGTTGGAACACCTAATGCCAATACACTAAAAAATATGGGGTAAATTCCTAAATCTAATAAAGCTCCACCACCTAGTTCTTTGTTAAATAATCTCTTCGTTGGATCAAATTCTCCTTTAAAACCAAAATCTGCTCTTACCATTTTTAACTCACCGATGGCCTTATTTTCAATAAAGGAGTGCAACTTTTCTGTTGCTGGAATGAATCGAGACCATAAAGCTTCCATCAGAAAAACATTTTGTTCTTTTGATGTAGTGATCATTTTTTCTACCTCGTCCTTATTTACACCAATAGGTTTTTCACAAAGCACAGCCTTACCTCTCTCCATAGCTGCAATTGCCAGTTCACAATGATACGCATGCGGCGTAGCAATATAAACTACTTCAATATTGGGATCATTTAAGAGTTCATCATAAGATCCATAACATTGTTTTGCATTGTATTTTTGTCCAAATTCTGTCGCTTTTTCAATACTACGAGAAGCTACAGCATACAAACTAGCGTCTTTAGCCAATTGTAAATCATGTGCGAATTTATTAGCAATTTTTCCTAAACCAATAATTCCCCAATTATATGTTCTCTTCATTTACTTATGAAATAAGATGCTTAATAACATCAATTGTATAATCTAAATCTTCTTTTATTGTGTACTTACTAAAAGAAAAACGAACAGAAGTCTTTTCTGCCTCTTCTTTGGGTAAAATAGTGTTTAAAACGTGTGAACCTTTATTACTACCACTCTGACAGGCACTTCCCCCAGAAGCGGCGATGCCCTTTAAATCAAGGTTGAATAAAAACATAGGTAGATCTTGAGAAAAACGAACATTTAAAATCATATACGAACAACCGCTTTCTGAACCTGAAAGCCCATTAAAAACGATATTCTCGTTTGTTTCAATTAGTCTATTCTTAAAATATTTCTTCAAGTTAATAATATACCTTGCATCGGTTTCCAAATTAGCAATAGCAATATCTAGCGCCGTATGCATACCCGCAATATTATGAACATTTTCAGTACCCGCCCTGGCTCCTCTCTCTTGCTCACCTCCAATTAATTGTGGTTTGATACCAAAACCTTTTTTTATAATAGCAAAGCCCACACCTTTTGGCCCATGAAATTTATGAGCACTAGCTACCATAAAATCTATAGGTGTTTCTTGTAAATTTATATGATAATGACCAATAGCCTGTACGGTGTCTGAATGGAATAGCGCTTCATTTAAAGAACATAAATCACATACCTTTTTAAGATCAAGAATATTACCAATTTCATTATTGATATACATTAAACTCACCAAGGTCTTGCTCGTACTTTCTTCAAGCAACTCCAAAAGATGCTCATAATTCACCGACCCATTTACGTCTAAATTTACATAACTCAGGCTTACATCATATTCAGAAGCGATTGCCTCGATCGTGTGAAGGACAGCATGGTGTTCAATTTTAGAAGTTATAATATGTTTTACTCCTAAGTGTTCAACAGCATTTTTTAAAATCAAATTATCTGCTTCACTCCCGCCTGCAGTGAATACAATTTCACTCGAAGTAACATTAAAATGTTTTGCAATACTCTTACGAGCTTCCTCGACAATTGTACGTGCTTTTCTTCCAAATTGATGTGTAGATGAAGGATTTCCAAAAGTAGTGGTCATTACTTCTGTAATTCTTTCAACAACCTTCTTATCGATAGGACTCGTTGCAGCATTATCTAGGTAAACTGTTCTCATAGTTAATTTAGAATACAAAAGTAGTTAAAATTAACAGTATCTATTTTTATTCTAAGTATTAAAAAACTTATTTTTGCAACGATGAAAAAAATAGTTGCTTTTTTTATATTCTTATTGATCCTCTCTTGCGACGATGGCAATTCTGATTTTCCAGAATTTAATTTTGACGATCAAACTATAAATTCTTGCGGAGATTTGTTGTTATCAAAAATTAATGGCTCTGAGGCATTAGTTATAGAATTGAATGTAGACAATACAAGCACTGTGAACGCCTTTTTTACTACCGTTAGAGAAAATGCGTTATTCACTTTAAGTGAAACCGGTAGTAATAGACTTTCATATAGAACATTCGATACCGAACCTACTACGAGTTATTTTTGTCAAAATATACCGCCAGCAAGCCCAACTATTGTGAATGAGTGGTTAGGTTCTGGAACATTATTAGTGACAACTATATTATCTATAGATGATGAAGATGGCGTAGATCCTTCTGATGAAGATTTGAACGGAGATGGAGATTTTACAAATGACGACACTGATGGAGATACAATTGCTGATTTCATAGACTTCGACGATGACGGAGATGGTATAAAAACTGAAGATGAAGATGTGAATAATGATAATGATCCCACCAATGATGATACCGACGGAGATGGTATTCCTAATTATCTTGATACTGATGATGATGGCGATGGTGTGCCAACTGCCCTAGAGAATTTGTCTGATGATGATTTAGATGGTACTCCTGACTATCGCGATCCTGATACTGCCGTTGAACGTGCTCCCAGAGTTGCTGTTCCCAATCAATTTATTGAAAGTTATAGGAGCTCTTTTACAGTGAATACGCTACAACTTACCAATCCAAATTTAGAAAGCATCAGTTTCGATGTATATGATTTCGGTACTAGAACTGTTACAGTAACGAATACTGCCGAAATTACTCCTTAAATTTATTGGTTTTGATAAATGTAGACTTCGGTTGCTCCGAAGCCATATTTTTGGAAAGACGCCGGTTGTATTTCTACATTATATCTACCTAATAAAAATTCAATTTCCTTTTGTAATACACCTTCTCCAACACCATGTATAAGAATAACTCGTTGAATATTTTTTTTGATAGCGAATTCAAGTTGGCGTCTTGCTGTATCTAATTGTAATGTGAGCATGTCATAATTACTCATGCCTCGAGTAGATTTAGTAAGTTGATGAATATGCAGATCTACTTCTAAAGGCGGACGTTCTCTATTTTTAAGCCTTTTTACAGATATTTTCTTTTGTGACGACTGCTCTTTTTCAATCAGTACATCATTTTTAATATCTATAAATTTTGAAAACTCTTTTTGATCTCCTCCAATCAATACCAACTCAGAAGCATTAAATGTCATTGAAAACCCATCATCATCTTCAATAGTTACTTCCTGATTTTCTATAGCTACGACGACTCCTTTGATGGTATCATCCAACACGGCAACAGTAGCTCCCTTTTTAAATTGACTTTTCATTCATATTAAACTTCTAATCCTTTATCATAAGGGATCACTTTTAAAATATGCTGAATTGCAGCGACCCTAGCGGATGTTTTTCTATTGGCACGTATTACTTTAAATGGCAATTCTTTATTTGTGTTTTCAAACATTTTTCGCTTATAATCGGTATAAACGTCCCATAGTTTTTGTGCATCTCTATCAACTTCGGTCATTTTCCATTGTTTCAAAGGATTACTTTTGATATCAGAAAATCGCTTCGCCTGTTCGCTCTTAGAAATTGACATGTAAATCTTCACCAATCGAATGCCAGACTCCGAAATCATTGTTTCAAAGTTATTTACATGGTTCATAAAAGTAGTATACTGTTCATTCGTACAAAAACCATTTACTGGTTCTACCACCGCTCTATTATACCAACTTCTGTCAAAAAAAACAATTTCTCCTGCCGTTGGAAATTGATTCACATATCGTTGAAAATACCATTGCGTTTTCTCTTCTACCGTAGGTTTAGGTAATGCAACAATTCGAAACTGTCGAGGATTCATTTGCTCAGTAATTCTTCGAATTGCCCCACCTTTTCCCGCAGCATCTCTTCCTTCAAAAATGACAATAATTCGTTCATTATTATTAATGGCCCAAGTTTGAAGTTTAATTAATTCGACCTGTAATTTGGCCAAACGCTTTTCATAATCTACATATCTTATTGCTCTCGAAATATTATAAGGTTCCTTCGATAATAATGCCAACAATCCTTTTTTGGAGTTTAACTTCTTAAGTCCTCCGTCATCTAATTTAAATTCATCCATAATTAATCAATTTGAAGTATCGAACGATGATAACGCATTACTATATTCGGATCAGAAAATAAACTTGTTTCCGCATCACTCTTTCCTTCATATTCGAATTGAGATAATACATATCTTATACTTTCCAGTCGAGCTTTTTTCTTATTATTTGCCTGAACTATTATCCACGGACTATAAGTAGTGTGTGTTTTACTAAACATTTGTTCTTTATAATGTGTATAACGATCCCAATACTCTTGTCCTTTTACATCTACAGGGCTAAATTT
Organism: uncultured Flavobacteriaceae bacterium; assembly: GCA_947500525.1. GTDB lineage: Bacteria > Bacteroidota > Bacteroidia > Flavobacteriales > Flavobacteriaceae > Aureibaculum. The sequence goes on along the minus strand of CANMSH010000002.1, from coordinate 118,243 downwards.
CCATCGCTTTAAAGGATTATCCAACCTGGCATCAAAGCGTTCTTTTTGTACTTCTTTAGAAATAGAAAACCAAAATTTAATCACAAGAACCCCATCTTCATATAACATGTGCTCAAAGTCAGGCACTTGCAACATATATTTCTTATACTGAGCTACCGTGCAAAAACCCATTACTGGTTCAACAACAGCTCTGTTATACCAACTTCTATCGAAAAAAACAAGTTCACCAGGATTAGGTAATTCTTTTATATACCGCTGAAAATACCATTGTCCAGTTTCAATTTCTGTAGGTTTTGTTAAGGCCACAGTACGAGAAGAACGCGGACTTAAATGTTCTACAAATCTTCGAATTGATCCTCCTTTACCTGCAGCATCTCTTCCTTCAAAAATAATTGCAACTCTTTTATTAGTTTTCATTACCCAACGCTGTAGTTTTACCAATTCGATTTGTAATCTTCTTAGTTCTTCCTCATAGGCCAAACGTTTTTTAATCCAATTTATATTGACCTCTTTTTTCTCAATGAGTTTTAAAAGTTCACTGTTAGAATTGACAGATTCATAATCTCTAATAGTCAATTTATTTTTTGAATTTACTTTCGTCATAAATGAATAGTTAAAATCTTAATTATTGCAGCCTAGTCTTCTTCGTGTATCTATTAAATATATAATGACCCATTTTTCACCCGTATTAAACAACTGAAAAGAATTTACTCCACAATGACTAAACTTGTAATTTAAATAGAACTTATAAGGGGTCCAAACATTCGCCATTGGACCATCAATTTGAATAGTATAAGATTCTAGTTTCTCCTCCCAAATATCTTCTGGTTTCTTTGATGCGAGCGATTTCAAAAAGGCACTCTTCTCCTCTGTACGTAATACCGAAACACCTTCACCATTAACAAAACTAGTTTGCAAAACAAGATCTTTGGATATTGTTTTTTTAAGCGTTAAGGTGTCTCCTTTTTGTAAGCCTTTGAAAAACTGTTTAATTACTTTTTTAATGTCTTCCTTTTCATCTTGAGCAGTACTACTAAATGAAACGAAACAGCAACAAACGAAAAGAATAATTTTTAAAATTCTCATACTTTATTTTTTAAACTCAGAAATTGTTTTAATGATAATCGAAATACACTCCTCCAATTGCTCTTCATTCATAACTAGTGGTGGCGCAAAACGAATAATATTGCCATGCGTTGGTTTTGCCAATAAACCATTATCTCTTAGTTTGATGCATATATCCCAAGCTGTTGAACTATCTTCGGTATCATTAATTAAAATAGCATTTAAAAGGCCTTTCCCTCTTACTAACTTTACCAAATCATTGGTCTCGGCAAAAGCGCTTAATTTTGTTCTAAAAATTTCACCTAAATAGGACGCATTTTCTGCTAACTTCTCATCTCTTACAACTTCTAATGCTGCAATTGCTACGGCAGCAGCAATTGGATTACCTCCAAACGTTGACCCATGATTTCCTGGTTTTATAACATCCATTATCGCATTATCCGCTAAGACTGCAGAAACAGGATATGCACCTCCACTTAAGGCTTTACCCAGTATTAAAACATCAGGTTTGACTTCTGGAGTACCCGAACAATTTTTATCAGAACAAGAACAATTACCACAAGTTGCCAATAATCGACCTGTACGCGCGATACCTGTTTGAACTTCATCAGCAATAAACAATACATTATGCTCAGCACACAAACTTTTCGCCTTTGACAAATAGTCTTCACTTGGTACATACACACCTGCTTCTCCTTGAATCGGTTCTACCAAAAAACCAGCGACATTCTTGTTTTCTTTTAAGGCCTTTTCTAAAGCCAGTAAATTATCATATTCAATTTTTATAAAACCTTTTGTAAAAGGGCCAAAATTTTTGCGGGCCACAGGATCATTAGAAAATGAAATAATTGTAGTCGTTCTTCCATGAAAATTATTCTCGCAAACAATAATTTCTGCTTCATTCTCTGGAATACCTTTTTCCTCATACGCCCATTTCCGACATAACTTTAAAGCCGTTTCGACAGCTTCGGCACCTGTATTCATCGGTAACAACTTGTCAAAACCAAAAAAATCTGTGGCAAATTGTTCATATTTACCCAACACATCATTATAAAAAGCCCGCGAAGTGAGCGTTAATGTTTGCGCTTGATTTACCATTGCATTGATAATTTTCGGATTACAATGCCCCTGATTAACCGCCGAATAAGCCGATAAGAAATCGTAATACTTCTTTCCTTCTACATCCCATACATAAACCCCTTCTCCTCTACTCAATACAACTGGTAATGGATGATAATTATGTGCTCCATATTTATCTTCTAATGCAATTGCTTCTTGTGATGAAATTTGTTCTTTTACCATCATCTTTTAATTTATAACTAAACAACATGTAATTCCTTCTTTATGGAGAGAAATCATCCTACGATTTAAGCTTTTTTAGTTGTACTTCTAAACATGAAGTACAAACCAATTAATGTTAGCGGTATACTTAATACCTGACCTGTATTTAACGCATCAAATACCCAATCCTCTCTACCTTCTACCTGCGCTTCCTTAAAAAACTCTACTACAAATCGAACCGACCAAAGTAATACCATAAAGACACCAAATAAATATCCCGTCTTTTCCTTTTTATCCGTTTTGTTATATAAATACCATAAAATTAAAAAGGTAACTAGATAACCCACAGCTTCATAAATTTGAGTTGGATATCTGTTCGGAACCTCATCCAGCAAATGTTTATAAGCAGGATTGTTTAAAATCATATCATACGCCTCATTCGGTGTTGCTGCATTTGTACTACCCTGGGCTGTATAAGAACTAATATCGTGTCTAATAAATCTAAACCCTGTATCAGAGCCTGTAGCTTTACCAACAATCTCTGAATTGAACAAGTTTCCTAATCTAACAAACATAGCACCTAAAGCAGAAGGAATCACCATCCTATCTAGTGTCCATAACATTGGTTTCTTTACAACTTTTTTACTGTAAAAATACATCGCTATTACAATTCCTATAATGGCACCATGACTCGCTAATCCACGAAATCCAGTATACTCAAAAGGATCTAATTTAAAAGGTAAAAATACTTCCGACCAAGTATAATTTTCTTCATAAAACAGATAATGCCCCGTTCTAGCACCAATTAACATGGCGATAATCGTATATATAAAAAGAGGGTCTAACTTATCTAATGAAATATTATCCTTTACAAAAATACGCTTCATGACTTGTAGTCCCAGCACAAACGCTAAGACATAGGTCAAACTATAATATTTTATAGGAAAACTTCCAATTGTAAATAAGTCAGGATCGAAATTCCAATCAATGGCAAACAGTAAATTCATAAGTTAATTTAAGAATGTAAATATATAAATTAATAGGTTCTTTATAATACCAGAAAAGTGATTTAGTTTTTGTCGGTATCCCTTTTATTTTCAGGTACTGGGTCATAGCCACTGCCTCCCCAAGGATGACAGCTAAATATTCGTTTTATAGCCAGCCAGCCACCAGCAAAAAAACCATGCTTTTGCAAGGCTTCGATGGTATAATGAGAACAAGTAGGAGTATATCTACATGTGGCGGGCGTATAAGGAGAAATAGCGACTTGATAAAATCGTACTAGACCAACAAAAGGCATTGCCACTATTTGAGTTATCTTTTTCAAAAAAATATACTTTTGGTTAAGGGTTTACTATTTTTTGAAATGTAAAGGCATATTTCGAATTTCCGTGTTGTTGCAAATATTCAATACGTCGTTTACCTTCCTCAACAGATGGAAATTTGCCCTTTTCGATCCACCACAAAGCCATATGTGCTTTTGTAGGTTTTTCAAACCATTCTTTTCTTCTAACGAATACTTTAACATGATCAGAATTATACACATAATCTTTTAAAGAAGCTACATCTTTCCAAACCGACATATTCACGATCATATTGGGATCATTAAAAGGATTGATATTGGTGGCATCATTGGTTACATCATCTTTCAATCTCCAAATAAATCCATTACTTTTCTCTGCCACTGCATTGATTTCATCAAGCTGATTGACAAAGTCAGCTATTTGAGGATCATCAATTGGCTTAAGAAGTTTAGCTATATTAATTTGGGCAAGTTGGTAGATCATATTTATTGAATTGAATATGTAGTACCCTCTTTACCATCTTTTAATTGGATTCCTATTTCTAATAATTCATCTCTAATTTTATCAGAAAGTGCCCAATCCTTATTTTCTCGAGCATCATTTCTCATACCGATGAGCATCTCTACGACACCAGATAGTTTATCAGAGTTGTCTTGAACAGATACATTTTCAAGTCCTAAAATATCAAAGGTAAAAGCGTTAAATAACTCTTTAAATTCAGCTAAATCATTAACTGACATAGTAGCCTTTCCTTCCTTTAATTGATTGATATATTTGACACCTTCGAACAAATGTGCTATTAAAATAGGTGTATTAAAATCATCATTCATGGCTGCATAACACGACTGTTTCCATGCTTCAACATCTATTGAAGATGATGTTCCTGCGACTAAGGTCTGTAAATCATTGACCGCATTCATCAATCTATTATATCCTTTCTCTGCTGCCTCTAGGGCATCATTAGAAAAATCTAAAATGCTTCTATAATGTGCTTGTAGCATAAAAAATCGTGCGACTGTAGCAGGAAATGGCTTACTCAAAATATCATTTTCACCACTAATAATTTCACTTGGCAGAATATTATTGCCAGTAGATTTTGCCATTTTCTTCCCGTTCAAAGTCAACATATTTCCATGCATCCAATATCGAACTGGAGATTTCTTATTACTTGCTTGTGCCTGTGCAATTTCACATTCGTGATGCGGAAATTTTAAATCCATACCTCCACCATGAATATCAAACTGTTCTCCCAAGTATTTTGTGCTCATAGCAGTACATTCTAAATGCCAACCAGGAAAACCATCGCTCCAAGGAGAAGGCCAACGCATGATGTGTTCAGGCTGCGCTTTTTTCCATAAAGCAAAATCTTGTGGATTCCTTTTTTCAGATTGTCCATCAAGTACTCTCGTATTATGGATAGCGTCTTCTATATTTCTACCACTAAGAATGCCATAGTGCTCTTTTTCGTTATATTTTAAAACGTCAAAGTAGACAGATCCATTTACTTCATATGCCAAGCCTTCGTCTAAAATAGTTTTGATAATTTCTATTTGTTCAACTATATGACCCGTTGCAGTTGGCTCAATACTTGGGGGTAAAAAATTAAACTGCTGCAATACATTATGAAAATCTACCGTGTATTGTTGAACGACTTCCATAGGTTCTATTTGCTCTAATCTCGCTTTTTTAGCAATTCTATCTTCACCCACATCAGCATCATTTTCTAAATGTCCTGCGTCTGTAATATTACGTACATAACGAACTTTATAACCTAAATGCTTGAAATATCGAAATATCATATCGAATGACATAAACGATCTTACATTTCCTAAATGAACATTACTATATACGGTTGGACCACATACATACATACCTATATAGCCTTCATTCAAAGGCTCGAAATCTTCTTTCTTATTGGTAAGTGAATTGTAAATTTTAAGCTGTTGATTCTTGTATAATGCCATTTAACGAAACAAATTTTGAGCTAGTAAAGGTAACAACATTTTTATAACAAAAAAACCACTCAATTGAGTGGTTTTTTATCACAACTTTCTTTGTTAATTCTTTGGAAAACTCATAGAGCCATATTTTACATTCATGTTAAATTTAGCACCTTCGGGAGCTCTAATCCTTATAATTCGTTTTACTTTTGGCGCTATTCGTTTTGACAAGATATCCTTCACCACAATTCTCTTTGAAGCTAATTCTTTGGATCTCTTATCTCGTGCTTCTTGCCTTTCGATTAAATATATTTTTCGCTCATCATTTCGCTCTTTAATCTTACGCTGTAACTCTTCATTTCTAATTTTAAGTTCTGCCTGTCGCTTTTTCAACTTTTCTTTCAGTTCTTTTTGACGTATTTCTCGACGCGATTTTAACTCTTTCAATCTGGCCTTAATTTCTTCAGCACGCTGTTTTTGACCTTCTGTTGTTATATTCCATCGATACGAATAATCATCAGAATTTATAGACAATGAGTTTTTCTTGACTTTAACCTTTGCATCTTTTCCTATAACATCTTTATTCTTTTTCTTCCACCGCTCAAGGTAACTATTATCATTTTTATATGCTTTAAAATCAAACCTAGAAGGCAATTCTGGCAAATCTCCCATATCCGAAATTTCAAATACAACTTCCGGAAGTTCTGGAATCTCTACTATTTCTGGAACGCTTGGAACAATAAAATGCAAGTTTTCAAAGGCATCATGTGTACTTTTTAGGCCAAAAGATTCATAATCGGGCTTATCAAAATTGAATGAATGAATATCTATTAAACCTGATGACTTCGAACTTATTCGAACACCGCTCTTATTTCCTAAAGCTTCGAATTTCCATTTTTTTAAATACTCATCAATCTCTTCTTGTGTGATTCCTTCTTTAAATTCAATAAAAGCTTCTATTAAAACCTCATTTTTATTCCATGTTTTTATTTCTATATCTGTATATCTCGTATTGATATCAATAGCAACATCTTCATTTACTATAAACTGTTCTGTATATTTTTTCTCTAACTTTTGACCGTGGATTGCCCCAATCAAGCAAAAAGTCAATGCTAAAATTTTAAATCGTAACGTTTTCATTCTCTGTGTTTTTTGATGTTTTCATTTCATTTAAAGTATCTTTTAATTGCAATAACAATTGTAAGCGTAATTGTAAATTGGTGATTAAGGCATTGATTGTTTTTTCTTTAATTCCATTCTTAGAAAGTTCATCATTTAATCGCTCATAATCTTCGGCAAGTTTTCCAATTTTCTCTAAATAGTCATCTAAAATTTCTTGGTTTTCCGATGTTATTTCTAAGCTAGCAATTTCATAGTTTATGGCCGATACATAATAATCTTCAATTTGTTTCATTTCAGGAGAAACACTTCGAAGATTCATAGTATTTGCACTTTCAATTAACTCTCCATCCTCTACTGGATTTGTATCAAGAATATAATATCCTATACTCATTACTAATACTATAGATGCCGCAATCTTTAAAAAGAAAAAATTAGGTTTCTTTTTCTTTTGATGTAATTGTTGTAAACGATTTTCAAATCGATCACGATGATTCGCTTGTAATTCTCTAGAATTTTGAGCCTCTTTTAATATCTCTCTTATATCTTTAGGCATAATTATATTGTTTTAATAATTCTTTTAATTTGTTTTTCCCTCTAAATAGCTGAGACCTAGAAGCTACCGTAGAAATATTCAAAATTTGTGCGATCTCCTGATGATCATACCCTTCTAATAAATACAGTTTCAGCACTACTTTATATTTATCTGGTAACTTTCGAATCGATTCATTAATACATTCCATTGTAATGCTATCATCAACTTCCCAATTATCTTCATCAGCCACTTGAATATTACTGTTATCAATAGATACAACATTCAGCTTTCGCTTCTTTAACCAATCAAGACATAAATTGATTACAATTTTTTTAAGCCAAGCACCAAACGATACTTCTTCATTAAACGTTTCAATTTTTTGAAATGCCTTAATAAATCCTTCCTGAGCCATATCTTCTGCAACTGCTTCATTCTTCACAAAATTATATGCCGTATTATACATGGCTCTGCAATACATATCGTATACCTGCATTTGTGCCTTTTGATTGTTGAGTTTACACTCGGCTATCAATTTTGATTGTAAAAATTTGGTCTGGCTCATTTATTAAGGTGCTTCTGTTTTAAATACGACGAAATAAAAGTAGTGTTGCAGTTTTCTAAAAATAATTATTTTAAATTTACCATTCTTAGCAATTCTGCAAAAAATTGTAGCTATTAAGAAGTTTGTATGGTAAAGAAAAAAAAACATAGTACTGCTCTAAATGAAATAGATGGTATCCATCAGCCAAGCTCGACCAATAGTTCTTCCATAAAAAAGATAAAATTAAAAAGAAGTGAATTACCAACTACTAAAAACTTTGTTGAACAAATATTAACAGGTAATCGTAGCTATTTAAGTAGGGCAATTACCTTAGTAGAAAGTACTAATTTAAAGCATCAACAAAAGGCATCTAAGATTATCAATGGTTGTCTTCCTCACGCTAAAAATTCAATTCGTATAGGTGTTACGGGTGTACCCGGTGTAGGTAAAAGTACCTTTATAGAAGTTTTTGGTACATATCTCACGAGTCTGGGTAAAAAAGTAGCGGTATTAGCAGTAGACCCTAGTAGTTCTGTCAATAGAGGGAGTATCCTTGGTGATAAAACGAGGATGGAAAGATTGGTAAAAGATAAAAATGCTTTTATCCGTCCTTCACCTTCTGGAGAATCTCTCGGGGGTGTTGCAAAGAAAACACGTGAAGCTATTATTCTATGTGAAGCTGCTGGTTTTGATACAATTCTTATAGAAACAGTTGGTGTAGGACAATCTGAAACAGCCGTACATTCTATGGTAGATTTTTTCCTACTTCTAAAACTAGCTGGTGCTGGTGATGAATTGCAGGGTATAAAAAGAGGTATTATTGAAATGGCAGACGCGATTGTAATTAATAAAGCGGATGGAGATAATATTAAAGCTGCAAAATTAGCGAAAGTAGAGTTTGCTCGTGCATTGCATTTATATCCTTTGAAAGAAAGTACATGGCAACCAAAAGTTATGACCTGTAGCGCTCAGCATAATGAAAACATAAATCAGGTATGGAAAACCATTGAAGATTATATTCGAATAACTCAAGAAACAGACTATTTTAATAGACGTCGTAAAGAACAAAACAAGTTTTGGTTATTAGAAACGATTAATCAACATTTAAAAGATGCGTTTTACACACATCCTGTTATAAAAAAAGAATTTGAAATGCAACTTGAAAAAGTAAACGATTTAGAGATCACGCCGTTTGATGCAGCGGAGTATCTGCTCAAACTACACGATGAAAAAGACAAAATCTAAATTCGTTTTCCACTATTGATCTTGACTTTCATCTACAATCTCTATTTCAAATATTAAATCTGTATTTGGTGGTATCGGCCCATATCTTTGAGAGCCGTATCCCAAATGTGCTGGGATAAATAACATTGCTTTATCTCCGTAATTCATATTTAACATTCCTTCTCTAAAACCTGGAATCAATTTCGCCTCAGGGCTATAAACTCGTTTAAAAGGATTGTAAGCTCCTTTATCATCGGCTTGTGCATTATATTTACCATATGTCTCAGAAACATCTTTGTAAGTCGAATAAAACAAATTTCCATCCTTAAAGAATCCCGAACAGTTAATTCTTACATTGACTCCAATTTTTGGTTTTATTCCAGTACCTTCTTTGGTCTTGAACATCTTTAATCCTGATGGTAATTCCTTCGCTTTTTCTTTGTTTTCTTCAACTAAAATTAAAAAATCAGCTTTCGCCTTGGTTAATTTCTCTTGTTTCACTCTGGCGGCTTCTTCTAGCTTCGCAAAATAATCACTAAATACCTTAGCCGCATTAAACCTTTTAGCTTCCTTACCAACTCTAATAATATTTACGTTATTCATTTTATCACCAATAGCGATGCTATCAACTACATTTTGTCCCTTCATCAATTGACCAAAAATAGTATAGCCTCCGTTGAGACTTGGATATTTAACATGCGTAATGAAAAATTGACTTCCATTGGTATCTGTACCTCCAGCATTCGCCATACCTACAACTCCCGGCTTATCATACAGATATAGATCCGTTCCATCTTCATTTTTAGGATGCTCATTTTCAAATTTATATCCTGGTCCACCGGCACCATTACCATTAGGATCACCGCCTTGAATCATAAAATTCTTAACAACTCTATGAAATGTTAGTCCATTATAAAAAGGTTTGCCTTTATAAGGATCCTTCACATAAACATTATTACCTTCGGCTAACGAAACGAAATTAGCTGTTGTAAAAGGAACCGTTTCATAATATAATTCTAGTAAAATATCTCCCTTCGTTGTTTCTATATCCGCATACAATCCATCTGATAGATCAGTATATTTTGCTGTTTTACAAGAAGTACAAATGATAAGTAGTACAAAAGTGATTTTTAAAAGTTTCATAATTCTTAATTACCTTCAGTTATTTTTTTAAGCGTTACATTATAAATCAAAGGCTGATTTCCTGCTATTTTCTTGTATCCAGAATACCCATATGCTTTATAAGAAGGGAATAAAAATGAAATTTTCTCTCCTTCTTTCATTAATTTTAATCCATCTTGTAATCCTGAAATTAATTCTTCTCTATCTACTAAATAATTACGGTCACCTAACTCTTCTTCAGAATACAATAATACATCATTTACGTCTTTGATTTCATAAGAATAACGCACTTCATCACCTTTTACAGGCAATTTTATCTTCACTGAATCCTTTTCAATATATCTATACCAAAATCCATTAGGTGAGCTGATATATGTATTTAACGAATCATTCTTTATATAATCGAGTAGTGCTTTTTCTTCTACTTCGTTTATAATTTTATTTCTCTGAATAGATTCTGTTAAAAAAGTCGATGTTTTTCTAACTATTGGCTTACGTGGAGTTGGTGTGGTACAACTTACAACAATGATTAAAAGCAATAAAAAAATACTAGTTCTCATAAGATATTTGTAATTCTTTTTTATGTTTTGGTAAAATTTCTAAAAAGGTCGAAACAGTATTTTTTAATGAATCTTCACTTCTACCTCCTGCAGCATTATCATGACCTCCTCCATTAAAATACTTTCTGGCAAAATCATTTACAGAAAAGGTTCCTTTTGATCTAAATGACATTTTTATGATTCCTTGCTTTTGATCTTCAATAAAAATCACAGCAAATATGATTCCCTTTAAGGATAGGCCATAATTAACAAACCCTTCTGTATCTCCTTTTTTGAAATTAAATGAATTTAATTCTCTCTGAGATATCGTTATATACGCCGTATGACAATCCGTTACAACATTTAAGTTCTTTAATGCCACTCCTAATAATTGAAGTCGATTGTAAGAATTTGTGTCAAATAAGTCATTATGAATTTTAGTGTGATTAATTCCAACATCCATTAAATGAGCAATTATTCTATGTGTATGGCTAGATGTAGAGTGATATTTAAACGAACCTGTATCCGTCACTATTCCTGTATATAAACATGAAGCTATGTTTATAGTTATCTTGTCTAAATCCCCCATCTTTTCAAAAAAATCATAAATCAATTCACATGTTGAAGCCTTTGATGGATCTGAATAAGTAACAAAAGCATAATCCTCTGGTTGCTGATGATGATCAATCATTACAAAATCAGCAGAGACTTGTTCTAAAACAGTCTGCATTTGTTTACCTACTCTATTTAGCGCGTTAAAATCTAGGGTAAAAATGAGAGTGGCTTCATTCAACACTTTAGAAGCTTCTGATACATTTTCTTCGAAAATAAGTATTTCCTCCTGACCTGGAAGCCATTTTAAGAAATCTGGACTATCATTGGGAGATACAACAGATACATTTTCTACGAAATCATTTAAATAGTGATATAAGGCTAAACTAGAACCATATGCATCTCCGTCAGGATTTCTATGTGAAACAATCACTACATTTTCTGCTGTAGATAATCGTTTTTTTATGAGCTTAATATCCTTGGTATCCATGAACTGCGAATATACGATAAATAACTATTTGGTAATATTGAAATACTTAAATTTAAAGAACTGAAAATTCTAAAAATGCAGTTCAGTTTCGGAATAATTATCACGACGCTTTTCTTTTATTATAGCAGAAACTCAATCCCAATAACTAATTAAAAGTTTTAATTTCTGAATGACTTTGGTTCCAACAGTGATCAATATTAACACATCAATAGCTTTGTCTTTTCGTAAAAACCGCTATTTTTGCACCTAATTTTAGAAAATACTAAATAATGACAAATAGAACATTTACAATGCTTAAGCCCGATTCTGTTGAAAAAGGGAATGTTGGAGCTATTTTAGAAAAAATCAACGCTTCTGGTTTCAGAATTGTTGCGATGAAGCTAACACATATGACTAGAAGAGATGCTGAGGCATTTTATGCTATTCATAAAGAAAGACCTTTTTTCGGAGAATTGGTTGAGTACATGACTCGTGGACCCGTTGTGGCTGCAATTCTTGAAAAGGACAATGCTGTTGAAGATTTTAGAGCTTTGATAGGTGCTACAAATCCAGCTGAAGCCGCTGAAGGTACAATTAGAAAGTTATATGCTTCGTCTATTGGTGAAAATGCCGTGCATGGTTCTGATAGTGATGAGAATGCAGCTATTGAAGGTGCTTTTCATTTTTCAAGCAGAGAACAATTCTAGCAATAGAATAACAAACAAATACATTACAAAAAAAGCTCTTGATTATTTCAAGAGCTTTTTTTATGTTAAGTGTTGGTATTATTAATACTTAATCGCTTTTTTACTTACCGTAGAACCATTTTTCATAGTTGCATTTAAAATAAGTACAGTACCTATTTTAATGTTTTGCACTGGTAACTCAAAAGCAGAAGATTTAGGTTCGCTATCGATTAATAATCTACCCGTAATATCATATACTTTTAATTCAGATATTTCATCACTAGCTTTTATATTTAACGTGTTATTATCATGAAATACGATAAAACTATTATTCAATTCCACATCATCAGTACTTAGTACTCCACTATTAAACTTTAACGTAAATCGATTCGAGTAGTCACCTTCTATGGCTTCAAATTCATACGGTTCTAGTTTTAAATCGTGTAAAACATTTGTCACATTATCTAATAAAAAGACTTCTTCATCTTTTAATGCTCCTTCTATCTTAGACATTGTTATTTTGAATGTTCTTTCGACGCTAGTATCAAATCCTAAGGTTATCTCTTTAGAAGGATTAAAAGCCCCTAAACCTTGGATTGCATACTTCTTATCATTATCAATTTTCGAATAAAATGTCAAATTACCTCCACCAAGTTTGAGTCCGTCATATCCTCTATCTTCAGCATCTGTAGCCTTTTCAAAAAATCCAATCAAAACTTGATTAAAGGCCCCTTCTTCAGTTGTCATATCTAACCACAATCTATCTTTCTCCACTGTCTTTTTTGATGATTTAAAGAACTGCGTATTCGCTAAAGGGTTTCCATCTTCATCTAAACGCATTTCATTATTGAACTCTACGGTACCATTACTAACAGACCTTACAAAAAAGCCTTGTCCGGATCCAATATTATTTGTGGGTGCCGGCCCTCCATTGGCAGAAGCAGTTCCACCAGCCAAGTTATAAGTTGCGTAATCACTTCTCACATAATCAGCATCCGCACCATTATCTTCTATTGCTGCCGTGTTGTGCGTCCAAAGATAAATAGTACCATCAATGGAATTATTCAAAATCTCATTGTTATTAGAGTCTGAAATAAATTGATCAATATCAATAGCAGAAGGATATGGGTTACCCATTAAATTGTAATCATTATCCAAACCATCATTATTGAAAAAAATAGGTTCCAACACTAATCCGTTATAAGGTACCCCTGTAAAAGTTACAGTATGCTGTGTAGAACCAGCAGGAGCCTGTGCGATATACCCTCGGCCATCATTCATAGTGGTACTTGAAGCTAAGTCCCAAACCAAAGCTGTCGTATTCCATTGAAATATATTACTCACTCCTGTGAAAACGCTATTAGTTGTTGTGTTAACCGGAGATGACCAGTACGTATAATCTCTTGAATTATTTAAAGGTTCAGATATTTCTGTTTTAGAAATTTGACCTACAATAGTTGCATCTGGATCAGTCATAATTAAAGATTCAGTGTCTCCAATAGCAAAAGTTCCATTTACAGTAAGGTTACCATCCACCAAAATATAGGCACCACCACTATTCAAATTAATATTAGTTCCTGAATTAATAGTCAAATCACAGGCTTCAAAAGAAGTACCTCCAACATAGGATCCGTTAATGATTGCTTGTTTCGTTTTATCAGGCACTCCATTATCCCAAGAAGTCGTAAAAATTGTTGGTCCTACTGTTTGAACTCCTAATGCAATATTTGGCAAGTCTGGACTCCCGACAAATGAGCTTGCATTATTAACTTCGTCTAATGTCAAAGTGATATAATCATTCGGGTCATAAGTTGTACTAGGTGATTCAGTTGTTCCACAACCTTTAATTAACGAAACATCAGAACCCCAATCTACTTCTGAATTGGTACCTACTGTACCAATAATATCTATTCTACTGTTATAAGCATTTGAATCATTCGTAGTCGATATAACAATGATATCATCACCATCAAAACGACAAACCTCAGTTGCCGTTATAGAAACCGCTCCTAGATTACCTGAAGTAGGTAAAGAAGCTCCACTTCTATTAAATAATGCTACTTCTCCTGGACTTAAAGCTGGAATTAAAATTGATTCATCTGGGGTATTTGAAGCAATACCTCCATTTATTGTACCCGCAGTATCAATGAATAATGCAAGATAATATGATCCTGGAAATGAAGCTGTTGTTGAAACATTCTTTACTTCGATCCAGTTGTTGCTACCGTCATTTAGCCCAGTATCATCCAATCCTTGATAGTACTGAGTAATTAGTAGTTGACTTCCTGCATTTGCATCTATACCTTCACCTACTATATCAAAAGTATAATTACTTTCATCTGTATCGTCATTAATAATCGTTATAGTTGCATTACTAATACCTACAACACTAGGATTATATGTTATTGCAAAAGTAGTCGAACCAGCCGTTCCTATCGTCGATGATGGAATCGCTGTTAATGTAAAGTCGGCTGCGTTGGCGCCAGAAATAGTCACAAATGGACTGGCCCCAGTAAGTGTTAAATCACCATTTCCAGTGTTTAAAATAGTAAATGTATGCGCCAAATTTCCACTGGTAACATCGACTTGTCCAAAATCAGTGTCATCGGCAACACTTGGTGTAGTATCACCGCTGGCGATCGAATTACCAAGCCCTTGAATATCAATTTCAGGCTCGATAGGTATAATCACACCTTCACCTTGAATAGAAAACAGAAAATTGGATTCCGCATCAGGATCATCATTTTGTATCAAAACATTTGCCGTTACAGTACCTGTAGATGATGGATCAAATGTAATATCGAAAGTAGTAGACGCCGATGCAGCAATTGGAGTACTAGGCAAATTCGTTACTGTAAAAGCACCTCCACCTCCAGATATTAAGACTAAAGTAGCTCCTGTTAAGTTTAGCGGTGCATCTCCAGTATTCGTAATTGTAAATGTATTGGTAACCGATCCAGTCGTCACATCCGCTTGACCAAAATTAGTATCATCCGTTATAGAGGGAGATAAATCTGGGCTTACAATGGAAACTCCATTTCCTGAGACGTCAATATCTGCTTCTGCTTCAGTACCAAATCCTGTTATCGAAAATAAATAATTCGGTGTATCTGGATCATCGCTTTGAACTAAAACATTCGCCGTAATTACTCCTGTCACTGAAGGGTCAAAGGTTATATCAAAAGAGGATGTACTTAATGCCGGTATAGGAGTTGTTGGTAAATCAGTTACAGTGAAATCTCCTCCTCCTCCAGAAACCAAAACTAAGGAAGCTCCCGTTAAATTTAAGGGTGCATTACCCAAGTTAGCAATAAGAAAGGTCTGCGTAACAGAACCTGAAGCTACATCAACATTTCCAAAATCCGTTCCATCAACAGTTGACGGGGATAAGTCTGGGCTTACAATGGTTTCGCCATTTCCAGATATATTAATATTCGGATTCGTAACTTCAGTTGCAGTACCTTCAATATTGAATATATAAGTTTCTAAACCAGTTGACAAATTATTAACGCCTAAACTTACTACCGCTGTTTTTAAACCGGCAGGTGAGTCAGGGTCAAAGGTAACTGTAAAAGTTGTTGTCCCACCAGCAACTAACAAAGGGTCAGCTACATCCATCTGACTAAAATCACTTGCATTAGCTCCAGTCAATGGATTTAAACCTAAAAGGACTATATCGGCCCCAGTAGTATTAGTTACTGTAAATGTGTGAGTTATTCCCGTTGCCGCAACATCTAGGGAGCCAAAATCTGTATCATCAGTTACAGTTGGTGTATTAGTTCCATCTCCCGCAATAAGATTCCCTAAACCCGTAACAGTCACGCTTTGCGCATTTGATAATCCCAAAGCTAGTACTGTAAACAGAACCGTACATAGTAATTTTTTCATCATGTATTTTTTATATTATCCCTTATCTAATTAAATAATCTTTTTCTTAATTCGCAAATATACGAATTATATATCTTTTAAAATAGTTTCAATTTATTAATAATCTTTTTACCTAAATTTTCATTCATCATATCAATAATTTTCTCTTTTCCGTAACTAAGCTCTTCTCTTAATGTAGCAGATGAGAGCCTGATTGTTAATGTGTTATTTTTAAAAAGGATCTCATCTGTATAACCGAAAACTCCCTTACCCATAACAGTTGCCCAAGCTTCTTTTACATTCACTTGATCTAAACCTTTTTGCAATTTATTCTCTTGCAACATCTCTTGCATCGCTTCTCCCAGAGAAATAAAATCACCTCCTTTTTTACTCATAACGTTTTATAATTCAAATATTTTATACGATTGTTGTGTTTTTTTTATTACTTCTTCTGTTCTATCCACATGAGTATCAGAAATAAATACTTGTTCAAAGAGGTCATCATTTACTAATCCGATGAGTTTTTCTACTCTTGATCCATCTAATTTATCAAAAATATCATCCAATAACAATATTGGAGTTGTTTTAGTCTGTTTTTTTATAAAATTAAACTGAGCCAATTTAAGTGCCACTAAATAAGATTTTTGTTGTCCTTGCGATCCAAATTTTTTTATGGGGTAACCGTCTATAGAATATAACAAGTCATCTTTGTGAACTCCTACCGATGTATATTGTAAAAGTCGATCTCTTTCTAAACTGTTTTGTAAAAGAACACTAAATTCGGTCGAATATAAATGTGATTTGTACATCAAACTCACTTCTTCTCCACTACCTGCAATGTTTTGGTAAGATTCTTCAAAAATAGGTTTGAAATCGTCTAAAAAAAGTTTTCTTTTATTAAAAATCGTCGTACCAAGTTCAATTAATTGTTCGTTATAAATGGCCAAATTAATTTCATCAAACGTATGATTTAAGGCGAAATACTTTAAAAGCGAATTACGCTGTGTAAGCACTTTATTGTATTTAATCAGATCTCTAAGATACTGAACATCAGATTGTGCAATAACCCCATCCATAAACTTTCTACGAACGTCGCTACCTTCGGTTATTAAATTTCTGTCGGCCGGCGATATAATTACTAAAGGAATCAAACCAATATGATTTGAAATTTTCTCATATTGCTTTCCATTGCGCTTAATTGTCTTCTTTTGACCGCGTTTTAAACTGCAACTTATATGTTCCTCGCGATCTTCTTTTTGAAAAACACCTTCAATAAGGAAAAAATCTTCTTTATGCTTTATATTTTGTACCGCGATACTATTAAAATATCCTTTTGCAAACGCTAAATGATAAATAGCATCCAATGCATTTGTTTTTCCAATACCATTATTACCGACAAAACAATTTATTTTTTTGTCAAAATCAAACTCTTTTGAAGCAAAATTTTTATAGTTTACTAGAGCAATTTTTTTTAAATACATAGTATACGTTCGTACATATTGCAAAAAAACGAAATTTAGATTAATTTCTCATGTAACATTTCAATAAAAAATTATATTTTTGCGCATCCAAATTTGAAAACAAATGGCAACATATAAAAAAAGAGGAAAAGGTTCTAAACAGCAACAACAGCAAGAAATTGATGCCCAGAGCACAACGGCTGAAGTTTTTAACACTTTAGATGAGACTGCTTCAAAATCGGAGCAATGGGTAGAAAAAAATAGCAAAATCCTATTTTCTGGTTTAATTCTAGTTGCAGCCATTATCTTCGGATATCTGGGATATAATAAATACATTAAAGCTCCAAAAGAAATTGAAGCAGCCAACGAACTGGCTTACTCGAAGAAATTTTTTGATCAAGCTGAGGTAAATGCAGTATTGAAAGATTCTTTATATAATCTAGCGCTTGAAGGTACTGATGGTAAGTATGGCTTGTTAGATATTATTGATAACTACGGTTCTACAAATGCAGGAAATTTAGCAAAATATATGGCGGGTCTTTCGTATTTGAAAATGGATGATTATGAAAATGCGATCACACATTTAGGAAACTTTTCTACAGATGATGAAATTATTGGCAGTCAAGCTTTGGGTAATATTGGAGATGCTTTTGCAGATATAAATCAACCAGAACAGGCTTTAGAATATTATGAAAAAGCTGCGAAATTCAAAAATGACGGATTTGCATCGCCACTTTACTTATTAAAGGCTGGTAAAACGGCATTGGAATTAAAGAAATTTGAAAAAGCACAGACGCTGTTCACAAAAATTAAAGAAGAGTATTCTAAATCTGATGAAGCGACAGATATCGATATGTACATCAATAGAGCAAAACTTGCCCAACAATAACTCCTGGTTATATGGCGACTACAAATTTATCATCATACGATAAAACAACAATCCCAAACTCGAAGAATCTTCGGTTTGGGATTGTTGTTTCTGAATGGAATGCTGACATTACTGAAAACTTATATATTGGAGCTAGACAAACCCTACTAGACAACGGAGCATTATCAGCAAATGTTGAACGACTTGATGTACCTGGGAGCTTCGAACTAATTTATGGTTGCAAACATTTAATTACTTCAAAAAAATTTGATGCTATTATCGCCATTGGATGCGTTATTCAAGGAGAAACAAAACATTTTGATTTTGTTTGCGAAGCGGTATCTCTAGGTATCAAAGATTTGAACATAAAGTACGATATACCTACAATTTTTTGTGTTTTAACTGATACTAACAAACAACAATCTATTGAGCGTTCTGGCGGAAAACTAGGTAATAAAGGTGTTGAGTGTGCAGTTGCAGCTATCAAAATGGCAACTTTATGATAGTTTTAACTGTCATCTTATAAACAAAATTTGACCACATTTTAGAATTTCAGTATTTTTGATATACTATATAGTAATTAATCATTTTCTGACATGTTAGGTAATTTGTTCAAACCCCGTTCTCACTACGTTTATAATTACAAACCTCGTTATTACGACGCAAGGAAAGAACGTCTTAAGAATTTAGAAAATGAAAATAATCAAAGTTCCATTTCTTTTGACAAAGGAAATTTAAAATCTAAGTGGACACGTGCCAAAAGGGCCTCTGCAGATAGAAAAGCAAATATTAGAGTCGCAATAATAATTGCGATCTTAGTCGGCTTAGTTTCTTATATTTTCGAAATACACACATTGTTTAATGTCTGATATTATCCAATTACTCCCTGATCATGTGGCTAATCAAATTGCTGCAGGTGAAGTCGTTCAGCGTCCTGCTTCTGTAGTAAAGGAATTATTAGAAAATGCTATTGATGCCGAAGCTACCGAAATAAAATTATTGTTAAAAGATGCAGGCAAAACCTTAATACAAGTTATTGATAATGGCAAAGGGATGAGTGAAACCGATGCTCGACTTGCTTTCGAACGACATGCAACATCAAAAATTAAAACTGCCGAAGATCTTTTCGATTTAAATACCAAAGGGTTTCGAGGAGAAGCTTTGGCCTCAATTGTAGCTATTTCGCATGTAGAAATTAAAACAAAATTGGTCGATAGTGAACTGGGTAGTCATCTAAAACTAGAAGGTAGCACTCTTATTTCTCAACAACTCGTCGCCACTCCTAAAGGAACGAGTATCTCAGTAAAACATTTGTTCTATAACATCCCCGCAAGAAGAAATTTTTTAAAATCGAATACAATTGAAACCAGACATATTATTGATGAGTTTCAACGTGTTGCTCTAGCACATCCAACCATTAGTTTTTCTTTATATCATAACGATGGAGAACTATTTAATTTAAAAAATGGTAATTTAAAACAACGGATTATTGCCATTTTTGGTGCTAAAATGAATGAAAAATTGGTTCCTATTTCTGAGGAAACGGATATCATTAAGGTAAACGGTTTTATTGCGAAACCGAATTTTGCGAAGAAAAAAAGAGGAGAACAATTCTTTTTTGTGAACGGACGATTTATTAAACATGGCTATTTTCATCATGCAGTTTTAAATGCTTTTGAAGGGCTTTTAGCACAAGGTTATCATCCTTCTTACTTTCTATATTTAGAAGTGCCTTCAAATACCTTGGATATTAACATACATCCAACAAAGACAGAAGTGAAATTTGAGAATGAGCAGGCCTTATATGCTATTTTAAGATCTACAGTAAAGCATAGCCTTGGACAGTATAATGTGGCTCCTGTATTAGATTTCAATAAAGATGCTAGTATGGAAGTTCCGTATCATTTTAAGGATAAACCCTCATTGACTCCCAAAGTGGCTGTTGACCCAACTTTCAACCCATTTGAAACGGAAAAAAAATCATCAAATATTTCGAGAAAATCGATACCAAATAACTGGGATTCTCTATATGTAAACGTAGAGAATGACGCGCTAGCGATTGAAAATATTGAAGTAGATGCTCAGATCGTCACCAAAGAGTTATTTCAGGATAATGAAGTAAACAGTATCGCGAAAACCTTTCAAATTCATAAAAAATATATTTTAAGTGTTATCAAATCTGGTGCAGTTATTATCAATCAAAATTTAGCTCATCAACGAATACTCTATGAAGATTTCTTAACAAAAATTACTGTAGAAGATGCCGTAAGTCAGCAATTATTATTTCCAATTAAACTTTCTTTTTCGAAAACAGAAATTACTATAATTAAAGAGATACAAACAGATTTAGAGAGTGCAGGGTTTAGATTTGAAACAGTTAATGAAGAGAACGTCGTAATAAACGGAATGCCAACCTTAGTTAAAGAAGGGCAAATTACGGCTATTTTAGAGGAATTATTGGATGCCGTCAAACATGAAGTGCCAGAATCAAGTTTTAGTCAGTTAGATATCATTTCGAAAAGTTTGGCAAGGAGTTTAGCGATAAAAAATGGCACCAAATTAAACACTCGAGAGCAAGAAGAAATTTTAGAACAGTTATTTTCGTGCAAAGAACCAAATCATTCACCTTTTGGCAAAAATACTTTTGTGACCTTACCATTAGATGAAATAGAATTAAAGTTTAACAATTAGGTTATGATGTTTCGAATTTCTGATACTGTTAAACATTTAATCATTCTAAATGTATTGTTCTATGTTGCCTCTTTTACCTTCAAAACCACTTTCCATGATTTATTTGCGTTTCATTTCCCTGCAAATGATCTATTTAAGCCTTGGCAATATGTCACATATATGTTTATGCATAGTACTCAGTCACTTGGTCATATAGCTTCTAACATGTTCGGTTTATGGATGTTCGGTACGACAGTTGAAGAATTGTTAGGGAGTCGTCAAAAATTCCTTTTTGTTTATTTTTCCGCCGGTATTGGCGCGGCATTAGTATCAACAGGAGTTGATTATCTGCAATTTTTACCTACTTATAATGAACTCATCAATTCAGGTGTAACGGTAGATGAAATTAAGACTTTTTTAGAAACAGGATCAACCAGAACGAGAGCTAATGTCACTGTTTCTCAAATAGAATTGAACAAATTCTCAGAACAATATTATAAAACCGCAGTTGGCGCCTCGGGTGCACTTTATGGTATCATGGTCGCCTTTGCTATGCTACGACCACATGCTAAAATAGGCCTTTTATTATTGCCAATTATGATCGAAGCGAGAGTTTTAATTCTGTTAACTTTGGCGGCAGATTTTTTCTTCGGAGTGTTTAGAATGCCCGGTGATAATATAGGGAGATTTGCACATTTAGGGGGAGCTTTATTCGGATTTATCATTTTATGGTTTTGGAAGAAAAATCAATTTAAACGTTGGAATTAACATATAACTATGAGTCAAGAATTAATAAAAGATTTAATTGAGGCGTTGAAACATTCGCCAGAGAACATTACATTAAAACTGAGATTAGCCAAATGTTATGCTGAAATTTTCGAATTTGAAAATGCCGAAAATCAATTGTTAGAAATACTACGAATTGATGCTGATCATTTTAAATCAAAAGAAACACTTGCAACTGTCTACTACCAACAAGCGAAATATTCAGCTTCTTTAGTTGTTCTCGAGGAACTCATAGAAAAAGATCCAGGTCAAATTTCATTACTAGAATTACAGTGTAGCAATTTATTGAAATTAAATGAGCGTAAACAAGCTCAAGAAATTTATAGCTCTATATTAAAAATAAACGCTGGCTACACCAATGAAGTGTTTGATGAAGTACTAAGAGTTACCAGCAATACCCGTGCGAATGATGAGAATGCTACTGATGAAGATGCTCTACAATTTCTTCAGAAATCGAGTATTAAGTTTAATGATGTTGGAGGCATGCACAATGTCAAAAATGAAATTTCACTAAAAATTATTAAACCTTTACTACATCCAGAGTTATACAAAGCTTATGGTAAAAAAATTGGCGGTGGCATCCTGTTATATGGGCCTCCTGGATGTGGAAAAACGTATATCGCAAAAGCTACGGCTGGTGAAATTGACGCTAATTTTATTAGTGTTGGGATCAATGATATTTTAGATATGTGGATGGGAAATAGCGAGAGCAATCTGCATGAAATTTTTGAGACAGCTAGAAAAAACAAACCCTGTGTTATTTTTATAGATGAAATTGATGCCCTTGGTGCCAATAGAAATAGCATGAGTAATACGGCCGGTAGAACCGTAATTAATCAGTTTTTAGCTGAATTAGACGGAATGAACTCAGAAAATGAAGGTTTATTGGTTCTCGGTGCTACGAATACACCATGGCACTTAGACCCTGCTTTTCGCAGGCCTGGAAGGTTCGATAGAATCATATTTGTACCTCCACCAGATCAGGAAGCAAGAGAAGAGATTTTTAAACTTTCTCTGAAAGATAAACCGATAGAAAAAGTCGACGAAAAAACACTGGGAAAATCATCGAAATCGTTTTCTGGTGCCGATATAAAAGCTGTAATCGATGTAGCCATTGAAGACAAACTTCAACAGTCTTTTACAACAGGAAATTTAGAGCCTTTAACCATGAAATCTTTGCTGAAATCAATTAAAAGAGTAAAGCCTAGTACTAAAGAATGGTTTACTTCAGCTAAAAATTATGCCTTATACTCTAATGATTCAGGTCTTTATGATGATATTTTAACATACCTAAATATCAAAAAGTAATGATCTCATCTCATTATATAAGAGGAGTACAGCTTGTAGAACTAAAAAAATATACTGATGCCATCAGTTCATTTAAACACGCTTTAAATGAGCATGCCGATGATGTGAATTCTATATATTTTTTAGCCTTGTGTCATTTTTATATAGATGATTACAAAGCCTCTGAGAATTATTTACAATCCTTATTGAAATTTGATCCTCTTTTTCCAGATGCTCACTATCTCTTTTCTATTTTATCTTTAGAAAAAAATGAAAAACAAACTGCCTTAAAAAATATAAATGAAGCCATTAGGCTAAATCCATATTCGGCTCATTACTTTGGTCAAAAAGCGTTGATATTAATACAACAAAAGAACTTTGAAGATGGATTGAATTTTGCCGACCAAGGACTTTCAATAGACCCAAAAGATGTTATCTGTTTAAACGCGCGTACCAAAGCGCTTACAAAACTAAAGCGGGATAATGACGCTTATGAAACGATTCAACTAACGTTAACCGATAATCCTGAAGATGATTTCACTCATGCGAATGCAGGTTGGACCAACCTAGAAAGAGGCAATCATAAAACGGCCAATGAACATTTTAAGGAAGCGCTTAAAATTGATCCGAACAATGATTATGCCCGTAACGGAATGGTAGAATCAATAAAATCTAAAAATTTAATATATAGATTATTCTTAAAATATGCTTTTTGGATTCAAAATCAAACATCGAGAAATCAATGGATTTTTATTATTGGAATCTACGTCATATATCGCTTATTGCATGGGCTCATTAAAGATACAAGTATCTATTATTTTGCACCTTTTTTGGTTTTTCTATATTTAGTATTCGCACTGGGTTCATGGCTCATAACTCCAATTTCAAACGGGATATTACTTTTTAATAATTATGGGAAGTATTTACTAGATAGAAAGGATAAGCAGTCGGGAATCGCAATAATTGTATTTAGTACTTTAGCTTTGATATTTATCGCGTTATTTTATACTATTGGAGGTACTTATTTTCTGAGGTTTTCCTTAACGTCACTTTTTGTAATTTTACCACTTACTCATGCCATCCAATTAAAGGATAAAACATCATATTCTATTGGACTGTCATATAGTCTACTAATGTTATTAATAGGTTCGTTTGGCATATTACTTGCATCAAATGATACTGTAATTTTGATTGTACTTTTAATGATGGTCATCTATACCTGGTTTAGTGGCCTGTTGAAAAATTAAAAATTTATGAGTCTTCTTTCAGAAATAAAAACGAAGTATGATTTAGCCGATATATCTGTAAAGCTAATTTTCGCTAATGTAGGAGTGTTTGCAGTCATAGCTATTTACAACGCCTTGTACTTCTCTTTTAATTCAGAACCTGCATCGTTTTTCTCAAATTATTTTTCACTTCCCGATGACTTAAACGATTTAATTTATAGACCTTGGTCTATCATAACTTATGCGTTTTTACATGGAAGTTTCATGCACTTGCTCGGTAACGTAATAGTTTTATTCTTCACTGGTAGAATATTTTTGAATCTTCTTAGTGCGAAACACTTTTTAAATTATTATTTCCTGGGTATTATCGTAGGAGGTCTACTATTTTTACTATCGTACAATTTTTTACCAGCTTTTAGAAATGAAGATGCCATTTTAGTAGGAGCCTCTGCGGCTATTTTTTCGACACTTGTGGGCATTACGACTTATGTTCCCAACTATGAGGTGTATCTTTTTGGTTCATTTAAATTAAAACTTTGGATCATTACAGTTTTTCTATTAATTGCATTCATCGCGGGGATTCCTGGCCCGAATTCTGGTGGAGAGTTCGCACATCTAGGCGGGGCCTTAATAGGGTATATCTATACTATTCAGTTAAAAAAAGGAAATGATATTGGAGTTATGTTGACAAGTCTCTTCAAATCAAAAAAACAACAACCGTTAAAAACGGTTTATAAAAAATCGAACCCTAAATCTAATAAGCCAAATGAAGTTAGTCAACAACGAAAAATAGATGCAATTTTAGATAAAATAAGTAAATCTGGTTATGAGACACTCTCAAAAGAGGAAAAGGATTTCTTATTTTCTGTAAGAAAAAAATAGGAAGACCAATATGAAATCATGAAAAAATTATCTTTCTTATATAAAGTTTTATTTGGTTTAAACCTCATTTTCATAATAGGGTTTCTTTTTGCATTTGTTCTCCCCTATTTACCTCCTGAAAAATTTGGTCTTGTTTCTTTACTCAGTCTAATCGTTCCTGTTCTAATATTTGGAACTCTATTTTTTTTAATTTTATGGTTGCTTATTGGCTTTAAAAGAAAATTATATTTAAATGCTCTTATTCTCATAATAGGCCTCTTTGTAATGCCCTCTTTATACGAGTTAAATGGTAAAGAATCTGATTTACTAGAAAATGAGCTTTCAATAATGTCATATAATGTTAGGAAGTTTAATATGTATAAATGGATTAAATCTGAAAATATTCCTTCTAAAATAAATCAATTTGTAAATTACGAGAATCCTGATATTATTGCATTTCAGGAGTATCAGCAGCTTGAAAATTTTAGTTTGAATTATCCGTACCAAAGTAATCCAACATACCAAAATAAGTATAAACTGAGCCTCGCTGTTTTTTCCAAATATCCAATTGTCAAGGAGGGTATTATACAATTTAGTAGAGGTCGTCCAAGTGCCATTTATGTAGATATTAAAAAGGGTAATGATACATTAAGAGTTTATAATTTCCGTTTCAGTTCGCTAGGCATTATTCCTGACAAGGAATATTTTGGACATGCTAACTCAGAAAAATTGTTGAAAAGGCTTCGGAGTTCATTTAAAATTCAAGAAAAACAAATTAATGCACTTAATGATAATATCAAAGGATGTAAATATAAAATTATCCTAACCGGTGATATGAATAACACATCTTATTCTTGGATTTATAAGAATACTAAAACTGATTTTAAAGACACATTCTTAGAATCTGGTAAAGGGTTCGGTAAAACCTATAGTTTTAATGGTTTTCCTTTGCGGATTGATTATATTTTCGTCGATAAAGATATTACTGTAAACACACATACAAATTATAATGTACAGTATTCTGATCATTACCCTATAATGACTACTGTTTCACTTTAGAAACCCTTTTTAATTTTAACAGGTTAATTGGGTTAATTTCCAATCCTTTTACATTTTTTTGAGAAAATCGAACCACTGCATCATAGTACAGAGGTATTATAGGAGCTTCGGCTATGAGAATACTATCCATTTGTTGATATATCTTATAACGGCTGTTATCATTGACTGTCTTAAAGGCTTCTTCATACAATTCATCATAACGTTTATTATTAAAATGCGTAAAATTCGGTCCTTTAGGAGCGAAATTTTTACTGTAGAATAAAAATAAATAGTTTTCCGCATCTGGAAAATCAGCGATCCAACTCGATCTTGCAATAGGCAATTCCCCATTCTTTTTAGATTTTCTTAACGTTGAAGGTGGCATGATATCAATAGCTACTGTAATACCTATTTTTTGTAATTCTCTTTGAATATATTCACATAAATCGACATATTGACTATTTGTAGCTATTGCAATTGTTGGATCACGATCACCTGTTTCTTCCATATATTGTTTCACCAATTCTTTTGCAATTTCTGGTTGGTATGAATAGCCCTTCAATCCAATAAAGCCAGGTAATCCTTTTGGGATAAATCCGTTAACAGCTGGAGTACCAATACCGTTGCGCATATATAACATCATCTTCTCCCTGTCAAATCCATAATTTAAAGCCTTTCGAAAAGAAATGTTAGCAATTGGATGTTTACTATCAACATCTATTTTAAGTCCTAAATATTCAGTATTTAAATATGAACCCGTCATCATATTAAACTGTGTTTTATATCGATCGTTCAAATTTCCTTTAACGGATAAAATGTCATCTTTATAAGAAGCATCTAATCCAGATAAAAAATCAATATTCCCTTGAACCAATTGTAAAAATTCACTTTGTTTATCTGGTAAAAAAGTAATAGCCACAGCCTCAAGATATGGTAATTGCACACCGGCACTATCTTTTTCAAAATAATGTTCATTTTTTCTAAACACTAATTTGGTGTTTTCTATCCATAATTTAAATTTAAAAGGACCGGTTCCTATTGGATTAGAGCGAAAATTATTGCCATAATACGACACAATTTCTTTAGGAACAATAGAGCAATATTTCATCGTCAGCAGCCCTAAGAAAGGCGGGAAAGGTTCTTTTAAATTGATCTTAAATATGCTGTCATTTATTGCCTTAAATGAGCTTACGTTTTTCAAAACCCAATTTCCAGGAGATGCGACTTTAGGATCTAACAAACGATTAAAACTATATTCCACATCACTCGCAACTACTGTTCGAGTTGAATCTTCACCAAACAGCACATGCTTGTGAAAATAAACATCTTTTCTGAGATTGAATTTATAAATTTTACCATCTTCCGAAATTTCCCAACTCTTTGCAATAGCAGTCTTAATTTGTAAACTATCATCTAACTGTACGAGACCATTAAACAATTGATGTACAGGCCATATATCCGCTTGTTTTTTTGCAAAAGCAGGATCTAAGGAGCTAATATTAGAATGCTCGTTATAGCGAAACACCTGAGAATCATTTAAACCATTACTTTTTTTCTCACAAGAAAAAAAAACAATACTTAAAAAGATTGAACTGCCATAAATTAATCTATTTCGTAAACTCATAAGCTCTTTCGACTTTGCAAATTCTCAAATGATATTGTTGATACCACACTGCTCGCCCTTTTTCTCTAGCAACTGTGTGTTCTAGATTATTTTTCCAATTACTAATTGCTTCAAGATTCTTCCAATATGAAACTGTAATTCCAATTTGCGCCCTTGCTGATTCTATTCCTAAATATCCTTCTTGTTCTTTGGCTAACAATTCCATTTGATGAGCAGTTTCCTCATAGTTCTCATCAATTTCCGTTCTCAAAGTAGTAAAAATAACAGCGTAATACGGTGGCTCAGGTGTTTTAGCAATCATAAGTTTAATATAAATTTACGTTCTGGTAATTTCAAATCATCCGATACAAAGTTTTCTACGAATTGAAATCCTAGTTTTTTAATAATTTTAGTTGAAGCCTCATTCTTAACTACTACATTGGCAATTAACTTTGGCAATCCAATGCTTCTACAATAGGAAACTAGTCCTTCTGCAATTTCAAATCCGTATCCATTACCCCAATATTTTTCCAAAAATCGATAGCCAATTTCGTCTTCATTCTGTTCATCTTTTACAAGTGCAACGGTACCCACAAAATGTGCATCTTCTTTTCTCTCAATAGCATATATCCAAAAATCATTTTTAGGATTTTTATACCTCTCAATAAGTGAAGGTAGTTCTTTTTTATTCTCTTCATAAGTCATTGCTCTACCCCTTACATATTGCATGACATTAACATTACTATGCATTTCATGAAAAGGCTTAAAATCTCGTAATGTTAGTTCTCTTACTTTGAACCCTGAGGTTTCAAAAATTAATTGCATTTAGGCTAAACTATAATATTATTGTAAATTTGTGTCCTGTAAATGTACATGAATGAATGCACAAAAAAAAGTTGCTTTTTACACTCTAGGTTGTAAACTTAATTTTTCAGAAACTTCTACTATAGCGCGTGATTTTCAGCAAGAAGGTTTCGAACGTGTTGGCTTTGCCGAAAAAGCTGACATTTATGTAATAAATACATGCTCTGTTACTGATAATGCCGATAAACGTTTTAAAACAATTGTAAAAAATGCTTTAAAATTAAATAGTGAAGCTTTTTTAATTGCAGTAGGGTGTTATGCGCAATTGAAACCTGAAGAATTAGCCGCAGTTGATGGTGTAGATTTAGTTTTAGGCGCCACAGAAAAATTCAAGATTACACAGTATTTGAATGACCTGAGCAAAAATGACATTGGAGAAGTGCATTCATGTGAAATTTCTGAAGCCGATTTTTATGTAGGATCTTATTCAATTGGTGATAGAACAAGAGCCTTTTTAAAAGTTCAAGACGGTTGTGACTATAAATGCACCTACTGTACCATTCCACTAGCTAGAGGTATTTCGAGAAGTGATACATTAGCAAATGTTCTTGAAAATGCGGCAAAAATTTCTGATCAAGGCATAAAAGAAATAGTATTAACTGGGGTTAATATTGGTGATTACGGTAAAGGAGAGTTTGGCAATAAAAAACATGAGCATACTTTTTTTGAACTTGTTCAAGCTTTAGACGAAGTAAAAGGAATTCATCGTTTAAGAATATCTTCTATAGAACCAAACTTATTAAAAAATGAAACCATCAATTTTGTAGCAAACTCAAGAAGTTTCGTTCCTCATTTTCATATTCCACTTCAAAGTGGAAGTGATACTTTACTTAAAAAGATGAAACGTCGTTACCTAAGTGCAACGTATACTGATAGAGTTTCTAAGATTAAAGAGTATATGCCAAATGCCTGTATTGGTGTTGACGTCATCGTTGGATTTCCTGGAGAGACAGATGAAGCTTTTTTAGAAACTTATAATTATTTGAACGACTTAGACATTTCGTATTTGCATGTATTTACATATTCTGAACGTCCAAATACTGAAGCCGCCCTTTTTGACAATGTTGTACCAAAAAATGTTAGAGCTAAACGCAGTAAAATGTTGCGTGGTTTATCTGTAAAGAAAAGAAGAGCTTTTTATGAAAGTCAACTTAAAAATGAGCTTACGGTATTGTTCGAAAGTGAGAACAAGGAAGGATATATTTATGGTTTTACAGAGAATTATGTGAAAGTTAAAACACCTTGGAATCCTGGACTAGTAAATACCCTGCATAAAATAATACTAACTAAAATAGATGCTGATGGTATTGTTCGTTTTGATTTTAGTAAAGAACCTGTTTTTAATTAATTCATGGATAAAACACATCTTTATTTTGTTCCTGGATTAGCCGCGAGTATTGATATTTTCGAATATTTAGAACTACCTAAAGATACCTATGAAATTCATTATTTGGATTGGCTAATTCCTAAATCAGAGAGAGAAACATTATCTGAGTATGCTACGCGCATGTGTAATCGAATTCATCATGAAAATCCTGTTTTGGTAGGAGTTTCTTTTGGAGGTATTATGGTGCAAGAAATGAGTAAAATAGTACCCACAAAAAAAACAATTCTCATTTCAAGTGTTAAAACGAAACATGAATTACCTAGACGACTTCAAATTGCCAGAACAACCAAAGCATATAAACTATTTCCCACAAAGGCGATTGTAAATATTGAAAGTTTTGCAAAATATGCGTTTGGAAATTTTGCTCAAAAAAGGATTGATTTATATCGAAAATACCTTTCAATGAGAGATGAAATCTATCTACCTTGGGCAGTTTATAATGTGCTACACTGGACTCAAGAAACTCCATTACCAAATGTTGTTCATATACATGGGGATGAAGATGGTGTTTTTCCTATTAAGCATATAAACAACTGTACTGTAATAAAAGGAGGTACTCATGTCATGATTTTAAATAAAGCAAGGAAAATTTCTGAACTTTTAATCGCGATAATTTAGTACATTGCGCCAATGAAAATTGAAAAAACTCCTATAAAAAATTTGTTGATTTTAACACCATCTGTTTTTGAAGATCAGCGTGGTTATTTTTTAGAGAGTTATAACAAGAAGGAGCTTACTGAAGCTATGGATGTTAGTTTCGTACAGGATAACGAGTCTTGTTCCCAAAAAGGGGTGTTGCGTGGTTTACATTTTCAAAGTCCGCCTTACGCTCAAGGTAAATTGGTTCGCGTTATTAGTGGTAGTGTTTTGGATATTGTTGTAGACATGAGAAAGAAGTCTTCTACTTACGGGCATCATTTTAAAATCGTTTTATCTGATAAGAATAAACAACAATTATATATTCCTAGTGGATTTGCGCATGGCTTTCTCGTATTAGAAGACAATACAATTTTCAGTTATAAGTGCACGCAATATTACCATCCAGCGTCGGAGGTTACGATCGCTTGGGACGATAGAATTTTAAATATTGATTGGGGCATTAAAGATCCTATCATTTCAGAAAAAGACAAAAAAGGGTTGTCTTTTATAGATTATAAATCACCTTTTTAAAAAATAACTTATATGCAAAAGTCTTATAAATTTATCATCATACTTGCCGTAGTTGCCGTTTGTGGTGTACTCATTAATGCAGTTCAAGACAAAGATATAGAGCAAAATCAAGAACCTAAAACACTAGGAGATCACAAGAAAACCAGTGATTCTTACAATATCAAGGCTATTAAAATTCCAGCAGATTTAATGTTTGCAGGAGAAAGAGTTCCGTTGGAAAAACATGATATAAAGGAAAGAATTGATAGGGAACTACTTGTTAATACCTATTGGCAATCAAATGCTCTCTTATGGATCAAACGAACGAATAAATATTTTCCTATTATTGAACCTATTTTAAAAGAAAAAGGTGTTCCTGATGATTTCAAATATTTAGCTGTAATTGAAAGTAATTTACGCAATGTAACTTCTCCCGCAGGAGCTAAAGGTTTTTGGCAATTATTAAGAGCGGCGGCTAAAGAAAATGGGCTTGAAGTAAATAGTAATGTTGATGAACGTTATCATTTAGAAAAAGCGACTCGAGCAGCATGTGATTACTTACTTAAGGCGAAGAAAAAATTTGGTACATGGACAATGGCGGCTGCTGCATATCATGACGGTAATGGCGGATTAAACGGAAAATTAAAACAACAACAAGTCAATAGTTACTATGATGTGCTTGCTGGTGAGAATACACAACGATATGTA
Source organism: uncultured Flavobacteriaceae bacterium (assembly GCA_947500525.1). Lineage (GTDB taxonomy): Bacteria > Bacteroidota > Bacteroidia > Flavobacteriales > Flavobacteriaceae > Aureibaculum. The sequence continues at coordinate 86,092 of CANMSH010000002.1, read as the reverse complement.
CCAAGAATAATAGCTGCTAAAGAAATTTTATCGCAACCAAAAAATTACGGTTTTCATTTTGACAGAGACGATTTATATGAACTTCCAAAGAGCTATAACGTCAAGGTAGATACGGCCATTACTAACATAGCAAGTTTCGCCAAAAAGTTTCAAACAAACTATAAAGAGTTAAAATTGCATAACCCGTGGTTGCGTGAGAACAAATTGAACAATAAATCTAGAAAAGCGTATTATATTAAAATACCGAAATAATTATAATTTTTCAAGTAATCTCATTGTTTCTCTTTTGAAAATACTAGCAGTATCTTCAAAAGATTTTATCTCTATTACAGGAGCTCCAAAAACGTAGATTTTTGACTTATTCTTTAACGTCAACGACAAGGTATTTTTAGCATGCACATACGAGTTTGTATTATTTGATCCTTTAAAATCAACTTCTTTTGCTTCTAATTGATTCCCTTTAAAAGTGGCATTGTCATTCGCTATCAGACTCAAATTATTTGTTTTTCCCACAAATTCGCCTGTAGAACTTCCTTCATAATTAATTTGTATTTTTTGTGTATTTACTTCATATTTTATTCTAGATGATTCTTTCATGTGTACCATAATACTATCCGCTTTTATGATCATATTTCCTCTAGATTTTTCATTCGATTCTAAACTAAAAAATTGAGCTTCAATATTCATTTCTACATCCGATTTGTCATTTAAGATCATATTTAAATCAAAAAAATCAAATTTTTCATCACTTCTAATTTCACTGTCATCATTTAGTTTAATAACATCCAAATCTTCGATATATAGGGTTAAACGAAATCTTTTTGAGTTTGTGATTCGTCTGTTAAGCGATAATATTAGAGTCCCATTTTCTATTTCGGTATCTAATACGTCATGTAAATTTTCATCTGCCTCAACAACTAATTTACTAGATTCACTTTGTTTTAGGTCTAGTTTAATTTTATCATTTAATTCTATACTCGAAAAGAAATCAAAAGTTCTCTCTTCTGTAATTACATTTTTGTTCCCTTTTATCTTAGCCTTTTTTTGTGCTGTAGAAACCACACAAAAAAGTGTCATTATAATAAGTAATATTTTTTTCATAGTCTTCCTATTGATTGTTTTACATTGGTGTATTCAGTAATAATTTCGTCAACAATTTGTTTTGCCGGTTTTATCTCATGAATCAAACCTGCTATTTGCCCAATTTCCAATTCACCTTCTATTAAATCTCCCTCGAACATTCCACGCTTTGCTCTTGCTCTACCAAGGAGTTCTTTGAGTTCTTCTTTTGTTGGCGCCTTTTTATACAATTCTTGCACATCATGATAGAATTTATTTTTAATAAGGCGCACTGGTGCCAACTCTTTTAGTGTCAGCTGTGTTGCTCCCTCTTTAGCGTTTACAACTTCTTGTTTGAAATTGATATGCGAAGAAGCTTCTTCACTAGCTACAAATCTACTTCCTATTTGTACAGCATCCGCTCCTAAAATCATTGCTGCTAGCATACCTCTACCCGTAGCAATTCCTCCTGCAGCAATTAAAGGAATCTCAAGTTGCTCTTTTACAATTGGCAATAATGTGAAAGTAGTCATCTCATCTCTACCATTATGCCCGCCCGCTTCGAAACCTTCAGCTACAACCGCATCTACACCTGCCTCTTGTGCTTTTAAAGCAAATTTCAAACTACTTACCACATGTACAACAACTATGCCTTTTTCTTTTAAATGAGAAGTCCAAGTCTTTGGGTTCCCTGCCGAAGTAACTACAATTTTGACTTTCTCAGCAATAATAATATTCATAATTTCTTCAATATTGGGATACAACATTGGAACGTTAATCCCAAAAGGTTTCTTTGTTGCTTTTTTGCATTTTTGGATATGTTCGAGTAGCACATTGGGATACATAGAACCTGCTCCTATAAGTCCCAAACCACCAGCATTACTGACCTCAGAAGCTAACTTCCAACCACTCGCCCAAATCATTCCCGCTTGCACTAAAGGATACTGAATATTAAAAAGTTTCGTAATTTTATTGTGCACTTGTATTCAATTTATACAAATGTACTATAAATTAAAGATTAGTTTGTTTTGATATTTAAAAACTGATCTTTTTTTCAAAGAATAAATACCCTGAAAAAAATCAATTAAATACCCCGAATTATGAATAAAAATGAAGTCTATATAGAATCTATTACCATCTACACAAAAATCAGCACTAAATTGCCAATTTATTTTGATCTTCGTCGTTAAATTAAAAAATTAATAAAAAATTGCTATGAACGGTTTTTGTTGTGCTATCGGCCCTGATGTTAGTATAATTGAAAAAGAAAAATTTGCTAAATCTATTAATTTAGAGGGGAATATGAATTCCGAATCTAGTTTTGAGCAAAATTATTGCTATTCAACCTCTTTTTTAGCATCTTCTCCGTTAAAAGGAGAAAGAGTTTATCAAAATGACTCAATGACCTTTTTGTTTGCTGGAGATTTAATTGATCATACTCATATTCCTTGGACTCAAATTGTATCGAATTTCGAAAAATCAAATTACCAATGGTTTTCTGAATTAGAGGGGCATTTTGCAATAGCTATAATTAACAAAAAGACGGATGAGGTCTCGTTAATAAGTGATCGAAGATCGCAACTCTCGCTTAATTATGGCTATGTTGACAAAACTTTCATTTTCTCAACCAATATTGCAACATTTTCTACTTTACCGATTGTCCCTAAATTTAATGAAGAATGGTTATACGAATATGTCTTTTTTAATTTCCCCATTCATACGACGACTTTCTTTCACGGAGTAAAAAGGTTGTCATTCGCATCAGTACTCACAGTGGACATAGCATCCCAAAAAATTTCTAAAATTAATTATACAAACAATTTTAAACCGGCTAAAAAATTGTTGAATGGAGAAAAAGCGTATCAAGAAGGACTAAAGCAATTTAAAAATCAAATTCCAAAATACTTTGATCAGACCAATTCAAATTATATTGCTTTTACAGGTGGATTCGATTCTAGAACAATACTATCATTAGCACCAGAAAAAACCCCGTTAACATCTTACACCTATGGTATCGAAGGAAGTTCGGATCTAAAAGTAACGGAGCGATTGGCAAAAAGATTGAAGATCAAAAACAAGAAAGTCTTCTTCGGTGAAGAACTGGAAAAAGAAATGCCAAAATTAATTTATGATGCTGTGAGATTATCTGGAGGTATGGGTACCGTACTAAGGTCTACATTACCTTATGTCTACAAATCGCTTTACGACGAAACTGACGAAAAAGATACCGGCGTAATCATTAGTGGAATCGGTGGTGATTTTTTTAGAGGAGATGATCTTAGTCCTTTTGCAACAACATCAAGTTCAATAATGTCCTATGGTATATGTCAATATTACCATAAAGGTATAATGACACCTCAAAAAGATAAGCTACCGTTGGTGTTCAAAAAAGATTATTCCCTATTTGAAAATCATATTGAAAAAACACTTGAAAAAATTAAGAGTCTTTACGGAGAACATAATGATCCTGCGGCGTATATGCTATATGATGTATATGAAGTAAGTCCTAAATATTTTGGAGGAGAAATGGCAATAGCCAACAATTATTTTACTTTCAGAGCTCCTTATTTAAATAAGAACTTACTGAACTTCGGGTTTAACTCTAAAATTAGTAATTTAGGCTTGTCTCCGTACAAAGGTGAAAAGAAATACTTGGATTATAAACGCTATGTTTTTCAAAGTAAAGTTATGAGTTCCGTCAAAAAAATTAGACGAACATATATACGAGGTTTACCTATTTTTATGTTTGCTATGAATAACTTTAAGCTATTTAAAATTACTAGATTTTTTGTCAGAGGTATTGCGTATTTGAAAGGGTATAAAGTAGGAACGGCACGTTTGGAGAACTGGGATCATTGGTTCAAAAATGTACTGAATAAAGAATTTGACAACATATTAGATCATAAGTGTTTATTATCTGAATATATTGAAATGTCTTCAATAGAAAAAATAAAAAAATCAAACGATCTCCTACTTATTAACCAACTAGTAACGACTGAAATTTTATTGAATCTGATTAAAAATAAATGGAATATTAAAGATTAAAAGTAACTTCTGAGGTAATAATTTGATTCACCCCGAAGAAAACTGTACTTACGAATTTACTTTATGGTCTGTCTTAATTTGGTCAGCCCAACCCAAAATAAACATTACTTATGAGTGAATTTTGTTGTGCCATGGGACCAAATTTAGACTTGATAGAAAAAGAGTATTTTATGAAATCAATTAATTTGGCGGATACCAGGTTAATTGAAACTATTTCAAATGAAAATTTCTTTTCGACTATAGCTTTTCTAAAATCTTCTCCGTTGAAGGGTCAACGGACTTTTACGAACGGACCATTGACGTTTATATTTGCTGGAGATTTGATAGAATATAATGAAGTTCCGTGGAAAGAAGTTGTTACTAATTTTAAAAATTCAACCTACTCTTGGTTTGCTAAATTGCGAGGTCATTTTGCATTTGGGGTCATAAATACAGTCACGAACAAAGTCTTTTTAATCAGTGATGAGAGATCACAACAACCTCTTAACTATGGTTTTGTAGATAATTATTTTGTTTTCTCTACTAACATTTCGACTTTTTCGACTCTTCCCAGTGTTCCAGAATTTAATGAAGAATGGTTATATGAATGCATGTTTTTCAATTTTCCTATTTTCGAAACCACTTGTTTAAAAGGGGTTGAAAGACTTACATCAGCATTGATACTAGAGGTAGATTTAAACACGCGAGCAATAAAAAAAACGAAATATAAACGTCAATATTCTTCGAATAAACATTTGCTTTCAGGAGAAAAAGCATATTCAGAAGGAATAAAAATTTTCAAAAAAGTAATTCCTAAATATTTTGATAGAAAAAACTCGAACTATGTTGCTTTCACTGGAGGTTTCGATTCAAGAACATTAGTATCACTTACTCCTAAAGAAACAGATGTAGTTACCTATACATACGGAACTTCCAAGGCAGATGATTTAAAAGTAGTATCAAAAATATCCAAAAAATTAAAACTAAAGAACAAACAGATTCGCTTCGAAAAAAAATTAGAAAAAGAACTACCAAATCTAATCTACGATTCGATAAGATTATCAAATGGCATAGGAACTATTCTCAGATCTACTCTTCCATACGTCTACCGAACTTTATATAATGATAATGATACTAAAAACTCAATATTAATTAGTGGTATAGCAGGTGATTTTATGAGAGGCGATGGAAATACCGTAGGAGCAACAATATCGAGTCCAATAATATCTCTAGGCATGGCTTCTTTCTTTAAGAAAGGTAATATCGAAATTAATAAAGAAAACTATTCTGATGTTTTTAAAAAAAACTATGATCAATTTGAATTGCACGTTGAAAAGACGCTCAAAAGAATAGAAAACCTATACGGCTCCCATCATAATCCTCAGACCTTTATGCTATATGATATTTATGAAGTTTTTACCAAGTATTTTGGGGGAGAAATGGCAATTGCCAATAACTATTTCACTTTTAGAGCGCCATATCTGGATAAAGACGTGATTAAATTCGGGTTTAGTTCAAAGATTAGTAATCTAGGCTTATCTCCTTATCTGCATAGAAATAAAAAATATCATAATTATAAAAAAAATGTATTTCAAACTAAACTAATTGGTACTAATTCTCAATATAAAAATACGTATATAAGAGGAATGCCAATATGGATTTTCTCAAAAAACAATTATCTTTTTTTTAAAATTTCGAAAATTTTCGTTAGAGGTATTGCATATTTCAAAAGAGAGCGATTAAAATCAACTCCATTAGAAGATTGGAATTATTGGTTTAAAAATAGTTTAAATGAAGAGTTTGATACAATTTTACACAGGGATTGTTTATTAACTAAATACATAGATTTTAAGAACATCGAAAAAATAAAAAAATCGGATAATATATTATTTATTAGCAAAATTGTTACTACAGAAATTTTATTGAATTTAATAAAAAATAAGTGGGATATTAATAAAACCTAATTTAAGAAATTACACCTGATCCAAGTAGTTCATCATCTTGGTACCACGCCACAAACTGACCTTCGGTAATTGCCGATTGATTTTTTTCAAATTCAACATAAAGCCCCTCCTCTACCTTGAATAAAGTTGCATTCTCTAAAGGCTGTCTATAACGAATTCTAGCCTTTACTTTTAAATTTTGGCCATCTATTAAAACCATATCCTCCCGTATCCAATGCAATTCTTCATTCTTGACAAAGAGCACATTTCTATACAAACCTTTGTGATTCTTTCCCTCTCCAGTATAGATAATATTTTCTTTAACATCCGTCTCAATAACAAAAAGAGGTGCTACCGTCCCTCCTACAGCGAGACCTTTACGCTGTCCTATGGTAAAATAATGTGCCCCTTGATGTCTTCCAATGACTTTTCCATCATCTTTAGAATATAGAAACTTTGACGCCTTCGCTTCTAATTCTTCTTCTTTTGAAGAATATTCAACACTAGGCATTTCAAAAATTTTCGATTCATTAGGAATCTGTACAATATTTCCTTCTTTTGGTTCTAACTTTTGTTGTAAAAATTCTGGTAATCTCACTTTCCCAATAAAACATAAGCCTTGAGAATCTTTTTTATCTGCGGTTATTAAATCTAAACTAGCAGCAATATTCCGCACTTCTGGCTTTGTTAGTTCTCCGATTGGAAATAACGATTTTGAAAGTTGTTCTTGGGATAATTGACAGAGAAAATAAGACTGATCTTTATTCACATCCTTGCCGGACAATAATTGGTAAATGGTCTCTCCTTGATGATTGAACTCAGACTTTCTACAATAATGACCTGTCGCCACAAAATCAGCTCCTAAATCTAACGCTATCTTTAAAAATACATCAAACTTAATTTCTCTGTTACATAAAACATCGGGATTGGGAGTTCTTCCCATTTTATATTCTCGAAACATATAATCTACGATGCGCTCCTTATATTGCACACTTAAGTCAACAACTTGAAATGGAATTCCAAGCTTTTCAGCCACTAACATAGCGTCATTACTATCTTCTAACCAAGGACATTCATTAGAAATCGTAACCGAATCATCGTGCCAATTCTTCATAAACAAACCTATGACTTCATAGCCTTGTTCCTTTAATAAATGTGCAGCAACACTAGAATCTACACCTCCAGAAAGCCCAACAATTACTCTTTTCATTTTCTGTAAATAAGATTGCAAAGATAGCTAAAATTGAAAGTTTATTGCATAAAAAAACCGTAGTCTAGACTACGGTTATAATTGAGGAATGTTTAGCGCACAATCTCGGTTAATTTATTGTTTAGATTTAATCTTCTTTGTTTTCTTTCTAGGAGGTTTTCTTTTATTAGGTTGCTCTGTACTTACCAACTCTCCATCCGAATAGTTTTCCCATGTTCCTACTCTCACATCATCCCTAAAAGTACCTTTAGTGGTCACCTCTCCATTTTTTCGATTATAATAAGTTGCTGGACCATTTAATTTACCGGCTTTGTAATTGAAATCTTGGTAAATATGACCTTTGATGGCATATTTTTTATATGAACCCTCCAACAAACCATTCACATAATTCGCTACTTCAGTAGGCTTCCCAGTATTGTAAAAGGTGTTATAGGGCCCATGCAGTTTACCATCCTTGTATGTCTCTTCAGACATTAAGGTTTTACCATCTTCATGATAATATAACCACTTACCTTCTCTATTTTTACCAATCATCATACCTTTGCTTTCCAACCTACCATCAACGTTATAAAAAGTAACATCCGCTGATGTACTACCCTTTTTATATACCTTAACTACAGTTGGGAATTCAGAACTCGCAGCAGAATAAAACTTAAAGGTACCAACCTCTTTGCCATGCTCAAATGTTCCCGAATAACGTATCCTTTTATTATTGTAGTACTTTTTCCATACTCCATGACGCTTCCCATTTGAATCAAACTTATTCGTTTGAGCATAAGAAAAGTTAAAGCAAAACATAATTGCCAAACTTACTAACGGTATGTAATTTTTCACTTTCATCATTTTTATAACTCTTAAAATTTGTTTTTGTTGTACTTACCTCTTTTTAATACAAAAAAAGGGATTTTTTAGAAGTAAATCAAAGGTTGTACCAAATGTTAAAAAAAATATAAAACTTCAATTTGTTTAATCTTTATTTAAAAACATTAAACAATATTTTTTACCTTCGTCTAGAATTTAAACTTTAATTTAATGAAAAACTTATCAAAAAAATTTAACGGATTTATGATTTTACTTATGTCAGTTGTACTACTGTCATGCAGTAATGACGACGACGGAACTCAAATGGAGACGAACACAATTACGGATTTTGTAGTAAATGCTGGAGCTAATTATAGTTCATTATTAGAAGCTGTTCAAAAAGCAGATTTAGCAACGACATTGAGTGGTGCGGGACCATTTACTGTATTTGCACCAAATAATGCAGCATTTGATGCATTTTTATCTGCTAATGGCTTTGCTAATATCGATGCAGTGCCTACAGCTACACTTACTCAAATATTGTTGAACCATGTTGTAAGTGGTGCTGTACAATCTTCGGCACTAACAACGGGATATATTCAATCTGAGTCAACCGCAACACCTAATGGTGAGAAAATGAGCATGTATGTTAATATTGATGATGGCGTTGTGATTAACGGAGTTGCCACCGTTACAGGTGCCGATAACTTAGTTGATAATGGGGTTATTCATCTTGTTGATGCTGTAATAGGATTACCATCTGTAGTTACTTTTGCAGTAGCTGATCCTACCTTTGATATTTTACAGGCAGCACTAACCAGAAGCGATTTGACAACTGATTTCGTAGCAACCTTATCAACTGCGAATGGCAGCGATCCTGCGCCGTTCACAGTTTTCGCACCAACAAATGATGCATTTGTAGCTCTATTAGCAGAATTAGAAGCAGCAGATTTAAACGCCATAGACGAACCAACATTAAAAGCGACTTTAACATATCATGTTGTGGGAGGAGCAAATGTGGTCGATTCTCAGTTGACGGATGATATGACAGTTTCAACTTTAGGAGGAGATATCACTGCTAACGTAACTGGTGGCTCTACTTTAACTGACGCGAATGGTCGTGTAAGTAATATCGTTGCTACCAATGTACAAGCCGCTAATGGAGTAATTCATGCTATTGATAAGGTAATATTACCACCTTTAACTTCAAATTAAAATATATAGTTTGATTAATTAGATTTGTAAAAGCTTCTCTCAGAAAAAAATGTGGGAAGCTTTTCTTTTTACAAAAAAATAAATAGGCAATTGTAAGAGTATCATCATGTTAAAATTTTAACATAAAATAGTGCTAATAGGATATACTATTTTCTATTAAAATGAGTTTAAATATTCCGAAGTTTTTGTATTCACATCAATTGCAATTACTTTTCAACTAATGGAATCTATAAAAAACATGACCAAATATTCTTTAATTAAAGAATTGAATGCCATCAAGAGCATGAGCAAATCTCATCGCGATAAGATTAGTCGAATCGTTTTAAAAGAGGAAACGCTCTTTAAATCATTGATTGAGATTACCTTTGATTATAAAAATGAAACATCGGTAAAGGCAGCACTTATTTTAGAAATTGTGTGTGAACACAGATTAGATTGGATTGCTTATAGTTTACCATATTTTACGAAGAATATAGGGAAACTTGAAAATGATAGTGCGATTAGACCCGCGGCAAAAATATGTAATCTTATAGCGCAAGATATCAATTCAAAATTTGATTCGCCAATTAAAATAATCGCCACTCAACAACAATTAGAACAAATTATTGAAACTTGTTTTTATTGGCTTCGAAATGAAGATACAAAAGTTGCGACAAAAGCGCATGCAATGGAAGCTTTATATTTCTTAGGTCTTCAGAACTCATGGATACATTATGAATTAAAGATGATACTCGAAAAAAATATTCCAGATGAAAGTCCAGCATATGAGACCAGAGGAAAAAAAATATTAGAGTATATGGCAAAAAATAACATTGCCTAAAATAACTTCATTCTTCACTGTTTAAATCTATCTAAATCATTATTTTTGTTGCTTAATTCAACTAAGAATAATGACTCTAAATAGTTTAAACGCAATCTCTCCAATTGACGGAAGATATAGAAACAAAACAAACGAATTAGCTCCTTTCTTTTCAGAAGAAGCTTTAATTAAATATCGTGTTCAGGTAGAGATAGAATATTTTATAGCGTTATGCGAAATACCTTTACCTCAACTCTCAAATTTTGATGCGTCATTATTTAGTGCCCTGCGTGATTTATACAACAACTTCTCCACCGAAGATGCTCAAAAAATTAAAGATATTGAAAGCATCACGAATCATGATGTGAAGGCTGTTGAATATTTCATCAAAGAAAAGTTTGATGATTTGCAGTTACAAGAATTTAAGGAGTTCATTCATTTCGGCTTGACTTCTCAAGACATTAACAATACGGCCATTCCTTTATCAATAAAAGATGCCATTGGTGAGGTTTTCATTAAAGAATATTTATCGGTTTTAACTAAATTAGAAGAATTAGTGATTGAATGGGCAGACATAGCTATGCTAGCTAGAACCCATGGCCAACCAGCATCTCCAACGAGGTTAGGCAAAGAAATCGAAGTATTTGTAGTGCGTTTAAAAGAGCAATTTAATTTACTGAATGATATTCCAAGTGCTGCAAAATTTGGTGGGGCAACTGGTAACTTTAATGCCCATAAAGTAGCATATCCATCTATAGATTGGAGAGCTTTTGGAGGTAGTTTTGTACAAAGTTTGGGGCTTCAACATTCGTTTCCTACTACTCAGATTGAGCACTATGACCATATGGCTGCTCTATTTGATAATTTAAAACGTATTAATACCATCATTATTGATTTGAATAGAGACATATGGACTTATGTTTCTATGGATTATTTTAAACAAAAAATTAAAAAAGGAGAAGTAGGTTCATCTGCAATGCCACATAAAGTAAATCCGATTGATTTTGAAAATTCCGAAGGTAATTTAGGAATTGCAAATGCCCTATTTGAGCACCTGGCGGCGAAGCTTCCTATTTCTCGATTGCAGCGTGATCTAACTGATTCTACTGTGCTACGTAATGTTGGAATACCATTGGCTCATACCATTATTGGATTTAAGTCGACTTTAAAAGGACTAAATAAATTGTTGTTAAATACAGAAAAGTTTGAGCAAGATTTAGAAAACAATTGGGCGGTTGTTGCCGAGGCAATTCAAACTATATTACGAAGAGAAAATTATCCAAATCCTTATGAAGCTTTGAAAGGATTGACAAGAACCAATTCGAAAATTAATCAGCAGTCTATTGCTGCTTTTATTAACGACTTATCTGTTTCAGATGAAATTAAAACTGAATTAAAGGCAATTACGCCAAGTAATTATACGGGAATCTAATGTTAAAAAAAGCCCTTATTTATATATTTATTGTGTTCATGTTGTATGGATGTACTTCGAATACCTCTGATGTACTCCAATTTAGAACAGGTACTTATAAAACCTATTTAGAGGATTCTGACGAGGTATCAACTGCCATTAGAAACGATTCTCTTCAAATAGAAATCTATAATAATGTTAGAGATACATTCTCCATTCGGTGGAAATCAAATTTCGAATATGAACTCCTAAAAACAAATCCTAAAAAAGGTTTAGACAGCTTACCATTTTATGTAAAGATTACGGGAGTTAAAGACAGTACCTACACGTTTAAAGCATACTACAAAGACTCTAACTTTAAACAGAAAGGAAAAGCTGTAAAATTATCCGAATAAAAGTAGAACCTTTAAGTTTTTTTTAACTTTGATAAGTTACAATTAAACATTACCTTGCGCACACTTGGAAAATCAAAATCGACATAGAGTTTTTGCGATACTATTTGCTTTTATAGTACTGTTTCCTTCAACGGTTCAAGTAATACATGCACTTGAAAATCATGAGCACGTTACCTGTACTGCAAAGAATGTAAAGCATATACATCAACAAAATGATGATTGTAGTATTTTCCACACTACTGTAAATAATAATGCGCTCTTAGTCGAGAATTTCGAAGAAGCCATTATCGTTCCAATTTATTTTGAGAACGTTATTGCTTCCACCCGAATAAGTTCTTTGGGTGTTATTAAACTTAAATCTTCTCGCGCACCACCGATTTTTTCTTAATTCAATTAAAGAAAATTTCAAACTTAAAAAGTATAAATGCGCATTGTATTAATTCTACTGCTTTCGAGCAGTGTACTGTGTTATTCGCAAGATTGCACTTCAAATTTATCCGGAAAAGTCTTAGATCTGCACGATGGTAAACCCTTAGCGGAAGCACTATTGGTGCTTGCTGGCACCAATATATCTGTTGAAACAGATAGCAAAGGTAAATTTAGTATTAAAGGTTTGTGTGATAGATCATATAGTATACAAGTCGCTCATCCAAGTTGTTCTACGAAAATATTCTCGGTAAAAGTTAATGGAAATTCAACCAGGAATTTTAAGCTAGAACATCACTTAGAAGAGTTTAATGAAATCACTGTAACGGGTAAGGCTTTTAACGAGAAAAGTAAAACTATTACTAATGCAAGAATTTCTCGTGCAGAAATCGAACGTTTAAGTAGTGGTTCGTTGGGTGATGCCTTAAATAAAATTAGCGGTGTTTCTGCATTAAGTACTGGTAATGCTATTCTTAAACCACTCATTAACGGATTGCACAGTAGCCGCGTAGTAACTATTAATAACGGGGTTCGTATGCAAGATCAAGAATGGGGTGCAGAGCATGCTCCTAATATTGATATTAATGTTGCTGATAATATAACACTCGTAAAAGGTGCTGGAGCATTACAATTTGGTGGTGATGCTATTGGAGGTGTAATCATCGCCGAATCTGCCAAAGCGCCAGTAAAGGATACAATTTTTGGTAAAACTATTATTTCTGGTCTTTCAAACGGTCAAGGTGGTACAGTTACCACTAGATTTACGAAAAGTACTGAAAAGGGACTGTCTTTCGCCGTTCAGGGAACGTTAAAACGGTTTGGAGATTTTGAAACACCCGATTATGTTTTAAGTAATACTGGTTTATTTGAAAGAAACGCGTCGTTTAACATCGCGCTTAATAAGTTTAATTATACGTTAGAAGCATACTATTCTATTTTTAAAAATGAAATTGGTATCCTTAGAGCTTCTCATGTAGGAGGTGCTCAAGATCAGGTAACAGCCATTGGTAGTGATAGACCGCTTATTGTAAATCCTTTTACGTATGATATTAATTCTCCGAAACAAGATGTAACGCATCACTTAGCAAGATTAAAGGCCACAAAGCTATTTGATGGACTCGGGAAATTAAGTTTTCAATACGATTTTCAAATTAATAGAAGATTAGAGTTTGATATACGAAGGGGTAACGATAGAGACAGGGCTTCGTTAGATTTAAAGTTAGTCACGCATTCAGTCGCATTAGATTTAGATACCGATCTATCTGATCATACAGGTCTAAAAGTTGGACTTTTAGGAAGGTTTCAAGATAATACTGCTGATCCAAATACTGGCGTTAGAAGACTTATTCCTGATTACACTAGGTATGACTTAGGTATATATGGGATTCTTGATCATAGTTTGAATGACAATTTAATTTTAGAACTTGGTGGTAGATTTGATTATTCTAATCTAGATGTTTTTAAGTTTTACAGAACATCTCTATGGGAATCGAGAGGTTATGATCAGTTATTTCAAGATATTGTTGTTGAGGAGTTTGAGAGTCAAATCTTGGCAAATCCGAAACTAACGTTTAACAATGTCTCGGCTACTGCTGGTCTAAACTATACCATGAATGATGACTATAATTTGCTTTTTAATTATTCATTAGCTGCGAGAGCGCCTAATGCCTCTGAATTATTTAGTGAAGGCTTACATCACTCTGCATCACGTATAGAAATAGGTGATTTACGGTTTACGCCTGAAGTAGGACATAAAGTCGGGGCTACTTTAAAAAAACAGGGTTCTAAGTTTAACTTTAGTATCAACCCATTTGTAAATCTCATCAATGACTTTGTACTTATTGAACCTACTGAAGTTCAGCAAACTATTCGCGGTAATTTTCAGGTTTGGGAATATCGTCAAACAGATGCGAGATTAATAGGTGTTGATTTTGATTTTTCTTATGATTTTACCGATCACTTTAATTTCACACATCAATCCTCCTTGGTAAAAGGTCATGATAGAACGTTAGATCGACCACTAATCAATATGCCTCCAGTAGAAACGAAGAATGAAATAGTATACACAAATAAAAAAATGAAAAACTTGCGAATTGCATTGCAAAGTCAATATGTTTTTCGCCAAAATGAATTTCCGAATAATAACTTTGAAGTATTTATTCCTGAACTTGGGACATCTGAAATTGTGGATGTGAGTACTCCTCCAGATGCATATCATCTCATGAATTTTAATTCGAGTGTAGATGTAAATGTCAGCAAAGCTTCAATTTTAACAATTGGCCTAACGGTCAACAACTTACTCGATACAAGTTATAGAAATTATCTAAATCGTCTCCGGTATTATGCAGATGATTTAGGTAGAAATTTTCTTATATCGCTAAAATTCAATTATTAATATTAAAACAACAATTATGAAATATTTTAAAATTTTTAGTCTAATCTGTTTATCTCTTACATTATTCACAGCTTGTTCTGGTGATGATACTCCTCGTAGAGTAGTCGCAGAAGAGGTAATTACAACTATGACGGTTACACTCACTCCTACTGAAGGTGGCACTGACATTACATTAAAAAGTCAAGATTTAGATGGAGATGGACCAAATCCACCTGTACTTACCGTATCTGGAGATTTGGCAGCGGGAGTTGCATATAACGGCTCAATTGAGCTTCTTAATGAGACTGAAAGTCCAGCTGAAGATATCACAGAAGAAGTTGAAGAATTGAGTGATGAGCACCAATTTTTCTTTACTGTAAGTGGAGGTCTCGATGCTTCAACTACCTATTCTAATTTTGATAACAATAGTAATCCATTAGGAACTAAGCTTATACTTACAGCAGGTGCGGCAAGTTCTGGTTCTATTACATTTACCTTACGTCATGAACCTAAAAAACCAAATAACGGTACATTAGCAGATGCGGCAGGAGAAACAGATATTGATGCTACTTTTGACGTTACTATAAACTAAATTGTATTCAATTTTTAATACTCAATAGATACTCTAAGCATTTTGCTTGGAGTATCTTATACAACCTTTTGTCTCTAATACATGAGTGAAATAACTAAAAAGAATATTGCCCTATTTTTCATGCTTTGCATGGCGGTAACATTCGTTTCCCTAGTTCCACTTCATGAGCATGAAGAAGGCCTACAACATTGTTATGATCATATTGATAAAGAAGCTACTTCTTGTCATGAGACCTTATTTCATTTAGACTCGAAAGAAAATAACTGTTCACACAAGTCACATGTTTCTAACGAGATTGAAGATTGTGATTTCTGTAAATTCACGTCTACAAGAAGATTTCAATTCATTCTTATTGAAAACGAAGGACCTTCGATAATAGAATATTACAAAGACCCTATTCACCTAGAACTATCTCTGGGCACTTTTCAAATAAATAGATATACTCAAGACAGAGCTCCTCCATTTTTATAATTTACATTTTCAACTACATTTTAATTATAGGATTTTATTGAATTTACGTCCAACGTTGGTCCTGTAAATTGAATAGTACCATCCTGTATACATATTTTAATCAATTGATCGATTGCATCATTGAATGTTTCAATGGGTCGATCCCAAAATTTTAAACCATGAAAGAAAAGTTAAGTTTTTATGATGTAAAAAGTAAGTCTAAATTTGAATCAGATACATATGATATTAGAGAAAAAAACAACAGATATTTTGCAGTTACACCATCGCAAAGCGGTAGTCACGAATGTTGGAGAGTCCTTTCAAAAGAACAAGCTAACAGACTCAAATAGCCAAGTTGGTATTAGCAAAAATGATTTTCAGCTTTCTAAAATGATAGAACATTGGAAATCGTTGTTTGAAATCACAGATTGGAATATCATATGCGAATCAATTTCAGTAATGCAAGTTGTGGATGCTCAAAAAGGAAATTCTCCAGGACATGAATTTGTGGGGATTTCTAGAGATTTTGAAAAACGAAAAGGCACCATATTTCATACAAGAAATTTAAAAGAAGATGATATTATACATGAATTACTACATGTTCGCTTCCCAACATGGAGCGAAGATGATGTTAATTTTTGGACAGAATTATTAATGAAACAAACCAAATCAAAGTTAGCTGCGAACAGCAATACTTTGGTCATTGTTTAATAGATATTTTTAGTCTCAAGATGTCAATATTAGGAATTAATTGAAAACTACGTATTGCATTCAGAACTAAAAATTAGTTATTAAATAACTATGAGTTTTTGCTCATGAATCGTTGATTTTCATTAACTCTAAAACGCCTTGCCTATAAAATAGTAAGGCGTTTTTTTAAGATGTTATTTATTTAGAATTTTCGAGTATCCTAATTCATAAACATACTCCGCTCCTACTTTTGATACTAGAATAAACCTTTTATCTAAGTACATATTGATTTTCTAATTTAAAAAGTCGAACTTCGTTATAGAAAATACTAATTCTTTATACTCAATTCTATGAATCGCTTGTTCTTTTTATTCATTCTTATTCTATGTAGCTGTTCTACTAAAGAAACTAAAAACGAAATACTCACCGAGCAAGAGCGCTGGGAAAAGCACGCATCTAATACACAAATTATTAGAGACGATTTTGGAGTACCTCATATTTACGGTAAAACAGATGCAGATGCTGTTTTTGGTTTGCTGTATGCCCAATGCGAAGATGATTTTAACCGCGTTGAACAAAATTATATTTGGGCAACGGGTCGATTGGCAGAAGTTGAGGGTGAGCAAGCACTATACAGTGACTTAAGAGCTAAACTCTTCATGACACAAGAAGAAGCTGAAGCAAACTTTGAAAAGAGCCCTAAATGGCTACAAGAATTATGTGTTGCTTTCGCGGATGGTATTAATTATTACCTCGCGAAACATCCTGAAGTAAAACCAAAATTATTAACCCGTTTCGAACCATGGATGCCCATGTACTTTAGCGAAGGTTCTATTGGTGGTGACATTGAGCGTATCGTTACCAGAAAAATAAAAGCATTCTATGAAAGCGGTATGGAAATTCCAGAAATGGAAAAATTGGAGCTACAGAAAAAAGAAGAACTTGCAGAACCTCAAGGTTCTAACGGTATAGCAATAGCCGGGAAATTAACAAAATCTGGTAACACACTCTTACTAATTAATCCGCATACTTCTTTTTATTTTAGAGGAGAAGTGCATGTAGTGAGCGAAGAAGGTCTTAATGCCTATGGAGCAGTGACATGGGGACAGTTTTTCGTGTATCAAGGTTTTAATGAGAAAACTGGTTGGATGCATACTTCAACATATACAGATGTTATTGATGAATTTAAAGAAAGTGTGGTGAATATGGATGGAAAACTTCTATATAAATACGGAGAGGAATTGAGGCCAGTAAAAAATTCAGAGGTTGTCTTAGCATATAAAGATGGTAATGAATTAAAAGAAAAAACATTCCCTATGTACCATACACATCACGGCCCAATCACGCATTTGGTGGATGGCCAATGGACTTCGACTGCCATGATGTGGGAACCGGTAAAGGCCTTAGAGCAGTCGTATATTCGAACAAAACAAACCGGCTATAAAGGATTTCGAGATATGATGGATATAAGGACTAATTCTTCAAACAATACCGTATATGCTGATGCCGAGGGAAATATTGCGTATTTTCATGGGAATTTTGTCCCAAAAAGAGACACTACGTATAATTATAGAAAGCCGGTCGATGGAAGTAATCCCAATACCGATTGGCAAGGTCTTCATACTTTAGACGAGAACATCATGTTATTAAATCCAGAAAATGGCTGGTTACAAAATTGTAATTCTACACCATATACGGCTGCCTTAGAATTTAGTCCGCAAAAAAAGAATTACCCAAATTATATGTCGATTGATCGTGAAAATTTTAGAGGTGTACATGCCATAGATCTTTTAACAGATAAAAAAGAGCATACGCTCGATGGTTTGATTGAATTAGCGCATGATTCGTATCTACCAGCATTTGAAGCGTTGATTCCAGGTTTAGTTAAAGCTTATGATAATGCCCCATCAACCAAGATAAAAGAGGCCATTGAAGAACTGAGAACTTGGGATTATAGAACCTCTAAAAGTTCTGTAGCAATGACATTAGCTCATTATTACGGTACTCTGTATTACAAAAAAGGAGAGCTTCCTTCAGGACTTACCCCAATGCAACGTCTTATCTATTGGGGACAAAATTCCCCTATGAAAGAACGCTTAGATATTTTTAACGAGGTTATTTCTACACTAGAAGCCGATTTCGGAACTTGGAAAAAACCTTGGGGAGAAGTAAATCGATATCAACGTTTAAATGGAGACATCCGACAAGCTTTCAATGATGATAAACCAAGTATAGCTGTTGGTTTTGCTTCGGGCAGATGGGGTGCCTTAGCGGCATATGGTGAACGTTATACAAATAACACCAAAAAGATATATGGTACCAGAGGAAATAGTTTCGTGGCCGTTGTAGAGTTTGGCGAAAAGGTGAAAGCAAAATCAATGTTAGCGGGCGGTCAAAGTGGAGATAAAAACTCCCCTCACTTTGATGATCAAGCACAGCCTTATGCCGATGCGCAATTTAAAAAAGTTGCCTTTTATAAAGAAGATGTTATCAAAAGAGCACGTAAAACATATCGCCCTGGTGAAGAAATAACTAAGTAATATTCTGTTAATCACTTTTACTTATGAGTATAAAAGATACCATAGCAGATGAGTTTGATGCCTTTTCAGCAAACTACACTCAAGATATGATAGGCTGCGTTCCCTATTATGAAATATTAATGTCGCATTTTAAAGATCATTTGCCTAAAGGATTTAAACCGACTAGAGTGCTAGATCTAGGTTGTGGAAATGGTAATGCAACTGCTACATTTATTAAAAAATACCCAAAAGCACATTATACATTTCTTGATGCCTCTAAAGAGATGCTCAACTTATGTGAACAACGATTTAACAACTACTCTATAGAGTTCGTCAACACCTATTTTCAAGATTTTGATTTTAGAAGTAGTTCTTTCGATTTAGTTGTGGCAGGTTTTAGTTTACATCACTGTAAAACAGAAGAAAAACAACTGCTTTTCAAAGAGATTAATCATACTCTTACAAAAGGAGGTGTTTTTATGTGTTCAGATTTAATGATACATAAAGAGAATACAGATCATGCTACTTTAAAAGAGAATTGGAAACAATTTGTTCAACGTACATTTCCTGATGGTGCTAAATGGAAATGGCTCATGGAACATTATGATGAGTTTGATAAGCCTGACAATCTGAAGGATCAAGTAGTATGGTTAAAAGAAGCTAAATTTGACAACATTGATGTTAAAGTCTACGAAAACTATTGGGGTCACTTTCGCGCTATTAAAAATTAATTTATATTTAACCATTCCTAGTAAAAATCTATTATGAAAAAAACAATACTATTGGCATGTTTATGTGCAGTATCGCTGCAATTTAATGCTCAAACCGAAGCTCAAAAAACAACGTCTACAGTTTCAAAAAGTAATATAGAAGGGCATATTTATTTTTTGGCCTCTGATGAATTAAAGGGACGTGAAACCGGAACTCCAGAAATAGATATTGCTGCGTCTTATTTAGCGAGTTCTTTTAGACGATATAACGTAAAACCAGCTAATAATGGTAGCTATTATCAAGAAGTTAAGTTGGAGAAGGTTACCAAGGCAACAAAAATGAGCGTTGTTTTAAATGGAAAGACATCCACAAAAGTACTTCCTATTAAAGGTGCAAATACTAATTTTGATGGGCAAAGTATATATGTAAATTATGGTAGTGCCTCTGATTATAAAAAGAAAGATGTTAAGGGCAAGTTTGTGATAGTAAAAGCTGGTTATGAGGGTAAAACAGATGCCCGTTCTGCTTTTGGCGCGAGAAACGAAAAATTAAAACTCGCACTAGAAAAAGGTGCCTTAGGTTTGATAGAATTATCTGGATTGAATGATCAAGTATGGAATAATTTTGATCATTTTTTTAATGCTGATAAATTAGGAATTGGGAGTAAAGATCAAAAAGGAAATACTATTCATCTTTGGGTACAAGATACTGATGGAAGTATTACTAAAGCTGTAGAAGGAAAGAAAAAAATTAATACTACTGTAACCATTTCTGGCATTGAAAAAGTAGCAATCAAAGCAAAAAATGTAGTGGGTATGGTTGAAGGTACCGATCCTAAATTAAAAGATGAATTTGTTATTTACTCTGCGCATTATGATCACGTAGGTATTGGCAAACCAAATGCCGAAAATGACTCCATTTTTAACGGTGCACGTGATAACGCTGTGGGAACTGTAACTGTTTTAAGCGCAGCAGAAAACATCGCAAAATATCCAACAAAACGATCTGCCTTATTTATACTATTCACGGGTGAAGAAAAAGGATTATTGGGAAGTCAATATTATGTTGAGAATCCTGTAATTCCGTTACAAAAAATGGTTTACTGTTTTAACAGCGATAACGGAGGTTACAATGACACTTCAAAAGCCACTATTATTGGGTTAGGGCGCACAACTGTAAGTGCTCATATTGTGAATGCGGCAACAGAATTTGGTCTTACTGCTATTGACGACCCTGCCCCTGAACAAGGACTGTTTGACAGGTCTGATAATGTGCATTTTGCGGCAAAAGGAATCCCGGCACCGACTTATAGCATGGGGTTCACAGCTTTTGATGCCGAGATTACTAAATACTATCACCAAGCTGCCGATAATCCTGATAATCTTGATTACGATTATCTTTTCAAATTTTTCAAATCATATGTTTTGGCTTGTCGTTTGATTGCGAATGATCCTAAAACTCCTTTTTGGACGAAAGGTGACAAGTATTACAAAGCTGGTGAAGCTCTTTACAAAAAGTAGTGAATCTTGACAGAAGGTAAGACATTGAGCAAAGTAGATTTTTCTACAACCAAACTAAACGATGTTGAATTCGAAGCCTGTCAATTCATGCATTGTAGCTTCGATACGCATACACTTTCGAATGTGATTTTTAGAGAATGTGAATTTAACGAATGTAATTTTCGCAAAGCTATCTTAAAAAACACCGTTTTTAATGAAGTGAAATTTGTTAATTGTAAAATGATAGGTTTAGATTTTAGCATTTGTAATACGATGCTACTTTCGATGTACTTTTTAGGCTGTAATTTAAGTTTTAGTTCGTATTATTTATTACGTTTGAAAGGAACCCATTTTAAGAACTGCTTATTGGAATCTGTAGATTTTACAGAAACTGATCTTACAGCTGCTTCCTTTGATAATACCAACTTAAAACAAACAATTTTTGAAAATACAACATTGGATTATGCCGACTTTAGACTTGCTCAGAATCTCCAAATTGATCCTCAAAAAAACAGTTTAAAAAAAGCTAAATTTTCGCTTAACGGACTTAAAGGGTTGCTTTCAAACTACGATCTTATAATTGAGTAAGTGTATATATTATTTGATTTTTACGGTAAAAGCTTCTTTTCCTTCTAATATTCCTTGAAGGACATCATTTTCTGAAACCTTCCCTACTCCAGCTGGCGTACCTGTAAAAATAACATCGCCTTTTTTTAAGGTGAAAAACTGAGAAACATAGGCTATTAACTCATCAATTTTCCATAGCATGGCATTTGTATTACCATCTTGAACGACCATCTGATTTTGTAAGAGTTGAAATTGTATACTTTCTAAATTAAAATCTGATTTAGGATAAAAATTACCAATAACTGCACTGCCGTCAAAAGCTTTTGCCTTCTCCCAAGGTAACCCTTTCTCTTTGCATTGAGCTTGTACATCACGAGCAGTAAAATCTATTCCCAAACCAATCTCATCATAATACTTATGCGCAAACTTTTGGTCAATATGTTTTCCAACTTTATTGATTTTTACCAATACTTCTACCTCATAATGTATATCATTAGAAAATGCGGGTATAAAAAAGGGCATCTTCTTTGCTAAAATTGCAGAATCTGGTTTCAAAAAAACAACCGGGCTTACCGGTCGTTCATTTGCGAGTTCTTCTATATGCTTTGCATAGTTTCTACCAATACAAATAATTTTCATGCTCTTTATTTAAGAAATTAATAGTTCGTTTCTCAATTTATGGCAACCATTTTTTCTCAAAATTCGGTTTGCGCTTTTCTAAAAAGGCATCCCTTCCTTCTTTTGCCTCATCGGTCATATATGCCAAACGCGTAGCTTCTCCAGCAAAAACTTGTTGCCCAACCATACCGTCATCTGTTAAATTCATAGCAAATTTCAACATTTTTATAGAGGTTGGAGATTTACCTAAAACCTCTTGGGCCCATTCATATGCTGTAGCTTCTAAATCTTTGTGAGGTACAACAGCATTTACCATTCCCATTTCAAACGCCTCTTGAGCCGAATAATTTCTACCCAAAAAGAAAATTTCACGTGCCTTTTTCTGTCCAACCATTTTGGCTAAATAAGCCGAACCATAGCCTCCGTCAAAACTTGTAACATCTGCATCTGTTTGTTTAAAAATAGCATGTTCTTTACTTGCCAAGGTCATATCACAAACTACATGTAAACTATGGCCTCCTCCTACCGCCCATCCGGGTACAACAGCAATAACAGCTTTAGGCATAAATCGAATTAGTCGTTGTACTTCTAAGATATTCAGTCTATGCATTCCATCATCACCAACATATCCTTGATGACCTCGTGCTTTTTGATCTCCACCACTACAAAATGAATATATTCCATCTTTTGACGACGGTCCTTCAGCAGATAATAATACTACTCCAATACTAGTATCTTCTTGTGCATCATAAAAGGCATCATACAACTCACTTGTCGTTTTCGGACGAAAAGCATTACGCACATCAGGTCTATTAAAGGCAATTCTTGCTACACCATTGCATTTTTTATAAGTAATATCTTCATATTTTTTTGCAACTTTCCAGTCTATACGTATCATATTTTTGAAATTAATCCGTTGTAAATATATAATTAAGAAAATGACTAAAAAAATATGTCATTTAAAAACTAAAAATTAATATAGAAAATGAAAAAATTAGCCCTAAAATTTTTCTTTCTTTTTATCGCTATAAGTGGGTTTTCTCAGAGCATAACAACTGAAAAATTCAAATCCACTGAGCTTGCTGGTGAAATGTCTGATGAGCGAATTTTAAAAATATATGTACCCGAATCATATAAAACTGATTCGACAAAAGTATATCCGTTAGCAGTTGTTTTAGATGCTGAATATTTATTTGATGTTTATGTGGCGAATGCTAAACTTTTTGCTGCAAAAGATAAGGCTCCAGAGCAAATTGTGATAGGAATCTTTCAAAATCAAAAAGGAGAGCGTAAACTAGATTCACAAGTAAATATTGAAAATAGCTTATTGGCAGAAAGTAGTTCTAAGTTTTATAAATTTATTAAAAAAGAACTATTACCTAAAATGGAAGATACATATCGTGTCTCACAGTTTAAAACTATTGTAGGAAATACACTTACAGGAAATTTCATCAATTATTTCTTGGTGGAAGATAACCCAGTATTTAACGCCTATGTAAATATTAATCCTTCTTTTCCTCCTGGTATTGCAGGTCTTTTTCAAGGGAAAATTCCTGATTTAGATGCGAAAAAGATTTACTATTATATGAATAGTGGAAAATATAATGGTACAAAGAAGGATGAATCAATTAAGAAGATTCACTATATCCTAGAAAATGTTGAAAACGAAAATTTTACTTATAAATTTGAGCGACTAGACAATTCTACGAAAGAATCTTCAATTGGTCAGGCTATGGCTGCATCTCATGCACAAATATTTGAGATGTATTCTTCTATTTCGAAGGAAGAGTTTAATAATAATATTGCCGACTTAAGTCCGGGAGAAGCCATTGAATATTTAGAGAAAAAATATGTAGAGATTCAGTATTTATTCGGAGCAAATATTAAAATTAGACAACGGGATATTTTTGCTATAGAATCTATTATTCTTGATAAAGAAAATGGAGATTATTTAGAAGAATTTGGTAAAATGATAAACCGTTTGTATCCTGAATCTCCTATTGGTGATTATTATATTGGACAATACTACGAGGCTGGTAATCAATTTAAACAAGCCTTAAAATATTACAAGAATGGTTATGCAAAAATCTCTGCCGACGATCCAAATGGCGATGGATATTACGAAAACGTAGAACGTGTTTTAGCTAAAACGAAACAAGGTCGTGAAAGACCTTCGGATGAAGAAGAGGTAATTGAGGATGAAGAAGTTGTAGAAGAAGATGATGGTGGCCAAAGATAATCTCAATAACAATATTACCATTAAGAACTCAAGATTGTGAAAAGTCTTGAGTTTTTATTTTTCTATCAGTTCAATACCAGTATTAGTTAGTTCAACTTTCCGTTCTTTATATAAAATACCAATAGCTTTTTTAAAATTTTTCTTACTCATTTGTAATTGTGATTTTATCTCTTCTGGCGAACTCTTATCAGTCAAATTCAATAAACCATTATTCTCTTCTAACCTTTCGAGAATAGTGCTCGTCAAACTATCAATTACATTTTTAAAATTTTGCGGTCGTAATGCAACATCAATTTTTCCATCCTCACGAATCTTCTTGACATAACCATCAATCAATTGTCCTTCTCGTAACTCTCGAAAGACTTCATTCTTGTATAACAATCCTTCTACACTTTCATCTATAAGTACTGAGAATCCGAGAGGCGATTCATGACCTATCACCAACGATACTTTATCTCCTTCTTTCATTTTATTTTTGTTTTACGTATTAAAAAACCCCACTACAAAGGTAGTGAGGTTCTCTATGTAATAAGAACAAATCGTGGCTTATTTATAAACTGATTCCTTTTTGAAATGCTTTGTCAATAAATAGTATACTACTGCTCTGTATTTTGATTTATTTGAACGACCATAAGTATCCATTACTGCATCGATGGCTTTGTCAGCATCAGCATCATTCTTGATACCTAATTTTTTATTTAAAAAATTATTTCTCACGGTTGCCAATTCTTTTTCATCAGAACTAGATACAGTGGCTGAATCTCTATTGTAAATAGATGGACCACAACCAATTGTAACTTTAGTTAGTAAATCCATATCTGGTTTTACACCACACTTATCTTTTAAATCTGATGCATATTTAGCAATAAGATCGTCTCTTTTACTCATAATTTAATTTTTAAATTGATTAATATTATTTTAAGTTGATTTCGATTACCCAAATATAGAGAATTTTTACACATTTTAAAAATTAGTTACCAACAATATATTCACTTCTTTTCTAGAGATTTAAAATAATCTTTGAGTACAATATCGTTCATTTCTTTAGGGGTAAATATTTCTAATAATTTTGGTCTATTCGACACTGCATAAAATCCTTTCAATGACTTTTCAAGTGTCTCTTCTGAAGTGGCTTGATAATACTCTAAGCCATACATATCACACAAATTAGTTGCAGTTAAAGCATGTGTCGTTTCAAAATAATCTAAAGCATTGGAAGCTTTAGGCCCTGGTATAATTTTAAAAATTCCTCCTCCAGAATTATTAAGTAAAATAATCCTGAAATCTTTTTTGATATGACTATTCCAAAGTGCATTACTATCATAAAAGAAACTAATATCACCTGTTATCAAAACAGTTTGTTTTGCGCTAGCCAAAGATGCTCCGATCGCAGTAGATGTACTTCCATCAATACCACTTGTTCCTCTGTTACAAAAAGTGACTACGCTCTTATTCATTTTAAAGAGCTGCAAATACCTAATAATTGAACTATTCGCAGATTGTAATATGATTTCTGAAGGCATTTTTTTTACCAAAATGTCAAAAGTTTTCAGATCTGAAAATGGAGCTGTCAAAAGATATTCTCTATGCCTATCTTCTCTTTCAATCATAAGAGCTAACCATTTTTGTTGATAATCACTTTCTACAGGACAGATCAATTTCGAAAACGAACTCAAAAAATCAACTTCATTCATCCTAAAATGTTGACTTAGGCAGTGATAGGTATCTGGCGCATTTTTCTCTCCTAGGTGCCAATGATGTTTCGGTTGGTATGCTCTAAGTATTTTCTTTATACGTTTAGAAACTATCATCCCTCCTAATGTAACAAGTATCTCTGGATGAAAGCTACCAATTTCTTCTTCTGTTAATGGAAAAATTAGATTATCGATACAATGAACAAATTTACTGCCATTTAGATTAGAGGTTGTCTCAGTCAAAATTAAAACCGATTCATCTAGAACCATATCTTTTAATTTCTTTTGAAGCATCTCATTCGGAAAATGTTCACCTATCAAAATCAGTTTACGTTTAGCAGTATTCCAAATTTCACCAAAGGGCTCCAATCCCATTTCCTTATTATCGTCAACTACCTTGATATCATCAACATGTACATCCTCAATAGTCAAATTTTCAACAACTTCATACAAAGGTTCATCAAATGGAACATTTATATGTATTGGACCTTTTCTTTTAAAACACTTTGAAAAAGCTTCTTTTAATAAGTCCGAATTTACATTTAAAGGAGACGTTTCATCGAGATTCGCATTAAATTCAGAATGGTTTTTAAATACATTCTCTTGGCGAATCGTTTGACCATCACCAACATCAATTAAATGCTTAGGCCTATCGGCAGAAATTACGATCAAGGGGATATTACTGTAAAAAGCTTCTGCTACCGCAGGATAATAGTTTAACAAAGCCGAACCTGAAGTACATACAACCACTGTTGGTTTTCTAGTTTGTTGTGCAATTCCCAATGCAAAAAAGGCAGCACAACGCTCGTCTACAACACTATAGGTTTTAATATTCGGATGATGTACAAATCCAATAGTAAGTGGTGCGTTGCGTGAACCCGGTGAAATAACAACATGATCTATTTCGTATGCTGCGCAATATTCAACAACCAATTGCGCAAGTTCTTTTTTGGGGTAATTCATCTACATTTTTTGATATGTAAATTTAAGCTAATTTCACAAAACCCGCTTCATTACTTTGCTCTTTTCTATAGTTTCTAACCATTCACTTTCAGGATGGCTATCATGTGTAATACCCCCTCCTAGAAATAAGCTAAGTTTTGTATCTTCAACCTTCATACAACGTAAATTAACGAACAAATTAGATCTATCATTTATATTGATTTCACCTAAAAAACCAGTATAAAATTCACGATTATACTGTTCATTTTCTAAAATAAACTTTTTAGCATCGAGCATTGGCACACCACAAATTGCGGGTGTAGGGTGTAAAGTATTCAACATCAAATGTAAGTCGTTTTTATCTCTTAAAGTACCCGTAATCTGTGTGCTTAGATGTAAGAGGTTTCCTGCCCTTACCGTTTGTACCTCTCCGAAGTTCATACCCTCAACAATTTTCGCTAAACGCGAAGTAATATATTCAGTTACTATTTTTTGCTCTTCTAACTCCTTACTTCCCCACTCTACATTTTCAGTTTTTCTAAATGGTTGTGTTCCGGCCAACGAAACAGTAGTAAATTGTTTCTTTTGCATCATTATGAGTTTTTCAGGCGTGGCTCCCAACCAAAGACCTATTTTTGGATGATACCATAAATAGACATAGGCGTTCTGATATATACTTAATAATTTTATGTAGACATCTATGGGAGAAAAATCGGATACAATAAGTTCTTCTTTCCTTGATAAGACTACCTTCTTTAGCGTACTCTTTTTAATATGCTCAATACCTTTTGTTACTAACTCAAGATGCTCTTTCTTTGCTATACTTAAAGATGATTCCTCAAAAAAATCATTAACGCGATCACTTTCTTTATCGTAAGAGGATTCTAAATACGTAGCATTTGCTAATGGAATTAGGATGGATGTGTCATTTTCATCAAAAGGAGCAAAAACGAAACCTTCTTCGGTATACGCATTCGTCCTGTAGATATTATCATCTGTTTGAATCAAACTTTTTACGAGTTTCTGATTCGGTTCACGATAAATAACAAAAGGTTTATTTAACGCATGCGCTTCTTTGATTGATTTTAAAAATGATTCAAATGCCATCATTTTAGGGAATGGTTTTTAAAATTTCCGATTTTATTAAATTAAAATCAGACCATATAAGATCATGCCCACCGCCTTTAATAGTGACCATCTTAAATTTCTCCTTATCAATAACATCTTGCAAGAATTCAGAATTCGCATATGGTACAATAAAATCTTTGTTTCCATGAATATTAATAATCTTCGATGGACTCACATTCCATTTGTCTTTGTAATTTGGCAACTCCTCTAAATGCGAAAATTTCTCTTTCGCAGCGGCTCTAAACATAGCAGGAACAAGAGGTCTTGTAAGTTTCCATTTATAAAAATTTAAAACACCGAACATAGGTTCATACTCTCCTACTACGGCACTCGCCATTGAAACTTTATATTTGTAGTTCTTTTCGGAAGCTAAAACCACCGGACCTCCATAAGAATAACCCGCCAAAACGATTTCTTCTTCTGGAATGTCCTTTATTAAATGATGAAGTATTTCTAACTCAAATACCAAACTACCTTGAATTTTTCCCAGATTATCATTTCCATATCCAACACGATCATATGTTATCAAGTTAAATTTTTCATTTAATAATGTATCGTTGAGATAACGCTTATAGTCTAGGCTTGATCCAGGAGAACCGTGAACAAAAATCAACACCGGTTTTGTGGAATCTAGTTCTTTTTGCATGGCTATCGCCCGATACTTAAAACCTTTATATTCTTTATTTAAGATGTATGGCTTACTAATACCTTCAGACAACTCTTTTCGCACTTTATCATCTGACGCAGGCTGCAGAAAAACATGTGCTGCGATTAACAGTGCAATAAGAAGAATAGCGCATATAGCTATTGTTACTTTTATAAACTTCTTGAACTTTTTCAAAATAAAACTATGATTTATTGGCAATCACCATAGTACTTAATTTGCACAAAGAAATTAAGTTATCTTCTTCATCAACTATTCTAATTTCCCAAAGTTGGGTAGTTCTTCCGCGGTGCAAAGCAATTGCAGTAGCAGTTACCAAACCTTTTCGAATACTTTTTAAATGATTTGCAGAAATTTCTATCCCTCGTACAGAATGTGTCTCTCTATTTATAGATAAGGCTGCAGCAAAACTACCAACAGTTTCCGCCAGAGCGACACTAGCTCCTCCATGCAAAATACCATCGGGCTGATGAACTTTAGCACTCACTGGCATCGTAGCTACCACCTTATCAGCAGATGCTTCTATAAATTGAATACCTAGCGTATCCATCAATGTATTCTTCGAAGCATTGTTCACAAAGTCAATAAAAGGCTTGTCGTTCATCTCGTTTAATTTTACATGGTAAAAGTAGTGAAATCTTACTATTTTATAATGTTAAATAGCTAACTTTGCCTAGAAATTATACGCACCTATATGATCTATAAACTTCGTCTTATTTTAGATACCGAGGAAGATGTTATTCGAGAAATAGTCATTAAACAAAATGACTCTCTTGAAGATTTACACAATGCTATTGTGAACGCTTTTGGTTTTGATGGTACCGAAATGGCTTCATTTTATATGACTGACGATAATTGGGATCAAGGTGCTGAAATTCCGCTATTCGACATGAGCGAAAATGGTGACGCAGTGACTATGCAACACTTTCTAATTTCTGATGTAATTGATAGTGAGAAAACGAAGCTTATTTATGTTTACGACTTCTTTTCTATGTGGTCTTTCTTTATTGAACTCGTTGATATCATAGAGGATCATTCTGAGTACGAGCTTCCTGCCTTGCTTTTTACATTAGGTTCTATTCCCGCCGAGGCACCTGAAAAAGAGTTTATAAGTGATCCAAATGAAGCAAATGTACATCCTACAACTGACGATGTAGATATCGATTTTGATGAATTTGACTTTGACAACTTCGATGAGCTCATGAACTAATACCTTTTCGGATCGTCGGCTTGCTTCCTCTACTTTTTTTTGCAAAAAATGCAGGAGTAATAGACCTTTATTTACCATTTTTTAGCGTATTTCAAGGCAAACTATAAATTAGGTTGGTTTTTCTGTTACAAAAGATAATTTCGTTCGTCATACTATACAACAACCAAAAATAATTCATCTTGGAAACAATCCTATCCCTAAAAAATTTAGATAAAAAATATGGTTCTGTTCATGCCGTTAACGACTTGTCTTTTGATATACAAAAAGGAAATGTCTATGGTATTCTAGGACCTAACGGTAGTGGAAAATCAACCACATTAGGAATTATCTTAAATGTAGTCAATAAAACCTCTGGTAGTTTTAGTTGGTTCGACGGTAATGTGAGTACACATGAGGCTTTAAAGAGAGTTGGTGCCATTATTGAGCGGCCAAACTTTTATCCTTATATGACAGCTACTCAAAATCTAAAATTGATTTGCAAAATTAAAGGAGTGTCATATGATAAAATTGACGAAAAATTAGAAGCTGTCAATTTATACGAGCGTAGAAATCACAAATTTAAAACCTATTCTCTGGGAATGAAACAGCGCTTGGCAATTGCCTCTGCCCTTCTAAATGACCCTGAGATCTTAATTTTAGATGAACCTACAAATGGTTTGGATCCTCAAGGTATTCATGAGATTCGAAAGATTATTAAAAAAATTGCCAGCAATGGCACCACCATTTTACTAGCCTCGCATTTACTTGATGAAGTTGAGAAAGTGTGTTCGCACGTAGTAGTTATCAGACAAGGTGTAAAATTATATGCTGGTAGAGTTGATGAAATGACAGCGTCAAAAGGTCTCTTTGAATTACAAACAGATACCCAAGATGATCAATTATTTAAAATCCTAGAACAACATGCAGCAATAAGTTCAGTAAAAAATGAAGATGGAAAAATTATAGCAACATTACAAGATGAAATGTCAGCAGGAGATATGAATGCTTACTTGTTTAAAGAAGGTATTACGCTATCTCATCTCGTAAAAAGAATGCCAACACTTGAGCAGCAATTTTTGACACTTACCAATAATAACTAATCAAAACCCACATCAATGCTTCGTCTTTTAAACATAGAATTCCATAAATTAAAGCATAACAGAGCAAGTAAAGTATTATCTATTATCTATTTTGGTTTATTAACCTCGATAGCCCTTATAGCCGTGATCAAATTTGATATTGGACCTATCAAATTTCATTTAGCCGAACAAGGAATATTTAACTTTCCATATATCTGGCATTTTAACACCTTTATCGCTGCAAATTTAAAACTTTTTTTACTCTTGGTGATTGTTTCGATGATGGCTAATGAGTATAGCAATAAAACCCTGAAACAAAATTTGATTGATGGCCTAAGTAAGAAGGAATTTATTTTATCTAAGTTTTATACGGTCATTGTTTTTTCTTTAGTGTCAACACTTTTTGTGTTTCTTGTGTCGTTGATTTTAGGATACGTATACTCTGACTATAATGAATTTAGCATTGTTTTTTCTGATTTAGAATACTTGTTAGCTTTCTTTGTAAAACTTGTAGGATTTTTCTCTTTCGGGTTATTTATGGGGATTTTAATCAAAAGATCGGCCTTTGCAGTTGGTGGTATCATCGTTTGGTATTTTATTGAAGGAATTACTAAACTTGTTCTTTATTATCAATTTAGGGAAGAGCCATTTAAATCGCCAAACACAGATAATGTATTACAGTTTTTTCCATTAGAATCAATGTCTAATTTAATTAAGGAACCCTTTACCTCATTTAATGCGGTAAAAAGTGCAGCGCGGCAAATGGGAGAAGATTTATCTAAAAATGTGGACGTACAGTTCTTCGACGTCGCCATCGTTTGTGTATGGACATTTATTTTTATTTACCTGTCATATAAGTTGCTACTGAAAAGAGATCTATAAAAAAAGAGTGCTGCCTACCAAAACAACACTCATAACCTAACCAGCTCAAATATATATGACCTTTATTGGATCGAAATTAATGTCTTAGTACTAAAGTGATGTTATGTAAGTATTAAATAAATATTAACTCTATTAGTCACTTAGTATAGTATTGCTTTACTATTTTTGTAGTATGCAATTTAAGCTTCAATCAGATTTCAAACCAACTGGTGATCAACCTCAAGCTATAAAACAGTTAGTCGAAGGGATAAACACGGGTGACGAATGTCAAACTTTATTAGGAGTTACAGGTTCAGGAAAAACATTTACCGTTGCCAATGTTGTTGAAACGCTTCAACGACCGACACTGGTTTTAGCACATAATAAAACTTTAGCGGCTCAGTTATATTCTGAATTCAAACAGTTTTTTCCAAATAATGCGGTAGAATATTTTGTTTCTTATTATGACTATTATCAGCCAGAAGCTTATATTCCTGTTAGTGGTTTGTACATTGAAAAAGATTTATCTATTAATGATGATATTGAACGTCTTCGTTTAAGTACGACCTCTTCGTTACTTTCTGGACGGCGTGACGTATTGGTAGTGGCTTCTGTAAGTTGTCTATATGGTATTGGTAACCCCATAGAGTTTCAAAAAAACGTAATTACCATTGAAGTAGATCAAAAATTAGCACGCACAAAGTTCTTACATCAACTTGTGCAAAGTTTATATTCTAGAACTGACTTTGAAATTAAGAGTGGTACGTTTAAAGTAAAAGGAGATACCATTACTATTTTCCCTTCGTATGGCGATTATGGATATCGTGTTCACTTTTTTGGCGATGAAATTGAAGAAATTGAGAGCTTTGATATGGTAAATAACAAGGTGATGGAAAAGTTTGACCAATTAACTATTTATCCGGCCAATCTTTTTGTGACTTCGCCAGATGTTTTACAAAACGCGATACATGCGATTCAGGAGGATCTGGTGAAACAGGTTGATTATTTTAAAGAAATAGGAAAACACTTAGAGGCGAAACGATTAAAGGAACGCACCGAATTCGACTTAGAAATGATTCGAGAACTCGGCTATTGTAGTGGAATAGAAAATTATTCTCGTTATCTTGACGGAAGAGAAGCCGGCACAAGACCATTTTGTTTACTAGATTATTTTCCCGATGATTATTTAATGGTAATTGATGAAAGTCATGTAACTATTCCGCAAACACATGCCATGTACGGAGGTGATCGTTCAAGAAAGGAAAATCTTGTAGAATACGGATTTAGATTACCAGCCGCTATGGATAATCGTCCTTTAAAGTTCGAAGAATTCGAGGCCTTACAACATCAAACAATTTATGTAAGTGCTACACCCGCCGATTATGAATTACAAAAAACCGAAGGCGTTTTTATTGAACAAATCATAAGGCCTACTGGATTGTTGGATCCAGAAATTGAAATTCGACCAAGTTTAAATCAAATTGATGATCTTATTGAAGAAATTCAAGTACGTGTAGAGAAAGATGAACGTACTTTAGTGACCACACTTACCAAACGAATGGCCGAAGAACTGACGAAGTATTTAAGTAGAATTTCTATTAGATGTAGATATATACATAGTGATGTAGACACTTTAGAACGGGTAGAAATTATGCAAGATCTCCGTAAAGGTATTTTTGATGTCTTGGTAGGTGTAAATCTTCTCCGTGAAGGATTAGATTTACCAGAAGTTTCTTTAGTTGCAATCTTAGATGCTGATAAAGAAGGTTTTTTAAGAAGTCATCGCTCGCTCACACAAACCGTCGGAAGAGCAGCACGTAATGTACATGGAAAAGCCATCATGTATGCCGACAAAATCACGCGTAGTATGCAATTGACAATTGATGAAACCATAAGGCGACGAGAAAAGCAGATTGCTTATAATACTGAACACGGTATTACTCCGACGCAAATTAAAAAGAGTATTGATGCTAGTCTGACAAAAAATAACATAAGCTCTTTTCATTATGATGCTGCAACTTCGCAGGCAGCTGAACAAGATCTGACATATCTTCCAAAACCTGAAATTGAAAAACGAATACGAGAACGACAAATGTTAATGGAACAAGCCGCGAAAGCATTAGATTTTATTGCTGCAGCCCATTTACGAGATGAAATAAAAGTATTAAAAGAGCAATTATAACTTATTGTATTACAGATTTTTACTTAAGTTCTCTTTTTTTTAACGTAGGAATTTATCATAACTAATTGTTTAAGTAATGTATTCATATTTCTGAATATCAAAATCCTATCTATTTTTGAGTGCCCCCCTAACAACAAAAAATAAGATTTGACACATGTTTAATTTTTAAAAAATTGAGTTTGAAGAAAAAATTATTGTTAGTAGGTGTTTCCCTGGGCTTAATACTCGTTGGAACAGAAATTTTTAATTTGTTAGAAAAAGGTTTACATGAATTTGAAGAATTACTATTAAGCTTCGTTTTAGTTACTTTTCTTATCATATCAGTGATGTATCTTTTTAATAGTCTTTATCTAAATGGAGGCTTGAAAAAACAGTAAGCCATGCAGCTATAACAATTTATCGAATCTTTAAAATCATTGAGTCATAATTATCATATCTGTAAGCGAAAAAGCTTTCATTAGAGGCCGGTTTGTCTTATCTTGCATGTTCATAAATTTCGATGTCGAAACTACCAGCAGCTTATAAATTTATTGATGTTTCCGATTATGGAAGGTCAATAGCACGATTTATTGCAAAATCACTCAAAAAAACGGCTGTAACGCCGATTTCAATAACAATTTGTTTTATTATTTCGGGTCTTGTTGCGATAGCTTGTATGCTTATTGGTAATTATTGGGCGGCAGCTTTTTTTCTAATTTTAAAATCTATTCTGGATGCCGCTGATGGAGAACTTGCGCGAGTGAAAAATACCCCATCATATACAGGTCGTTATCTTGATTCTGTAGCAGATATAATTCTAAATTTTTTATTCTTAGTCACCATAGCATATATTACAAATACCAATTTATTCTATATGCTATTGGCATTTATTGGCATTCAATTACAAGGAACTTTATACAACTATTACTATGTAATATTGCGAAACAATGCAAACGGAGACACCACAAGCAGAGTTTTTGAAGATGATGTACCCATAGCTCTGAAAGGGGAAAAACAGAGTCAAGTTGACAAACTTTTTAAAACGTATAAATTCTTATACGGAAAATTCGACAGAGCCATTAATCTATTAGACCCATCTGCAGTGCTTAGTAAACCTTTTCCAAATTGGTTTATGACCTGCGTTTCTATTTTTGGATTAGGGTTTCAATTATTAATCATAAGTGTCATGCTGGTATTAAATGCTGCTCACTATGTTATACCTTTTTTCATTTTCTATTCTCTCCTAATTTTTGTGCTTATATTCTTGCGAAAAATGATCTTGACAGATTAATGCCATACTAATCTTAGTTCTATTTTGACTACCATATAAAACCATATAAAATTTCCTAAAATCGCACTTGTTTTGAGGATAAATTTTAATCCCAAATTCCTATATTTGTTCCTTACAAAAAATGATGCAGGATTATGTTCAATAATTTAAGTGATAAATTAGATAAAGCGTTTCATGTCTTAAAAGGACATGGAAAAATTACCGAAATAAATGTAGCTGAAACACTCAAAGAAGTGCGTAGAGCTCTGTTAGATGCGGATGTCAACTTTAAAATAGCGAAAGAGTTTACCAATCGTGTAAAGGAAAAAGCCTTAGGACAAGACGTACTAACCACCTTGAATCCTGGACAGTTACTTGTTAAAATTGTAAAAGATGAGCTCACTGAGCTCATGGGTGGGGAAACAGTAGGTATCAACCTCGGCGGTTCTCCTACCGTCATTTTAATGTCTGGATTACAAGGTTCTGGTAAAACGACTTTTTCAGGAAAGCTAGCAAATTATCTAAAAAATAAAAAAACGAAACAAGTTTTACTAGTTGGTTGTGATGTATACAGACCTGCAGCGATTAATCAATTACAAGTAGTTGGAGAACAAATTGGTGTAGAAGTATATGCAGAAGAGGGTAATCAGAATCCTGTTGAAATATCTCAAAATGCAATCAAGCATGCGAAAGCAAATGGTAAAAATGTAGTGATTATTGATACCGCGGGTCGTTTGGCAGTAGATGACGAAATGATGACCGAAATTTCTAACATCCATAAAGCTGTAAATCCACAAGAAACACTTTTTGTTGTAGACTCTATGACAGGTCAAGATGCCGTAAATACTGCAAAAGCTTTTAATGACATTCTAAACTTTGAAGGTGTTATTTTAACAAAGTTAGATGGAGATACACGAGGTGGTGCGGCTCTATCTATTAAGTCGGTGGTGAATAAACCCATTAAATTTATTGGAACTGGCGAGAAGATGGAAGCGATCGACGTATTCTATCCAGATCGTATGGCGGATCGAATTCTAGGAATGGGAGATGTAGTTTCATTAGTTGAACGAGCCCAGGAACAGTATGATGAGGAAGAAGCGCGCAAAATTCAAAAGAAAATTGCAAAAAATCAGTTTGGGTTTGATGATTTCTTAAAACAAATTCAGCAAATAAAGAAAATGGGTAATATGAAAGACTTAGTAGGTATGATTCCAGGTGTTGGTAAGGCCATGAAAGATGTTGATATTGATGATGATGCTTTTAAAGGAATTGAAGCTATTATTTACTCAATGACTCCTGCAGAAAGAAGTAAACCTGCGATTATAAATAATAGTCGAAAAAAGCGTATTGCTAAAGGTTCTGGTACGAGCGTACAAGAAATAAATCAACTCATGAAGCAATTCAATCAAATGAGCAAAATGATGAAGATGATGCAAGGTGGTGGTGGCAAACGTATGATGCAAATGATGAAAGGAATGGGTCAATAGCCAAAAAATATTTTATGATTTTATTAGACGGAAAAAAGACTTCAGCCGAATTAAAGCAAGAAATTGCGACTGACGTTGAACAATTAAAAAAGAATGGAAAAAAAGTACCTCATCTAGCGGCAATTCTTGTAGGAGACGATGGCGCTAGTCAGACATATGTGAATGCCAAGGTGAAAGCATGTAAATTAGTTGGTTTCGAATCAACATTAATCCGATTACCGTCAGAAACTACTGAAGAAAAGTTACTAAATGAAATTGCCATATTAAATATAGATAATGATATTGATGGGTTCATAGTACAGTTACCTTTGCCGAAGCATATTGATGAGCAAAAGGTGCTTATGGCCGTAGACCCTGATAAAGATGTTGATGGTTTTCATCCGGCTAACGTAGGTAAGATGGCTTTAAATTTACCAACATTCATTTCGGCGACTCCTTTCGGTATATTAGAATTATTAGATCGTTATGATATCGAAACATCAGGAAAAAATGTAGTAGTTATTGGTCGAAGTCATATTGTTGGTAGTCCTATGAGTATTTTACTTTCTCAAAAACGTACAAGAGGAAATGCTACCGTGACCATTACGCATAGTAGAACAAAAAACCTTAAAGAAGTAACTCAAAAAGCTGATATCATAATAGCTGCCTTAGGTATTGCCGAATTTTTAACTGGCGATATGGTGAAAGAAGGCGTTACGGTTATTGATGTAGGTATTACTAGAATAAAAGACGAATCAAAGAAGAGCGGCTATCGACTTGTTGGGGATGTTGCATTTGATGAAGTTGCCAAAAAAGCAAGTTATATAACACCAGTACCGGGAGGAGTTGGTCCTATGACCATTGCTATGTTACTAAAGAATACATTGTTAGCCCGAAAGCGACAAGGTTAATGTTCTTTAAATAAGTACAGTAATTACGAAGATTACAACGGCTACGATTAGTTTTAATATCATATTCCATATATTTTGATGTAAATATAGGTCTTAAAAGATGCGTGACTAATATTAGATTCAACATTTAGCATTAATTTAACGATCCTCTACCCTTCTCGATGCACAATGTTAATGTCGAATGCTGGTAAACAAATAGCCAAGTATTCGCAAGGTTCTAAAAAAGGATTGGAATATTGAACTCTTGTGTTCCTGTGAATTTTAATTGACTGTCCTGCTTCTAAGACGATCGTTTCATCATTAATAATAAACTGTTTTTTTCCTTTAACTATATAAGTATACTCCTCAAATTCTGGAGTTTGAAACGGTTCACTCCATCCTGGAGGGGCGACCATATGCGCAATACTAATGTGTGAATTACCATCTGTAGCATTTCCAAAATGTTCTTCTATTAATTTACCATCAGTTGTTGGAACAATAAATGGTGATTTCTGTATATTATAATTTTTCATAAATACGCTTTTAATTTTCTGCTAATTTTAAGGCACTTTGAGATATTGGTAGTATTTTTACTTTTGTTTCGTCTCTTAACATGACGTCTAAATTGGCTATAATAAAAGTAGTAAATCCTTTTAATACCCAAGTATATTTATCTTAAATTTGCCTTTTAATTTTTTAAGAAGAATGAGTATTCAACAAACATTAAA
This sequence comes from uncultured Flavobacteriaceae bacterium, assembly GCA_947500525.1. Lineage (GTDB taxonomy): Bacteria > Bacteroidota > Bacteroidia > Flavobacteriales > Flavobacteriaceae > Aureibaculum. Next base: position 47,478 of record CANMSH010000002.1, on the reverse strand, counting down.
ATCTGCAGTACAAAAAGGTTTTGAAAGTATTTATAGCGTAACCATTGATACCGTTGAGTTTCAAACAACGCGTAAAGATTTTGAAGGTGATATTACCATTGTCGTATTTCCGTTTCTCAGAGTCATCAAAGGAAACCCTGTAGAAATTGCTACGAATTTAGGGACTTATCTAAAAGAACATGTACCAAATGTTATTGATTTTAATGTTGTTAAGGGGTTTCTAAATTTAGTTATAAGCGACGCATATTATACCCAACAATTCAATACGTTGTATCCTATTTCTGAATTTGGATTTAATAAACCATCAGTTCATGACACATCTGTAATGGTTGAATATTCTTCTCCTAATACAAACAAACCATTACACTTAGGTCATATAAGGAACAATTTACTTGGATACTCAGTTTCAGAAATAATAAAGGCTTCAGGTAAAAAAGTTTACAAAACACAAATAATCAATGATCGTGGTATTCATATTTGTAAAAGTATGTTGGCATGGAAGCGTTTTGGAAATGGAAAAACTCCAGAAAGTACTGGCTTGAAAGGAGATAAATTGGTAGGAAATTATTATGTGAAATTCGATCAAGAATATAAGAAGGAGATCCAATCATTGATTACAGATGGTATCTCAGAAGAAGAAGCAAGAAAACAAGCTCCAATATTGGTAGAAGCACAAGAAATGCTGCGTAAATGGGAAGCGGGAGATACAGAAGTTGTTGATCTCTGGAAAACAATGAATCAATGGGTATATGATGGATTCGCTGTTACTTATAAAAATTTAGGTGTTGATTTTGATTGCCTTTATTATGAAAGTGACACCTACCTACTCGGAAAAGAGTTTGTCGCCGAAGGCCTTACCAATGGAATCTTTTTTAAAAAAGAAGATGGTTCTGTTTGGTGTGATTTAACTGATGAAGGTCTCGATGAAAAAATTGTGTTACGGGCTGACGGAACTGCTGTATATATGACACAGGACATTGGTACTGCTATACAACGTATTAAAGACTATTCGGATGTTGGTGGATTAGTCTATGCTGTGGGTAATGAACAAGATTATCATTTTAAAGTGCTTTTCTTAATTCTAAAGAAATTAGGTTTTGACTGGGCGAAAAATTTATATCATTTAAGTTATGGCATGGTAGACTTACCTTCAGGGAAAATGAAATCGCGTGAAGGCACGGTTGTCGATGCCGATGACTTATTAATAGATATGACAAATACTGCTCGCGAAATTTCAGAAGATTTAGGTAAGCTGGAAGGTTATTCACAACCTGAGAAAGAGCAATTATATAAAACGATTGGTTTAGGTGCTTTGAAATATTATATTTTGAAAGTAGATCCAAAAAAACGCATTCTTTTTGATCCTAAAGAGTCCATTGATTTTCAAGGTAACACGGGTCCATTTATTCAATATACGTATGCTAGAATACAATCTATCTTACGTAAGGCAAATTTTGAATATTCCACTTCAGTAGAAGCTCTAAAATTACATCCTAAAGAAAAGTCGCTCCTCCAACAGGTAATGCTATTTCCTGAGGTAATACAGCAATCGGCGACGAACTTTAGCCCGGCCGTTATTGCTAATTACACTTATGACCTAGTAAAAGAATACAACTCATTTTATCAAAGTGTCCCTATTTTGGGATGTGAAATTGAACAGGAAAAGGTCTTTAGAGTGCAACTCTCGAAAAAAGTAGGCGAAATTATTAAAAACGCAGTTGGTCTCCTAGGAATTGAAGTACCTGAGCGAATGTAAGAGTAGTGATTTATCGCTACCTTAGCTCTATGCAAACAGTGATAATTTTTTCTATATTTCTTACGTCCTTACTAATAAAACCTATGCTGTTATTTGATTTTACTACAAAAAGTGATATTTCTGGTTGGTCGGTTGTAGACGATAACGTTATGGGCGGTCGTTCAAACGGCAATTTTAAATTGGGTAAAGAAGGACACGCCGTTTTTAGTGGTATTGTATCTTTAGAAAATAATGGAGGTTTCTCCTCTCTTCGATACCGTTTTGATCCAAAAAAAATAAAAGGGTATACCAAAGCTATTTTAAAGATCAAAGGTGATGGTAAAAATTACCAATTTAGAACAAAATCTAGTGTTTATGAACGTCATTCGTATATCACAAAATTTACAACTACTGGTAACTGGCAAACTATTGAAATATCATTAAAAGATATGTATCCCGCCTTTCGTGGACAGATCTTAGATATTCCAAACTATCCTGCCGAAACCTTAGAAGAAATTGTGTTTTTAATTGGCAATAAAAAAGCAGAAAATTTTGAATTACAAATAGATAGTATTATTTTAAAGTAAAACGACTATCTATATAATCTTTAGCAGCAACTGAGGGTTAGGACAATTTTTTATATAGAAGTTGAGATCTTTTTTGCTAGATACTCCTGGATAATCACCAAATTTCTTTTGTAAATCTCTAATTAGCTGAAAATGTAAATGCGGAGCATAATCACCATTTATCGAACTATCGCCTAAAAATCCAATCACTTCACCTTGTTGAACTTTTTGTCCAATACTAATTTCTTCTATCGAATCTAAATTTAAATGTCCGTACAGTGAGAAAAATGTATTATCATCAATTTTGTGCTTTAAAATAATGGTTGGGCCATAATCACCAAAATTCTTGTTGTTATGAAAGCTATGTATTTCACCGTCTAATACTGCTAGTACCTTTGTACCCGCTTCACACCACAAATCAACCCCTAAATGTATATTTCGCTCTTCATCAGGACGATCTTTTTTAAAATACGTACTTCTATTGTAGATAGCTCGTTGCTCTAGGTACCCGCCAATCGCAACAGTTGCGTTGCGCTTATTCAAATAACTCTCAATATATGTTTCCCAAGCCTTGGAAGATGACACATCTATACCTTCTAAAGCTGAATTGCGTGAAGATAAATCAATAGCCACATATTCTTTTACATCTATTGTTCTATCAATAACTGGCAGTGGCTCAGCAGAGATGTTTCGTAGAAACGCATTGAAGACTAATGCATCCATAGTTAAATTCTACTTTGATAAGTATATAATTCATAATAACGCCCTTTTTGTGCAATCAACTCATCGTGTTTACCACGTTCAACAATATTACCTTCTTCGATCACCAAAATCTGATCTGCTTGTTGTATCGTACTTAATCTATGTGCAATGACAAAGGTTGTTCTATCTTGCATTAGTAAACCTAAACTCTTTTGTATATAAGATTCACTTTCTGTATCAAGGTTCGATGTTGCTTCATCTAAAATGATGATTTTGGGATCCGCCAATAGTGCTCTGGCAATTGAAATACGTTGTCGTTGTCCTCCAGACAATTTTACACCACGCTCTCCTATCACTGTATTTAAGCCTTCCTCGAAGCGATCGGTAAACTCATTAACGTAAGCACCTTTTACAGCTGCCTGCAATTGCTCTTCGGTTGCTTCCGCTTTAGCGAATAAAATATTTTCACGAATCGTACCTTCATACAAAAAGTCATCTTGTAATACCACGCCTAACTTGCTTCGATAACTACTCAAATTAACAGTGCTTAAATCGGTACCATCTAGGGTCACTTTTCCTTTTTTGGGATTTAAGAATGTTGCCGCTAAACCCGCGATAGTAGATTTTCCAGAACCCGAAGAACCTACTAAGGCCGTAACACTTCCTGAGGGAGCAGAAAAAGAGATATTGTGCAATACTTCTTTACTTTCCTCATAACTAAACGAAACGTCATCGAAAACAATATTTCCTGCAAATTCATTTAACAATACGGTTCGTTGTTCAGGGTTATCTTCTTCGGCCATTTCCATCAGCTCTTGGGTACGATCTAATCCTGCCATAGCTTCGGTCAACTGACTACCAATATTACTCATTTGAACAATTGGTGCTACCATAAAACCGAGTAGCAAAGTAAACTGTACAAAATCACCCAATGTCATAGAATCGTTCATAATATAATACCCGCCGATTCCCATGATACCCGCAGAAGCCAATCCGATCAAAAAAGTTGATGAACTTGTAATTAATGCTGTTGCCGTTAGACTCTTTCTAACATTCTGAAATAAACGTTCTACACCCTCTTCAAATGTTTTGTTCTCTTGTGCTTCGGCATTAAAACCTTTTATTACACGAACTCCATTAAGAGTTTCTGTAAGTCTACCTGTAACTTCAGCATTAATTTTACCTCTGGCTTTAAAAATGGGTCGAATTACTCCAAAGGCTTTGAGCATAACGAAAGCGAAAATAATCACAGGCACTAGTACCACGAATGTCATTGTAGCATTAATTTTTATCAACCAAACAAATGCCAAAATTGCCGTAATCGAACCTCCGATAAGTTGTACCAAACCTGTACCCACTAAGTTTCGTACACCCTCTACATCTGTCATAACTCGTGAAACCAAGGCTCCTGATTTGTTATTGTCAAAAAAGTTAATAGGTAATCTTAATAATTTCTTTTGCACCTGCGCCCTCAATAATGAAATCAAATGCTGGGCTTCAACACTTAATAAGCGTGTTAAAGAAAATGAAGTTAATGCCTGAATTAATAAGGCTGAAACTACAATAATTACGAGGGTATACAACCCATCCATATCTTTATTTGGAACAATATCATCGATCAACGTTTTCGTTTGCAATGGTATAATTAATCCAGCTAAACTCTTTAAGATAATAAGAATTAAACCAATGAAAACGATTTTTCTTCTGGGCCAGATGAATTGTTTAAACGCCCAACCAAAGGATACTTTTTGCTTACTCATAGCATATTTCTGTCTAATATCACGCCAAGATAGTTAAAATGACAATTAGGCAGTATTTCTTAAAATCTTAAACCCTTGTTAAAGTTATAAGCATGCAGAATTATAAATTTATGAATTTATTATATTGAGCATCAAAATTAAAGTCTTATGCGATTAGTGGTTATTTGTTTTATCCTTATTTATTGTTTTGGCGGTTATGCCCAAGAATCGAATGCCGTTGATCAAATTAACTTAGAAGATCGAATATCAACGATTGATTTTGTTCAAATATTAAATAAAAATAATAAAGAAGCTTATTTCTACTATGAAAACAATTGGAAAGTGCTCCGTGAGCGAGCGATACGTCAAAATTACATTGTATCGTATGAGCTACTCAAAGTAGATTCAACTCCAGATGGGCCTTTTAATTTGATTCTAGTTACGACATATGCGAATCAACAACAATACGACAAAAGGGAAGAACATTTTGATTTTCTGATCAAGTCAGGTAATGGCCTCAAACTTCTAAATTCAAAAGAACCAGGAACTTTTAGAAAAGTTGTTTTCAGTAAAGATCCTGTTAAACATTTAAATTAATACGCATGCGAAACCTACTATTACTTACATTAACTATTTTCTCTCAATATCTATTTTCTCAGGAAACAAGTATTTCTAAAACACTCACCTTTTATGCAAAAGATTCGGTAAAAATAACCGCCGATGCTTATTTCATGAAAAATGTAAAACCTACAGTTTTATTGTGTCATCAGGCGGGCTATAGTCGCGGTGAATATATCGAAACTGCCAAAAAAATAAATGCTTTAGGGTTCTCGTGCTTAGCAATTGACCAACGTTCTGGTAATGAGGTAAATGATATCAAAAATCAAACAGCCTTAGACGCTAGATCAAAGGCGAGAAACATAGGATTTGCTGGCGCAAAGCAAGATGTAGAAGCTGCCATCGACTACTTGTATAAAATGAATGGAAACAGACCGATTATTTTGGTTGGAAGTTCATACTCTGCTTCCTTGGCTTTATGGATTGCAAGTGAAAACAAAAAGATAAAAGCGGTCGCTGCATTTAGCCCTGGAGAATATTTAAACGGTAAGAATTTAGCTGTGCTTATAAAATCACTTGACATTCCAACTTTCATAACCTCCTCTAAAAGAGAAATTAGTCCAGTCGAAAAACTTCTTCGTTTTGTAAATAATGAAAAACTCATTCATTACAAGCCTTCAGAAAATGGTATACATGGTTCACGTGCTATATGGAAAACTACCAACGGATATGAGGGTTATTGGAATGCCTTTAAAACATTTATGTTATCCAACAAGAATGATCTATGACATTATTTCTAATAGTCGTTCTAATGCCATGCCTCGAGAGGCTTTAATTAATAGCGTTGTATTTTCTAATTTTAGCTTTGAAAAATCATCCTTAAAAGATTCAAACGATTCGTATTGGTGTACCCGTTGACTAACATTGATCACTTTTTTAAAGTTTTTCCCTAAGAGGTATACCTTATTAATTTGTAATTCATCAGCTAGATCAGCAATATACTGATGCTCCTCTTCTGCTTCTTTTCCCAATTCAAACATATCCCCTAGTATGGCAATTTTATGACTATCAGTTAAATTTGAAAAATTCTCTAAGGCAACCTTCATACTGCTTGGGTTAGCATTATACGCATCTAGTACAATTTTATTCGTTCCTTTCTTTAGTATTTGAGAACGATTATTAGTAGGTATATACTGCTCAATAGCTTCTTGAATGTGTTCATTCGACACCTTGAAATACTTTCCTATAGCAATAGCAGCTGCCATATTGTTAAAATTGTAGGATCCGATTAACTGGCTATGTATTTCTTTGGTTTCATATGTCAATACAACGAACGGATCTGCTGTTACAAACTGAATTGGGCACGTTGAATCACTATTACCAAATGTAATATTCTTAATCCCTTTAGACTCCTCCACTTGTCGAGCATCATTAGCATTTACAAACACGGTTTTTTCATGCTGACGTAAATGAGCATACAATTCCGTTTTACCTTGAATAACCCCTTCTAAACTCCCAAAGCCTTCTAAATGAGCTTTTCCAAAATTGGTGATGTATCCATAATCAGGTTGCGCTATGTTTGACAACAGGGCTATTTCCTTTAAGTGATTTGCACCCATCTCTACAATGCCAATTTCTGTCTCAGGTGTCATCGAAAGTAGTGTTAATGGTACTCCAATATGATTATTCAAATTTCCAACAGTGGCCGTAGTCTTAAATTTTCTCGATAAAACGGCATTTATTAATTCTTTCGTGGTTGTCTTACCGTTACTACCTGTTAATGAAATAATGGGTATCCCCAAATAATTTCTATGATATGATGCCAATTTTTGTAATGTTTCGAGCACATCATCTACCAAAATACAATTCTCGTGTGTTTTATAACTTGCCTCGTCAATAATCGCATAAGAAGCACCTTTTTTTAACGCTTCTTCTGCAAACAAATTTCCATTAAAGTTCTCTCCTTTCAGGGCAAAAAACAAACCATTTTTCTCAATCTTTCTTGTGTCAGTTGTAACGATATAACTCTCTAAAAAGAGTTGGTGCAATTGTTCGATATTCATGAGGTAAAGCTAAAAAAAAACTCAATACCGAAGTATTGAGTTTTTAAAATATTGGTTGATTTAGAATTTGTTTTATCTTTTAGATGGAGATTTTCTTCTTCTCTTATAAGACATCGCTCCTAACTTATCAGTTGCACAACGGAATCCTATGTAGTTCGTTGCCATATACTGAGGTAAGTATCTTCTTTGAGCTGGATCTAACCAGTACTCTCTATCTTTCCAAGAACCTCCTTTATAAACTCTAGTTTCATCACTAATTAAAGTAGTTCTCTTTTTTGTATCATACTGCTGAATGATTAAGCCACTCTCTCCAATTTGTCTTGGTGTTTTTGGAGAATTATACATACGAGGCTTATCCTCTCCTTCTTCTGATTCTTCTTCATCTTTAAAGAAGTTCTTAGTTGAAGCAAGATCTCCATCACCAATTGAAACATTATCAGCTTTTTCATAGTTAGGTCTCATAAAAGCATCACGCTTTGTAATTGGCACATACTTTACACTACCAGGTAGATCTTTAGGTACGATTTTACCATTATCTAATGTATCAAATTCGATCGTGTTATAATCTACAACTACTACTTTTCCCTCTTCATCAATTAGAGGCTTTTTAAATACATTTCCTCTAAAGTAATTGAAATCATTTGCATCATTATCAACAATAGGTCTGTAAACATCAGCTACCCATTCGGCAACGTTACCTGACATATCATATAATCCAAATGCATTCGGATCATAAGATTTTACTTTAATTGTGATATCAGCACCATCATTACTCCATCCAGCTAATCCACTATAATCACCTTTTCCTTGTTTAAAGTTTGCTAATTGATTTCCTGCTCTTCTTTTAGACTGGTCTCTTGTGTAGCGACCATTCCAAGAATACTTCTTTCTCCCTCTAATACTATTATATTCTCTATTTTCTATTAACGCTTTTGCTGCATATTCCCACTCAGCTTCTGTTGGTAATCTGAAACGTTGCGTCAACAATCCGTCAGACGTTTTTACATGTCTTCCTGTAAAACCTTGAGGAGACTTTGCCTTTCTACCTCTTTTCTTTTTAGATTTTTTATCTGTATCTGTCTCAACATATGCCGCGTCATCGCCAGCAGCTTCTTCTGCTCTTCTTTCCTTTTTACTTTTCTTTTTAGAAGGTTTTTTCGAATAATCTGGCAAACCTCTATTGTATATACTTTGATCACCATCAAACAACAAATTCGGGTTTGCTAAATATGTACTCGTATCAAATCTATTTTTACCTTCTACTTTCAAAGAATCTTGATCAAAAAGTTTGTTCAACACTCCTTTATCATATAAGATCTTTTCGTTTACCCTATCAGTTCTCCATTTACAGTATTCTGTAGCTTGTAACCACGAAACACCAACAACTGGATAATCGCTATATGACGGGTGACGTAAATAACTTTCTGATAATAATTCATTAAACCCTAAAGCATCTCTCCATACTAAAGTATCTGGTAAAGCAGACTGATAAATCTTACGATAGGTATCATCAGATGGAGGGAAAACCTTCTCTAAATATTGTAAATAAAACAAATATTCTAAGTTTGTTACCTCAGCCTGATCCATATAAAAAGATCTAATTTGTTGTTGCTTTGGAGTGGTGTTCCAATCAAACAGAACATCATCTTGTACACTACCCATGGTGAATGTACCTCCTTCTATCAATACCATACCTGGTGGTACCTTTTGACCAGCATAATTTGTATTAGCGGTAAAGCCACCATACGTAGGATCGTTAAAATTCCATCCGGTCAATTCTGAAGAAGTTCTTCCTTTCTTACCACAACTTACCAAAAAACCTGCGACTAGGATAGTTAGTAATACTTTTTTTCCTATAAACCTTTTCATACTTACTTTAGTGTTAATTTAGGGGGTCTAAGACCTTTTAATCTATTAAATTTGTAAATTAAATCTCAATTCTTTCAATAGCATAAAATGCCATTGGATGCATGTATAACGATTGTTTTATTTCTTTATTATATGTAACCTTGTAAAAAATTAAAATAAGTATACTTAAGTTCCGTTTAGTCTAATGATGTCAAAAATTAAGTACTTCCTATATATAGTAACTGCGCTCATGCCGCTTCTATTATTGGCACAACCACGTGAACGTAATACAAATTCCAACGTTAAATCATCAACTGTTAAAAATTCTGTTCTATCTCAAGGTACTTGGTACAAATTTGCCATTGATACCACAGGTGTTTTTAAAATTGATAAAAACTTCTTAGACAACTTAGGTGTTAACACCAGTGATATAAATCCGAAAAATATTCAAATCTTCGGAAATGGGGGGCAACTTTTACCCATGCTTAACAGCGAATTTAGGCATGACGGATTGCAAGAAAATGCTATTTTGGTTGTAGGAGAGGACGATAATAGTTTTGACAACGGAGATTTCATCCTCTTTTATGGAAAAGGCCCTCATAGCTGGGATACAAAGGCTCTAGATGAAAGTCAAGTGAGGCACATCAACAATATTTATAGTGATAAATCTTTTTATTTTCTAACAGTTGGTGATACTGAGGGTAAGCGAATACAAAATAACCCGACTATTCTAGCATCAGAAACAGTATCTCTAACTACGTTTAATGATTATCACGTATTTGAACAAGATAATGTGAACCTTTTTTCTAACGGACAACAATGGTTAGGTAAAAACTTAAGTAATATAAATACCACGACTGTGAATTTTGATTTCTCTACGATAGAACCTTCCAAGAATGTCTTTGTTAGAGTACGTGGGGCTATTGAGTCATTTACGTCTTCTCAAATGGAAATTCGAGTGAATGATCAAAATTTGGGTAACATTAATTTTCCTGCGATTTCAAGTTCACCTTTTAACTTAACACTGGCCATTGCAAGAGAGACTCTGAGAGATATTTCAATAAGTTCTGATCAAATAGCAATAGAAGTGACCTACAATAATAACGGGAACCCTTCGGCAAGAGCGCATCTTGATTATGTTGAACTAATAGGAACAAAGAAACTAGACGCCTCGAATAACAAACAATTCTCATTTAGAAGTTTCGATGCGGCTAAAACTTCTTTTACCGATGTTGTAAGATATACTGTTCAAAATACATCAAGTAACAATCAAATTTGGAATGTTACCAATAGTATCAATCCAACGCTTGTTGTAAGCGATTCAGGAACTGACAATACAATATCTTTTAAAAGTAACGGAGGTGTTTTAAATGAATATATCCTTATTGATGACAACGATTACTTTACCCCAGAGCGCATTGAAAATAGTATCGTACCAAATCAAAACCTGCACAGTTTACAAGATATTGATTATATAATTGTCTCACCCAATTATTTAATGTCTGAAGCTGAGCGTCTAGCAGACTATCATAGAAATAATTCTGGTTTAACGGTACGAGTGGTAGATTTAGAACATATATATAATGAATTTGGCTCAGGCTCTCCTGATATTACAGCGATTCGAGATTTTGTAAGGCACTTATATGTTCATGCTACCTCAACAGAAAAACGCATCAAGTTTGTCGCCCTTTTTGGTGATGCTTCTTATGATTATAAAAACAGGATCGTAGGTAATAATAATGTGATTCCTGCATTTGAATCTTTTGAGAGTTTCAATCTCGCCACATCATATGTTACCGATGATTATTTTGGAATGATGGACGATACTGATGGAGAATTAAGAACTACCGATTTACAGGATGTTGCTACTGGCAGATTTCCTATCACGACAATAGCCGATGCTAAAGTGGCTGTTGATAAGGTCTTAGATTATTATGCAACTTCCTCTTTTGGGGATTGGAGAAATAAAATTACTGTTATTGCAGATGATCCAGATGATCCCGGTGAATTCGTATTGCAACAAACTGTTGAAACAATCGCGAATGATGTTAGAGATAATAAACCCGAATTTAATATTACTAAAATTTATGCTGATGCTTTTGTGCAACAAACATCTTCTGGTGGTGAACGATATCCAACAGTGAATGCGGCAATAGATAATGCTGTGGAAACAGGATCATTAGTAGTAAATTATTTTGGCCATGGTGGTGAAGATGGTTGGGCCGATGAACGTATTTTGGAGGTACCTCAAATTAATGATTGGAGAAACCCCAATACGTTACCGTTACTTATTACTGTAACATGCGAGTTTTCTAGATTCGACAACCCTAATAGAGTTACTGCCGGAGAATTTACCTTCTCTAATAGTAATGGCGGAGCAATCGCCATGATTACGACGACACGAGAAATTTTTATAAGTGTAGGTCAAAGTTTTAACAAGGTTTTAGTTAAGAAGTTATTCGCTTTTAATAATGAAGATTTAACCATTGCGCAAGCATTAATGGAGAGCAAAAATGATCCTAATTCTCCAAATTCGGATCAGCGTTTATTTGTGTACTATTTTGGAGACCCCGCAATGAAATTGGCACAGCCAAAACCTAATATCAAAATTACTAAAATGAATAATGTTGACATTTCACAATCTCTGGATACTCTGAAGGCATTATCGCGTGTTACCTTAGAAGGAGTTGTTACCGATGCGGCCGACAATATTCTGAGCAATTTTAATGGGAAATTGTCAACCACAATTTTTGATAAATCCTTGGTAAGATCAACCTTAGATAATGACAACTTCGGAAGAAAATTATCTTTTGATGCTATAGAAAGTAAAATCTTTCGTGGGCAAGCATCTGTTACCAACGGAAGCTTTAAATTCGAGTTTGTAGTACCTAAAGACATTAGAATCGCCTTTGGCAAATCAAAAATAAGTATGTATGCCGATAATGAACAAGGAGATAAATCTGGTTTTAATCAAGATATTATAATTGGAGGTATCGATGAAAATGCTGTCGACGATACTACTGGGCCAACCATAAAGTTATTTATGAATGACGAATCATTTGTTGATGGTGGAAATACGAATGAATCTCCCTTTTTTATCGCTGTCCTTGAGGATTCGTCAGGTATAAATACATCGATTACCGCTGTGGATCATGATATTGTTGCAATTTTAGATGGAGATCAGGCCAATCCGTTTATTCTTAATGACTTTTATCAAACTGATTTAGATGACTTTACGAAAGGTAAAGCAAAGTTTCCATTTAGAAACTTAGAACCCGGACCACATACAATTACATTTAAATGTTGGGATACATACAATAATCCGTCTGAAGCTACGTTAAATTTTGTTGTAGTTGATGACAGAGATTTAGTAATTGATAATGTGTTAAATTATCCCAATCCCCTCATTAATTATACTCAATTTTGGTTTAATCATAATAAACCTAATGAACCTTTAGAAGTTCAAGTTCAGATATTTACGGTGTCTGGAAAATTGATTAAAACAATTAATGAAACCGTACAAACCGAAGGTAATCTTTCTAGAACAATTTCCTGGGATGGTTTAGATGATTTTGGTAATAAAATAGGAAAAGGTGTATACGTTTATAAGTTGAACGTAAAATCTACACTGTCAAATGCAAAAGCTAGTAAGTATGAAAAGCTAGTTATATTACAATAAAATGAACTGTAAACAATATTTAACTTAATTCAATGAAAAAAATATTTCTGTTAATTCCAATTTTACTAATTGGCTTTTTTAAAAGTTATGCCCAAGATGAGAATCCCATAACCACTGCGGCTCCTTTCTTACTAATTGCACCCGATGCTAGATCTGGAGGAATGGGAGATATTGGGGTAGCAACATCTCCAGATGCTAGTTCGCAACATTTTAACGCTGCGAAATATGTTTTTGGAGAATCTCAATATGCCATTGGTGTGAACTATACGCCCTGGTTGAGAAATTTAACGAGCGACGTTTTTGTAAGTAACATTACATTCTCAAATAGAATTAATGAAAATAGTTCTTGGGGAGCGTCTCTAAAATATTTCTCATTGGGAACGATAGAATTAACAAACTTTGAAGGGCAAGGTATTGGCTCAGAAAACCCGAACGAATTTGCTTTAGACCTTTCATACGGTTTGAAGTTAAGTCCAGAGTTTGCCATGGCCGTTGGTGTTCGCTATTTACGATCTGATTATGCATTGCGTGTTGAAAATTCGGTAATTAACACCGTGAATACCTTTGCCGTAGATGTTTCTGGTTATTATCAATCTGAAGAAAAAAACTACGGTGATTTTAACGGTATTTGGCGCGGTGGATTCAATATTTCTAATATTGGTCCGAAGGTAACGTTAACTGACGGGGGACAAGATAATTTTATTCCAACAAATCTTAAAATAGGTGGTGGATTTGAGTTTATTTTAGATGAATTGAATAGTATTACTGCAAATTTGGAATTTAATAAATTATTGGTACCAACACCTCCAATTAGAGATAACGCTGGTAACATAATTGATGGTAAAGACGATGATGTTGGGTTTATTGGTGGTATTTTTCAATCTTTTGGAGATGCTCCAGGAGGAAATGAATTAAAAGAATTTACATGGGCATTAGGTGCTGAATATATGTATGATAAAACCTTCGGTATGAGACTAGGATATTTTAATGAAAGTGACTATTCCGGTGGTAGAAAGTATTTTACACTTGGTGCCGGATTTAAATTTAAAAGTACCAACTTAGACTTGTCCTATTTAATAAACTCAACAGATGTCAATAATCCATTAGAAAATACCTTACGTTTTTCACTTACATTTAATTTTGGAAATACATTTGAGAATTTTTAATAGACTTTCTTAAATAAAGAATTATAAGAAATCATTTTAGTACATTCGCTAAAATGATTTTTTATTTTTAGCCTAGATGATAAGATGAAAAAAATTAAACACACAACTACTTTTACTATTTATACTAATTTAAAAGAACTTTCTGATGGTGACAACAAATTGATGCATAGAGCTATGCAAATTAGAGATACGGCTTATGCTCCTTATTCTAACTTTAATGTGGGTGCAGCAATATTATTGCAGAACGATGAAATTATAACAGGGAGTAACCAAGAAAATGCTGCTTACCCCTCAGGAATGTGTGCTGAACGCGTGGCTATTTATAGTGCTGGGGCTTTGTTTCCGAACATCCCTATTTTAAAAATAGCTATTTCTGCCAATTCATTAAATAAATTAGTAGACCAACCTGTTGGTCCATGCGGATCATGTCGACAAGCAATAGCTGAATATGAATTTAAGCAAGAATCTCCAATTGAATTACTATTTATGGGAGAAACAGGCAAAATTGTCAAAGCTACTTCATTGAAAGATCTACTGCCATTAAGTTTTGACAAATCTTTCCTATAAAAAATAATGAAACAAGACATCCAATCTAGAGAAGATATCTCAGCATTCATTCATCAATTTTATGATGCACTTATAAAAGACAACATACTAAGTCATTTTTTTGAAAAGTTAGTGAACTCAAATCAACTTGATCATCATTTAGAAATCATTATAGATTTTTGGGAAGACATACTTTTAAAAACTAGCAAGTATGGAAACAATGCCATGAAACCTCATCTCGAAATGCATAAAAATAAGCCTTTCGCAACTGCTCACTTTAAACAATGGTTGAAACATTTTAATACAACTATCGATTCAAAGTTCGACGGCCCAAAGGCTACCCTAGCAAAGACAAGAGCCTTATCGATAGCTACGGTCATGCAAATAAAGATGCAAACTTCATAATCAATTCTTTATTTGGTTATCATATTTATAAAAAGCTAGGATATCACAAAAGTAATTTGGGTATCCCTTCAAATTTTATTAAAAAAGGATTAGTTTCGCTGCTAGAACCTAACAAATCTACCTATGAATTCAGTCATTACGGGAACTGGAAGCTATATACCTACCATTGTTAAGACAAACGCCGATTTTAATGAAGAACGTTTTTTTAGTGATAAAAATGTGCCCTTCGAAAGTTCAAACGAAGTCATTATTGAAAAGTTTAAAGCGATTACAGGTATTGAAGAAAGACGCTACGCAAAAGATGATATGCAATCGAGTGATATTGCCCTAATCGCAGCTCAAAGGGCGATAGAAGATGCAAATATTGATCCTGAAGAGTTAGATTATATCATTTTAGCACAAAACTTTGGTGATATTAAAAAAGATACCATTCAAACTGATATTTTACCAAGTTTAGCTGCAAGAGTAAAGCATCTACTCAAAATAAAAAATCCTAATTGTGTTGCTTACGACATTGTATTTGGTTGTCCTGGATGGATAGAAGGTGTTATTCAAGCCGATACATTTATTAAAGCTGGTATTGCTAAAAAATGTCTTGTTATTGGTAGTGAAACACTATCAAGAGTTTTAGATATGCATGATCGTGATTCGATGATATATTCGGATGGTGCTGGCGCTTGTATTCTTGAAAGCAAAGATGGTGGTACCTCTGGTATTTTGAGTCATGCAACCCAATCTCACACTTATGAAGAAGCCAAGTATTTATTTTTAGGTAAGTCTAATATTCCAGATACAGATCCCAAAGTTCGATATATTAAAATGCATGGTCGTAAGATTTATGAATATGCATTAAACAACGTTCCAAATGCGATGAAAATCGCCTTGAAAAAAAGTGGTACTGCAATTACTGACGTGAAAAAGGTGTTTATTCATCAGGCGAACGAAAAAATGGATGAGGCTATTATCAAACGCTTCTTTAGGCTATATAAAACTCCAACTCCTGATAAAGTTATGCCCATGAGTATTCATAAATTAGGCAATAGTTCTGTAGCAACCGTTCCTACCTTGTTAGATTTGGTTCTAAAAAGGAGACTAGAAGACCATGAAGTGCAATCAGGAGACGTTGTTATTTTAGCTTCTGTAGGTGCTGGAATGAATATTAATGCAGTGGTGTATCGATATTAGCATAATAATTTGTTTAGATGCTCGTTATAATATGAAACATATTGTAACTCCTACTGAAAATGACTAATAAAATAATTCTGTCGCTTCTCCTCTTTGCGTTTATATTGATTATTCAGATAATACTATCGGATAAGAAAAAAAGGAAAGCTATTCAGAAAAGAAAAATAGAAAAATAACCTATTCTTCGAAAACTTCTTCAATTATAGTACCCGTTGCCCCATTGGGAAATCCTATTTTTAACAAATTAGATAATGTAGGAGCAATATCTGAGATAGCAACTTTTCGTTTAGAAGTTCCTTTTTTAATTCCTTTTCCGTAAAATAGTATTGGAACATGTGAGTCATAATTATATCCTGAACCATGCGTCGTTCCGGTTGTACCTCTCCAAATTGTAGATGGATTCGGAATCAGCAGTACATCACCAGAAAGTTTTTGATTATATCCATTTTGTAAGCGATGTAAAATACCATCGCTAAATTCTGTGCGATTCAAAGTATTCGCAGTTATTGTTCTATAAATATTTTTATGTTTGATTAATCCATTTGCAAGAATTGAACTTACCTCATTAATCTTCAAATCATGTCGTTTGAGAGCCGCTGCATTTAAAAACACTTGATTATTTGACACATTTTCAATAATACTATCCATTGGCATTTGAAAAGCAGATTGTGTCATAGTATTGATGCTAACTTTAAACTCTTCCCAATTAAAATAACCCGCCGGAATTTTTAGTGAATTCAAATAAGATGGAACCTGTGTAACAGCATGATCTGCCGTTAAAAACAACGTGTAATTATCCTTCCCTACATGTTCATCTAAGAAAGCTAAAAAAGAAGCTAAATCTCTATCTAGTCGAATATAAGTATCTTCTATTTCCTTCGAATCGGGTCCAAATTTATGACCAACATAATCAGTGCTTGAGAAGCTAATCGATAAAAAATCTGTGGCTATCCCCTTCCCTAACCTTTCTCCAATAATCGCCGCTTCAGCGAAATCTTTAACCAAACTATTACCAAAAGGTACTTCTTTTAATAGATCATAATTACCATTTTTCTTTTTTAACTTTTTTAAGTTATACGGAAACGTAGGCGTGATTTTTCCATTGAATAAACCTTCAAATTTATTGTCATCGACCATACTCTCGGTATATTCATCGATATTTTTTAGTGTATTCCAGGTTGTATTCATATATCGTTTTGCCAAACCTGAAGAGTTGAAGTCAGTCACCCACTTAGGTAAACTATCCATGTAAAAGCTGCTTGTTATAAAATTACCTTCGTTGGCTCCCGCAAACCAATAAGCTGCGTCGGCTGTATGCCCACCAGGAAGTACCGCTGATCTATCTTTAATACTTAAGGCAATTACTTTTCCTTGTCTATTTTGAGCAAGTTTTAACTCATCTGTAATTGTTGTTGTTAGCATACGTCTTGGAGACTTTTGACCTCCAGTCTCACTACCAATACTCTTATACAAAGTATCGTCAACGCAATAAATCTCTTTTTTTAATTCTTTATCGTACCAATTGTTGCCTATAATTCCATGAACACTTGGTGTTGTTCCTGTGTAAATAGAAGCATGTCCAGGAGCCGTATATGTAGGAATGTAACTAAAATGAGCATTCTCTAAGCTAAACCCTTCTGTTAATAGTCTTCTGAAACCATCATCAGCATACTTATTATAAAATCGAGTTAGATAATCATAACGCATCTGATCTACCACAATTCCTACGACTAATTTGGGGCGCTTTTCTTCAATGGTTTGTGAAAAACTGAAGCTACACGCACATATTGTGAAAACAATAGAAAGTAATATTCTCATATACAGCTAAATTTAATATTCCCCAAATGTAGCTCATTTTACATTTAAAATTATATTTTTGAAAGTGCATATTTTAATAGACAACAATTTTATAATATTAAAATATTTTAAAGAATCTAAATGACATACTTAGAGAATATTGGTGCTTATTTTTTGATGGTTGTAGAAATGTTTCGCAAGCCTACGAAATGGACGGTAATGAAAACCTTGATTCTTAAGGATATAGATGATTTAATTATTGGTTCAATTGGAATTGTTGCCTTTATATCATTTTTTGTTGGTGGTGTGGTTACGATTCAAACTGCCCTTAATATTACAAATCCACTCATTCCGCAATACTTGGTTGGTTTTGCGACAAGACAATCTGTTATTTTAGAGTTTGCTCCAACGTTCATTTCTATAATCATGGCCGGTAAGGTTGGATCTTTTATCACTTCTAGTATTGGATCTATGCGCGTTACAGAGCAAATAGATGCCTTAGAAGTTATGGGTATTAACGCAATTAACTATTTAGTATTTCCAAAATTTATTGCCCTAATGCTCTATCCATTTGTCATTTCAATTGCCATGTTTTTGGGAATTTTAGGAGGTATGGCCGCCTGTGTTTATGGTGGTTTTACAAGTATGGAAGATTATATTATAGGTATTCAAACAGACTTTATTCCTTTTCATATTATTTATGCTTTTGCTAAAACAGTCGTTTTTGCGTTTGTTTTAGCCACAGTACCTTCATTTTATGGTTATTTCATGAAAGGTGGTGCCTTGGAGGTGGGTAAAGCTAGTACCACCTCTTTTGTGTGGACCAGTGTGATCATTATATTGTTAAACTATATACTAACCCAATTGTTATTAAGCTAATGATCGTAGTTGAAAACTTAGAGAAATCGTTTGGTGAAACTAAAATTTTAAAGGGTATTAGTACTTCTTTTGAAAAAGGAAAAACCAATCTTATTATTGGACAAAGTGGTTCTGGAAAAACAGTTTTTTTAAAATGTTTATTAGGTCTCTTTACTCCTGATAGCGGTACAATTTCGTATGATGGCAAAATGTATTCGCAACTGTCAGATAACGAACAACGAGATCTAAGAGGAGACATGGGAATGGTATTTCAAGGTAGTGCACTATTCGATTCAATGACGATTGCCGAAAATGTAATGTTTCCTTTACGGATGTTTACAAAGCAAAGTAAAAGCGAAATGCAAGACCGTGTAAATGTAGTTTTAAAACGTGTCAATCTGCCTGATGCTCATCAAAAAATGCCAAGTGAAGCTTCTGGAGGAATGCAAAAGCGCGTTGCCATTGCTAGAGCCATTGTAAATAATCCGAAATATCTATTTTGTGATGAACCTAATTCTGGTCTTGATCCTAAAACAGCTATCGTTATTGACAATTTAATTCAGGAAATTACCAAAGAATATGACATGATTACGATGATCAATTCTCATGATATGAACTCAGTGATGGAAATTGGTGAAAAAATTATTTTCTTACGCAATGGTATCAAAGAATGGGAAGGCACCAGTGATGATGTCTTTAAAACAGACAATGAAGCGCTTACTGATTTTGTGTACTCCTCAAATTTATTTAAAAAAGTACGTGCAGCCCAATTAAAAGAAAATAGTTAGTTATCTATTTATTTTCTACCTACTCTTACCGTATCTAATTGTAACCTTGTCTTTAACCATTTCTTTAGATTTGGCTCTTCATTACGAATTACTTTTCTTGGAATAGAGTCATACCATTTAAAATAAAACATACGTACTGTATCTATACTTTTGAAATTCGTCTTAATCACATCTGAATATGATAATTCTTCTAATCCGGTAGCAATGATCTTTGCTTCAGAACTTACTTGCTTGAACGGAATACTCTTTTGAGAAATACGTGTAAGTTGCCGTTCCAGTAAACGTATTTTATCTTCTTTTTCTTTAATTGTCTCATCTCGAGAGGTAATAATCTTTTGATTTTGAGAATACAAATCTCTCAAATCTTCTACTTGCTCTTGTATTTCTGAATCATTTCCTTGCTGTACATTTAATTCTGTATTCTCTAAACCGATTTCCTCCATTCTCAATTTCCATTCTTTCTCCTTCGATTCATCAACCATACCGCCAAGCAAAGGCACTTTAATCATTCTGTTTGCGTAATCAATATTTTCGTCATCTTCTCCTAAAATAGCTTCACCATCTTCCTTTAATTCTTCTATAAAATCATGAGCCATTTGTTTAAATTGATTTTCCTTAAACAAATTATAGAAAGAGTAAATACTACCAGCAAAAATAACGAACGCTAAAAATGAAGCTAGACGTGCAATTGATTTTCTTCTTGCTGAATTGATATACTTCACCATTGGAAATCGCAAATACTTTACAATTACGAACGTTGCCAATGCAATAAAAATAGTGTTAATGGTAAACAAAAACATGGCTCCAAAAAAGTAACTAAAATTCCATATTGCTAAACCGTATCCTGCAGTACATAATGGTGGCATCAAAGCCGTGGCGATTGCTACCCCTGCAACTGTGTTTGTTTGCGCTGAAGGTCGACTCACTGCGACAATCAAGGCCAAACCACCCGCCATTGCAATAAACACATCTCTTACATCTGGTCTTGTCCTTGCTAAAATCTCAGGTGTATCCGCTTGAAACAACGGAATACTAAAAAATAAAAAAGATGTTAATAAACTCAAGCCTATCATTACGCCTAAATTCTTAATCGATTTACGAAGCGTATCAATATCATTAATACCAATAGACAATCCAACACCTAATATAGGCCCCATTAAAGGCGATATAAGCATGGCACCTATTACAACAGCTGCTGAATTAGCATTTAGCCCAATAGATGCAATAGTAATAGAGAATACTAAAATCCACGCCGTATGACCTTGCATTGAAATACCATCCTTAATTTGCTGAACAGTACCTTCCTTGTTCGTATCATGTCGAATCTCTAGAAGATCTTTTAGAAAATGTTTCAAACTCCCAAAAAAACCAGAAAATTCTTTCTTGACATCTTTCTTCGTTAGGTCTAAATCTATCTCTATTTTTTTATTTTCCTCTTCCATAGTTATAGGGTATCACAATTTTGTTTAATTATCACTTTCTAATTATACCAAATCTTCACCAAATTTGTTACGAACTTCTGATACTATTTGTTTAATATTTTGTTCTTCTTTTTTTGGGCAAATAAGTAATACATTATCTTTTTCAACCACAATATAATCATCTAACCCCTGAATCACAACATGTTTTTTAGATTGGGTGCTTATCATATTACCAGAAGCCTCTTTAAATAGTACTTTTCCGTTCACCGAAGCATTATGATCCTCATCTTTATCTAATTTATCATATAACGAACTCCAAGTACCTAAATCATTCCAACCAAAATCTACAGGCAAGACATATATGTTTCTAGCTTCCTGCATAATACCAAAATCTATAGAAATATTCTCAGCTAGTTCATAGTTATTCGTAATAAAATCATCTTCAAACTCTGTATTATATACATTATCTCCTTCGCAAAATAAGGCTAACATTTTAGGTAAACTTTTTTCAAAAGCCTTGATAATACTACCAACACTCCACACAAATATTCCAGCATTCCATAGATACTCGCCACTTTCTAAGAATCTTGTAGCAATTTCTAGATTGGGTTTTTCGGTAAACTGCTTTACCTTTTTAATATCATCATTATTGTTCTCAAAATGAATATAACCGTATCCAGTATTAGGGTTCGAAGGTTGTATCCCCAAAGTCATTAATATATCTTGCTCAGCGCACGCTTTAAACGACTTTTTTATAGATTCAATGAACGTTTTTTCGTCTTCTATCCAATGATCAGAAGGGGCAACTATCATCACCCCATTTGAATTTGACTTTTGAATTTTTTTCGCAGCATACAAGATACAAGGCGCTGTATTTCTCATCGCTGGCTCTAATAACAATTGGTTTTCTTTTACATCCTTTAATTGCTCTAAAACTAATGCTTTGTACTTTTTATTGGTAGCGATTAAAATGTTTTCTTTTGGAATCACTTTCGCCAATCTATCAAATGTTTTTTGTAACAAAGAATCACCAGTTCCTAACATATCATGAAACTGTTTTGGGAAATTTTGTGTACTAACAGGCCAAAATCTTGACCCCACACCACCTGCCATAATTACGGCATAATAATTTTTACTCATAGTTATTAATTTAAGATATTTACCTCCGCATTTTGATGAAACAAATACGTTTTCCCACTGGTAATTTCAATACAACCAAAACGAGTTCTTCGTTTTGGTCCACGTACAAAAATACGTTTATTATAGATAAATTTCTTATTTAACGGTATTTCAAACACAAAATTCTTATCATTTGGAGCGTCAAACTGCTTTAGTTTCAAGGATAATTTCACGTCAGAATCAGTACTTGCCTTTGGATTTTTAAGATAATTTGCCAAAAACGGCAATACTTCGATAGGGTATATTTCTGGATGTAAAAATGGTAACATTAAATGTTGAAAACATTGTTTCCAGTGCTTTCCATGCGGTTGTACACGCCCAAATTTTTGATGTGTTACTAAATGTGCTAATTCGTGGATTAGTGTTAGTAGAAACCGATATTCATTTAGGTCATTATTAATTGTTATTTGATATTGACCAGAAGGTAATTTTCTAAAATCTCCATGTTTAGTTTTTCTTTTGTTTACTATTTTTAACTTACACGGATACTGATTTAGTAATTTTATTACCAAATCGATAGCGTATTCAGGTAGATATTTACTTAATATTTCTTTCATTATTATGGCGTAGATGCTGAAACCTGCAATACTTTACCATTATAAAATTGATGCCCAGTCAATGCAAAATTTGCAATATATCTACCCATTTCTTTCGCTGTCGTCGGTGCTTCGTAACCTGGAAAAGCTTCGGCCAACATTTCGGTTTGCACCGCACCTAGTGCTAATACGTTGAATGAGATACCTTGTTCTTTATATTCTTCTGCCAGTAATTCGGAGAGTGTAATAACTGCTCCTTTAGAAGAACTATAGGCAGCTAAACCAGGAAATTTCATACTTCCTTGAATCCCTCCCATGCTGCTAACAGTCACTACGTGACTTTCATTCTTCAAATAGGGTAAAAGTAACCTTGTTAATTCTGCTACTGCGAAAACATTTACTTTATACACATCTAAAAAATCGGCAGTTGTAGTTTCTCCAAAAGCTTTATTTACTAAGCGACCCGCATTATGAATGATGATGTCAACATGTTTCCAATGCTCTTCAACGTATCTTTGTACACTTTTAAGATCATCTTCAATGGCTATATCACAAGCAATACATTCAAGGTTGTCTAAGTTATTATTCTGTAAAGGTTTTATATTTCGTGATAGCGCTAAAACGTGATGTCCTTCGTTGCTTAATTGTGTTGCCAACTCATACCCAATTCCTCTACTCGTTCCGGTAATAATAATATTCTTGCTCATTTTATAATGCTGCTTTAATTGCTTGCCATTTAGATTCTAAGGTCTCATTTGCTACAATATTTCCTTGAGATTCGGCAATTCTCTTTGTATATACTATTCTATCTTTTAACATAGGATGATTACTCAAATAGGTAGGAACATCTAAAGGTGATTCTTTCTTTAAAATTTCAAATAATTCTGGCATTCCATTTAAATCCAATTTATTTTTCCGCATAATCTCTAATCCATACATATCGGCTTCTTTTTCCAAGCCTCGAGTAAAAGACATCTGACTAAATAAGTGTGCGTTATCCATTAAAATAGTAGTTGCTCCATTGATATCTCCAAATAAAACAGATGTAAAAATAGCACCGCCAAAATTTCTCGCAATATTCTTCAGCACATGTCTATTTTCAATATGTGACACCTCATGACCTATCAACGCAGCAAGTTGCTCTTTTGTTTGAATTTTTTCTATCAAAGATGAAAAAACAACTATTTTTCCTCCCGAAAGAGCAAAGGCATTTAACTCTTCACTTTGTGCAACATAAATATCGAGAGGAAATTCACTTTCGATATCCATTTCATCTACAAAATTTTGTAGCTCTCTAGAGGCTTCCTCGTTCATCTTTAAATCTACAGAGATAACTCTAAAAATGTAGTTCCCAAAATCAATCACATTTTTCTCAGACAATTTAGTGGCAAAACTAGTTGCTACTGTAGGAATTACATAAAAATAAGTTAGGATTCCTATAGTTAGAATTCCCGTCAATAAAAAAAGAATCGATCGCCATTTTGATTTATGCAACATAACGTCTATTGTGCTACTTAAATGCTCATGACTATTATTTATATAATTTATGAAACTATCGTCTGTACTCTCAATTCTTTGAAACGGAAATGTATCTCCGTAGGTAAATGCCACTAATCCTTTGGTATACACATCCGATTTTTTAATTTTTTGTGGATTCCAGGATACTTCAACGGGAATTGATTTTTCATCTAAATATCTAATCTTCCAGTTCACTGAACTTGCAGTAATAGAAGCCGCATGCGTTCTAGAAGTTTTACCATCAAAAAAATTCGCTTTAAAAGACATTTACTATAATAAATCAAAATCAAAGAAATCCATCAAATCATCTCCAACGGCATCGTCAAAATCATCATAACTTGCTTGTTGAATTCTATTCGTATCAAGGTCTCCTTCAATTTCTAAAAATCTGAAGAAAAAGTTTAAGGTTCTAACAGTAACCCAAGGAGTTGCTAAGCCTAATGTAAAAACGATTAACAATCCGTTGATAAATAACAATTCAAAAACATCTCCTGCCTCCATATTGGTTTTAAATTTCACTTCTTTTCCGTTTTGAGTAATACTTGTATTATCTACATAAAAACGAACCAAATTTCTATAGTACCAAAAAGAATAAATACCCAATGTTAGGTAAAAAAGAATAATAAATTTTAGATTAATCACAAACAAGTCGCTCCCTGTTCCTTTAAAATTAAAGGATAAATTACCAAAACGCAAATGACTAAAAATGTACTTCCGAATTTCTACATGGAACCATGCTCCATAAATACCTAGTGTAAAAATTGTAAGTAAAGCCCCTTTCATATATAACCAAAAGAATTCTGTTCTATCGCCTAGATATTTAAAATGAATTCCTTTCCAAGAACTTCTTGAAGATCGATATCTTACTGCGCCGTGTATTGCAAACGGCACCACTAAAATTAAAAATAAATAAAAAATACTTATCGCAGCTATCATCAGAACTTGATTCTGAGTTTGTATTGCGTAAAACAAAAATCCATACAATAAAATTACAACGATATAAATCTTAATAAATCCTTTAAATACCTCTTTTCCTGTAGCGTGAAAAGAAAATCTTGCCTGATCTAATTCCGTAGACTGATAATGATATTTTAATATTTCTACTTTTGCCCAAGGATAGTATAAGCCCAAACTGAGTAGTGTCAATAAAATATTCTTCAAATAAATAATGGCAAATTCAGTACCCTCACCTAAGTAGTTTAGATTGGCCTTTACTTTAGATCTTTGCGACAG
The DNA here is from genome assembly GCA_947500525.1 of uncultured Flavobacteriaceae bacterium. Lineage (GTDB taxonomy): Bacteria > Bacteroidota > Bacteroidia > Flavobacteriales > Flavobacteriaceae > Aureibaculum. Next base: position 21,956 of record CANMSH010000002.1, on the reverse strand, counting down.
TAGTTCCATGAATTATGTTTTAAGTAGATGCGTTCAAAAGTGCAATTTTATTTCGGGTTTTACAAGTGAAATTATTTTCAGTACATTTATAAACCAAATCTTTTATTCATGAAAAAAACACTTCTTTTTGTATGCTTGTGCTTGAGCATAACTGTAAGCGCTCAAAACACCTATCTTCATTGTGGTAAATTAATTGACACCAAGACAGGAAAGGTTCAAAAACAAATGACTGTTGTGGTGAATGGCAATAAGATTACACAAGTTCTTAAAGGCTATATTAGACCAAAAACCAATGGCTCTGTTAAGTTTATAGATTTAACTTCAAAAACGGTGATGCCCGGTTTTATTGATATGCATGTGCATATAGAGGGAGAAACGAGTCCAACACGGTATTTAGATACGTATACAAAGAATGATGCGGATGTTGCATTTAGCGCTGCTGAAATTGCACAGAGAACTTTGAACGCTGGTTTTACTACTGTAAGAGATTTGGGTGGAAGTGGCGTGAATGTAGCGCTACGCCAGGCTATAAAACAAGGGAAAGTAGACGGACCTCGAATATTTACCGCCGAAAAGGCAATTGGTACCACTGGAGGGCATGCTGATCCTACTAATGGGAGAAAAAAAGATTTAATGGGCGATCCTGGACCCAAAGAAGGTGTTATTAATAGTGTGGAAGATGCAAGAAAAGCTGTACGCCAACGATATAAAAATGGCGCTGACCTTATAAAAATAACCGCAACAGGTGGCGTATTAAGTGTGAGTAAAAATGGTCAAAACGCTCAGTTCACCCAGGCTGAAGTTAACGAAGTAGTAAAAACAGCAAATGAATATGGTATGGTGGTTGCAGCACACGCTCACGGTATAGAAGGAATGCAACGGGCTATTAAAGCTGGGGTTCAAACTATAGAGCACGGTTCTTTTATGGATAAAGAGACGGCCGCATTAATGAAACAATACAATACCTTTCTAGTTCCCACGCTTTCTGCCGGAAAATATGTTGAAGAAAAAGCAAAGATTCCGAACTATTATCCTCCTATCATTCTTCCTAAAATTGCCAGTACCGTTGCTACATTAGAAAAAACATTTAATATGGTTCGCAAAGAAGGAGTTCCTATTGCTTTTGGCACAGATGCGGGAGTTTTCCCACATGGGGAAAATGCCAAGGAGTTTCGATATATGGTAGCATATGGTTGGTCTCCCATGTTTTCTATTCAATCGGCTACCATTACCAACGCAAAACTTTTAGGAATGGAGGAAAAAATAGGTCAAATAGCTGTTGGTTTTCTCGCCGATATAGTGGCTTCGGATAATGATCCAACAAAAGATATTTCAACCTTAGAAAAGATAAGTTTTGTCATGAAAAATGGTGAGATTTATAAGCAATAATTTAAAAAATTCTATTGTAAATAGAATTATTAGAATTGTTATAACTCAACATAAACTTTTAAAATTACCATATGTGTTCGATTAAGCAAAGCTTCATTAGTTGCGGGTCTAATTCTATTTTGGTCTCAAAGAAAATGAATAGTCACTTTATCGTATTTATTGGAACTATCTTAGGGTATATTAAATCTAATCAAACTAAAAAAAATGAAGCGCAAAGATATTGCTTCTAGCTACTTAACATATTTAGAAAATGGAAATACCAAGGAAGTAATTGCCCTTTTTAACCAAAATGGCATTGTAGAGTCTCCACTATATGGATCTATGAAAGCTTCGCTGTTTTATCCGAAATTAAAAAATGATACCAAAAGCTCTCAATTAAAATTACAGGGTATATTTGAGGATTTCGAAACAGGTAATTTGGCAATTTATTTTAACTACATCTGGACTCTAAAAAACAGCGAGCAAGTAGTATTTGATGTTGTAGATATTCTAGAATTTGATACTCAACATAAAATTAAAAAACTCAAAATTATTTATGACACAGTTGTTGCTAGGAGTCTACAGAAACAATTAGATTCGTAAATAAAAAATTCGGAAAATGAACATAACTACTATTAACTTTTAGGAATAAACGTTCCCATTTGCCAAGTTCCAATTTTTACAACCACCCCGTTTGCATCAAAGAGTTTACCTTTTCCGTGTTGTTTGTTTTCTCTCCATTTTCCACTAAATTTCGTCCCGTCTTTCCAATACATGGTGCCTTTACCATGTCGTTCATTATTCTTTAACGAACCTTCATATCGCTCTCCATTTGCCCATGTATACGTACCTTTTCCTGAGATTCCCTTACTACCTAAACTACCTGAATACGTAGACCCATCAAACCATTTAATATTTCCTTTTACAAAAGCTCTTTCTTTTATTTCGACATCATATACCACTCCAGACAATTGAAATTTATGCCACCCATTTGGTAAAATTTGTGCCGCTTTTGTAGGTATACTATTTATTGTTTGTGCATAGTTGAACAGTGAAAAAGAACTACATAAAATACTTAGAATAAAAAAATTTCTCATAATCAAACTTAAATTTCCACTTAAGTCGTCAATAAGTGAATGTAACTTACATTATCATAGTAATTTCTATTAGATGTATCATACGTAAGTGTTCAACCCTGATTGTTGATGTAAAACGTCAACATAATTTTTAATTTAAAAAAGTTCAATACAAAAAAAAGCTACTATCGATGATAGTAGCTTTTTTTTGTATATCTAATAAGAATCTACCCTTAGGCCTTTCCTAAAATACGAAACATTCCTGTTCCACACTCAGGGCATTTTCCTTTCATTGCTTTTCTACCATTCTTCATCGTCACTTCGTTAGCATCTTTAATTTCTCTTTTTGATTTACATTTTACGCAATATCCTTCCATAATTTGTGATTTTTGTTTTTATTTAACTGATTACACACAAATATATACTTTATGTAGCTGAATTACAAATAATAGTTATCAAGTAAATAAGACAGTTATTAACAATCTTTTAAGCACGAATTGAGCACAATCATTCTGCCACACTATCTATCAAAATTTCTAAAATTTCAATCGCCGCTTTTGCAATTTTCGTTCCTGGTCCAAAAACACCAACAACACCAGCGTCAAAAAGATATTGATAGTCTTGAGGAGGAATAACCCCTCCTGCAATGACCATGATATCCTCACGTCCATATTTATGTAATTCGGCTAAGACCTGAGGAACTAGGGTCTTATGCCCAGCAGCTAATGAAGACACACCTAAAACATGCACATCATTCTCAACTGCCTGTTTAGCAGCTTCTTGTGGTGTTTGAAATAATGGACCAATATCAACATCAAAACCAAGATCGGCAAAACTAGTTGCCACTACCTTCGCACCTCGATCATGACCATCTTGTCCCATTTTTGCCACCATTATACGCGGGCGCCTACCTTCAAGTTTAGCAAAACCATCAGCTAACTCGACTGCTTTTTTGAACGATTTATCTTCTTTTATTTCTCTACTATACACTCCAGAAATAGAATTTATTGTAGCCTTATAACGACTAAAAACGGCTTCTAAAGCACTAGAAATTTCACCAAGAGTGGCTCTATTTCGTGCTGCTTTTACTGCCAAATCTAATAAATTTCCTTGATCTGACTTAGCGCATTCCGTCAATTCTGAGAGGGACTGCGTAACTTTATCATCATCTCTTTTCGCTTTTAAAGCTATCAAACGTGTTATTTGAGCCTCGCGCACTACATTATTATCTACCTCGAGTATATGTAACGGATCTTCTTCTTCTAATTGAAATTTATTAACTCCTACAATAATGTCTTGGCTACTATCGATACGCGCCTGTTTTATCGCTGCGGCTTCTTCTATACGCATTTTGGGTATCCCTTGCTCAATTGCTTTCGTCATCCCTCCTAACGCTTCAACTTCCTGTATAAGTTCCCAAGCCTTTTGCGTGATCTCTTCTGTTAGTTCTTCAACATAATAAGAACCTCCCCAAGGATCTACTGTTTTAGTAATATTGGTTTCTTCCTGTATATAAATTTGAGTGTTTCTTGCGATTCTTGCCGAAAAATCAGTAGGCAATGCAATAGCTTCATCTAAGGCATTTGTATGCAAACTTTGTGTACCACCAAAAGCAGCCGCCATGGCTTCAATTGCTGTTCGTGCTACATTATTGAATGGGTCTTGGGCTGTTAAACTCCATCCACTTGTTTGGCAATGTGTTCGTAAGGCCAACGATTTTTGATTCTTAGGATTGAATTGTTGTACCATTTTGGCCCATAACATACGTCCGGCACGCAATTTTGCAATTTCCTGAAAATGATTCATGCCTATGGCCCAAAAGAATGATAATCTTGGAGCAAAACTATCTATATCCATACCTGAGGCAATCCCGGTTCGTATATACTCCAATCCATCTGCCAGGGTATATGCTAATTCTATCTCTGGCGTAGCTCCTGCTTCTTGCATATGATAGCCAGAAATCGAAATAGAGTTAAACTTGGGCATATAATTACTGGTATATTTAAATATATCAGCGATTATTTTCATCGACGGTGTTGGTGGGTAAATATAGGTGTTACGCACCATGAATTCCTTTAAAATATCATTCTGAATAGTTCCTGATAATTTATCTAAAGACACGCCTTGTTCTTCTGCAGCTACAATATAAAAGGCTAAAATTGGTAACACGGCTCCATTCATGGTCATGGAAACAGACATTTGATCGAGCGGAATTTGATCGAATAAAATCTTCATATCTTCTACCGAATCAATAGCTACTCCTGCTTTACCTACATCTCCCTGAACACGTTCGTGGTCAGAATCATAACCTCGATGGGTCGCTAAATCAAAAGCGACGGATAATCCTTTTTGTCCGGCAGCTAAATTTCTACGATAAAAAGCATTACTTTCTTCGGCAGTAGAAAACCCTGCATATTGACGTATAGTCCAAGGTCGGCGCACATACATGGTAGAGTAAGGTCCTCTTAAATTTGGGGCAATTCCGGCAACAAAATTTTCGTGCTTCCGCCTTTTTCTTTTAGGATCAGCACCCTTTGTTTTTAAACTAATATTTTGGATATCTTTTCTACTCATTATCATTTAATCTTACATGGCTGTTTATCAAATTTCATAGTACACAAAATTTATCACTGACATTTCAATCAAATCTTTATTCAGAAGACTTGACACAGTTTATAGCTCGCTTAAGATAGGCATACATTAAATCTACCTCTTCTTGCGTAAATTGACCTGAAACTTCGATCTTTCCTCCAGGTATCTCAGCATGAATAATAGGTGCTGTGACCAACTTATCTTTTATAACTATTGCTACTTTTTTACCAATATTATTCGCCGTATGTTCCTTAAATAGTTGTTTCCCTTTCTCTGTAAAGGTTGCCTGAATACTCGGCATTCCTGTTACATCATAGGTTTTACTAACCGATTGTATCTCATTAATGCCAATAATAGGTTGATCACCAACTCTCAAACTATCTAAGGTGAATTCACCTTTCTTTTTAAAGAGTTTTCCGTTTTCTGATGGCGCATAAAATCCGTTATAAACATGTTTTTCTAACTCAATACAGTCGGTTTGTACAGCTATAGCAGTTTCTACTCTAGGTCTAGAATTCGCCAATTTTTGATACGAATCACAACCAACATACTGCAAGAATATAAAGAAGGGGAAAAAGTATCTCAATAAGGTGTTATAGGATGTCATATATCTATTCTTTTTCTAAACGGTCTTGCTCTAATTTCTCTGCCAAACGTCTTGAAATTATGGGCTTAATTAATGTCTTTCTCGGTTCGGTTTTTACGAATGGATACAATTCTATGGAATCTTTCATTTTATCATCCAAATTAGGGTGTTTATTCGTACCTAATAATACTAAAGAACCATCGTCAAATTGAGCCTGTTCTTTGGCCGCACTTTCCTCTATTTTACGTTGAATGGTACCTTGAAACAATTGTTTGACAAAACCTCCAGACTTTTCAATATCTTTAAATAAATCGAGCGCTTTTTCTGCCAGTTGTTTGGTAAGAGCTTCAATATAATAGGAACCATCAGCAAATTGAGCTGCTTCATTAAAATAGCTTTCATCTTGTAAGATCAATAGCTGATTTCTTGATATTCTCTCTCCAAATTCATTCTTCTTATGAAAAATTGTATCATAAGAAGCATTCGAAATTGTTGTTGCGCCACCCAAAATGGCACTCATACACTCGGTAGTTGTTCGTAACATATTTACATTATAGTCATACAATGTTTTGTTTCGTAAACTCGGCGTTACAAAGAGCGCCAATTCGCAATTCATCTCATATGTATCACATAGCAACTTCCAGAGATGCCTAAAGGCTCTTAACTTTGCTATTTCAAAAAAGTAATTGCTCCCTACCGAAAAACAACATTGTATCTTCTCTAAGCCCTCCGGTTTGTGAGTATGTCCCTCAAAATGATTTAAATACTCATTTCCATGCGCTAAGACATAGGCTATTTGTTGTATGGCATTGGCTCCTGCATTTTGATATAAAGAAGCATCAATACTAACAGCGTTTACATTTTTAGAAGCCTTGGCCAGCACATTCTCTAAAGTTGCATGATCTTGTTCTAAATTAGAAAACCAATTGCCAGATCTAGCCAAATTACCAATAATATCAATATTGAGATAGATCTTTTGCCCTTTTGTATTTTCAATTAAATCAAAGAGAAAACTTTCTGATAAAAAATTAAGTTTAAAATGTAAAGCCTCTTCATTATTCTTAGAAATATCTTTCAATACTTCTGTAATATTAAAAGGTTCATTTGCCTCAAACTGGATGGCGGTGGCACCTCTTTTTAATGCGTCTTTAGCTAAAAAATTAGCTGTTTGTTCATCAGAAATAAAAATCGCTTGGCAAATGGCAAATTGTTCTGTTACCTTAGGAATATCTAAGGCTTCGAAGTTATCTTGGTGGTACAAAGGTGTCACTTTTACACCTTCATTAGATTCCCAAACTAATGTTTCATTATAATCTGCACCTTTTAGGTCAAATTGTATTTTTTGTTTCCACTGCTTTGCCGAAACTTCAGAAAATTCATCAAACAAAAATGTACTCATTATTAGTTCTTTTTCAACGTATCAAATTCTATAATATAAATATCCTCATTCTTCTTCTTCATCCTATATTCTTCGCGCGCAAAACGTTCGAGAGAATCTTGATTATTTAGTATTTCAATATCTTTTTGGTCCTTCTTGATATTCTTTTCGTAATAATCAGTAGATTTTTCTAACTTATCTATTTCTTTATTCAATTCATGATGATTTAAAAAAGAATTTTCATCAAAGAATAACATCCAAACCAAGAAAAGCACAGTTATAATCGCATATCTATTGCTCAAAAACTTTACTACGGGCTTTTTTTTAAACTCTTTAAACGTCATTTAATACATTACAACTTTTCGTTAATAATTGTTCTAACAATGTCTACTGCAACCGTATTATACTTATTATTTGGTATAATAATATCTGCATACTCTTTCATTGGTTCAATAAATTGCTGATGCATTGGTTTTAACGTCTCTTGGTATCTTAGTAAGACCTCATCCATATCTCTTGCTCGCTCTTGAATATCTCTTTTTAAGCGACGTATTAAACGCTCATCAGAATCAGCATGCACAAACACCTTAATATCTAATAACTCTCGCACTTTTCTCTTCGAAAATATTAAAATACCCTCTACAATAATAACTTTACTCGGATGTGTTTTCACCGTATCTTTCGTTCTATTGTGCGCTGCAAATGAATACACAGGTTGATCAATAGGATTACCTGCACGTAGTTCTATTAAATGTGCAACCAATAACTTAAAATCTATCGCTCTTGGATGATCAAAATTTATCTTTGATCTCTCTTCATAGGTAAGATTATCCGTCGCTTTGTAATAAGAATCTTGAGAGATGACCGTAACATCTTGATTCGGCAGTTCATTAATAATTTGATTTACAACCGTAGTTTTACCACTACCCGTTCCTCCTGCTATTCCTATTATGAGCATGTATGCGTACTATTTTACCAAAATTAGTTAACAAAGTTAACTAATTTTATGTTATGTTTATTGCTTAATTGCCGAAACCTCTGTTTTCGTAACCATTTTCTTGTTTGTATTTCCCCAAGAAGTCGTAATATAATTCATGACATCGGCAATTTCTTGATCGGATAAACCTAATGGAGTCATTACATTGTTGTACTTTTCTCCGTTCACGATAATTTCTCCTTTTTGTCCGAATTTAATGGCTTTAATACTCAAACTTCTATTGTTCATGAGGTAGTCAGATTTCGCTAAAGGCGGAAAGGTTTTCTCTACACCTTTACCATTAGGCAAGTGACAGTTCATACAAAAATCTTCATATATAAATTGTCCTTCTTCTATGCTTTTTGTAAAAACGGCATCTTTTTCAACCTTCTCTTGTCCAGTTGCGATCAAAGTTGTTACAAAAAACAACATTACAAATATCTGATACTTCTTCATCTTTATTTCTTAGGAATTAATTTAACAATACCTACATCTTCAACGCCTACATAAATGAACCCATCAGGTCCTTGATTAACACTTCGTACACGTCCAATATTTTCTAACAATTTTTCTCGTTTTACAACTTTTCCATTTTCTAACGCTAACCGCTCTAGATATTGAAACTTCAGCGATCCTACTAATAAATTTCCATTCATTTCTGGATATTTCTCAGAGCTTACAATAGCCATTCCACTTGGCGCAATTGACGGCACCCAGTAAAACATCGGTTGTTCCATGCCGTCTTTCTCTGTAATTTCTGTGAAGGTTGTACCACTGTAATTAATACCGTAACTAATTACTGGCCAACCATAGTTTTTACCTGGTTTGATTATATTAATTTCATCACCACCTCTTGGTCCATGTTCATTTGCCCAAATAGCACCTGTTTTAGGATCTTTCGCCATTCCTTGCGGATTTCTATGTCCGTATGAATAAATTGCTGTTTTAGCTCCTGTTTCATTTACAAACGGATTATCAGTAGGAATTTTTCCATCATCATGTATTCTATAAATCTTACCGCAATCTTTTGTAATATCTTGAGGGTTCACGTCTCTGCTTCCTCTATCTCCAATTGAGAAAAATAAATAGCCTTGATCATCAAATACAATTCGAGAACCAAAATGCTGACCTCTTCTAGAGTTGGGTCCAGCCTTATATAACACTTGATTGTCCGTGAATTTATTTCCAGCTAACTTGCCTCTCATAATTGAAGTATTTCCTCCTTGCCCTTCACCTTCCGCGGAAGCATAAGAAATATAAATCCAGCCATTCTTTTCGTAGTTCGGATGTACCTCAACGTCTAGCAAACCACCCTGTCCGCGTACATAGATCTCGGGTAATCCTTCAATTACCGTTTTCTTTCCGTTTTTAACAAGCAACAATTCACCTGACTTCTCTGTAATTAACATTGAACCATCGGGTAAAAAAGCAAATCCCCAAGGAATTGAAAGATCAGACACCACGATTTCTGACGCATATTTTTGAGAAGGAGTTACCGCTTTTACCGATGATTCTGCTTGTTGACCACAAGCAGACAAAGTGATCATAATAGTAATACAAATAGTAGTGAATTGTCTCATGAGTTATGATTTTTATCTAAAGATAAATATTTTATCTAGAATGAATAGTTTAAATGCACACCAGCGTAATAATTAAGTGGATTACCTGGGTAAAAATATCTAGGAGCGTTCCCCCCAAAACCACGGGCATTGATCAGTATTTGGGAAGCATATTTTTCATCGAATATATTATTCAGACCTATGCAGGCCCCAGCCGTTATTTTGTTGAAAGATAACTTATATCCTGTCTTCATATTTACAAGCACATAGCTATTTGAAAACAAACTATTACTATCTGTAATTGGAATACTCCCTACAGATTGCACATTGATGTTTGTATAAATTCCTAAGGTAGAATTGAGCTCAATACCAGCATTCAAAACACTTGACGGAACACCGGTGAGGTCGTTGCTTGAAAAATCTTGGTCTTCATCGATAAAATCTTTAAAGATAAAATCATTTAATGTATAGGTAAGGTAGGTATCAACTGTAATAGGTTTATTCGTAACTACTCTGTATCGCAGAGAAGCTTCTAAACCATCATGTTGGGTTCTACCTGCATTTACACCAATGAATTGATCTTGTGATGTTCTTCTGGCAACCAATAGGTTACGCACATCTAATCTAAAAAGAGCCATGGCAAATTGCAATCGATTTTCAAATAGCGTTCCACGAGATCCCACTTCATAATTCCACCCTGTTTCCGGTTGAATATCTGTATTAATTTGACCATCTGGCAACAGTGTTTCGGAGAGGCTTGGTGGTGAAAAACCATGGCTAATGGTGCTATATAAACTGACGTCCTTATGTACTAGGTAGGATACTCCTAATTTCGGCGACAATCTGCCATCAAAGTCATATGAACCAGATTGATCAATATTGCCTGTTGGATTGAAATTATCATCTAAATCATATCCTGTTTTATTAAAATTTAGGCCCAACGAGACTAGCATCTTTTCAGAAAGTTGATAATTCGTTTCAAAAAACAAATTAACATAATTTCGATCTTCCTTAAAGTTAGATAGAAGCGTTCCTTGAACGCTACCTGTTCCTATAGGAAAGTCTTCGTATAAGTTTTCAAAAGTTTTAGAGCGATGCTTATCTCTAAAAATCTCTCCTCCGGCCGTCCAATTTAATCTGCGTTCAAAAAGATCTGTCGTTCCTATCAATCGACTTCGAAGTCCTAAAGCGAATGTTTTTTCTTCAAGAATATTAAACGGTCTAGGTTCATATCCGTTTCTGAAGGACGTGAATAAACTTGTTTGATGTGTTATGTTTTGGTTGTATTGATGCTTCCACGATAGTCCGAAAATTCCACGTTTGGTATCTTCAAAACCTCTTGCTCTACCCCAAGTAAAGGCAGCAGATGTGGGGTTATTGATAAATGCATCTTCATTTATTGAACTTGGTATAAATGCTTTTAAGTCAACATAACTACCCACAAACGAAAGTTCATTCTTTTTATTTATAAAATGATTAGAAGTCACGGTAAATGTTTGTCGATCATATTCATTATTATCTCTATAACCATCACTATGTGTATTGCTATAAACGATTTTCGTGCTGGACTTTGCCCCTCCTAAGTTTACATCTACAATACCTTTTAGAAATCCATATGATCCAAAAGAAAACTCACTTGATATTTCATTTGTATTCAAAAAGGACTTTTTTGGTAATATATGTATGGTACCTCCCAAACCAGCACCGTAAATACTAGAATTAGCACCTTTTACGATTTCTAATCTTCCTATGGTACTTAATTCAAAATCTTCAATGGTAGTTTCTCCATTACCTGTAGTTAGTGGTATATCGTCAAAATAGGCTCTTATTTTTGATGTTCCAAATAAGTTTCTCGAACCAATTCCGCGAATTGTAATTCTATTGGTATTTAGTGCTCCGGTATGCATATAAATACCAGGCACCTTATTTAATATTGGAGCAAAATTTATACTATTGGCGAAGGTTATATCTTTTTGAGTAACTACATGTACATTCGTTGAACTGTTTTTGAGCGTTTGTGATAAATTATTTGCACTAACCTCAACCTCATTAAGTTCAGTTGCTTTTGTGCTCATTTGAACTACCAAAAAACGTGTATTGGTTATGGCAATGATTTTCTCTTGATAGCCTAATCTTGAGAATTTATACTCTCCATATTTCGGTAAGCTAAATTCACCTAATCTATCTGAAGTAACTACAGTACTATCTGCAGTATTCAAAATGTGCACATTTGATAGAATGGCATTATTCTCTGCATCAATAATCTTCCCTTTTATTTCTTGTTGTGCATGTGTTAAGGTAATTAGTAAAAAAAATAGTAGGGAAAGCGTGTTACTTTTGATCATCATTAGGTGTTTATCGAAAAAATTAAAAACGGCGCTAAAGTACTTCATTTTTTATTCTTTTTCTATCTAAATTAAGAACAATAAATAAATTGAAAAACCCTTTATAATTTGTTTAAAAGAGGTTATCTTTGCAATCCGAATTTTCGGGGTGTAGCGTAGCCCGGTTATCGCGCCGCGTTTGGGACGCGGAGGTCGCAGGTTCGAATCCTGCCACCCCGACGAACCTCTTTCAAGAGGAAACAAAACACTGTTAATCATATGATTTTCAGTGTTTTCGTGTTTTATGGTTTCAATTGAAATCATTTAAAATCAACTAAAAGGTGTGCAATTCGGTGAACACTTTTCTACATTAATTGTCTTAACTTTAAGGAGCTTTTAAGAACATTTTGATGTTTGTCTTATACAAATTTATTTGTTCAACTAAAGTTATTTAAGATGCAGACAAACAACACTTTTTCAATTATTTTCTTTACTAGAAAATCTCGAAGCAATAGTAATCGATTAGCTATCTACTGTCGTATTACTGTAAACGGAAAACGCTCAGAAATTAGTTTACAAAGATCAATTATGATTTCAGAATGGGACAATTCCAAAAGTCGTGGTCGTGGTAATTCAACTAAAGCTAGAATTTTGAATAATTACCTAGATCATGTTTACAACAAACTGTTAGTTTCTCATAAACAACTCTTAGAAGAAGATAAAGTTATTTCTGCTAATACAATCAAAGTACGTTATTTAGGTAAGGATGATGCCCGTAAATCATTGATAGAGCTCATAGATTATCATAATACAAATATGATTACGGTATTGAAGCCTGGAACTATGAAGAACTACTATACTACTGAGAAATATTTGAAAGAGTTCCTCAGTAAAAAAAGAAAAGTGGAAAATATTTATTTGAAACAATTGAACTATAGATTCATTATAGACTTTGAACAATTTCTGAGAACTTATAAGAATTCCAAAAAGGAATTAACACTATCCAATAATGGTGTGATGAAGCATTTAGAGCGTTTTAAGAAAATGATTAATCTAGCTTTAAAGTTAGAATGTATTGCAAAAAATCCATTTAGTAAGTTTCAATTAAAGTTTACAAAGTATGATAGACAATATCTTACAGAAAGAGAATTAACATTAATTGAAGAAACCTACTTTAAACAAGAACGATTAGAAAGAGTAAAAGATATTTTTCTTTTCTCCTGCTATACTGGTCTATCTTATATAGATGTAAAAGAGCTATCACTAAATCAAATTGTTTTAGGAATTGACAACAGGTATTGGATTCATACCAAACGAGAAAAAACAAATGAATTAGTCAAAGTTCCTATTTTGCCAAAGGCACTTGTAATAGTCGAAAAGTACAAGAGATTATTAGAAATAACAAACTCAAAAACCTTGCTTCCACTCTACTCCAATCAAAAAACGAATAGTTATTTAAAAGAAATAGCTAACGTGTGTGGAATTTCTAAAAACATTACATTCCATGTCGCCAGACATACCTTTGCAACTACTGTAATGCTCTCTAATGGAGTTCCTATTGAAACGGTATCAAAACTACTAGGACATACTAAATTATCCACTACACAGATTTATGCAAGAGTATTGGAGGATAAGATTAGTGAAGACATTGATAACTTACTTCAAAGACTAGAAATTAAAAAAGAAAAACGAATTTTTAGAATAAACTAAAATCATTCGGCAATAACGAATTCGAGATGTGTGTCTGTGGACACATTCTCGTTTGCGCCCCTTGGTTGCAAAGGTTAAAAAGTCTTTTAGGGAAAAAGAGAAGACGTTTTTAAAGTAATAGATTCAGAGGCTGCCACCATAGATGGTCTTTGCATTAATTTCCAAATTGAGTTAGGAGAATCTATTGTTTTAAAAATGAACCAAATCCGCTTGTCGGATGCGGTAGTTTTTACTCCTCCATTTTAAAACAAATAGCACTAAATTTTATGAATTGTTACAACGTTGCTGCAAATTTACAGTAAATAACACCTGTAAATCAAGGGATTAGAAGACATTTACAGTAAATTGCTGCAAAACTAAATTTTGTAAATTATCATAAACGACTGTTTATGTGTGGATTATGAGTCTGTAACATCGCGCAGCGTGTTACCCTCTTGCTATTCCCCTTAGTTTTACAAACACGCTTTATTTAGGGATTATTTATATGTTAGTGAGTTTCTGTAATTGTTAACTTTCTATCGGGGAATACTCCCAATAATAATAATAAACTGTGACCAAACTGATGAGGGCGAATTATACGCTATTCAAAGCTTCGGGCTTATACTTAATTTGATGAAAGCCCTTGTCAGTTATCTCCGGACCGGCATCAGATGGAAATTCAGGTTTTAAGACCTATTATCAGGGGTTCGATGGTTATCTGGATACCTGGTCTAATCTTAAAACTTAATATTATGAACAAACAAAACTTCTGTTATTTCATCGGTATCGATATATCGAAAAAAGTGTTCGATGTAGCCATCATTATAGATGAAAGGACCACCTCGTATGTATTTGAAAATTCTAAAAAAGGGACTAACGCCTTTATTAGACTTCTCAAGAATCAAAAGATTCTTTTGGAAAACACGCTTATATGTATGGAACATACTGGTGTTTATGGAAAACTTATCATTTCTAAGCTTGTTGAAAAACAAGCTAACTTTTGTGTGGAAATGCCTATTCAAATCACCAAAAGTATTGGGCTTCTCAGAGGAAAAAACGATAAAGTTGACGCCCAACGTATTGCGCAGTATGCTTCTAAAAACTTCCGAAAATTGGAACTTTACAAACCCATTCCCGAAATCCTTGAAAAAGTAAGAATACTTCTTAAAATCAGAAAACAACTGGTCAATGCCAGAGCTGATTTTAATAAATATCCTAACGAACTTGAACTCTTTTCTCCTGAAATGGGAAAACTTGCTAAAAAGAACCTTAAAAAGATTAACAAGACCCTTTGTGATGAAATCAAGCGCGTAGAAGCAGAAATCAAAAAACTGATTCTTTCCGATGACAAACTCAACAAAACTGTTGGCTTGGTAACCTCTGTTACGGGAATTGGTCAGATTACTGCATTGCATTTTACTGTATTCACCAGCTTCTTTACCAGATATGACAACCCTAAACAACTTGCCTGTTATTGCGGTGTAGTACCTTTTGAATATACTTCGGATTCTTCTATAAACCGCAAATCCAGAATCCATCCAATGGCGAACAGAACGCTTAAAAAACATCTTCATATGAGCGCCTTGGCAGCTATAAATCATGATCCTGATATCAGGGAATACTACCTTAGAAAGGTCGAAGAAGGAAAAAATAAAATGTTGATCGTAAACAATGTTAGAAACAAGCTTGTCCATAGAATATGTGCCGTCATTAAAAGACAACAACCCTATGTGAAAAATGTAGCTTGATCTTTTTATCATTTTTTCTTGGTTTTAACATGGAAATCTCCCTAGTTTGAAATACAAACTTCGTCCGGATACAAATAGTAAATTATTTGCTCTTTGTAATTTTGAAATCCCATGGATGAAAACTTAAATTATCCATATACTCTTGTTTATGTACTATTAGCATTTTTTCAGTTCCTTTATCAAGTATAGGAAGATATCCAAATTCGTAGCAAAAAAAATAGGTACCGGTGTTAAATGGAAAAATATGAGTAAACAGGTCAAACCTATACCCTAGTTTTACTAAAACTTCTTTGTCAACCGTACTTTTACCACTTGGGCAGAAATGAGCCAACAAACTTCTATTTCTGCGCAAATCACTATTAATTCTTTGAATAGAAAGTTCATGTGAAGGTCTATTCATATTATGGTAGATACTTCTACACTGAGTGTCACAAAATTTTTTATCTGAACGCCCTTTTAATTCTTTTTCGCAGGATAAACATAATCGTACATTCATTAGTTGTATTATTTTACGTTTATATACGTATATAAACGTCTATTAAAGCGAATATACTATTTTTTTATTGACTTTTAGCATATGAAATCATTGCCTAACATCACATTGAAACGCGCTTTTCTAAAAAAGCAAGATTCCATTTTAGTCTTTTTTAAATTCAATCATCAGTTAATTTCGATTATCAAACAGTCTGGAAAATTTAAATGGAGTATTTCTATGAGATGCTGGTATGGCTATTTTACTCAAGAAAATTTACAATTGATTCAACAATTATTTAACAATCAATCAACTATTATCATTGACAAATCGATTTATGTCATACCAAAACAACCTACATATAGAAAGAAACGTATTATTTCGAACGAAAATAAAGAAATAATACGCTCTTTCATATCATATCTAAAAGGAAAAAGATATAGCGTTAGTACAGTGCAGACATATTTTACTTACATAGCTGACTTTTTAAGTTTTGTTAATGATATTCCACTAGATACTTTGACTAATAGGGATGTTGAAAGATTCATAGAAGAGGTATTCATTCCTAGGAAGTATAGCATCAGTACACATAGACAGTTCATTAGTGCAGTTAAATTGTTTATCGTATTTTATCCAAATAGCAAAATTGAAGACCCTGCCCTTACCCGACCAAACAGATCTAAATTTTTGCCCACTGTATTATCTAAAGAAGAGGTGATAGATATACTTAGATGTACAAAGAATTTAAAACATCGAGCTATTCTAGCAATGATATACTCAGCTGGCTTACGTATTAGTGAACTTTTAAATCTACAATTAAGCCATATTGATATCGATAGAAGACAGATCATTGTAAAAAATAGTAAAGGACGTAAAGATAGAAATGTGATTTTGGCAAAGAGTTTTATACCACTTATGTTAAACTACTTACAAACTTATAAACCTATTGTGTTCTTTACGGAGGGAAAACCTTCTCAAAAATACAGTGCTGAAAGCATAAGAGCATTTTTAAAAAGATCTTGTAAAGAAGCAACTATTTCAAAAAATGTAACACCTCATACTTTAAGGCATAGCTATGCCACTCATTTATTGGAAAACGGAATTGATTTACGTTATATACAAGAATTGCTAGGTCATTCTAAACCCGAAACGACCATGCTATATACCCATGTTGCTAAAAAAGATTTGTTAAATATTGAAAGTCCATTAGATATTGTATTAAAAAAACTGGTAAAAACAGTTGGCAATGATGGAAATATAAGGTTATCTGAGAATTATTAATTACTTATATTTGAAACAAGTTCGGTGTATTTTACAATAAAATAAGAAAACTCTTAACTGATAAACCCAATGGATTATTACGCTTATCTGGAGTGGCAAACCGATAAACAGTATATAATATACGCATATAACTAGTTACCCAACATTTAAATGAACCTGAATTACAAAACGGAAAAATATGCTGAATGGGCCAAAGCCGGTCTTATTACTTTTGAGAGAAAGTTAGTGTATGAAACTGCTTTTGACGGAGTAGTTAAAATCTACAGTTTAAGGACTAACAATCCTAATCTTAATTCCAAACTGGACGGAAAATATTTCGGGGACTTCATTCACTATGCAGAAAATGGAATATTCTTGAGAATGTTTAAGAATAAAAAATCTTGGCCTAAAACTCGACTGATCTACATTGACTTTCGGAATTATAAATTCACAATTATAAAGAAAACAAGTTCTTCTTACGCTTATTGGAAATCCACTGATTTGGGAAATGGAAAGCACTTATTTGAAATAAAACCAACGGAAAAAATTGAGTATGAAGTTGAATAAAAAACGTTGGGTAACAACGTGTATAATTCATGCGGCTATTTGACTAATAGGAATAATTATACTTAAATTTATATATGATTTCCATCGGAATCATCCTGCGGACGATTCCGCACAAATCATACACAAACCGTTGTGTACAATAAAACCCTAAATTGAAAAATGAAAAGTTGGAAAATTTCAGAAACAGATTTTACTGATAAATATTTAATACTAACTGAAAAATCTATTTGGCTAACGGATCAAGGTAAAGATGTAAATATCAATGAGCTAATTGAAACAAAAAAATTAGGAGTCGTAAAAAGCATTCGATATCAAGATTTAAAAGAAATTATTTTTAATGACACTGACTTCACAATTGAATTTACATTTAAAGATGACAATGTTCTTGAAGAAAAACATCGAATGAACAAAATCGTTTACTCAGATATTAAACCTTATTTAAAAACTCAGCTTAAAGGAACTGAACTGAAAAATTATTCCATTTTTAAACAAATCCTTCCTCAACTTATAACTTTAGGGGTTTCTGTAATTCTAATTGTTGTAACATATCTATCTGCAATGGAATTGGAAAAAGGTGAAAGTCCTAGAGTTTCTGGAAGGCGAGCTTGGCTCAAACAAATAATTGTTTGGATTGCCGATGTTTTGGGAACTATTGGAACAATAATTTTTGGAACAATAATAGTGTCTTCCTTAATATATCTGATTGTCCGAAAATCTCAAAACCCTAAAAGAGGAGAAATATTGAAAATTACTAAAGATACTCAGTTGAATCTATAAGAAATACTGTACACAACAACGGCTATAATTCATTGTTTACTTCCGAATCGGAAGTAAAAATTCATTACTTTTAAACATTAGAAAGAGCTATGAACCTTGTGGTAAGCAATTGTTGCTAATTCTTAAAAGAACGTAAGTAGGTATTGTTTAGAGAAATGAAAACCCTTGACGCAACAATCGCCAAACCACAACGAAACCATAGCCCAACCGTTGTAGTGCATTTGAGAAATGCACTGAGAAAGTAATTAATAGTTTATTGGAATTGAAAGAAAAGCCAGGTTCGGAAAAGATTGACCACATTTCGATTTTAGACAATTTATATTCGGAATATTCGAATGGAATGACTGAATTAAAACCAGTAGCAATGTTTTATCTAAATGGGTTTGACGACCTACCTGCTTTGCGAGAAAAGCACTTATGGAAACTAGAAAATTATAATGAATTAATGAAGCCATTTATTGAATCTCATTCTGAATTAATAAAAATTGTGGATAAAGTACTGACCGAAAATGGAAATTAAATATTGTTGGAGATGTAAAATGGAAATTCCAATGTTGGACAAAGAAGAATTTGCAATCGCTTCTAAATTGTACTCTAATGGATTTAAAACCATAAAAGCGGACGGACAAGGAAGGTTTAAAGAATTATTAGATTACTATAATGGTTTGACTGGGTTTGGAGAGACCGAACCGAATGCGATAATGCATCATTCACTAGAACAGATCGGACCTGATTGCGAGAATTGTGGAAAACCATATAGAACGCCAAAAGCTAAACTATGTGCAGCATGTGGAAATAATAGAGTGATAACTAAATAAAAACGCACTACAACAACGGCTATAATTCATTGCGGCGGAATTTCCTGCCGGAAATTCTTATCTTGCAATGATGGCTTGGTTATCTCGGAATGTCCTATCGGACGATTCCGCAACGAAACCATAGCCCAACCGTTACACAACATTTGAGAAAAGCAGTTTTCATATATAGTATAATTTTAAGCACATTAACCTTTGCTCAAAATCAGGAATCTTCTACTCAATACGAAAGAGAATATTCTGATTTAATGAATTATGTACCTGAAAACTTCAAATCTGATACAATTTACAAGCCTGAAAGCCCATTTATAAAAGTAAAGTTAAATACGTTAGAACGTCTCAAAACTTATAGTGGTTTCCGATCTGAATTTAAACTAACTGAAAAAGACATCAAATGGATTGAAATGAGAATATATCAAATGTCAACCGCATTGTTTCTTGATGGTAAGCGAATTCTAATAAGTTCGGACGGCGGGTATTCAGGGTGTCAAGAAAAGTCAATTGACAAATTAATATTAAACGGAATTCAAATTACAAATTTAAAATTATGCCATACTTGTACGGACGGATATAAAGACAAAAGATTTATAAAAATATTTAATGATCGAATGTATGAATTAATGAAAATTGAGCCCCCAAATGAAAAAACCCAATTCTTCTATGGTGAATTCAAAGGCATCGGAAAAAAGAACTACGGAATAAAACTAATCTTAACTAAGGATAGAACATTTAAATTTTGGAAAACAATAGGACATAGTTCAGAATTTACAGAAGGACTATGGAAAAATAAAAATGACATTCTGATTTTAACTTCTAAGATTTTGAATAGAACGGATAGTTTAAACTTTACTCTATCTAGTGCAAAATGGATTGACTTTAAAGGGTTAGAGTTTAGATTAAAAAAAGAAAAACTGACGGAATTAAAAAATAAAAAGAGCAAACTTCTCAAAATAGATAAATAAAAACGTTGTGTAACAACGGCTATAATTCATTGCGGCGGAATTTCCTAAACGGAAATTCTTATCTTGCAATGATGGCTAGGTTATCTCGGAATGTCCTAGCGGACGATTCCGCAACGAAACCATAGCCAAACCGTTGTAAAACATTTTGACACAACCATCTAAAAAATTCAACATCTATTGAAAAAGAATTCTGATGAAGAAATTTATATTTGCCCTTATGATTTACTTTTCTGGAACAATAATATCTTGTTGTTCTGATGATAGAACAATTACATACAATACTGTTGAATCTGCTAATGTGCTCCTTTTTTCTTTCGATGAAAATGGAATTTTCCCTTATCGAGATATGTACAACCCAAGCGAATTAGGGATAGGTATTTATGCAGATTCATTATCCACAAGAGTTGAAATGGCATCAAATTTTTCAACAATGGACAAAGCGTATGCTTGTACTAACCCAAACGAGGTTATTTATATAAATACAATTGACTCGCTTAATGTAACAACAGTATTCGATTTTGATGACAATCACCTAGCTGGAAGTAATATAAATGATATTCTTTTATACTTAGATGATTTTGGTGAAACGTATGAATTAAATGTGAACGAAGTTTCTTCTATTTCAAATCACTTTAAATTTTCGATTGAACCTCAAAATGATTCTCTCCAATTTAAAATTTCAGGGAGAATAACAGAAAAAGGAAAGTTTATAAAAACGACTGAGCTAGTTATTTTAAAATAAGAAAACGTTTTGCAACTTAAGAAATTGATTATCGTCTTTTAAAAAATAGAATTTATGAGAAAAATAATTTTGACTTTGACCTTTGCATTATTTACAACAATGGTTTTTGCTACTGAAATTGTAGCTACTGTTGTATTTGAGAACGTAACAGATAGGGAATTAAAAGCAGGAGAATTCACAATTATTAACCTAAACAAAAAAATTAAGATTACTCAAGAGGAGAGTTTTATGGTTACTTTACCAGAAAAAGGAAAATATGAATTCAGTTTTGTATCAGACGACTTTACTTCTTACACTTTTTATCCATCAAGAATCAATAAAAAGAAAAATACAATCATTGTTCGATTATTGGAAAAAACCGAATTTAAAAGTAATGGAATTTACTCTTTCCCAATGAATTTGGATACTAATTTGACAGATGAACAAATCTCACAACGAATTGAAAATGGAACTCTGAATTTCATAATGCACGGAATTGATAGTTCAATTCCAAAAGAATATGTTGATTTCAAAGTAAAATATGGAATCGGACTAACCAAAGAAAATTGTGTAATTGATCCTTTGTCTTTCAAAAAAGCAACTGAAAATAATCAAATGATTTTTGACTATTTAAATAAAAAATACGGAACTGAATGGCAATCGGAATTGAAAATAAAACCATTCGGAATAAAGTAAAAAACGTTTTACAACAATGGCTATAATTCATTGCGGCGGAATTTCCTAAACGGAAATTCTTATCTTGCAATGATGGCTAGTGTTTCTCGGAATAGTCCTCGCGGACGATTCCGCAACGAAACCATAGCCAAACCGTTGTGCTTCATTATGACCCGTCCTGAATAAAGGCTACATAATTTTAAACATTATGTATAAAAATGACAAAGTGATCAGACGGTATTCAGAATCCTTTAAACTGAAAATTTTAGACGAACTTACAACCGGAAAATTAAACAAGAACCAATTAGGAAAACTTTACGGCATTGCCCCTACCACCATTAATGAATGGATTAAAAAGTACAACCGTAAAGACCTTATGAACACCAGAGTAAAAGTGGAAACAAAAGACGA
>CANMSH010000001.1 GCA_947500525.1 uncultured Flavobacteriaceae bacterium | reverse complement strand
ACGCCTGTAATCGTTGGTGTAGGGTCGGTGGCATCCACACAATATGCAGCTGCACTATAACTAAAGCTTGCATCATCAGACGGGGTAATCGTTAAGGTAATCGCTGTTCGTGTAGCACTTGTACAAGATGAAGATGTATTTCTCGCTTCAGCGTAATAAGTACCTGCTCCTGGTGGTGTATAACTTGTATTTCCTGACAACAACAATGTTCCTCCACTTGCCGCGGTATACCAATCTACTGTTTGACCTCCAGGTACGGTTGCGGTTAATGCAGGAATAGGGTCTGCCGAACATGCTGTTTCATTTCCACCACTGGTTGGAGTCGAAGGCGTAGCGGGATCATTAAGTACAACACTTAACGCTGATCCTGAACATCCTTGTAAGGTTGCAACAATATTAGTATAGCTTCCCGCATTCAAACCGGGTATCACTACCTGACCTGCGACATTCGATGTGAAATTTGTTGGGCCAATATTAACTCCATCATCTGTATAACTAATACTATAAATAGTACTGGCCGCTAAACTACTTATGATAATCAATCCATTGGATCCAGAACAAGTTGCAGGATCAATTCCAGAAACTGAATATGAAACATCTGGAACTGTTAATACGCCGGCTGCTGAAGTAATATCACCACATATAAAAGCACTATTACCAACAATTACGCGATATTGATTTCCGTCTAAACTTTCAGAACTTGAAATATTAAGGGTCGCCGTCGTTACTCCTCCATACGGACTTCCATTACTTAAATTTGTAAACGTTCCTCCACCATTCGTGCTTATCTGCCATTGATATGTTAAATTTGATCCTGCAGCCGCAACTGTAAAACTACCAGTCGTCCCCGCACAAATAACTTGATTCGCTGGATTCGTAGTAATCGAAGGGCCTGCACCTACTTCTTGAAAATCAAAAGTTGAATTTGAATCTCCGTCAAGCGGAACAGTATAACCATCTGAACCACTCGTTACTAATCCATTTGCATTTACAGTTACAGGAGACGAACCTAATAAAGAGTCATTATCGTTATCCGTATATCCAGCTTCAATAACATCATCACAACCATCATCATCAGAATCAAGTTGATATGGATCATATGCTCCTGCAGAATCAGAGTCTGCTATTGTATAGGCTAATAAACCACTTTCTGGAGCAGTTTCCACTGTATCAAAAACGCCATTCGCTCCTACAGTTGATGCATCTGCGCCATCAATTCTACCATTATCATCAGCATCCGCAACACCAACAACACTGTCGGCATTTGCTTCCACCAAATCGAAAATTCCATCGTTATCCGAATCTAAATCTAAACTATTAATTATACCATCACCATCTGTATCCAAAATAGCTACTACTCCATTAGCGTTTAATGATGAACCGTTCGCGGTTGCATAGTCAGTATCTTGAAAATTTGGAGTTCCATCACCATCATCGTCTCCAGCAGGATCACTTGTTAAACAAGAGAATGAGGTTGTTGTTGGGACGGTTACCGAGAAAGGTTCAACTTCGTCAGCTCCAAAATTAAATAAATTCGGCGAAGTAACCACATTAGTACCATCCACAAAAACATTATAACTAGATGCTCCGTTTTCATTTGAACCACCTGATCGAGCCAAACCATCTCCAAAGGAATCAAAAATAGTAAAGGTATAATTTCCTGAAATGTTTACATTGAATGGACCCGCATTAATAATATCATTTCCATTAGCATACGGCCCGCCTGTTCCTCCCGGGACAAGAACACCCGAAGGGTCTCTTAGTTCCCAAGTTGTTTCGCCCTCGTCTTGATCTAAATCTATCGTTATTGTAATAGCGGCAGTGCCAGTTACTACAACCACTGGATCGGAGCCGCATAATTCTTGCGCATCAGTAATACCATCGTTATCGTCATCTAGGTCATCAATATCTAAAATTCCATCCGCGTCTTGATCACCTACTATAATTGGACTCGTTGATACACTATCTTGATCGTCCTCGGTAGATACGTTATTATTCGGAGTAGAATCTGGATCTGGATTATTACTTGCAGTGGTTTCTGCTATATTTTCATAGATTCCAGTTGCATTTACAGTCGCAGTTATTTGAATTGTAATAGTGGTACCTGAATTTAAATTACCAATATTCCATATTCCTGTTCCAGAATTATAAGAACCTCCGCTATTATCGCTAACGTAGGTGTATCCCGAAGGCAATTGATCCGTAATCTCAACCCCTGTTGCATTACTCGGTCCATTATTCGTAACAGTAACTGAAAAAATAACATTATTTCCTGCAGCTGGGGCGCTATCATTCACCGACTTTAGAACGCTTATATCTCCGTTATCATTAACAGCATCTCTAAAATCGACATCTCCTGTAGTTGTTGCGTCAGAATCAATATCCGGTAATATCACACCTCCGGATAAAGGATCATCTATCGTACCTCCTGGACCTGTACCATCAGAAGTAGCGTCGGTTGCATCATCCAGACCATCTCCATCTGTGTCAGTTCCAGTTAATGTAATTCCTGCTTCAGTCGTATCATTTGCGCCTTCATTATCACTATCAATATCTAAATAATCAGGACTGTCAACTCCGTCGGTATTTACGGGAGTTAATCCAGATATATAGGCTCCGTCAATTCCGTTAAAGGTAAAAACTCCACTGGGTACAATATACCCAGTAGTTGTTTGGGCTTCTATATTATCTGGTATTCCATCACCATCAGAATCTAAATCTAAAAAGTTAGGAATTGTATCTACGTCATCTGTACTTTCTGCTATTGTATAATTTAAAACTCCACTTTCTGCAATAGTTTCAATTGTATTAAACACACCATTGGCTCCTACAGACGCTGGTGCAGTAGATCCGTCAATGATTCCGTCATTATCGGCGTCGTTTATTCCAATAACGTCAATGGCTCCTGACTCAACAATATCGAAGATTCCATCGTTATCAGAATCAATATCCAAGCTATTAATTACTCCATCACCATCAGTATCCATATTTACACAAACTCCATTGGCGTTAAGTGTACAAAAATCTGGATCTCTAAAATTCAAAATACCATCACCATCTGTATCTTCATTAGGATCACCCGCTAAGCAACTAAAAGGATTATTGTTCGATGCTACTGTGAAACCAGTTGTTTCTGACGCTAAAAAACTTCCGCCGCTGGCTACCGAAGCTCCATTTAGAATTACGTTGTATGAACCATTTCCGAACGTACAGCAAATACCATTACTTCCACTATCCGAAATAGTAAATGAAAATGCTCCTGTTAACAACGTGGACACAGATGTTGTGATTAATGTAGACGGTTGCCCTGCATATGGTCCACCTGAAGCTAAAACACCGGATGGTCCGTTTAGGGTCCATGTTGTTTCTGCCGGGAAGGCATCTGTTAAAATTCGGATTACGATATTAGAAGGTACCGAACTAACAACGGGGTCTGTTCCACATAATTCTTGCGTATCTGTAATGCCGTCATTATCATCATCAAGATCTTCATTATCCAAAATACCATCGCCGTCAGTATCACCATTAAAGAAAATATCTCTATAATCAACGTCTCCTCCTGTGGTCGCATCAAAATCTTCATCAGGGAAAATCACTCCCCCACTTAGCGGATTATCTACACTACCTCCTGGATCAGAATAATCTGCTGATGTATCAATATTGTCATCCAATCCATCACCATCAGCATCATTTCCTGCGAGGGTAAGATTGGCTTCGGCAGTATCATCTCCACCATCATTATCACTATTTGTATCTAAATAATCAGGATTGTCAGTACCATCCGTGTTTTGAGGAGTTACCCCTTCCCCAGAGCCTGGTGTCGATTCATAGACATCATCCAACCCATTACCATCTGAATCCACATTACTAGGTGCGATATATCCCGTTGTTGACTGTGCTTCAATATTATCTGGAATTCCATCATTATCAGAATCTAAATCTAAGCTATTGATAACTCCATCAACATCATTATCTCCAACGCCTTCCACGACATCCAAAATACCATCGTCGTCGTCGTCAATATCTGTTTCGTCAAAAACCCCATCACCATCAGTATCTTGTAAACAGGATTGAAAAAATACTACTTGCTGGGTAAAGTTAAAACCTTGTGTTGACCCACAAGCGATAGTTAAATTTGAAAAAGTGACATCACCTGTACCCGTTACTGTATTCGGATTAGTGATCCTAACTAAAGTAGTTTCACCACTTTGTGTCGCATATAAATTATTATCTGGGCCCAATTGTACTCCTGAATAGATACCAAAGCTTATTGGTGCAGAAGTATTCGTTCCTAAAACGTGCACTCTTAATGGGTCAAACCAACCAATGGCTTGATTATCTACTCTAACAGTGTTGTTAAATTGATGTGCGTAGAACAATCTACTTCCATCAGGAGAAAATTCTAAGCTATATCCCGTAAAAGTATTTGCTGTTGTTGTTAGCGGAACTTGAGTCCAAGCACCTATAGCTCCTGTCGTTGCATTAAAATCAGCATAAAAAACACCTCCATTACCTGTTCCACCACCACCTTCAATCGCAACAGCTATTTTATCATTTTGTTGAGAGAAACGAATTGAAGCTCGTTCTCCTCGTCTTGGCAAATTGATGGGTAAAGAAACGCTTACATCAGGATTATTTGCTCTTGCATTTGTAAGTAAATTAGATGAGTCAACTCGCCACAATTCGACCGAAGCTGCACAATCTGTGGTACATGAACTATCATCATTACCTATACTTGCTACCCAAGCACCACATAAGGCACCGTTATTTGTACCATATAAAGCTTCAGTAGTATTACTATGTAGTAACTGATTTTTAACCGTAACTGTTTTTGTAGGAATATCAACTATGGAGTAGTAAACCGTTCCATCTCTATCTTCATCACGACCATTTCCATGCAATACGTATACCTGATCTAAATTGGTTCCGGGCACAGGCATCACCACCGCCATTTGAGTTCTTGTAGGATTGGTATTCATACCTGAACCATTTGTATACAAGACTCCTAAATTATCTCTTACAGTACCATCATCGACATAAAAAACTAAATTTCCAGTAAGGGGATCACTCCAAGCAGAGGTCGCCTCAAAAGCGCCATCCGAAGGTAGAGTACAAGTTATTGTAGGCGGGGTTGTTCTAAAGTCCATCAAATACCCATTACCATTCCACCAATGAGCATCAAAGGTCTGGGCCATTGCCGAAGTCGACAATAGCAATAGCAAAATCACTCTAAAAAGCCTTATTCTAGCTGCGAGTTTACTCAAGATTAGGTTATTTGATTTTTAGTGTAATATTCTCCCATATATTTTATTGTCTATTAAGACACAACAATTTTCACAAAGTCACCTATTAACTATATAACAATTACATATCAAAAAACCCTACCATCTCACCATATAAATGGCACCTGCTTAGGGTCTTTAATTGTTCTTATTTTACGAGGCGCTTTATTCCCACAATTTCATACTTCTTAAAAGAATTACACTCCTATTGTAATCCCTTCATCACTCCCCTTATTACTATCACAAATATATAACACGCAAAAGACATTGTTAACATTGTGTTAATAACCTCAAAAAAATGTTAATAACTTAAGTTTCGAGCTTCCTCTCAAAAACCATAATAAGATACTAATTTACTAGAATTGTGATAAATATATTGTAATCATACTATCAACAATTCGTCTAAGTTCGTATCTCTTAAAATATTTCTTAGTTAACACTATTTAATGTACCTTTGCCAGTGGATTTTATAGTAAATCTTAAAATTATGATACAAGTATCTCAAATAGCTAAAAATAAAGTCATTGAACTAATGAAGGAAGATGGCTACGATGCCGCTAAAGACTACGTAAGAGTTGGTGTAAAAAGCGGTGGATGCTCTGGCTTATCTTATGAATTGAAATTTGACAAAGAACAAAGTGAAAGCGATAAAGTTTTCGAGGATAATGATATTAAAATTATTGTTGACAAGAAGAGTTTCTTATACCTCGTTGGCACTACGCTTGAATATTCTGGAGGATTGAACGGAACTGGATTCGTTTTTAAAAATCCAAATGCAAATAGAACTTGTGGATGTGGTGAGAGTTTTTCACTCTAAAAATTAATGAATGAGTAAGTATACTGAAGACGATTTAAAGAAAGAACTCGAAACGAAAGAATACGAATACGGGTTTTATACTGACATAGAAGCTGATAAATTTCCAATTGGATTGAACGAAGATATTGTTCGGGCTATTTCAAAAAAGAAAAATGAGCCTGAATGGATGACAGAGTGGCGATTGGAAGCTTTTAGGATTTGGGAAAGCATGGAAGAACCTGATTGGGCTAATGTAAATTATCCGAAGCCGAACTTTCGAGATATTAGCTATTACTCGGCACCTAAACAGAAACCTCAATTGGAGAGTTTAGATCAAGTAGACCCTGAATTGTTAAAGACTTTTGAAAAATTAGGAATTTCAATTGACGAACAAAAAAGATTGTCAAATGTCGCGGTAGATATTGTTATGGATTCCGTTTCTGTAGCGACCACTTTCAAGAAGACTTTAGGAGAAAAGGGTATTATATTTTGTCCAATTTCTGAAGCCATTCAAGAGCATCCTGAATTAGTGAAAAAATACATTGGTTCGGTTGTTCCGACGACCGACAATTTTTATGCAGCGCTAAACAGTGCTGTATTTAGTGACGGTTCATTTTGTTATATCCCGAAAGGGGTAAAATGCCCCATGGAGTTATCGACTTATTTTAGAATTAACGAAGGAGGAACTGGTCAATTTGAACGTACATTGGTCGTTGCTGATAAGGGTAGTTACGTAAGTTACCTTGAAGGATGTACCGCACCAGCGCGTGACGAAAATCAATTGCATGCTGCCGTGGTTGAACTCATTGCATTAGATGATTCTGAAATTAAATATTCGACCGTACAAAACTGGTTTCCAGGAGACAAAGACGGTAAAGGTGGTGTCTTCAATTTTGTAACGAAACGAGGTTTGTGCGAAACAAATGCTAAAATATCTTGGACCCAAGTAGAGACTGGATCGGCGGTTACATGGAAATATCCTAGTTGCGTGCTAAAAGGTAACAATTCAGTAGGTGAATTTTATTCAATTGCAGTTACGAATAACTACCAACAAGCTGATACAGGGACTAAGATGATTCATCTTGGAAAAAATACCAAAAGTACCATTATATCTAAAGGAATTTCAGCCGGAAAATCGCAAAATTCTTATCGAGGATTGGTACAAATAAATAGTCGTGCTGAAAACGCGAGAAACTTCTCTCAATGTGACTCTTTACTCATGGGTAATGATTGCGGAGCTCACACTTTTCCGTATATAGAAGCAAAGAATAAATCAGCACAAATTGAACATGAAGCTACCACTTCAAAAATTGGTGAAGATCAATTGTTTTATTGTAATCAGAGAGGTATTGATACCGATAAGGCCATTGCCTTAATTGTAAACGGGTTCAGTAAAGAAGTATTGAATAAACTACCGATGGAATTCGCAGTAGAAGCTCAAAAATTATTAGAAATAAGCCTAGAAGGTTCTGTAGGATAACATTAGTATTTTTACTGTTATCCTGGAAGAAAAATTTTAATCATGAGAAAATTACTCTATTTCATTATCGCAATATCTATCGTCTCGTGTAAAGATGTCAAAGAGACAGAAAAAACTAGTGAAGACACCCAAGTTTCGGTTGAAAAAGCCAAAGTTACGTTGTATGTCTTAGATGGTGGTACTGTGCAAGCCAACATGCTCGAATTATTTTCTGAAGATACTACATACACGGGTCAATCAAGGGGTTTTGCTGACGCATATTATGTCGTAAAACATCCGAAAGGCACTTTAATGTGGGATGCAGGTTTACCTGAAAGTTTAGTTGGATTACCGCAGCCTTTCACGAGCCCAAATGGTGCTTTTACCGTATCTAGAAAAGATTCGTTGAATGCACAATTACAATCAATTGGAATGACCATTGATAGCATTGACTATATATCATTATCACATACACATTTTGATCATACCGGACACGCTAATAACCTAAAAAACTCAACTTGGTTAGTACAAGAAAATGAGTATAATTTCGTGACTAGCGACACCGTAAAAAAGACACAGCCCGATATGTACAACGCCATTAAAGATTTGCAGAAAGTCAAAAAATTGAAGGGCGATTATGATGTATTTGGAGATGGTACCGTGATTATCAAATCAATGCCTGGACACACTCCTGGACATCAAGTGCTCTACCTTGATTTAGATCTTGAAAGACCCATACTCCTTACTGGAGATTTATATCATATTGAAGAAAATCGCACCTATAAAAGGGTACCAAGTTTCAATTACGATATTCCACTTACGAAAAAAACAATGGAGACTTTTGAAGCTTTTGCTTCAGAAAAAAATGCAGATGTATACATTCAGCACTCTGTGCGCGATTTCGATCGTTTAAAAGAACTATTAAAACAATAAATTTTACAGCGAATAATTATATCATGTTAGAAATAAATAATTTACACGCCAAAATAGAAGATAAAGATATCTTAAAAGGGATAAACCTTAATGTAAAGGCTGGCGA
Source organism: uncultured Flavobacteriaceae bacterium (assembly GCA_947500525.1). Lineage (GTDB taxonomy): Bacteria > Bacteroidota > Bacteroidia > Flavobacteriales > Flavobacteriaceae > Aureibaculum. The sequence continues at coordinate 811,086 of CANMSH010000001.1, read as the reverse complement.
AGTACATGCAATCATGGGGCCAAATGGGTCTGGTAAAAGTACCTTAGCATCTGTCATTGCAGGTAGAGAAGATTATGAAGTTAGTGAAGGTAGCATTTTACTTAATAATGAAGATTTAGATGATCTAGCCCCTGAAGAAAGAGCACACAAAGGCGTTTTCTTATCTTTTCAATACCCTGTTGAAATTCCGGGAGTTACGGTAACAAATTTCATCAAAACGGCCATTAATGAAAGTCGCAAGGCAAACGGTCATGAAGAACTACCAGCAAAAGAAATGTTGCAAAAAATTCGTGAAAAAGCCGAGCTACTTGATATAGACAGAAAATTTCTATCTAGATCCTTAAATGAAGGGTTTTCTGGAGGAGAAAAAAAGAGAAACGAAATTTTTCAAATGGCTATGCTTGAGCCTAAATTGTCGATACTAGATGAGACCGATTCTGGTCTAGACATAGACGCTTTAAAGGTAGTTGCCAATGGGGTGAACAAATTAAAGAGTCACGATAATGCAGTGGTACTTATTACTCACTACCAGCGCTTATTGGATTATATTGTGCCCGACTTTGTACACGTATTACATGATGGAAAAATAGTAAAATCAGGAGGCAAAGAACTTGCACTAGAATTAGAAGAAAAAGGATACGATTGGTTGAAATAATTTGACATGGAATTAAAAGAAAAATTAGTAGCTTCTTTCTTGGCTTTCGAAAATAAAGTAAGCGTAGACACAGATCATAATGTTCATGATATACGCTCTGAGGCCTTTGATCATTTTGAAAAGCATGGATTTCCTTCGAAGAAGGATGAAGAATGGAAATACACCTCGTTAAAATCAGTTTTAAAACACGATTATAATGTTTTTCCTACTGGCGAATCGGCTATTGAGTTTGCCTCGGTAAAGAAGTATTTTTTGCACGAAATAGACTCTTACAAAATTGTATTTATTGATGGCGTGTACAGTTCTTTTTTATCAGAGACTTCACATGATGGATATGATATTTGTTTGCTCTCTGCCGCGTTAGAAAAATCAAAATACAAACCCGTTGTAGATCAATTTTTTAACACGATTGCAGGAAAGAATAGCAGTATCACCTCATTGAATACCGCCTTTTCAAAAGAAGGTGCCTATATTCATATTCCTAAAAATACTGTTGTTCCGAAACCTATACAAATCGTTCATTTTTCAACAGGTACAGAGTCTGAATTGTTGTTGCAACCTCGAAATTTGATCGTAGTAGGTGAAAATTCGCATGTGCAAATAATAGAACGTCATCAAAGCTTAAATAGTAATGTCGTATTGACCAATTCTGTAACCGAAATTTTTGCCGATAAAAAGGCTATCGTTGATTACTATAAGATTCAAAACGATAAAAAATCGGCATCCCTTATTGATAATACCTACATTCAGCAACAAGGAGATAGCCATGTTTCTGTGAACACTTTTTCGTTTGGAGGCAATTTAACGCGAAATAACTTAGAATTTTTTCAAGAAGGTGAACATATAGATTCAACCCTTAACGGAATTACTATTATTGGAGACAAACAACTTGTTGACAACCATACATTAGTGATGCATAAGTACCCAAATTGTGAAAGCCACGAGTTATATAAAGGTATCTATTTTGACAAATCTACTGGTGTCTTTAATGGAAAAGTGATTGTGGAAAAAGAAGCTCAAAAGACGAATGCATTTCAACAAAATAACAACATTTTGATCGATGATGGCGCAACAATTAACGCCAAACCACAGCTAGAAATTTTTGCTGATGATGTGAAATGTTCACATGGTTGTACAATCGGTCAGTTAGATTCGGATGCATTGTTCTATATGCGTTCTCGAGGCATCCCAAAAAAGGAAGCTAACGGACTTTTATTGTATGCTTTTGCCAATGACGCACTCGAAAAAATAAAAATCCCTGAGCTTAAAACGAGGATTACAAAATTGATTGCGCAAAAACTAGGAGTCGACTTAGGTTTTGACTTATAACACTAGATTTTTCTTAATTCTTCAATATAAAGCGTTCTAAGAACCTTTTTGAACAATTATGATAAATCATATTGGTATTTTAAAAGAGCGCTTCTAATTAGCGCTCTTTTTCTTAATTTTCTATTGAAATAATTGATTGTTTTTATTTTTTTGATAGAAATTTACTATTCTTCTTGATTCTATTCAGAACCTTCGTTTTCGTTCAATAATTTTTGAAATGTATTTATAAAATCGGCCACATCCTTTCCGTCTACCAAGGCATGGTGAACATGAACCGATACAGGCATTTCATATTTGCCATCATTTTCTGTAATTTTCCCAAAGGTTATTTTGGGAATAGAATCATTGTCGCCATAGTTACGAGCGTGTGACAGGCCGACAAAATCTGTCCAAGGTAATACTGAAAAATGTGTGATGTTTACTAATTTTTCAGCATCATGGATTGTTCCTCTATCTACTATCCGCTCTTTTTCTGAACTAAGTTGTTTTTTAAACTCATTAAAATCGTCTAACATAACTAATTGACCATATGCAAAAGTATCATCAGGTCTCATCACTACAAGACCACTTAACACTTCGTCAAAAACAACGGGGTCTCCGGCTATCAATCTATATTTAAAAGGTGTACTTTGGTTCAATGCATCTACGAAATGAAACATGTATCTTTCGAAGATTTTACAATTATTTCTTTGACAAAATAATTGACACTTTGTAAGGTCTAATCTCACCACGACACCATGAAATGGTTCATCAAAATTCTTCCATTTCTCAAAATGTTCACGACGTTTCCAACTTAAAACATCTAAAGGTTTGTACTCTTTTGAAAACTCAGTGCTCATAAATTCTATCGGGTGCTACCTATTACGGATGTTACATCTTGTAAAAATTTATTAAAATCGAAAGAATCTTCTCCAGCTAAACCCATTCTTACAACAACCAACTCTTTAGATGGCACTATAAAAACACGCTGTCCTTGATAACCATTAAATGAATAGACTTCTTTAGGCGCATCTGGATAATAACCACCTGCATTCAACCAAATTTGGGCCCCATACCGACCGTTTGATGTATTGGTTGGCGCGGTAGCATAATCTACCCAAGATTCATCGAATATCTGCTCTCCATTCCAATTACCTCTATGTAAGTACAACAATCCGAACTTAGCCCAATCTCTAGGCGTTGCCCAACCATACGAAGAACCCACATAATTCCCTTCAAGATCTGTTTCGATTAACATAGAATGCATGCCAATTTTATCTATTAATTCTTCGTACCAAAAATCTAAATAGTCTTGATGTGTATCAAAGTAGCTGCGCATTATATTCGATAACAAATTGGTGGTTCCGGAGGAATAATTCCAAGTTTCATTGGGCTTTCCAACAAGCTCCTTATCCTCTTGAACCTTCCCCATATTTTTTGATAGAAAGAGCATTTTCGTCGCATCCGAGATCTTATCATAATCTTCTGCCCAGGCCAAACCACTATTCATTTGCAACAAATTGTTAATAGTGATACCAGAACGTTCATCATCTTTCCATGCATCGATTGGAGCGAGGTCATTAACATGTAACTTGCCCTTACTTTGCAAAATTCCAAATAATGTAGAGGTAATACTTTTTGTCATCGACCATCCTAAAATTTTGGAGTTTTTATCAAAACCCGTATCATATTTTTCGGCAATAATCTGATCCTTATAGATAACTAATACAGCTCTCGTCTTTTTTAAAGAATCAAAGGCATTATCTACAATTAGATCTAAGTCTTTATAAATGACGTTTGAAAACAATGTATCTTTTTGATCTTCATTCCCATAAGGGAACGGTTCGTTCGTTTCATTTATAGTACGTCTAGGTACTAAAAAGGGTGCTTTATCATCAAAATCATCAGAGACCAAAACACTCCCAAGGCCTTCACGATAAATAGCTTTTCTCTTCATTAATCCGTATACAGAGGTCTCAACATACTTGCTCTGATAATTCACTTTATCATCGGCAATATTGACTGGTGAGAAATTGTTATCAGTTGCATCAGTAAAATCGGCATCTCTATCAGCAACAAAGACAGATGAACTCATATTCTTAGCAGAATATCCTGAAAGAATATTCAACCTTGGATACTGGCTATATACAAGATACATCAATCCCAAGACTATAAAAAGCAGCCCTATTTTTAGTGACTTTTTCACTGTTCTCATGGTTATTCCTTTTACTCTAAACAAATATAAATTAATCAATTGAATTAATACTTTGTTTCGTAATTTTGTCACAATACTAAGTGTTCAGTTGATTCTAAAAACAATTCATGTTAGACATTCAGAAAATTAGAGAAGATTTTCCAATTTTAAAACGAGAAGTCAATGGTAAACCATTGGTTTATTTTGACAATGCAGCCACTTCGCAAACACCTCAAGTAGTAATTGATGCTATCGTTGATTATTACTCAAATTACAACGCCAATATTCACCGTGGAGTTCATACCTTAAGTCAAGAAGCTACCGATGCATATGAAGAAGCTCGCTTAAAAATTCAGCGACACTTTAATGCACAAGAGTCGCATGAAATTATTCTAACTTCGGGTACAACGCATAGCATTAACCTTGTCGCCAATGGATTTGCGTCCCTTTTAAAGAAAGGAGATGAAGTTATTGTTTCTGCTCTCGAGCACCATTCTAATATTGTGCCTTGGCAAATGTTATGTGAAAAAACCGAAGCCATTTTAAAAGTAATTCCTATCAATGAAGAAGGTGAACTTTTAATGGACGTATATAATGATTTGTTAACGACTAAAACAAAACTTGTTTTTGTAAATCATATTTCAAACGCACTGGGTACTATAAATCCTATTGAGAAAATTATTCAAAAGGCGCATTCCAAGGGAGCTGCTGTTTTGATAGATGGGGCTCAAGCTTGCCCTCATATAAAACCAGATGTTCAAGCTCTTGATGTAGATTTTTATGTTGCTTCGGCACATAAAATATGTGGACCAACCGGGGTTGGTATCCTTTACGGAAAACAAGAATGGCTCAAAAAATTACCTCCTTATCAGGGTGGAGGTGAAATGATTAAAGAGGTGACATTTGAGAAAACTACCTATGCAGATCTACCTCATAAATTTGAAGCTGGCACTCCAAATATAGCAGGAGGCATTGCTTTTGGTGTTGCTCTCGATTATATGAATGCTATCGGTTTTGAGGCCATTGCATCTTACGAGAAAGAATTACTAGATTTTGGCACAGAGCAGTTGTTAGCTATTGAAGGCTTAAAAATTTATGGTACTTCAGCCCAAAAAACATCTGTCATTTCTTTTAATATAGAAGGAATTCACCCTTACGACATCGGTTCAATTATTGATAAACTAGGAATCGCCGTTCGAACTGGTCATCATTGCGCACAGCCAATTATGGATTTCTACAAAATTCCTGGCACAGTTCGTGCATCTTTTGCTTTTTATAATACTAAAGAAGAAATCATTAAATTAGCAGAAGCGGTAAAACGCGCCAAAAATATGCTTTCTTAAAACCAATATGTTATGTCTAGAATCTTTTCCCTACTTATTATTTTAGTACTTACTAGTTCTTGTGATAAGACTAAAGTAATTTACGTCGCCAGCTCATTGGCTGATTGCACGAGCAATGCTGCGCAAAAATGCTTGCAAGTAAAAGAAAGTCAAGAAGATGAATGGACTGTTCTAAATAATGATATTGAAGGTTTTGAGCACAAAGATGGTTTCTTACAAAAAATTGAAGTACGTATTAGCAAAATTAAAAACCCTCCAACTGATGGTTCAGTATTTAATTATAAATTTATCAAACTAATTTTTGAGCAAGAAGAAGAAAAATCATCTAAGTTGGCATTAAGTAAGGATCATACCGGAAAGTGGAAGGTACATACAATAGCTGGTATGGATTCTCTACCGGTACAACCTACCTTGACGTTTAAAGATGGAAATATATCGGGCAATGCAGGATGTAACTCTTATGGCACCTCTTTTTCGGTGGTTGGAAATGAGATCACTTTTTCTTTAGTCAATTCGACGAAAATGTTTTGTACGAATATGCCTGTTGAAAAGGCTTATTTTGAATGTCTCAGCAAAGCTAAATCGTATAAAATAGTAGATGGTGTACTGTCGATGTATGATGCTAATGACATTGAATTAATGCAGTGTATAGCAATAGAAGATTAACATAAATTCTACTTTTTTTAGATTGTTGATAAATTACCATATATCTAGTTAAATGATCATTCACTCTTTATTCTATCACTTCTAGTGACATTCTTACCTTTGTTAATAAAATTATAATTTTTCACGAATACCTTAATCGAAATGTTTAAATTTTAAACATATTTCATGTTTTTTGTTTAAAATTTATATATTTGCGAATCTTAAAATCAAATAGGAGAACTAAATTATTAACTAAAAACAATCAAATTAAGATGAAAAAAATGATCCTAGGGTTAGCTACCCTTGCATTACTTCTTGTGTCTTGTCAAGAAGATTCCGACGGAATAAATTTACAACAAGAAAAATCAATTGACATGAGTGATTTTTATGTTGAGTCTGAAGATGATGAATCTACAAAAGCCGCTAACGATGTAGATCGATGCCACTCAATGAACGTATTAAGCAGACAGTTAAAAGAAAACCCTGGCTTGTTCAAAAAAATGTATAACGTAGAATACAATACTAGAAAATTTATTGCAAGTAAAGGAAAGCCAGATGGAAATGGCGGAGGTAAACCAGGTGGAAATGACGGAAATGGAGATGTTGATGTGTTACCAATTGAAGATGGCTTAGGCGTTATCGACATCCCGGTGTATATACATATTGTGTATCCAAATGCGAACTCTATATCTGACAATCAAGTTAATTCTCAAATGGCAACATTAAATGCCGACTTTAGAAATACCAATACCAATCAACTTCCTTCAGGAACCACTTTTGAAAATGACGCTACTGATGCCGGATTCAGCTTTTCATTAGCTGGTGTTTTTAGACACAATGATTCTCGCTCTTCTTGGGGTACAAATGACGCCGTAAAGAGTGCTTATCCTCCTGTAACTCCAGAAACTCATTTAAACATCTGGGTATGTAATATTGGTGGTAGTATTTTAGGATACGCTCAATTTCCTGGAGGCAATCTTTCAACTGATGGTATTGTATTAGGCGGTGACTTTTTCGGAAATACAGGTGGAGCTTTCGGCTTAGGCAGAACAGCAACTCACGAAGTTGGACATTATCTTAACTTACGTCATATTTGGGGAGATGGTAGATGCAATAGAGACGACTTCGTTACGGATACGCCTACAGCAGGTGCTTCGAATGGTGGATGTCCTTCATTTCCATCAACAAGTTGTAAATCACCTGATATGACAATGAATTACATGGATTACACAAATGATGCATGTATGTATATGTTTACAGATGGTCAGCGTAATAGAATGCGAGCTATTTTTGCTCCAGGTGGATCTAGAGCTTCTATGATAAATTAATATCTAATTATAGATACTAAAAAAGGCGCCTCATTCAGGCGTCTTTTTTTATGCATTTCTATGGAAAACTTATTTACGCCCAAAGTCTGCAGGTATTTCTCCCCAAGCCTTTGTCTCCCATTTTAGGATCCTATTTTTATATGTATTTGTTTTGAGCCATTTCAAAGCTCTATCTATAAGTTCAAATAATTTTCGATTTGCCTCACTCTTTTTAACCTTTGTATTAATGTATTTTTTCTGAACCCAATTAATTGCAATTCGACTATCCGAATAAATAGGTACATCAATTTTATGTTTTTTGCAAAAAGCCAAGGCATGTACCAAGGCCAAAAATTCCATTATATTATTTGTTCCTTCTTTGAAAGGCCCTTCTAAGAACAACTCTGTTTGAGTATCGGTATACACTCCTTTATATTCTGCATCTCCTTTATTATTACAGGCTCCGTCTACGGCGATACTATTGAGTATTGGATCTCCAATTGCTTTTAACTCAGCCGCAGTTAATGTTGGTTTCTTCGTGTTTTTACCCTTATACTCTTCGTAGGTTTTAGTAAACGCAACCTTCGCCTCTTCTTCGTTTAAAAAAGATTTATATTCAGCGCCTGTAAAACCATCTATGTGACGCTTACACTCCTGCCAAGTCTTAAAAACACCCGTTTGGTGACCTTTCCAAATCACGTAAAATTTTTGCTTATTACTCATCGAGAATTTTGGTTTCAGCAAGAATAACTTTTTCTATAATTTGTGGAAAATGTTCGTACTCTAACTCGTGTATTTTTGAAGCTACGGTTTCTGGCGTATCTGTCGAATCTATTGAAACTTTTTCTTGAAAAATGATAGCTCCTTCATCATAGTGTTCATTTACGAAGTGAATCGTGATTCCTGTTTCTTTTTCTTCGTTTTCAACGACCGCTCTATGCACATGTTTTCCATACATTCCTTTTCCTCCATATTTAGGCAATAGTGCAGGATGAATATTTATTATTTTATTAGGGAAAGCTTCCACTATTTTAGCTGGTACGCGCCACAAAAATCCAGCTAACACTATAAAATCAGCATTTTTAATCAATACATTTAATACGATATCATCAAGAACAAAATCTTTTTTGCTAAAAACTAAAGTGTTGATATTTAGGTTTTTAGATCGTTCTAAAACTTTGGCATGTTGATTGTTAGTAAGCACTTGAACAACAGTGGCAATAGCACTATGATTAAAATACTTTATGATGTTCTCGGCATTCGTTCCAGAACCAGAAGCAAAAATTACAATACGTTTCATAAAGTGCCTAAAATTGTTTTCACAAAAAAAAGAATTATTATTAACAAATGAAGTCTATTAAATTAAAAATTGAACTATTTTTTTTAACTTAGACCTCACATTTTCGAGGTAATATGTTGTTTTAAAATAAAGTTTTTTATTTTTGCCTCGATTTTAAATTTAAAAATTAGAAAATTATGTCAGACATTGCATCAAGAGTAAAGGCTATCATCGTTGACAAACTAGGCGTTGACGAAAATGAAGTAACTACCGAAGCTAACTTTACGAACGATTTAGGAGCAGATTCATTAGATACTGTGGAATTGATTATGGAATTTGAAAAAGAATTTGATATTCAAATACCAGACGATCAAGCGGAAAATATTGGAACTGTTGGTCAAGCAATAAGCTATATAGAAGAAGCTAAAAAGTAATCTAACGATACTTTATTATACTACGAGCAGCACTTCGGTGACTTGCTCGTAGTTTTTATAATTTAATAACCAATCTCATTACATGGAATTAAAACGAGTAGTTGTAACCGGTCTAGGAGCACTTACACCTATAGGCAATACCAAAGATGAATATTGGAATGCCTTAATATCTGGTAAAAGTGGTGCAGCCCCTGTTACGCATTTTGATCCTGAAAAGTTCAAAACGAAGTTCGCCTGCGAAATAAAGAACTTTAATGTAACAGATTTTATTGACAGAAAGCTTGCTCGTAAAATGGATAAGTTTTCGCAATATGCAATGGTAGCTTCTGATGAGGCCATTGCAGATTCTAAATTAGATTTAGACACTATTGATAAATTAAGAGTTGGTGTTATTTGGGGTGCTGGAATTGGAGGTCTCGAAACTTTTCAACAAGAAGTTTTAAACTTTGCTTCTGGAGATGGAACACCTAGATTTAATCCTTTCTTTATACCTAAAATGATTGCTGATATTGCCCCTGGTAATATCTCAATTAAACATGGATTTATGGGGCCTAATTATACCACTGTTTCGGCTTGTGCTTCCTCAGCAAATTCAATGATTGATGCCTTAAATAATATTCGCTTAAACCACTGTGATGTTGTTATTACAGGAGGTAGTGAAGCTGCCGTGACCATTGCAGGTATGGGAGGTTTTAATGCAATGCACGCAATGTCAACAAGAAATGAAAGTCCAGAGACAGCATCTCGACCTTTCGACGCCAATAGAGACGGATTTGTACTTGGTGAAGGTGGTGGTGCCATCATCTTAGAAGAATATGAGCATGCGAAAGCGAGAGGAGCCAAAATATATGCCGAAGTAATTGGCGGTGGATTGTCTTCTGATGCTTATCACATGACAGCTCCGCATCCTGATGGTATAGGTGTCATTGCCGTAATGAAAAACTGCCTAAACAATGCAGGGATCAAGCCAGAAGATGTAGATCATATTAATACACATGGTACGAGTACTCCTTTAGGAGATGTAGCAGAGCTCAAAGCAATCAAAGAAGTATTTGGCGACCATGCCAAAAATATCAATATCAATTCTACAAAATCTATGACAGGCCATTTATTAGGTGCTGCAGGTGCTATTGAAGCAATAGCTGCAATTCTGTCTATAGAAAACGGAATTGTTCCTCCTACAATTAATCACTCTACTATTGATGAAAATATTGATCCTGAGTTAAATTTAACCTTAAATAAGGCTCAGAAAAGAGATGTGAAAATTGCAATGAGTAATACATTTGGTTTTGGAGGCCATAACGCATGCGTTTTATTCAAAAAGTTAGATGAATAATCGATGAGTTTATTCAAAAAAATAATGAAATCTCGCTCTAAACAAGACGAGATTTTTTTTGGTGAAATTCAAAAAATTATTGGTTTTAAGCCCTCTAAATTAAGGAACTATAAAAAAGCATTTACCCATAGCTCCATTAAAAAAACAACTTCTACAGGGAAACCCTTAAATTATGAACGCTTAGAGTATTTAGGCGACGCTATTTTGAGCGCTGTAATTGCCTATTATTTATTTAAAAAAATTCCGTTAGGCACAGAGGGTTATCTTACACAAATGAGATCGAAAATAGTTAGTAGAGATCATTTAAATGAGATAGGTCGAGATCTAGATCTTATTCGCTTTGTTATAAGTAATGTTCCTGAACAAAATTTCGGAGATAATATACATGGTAATATTTTTGAAGCTCTTATTGGTGCCGTTTTCTTGGACAAAGGCTATCGCTATTGTGAACGTTTTATTTATCGAGTGGTTATTGAACCTTATGTAGACATTGAGCGTCTTGAGGGAAAAATTACAAGTTATAAAAGTTTGCTTATAGAGTGGTGTCAAAAACAAAAGAAAAAAATAAAATACGATGTTTATGAAGACACCGGAAACGATTCTTTAAAACATTTTAGTGTAAAGCTTTACATTGATGAGGTGGTTATATCGAAAGGTCGAGCGACCTCAAAGAAAAAAGCAGAAGAAATAGCTTCAAAACGGTCATATTATAAGCTTCAAGATAAGATTTCTTTGTGAAGATGTACGATAACGTTTTCGTAATTAATCTTCTCATATTCCTAAAACAATACCTATTTTAGCCTAAATATTTGTGCATATGTCTAAAGTACTTACCCTAGATTATGAAAATGAGCATGAGTATATACTGATAGGTATTCATGCCACTTTAGAAGACTATAGATTAGCGTTTTATTTAAATGAAAGTTTAAATATTCATCTAACACGTGAATCTCAAGATTTAGATTTTAGTACTGATAATAGTTCTTTTTCTCTATATAAGTATGATTGCAGTCGTACTTTTTCTAAATGGGCATTAATTGCGAATAAGTATAAGTTTAATGCACATGTGAACAGTGAGAACGACTATTTGTTCAAAGAAGATTATCAAATTGCGCATTTAATTCAGGAAAAAAAACAAGTAGACTTTTTTTTTAAGATTGAGAGCGACTTTGGGAAAAAACAAATAAATGAAATCATTAAGAGTGTAAATACGATTAAAAATGTAATTACTTCTTACAATATAAACCCTCGAACATTAAAATCGAAAGATTTTTTAATTTTTTAATTATGCGTAATCGTAAAAAAACCAAAATAGTAGCGACCCTTGGTCCTGCATGTGATACTCCCGATATTCTCGAAAAAATGATGACTACTGGTGTCAATGTTTTTAGAGTTAATTTCTCTCATGCTAATTACAAGAATGTTGAAGAAAAAATAAAGCAAATTCGAGCTATTAATAAAAAGAAAGGCTACAATGTTGCTGTATTAGCCGATTTACAAGGGCCTAAATTGAGAGTTGGTGTAATGGGAAGTGGTGTTATTCTTAAAAAAGGAGACACTTTTTCATTCACAACTGAAGAATGTGAGGGTACAGCAGAAAAAGCGTATATGACATACGCAAACTTTCCGAAGGATGTAAAAAAAGGGGAACAAATTTTAGTTGATGACGGAAAGCTCTTGTTTGAGGTAATGGAGACTGATGGCAAATCTTTAGTTACAACAAAAGTATTACGCGGAGGACCTTTAACTTCTAAAAAAGGTGTGAATTTGCCGAATACAGATATCTCTTTACCTGCACTTACAGAAAAAGATGTAAATGATGCTCTTTTCGCTATTAAAATGGAGGTAGATTGGATTGCCCTATCTTTTGTTAGAACACCCGAAGATTTGATGAAATTACAGCAACTCATTCAGGATAACTCAAGTTATAAAATCCCAATCGTAGCGAAGATTGAAAAGCCCGAAGCTATACAGAATATCGGTAGAATTACCGCATACTGTGACGCATTGATGGTAGCTCGTGGTGATTTGGGTGTTGAAGTACCTATGGAGAAAGTTCCTTTGTTACAAAAGAGACTCGTTCTACAAGCTAAAAAAGCCAGAATTCCTGTTATTATCGCTACACAAATGATGGAAACTATGATTACAAATCAAGTTCCAACAAGAGCCGAAGTAAATGATGTTGCTAATTCAATCATGGATGGTGCTGATGCTGTAATGCTATCAGGAGAAACATCGGTTGGAAAATATCCTGTTGAGGTAATACAAAAAATGCGCGATATTATTGAAAGCGTCGAGGATTCACCTCTCATAGTAAAACCCAATAACTCGATACAAAGTATTAATGAACGTTTTATTTCTAAAACAGTATGTCACCAGGCCGCGAGTATGGCAGATGAAATTGGAGCTACAGTCATTTCTACGTTAACAAATAGTGGTTATACAGCTTTTCAAATTTCAGCATGGCGCCCAAAGACACATATTTTAGCTTTTTCTGACAATCCAAGGATTTTAGCGATGCTTAATTTATTATGGGGAGTAAAGGCGCAATACTATGATAAACTTTCTAGCACAGATGATACAGTTGAAGATATCAATACCATCGCAGTCGAAAAAGGATATGCCAAATCAGGTGATTTTGTCATTAACCTAACGTCTATGCCTGTTCAAGCAAAAGGTATGGTGAATACTTTACGTGTTTGTCAAATCGATTAAAAAATAAAAGGTAACGTCATTTTTTAAATGATGTTACTTTTTATTCTTGCTATACCATCATCGACTAAATGTTTAATTTCGGGACGAAGGGTCGTTACATTATCCAAATGAGATACAACCTTTTCCCCAAATAATTCATCATTCTGTAGCATCGCAATTTCGTATAACTCTACGGGCAACAACCAGTCGCCAGGATACGATTCTATTAGACGGTTTAAGATATGGTCTTTGGAAAATGATGCGGTGTTGTGTTCTCTGTAATCTCGTGTATCCTGATATAACTTTTCAAGAGTCAATCTCTCGCTCGATTTTTCTGTCTGAATTGTGGTAGTTTCTGGTATATGGTATAAGTTGTTAAAGGATCTAAAATCGGCACTTCCAGCAAAAGCCGAAACAATTTCTGAACCAACCACTAGGTCAAAAACCCCATCTTCAGGACTGAATAAAATCTCTTCTTTATAAGTTACAGTGCAGTCTTTAAATTGAATCAATAACAATTTACCATTGATATTTCTAATTCCGGTAATGTTAAGACCATTTACCAATACTCCACTGTCATATTCGAAAGAAATAGGTTTTCCATCGTAAAAATCATATGCCTTTAAATCGCGCGGACCCATATCTTCAATCGCCAAATTGATTCCTTTCAATTTCCCTAATGGAGAACGAAATCCATTAGGATGTGTCTCAATGCCATGACCTATTAATTCCTTCTCTCTAAATGCCAATGCAGTATCTCCATCGGTTTCAAAGTATACAATATTATTATCTTCATCGGTAATCATTCTGACAAACATTCCTGATATCTGCAAGCCAGTATTTAATTCGATAGTTCCTACTTTTTGCGAGTCTATTAATTTTTGTAAGCCTCTAAAACCACCTTTTCTTAAGGCCATAGTCGATGCAAATTCTTCCAATACTTCCATCAAAAAAGCAAAGTCAGGTGTCACAAATAACTGAGGCTGGGGTTTTGTGATATCAAAAGATTTACTCGCTGCGTCAATCGAATAATCTATCTTTTCTACTTCATCGGTCATACACCAAGCACTCTCTCCAATTGAAGATAAAAGACCTGCTCCATAAATTTTAGGCACTTCAACCGTACCTATGAGTCCATATTCAACGGTCCACCAATGTAAATTACGTATCATGGCCATTTCTGATAATTCAACATCCATATTCTGTAATATTGCTACTTCATTTTCAGCTAATTCAATAGCTTCTTTGGCTGTTCCTGACGCTTCTTTTAGAATAGATAATTTGCGCACAGCTTCATACATTTTATTATCATGAGAAGATAAAATTGCTTTCGCACCTATTTCACCAAACCTGCGCAAATACTCGGCATAATCTTCACTTGCAATTATCGGAGCATGTCCGGCCGCTTCATGAATGATATCAGGAGCAGGAGTATATTCTATATTTTCTAATTGGCGAATATCAGAAGCAATGACTAATACTTTATATGCTTGAAATTCCATAAAAGCATTCGGGGGTATAAAACCATCAACCGCTACAGCGGCCCAACCGATTTCTTTCAATATTCGATTCATTCCGTACATATTCGGAATATGATCAATTGAAATGCCTGTTTTTTCAAGCCCTTCGTTATACAATGAATGTGCTACCTTACTTAAATACGATATGTTTTTGCGCATAACATATCGCCATACAGCATGATCAATTGGTGAATAATCGGCATAATTTTGCGGTTTGATAAACTGTTTAAGGTGCGGTGGTAATCTATCGATAAGCGGATTACTTTCAATATGCTCCATTGTTGTTTTTTATCCAAATTTATAAATATCCTAGCTTAAATTACTATAAATATTTATCTTAGAGTTTATGAAACTTGAAACTCGCAAAGAAGAAATTATAAATACGGCTACAAAGTTGTTTAAAGAAAAAGGCTATAGTGCTGTGACTATGCGCGATATAGCAAAAGCAATGGGCATTAAGGCCGCTAGTCTATACAATCATATTAATTCAAAACAACACATTCTTACTGATATAATTATTTCTTTAGCAGAGGAGTTCACAAATGGCATGAAAACCGTGCTCCTGACGGATGTTTCTAATATAGAAAAACTCAAATTAATCGTAACGCTCCATGTGCATATAACGGCCAATAATACGTATGGTATGGCTTCTTTGAACAATGATTGGATGCATCTGGAGGAGCAACTCGATTATTATTTAGAACTTCGTGATACATATGAAAATAACTTTAGAGGTATTCTTCAAGAAGGAATTGACAATAACGAAATCATTAATTCTAATCTAGAAATTATGCTCTTTTCTATGTTATCAACCTTACGATCATTATATCTCTGGATTCCGAAAAAAGAAGATTTAAACACAACAGAGTTGTCAGACAACCTCAGTCACATCCTTATTAATGGAATTAACAAATAGATATCATTTTATTTTGTAAATTTGTACAATAAACTAACACTTGTTAGTTAAAATTAATAAATGGCAGAATTTTATAACATACGAATTAAAGATATCTATAAGGAGACCAAAGACTGTTCAGTAGTTTCTTTTGATATTCCTAAAAATTTATTTGAAACCTTTAGCTTTAAACAAGGGCAACATTTAACACTCAAAAAGATCATTAACGATGAAGATGTGCGCCGCTCCTACTCCTTATGCTCTAGCCCATTTGATAATGAATGGAAAGTTGCTATCAAACAGATCCCAGGAGGTTTGTTTTCAACGTACGCAAATACTGAATTAAAAACTGGAGATATGATTGAAATTGCCACCCCAACGGGTCATTTTCATATAGAAACACTTCCGAATACCGCAAGAAATCATATTGCCTTTGCCGCAGGAAGTGGTATTACCCCAATGCTGTCAATTATTAAGACACATTTAATCTCAGAACCTCTTAGTACGTTTAAATTGTTTTATTTGAATCGTACTGTAAAATCAATTATATTTAAAGAAGAAATAGAACAACTTAAAAATCAATTTTTTGATCGTTTTCAAGTTTTTTATTTTTTAACAAAAGAACAACGTGATATTCCATTTTTAAATGGACGCTTTACTTCTGAAAAGCTACAGATATTATCGAAAACATTTATTGATATCGATGACACCAATAGTTGTTTTATTTGTGGACCTCAACAAATGATTTTTTTAATTCGAGATGAATTAGAAAAAGCCGGATTGGATAAAAATAACATTCATTATGAACTATTTTTCTCTGGAAAAGAAACTGATGAACTGAGTATTGCGGAAGCTCTAGAACAAAAAGTTGATGGCACAGATGTCACCATTGTTGATGGTGGTAAAGAGTTTCACTTTATAATGGATGACGAATATGATAACATTCTTGACGGTGCATTGGCCGCTGGGGCCGATTTACCTTTTGCATGTAAAGGTGGTGTTTGCAGTACCTGTAAATGTGAAGTAAAAGAAGGAACAGTAGAAATGAAAGTGAATTACGCCTTAGATGATAAAGAGGTTGCAAGAAACTTGGTTTTGAGTTGCCAAGCAGTCCCGACATCAGAAAAAATTGTAGTTGATTTTGACGTATAAACTAAACGAAAAAGGTATGAGTGAAGAACAAATTAAAAATCTTGAAGCGCAATTTGAGGCACGTATTGCACGTGACGAAAAAATTGAACCCAAAGATTGGATGCCTGAAAAATATAGAAAAACACATATCCGGCAAATGTCACAGCATGCCCATTCAGAAATTGTTGGAATGCTGCCAGAGGGCAACTGGATAACACGTGCTCCTTCATTAAGACGAAAAGTTGCTTTGCTAGCCAAAGTTCAAGATGAAGCAGGGCATGGATTATATCTTTATAGTGCTTGCGAAACTTTAGGTATTTCTAGAGATGAACTTTATGAACAATTACACTCTGGTAAAGCAAAATATTCAAGCATTTTTAATTATCCTACAGTCACTTGGGCAGATATGGGAGCCATTGGATGGTTAGTTGATGGGGCAGCCATAATAAATCAAGTACCCCTGTGCAGTACCTCATATGGGCCGTATGCCAGAGCGATGATTCGTGTTTGTAAAGAAGAAAGTTTTCATCAGCGTCAGGGCTATGAAATTATGATAAAATTGGCAAATGGAACACCAGAACAGAAAGAAATGGCACAAGATGCGCTAAATCGTTGGTGGTGGCCAAGTCTTATGATGTTAGGTCCAACAGATGCTGAATCTGTACATACAGAACAATCTATGAAGTGGAAATTGAAACGTAAATCAAATGACGATTTACGTCAACAATTTATAGATCAAACAGTGCCTCAGGCAGATCTAATTGGTTTAACCATTCCAGATCCCGATCTAAAATGGAACGAAGAACGTCAAAGTTATGATTTTGGCCCTATTAATTGGGATGAATTTTGGCAAGTTGTAAAAGGACATGGCCCTTGTAACAAAGAACGAATGAACGCAAGAGTTGGTGCCTGGGAGCGCGGCGCTTGGGTTAGAGAAGCCGCTATGGCTCACGCGGAAAAAAAAGCAAGTAAAAATCAAGAAAAAGCAATGTAGCATGAAGAAGAATTGGCCACTTTGGGAAGTCTTCGTAAGAAGTAAAAACGGATTAGAACACAGACATTTTGGAAGTCTCCATGCAGCGGATGCCGACATGGCTTTAGAGAATGCGCGAGATGTGTATACAAGAAGAAATGAAGGCGTAAGTATTTGGGTTGTTGAATCAAAAAATATCACGGCTTCTAATCCTGAGAATAATGGAGAGTTATTCGAACCAGCACAGGATAAAATATATCGTCATCCAACATTTTATGATTTACCAGATGAAGTAAAACATATGTAATGAAAGAAAATTTATACAAATACATTCTCGGCATAGCTGATAATAGTTTAGTTCTTGGTCAAAGACTAGGAGAACTATGTGGGCATGGTCCTAGCCTTGAAACCGACATTGCATGTACCAATATTTCGCTAGATTTATTCGGGCAAGTTAGAAGCTATTATCAATATGCTGCCAAAATAAAAGGCAACAATGCCACCGAAGACCAAATCGCTTTCTTAAGGAAGGAAAGAGAATATCTAAATGTGCTTCTCGTGGAGCAACCTAATACAGATTTTGCTTATACCATAGGGCGTCAGTTTTTATTCGACATATATCACTTTCTTTTCTTAACCGAATTGCAAAAAAGTCATGATCTAAACTTAGCCGCAATTGCAAAAAAATCACTCAAAGAAGTCAGTTACCATAGACGTTTTTCGTCAGATTGGATAAAGCGTTTAGGTGACGGCACAGAAGAAAGTAAGAGAAGAATACAGGAAGCTTTAGATTCGCTTTGGACATATACTGATGAGTTGTTTCATCAAACCGAAGCCGATAAAATTATGGTTTCAAAAAATATAGGAGTAGATACTCCTACCCTAAAGGAAACATATTATACAGAAGTACAAACTATTTTATCTGAGTCAACTTTAGAAATTCCAGAATCAAAATGGTTTCAAAAAGGAGGTAAAGATGGAATCCATACAGAACATATGGGTTATCTTTTAAGTGACTTGCAATACATGCAACGTACCTATCCAAATATGGAATGGTAATATAAAGTATGACTATAACAGAACAACATATAGATAAAGAGCTCTTTCCAATTTTAGAGAAAGTTTCAGACCCTGAAATTCCGGTCTTGTCTATTATGGAAATGGGTGTAGTTCGCTCGGCTATTCTTGAAAAGAATATGGCAAAAGTACAAATCACACCAACCTATAGTGGTTGCCCAGCAATGGATGTGATTGGAGACGATATTAAAAAAGCACTAAGCGATGCAGGATATACGTCTGAAATAGAACTAATCTTGGCTCCTGCTTGGACTACCGATTGGATTACTCCCAAAGGAAGAAGAGCATTAGAAAAATATGGAATAGCGGCACCTCTATCACCAAAAGCAGATAAAGATGTTTTATTACATGGTAAACAAATGGTGAAATGCACTAATTGCAGTTCGCAAAACACACGATTAGTAAGTCAATTTGGTTCGACGGCATGTAAAGCACAATTTCAATGCAATGATTGTCAAGAACCGTTTGACTATTTTAAATGTCTTAAATAGACAATGAATAATATGAAAGTATGAGCAAGAATTCGATTCTTTTAACTATTGAAAATAACGTGGCGTTCATTACGCTTAATAGACCAGAAGTATTTAATAGCTTCAACAGGCAAATGGCACTCACTTTACAAACTGTTTTAGATGATTGTGAAACCAATAATGACGTTAGAGCTATCGTATTAACAGGAAACGGAAAAGCGTTTTGTGCGGGTCAAGATTTAAAAGAAGTAACAGATCGTGACGCAAATCCGGGGTTTAAAAAAATACTGGAAGAGCATTACAATCCTATAATTCTAAAGATCCGTTCAATTAAAAAACCTATCATAGGTGCCATCAATGGTGTGGCCGCAGGCGCAGGAGCTAATATTGCATTAGCCTGTGATATTGTTATTGCCAACGAAAAAGTCAGTTTTATTCAGGCGTTTAGTTTAATTGGCTTGATTCCAGATAGTGGAGGAACGTTCTTTTTACCAAGATTAGTCGGTTTTCAAAAGGCCACTGCATTAGCAATGCTTGGTGATAAAATATCAGCGGAAGAAGCCGAACGATTGGGTATGATATATAAACACGTCTCTTCGGAAGAATTTGAAGAAACCATACAAAAGTATGCTTCGAAATTAGCCAAAATGCCAACAAAAGCGCTAGGCATGATTAAGGAGTTATTCAATGCGTCGATGACGAACGATTTGGAAACACAGTTGGCATTAGAGTCTAAATTACAAATAGAAGCTGCTCAGACTGATGATTATGCAGAAGGCGTTAACGCTTTTATAGAAAAAAGAAAACCAGTATTTAAAGGAAACTAAATGAATGTAGGAGTTATTGGTTCAGGAACAATGGGAAGTGGCATTGCACAAGTTGCTGCGACCGCAGGCTGTCAAGTAATGTTATTTGACACCAATAAAGTTGCTTTAGACAAAGCAAAAGACACATTAGAAAAAATATTAAATCGTCTGATAGAAAAAGAGCGAATTAACGACGATGAAAAAAATAGAATTCAATCGAACATCTCTTATGTTGATAGTTTAAAAGACTTATCAGATTCTAATTTGACGATTGAAGCAATTATCGAAAATCTTGATATAAAGAAAAAAGTCTTTTCAGAGTTAGAAAACTATGTTGCTAAAGATTGCATAATAGCATCAAATACTTCGAGTTTATCCATTGCCTCTATAGCGGCATCTCTTCAAAACCCTGAAAGATGTGTAGGAATTCATTTTTTCAATCCAGCTCCTTTAATGAAATTAGTTGAGGTAATTCCAGCAATACAAACTTCAGAAGAAGTGCTTAAAAAATCAATTGACATAATTTCTGATTGGAAAAAAGTGGTCGCTGTCGCGAAAGACACTCCTGGTTTCATTGTAAATCGAGTGGCAAGACCTTTTTACGGAGAATCGCTAAGAATTTACGAAGAAGGTATTGCAGATTTTGCCACCATTGATTGGAGCTTAAAAACGTTTGGTAATTTTAGAATGGGACCATTTGAACTGATGGATTTTATTGGTAATGATGTGAATTATACTGTTACGGAAACTGTATTTACAGCATTCTACTTTGACCCAAGATATAAACCTGCATTTACCCAAAAACGTTTTGCCGAGGCAGGCTATTTGGGCAGAAAATCAGGAAAAGGATATTACGACTATACCAAAGGGGCCGTAAAAATGACTCCGAAAAAAGATGATGCATTGGGTACCTTAATTTTTGAGAGAGTTTTAGCCATGCTAATTAATGAAGCCGCTGATGCACTATTTTTAAATATTGCTTCAGCCGAAGATATAGATAACGCAATGACCAAAGGTGTAAATTACTCTAAAGGTTTGTTGGCATGGGCCGATGAAAAAGGTATTGATTGGTGTGTTAATAAACTAGATGAGCTTTATGATGAATACCATGAAGACAGATATCGTTGTAGTGCATTGTTACGTAAAATGCGTAGAGACAGCTTAACATTTTTTTAATGAAGGGAGAAGAAATTCCATATAAAATGTTAAGTCAAGATGCCTATAGTCAATGGTTGGGCATTGAGATTTTAGAATGTGAGCTAGGACGCTGTAAAGTGGCTATGACCGTCAGAAAAGAGATGTTGAATAGTATGAACAAGGCTCATGGAGGAATTAGCTATTCTTTGGCAGATACAGCATTTGGATTTGCTGCCAATACACATGGTAAATACGCCGTGTCTATTGAAACGAGTATCAATCATATTGAAGCATTAAATGAAGGGGATTATTTGGTAGCAGAATCTGTGATTGAAAAAGTGAATAACAAATTAGGGTTTAATGTCATCGAAGTAAAAAGAAGCGACGATTTAGTAGCTCTTTTTAAAGGAGTGGTGTATAGAACTCAAAAAGATTGGGAAGATTAAAATTATGAAAGACGCATATATTATAGACGGTATTAGAACACCCATTGGAAATTATAAAGGAACCTTATCAGCTGTTCGCACAGATGATTTAGGAGCAATCGTAATTGAAGAAATCGTAAAACGAAATCCAAATATACCGAAGGAAGCTTATGATGATGTCATTATGGGCTGCGCCAATCAAGCAGGAGAAGATAATAGAAATGTTGCGCGTATGTCCTTATTATTAGCAGGATTACCCTTTACAGTTCCAGGAGAAACCGTGAATAGGTTATGCAGTTCAGGATTATCTGCCATCATTCATGCCAATCGCGCAATCAAAGCTGGTGATGGAGATCTCTTTATTTCTGGAGGTGTCGAAAACATGACGCGAGGGCCATACGTGATGGCAAAACCCTCCACAGCATTTGGAGGTGATTCTAAGATGTACGACTCTACTTTTGGATGGCGTTTTGTAAACCCAAAAATGCATGAATTATATGGTACAGATGGTATGGGTAATACGGCAGAAAATCTTGTTGAAAAATACAATATCTCTCGTGAAGACCAAGATATGTTTGCTCATTGGAGTCAAATGAAAGCATCGAAAGCGCAAGAAAATGGACGTCTGGCAAAAGAAATTGTAACTGTTGAAATACCACAACGCAAAAAAGATCCAATTCAGTTTTCAAAAGATGAGTTTGTAAAACCAAATACATCATTAGAAGTATTAGGAAAATTAAGAGCAGCTTTTAAAAAAGAAGGAGGAAGCGTAACAGCAGGAAATTCTTCAGGATTAAACGATGGCGCAGCAGCAACAATTATTGCTTCGGACGATGCCGTAAAAAAATACAATCTAAAACCATTGGCAAGAATTGTAAGTTCTGCCGTAGTCGGTGTAGAGCCAAAAATTATGGGAATTGGTCCTGTACAAGCTTCTAATAAAGCATTAGAAAAGGCTGGATTGACTATGGATGATATGGATGTTATTGAGCTTAATGAGGCTTTTGCTGCTCAAGCGCTGGCATGTACACGAGCATGGGGATTGAAAGACAACGACCCAAGATTGAATCCAAATGGAGGTTCTGTTGCAATAGGACATCCACTAGGAGTAACAGGAACAAGAATCGCTTACTCTGCAGCCTTAGAATTGCAAGAACAAAATAAAAAATATGCACTAGTAACAATGTGTATAGGCGTTGGGCAAGGCTATGCTGCCATTATTGAAAATGTAAATTTATAACAGATGTCACCTCAAGCGGAGTTGAGAGGTCTCAATTGAAAAGTATGAAGAAAATACAACATTACGTTCAAGGAAATTGGACAAGCGGTAAAGAAGAGGGAATGCCCATACTTGACGCTATTACTGGCGAAGCTTTTACAAGTGTTGCTATCGAGGGTCTTGACATTCCTGAAATTCTTCAATACGGAAGAACAAAAGGCGGAGAGATCCTTCGAAAAATGACTTTTCAAGAACGCGGTAATATGTTAAAGAAATTGGCATTATATCTTACCAAAAGAAAAAACGATTTTTACGAATTAAGTTATCGTACAGGTGCTACAAAAGTAGATAGTTGGATAGACATTGAAGGTGGTTTTGGAAACTTGTTTGCCAATGCTTCTTTACGTAAATTATTCCCAAATCAACCCTATCATGTAGAGGGTGATCCTATTGACCTATCTCGTGGAGGGCGGTTTATGGCACATCATATTATGGTTCCTAAAAAGGGGGTCGCGGTACATATCAATGCTTTTAATTTCCCTGTTTGGGGAATGTTAGAAAAATGTGCGGTGAACTGGATGGCCGGTGTACCGGCAGTCGTTTTACCTGCACCATCTTCTTCGTATTTGGCGGAGGCGGTGGCACGAGAAATTATCAATTCGGGTATATTACCCGAGGGTGCCCTGCAAATTATTAATGGTACAGTGCGTACTATTTTAGATACAGTAGAATCTCAAGATGTCGTCACTTTCACCGGTTCGGCAGTTACAGGAAGATTACTAAAAGCACACCCAAGAATCATTCAAGAAGCAGTACCCTTTACTATGGAAGCTGATTCGTTAAATGCTTCTATACTTGGTGAAGATGCCGTGCCAGGAACTCCTGAATTTGATCTTTTTATCAAGGAAGTTAGAAAAGAAATGACCGTAAAAGCAGGTCAAAAATGTACTGCAATAAGAAGAATTATTGTTCCCGAAAAATTGGTCGAAAATGTTCAAATTGCATTGGGTAAATCATTAGATAAAATCACTATTGGCGATCCGCGTTTAAAAGAAGTACGGATGGGATCATTAGTAAGTAAACAACAAGTACAAGCAGTTAAAGATTCTGTGAATGATCTCTCAAAAGAAGCACAGATTGTATATGGCAATTTAGACAGTATTGAAACAATTGGTGCCGATGCTAGCAAAGGCGCCTTTATAAGTCCAATTTTATTGCGGGCAGATCGTCCTTTCGAAAACACTATAATTCATGAACGCGAAGCGTTTGGACCGGTAAGCACCATCATGCCATATAAAAATTTAGAAGAAGCAATTATATTAGCACAAATGGGTAAAGGTTCACTCGTTTCTTCAATAGCCACAAACGATGATAAAATTGCTAAAGAATATGTAGTGAATACTGCTAGTCACCATGGCAGAATATTAGTCTTAAATAGAGAAAGTGCCAAAGAAAGTACAGGTCATGGCTCTCCCCTACCGAGTTTAGTTCATGGTGGTCCAGGACGCGCAGGAGGTGGTGAAGAAATGGGTGGCATGCGTGGTATTAAACATTACTTACAGCGTACCGCAATTCAAGGTTCTCCTACTACTTTAACAGAAATCACAGGTATTTATCAACCTAATGCCAAATACAAGGAAGCAGAACAACACCCTTTCAAATATCATTGGGAAGATATTGAACCTGGTATGTCATTAAAAACGCATAAGAGAACATTCACAGATACCGATATTATTAATTTTGCAAATGTCACTTGGGATCATTTTTATGCCCACACTGACATTACCTCATTAGACGGAAGTATCTTTGAAAAAAGAACGGCACATGGATATTTCATCATTTCTGCTGCCGCAGGATTATTCGTATATCCTAATAAAGGACCCGTATCGGCAAATTACGGACTTGAAGAATGTCGATTTTTACGCCCATTATATCACAACGACACCGTTTATGTTCGTCTTACCTGTAAGCAAAAAGTAGATCGAGATGTAGCTTCTGCAGAACACCCAAGTGGTATTGTAAAATGGTTTGTTGAGGTCTTTGATGCAGAAGATGAATTAGTTGCAATTGCTACCATTTTAACAATGGTACAAAAAAAACAAGAAACCTTCGTTGAAATGACAGCCGATAAAATTGAAGAATGTTTACAAAAACTGACTGTTGATATGAAACCTAAATGGGGTATTATGACACCTCAGCATATGCTTGAACATCTCGAGTATACATACAAAATAGCCTCTGGAGAAATTCAGGATTTCGAAATTGCAACTCCCGAAAAAATCTTAGAAAAAGTGCATCATAGTCTGTATAACTATAGATCGTTTCCAAAGAACTCTAACTTTCCTCTTTTAGAAAAAGATACCTTAGATGATTTAAAGTATCCCGATTTGTCAACAGCAATTCATAAATTTAAAGAGCAAAGAGAAAAATACATTGAATTCTTCAAAGAGAACCCAAATGCCATCGTCAAGAATCTTGTTTTTGGGGAATTAAACAGATACGAATCTTATTTACTAGAAAGAAAACATTTAAACCATCACTTCGAACAATTCGGACTGATTTAGAAATATAAAATGAGCGAACCGTACGTTAAAATAGACATTATAAATGAAGTAGGATATATAGAGTTTTTTCATCCTGCTCACAATTCACTGCCAGGCAATTTATTGGCCGAATTGGCCCAAACAATTACGAATGCAGGCACCAATAATGACATTAAGGTAATTGTTTTAAAAAGCGGAAAAGATAGAACTTTTTGTGCAGGAGCAAGTTTCAAAGAACTTATAAATATCAATGATGAAGCCACCGGAAAAATATTCTTTTCTGGTTTTGCAAACGTCATAAACGCCATGCGAAAATGCCCTAAGTTTATTATTGGACGTATCCAAGGAAAAACCGTTGGTGGTGGCGTTGGTTTAGCCGCTTCGACCGATTATTGTATGGCTTCGAAATATGCTGCGATTAAGTTAAGTGAACTGAATATTGGTATCGGACCTTTTGTGGTAGGCCCAGCTATTGAGCGCAAAATTGGGTTAAGTGGCATGTCGCAAATTGCTATTGATGCAAATACATTTTACCCGGCTGAATGGGCGAAACAAAAAGGATTATTTACACATGTTTATGAAAGTAACGAAGAACTAGATGAAGCGGTAAAAACGACTGCCGAACATTTATGTTCATATAATGTAGAAGCCATGTTGGAAATGAAAAAAATATTTTGGCAAGGCACCGATCATTGGGATAACTTATTAGCCGAACGAGCTCAAATTAGTGGTCGATTGGTGCTGAGTGAATTCACGAAAGAAAAATTGAAAGGATTTAAATAAAATGATTTACGCCTTTAAAGGATATATACCTGTGGTTCACGAAACAAGTTTCGTACACCCTCTAGCCGCCGTAACTGGTAATGTTATCATTGGCAAACACTGTTATATAGGCCCTGGCGCAGCCATTCGTGGTGATTGGGGGCAAATTATATTAGAAGATGGCGTAAATGTACAAGAAAACTGTACTGTGCATATGTTTCCTGGTAAGTCGATAGTTCTTCAAGAAAGCGCGCATATAGGACATGGAGCCATTATTCATGGAGCCAATCTAGGGAGTAATTGCCTTATCGGAATGAATTCTGTTATTATGGATGATGCTAAAATTGGAGACGAATGTATTGTTGGTGCCATGTCATTTGTAAAAGCTGAAACAATTATTCCAAACCGAAGTTTAGTTGTTGGAAATCCAGCTAAAATTGTAAAACAAATCAGTGATGAAATGATTGCTTGGAAAACAAAAGGAACACAATTGTATCAGCAATTGCCTGCCGATTGTCATGAGAGTCTTAGAACTGTTCAACCTTTACGTGAATTGCCAGAAGAAAGAAAAATGCAAAAAGATGTCTACAAGACACTGCAAGACTTTATGAAGAAATAAATTTAGTAATTAAAACTAACAAACATTAGTTCATTATAATGAAATTCGAACTTAAAATGCCTAAAATGGGCGAAAGTATAACCGAAGGGACTATTATAAATTGGTCATTTGCCGAAGGTGATTCGTTTGAAGAAGGCGATACTATTTTGGAAGTAGCTACAGATAAAGTCGATAATGAGGTTCCTGCACCCGCGCAAGGTACCTTAACCAAAATACTTTTTGAAGCAAAAGCTGTAGTTCGTGTAGGAGAAGTCATGGCGATATTAGAAATATCTGAAGCAACGAATCTTCCAGAAATCAAAACGATTGAAGTCAAACTAGAAAAACCCAAAGAAAAACATAAAAGAGGATCGATAGATATCCCATCGAACAATGCTTTTAGTATTTCTAATTCGAACCAATTTTTTTCTCCCCTAATTATAAAAATAGCAAAGGAACATCACATTAGTTTTGAGGAGCTTGCACGTATTCCGGCAACGGGAACTAAAGGAAGACTTCGTAAAAGTGATCTTTTTCAATACATAGACGATGGACGTCCTTTTAAATTTGCGCAACCTGCCACACAACAAGATCCAACTGCATATAGAATACCTCAATTAAACTTTGATAAAGGGGAAGGGAAAATTATTGAAATGGATAGAATGCGTCAAATGATCGCAGATCATATGGTATATTCGAAACATACATCTCCACATGTCACCGCCTATGTTGAAGCCGATTTAACCAATTTAGTAAATTGGAGAAACAATCATAAAGTTGCATTTCAACAAACACATGGCGAACGCCTTACGTTTACTCCTTTATTTATCGAAGCAGTTGCAAAAGCGGTTCAAGATTTTCCGAACATTAATGCCTCTGTAGATGGAAATAACATTATACTAAAAGAAAACATAAATATTGGGATGGCCACTGCATTACCTAGTGGAAATCTAATCGTACCTGTTGTAAAAAATGCCAACACCAAGAGTTTAAAAGAACTCGCTTCAAATGTTAATGTATTGTCAAAAAAGGCCAATGAAAACAACCTTACGGGAGACGACATTAAAGGAAGTACTTTTACTATTTCAAATGTAGGAACATTCGGTAGTGTAATGGGAACACCCATTATTAATCAACCAGAGGTAGCTATTCTAGCTTTAGGAATTATAAAGAAAAGACCAGAAGTAATAGAAACTGAAAATGGAGATGAAATTGCAATTCGAAGTATGATGTATCTATCGCTATCATTTGATCATAGAGTAGTTGATGGTTTCTTAGGCGGTTCGTTCGTGCGGCGTGTTGCTGACTATTTAGAACAATTTGATATCAATCGAAAAATTTAAGACTAAACAATAAAAATGTCATATAATATACACTTTAATAAAGTTACAAACTCAAAAGCGACCACCTTAGATTTTGATAACATCCCTTTAGGAACCACTTTTACTGATCACATGTTCATTTGTGAGTATGAAAATGGTGCTTGGACGAATCCGAGAATTGAACCGTTAGCTTTAATACCAACCCATCCTGCTGCTATGGCTTTACATTATGGTCAAGCCATTTTTGAAGGAATGAAAGCAACTGTTGACAGCAATGGTACTCCGATGCTTTTTCGTCCAGATAAGAATGCAGCTCGTCTCAATTTTAGTGCCGAAAGAATGGGTATGCCTTTGTTTCCTGAAGATTTATTTGTTGAAGGTTTAAAACACTTGGTCGATATAGAAAGAAATTGGATTCCTCCACAAGAAGGAAGTGCCCTGTATTTGCGTCCTTTCATGTACGCAGATGAACCTTTCATAGGAATGCGCGCTGCGACCCACTATAAATTTATTATCATGGCTTCGCCTTCTGGTCCGTTTTTTACAAAACGTATCAAACTATTTGCAGAAACCAACTATATCAGAGCCGCCGAAGGTGGCACAGGGGAGGCAAAAGCCGCGGGTAATTATGCGGCAGCCATTCGCCCAACTGAATTAGCAAAGGCAAAAGGTTATGATCAGGTATTGTGGTTAGACGCCGTTGAACATAAATACATTCAGGAAGTTGGAACGATGAACATTTTTTTCAAAATAAATGGAGAAATGATCACACCAAAACGAGATGGTGCCATATTAGATGGTATTACGAGAATGAGTGTTATTGATATTTTGAAAGATAAAGGTTATGAAGTCATAGAACGGGCTATCACAATTGATGAAATAAAAGAAGCTGCCTCAAATGGCACTTTAGAAGAAGCTTTTGGCACAGGTACGGCAGTGGGGATAGCATATATCCAAGAAATTGGCATGCACAATGAAATCATTCACGTTTCAAATGAAAGTCCAGTTGGTCTTGAAGTTAATGATACTCTAAATGCTATTAAAACAGGGAAACAAGAAGATACATTTGGTTGGATGACCAAGATTGAAAAAGAAGTAGCTTCATGAAGAAAGAAACATTAAAAAGAGGTTTTTTTAAACTTTGTATGGCGAAGGCCATGACCGAATTATATGAAGAAAACTTCAAGCAAGTTTCCAAATATGTACATGCCACTTCTCGTGGTCATGAAGCGGTTCAAATAGCCCTTGGCATGCAATTGCTACCGCAAGATTATACTTTCCCGTATTATAGGGATGATGCAATGCTCTTGTCGATTGGTATGGAACCATATGACTTAATGTTACAATTGTTGGCAAAAAAAGACGATCCGTTTTCAGGCGGACGTTCCTACTATTCACATCCGAGTTTGAAAGATGACGATAAGCCAAAAATTCCACATCAGTCATCTGCAACAGGTATGCAAGCAATACCGGCAACGGGCGTTGCCATGGGTATGCAGTACAAAGAGTTGCAAAAATTACATGATACTTCTCTAAAAGATTTGCCTTTTGTAGTATGTTCACTAGGAGATGCTTCTGTGACGGAAGGAGAAATTGCAGAGGCGTTTCAAATGGCCGCATTAAAGCAAATGCCAATTCTCTATTTAGTGCAGGATAATGGTTGGGATATTTCAGCAAATGCTGCTGAAACTAGAGCTCAAAATGCCTTCGAATATGCCCAAGGTTTCCATGGATTGGACGCTATTTCAATTGATGGAGCCAACTTCACAGAAAGTTACGAAGCGCTAGAAAAAGTAATACATATTATACGAAAAGAACGTAGACCATTTTTAGTGCATGCGAAGGTTCCTTTGTTGAATCATCATACATCTGGTGTGCGAATGGAATGGTATCGAGATGACTTAGAAGAAGCTCGTTCGCGTGACCCTTACCCCGTTATAAAGAGACAATTGGTAGAAAATGGGTTTTCAGAAAAAGAAATAACAACAATAGAAAACTCTGCAATAACAAAAGTAAAAGCAGATTTTGCCGAGGCTTTGAAAGCAGAAGATCCCGCTCCCACAGACCTATTCTCTAATGATTTTATTCCAACTCCGATTACCGAAGAAAAAGGAGTGCGCTCTCCAGAAGGGGGAGAAAAAGTTGTTATGGTAGATTGTGCTTTATTTGCCGTTGAGGAACTCATGCGAAAACATAAAGAATGTTTACTTTATGGTCAAGATGTAGGTGGTCGACTTGGGGGTGTTTTTAGAGAAGCCGCTACCCTCGCCCAAAAATTTGGTGATGATCGCGTCTTTAATACACCAATTCAGGAAGCATTTATTGTAGGTTCAACGGTGGGTATGAGTGCCGTGGGTCTCAAACCTATAGTTGAAGTTCAATTTGCCGATTATATTTGGCCCGGATTGAATCAATTGTTCACCGAGGTAAGTCGAAGTTGCTATCTATCCAATGGAAAATGGCCAGTAAGTATGATTCTACGTGTTCCAATTGGTGCTTATGGAAGTGGTGGGCCCTACCATTCATCTTCTGTAGAGAGCGTACTTACAAATATTCGAGGTATAAAAATAGCGTATCCAAGTAATGGGGCAGATTTAAAAGGACTCATGAAAGCTGCTTATTACGATCCAAATCCGGTAGTAATTTTAGAACATAAAGGTCTATATTGGAGTAAAGTAAAAGGTACTCAGGGAGCTACTTCTATTGAACCAGATGAAGATTATGTTTTGCCTTTCGGAAAAGCATGGGTATTACAGGAAATATGGCAACAAGAAAGTGTTGAAACCTTAACTATTGTGACCTACGGAATGGGTGTGCACTGGGCAATGAACGCTTCGTCATTATTAGGGATGACAGATCAAATCGAAGTTATTGATTTAAGAACGTTATTTCCATTAGATGAAGAAACGGTAATGAAATCCGTTAAGAAAACGGGTAAATGCTTAGTCGTCACCGAGGAACCTTCAAACAACAGTTTCGCTCGCGCATTAGCAGGTAAAATTCAAGAAACATGTTTTCAGTATTTGGATGCACCCGTACTTACAATTGGCAGCGAAAACATGCCAGCTATCCCATTAAACTCAACATTGGAAGAAACTATGATTCCGTCGACACAAAAAGTAAAAGACAAAATTGAATATTTAATCAACTATTAGAATATAAGAGTATTAGTAAGTAATAGATTTTATACCTTTAGAGGTACTCATAAGGATCATATAAATGAAACAAAAAATATTTTTTCCTTTTCTTATTGCGCTTTTTGTTAGTAATGTGATGAGTTGTAGAAAACCTCTAGATAATACAAAACAGCAAAATGAGGTACTCGTTCTTGGTACCATTCACAGCGGCCATCTTACAGATAGTGTCCATACTATAGAATATCTAGATAAACTTATTAGAAACATAAATCCAGATTATATCTTAGCTGAAATCCCTCCCGACCGGTTTAAAAATGCTATGCAAGGGTTTCAGCGAGATGATAGCATTTCTGAACCAAGAGTAATGCGTTTTCCAGAATATGTTGATGTCGTTTTTCCACTCACCAAGGAATTAGATTTCGAAATCATACCAACTGCCGGATGGACATTTCCGATGGCGCAAGAAAGAAGTCAAAAATTAAGAGACATTAGTAATGACTCTTTGAGAATTGATGATTGGACAGCTTATTTGAAAGCTAATAAACGCTCCGATTCTATTTATAAGTCAACCGGTAAAGTCAATGATCCATATTTTATCCATACCAACAAATATGATAGTATACAAGATATTTCTTTGCAAGTATATAACAAGTTATTCAATGTAGAACTAGGTTTAGGCGGTTGGGAAAACATTAATATTGCCCACTATTGGCATATCGAGAAAGCATTAGAAAAACATCGTTATAAAGGAAGTAGATTTCTTATCATTTACGGAGCTGGTCACAAAGGTTGGTTCTTAAGAGAATTGCGCAAGCGAGATGATATTAAATTATTGGAGATGAAACCTTTTTTGGATGCCATAAAATAATCACTGCAAATTTCATAATTATGAAGATAAAAGTTTGTTTGATTCAAGATAATCCTGTCTTTTTTGACAAGGAAAAAACGTTTTTAAAAGTAGAAACACTTGTAAAAAAACATGCGAAAGAAGGAGTTCAATTAATTGTTTTTCCAGAATCTTTCGTTCCCGGGTATCCTAGAGGATTCTCTTTTGGAGCAACCATCGGTAGTAGAACTCCAGAAGGAAGAGCTTTATACGCCGATTATTATAACAATAGTGTCTCTTTAGAAGGAGAAGACTTGAAAAGGTTAGAAAGTTTATCTAAATCTCAAAACATTTATATCGTAATTGGTATTACCGAAAAACAAGAAACTAATGGAAGTTTATTTTGCTCTATGGCTTATATCTCTCCTACTAAAGGTCTTCTTGGAACACATCGTAAAATTAAACCTACAGGTAGTGAACGAATTGTTTGGAGCGAAGCCTCAGGAGATTCATTAGTTACTTTTAAAACCAATATTGGCAAACTAGGAGGACTTATTTGTTGGGAAAATTACATGCCGTTAGCGAGAATGGCTATGTATGAGAAAGGAGTAGAAATATATATAGCTCCTACTGCAGATTCTCGTGAAGAATGGACATCAACAATGAAACATATCGCATTAGAAGGACGATGTTTTGTGCTCGGATGTAATCAGTATTTTACAAAGTCGATGTATCCTGAAAAGTATCGAAAATTAGTCGAAAGTGAAGATGAAAATAATTGTCCTGGCGGAAGTCTTATCGTGTCACCTCTCGGTAAAATTATCGCTGGCCCTACTTTTGGAAAATCTGACGCACTTGTGGCCGAATTAGACTTAAATGAAATAGCCTTAAGCAAGTTAGATTTTGATGTTATTGGTCATTATGCAAGACCAGACATATTTGATTTTAAAGTGGTTGATCAACCCGAAATAAAAGAAGAATAACAAATCATGAGAGCTGCCGTTTTTGAAAAATTTCAAGGTCCCATAAGCGTACAACAGGTAACAGATCCTACACCAAATATTGGTGGTGTTGTCGTAAAAGTAAAAGCGACTGGTATCTGTAGAAGTGACTGGCATGGTTGGATGGGACATGATAGCGACATCGAATTACCACATATTCCTGGGCACGAACTTGCTGGTACCATTGAAGCTATAGGTAAGAATGTGCGGAACTTTAAAATAGGAGACCGCGTCACAATTCCCTTTGTAAGTGGTTGTGGTCGTTGCGGACAATGTCTTTCAGGAAATCATCAAATTTGTGATCATCAATCACAACCAGGATTTACACATTGGGGATCTTTTGCAGAATATGTTTCGCTTGATTATGCGGATATAAATTTGGTGAAAATACCTAATGAAATTGATGAGATTACCGCATCAACTTTGGGTTGTCGTTTTATTACTGCATATCGCGCTATTGTAGCGCAGGGTAAGGTATCAGGAGGTCAATATGTTGTCATTCATGGTTGTGGGGGTGTTGGTTTATCTGCTATTATGATTGCAAATGCCTTAGGTGCTCAGGTAATTGCGATAGATATTAATAACGACAGTTTAGAATTTGCAAAATCTTTAGGTGCAATAGCAACAATAAATGGCACAAAACATTCCCATTTGATAGAAGAAATAAAGTCAATTACCCATGGTGGCGCGCATGTATCGATGGACGCGTTAGGCAGTACGACAACGTGCTTTAATTCTATTTCAAGCTTGCGAAAACAAGGAAAACACTTACAAGTAGGATTGATGACAGGAGATCATATAAATGCAAAGGTTCCGATGGGTCGTATAGTTGCTGATGAATTAGAGATTATAGGAAGCCATGGAATGCAAGCTTTCAAATATCAAGAAATGCTTGAGATGATTAAAAATGGGAAACTTAAACCCGACAAGTTAATTGAGCGTACCATAACTCTCGAAGAAGCAACTCATGAATTACCAACTATGAATTCTTTTAAAAACAAAGGTGTTTTAGTCATTAATTCTTTTTAAGAAAACTATATATGAAATCACTATTACAACTTATCACACTCTTTTTCTTAGTTTTTAGTTGTAGAACTATTAAAAAAGAAACTTTTGACCTTGTTATTAAGAACGGTAACGTAATTGATATCGAGACTGGTAGTATTTCGCAAAAAGATCTCTTCATCATGGATGGGAGAATTCAAAAAATAATTCCGGCAGGTAATGCTAACGACTATCTTGCTTTAGAAAAAATAGATGCATCCAATAAATATATACTTCCAGGTTTTTGGGACAATCATGTACATTTTAGAGGAGGTGATAGCTTGATAAGTGCAAATAAAGGTTTTTTGAAACTCTTTATTGCGAACGGGATTACTTCGGTAAGAGATGCGGGGGGAGACTTAACCACATCTGTAATAAAATGGAAAAAAGAAATTTCCAAAGGTCAATTGATAGGGCCTACCATCTACACGTCTGGACCTAAAATTGATGGTCCAAATCCAACTTGGGCAGGGTCTTTAATTGTTCAAAACAAAAATGATGTTTCGAAAGCGTTAGACTCATTGCAACAGTTAAAAACAGATTTTGTAAAAATTTATGAAAGCCGAATTTCGAGAAACGCTTATTTAGAAACGGTTACGCAAGCTAAGCAACGTGGTTTGATTACATCGGGGCACATGCCATTTTCAGTAGAATTGCAAGAAAACATCAATGCCGGCATAGGAGCCATTGAACATTTATACTACGTTTTAAAAGGATGTTCTTCTGAAGAAAAAGAAATTACACAAGCCCTTATAAACAAGGAGTATGGGTTCTGGGACTCTATGGATAAGCTTATACATAGTTATGATGAAAAAACAGCTTCAAAAACTTTTGAGCGATTAAAAGAAAATAATGTATATGTGGTTCCTACACTGCACATAGGTCATGTGTTAAGTTATCTTGATGAGGAAAATCATGACGCAGATCCTTATTTAAAATTAATGCCGCAAAAACTCATTGCTACCTATGAAGGAAGAATTAAAAGAGCTCTTAACAGTTCCGATAAGGCTAGAAAGGATCGTAAACAATTAGATGCCGTTTTTACACAATTAGCAAAATCGTTGAACGATGCTAATGTGAATCTGTTGGCAGGTTCTGACAGCGGAGCCTTCAACTCCTATACGTATCCGGGCGTTTCATTACACAAAGAATTAGAAGCACTTGTCGCTTCCGGAATATCAACGTTACATGCCTTAAAGACCTCTGCCTATAATGGAGCTCATTTTTTGAAAAAAGATAGAGACCATGGTTCAATCGCTATTGGAAAAGTTTCAGATCTGGTTGTACTAAATGCCAATCCGCTTGAGGATATAAAAAATAGTCGCAAAATTTTTAGAGTAATTAAAGGGAATACAATCTATGACCCTCAAGAAATTACTAAAAACTTAAACTGTAATAATTGTTTTGTTCAATAATATACCCCAAATATGAAAAAAATAGTCTTTTTAATTTGTGCTCTTTCACTAATTACTTGTTCTCAAACACAAGAAAAAGTAAGTGAAACGGCTATCGCAATTACCAATATCAATATTCTTAATGTAGCCGATGGAAATATTCTTAAAAATCATCATATCATTATTGATTCTGGGAAAATCGTAAAAGTGGTTAATGACATTAAAAATCTAGAAAAATATACCACGATTATCGACGGAGAAGAGAAGTATGCTATTCCTGGATTAGCCGAAATGCATGCGCACATTCCGAATACTTCAACATCACAAGAACGAATTCATGAAACTTTATTTTTATACCTATCAAATGGTATCACCACCATTAGAGGAATGTTAGGACATCCTTCTCATCTTGATTTAAGAGAAAAAGCTAAAAGTGGAGAAATTTTAAGCCCAAGAATTTTCACTTCTAGTCCTTCTTTAAATGGAAATTCAATCAAAACCATCGAAGAAGCAATTGAAAAAGTAACCGCATATAAGGGAGATGGCTATGATTTTTTAAAAATTCATCCAGGCATTAAATTTGATGTTTTTAATCAGGTGGTAAAAACAGCGAAACAAGTTGGTATTCCTTTTGCAGGACATGTACCTGTAGATGTTGGTGTTCGAAATGCCCTTAAAAGTGGCTATGCTTCCATAGATCATATTGATGGGTTTTTAGAAGGTTTGGTGCCTGAATCAGCAAATGTAAATCCTAATGATAACGGGTTTTTCGGATACAATTTTACTCCCTTGGCTGATCTTTCAAAGGTAGATGAATTAGTGCGTCTGGCGGAAAAGAATCGTGTTTGGATAGTACCTACCCAAAGTTTATACGAGCGCTGGTTCGCACCGATTAGTGCTGATGAGCTGTTACAAGATCCCGAAATGAAATACATGCCCCTCTCAACTTTAGAAAATTGGAAACTCCGCAAAAATCAATACACTGTAGACAATCCAGATTTTAATGAGAAACAATGGCAAAAATTCAATAGCATTAGAAAACAACTACTAAAAAAATTACAAGAAAAGGGTCACGGTATTCTTCTTGGTTCTGATGCGCCTCAATTGTTTAATGTTCCCGGATTTTCTATTCATCACGAAATTTCGGGTATGCTTAGTGCCGGATTGAGTCCTCTTGAAATACTCCAATCAGGTACTATCAATCCAGCCGTTTATGCTGGAATGGAAACTGTTTTTGGTCAAGTTAAAGAAGGGTTTTCAGCTGATTTAGTGATATTAGATGCCAATCCCATTGAAGATATGAAAGCTTTAAAACAAATTTATGGTGTTATGGTTAATGGGCGATGGCTATCAAAAAAATCTATTGAAGAAAAATTAACGAAGATTGTCGAAAACGCTTTAAAAAATTAAACTTTATGTCACGAATTATTATTTTCTTTTTTTGTTTTTTAACCCATAGCATACTAGCACAAACTCTTTTAAAACCTGACGCAGTTTTTGATGGAAACGATATGCATAAGAATTGGGTAGTTCTTGTAGAAGGTAATACAATTAGCTACGCTGGCAAACTTTCATCAATTAAGCTGCCTAAGGGCACACAAGAAATTGAATTAAACGGAATGACGCTGCTTCCGGGTATTATTGAAGGACATTCTCATCTCTTATTACATCCGTATAACGAGACATCTTGGAATGATCAAGTATTAAAAGAATCTCATGTTGAACGTTCTATTCGAGGCGCCGTTCATGCAAAAAAGTCGTTAATGGCTGGAGTGACTACTATGCGCGATTTAGGCTCAGAAGGAGCAGGTTATAGTGATGTTTATTTAAAGCAGAGTATTGAGAAAAATATCATTGAAGGTCCTCGTTTGTTAGTTGCAGGTCCGGCAATTGTGGCTACCGGAGCTTATGGTCCAAAGGGGTTTCATGATGGTGTTAAAGTTCCTCTAGGAGCCGAAGAAGCTAGTGGAGAAGATGAAACTGTTCGAACAGTTCGAAGACAACTAGGCAATGGTGCTGATTTTATAAAAATTTATGCTGATTATCGCTGGAGGGCCGGAGAACCCTCGAATCCTACATTTTCTCAAAAAGAAATGAAAGCAATGGTGGATGCAGCAAAAAGCGCCGGGCGTTATGCAGTTGCACATGCGAGTACCCCTGAAGGTATGAAAAGAGCGACCCTAGCTGGAGTAGAAACTATTGAACATGGTGATGGAGGCACTCTAGAGACCTTTAAATTAATGAAAGAAAAACGCGTTGCACTCTGTCCAACACTCGCGGCAGGAGACGCTATATCTCAATACCGTGGGTGGAAGAAGGGACTCCAACCAGATCCTGAAAGAATCCGTAAAAAAAAGAGCACTTTTAAACTAGCACTACAATCAGGTGTTACCATTGTCTTTGGGGGTGATGTTGGTGTTTTCTCTCATGGTGAAAATTATAAAGAATTAGAATTAATGGTTGCCTACGGCATGCAACCCATAGATGCATTACGCGCTGCAACTTCTGGTAATTCAGGTATTTTTCATTTAGATCAATTAGGCAACATAAAAAAAGGTTTTTTAGCTGATATAATTGCCGTAAAAGGGAATCCTGTGCAAAACATTTCTAACATGGAGATGGTACAGTTCGTAATGAAAGATGGAGTGATTGTTAAAAATAAATAATGGCTATTTTCTACTTTTTTATTGGAATAAAATCAAAAATTCAAAATTAATGTATCTTTATACATCCAAAAATTAAAATTATGCGAGGAAGAGGTGGCTTAAAAATTAGATTGTTGATAGGTGCAGGTATCATTCTATTCTCACTATTTAAATACTATGCAAAGAGAGAAACCAATGAATATACGGGCAAAAAACAGAGCGTTGATTTAACGGTTGAACAAGAAATTGCCTTGGGCATTCAGAGTGCGCCTCAAATGGCAGCCCAGCATGGAGGCTTACACCCAGACCAGCGATCTCAAAAATTAGTTGATAATGTAGGGGCCAAATTAGTTGACAATAGCATAGCACGTCAAACACCTTATAAATATGAATTTCATTTACTAAGAGATCCGAAAGCAATTAATGCTTTCGCCTTACCAGGTGGGCAAATATTTATTACATATGCGTTGTTTTCAAAATTAGAAAATGAAGATCAACTCGCAGGTGTTTTAGGTCATGAAATTGGTCATGTTATAGGACGTCACTCTGCCGAACGTATGGCGAAGCAAGGGTTAACGCAAGGTATTATTTCTGGAGTTATGGTTGGTGGTGACGGTGGTGCCGGTCAAATGGCGGCCATGATTGGTAATGTGATCAATATGAAATATGGTCGTGGAGACGAACTTGAAAGTGACGAACTAGGTGTACGTTTTATGTTAGATGCCGGATACCAACCAGAGGAAATGATAGGTGTGATGAAAATTTTAAAAGCGGCAGCTGGTCCTAATAGAGTTCCTGAAATGCAAAGTACACATCCAGATCCAGAAAATAGGATAGAAAAAATAAAAGAAGCTATTCAAAAATATAGAACGCAATAAATTAACTGTAACATTTCTGGCCTTTCTACTACTTATAATTAAACAGTATTTCTACTAAATACGTTTAATCTTAACCAAAACTACGATTATGGCTGGAAGTGGATTCATGTCTCATGCTCAATCATCTCTTAAGAATAACCGAAGAAATAAAAAACGATTATTCGATACTTTAGAACGTTATGTAAAAACATCTAAAGATCCGGTTATAGTGGATATAAAAGCAACTCCTCATCAACTGCAACAAATACGACATAAAATTCGTAAAGAACAGAAACACCGATTTAAACGGAATGTTTTTTATACTGTACTTCTCGCGATTATATTGTTTATTCTATTTAAATTTGCACCAGTTTAAAAGAGACAATATATGATGAATCCATGGCACGATGTAAGTGTAGGAGAAAACGTTCCTGAAATTGTAACTGGTATCATAGAAATACCTAAAAATACGAGAGCCAAATACGAATTAGATAAAGAGAGTGGTATGCTCAAATTAGATAGAGTTTTATACTCTGCCATGTACTACCCTGCTAATTATGGTTTTATACCACAAACCTACTGCGATGATGATGACCCTCTGGATATCGTTGTACTCTCACAAATTGATATCCAACCAATGTGTCTCGTAAATGCCAAAGTTATTGGAGTGATGCGTATGTTAGATGGTGGTGAGATGGATGATAAAATTATTGCGGTCGCAGCAAATGATATGAGTGTAAATCATATCGATTCTATAGATGAGTTACCCCGTCATTTCTTTAGAGAATTAAAGAATTTCTTCGAAGATTATAAAAAATTAGAGAATAAAACAGTTGTGGTTGAAGATTTTCAAAACAAAGACATTGCTTTACAGATTGTAAGACAAAGTATTATAGACTACAAAGAAAAATTTAAGAAATAAATAAAAAAGAGAAGTTTTTAACTTCTCTTTTTTATTTTTAAAGTGCCGCCTTTTTCTTCTTCATTTTAGAGTACAGCACATCTGAGATTACTTTATAAGCATCGACTGCCTTTGACATCTCAGCATAATCTAACGCCGAATAACCTCGATTAGACTTCATCTTCAAATTTGCGCCTTTAGAAATTAATAGGTTCACTATTTCTACCCGATTATGTCGAGCTGCATACATAAGAGGTGTCATTCCAACAGATTTCTTATTAATATCGGTTCCTGCTGCGATCATACTTTTAACGCCCTCTATATCTCCTTTCGCTACTAGCTTACAAAAGGTACTTACCTCTGTCTTTAAGACAAGGGTTTTGTCAAATTTAATAGATTCGAAAGAATCATTTAAGG
Source organism: uncultured Flavobacteriaceae bacterium (assembly GCA_947500525.1). Lineage (GTDB taxonomy): Bacteria > Bacteroidota > Bacteroidia > Flavobacteriales > Flavobacteriaceae > Aureibaculum. The sequence continues at coordinate 770,791 of CANMSH010000001.1, read as the reverse complement.
TCATAGAACTTGCACTCAAAGCAAACGCTAAAACCAATGTCATGGATAAGAATAATTTTTTCATAATAATGTGGTTTATAAGATTACATACTAAAGGAAGTAAATAAAAACAATGATAACCTACTGTTTAACACTGATTAACTCAAGTTTAACCCCAAATATTAATAAAGTTAAAGGCCTCTTAAATAATGTTAATTTGTGAATTTTTATAGGCGAAAATTGTAGAAATGGTAAAACTGCTCTAAACTTAAAACTTGGTACTTTAATTAGTATTTTTGTACAATAACAAGTAAGAAGATATAAGTACCATGAATAAAAAAGTAATTTTAGTAATCCTTGATGGATGGGGCATTTCTAAAAACCCCGAAGTGTCGGCAATAGCGAAAGCAAACACTCCATTTATTGATTCACTCTATACTAAGTACCCAAACGCTACCCTAAGAACAGATGGCCTCCACGTTGGTTTACCTGAAGGGCAAATGGGAAATAGTGAAGTTGGACACATGAATTTAGGTGCGGGTCGAATCGTATATCAAGATTTAGCTAAAATTAATTTGGCGGTTGAAAATGAGGAAATAGCCAATGAAAAGGTATTAAAAAATGCTTTTACTTATGCAAAAGAACATGCTAAAAAAGTTCATTTTTTAGGGCTAGTTTCAGATGGTGGTGTTCATTCTCATATTGATCATTTAAAAGGATTGGTAAAGGCAGCTGATGCTTCAGGTGTGCAAAGCTATGTTCATGCTTTTACCGATGGTAGAGATGTTGACCCTGAATCGGGCATAGACTTTTTAACAGACCTACAAGAATATCTTCCAAATCATAATGCACAATTAGCCTCAATTGTTGGTCGCTATTACGCAATGGATAGAGATAAGCGCTGGGAACGCGTAAAGCTCGCATATGACTTGTTAGTAAATGGTATTGGTACAAAGGCTACAAGCGCAAAAAGAGCGATTCAAGATAGTTATGACGAAGATATTTCTGATGAATTCATAAAGCCTATAGTTCTGGTTGATGAGCAATCAGTACCTATTGCAACAATAGAAGAAGATGATGTTGTCATTTTTTTCAATTTTAGAACAGATCGAGGTAGACAATTAACACAGGCATTATCACAACAAGATTTTCATGAATTTAATATGCATAAATTAAAGTTGCATTATGTCACAATGACTAATTATGACGATACATACTCAAACGTTCATGTTATTTATCCTAAAGAAGATCTAACTGAAACGCTTGGTGAAATATTAGAACAACATAACAAAAAGCAAATTAGAATAGCCGAAACCGAAAAATATCCACATGTTACCTTTTTCTTTTCGGGTGGAAGAGAACAAGAGTTTAATGGCGAGAAAAGATTAATGTGTCCTTCACCTAAAGTAGCCACATACGACTTGCAACCAGAGATGAGTGCTCAAGAAATCACGGATGCCATTATCCCAGAACTTCAAGCGCAAGAGGCAGATTTTATTTGTTTAAATTTTGCAAACACAGACATGGTAGGACATACTGGAGTCTTCGAAGCCGCTGTAAAAGCTGCTGAAAAAGTAGATCAGTGTACACAACAAATCATTGAGACAGCTCTTCAAAATCAATATACTGGCATCATTATTGCCGATCATGGTAACAGTGAAACCATGAAGAATGAAGACGGGTCACCAAACACGGCGCATACAACGAATCCGGTACCAATACTATTAGTTGACAATGAGTTATCATCAATTAAAGACGGAATTTTAGCAAATATTGCACCAACCGTGTTAGATCTAATAGGCATTGAAAAACCGGCGATTATGACTGAAGATTCTTTACTTTAAACCAACAATATGAAATCATACATTGTTCTTGTAATTGTTTGTTCGATAACATTCGCTTTGAATGCTCAAAAGAAAGAAACAATTGCCCAAAATAGGTCTGATTACATTGGAAAAAAATCGATGGATTTTTTCAAACAACCACCACATGCTACATGGTTTGATGAAAGTTATGACAGTTACGAATTAGATCGTAAAACGATCACAAAATTGAAGAATCATCTCGATGGAATCACTATTAAGGTGTTTATGTCGGTTTGGTGTCATGATAGCCATCGAGAAATTCCAAGGCTTTCTAAAATTTTGGAAGCCATTAAATTTGACTCTCAAAATTTAGAAATAATTGCTTTAAATAGAGCCAAGAAAACACCAAATAATTTACAAGAAGGTTTCGATATACGGAGAACACCAACACTTATTATCTATAAAAATGGTAACGAGATTAATCGTTTTGTAGAACAACCAAGAAAAAGTCTAGAAAAGGATTTGTTGAAAATTTTATCTGGTAAAAACTATAAACATACATACTTCAATATTCATAAAAAATAGCTTCTATCGATTGATCGCTATCTATGGATTTTTATCTGATTGTAGTAGAATTAGTGTATAATACATTAAATTTGCAAAAATCAAAAAACGAAAATGTTACCTAAGAATCATTTAATCATTGCCGTAGATTTCGACGGAACTATAGTTGAAGATGCGTATCCACAAATAGGGAGTGCAAAAATTTTTGCTTTTGAGACCCTTAAACAACTTCAAAATGATGGCCATCGCTTAATTCTTTGGACCTATAGAAACGGAAGTAAATTAGAAGAAGCAGTAACCTTTTGCAAAAAAAATGGCATTGAGTTTTACGCCGTCAATAAAAATTATCCGGAGGAAATATATGAAGGTAAAGTAAGTAGAAAAATTAACGCCGATCTTTTCATTGATGATAGGAATATAGGAGGAATGCTTGGTTGGGGTGAGATTTATAGAAAAATTACAAATGACCCAACGGCGAAGGTCCCTAAGAAGAAAAAGAGTTTTTGGCGCTTTTAAATTTGTATTATGATTAAGATTAAAACTAGGGAAGAAATAGAATTGATGCGCGAAAGCGCGCTTATAGTCTCTAAAACGTTAGGGATTCTAGCTGCCGAAGTTAAACCCGGAGTTACCACCCTTCAACTAGACAAAATAGCGGAAGAGTTTATTAGAGATCAACAAGCAATTCCTGGGTTTTTAGGGTTATATGACTTCCCTAACACATTGTGTATGAGCCCAAATGCGCAAGTTGTTCATGGTATTCCGAACGACAAACCGCTAAAAAATGGAGATATTATTTCCATAGACTGTGGTGCTCTAAAAAATGGTTTTTACGGAGATCATGCCTATACATTTGAGGTTGGAGAAGTTGCCGAAGAAACCAAAAAATTACTTAAAGTAACCAAAGAAAGCTTATACGAAGGCATACGTGAATTTAAAGTAGGTAATAGAGTTGGTGACGTAGGTTTTGCTATTCAAAATTATTGTGAATCTCATGGTTATGGCGTCGTACGTGAATTAGTAGGTCATGGATTAGGCAAAAAAATGCATGAAGATCCCGAAATGCCCAATTATGGCAAACGTGGGAGAGGTAAAAAATTTAAAAATGGGATGGTAGTAGCTATTGAGCCTATGATCAATCTAGGGACGCACAAGACTATACATTTAAAAGATGGTTGGACAATCCTGACTGCTGATGGAAAACCTTCGGCACATTTTGAACATGACGTTGCCATCATAAACGGAAAACCAGAATTGCTTTCAACCTTTAAATATGTGTATGATGCACTAGGTATTCAAAGTGATGAAGAAGATGAATTTCGTCAAACAGAACTCACTAATAAATGATACAAAACGTTTCCAATATTCCTGAAAAAGAACTCTTCGAAGGGTTGCGCGCTCGCTTTATCCATACAGAAAATGTCACTATCGGACATGTAACAATTGATAAAGGTGCCGTTTTACCTGAGCATGCGCACATTCATGAACAAATTACGCATATTGTTGCCGGTGAGTTAGAAATGACCGTTAACAATCAAACAAACGTACTTTCAGCAGGCATGTCAGTAACAATTCCTTCCAATGTCATACATAGCGCAAAAGCTTTAACGAATTGTCAAGTTATTGACACTTTTTGCCCGGTACGCGAGGATTATAAATAGTAAGTTTTTTGAAATTTTTCAAATATATATTAAATACAATACCTCGACCTTGGCTTATTAAGGTAAGTTATTGGGTACGACCTTTATTCGCATGGTATTTAAGAGGTTCTGCATATACTGATCCTATCGACGGTAAAAGTTTTCGAAAATTTTTGCCTTATGGTTATGGTATACAGCGGCCAAATGTGCTATCACCTAGCACATTGTCATTAGAACGTCATCGATTATTATGGTTATACTTAAAAAATGAGACTGATTTTTTTGATACATCTAAATCGAAAAAAGTGTTACACATGGCACCTGAACAGTGTTTTTTGAAGCGTTTTAAGAAATTACCTCATATTGATTTAATTACTGCTGATCTCTACTCTCCTATTGTAGACGTTAAGGCCGATATTTGCGACCTACCTTTCGACAATGATAGTTTTGACATCATATTTTGCAATCATGTCTTAGAACATATCCCAGATGACACCAAAGCTATGCAGGAGTTATATAGAGTCTTAAAAAAAGGTGGCACGGCAATTTTGCAAATACCTCAAGATTATTCTAGAGCGACTACTTATGAAGATTTTAGCATTACCTCTCCAGAAGAGCGAGCAAAACATTTTGGACAATATGACCATGTGCGTGTATATGGTAGTGACTATTTTGACAGATTAAGAGCTGTTGGTTTTAAGGTTGATGAAGTCAACTATTCAGAGCAAATTTCTAAAAAAGATCTTGATACATATCGTTTGATGGAAAACGAAATTTTACCTGTTTGCTCCAAGTAAAAATTAGTGCAATTCTCGAATATCATCGGCGGCAATCCAACCAATTTTGCCATCTGCAATTTTGATTTTCTTCCAATTATCTAAACTTTCTAGCAATTGTACCTTTGTACCTTCATGTAATTCAAAATCTATTTCACCTGAGTTCGATGGAGCACTTTTTACGTCACTTTGCTCGGCAAAAACAATGGCCGTTTTATAATTCTTAGTATAGTCATAATTACTGTATGCAAAGAAAATCGTGATTATGATAAAAATAGCACTTAAAATACTTGTAATAAAATAAACGCGCTTACGATCAGAGCGGTAAGAAAAATGATACAACAAAAAGAGTAAAGCGAATAAAAAAGAACAAACTACGGCTAAATATGCCCAACCGTTATACGAAAGTCTCAAAATAATAGCATCTCTAAATTTTTGTCCTATACTTTTAGGAAGCGCTTCAATATTATCAATGCCCATGCGTCGTGCAAAGGTAATATTATAGGCAGCATCTGCATGATTAGGGTTTAGTAATAGGGCCTTTTCATAATAATAGACCGCAGGTGCTATTTTATTCGTTTTATAATAAGCATTTGCCATATTAAAATACAAATCATCAGAAGCCATATTGCCTTCTTCGATTTTCTCATATATTGATAAAGATTCAACATATTTTTCTTGCTGGTACAACTTATTAGCTTCAACAAATAAACTATCTGCTGATTGGGCCAAAACCAAATTCGTCGTTAAAAACAGTAGTATAGTTAATATTCTTTTCATTAGTTTCTAGATTCCTGTTTTCGCAGGAAATACAATAAAATTATAATTGTTTATCAATTTTAGTAATTACTTCCTTCGCATTTTCATATTCTTGCTGCATCATTACATCGGTACTTGGTGCATATCTCGCAAAATCACTGTCATTTAGAACTTTCACAAAAGCCGAAATTGTACCTTCATCAACACCCTTGTTTTTTAAAATTGCTGCTATCTTGTCTTTGCTAATATCAGATGTCTCAACCTGTAATTTTGCTTTCAAATAATTGTGTAAGGCTCTTTCTAAAGCAATATAAAATGGTTCTTTGTTACCTAATTGTTTTTGGGCCTCAGATAAATATTTCCGGGCCAACCGATCTGCTTTTCTTCTTTTATTACCAGCTACATCACCGTCTCTTGCTCGTTTTCGCTTGCCAATAAAAATACCAAGAGGAATAGCAAGCAAAGGCAATGCAAGCAAGGCATAAAAAGCATTAGAATTTAAAAAGTCTCTCGTTTTGCCAAGACGTCTTAGATTCGTTGAGTTACTGATATATCTAATTGTTGCCCCTGAACTTACTACATCTCTTTTCGCAACAACAACATCATCACTACCTGAAGGAATTGCTCCTTGTGGAGCATTTATAAAAATAGGTTTAGTGGTAATCGTTTTATACTCTTTATCTTTTAGACTGAAAAAGGAAAAAGACACAGCTGGTATTTTGTACTTTCCTTTGTACTGCGGTACAACAGTATACTGGTCATAAACTTTACCATTCAATCCCCCCAAATTTGTTCTAATATTTTCTTTGTGTTCGGGTTCATATTTTTCTAATCCGTTAGGTGTTTCAATTCCCGGCAATTCAATTAATTTGAGATTGCCTTTCCCCGCAACCTCAACCTTTATTTGAGCAGATTCGTTTGCCTTTAGTTCTGTTTTACTTGCTGTCACGGTAAAGTCTAAGTTTCCAACGGCTCCAGAAAAATTTGCAGGCTTGTTTTCTTCTGGTAATGATTTCACATTCACCGTTCTTCTTCCGGTTGTCACCGTCAAATTGGTATTCTTAGACATTCTATTGCCGAACAAATCAGTTCGACCAATAGGCACCCCTGCTGCAACTTCTATGCTCATAGGATCTATTGTCAATTTACCTGATTTTTGAGGAATAAGTACCGCCTTTTTTACAATCACATATCGATGAGGTTTGCCCCTGAATTCACTCATTTTAGGTTCCCATTGATTTACATTGATATTTTGGTTCCAAAACCCGTTAAATGAAGGGGCTTCCAATTCTCTTGTATTTCTAACTGATACATTATTTACATCGACATATAATTTGTAAACAATAGATATGCTTTCTCCAACATAGGGTTTCGTGTTAGAAATTTCTGCCACTAAATGTACATTTTGAGACGCAATATATGTAGGGTCGTTCGGATCTTTAGGAATTTCTACCGCACCAGTTACCGTAACTTTTACCGTATTGGTTTTAACTATATTTCCTTCATATTCTATACTTGCCGAAGGAATAGTGAATACTCCTTTTGTGATAGGCTGAATGGTATATGTATATGATTGCTCAAACGATTTTTTCCCGTTTACATACGAAAAATTAGTCGATTGCATCGGGCCAGCTAAGAGTTTGAAGTTTTTAAATTTAGGAGGCGTAAAATTATCTGCACCTTGTTTATTAATAGAAAATGTAATTCGCAAACGCTCATTAGAACCCAATCGATTCTTACTAACGACCGTTTTGAACGATAGTTCTTGAGCCAAGAGTTCTTGACTGCAAAAAATCAACAATAATAGTATTCCAATTCTTTTTATCATGTTCAATCTTCAATTCGCCATGGAGGATTCTTTCTATTCGTTCCTCCATAAAAAATAATAATGTTATTACCGTCTAAATCTTTAAGCCTTGCTTCTCTCCAACCCCATGATTTATCTTCGGGTAACTCATCAAACTCTATCCCTGCACTAATAAGATGCTCAACGATAGTGTCTAGATCATTGTGTTCAAAATAGAGTGCTATTCCGTTTCCTTTTGGTAAATTATCAACCAAATGTATCGAAAATGTAGTATCTCCATCGGGGCACTCAAATCTAACGTATCTCGGCAAAGCATTCACAATTAATTTCAAACCTAGTGTTTTATAAAACTCTGTAGCCTTATAAACATCAATTGAGGGAATTGTGACCTGATTCAAATTCATTCTTTACCAATCTTTGGCCTGTTTCACTTTTCTTCCTCGTGCTTTTTTCGCATTTACTTTTTTCTGTGTCTTATTCTCTTCATTATTCATTGCCTCAAGCAATTGTTTTATTTGTTCTTTTGAAAGTTGATTCTTTTTTGGTTGAGGGTTTTTCTTCTTTTTCTCATTCTCTCCTTGCTTATCTTTATTTTGATCTTTCTTGTTATCCCCTTTTTTGTCTTTGTCTTTGTCTCCCTTATCTCCTTCTTTCTTATCCTTATTTTGGTCTTTCTTATCTTTATTTTGATCCTTATTTTCCTTCTTCTGATCTTTCTTGTCGTTGTTCTTGTCTTTATTGTTTTTATCTTTCTTCTTATTATCAGCTTGATTCTTGAGTAATTTCTGAGCTAACGCTAAATTATATCTCGTTTCATCATCCTTAGAGTTATTGCGTAACGAATTTTTATATGCTTCTACTGCCTTTGCGTATTCTTTACTCTTCATATACACGTTGCCCATATTATGAAAATTCTCAGCCTTGGTCAATTTATTATCGGAGGTTTTAGTAACCAAATCATACATAGGAAGTGCTTCTTTAAACCTATTTTGTTGGTAAATTGCATTTCCTAAGTTATAATTCGCCTTTTCGTAATTCGGATTTACTTCTAAGGCCTTTTTATATTGCACCTCTGCATCTGTAAAATTATTCTGCTTATACAAGTCGTTACCGTCACGAATAATTTGTTTTTCAACTTTTTTCACTTTTGCCTTTTCATTCGCCTTCTGAGCAAATGAAAAAGAAGAAATCAGTACTACTAAAAAAAATAGATGTCTCATTTTATTCTTTCTTTTTTTCGTTAAATAAATTTAATCGTTGGATCCAATTGGTTTTCTTGTTTAACATCAAGGTATCAAAAATAAGAAACAACAATCCAAAAGCAACAAACCATTGAAATTGATCTTTATAATCTGCAAATTGTTTCGTTTCAAACTCCTTTTTATCCGCTGCCAACAACAATTCATCAATATACTCAACAGTTTTAGCTGTATTATTACCATACAAATATTCTCCATTACCATCAGAGGCAATCGATTTTAACGTTTTATCGTTTAATTGGGTAATCACTACTTCACCCTTCCTATCCTTTTTATATCCAATTAATGTTCCATCCCGTTTTAAGGGTATAGGACTCCCTTTTGCAGTACCAACCCCGATGCTATATACTTTTATTCCTTCTTTCGTCGCATCTTCTGCTATATAGCTAACATTTTCTTCATGATCTTCCCCATCGGATATCACAAATAAATAACGATTTGTTTGGTCATCGTCGTCATAAAAAGTCTTTGCTAATTTCAAAGCTTCATTAATCGCTGTTCCCTGAGAAGAAACCATATTTGGATTTGCGTTTTGCAGGAACATCTTAGCAGCGGCATGGTCAGTGGTAATCGGTAACAACGGATACGCGTTACCTGCATAAATGATAATTCCTACTCGATCACTTCCTAATTTATCTATTATTTTCGAAATTATCTGTTTCGACTTGTCTAGTCTATTTGGCACAATATCTTCGGCAAGCATACTTTTAGAAACATCTAAAGCAAAAACAACATCTACACCTTGCCTTTTAATTGTTTTTAACTTCGTTCCCATTTTAGGGTTTACCAACGCAACAACTAAAAAAGACAAACCCAATGCAACAGCTAGAACTTTTAAAACCGCCTTAAATGGTGAAGCTTCAGGGCTCAGTTTTTCTAATAATTTTGCGTCTGCAAATGACTTTTGCTTACTTTTTTTCCAAAGAGAAACCAATACAAAAGCTATCAAAAGTACTGCGATTGCAATGAAATAATAAAAATATTTTTGTTCCTCTAATTGATACATTCTAACTACTAATTCATTTATATAAAACTTCGGAATACAGTAAACCTTAAGGTCATTTCAAACAAAATTAAAAATCCTGCTAACAACACCAATGGCCTATATTCTTCATCGTAATTTGTATATTTAAATTCTTCTATTTCTGTTTTTTCCAGTTTATTAATTTCATCATAAATAGAAGCTAACTTTTCATTATCTGTAGCTCTAAAATATTGACCTGCCGTTTCTTCAGCAATAAATTCTAATAATTTCTCATCAATCTCTACAGGAGCATTTCTAAACAATAGATTTCCATTGGCATCTTTTGCATAGGGAAATAAGGCCGTACCGTTGGTTCCCAAACCAATTGTATAAACTTTTATATCTAATTCCTTCGCCAATTCGGTCGCTGTTTTCGGATCAACAAACCCTGAATTATTAACACCATCTGTCAACAAAATAATGACTTTACTCTTCGCCTTACTTTCCTTTAATCTATTTACTGCAGAGCCTAATCCCATTCCAATAGCGGTTCCTCCTTCTAAATCACCCCATCGTAACTTGAAAATTGTATTCTTTACTATTCTTTTATCACTTGTAATAGGTGTTTGCGTGAAACTCTCACCGGCATATACAACGATGCCTATTCGGTCATTTGGTCTTTTGGTTACAAATTTTGTCGCCACTTCTTTAAGTGCTTCAAGCCTATTTGGCTTTAAATCTTTCGCCAACATGCTGGCCGACACATCTATGGCCATTACAATATCAATACCTCTTGTTGTTTTTGTTTTTTTACTTACTTCTACACTTTGAGGGCGAGCCAAAGCAACAATTAACGCTGCAAAAGCAAGCAATCTTAATACATACAATAAAGGTTTTAACTTAGCTACCATAGATTGTTCTGCAAAACCTCTTGTGCTTGCCATCTTTAAGGTAGCCGTATCTTTGGTACGAATAAAAAAGTACCATATCGCTAGCAGCGGGATAAGCAGCAGCAGCCATAAAAATTCTGGGCTATGAAATTCTAAACTACTCCAATTCATCTGCGCTTTGATTTAATTGCTGATATTCTTGATAGGCATCGTCATAGGCACCCTTCATTCTTAAACCAGAACTTACTGCATAGGAGATTGCGAAAATCAATAGAAGCAGTCCTAAAATTATCAGGGTTTTACTAATCAATGAAGGTTTTTTGTACACTGGTTTTTGTACCAATACAATAGGTAATTCGCTTTCAACATCCTGCAGTGTATTCATCACTGCTGTGGGTTGCAGTGTATTGATAATTTCTTCAGCATTTTCTCTATCATTTTCTATTTCAGTAGCCACCGGTTTTGATTTCGCAAACTTCACGAGATCAGCCTCTTGTAACAATGCCTTCAATTTTTTAATTGTCTCAGGTGTGGTCACAATAGATTCGGCGTCACTAAAATCTGTCAGGGTATCTATCAATCCATCCGTTGTTCTTTCTAATGCAGGTATTTTTAATTCTCGTTCGATATAATACCTTACAATGCTAGTCAGTTCACTATAGTATTCTTTGACTTTATTATTTTGCCAAAGTTGTTTTTTATCTAACTGCTTCAAGTGTAGTATGGCTTCTTGATATGGTGCTAATATAGGTTGACCTGCGGCATCAAATTCAGCATTTTTTCTTTTAAACAAAAAGTATAAAATCAAACCTAAGACGAGTAAAATACCTAAAATCCAAAGTATGTAATTCTTAAAATCATCAAATGTATACGGTTCGTTTTGTATTGCTTTGATGGTATAGAGTTGTTGCTTCAATGTATCAACTGCTACGGTATTCACATCGATCATTAACGAATCGGTTAAGTACTCTTGACTCCAGACATAAACGCGTTGTCTCGGGATTACGTAGCGTCCGCTATCCCAACTCGTAAGGGTATACTTTTTTATCAATCTGTTTTTGAGAGTATCAATATCAAAAGATTCGATTACTTCAACACGTCCGAAACTATCTAGTTTGATGTCAGAAAAATTAACCCCTGTATCAGCATTATCAACGATGATTTCATAATTGATGGTTTCACCAATGCGAATCTTGGTAGTATCCGCTTTGACAGAAATCTCAGGTTGCTTTTGCGCAAATACTGCAAAACCAATAAAAAATACGATATATGTAATAAGTCTTTTCATGCTATACTGCTACACCTTCTATCAATTCATTATGCTCCTTTACGTTTAAAATATCCGAGCAATTTTTTAACATAACTCTCATCTATTCTGGTACTGATTGTTCCTGATCCACTTCTTTTAAAAGTATTCTCAAAATAATCAACAGTTTTTAAATAATGTGCTCTATAATTTGCACGTGTTTTCTTAGAATTTGTATTTACCAATATTGTTTTACCCGATTCTGCATCTGTCATGGGCACCATCCCTAGAGAGGGTATTTCTTCTTCATATTTATCGTATACACGAATTCCAGTAACATCATGTTTCCTACCTACAATTTTTAAAGCTTGATCATAATTTTCATCCATAAAATCTGATAAGATGAATACAATTGCCTTCTTCTTCATTACATTCGATAGATAACGTAATGCTTGCTGAATATCGGTTTTTTTACTCTTTGGTTGAAATTCTATTAATTCTCTTATGATACGAAGTACATGCGTCTTTCCTTTTTTCGGTGGAATAAACAGCTCTATTTCGTCTGAAAAAAGCAACAATCCAACCTTATCATTATTTTGAATTGCCGAAAATGCCAATGTTGCACTAATTTCAGTAAGTGTTTCTCTTTTAAATTGTTGTGAAGTTCCAAACAATTCAGAACTACTAACATCGACCATCAATACCATAGTCAACTCTCGTTCTTCCTCAAAAACTTTTACAAAAGGCTCGTTATATCTTGCGGTTACATTCCAATCAATACTCCTAATATCATCTCCAAATTGATATTGACGTACTTCAGAAAATGTCATCCCTCGTCCTTTAAACGAACTATGATATTCGCCAGAAAAAATATGATCAGACAATCGACGTGTCTTGATTTCTATTTTTCGTACTTTTTTAAGTATTTCTTTCGTATCCATTTTCGATTTACATTGTAGGTTTGGGATTTACAGGTTTTCTAGCTTATAAATCTCGCTTTTCAAATCAAAAATTCTAAGGTACTTCTACCTGATTCACAATCTTATCAATTATTTCCACCGATGTAATATTTTCAGCTTCGGCTTCATATGTTATACCTACTCTATGTCTTAAAACATCGTGAACTACAGCCCTCACATCTTCAGGAATCACATATCCTCTTCGCTTAATAAAAGCATGACACTTTGCCGCCATTGCTAAGTTTATACTTCCCCTTGGAGAGGCTCCAAAACTAATTAGTGGCTTTAAATCAGGTAATCGATACTCTTCTGGGTATCGTGTTGCAAAAATAATATCAAGTATATATTTTTCTATTTTCTCATCCATGTACACCTCTTTCACGGCTTCACGCGCTTTCAATATTTGCTCTAAGTCAACTACCGCATTCACCTTTTCAAAAGCACCTTTTAAATTATTACGCATGATCAATTGCTCTTCAGCTTGTTTCGGATAATCAATCACCGTCTTTAACATAAAACGATCCACTTGAGCTTCTGGTAAAGGATATGTTCCTTCTTGCTCAATTGGGTTTTGAGTTGCCATAACTAAAAAAGGAGCGTCTAATTTAAAGGTAGAATCTCCAATAGTAACTTGATGCTCTTGCATGGCCTCCAATAATGCAGACTGTACTTTCGCCGGCGCTCTATTGATCTCATCTGCCAAAACAAAATTGGCAAATATTGGTCCTTTCTTGATCGAGAAATCATTTTCTTTCATATTGTAGATCATCGTCCCAATAACATCTGCAGGTAATAAATCGGGTGTAAACTGAATTCTACTAAATGTTCCTTTCACTGCTTGAGAAAGTGTGTTAATAGATAAAGTTTTTGCCAAACCAGGCACACCTTCTAAGAGTATATGACCATTTCCTAACAATCCAATTAATAATCGTTCGATCATATACTTTTGACCAACAATTACTTTATTCATTTCAAGATTTAATAAATCTACAAAAGCACTTTCTCTTTCTATCTTCTCATTAATTGCTCGAATATCAACACTCGTAGTTATTTCTTCCATATATCTTTTAAAAATTTATTGCAATACTACATTTTTTTTTCAGGAAAACAAACTTAGCACTAAACACAGGCTTTTGCTGTTAAAATTTGGTTAAATATAAGTCTATAAATTTTGTCGAAAAACGTCATTTCGAATTTCATTTTTCAAATTATTGAATGTTAAAAAAAAGTTAATGAATTTGTTAATTAAAGGAATGAAAATTGCGAAATCTAAAAAAAAAAGCAATATTTGTTAAACATAAACTAATTAATTCAGATAAATGAAACAAACACTACTTAGTAAAAGTGTCATGTTTCTTGCCTTGTTTTTGCTTCCATTAGGAATGATAGCACAAACCATTACGGGTAAGATTAGTGATGCTCAGGGAGAAGGTATACCCTTCGCAACAATTATTCAAAAAGGAACTTCTAATGGAACCACCGCAGATGGAGATGGAAATTTTTCATTAAATCTTACAGCGGTTCCAGCTACGATAGTCGTATCTTCTATCGGCTATGCAACAAAAGAACAAGAAATTACAGATGCCAGTGTAGCTGTTAACATTACGTTAGCAGAAGATGCAGTAGGCTTAGATGAAGTGGTTGTAACTGGTTTAGCATCTTCTGTTAAAAGAACGAATCTTGCCAATGCAGTATCAACAGTTTCGGCTGAGGAACTTGTTGGTAACACCGGACAATCGACTGTTGACGGTGCCTTATATGGTAAATTAACAGGTGTAAACATTGTTGCGGGTTCTGGTGCTCCAGGAGGAGGTATCGCATTAAGATTACGTGGTATTTCTTCTATTAACGGAAACAACCAACCTTTATTTATTGTAGATGGAGTATACATTAATAACGTAGAAATTCCTTCTGGTTTACGATTTGCCTCTGGTGCGAACAGAGGAAATGAAGAAAATTCAGCAAATAGAATTGCTGATATCGATCCAAATGATATTGAAAACATAGAAGTATTGAAAGGTGCCTCTGCTGCAGCTATCTATGGTACTCGAGCGAACGCTGGGGTGGTTATCATTACTACGAAACGTGGTAAAAGCGGAAAGACTAGATTTAGATTCGGACAGGATGTTGGTTTTAATGAAATTCAAAACCCATTGGGTTTAAGAAATTGGACTGCTGCCAACGTAGAGTCAACATTTAATGCAGCTGAAGTTGTATTATTTAATGAAGCCATTGCTAACGGAGGTTTGATCGATTATGAAGAAGAAATTTATGGTGAAAAAGGCTTTATTACTGAGACAAAAATAAGTGCCGATGGTGGTAACGAAAAAACAAAGTTTTATGTAGGGGCGTCCTATAGAGATGAAGAAGGTATTATTAAAAATACTGGTTATGAACGTTTATCTATTAAGGCGAATATTGATCATAAAATATCAGATGTTTTCGACTTTTCTTTGAGCTCGAATTATGTTAGAAGTACTTCAAGCAGAAGTTTTACGGGTAATGAAAATGAAGGAGGTTTGAGTTATGGATATACGTTGGCTTTTACAAGACCTTGGATTAATTTATTCCCAGACGAGCAAGGTAATTACCCAAACAACCCAAACTACACGGGTAACCCTATTTTTGTGCGTGATCAAGCATCGAATACGGATTTAAATAATCGTTTTATTCAAGGTATGAAAATTAACACAAAGTTGTTTACCAATGATAAAAACCGAGTTAAATTGGTTTCTAATTTTGGTTTAGATTACTTATCAAATCAAACAGATGTGTACGTACCTGAAACGCATCAAGGTACTATTGCCAGTGGTCAAAACGGATTTATTGGTGTTGGTAAAAACGGATTTACCAACTTTAATGCACAGGTTATTGGTGTTTGGAATCACGATGCCATGGAGGGAGACTTGGCTTTAACTACGCAGGCTGGTATCTCTTATTTAGATCAGGTTGCTGATTTAGTCTTGAGTACAGCTACTGATTTAATTCCAAATCAAACAAATTTAAATCAAGGTAATAATCAAAGTGTAACTCAAAATACCTTTTCGGTTAGAGAATTTGGATATTTTGCACAATTTGAAGGTAACTACAAAGACCAATTTATTGGAACTTTAGGATATAGACTTGATAAGTCAACTTTAAACGGAGACCCTAATAAACTATATGGTTTCCCAAAGGCTTCTATGGCCATTAATTTAAACAATTTTGATTTTTGGAAATCAGAATCAATTAGTCAATTTAAATTGAGAGCAGCTTATGGAGAAACAGGTGCTTCTGCTGGTTTTGGTTCTTTATTTACTAGTTTAAATGCAACATCTATTGGAGGTAACGGTGGTTCTACTATCAATCCTGCAAAAGGAGATCCAAACATTGAGCCTGAAACTTCTTCTGAATTTGAAGTAGGTTTGGATGCGAGATTTTTTGATAGAGTGACTTTTGAAGCAACTTATTATAACAGAAATGTAAACGATCTTATTTTAAGTAGAGGATTGCCTACATCTTCAGGTTTTTCTACCGAAACGACAAACTTGGCTGATTTACAGAATACTGGTTTAGAGTTGGCATTAGATGTTAATGCGTTTGAGACCGATAACTTTAGTTGGAATTCTGGCGTACGTTTTTGGTTCAACAACTCGGAAATAACAAGATTAGAAGTTCCTCCTTTTGCGCAACCTGGTGCAGGTTTTGGTTTAGGTTTAGGAACCTATTATATTGAAGAAGGAAAGCCAGTTACTCAGCTTGCTGGTACTGTAAATGGAGTGCCTACTCAAATTGGTGATTCAGAACCTGATTTTCAAATGTCATTTAATAATAACATCACATTCTTGAAACAATTTGATTTTTCATTTTTATTACATTGGAAAGAAGGTGGAGACAATATTAATTTAACTAAGCTATTAACTGATTTAGGTGGTACCACTACTGATTTAGATACTCCTGCAGGTCAAGCCAGAGCCGCTTCAGGTTTTGTTGCCACACGTTTTATCGAACCTGCTGGATATGTTCGATTGAGAGAAGTTGCTCTTTATTATAGAGTTCCTTCAAACGCTCTAAAGTCTTTTGGGCTTAGTAATGTTAAATTTGGTGTTTCTGCTAGAAACTTGTTTACTATAACAGATTACACCGGTTATGACCCAGAGGTATCTACCAACGGTAGTGCAGGACTTTCAAGTGGTATAGACGTTACTCCTTTCCCGAGTACGAAGCAATTTTATTTCCACCTAAATGTTAATTTTTAAAAGAAAAACAATGAAAATATTTAAAATAAATACAATTAAAGTTCATCTTGTTCTCTTTGCGCTGCTTTTGGGAGGAGTAACATCATGTACTTTCGATGAACAAACAGATCCGAACGGTCCAAGTATAGAAGGTGTTTTAACAGGCGCTTCTATTAACCAGTTAAACAACTTAGTTGTTGGTGTTGAATCTACCATGAGAAATTCATTAGGTATTCAAACTACGGCAAGTGGTACTGCAGCTAGAGAATTGTATCTTTTTGATGCAGATCCAAGAAATACGGCAAACATTTTAGGTAAAAATGGTTCTACCTTAGAAAATAGTGACTTTTACTCTACGGCTGCTTGGGCTGGAAGATATCGATCTATAAAAAATGCTAATATTTTAATTCAATCTGCAAACAATACAAGTTCAATAACCGATGCTCAAAAAGCAGGTTATACTGGTTTTGCGAAAACTATTATCGCTTTTGAACTAATTGAAGTGCTGAAATCTTATGATAGAGCACGAGTTGATGTGAGTGACGATACTAATTTAGGACCAATTTTAGAATTTAGTGATGCATTGGCTCAGGTTAGAAATATGTTAGATGATGGCTTGTCTGATTTAAACGCAGCCGGTGCTAGTTTTATATTTGACTTAGCTGGATTTGATGGCTTTGATACGCCTGCTTCTTTTGCTGAGTTTAATCGTGGTACAGCCGCGGTTGCAGCTTTATATGCGGGAGATAAAGCCAGCGCTAGAACAGCTTTAGCGGCTTCGCATTTTGATCTTGGAGGAGATTTAAAGACAGGACCAACACATGTATTTAGTCAGAGTGCTGGAGATCTAACAAATCCCGTATTCAAAGGACCTTCTACTGTTGCTGTGCCAAACAATGGAGATCAAATTATTGTTCAAAATAGTTGGATTACCGATGCTGAAGCTGGTGATACTAGAGTAACATCAAAAGCAGCGGTAAGACCAAATCCAACTTCGCAAGATGGTTTAAATGGTACACATGAAACAAGACTATATGCATCGAATGTATCTCCAATAGATATGTTGAGAAACGAAGAATTGATTTTAGTATATGCTGAGGCTCAAATCGGTAATGACAATGCTGAAGCAGTTGTTGCTCTTAACACCATTAGGAATGCAGCTGGATTGGCCAATTATGGAGGCGCCACCGATGATGCTTCTTTAGTTACTGAAATGTTGAAGCAACGTAGATATTCTTTATGGTCTGAAAATCATAGAATGTTTGATCTGAGAAGATATAATTTATCGAACACTTTACCTCTTGATAGAGCTGGTGATGTGGTTTATAACGTTTTCCCAGTACCTTTAGTAGATACACAAAACTAATAACATAGTATTTAAAAATAAAAAACCTCGCCAAATGGCGAGGTTTTTTATTTTCTTATTCAAAAGGCTTTAGTATTAATATTGCTCTTTTTCATTTGGAAAATCTTTACTTTTTACATCGTCTATATACTGCTTAAATGCTCCATTCATTTCTGAATATAAATCCAAATAACGACGTAAGAAACGTGGATTAAATTCGTGTGTCATACCTAACATATCATGAATTACCAGCACTTGGCCATCAACGCCATTACCAGCACCAATACCGACTACTGGAATTGAGATACTCTCTGCAACTTCTTTCGCCAACGTCGCAGGCACTTTCTCTAATACCAAACCAAAACACCCTAATTCTTCTAACAACTTGGCATCTTTCTTCAATTTTGCTGCCTCTTCTTGTTCTTTTGCCCTTACGGTATAGGTACCAAACTTATAGATAGATTGTGGAGTTAAACCCAAATGACCCATCACCGGAATTCCAGCCGTGAGTATTCGAGAAATAGATTCTGATATTTCTGCACCTCCTTCTAATTTCACTGCATGCGCACCTGATTCTTTCATGATCCTGATTGCAGATTCTAACGCCTTTCTAGAATTACCTTGATACGTTCCGAATGGTAAATCCACAAGTACCAAACAACGTTCGATGGCCCTTACAACTGAAGATGCATGGTAAATCATTTGATCTAAGGTAATAGGCAATGTTGTTTCGTGACCCGCCATTACATTTGAGGCAGAATCACCAACGAGAATAACATCAATACCCGCGTGATCTACAATCTTAGCCATACTGTAATCATATGCGGTGAGCATGGCTATCTTTTCACCATTCTTTTTCATTTCGATCAATGATTTGACGGTGATTCTTTTATATTCTTTTTTTGCTGTTGACATTTTCTTAGTTTTTAAGATTCTTTTTCAACTTCTTCCCATTCTCTTTCTAAAATAGAAGGGAATACCAAAGGAGCGAGATTTTTAACTGGCGTATATAATGTTGATTCTTCTAGTTTTTCCTGTTTTACCAAAGGCAAAATTGAGCTATTAAATCTATCAAAAACGATTAAAACAACACTCAAAATCAATCCTAATTTCATGACTCCAAATACTGCACCTAAAATTTTATTGAGCGCACCAAGTGCAATTTTATCAGCAATCTTGGTTAATAGTTTTCCGGATAGGGATATAATGGTTACAATAATGACAAAAGTAACCGCAAAAGCAACTATTTGTATTGTTTTTTCAGACCATTCGAATTTATCTTTTAAAAAGTCTGCCACGAAATACGAGAAATGTATAGCCCCATATAATCCTAATGCTAAACTTACTAACGAAGCTATCTCTACAAAAAAGCCATTCATAAAGCCGCGTACAGCTCCAAAAAGTAATATTACTAACAATACAATGTCAAGTACTCCCATTCCTAAATTTTTTTCAAAGATATTATTTTTAACTAGACTTCTTCAACTTCTATAGTATCACCGAGATACACCAACAGTTTTTTATGTACGCTATAACCAAGTTGTTCTATTGTTCGAGCATATTTTTCTAATTGCTGATGGTATTTACTATCAGATTTCCCTGTTTTATAATCAATAATCGTGGCTACATTTTCTGAATTTACAATCAATCGATCAGGAATGATGAATTCTCCTGATTCAGTCAAAATTTCACGCTCATTAAATACCGTATTATTCTGTTCGAAATAAGATTCCAGTCTAATATCTGTTACAACATTAACTAACATTTGTTCTATTTCTAATACATTCTCTTCTTTTACAATACCAAGAAGTTGATAATATTGAATTGCCTCTTTGATATCACTTTTGGTCTTAATTTTAGCCAATATTTCATGAATCAAATTCCCAAATGCAATAGCTTCTTGTTTGTTTTCATCCCAAAATAGCTGTGCGTTTACGGCCACATTGATATTGTGTTCTTGCCAAGGAGAACTAACAAAGGTTTGCAATTCATAACTGGTATCATTCTTTACTTTCCCAGGAGAAACACGATCTTTCACCCCAAACGTATATGTTGTTTCTTGCTCATTGTACACACCTTTCGTTTGCAAAAAATCTTTAAAAAAATCTGAATAGAATCGAGGCTCTTCACTATCCTTTTTAACCTCTTTAATAATATATAATTGTTCTATTGCTCTTGTGAGCGTAACATACAATAAGTTGATATTATCTAATTCTAATTCATCTCTTCGCGCATGATATATGGTAGTTCCAATGCTTCCCGTTTGTTCTAACGACTTGTTGTAATTAATTAATAACGAATCAAAATTTTGGTGGTCATCATTCTTTGAAAGTGGATACCATACCTTCGGATTTTGTTCTCTGTATATATCTAAATCATAAGGAAAAATAACTACTGGAAACTCCAATCCTTTCGATTTGTGAATGGTCATTATACGTACTGCATCTTTACCTTCAGGAGCAATGATACTCAAACCTTCTTTTTTTTGCTCCCACATCTCCAAAAATCCTTGTATGCCTTCTGAAGATTTTTGCGAGAATTTCAAAACTTCATCCAAAAAGAACTGAAGATAGGCATCTGACGATTCTGTCAAATTAAAACTTCTTATGATCTGTTCTATGCCTTCATAAAAAGGCAATTGTATAAAGCTGGTATAATCAAAGTAAATACCATAGGTCTCTAACTTTTTTGAAAAGTCAATTATTGGTTCGTCGATTAAATTTGTAAAAAACTCATGTTTACCATCGGTTGTATGCACATGCTCATATAAAAAATACAATACCTCAATTTTTGCTTCTTTGTCTGATTGTTGCTGAATATACGATAGCAAGTCAACTATGAAATTTACCTTCGAAGAGTTTTGTAACAATAAAGTTTCTGAACTAATAATTTCAATTCCATTTTCAGATAAATAATTCGCAATTGTAACACCTTGCTTTCGTGTACGAGTGAGTATACACATATCATTTTTCCTAAAATCTGGTTGTAAACCTTTCATGATTTCTAAAACCTTTATTGGATACGCCTCATCACGCTCTGATGCTTTCATACCCTCTTCGAGAAATGAAATTTCGACATAACCTCCCTTTTTAGGGTTTGTTAATTGTTGATTTTCTCTAGCATAAATATCGGCATATGTCGACTTATTAAATCGTTTTGATAGTAACTGAAAAAAATCGTTGTTAAAATTTACGACCTCACTATAGCTTCTATAATTTGTGTCTAATAGTTTGTGTTGTTTCGAAATGAAAAAAGGATTCTGTGCAATTTCAGTTTTCGGATCTGAAGCCAAACTTATAAATTGTTCTGCCTCTCCTCCTCTCCATCTATAAATCGCTTGTTTCGCATCACCCACCAACAACAGGCTCGCATTTTCTTGCGAAAGTGCGTTATCTATTAGTGGAATTAAATTTTGCCATTGCAGAGCCGAAGTATCTTGCATTTCATCTATAAAATAGTGTTTCAATTTCTCTCCAATTCTTTCATAAATAAAGGCAGCAGGTTGTTCACGTAAATTTTTACTTATCAACTGATTAAACTCAGCGTTAAGTCGAACATTTTTTTCACCTTTCAATGTATCTAACGCCACATTAACTTTACTTAATACTGCAAGCGGAATTAAACTTTGAACGAGTAATTTATTGAGAGCATACTCTTGATAAACAAATTCAGATTGTTGGTACAGGTCTATTAATGGATTTACAATACTGTCTATCGCCGTTTTGACCTCTTCGGGTTTTCCTTTTGTATAGAATAAGTTGCTCTTAATACTTTTTGCAAGACCTTTTGACTTATCAAAACTTACTTTTGACACATCATTCTTTAAATACAAAAAATGCTTGGGGAATTGTGAATAGTAAAAGTCTTTATGATCAATTTCAAAATTTTCAATGATTTTCAAGCCTTCACTGCCTAATTCATTAAATTTTTGCTCTAATTCTTGTTGTTTTAGTTGGAGTTTCTTCTTTAAATCAATAAAATCTGAGAGTGGTTTTTCTTTGATTTTTTGAACTTCGAAAATATCATTCTCATTAAGCAAAACAGACGCTATTTCTTTCAATTCAAAAGAAATATCCCAAGCTTTATCTTCATTCGCCTTTTGAAGCGAAAAATCAATCAATATTTTGGTAAGTTCTTTGTCTTCGCCAATTTTAGATATTAGTACATCAACAGCTTCGTTTAATAAGCTTTTGGCATCCATTTCAACATCAAAATTAAGTGACAAACCCAAATCAAAAGCGAAATTGCGAATTAATCGATGTGTAAAACTGTCTATTGTAGTTATGTTAAAGGACGAATAATTGTTTAAGATACTCTGTAATATGCGTATTGAACGCTGATGGATAACGCGATCTTCCAATTGCGTTTCTCGTTCAATCTGGTCAAACATATCATTTTTATCGTTTAAAATCTCTGGGCTAGAAAAATCACGTAAATTATGAATTACCCGCTCTTTCATTTCGGCAGCAGCCTTATTTGTAAAGGTAATTGCTAAAATGTTTTGAAAGCGATGAATATCGGAAGATTGTAGTAGAATTTTCAGATATTCTTTTACGAGCGTAAATGTTTTACCACTTCCGGCAGAAGCATTGTAAACCTGAAATGTAGACTGTTGTTGCACGCTCGAATTTTACGCAAAATACAAAAACCAAGCGATAAGCTATCCTCGAAATAAGAAGAAATCTTCTTTCATAGATTCTATTTCTGTATCATCATTGGTTATGATATAATCAATGGCCTTATTTGTGAACGAAGTTCCTTTATCTGTCAAAGAAATTACATTGTTATCTATGGTAATCATATTATTTTTCAAGGCGAGGTCTACAACCGATTTTGAGCGTACTTTTTGCCAGTTTATATGCTCATTTAGGTGATTTATATGACGTTCTTCTTCTTCAGAATGATTGTTTAAATGCAGTAAAAAAGTAAGTAGCGAAACTTCTATTCTCTGTTGTTTGTTGCGGTATAAGACAGACAATAATCCTCTGCTAGGAGCAAATAAATACACTAGTAAGAATAAAACCCCTAAAATGCTGGTCATAGAACCAGAGATCGAAGCATCTAACCAATGCGCCAACCAATAACCACTTATTGCCGATAATACGCCAAAACCAATTGATAGTACTAACATTTTCTTTAAATCATTTGTAAGAAGATAGGCCGTCGCAGCTGGTGCAATCATTAGCGCTACAACAAGAATAGCTCCTACAGCATCAAAGGCACCCACTGTAGTTACTGAAGCTACGCTCATCAATCCATAATGTAAAACTGCTGGAGAGAAACCTAAAGCAGTTGCCAAGCCAGCATCGAATGTGCTCACTTTTAATTCTTTAAAAAAGGCCATTAATAAAGTTACAGTAATAGCTAAAATACTTCCTATAATCCATAAGGACTTGGGTCCAAGATCTGCACCATTGACCAACAATCTGTCAAAAGGAGCAAATGCCAATTCTCCTAATAAAACTGCATCAACATCTAAATGCACATCATTCGCATTTTTCGCAATCAATATAATTCCAATACTGAAGAGCGCGGGGAAAACCAATCCTATAGCCGTATCTTCCTTTACTAGTCCTGTTTTTTGAATAAATTCTACCAAAATAACGGTCACTAAACCAGATAAAGCTGCTAATACAATTAACAATGGAGAGCTTAAATCATGCGTAATAAAAAAACCAATCACCAAACCAGGCAATATAGAGTGACTTATGGCATCACTAATGAGGGCCATTTTTCTAAGTACTAAAAACGTACCTGGAATTGCACATGCAATTGCGACTATACTGGCAATAAGTTGTATTTCTAATTGAGCGCTAGTCATTGTTCGTATTTATTTGTTGATTGTATAAATTTGCAGCAAAATGATATCCATTTTGAGTCATTGACCACATTTGACCGTCAAGTTCAATATAATTTTTTGATTCAAGCTTTTGAAGTGATTTTCGGGTGAAGCCATGAAAGTTATTCAATATTTTTATGGCATGTGGATGCGATTTATCTTCATGCGTTTTGGCGATATCGTACATAAACGCTAAGGTTTTATGTAATTGTAAATCTTTTCTATTTTGTATAAATCGTATTTGACGAAATAATAAACCTCTTGATGGCGAAAAAATAAACGAGAAAATAACGAAAACTGCTGCAACCAATACAATTACAGGTCCTGTTGATAAATTATCTTGACTCGCACTTATACCCGTTCCTACGACCCCTGCAAAAGCTCCAAAAAAGGCAGCTAAAATCACCATTACACTAAGGCTATTCGTCCATTGTCTCGCAGCGGCGGCAGGTGCCAATAGCATAGCACTCATTAACACTACACCTACAGTTTGAAGCCCTAAAACAATAGCCAATACAATAAAAGAGGTAATTAAAATATCTATAAATTTTGTGTTAAAACCTAGTGTTTTGGTATAATCGGCATCAAATAACAACAGTTTAAATTCTTTCCAAAAGAGTATTAAAATAATGAGACAAATACCTGTAACAATTGCCATAAACCAAACATCTCTAGCCAGTAAGGTTGCTGCCTGTCCGAATAAAAATTTATCCAATCCAGATTGATTCGCATTTGGTTGCTTTTGTATGAATGTTAACAGTAACATTCCGAAACCGAAAAATAAGGATAGAATTAGTCCCAATGCTGTATCAGACTTTAAATGCGTATTTCTAGTAATTCCACGAATCCAAAAAGCACCTATAAGTCCACTTATCAAAGCACCTAAAAGTAAAATATTTGTTTCTTTTGTTCCTGTAATTAAAAAGGCAATGGCAATTCCGGGTAACGCGGCATGCGAAATGGCATCACCCAATAAGCTTTGTTTACGTAATACCGCAAAACTACCTAGCATTCCACAAATGGCACCTAAAATGGCAGTACCTAAGGTGATTGTGCGAAGGGTATAGTCGGTAAAAACTAAGCTAAAATATTCTTTTAATTCCATTACTGTTGAACACTTACTTTATAATTAATTCCGTACGTTTTGGTTAAATTGTCATCATTAAAAATATCTTTTACAGGACCCGTTGCAATCTTTTTTACATTTAAGAAAGTAACCCAATCAAAATACTCGGGTACGGTCTGTAAATCATGATGTACCACAATAACTGTTTTACCAGATTTACGTAACTCTTTTAAGATATTGATAATTGCGATTTCAGTGGTTGCATCTACACCCTGAAATGGTTCGTCCATGAAATAAATAGAAGCATTCTGAACAAGGGCTCTTGCTAAAAAGATACGTTGTTGCTGTCCTCCAGACAATTGACTTATTTGCCGGTCTTTGAAAGCTAACATTCCTACTTTTTCTAACGCTTCTAGTGCGGCTTTTTTCTCTTTTTGCTTCGGTCTTTTGATCCAACCTAAACTTCCGTAGGTACCCATTTTAACAACATCTAATGCAGTTGTGGGAAAGTCCCAATCGACACTTCCTTTTTGAGGAACATAGGCCACTAATTTGCGTTGTTCATCATAAGGTTTCCCATAAATGGAAATACTACCTGCAATTGGATTGATTATTCCGAGTATAGATTTTATCAATGTTGATTTACCGGCTCCATTAGGGCCGACAATTGCCATTAAAACGCCCTCAGGTATTGCCAAATCTATATCCCATAATACCGGCTTATAGTTATATGCTACTGTTAAATCATCGACCGATACTGCAAGGTTTTTGTTTTCCATAACTATTTTAATGAATTTACAATAGTTTGCACATTGTATTTGTACATCCCCAAATAGGTTCCTTCTCCGGTGCCATCGCTTCCTAAGGCATCTGAAAACAATGTACCTCCAATTTCAACTTCATGATTCTTTGATTTTACTGCTTCTACCAATGCTTCAATTGTACGTTTTGGAACAGAACTTTCTACGAAAATGGCCTTGATATTCTTTTCTATAATAAAGCTCGCCATTTTTTGAACATCTTTAACGCCCGCTTCGGTAGCGGTTGATAGACCCTGTAAACCAACTACTTCAAATTTATACGCTTTTCCAAAATAATTAAAGGCATCATGAGCAGTCACCAAAATTCTTTTCTCAACGGGTAACTCTTCTATACGTGATGCAATTGCAGTTTGTAAACTAGATAATTTTTCTAAATAAGCCTTCCCATTCGATTCAAATGTAGTGGTATTCTTAGTATCAAGTTCTGATAATTTTTCAACAACGTATGATGTAATTTGTTTCCAATTGGATATATCAAACCAAATATGCGGATCATAATTTGAAGCAAAGTATTCAGATTCTATCAAGGTACTTTTATCTATTATGTCAGACACAGCGATTGTCTTTTTGTTTTGTTGACGCATTTTTTCAAATACATCTTCTAACTTACCTTCTAGGTGTAAACCGTTATATACAATAACATCCGCATTGAATAGTTTACTAACATCTCCTTCACTCGCTTTATATAAATGCGGGTCAACGCCGGTACCCATTAAGCCTTTTACCTCAATTTTATCTCCTCCAATATTTCGCAGTAAATCCGTAATCATGGTTGTTGTAGTAACCACTTGCAATTTTTGATTTTCATTCTTTTTTGCAGGCTTACAACTAACTATTGCTAGGGTAACTAAAATCAGTATATATTTTTTCATTTGAATCATTTTATTATTTCGGTATTCTTACACTTATTCCGGCACTCAAAAATAAATCTTGTACGTTCTGAGTGATTCCAGTTCCTCCGGATATATCCAACTGGATATTATCATTTATTAAATACGTAAAACCCGCATCCCACAAATGACTAAAACTGCTGTCTTCTGGTAGCTCTCCATATAATTCTACATAAGCACCTACTTTATCAGAAATACTGTAACCATAGGCCAGTGTATAGATATAGTTAGCAGTGGTTATATCTCCATCCCAAGCCATACCAATATTATAGCCCAAACTAGATCTTTCACTCAAGGTATGAGACAACGAAAATCTAAAATCAGTTCCTGTACTTTTTGTTTTAAAGTCGTTTGAAGCAAATCCTGGCACGTTTACGTGTCCGATAAAGGCAATTTCAGGCAATGCTCCTTTTTCTTCGGTAATACCAATTTTAACACCCAATAATAAAGGTGAAAACCCGCTCAATCTATCATTCAAATCAACTCCCCTGAACTCTCCTTTTATCTCTGTGAAATCGAACCCTAATCTAAGTTCTAAATTATCTAACAAGCCATATCTCAATAAGGTTGTATTAAATGTCATAGCCTTACTCTTTAATTCATTTACCTCTAAGGTTTCGTAAAAAGCACCGGTTTCTATTTGCAAAAAATTCTTAGGAACTACATTTGAAGCTTCCGTTTGATCGGGCCTATCTGTACTAATCGTTCCATACTTTTTCTCCTCTGTTTTTTCCTGCGCATTTACAGTAACTATACATGCCGTTAAAAATATAAGTAATCCTTTTTTTATCATCTTAATATTTATATTCTAATTCTTTGACCATCAAATTTTTTGCAACTTGATTTGTAATTGAAATCAGGTGATTGTTAATTGTTATTTCCATCGATTTATCAAATAACTCAATGCTTTGTACTTTTATGGTGTTACCAATAGCGATATTCTTTTTGTTTAGGTATTTTAAGAAAGCGTCTGATGAGTCTTTTACCCCCAATAACACGGTCTCGTCTTGGGGGCTTAATGTTGATAAGGCCACCTTCTTTCGTTTGTACATATAACCGTTCTTATCAGGAATCGGGTCACCATGAGGGTCGTGAGAAGGAAATTCTAAAAACGCATCTAATTTATCTACCAACGTTTCTGATTGTATATGCTCTAACTGCTCAGCAATATCATGAACTTCATCCCAAGAAAAGTTCAGTTTGTCAACCAAAAAACATTCCCAAAGACGATGCTTCCTTACGATAGAAGTAGCTATTTTTTTACCTTCTTCTGATAGCAATACACCTTGATATTTTTTATAATCAACTAATTTTTTCTCTGATAATTTTTTGATCATATCTGTAACAGAGGAAGCTTTTGTTTGCATTTTTTCAGCAATCAAATTTGTGCTTATAGCCTTTGCTAACTCTGATTCTAACGAATAAATGGCCTTTAAATAATTTTCTTCTGCTTGTGAAAGCATTTTTATATTTTTGACAAATATAAAAATATTTTTAGACAAGTCTAAAAAGTAAATACTAAACTTTAAATATTATCTTTGAACTTCAAATTATAGCCCCTATGTTATCAAATCAAAAAGACAAGTTTAGAATACCGTCGAACGTCACTTATTTAAATGGCGCTTACATGTCTCCTTCATTAAAAAGTGTTGAAAAAGTAGGACATGAAGCCATCACTCAAAAATGCTTCCCCTATGAAATTGGAGCGAAAGATTTTTTCGTGCATTCAGAACATTTAAGAAAACAGTTCGCCTCTTTTGTTGATGCTCCAGATTTTCAAAATATAGCTATAATTCCTTCCGCTTCATATGCCATGGCCAATGCAGCAAATAACATCAAACTCAATGCTGGTGAAGAAATTATCATTGCAGATGAACAGTTTCCAAGTAATGTTTATGCATGGCAAAAAGTTGCAACTAAAAATAACGTCTCCCTGAAAGTAGTCTCTCCTCCATCTTCGTTCGAAAATCGAGGTAAGATCTGGAATCAAAATATTTTAGATGCTATTGACGATAAAACGGCCGTCGTGACTTTAGGTCCTTTACACTGGGCAGATGGCACCTTGTTTGATTTACATGCTATTCGTGAAAAAACACGTAAGCACAATGCACTATTAGTTATTGATGGTTCTCAAAGTATTGGCGCATTGCCGTTTTCTGTAACTAACATTGCTCCTGATGCTCTCGTTACAGTTGCTTATAAGTGGCTCATGGGACCTTATTCTTTTGGAATGGCTTATTACTCAGATTACTTTAATGATGGGGAGCCAATTGAGGATAGTTGGATCAACAGATTTAATAGTGAAGATTTTTCTGGTTTAGTCAATTACGAAAGTAGATACCAACCGAAGGCCGGTAGATACAATATGGGGGAATATTCGAACTTTGTAAATACACCAATGTTAGTTAAAAGCATAGAACAATTAGAAGAATGGCAGCCTCAAAATATTCAAAATTATTGTCATGAAATCTCTAAAAACGCTATCGATGAATTGAGAACTTTAGGTTGTTTTATCGAAGAAGACAAATTTAGAGCCAAGCATTTATTTGGTGTTTATTTACCAGAACATATAAATTTAGATAAACTGAAAACTAAATTTAAACAAGAACATATCTATGTATCATTTCGCGGAGCGGCAATACGAATTTCGTGTAATGTCTATAATGATACTGCTGATTTCGATAAATTAGTGGCTTGTTTTAAATCAATTGTTTAAAAATTCTCGTATTACATTTAGGTATTTCTCCTTTTGCTCCCACCAAATTTCGTGACCTGCATTTTCTATAAAATTGTAGGAACTTTTTTTATAGAGGGCAACATATTCATATGCGGAGCTAAATGGAATATAATCACATTGACCTTGAATAACAATAATTGGAATGTCTAGTTGTTTGATTTTTTCTCTCACATCGGGAAAATCTCCTTGATTAGTGGCTATGAAAGCATATAAGCCGCCGCCACCTTCTTCTGGAAGAACATTTTTTTCATCGCAAACCATTCCTTTGGTAAATTTAGATGCCAACGTGTTCAACATTCTATCAGCTTGTTTGTCAGAAATTAGTTTTTTATCAAATAATAGAGCACCAGTAATAAGTGTTATCGCTTTTGGGTGAAAAGCAATCCTATCGACGTCTTTCACAAAACTATAAGGTTCAATAAATTTGAGAGAATCTGGGATTTGATACACTGAATCTAAATCAACATATTTGTTGTTTTCTATTCTATGTGGACCTAATGTTCCTGGTGATGAGAAGATAATTTTTTCAATAGTTTCTGGATAGTACGCAGAATAATGTGCAATAATTTCACTTCCAAATGACTGTCCCATTAAAATGACTTTACTCTTTAACTTTTTTGAAATAATCTCATGAAGATCATCGATATGATATTGAAAAGAAATTGCCGAATACTTCTTTAATCTATCCGATAAACCTGATCCTCGTTGATCATACAAATAAACATCATGACCCAAATCAGTCAGTTCGTCTAAGGTATTTATAATACTAGAATGAATATAACCTCCTGGTCCACCGTGCAAAAAAACTATCGGTGTTTTTATAGAATTTGCATAACTTTTTAAGTGTGTGTAGGCAATATTGAACCCTTCGTTCATTGCCCAATATTTTGTATTCTTTCTTGGCTTTATCGGTTTGACAGTTTCTTTTTCTGGTATCAATACAAACATTGTAAAAATGAAAATTCCAACAATTAAAGTGTACCCAATCCATTTTAAAATTTTCTTAACTAAACGCATCTTAAAAATAGTAAGTTCTTGTCTTTGACATAGAAAACTTTATTAAGGTTACATATTAAATCAATTAATAATATATTTGCCCAAAATTTAGACAATTGAGCAAACAAAACATTGTTTCTCTATATGAGCAATCAGCGACCATAAGGAAGATTTCTCAACAACTTCAGCAAGAAAACCAGAAGCTTAAATTACGGCATTTGGCAGGATCTTCATTGTCTTTTGTGATCTCCAGCACTTTTAAACAAGTAGAAAAACCTTACTTATTAGTTTTCAACGATAAAGAAGAAGCGGCCTATCATTTAAATGATTTAGAACAATTGTTAGGTGATAAGAATGTATTGTTTTATCCTGGTTCCTACCGTAGACCGTATCAAATTGAAGAAACAGATAACGCCAATATTTTACTACGTTCTGAAGTATTAAACAGAATCAATTCACGTAAAAAACCTGCTGTCATTGTTACATATCCGGATGCCTTGTTTGAAAAGGTAGTGACCAAACGAGAACTTGAGAAAAACACGTTAAAACTAACCGTAGGTGAACATATTTCTCTAGATTTTATAAATGAAGTGTTATTTGAATACAACTTCAATCGTGTTGATTTTGTCACAGAACCTGGTGAATTCGCTGTAAGAGGCGGTATTGTTGATGTTTTTTCTTTTTCTAATGATCGACCTTTCAGAGTAGAGTTTTTTGGCGATGAAATTGATAGCATCCGTACGTTTGACGTAGAAACACAATTGTCTACAGAAAAAGAGAAAAAGATCAGCATCTTACCCAATGTTGAAAATAAGCACTTAGAAGAAAAGCGAGAGAGTTTTTTAAAATATATCTCGAATAATACCGTCATATTCACCAAAAATTCTTCTCTGTTATTTGGAAGATTAGATAAGCTTTTTGAAAAAGCTACAGTTGCTTTCGGAGAAACTGAAGGTGAATTAAAGTTAGCAGAACCAAAAGAGTTATTTTGCAATGGAGATTTAATCAAACAACAGTTAAACGATTATAGTTTAGTTGAATTTGACAGTACTAATCATGCTGAACTTGTTTCAGCATTTCATGACGGGATTCTGAAACAAGTTCGGAATGACGCTCAAATAGAATTCAAGACATCTCCACAACCCTCTTTTAATAAACAGTTTGATTTATTAATCGAAAACCTTAATGAGAATACCAAAAATGGTATTGATAATTACTTGTTTTGTGCCAATGAAAAACAAGAAGAACGTTTTCATGATATTTTTAAAGATATTGATGAAAATGTCTCCTATAAAACACTTGTATTTCCGTTATATCAAGGGTTCATCGATCGAGAACATAAAGTTGCCTGTTATACCGATCATCAAATTTTCGAACGATATCATAAGTTCAGACTAAAGAGTGGTTTTGCAAAAAAACAAGCCATTACCTTAAAAGAATTGACTAATCTTTCTATTGGTGATTACGTGACACATATTGATCATGGAATTGGAAAGTTTGGCGGGCTTCAAAAAATTGATGTTGAAGGCAAAAAACAAGAAGCTATTAAACTGGTCTATGGAGACAGAGATGTACTTTATATAAGTATTCATTCACTTCATAAGATTACTAAATTTAATGGAAAGGATGGCAAGGCACCGAAAATATTTAAATTAGGATCGGGAGCTTGGAAAAAACTCAAACAAAAAACCAAAACACGTGTTAAGCAAATTGCTTATGACCTTATTCAACTGTATGCAAAGCGAAGATTGCAAAAAGGGTTTGCTTTCAATCCTGACAGTCATATGCAATTAGAGTTAGAATCTAGTTTTATTTACGAAGATACTCCAGATCAATCAACAGCAACACAAGATGTTAAACATGATATGGAAAACGAACGCCCTATGGATCGTTTGGTTTGTGGAGACGTTGGTTTTGGTAAAACTGAAGTTGCAGTAAGAGCGGCTTTTAAAGCCGTAGATAATGGCAAGCAAGTAGCTATTTTAGTTCCAACTACTATTTTGGCTTTTCAACATTTTAAGACCTTTAGCGAACGTTTGAAAGATTTTCCGGTAACCGTAGATTATCTCAATAGATTTAGAACAACTAAACAACGTAATAGTGTCATCGATGGTCTCAAAAATGGCTCAGTCGATATTGTTATTGGCACTCATCAATTGGTAAACAAAAGTGTTCAATTTAAAGATTTAGGCCTCTTAATTGTAGACGAAGAGCAAAAGTTTGGTGTTTCTGTAAAGGATAAATTAAAAACTATTAAAGAGAATGTTGACACCTTGACATTAACGGCGACGCCTATTCCGAGAACCCTACAATTTTCATTAATGGCAGCCCGAGATTTATCAGTTATCAAGACACCTCCCCCGAATAGACATCCAATCGAAACGAATGTAATTCGATTTACCGAAGAAACTATTCGAGATGCTATTCAATATGAGATTTCAAGGGGCGGACAAGTATTTTTCATTCACAACCGAATAGAAAATATTAAAGAAGTAGCAGGCTTGCTGCAACGTTTATTACCAAGTGCAAAAATTGGAATTGGTCATGGACAAATGGAAGGCAAGAAGTTAGAACAACTCATGTTATCTTTTATGAATAATGAATTTGATGTTTTGGTCTCCACTACTATTGTAGAAAGTGGTCTTGATGTACCAAACGCCAATACTATTTTTATAAATAATGCTAATAATTTTGGCTTGTCTGATTTACATCAGATGCGAGGACGTGTTGGTAGATCGAATAAAAAAGCTTTTTGCTATTTCATCACACCTCCTTACCATATGATGACCGATGAAGCTAGAAAGCGAATCCAAGCGTTAGAAATGTTTTCTGAATTAGGAAGTGGATTAAACATTGCAATGAAAGACCTTGAAATACGAGGGGCGGGAGACTTATTAGGAGGAGAGCAAAGTGGATTTATAAACGATATAGGATTCGACACATATCAAAAAATATTAAATGAAGCTATAGAAGAGCTTAAAGAAAATGAGTTCGCTTCATTATATAAACATAGTGAGAGTGGACCGAAAGAGTTTGTCAAAGAAATTCAGATAGATACCGATTTCGAGATTTTGTTTCCTGATGACTATATCAATAAAGTTACAGAGCGTTTGAACTTGTACAATGAGCTAAGTACCATCCAAACAGAAGAAGCCTTAGCAACCTATGAATCTAATTTGGTTGATCGCTTTGGCGAGCTCCCAATTCAAGCTCTTGATTTGCTAAATAGTGTTCGTTTGAAATGGTTGGCCAAGAATCTCGGATTAGAACGACTTATTTTGAAGCGCAATAAAATGATTGGTTACTTTGTGTCTGATCAGCAATCGGCGTACTACCAAACAGCAACATTTACAAATGTTTTAAAGTTCGTGCAATTCAATTCAGCAATTTGTAAAATGAAAGAAAAAGAAACCAAACAAGGGTTACGTTTGCTATTGACTTTCGACAATATCAAATCAATTGATAAAGCACTAGAAGCTTTGCAAAAAATATGATACGAAATCAACATATAAAAAATATTGCGGGTCTAAATTTGGCGATGTTATTTGTAAGTACTTCAGGAGTATTGGGCAGAACACTTACCATTTCTCCATCACTTTCTATACTATGGCGTTCTCTATTCGCCATTGTTTTATTAGGATTGTATTGTTGGTTTGCCAAAATCAATCTAAAAATTAAATCAAAAAAAGATGCATTTACTATAGTGCTTAGTGGTCTGTTTCTAACGGCTCATTGGATTACTTATTTTTATTCTTTACAACTGTCTAATATTGCTATTGCCTTACTATCACTCTTTACTTACCCCATACTCACAGTTTTTTTAGAGCCTTTATTTTACAAGACGAAATTAAATCTAAAGCATGTTATTTTAGGACTACTTGTTATTGTGGGCATTTATTTTTTGAGTTCAGATTTAGCATTTGAGAGTGATCATACCAAGGGCATATTAGTAGGATTGATCTCGGCATTATTCTATGCGATTAGAAACCTCATTCTTAAAAAAAAGGTGGTGACATACAACGGATCGATGCTTATGTTTTATCAGGTTATTATTGCCATATTAGTATTAATTCCTCTTTTCTTCTTTACAAACGAAATACCTACCTCAAAAGATTGGCAGTCACTTTTTTTATTGGCGCTTTTAACGACGGCAATTGGTCATACATTATTCTTAAGAAGTCTCAAGAGTTTCTCTGTAACAAGTGCTAGCCTTATCGGAAGTATTCAGCCAATATACGGCATTATCCTAGGTATTATTTTTTTACAAGAAATTCCTAATTCTAATACCGTTATTGGAGGTATTCTCATTCTAACTTCGGTAGTCATAGAGAGTATTCAGTCAGGTAAAAAATAGTTCTTCAAATAAATTTCATGTTAAACGCTGCACAGCTTGACGCGATTTAGAAAAAAGTTGCCTTTTTAAATCTAAAAAGAATTTTAAACTGACATTTGATGAACCTAATTCTAATTATATTGTCATTCCTGCAGAGGCAGGAATCTAGAAAACATGAAAACGATTCATACATATTATGTATACATACTAGCAAGCCAGAGAAATGGTACATTATATATTGGAATGACCAATAATCTACAAAGAAGAGTTTTCGAACATAAAACTGGAAATATAAAAGGGTTTACTCAAAAATATGGAGTTTCAATGCTTATCTATTTCGAAGAGTTTCAACAAGTAGCGCAAGCGATAAAAAGAGAAAAAAATCTTAAAAAGTGGAAAAGAGCTTGGAAATTAAAACTGATAGAAGAAGAAAACCCAAATTGGAATGATTTAGCGAAAGATTGGTATGATAATTTACAGATAGATTGACTGGATTCCTGCCTCCGCAGGAATGACAACAGCGAAAACAAAATCTATTGAATAAATAGTAATCACTTTTTGCTCTTTCCTTTATTAAATTTAGATTATCTGATTTCAGCGTCAAGAAAATTAAAGATTCCACGTAAGTGAATACAGAAAGATAAAATTACCTTGTTATACTATAATAGAATGTCAAACTTCTCTTTGATGAACCCAATTCTAATTATATTGTCATTCCTGCAGAGGCAGGAATCTAGAAGACAAAGTATTTAACCCTTTATAAAATCTTCATCCTGAAACCTTGGTTTGGGATAAGAATAAAACCCCTGACCTACTTTCTTACCTAATTTACCGGCATCGATATAACCTTTTAACAATTTTACAAAACGCCTGCTTTTTTCGTCTTTAAGGGTATTTGTTACGTGCCATGCCGTGTCTAAACCTATTTCATCTAAAATACCAAAAGGTCCCATTGGCATTTTAAAATTACCCATCCAAGAGCGATCTACATCTTCAATACTTGCAATATCAAAAGTTACCAAAGCTCCTGCAGCTCCTATCAGAGCCATTAACATAGCATTAAATATATAACCAGGATTTTCTCGAGTCATGATTACTGGTGTTTGCTGGATGCTCTCACCGTATTCTTTAAGTAACGGAATAATCCATGCCTCCGTTTGTGGATTTGGCATAATATCTACCACATTGGCATAAAAAACATCATGAAAGTGCAAGGCACAAAATAAATTTGGCCGACCTGTTTCTTGAGCAAATAATGATGGTATTAAATAAGAAGTATTTGTGGTAAAAATAGTGTGATCTGGGCACAATTCACCGAATTGTTTCCAAACTTTTTTCTTCAATTCTAAATCTTCAGTCACTGATTCACTTACTAAATCAGCATTTTCAGCAGCAGCAACTGGGTCAGTTGTAAAGGTTTGATTTTTTAACGCTATTTCAGCATCTTTTTCAGTGATATTATTCGAATGAATTAAAAATCTAATTACCTCTGCTTGAATTCGCTTTGCCTCCGCAAAAGCTTCTTCTCGTACATCGTAAACCATCACTTTATAACCATTCAAAGCATTGACCAGTGCAATACGTAAACCTAAAGTACCACTACCCAAAACGAGTACATTTTTTATATCTTTTAATTCTTTCATATCGTTATCTCGTTATTGGATTTTTATCATTAATAGAAATTATTAATACGGTTAAATTTAATCGCATTTTCGGCATTCTTACCACAAGCTTTGACTAAATGAATTAATAGCGCGAAGCGCTCATCCTTTGTGTAACCTTGTTTGTATCGTGCATAAATTTGTTGCGCAATAACGCCCAATTTAAAACATCCAAATACGTAGTAAAAGAGCATATCATCTACGTTGAGATTCCTCAAATAGGCATATTTCTCAACAACCTCTTGTCGTGTTAAATTTCCATCCATCCATGTAAGGTTATAAGATTGCAATGCCGGATGGTCTGTTGCCTCTACCCAATAAGCCAACGTGGTTCCAAGATCCATTAATGGATCACCTACGGTAGACATTTCCCAATCTAAAACAGCTTTGATGTTTAATGTATCAGCATCTAAAACTAAATTATCGTATTTATAGTCGTTGTGAATAAAAGCACTCGTTTCTTTTAATGGCATATTACTCTGCATCCAAGTTGCGGCAGTATTCATAGCTGATATTTCATCAGTCTCAGCTTTAAAATAACGTTTAATCCAACCTTCCACTTGACGTACCACATATCCATCTGGTTTTCCTAAAGAAATTAAATTTGACTTTTCTAATTCTAAGCTGTGTAAATCGACTAAATTCTCAACGGTTTGAATTGATAATTTTTTAAAATGATCAGGTGTTAGTTCTAGGTCTTTAGGGATCTTATTTCGCAGAATAATTCCTTTAACACGTTCCATTAAATAAAAAGGAGATCCTAAAATTGCATCATCTTCGCAAAATAAAATTGGTGCAGGTATTTTAGAATATACAGGCTCTAAGCAGCTCAAAACCTTATATTCTCTACCCATATCATGGGCAGATTTTATATTTGCTCCAAAAGGAGGTTTTCTTAAAACATATTCTTTTGTGTCTATGCGTATCAAGTAGGTAAGATTAGAGAAACCGCCAGGAAACTGTTTAACAACAATTTCATCATCTATAGTTACATTATTCTTCTTTAAATAAGCACTTAGCGTTGCAATATCTATTTCTTCTCCTTTGCGCACATCTATAGCGCTATCTAATACTTTGCTCATTTTATATGCCGTAATTTCTTAAAATCTGTTTCGCCAAAGTAGATTTATGAACTTCATCTGGGCCGTCATAAATACGGGCTCCTCTTTCATGTCTATAATAAAATGACAATACGGTATCATCAGTAATACCTAGCGCTCCATGTACTTGAATAGCCCTATCTAAAACTTTCATCAACACATTAGCAACATAAAACTTAATGGTAGAGATTTCTAATCGCGCCGCTTTTGCTCCTACCTCATCTATTTTTTGAGCGGTGTGTAATACCATATATCGAGAGGCATTTATTTCGGCCCTACTCTCTGCAATCCAGTTTTGAATTGTTTGTTTGTGACCCAATTTTGTATCTCCTCCCAAACTTCGTGTGGCCGCTCTTTCACACATGAGATCGAATGCTTTTTCGCAGATGCCAATCCAGCGCATACAATGATGTATTCTGCCAGGCCCTAAACGTTGTTGCGCTAATAGAAAGCCTTCTCCTTCGTTTCCAATTAAATTTTTCACAGGTACTCTACAATCCTTATATTCTATCTCAGAATGACTGAAATAAGAATCATTCTCTTCACCCATGATAGAAATATTGCGCTTCAAATGAAAACCTTCGGTATCGGTTGGTACTATAATCATACTCGCCTTTTGATACTTATTTTCTGCATCGGGGTTGGTGTTTGCCATTACAATTGCAAAAGAAGCACCATCAGCGGCAGTGGTAAACCACTTTGTACCATTAATCACATAATGATCTCCATCTTTCACAGCAGTTGCACCCATATTTACTGGATTAGAGCCTGCAAAATCAGGTTCTGTCATTGAAAAACAACTACGTATTTCCCCATGAATCAAGGGTTCAAGAAAACTTTCTTTAATATAGTTTGAGGCATTTCCTAATAAGAGCTCTTGATTCCCAATATCTGGGGCGTTACAATTAAAACAATAGTGACCATATGGAGACCGTCCTAAAAGCTCGCTTATTTGTCCGAATTCTACTAAATTAAACCCAAGACCTCCGTGCGATTCAGAAAGATGAGAATTCCATAAACCTCTCTTTTTTACTAAGGCTCTTATCTTTTGTAATTCTGGCTCTACAGCACTAAATGGTAAATGCACATACTTCGCCTCAAGAGGAATTAAATTTTCTTCTAATATTGTTTTGACTTTAGGTAAAAAATCTGCTAATTTTTTTGAAGAAAACATGCTCATATGTGTATTATTTGAGATAAGGATTACAAATATAGCGAAAAGGAATTTTAGCGTTTTAGCATGCAAAAACGACGTGCCTTATGCTTATTACAATTAATATATACATTTTTTAAGACCGGAAATTATCTTTTCTTTGCTCCAACAATCCAAACCCTATGACCTATCAAGATTTAATGTATCTTCATTTAGCAACAGTATTGCCCGCATTTATAATCGGAACAATTTTGCTACTCATAAAAAAAGGGACTTCTTTCCATAAGTATTCTGGGAGAATTTACATGATTTAAATACTTATTACAGCATTCGTTACCTTATTTATGCCAGCTCATGTAGGTGCTCGAATTTTAGATCATTTTGGATGGATCCATTTATTTAGTTTTCTAACCATGTATACTGTACCTACGGCATATATTGCCATAAAAAAAGGAAATGTAAAAGCACACAAACGAAAAATGATTTTACTCTATGTTGGGGCGATTCTTATCGCGGGAGGATTTACCTTAATGCCAGGTCGTTATTTACACGGAGTTTTATTTGGATAAGCTTTTCTAAATTAAAAAGCGAATCCAAAACCTATATTGAAGATGGGTAATCCGTTTTGAAAAATAAAAGGCAAATCATCTATTTCACTTTCAATTGAGGCTGTCTCACTGATCGGTTCTCCTTCAAAATTACCTTCTACAAAAATCTCTTTAGGTATCTCACCAAAACTATATCCTAATTCGGTTCTAAAGAAAAAATTTCTGCCCAATTTGGCACCTATTTTAACGTTCAAGCCATTATAAGAAACTTTCGTTTTTGCGTCTCCTTCATAAATAGTGCCGTCTTCGGCTTCATAATTTTCAATACTTAGATTCGACGTAATGTTTTGATATGATAGAGTACCATATAGTCCTTTACCTTCTCGATTTTCGCCAAAATATATATTTGAACCTATTTCGAATATATTCGAAGAGGTATTTACCTGGTCAACTTTAAAATTAGCTCCTGTATAATTTGCGAATAAGGCAAGACTATTGTGTAGCGCAGGCGTGACATATTCGAATTCTAAACTAGCAGCATTTGGCGCCCCTATTTTAAGACCAAGTCGATAAGGTCTTACATCGGTAGTATTATTTTGACAAATTGCTGTTAAGGAGCCAACCATTAACATGATACAGATCATTCTTTTCATTAGTCGTAGTTTACTTATAAACACTAACGAGGTAAAAATGTAAAAAGTATGGTATCTCTTCATTTTAAGTAACCGCCAGTTTCCGAATCATTTTAGCCAATACTTTTGGGAAAAAACGTTTTACATAGACCGATAATTTTTCTAAGGCTCCTCCAATGACCACTTCTTGTTTTCTATTTTTAATCGCCTTGAGCAATTTCTTTGCAAAATAAGCTGGTTCTAAACCAGCCGCAGTCTTTTTATCCATTGTATTTTGAGGAGTTCCATCTCCTGTCAATGCATTCATAGAAACATTGGTATTTACATAACCCGGACAAACTAAGGTAACGTCTATATTGTATTTATGAATCTCTGCTCTAAGACTATCAAAAAAACCATGCAACGCATGTTTAGAAGCTGCATATGAAGACCGTAATGGGGTTCCTAACTTTCCTACAACACTTGTAATGACTACAATATGACCTTCTTTTTTAGCAACGAAATAAGGCAATAGCGCTTTAGAGAGTGCCACCGTGCCAAAATAATTGGTTTTGAAAATTTGATGATCAATTGTTATTCCTGTATCAATAGCTAATGATCGTTGGCTAATTCCTCCATTATTGATGAGTATATCGATCTCTCCAAACAAAGAAATTGCACGTTGAATTAATTTCTGCAAATTTTGATAATCATCTAGATCAACTTGCAAAATTTTAATGTTTTCTGGGTTTTCACAACGAACTTTTACCTTCTCTAACTTTTCAACATTTCTTGATGAAATAATCACCTTTGCTTTTTTCTTAGCCAAAGCAAAAACAGTAGC
This sequence comes from uncultured Flavobacteriaceae bacterium, assembly GCA_947500525.1. Classification (GTDB taxonomy): domain Bacteria; phylum Bacteroidota; class Bacteroidia; order Flavobacteriales; family Flavobacteriaceae; genus Aureibaculum. The sequence goes on along the minus strand of CANMSH010000001.1, from coordinate 729,982 downwards.
TTTACCTATACCTGATGAAGCACCTGTGATCCAAACAACTTTATTTTCAAAATTCATCTATTGTTTTTTAACAAATGTAAAACATTTTAACCCGTATAAAATTTAGTACATTTGTGTTGGCCTGATTTTTGTAAAACCTTAGTAAATAATATACATGAAGAAAAGACTACTTGCTGCTTTTTTATTAATTACTACCTTCACCTATGCCCAATATACCGTGAAAGGAGAATTGCAACGTTATCAAAACTATCCATGGATGATCTTGTATGAATTACAAGGTGGTCAGCAAAATTATATTGCTTATGATTCCATAAAAAAGGGGCGTTTTTCCATAAAAATTCCGAATAATCAACGTCCAGGAATGTATCGACTTGTCTACGATGTAAAAAACCAAGCTTCTGTTGATTTTATTTTCGACAATGAGAATGTTGAGTTAATCTTTAATCCGCGTCAAGCAGAAAAAACGATTCAATTTACCGAATCTGAAAACAATAAAATCTATCAAAATTATTTGAAACAAACTGAGTCTCTTCAACAAGAATTAGACTCAATTCAGGTGCGTTATTTTAATGATAAAGAGGCGTCACTTGCACAGCAATACAATCTTAAGCGACAGCAGTTAAATACTCTTCAAAAGGAATTTGAAACAACTGCTAAAGCTAAAATAGCTCAACATTTTATAAAGGCAAATAGTAAACATTATGCCAAAGAACTGTATACTTCTCCCTCTGAGCTTTTAACATCAATTAAAACCCATTATTTTGATTCGGTTGACTTTAATGACCAAGTATTGCTCAATTCAACTTTTATCCATGATAAAATAAATGCGTTTATTTTTTATCTGAATACTGCTGATGATAAGATTCAATTGGCAAAACTTCAACAACAAGCGATCGCTACTGTGATAGACAAAATTGGTTCTAATTTTCAATTGTCTAAAGATGTACAAGAAGGATTGCTTTATGGCTATGCTAATTTGGAAGACACCGATATGGTAAATTTTGTTTTGAAGAGTTATTCAAAATTGCCTCCTAAATTTCAGGAAGCTAATTTTGTGAATGATATTAAGGGTCAATTAAGAACTTCAGTCGGAATGAAAGCTCCTGATTTTTCATGGAAAGAAAATTCAAAAAGTCTATACAGTTTAAAAAGGGCACAAACGTATGTCATCGTTTTTTGGAGTTCAACATGTTCGCATTGCTTGCAAGAAATGCCCGTTTTATACAATTATTTAAAAAATAACAAACAAGTTAAGGTAATTGCCATTGGTCTAGAAGATACCCAAAGTAAAATAGGCTGGCAAACAATGACTAAAAACTATCCTAACTTTACTCATGTCTACGGTGTCAACAAATGGGAAAATAAGACAGTAAAAAATTATGGTGTAAACGCCACTCCGTCTTTCTTTGTTCTGGATGCAGAAAAAAAGGTGATATCAAAACCTGATAACGTAAAAGAATTGAAAGTGTTTTTTGATAAAAAATGACAAGCCTTTTAATTCAATAAGATCTTAATATCTTTTATTAAATCTTTTATACTGGCGTCATCGGTTCCATCATAAATACCACGTATTTGTTTTTTCTTATCTATCAATATAAAATTTGTGGTATGTATGAAGTCTTGTAAACCTCCATCACCCTGCTCCACTACGGCGAAATAACTTTTACGAGCTAGTTCATAAATATGTTTCTTATTTCCAGTCGTGATATTCCATTTTGAATCAACAACACCTTTTTCTAGAGCATAATTGCGCAATACAGATATACTATCTATTTCTGGTGTCACTGATAATGATAATAATTTCACATCATTACTATCTAAAAATATTTTCTGTATTTCAGCCATATTATTTGTCATAATTGGACAGATTGTAGTACAACTTGTAAAAAAGAAATCCGCTACATAAATTTTATCTTCATAATCTGCTTGGGTGATCTTTTCTCCATTTTGATTTATTAGTTCAAAGCTTGAAACAGTGTGATCTTCTCTTACATTTTGAAGTGTTCGATCTACCAACTCTGGATTAATATCAGACGGATTATAAACAGGTAGTTCTTTTTTAGAAAGTTGATTACATGACAAATTCAGACTAACAAAAACAACTAAAAAAAAGATATTCCAACTATAATTATTCAAATTAGATGATCGTTTGTTTTACAAATTCTTTTGCCTCTTCAATTTCTACTCTATCACTATTTGAATCTTTTGTTAACCTAATAAGCTGATTAAAATAGTTCGTTGCTTTTTCTACATTCCCTAATTCTTTAGCAGCGATGGCAGCACCATAAAGACCATTAAATCTATTCGGATGACCCACTAGATTCAATTCATATGCGACCAAAGCTTCTGCAGGCATTTTCAAAGCCAATAACATATCACCTAGCAATTCGTCGGCAGGAAGCACTTCACCTGGTGTCACTGGATGTTTGGAAGTTTTACTCTCCAATTCAACTGCTTTCTTCATGAAATTTAGAGCTTTGATCTTATTTCCTTTTGCTAGTTGGATCCATCCTTCAGTTGCTTGAACTTGTATCATAACTTGACCCGATTTATAATCATCTTTAAAAGTTAACAAATTCTCATGTAGTGATTTTAAAATCTTCAATTCATTTTCAGCAGATTTAATATCACCAATGTGACAGGCGCCAAGAGCTCGAGCGAAGTGCATCATAGCCTTTTGCCAATGCAATTTATCCCAATCAAAATTAATTGAAGGCAATTCAAGATTTGCAGCCTTTTCCCATTGCTTGTTTTCCAAAACCATTCTAACTGGTATTGCAGTCAACGCATAGGTTGATGCAAAATGATCTTTTGGAAAAACATTGTCAACAGATTCCATATCTTTCAAATATGCTAACGCATTTTTATTATCACCCATTTGTAAATATGCATATACTAGATAGTCGACAGCATGTATCTCTTGCGTCCATGTTGATTCTGGATTTACACTTTCAGCATAACACGTAGCTGAATTAGCTGAATTTATATTTGTATCTACTGATTCTTGCCATAGTCCTAAACGGGTAAAGATATGAGATGGCATATGTTGAGCATGCGCAGAAGCCGGAGCAATTACGGCATAGCGTCTTGCCGTTTCTAATGCTTTTTCGGCCAATTCAGGATAATCATAATTATGAATTACATAATGCGCAATTCCTGGGTGTTCTGGATTTTTATCAAAGAGATCTTCCAAAATTTTTCCAGACTTTTTTTGTCTCACATAACTCTTATCATTAGGGTCAGCCGCCGCACGAATAGCTAATGCATAAAAAACAGCAGCTTCTGTATCACCTGAATGTTTTCGATATAATTGTTCCATTTTCTTTTCATACATTCTTTGTCTTGTGGTCTTATCGAACTTATCCCAATTTGCATAAAAAACGCTTATGGCGTCAAGGTAATCTCTTTCTAAATCTGATTTCGGAATATCTTTCGCCAGCTCAAGTAACTTCTTTCCTTTTTCTAAATAACTAAGATCTGACTGCATCCAAAGTGAATGAAATATACTCATGGAAACACCCCAATAAGCCATCGCACAATTTGGATCCATATCAATTACTTTGACAAATGCTTTTTCGGCTTCTGCGTATTCAAAAGAATGCAATAACGATAGTCCAAGGTCAAAAGTTTCTCTAGTTTCATAATTGCAAGAAAGTGAAAAACTTACTTCTCCGAAACTTTCAGAACTGCATAATAATAACTCCCCTCTTTTTAAATCTAAACTGGCCAAAATAGGGTTGGGGTTGGGCGTTTTATTTTTACAGGAAACAATACATACAGATAACAATACTATAATAAAGGGGTTTAGTAATTTCATATACAGTGATTTATTGGTATTCAATCACTAAGTAACAAAACTTTCTTTAGTAAAATCATCATTTATGTGTAAACTACCAGAAATGACGTGTGAATAGCACTATCGAATTTAGAAATGTAAAAAAGCATCTTCGATATGCTCGATTAAAAACTCGTCATTTTTACGCACTATAGCAATAATATCAAAGCGAACTTCAACATCTAAATTTTTAGATGAAATATATTCATCTATAGCCTTGACCAATAATTTGATTTTTTTCGGGCTCACAAAGTCTTGTGGGTTTCCAAAATAAGACGAAGAACGTGTTTTGACCTCAATAACCGCTAAAATTCCATTTTTTTCAGCAATGATATCGACTTCAGCTTTTTGAAAACGCCAATTGGTATCTCTAATCGTATATCCGTTTTTAATCAGAAAATTTAGAGCGAGTTCTTCTCCTTTTTTGCCTAGTTCATTATGCTGTGCCATTACTCCTTAAACTTAAGTACTGCCTTTTTACCAGTCTTTACTTCTAACGAAACTTCTCGACCTAAAATAAGGGTTCTATTATCTCTTATATGGCCAGCAGGAAAGTCAAAAGCTACTGGAAAGTCGTATCCTTCCACAGCATCTAAAATTACTTGTTCAACAGGCTTCCCAAAATCGGTGTCATTTTCTCGAATGTCAGAAATTCCTCCAACAACTAGTCCATAGCAATTTTCAAAATAACCATTTCGTTTTAAATTTTGCATCATCCTATCTATATGATATACATATTCTCCCACATCTTCAATGAATAGAATTTTTCCATCAGTCTTCATCGAAGATTTAGATCCCAACAAACTATATAGTATTGATAAGTTACCTCCTATTAATTGCCCAGAAGCATTCCCAGGTTTATTAAAGTCAGATTTTGATGTCTTATATTCTAGACCTTTACCAAAAAGGGCCTTTTTTAATGATTTTAAGGCCTTTTTTTGTTTTTTATCATCTGGTCGATAGGTAGATGGCATAATTGCATGCATAGATTCTCTACCTATATTATGAACTTCATTATGCAATACGGTAACATCCGAAAACCCAACAATCCATTTAGGGTTCTTCGTAAACTTAGAAAAATCTAATGCATCTACCATCCTTACTGTTCCATAACCTCCTCTAGCACACCAAATCGCCTTAACGCTATCATCATCTAACGCCGCTTGAAAATCTTCTGCTCTTTGTGCATCAGAACCAGCAAAATGATGACCATCGGCATATAAGTGTTTTCCTAGTTTTACATGAAGCCCCCAATCTTCTAACAATACGACGGCATCATCAACAATAGATTTTTCCTTTAATATTCCGGCAGTAGCCACAATCATAACCGTATCGCCTTTTTGTAAATATGTTGGTTGCATAAGTGGAGAGTTGATATATTTTGGCCGTTGATTTTGAGAAAAACCAATAGCAACACCCAGCATCATCATCAAGATGAACAATCGTTTGTTATGATTAATTTTTATCATTCTATTGCCTTTTGTAAAAATACATATTTCTCTATAAACGCTTATCTGAATCAAAAAGTATCAAAATATAGTTTATAGCTTATGGTTATAGCCCATTTTTCTTACTTTTGCCAAACCAATTTTTTGAAATGACTACTCCGAAAAGATATACAATTACTGCAGCATTACCTTATACAAATGGACCTGTACATATAGGTCATTTAGCTGGCGTGTATGTACCTGCCGACATCTATGCACGTTTTCAACGTATAAAAGGCAACGAAGTTGCCTATATATGTGGTTCTGATGAACATGGAGTACCTATTACGATAAAAGCAAAAAAAGAAGGGGTTACACCTCAACAGGTAGTTGACAAATACCATGCAATGATCAAAGCATCTTTTAAAGAGTTTGGTATATCATTCGATAATTACTCACGTACTTCGGCAAAAATCCATCACGATACAGCCTCTGAATTTTTTAAGAAGCTTTATGAGGAGGGAAAATTTATTGAAGAAACAAATCAACAGCTATATGATGCCGAAGCGAATCAGTTTTTAGCAGATCGTTTTGTTGTTGGAACCTGTCCGAAATGTGGATTTGAAGAAAGTTATGGTGACCAATGCGAGAATTGTGGTACAAGTCATAACGCCACCGATTTGATCAACCCTAAGTCGGCAATTACTGGAAATACACCGAGTTTAAAAGAAACAAAACACTGGTTTTTACCTTTAGATCAATACGAACCTTTTTTAAGAGAATGGATACTTGAAGGGCACAAAGAAGATTGGAAACCTAACGTATATGGCCAGGTAAAATCATGGGTAGATGACGGCTTACGCCCAAGAGCGGTAACACGTGATCTTGATTGGGGAATTCCGGTACCTGTTGCTGGTGGTGAAGGAAAAGTGCTTTATGTATGGTTTGATGCTCCCATTGGATATATTTCGTCAACAAAAGAATGGGCTGCCGCAAAAGGAATTGATTGGGAGCCGTATTGGAAAGATAAAGACACCAAATTGCTTCACTTTATTGGTAAAGATAATATTGTCTTTCACTGCATTATTTTTCCGAGTATGTTAAAAGCAGAAGGTAGTTACGTATTACCTGAGAATGTGCCAGCCAATGAGTTTTTAAATTTAGAGGGGAATAAAATTTCAACTTCAAAAAATTGGGCCGTTTGGTTACATGAATATTTAGAAGACTTTCCTGGAAAACAAGATGTACTTCGTTATACTTTAACGGCAAACGCCCCTGAAAGCAAAGACAATGATTTTACTTGGAAAGATTTTCAAGCAAGAAACAACAATGAATTGGTTGCTATTTTCGGAAACTTTATCAATCGTGTTGTTGTATTGACGAATAAATATTATGATGGCCAGGTGCCATCTGCAGGAAGTTTTTCTGATGTAGATGAAGATACTTTAGCGATGTTACAAAAATATCCTCAGATTATTTCGAAGTCTATCGAGCGCTATCGTTTCAGAGAAGCCTTGGTTGAGTTAATGAATTTAGCCCGCTTAGGTAATAAATACTTGGCAGATGAGGAACCTTGGAAAGTTGTTAAAACTGACCCTGATCGTGTGCAAACTATCATGTTTATTGCCTTACAAATTGCTAGTGGATTGGCTGTTTTATGTGAACCCTTTTTACCGTTTACAGCTGCTAAATTAAAAACAATCTTGAGCTTTTCAACCTTGGATGCTCCACTTAACTGGGATGATATCAAAACCAAAAACAACCTTTTACCGGCAAATCATAACATAGGAAAGGCAGAACTTTTGTTTGCAAAAATTGAAGATGAAGAAGTGCAACAACAATTAGATAAATTACAAGCTTCTAAACAGGCTAATGAAGCTGCAAACAAAACTGTAGCCCCACAAAAAGACACTATTGGTTTTGATGATTTTACAAAGCTCGACATGAGAGTTGGAACTATTTTAGAAGCCACAAAAGTACCAAAAACTAAAAAATTATTGCAGCTTAAAGTAGATGTTGGTATCGATGTACGAACCATAGTCTCGGGCATCGCAGAGAGCTTTTCGGCGGATGAAATTATTGGACAACGTGTCACCGTACTTTGCAATTTAGCGCCGAGAACCCTGCGAGGTGTTGAAAGTCAAGGGATGATCTTAATGACAGATACACCTGATGGTAAATTAGCCTTTATTGAGCCCGAAAATGAGTCGGTTGCTAATGGTGAACAGGTAAGTTAATTTTTCTATATTGATACCGCTAAAATGACTTAACCGAACTTCATGAAAAAACTTTTCTTTCTTTTTACTTTTTTGGGCATATCTCAACTTTTGTGTGCGCAAAAATCAATCGTTGGATTCGAAAATTCGTTAAAAACCTCAACGTCAAAAATTAAAGATGTAATACCCATTATCAACGAGAATACTGATGATGTCGCTTTGTTCTTTGCTGATGCTAAAAATGTATATGGTTATTTATTTGACGCAAAATTTGAACTTCAACACAAACTATCGTCACCAGAAAAAAGAAGAAAATATAAAGTCTTAATTGGTAGTAGTATTCTTAAAAATGGTAGTTATAGAATTTTTTTAACCAATAAAGGTCACACAAGATTCAGTTCAATGACATTATCGTTTGATAAAAAGGAACAACCTCAATTAACCGAATTTAACCTTCAAGATGCAAATGAGAGGTTCATTCAAACAGTAATCTATAAAAATAGGTTTTATTTAATATCGGCGGCAAAAAGAGCTCCCGAAAAAAAAATATACAGTGAAGGTATTTATGTTTATACTTTTAACCAAGAAGGTGTTCCTAAAAGAAATCATATCGACACCAATCATTTTATAATTCTTGATAAAAAAGGGAATGCGGCTTCACCTGCGAAACTTATGGCTCCGTATGCCAATAGTATACAAAAAATTGAAGATAACGTTCCAAATGCCATTGAAGTTGCCGCTGGCGACAGAAAAATGTATACCCAAGATCATAAAGTAATTTTCTCTTTTGATCATAATAAGGAACATGTGCAATTTCTAGAAATCGATCTAAATACCTTAAAGGCAACCAAAAAGTCATTTGCCAAACCGATGACGGGAACTGAAAAAAGCAGAAAGAAAACTAATTCTTATTTAAATGGAGATCGTGTCTTTATGGTTGCCGCTACTAAAGAAAATTTTACATTTCAGGTTACTAACTATCAGACAGACTCCCTGATCAAAGAGTACAGCATTACCAGAAATGATACTATTAAATTTAAAAATACCCCTATCATTCAAGAAGGTGGGGTGTATGATAATCTTAGAGAGTTAGAGAGTTCTAAAAAATTCTTACGAAAAATCACAGCTCAAAAAATAGGGGTATCAGCCATCAAAGTAGATGGTATATACCATGTAACTCTAGGTGGTTATGTAGAGCAACGAGGTGGCGGCGGTATGATGATGCCCATGGGTGGTTTTGGAGGTATTCCTATCGGTTCATTTGGGAATTTCAACCTATTTTTTAATCCAACGATGTTTGCTTATAATTCATTTTCAAACACAAAATCTACACGGATTGAATGTTTATTCGATGATGACTTTGATCATCTTGGTGGAGATGTTCCAGAAAATGTGTTTGATAAAATTGACGCCTTTTTACCAGATGATATTGGAGAGGGCGAAACTATTTTCAGCTATAAAGATTATTATATTTTACTCGATCGTGTAAGCAACTCCAACACTTTTGCTTTACGAAAGTTCAAAGAATAAGATTAATCAATACCCAATTCTTTACGTAGTTTTACATCTTTCAAAGAATTTTTACTCCAATAGTCTAGCATTTTTTGTTGTTGCAAGGTGATTTTTGTAGTTCTTACTTTTTTGTCAAAGGCAGAAGGATAACTATCTAACCAACCTACAATTTTGTAGGGAGCGTTGTTTTCGAAAACAATACGTACGGTTCTTTTTAAACTTGGCATTTGTAGCACATATTCCTTCAAATTGGTTCCAGAAAATTCTTTGTCATCATAATCTTTAAGCATTCCTTTGGCAGCAACATTTGTTAGTTTCGCATGTTTTAACTGAATATAATTTGCTGATGGAATCACTTGAAAATCTCCCTTTGGCAATAGATTGGGATCCATTCTTAACAAATTAAATAGTTCATCTTCCAAGATACCTTCGTTTATCGTTACATTTTGGTCGCCTTCTCCTTCAAAATAGGATCTCAACTCGGTCTTATAACTATTATCTCGGTAGTTGAATTGTAAATACATGTTGCCACACCATTCTTGTGAAGAACTAGAGACTTTTAACGTTCTTGGAAATTGTTTTCTGTCTAATGGTGTAAATGTCGATGTGAACATTGAATAATCGTATAAGCCAGTAGCGAATTTTCGCAGTTGAATATTCTTTAGAATAGGTGTTGTATTTTGATCGGTATAGCGTTCATTTTTTACTTGTTTCTGATGCAAAAAATCTTCGCGTACAAATACACTGACCAACTGTCCGTCATGATTTTCTTGATACCTATTTTGAGATAATGTATACACATTAATTTCGGCCAATCCTTGCGTCCAATATTTTTCAATATCTATTTCTTTTTGTGCTGTTTTATCTACTCCTTGACTACATGAGTATTGAGAAAACAATACAACAAACAACAACGCACTCATAGTTTTTCTCATAATTTCTAAATTCTATGTATAAATGTATTCATTTCTGTAAATGAAATCTATCAATTTCTGTTAAAAAAAGAATTTATTAATTTAATTTTGCTCGACCAACTCTTTCTAATATATGAGCCAAATAGTACAGTTTATACAATCGCATACGCAGTTACCATTAACAGGAATTCAAAGTACTATAGAACTTCTAAATCAAGATTGTACCATCCCATTTATATCTCGTTATCGTAAAGAAAAAACGGGAAATTTGGATGAAGTTCAATTGGCAGCTATTGTTACACACAAAGAACGGTTTGAAGAAATAGAAAAACGCAAAGTCGCAATTATAAAAGCTATTTCAGAGCAGGGTATGTTGACAGACGAACTAGAGCAAAAAATCAAGGGTGTTCAAGATATGACAACCTTAGAAGACCTCTATTTACCCTATAAAAAAAAGCGCAAAACGAAAGCCGAAACGGCACGTAACAACGGACTCGAACCGCTTGCTAAAATTATAATGAGTCAACGTGCAAATGACCTACAGTTTACAGCTTCAAAATACATAAAAAATGACATTTCAAGTGGAGAAGAAGCGCTAGAAGGGGCTCGTCATATAATTGCGGAATGGATCAATGAACGCGGCGATATTAGAAACAATATTCGTTATCAACTCGAGCGACATGCCGTTATTTCCACGAAAGTTATTAAAACCAAAGCTCACGATGAAAAAGCGCAAAAATTTAGAGATTATTTTGACTGGAATGAATCTTTAAATCGATGTCCTTCACACCGTTTATTGGCGATTTTAAGAGCCGAAAATGAAGGGTATATTCGTGTAAAAGTGACGATTGATGATCATAGAGCCATTACACGAACAGAAGAGCGTATTATTCGTTCTCAAAACGACTGCGCCGACCAAATAGAAATAGCTATTGCCGACGCTTACAAACGTTTACTACTCCCTTCGTTGTCGAATGAGGCCTTGCAACTAGCAAAAGAAAAAGCCGACGAAGCTGCCATTACTGTTTTTGCTAAAAACCTCCAACAATTATTGTTGGGCGCTCCGTTAGGAGAAAAGAACATTTTAGCTATAGATCCAGGATATAGAAGTGGCTGTAAGATCGTATGTTTGAATGCTCAAGGCGGATTGGAATATAATGAAACCGTCTATCCACATGCTCCACAAAACGATTCGAAAGGAGCTCTTAAAAAAATTAGTTCTTTAGTGGATGCTTACAAAATTGAGGCAATTGCCATTGGAAACGGAACGGCCTCTCGAGAAACCGAGCAATTGATTCGAAAAATTCATTTTAAAAATGATGTCCAAGTTTTTGTGGTAAGTGAAGCTGGAGCCTCCATTTATTCGGCTTCAAAAATTGCGCGCGATGAATTTCCTGATTATGATGTCACCGTTCGTGGTGCTGTTTCTATTGGTCGACGTTTAGCCGATCCTTTGGCAGAATTAGTGAAAATAGATGCAAAATCCATTGGTGTAGGGCAATACCAACATGATGTAGATCAATCTAAACTGAAGAAGAGATTGGATACAGTAGTTGAAAACTGTGTTAATAAGGTTGGTGTAAACATTAATACTGCGAGTCAATCTTTACTCAGTTATGTATCGGGTATTGGTCCGAAATTGGCAGAGAACATCGTGAATTATAGAAAAGAACATGGTGCTTTTAGCACTAGGCAAGAAATTAAAAAAGTACCACGTTTAGGTGGAAAAGCTTTTGAGCAAGGTGCTGGTTTTTTACGTATTAAAAAGCCTAAAAACCCACTAGATGATTCGGCCGTGCATCCTGAGAGTTATGAGATCGTCACTAAGATTACAAAAGATAATACTATTACCGTTTCTGATTTAATTGGCAACAAGGAAGTTCTCCAAAAAATTAATTTAAAACACTATATAACCGAGACTGTTGGGCTTCCAACACTTCAAGATATTGTTACAGAATTGGAAAAACCTGGATTAGACCCAAGAGCCCAAGCAAAGGTATTTACGTTCAATCAAAATATTAAGACAATTAATGACCTAAGAGAAGGTCAACTACTTCCTGGTATCGTAAATAATATTACCAATTTTGGTTGTTTTGTAGACGTCGGTATTAAGGAAAGTGGTTTAATACATGTTTCTAATTTGGCAGATACGTTTGTAAAGGATGTTACTGAACACGTAAGTCTTCACCAACAAATTATTGTAAAAGTATTAGAGGTTGACATTTCAAGAAAACGTATTCAATTGAAATTACATCAATAAAAAAAGAGACTATCTCAATTCTATTGAATTAATTTCCAGTGCCGACTTTTACGGGAGGAAAGATTCGTTTCACGAACTAACAAGATCAGACTCTTTTTTGCAAGAACAAAAGTAACATCTAAATCTATAGTAAATTTCAAGAAATGAGACTGTTGTGAGTCAATCGACTTTTAAACTTCGACAACTCTAGTTTCCTATCGTTTCCAAATGTGCACCCGGAATACCATAGTCAGATATGCCCTCCAAAGCAATTTGCAATTTTTTAGCTTCATCAGAATTAAAAAAGGTAATAGTAGCGTTACCATTGATATCTGTCTTCACCAAAGGATTCCAATATATTGTGGTTCGATAATCTGATCTTTTTTTGGTCTCTGGTTCAACTTCATATTTGGGTAGATAGAATTCCTTGATCTGTGAATATGTACTCAAGTTAAATTCAGAAGAAGCAGCTTCTTTATAATTACCTTTTCCCCTTTTCGTGTAAATAAGAATAACACCTCCCGCACCTCTTAACCCATATGCTGCCGTGGAAGGACCTTTTAAAACTTCCATTCTTTCAATAATACTTGGTTCTAAATCAGCAATGAAATCAGGAGCAGGCATTGCCGATTTAAACGCATTCGTTCCTATCCCTCCTCCTTCGTCAGAACCTTCTAAAGGCTCCGATCTTTCAGCCTCCATTGGAACACCGTCAAGAATCCATAAAGGTGAATATAAATTTCTAATTTGAACCTTTATATTTCGACCAGAACCTTGAACTTGCACACCCGAAATAGATCCGAGCAAGTTCAAATAACTACTCGTTTGAACCGCATGATCATCCATATAGATTGTTGCGTCTGGAACAATACCAAACTTCGATTTCACTGGTGATCGTTTCGATCTGTCTACCTTACCCTTAATATTAACTACATCCAATTTTTCACCTATTACATCTAAATCATTATTAATATTATTCAAGGCATTACTTTTTTGCTCTAAAACAGCCTGATTAAATATTTTCTTTTCTTTTTCTATCTTATTTTGCGATTTTAATTTCACCTGTTTATAGAAACTTGGATGCGGTAACGCCGATACATTTATGGTAGGGTCATCTAGTTTAACTTGTACATCTATAGGCTCTTTTTTACTAGAATATGCCGAGAAAACCAATTTTAACGCATCTGAATACTTTAAATTATGTACTTCAAATCTACCTTTTGAATTTGTTCTCGTTGGGTACATTTGATACCCAAATTTATCAGTTGTATTAGCTATTATATTCAAAGACGTATTCTCTAAAATATCATTTTTCGAATTTCTTGCAATACCAGATATGGTATACTCTTCATCAAAAGAAAACTTCTTAATAGAGTCATTTTTTTGTTCTTCTAACTTGTCCCAATTAAACCGTCTCCAACCATGTGTTAGCATTATTAAATCTAATCGAGAACGAGTTGACGTTTTCTGATTTTTGAAATGAATTGCTGGGTTTGCTATCATACCTTTAAGATCAGATTGCAGCAGTAAATGCGTCAAAATATTCGCTGAATTGTTAGATTTCTCCACAGTCGTAGCATCCGTAATCGCCAAAGAAAACAGGCTTGAAACAGCCTTTCCATGTTGATCGGTAACGTTAATGTCTAATACCAATTTGTCCTTAGCATTTAGCGTTTTCTCGTTTAATTTAGTTCTAACAATTAGCTCATTTTCATTATTTACAAACAAAATGCGTTCTGCATGAGGTTTTTTGTTTTGATCAAACAATGTCAATGTTATTACACCACTTGGTAATTTATTTTTAGGTATTTCAAAATCTACACTAGGAGCATCATTAAATCGCAATCTAGTTTGATAGTATTTTTGACCATGCATATGACCAACAACATAAAATGTTTTATCCTTTAAGTTTTCACTAGCCTGTACTTTTACCTTAATGGTGCGTGCATTTCTATTATCAATACGCATCACATATCCTTCACTTTTTATTGGAGGAAGAGGATATTTTGAATTGTCCTTTAGAATTGCCGTATATGATTCTCCCTTTTTGGGTCTGAGCCTAAATGCTCCCGCTCCGTCATATATCGAACTAATATTAGCAACAAACTGGTTCTTTGAATCAACAATCTGACCTTTTATTTTTTGACCAAACCCGTTTGGGTTGGTTGCTTTAAAAGCAATGAAATTCATCATATCCGAAACAGCATCTCCTCCTTCAGGAAAAAATTGCAAGTCTATTTTTCCACTTTTTTTAGTAGTTTCAGTATGACTTGATTTACCGTCTAGTATCTCTATGTTTTTCTGAAAGAAGAAAGCATCATCGAAATTTCGCATCCAATTTGTGTACGCTCTTAATTGATAGATTCCTGCTGGAAAGTCGTAATCAATTTTTATTGATCCTTTGCCTCGACCATTTTTAAGTTCTAATGTTTTTGCTTTGACTATTTTATTTTCGGCATTAATTAAGTCTACATGAAGAACTTGACTTTGTAAAGATTGATAGTGTTCAGGTCCTATAACGCCAAAGGCACTATACCATAAATAATCACCTAAAGAAAATACATCTTTATTTGTATGGAGATACACTTTTTGAACACTATTGTTCTTCAAATGTGTATTCATACTCTCTCCAAGCCATTTAATAAAAGGATCTCCAGAAATACCTGATTGCATCAAAGCAATTTGTTGCCTACTATTTAAAAACATAGATTCAAATCTATTGTCTTTTTCAAACGCATCAATTACTTCTTGTTCTACTGGTGTTCTTTGCACGATTTGATTGTCGTTCCAAAATTTTTCATTGTATCCAATCTCGTTTAAGTTTTCCCAATCACTGGTTTTTCGACCAAACTGCTTCCCTAATTTTCGTCTTCTCGTAGGTTGATAATATTCAAAAAAGAAAAGATTAGATGCTGATGAAACATGTGTTTTTAGTTCATTGTCTTTATAATAGTCAAATTCTAGTTCTACTTTGATATAGTCTAATACTAGGTCTAATAAATTGTCTTTTTTAAACACTATTTCGTATGATAACTTGTAATTTTTTTTGGCAGTATTCTTCTCTGTAAGCTTAATTAATTTTACGTTATCCTGGGCAATTGTTCCGATAACTTTTAAAACATCATACGTTCTTGAATTTAAATATACTTCACCTTCAAAAGCTGGCTTAGGGAGTTGTTTTCTAGGCTTTAAATAGAGTACTATTATGTTGTCTTCTTTATTTTTAAGAAGGTCAATAATTTTTACGGTATAAAATTGTTCTAATGATTCTCTCAATGGAAATAAAAGATCATTTGTATTAGGTTGGATAGCAGTTAGTAAACGGGAGAGTAATGTGAAATTTTTATTATTCACACTATTCTCTTTTAAGGCATATCTGCCTTCAATAATTTCCCAGTCTTGAACACCAACTGTATTATATTTTAGATCGTAAATTATTTCTGAGAACTCAGAATAGGTGTTGTCATTTTTTGCCTTCTGCCTGTATAATGCCTTTCCATACTTTTCAATGGTACTTAAAGACTTCATTCGTTTAAACGCTCTTTGTGCCAATTCTAATGCATATCCATTATCGTTTCCAACATTTAATGTCACCTCATCTAGGCTATGTGCCAAGGGCACTAATTTTACAACAAGCTCAGTATTTTTAGTAATTGTTACAATTTGTTTTTTGTAATTTAAATGTGAAAATATCAACTTCGTTGGTAGCGCATCGATGCTAAGTATAAAATCTCCGTCTTCATTACTTGAAGTTCCTGAATACGTGTTCTCAATTATGATACTGCAAAATGGTACAGATTCACCCGTTTCTGCATCCATAATTTTACCTCTAATCTCATAATTTGGAACATCGAACAATCCAGTATCAATTAACTTAGCGAATACTTGGCAAGGACTCAACAATAAGAAAAACGATCCCAAAAGTGTAGCCAAACGTATTCTTGAAAAGATGAATTTAAATAGTTTAATCTCCATACTAATTACATTAAAAAAGCCAATTAGCAAGATACTAATAATTGCAACATAAAAAAGAGTCGCAACGAGCGACTCTTCTTATTTATTTACCGAAAAAATTTCCTTTAATTGTGAAACCATACCTCCGTTACCCGAAACAGTAATTTCTCCAATTTTATCAGCAATTTTTTCAACATACTCCATTTCTTTGAGTTTGAATAACATTTGGTTATCCTCCATCAATTTCGCAGTATTCAATAAGCTGCGCGTTGAAGCAGTTTCTTCACGACGCGTAATCGTGTTGGCTTGTGCCTTCTTTTGAGCCACCAATACTTGGTTCATGATGTCTTTCATTTCACCAGTTAAGATTACATCTCTTATACCTGTGTTCAAAACTGTAACACCTAACTTTAGTACTGCTTTTTGAGCATCTTCAAATACTGCAGTTGCAATATCATCTTTACGTTCCAAAAGTTCATCTAACGTATAGGTGCCAACATATGCACGTAACACCAATTGCATTGCAATATACAATTGCTTTTCATAATCTTTGTTTTCTAAAAGAGCGCGTTCTATATCGGTCACTTTATACTGTGTATAAAAATTGATACGAATTGCTGCTTTATCTTTTGTTAACAATTCCTGACCAGCAATTTCTAATTGCAATTGACGTAAATCGGCTTTTACAACCTTGATCGTCTTATCATTTTGCCAAAAACGATAGGTACCTCCCGTTAAGGTTTTTACGTACACATCATCAACCATAAGCACAGCTTTTTCAAAGGCGGCAACTTCGAATATTCTAATAAATTTGCTCAACTCTGCTTTTTTAAACAGTGCTTTATCGATATTTTCCGTAATAAAGATTTTACTTAGATCTACAACTACAAAATCATATTTGATAAACCCATTCCAAAACTGATATCTACCGGCAGTCAATACATTTTTGAAAATCCCATTTTCGTATTGCAACATAATTTCACTATCTTTTACTTCAATTACTTTGAGCATTGCCTCCAATGTTTTGTCTTGAAGTAAGATTTCTAGTGCTATAGGTGCTGCAAATTGTTTTCCGAGATCATATGTAACTACATGTTGATTAAACCACAACCAATATGTGCCTTTTGTAATCACGCGTACGTAATCTCCATTTTTGAAGACCAATCCTACTTTACCTGCATTAATTCTTACTCTTTTCATTTTTTCTACTTTTTAAATTAAACATTTATTGGATGACAATTCCTGTAACGGAGGCCTTGTCTACTTTAACATCAAACGAAGAGCTACGTGCAACCTTAAAGTATATTTTAAACTTTTATAAAAACAGTGAAGGAGTATCACCTTTTGAATACGGAAATAACAATTTTTTGTAGTTTCCATTCTTGGTTTTTACAACTTGCACCCGTCAAAAACAAATCAACAAACAATTTGTTTTATAAAAGGCTCCAATTGAAAAAAGCAATTACTTCTTTCTACAATTCATTGAAATTTCAAAGTACGTCAAAGGTTGTTATTGTGTTATTAAAACATCACAATAACTGATAGCACCTCCACTATTTTGTCATTTTACAGCATGACGGACTGGTCATCAGTTTTAAAACATGATGTGGTTTTTGGGAAAGGATTTTGAATCCAATCAGTTTGCCAGAACCATAATCTGGTGCGTCTGCCATTTTCGCCATCCCAAAAACTGGGAGTGGGACTCGAACCCACAAAAACTTTCTATTGCATTATCCACTTTGCTATCACATAAAATTGTGAGAAGGATTCGAACCTTCGTACATAGAATAGTGGTTATTATTTTGGTAAATAACCGAACCTTCAAGTCAAGTTGCACATAAAGACGTGATACAAAAACTGCAACGTTTTATACAATAGTGTTATATCGAAACACACAACAAGACTTGCTTGATATTATAAAGAACATTGTACCTCTTACCAGATTCGAACTGGTACTTTCGCCGAAACGAACAGATTGGCTATAAATGCGCTTCCCTACTTTGAATCCTGTTCATTTCGGTGCTTCTGCAAATTCTATTCATTAGCAGGCACGCCACTAACAACATCATCCAATCACTCCATGGTTACGAATCAAAATCTTTTGCCACAGCTCTTCCCTTTAAGCTAAAGAGGTTTATTGCGGAACAGATAGGAATTGAACCTATATCTTCGGATTTTCAGTCCGCTGCATTGACCAACTTTGCTACTGTTCCTATTTTATATTTGATGATCTGATAGGAGTTGAACCTATACAACAAGATTCAAAATCTTGTATGCTAACCGTTACATCACAGATCAATTTGTAAATTCAATAGGACTCGAACCTATACTCTAAGGTTCGTAACCTTATGTGCTATCCATTACACCATCAATTTATGTTGTGCTCCTCCTTGCATTATTCACTTTATCTTTATTATCAAATGCAGTTCATGAATGCTTTACATTTCGAAACAAGACTGTATGGATTTTAAATCCATTATCTCTTCCTTTTGGATTAGAGGAGCATTTGTACAGGGAGAGAGACTCGAACTCTCAAGATCCTAATTCTAAGTCAGGTGTGTTTACCATTTCACCATCCCTGCATTTGTTGAGATATGAGGGTTTGAACCTAAACCTTTCGCCATATAAGAGCGATATTCTGCTAATTGAGCATATCTCATTGTACTCCATAAGAGCATCAAACTCTTATCTCCCGATAGAATT
The DNA here is from genome assembly GCA_947500525.1 of uncultured Flavobacteriaceae bacterium. Lineage (GTDB taxonomy): Bacteria > Bacteroidota > Bacteroidia > Flavobacteriales > Flavobacteriaceae > Aureibaculum. The sequence continues at coordinate 711,182 of CANMSH010000001.1, read as the reverse complement.
GAGTTAACGAATTCAGCGAATCAGGCTTATTAAATCAATATTCCTGAGTTAAACTCGGAAGCACTAGCTACCATCGTAACGGAGCTTGCAGTATCGATGGGACTCGAACCCATACCTTCCCGATAGACAGCCGGGTGCTCTAGCCTTTGAACTACGATACTATTTGTGGGAATTGAAGGATTCGAACCTTCTGAGTAGTAAAACAACAGTGTTACAGACTGCCTCAGCTCTCCAACGCTGACGAATTCCCATTTAAATCATTTACAAATGTCTTTTTTGTGAAGTCTCACTATACACCTTGTTATAGTGAGACACTACTTTTTTATAATTACAGTGCAAATATGATATGCTATTACGCAATCTATTTGCGTACTAAAAAATAATTAAGATTCCCACCATAAAGTATTTTTGTAATGAGGAAATTCTATTTCTTCACCATTCACTTTTTTCAAAAGAACTCTCTTGCATTTTGCTCTATACTTTTGTCTTAAAAATCTTCGGTATTCCCAAGTGTTACTTTTCCACCAAATTTTCGCAGATCGAGTTCTTTTTTTTCTTCGATGTTTCTTTCTAAAGTTGTAAATCTTTTTATTCTCATAAGACTTCATTTGTATTAAATTTTTAATTAAAACTTAATACAGCGCCCCTTTTTTAATTTGTATCATACTAATTTACTTTTTGATTTTTCGATTTGACTTTTTCTTCTTCTTTTTAGGCATTTTCCCTGTTATACGTTCTTTTTCAATATTCAATGTGTCTATAAATTCAGAATCATAATTATATTCTTTCGCCATTTTTAAAAATTCTAATGCTTTCTTATAAACCTTTAAACGCTCATATAAATTTGCTTTTTTTTGATATAAAATAGCTTTATTGGCACCTTTTAAGGTGATTGCAAAATCAATCAGTTTTTCGGCTTCTTTAAAATCTTCGTTCCACAGTAGCACATTGATATAATGAGGATATACTTCAAAATCATGCATATTTTCAGCCAATGCTTCTTCATAGTATCCTTTTGCCCTTTCATAATCCTTAAGAACTTCGGCATAAACTCTACCTAATAGCGTTAAAGCGATCGTATTTTTCTCATCATATGCCAAAGCATAGTTTAACGCTTCTATTGTGTCTTCTAAATCATATGGATATGCATCTAAGGCTTTAAAAATATAATTGTCTACTAATGTTCCCATTGTTATTCTATTTGTTTTCGTAATTCATTTTTTAACTGATTACGTTTTGTTTTATAAGATTTGTCTTGTTTTTTTTCTTTAAAATCAGATCCCGTAAATGTTCTTATCGGATTTCCTCGTTGCAAATTCAAATGATTTTCCCAAGAATCTTTTAGTGACTCTTGCATTTCCAAGACATTATTATTCTTTATTTTTTCTCTCAAACGTACAACTGCTATTTTCTTATTCTGATGCTGTGAGCGACTGTCCATTACCAACACTTGAATTCCTGTTGGTTTGTGTTTCGCTCTAATAGCCGAACTCACTTTATTTACATGTTGCCCACCAGCGCCAGAACTTCTAATTGCCTGAAATTGAATCTCATTTTCTTTTAGTTCTTTTTGCTCAAAATGTTTCAATTCAAAACAACCGATATACCAGTTTTTACGTTTGTTATACTTGCGAAAACTCGATGTACCAATCCATTGAATTGTACCTATCCAATCATCCAATACTTCTGAAAGACCTACTCCTTTTATGTCTATCGTTACCGATTGCACAGTACCATTTTCTATTCCGTTTTCTTTATGAAGAATTTGATATGTAATCTGATTAGACATCAACTCTTTTAAGAAAATTTTTAGCACCTTAGCAACCACCCATGTACATTCAATAGGACCTCTTGCCGCCGTAAATTGTATTATTTTAGTTTTCATTTTACTTATCCATTCTTACAATTTTTGGTGTAAATGTGCCTAACACTTCGACCAATTCTTGTTGATTTGACATTACTTTTTTAATGTTTTTATAGGCCATAGGTGCTTCATCAATTCCTCCACCTATAAGACTTACATCGTTCATCTTTAAGTGATGTTTGACATCACTTTTTGTGAATTTTTCTTTACATTTTCTTCGTGAAAACAAACGCCCTGCTCCATGCGAAGCAGAATTAATACTCTCATCATTTCCCAATCCTCGAACAATATATCCTGGTGCGGTCATCGAGCCTGGAATAATTCCAAGTTGTCCTTTATTCGCGGGTGTTGCTCCTTTACGATGCACAATTCGTTCTTCTCCATTCACTTGCTCTTTCCATGCAAAATTGTGATGATTCTCAATTTTAGCCTTTGCTTTTACTCCTAATAGTTTTCCAATACGATCATGGATATTATCATGGCATGCTTTTGCATAATCACCCGCTAAATTCATAGCCAACCAATACTCCTGCCCATCATGAGTGCTCAAATCTAACCATGCCAAATGCTGTACATTCTTTGGTAACGGACATTGTTTAGTCGCTAAATAGGTATAGTGCTTCGCAATATTTGCTCCCAATCCTCGACTTCCACTATGCGTTAACAAACCGATATATTCTCCTACAGGTAAGTCAAACTCATTGCTATCGTCTATAATGTTTACAATACCAAACTCCACAAAATGATTACCACCGCCAGAGGTTCCTAACTGCTGATATGCCTTCATTTTTAATCGTTTTACCAAAGGAATATCTTTAAACTCTGAACGTTCGAAAATTTCGTGATCATGCTTTATTTTATGTGTTTCTCGCATGCCAAATTTGGTATGTTCTGACAATATATTTTCTAACTGATGTTGTTTCCCTTTTAAATAAGAAACATTCATAGGATATATGGTTAAACACATTCTGCAACCAATATCAACACCTACTCCATAAGGAATTACCGCATTTTCTGTTGCCAATACACCACCTATGGGTAAGCCATAACCAGCATGTGCATCTGGCATGAGCGCTCCCTTGACTGCAATTGGTAATTTTAGAGCGTCATACAATTGGTATTTTGCTAAATCATCGATTTCATTTTCACCATAAATTGTGAAAGGAACTCTTGTATTTAATAATTTATGCATTTGTACCTCAACAGGCTTTATCAATCCTTCAGCTACTTTTCCCCATATGGCATTTCCTTGAAATTTTTCAGGTTCTAGAAGCACTTGCTTCGCTTCTTCTAAAATGCGTTCTTTCTTTTCTCTTTTGCGGTATCGATTAATTTGCCCTAAAGCAATATTGATACTATTGTTTTTAGGAAAACCTAATTTGATTAGATCTTTTCCCTTTAATTTATTTCCCATAATTTAATTTTGAAATGTTCAATTTTATGGATGCTGACATTCTGCCAACTCCTTAATTGTTATTCTTATTTCGAAAAAATTCTAGGAATTGATATTCATAAAAAAAGTCCGAAATTTTAAAACTTCGGACTCCTTTTCATATCATTTAATGTGAATTATCTATGTATAATGAAGAAAGTCTCGAAGTAAACATATAAAAGAACCTGGTTCTCTCTGTATGTTCTTGTTAGTTAAATATGTAAACATGTTACTTCGTTTTATGCTGAACTAGGTTATTTATGTTAACCTATCCAGCGATTAATAATTGTTGCTTTATTGCGATGCAAAGATGTAAAGTATTTTTTAATTACACAACAAAATTTTAAATTTATTTTACTGATTATCAGATATTTATGTTTTTTTGAACAATAGAATTCCTGTCCGCAAAAGTGCAGATATGTTGAGTTTAGATAACTCTTTGGATTCTTGGTATGTAACTAAAACTTACACGTTGTATTGGCATCAATTAATTTTTAAAAAAAATGATAAAAAAAGCGTCCAAAAAATGAATTTTGGACGCTTTTACTATTTTTTAAAAGATTTTTACCTAGAACATCGACCTAAAAAGTCGCTGTTTAGCGCCCGTTTTATGTGATTTAAATATGTTCATAGATCTTACTTTTAGTTTTTATTTAATTTATATAATATAATTTCTTGTTACGAATGCTCATGGCATTGGAAGTATCTCTACAACTTTTCCATAAACATTTTTTGTCCATCCGTTAATTCTACCATGATTGTTTCCAATCAATAGACCTCTTTTTACATTCTTCCCTTTTACAAGGTGGGTAAAGCAGTTTCCACGAACTTTACAATAAACAATATCTCCAGGTTCACAATCTTCCCATTTTATTGGTACAAGTCTTACTGGTTGTTTAGATTTTAAAAGTGGTAACATAGAATTACCAGGTTCTTTTGAAATAATGGTTTCACCATCATTTAATTTTTGAATTTTCCAATTCATAATTATTATATTTTATAAATTATGTAACTCACTATTGACCTACATATCCTATAAAATGGCAAAAGAACTTTTTCAATGAACTACTGCAAAGATGCAAGAAAAAACATTAAACCTCCAAATTTTCATAGTAAAATTTACTTCTTAACAAGACTAGGAGTTTATTTACTTCCTTCAAATCAGGCTTGTCCTTTAAGATAGAATTTTCATAAACCTCGTCAAGATCTTCTTTAATCAAAGTTGCTCTTTCAACCAAATCTTCATACTCAAAATCGGCATTTTTAATGGAAAGTAAATAAGCTCTATCTGATCTTTTCACATTAATTTCACCAGTCTCACCTATTTCTCTAGCCATATGAAGCAATCGAAATGTATGCATCATATTTTTCGCATCATAGTTCTTTTTATGAGAGATATTATTCTTATAACGTTCTTCATTTCTGTTATTAACCCATGACCAATATTCTTTATGCTTTTTGCAGTAAGATGAATACCCGTCTAGATTAAAATACAGTATTGCCAAAGGTTCATCGTTTTTTGGTATTGAACTTAAACAAACTTCATTAGCCCCCTCTCTCACGATTCCTTGGTAATTTCCTTCTTCCTGATAATATAAATTATAACAGTCTTTCATATGAGTAATTTTGGCCAAACCGCAATACTTACTTTGCAAATTATTCTCTTTTAAAAATGATGTCAAAGAATCGGATTTTTTACCAGTTATTACAAAACAAAAATCCTTTACAGTTTTCCTTTCTTTTTCAACAGGGTTTACTATTTTTTTATTCAAACCTCTTGCTTTTTTAATTTGTGTAAACGCATAATTTGCAAAAGTTTTTTTACATAATTTGGATAAAAATAATTCTTTCTTTATCTCATCAAACAATGGGCTTTTATATAGAATACAATCTTCAGGCATGTCCAACATTTCTAATATATTCGGATTGTTCTTCGCACATAATTCAATAAACTTTCTCAGTTCGTAATAAGCAATGTCATTAGTATCATTGTTTATTTGACCAATATAATCTATTGAGTAAAATTGTTCTTTGGGCAACACAAAAACACCTCTAATATCAGTATCAGAACTAGGAGTAGCAAGGTCATAAGCCTTGCTACCACTAATACATTCAAAAATAATACTCTTCGTTTTCTTTAGTTCTTCAATCGTTGTCATTCGTCAATATTTTGAATAGAAAACTATTGATGCGTTCACTATCTGCGTTTCCCGAAGAAAGTGTTTTTGCATACTTATTGTTTTCATCTATTGTTGCTGAAATTAGTTTCACAACTTCTTTATTTTTAGCATGTAAATAGCTCTCTTTTTCCTTGCTTTTTATTTCCATCAAATCTCTTATCATATTCTCTGAATCTCGATGAACCAAGGAAAGCATTTTCTCAAAAATTACAGGAGGTAATGAATTGTTTTCAAGTATCCATTTTCCAGCGAGAGAAGTACGTAAAGCATAAAATAGGTCTTTTAACCTGATATGATCGTTTGTTAATTTTTCTTGATACTTTTTACTCATACTTAAATAATGAAACATAGAAGCTATTGGAGAAAAACATTCTAAACCTATTTCTTTTATTTCACTAATAAAATCATCATTCCCTTTGTAGATAATCGGAGAAAACAAATGTTCTAATGCTGGTATGTTTGAGTTCATCAATAGCTTTAATTGTTTTTTTATCTCCCATCCTACTCCATCAAAATCGCCATCCATTATGTCTATGGTGTCTTTTCTTTCAGAAACCGACAAATACCAATCTAACGATTTTGAATATATAAAACGCACATCATAATCAGAATCTGGCGAAGCAAAACCCCAAGCTCTGCTACCAGATTCACAAGCAAAAAGTATATCTACTTTTTTGCTTTTTTCAATTTCTATTAATTTATTCCTCATTATTTCTTTTGTCTTGTCTTTTTCTAATTTTCCAAGGTGCATTTTTTTTCCAATCTCCCGCCATAATACATCCATAAGGCAGCACCTCATCGATAACCTTTCCTAAACCAAACTCTTCCATTTGGTTTCTTACAGTTGCCGCATTCTTATAAGCCGAGGGCAACTCTGTGATATCAATTTCTTCAGAAAAAAATCGGATGTCTAAACCTTTGGTTTCATCGTCAAAAATTTCTTGAATAGTTCCTTCTTTACTTTTTCTATGTTGCGTTCTACTAATATTACGTCCGGCACCATGGGGTGCAAAACCTAAATTATTCTCAGTGGTATTTCCCTCAACTATTAATACAGGTTCAGCCATATTTAGCGGAATCAACCTCGGACCTGTAATATCGGGCATAAATTTGGCATCTAACGGTGTCGCGCCTTTTGCATGATAAAACAAATCTCCATCCTTAAAAACAAAGTTGTGCTCATTCCAATATCTATTTTCCTTTTCAATGCTTAACTTCTCAAGTGTCGCATCATGAATAACTTCATGGTTTTTCTTGGTCCATTTTCTTATGATCTGTAACGCTTCCCAATATGCCTTTCCTTCTTCGGTATCGAATGGAATCCAAGCATTTGCTTTAAGGGTTTGCGGAGATAATTCTTTTCTGAATTGCTCTGCGATATGCATCCCTCTTCGATATAAATTAGCTCCAAATCCACGACTTCCGTGATGAGTAACCAACATCGTATTTCCTGTTTTCTTCGAAGTTCCGACAAATAAGAAATGATTGCCATCTCCTTGAGTTCCTAAGTGACTTCTAGCCGCAGCAATACATTTTTGATTATTCAAAAATGAGTTCGCTTCTATCTCAGCTAATAAATCCATCGGAAAACGAAATTGAGTATTTCTATCTCTTCCGCCCGGACCAAAATGTGTGATACTATGCGCAGCATCTAGCACATCTTTTGGATTAGCATTTCCGAAATCTGTTAACATCACAGAACAACAAATATCGGCACTATGCATACCTGGATGAATAGCATTTTTAGCAACTACAACGCCACCAACAGGAATAATTCCTTCTGGCCCCGTAGGACACGCATCTGGCATGATTGCTCCATTTACTAGCGTTGGCGTTTTCATCAAAGTTTTCATTGAGTTAATCACACTATTCACGTTTTTCTCTTCGAGTTCGTTCTCACTCTTAATGTTTATTTTAAAATCTATATGATTTTTATGCAGAGGAACCTCCGGGCCAGATTTAAATTGTTCTAAATATGATACCATTTCATCTTCTGACAAATCATTGTCATTTATATAAGCTATCGCTTCAGGAAACCATTTTCCTGATTTAAATCCCATTTCAATGAATGTTTTGCCTGTTATTTTCATTTTGTTTTCCATTATTTCGATTCTTTAAGCTCCACGAACTCCTCGTTTCGTGGAGCGATTACTATGGAAAGTCATTTTAGACTTCCTTATGATTCCGTGGCAAAGATTTGATACAAGTACGCAATCTTTTTGCGTAGATAAAATTATTTGCTATTTTTATTAAAATTCTACGAACAATGCTTTTAAAACAGCGATTTTATGATCTAATTTCAACATATACTAACGATAAGAATTTAAAAGAATCCTTGTGGATTGAAATCAATGCATGTTATATTGAATCCCATAGAAGCTATCACAATTTAACACATCTGTCTGAATTGTTTGCCTACTTTGATTTTTATGAAGAACAAATTATGAAACCCGATCTTATCTCCTTTTCCATATTCTATCATGACATTGTTTACAATATTTGGAAAAAAGATAACGAGGAAAAAAGTGCTTTGTTAGCAATCGAAAGACTGGCTCAAGTGAAACTAAATTCGGAAGAATTAGATTCAATTCATGAGCAAATAATAGCCACTAAAAATCATGGTACTATGCACCATGACACAAAATGGCTAATTGATTTTGACCTAGGTATTCTAGGAAAGTCTCCCGAAGTTTACAGCAATTATGCAAAGTTAATTCGAAAAGAATATAAACGCATTCCGAATATTCTCTATAAAAGAGGACGTAAAAAAGTACTACAACACTTCATTAATAAACCGTTTATTTATGCTACACAAGAATTTAGAAGCATTTATGAAAAACAAGCTAAAATTAACCTCACAAATGAATTAAAAGCTTTATAAAATGGCATCAAATAAAAACGCTCTCATACGCTACAAGACTATTGATCAATGCTTGAGAAACAAAATGCGTCGTTGGACTTTAGACGATTTAATTGATGCTTGTTCTGATGCCTTATACGAATACGAAGGAAAAGACGTGTATGTTAGTAAACGAACGGTTCAATTAGATATACAATTAATGCGCAGTGACAAATTAGGTTATAATGCACCAATTGAAGTATATGAAAGAAAATATTACACCTATACTGAGCAAGACTATAGTATCATGAATATTCCGGTCACAGATAATGATGTAAAGATTATGAATGAAGCCATCCAAGTATTAAGGCAATTTAAAGATTTCTCTTTGTTTCAAGAAATGGATGGTGTTTTACAGCGTTTAGAAGATTCAGTATATGCCTCTCAAAAAACAAACCGTGCAATTATTCATTTAGACAAAAATGAACAATTAAAAGGTTTAGAGTTTATTGATCCTATTTATCAGGCTATTCAGCAACGCAATGTGCTTAAAATAACGTATCAATCTTTCAAAGCTCGTCGTGCAAGTGAACTTATTGTGCATCCGCAATTATTAAAAGAGTTCAACAACCGATGGTTTTTATTGGCTTCTCACTCAAAGAAAAAATTAACCTTAGCTCTGGATAGGATGTCAAATGTTGAAAAAGAAGAAAGTATAGAGCACATCGATTTACAAATAGATGGTGATACTTACTACAAAGATGTTATAGGTGTTACTGTATCAAATACTAGAGCCGAACGTGTTCAGTTTTGGGTTGACAACTTAAATGCTCCATATGTGATTACCAAACCTTTCCATAGGTCTCAAAGAATTATAAAAAAAACTAATAGCGGTGTCATTTTTAACATCTTTGTTCAAATAAATTTTGAGATGGAACGTATGATTCTTGGGTTTGGCGATAGTATTGCTGTGCTAAAACCAGAAAAGCTTAGAAAAAGAATGGCTGATAAAATGGAAAGAGCAAGTAGCTTATACAAAAAAGAGCGCCCTTAAGGCGCTCTAAAACTTTCTCTCTTGCGTAGCGGTCTTCCCACTTAGCATTGCGTTTTAATAACGATGGTTTTAGTGAAATATTCTATACCCTTATCAAAATAATTTTATGGTTTTGCCTTCATCTTCTAATTTAATCGTTATTAATAATTTTCTAAAACCAATTTTATTCACCTTATACACTTTCGTTCCTGTCGTCCATCGTTCTTTTTTCGACGTAAATGGCATCATTGGGAAACCATATCCAAAAGTCGAACCATCGGCCTTGGGGCCAACAACTGCAAACTGATTTCTGTTTGACGAATTGTTCTTTATCTTAAAGCTTATCCATTTTAATGCGACGTTTTTTGGTTTTCTTGACTTTGCAATGGCCTTTTTACTATCGCCTTTTAAAATTTTAGGATTGCCTATAACCTCTATTCTTGCGTCACTGCTTAATGTACTTTCAAGAGCATCAGATACATTCATCATCGCTTTTCCCGCACCCCAAATATTCAAGAAAGCGCTTTTCGTTTGTAATTCAGTAGCATCAATAGTTCCGTTTTCGGCACCGATACCAACGGAGTTTGTATTGCCTTTTGCCACGATTGTACCATTCAATGCCATGAATGAAATATTGTCTTTTTTAATATTCTTTACGAGCAAGGTCTCGTGCACATCTAATTGAATTCTTTTCATATGTGGCATCCCAATTTTTATAATGATGTTCTGTGATGGCTGAATCCAATCTTTTTGAACCAATTTTAAGGTGCCATCTACCACTTCAGTATCAATTAAATTAAATAAATTGCTATCTGTGGTAATAGAAATTGTTTCATCACTTGATTGATCTATCTCTACCTTCGCATATAGACCCATTTCAATATCCGTCAATCCTGCGGCAGAAAAAGTTCGTGTTTCGATATTCTTGTTTCCTTTGATTTGTGTAAATCCCGTCATTCCGATCAGGAAAAACAATAGTGTTAGTTTCTTCATTCTATTTATTTTTAAGGGTTTGTTTACCGTTTGGGTCGTTAAAAATTGCTTCGTACAGGATTATTTCTGGTTGGTATTTAAATTGAATAATTCTATTATCTATGTTTTTTAATTCATAGTCCCCACCTTGATTCACAAACTTGAACTGTATTTGACTGGCCGCAGTCTTTTCGGAAAAGGTACCTTCATAAATTCCGTCGTCATTGAAGTCGGTCAACGGCAATGTTTCCATCCATTGATCTGCTGTAAAGTTTCCTCTAATTCCAACTTTTTTAACATTTTCAATCCCATTCATATCGACTTTAAATGTGATCGTTTTCTGATGTGTTTCCTGAACACAACTCACAAGGCACGAGAAAAAGATGAACAGTATTGCATTTTTTATTGTTTTCATAATTATAGTTTTTTAGAGATAAGATAATCCATGCCGAAACGGCCTGATCCTAGATACAAATTGTACATGGCAATCCATAAAAAGCCCATTGCTGGGAGCATGCCCCAAGTACCTTGTCCCCATTTTTGAAGAAAAATAGCGACCAGCATTGTACACATGATTAAAAAGGAGGTAATTCTTGTTTGAAATCCGATGGCCAATAGAAGACCTCCAATGGCTTCACTGAATGCACCCATCCATGCAAACAAAACTGGAGCCATAGCGAAAACACCTCCATATTCAGCCACATCTTTAGGAAACCAGGCAACCACTTCGAAGAGATTTAGATTCTGACTTGCATCTGTCCAGGGCATTCCAAATTTAGAAGCACCAAAATCTAATGCTAAGAGTACTCCACATATAAAGCGAATCAAGGCAAAGATTAAATCGGCCAACCAATGTTTTTGCAGCGTAGGTGTTATAAGGTTTTTGAATATATTTTTCATAATTGATATTTATTTCGATTTGATGAAACAAAATTGTCAATTATGCTTTTGATGGACGACTCAACCCGTATTATTAGGTCTCATATACGATTTGAGACGTCTTAATTTATTTGTGAATTGAGAAATTCGGTAGGTGAGGTATTGGTCAATTTTTTAAACACACGATTGAAAGTTGCCTTGCTATTAAAACCGCAATCGTATGCAATGCCCAACAACGAAAGTTGTTTATGTTCTCCATTATGCAGTTTTTCTTTTACTGCGTTTACACGGAAACCGTTTACGAAATCATTAAAGTTTAAACCAAAGCCCTCGTTTATAACCTCGGAGAGTTCGGCACGATTCATATGTACGTTTTTAGATAATTCGATCAGGTTTAAATCTGGATTTAAAAATGGTTTTTCCTTTTCAAAATATATAGTTAATTGTTCTTTTTTTTGTGCTATTTCTACCGATACTTCATTCGGTATTACGGGTGTTTTTTTTGATAGATTTAATTTGTCATTCGATTCAAAATTGAGTGACGTCAATTTAACCGTATCAGTGAAATACCCTTTAATCCCAACATAAATTACAGCTAGTGCAGAACAGAATTGCAACCACCATTTTTGTGTCCAACTTAATTCGGTAATAACTTCATTAATAAATATCTGAATGACCCCATATATAAAAATAAGGCTATAGATATATAAAAAATTACGAATCCAGTTCAATTCTAATTTAAAAACATTCGAGAAATAATGCTGTATTTTATTCTTATAACCATAAAACAATTGAAATGTGAATGCTAGGTATAACAACATTTGAAAGGTTGAAAAAACAGTGAATACTGGGCTAAGAAACTTCCATTGAAGGTTGATGACCATATAGCCATTTTGTGTTTCATTAAATCCTGGTTGCGAAGCATCGTAGATTAAAATGAAACCTTTGAAAACAAAAAATATCAACCATGGTACAAAATGCCAGATATCTCTTTTCTTAAATTTAAAGTCTGATGTGGTAATAGATTTAACATAAAAAAAGAGCAATGGAGCTAAAACCATCCCTAGACTAATTAAATAATAATTGATTTTAGTATTCCGAAATGTATCATACCAATCCATAAAACCGATGGTATAGGTAGTACGATGATAACATGTTATGATTAAGATCAATGCCAATAAAAGATCAGAAATATTTCTTTTCTGATGATACCGCCACAATAATAAGGTTCCAAAAATTAATCCTTGAACGACCAATATTAATAATGGAGTACTATAGATATTAAAATTTGGGAATTTTAAAAATTGTATTGGACTCATTTCTCAAATATATGAGTTTTAGTATCAAAAAAAAAGAGCGCTAGGCGCTCTTTCTTAATTATTAAGAAGGTAAACTATTTACTTCCAAGTAATAATAATTCGTTTACCACAATCTCAGTGACATATTTTTTTATACCCTCTTTATCTTCATAAGAGCGTGTAACCAATTTACCCTCTACGGCAATTTCATTACCTTTTGAAACGTATTTTTCAATGATTTCTGCCGTTTTATTCCATGCAATTACGTTATGCCATTGTGTATCCGTTACTTTTTCTCCTTGTGCGTTTTTGTAACTCTCATTGGTAGCAATAGAGAATTTTGCTAATTTTTTTCCTGAATCTAGCGTAATTACTTCTGGGTTGTTCCCTAAATTTCCGATCAACTGTACTTTGTTTCTTAGTGCGTTCATAATTTTAATTTTAATGTTTAACAGTTAAGATATGTCTCGAACACGTGTCGAGATCTTTTTATTCTTCGTGAAATAATTGTTCTAATATTTCAACACTGCAAACATATATTGACTTTCAAGTTATACTCGGTTGTTAAGTAATTACTTTCGTTTGTAAATGAATGTAGTCGTTTGTAAACGGATAATTCACTATATTTAGGGATGCAAAAACAACAATGTTTAGAATGTAAAGAACCTTTTACTGGTCGCGTGGATAAAAAATTCTGCTCTGACTATTGTAGAAATTCATACAATAACAAAGTCAATAAAGACAGTAAAAATTTAATTCGTAATACGAACAACCGACTTCGCAGAAATTATAAAACTCTTTGTGATCTTAATCAAGGCGGTAAAACCAAGGTAACCCGAGCTAAATTGTTAACTCAGAACTTCGACTTTACTTTTTTTACCTCTATTTACACTACAAAATCTGGCAACACGTATTACTACGTTTATGATCAGGGTTATTTGGCTCTAGACAACAATTATTATTTATTAATAAAGAAAGATCAATAAAAAAAATTCTTTTTTTTAAATTTTATTACTTAACTATCAGGTAGTTACAAAATAGTTTTTACATTTTAAAAATTATTTAGGGGGATAATTGCATGACGATTGTTTAATATTCGAAGCCGCGTAACAAACAACGCTTTTATCGAATAAAACGGGAAAATTGCTATGAAAAAGAAAATTTATACCGTCGATAGTTTTTCTCCTTTCTCCCCCAAGATTTAGGAAATTATAAAACAAAAAACATAAGGTTTAGGTTTAGTGAAAAAAGTCCACCGTTTGGTGGACTTTTTTATTTCCAATGCTTTCCATATTTTTTTAAAATCTAACTTGGTGTTTTTATAGATTCTTATGCCTTTTTCGTCTGCACTTTTATACATATACAAGGTTAAATAGCAAAAATAAATTCATTCTTATAACATTGATTTACAGGCTGTTAAATTAAAATAAATAAAAATTTACCATTTACATAGGGGGAAAAATAAAGTACAGTTGTTTAATATTCGAAGCCGCGTTGCTAACAAGGCTTTACCGAAATTAAAACGGGGAAATTGCTATGAAAAAGAGAATGAACAACGTAAACGTTTTTCTCCTTTCTCCCCCAAAATTAAGGAAGTTAAAAAAACAATAAGTAATAAGAGGTTTAGGTTAGTATTCAAAAGAGTCCGTTACATCGTAACGGGCTTTTTTACTTTTCAATTAACGCCAATTTTGACCTTTCTGTTTCATGGCAGCAATTAAAATATCTTTTTGACTAATTTGGCCTACCAACTTACCATTCTCTACAATTGGAAAACGTCTTCTTTTCGATTCCAAAAATCGCTGAGCAGCATCAAAAACGTTTAAATTTCCATCTATAGTTTCTACGTTTTTTACCATATGTTTGTCAACAGTATCATTCTCTACAGGCATATTATAATAGCGACTTTCTGAGATTTGCTTTATACAATCTCCTTCAGAAATTATTCCCAATAATTCATTCTTTTCATTCACAACTGGTCCTCCAGAGATTCTATTTTTTACAAGTATCTGCATCACTTCAGCAACCGGTTGATCTGGTTTAAACGTGATCAGTTTTTTAGTCATAAAATCAGAAACCAATGCAGGTTTCAATTCTTCTTTCTTTGTTTGACTTCTACGTCCTTGAAAACTTTTAATACCCATGATAATAACTATTTAACTCCTTAAATATACTCATAATTTCTCTAAAATTAACATTTAGACATTTTTCAATGCATTATCAAGACAAAAAATCACCCAAATTAATTGCAGATACTTTATATTTGATGCTCTAAAAAATAGACCTAATTTATGACAACAATTAACGATTTTGATTTTAAAGACAAAAAGGCCTTAATACGAGTAGATTTTAATGTTCCTTTAGATGAACATTTTAAAGTTACCGATACCACTCGTATTGTTTCAGCCAAGCCTACTATATTCAAGATTTTAGAAGATGGTGGTAGTTGTGTTTTAATGTCTCATTTAGGTCGTCCTAAAGGTATTAGTCCCGAGTTTTCATTAGAACATATTGTGGATGTTGTTACCGAAATAATAGGAGTTTCTGTGAAATTTGTGAATGACTGTGTAGGATCTTCAGTAGAAGAGGCTGTGAACTCATTAGAGGCAGGTGAAATCGTATTATTAGAAAATTTACGCTTTTATGACGAAGAGAAAGGTGGAGATCATGAGTTTGCCAAACAACTTTCAAAATTAGGAGATATATACGTGAATGATGCGTTTGGAACTGCGCACAGGGCCCACGCTTCAACAACAATAGTTGCTCAGTTTTTTGAAGGCAAAAAGTGCTTTGGAAATCTTTTAGCCAAAGAAATTGAAAGTATCAATAAAGTATTTAAAGACAGTGAAAAGCCTGTTACTGCTATTTTGGGAGGTTCGAAAGTGTCATCTAAAATAACGGTGATAGAAAATATTTTAGATAAAGTTGATCATCTGATAATTGGTGGAGGGATGAGTTTTACATTTATTAAAGCTCAAGGGGGAAGTATTGGCGATTCTATTTGTGAAGATGATAAACAAGAACTTGCCTTAGAGATTCTAAAAAAAGCCGAAGAAAAGGGAGTGAAAGTACATTTACCTGTTGATGTTGTAGCCGCCGATGCATTTAGTAATGAAGCAAATACTCAATTTGTAGATATTTATCATATCCCTGATGGATGGCAAGGCTTAGACGCTGGACCTAAAAGTAACATAGGTTTTTCGTTCATTATTGCTCAATCTAAAACAATTTTATGGAATGGTCCATTGGGAGTATTTGAAATGAAAAAATTTGCCAAAGGAACAATTGAACTAGGTAATGCTATTGCTGATGCCACAGCCGAAGGTGCTTTTTCACTAGTTGGAGGCGGAGATTCTGTTGCAGCAGTAAAACAGTTTGGATTTGCCGACAAGGTAAGTTATGTTTCTACTGGCGGTGGAGCCATGTTAGAAATGTTAGAAGGAAAATCATTACCTGGTATAGAGGCAATACTTACTTAAATCGATTCATTGAAATTACGAATCTTATTCTGAAACTGACATAACAAACGAGAATTAATGAAATATACGACGTTATCCAATACAAGTACGAAAATTAGCAAAATATGCTTAGGCACTATGACTTGGGGCAATCAAAACACCGAGGCAGAAGGTCATGAACAAATGGATTATGCACTAGAAAGAGGTGTTAACTTTTTTGATGCTGCCGAACTCTATCCTGTACCTGCAAATGCCGAAACGTATGGAGATACTGAACGTATTATTGGCAATTGGTTTAAAAAAACAGGCAATCGTGATAAGGTAGTTTTAGCATCAAAAATTGTTGGATCGGGTCCTTACACAGCACACATCCGCGAAGACGGATTTAGTAAAAGAGCCATCAAAGAAGCTTTAGAAAATAGCTTGATACGTTTACAAACTGACTATATTGATTTATATCAACTGCATTGGCCAGGAAGAGGTGTTAATTGTTTTGGTGTAAGAGATTATCCTTATAAAACAACAACAGAAGAGGCAGAAAACCATTTCGAAATTTTAGAAACACTTCAAGGCTTTATCAAACAAGGTAAAATAAGACATATTGGCTTATCGAATGAAACACCTTGGGGCACCATGAAATATTTACATACAGCTGATCAACATAATTTACCGAGAGCGGTAACCATTCAAAATTCATATTCCTTAATTCATCGTTCGTATGAATACGGAATGTCAGAAGTTTCATTACGAGAAGATATTGGTTTGCTAGTATATTCGCCATTAGCTCAAGGCGTACTTTCGGGTAAATATTTACAAGGAAACCTTCCCGAAGGAGCAAGAGGCACTTTATTCCCAAGATTTATTGCGCGTTACAGAAATGAAGGATCAGATAGAGCGGTTCAACGTTATTTAGAAATTGCACAAAAATGCAATATCTCATTAACGCAACTATCTCTTGCTTACATTAATCAATTACCATTTGTAACAAGTAATATTATAGGCGCTACTAAAATGACACAGTTGAAAGAAAATATTGACAGTATTGATATTGAATTATCCGATGAAACTTTGGCTGAAATAGAAGCAGTTCATGCTGACATTCCAAATCCTGCGCCATAACTATCAATATCCTAATTTTTCTCTGACTCTGCTAAGGACGGAAGACGCTACTTTTTTTGCTTTTTTCGCTCCTACAGCCAACGCGTCATCAATTTCGTTTAGATTATTCATATAGTGATGATACAATTCGCGTTCTTTACTATACTTGTTGATTAACAACTCAAAAAAAGATTGCTTGGCATGACCATAACCGTAATTACCGCCTTCATAGTTCGCTCGCATTTCAGCAATTTGGCTTTCATTTGCAACCAATTTATACAACGCGAATAAATTACAAGTATCAGGGTTCTTAGGCTCCTCAAGAGGTGTGCTATCTGTTTGAATTTTCATCACTTGTTTACGCAGTTTTTTGTCATCCAAAAACAAATTTATCACGTTATCTCTTGATTTACTCATTTTTTCACCATCGATACCTGGTACCAACATTGTATGTTCTTGTACTTTTGTCGCTGGTGGTACTAATATATCACCCACTTGATGATTTACTCTATTTGCCACATCACGAGTCATCTCTAGATGTTGAGCTTGATCTTTACCTACAGGTACAATGTCAGCATCATACAATAAAATATCTGCGGCCATCAGCATCGGATAGCTGAACAACCCAGCATTAACATCTTCCAGTCGATCTGCTTTATCTTTAAAACTATGTGCCAATGTTAAGCGTTGGTATGGAAAAAAGCAATTCAAGTACCAAGTTAACTCAGTTACCTCAGGAATATCACTTTGGCGATAGAACACAGTTTTATTGATGTCTAAACCAAATGCCAGCCAAGTTGCTGCCGTGCTGTAGGTATTCTCCTTTATTACTGAACCATCTTTAATTTGAGTAAGCGTATGCATATCCGCAATAAACAAAAACGACTCATTTTGAGGGTCGTTTGCCATATCAATAGCGGGAATAATTGCGCCCAATAGATTACCCAGATGCGGTGTCCCTGTACTTTGTACTCCTGTTAGTATTCTTGACATTTACTTAATTTCTTTAACCAAATTTATGTTCATAGAACATACTTTAATGCGCAAAAATACATATTTAAAATCTCAAATTGAAGCATCATTTTTCGAATTTATTTTTTACTACATTTGGAACCAATGAATTTCTTAAAAAACATTTTTCGCCTATTTTGGCGCCCTTGGTTTTACGGATGGGTATTTTTCTCGATTCTATTTATACTTCCAGTGTTAATTATAGTCATATCGTATGACAAATTTTATAAAACTTTTTTTAAAATTGCTAGATTTTGGGGTAAGACTATTCTATTCGTGATGGGCTTTAAACCCGTGATCGAAATCGACCAAGAACCTATTGCTGACAAGAGTTATATGTTTATTGCAAACCATGCCTCCTTAGTAGATGTAATGCTGATGTTGGCGGTTATGAAGAACCCTGCAGTATTTGTAGGAAAAAAAGAACTTGGTAAACTACCGGTATTTGGCTATGTCTTCAAAAAAACAAGTATTTGGGTAGACCGAAGCAGCGAGAAAAGTAGAAAAGAAGTCTATATTCGAGCTCAAAAAAAGCTGAATCAAGGGCTGAGTATTGCCATATTCCCAGAAGGTTTAGTTCCTGAAGAAAGTGTTACCCTTGCTCCATTTAAAAATGGTGCTTTTAGGCTAGCAATAGAACATCAAATTCCTATAGTTCCAATGACTTTTTATGATGTTAAGAAACGCTTTTCTTGGACCTTTTTTAGCGGTTGGCCGGGGAAATTACGAGTAAAAATTCATCGGTTTATCGAAACCGAAGGATGTACATTAAACGATTTAGACAGTATAAAACAACAAGCGTACACACTTATACATGATGAGTTAGAAAAAGATTTGAAAACTCATGGATAAAAAGCATCTTACCTATTACAATACTACTGAAGAAAAACTGAATGTAATTACACATGCAATTGGTTTATTATTAAGTATTGTTGCCCTGGTTTTATTGGTGAAGCATGCCCATAAAATGGGTACAATTCGTCATATTGTAAGCTTCGTGATTTTTGGAGCTAGTCTCATTTTACTTTACTCAGCTTCTACTTTTTATCACTATTTTCAAAATCCTGAAATTAGAAGAAAATTAAATATTTTGGATCATGCAGCTATCTATGTACTTATTGCGGGAACCTATACTCCTTTTACGTTAATTACATTAAAAGGAACTGTGGGATGGACGATTTTCGGTGTTACCTGGGGTATCGCCATTATTGGCATTTGTCTAAAACTATTTTATACAGGTAGATTTGATAAAATTTCGACTGCCGCCTATGTTCTTATGGGGTGGATTATCATTTTCGCTATTAAACCATTAATTGCAAATTTACCATTAAACGGACTGTATTGGTTGCTAACGGGGGGCGTGTTTTATACTATTGGAGCCGTATTATACAGTATTCAAAAGCTGTCATACAATCATGCCATCTTTCATGTATTTGTCCTTTTTGGTAGTTTTTCACACTTTATGGCCGTCTATTACTATGTGCTAAAGCATTAAACAGCTTCTTTTTGATGCAATAATCTTGTTAATTTTATTGACAAATCCAAAAGAATAATTTTAGCATTACCATTTCGTTCAATATGGTAAATGGCATCATTCAATTCTTTATTTATTTCTACAATGTTACCTCCATGAATAAACGGCGCAAATTTGGCCAAGTCAAAACCCGTCGATTTTGGTTGTAAAAAAACCAAGCTATCTGCAGCATAATTCTTCAACAACGCCTGACGAAAAAATTGTAAGCAATAGTTGAGAAAACTTTTTTGCACTTCTCTTCCCGCTGACGCAATCGTATCACTCCAACCAATCAAATCTTGAATTACTGCCGCATTGCCTTTTGCTTTAAACGCAGTGCGAATCCAAGTTATAAACCAAACTTCATACTGTTCATCTCCACTTGAATTATTCGCAATTTTAAGGGCTTTATTCCAATTTCCATCCGCTTGGTGCGCTATCTTAAGAGCTTCGTTTTCACTAAGATGTACTCTTTCAATGAGGGCCGTTTTTATCTCATTTTCTGTTAACGGTGACAACTTTACAATTTGACATCTAGATAAAATCGTATTAATTATTTGATCTTCATTTTCAGTTATGAGCAGTAAAATAGTCTTTTCTGGAGGTTCTTCTATAAGTTTTAGTAGTTTATTTGATGCCGCGATATTCAATTTCTCAGCCATCCAAATTAACATCACTTTAAAATTACCTTCATAAGCTTTGAGAGACAATTTCTTTACCACCGATTCTGCCTCATCAACACCAATTTGACCTTGTTTATTCTCTATGCCTAATTGCTGATACCAATCCAGGAGATCTCCATAAGGATTGTTAGCTATAAAATCTCGCCATTCACTTAAAAATAAATCACTAACGGGATGTTTTTTTACCGTTGCGTTTGCAGCTACCGGAAATACAAAATGCATATCTGGATGCATTAACTTGCTAAATTTTAAATTACAACTTTCCTTCCCCGTAATATTTTCTCCATCACTATTCTGACATAAAATATATTGGGCATAGGCAATAGCCAAAGGCAAGGCGCCACTACCTTTGGGGGTTACAAAAAGCTGGGCATGAGGAATTCTCATGTTCTCAACAGATTTTACCAATTGAGTCTTCGCTTTTTCTTGTCCGATGATATCTCTAAAAAGCATTTAGCAACTCATTTTTTGATTATTGGGAAAATTTTTGAGCCACTGTTTGTTTTTGACTGTATTCTTAAAAAATAAACTCCTTTTGCTAATGAGGACAGGTTCATTTCAGGAGATAATTTCGTATTCTGATATAATGTTTGTCCTAAGTTATTAAATACAAGCACCTCATAATTATCTAAATCAAAAGAAATTCCGTTCAGCATTAAGATGTTATCAAAAGGATTCGGGCCAATTGTCACTTTTTCTAATTGAGGATCTTCAACACTCAAGGTACTATTTCCTACCTTAAAAGTTGTACTCTCAGTTTGACCTTGATAGGTAACTTCGAATCTCCAATCGCCAATATCATTTAAGTTATCAAAAAACCAGTACCAATAAGAAGAACTCCAAGTATTTGTAAAATTTCTATTCCAAGCGCTAAAAACAGTTCCGTTAGGGCGATATAATCTGTAGTTAGCCGTTGTTCCAGATTGTTGATCTCTAAAATAAGAAGCTAGATAAACTCGAGAATTTAATCCAAACTCGTCATTAATATTAACTGTTTCAGTCGCCGGACAGGTATTAAAATCAGGAGGAGCAGAATGCGTTAACAATGCATTAATGTTAGGTTCATAGTATTCTTTTTGATCTGCCCACCAGGTAGGTATATTATTACAAGTTCCACTATATGGGTCGATCAAATTATTTGAACTATCATAAACTTCAAAATGTAAATGAGGCCCTGTCGAATTTCCTGAACTACCTATGACACCTAAAAATTCACCTCTAACTACTCTATCTCCTACAACTTTAGAGGTCAAACTTCCGTTTTTCATATGACCAAACCATGTAACGCTCCCGTCATCATGTCTTAAGTAAATTGCATTCCATTGGCTATTGTTAAAACTACAACTCTTATCTGGTTTTCCATCCGATTTTAATACGATGACACCGTCGGCAGGAGCAATAATTTCTGCCATATCGTTCTCCATTTGAAACCACGAAAAAGGCCATGTATAAATATCTAATCCTCGATGATTATAGCCACCTTCTGTGTCATAAGTTCTGTTTGAACATGTATAGTCTCGTAACTTATCCGGAAAAGTGGCATCATGATCCACAAAATTTGATATTGCCCAAAAATCATTAAAATCAGAACTAGATGATTTTCTTACTGGCCAAGAGAATTGTTGGATAATCTTAGCATCTGCTTTCACTATTTTTTGTTGCTTGGATAATCGCGCGATACTCTTTGATAACTCGGCTTGAATTTCGGCTTTTTGAACAGCCGTGATACAGGGTAAATCAGAAGGGTTAAACGTAAACTCACCACCGAAAGTCTCACCTTGTTCTTGAGCAAAACCACTGAAACAAATTAAAATAAAAACTGACAGAACTATTTTTTTCATAATATAAAACCTAAGAACAAATATACTATATCAATCGCAATGCTTCTAAATTTTTAAAATTTACTTGTAATATTGCTATGATTAAAATAATTATATTTACACAATTATAAAGGATTTACGAATTTACATCAAACGTATGTATCGTTTGATTTAAAATATAACATATATGAGCTGTAATAGTTGCTCTACAGATACTAACGGTATTCCAAAGGGATGCAAAAGTAATGGAAGCTGTGGGACAGGAAGTTGCGATAAACTGACTGTATTTGATTGGCTTTCAAACATGACGCTACCTACCGGACAATCGAAATTTAATATTGTAGAAGTTCGTTTTAAAAACGGACGTAAACATTTTTACAAAAACACCAAAGACTTATCAGTAAACGTTGGTGATGTGGTGGCCGTGGAAACATCACCCGGTCACGATATTGGAGCCATTTCTCTCACTGGTGAATTGGTAAAAATTCAGATGCGTAAAAAACATATCGGATTTGATAGTGAAGATGTGAAACAAATCTATCGGAAAGCGTCACAAAGAGATATTGACATCTGGCAAAATTCACGTAATAAAGAACAAGAAGTTCAACGTAATGCCCGCTTGATTATTTCTCGTCTTGGACTTCAAATGAAACTTTCGGATGTTGAATTTCAAGGAGATGGAAATAAAGCGACGTTTTATTATACAGCCGATGAAAGAGTAGATTTTAGAGAACTGATTAAAGAACTCGCATCTACTTTTAAAATTCGTATTGAAATGAAACAAGTAGGGCTTCGTCAGGAAGCTGCTCGACTTGGAGGAATTGGCTCTTGCGGACGTGAACTATGCTGTTCTACATGGTTGACCGATTTTCGATCGGTAAGCACCGCTTCCGCAAGATATCAACAACTTTCTTTAAACCCTCAAAAACTCGCTGGTCAATGTGGAAAATTGAAATGTTGTTTAAATTATGAACTAGATTCATACATGGATGCCTTAAAGAAATTTCCCAATACCGATACTTGGCTTCAAACAGAAAAAGGCACAGGGGTTTTTCAAAAGATGGATATTTTTAGAGGTTTAATTTGGTATGCTTATAAAGATAATCCAATGCAATGGCATCAATTGAGCACCGAAAGAGCGAATGAAATTATTTCTCTAAATAAAAGTAAGAAGAAAGTTCAAAGTCTTGAAGACTTTGCTTTCGAATTAGAAAGTTCTAAAGAGGAGAAAGTATTTGCCAATGTTGTTGGACAAGACAGTTTAACTCGTTTTGACAAAGCAAAAAAACAACGCAGAAAAAAGAGAAATAATAAAAATAATAGACGAAAAAAACCTCGAAAAAATGCGTAAGATTCTCTTTAGTATACTGGTGGTAATCCTTTTTTATTCGTGTGGCAATACTGCTACATTCGACGCATATAAGTCAATGCCCAATAGCATTTGGCACAAAGATTCTATCGTAAACTTTAAATTCAACCCTGTAGATACTATTTCAAGAAATAATTTGTTTATTAACTTAAGGAACAACAACGATTATCAATACAGTAATTTATTTCTCATTGTAGACATTAATTTTCCAAACAATACTAGTTTCATCGATACACTCGAATATGAGATGACCGATGCAAAAGGAAAATTTTTAGGAGAAGGGTTCACCGATTTAAAAGAAAATGTACTCGAATATAAAACCAATGTAATTTTTCCTCTTACAGGAGAATACAATATAAATATTCAACAAGCAATGCGTAAAAGTGGGGCAGTTGAAGGAATTACAGATTTGGAAGGGATTACAGATGTTGGTTTACGAATAGAAAAAATGAAAAACAATGACTAAACAGGTGACTCAGCAGAATCCTCTTTTTAGAAAACTAACAAAATGGATTTGGCGTATTTTTTTAGGTGGAATAGGGCTTTTAACTCTCATGTTTTTGCTTGCAGGATGGGGTGTTTTTGGTAAACTTCCAACTTTTGAAGAACTAGAAAATCCTAAAAGTTTATTGGCGACTGAAATAATTTCAAGTGACGGTAAGACCATTGGAACCTATGCCATTGAAAATAGAACGCCTATAGGCTATAAAGATCTTCCTCAAAATTTGATCGATGCCTTGATAGCTACAGAAGATGTTAGATTTTATGAGCATTCTGGAATTGATTTTTATGGCACCGCGCGTGCAGTTGCAAAACTTGGAAGAGACGGTGGCGCTAGTACCATTACGCAACAATTAGCAAAATTATTATTTACTGTTAAACCTTCTGGAAATTTTATCAAACGTATTGTATTACAAAAGACTAAAGAATGGGTGATTGCTACGCGTCTTGAGAGACAATATACCAAAGAAGAGATTATTGCCATGTATTTAAATAAACAAGGATTTCTCTTTCGAGCCGTTGGTATTCGATCAGCTTCACGTATTTATTTCGGAAAAGAACCTAAAGATTTAAACATTCAAGAAGCTGCTGTATTTGTGGCAATGCTCAAAAACCCAAGACAATTCAATCCACAAAGAGAAATTTCTAAGGCAAAATCTTTACAGCGCCGAAATGTGGTGCTTATGCAATTACAGAAGAATGGCAAGATCTCGATGAAAGAAAAAGATTCTCTTCAGAAACTGCCAATTGAATTAAATTTTACTCCTGAAGATACCAGTTTTGGAATGGCCACCTATTTTAGAGAATATTTACGTGGTTTTTTAAAA
The DNA here is from genome assembly GCA_947500525.1 of uncultured Flavobacteriaceae bacterium. Classification (GTDB taxonomy): domain Bacteria; phylum Bacteroidota; class Bacteroidia; order Flavobacteriales; family Flavobacteriaceae; genus Aureibaculum. The sequence continues at coordinate 686,405 of CANMSH010000001.1, read as the reverse complement.
GACTGGGTTCAAGACAATCCTAAACCTGATGGTACTCCCTTTGATATTTACCGTGATGGATTAAAAATACATGTGACACTCGACTCGCGTATGCAACAATATGCTGAAGAAGCAATGCGAGAACATATGTCTAATTTACAACGTGTTTTTTATAAAAGTCAAGAAAAGAATAAAACCGCTCCTTTTTATGACTTGGATAAAAACCAAATAGCGTCCAATATAAAATCAGCCATGAAGCGCTCTAATCGTTGGAAACGAATGAAAAAGGCAGGTAAATCAGAAAAAGATATTATAGCTTCTTTCGATAAAAAAACAGATATGAGAATTTTTTCTTGGAAAGGAGAAATTGATACCATAATGACGCCGAAAGATTCAATTCTTTATTACAAACATTTTATGCACACTGGTGTCTTATCTACTGATCCGCAATCGGGTCATGTAAAAGCTTGGGTAGGTGGCATCAACCATAAACATTTTCAATATGATCATGTAAAACAAGGAGCTCGCCAGGTAGGTTCTACCTTTAAACCTTTTGTATATGCTACTGCAATTAATCAGCTGGGATTATCTCCTTGTCATCAGTTAAATAATACTCCTTACACCATTCCAAAAGGAAAATATGGGCTTCCAGAAGATTGGACTCCAGATAATTCTGATTTAAAATATGGAGGCACCAAAACCATAAAAAACGCGCTGGCAAATTCTACTAATGTGATCTCGGCCCAATTAATTGATATGACGACTCCTAAAAATGTAGTTCGCTTAGCTAAAAACTTAGGCATCACTAGTGATATAATTGAAGCTCCTGCGATCGCGCTGGGCAGTGTTGATTTAACATTGTATGAAATGGTAGGTGCTTATAACGCATTTTCAAATAAAGGGATGTATGTAGAACCCACCATGGTATTACGTATTGAGGATAAAAATGGTACGGTATTGACAAATTTCAATCCGAAAACGAAAGAAGTATTAAGTGAGGAAGCGGCCTATACGGTGATTAACCTACTTGAAGGGGTTACCAAAGGAGGCTCTGGCGTACATTTGCGTACAGCCTACAAAAAATTTCCGGATAGTATTTCTTCTGGTTATCCATATAAATTTACAAATGCCATTGCTGGTAAAACAGGAACTACTCAAAACCAATCTGATGGTTGGTTTATGGGCTTAGTACCTAATTTAACAACTGGAGTTTGGGTTGGCGCAGAAGATAGAGCTGCCCATTTTCCGGATTTAGGCCGAGGACAAGGAGCCACAATGGCTATGCCAATTTGGGCGCTGTACATGAAAAAATGCTATGCTGATAAAACCTTAAATATAAGTGATAAACCATTTGACAAACCTTCAAATTTAAAAATAGAATTGGATTGCGGTAAATATAAAAATCCAGAAAATGGAGAAAATGGAGGTGATGAAGATGCAGATAACGGAGTCGTTGAATTTTAAATCTAATTAATTATGATCAACAAAGTTGTACAAAATGTAGAAGAAGCATTAGAAGGAGTACAGTCTGGAATGACTTTTATGTTGGGAGGTTTTGGTTTGTGCGGTATTCCAGAAAATAGCATCGCTCAGTTAGTAAATTTAGGTATAACCAATTTAACCTGTATTTCTAACAATGCTGGTGTTGATGATTTTGGTTTAGGATTATTACTTCAAAAACGTCAAATAAAAAAAATGATTTCTTCTTATGTTGGGGAAAATGATGAATTTGAACGCCAGATGCTCAGTGGAGAACTTGAAGTAGACTTAATCCCTCAGGGAACCTTAGCAGAACGCTGTAGAGCAACGGGTGCTGGCATACCTGCTTTTTATACCCCAGCAGGTTATGGAACGGAAGTCGCTCAAGGCAAAGAAACAAGGGAATTTAACGGTAAAATGTATGTTTTAGAACATGCCTTTGAACCCGATTTCGCCTTTGTAAAAGCTTGGAAAGGTGATACGGCTGGTAACTTAATTTTTAAAGGTACAGCGCGTAACTTTAATCCAATGATGGCCATGGCTGGAAAGATTACCGTGGCCGAGGTTGAAGAATTATTACCTGTTGGAGAACTTGATCCGAATGAAATACACACTCCTGGTATTTTTGTACAACGTATTTTCAAGGGTGCGAATTACGTCAAGCGTATAGAACAACGCACAGTAACTCCTAAATCTTAGATGATGAGTTTATCAAAACAAGAAATAGCACAAAGAATTGCCCAAGAATTAAAACATAGGTGGTATGTTAACTTAGGAATTGGTATTCCAACCTTAGTTGCCAACTATATCCCTAAAGGCATAGACGTAGAATTTCAAAGTGAAAATGGATTACTTGGTATGGGACAATTTCCAATTGAAGGAGAAGAGGATGCCGACATGATTAATGCAGGAAAGCAAACCGTAACGGTGCTTGATGGAGGTTCTATTTTTGATTCAGCTAAGAGCTTTGCAATGATTCGAGGTCAACATGTACAATTGACGGTATTGGGTGCCATGGAGGTAGCCGAAAATGGCGATATCGCTAACTGGAAAATTCCAGGAAAAATGGTAAAAGGCATGGGTGGTGCCATGGATTTAGTGGCCTCGGCAGAAAATATTATTGTTGCCATGATGCATACCAATAAACGCGGAGAATCAAAACTTTTAAAGAAATGCTCTTTACCTTTAACAGGGGTTGGTTGCGTAAAAAAAGTGGTGACAAATTTGGCCGTTTTAGAAATTAAAAATGGAGCCTTCCATTTGTTAGAAAGAGCACCAGGTGTTTCTGTAGAAGATATAAAAAATGCAACTGCTGGCACATTGGTGGTGAATGGTACTATTCCTGAAATGAAAATGTAATGATATATTTAGCAAAGAATCCTTTTTTCGTTATTTTAATTATAACCCTGCTATTAAACTTAATTTTTAGTTTTGTTTTTGAAAATATAGCAATAAATGCGGGTTTAGCTGCCGGAATCGCCATATTATTATCCCCAAGAAAAAAAAGAATTCAAACACAAACTGGAGAAAAAATTCAAATTACTTGGGTTTTTCTTAAAAAAGCAATCATTTTAAATTAGATGAAAATACTTTCTTACAACGTTAATGGTATTCGCGCCGCCATTAAAAAAGGGTTCTTAGATTGGTTACAAGGAGCAAATCCAGATGTCATCTGTATACAAGAAACGAAGGCTCATAAAGACCAACTTGACTTAACCTTATTCGAAGAGGCAGGTTACCCGTATCATTATTGGTTTTCTGCTCAAAAAAAAGGGTACAGTAGCGTGGCCATCTTGTCAAAAATAAAACCCAATCATATAGAATACGGCACAGGCATTGAATATATGGACGCTGAAGGTCGGAATTTACGTTTAGATTTTGACACAGTATCTGTTATGAGTTTGTATTTACCATCAGGTACAAACGACGATCGTTTGAATTTCAAACTAAATTATATGGATGAATTTCATGACTATATTACTAAACTAAAAAAGGAAATTCCTAACCTTATAATTTGTGGTGATTATAACATTTGTCATGAAGAAATTGACATTCATAATCCGAAAATGAAAGGGGTTTCTGGATTTTTACCTGTAGAAAGAGCATGGATTGGCAAGTTTATTGATAGTGGTTTTATAGATACTTTTAGGTATTTCAATAAAGAGCCTGATCACTATAGCTGGTGGAGTTACCGAGCTAATGCAAGAAATAATAATAAAGGATGGCGTTTAGATTACTGTATGGCATCATCGCCTTTAGAAAATCGTTTAAAACGAGCCTATATTTTACCCGAAGCTAGGCATTCTGACCATTGCCCTGTTGGAGTTGAAATTGACTAATAAATTAAATCATAAAGATTATAGATTAAAGAACTACTTATAGTATATCTTTTGTTAATACTGCTTTTGCAGGAATGTAGAATTAATCATTTTAATTATGAGAAAAATAGTTTTAGTAATCCTTACCTTAACTTTAGTTGCCTCTTGTGTGACCAAGAAAGTGTATACGGAACTTGAAGATAAGTACAACAAATTACGTGACAATAATTCAGATTTATTTGGTGAAAATCAAGATCTAATAGACAAAAAGAAAGCTTTAGAAGAAAGCTCTAAAACCTTACAATTAGCAGTCGATAAATTAGAATCAGATAGAACCAAATTGAATGAAGAAGTTGATCGTCTTGATGCAAAGAAAACTAAACTTGAGCAAGAGTATAACGAGTTATCTGAAATGAGTGCAAGTCAGTTATCAGAGAAAGAAAAGCAAAATCGAGAATTATTACTACAATTACAAGAGAAAGAATCTCAATTAGCTAAAGAAAGTGGTCGCTTAGAAAAATTACAAGGTGATTTAAATGCTCGCTCCAAACGTGTTGATGAATTAGAGGGGCTTATTGCAGCTAAAGAGGCAAAAATGTTGCAATTAAAAGATGCTGTATCTGCTGCTTTAAGCGGATTTGAAGGAAAAGGCCTCACCGTAGAACGCAAAAATGGAAAGGTCTATGTTTCTATGGAAAATAAACTATTATTTGGTTCTGGTAGTTGGGCAGTTGGCACACAAGGGCGTTCAGCTGTGGTAAACTTAGCAAGTGTGTTAAAGCAAAATACAGATATTGACGTACTGATAGAAGGTCATACAGATGACGTGCCCTACGGTGGAAAAGGAGCCATTACTGACAATTGGGATTTATCTACTAAAAGGGCGACTGCCATTGTTCGAATTCTAACAAATAATAATGTATCTCCAAAACAAATTACGGCGGCTGGACGTAGTAAATTTTTGCCCATAGCAAGTAATGCTTCTTCATCTGGAAAAGCAAAAAACAGACGTATTGAAATCATTTTGGCGCCTAATCTAGATGCCATTAACGCCTTGTTAGATGAGTAAACTTTGTTAAGAGGTCTTATTAGCTAATTGCCCGCAAGCGGCATCAATATCTTTACCTCTGCTGCGACGTACGTTGACTACAATTCGATTAGCTTCTAAGGTACGAACATACATATGAATTGCTTCGGGTGAAGCTTGTTGAAATTCACCATCATCAATCGCATTATATTCTATTAGATTCACTTTAGAAGGTACTTGTTTACAATAATCTACCAAAGCGTTCACATCCTTTTGCGTATCGTTAATCCCTTTCCAAACCACATATTCAAACGTGATGATCTTTTTCGTTTTTAAATACCAATATTGCAACGACTCTAACAATTCAGCCAAATCATTTTTCTCATTGATGGGCATCATTTTAGATCGTACAGAATCGATCGCTGAATGCAACGATACTGCCAAGTTGAATTTCACTTCATCATCTGCCAATTTCTTGATCATTTTTGGGATACCGACAGTAGATAAAGTAATACGCTTGGGCGACATTCCTAAACCTTCATCTGAAGTAATCTTATCAATAGAGGCTAGTACGTTTTTATAATTTAATAGAGGCTCGCCCATACCCATAAAAACGATATTCGAAAGTTTATGATTATGATATAATCGACTCTGTTTATCAATAGCTACAACTTGGTCATATATCTCATCTGGATTCAAATTACGCATTCGCTTTAAGCGAGCGGTTGCGCAAAAATTACAATCTAGACTACATCCCACCTGACTAGAGACACAAGCAGTAGTTCTTGTTTCGGTCGGAATCAATACAGATTCTACAATTAAACTATCATGCAACTTAATGGCATTCTTAATCGTTCCATCATTTGATCGTTGCATATGGTCAACTTCGATATGGTTGATCACAAAATGTTCATCAAGCATCGCTCTGGTAGACTTCGCGAGGTTGGTCATATCGTCAAAAGTATAGGCTACCTTACTCCAAAGCCATTCATACACTTGATTACCACGGAAAGCTTTATCTCCATTCTCAACGAAAAAGTCTCGCAACTCTTCTTTCGTTAATGCTCTTATGTCTTGCTTTTTAATCATTTATTCACCTATAAAAAACGTCCTGTTAAACAGGACGCTGTTTGTATTTATAAACTTGAGATATTATTATTTACTTAATACCACTTTCTTTACTAAAATTTTATTCGAATCGACTTCGGTAATCTTTATAAAATAAATATTATCGTTAAGACTGTTTAACTGAATTGCTTCATTTTGCAAAACACCTGACTTTAAAGATTGTCCTAATAAATTAAAAATTTCATAACTCAAATCACCAACAAGACCAGAAGCTTTTACTTGGACAAGTCCAGAAGTTGGATTCGGAAAAATTGTAATGTTTTGTTCTAAAAATTCATCGTTCACAGACAAAACATTCATTTTAGTATCCAATGTCATTGGGTTCGTTCCGGCAGGATCTAACCAATCTCTCAATCTTGTAGATGCAGACGATCCCGCATCCCAGGATACTGAAAATCGACCATAATAATCATGCGCATTATTATCTAAAGTACCATTACATGCCGCTAAACCACCATATAATTGTCCAATAATTTTGCCTTCAGGATTAAATAAAGCCCCTCCAGATGATCCTCCTTCTGTTACTCCAAGTTCCCACCCCGTAGAGTTTCCCGAATTACCGCTAGGCGTTAAGCCATTAATATCCCAAGTTTGCGCCACTGGAGAACTTCCTCCTGCATTCTGAGCAATTTTTGATGGAGGGTCATCATCTCTGCTAATCTTCATTATATCACCCTGTGGATGATGCACACTAACCGTAAAATTCGGAATATCATCTGTTCTATCCCAACCAACAAACGCAACATCCCAAGTGTCCGGTATATGGTTATTAAGTTCGACTAACATAAAATCTGATGCAGTACTTCTAGCCCTCAAAGTAGTACCACTAAGCGTCAAATCTTCCGAGGTAGTTGGACTATTCGTTGTCTGACCGCAAATTGGATTTGGACTAAACCAATTAAACCTTATTGCATAAGTTGCCGGATTCCCGCTTCCTAAGCAATGATTAGCTGTTAAAAAATACGGAGTATTGTCTTCATTTGTATTATTAATTAATGTTCCCGTGCATAAACCTACACTTGTTCCTCCAAGGGGCATCAGTAAAAAACCAACCCCCTTTTTTATCACGTCTCGCTGAGCTTCAAAATCGGCACCGATAGGGCAATTTACGTCATGATTACAATTGCCTGAGTTATTTAGAAACTCATCGGCTTTACCTTCTTCAAAATACCCTTTTTGATATGTATGTCCAGATCTATAACCATGCATTACTGAAGAAATATGTAATTTACTCTGGCCTCTAACCTCGGAGGGTTCATAATATTCCACCCATAATTTATCTCCTGTAACAAACCATGTCGTCAAAACTTCTTCCCGATTATTTTGATTATTTGTATACGCACCTAATAAATCCGATCGATCATCATTGTATAAATACAACGTACATCCTTCTGGCAAATAAAATTTATCTAAAATCAACCCTAAATTTAGGGCGTCATCAGAACTAAATCCGATACGCCAAATACGATCACCGTTTTGAAATTCAGTCCAAGTTCCACTATTATTCAACCCATAATCAACTTTAATTTGTAATCCTATTCTATACGGTTTAGTTCGCAATTGATCGTTTACGTCGTCTTCTATTTGGATTTGCTTAATATCCAACTTTGGGAGTTTGATTGATTGAATAGTTGACTTTTCCTCAATCATATCCCAACTTGCCGGAGTACCTTCATTGGTGACTTGACCCAAAAGACTTAAGTATGTACTAATCATTAAGAATATTAAAAGTATTTTTTTTATCATCATAAAAATTTAAGATTACTAAGTTACGGAAATAAGGAGTATTAATTGGTTGTTCTACTCAAAATATAAATCCATTACAAAATTAGCATGGCATCTCCATATGAATAAAAGTTATATTTCTCTTTAATTGCTTCTGCATAGGCTTCTTTCAAAAAGTCATGTCCGGCGAAAGCAGCAGTCATCATCATTAATGTCGACTGTGGTGTGTGAAAATTAGTAACCATCGCATTTGCAATACCAAAATCATACGGAGGAAAAATAAATTTATGTGTCCAACCACTATATGGTTTTAACCTATAATCTGCAGACATTGAGCTTTCCATTGTTCTCATTACGGTTGTACCTATTGCACACACACGTTTTTTATTATCTAAGGCGTTGTTCACAATATTCGCCGCACTTTCTGGAATAATAATTTCTTCCGAATCCATTTTATGCTTCGATAAATCTTCAACCTCTACCGGTTGAAAAGTTCCAAGACCAACATGCAAAGTTACCTCAGCTAAATCTATACCTTTAATCTCTAGTCGTTTTAACAAGTGTTTCGAAAAATGTAATCCTGCTGTTGGAGCTGCTACAGCTCCTTCATGTTTTGCATATATTGTTTGATAGCGCTCTACATCTGACGGTTCTACATCTCTTTTTATATACTTTGGTAATGGCGTTTCTCCTAATTCTTTTAATTTTTTTCGAAATTCTTCATAACTTCCATCAAATAAGAAACGTAATGTTCGTCCTCTAGATGTCGTATTGTCAATTACTTCAGCAACCAAATCATCATTCTCGCCAAAGAATAACTTATTTCCTATTCTAATCTTTCTAGCAGGGTCCACTAAAACATCCCAAAGGCGACTTTCTTTGTTTAATTCTCTTAACAAAAATACTTCAATTCTAGCACCGGTTTTTTCCTTATTCCCATACAAACGAGCCGGAAACACCTTCGTGTTGTTAAAAACCATAATATCACCTTCATCAAAATAATGAACCAAGTCTTTAAATAGCTTATGCTCTATAGTTTGCTCCTTGCGATTTAGTACCATTAAACGTGCTTCATCACGCTGTTCTGATGGGTATTCTGCAAGTAATTCCTCTGGTAAATCAAATTTAAAATGTGATAACTTCATTAATTCTATGGTTTAGAGTTTTGTAAAAAATGAGCGCAAATATACAATATGGGTATAGGGCTTGTCAAGTATTTTACCAATTAAGTTTGTTATAGTTAAAAAAACCAACAAGGTTTATGTTTCTTATTTGAATGTGTATCTTTGTCAAAATTAATTTTTTAGCATGGCTACTAAGGTTACTCCATATAAAAATTCTGATCTAGGTAAAAAAGATCAAGTTGAGCAAATGTTCGATAAAGTCTCGACAAACTATGACTTCTTAAATCGTGTTCTAACGTTTGGTATAGATATGAGTTGGAGAAAAAAAATCGTAAAATTTGTTGGTCAAAATAATCCTAAGCAGATATTAGATATTGCCACTGGAACCGGAGATTTTGCCATTATGCTGACAAAATTAAATCCTGAAAAAGTAATTGGATTAGATATTTCACAAGGAATGCTTGATGTGGGCATTAAAAAAATAAAGAATAAAAAGTTAGAAGGGCAAATAGATATGATTCAAGGTGATTCTGAAAACATGCCTTTTAAAGACAACACTTTTGATGCTATTACCGTTGGCTTTGGGGTGCGCAATTTTGAAAATTTAGATGCAGGTCTTCAAGAAATTAAACGTGTTTTAAAACCCTCTGGAGTTTTAGCAATTTTAGAAACTTCGCAACCAGAAAAGTTTCCCATGAAGCAATTGTTTAAATTTTACTCTAAATATATTATTCCAACAGTTGGAAAGCTTTTTTCTAAGGACAAGAGTGCCTACTGTTATTTACCTGAATCTGCAGCTGCTTTTCCTTACGGAAAAAATTTCAACAATATTTTGCAAAAAAATGGGTTTAATAATGCAACTAACAGATCTTTAACTTTTGGAATTGCAGCAATGTACACTGCAAAAAAGTAATTAATTTATATGAAAAAAATAATCATTTTTAGCACCTGTTTTTTTTTAATTTCTGCTAGTAACTTATTTGCCCAGAAAGATCGAATCGAATATTTACCAAATGTAGATAAGAAAAAGTTGCATTTCGCTTATTACTTAGGTCTTAACAAGAAAGGGTTTAAAGTAACGTTTAATTCAAGTAATTCGTCGGTACTTGAAGCAAATTCAGATTATATTACTGTAGAAGAAGCTTTAGGTTTCAATATTGGTCTAGTAGTTGGATATAATATAAATGAACACATAAGCCTTCGTTTCGAACCTGGTTTATCTAGTAATACAAAAGAAATAATTTATGATGAAGCCGTTGTTGGGGGGTTAAGTCCTTCGAACGTCAGAGATGTTCCTGGTACTTACCTTAGATTGCCATTATTGTTGAAACTGAGCACTAAACGATTGGATAACATGAGAGCCTTCGTTATTGGTGGGGTATCATATGACTATAATTTTTCTAGTAATCAAAATAACCCAGATGACAACACAAGCGGTCAATTTAGGATGAAAACAAGCAATTTCATGTATGAAGTTGGTATTGGTGTTGATTTGTACTTACAATGGTTCAAATTTTCACCTTCAATAAGAGGTATATTCGCGATTAATAATGAATTGGTAAATGATGATAGTCCAACAAGCCCATTTACTGCTCCAGTCGACTATTTAGGCACAAGAGGAATCTTCCTGAATTTTACTTTTCAATAGAGGCCGATTTAAATTCGCTCAGAATAATAGCAGTCGCCGTTGCAGCATTTAAACTTTCTGTCAATTGTAAATTCCCGAATCTTGGAATTGTAATTTGATTTGTAATCAATCGAGATACTTCTTTTGAAATACCATTTGATTCGTTACCAATGATCAAAATTGCTTCTTTTTGCAAGGTGGATTTATAGATATTTTCTCCCTCTAACAGCGCTCCGTAAATGGGCAAATTAGACGATTTTAGAAAAGGTACTAAATCTGTATAAACTAAAGTTATCCTGGTTAAAGATCCCATTGTAGACTGTACAACTTTAGGGTTATAACAATCTACTGTTTCTTTTGAGCAAACAATTTGGCTAATGCCAAACCAATCGCACAACCTAATTATTGTTCCTAAGTTGCCTGGGTCTTTAATTCCGTCTAAAACTAAAATCAAACCTTTGTCACTTAATTGAGATAACTCTGGGATTTCAAAGACACCTATTACCTTATTCGGTGTTTTTAGGCTACTTATTTTCTTTAACTCTACTTCAGAAATGCTTTGAGAGTTATATAATTCAAATTCCGAAATAGTTTCTGTGGTGTATAAATTTACTAGCTTAAAGGAAGAGTTTAAAAACTCTCGCACGACCTTTATTCCTTCAGCAATAAACAAACCATGACGAATTCGGTACTTTTTTTGATGTAAACTCGTTATTAATTTTAATTGATTTTTGCTTAGCATATAAATAATATTACTTTTGATGTAAAGTGCAGGTGAATCGATTCTTAAAACCTAACTCAAATTACTAATTGTTAAATATTTTTCTGCTTTAAAAGCGTTAAACAAGACTGTATTGTATAATATTTTCACGAAAATAGTATTATTTATTGTATTAGTAATGTTACTTGTAGCCTGTGATGCTACAAAGCACGTTCCTGAAAATAGCTACCTGCTCGAAAAGAATACAATCATTGTGAATGATCAAAAAGAATCTTCACAAAAACTATATAGTTTTTTGCAACAAAAGCCTAACCAAAAAATATTGGGAATTCCATTCTCATTGCATTTATATAATTTAGGAGATCCGGATACAACTTCTTTAAAGTGGCCATCGAACAAACCAAAATTTAAAAAATGGGCAACAAAAAAATTCTCCGCAAAACAATTTAATGCTCTACAAAGAAGTTCTAAAGGTTTTAACAACTGGTTGCTAAAAAGTGGTAATGCTCCGGTGATTTCAGATTTAGATAAAATTAAAAAATCAGCTCAAAGTCTAGAGAATTACTATTTTAACGAAGGTTATTGGGATGCCTCGGTTACATTTGAAGAAACTAAGACAGAAGATAAACGGAGTAGCGTAAATTACTCGATCGTAACTAAAAATCCTTATTTTTTAGATACGGTAACTAGTAAAATATCTTCTCCCATACTTGATTCGCTTTATCGAAAAACCGTTGCATCTTCTTTTATAAAAAAAGGGGATCTTTTTAAGACTCAAAATTTTGAAAAAGAACAAGAGCGATTGGTAAGTCTATATCGAAATTCAGGTATTTATCATTTTGGTAGAGACCTGATGGAATTTAATATTGACACTACGAATATGGCTAGGCACAAACAAAATGTACAACTAGTCATTGGTAATAGAAAAATTGAGACTGGTGATAGCAGCTATTATAAACCTTACACAATACAAAAAATAAAAAAGGTAAACGTCTTTACTGATTTTTCGTTTAACACCAAAGATGAAAAACCACTAGACTCAGCTACTTATAATGGCATTAATTTTTATGCGCGTTCGGCATTGAAATACAATGCCAAATATTTAGCTAATTCAATTATAATTGCTCCTGGTTCAGTTTATAAAGATACCGATAGAGATCTTACACGCAAATTCTTACGAGAATTGCAAAACTTCAGGCCATCAGTAGATATTCAATATGAGGAAAATGAAGATGAAACCTTAAACGCGAATATTTTCTTAACTCCTCTAAAAAAATATTCTTTAGGATGGGATGCAGAATTTACTACTTCAAGTATCAATCGCTTCGGAATTTCGGGTAAATTTTCGTTTTTAAATCGAAATATTTTCAAAGGTGCGGAGATTTTAGAGCTTTCCTTTCAAGGCTCTTTTTTAAACACCTCGCGAGAAATTTCCGATAACTCAGGCTTTTTTAATGCTTGGGAGATAGGTTCTGGAGTCACTCTCAAAATTCCAAGATTTTTGTTTCCGTTTAACGGGTCAAAATTAATTCCTAAGCGCATGTCTCCTAAAACCAACGTTGGTGTTAGTATAGGTTTGCAAAACAATATAGGTTTAGATCGACAAAATGTAACTGCTGGTCTTGATTACACATGGATAAGTACACCAAAAACGAACCATAAAGTTGAGTTACTTAATCTTCAATATATCAGAAACACAAATACTGATAACTATTTTGGTGTTTATAAATCTGAAGCCACCAAACTTAATGACATCGCTTCAGGTGAGGGAATAAATAATATTCGTCCTGATCCTATCAATTCCAGAATAGTTACGATTGATGGTGCAGATAGAGAAATTCCCATTGATTATGTATCTTATATAAATCGAATTTTGGACCCAAATAGAAACTTTGGAACAACGAATCCATCAGAGTTTTTAGAAGTAGAAAAAGTGAAACAGCAACGAGAAATATTAATCGAGGATGTATTAGTACCGGTAATTTCGTACGCTTACAATTATAATAATCGTGAGAGCTTTAGAGATAACAGTTTTTCTGCTTTTACAGGAAGGGTTATTTCTTCTGGTTCTTTGACTTCTGCCTTTGTAAAGAAACCAACCGATGGAGGCAACAAGAAATTGTTTGGTCTCCAGGTAGCGCAATATCTTAAAACAGAATTCGAATATAAAAAATACTGGGGTATCAATCAAAATACTTCATTGGTTTTTCGTCAATTCTTTGGGATTGCAGTTCCATTTGGAAATTCGGATGACATCCCATTTAGTCGGAGTTACAGGGCAGGTGGTTCAAATGATATTCGGGCATGGCGAACCTTTGACCTGGGGCCTGGATCAGAACTAAGTGCGCTCGAATTTAACACAGGAAGTTTAAAGTTGACTTCTAACCTTGAATATCGTTTTAAAGTGCTTAATAGTTTAAATGCAGCTTTGTTTATAGATGCAGGAAATATTTGGGATATAACTAATTCTCCGTTAACATCATCTCAGGCCAAGTTTAATAGTTTCGATTCTTTCAAAGGAATCGCTATTGGTTCGGGCTTTGGTGCTCGCTATGATTTTGGATTTCTCATTTTTAGATTAGATGCTGGTTTTAAGACATATGAACCGTATAATTTAGACAACAAATGGTTTAGAAACTTCAATTTTAGTGGCGCTGTCTATAATATTGGTATCAACTATCCGTTCTAGGTAAATTTTCTGATTTCATACTATATCGATTTCGTTTATTGTGTTATTTCTTTGACTACGGTATCTACAAAAATGTTTACTTTTATCACCTAATATTTTCAACTCTAAAATCAAACTAAATGAGTCATACTATAAAACCTGGTGTAGCAACAGGACGCGAAGTACAAGCAATTTTCAAATTAGCAAAAGAAAAAGGTTTTGCTTTACCTGCTGTAAATGTTATTGGTTCCAACAGTATTAATGGTGTTTTAGAAACTGCCAGAGATCTTAATGCCCCAGTCATTATTCAATTTTCTAATGGTGGTGCACAATTTAATGCAGGTAAAGGATTGTCTAATGACGGACAAAAATCAGCAATTGCCGGAGCCGTTGCTGGAGCGAAGCATGTACATTTAATGGCAGAAGCCTATGGAGTACCCGTGATTTTGCACACAGATCATTGTGCAAAGAAGTTGTTACCTTGGATCGATGGTTTGTTAGATGCAAGTGAAGCGCATTTTGCAGCTACAGGGAAACCACTATATAGCTCTCATATGATTGATTTATCTGAAGAACCTATTGAAGAAAATATTGAAATTTGTAAACAATATTTAGAGCGCATGAGCAAAATGGGAATGACTCTTGAAATTGAATTAGGAATTACAGGTGGTGAAGAAGATGGCGTTGATAATACCGATGTTGATGACTCAAAATTATACACTCAACCCGAAGAAGTTGCTTATGCTTATGAAGAATTAAGTAAAGTTAGTGATCAATTTACAGTAGCAGCTGCTTTTGGTAATGTTCATGGTGTTTATAAACCTGGTAATGTGAAACTAACCCCTAAAATTCTCAAGAATTCGCAAGAGTATATTTCGAATAAATATAATGTTGGTCATAATCATATTGATTTCGTTTTTCACGGAGGGTCGGGGTCTACTGTAGAAGAAATTCGTGAAGGTATTAGCTATGGCGTTATAAAGATGAATATTGATACTGATTTACAGTATGCATTTATGAGCGGTATACGTGATTACATGAAAGACAAAGAAGGCTATTTACAAAAACAAATAGGAAATCCTGACGGTGATGATGTACCAAATAAAAAGTATTATGATCCTAGAGGATGGTTACGCAAAGGAGAAATAACGTTTAAAGAGCGTTTAAAGCAAGCCTTTGAAGATTTAAACAATGTAAATACATTATAATTTTCTCATCTTTATTTTTACGAAGCATTTCTTTTTTTTACTAACTTGCCTGCCCAAATAATTATCTTATGTCAGCTTGGTTTAAAAGAAAAGACAAAGGAATTCAAACTCCTACTGAAGAAAAGAAAGATGTTCCTAAAGGATTATGGTATAAAACCCCTAGTGGAAAAATTGTCGATACAGATGAGTTAAAGGAGAATCATTATGTGAGTCCTGAAGACGGATATCATGTAAGAATTGGTAGTAATGAATATTTTGAAATTTTATTCGATGAGAATAAATATAAAGAAATAAATGCCGGCATCACTTCGAAAGACCCTTTGAAATTTGAAGACACCAAAAAATATCCAGATCGTTTAAAAGATGCCCAAGAAAAAACGAAGCTTAAAGATGCCGTAAGAACAGCTGTAGGTAAATCTTTAGGAAAAGATATCGTTATTGCTGCTATGGATTTCAAATTTATTGGAGGTTCTATGGGAAGTGTTGTTGGAGAGAAAATCGCACGAGCTATTGATTACTCTATTAAGAAAAAATTACCTTTCGTAATGATTTCAAAATCTGGTGGTGCAAGAATGCAAGAGGCTTCGTTATCATTAATGCAATTGGTAAAAACTTCTGCTAAATTGGCACAGCTAAGCGAAGCTAAAATTCCGTATATATCATTATGTACAGATCCGACTACTGGAGGAACAACAGCGTCTTATGCCATGTTAGGAGATGTTAATTTTGCAGAGCCGAATGCTTTAGTAGCTTTCGCAGGACCACGGGTAGTAAAAGATACCACGGGTAAAGACTTGCCAGAAGGTTTTCAGCGTGCTGAGTTCGTATTAGAACATGGCTTTTTAGATAAAATTATAGAACGAAAAAACTTAAAAGAACAAATCAATTTATATATTGATTTGATTGAAAATAACCCAATAAGGTCATAAAAAGAGCGATACTAACGTATCGCTCTTTTAGTATTTACTTCCTCATTTATCTTATAGCACTCAAATCAATTTCTCTTTCTTCTCCTCCATTAATGCTAACCATGGCAGAAGAATCGCAGGTTCCATCACCATAATTTAAAACTGCACTATTCTCATTTTTTGAAAGTTCAACAGTTCCACTTACCAAAAATTTACAGACTAATTCTCTTCTCAATGGTTTTACTATAGTAGCCGATAAAACGGTACCATTTTTCTTTGTAAACATTGCGTTTCCAGTAATTAAAAAGACATTATCTCCCCATGCACCGGTTCCATAACCTTCAATCCATTCTCTAATCTTTGTACCATTTTTATTGGCGTTCGAACCATCAGGCCATGTTACTGTAATCGTTCCTGTTCTTGTAGATTGAGGATTGCCGTTCTCATTAGAACGTTCTCTTAAAATAGAACCGTTACCTTCGACACTTTTTTCATTAAATACAAATCCGTCAAATTCAAAAGAAATCATTTTACTAGCAGCTTCACGATCTCTATTATACTCTAACAGTATTTTACCACTCACAATGTTCCCGTTACGCAGCTCACAACCATCACCAAAATCTACAGTTACTTCTTTTTTATTTTGCGTAATTACTTTTGTTATTGTTACGCAATCAGGCAAATATCGATTCGCTTGAATACTTTTCGTTTCAGGAAATTCTTCTGTTAAATATGCTTCTTCGATCAAGGCGCTAGATTCATCAGAAACATTATCAATTTCTGTTTCGGTTTCTGTACTTTTTAAGTCAATTTCTTGTGATGCCGAAACATCTGTAGGTATCTCCTCATCTTGACAACCTGTCACTAAAAGTCCCAGCAAGGCCAACATTAAAATACTCCAATTCAGTTTTTGTCTTTTCATGATATTATTTTTTAAGTTACGATTCTAGGACTTGCATCAATGCAAAAGGTTTAAAAAAGAAACTAACTCATATAAACAATTCTGAAACTGACATGTTCAAAATGTTGTCAATCAAAATAATAGTTTTATATTTGCCGCCTGATATCGTATCAGTACATAAAAATGATTAATAAAATTTAATGTTAGCATGTATTTAACAACAGAAAAGAAACAAGAGATTTTCAAAAAGCACGGAAAATCTGAAAAAGACACAGGTTCATCTGAAGGACAAATTGCTTTGTTCACTCACAGAATTAACCATTTAACAGAGCACTTAAAGAAAAACCGTAAAGATTTTAACACGGAACGTTCTTTGGTGAAGTTAGTAGGTAAGCGTAGAAGTTTACTTGATTACTTAATGAAAACTGATATCTTAAGATATCGTGCAATTGTTAAAGAATTAGGATTAAGAAAATAATCAATTTAGAGAGGCTTTATGCCTCTCTTTTTAGTTTAAATAGTTCAAGCGTAAGAATATAAAATACGTATTTATGATTAAGCAGATCCTGAAAATAAGTTCAGGATTCATAGTTTTTCATTGGTCAACAACTACTACTACAACACAACGACCATTGTTTAATTAGAATTAAAAAATATTTATGATTCCAAAAGTTTTTAGAGAGGTCATAGACCTTGGTGATGGAAGAGAAATTTCCATCGAAACCGGAAAATTAGCAAAACAAGCTCATGGTTCGGTAGTAGTACAATCAGGAAAATGTATGTTATTATGTACAGTAGTTTCCAACTACAAACAAAGTGATGTTGACTTTTTACCGTTAACAGTAGATTATCGTGAAAAATTTGCAGCCGCAGGACGTTATCCTGGAGGATTCTTTAAAAGAGAAGCCAGACCTAGTGATGGAGAAGTATTAACGATGCGTTTAGTAGACCGTGTTTTACGTCCATTATTTCCAAAAGATTACCATAGTGAAACTCAGGTAATGATTCAATTGATGTCTCATGATGAAGATGTAATGCCTGATGCTATGGCTGGTTTAGCCGCTTCTGCGGCAATTCAGTTATCTGATTTCCCTTTTGAATGTGCTATTTCTGAAGCACGTGTAGGTCGCGTAAACGGTGAGTTCATTATAAATCCAACAAGAGCACAATTAGAAGAGTCTGATATCGATATGATGATCGGAGCATCTGCTGATTCGGTAATGATGGTTGAAGGTGAAATGGATGAAATTTCTGAAGAAGAAATGGCTGACGCTATTAAGTTTGCACATGAAGCCATTAAGGTACAATGCGCTGCTCAAGAACGTTTAGCTGAAGCTTTCGGTAAAAAAGAGGTACGTGAGTATGAGCCAGAACGAGAAGATGAAGATTTGAAGAAAAAAGTTCACGATATGGCATATGATAAAGTATATGCTATCGCCAAAGCTGGTTCTTCAAAACATGAGCGCGGTGCTGCATTTGGAGAGATCAAGGAAGAAATCAAGGCAACCTTTAGCGAAGAAGAGTTAGAAGATTTTGGAGATTTAGTTTCTAAATACTATCGTGCTGCTGAAAAAGCTGCAATTAGAGATCTTACTTTGAATGAAGGTTTACGTTTAGATGGTCGTAAAACTGTAGATATACGCCCTATTTGGTGTGAGACAGATTATTTACCTTCTGTACATGGTTCTTCTATCTTTACACGTGGTGAAACACAAGCACTAGCAACCGTAACTTTAGGAACATCTAGAGAAGCGAACAAAATTGATATGCCTTCATATGAAGGAGAAGAAACTTTCTATTTACATTATAATTTCCCTCCTTTTTGTACTGGAGAGGCAAGGCCAATTCGTGGAACTTCACGTCGTGAAGTAGGACACGGTAACTTAGCCCAACGTGCTTTAAAAGGAATGGTCCCTGCAGATTGCCCATATACGGTGCGTGTTGTTTCTGAAGTATTAGAATCTAACGGTTCCTCTTCGATGGCAACTGTTTGTGCTGGAACAATGGCCATGATGGATGCAGGTGTTCAAATGACGAAGCCAGTATCTGGTATCGCCATGGGATTGATATCGGATGCTGACTCTGGAAAGTATGCTGTATTATCTGATATTTTAGGTGATGAAGATCATTTAGGTGATATGGATTTTAAAGTTACAGGTACAGCAGATGGTATTACTGCTTGTCAGATGGATATTAAAGTAAAAGGATTAAGTTACGAGATTCTTGTAAACGCATTAAAACAAGCAAGAGATGGCCGTTTACATATTTTAGAAAAGTTAACAGATACTATTGCAGCTCCAAGAGAAGATGTGAAATCTTATGCTCCTAAAATGGTAACAGCTAGAATTGCTAATGAATACATCGGTGCCTTAATTGGACCAGGTGGAAAAGTGATTCAAGAACTTCAAAAAGAAACTGGATGTACAATCGTTATTAATGAAGATCCAGTAACTGAAGAAGGTATTGTAGAAATTTTAGGTACCGGACAAGAAGGAATCGATGCTGTTTTAGCGAAGATTGACTCTTTAACATTTAAGCCTGAAGTTGGCAGTGTATATGAAGTGAAAGTAATCAAAATGTTAGATTTTGGTGCAGTTGTAGAATATATGGAAGCTCCAGGAAACGAAGTATTATTACATGTTTCTGAACTCGCTTGGGAACGCACTGAAAATGTTTCTGATGTGGTAAATATGGGCGATGTATTCGATGTAAAATACTTTGGCATTGACAAACGTACACGTAAAGAAAAAGTATCTCGTAAAGCGATCTTACCGAAACCAGAAGGTTTTGTAGAGAGACCTCCAAGAGATAACAATAGAGGCGGACGTGATAACCGTGGTAGAGATAATCGTGGTAGAGATAATCGTAGAGACGATAGAAGACCTAGAGAAAATAAAAAGGAAGATTAATTCTTTTTATTATAAATCAAAACCCATCAAAAATTTGATGGGTTTTTTTATGAGCTTCATGTCAACCCTATCGTATATAATAATGAATCTTGGTTCCTGGATCAGGAGGTAAAACACTTATAAGTCTAGACCTCAGCACCAAATTTTCAGCATTCAATGTTAATAATAACCCTCTATTGTATTCATCTATAATAAGCCAAGAGCCTAATTTATCTCTCTTAATTTCATACTTAGCAGGAGGAAATTTTCTGCCTTCTTTTTCTATGACTACTGTTTTATTTGCCTCATTGAAATTGAGACTATAATTACCTTTCACCACAGTAGTACATTCTTGGTTTGTACTATTGCATGATTGTATTAAGAACCAAGTACCTTTTAGATCTAGTTCCCCTGCTTCATCATCATTACTTGAGCATGCTGCTAAGACGATTATACTAATAAAAAACATAAGAATCCTGTGAATAGCTTTCATAATTTGTTTTAATTTAACAGATACATTTAGTTTTTTATCATTTCAGGCACTTTTCCTGTTTTGTTCTTGAATTTTTCTCACCACAGTAGTCGCAACATTTCTGGGAATAAAGCGGGGCAAATACGACAAGAATTTATTAAATCTACCTGGAACGATAACTGTTTTGCCTTTTAACAAGGCATTATAGCCCGACTTAGCAACCTTCTTAGGGCATGCCGAGTATATGCTGGTATTAGCTTCACTCGACGTTTTTGAAACACTGTTCTGAAAAGCTGTTCTTGTTTGCCCAGGGCACAACACCGTTATAGAAACTCCTGTACCTTTCAATTCATTGGCAATAGCTTCAGAAAATGATAATATATAAGCCTTCGAAGCGTAATACAAGGCCATTAATGGTCCAGGTTGAAATGCAGCCAGAGAAGCAATATTTAATACCCTACCAGAGTTTCGATCTATCATTTGTTGTAAGAACAACTTTGTTAAATGAGTCGTAGTATGAATATGTAAATTCAGCATTTCAGATTCTCTCTGCCAATTAGTTTGAGAAAATGTACCGAAAATGCCAAACCCTGCGTTATTGATCAAAACATCAACAGGCGTTTCTCCTATTTCAGAAAAGAGCGCAGAGGCAGCATTCTTTTTTGATAAATCTTTCTGAATACATATGACTTCACATGTGTAAAGATTCAATATTGATGTTTCAACCAGTATTAACTTAGTCATATCTAGATCAACTAGTATTAAATTGTAGGAATCTTTTGCAAATAACAGCGCCAATTCATAACCAATACCCGAAGCCGCTCCTGTAATTAATGCTGTTTTAACCATAATATATCCTTAAGTTTTAGAATCTTTTTCCAATTGAAATACCGATTCTTGGGTATCCGCCATCAATTTTATCTGTATTGATAAAATTTCGACCACCTCCAACATAAATCTCTCCGATAAAACCATTTTTAGTTAAAAATTTTCCTCCAACGGCGATTCCTAAACCCCAACCTATTTTGGTGCTATCCGTTGTAGGATCATTAATACTTCCAAAAATTACATCTCTTTGAAATCTTTGTGAAAAGATGGCCGAGTTTGCCTCTATAAAAAATCCCGCCGCCCTTTTTGCTCCAAAAAATATCCGATAGTTAGGAAACACCATAAATCGATAACTAATTTCTTGATCTATTGGAAATGCGACCGAGATACCTACGGATGATTCTTCATTTATAATATGCTCATAACTTATTTCTGGAAACTCTACTAATAAAGAACCCATATTTATTTTTAATTCATGATTGCCAAGGTTCTGTTCTTTTACATCTTGTGCATACATCTCATTACTATTATATATGAATGAAATAATCATACATAGCGCGCTTGTCAATGTTTTACGTGTAATTTTCATAATTCATTTATTTTCGGTTAACACTGTAAAATTACTTGTGATATTTAAAGTTTAATTTAGATTTTTAAGGTTTGTTAGAAAAAATATTTATAAATTTCACAAAAAATGTTCCTATTAATTTCAAATTTGTGAAAAATGCAAAGTCAATTTATCAAGTTTTTAAAGGAGAAAAATGCTGGTAACAATTCATTTATCGACGAAGTTGCCTCTGTTCTAGACATTGGTTATGATGCGGCCTATAGACGAATAAGTTTAAAGACCAATTTAACTTTAGAAGAAGGTGTGATACTCGCAAAGCATTATAAAATATCCCTCAATAAATTATACGAAGTAGGGAGTCCAGATACTATAATTGCCGAAAAATCACCACGAATATTGGATATGACACATTTAGAATCTTATTTCTCTAGATCGGTTGAAAATTTAATTCCACTAACTAAACTCAGTAGTGCTTCTATTTTATACTCAGCGAAAGATATCCCATTATTCTACACGCTCAAAGATTCATTTATAACTCGTTATAAAATTTATGTTTGGCTGAAGCTCACCAACAAAGAAATGACAAAAAATAAGGTTTCCTTTGATAACTTCATAGAAACTATACCCAATTCATTATTGGAAAAAGCTTTTGAGTTAGGCCATACCTACAATTTCATAAATATCACCGAATTTTGGAATGACAATACAATTAACGGAACACTTGAACAGATTATTTATTTTTATGATTCTCAATTGTTATCGAAAAATCTTGCTTTAAAAATATGCGATGATTTAGAAGAGATTGTACATCATGTAGAACAGCAAACTATTCAACAAAGTATTATCAATTCAAAAAATAATGCTTCTTATAATTTGTATAAAAGTGACTTACTCACTATGAGTAATATTATCATGGTAAAAACCACACATAGAAAAGCTTTTTTTGTTCCCTATACAGTTTTAGAATACTTAAAAATTGAACATAAGGAAACCTGTGATATTATGGATGACTTTTTTAATAGGCAAATGACAAATTCTAAATTATTGGTACATTCGGGTGAAAAGGATAGAACTTTATTTTTTAATAAGATGCATAAAAAAATCAATCAATTGCGTGAACGCATAACCATCGATCAAGCATTAGGTTTTGAATAAAAAATAAAAGCCTCTCCTTATGGAGAGGCCCTATTGTGATAAATCGAATCTATATAATAAACCCCTTTACTTCAATAGATTTTGGTTGATTTATCAGGTTTGGAGTTAAAATTTCTTTTTCATAGAATTTTCTCATTCCCTTTTTCAAATATTTTTAAAAGCTTCCCTCCCAATCTCTCAGGATAGGAAGCTTTTTATTGATAAATGCAATCTATATAATAAACCCCTTTATTTATAGAAAACCTGACTGATTTATCAATATGAGAGGCTCTGTCAAACCTCTGTAAAATATACTCTTGTGTTATGACAAATAATAAAGTTAGTTTGCACTTACATTCCCCAACGTAAAACGGCAAGAGTATTTATAATTTTATCTTTTTTAATCTATCACTTGAACTATTTTATCATTTACTTCCTTTATTGGGAAAATAAATTTCCCATCTTCATTTGTTAATACCAAGTATATATTATCTATAGACTTTATAGTTCCTTGTACATCTCCTATCTTCACTTTTTGTCCAATATTTAAATTCTTTCGAGAGTAAAATCCGAATAACAATCGCTGTACAATATCCCTCGAACCCAATCCGAAAGCAATTGTAAAAGCCAGCAAAAACGAACCAAATATGATTGTTAAATTATTGGTAATCATATCTGTATCAATCATTGCTTGATTTAAGGCCGTAATTCCAATAACAATTGTAATCGCAAAAAATACGATGTTCCCAATAATTTGAGATCCTCCAATATCTAAGGCTTTAAATGAAGATAAAATAGCATTTTTCACAATGTTCGCTAAGAATACACCTACTATAAAAATAGCTATCGCCGTGAACAATTTCGGTAAATAAGATATAATTGCGGTAATCCCGTTGGTTACCATATCAAGTCCTAAAATTCCGGCTGCCGAAATAATAATAAACAATATTAAAATCCATCTAACGACTTTAATAATAATATCTGAGACCTTGAAATCAGTATTTCGAAACAACTGAATCTCTTTTATTTTTTCTCCTAGCTTATCAACATTTGCCACTTTCAATGTTTTCTTAAGAACTAGAGAAACAATCTTTAATATTATCAATCCAACAATTAATAATACTAATACTGAAATAAGTTTTGGCATAAAACCTATAATGCTTTGCCACATATCTTGTAAAAAAGAGAGGTTTACTCCTTCAATTTGCGTTGCCATATCTATTAAGTTAAATTAGTTAGTAGTTAGTTATTCTTATTTTTTATCTTCTTTAATTCTCAAAAGGTCATCTATAGTTTCAGGATACTTTACCACCATTAGATCCGCAAAATCTATTGCTAGTTTAATGAATGAGATATCACTCATTACTTTTCCTTTCAACTTTTCAGGAAGCGCCTCTTGGTGCAATATTTCTTTAAAAGGGTTTCCCATATATTAGAGTTTTGTATACATTTCCATTACTTTTTCTTTCGCTCTTTTCACTCTCATCTTTACTGCACTCTCTCCTATATTAAGCGCTTCCGAAATTTCCTTTATAGAAAGATCGTCTTGGTATTTCATTAACAATATCATTTTATAATTTGGATCTACAATTGCTAGTACTTTTTGCAATTTTTCAGCCTTTAATTTTAAAATATCATTATCACTCACCTCATCCGCCACCGCCGATCTTTTCTCTACTTCTACTTCATTCACTTGCTCCTTATTTTTATACGCATCTCTTTGCACATAATTCACACAAAAATTATAGGTGAATGAATACAACCATGTTGAAAATTTTGAATTTCCTTTAAAGGAATTTAACTTGACATATAACTTAATAAATATGTCGTGTGTTAAATCTTCTGCCTCTACTTTGTTCTTAGCAAAACCTAAACATTTGTTATACACCAATGGCGCATAACGATCGTACAACTGCGCAAACAGTGTGCTATCTTTAGTATTTACTATTTTACTAACCAGATCCTCATCGCTGAGTTGGCTAATATTGACAGAAGGTTTCAATTAGTTTCCTATTATGGGTTTAGATGCATTATAAAAAGACTATATAAAATAAATGTTTCTTGTTAGTGACTCTAATAAGTTTACTTTATGTTTCACTTATTCTATATAGTATGTTTACTCTTTTGACACATACTTTTTTAAAAAGTCACATTTTAGTGCTATAAATATTTTTCGTCTTCGTTTAGCTTGTAAATCTTAAGGTATGGTATTAATTAAAATGAAAACATAAGCCTATTTAAAATTCTTCAACAACTTACTAACAGGGGAATTTTCTTCTATTAGTTGTTTTATTAAAGAACAACGAATTGAATTTTTCAATAAATGATCAAAAATTTTAAGCAAAAAGTGTGATCAAAAAATAAAAAAATAATGTTTTTGTAACATTATCATAACTTCTTGCGTATATATAAGTACACAACAAAAATTAAGTATTAATTAAAGTAAATATATGAGACAACTTAAAATTACAAAACAAGTTACCAATAGAGAAACTGCCTCTTTAGACAAATATTTGCAAGAAATAGGTAAAGTAGATTTGATTACTGCTGATATGGAAGTTGAGTTAGCTCAACGTATCAAAGCTGGAGATCAAGTGGCTTTAGAAAGATTAACAAAAGCAAATTTAAGGTTCGTAGTTTCTGTTGCTAAGCAATATCAAAATCAAGGTTTAACATTACCTGATTTGATTAATGAAGGTAACTTAGGTTTGATCAAAGCAGCAAAACGTTTTGATGAAACTCGTGGTTTTAAATTTATATCATATGCTGTTTGGTGGATTCGTCAATCTATCTTACAAGCATTGGCAGAGCAATCTCGTATTGTACGTTTGCCACTAAATAAAATTGGATCTATTAATAAGATCAATAAAACCTTTGCTCGTTTAGAGCAAGAGAATGAAAGGCCTCCTTCTGCTGAAGAAATTGCAAAGGAATTAGATATGACTATTAATGATGTAAAAGAGTCAATGAAGAACTCTGGTCGTCACGTATCTATGGATGCGCCTTTAATCGAAGGTGAAGATTCTAATTTATATGACGTTTTACGTTCTGGAGAATCTCCAAATCCTGATAAGAGTTTGTTGCACGAATCTTTAAAAGTTGAAATCGAACGTGCATTAGAAACGTTAACTCCACGTGAGGCAGATGTTGTTTTATTGTACTTCGGTTTGGGTGATGCGCATCCAATGACGCTTGAAGAAATTGGTGAAACTTTCGATTTAACTCGTGAGAGAGTTCGTCAAATTAAAGAAAAAGCAATTAGAAGATTAAAGCATACTTCTAGAAGCAAAATTTTAAGAACTTATTTAGGTTAATCTCTATAAGTTTTATACTTTTATCACATTATGAGTAGTCAAGAACTATTCGTTTTTTGATTAATGAATTGAAAACCCTCAACGCTGTTGAGGGTTTTCTTTTTCAGGTTCATGTCCTATTTTTATATAAGCACCTTTGCCGAACTTTATTTCTCATTCTTATATACCTCTCTACATATCATAAGGCATTTGAATAATTATATGATCGACAAACAAGTTCAACATGTCGAAAAAAAGTATATTTGTAAAACTTTATAACCCAATTCATTTTCAATGGAACACTTAATTGCCCCTTCTGTATTAGCTGCTGATTTTGCCAACTTACAACGTGATGTCGAAATGATTAATCACAGTGAGGCCGATTGGTTTCATATTGACGTGATGGATGGACTATTTGTACCTAACATTTCTTTTGGAATGCCAGTGATAAAAGCCATAAAAAAGCACGCTCAAAAAACGATGGATGTGCATTTAATGATAGAAAATCCTGACCGTTATATTGTTGATTTTAAAAATGTTGGCGCCGATATTTTAACCGTACATTACGAAGCTTGTACGCATTTACATAGAACATTACAAGCTATAAAAGCAGAAGGAATGCAAGCTGGTGTCGCTCTCAATCCTCATACACCAATTGCGGTATTAGAAGATGTTATTCGTGATATTGATTTGGTCTGTTTGATGAGTGTAAACCCTGGGTTTGGAGGACAAAGTTTTATAGAAAACACCTATAAAAAAATCATCCAGTTAAAAGATTTAATTGAAAAATCAGGTTCTACTGCGAAAATAGAAATTGATGGTGGCGTAAACGATAAAAATGCTGGTAAACTATTAGTTGCCGGAGCGGATGTACTTGTTGCCGGTAGTTTTGTATTTAAAAGTGATAATCCTACTGAGACCATAGCTGGCCTAAAGAGTGTTTCAATTTAAGTCTCATAAATAATTTATGATGAGGTATTTATGCATTTGTTTGATAGCCGTCTTCACTACTTTTGCTAGTCAAGGTCAAAAGATTAAAACAACAAACAAAGCTGCGAAAAATATCTATAAAAAACAGTTAGCTGTTATAGGAAAGCATATCAATTTCTTAAAGCAGAAAGATAATTTCACACATCGTTTCCCTTCAGAATTCAATACTTCTATAGTCTTTTTAGAAGGACTAACGCTTATTAACTGTGACATCTTTCATAGTTTTGAAAGCATCGGAGAGCCTTCACAAGAAAACTATAAAGACTGGAAATCTTGGTACAGACTCAATAGAAAGAAATTATACCTAGATGCTGGTCAGGTTAAAATCAATGGTACTGCCCTACCAGTTAAAAAGAAGTCCACTAAATATTATAGAAAAAAATTGACGTTGGTAAAAAAATCTACAAAGCAACAACTATTCAAAGACCCTGAGTATTCTGATGCTATCTATTTTTTACGAGATTTAACAAAAATTAAAAGAGACAAGAATCAAAAGAAATCAGATCTAGATATTCCTTCGCGTAAAGAACTTAGCTTATTTGCCGATTGGTTACAATCAAATAAAAAAGCCCTATACTGGGATGTTTCAAAACATACAGTGAAGCTTCGTTAAACTAGGTCAATATTTTAATATCTTTCAAATTTAATTGCAATGAAGTTCTGCCATTCCATGTGTTTTCTTCAATGGTAAAAACGGCATCAAAGTGTTGCCCATCTTTTAATTGCGGATAAAAATGACCTAAATTAAAGCCAATGGCGTTGAAAGAATGACTAGAAGTATCTGAAATAATGTTCAGTTTCAAATGACTCTCATCTTCACCTACCGTTCTTCCATAGCCCGTATCTTTTAGTCTTCGTGCAACAAAAACTGGTTTCATATTTTTTGGTCCGAAGGGACCAAATTGGCTAACTATACGCATCATTTTATCAGTGATTTCATCTAGCGATACCTCAGCATCAATTTTTATTTCGGGTGTTCTTAATTCGTTTGGAATTGATTCCTTTACCACCTCTTCAAATTTCAATTTGAATTGAGTATAATTTTCTTCTAACAAGGTTAATCCTGCTGCATATTTATGCCCTCCAAACTGCTCAATATATTCGCTGCAAGTTTCCAAGGCATTGTATACATCAAAACCACGTACTGAACGCGCTGAGGCAGCTAATTTATTACCATTTTTAGTAAAAACGAGTGTAGGTCGGTAGTACGTTTCAATCAAACGAGAAGCCACAATACCAATTACTCCTTTGTGCCAATCTTCTTGATATACGACGGTTGTAAAACTCTCTTTTTCTTTATTCTCTTCGATTTGAGCCAAGGCTTCTATTGTAATCTTCTTATCTAATTCTTTGCGATCTGTATTATACACATCTATAGCTTTTGCAAAAGCAGTTGCCGATTCTAAATCATCAGAAGTCAATAATTCAACCGCGTGTATACCATGTTTCATCCGACCAGCTGCGTTGATACGTGGTGCAATGATAAAAACAACATCAGTGATGTTCAACACATCTTTTTTCAATTGACTAATAATTGCCTTAATTCCTAATCTTGGATTGGTATTAATCTGTTTTAAGCCGTAATAAGCGAGTATCCTATTCTCACCCGTCATAGGAACGATATCTGCAGCGATTGCTGTAGCAACTAAATCTAGGTATTCGGTTAAATCATTCATCGTTTGACCACGCTTAGAACCTAAGGCTTGAATCAATTTAAAACCTACTCCACAACCACATAGTTCATCGTAAGGATATGTACAATCTTCTCTTTTAGCATCTAAAACAGCAACGGCATTTGGCAATTCTTTTCCAGGGCGATGATGATCACAAATAATAAAATCAATTCCTTTTTTGGTTGCGTAAGTCACTTTATCAAGAGCCTTTATACCACAATCTAATGCAATTATTAAAGTGAACTCATTGTCTTCAGCAAAATCGATTCCTTGATATGAAACACCATACCCTTCTTCATATCGATCTGGAATATATGAGGCAACATTGGGGTAGTACGATTTCAAATATGAAAAAAGTAAAGAAACGGCAGTAGTTCCATCAACATCATAATCACCGTAGACCAGAATATTTTCTTCTTCTCGAATTGCTTTTTCTATTCGCTCTACCGCCTTCTGCATATCCTTCATTAAAAAAGGATCATGCAAATCATTCAAATTAGGCCTAAAAAAAGACTTTGCTTCGTTAAAACTATCAATGTTTCGTTGCACAAGTAAAGAAGCTAAGGTGCTACTTATCGATAATGCTTCGGATAAGCTTTTAACTTTTTGAGAGGGAGGTACGGGTTTTAAAGTCCAGCGCATGTGTGATAACTAATAGACACAAAGCTAGGCATTCTTGACTGATTTTTTTGGCAGTAAATAATGAGTCCTCATCGAGTCATTAATTTCCCTTTGTCGTATCCTTTTTCTTCTTTTTGCGATTGAATAAGTTATTCAATAAATCTTTAGCAACTTCTTTGGTAGGATTTTTTCTCAAGGAATCAGATTTTGTAGAATCTTTTCGTTTATTTAACAAGTTGTCTAGCGCATCGGTAACTTTATCTTTTCCTTTATTTATTATTTTATTTTTTTGATTTGTAGCTACTTGCTTACTTAAATTGGTCACTGCTGCCTTAAGATCTGTTTTAATACTTGGTTCTGTAAATTTTCCTGATATCAATGCACTTACGGGAACTTTTATACTTTTAGATTCTTCATCACTTAACTGTGAAATTAAGTTCGCGGCTTCCTTTCCTAAATATTTTGCCGGCACATTAAGAACAGCATCGTAGGCCAAAGACGTATCAAAACCATGACCTCCTGCAATTGCTATTTCTATATCCTCGTAATTCAATTTAAACGGATCAATTGCTACTTTACCATCTTTAAATTTCAAGGCTGTTTTTATATTATCAAGATTCCATTTTTTCGTATTTATAAACGGTAATTGCTGCTCTAACTTTTGCAATAACGGCGTATTCTCAGCGGATACCTTAGAAGATACTAATTGCGCTAGCATGGCTCCATTTAAAGAATTTAAATTTGGTGTAAGATCATCATTTAAATTGCCTGATAAACTTATATCTGAAATAATTTTACCATCAATCGCCCTAGCAATTGGAGCAAGAGCTTGAAATAATTCTAGCGATGTAAAAGAGTCACTAATATCAAAATTATCTACGTTCATTTTCATGTTGAATGTAGACACATCATTCTTGGTAGATACACTTCCGTTAAGACCAAGTGCACCTCCAAAAACAGCCGACTTCACGTTTTTTAACGTTACTTTTTCATCTTTTACAACCAATGTAGCCGATGTATTTTTAAGTTTAATATTATCATATAAAACTGTGGTCGCTTTGGCATCAATAGTGCAGTCTAAAAATGATGGGATTTTAACGCGTTCAATGGGTTTTTCTGGATTTGTCTCATTTGTTTTAGTAGATTCTGATTCTGCAACCATAAAATCGTTTACAGAAAATGTGTTCGATTTTACCGTAAACTTTCCTTCAATATTTTCCTTAGCGAATAAGAACCCTAGTAAATTATGAATGGCCCCTGAAGCCACAAAGTCGGTATCCCCGAGTTGCGCATCAAAACTAGTTAGATTTACCGTTCTAGGATTAAATGTAACCGAAGCATTATTTACTTTTAAAGCATTACTCAACTCTTTTGATTCATATTTAAAATCTTTTACACTAAATGTGCCAGAGGTTTTCGTATTTTCATATTGATGCCGTTCAATTGAATTCATATCAAAACTAGTAGTTGCATCTAAATCTAATATTCCTTTCACTCCTTTTAGGGCATCGGCTGGATATATTTTTTCTAAGCTCGCAAGGTCTACAATACCTTTGAGACTTGCCTTTACTTTCATATTTTCTGTTATATTCAGCAAGTTTGCCTTTGCATTAAAAATCTCATTATCTATTTTAAACGAAAGTTGGCTTATGTTGATATATGTGTCTTTTACGAGACCTGTTGTATTTGAAATTTCAGTATTGATATTAATATTCGTAAGTGATTTTGGTAGCTCAGGGTACTTAAAGGAGGCATTATTTGAATTTATTAAAATATTGAATTTCGGAATATGTGTATCATCAATTAATCCTTCTAACTTTCCATTTACATCAAAATTGCCCGTCGTGGTTACACCTTCAATATTCTTAGAATATACCTCCGGTACCAGCGCTAAAAAATTTTTAAAATCAGATGAAGGTGTCTTAAAAGAAAGGCTTACTTCTTGACTCTTATCATTTACTATGACAAAACCATCGAACGTCAAAGGCAATTGATTTAATATCAATTCATTTTCTAAAAAACTATACTTGTTTTCTTTTGCATCAATTGCAATGACAGCATTCAAATCGAGTTTGTTTCTTTTTAAATAAGAAACACTATCTTTTTCAAAAGAAATTAGTGCCGAAGACTGTGTTTTTAATTGTGACTTATTTGCTGAAAGATTTCCACTTCCAGCATGATTAAAATCAGTTAATTCGAATTTCATCTTACTCAATCGATCGTGATAAGAAATACGGCTATTAGTAATTTCATAAGAGTCCAATCCTAATTGCATAGCTTTAGATTCATCAGTCGTGGTACTTTTCTTGGTCTTCTTTTTGGCTATATCATAATTGGCGTTTCCATTTTCATCTATTTGAATTGCAACGAAGGCTCCGTCAATAACAAACCGATTAATGGCAATTTCTGAAGCACTTTTAAATAAATCGGTGAGTGGCATTTTTAAATCGATGGTCTTGGCAAATAACAAGGTATCTCCGGCAAAAGGAACTTGATTTATGAGAGATACATTTTCTAAAGAAACTCTAGTATTCGGAAAACTGCTAAAGATGCTAAGATCTGCATCTTCAAAATCAAAATCGGCATTGATGCTATTATTAGCCGTTTCTTTAACTAATTCAATAATTTTATCTTCAAAAATAATAGGAAGAACAATTATCAGTGCACTAAAAAATAAAAATACTCCGATAAGTATTTTCAAGGATTTCTTCATGTTTTTCGAATTATAACTATTGGTGACTAAAGTGTAATTCATATAACGTTTTTTTTGGTATTAGATTTTATGAGCAGGTAAGTTTTATTTCAACTTAATTTTATAGTATATGTATTCCTGTAAATTATCATTTTAAGAACAGTAAAAAAGTGTATTTTTGTTTAAAATTTTGAGCTATGGATATCTCGTCTATTCCGAATATAAAACACGCAAATAGTGGTAACTTTTTTTTGCTAGCTGGTCCTTGCGCCATTGAAAGTGAAGATATGGCCATGCGTATTGCCGAAAAAGTAATTTCGATAACTGATAAACTTGAAATTCCTTATGTGTTTAAAGGGAGTTTTAAAAAAGCGAACCGATCAAGAGTAGATAGCTTTACAGGAATCGGAGATGAGAAAGCCTTGGAGATTTTAAAGAAAGTGAGTACCTCTTTTAACGTACCTACAGTTACTGATATTCATGAAGTAGCAGACGCCACCAAGGCTGCCAATTATGTTGATGTACTACAGATTCCGGCGTTCTTAGTTAGACAAACCGATCTTGTTGTGGCAGCTGCAAAAACGGGAAAAGTTGTAAACCTTAAAAAGGGCCAATTCATGAGTGCTGAAAGCATGCAACATGCCGTAAAAAAAGTACTAGATAGTGGTAATAACAATGTATTAATTACTGATAGAGGAACTATGTTTGGTTACCAAGATATGATTGTTGATTTTAGAGGCATTCCAACCATGAAACAATATGCAACAACGGTTCTTGATGTAACACATTCTTTACAGCAACCTAATCAAACTTCTGGTGTAACCGGTGGACGGCCTGATATGATTGAGACCATTGCACGGGCAGGCATAGCTACGGGAGTAGATGGGTTATTTATTGAAACTCATTTTGACCCTTCAAATGCAAAAAGTGATGGTGCTAATATGCTGCATTTAGATCATTTAGAAACACTATTGAGTAATTTAGTGGCCATCCGCAAAACCATAAATGCATTGTAATCTGTATTTTCACAACAATTTTTTGGTATAATTTGTGTTTATTATTCGTATGAAGTTATTTACAGGCATTTTATTTATTTTTTTTTCTCTTACCTTACAAGCACAAAATTATAAGGTTGTAGATGAAAAGGTGAATTCTTATCCTAAACACTATGCTTCGGCAGAGAGCTTAGCCTCGCAAATAGCCAAAGACTTTAAAACAGATGAAGATAAAGCGAGAGCTATTTTTACATGGCTTGCTAAGAATATTAGCTATGATCTTCAACGTTTTTATAAAGGTGATACCAAAGTAAATTTTAGTTATACGGATCAAGCTGATTTTCAACGAAAGTTAGAAGCGGTAAATACGCATTCTGTAAATGAAACATTACGAACCAACAAAGCGGTATGTGAAGGTTATGCTAGAACTTTTAAAAAAGTAGCCGAATTACTTGATATACCGTGCTTGTTTATAGGTGGTTACTCTAAGTCGACCATAAACGATATTGGAAACATTCCTCCGCAAGAAGATCATGCATGGAATGCAATAAAAATTGGAAATAAATGGCGATTAGTTGACGTAACTTGGGCCGCTGGTCATTCCGAAAATAAGCAGTGGAAACCATTTTTCGATGATTACTTTTTCTTTACAGATCCTGATGAATTCATTCTTACACATCTTCCTGCAGAAAAAGAATTTTCATTTACGGATAAAAAAGTTCAACTGAAAGATTTTTATAACACACCGCTATTCGCCAAAGCTTATTTTAAAAATAAATTACGGTTAAAAACACCAAGTCAAGGTGCTTTGACTTTAACATCTGGCTCAACCATAGATTTTGAAATGGGTCAAATTCTTGAAGGTGTTACATTACATTATGCGTTTAGAGATAACATGAGACCTCAAGAAATTCAACCAGTTTGTTCGGGATCATCTTGTTCCTTTTCAATTCCTTTGACGCAAACAAACAATACCGAATTGTTTATTATTGCCAATCGTAAAACTGCTTTGCATTATAAGATATTCATTAAGAAGTGACTTATTTGTAGAACTTTTTATCTTTCACAGCATAGGCATCTTTCAATATTTCAATTACAACCTTACCATTGATTTCTTCTAAAGAATGATAGCGTAATGACTTCATCACTTTTCTTCCTGCTGTAGTTAAATGTTCGGTATACGCAGTAAGATGAGCAGCGTTCCAAAACCCAACGTCTACAAATTTTTTACCCTTTGGAACATTCAAATAACAAAACGGTCTTCCATCTATATAATAAAAGGGTATTTTATACTTAAATTTTAATTCCACTTCGGGTAATGTATTTTCAATAACAACTTTTATCTGTAACAGTATTGACCGAAACGGTTCAGGTTGTTCTAAAATGTACTCTTCGGCTGGATTCATAATTCAAAATTAAAAAATGTTGTGAAATAAAAAATTTTACTTAACTTTGTATTTCAAAGTACTTTTATCATGACTGAAAAAGATTATCTAAAGGACATTTCTGACATCAAAGATATCATGAATAAATCGACTCGATTTCTTTCATTAAGCGGTATGTCAGGTATTTTAGCCGGCGTATATGCCTTAATAGGTGTATATATTGGATACAAACTATTGTCTGGCTATGGCACAGGCTATGGTGGCGGAACTAATGTGATGCCCCTAGTAATTTTAGAAATTGTCGTTTTGACCGTGGCCTTAGTCGTTGCATTATTATCGATTATAACGGCGTTTATTTTGACAAAAAAACGTGCAAAGAAAAACAACGAAAAAATTTGGACTCCAGTATCTAAACAACTACTACTTCATTTTATCATACCTATTCTCACTGGGGGCGCCTTTGTACTGTTGCTCATATATCGAGGGTATTACGGATTGATAGCGCCAACTACTTTAATTTTTTATGGTGTCGCTCTAGTAAGTGCGAGTAAATTTACCCTGAGTTGGGTAAAATATCTAGGCATTATGGAAATTATCTTAGGGTTATTGTCATTTATCTTTTTTGGAAATGGTCTCCTCTTTTGGGCTTTGGGCTTTGGCGTGTTGCATATTGTTTATGGCACCGTTATGCATTTTAAGGAAGGAAACTAATGAAGAATATCATACAAAACATCAACAAAATATTCGACCATCGGGTTAGACTAGGAATCATGTCTGCTCTTATGGTGAACGATCATGTTGATTTTAACACTCTGAAAGAGCTCCTGGGAGTTACAGATGGTAACTTAGCAAGTCATTTAAAATCCCTCGAAAAGGAGGAATATATAGATATTAATAAAGAATTTATTGGTAAAAAACCAAATACTAAATACAGTAGTACACAATTGGGAACATTAGAATTTAAGAAACATATAAATGCATTAGAACGCATCATCAAAAGTCAGAGTTAAATTTTTTTATTCATATACTTTGAAAAACAAAGTACTTTTAAAATGAAAAAAAGAAAAATATTTATTCAGTGGTTATTCGAAAAGTCCGAATCGGTTTATACCAAGTATTTCAAAAAAAATGAACCTTGGAACATTAAAAAATCTGATCTGATCATCTACCCAAAACACTCTTTTGGTTATCATCTAGGTCAATTTTTAGAAAATAATGACTTTGATTTAATCCCGAAAGTAGAACGTCACGATGCTTATCATGTTTTAACCGGTTATAGTACTAGGGTAGAAGATGAAATAGCACAACAATATTTATGTTTTGGTAACGGAAAACGTAGTCTATACTTATTTGGAGTCATTATTTTAGGCACCATTATACTACCAGATTATTTAAATCACTATCTCAGATCTTATCAAATAGGAAAAGCATCAAACACTTTTCATAATCTTGATTTTCGCCATTTATTGAATGCTTCTTACGCAGATGTGCGCTCTTGTATATTTTCAAAATCTCAAATTCATGCACTCAAAAAAGTACATTATGCATAAAATCAAAGCTGCAACCCATTTCGCGTTACTATTTTTCTTTATAGGAACACTATTATTTCTACTTCAACTACTAATTGGTGAGTTGTCGGTGATAACAATCTTGGGATATTTTTACGTGATTTTCGCAATTATAGTCAACCTAATCATGCTAGTCATACAACTCTTGATATTAGCATTTAGAGATGACAAACTGATGACATTAAAATCAATTGGAATTCTATTACTTAATGTTCCTATCGCCTATTTATATTATTACACTGTTTTAAACTACTTAATTTAAAAATATTCTTACCATGCTTAAAAAAATTATATTAATCATCTCATCAATTCTTTTTAGTCTCCTGTTTTACGAAAAAAGCATAGGATTAAACTTTTTCCTATTTTCGATACTTGTTGTCTTTTTGTTAGCCACACTTCATCCTAAGAAATTCAAGTCAAAAAAAATTCTCTTATATACCATATGTTATTTAGGAGGTTCATGGTTTGTTTTTATGTACAACTCTTTTTTAACTCTATTCGTAAGCATTGTTAGTTTATGTACTTTATTAGGGGCACTCACAACCTTTAAAACCTCACTTTATATAGAATTTCTTAATGGGTTTTACACTACAATTGCCGCTAGTTTTACAAAATATTACCACCATTTACAGAACGAAACTGAAGCCGTTAAAAAAAGAAAAGTCAATTATTTATACTGGATTAAAACTATTGGAATTCCAATAATCATAGTACTCATCTTTATCTTATTATACAGAAGTGCAAATCCCAATTTTAGTCGCATAATTAGCACTATAAATATGAATTTTATAAATGTTAAATGGGTTACCTACGTCCTATTCGGATACTTTATATTGTTTAATATTAGTAGCCCACAAACAATTCAACCAATTACTCAAATAGATTCAGAAACTGGCAATCGCTTGGAGAAATCAACCATACCAGTACAATCTTCACTTAGTATATCACAAGAGAATCAGCTAGGTATCATTTTATTAGTTTTGCTTAATCTACTTATAGGCTTTTTCTTAACTACAGATGTTTTCTACTTGACCGCAATTGTAGATTTGGGGGCTTCCGATTTATCGAAGACCGTTCATGAGGGCATTTATGCATTGATCACCTCACTTATTTTTGCCATCATTATTATTTTATATTTCTTCAGAGGTAATTTAAATTTTTACAAGAAAAACAAACACCTTAAAACTTTAACTACAATTTGGATTCTTTTAAATGTACTGTTAGTATTTATAACCGCCTACAAAAATTATCTGTACGTGACTCATCATGGTTTTACTTACAAAAGAATTGGTGTTTTCATATATCTATTTCTCTCTTTCATTGGCTTAATTACAACTAATATAAAAGTATATGCTAAATACAACTTATGGTATTTACTCAGAAAAAATATACACATTGCCTTTATCATTCTAATATGTTCTAGTGCTTTAAATTGGGATTATCTCATTACTAAATATAACACGAGCCATGCTCAAAGGGTCGATCTTGAATATTTAATTAATTTATCAAATAACAATACCATTTTACTGAAAGAATATGTCGATAAAAACCCACAAAAGGTACCTTCTCAACAACTCAGAAAAATAAAAGAAAAACACTTCACCTATTCACAACGATTAAAAACCCATACTTGGCAAGAGTTGATATATGATAACTTAAAAATCAAGCAATGAATACAGCTTCGAGAATAATTGTAACTGCGGGAAAAGCCGGACTATTGGCCTCAAGTCTTTTGAGTTTTGCACTATTAAGTTTAGAACATTACAATTTCAATGTTTTTCCTATTTTTTTTATTTTATCAATTATTATAACATTTATAATTTCATGTGTTATGATACTCTTTACCATAGTACCTATTCATGAATTCACTCCTAGTTTAACTGATTTTCAAAAGTTCAAAACGTATTTTCCTTTGTATGCAATACTGTTTTTTTTAGGATGTTTTTACTTCGTTTGGTGTCAAGATTTCGATTCAATCACAAATTGCATATTTATCATTGCCTATATCACAGCCATGCAATCATGGGTATGGTTTTTTAGAACAAAAAATAAAAACAATGAAACTAAATAAACATCTATATCTTCTTATTCTATTTTCAACATATGCTATTTCTTTACTGACTTTTAGAATTTGGTATACCGAGTCAACTTCCTATAAGTTTTTAATATGGAATCTATTTTTAGCATATATTCCATTTCTGATTAGTCATTACATAGTGCGACAAAAACAACACCTTATTAAGTTTATGTTTGCATTTGTAGTGTGGCTGTTATTTCTGCCTAACTCTCCGTATATCATAACTGATATATTTCATTTGACAAATAGAACTTTCGTTCCATTGTGGTATGACCTACTATTGATTTTTTCATTCGCAATGAATGGAATGATTTTATTCTTTATATCGACGTATCAAATGCATATCATTTTGATAAACCGATTCTCATATAGCATCGCATGGATTGTAAGCTCGGGTATTATGTTTCTTACCGGATTTGGGATTTATCTCGGCAGGTTTTTACGATTTAATAGTTGGGATATTCTTTCGAACCCTAAATCTTTGTTTTTCGATATCTCGGATCGATTTGTAGACCCTTTTGCGCATCTAAAAACATGGGGTTTCACCATTAGTTACGGTCTTTTCTTTCTTTTAGGATTCTTGCTCATAAACATGTTATTCTCGAGTTTTATGAAAACTATCTCGGCCAATAAAGAACATATACAATGAAATTTAACGCACAATCATTTCTCAATTTCTTAATTTTATTTTCACTAGAAATACTCATCGTTCTATTTTTCGAAAAAGGTTTTATCCGTTTTATTTTTGGTGACTTTTTGGTTGTAATTATGCTCTACTATTTTTTGAAAAGTTTTATCAACGCGAAGCCCTTATCTATTGCCACTTGGGTGCTGTTATTCGCATTTGCTATAGAATTTCTACAAATGACCAACTTATTAAGCTGGTTGAATTTAGAACAGGATAAACTAGCACATCTTATTCTGGGAAATACGTTTGAGATAACAGATCTTGTAGCCTATAGTTTGGGAATAATAGGTGTATTGTTTATAGAAAAAAAGCGATAGAACATACATTCTCTCGCTTTTTTAAAATAGAAACAGCTTTTTAGGTCAACCCATATTATAAAAAAATTGTTCATTAACAATCTTATTCTCATTTACTTCATAAACACAAACCTCTGTCATTTGTTGTCTTCCTCTATCTTTAAAGGTTACATCAAAATCCATCGTGCATGTAAAATGATTTCCAGCAACTTGCGGTTCAGATATTGTGCTACCATGAAATTCTTGAACGTTGTTAAACCATTCAACATTTTTTTGAGTCACGGCTTCTTTCCCCGAAGTCAATTCTCCTCCTGGATAACCAGGCATTTCCTTGCTCACAATAGTATCAGCATATAATTCGCTAATAGCGGTCATACCATCTCCTTTGCGCATTAATTCTACCAATCTATTGGCAACTTTTTGTGTAGACATATGTAATTTAGTTTTATTGGTTGATATCCTTATAAAGTTAAGAAAAAACAAGGTTTTAACCTTTTACAGAACACTTTTTAACAGAACTTTAAATGAAATTTAACATTAGGAGTTTTTTTGAATGTTTCTTATTAAATGTTCTAATCCATTTAATTTCAATTCATATACCAAGCCCAATTGCAGGCCAATTTTACCTTTAGGAAACCCTTTTGAATGATACCAAACAACATAATGTTCGGGTAAATCAATTAAATACACACCTTTATACTTA
The DNA here is from genome assembly GCA_947500525.1 of uncultured Flavobacteriaceae bacterium. Lineage (GTDB taxonomy): Bacteria > Bacteroidota > Bacteroidia > Flavobacteriales > Flavobacteriaceae > Aureibaculum. The sequence continues at coordinate 646,721 of CANMSH010000001.1, read as the reverse complement.
CCGTATGGCATTTTGGTATGTGCCAAGTCTATTAAAAATTGTTTGTCTTGTAGCATTTATTCTAACCCATCAACATATGCTTGAAGATAGGCATATCTTTCTGTCAATTTTCCCTTTTCAGTCATTTTAGCACGCGCTAATACACCATCTTTATCTCCATTAAAAAATGCCGGAACAACATCTTTTAAAAACATAAAACCAAATCCTCTACTCGCATTATCGGGTAATTCACAAGGCAAATTGTCAACAGCCATCACGGTAATAGCATTTTCGTTCTTGTAATCAACTTCTTTTTCACTCAAGGCATCATAACCATATACAGGATCTGCAATCGTTGAAGGGCGAATTGTACATGCCACAGGACCATCAATATCACAACTAATATCTGCAACAACCTTGATATTAAAATTGGGTGATTTTGCATCTTCACGGGTAAAAATATATGGTGAACCATCTCCAAAAAAATGTCCGGCAATATAGAGATCACTCACTTTCGCAAAACGCATAAAATTCGCTTCATATTCCTGCGGATTTGTATAAAAATCTTGATTAGTCAGCGTTTTCCCATCTTTACGAACATTATAATCTAGCACATCAATATTGGTATATACAGCTTCGTCAAAATCTTTAGATAGGTAGTCTTCAACGGATACTTCTTTTATTTTTAAATGATCTAGTATTTCTTTGGCCCCCTTACCTACTCTTCCCTTACCTGTAAGAACTATTTTGATATTTGGAAGTGTAATTTTATCTAATTCAGCCTCAAGCTCTACTCTGTTTTTAACATGTTCGGCTTTTGGTAAATTGATATTTCCATACTTCAATCCATATGCTCTTAACCCGTTATACGCTCCAACAACACCTGCATAATATCCAAACCCTATTAATCTATTTCCACTTGGGTTGGTAATCGTTTCATGATCATAAAATGTAATATTCTTTTCGAGAATGGCTTGAAGTAACTTTCTATTATAAGGTTGTTTTTTAATTGTATGCGAAAAGAAGAAGTATGATTTATTTGGTATCAATGCTTCAATAGGTACTTCTTTTACTCCTAATAAAACGTCACAGTCACTCACATCAGTTGTAACCTTAAGTCCTAATTTATCATATGTTTCATCTTTAAATACACGTATAGTTGACGATTCAATTTCAATAGATGCATCAGGGAAATCTTGCAGTAGTTTTTGACATCCTTCTGGTGATAATACCACACGACGATCTGGTGGGTTTTTACGTTCGGTTATAAGGGCAAATTTCATTAAAAAATCAGTTTAAAGTTATTAGAATAAAGACATTTAGGCACAATGCGCCCTTGGTATAGATTTTGCTGCAAGGTATTATGAATAATAAGATTTCACAAGTTTAGTATTTATAAAAAATGCCTAAGTTTGCAGTCTTATTTCTTTGAAATTTTGGGGACGACTGGTTTTGACAGCGAGATCAGTTAAAATGTAAGCATGTCGAGCAATGAAATAGTACTCGTAAAACTCAATTTCAAACTTTAAACGGCGAGAATAACTACGCTTTAGCTGCATAATCTGAATTACAGTAGGATTTAGCCTCGTCTCTACTAGGTAGAGAAGCTTTATGTCTCCTGAAAGCGTTTGCTAACCGCGTTCAACTTTGAGACATCGTAAAAGTAAGCATAGAAATACTAGACTTCGATAGTATTTCGAAACTAAAGAAGATAAGCGAATAGTGGGCTGTTCTTGGTCAGTTATTCGTCGAAAATTAATCGAGAAATAAACATGTAGAAAGCACTTTAACTGCTTGTTTGGACGAGGGTTCGAGTCCCTCCGTCTCCACAAATGAATTGAATACTTCAATAATTTTCGAAAAAGGTGTGGAAAAAGTAAACTTTTTTTAACACATTTGAGAAAAATTTGGTGATGACAATCACCTGTATTCAATTTTCAAGATGGGAAACATTCGGGAAGAGCGAAGTGAAACGAGCTAATCCCTCCGTCTCCACAATAAATAATAAATCCGCATAGTATGCGGATTTTATTTTTTTGACCTTTATTTAGTGCTTAAGTGCGTAAAATTACCCTCATTTCAATAGACTAAAAAGATACTCGCTAGTATTTTTTTATTAAAACTACTCCTAGGTAGCTCATAATCGTATCAAAAAACATACTAACAAGTATTTTTTAACAATATCCCTTTAAATTCATTAGTTTGAGGTAAACCCTAGTTTTGTAAGCCCATTTTGAACTTCAGCATTCCCCATAAAGAGATTCCAAATAAACTGGGACCTATAATTTTCAATCATAATCGGAATAGGCCCTTGGTCGATTGCCAAATACCTAGGTACAAACCAATCGTTACTCAAACTAAAAGCATCATATGGTCCATATAAACCTATAAGATTTTGTTGTTCTTCATATAGTGCTCTCAAAAATCGCATACTCTCTTGTGGAGTATATGGAAACGAAGATAGAGCGGCTGTTGGCGAAATTACCCCCAAATCTTCACTTGGACTATGTGCCACATAACCATTAATTGAGTAACTCGCGGTTAACCCCCAATATTTTTCACCATATCCTTCAAAATTTCCTGGGTTATCTACACAATAATTATAGATGATTTTTGCATGATTTTGATTAAGTGTCCAATAATTGGCATATTGATCTTTTAATCGATTAGGGTCTAATCCTAGAAACGAATAATGTGCCCAAAAGAGTGGACCAACAGGTTGTACGTTATGCATTAAAACGGTTGGCAAGGCATATGAGGTTTCTGAACTAGTGATAGCCCCTGTATTTGCCCATCCTTTTTCGTATACATCTTTGGAAATAGGATGTGTTGGTGAGGCTGCGGCCAATATATAAGTAATTAAAGTCTCGTTATATCCGCTCAACTTTAAATTAAGATCCCATTCAAAATTGGGTGACCAATGCCAATAGAGAACATCTTCATCGTTTTTTGTATACCAATTCCATTCAACTTCTTCCCAAAGTTGCTGTATTTTAAGAGTCAATTCTTTCTCTTCCTCATTTCCATTCTTAAAGTATTCTTGCACTGCTAACAATCCCTGTACAAGAAAAGCAGTTTCTACAAGATCTCCTCCGTCATCTTTTGAGCTAAAAGGAATAACTTTTCCTGTTTTACCATTTAACCAATGTGGCCAAGCTCCATGAAATCGATCGGCTGACTCTAAAAAATTAATAATTTTTTCAAATCTTTCAAATGCCTGATTTCTGGTAATGAAGCCTCGTTTTACACCAACCAAAATTGTCATTAAACCAAATCCTGAGCCTCCTGTGGTTACAACATCCTGGTCTAAATTTGGTTCGTCTAGGTGGATGCGTTCTCTGGCCATTCCTGAATTAGGTTCGGCCCCATCCCAGAAATAATTAAAGGTTTGTCTTTGAACTAAATCTAATAATTCATCATCGGTAAGATCATCAATTACTTCCTCATCATCGACCTGATTTAATTCCTGTCCTTTATTACATGCCAACATTGATAAAAAGAAACAGAGAAGAAGTGTTATCCTAACGTTCATTTGTATACTTTTATATAATCAATAACAAACTCTTGGGGGAATATTGTATCGTCAATTTCGGGGCCTCCAAAATTTCCTCCTACTGCAGCATTTAAAATGAAATAAAAGGGCTGTTTAAAGGGCCATGTTTCTTTAGTTTTTTCTTTTGGCTGAAAAGTATATACGAGCTTATGATCTACATAAAAAGCGATCTTCTCTTTTGTCCAGTCAATGGCGTATATATGAAAACCTTCTTCAATATTCTTAATTTTGGTTTTTTTACTATTTATTGTATTTCCATGGCTGGCTTTAGTATGTAGAGAAGTATATATCGTATGTGGCTCTTTACCTACATATTCTAAAATATCAATTTCTCCACAAGTAGGCCACCCTACTTTCTTAATATTCTTGCCAAGCATCCAAAAAGCAGGCCATATACCCTTACCAACAGGTAGTTTGGCTCTTGTTTCAATATAACCATATTTAAATTGGCGTTTTCCTTTGGTCGTAATTCGAGTCGAAGTGTAGTTGGCCCCTTCTTTGAGAATGTTGATTGTTAAATAACCATCTTTCAAATGATGGTTTTTATTGGTGTAAATCTGTTTTTCAGCATTGCCCCAACCACAAAGATTCGGACAACCATCGCCCCGTTCAAAATTCCAGGATTTTTCGTTCAATATAGGCCCATCAAAATTCTCCTCCCAGAGCAACTTTCTTTCTTGCGAATGAGATATGAACGTTGCAACAAAACCTAATACAAACAATTTAACTCTAAGTTGGATCATTTAATAGCCGAAATTTATTCAAAGGTAAGGATTTGTATATTTCTTATAGACGGACTATCTGTAAAATACTTCCTAAAATTTCAAGTTTTCATCTTTATCCCAAAGTCCCCAATAAGCTCCAACATCACCTTCATCTCCTGTTTTCCAAGATTCGTCAAATGAAGAAAAATAAAACACTTCAGCTTTTTGTTTTTTAGCCCAAACTTGGGTATTTATAAAATACTTTATGGCATTTTCTTCTGATGAATCGGCTCCTTTAAAGCTTCCTCCTTCACTTGGCCATCCAGTTTCAGTAATAATAACTTTCTTGCCTTGCGCAGCGTCCGTTGCCTGACCAAACATCTGCTCCATATGACCTAATGATCCATCTATATGACAACCTTCCCAATAAGGGTAACAATTACTCAATATAACATCACTAATTTCAACGAGCTCAGGATGTTTTGAAAATTCGTAGTAGGCATCGACATAACCAACAGGAATATCTGGCAAGGCTTCCTTAACACGCCTAATATAACCAAGTAGTTCTTCTAATGTTAAGTCATTTCTATACAATACCTCATTGCCAACAGCTGCAATATTTACACATCCTTCTTTCCCTAATTGAATTAGTCCTGCAATCTCTTTCTCGTTATCTTCTTTGTTGTCGCTTAACCATGCTCCTACCATGGTTTTCATCCCGTTTTTATGAGCAATACGTGGTACATGTTCATTGCCTTCAATACATGAAAATGAACGTATCCATTTAGCATATGGTTTTAAAATCTTTACACGTCGTTCTACTTGCCCCTCAGTAATGGTATCTCCTGGTTGTTGACCATCCTCATACATACTAAAGCATATTCCATGCATTCCTTTATTTAGTGTAGCTCTCCACAACCTAATCAAATCTTCGGCAGTGTATTCGCTAAAATCTATACCTGAGTGTTCTAAAAAATTTACACCACTATAGGCATGATAATCTTCAATTCGATATGACATTCTCTACTTATATTTTACAATTCTCCTCTACGTTTTACCAATTCTTCTTTTATTTCTTTGGCTCTTGACTCATTCAAACTATATTTCCACATTACCCAAACGGCAAGTCCGGCGGTAAGCGATGGAACTAATATATCTGCTATCCTCAAGTTATTCATAGTTTCTATTGACTGCTCGGTAGCATTAGGGTCGAAACCAACAATACTCAATATCACTCCTCCTAAAACAAGTGCTATCGATTGACCAATTTTTACCATCAACCAATAAATTGCTCCAAAAGTACCTTCTTTACGCGGCATTCCATTTTCTAACTCATCTAAATCGCATACGTCAGCTGTCATAGACATCATTAATGTAAATAATCCTCCCATTCCAAATGCAAACAGCGGGATTGGTAGAAATATTAACCATGGTATTTCACTACCTGGATCAATCGTAAACCATGACATACCAACGCTTTCTAAAAAAGGATTCAAAGATTCGAAAATAGACCCTATAGCTGAATTCATGCTTTTACCTAAACCAGTTTGACTAAATTGGCTGTTTAATTCTTTGTCAAATCCCCACCATTTTAAAACATATCCTAGAATAGATAAAATGGTCGAAATTATGAATGCTTTTCTCTTACCCCATTTTCTTGCCATTCTCGAAATAATAGGAATAACAATAAAGGCGGTAATCATGGCATTAATTGTATTAAACCAAGCAGGCCAAGTGCCCGCTAGCTCATAACTACCATTATACATGTAAAAAACTATAATAAAAACACCAAAGGCCGCCACTAATTGAAATCCATTAAACACTAAAAATGTCGCCCCACATAATTTCATAAAAGGTTTATTTTTAGAGACCTGCAATATCCCTGCCCATAAATCTTTCATATTTGCTGCCAACGTTTTAAAATTGATTTCTTTCCTATTTCCCATATTGGCAGAGTCAATACCCTTATTGAAAATTGCCGGTAAAATTCCGAAAACTATACACATGATACCTACAATAAGAGCCATTGTTCGTACTCCTTCGGTTTGGGTATTAAAGGTATTTGTGTCTGGTATAATTACGTACAACCAAGGAACTATCATCCAAGCAATTTGTCCCATTGTATTTGAAAAAGCCATGATTCTAGTTCGCTCGTTGTAATCTGACGTCATTTCATAACCTAAGCCAACCAATGGTGTCGCAAACATCGTATTTCCAATAAGAAAAAGTAATTGAACAACCATCACATGCCATATAATGTATGATTGTGAAGCATTATCATCAATTTGCCACATCAAAAAGAATAAGATACCGCTTATAATTGCTCCAATAAAAATATAAGGTCGTCTTCTTCCCCATTTCGATGTTGTATTATCAGAAATGAAACCCATTATTGGATCTGTTATTGAATCGAATATTCTAGGTAATCCCCCTAAAAGTCCAGCCCAAAGAGGGTCAACACCCCACGCCGTTAACAAAAAGAATTGAATAAACACACCTAGTGTTCCAGGTAAAATATTTAAAATAAAATGACCTGCTCCGAAGGTGGCTTTTTGACCAATGGGAACTTTTACAGATTGTGACATAGTTAGTTAGTTTTTATAAGCTATTACAATAGTTTGAATAGCTTGAGGGTTAATACTTACGCTTTTATATTTCTCCTCTAGCTGAATTGAGAAATACTTTTCTTTTTTGCCCTGATTCAATACCACTACAACTATGGAACCGCTCTCATTCTTTGCTGCCGTGACCAAAAGTTCATCATCTGAATTTTCAACTTCAATTATTTTGGCTCTAGGACGTATATATTTACTAAAATGTGTCAATGTGTAGTACAAGGGTGTAAAATACACCTCATCTTTTTCAGGGTTCACAATCACGGGAGCTACACACCAATTTTTGAACCAATTAGGCCCTCCATTCGTATCTAGTACCATATTCCAATCTACCCATCCATCAACCCAATTATTCAAGCAACCAATAATATCTCGTGCATATCTATAGACAGGCACGTATTTTGGGTGCATCGGTTTATCTTTTTCTGGCGCCCAATCCCAACCCCAATCTGTTGCTTCTTTGCTCCAATACCAAGCGTCATCTTGCCATTTTGGTTTTTCGGCATCCACACAGGCTTCAGATTGTATCAAGTACTTTTGTGGAGCTTTTTCGTGTGCATATTGTAATTCTTCAGCAAAATAATCATAGGTACTCGCATACCAATGTATCGCAGTACCATCAAAAAATTTTGAAGTCTCTTCATCTTTATATTGAGCATTTATCCATTCTTTTAAATGCTCTCTGTTTTGATCATAACCTAAAATTTTTACCTCTCCTTTTCCATCTGCTGCTAGTTTTGGTCCCAAATGATTCTGAACAAAGTTGGTCATTTCGTCAGGTGTATAATGCATACTTTCCCAATTGTTCCCATTTCCGAGAGGCTCATTTTCTACTGTAAATCCCCATATATCAATACCTTCCGATTTATACGCATCTACATATTTTGAGAAAAACAACGCCCAAGTATCATAATATTCTGGAAGCAATTTACCTCCAACCCAACTATTATTATCTTTCATCCATGGTGGAGCTGTCCAAGGAGAAGAAAGTATCTTAAATCCGTCTTCCGAAGCGGCCATTGCGTCTTTGATAAAAGGAATGATATCTTCTTTGTCTTCCTTTACGGAGAAATCACTTAGCTCTTTATCTTTAGTCGGTGCATACGAATACTGACTTAATGAAAAGTCACAAGAATTCATATGTGTTCTTGTTAAAGAATATTTAGCACCATTAGGTCCGAAATAGGCATCTATTATTTTTTTTCGGTTTTCTTCCCCCAATTTATTCAGTAAGTACGCCGAAGATTCGGTAAAAGAACCTCCAAAACCTGTTATTGTTTGTTTCTCTTTGGCAGGAAATAATTTAACTAAAGTTGCGCCTTCATTTTTAGAAAATTTGGTCACAGGCGTTAGCTTATTCCCATTGGCAGAAGTTTCGAATACCTCGACGTTTAAATGTTGTTCCTTTTTTGAACAGGCACTTGACATAAAACAAATTAATATGATTAAACAGGTTTTCTTCAACATAATTATAATCCTAAAAACTAACAGCTAATGAGTCCTTAATAGTAGGGACTAAGACTTCTTTGAGTAATAACTCTTTATTCCCATCGTAGGTTTTTGTAATAGGATTCCCTCCTCGTGTTAATCCGTCAAAAGTTTGGTCATCTACTAGATCCCAAACAACGTATTTCGCTTCACCATCTACTGTAAACAATCCGAAGTGGTTTTCTGATCCTCCTTGATTGGCGGCATCTTTCCACGGTTCATTAAAAGCTTCGAAGTAAAAACAGGCAATTTTGTTTTCGTTTGTCCAATTACGCATTAGGGTATAGAATAATGCTTCTTTAAATTCATCAGTAGCCTTAGAACCATCATTACCGTAATGACCATTCGAATAGCTCGCCCAACCAGTTTCCCCAATATGAATCGGTTTATTCGCGCCTACACTATTCATGTATTGTTTCACACTTTCATACTGCGCTTTAGAATATTCTAAGGAACGTTCCATGGCTTTCTCAATCTTTTCTATATCAGACATCTCTTTTTCATCCTCTAGTACGCCCCAAAACTGTGGATTGTAATGCGTATCATGCATTGGATAGGTATGCATGGAAATAAAGTCGACCGCTTTTATCAATTTATTCAAATCCTCAACATGGTATTCAGTGTCACCACCTCCCCAAGAAGCGAAATTATCTGAGCTTGTAATCCAAAGGTCTTTTGATAATTCATCCTTCTCTTTTAAATCTTGTAAATAGTTCACCCACTTTAAGATCACCCATGGTTGTACGAAATAGCTCGTTGCCCATTTCACCATGGCTTCATTGCCAACCGCAATAACTTTGACAATATCAGGATATTGATTTGCTAAGATGACAGCTCGTTTAATTTCAGCTTCATTATTGCCACTTTCTAATTCATGATTTGGCGGTTGATCTGTCCACGCATTTTTACAATCAATCCAAGCGCCCAACATCATATACATTTCAAAATTGCTATCCTCCTGTTTCAACTCAGCAATAGCTTTTAATACATTTGAGGCGTGCGCTAATTGTACATTATACGTTCTAATCATTTTGATATTCATCGCCTGAAGAAGTTTCATATCTTCCTTCAATTCTTTTATTGTTGGTTGAATATCTCGGGTTGATTTACGATAGCCACCATATGAGATGGCTAAATAATTTGGATTTCCTAATATATCTTTAGCAGTCACTTCTGTTTTGGTTTTTTGCTTTGCTGTATTTTTTTCTTTTTTAGTTTCATTACATGATACCGTAAATAGAGTAATCATCATTAAAATGAAATAGCATGATGTCTTCTTCATAACTAATTTGCTTTAGTGTTAATTTAAATCACTCATTTTTATATGAACATTAATCTGCATAACTTTTCCAGAACGATTAAATATTTCTCTACTAGTGTTTAGATCTAAACTTAAACTATCGAATGTTCGAGACCTGTTATTCTTGAATTTTACCTCCATTAATGCTGTACCCGTTATTTTATAAACTATTGGTACTTGGCAATACGTAAAACACATCGATTTTTCGGGTAACAGTATCGTCTGTTTTTCTCTAAAAATATTCACATAGTTAAACTTTGTTGATACCTTTAAGAATTCCTCTTTTCGCAATAAACATGGGTCAAAATACAGTTTCCCTTCTTTCACAAACACTCCAAGTTCTCCAAATCGACTTAAAATATCTTCTTTGACTTGACCGGTCATTCCAGGTTGCTGTACTCCTTTTCCTGCAGGAGTGTGTGAATAAGGATCAGTAGGAAAAGCGCCATAAAGTTCTGGTGATTTGTGCACTCCTATGCCTTCGTTAATTTCATAATAATGCTCTAATAACCTTCCTATTATCTGTTCACTTTCTTTATCATTAATTGCTTTTAAACAACACTCCTGAACTGCTAGTTGCAGTTTAGAAACCATGTGCCAATAAATAGAACCTAGACCTTCATAACCATAAAAAGTACCTGAACGCCCAGTAAACGCCTTGTGATTAAACACTTCTTCAAATAGTTCCAAAACTTTATCCTCTTCTTTCACAAGCTGTTTCTTGTAAGCACTTGGAAGTTCATTTAGAGCCTTTTTTAGATCTGTTGCATTTCTAAAGTTTCCGTTAAAATGGTAAACTCCTTTAACATCTTTTTCAATAATCTGTGTATTCCCATCAACTATAAGTTGTTGCAATAAATGAGATCGCTCAAAAGATTTTAGGGCGATTATATTTCTAGCCATAAAACCTTTTAAATTCTTATAAGGATATAGCAAATAGCTGTACTGATCTCTCCTGAATAAATTACTTTTTTTCATAGCATCTAACACAGCCAACACTTCTTGCGAGGTTAGATGTTTTGAACTTAGTACAGCGACTTGACCCTCTAACATTTCATCTAAATATGAAATAGAAACCTCGTCTCTATTTATGGTCATCAAATTGTAAGCATGGTACAAATTATCAGAACGTTTGTTCGCTGCAATAGAATGTTCTAAATACTTTAAAGTAATTCGGACAAAATGATTTAATTCACTTATTGTTAAGACTTCTTTACTGCCAGAAAAAGCATCTATATAAATACGATTCCTATAATCACTACCTGCTTTCCCAAGGGCATCTAAAACTTCTTTTCGTTGTACATCATTAAAAGTTCCAGATAAGATATGTTGATACTCATCGAACGTTGAAACCACCGATTTAAAGAAACTTACTAGCTCTTTAGAAATTTCAATCTTATCTGTTTTCGAAGTCGTAAATACGTTCTCAAAAAAATCAAAGAAGCGACGTAAATAATATAATGTCACCATAGATACGCCGTTACCAACAAGGGCGTTATTCGCATCATTCCATTCTGGTCTTTGTGTATTCATCCAAATACCACCCTCTGGGATGAAATTTGATAATTTAGCAAGAATCGTCGCTAGTATTTTTTCAATGAAATTAACCGTCACCGTAGTCTGACTTTCATCTTTTAATAATGCCGCATCTGCTCCTATTTCATTGCGTTCATTCCGTATTTTCTGATCTAATTCTTTGTCAAAGTTTATTGTGTCTTTTGAATTTTTTAAAATTTCTTGATATGACTTAATTTGATATGGAACATTTGCATAAACAAATACATCTTCATTAAAAAAACTCTCTAATTTTTTAGGTGTTAAGTTTTCCGAAAATTCTAAGAACTTCAATAAATATATGATTTGATGATCCCCCCAATAACCAATATAACTCCAAGGGTCATCAGGTTCAATAGCTTCCCAATCAAAACCATCTTTGGTAACCCTATATGGGTTATATCCATCAAAGGTTGTTGCGTTTAAAAACTTATGGATCATATTCTCAATAAACTCAGGATAGGATAGTGCCAATGCTTCCCAGTTTTGAAAAATATCACGCCAATTTCCTTCGTAATCTAGTATTTTTGATCCATCGATTTCACTTCTCGTATTAATCGAAAACTTGTTCCAAGGACGGCTAGGATCGCCATGACGACGACTAAACTTAAGTGGCATATATTCTAGACATAAGCGTCTAAAATTTTTATCATTCGAACCTTCTGTTACTTCTTTCAATTTAAACATTGAAAAAACTTCTGGTAAACCATCAACTATTTCCTGATTATTTCGAGCAACTTTTTTATTCGCCTTTTGAAGGTAGTTTTTAAAATCCCAGCGTTCTATTTTATAATTATCATCGAAAATCCCACCACGCATGATATTAAATAATGTATTCGCAAAGTGTCTTTTATCTTTATAAACATCGGCCGATAACTGTAATCCGTCCGACGCAGCGTTTAACATAATTAAACTTTGCGTGCCACTTTCAACATCATTAAGAACCTTTTCAAAGAGCTTAACCTCTTCATTTATAGTTTTTGACAGCTCTGCAATTGCAGCATGGTTTTTATTTACATCAGCTATAAACATCCATTGTTTATCAGAATTTGATGTTAAACTAATTTCAGAATGAACAAAATATGCTCCTTTCTCAGCCTTCACATCAATTTCTTGTACAATTAGCTGTTGATTTCTAAATTTCTTAAGCTGTTGTGAGGATAGTAAGTAAGTCGCATTCTTCAGACCTGTTGACCAAACTACATTGGCTTTGAGCGCTTCACTAGGTTCTGCTTTATCTACAATTATAGCACTTAATGCAAAAATACCTAGTCCTGTTGTTTCTTCTAATTCACTTCGTTTGTATGCGTCTACCAAATTACTGCTAGCATTCTGTAAATTACTACTAACCCCATAAGGTAAAATATTTTGAATACCATCTAAAATTGTGATGTTAACGTTTGTGGTGTCACTATTAATCAATTGGCTTTTTTTTACAAACCCAAAATGGTCACTTGAGTTCCATTGATAGCGAAAAATAAGATCCAAATCATGGTTAATCTCCTCAAATAAAATTTTATTACCATATACATTCTTGTAAAGGTTTCTCGTAATTTGAAAACGACCTTCGAATCTTTCCGAAAAAGGTTCCCACATATATGTTTTGCCTAATTTTTCTATTTGAAAAATAGATTTGCTTCCTGTAATATCAGCAGTTTCGGTTATTTTATCGTCTGTATAATATGGAAAAAGAGAAAACTCTGCATTTTTTCGACCCGCAGTTATTCCTCCATTACTTGCTACGAACATCCAGTGATTTGAATTACTAACGATGCTCATAAAAAATGGTCGCATTTGATCATTATTTGATATTTTGAAGAATTCTTCATTATCAATTTTTAAATGTTCAAGTGTGACGTCTTTATTAATTTTGATATCCTCCATTAACATGTGAACTCTATGTTCTTTCAATTGTATTGCTGTGAAATAAGGTCGAGCGTTTTACTTCTCGACCTTAACTAATTTAACTAATATGTCTCTTATTTTTATGACTACTCAAGACGCAAGTCATCAAAATAAAATACGCGTTCTTCTGTAGTTACCTCACCATCTGATCCATCAGGATTATCTGGTTTAATTACAAACTGATTGTAGGTTGTGGGTGTTGCAGGTAAATTAATAAAAGTGAATTCTAATTCTACCCATTCATTGGCACCTCCAGAAACCTGTACGAATTGAGGCGCAGGATTACCCGTAACAGGATCTGTTTGCGGATCTAATGCTAATTCAAATCTATAGGTTACGTCTGCAACACTTGAATATACTTTTACCTTAAATACTTTGGTCGTAATGTCAATAACACCAGCTGGAAAAGAGTTTTGAACACCTCCCCAACGATTAATACCACTAGCTTTTACAACTTTTAATACATTATCTGAAGTATTAATACCAGATTTAGATGGATTTACATCTAAACTTGGGGTAACACCTCCATCTCCAATACTTGAAAAAGATGAAACGAATGTTTGACAACTTTCAAAATCTAATGGAAGTTCAGTGGCTGCTACTGGTGTAGCAGAACATCCTCCGGTACCTGTAGTACCTCCGTCTAAAGTAAGAGATACATTATCAATATTCACGACACCTATTTCTGCTCCAGAATCGAATAAAACACGCGCATCAGTAGCTCCAAATCCATTCGCGGTAAGTGATAAGGTGTAGTTATCTCTAGTTGTAGTTATATTTACGGTTTCAGCTGTATTTGCGAAACTTCCACCACTCAGTCCAATTCCGCTCACAATGGATCTTGATCTATCAGACCAAGCATCAAATGTCAGCGTATATGTAGAACCCTCAATTATCTCTAATTTCTGACTCATATTCACATCAAAAGCGTTACCAGCACTTGTAACATCAACTGAATAAAAACTATTTCCTCCATCTGTAACAACTGGTACAGGATCTGTTCCAACTCCAATCGTCCAAGGAGCAGCACCATTTTCAAAATCACCGTTGCTTAATAAACCGCTATTAAATGGCGCCGGTGCTTCAACATTTACAGTTCTAGAGACTTGAGTCGCGGCATTACCTGCGGCATCACTTACATCATAGGTAATAACATATGTTCCAATTGTATTGGTATCAACAGTGTCTCCACCAACTGTAATGTTTCCTGAAAGATCACCATCTACATTATCAGTAGCTTGTGCTCCGGGATCGGTAAACGTTTCTCCAACAATTATGGTTACCGTTGCGTCTCCATTTAGCGTAATTACAGGAGCTTCGGTATCGGTTCCTGAGCCAGTGTCTAAAACAAGTGATACATTATCGATATTTACGACACCTACTTCTGCACCTGAATCGAATAAAACACGCGCATCAGTAGCTCCAAATCCAGACGCAGTTAAAGTCAATTCATATGTTGTTTTCGCAGTAGTTAAATTCACTGTTTCGGTAGTATTTGCAAAACTGCCACCACTAAGTCCGATTCCAGCAACTAAAGATCTATCACGATCAGACCATGCTTCAAAAGTCAACTTGTACGTTGAGTTTTCTACTATTTCTAGTTTTTGACTCATATTAACATCAAAGGGATTTCCGGCTGCAGTAACATCTACTGAATAAAAACTATTACCTCCATCTGTCACCACTGGTACTGGATCTGAACCCACGCCAATCGTCCAAGGTGCCGCACCACTTTCAAAATCACCGTTTGTTAATAAACCACTGTCGAATGTAGTTCCTGGATCATTCTCATTTAAAGTAAGGTCATCGAAATAATAGGTTCCGCCCGCTGTAATTGCACTATCAGATTCATCATTGTCTGGTTTTATTACCAATTGATTATATGCTGTTGGACCCGCTGGCAATCCAGTAAAGTTTACTTCAACCTCCGTCCATTCATTTGCCGTAGGAACGGTCACAAAGACAGGAGCTGGGTTTCCAATACTTCCATCATTTGGATTCGCTAATAATTCAAATCTCAAGACTACATTAGCCTTTGTAGAGTATACTTTTACTTTAAAAATATTTGTTGTTGTTAAATCGAAATTTTCAGCAAAGGTGTTTTGAATTCCAGCGAAAAAGTCTGATCCTGTAGGTTTGTCTACCTTTAATACAAAATCTGATGTATTAATTCCTGTTTTAGAAGGGTTTACCGCTAGTTCAGAAGTAATTCCTGCTCCAAAGTTATCAGATGAAGGGAACGTTGCACAACCTTCAAAGTCTAGAGGAAGCGCTGTTGCCGCTATTGGAGTTTCAGAACATCCACTAGTCGCCGGTGGTGTTTCAATTTGTTCAATATCATCTATGTAAAATGTACCTGCAGCAGTACCTGGGCCGTCAACAAACAAAGTGAATCTAGAGTAACTAGCATCTGAAGTAAAATTAAATGTAATTATCTCCCAACCTGTTCCTCCGTGAGTTGCAGTGGTTTCAATATCTGCACCTGTACCCTCTTCTAATTTAAGCAATACATCTACTGTCGCATCAGACCAAAAATTAGCTTGTACAGATTTTAACGTTGTCAAATCTATTCCCATTCCTAAGTCGAAGAAAATACCCTCAAAAGCGGCACCAACATTTGTAATCGCTCCTACTTTTGAAGTGCTCGTATTTGTACCAGAAGCATCTGGATTATCAACAATCATAAAAGAAGCTCCATTAAATGTAGTGACATCATAATTTACGTTCGGATCATCGAATGTTACAGGAATATTTATGGGTAGCGGTATGTTAATCACTATTTGGTCCTCAAAAGTTCCACTAGCCCCAGCTGCATTTTCGGCAGTAAGCTTTATGGTATATGTACCTGTTGGAAAACTTCTAATTGGGTTAATCTCCGTCGAAGATGTTCCATCACCGAAATTCCAAGTATAGGTATCGGCATTTTCTGATAAATTTATAAATGACACTGCTCCTGTATCTTCATTTATAGTATGCGCAAAACTTGCCACGAGTTCTGGCAAAACAGCATCATCGTCATTCTCACAACTTACAAAGGATATTGCAAGAACGAATAACCATAGTATCTTAGTTCTTTTGAGTAATTTTTTCATAATTCTTATTAGTTAATTTGTTTACTTTCTATTGTTGATATACACGTACATAATCAACGACCATCGTTTGTGGAAATACTGTTTCTGAATCAGGTGATCCAGGGAAACTTCCTCCTACGGCAACATTCATTATGATATAAAATGGGTGATCAAAAACCCATTCACCAGAAACATCTTCTGGAGTTATTTGGTTGTATAAGACATCATCTACATAGTAATTGATGTAATTTGGACCCCATTCTATTCCGAAAATGTGAAATCCTGTATCGAATCTATCGTTGACTAAAGAATATTCTTTTGTTTCTGCTTCACCAGCTGAATATCCAGGCCCATGAGCACTTCCGAATACCACTGTTGGGGAATCTCCAAGATATTCCATGATATCAATTTCACCACAATTTGGCCAAATGTTCGTATCACAGTCATTACCCAACAGCCAAAATGCTGGCCATAAACCTTTACCATATGGTAATCTTATTCTAGCTTCAAAACGTCCATATTGTTGTTCAAATAGACCCTCTGTCTTCAATCTTGCAGATGTATAAGAGGCACCTTCGAAAGATTCTTCCTGAGCTGTAATTAAAAGAAAGCCATTTTCAACCTTTACATTTTCTGTACGATTTGTATAATACTGAAGTTCTTGGTTTCCCCATCCATCACCATTCGGACCTCTACCGATATCGAAAGTCCAGAAAGAACTGTTCGGAGCTCCTTCATTATCGAATTCATCAGCCATGACCAACGTTCTAAAATTCGTAACTGTTTGCGTTTCATCTGTATTACAACTTTGAACTATTGTAAGTGATATAAAAAGAAAGGCAGGTATAAAGACAACTTTTATGCGGTTATAAATACTATTTTTATTCATTTTGTTCATTATTTTAAAATTTACTGCCTATTTATAGTAATAGATGTTATCTACGAATATATCCGAGATTGTAGCATCTGATATGAAAAACAATAGTCCTATTTGAGAACGATCGGCAAGACCAAAATCGGCAAGCGGAATATCCAAACTAACCCATTCATCTGTCGTAAACGTATCGGCTTCGAATCTTACCTCACCAGATGTTTCGTTGTTACCAACTGAGTTAAGCAATTGTATTGTAATAAAATCTCCTGTATCTATGCTCTCATTGACTTTTATATCGATATGAAGATGTGTCATTTCCGTAGTATTGATTGAAGGGACATCTTGAAAAGTTCCTATCCCTACAAAATTCAAGTCCTTATAATTAATTACGGCATCGCCATTCACATCTAAAGGAGGGGCTCCTCCGAGAGTAGTTTGAAAGGGTGCAAAAAATCCGTTAAAATAATCTACAGCGATATTCGTATATGCATCACTAAATACTGATATTACGTCATTAGCGTTTCGTTCTGGTGGTTTGGGTGCAAAGTCGAAAGAACCAATTACATTGAGAGCTAGTGAACCTTTAGCAGCTACATTTGCCAATGTAGCTGAGATAGTAGCTTCGCCCGTTCCAACAACAGATACTAAACCTAACTCATTTGCTCTCGCCACATCAATATCTGTAGATTTAAAATCAAAATAAGATGGTGCACCTGTAACTGTTATATTTTGACCAGCTGCATTCAACGTTTGCGAAAGCCCTGTCAATTGAATTGGTATATCTATAAACGCATCTTGTACAACATCTACACCATTCAGCATAGCAGGTTGAGCCTGTGCGATGGTCCCTAATTTTTCAAATTTTATTTCGTCAAGCCAAAAAGTATATCCAAAGCCATCTGTATTCGCTGTTCCCGCAGAAAAGAAAAGCATCCCTTTTTCTTCTGTAAGTTTGGAAGCATCCGGTATTGGAATTATATATTTCACCCAATTGGTAGAGAAGCTAATGTCATTTCTCGCTACTTGGAATTTACTTTCACCAAATCCCATTGTAATGTTTGGTACACCTTGTGTGGCTTTGGCCCAAAACGTTAAAGCGTCGAACTCTGTAAGATTTCTACCTGAACCATCAATAATAAAAATGGCTCCCGCAAAACTTCCGCCTGGATCATTAGCATTTGGTACATCTATTCGAATAGAAGCTGAACTTTCGTACGCCACATCTTCATCCACAGAGAAGACGTCAGCCTTCGCTCCATCACTTATAAAAGGGAAGAAAAAATTTGTTCCTAATCCTACAAAATTATCTGTAAAAATCTCTCCTGCTTTAGAAAAAGTGGCGAATTCAGCTTCATTAGAGAGTTCTCTCTCGCAACTTATCATCGTCATAAAAACCAATATCAAAAACAGGCTTTTAAAATTTAAGTGTTTTATATTCTTCATCTTAATCGTGTTATTTTCCAATGTTAATATGTACGTACGTTCTAATTTCCCATTCTTGTCCATTATCAAATCCTACGGGACTTAATGCAGGTATTGGTGGGAATGCATTCGGATCTACTTGATTTGGAAGGAAACGCGGCGAAAACTCATTTAATGAACGCCAAGTTCCGCGAATACCTATTTTCGTATCTGGTAAAATGAACCAATCTGGCTTTCCTAATGAAGTAGAAATATCTAGCATAAATTGAACTGGGTACGTAAGGTTAAAGTCACGATGATAATCATACGGCCCCCAATCATTTATTTTGATTGCTGATTCTATCTTCCACTTTTTATAAATTAATCTTAAATCGCCTCCTGCTCTGTTTATCACTCTATCGTCGCTTCCATTCGATTGACGATTTCCAACATATAGATTTGCAATAAAGGCCAAATCAGGATTTATTTTAGAAACAATACGCGAGCTACCCTCCCATAAATCTTGTGCGGGTACCGAATTTGCAAAAGGAGCACCTACACGAGAGCCCTCGAAGAAACCTATAGCGGCATCCATAGTTGTAGGTAAGTGACGATAGACAAAACCAAGGTTGAAGGCAAATTTAGCGTCTTCGGCGCGATCATTATCCCATTCGTAAAACCATGATCCTGGAGTAGGATCATAAGTGAGTAATATCTCCCCAGCGGTTGTTTTTCTATTTGATCTAACCGCAAATGGGTCATCTTGAATATTTCTAAGTCTAGCTGGTCCGCCTGCGTCATTAGGTATTGCATCTACCAATGGCTCTTGCCATAAAAAGTTAGGTGCAATTTGTAAATTGCCAATTGTATATGTAAATCCGGTAAGGAAACTATTTTGGTTACCGCTACCGTTATCTTTTAATTTCCATCCTGTAAATGTTCTTGTTTGATCTGCACCTCCATTCGCAACTAAACCAGTGGTTGCTCCTAAGGCGTACCAATTAAATAGGCCTTTTTGAAACGTAATTTTAGCCTTAGCTCCCCAATTATCATCTGAATTTATCTTGTCATTATAGACTATATAATTTCCAGGTTCTCCTTGGACGAATTGAAATTCACGACCATTTAAGGGTTGTCCTCCCCAAATACCACCTACTTCTAAACCAAAGGCTCCAAGTTTTCTTTTGGCATATAGGGTTGCTCTTCTGGTTTTCGGTACCGGTACCGCAATAGAAGTAACAGCAGCTCCTTGCTCATCAATATCTTCATGAAAAATACCTGTGATATCAATATGCTTAAATGTTTTACTATACTTCACCAAAAAAGCAGGGTTCGCTCCCCACCAAAGTTGCGGACCAAAAGCTGCTTTTAAGCCTTTAAATGACCTTTTTCCATCAACCTCAAGTCCTAAAATTTCACCATTATAAATATCCAAATTGGGTCCATAATTCGCTTCAGGATATAATCCGAAAAAATCACCTTCATAACCCCAATGGTTATGACCCACTCTATAGAACCCTTTTACATCTGCATCTTTGGTTTTCCATTCGAATTCTGCATTATATACCTGGATACGATTGTTATCGGCTAGTCTCACTTCTCCATCTGTTCCATCGACCGTAACTGGACGTCCTCTATTTTCATAAAATATTTCATTAATGGGATTTGCTGCAACATTACCGAGAATATTAAAGTTTACGTTCGCTCTCATATTCGGAGAAGGTCTTCCTTCAATTCCAACATAATAGGATTGCATGTGGTCAAAACCTGTTTCATTTGGAAACGTATTGGCATCGGGGTCTGCAGTACTTGGAGTCGTCAATAAACTACCTCCAGTATTAAACGTGGTAAATTCGGCTCTCAATTGACTGATACGAATTTTTCCACCACTTTGAGCTTCAAGAGCAGCCTTGTCACCGCGAGCTTTTAGAACCGCTTCCATCAATTCAATTCCATCGAAATGATTCTTAACAGTTTCTATTGTTGTATTTTCCTTATACGGATTGAATTTATGCGCTTCTTTTAAGGCATAATAGGCCGCTCTAGGATAGAGTTCATATAGTCCTCGAGCATCCGTCGGGCCTTTGGCACAAATACCAAACCACTCCTCATTCATATTGTTTTCTTTCCCTTCTAAATCTCGAGCGTAGCCTCCATTTGACCACGATGCATTGTTATCATGTTGATCGGCATTTTTTCTATCGTCGAATCCGAACTTCCACCATCCATCACTAAATTGAAAAGTAAAACCTCCTATAGAGTTTCCAACTTTTCCAACTCCTGCTGCATTCTCATAGATTTCCTTCCAGTTTTCTACCATGTAATAGGCCTGAGATTCTTGATCTTCTGCATTCTTCGTTGCGCTATATGCGTCAGCACCAAACTCAGTGAACATAAGCGGTTTATTCAATTTATTCTTAACCACTTGAAACATATCTCCAAAAGAGGCTCCTCTATATGTATTTGTTCCATAGATATCAACATCTTTGCATTCTTCGGCAACTATATCTATGAATAAAACATCTCCGTTACAGATTGCAACCGGATGTGACATATCAGAGGCTTTAATTCTTTTCGCAGCTTCATTCATCAGTCTATACATTGGTCGGCCTCTTTTTTCGCCTATGAACTGCTTTTCACCTTCATCATCAGGAAAATCCTCGGTTTCCGCTCCTGCCCAAAATAGTCCGTAGTTATTCTCATTTCCTAATAAGTATAGTAAGAGACCCGGAGTATTTTTATATTCTTTTACTAGCTTATCTATTTCATCTAAGAGATACTTCTGAGTTTTAGGATCGGCATAATCTGTTACTGGTGTCCAAACACCATCTAGTGTAAGTCCGTAACGACCGAATGAATCGTTCAGCATGGTGTATATTCCATAATTCTCATAGATATATTGAATCCATCTTGCAGGAACTCCAGTATACTGTCGTATTACATTTACACCCATATTTTTTAGGAGTCCCATTTCTCCATCTAATCCTACTTTAATAACAGCATCCGACTTTTTCCAAAAATTAGCATTCACCGTATTCGTTCCAATAGGAATATAATCCCAGTTCATTCCATTAATGATAAATTCTTTCCCATTTACCATCAATTTGGATCCTTGATCATTATTTACTACTGTCACTTTTTCGACTTGGGCGAAAGTGCTTACAATCGATACTAAAAATGCTAATACTAGAAGATTGTTTTTTATTGTATTCATGTGCTTCTATTTGAGACACTAAACTTAGTATCGAAAATTATGAAATCAATAAAAAACACCTAGACAAAAAGTATACATGTTAAAAAAACATCAATATTTTTGCATTATTAAGGCTATTTTACTAGAAAAAATGTGTTGTTTAATTTTACTATAAAAAACTTTAACAAAGAGCTAAAACAGGAGTTGTATAGGTAATGTTGTGGTAGAAAGATGCTATGTTAAGTGTTAAAGCTCTAGAATATAGTTTACAAGATTCTCCTTGTTTAGTAAATTAAGTTTTTTTCGTAATCTATATCTTTTTATTTCTACACTTCTTGATGAAATATTGAGGAGGGGTGCAATCTCTTTAGACGATAAATTCAACCTTAAATATGCACATAATTTAAGGTCATTTGGAGATAGCGATGGGTGTAGGGTTTTTACTTTCTTCAAAAATCCACTATCAGCATTATTAAAGGCTTCTTGAAATAATTCCCAATCATCATTTTGACTTAAATTTTTGTCGATAATATTTATAACCGGTTTTACCGAATCATTGTTACTTAGATGATAAAGTTCACCTTTAATTGTGGTCAACAACTCATTCTTTTTAATAATACTCATTGTTGAAGCAGCCAATTCTTTACTTTTATTTTTGACATCTGCCTCTAATTGTTCGTTTTTAATTCTAATTATTTCCTTTTCATTTTGAAGCTGCGCTAATTCAAATTCTCTTTTGTTTTTTTCTATTAGTTTCTTGCGTTGTTTGCTGTAATATCTCTTATATAAATTATGCATAAAAATAGAAAATAACAAAACTCCTAAAATGTAAACAGCAATCATAGAATTAGAAATATACCATGGTTTTTCAATCTTAAAGGTATATGACGCAATATTATTCGATAAAGTATTACCAATTTTTGCTCTTACTCGAAAGGTGTAATCACCATATGGAAGATTTTCAAAAGTGATTGTTGCATTTTCTGACCAATTACTCCAATCGTCGTATATCCCTAACAATTGAAATTGATAATTTGGACTGAGAAATTTTTTATACTTAGGTGTGTAATAAGAAAACTCTAGATTATTTTCTTCACTTTTAAATATACCATCAATATTCTTGTCATATCTTTCTTTTGTTTCAGCATCTTTCTTACTACTTCCCTTAACCACAGCATCTATGTGAACTTGAAAATTTTCTACTTTAAGAGCGTTTAGATTTACTGAGATATATCCAGCAGTAGTTCCTAGCAAATAGGTGTTTTTGATTTTATCATCAAAATTTAACACATTCTCATATCCAACAACTCCTTTACGAACCTCTCTTTTTAACGGTATATTATTTATTTTCGGAACGTTCGTTAATCCTCCTGTCGAGATATAATTGACATTTGTATCAGTAAAAGTCCATAAATTTTCATTTTCGTCCACAATTAGTTTCCCTGACATATATTCTTCTTTTGTATATGCCTTACTTAAAATGGTATCTTTTCTAAACTTATTGTTACTAGTATCATACCTATATATTCCTTTTTCATAAGCGTATAACAACGTATTTTTATACTTTATAATACCCGAATTAGAACCTTTTATTAGCGTATCAATAGCGACATTTGTCGCTCTATTAAAAGTACTGTCAACATTTAATTTAAATACTCCCTTATACTCATGATTCACGAAAATTTCATTTCCAAAAACTTCGAAAAATCTTGAAGAGTTATCAAAACCTTCAATTTTATTTCTCAATTTCCAGTTATTTTCTTTCTTTTCAAGAATATACAATCCATCATAATTTCCTTGAAGCAATAGATTCGGTTTATTATCTATTGAATCTATATTCCATGTTCCTTGAATATTAGATATTTTGAGCGCCTTATCCTCATCAATAATAAAAGTCCCTAAATTATGACCACAGAATAATTTTTTATGTATTTCTTTCAAAAACCATACTTGTCCTTGTGTTCCTTGAATAAACTTGAATTCGTCATTACCTCCTAACTCTTTATAAAACAAACCTTGGTTCGTTCCTAAATACAATTTTTCACCAACAATAGCAGATGTATATACACTCCCTAACATTCCACTATCGTCGATGTACTCTCGAAAAGGAGATTTTCGATTCACATAACTCACACCATTATCAAGGCCAAGCCAAATTGTTTCATCGTCATCTTCAAAAACCGCCAAAACGGTGTTGTTAGATATTCCATTATTTTGATCAATATGGTACACTAATTCACCCTTACTATCCAAGTAAATTAGGCCATCTGAAATAGTAGCAAGTGCAAAACTCTTATCTCTTAAACGAATGGCATTATAGACACTAATTTTAGTCAATTTTTCACTCGCCGCAATATCCCATTTTTCTAGAATGCCATTTTTATAACTATAAAAACCATCGTCACGCGTTACAATGAGTAAGCCATCATCCTCTGAAAAAATATTAATCACATCTTTATCTTTGATTAGTTGACTATCTATGACAAGTGAGTCTTTTCCATTTTCAATTTTAAAGATTCCTTCACCTATTTTTTGAAAATAAATGGTTTGGTTTACCTTGAATATATTGGTGATTGTTGTTGTCGAATTTATAATACTAATAGTACTACTCTCTTTATTATAAATATAAATTCTATTGAGAGATTGAAAGACAATACCATCATCAGTATTTAAAATATGCCAAAATTCTTCGTCTTCAATCATTTGGACATTCATTTCCTGAGAAATTGAAGTGAAGTTTAAAATTCCTAAATCATCTCTTTCCCAATATCCAAACTCCATAAAACTGCCCGTATAAATGCGATTCTCAACTGCATGTACAGATCGTACTATTGATTCATTAGGTAAAGAATATAACTTCCATTTTGCACCATTAAACTCTAGTAACCCACGATTGTTGGCAACATATATCAATTTGTCCAAGGTCTGAGAAATGGCCCAATTTTGATTTTCTGCCTGATAGTCTTTTGTTGAAAAATTCTCAATAGGAGGTAATTCTTGACAAAACGCGTTTTGGAAAAACACTAATATCGTCAAAAATAAAATTAACTCTCTTTTAATTCGATTTAATACATACAACATTCTTGTATAGTTTCTTTATGAAAGAATTTATGCTTAAATATAGGCATTTGTATTTGATAAAAGAACGTATTTCATAGATCATTTTAATTTTGTATAGTTTTATAAAACGGTATAGACTGTATAATTTTTATTGCAAAATAAAATTAAATCAATGTTACCATCTTATTTCTTCTTTGAAAATTTTTATTCAAAAACTCAAAATTCAATACAAACCGTCCTTCCAACAATAGTAAATCGAATAATTTATAAAAAATATCTATCTTGCAAAGACTAGATGTGTCTATTCAATAGTATAGCGCCTTCACTAATTTTTAGCAAGCTTTATGGGGAAAAAAACGGTTATTAAAGATATAGTTCAAGACGCTCTTGAAACCTCGGCAAAACAAATTTCTGGTTTTGACGCCACTTTTTTGTACGCTGAATCGCCGTCTAGCCCCATGCATGTGGGCTCTTTAATTATCGTTGAAGATTCACTGAAATACCAAGATTTTAAAGATATTATCGCTTCAAAACTTCATTTAATCCCTAAATTCCGACAGCGATTAATGAATGTTCCTTTTGATTTGGATTATCCATATTGGGTAGATGATCCTAATTTCGATTTAGATCTACATATCAACCGAATAAAACTACCAGATCCGGCCAATTGGAAAACTTTAAGAGAACAGACATCTTCCATCTTTAGCGGTTCGTTAGACTTACGTAGACCTTTGTGGTCTATAAGTTTTATAGAGGGTTTAAATGAGATTTCACAATTGCCAAAAGGATCGGTCGCAATTGTTACTAAAGTACATCATGTAATGATTGATGGAAGTTCGGGCGTTGGTATTATGGGTGTATTATTCGATAACGAAGATAAGATAAAACCACCTAAACCTTATGACCCAGAACCTTTACCAGATGAACTAAGTCTTTTGCTTAAAAGTTCTTACAAGTTTCTAAAAAACCCGTTGAAAATTCCGGTAACTATCGGTGAAACCGTTATTTCAATGCTAAAAGGGAGAGCCAATAACACGTTAAGTGGTAAAAAAGATTTTAATAAGCCTTCTTTTCCTGTTCCTAAAACTATTTTTAACGGTTCAGTATCTCCCAAACGAACTTGGGGAACCGCCATTCTATCTTTTGATCGAATAAATGCCTTGAGAAAATTTATGGGTGTGAGCATCAACGATATTATTTTGGCAATTTGTGCTGGTGCTATTCGAAGGTACTTACAAGGGCGTGAAAAATTGCCGTCTCAACCCTTAGTTGCAAATGTGCCCATTTCCATTCGTACCGAAAGCAGTAAGAATGAAATGAATAATCAAATATCTAATATGTTGGTTCGTATTGCAACGCATATAGAAGATCCTATTGCCCGTCTTGAATATATACAAGAACAAACAATTCAAGGAAAAACGAGGCACAAAGCAATGGGTGCTAAAACTTTGGCTAAAATGGCCGATTCTGTACCTTTTGGTTTAGCCAATTTGGCAGCAGGACTTTACAGTAAATATAACATCAAAGAACTGCATAGACCTCCGTTTAATGTTACAATTACGAATGTTCCAGGACCTCGAGGATTGTTATATTTAAAAGGGCATAAAATAGTTTCTGTATTTGGACTTACCCCTGTATTAGATAACTTTGGTCTAATCATTGCAGCCTTTAGTTATAACGGACAAGTAACGATAACCACAACTTCCGACGCTAATACCATGCCCGATGCTGATAAGTTTTCTAGGTATATTCGCGAGTCGGCAAATGAGTTAGAAAAACTCATAAAGAAACGGGCTAAGCAAAAAACACCAACTAAGATTCTGAAATTTGAAAGTGTTTCTTTTTTTAATGCACTGAAAAGATATTTTAAAAAGAACCCTACAATACATAAAAAGTACAAGGGTATATACCAAGTAAATGTTAATCTTGATAAAAAACAAGCCACTTGGAGTATCGATTTATCTAAAAAAGAAGCTGTTATAAAGAAACGAAAATCACCGAAACCTCATCTTATTGTTGATATAGATGATCTTTATTTGAAACAATTATATGATGAAAAATTATTGTTCGGAGAGTTAAAAATTCAGAAAAGAATTAAAATCCAAGGAAAAGATCTCTATGCATCCAAATTTGAGGGCTTTATTTCACAATTTTTAACACGATAATCATGAATTTCACTACGCATACCTTTAACAACGGAAGTGGTGACGCCATTTTTTATTACAAATGGAAACATGATGTAAATGTACCGTTTAAGGGAATTATACAAATTTCACATGGTGTTGGTGAACATGCCGGGAGATATCAGCCTATTGCAAGATTGTTACAAAATAAAGGCTATGAAGTGTACGCAAATGATCACAGGGTGCATGGAAAATCTGCAAAATCAAAAGACTTAATGGGGTTTTACGATGGCAAAAATTACTTTGATGATGCTGTCGAAGACATGCGTGAATTGACATTACTCATTAAAAGAGAACATCCAAACAAGAAAATTATACTCTTTGGACACAGTATGGGTGCACTATTAAGTCGAAAATACGTTATAGAGTATGGAGATGATTTAGAAGCCTTAATTTTATCTGGTACTGGTGGCTTTTTGAAAGGAATTGGTGACATTGGTCTATTTAGTGCTAAAATAATAAGTGCATTTCGAGGAAGAACGAAAAGTAATGCCTTATTAAAATCTGTCTTTTTCTCAGAGTTTAATAAGAAATTTAAACCAAATAGAACTAAAGTAGATTGGATTAGTCGTGATGAACATCAGGTTGATCTTTTTGAAGCTGATCCTTATAGAATTGAAGATTTCTCATTGAGTATTTTTTTAGACATTCTTAAAGGAAGTAAAGAAATAAACAGGCAAACTACTTTTAATGCAACACCCAAGAAGTTACCTATATTTATTTTTTCTGGAGATAAAGATCCTGTTGGGGAAATGGGGAAAGGGATAAAAAGAGTTGTAAAACAATATAAAAAAGCAGGTATTAATGACCTTACTTTTAAATTGTATGAAGGTGGACGTCATGAAATGTTAAACGAACTAAATAAAGAAGAAGTAGAACAAGATGTATTGAATTGGCTTGACGAAAAAATAACAGCCAGCTAGAAGAAACTATGGAAAATAACAAAACCCTATACAAATCATTCACAAAACTAGCGGTTCACACTGCCATGAAAGGTGGTGTCGAGTTGCAAGAAGCAAGAACACTTATTTATAAAAGCTTTGATCATCATCCTTATAGCAGAGAAATTAAAAAATATGCTTCAAAGGTTGAATATGACAAACATCAAGAATTAGAACCTTTATTAGCCGATAGTATTGTAGTTTGTGAAGATTTTGGTCCCGATAGAGATTATATTGCTCTGGTACTCATTCTAGAAAAAGTGACTTCGAAGGCCATGCGATCTCGAAAAGTGAAACAGGACAAATTGCAAATAGTTGATTTTATTGTCAATCGATTTAGAGAAGAGATAGAGCGTATTAATAAAAAAATTGACGCTCCTCCAACGTATAACGCCCTACTTGAAACTCGTGGGTTGCTAGAATGGTCCTCCATATTTTATATATATCCTTTCATTCCTAAACGAAAAAAAGGAAAAGGTAAGCCCGTTTTGATAATGCCTCCGTATCTAGGAAACGATTTTTCTACCCGTTTTGTACGGAAATACTTAACTTCTCTCGGATTTAAGACCTATAAATGGGATTTAGGCGTTAATATGCTCAACTCTAAATACCTGCCTAACCTTGTTGAACGACTCGATGAAATTTATGAAGAACATCAAGAAAAAGTAAGCTTAGTAGGTTGGAGCGGAGGAGGAATGTTTGCCAAAATAATTGCCAACAGACATCCTGATAAAGTCGCTCAATTAATTACCATTGGTTCACCTGTTTGGGGTGTGAAAAATATGAATACACCTTTGATTAAAATGTTAGAATTTTTAAGAGGTAAGACCTTGAGAGAAAGAAATGAAAAGTTCCTAAAAGAACTTGAAAACATACCGAAAGTGCCGATAACTTGCATCTATACAAAAACTGATGGTCTTTTACCTTGGAAACATTGTCAAGAGGCAGAAACATTGCGTGAAGACATTAAAAATATTGAAGTTTATGGAAGTCACATCGGTATGGGTGCCAATGCTTCTATATTATTTACTGTAGCACATTCATTAGGAGAAAATTTAAAATTAGAAAGATTCGAAAGTAATTTTGCTCACCGAATTGAAGACATGTTTTTTCCAAAATTTTGGAAAGAAAAAGGACTCGCTAAATTTACAAACCTATTTTTTAGGTAATAAATTACTTAGTATGCAAATAGAAAAGATCATTAATCATCCTAAATTTCAAGATAAACTTCAAGAAATTGCTAGTGCTCAAAAATTGGATCTTACAGAGGTACAAAAAGAGGGCGCTTTGTGTATTAAAGAATTATATGCAGACCAACATCCAATAGCAAATATAGTTTCTACCAAAGGCTTTCAGTACATGATTTCGAAGGCATATGGTGGTAAAATTGATGTTGATCCAAAAGAAATTAAAAGGTTAATGAAGCTTATGCGACAAGATTCTGTCGCCTTTATCTTAACTCATAAGACCTACTTAGATACTGTTGTTTTGATAAATACCTTAGCTCGTTATGGAATGCCTATTCCTTTTGCTTTCGGAGGCATTAATTTAGCGATGCCTGGGGTAAAACAGCTAGGAAAAAACTCTGGACTCATATTCATAAGGAGAAGCTTTAAAGACAATCAAATTTACAAAGCTGCATTAAGACATTACATTGCATCTCTTATTGATAATGGAGATCATTTAACTTGGAATATTGAAGGAACAAGGTCTAGAACCGGTAAAATCGTATATCCTCAAATGGGTATACTAAAGTATATTCTAGAAGGAGAACGTCAAAGTTCACGCTCTATAAAATACGTTCCTGTATCAATCGTTTATGATCTTATTCCGGATGTCAAAGAAATGACGGAAGAAGGAAAAGGAAAGGAGAAAAAAAATGAAAACCTAGAAACCTTCGTCAACTACATTAGAAAATTAGGAAATGAACATGGTAGGGCAGCTATTAGGTTTGGAGAGCCAGTCGACGTAAGTCAGCATCATAATGCCGTAATTCCCGACTTAGAAGATGATAGTTATGCCGATAAAAATACACTTCCTCGGTTTGCTTTTGAGGTCATCCATAAAGCTAATATGATCACACCAGTAACAACCGTATCTCTAGTTTCAAATTTGTTATTGAACAATTTCGCTTTAACCAAAAAGGAACTAGAATTAAATGTAAGTAAGCTAATGAACTATATTGGGCATCGCAAGAAAGATGTGCTCATTGATCGTGGAAATAGTATTAGTGTCACCGTGCAAAAAGCATTGAATTTATTACTAAGTGCTCGTATTATTAGAAAAAGCAAAGCTGGTTTGAAGGTGCAATATAGTCTTGCCCCTACCGAGTATTTATCAGCTACTTACTATGCCAATATGGCTTCTGGTCATTTATATCATCGTGCATTTATAGAAATGGCATTGGCCAAGATAAAAGATGACAGTTCTTCCAATAGAATTATTCATTTTTGGGAAGAAATAATGAATTTAAGGAACTTGTTTAAATTTGAATTTTTCTATACGAACAAACCTCAATTTAGTAGTGAAATCGAAGCTGAATTGTCAATATTTGATAAAAATTGGCGATCAATTATTTCGGCCCCTAATGGTGATATTGCACAATTGCTGGCAAAACAAGAACTTTTTGTTTCAAAAGCCTTGCTCATTATTTATTTAGAAGCAACTAAAGTAGTATGTCATACACTTAAAAGTTGGGATCTGGATGATGAATTTTCTGATAGTGAATTTATAGAATTATGTTTGTTTAAAGGAAAAGAATTGCATTGGCAAACGCGAATTAGCAGACTAGATAGTGTTTCTAAACCTTTTTTAATAAGTGCTTTGAGATTCGCTAAAAATAGTAATCTTACACCCATAGATGGTACTATTGATTATGACAAAATAGATGTATTAATGCAACTCTTAGACGACTTAACGGCACGACTCAACTATTTACAGCAACTAGAGGTAGCCACGTCTGAAAAATCAAATAAAACCGCAAACAAAGAAGAAAAAGAAGTTGTTCCAGGGTCAGATTTTAACAGTTTTTCGAACAAAATTTTAAAACAAGAAGAGGGACCGCATATTGCAGCATTTTTTGATTTAGATCGTACTTTGATCAATGATTTCTCAGCCAAAAAATTCGTGCAATCGAGAATTTTCAGTGGTCAAACTACCGGTAAAGAACTACTATCTCAGTTCGCAACAGCAATTGCTTACGCAGTTGGAAATCGAGATTTCGAAGTACTCACGAAAATATCGGCCTTAGGCATTAAAGGTATCAAAGAAAAAGAATTTTATGATCTTGGCAAGCGCGTATATGAAAATCATTTAGCCTTGACGATATATCCAGAATCAAGAACCCTAATTGCTTCTCATTTAGAAAAAGGACATAAAGTGGTCATCATTTCTGCGGCCACCATATATCAAATCAAACCTATTGCAGACGAATTAGGCGTTCAAGATATTTTTTGTACCGAAATGGATGTGAAAAAAGGAAAATTCGTCGGAACAATTAAAGAAATGTGCTGGGGCGAAGGAAAAGCCAATGCTGGAAGAAAGTTTGCCAAAGCAAATGATATCGATTTATCAAAGAGTTTTTTCTATACTGATAGTATTGAAGACTATCCTTTACTAGAAATTGTAGGGAAACCGCACGCCACGAATCCTGATAACAGATTGTCGCAACTGGCATTCGAAAACAATTGGCCCATTTTACGATTTGATGATAATGAGGAAAAACCTGTTGTAAATGGGTTCAGAAGTGTACTCGCAGCAGCGTCGATTTATCCTTCTGCATTAAGAGGTATTGCGAAAGGTGTTTTAACTATGTCTAGGCAAGAAGCCGCCAACACAACCTTTTCTAGTATTGGAGATCTAGGAACTAAACTTGCCGGACTTGATGTTAATGTGAAGGGAAAACAAAATTTACAAGATTTTAGACCCGCAGTTTTTTGTTTTAATCACCAGAGTTCCGCTGATTTTTTTATCGTAATGAAACTTCTTCGCAAAGATATTACAGGCGTAGCGAAAAAAGAGTTGGAGTTTACTCCTATCGGCCCCATTTTTAAAGCGCTGGGAGCTATTTTTATTGATAGATCAGATAAAAAGAAAGCAATTAAAGCGATGCAACCGGCTGTTGACGCACTAAAAAAAGGTATTTCAGTGGTGATTGCTCCCGAAGGTACACGAAGTGGTAGCAAAGAACTGGGAAGTTTTAAAAAAGGAGCATTTCATTTGGCAATTCAAGGTGGTGTTCCTATAATTCCGATAGTTATAAAGAATGCATATATGGCTATGCCAAAAGGAAGTAAATTTTTCAAGCCTACACACATAGAAGTTGTTGTATTAGATCCAATTGATACATCAGAATGGAAATTGAGGAAAATAAACACTTACGTCGAAGAGGTACGGAATCTATTTTTAAAAGAACTCGAAAATTAAATTGATCGGATTATGAAGTTAAAAGTTGGATTGCTTGGAGGAGGTTCGTGGGGAACCACAGTTGCATCTTTAACAGCAAAAAATAGCGAAGTTATTTTATGGGCTCGAAATGCCGATACAGTGAAGGAAATCAACGAAAAAGGCACCAATCAAAAATATTTACCTGATGCTAAACTTCATAAAAATCTAAAAGCATCAAATTCTATTCAAGAGACCGTACAAGATGCTGATGTTATTG
The DNA here is from genome assembly GCA_947500525.1 of uncultured Flavobacteriaceae bacterium. Lineage (GTDB taxonomy): Bacteria > Bacteroidota > Bacteroidia > Flavobacteriales > Flavobacteriaceae > Aureibaculum. Next base: position 614,237 of record CANMSH010000001.1, on the reverse strand, counting down.
TTATGGGAATTCCCTCTCAAAATTTTAGAGAAGTCCTGAAAACAGCCAAATCTCACATAAGACCTTGGGTTCCTATTATCAGTTTGGCGAAAGGGTTAGAAATGGGCACAAAAATGAGAATGACCGAGATTATTGAAGAAGAAATGCCAGGTCACCCTGCCGGGGTTCTTACAGGCCCTAATTTAGCCAAAGAAATACATTTTGGTAAAGCTGCGGCTGCAGTTATTGCCATGGTAGATGATACCATCGCTCAACGGTTACAATCAGTTTTTAGTTCGGGCTTGTTTAGAGTGTATACGAATAACGATGTTATTGGTTGCGAACTAGGTGGTGCTTTAAAAAATATAATGGCCATTGCTTCAGGAATGGGAGATGGTGCCAATGCTGGAGATAATACAAGAGCTGCAGTTATTACTAGAGGACTATCAGAATTAACGCGACTAGGGGTTGCTATGGGAGGTAAACGCAGAACTTTTTCAGGTCTTGCTGGTATGGGTGATTTAGTGGCGACCTGTTCAAGCGCAAAAAGTAGAAATCATCATGTTGGATATCAATTAGGCTGTGGAAAAAATTTACCCCAAATTATTGAAGAAATGTCTGAAGTAGCGGAAGGAGTAAAAACGGCAAAAGTGGTGATGGAACTTTCAAAAGATTACGATGTTGACATGCCTATTTCTACAGAAGTATATAAAGTACTTTATGAGGGGAATACGGTCAACGACGCATTTAAAGGTTTATTGAAAATTGAAGTAGGTTCAGAAGGAGAACCCGGTTAATAGAAGATGTAGTTACTAATAAAATCTCAACAGTTATGAGTAAAAAGCAAGATCAAACGGCTTCGTTTATGGTGCGATTCAATCAAAATATTTTTGAAGAAGATGGAGAGTCGAAAGTGCAATGGAGAGGGAAAATCTCTCATGTACAAGAGGGTGATGAACAAAATTTTACCGATTTTAACGATGCCTTAGTTTTTATGCAACAAAAACTAGCCAATCTCACAAAAGAAGCTACGAAGCATAAAACAACCGAACAACAAGAAGGAATCCTTCAAAAAAGTTTATACATGTGGAAGACGATGAAAGAAGTAGGGCCTAAAGTATTGATGGAAACTATAAAGGATCCTAAAAAACAATTGTCCCAATTTCAAGATCAGATTCAGGAACAAATTAGTTCTATTGGAGGTGAGATCAGCGAGAAAGTACAAATAGATGAATGGCGAAATGCGTCTCGATCTGATTATAAAAAGGTAAAAAAGTCAATTGCTGAATTATCTCAACAAATCGAACTTCTCTCTGAGAAAATTGACAATATTGGTAAGAAGAAATAAGCTTTTACATGTCTACACCGACCCAACAATTAAAAGAATTGACTTCTTTCAAGGAAGATGCACCAATACGCATTCAAACCTTGGGTCAATTTACTATTTGGCGTTCGGGCGAAAAAATAGATCCCAAAGAATGGGGACGAGATAAAACGATTCAACTCTTACAATACTTGGTTTCCAATCGGGGACGAAACGCTCTCCATAAAGAAAAGATAATGGATAACCTTTGGGAAGAAGGTGATGATCGAGATTTTAAAGTAGCCTTGCACGGAATTCACAAGGTTTTAGAACCTGAAAGACCAGCAAGAACAGAACCTACCTACGTTGTCCGACAAGGGGTGAGCTATCAATTAAACCTAGATAAAATCTGGATAGATATTGATATTTTAGAAAAGTACATTATTCTTGGAAATCAAAGCTTTGGAATAGATAACATAAGTGCTAAAGAAGCATACAAAAATGCTATCGATATTTACCAAGGCACCTATTTACCTAATAGAATATATGAAGATTGGTCTTCTGAAGAGCGTGAAAAAGCACAGCTTCTTATATTGAGTGCTTATATTAGTTTGGCAGAGATACTTCTGGAAGAAAACCCTCTAGAAAGTATTAGATTGACTCAAAACGCCCTATCTATAGATGCCACATGGGAAGATGCTTATCGTTTACAAATGCGAGGGTATCTTGCAAAAGGGAATAGACCTCAGGCGATTAGAACATTTCAAAAATGCGAACAAGTTCTAGCTGAGGAATATAGCGTGGCTCCTCTACCCGAGACGAAAAACTTAATGAAAGAAATTAAAGAAATTAATTAGATTCAATATCGATTTCTTCTTTGCAACTCATTTGTAACTTACCCCTTGTATGTTTGCATCATTATACAAAAAAAATAATTTAAAATATATTATAAGATGGCGACTAAAAACAAAAAAACGGTTACTAAAACAATTGAGAAAGTAAAAAATACAGCATCAAAAGCAAATGCATTTGCATTAAAATCGACTGAAGAGGTTGTTTCTGGTGCGATACAATTTACAGCACAATGGCAAGATGTTTCTAAGAAAGCGATAAAAGGAGGTTTAAAATTAGCTGATACGCAGCAAGATATTCTTTTTAATACTTTAGAAGCTGCTAAAGGGCACGCTGTTAAAGGATTTAAAAGGTCTAAAGCCTTATTTACAAAATAAGAGAAAAAGTATGTAACTAGAGAACCAAGTATTCTAACAAGTACTTGGTTTTTTTATGCACGAAATAGAGTCAATACATTCAGTGTAACTCATTTGTAACTCTACCAATGTATTTTTGCAGCAAATAAAAAATAAACATATTAAACAATATATTATGTCAAAGAAAAAAAGTAAAAAACAAAACAAAATAGCCAAAGCTAAGGCTATCGTTAAAAAAATTAACAGCGACTTAATAGATGCCTCTTTCGATGCAATCGAGACTACGGTAAAAACCGGTGAAAAATGGCAAAAGTTAACCGCCAAATTAATTAAGAAAACTGAGCCATTAACAAAACAACAAATTAATATGTTTGTTGATACTGCAGAAAATATTAAAGGTCAGTTAGAGAATGGTACAGAACGTTTAAAAGATCTTGTAGGTTATGATCCTAAAATGATTGAAAAAGCAAAAAAAATGATTGCTAAAAATCCGTTAGCTAAAAAAGCGGATGATATGGCAAACAAGCTTAAAAAGGAAGTTGCAGATAATCCATTGGTAAAAAAAGCCGAAAAGATGACTGCGAAGTTAAAAAAGGAAATTACGGAGACGATTGAAGATGTTAAAGAAAAAGTAGAAGATTACACTGAGGATGCTTTAAAAGAAACTGGTAAAAAGAAAAAAAGTAAAGCGAAAAAAACAACTTCGAAAAAGCCAGTTGCAAAAAAACAAACAACCAAAAAAGTAACAGAAAAGAAAGCACCAGCTGAAAAACCAGCTGAAAAGAAAACTGTTGCTAAAAAAGCATCTGTAAAGAAAGCTCCAGCGACCAAAACGACTCCAACGAAAACAGTTGCGAAAAAAGCACCAGTAAAAAAGGCTGCTCAAAAAAATGATGATTTAAAACGCATTAAAGGAATTGGTCCTAAAATGGAAACTGTTTTAAATGCGGCTGGTATCACATCTTTTGAAGTTCTTGCAAAGGCAACGAATTCAAGTTTAGATAAAATTCTAACTGATGCTGATATGAACCCAAAAATGTACGATTTCTCGACATGGGCTAAACAAGCAAAGGCAGCTAAATAATTTCATAAATTAAAAACGAATGAGTAAAAAGAAAACAAAATTAGCAACAGTTAAGAAAACCATTGCTAACGCTATAGATACGACTAAAAAGAACGTGAAAAATGCGAATAGTATTGCATTAAAGTCGTCAGAAGAATTTATTAATGAATCACTAACTGTTGCTACACAATGGCAACACGTTTCTGCAAAAGCAATTAAAGGTGGTTTCAAATTAGCATCTAATCAGCAGGATATTGTTTTTAACGCTTTAGATACTTTTAAAGGACAATTAGTGCAAGGGAAAAAAAGGTTCACCAAATTGTTTGCGTAAAAACTAATTTTTAAATGAATGGAAAAAACCAAGTTATATAAAATAGCTTGGTTTTTTTAGTATTAAGTTTCGTTTTATATAGGCTGGTACATAACACCACTAGATGAGTCCCTACGAGCTCCTGTAACTGAAGATAAAACATTTGTTTTCTGTTCTAACCGCAACACCCCCATTAAAGCAAAAACTAATGCTTCTTTAAACTCAATTAAAGTCGTATCCGAAATTTCAATGTTTACTGTTTTATCTAATTTAGACGCTATCGTTTTCATTAAAAAAGAATTCAATGCGCCTCCCCCTGTTACAAGCATTTTACTCTTAGGTTTTGTAACATACAAACCTACTTGAAGTGCTATTTGTTCCCCAATATGATGCACCGCTGTGTGCAATAAATTTTCAACGGTGTCAGTGGTAGTTTCGATTATTGGAACTACTTCTTTTAAAAACCATTCATATCCGGTCGATTTTGGGAAACTTAACTTATAATATTCTAATGCATTTAACTTCTTAAGCATTTCATTATTTAGTATTCCCTTGCTCGCCAGCAATCCGTCATCATCAAAAGATAAATTGATTTTTTTTACAATATAATTCAAAATCATATTCGCCAATCCGATATCGTAAGCAACTCTTTTTCCTTGATAATTAAATGATATATTACTGATTCCTCCAAGATTCAGGCAAAAATCAAAATCGCTGAATAATAATTGATCACCAATCGGTACAAGTGGAGCTCCTTGACCTTTTAAAGACACATCATTAGTTCGAAAATCGCAAATAACCTTGTAGCCTGCTGAATTGGCTATGTGTTGGCCAGAGCCTAATTGGTACGTAAATCCGTTTTCAGGTTGATGATGTACTGTATGCCCGTGGCTGGAAATAACGTCTACATCAAGTCCATATTCTTCGATAAATAATCTACATTGTTCGCCAAGCCATGTACCATAACTAGCATTGAAAGTCAACAAATCAACCGCATCAAGATGCAATGCATTCTGTAACCTTAACTGCATTTCTAGATCGTATGCAATGCTCTTTGTTTCTAAGATTTTAAAATGCCACTCTTTATTTTTTTGTTCGATATGACAATAGGCCAAGTCCAAACCATCCAAGGAAGTACCCGACATTAATCCAATAACTTTGTATCTGCTCATCTTACTCAAATTTATGAAAAGAAAAGCATTTTAATTATTGAATCAATATTTTATCAGTAAATTAAATTTTGATAGAACAACCAATTGCTCTTGTAGACGTAACTTTTATAGTTTTATTTTCTAATAAAGCATCCACAGCATCTTCTACATATTTAATTTTAACATTCGCTGCATTTCGCGAACTGTCATCAATTCCTCCAATATACTTTACACGAAGACCCCCTTTCTCCTTTTTCAAAATATAAGTGTGAGGAGTGGCGGTAGCTCCATATTGAGGGAATATTTTTTGACCATCATCAAATAAATAAGGAAATGTAAATTTCTTTTCATTAGCTCTTACTTTCATCAAATCATAGCTATCTCCTGGTTGTACGGCAGGATTATTAGGGTTAATTGCAATGACAGGATACCCCAAATTTTTATACTTTTTGTCTAGCGCCAAGATTCGGTCTTCGTTTCTAACGGAAACCGGGCAAGTGTTACAAGTGAAAATGACGATAAACCCTTTTGCCTCCTTAAAATCAGCAAGTGATACCATTTTCCCATCAATATTTTTCAAACTGAAATCGGTGGCGATATCGCCCACTTTATATCCTTCATTTAACCCTATTACATTCAGTTGAATTGTAAATGATGAAGCCGTAAATATCATCACAGCAAGCAATAGTATATTTAAATTTTTCATAAGACTAAATTTTATTAAATTTTTCTATTTCCTTGAACAAATCTTCTTTTGTAAAAGATTTTGGATAAAAAGCTCTTTTAGCACTGTTGTAAATTAAAGTTGCAGGTAAAGCTCCCTGCCAAGAAGCATCAATGTCAGCAATCCATTCATTTTCATTAGGATCATCTAACAAAACTACTTGAGACTTAAGATTTTTATTTTTTACAAAAGGTATGAGCTGCGACTCAAACTTATCAGGAAAGTCTAGACTTACCAAAAGAACCTCAACATTTTCATTTGAAGCTTGTAACTCTTCAAAATATGGTAATTCTTTAACACAAGGAGCGCACCAAGTAGCCCAAAAATTAACTACATAAATTTTACGCTCATCTGTTTTAGCCAAAAGCGGTTTTAATTCGTTGTAATTATAGATTTCTATCAAATCATTTTCTTCAAGTTTCACCTGATTCTTAACTTCTTTCTTACATGAAAAAATAATAAGTAAAGAACTTACAACGACACTACATTTTACTAATCTAAAAAACCTCATACACAAAAGTATACAATCAAGTATTTAGTTTCAATAATAAGGTGTATTTTTATAATAAATTTAACTTTATAGTTAAATAATTCATTATCAAGGAACAAGTAAATACTATTTCGCACATTTTTCGCGTTATAGTTATAAGAATTTCCAATAATGAAAAAAATGAAAAAAATAATTACTCTTATTTTGTTCCTACCGATTGCAGTGTATAGCCAAGTTGATGATCAATCAAAAGATATTAATTCAACTGAAACCAAAACTACTCTTGATACCGTTAAATCGGATTTATCAGAAAAAAAAGAGCAAAATATTGTTCGCGAACCGGTTTGTATTAATGGTGATTGCGAAAATGGAACAGGCACGATGAACTATACAAGTGGTACATATTATGGCGCTTGGAAAAATGGTCTACGACATGGTGAAGGGAGTTATAAATGGACTAATGGTGATGTATATAGCGGCAATTGGGAAGATGATAAAAGACATGGCGAAGGTCAATATATCTGGAATGATGGCTCCAAATACATGGGTAACTATAGTCATGGTATTAGAAGTGGTTATGGATTATACTATTATAAAAATGGCAGTATCTATGAAGGTACTTGGCAAAACAATGTAAAACATGGTATTGCTAATTTTTATTATAAAGAAAGTGTGAACATTGGTGGTCGATATGTTAACAATCAATACGTAAGTGGAACTGGTATTAACCAAAAATCATATCAGTTTAAACCTAAAGGATAATATTAATGTAAGTTTTACAAAATTCTACGACAAAATTAAAGGAGACCGTAAAGGTTTCCCTTTTTCATAGCAATTTCCCATTCTCTATTTTCGTAATAAAGAATGGGTTTTTGATTTTTATTCCTTTGGTTATTGAAGTGCTTGCTTTAAATCAGACAGTAAATCTTCGATATCTTCAATACCTACGCTTAACCGTATTAAAGAATTCGTTATTCCAATTTTCTCTCTCTCTTTTGCCGGAATTGACGCATGGGTCATGGTAATAGGGTGATTTACCAAACTCTCAACTCCTCCGAGTGATTCCGCCAAGGTAAATACTTGAAAGTTTTCTAAAATTTTAAATGCTGCGGCCTCACTTTTTTCCTTTAATTTAAAAGATACCATTCCTCCAAAATCACTCATTTGCTTTTTTGCAATAGCGTGACTCTTATCACTTTCTAAGCCTGGATAAAAAACTTCGTCAATTTTTGGGTGAGTTTCTAAGTATTTCGCAATCGCCATTCCATTTTCGCAATGACGTTGCATTCTAACATGCAGTGTTTTTATACCTCTGAGGGCTAAAAAACTATCTTGTGGCCCGGCAACTGCACCTCCCGCAAACTGAATGAAGTGTAACTCTTCGGCTAACTTTTCATCTTTCACCATTAATGCACCCATTACCAAATCTGAATGGCCTCCTAAATATTTTGTGGCAGAATGCATGACAATATCAGCACCTAAATTTAACGGAAGTTGCAAGTACGGCGTTGCAAATGTATTATCAACAGCCACCAAAACATTTGGGTCTTTCTTTTTTACCAAGGTAGATATTTCCTCAATATCGGCGATTTTCATTAATGGATTTGTAGGCGTTTCTATCCAAATCAGTTTCGTATTACTGTTCATTAAAGCCTCAACGTTTGTTGATTCTTCCATATTTACAAAATGAAATTTCAATCCATACTTTTCGAACATTCGAGTAAACATTCTATATGTTCCTCCATAGAGATCATCACCAGCGATAACTTCATCTCCTGGATTCAATAATTTTAATACACAATCTATAGCGGCTAAACCTGATGAAAAGGCAAAACCGTGCGTTCCATTTTCAATCGCGGCAAAATTATTCTCTAGAGCGGTTCTTGTTGGATTCGCAGCTCGTGAATATTCATAACCTTTGTGTTTACCCGGACTGCTCTGGGCATATGTAGATGTTTGATATACGGGAGGCATGACTGCTCCGGTAGCTGGATCATGTTCTTGACCACCGTGTATTGTTTTTGTATTGAATTTCATTCTTTTAAATTTTTCGGTTTTTAAGTCCACTAAAATACATGAACCTTACATATTAGAATTAAGCAAACTTTTTAATTAATTTTCCTACTGTTAACCCTTGCACTATTATTGAGAATACCACCACTATATAGGTAACTACTAAAAACAAGTCTCGTTGCATAACTTCGGTTAAGCTCAACGCCAAAGCAATTGATATACCTCCTCGTAATCCTCCCCAAGTCATTATTAAATTGGTTTTCGGAACAAAATCTAATTTCTTGGCGTATAACTTTATTGGCAATAACAATGATATATATCTAGCGAGTAATAATACCGGAATTATAATGAATCCTGCCAAAATAAATTTTCCATCAAATGTTAGAATAAGTATTTCCATACCTATCATCACAAATAAAATTGTATTGAGTAACACATCAATCAATTCCCAGAACTTATCGACATATTGTTCTGTGAGTTCACTCATAGATGTACTTCTAACGGTATCATTTCCTACCACTAAACCAGCGGTGACCATGGCCAATGGGGCCGATAGGTGAAATTGCTGGGCTAACATGGTACCGCCCATCACAGTAGCAAGTGTAATTATTACTTCAATATCATAATCATCAATACTCTTCATCAATCTATACGTAATCCAACCTATTGCCAATCCTAAAGCAATACCTCCAAGTACTTCAACTAAAAATAACTCAGCAATATGTCCTACAGATATTTCGGTACCTCCCTTAGCTATTTGATAAATGGTTAAGAAAATAACAACACCTACTCCATCGTTGAACAAAGATTCTCCAACAATCTTCGTCTCTAATTTTTTAGGCGCACCTACCTTTTTCATAATTCCTAAAACAGCAATAGGATCTGTAGGAGAGATTAAGGCTCCGAACAGCAAGCAATATATAAAGTCTACGGGCAACCCAATTAATTGCAGCACATAATATACTAATAGCCCTGCTAGAAATGTCGATACAAAGGTACCTAAGGTTGCAAATATTAAAATCGGTTTGCGTTGAATTTTTAATTGCTGAAAATTAGTGTGTAGAGCCCCCGCAAAAAGCAAGAAACTCAGCATTACATCTAACAGTACCGTTTTAAAATCTATCGAAGTAATAAGTTCTATTTCTTTCTCCAATAAAGTGCTATCGAAATAACTTAAAATAAATACAGCCAACGTAAATAGAATGGTGATAACCATTAAACCAATGGTATCAGGCAATTTTATAAACTTAGTATTTATATAACCAAAAACAGCAGATAAAACGATAAGCACAGTAGCAATTGCAAAATAATCCATGATACTAAACCAATTTTTTTAATGACATAATAGTTCCTAAATGAATTCCCTCATGAAAACTATTGAATTCTAAGGCATCGTGAATATTGTTAAGGGTCACATTTGCACTAGTAGTATAACTATCATACCCTTTAAATAAATTTGATTCAAAATCCTTTCTAAAAACTCCTGGTAGTTCTATAAATTTCTGTTTTATCTGTTCAAATTCTTCATGAGAAACCACACCATTAGGAACAGTTCCTTTTTTATAGGCAGCTATCATTTGGTCAGATACTAAAACAGATCTCCCTGATTTTTCATAACATAATAGTTGTTGAGTCACTACTAAGTGAGCAACATTCCAAACAATATTATTCTTAAATCCTTTAGGTATCTCATTGACTTGGTCTATGCTCAAGCCTTCAATTATCTTGAGAATTAAAATTCTATTCGCATCTAGAATTTCAAACTGTTTATTCATAAATATCAAATTTGCGTTAAAAGTATTGCTTTTTATCCTGAAATCTAACTAATTTTAAGGTTCAATTAGAACTTGTAATTACAATTGAACTAAATTAGGCCTCAATGAAAAAAATATATTATTTAAAAACATGTGATACGTGCAAACGTATTTTAAAACAAATCTCCCTTGAAGGATTCGAACTCCAAGAAATAAAAACACAACCTATCACGGTAAAGCAATTGGAAGAAATGCATGATTTATCTAATAGTTATGAGCGCCTTTTTAGTAGAAGATCAAAGAAATATGCCGCTATGGATTTAAAAAGTCAAACTTTAAACGAACAAGATTATAAGCAACTTATTTTAGAAGAATATACTTTTTTAAAGAGGCCCGTTGTTCTTATTGATAATACTATATTTATAGGTAACTCTAAAAAAAATGTAGAGGCATTGCTTTCTCACATCGGTTAAACTAAAAACGATGTATTGAAATATAGTTAGATTTCAGTTATTTTTTTATTGCCTTTTGATAATCTGAAATAAATAATATGAACTTATCTCTAAGTTCAATTTTATGTTTCTTACTCATATTAACAATATTGAGCCATGCGGTTTTTATCGGCTTTTTTACTTTCCCAAATTTTTTAATCACAAATTCTCCCGTTTCATTTGCGCGAAAAGTCAAACCTTTCTTTGTTACTTTAATACTATGTTGATCAATTTTGTCTACCGGAAATGTTAACTTCATACTATGTAACCTTCCATTATAAAAATATATGTTTCCTTGAGTAGCATTTATTTTAGCAAAAGAATTATTCATACCATCGCTATGTTTTTGAATAAATGAATTTATCGTCTCTACTTGAGTTTGCAATTCTTGCGCATAAGTAGTTGACGTAATCATTGTTGTTAAAATAATCGTAGAGATGAGGCGAAATAGCATAAGATATATGTTTAAAAAAGGTTCAACGAAATCAAAACGGGAAACGGAGCATTTTATTTGTTTTCAAACCAACTTTTCGTTCTAAGTTCGGCATTTTTTTGAATATCTTTCCAAAAAAGGTTTACGTCCCCAACATGATAATTCTTCTTAAACATTAGGAAAATCCGCAATGGAAAGCGCGGTAATGTTGTCCAAATCATACCATCAATTACCTGTAATTTAAGAGCTTGGGTGTATATTTTTTCATTACTAAATAAAAATCCTTTATGATCTTCATGAGCGCTACTCTTTGCATTATTCCATGTTACCGGATTAGAACTTACTTTTCCTTTATACCAGCGTTCATATTTTTTGGGAAGTTTGTTTTTCTTATATGTATTCCATGATACAAAACCTCCTGTTTCATTCGGTTTTGACATTGGTTTAATCGATTCAAACTCATTTTTATCTATTCCAATCCCTACTAGATAAGCAGCGATTAACTGTTTTTTCAGAGGCTTGTTATCAAAGAAATCTTTCAACAATAAGCTTGTATGCGTTGTACCTTGACTATGACTAGCAATAATTATGGGTCTACCATTATTATATTTTTTTAAATATAATTCAAACGCTGCTTTTACATCACTATATGCCAGCATTAATGCCTCTTTACCTCCACTGTCAAGCATGCGATAAGATCTAATATGTGCCTGTCTGTAATAAGGAACATATACTTTCCCTGAGGTTGCCCATGCTGACGCCTGAAAATGAACTGCTTTATACAATACCTTCTCTTGCTGCTCGACATCTTCAATAGGTACATTCCACCGGGTATCTTTCTTACTTGTAATCAACGTGGGATACACATAAAATACATCAGCTTCTAATTCTTGAGTCGCAGTATTGCTAACCTCTCTAAGTTTATCTGTATATTTCGATGGTAAGATCGCCCAATTATCCTCATTTTCATAACTTGGTTTCACCGGAATGTCACGCTCCACGAAGGAAATCGTACGATAGTTAACCTTACAACTTGTACAAGCAATTAAAACAAGAAACAAACCTAAAAATTCTCTTTTCAAATAGAGCATGTAGAACTAAAAAGTTTATTTTTTAGAATAGAGCATCGGGTTCAAATCATCATCATTATACATTTTCATTTGCTTGTACACTTTCATGTACTTGCTTCCTCTAGAAATGTCTAATAATAAATCGTCTATAGCTGTTGTGAGATCTTTGCGCTGCTCCAAAAGAACATTTAATTTATCCTTGCAGTTTTTTCTATGAACTTCAGAAGCACTTTCTCTATTTGCCTCCTCTTTCATGTGATAAATTTTTAATGCCAATATCGATAACCTATCAATAGCCCACGCGGGACTCTCTGTATTTAAAGTAGCATCGCTTTTCGCTTCAACTTTTTTATATTTATCTAAAAAATAGCTATCAACATATTCGACCATATCAGTTCTATCTTGGTTCGATGCATCTATTTTACGTTTTAGTTTCAATGCCTCAACGGGATTGATGTCTGGCAAGCGAATGATGTCTTCAAAATGCCACTGAACGGTGTCAATCCAACACTTTCTATATAGAAGGTGTTCTAATTCTGTCTTGTTATATGGGTTTTCAAAAGGTTGGTCTACAGCATCCAACACATGATATTTATTGATTACTTTATCGAAAAGTATATTATATTCTTCAGCTTTCATTTACGCTAGTTACGGTTGTTAAAATTTACGTTCAATTAAACTCATTAAACGTTCTTCATACGTTTCTTTTCCCTGCCAATTATACTCTGGTTTCACCTTATTCAAAATAAAGTCTTTGGCTGCTTTTTCTGTCTTAAATGTGTTAAGTTGTGATAAAACTCTATTAAAATCTGCCTGACTTTGATTGAACAAATGTTTTACAAAAGCAATTCTATCATTCAATCCAACTTTTATAGTATCATTTAACAATTTATCATTCAATGTTTTCTTTTCTTTCCTAAAAGTATCTTCGTCTTCCTCAAATAAAGTAGCTGTTTTATCGGCAGAAATTGCATCTCTAAATTCCTCTTTAGAGCTTATTTGATTGGACTTTAAACTTTGTATATCTATTTTAACAGAATCAAATTTAGGTACAAAGATCGTCTCCTCTTTTATAGGATTCTCTTCGACTTTAATTGTACTTTCTTTTTTAGGTATTGAAGGCCCCATTTGAGAAGAAGTGTTTTGAATATCCATCTTTTCGGTTGCCTTCTCAATTTGCTGAAGGATCTCTTCCTTATCAATATTTTGACTTGACGTAGCTATATATTCATCAACAAATGCCAATACCGACAATCGCTCATAAACATCTTTCGCCTTATCACGTAATGCAATTATTTCATCTTTATTTTTCATCTGCAAAATTCGATGGGCCAAGCTCACGAGTTCTGCCTCTAACTTTTTGTGCATAAATTGATGTCTTTAATTATAAAAGGACTACTATTTTTAATAAATTTGTTTTTCTAATCGTTACAACGCCGAAAATTACAAAATGTTTCTTGAAAATACAGTAAATCACACAGAACAGTTCGGCTGGATAGAAGTAATATGTGGTTCTATGTTCTCTGGTAAGACCGAAGAACTCATAAGAAGACTCAAGCGTGCTCAGTTCGCGAAGCAAAAAGTAGAAATTTTTAAACCAGCTGTTGATGTTCGTTACGATGAAGAAAAGGTAGTTTCTCATGATGCCAATGAAATTAGATCAACACCCGTTCCGGCGGCCGCGAATATTAGAATTCTCGCCAATGATGTACAAGTAGTAGGCATTGATGAAGCACAGTTTTTTGACGATGAAATTATAGCTGTTTGCAATGATTTAGCCAATCGTGGTGTACGCGTTATTGTTGCCGGTCTAGATATGGATTTTAAAGGGAATCCTTTCGGTCCTATGCCAGCACTAATGGCAACTGCTGAATATGTTACTAAAGTGCATGCTGTTTGTACAAAAACAGGAAATCTTGCCCACTACAGTTATAGAAAAGTGAAAAATGACAAGGTGGTATTCTTAGGGGAAACAGAGGAATATGAACCTTTAAGTAGAGCGGCATATTATAAGGAACGCCTACAAGAAAAAATTGTGAAATTGGAGGTGAAAGATGTAGAAAAAATCTCTCCTAAAAAAGAATAGTATGTCTAAAACACAAGAAACTATTCTAGAAATAGACGTATCGGCGCTAAAACATAATTTTGAATTTATAAAATCTAAACTGCATGCTAAGACTAAAGTTTTAGCTGTAGTAAAGGCTTTTGCTTATGGTACGGATGCGACTATTGTTGCGAATTATTTAGAACAATTAAATGTTGATTATTTTGCAGTTGCTTATACCCATGAAGGTGTAAATCTTAGAAATGCTGGTGTAAAAACTCCAATATTAGTATTACATCCTCAAATCGTAAATTTTGAATCTATTATTGATTATAATTTAGAGCCAAACCTTTATAATGCCCGTGTTTTAACTGCTTTTATTGCTTTTGCGCAAGAACGAAAAAAGGTAAGTTATCCGATTCATATTAAATTCAATACAGGTTTAAATCGACTCGGTTTTTGGGAAAACGATGTTGATTACATCGTTGAAAAGTTACAAAAAACAACAGCTTTGCAGGTTGTTTCTTTATTTTCTCATTTGGCCGCTTCTGAAGACCTCAATGAAACCAACTTTACCCAAGATCAAATTACATCTTTTACAAAGATAGCAAGAGATTTCGAGCGTAACATTGGTTACAAACCTATCCTACATCAATTAAATACTTCTGGTATTTTAAACTACGCCGACCAAGCTCAATTTGACATGGTAAGAGTTGGTATCGGATTGTACGGGTTTGCAAACGATATGAAAATTACAAAACAGCTTAAAAATGTTATGGCACTCAAATCTATTGTTTCTCAAATCCATAGGATCGAACCCAATGAAAGCGTGGGGTACAACAGAGCCTTTAAAGCGAGTGGCTTTATGAAAACGGCAACAATACCAATTGGCCATGCCGATGGTATTCATCGCGCATTAGGCAATGGTAAAGGATATGTTACTATTAACGGAGAAAAAGCTCTGATTATTGGTAACGTTTGTATGGATATGATTATGGTAAACATCACAAACATTGATTGTGAAGAAGGTGATGAAGTTATTATTTTCGATCATCAGAAAACTGTGAACGATCTTGCCAAAAACGCAAATACAATTTCATATGAATTATTAACTGCTATTTCTCAACGTGTAAAACGAATTGTTAAATAACTGTTAAATTTTGTATATTGCGACTTATTAACCAATTTTAAAAACTAAAAATCATGTTAAAAGAGTTTAAAGATTTTATTATGACTGGCAACGTTGTTGAGTTTGCCGTTGCAGTTATAATGGCAACTGCCATTGGAGGTGTTGTGAACGGGTTTGTGAACAACATAGTAATGCCAGTCGTTGGTCATTTCTCGGGCGGAATGGACTTCGCTGATAAAAAATATGTACTTGACGAAGCTGTAGTTGATGCAGCTGGTGCTGTTACTTCTCCTGAAAATGCTATCATGTGGGGATCTTGGATTAATACAATTATTAACTTGTTAATTGTAGGTTTAGTTATGTTCATGATTGTAAAAGCATATAACAAAACTAAAAAGCCAGCAGAAGATGCAGCTCCTGCAGGACCATCTGATAATGATCTTTTAGCAGAAATTAGAGATCTGTTGAAAAAATAAATTAAATAGTTCATACTGTTTTAAATAGAAGCTCGGGCAAATTGCTCGAGCTTTTTTTATATTTTATGGTGTAGCATGTAACCAATTTAAAAATTGATGGTATTTAAGAATAGAAACGAACCAAAATCATCATTAAAGTTGAAACAACTAACTGACGAAGAATTAATGATCGGAGTCTCTAATGAAAATTTAGATATGCTGACCGTACTATTTGATAGGTATCACTTGCGTATTTTTAATTTTTTCAACAAGATGATTCACAATCGATCTGTAAGTGAAGATTTAACGCAAGATGTTTTCTATAAGGTTATGAAATATCGTACTTCATATAAAAAAGGAAATTTCGCGGCTTGGATTTATACGGTAGCCAGAAATATTTTTTCTAGCTATTATCAAAAACAAAAAAAAGAAAGTGCCAGCGAATTGAATGAGTATACCTTGAAGGAGGACGAAAGTACCGTAGCTGATTCAAATCGAGAAGAACTAAATCATTTACAGAAAGCGATCAACAAGTTAAATCAAGATGATCGAGAATTGATCATAATGAATCGCTATCAAGAAATTAAATATCATGAAATAGCTGAAATCATTGGAAGTACAGAAGGTGCAGTAAAAGTTAGAACACATCGAGCAATAAAAAAATTAAAAGAAATTTATTTTCAAAGTATATAATATATGGAATGTGAAAAGATACAAAATAGGATAGTTGACTATATAGAAAATACTATGTCAAAAAAGGAAAGAATGGAGATGAAAACACATGTAGAAACCTGTAACAGTTGTCAAGGAGAAATGCAGCAAATGCAAGAGTTTCTATCTCAAGTAGCGAATGAAGATTTAGAAAAACCAAGCGAGAACTTACGTTTGAATTTCGAAAAAATGTTAGCCGAGGAAAAACTATTGCAACAGTCAAAAGTAGTAAAATTAAATCCTAAGGGAAATTGGAAAATGTTTTTACAAATTGCGGCTACCGTAGTATTGGTTCTGAGTAGTTTTTTTATTGGTCGATATCAAAATTCTGAAAGACACGATGCGAAAGTTGCGAAGCTCGAGACCGAGAGTTTAATGAATAAACAAAATACGATTCTAGCCTTAATGAATAATCAATCTGCCAGTAAAAGAATTCAAGGTGTTGAATATCTAGAGGAGTTTACAAACCTAGATCCCGAGATTATTGAAGCAATAGTAAAGCGCATGCTTAACGATGAAAACACGAACGTTCGTTTAACAGCAGTGAATGCTTTACAAGGTTTTATTAGTTCTGAAAAAGTCAAAGATGGCTTTATCAAAGCATTAGATACTGAGAAAGATCCAGCCATTCAGATAGCCTTAATTCAGTCACTTGCAAAAATTCAGGCTAAAAAGGCCTTGAAGCCAATGCAACAATTACTGGAGCAAGAAGAGACACAGCCTTTTGTAAAAAAGGAAATTAAAATAGCATTATCAAATATCATTTAAATTAAAAAACGAAAATTATGAGCTTCATTAAGAAGAATAACACATACAAAAGAAACAACAAGTCAGTAATGGTTAACTCAATAATGACTTTTATTGCCCTTATCTTGTGCACAAGTATGCTAGCACAAACAGACTACACTAAATCACTTGAAGGTATTGAGTGGGTTAAAATTGAATCGAAAGCCAATGTTACGGTAAAAACTCATAATAGCAAACAGCTTTTGATAAAAGCAAGAAAATCTTATGGAAGAAGTTCATCAAGAGCCAAGGGGTTAAGACTTGTTGGCGAAGGAGGAACTGATAATACAGAAGTAGGTTTTTATGTAATTAAAGAAGGAAACAATTTAATTGTTAAAAACCTAAGAAAATCTAGAGGTGCAGAAATTTATTTGCCTGCAGATCAAAACCTTTCTGTGAAAAGTACATGGCACGGAAATATCAAAATATACAACTTTAAAGGCGAAGTAGAAGCCGATGCTAAATTAAACGGGAGCATCAAAATTGAAGAAATTAGTGGCCCTTTAACTGCGAATGCTTTAAACGGAACCATCGAAGTAACTTTCTCTAAACTAAATCAAGGTTCTCCTGTTACTGTCTACACTACCAATGGTGCAGTAGATATTAGTTTGCCAGAAAATACTCCTGCAAATTTAACAATGGGTTCTACAAATGGTGAAATTTACACGAATTTCGATTTAACGATTCCTGATAAAAATGGATTGAAATCCGTTTCTTCAAAGAGAATTGGAGGCGTGATAAACAACGGAGGGGTAAAGATTAAATTAAAAAGTACAAACGGTAATATTTATCTAAGAAAAAAAATATGAAAACTGTAAACTTTATCATAGCATTTTTGTTCATAACGAACATTGTATTTGCGCAAAAAGTTATCGAGAAAAACATCAATTACACGAACCAAACGATTGAAGTAGATGTAAAATTTGCGAACAAAATTGAAGTCAAAACTTGGGATAAAGCGACTGTATATTTCAAAGCTTCAATATACACAGAGGATGAACAATTCCAAAAGCTGTACCAACTTAATATTGATGAGACGAACAGTAGTATTTATATCACGTCCAAGGCAGAACCAATTTATAAAGCCTATCGTAAAGATTGTTTAGAGAAAAATCCGAACAGAAAAAGGAACTGTTATAATACTGGAGATTTATGCGAATTTAATTATACCATCTACATTCCTAAAAACGCACAATTTAGAATTAGCAGTATTAATGGTGATTTAAAATCAGAAATTATCGAAGGTGATTTTACCGCTGACCTTATTAATGGCGATATTGAAATTGCGAAGTATGTTGGTAATTTGGATTTAAGTTCTATTAATGGTGAAATCGATCTAAAAATGGATAATGTCAATCTCACTGCAGAAACAATTCATGGAGATATATACGCAGACGAAAAGCTGAAATTTAACTCCAAACAACGACATGTAGGTCAAAAAATCTATGGAAAAATTGATAAAGCCACAAATATAGTACGTTTAAAAACCATCAACGGGAATATGTATTTGAGATTAAACATTTAACAAAGAGGTACAAATCCTCTTTGAAGATAAAACCAATCCGATACCCTCGGTTTGGTTTTCTATATTTTTAAATATACTTCTTAAGATAGTCCAGAAATAACACCATCATTGTCAATTGACATGTTTTCTGACGCTGGTGTACTTGGCAAGCCTGGCATACGCATCATTTTACCTAAAATAGGAATTAAAAATTGTGCCCCCGCAGCGATTTCAATTTCGCGTACCGTAATTATAAACCCTTTCGGTCTACCCACTAATTTCTCATTATCAGAAAAAGACTTTTGAGTTTTTGCCATACAAATGGCAAAATTGTTAAAGCCTAAACGATCAATGCGTCTTAAATTTAGTTTTGCCTTGTTATCAAAATCAACACCATCGGCGCCATAAATTTCTTTCGCAATTGTCTCTATTTTTTCTACCACTGGTGATGCCCAATCATATAATGGTTTAAACTGAGTCGCCCTGTTCTCAACAACATCTGTTACAGCCAGCGCCAACTCTTTGGTGCCTTCTCCTCCATCAGCCCATCCTCTAGAAACGACCGCCTGTACATTCAACGCACTACACTTTTCTTTTACCAAAGCAACTTCTTCCTCAGAGTCACTCACAAATGAATTTATGGCAACAACAGGCTCAATATTAAACTTGCGAATATTTTCAATATGTTTTTCTAAGTTTTCAAAACCTTTCTCTACACGCTCTAAACTTGGGATATTGTATTCTTCTTTTGGTGAACCTCCATGATGACGCAAGGCCCGCACAGTTGCAACTAACACAACACATTTAGGATTTAACTCAGCATAAGCCGACTTAATATTTAAAAACTTCTCTGCTCCTAAATCTGCACCAAAACCAGCCTCGGTAACCACGTAATTCGATAAAGATAGTCCCATTTTTGTAGCAATAATGGTATTGGTTCCTTGTGCGATATTGGCAAACGGACCTCCGTGAATTATCGCCGGATTATGTTCTAAGGTTTGCACCAAATTAGGTTTAATTGCATCCTTTAGTAAAATTGCCATGGCGTTTTCTGCCTTCAAATCTCGTGCAAAAATTGCCTTTTTATCAAAGGTGAATCCCACAAAAATATCTCCTAAGCGTTTTTTCAAATCTTCCATGTCTTTGGCCATACATAAAATAGCCATCACCTCTGAAGCCGGTGTAATATTAAAACCATCTTCTCTCGGAATTCCGTTAGAGATTCCTCCTAAACCAATAGTAATCTGACGCAACGCCCGATCGTTCATGTCAATCACACGTTTCCAAGCGATAGTTCGAGGATCAATATTTAGGTTATTCGTTTTACTCTGGAGGTTATTGTCAATTAAAGCAGACAATAGATTATTTGCTTTTTCTACGGCATTGAAATCTCCTGTGAAATGTAAATTAATATCTTCCATGGGCACCACCTGAGAGTAACCTCCTCCAGCAGCACCTCCTTTAATTCCAAAAACAGGCCCTAATGAAGGTTCTCGTAATACAACGGTTGCTTGTTTTCCTATTTTGTTTAAACCTTCGGTTAGACCAATCGATACCGTTGTCTTTCCTTCTCCAGCCGGCGTCGGAGTTAACGCAGTAACTAATACAAGATTGTTTTGTTTAATTTTTTCTTCATCAATTAAATCTAACGGAAGCTTCGCCTTATGTTTTCCATATAGAATTAAATCATCTTCATTAATGTTAATTTTAGCTGCAACTTCTTTAATATGCTGCATTTTAGTTTGCTGTGCAATTTCAATATCCGAAAGGTGTGCCATAGTATTTTAATTATCTCGGCTAAGATAGTAAAATAGCATCTTATAATTTCTGAATTTAGGCTTCATAAGTCACAAGTTTTCAATTTGTTTAACCGCCCAATATCCTTAGATAAAAAAATATAAAACAATTGGCTATTCATTTTCGAAATACTATATTTGCGCGTTAATTACAAATAGACGAATTAAACAGAGAGATAATGCAGAATAAAGGACTGATTAGAACATTTGCCATTATATTTGGTGTTATATGTGTGTACTACTTATCATTTACGTGGGTAAACAATACCATAGAAGGTGATGCTAAAAGTTATGCCCAAAGTGATTATATTAAAGAAAAAATTAAGCAAGATGAAGCTGCTCAATTACCTGAAATTAATTACGAACAAGCATATTTAGATTCTATTGCAAATTTACCGATAGTTAATTACGGTTTTGCGAAATATACTTATAGCGAAGTACAAGATTTAGCAATTAATTTAGGATTAGACCTTAAGGGTGGTATTGATGCTACCTTAGAGGTATCTGTTCGAGATATCCTTTACGGATTATCAAACAAATCTACCAACCCTGTTTTTAATAAAGCCTTAGCCGATGCAACCGCTGCTCAAAAAAGTAGTGATCGTGATTATTTAGAGCTTTTTTATGATGCTTTTGATGATGCAAGCAAAGGTTCTGTTAAATTAAGTGATCCTAGTATTTTTGGTAATAAGTCTTTAAAAGACAAAATCAACTTTAAATTGAGTGATGCCGATGTAAAGCCAATTCTTAAAGAGGAAGTAAAAGGTTCTATAAGCACTGCTTTTGAAGTATTGAGAAGTAGAATTGACCGTTTTGGGGTGACTTCTCCAAATATTTCTCAAATTGGTGAATCTGGAAGAATTTTAATAGAATTACCAGGAGCCAAAGATATAGATCGTGTTAAAAAACTAATTACTCAAACTGCTGAACTACAGTTTTGGGAAGTATTTGAAAACACAGAAACAGGAAATTTCTTTATCCAAGCAAATACTGTTTTAGCAGATCTGTTAAAAGATGATTCGGCCGAGGAAGTTACTGTAGAAGTAGATTCAGCAACGGCTGCAAAAGATGAGTTAGATGCCTTACTAGGAGAAGAAAAAGATTCCGTTGATACGAAGGCTGCGAATCCGTTATTCGCTATTATGAGCCCAAGCATTCCTCAAAATGCTAATCAACGAAGTTCTGCGGTTGCTTACGCCGCTGTTAAAGATACTGCAACCATTAATAAATACTTGGCCATGAAAGAAGTGAGAGCATTGCTTCCGCAAGAAATGGTCTATGCTAAATTTTTATGGGATGCAAAGCCAAATGAAGGTTCTGAAGTTGTTTCCTTATATGCAATAAAATCGAACAGAGAAGATGTTGCCCCAATTCAGGGTGACGTTATCGCTGATGCAAGTCAAGTGTTTGATCAATTAGGTGTGAATCCTGAGGTGAGTATGACAATGAATAGTAAAGGTTCTAAACAATGGGCAAAAATGACCGAAGCTAATGTAGGGAAGTTTGTGGCAGTTGTTTTAGATGATCATGTATATTCTGCTCCAAATGTGAACGAACCTATTTCCGGTGGAAGAACCTCAATTTCTGGTCAGTTTTCTATTAAAGAAGCACAAGATTTATCGAATGCCTTGAAATCAGGTAAATTACCTGCCGCAGCAAGTATCTTAGAATCATCAGTTGTAGGAGCATCATTAGGTCAAGAAGCTATTGATAGTAGTTTTCTTGCATTTGGAATTGCTTTAATCTTGGTATTAATATGGATGATATTCTATTATGGAAAAGCTGGTATTTTTGCTGACATTGCCTTAGTATTAAACATCTTATTTATATTTGGTGTATTGACATCTTTTGGAGCCGTATTAACGCTACCAGGTGTTGCCGGTATTATTATTACCATTGGTATGTCAGTAGATGCGAATGTTATTATTTATGAGCGTATCAAAGAAGCGTTAGCGCGTGGTCTAGTATTGAAGGAAGCTGTGAAAGAAGGGTTTAGTTTAAAAGGAGCGCTATCTGCAATTATAGATGCTAACGTAACTACATTTTTAACAGGTGCTATCTTATATATTTTTGGTTCTGGTCCTATTAAAGGATTCGCCACTACCTTGATGATTGGTATTGCTACCTCATTAATTACTGCAGTATTTATTACACGTTTATTGGTTGATTGGTATGCTGATCGTGATAGAAGTATGAGTTTCAATACAGGACTTACAAAAGGCTGGTTCCAAAACATAAGCGTTGAGTTCTTGAAGAAACGTAAAATTGCTTACGCTATTTCGGGAGCAATTATTATTCTTGGACTCGGTTCTATATTTACACAAGGGTTCAACTACGGTGTTGATTTTACCGGTGGTAGAACATATACTGTTCGTTTCGATCAAGACATAAATGCTACTGAGGTAGCTGGTGTTTTAAAAGATAAATTTGGCGACGCCCCAGTTGTGAAAACATATGGAGGTTCGAACCAATTAAAAATAACAACAAAGTACAAGGTAGACGATAATGGCTTAGAGGTAAGTGATGAAATTCAATCTTTACTATATGACGGCTTACAATCTTATTTACCAGATGGTACTACTTTAGAAAACTTTAAAGTAGGTGCAGAAGACACAAGCGATAAAATTGGAATCATGAAATATTTTGAAGTGGGTCCAACAATTGCCGATGATATCAAACAAGCGGCCATATGGGCAGTATTAGGTGCGTTATTAGTGGTGTTCTTGTACATTCTATTAAGGTTTAGAAAATGGCAATATAGTTTAGGTGCTGTTGTGGCTGTTTTTCACGATGTATTAGTTGTATTGGCTATCTTTTCATTATTCTGGAAAGTGTTGCCTTTTGATATGGAAATTGGACAATCATTTATTGCGGCTTTACTAACCGTTGTAGGTTACTCATTGAATGATACCGTAGTAATTTTTGACAGAATTAGAGAATTTGCGGGTAAACATCCTAAATGGCCATTTGCTCAAACAGTAAATAGTGCCTTGAGTACAACACTTGGAAGAACCATCAATACTTCATTAACCACCTTAATTGTATTACTAGCAATCTTCCTATTTGGAGGTGATTCAATTAAAGGATTTATGTTTGCAATGATTATTGGTGTATTGGTAGGTACATATTCATCGTTGTTTATTGCATCTCCTATTATGTATGATACATCCAAGGCTGCCAATAAGAAATAATTAAAATAACAATATGATGAAAGCCGTTTTGTTTCTACTGAACTTGTTTCAGTACTGCAAAACGGCTTTTATGTTGAATTTAGAATATGAGCATTATAAAATTACACGATCGGTATTTTAGGCCATATTTAACGGCAGATAAAATTTCTCAAGCTGTTACCAATATGGCGAGAATAGTTGAACGCGATCTTCAAGATGAAGTTCCTATTTTTGTTGGAATTTTGAACGGCTCTTTTATGTTCGCAGCCGATTTTATAAGATCTTATAATGGTAATTGTGAAGTTTCTTTCGTAAAACTAGCGTCTTATGAAAATATAAATTCAACGGGCACGGTCAAACAACTAGTCGGAATCAATGAAAATTTAGAAGGTCGAACTGTAATTATACTTGAAGACATTATAGATACGGGAGCGACTTTAGAAGAGATATATACTATCTTTAGAGACAAAAACTTAAAACAACTAAAAATTGCCACTTTATTTTTTAAACCCGATGTTTTCCGTAAAGCACTCCCAATAGATTATATAGGGGTTTCTATACCTGATAAGTTCATTGTGGGTTACGGATTAGATTATAATGGTTTAGGAAGAAATTTGGCATCAGTATATCAATTAACAACACAAAAAATGACAAATATTGTTTTATTTGGCCCTCCAGGTGCAGGAAAAGGAACACAAGCCGAAGTTTTAAAAGAGAAATTTAACCTAGTTCATATATCTACAGGTGATTTATTTAGATATAATATAAAAAACAAGACTGATCTAGGCATGTTAGCGAAGTCTTTTATGGACAAGGGTGATCTTGTTCCTGACCAAGTAACTATCGACATGCTCAAAGCAGAAGTAAATAGAAACGAAGACGCTAAAGGGTTTATTTTTGATGGTTTCCCTCGTACCGAAGATCAAGCAAAAGTATTGGATGCTTTCTTATCTGAAAAAGGGGAAAGTATCAATGGTATGGTTGCATTAGAGGTAGAAGAAGATATCTTAGTTAAACGTTTATTAGAACGCGGTAAAACAAGTGGTCGCCCAGATGATCAAGATGAAGATAAGATTAGAAATCGTTTTAACGAATACAACACGAAAACAGCCATCTTAAAAGACTATTATCAAGCTCAAGGAAAGTATTTCGGCATTAATGGCGTTGGATCTATTGGAGATATTACAGAGCTATTAAGCGAAGTGATAGAACAACTTTAACAAAAATCTCGTCTTGCGGGAAACAAAAATATGACAGAAGGAAACTTTGTAGATTATATAAAAGTATTTGCCGCCTCTGGTAAGGGTGGTAAAGGATCTGTGCATCTACATCGTGAAAAATATATCCAAAAAGGTGGTCCTGATGGTGGAGATGGCGGTCGCGGTGGACATGTTATTTTGCGTGGGAATAAAGAAATGTGGACTCTTTTTCATTTAAAGTTTAAAAAGCATTTCAAAGCAGAACACGGAGGTGATGGCAGCAAAAGTAGAAGTACCGGTAAAGATGGTAAAGATGTCTATGTTGATGTGCCTCTAGGAACCATTATAAGAGATGGTGAAACCCAAGAAGCTCTTTTCGAAATAACAGAAGATAAAGAAGAACGCATTCTAGTTGAAGGCGGCATGGGCGGTAAAGGAAATTGGCATTTTAAATCCTCTACAAATCAAACACCGAGATATGCCCAACCTGGCGTAGATGGTCAAGACGGATGGTTTCAGATAGAATTAAAAATTTTAGCTGATGTTGGACTTGTAGGGTTTCCGAACGCAGGTAAATCAACATTACTCTCAGTAATAACCTCAGCCAAACCCAAAATTGCAGACTATGCATTTACAACCTTAAAACCTAATTTAGGAATTGTAGAATATCGTGACTTTCAAAGTTTTGTGATGGCTGATATTCCAGGTATCATAGAAGGTGCTGCAGAGGGCAAAGGCTTAGGTCATCGTTTTTTACGTCATATTGAACGTAATTCTACCTTATTATTTTTAATTCCTGCAGATTCAGACGATATTCAAAAGGAATATAAAATTCTGTTAAACGAATTAAAAAAACACAACCCAGAACTGTTAGATAAAGATCGTTTGTTAGCAATTTCTAAATCAGATATGCTCGATGATGAATTAAAGCAAGAAATTGAAAAAGAACTTCCTGAAGATGTAGCTCATCTCTTTATTTCTTCGGTAGCTCAAACCGGATTGACGGCATTAAAAGATACTTTGTGGAAAATGCTGAATGCATAATAATACTATAATCATCATCTTTTTTATATTTTAGTGCTTTCAACCAAACTATTTCCCTATGAGTAGTAAGCATGATAACCCTGGATTTCAAAAACTGCTACACAAATTACAAGAAGAAAGTTGGCAATTAGAACTTCTAATTTCTGGTTTTGCCATTTTTGGGTTATTCAATGCCTACCCAGAGATCAGAATTCTTTCAAATGAAGCGAAACATTTAGGAAATGATGTTGTGGCAGTTACTTACGCCGTAATAGGGGTTTCTTGTGCAATTTTATTGTTCAATTTAATGTTACATGTAGTCTTAAGAGGACTATGGATTGGGGCCATAGGGTTACGTTATGTTTCTGGGGATATTGATTATGACGAACTAAAATACAGTGATAAATTCACCAACTACTTAAGCAAGAAAATAGGATCATTTGATAAATATATTGCTACACTCGAAAACTATTGTAGTGTTATTTTCGCTATTTCTTTTTTACTTATTTTTTATGTACTCGCCTTTACTTTTACAGTTCTATGCATCGTTTTAACCGCGGAGAATTTAATCGATAATGATACCTTGCCGGCATGGATATCTAAAGGACTTGGTATCCCAATCATTATATTTATTGTTTTAGGGATGCTAATGACCTTTATTGATTTTATAACACAAGGTTGGTTAAAGAAAAAACAGTGGATTTCTAAAATTTACTTCCCAATCTATTGGGTGTTCAGCATTATAACATTGTCATTTTTATACCGTCCTTTAGTCTATAATTTTTTAGACAACAAGTTT
Organism: uncultured Flavobacteriaceae bacterium; assembly: GCA_947500525.1. GTDB lineage: Bacteria > Bacteroidota > Bacteroidia > Flavobacteriales > Flavobacteriaceae > Aureibaculum. Next base: position 587,632 of record CANMSH010000001.1, on the reverse strand, counting down.
GGTAGAAGGCTTAGTTTCATATTAGTTCCGTTATATTTTCTTATTCTACTGGCTACTTCGATTGAATATAAAAAATCAAATTATATTGATACTTCAAAAGATTCTAACTCTTATTATGCGAGTAAAGGAAACTATGAGGATATGCTTACCGAAAAAGGAGACTTTATCCGATCAGCTGCCATTCCTTCCAAAGTAATTAAAGATTCGTATTTAAAAATATTTATGGTGTATAGTGATGCCATAGAAGATCGAATCTTTAAACGAAATAAGGGTTTAAAACCGAAAAAAGACAAGCGTGGGTTATACTCAGACATTTCTTTCTCGATGCCAGAAATGAGCTTTCAAGAGCGTGACAGTTTAAAAAGGTTATATCTAAAAGAATTTAATAAGATTTATTATGTCACTATTGATTCTGTTACCTACGATGCTGATTTTATCTTAGGAGAAAGTACTACGAAGGAATTTGGATTCGAAACATATATAGATATTAAGAACCTCCCCAAAGGAAGACATTTATTAAAACTTCAGCGCGATGAGTTTAGAGAAAAAGATACAATTCCTGTAACTTTCGATGCTATTCCTTTTTGGTATTTTAACGATTAATCATCTAAAACTTTCGATATGTAGAGCCTAGATATTGATTGGCTTTTTCTTCTGCAAATTTAGCCGTTTCATTATTCCAATGCAGTGTTTCATTTGGGAATCGTCCTGCAATTACACCTAACAATATGGTTTCAGTAAGTCTACCAGCATATGAAAACGGAGCGGTACATTCATCTTTACCCAAACAGGCATCTACAAATTGATGGTAATGTTTTGGCCCTTCTGATGCATAATCTCGAATGGGTTTTCCCATATTATTTTCTTTCTCGATCGCCGAAATTTCTGCTGAAATATCGACATACTTCCCATCAACAATTTTTCGTGGTAATTGCATAAAATGAGGTAATAACAAGCGTCCTTTTTCACCAATGAACATAGCTCCTTGCTCTGGTAATTTACCGTCTAGTGCTTCCTTAGCATCGAGAGACATTTTATCCTCCATTGAAGTCTCTTCTTTCGATACCTTATCTTTTTGTTCTTCCTCTGAACTGTTTGGAAGCTTTAAATCCTCATGAAGTTCTGGTGCCCCTGGACCGTCTGACCAGATCCATGTTAACTTTTCGGTAGTATAATTTGTTCCCGGAAACTCATATGTCACAACATTATTTTCTGGATAGCCAAACCCGTTCGGTTCGCGGCATTCATTCTTGATGGTCATTGGTACATCTAAAGCCAAGGCATTATAAGGAGTATCGAATATATGAACTCCCATATCTCCCAATGTACCACAACCAAAATCAATAAGTTTACGCCAGTTGCCAGGATGATAAGTAGTTTCTTTAAAATCTCTGTTAGCTGAAGTTCCTAACCACAAATTCCAATCGAGCGTTTCTGGTATCGGATCTTTTCCTTCAGGGACAGGTCCGTCATATCCCCAATTTTTCGGAGACCAAGCTCGTACGGTATGCACTTTACCGATGATCCCAGATTGAATCAAAAGTGTAGCCAATTTATAATCATAAAAAGAGTGCACTTGAATTCCCATTTGAGTAACAAGGTTCTTTTCTGCAGCCAATTTTCGCATGGCTCTTGCTTCGGTTACATGATGCGTCAATGGTTTTTGGCAATAAACGGCTTTATTTAAATTCATGGCCCACATAGACGCTGGAGCATGTGTATGATCTGGTGTAGAAACAATTACCGCATCTATATCATCTGCCATTTCTTTGAACATTGTTCTATAATCTGAAAACGTCTTTGCGTTGGGGTGCAATTTACTTGCTGCCGCTAAATAAGTCGCATCAACATCGCATAAAGCCACAACATCTACTTTCGAATGCGATGAAATATCACGTAAATCTTCACTTCCCATATTTCCAACACCAATATGTGCTGTTCGTAAACGTTTGGGAAGCTCGCTTACGACACTCTTTTCTTCCTTACACGATACTACCAAAGAAGGAATGATTGCTGTTGAAGAAGCTAAAATGGCCGATTTTTTTAAAAACTCTCTTTTATCCATAGTATTGCGATTATAGTTTTTTAATTTTTATGTTTCTAAACCAAATCGGACTTGCATGATCCTGTAGGCCTATATATCCAGTTTTGTACTTTCCATAGTCTTTACTATTTTTCCACTTATCAGAATTCTTCTTTTCGTACCATTCTTCCGTCCAAGGAACAAAAGAAACCACCATTTTTCCATTCAACCAATGTTCTACTTTCTCTGGCGTAAAAATAATTCGTGTGGTATTCCACTCTCCTATTGGGTTTAATTTTTTAGATTGATCTGCTGCATGCATGGCATAGTCTGAAGCAGTTTGTTGCAGTGGTTTTAACTCATTCGGTTTATCTGTATATCCCAAACTCAAATTATATTCGGTAATATCATGAATTTTTGTATATCCAAGATCATCAATTAGTTGATATTCGGGCGACACTTCTGGCGGACTATCATAGCCTTCTTTCAAATGATAAAAAATACCACTATTACCTCCAGCAGGGAGTTTCCATTCTAAATACAATTCGAAGTTGTCAAATTCTTCTGCTCCATAAATGATATCTTTTCCGCCTTTATAATCTTGCTCTAAACCTAATTCTGTGTCGAACGTTAATTCACCACCTTTGGCAACCCATCCAGGAGGTAGCGTTTTTCCATTATAAGCTCTCCATCCTTCAGTAGAAGTTCCGTCAAACAAAGAAATCCATTCACTCTCTTGATTTGTTTGCACTTCTTCATTGGCAGGTTCATTGTTCTTCTGCTTTTGTTGACAAGACACTAACAATAACGTAAAAAATAGTACTCTAATAAAATGATGTTTCATGCTATTAACTTTAGGTTTTATCTATTAATTTAACTCTTTAATATAAATATTTCGCCATCGCACCTTAATGCCACCTCCGTCATGAATTTGCAACGCAATTCCACCAGTTCCTTCTCCAATTTTCTCATCTTTAATAGTGATCATTTCGGCACCATTTAACCATGTAGTTACTGATGGCCCAACCACTCTAATTTTCATTTTATTCCATTCGCCCATTTTCAAGGCTTTGTCTTTCTCAGGTGCGGGTTTTATAAGCCAACCTCGACCGTATGATTCGTAAATTCCACCAGTATCTTTTCCTGGAGGAGCAACTTCTGCTTGCCATCCAGTGATTTTAGTACCTTCAATGGTAGACCTAAAAAATACACCACTATTACCATCAGCTTCTTGCTTAAATTCAAGTTCCAATTCAAAGTCTTTATAATTATTTTCGGTACCTAGATATCCATATTGAGCATCGGGTCCGCTCTCACAGATCAATTCATTATTTTCGACATACCACTTCTCAGAGCCATAATTTATCCAACCATCTAGATTTTCTCCATTAAAAAGAGAAGAGCCTTTGGTTGAACAACTTGTTATGATAAAAAGAAAACCTATTACATAATAAAGGGCATACTTAGAAAGTGAAAAGTTGAGTATTTTGTTCATGTTCAAATTATTTGATAGCTAAAAATACACAACTTTAATTTTATTCGAAAAATATTTCTACAAATAACAATAAAAGTCATCTCAACGGACAGAGTTCGTTTATTAATCAAATTTTAAACACCATATCTTAATACGTTAAAATTAACATTATAAAACGAAAAATACGATTCAAATTCTATCTTTGATAGACCTAAACGATTTTAGATAAGCACCTTTTAAGTATGAAGAATAATGCACATGATTTTAAAGCAATTGCCGAGGTTGTTTCAAATAAACTTGCCACCTATTTAGATGAAAGTCAAAAAGGAAATCTTAAGACTTTAGTTCAAAAACCTGCAGAAGAGCTTGCCCAAGATTTGCAGCTAGAAAAGTGGATTAAACACGGTGGATTAAACACCGAATCTGTTCAAGATTTTCTAGATACTTATTTAAAAAATACACAACACTTACACCATCCTCATTATATTGGTCACCAAGTAGCAGTACCTCATGTAGCAACAGGAATTGCCGATTTTATTCATGGCACAATCAACAATCCTATGGCTATTTATGAAATGGGACCCGCGGCGGCGGCAATAGAGAAATTCTTAGTGAATTGGATGCTTGAAAAAATTGGATGGTTTAAAGGTTCATATTTGGGAGACTTTAGCAAGATAAATTCTAATGGCGGCGGCATCTTGACCCATGGAGGATCTTTGGCTAATTTGACAGCCCTTTGCGCTGCCAGGGCAAAAATAGCTCCAGAGGCTTGGACTAAAGGTACTCCCAATGATTTGGTAATATTAGCCTCAGAAGAAGCTCATTATTCTATTGCCAGAACAATTTCAATTATGGGATTGGGCAGAGAAGCAATTATTCCAGTTGCGGTTGATGATTTAAAAGTAATGAAACATGAATATTTGTTAGCTGTTTATCAAAAAGTAAAAAGACAAGGTAAAAGAGTGATGGCAGTTGTTGCGAATGCATGCACTACGGCAACAGGTTTACATGATCCCTTAGAGGAAATCGGTGCCTTTTGTAAAGCTCATAATTTGTGGTTTCATGTAGATGGAGCTCATGGTGCGAGTGCCTTACTTTCAACAAAGGAAAAGCACTTGTTAAAAGGTATTGAGCACGCTGATTCAATAATTTGGGATGCCCATAAAATGATGCGTACATCTTCTTTATGTGCTGCAGTGCTGTTTAAAGATTTTCGGATGATGGAAGGAGCCTTTCAACAAAAAGGCAGTTACCTTTTTCATGATAAAGAAGAAGTAGGTTTTGATCTTTTACCCTATGCTGTAGAATGTACAAAAGCAGCTCTTGGAACCAAACTCTTTTGGGTTTTGGCCGCCGAAGGAGAAAAAGGTCTCGAAACTTTTATAGATAGTACTTATCAAAATACACGCTTATTTTATAATTACATTCATAACCATGTTGATTTTGAATGTCCGTATTTTCCAGAATCAAATATTCTTTGCTTTAGATATACAAAATATGGTTTGAATAATGATTTTCAGTTGCTACTACGCAATCATATTGTTGAAAGAGGTAATTTTTATATTACGTCTACAGAATTTAATAATATAAGATATCTGCGCATTACCGTCATGAACGAGTTAACAAAAGAACACCATATCAAAGAATTGCTTCAAGAAATTATAGAAGTAGCTCAAATCATTCACAATTCTAACTAAATTTAATAATAGATTTCTTACTACATTTATACTTGTAAAACTCTAAATATGAAACGCTCACTCTTCTTATTTCTCTTTCTAATATCGCTCACACTTTCTAGCCAAGAAAAAATACCTTTCTCAAATATGGATGTCTTCGAGTTAGAATGGGCACAAAACCCGCAAATTTCTCCAGATGGTGCTCTCATTGTATATCAGCGACGAGGAATGGATATCATGACCGATAGACGACAATCAAGACTTTGGTTGATGAATAGCGATGGTTCTAATCATTCGAAACTAACAACAATAGATCGCAATGAATCTAATCCTAAATGGTCTCCTGATGGGACTCGAATTGCTTACACAAGTACAACAGACAAAGGGTCCGAAATTTTCGTATACTGGTTAAAAACAGCAAAAACAGCACGCTTAACGCAACTCGATACATCACCGAGTTCTCTTAGTTGGTCTCCAGACGGTAAATCAATTGCATTCACTATGAAGGTTTCTGCTGCTCCAATAACAATGGTCAAAGCTCCTAAAAAACCAAAGGGAGCGAAATGGGCTAAACATCCAAGAGTGACTACAAGATTAAAATATGAAGCCGACGGTTCTGGTTATATTGCACCGGGATTTAGGCATCTATTTATTGTTTCAGCCGAGGGTGGAACAGCAAGACAGATTAGCAAAGGTAATTTTAATTATAATTCTCCGTATTGGTCTAAAGATGGTGCGTCTATATTCTTTAGTAGTAATTTAAATGAAAACTGGGAATACGAGACTCGAAATTCTGAAATCTACAAATTGCAAATTTCCAATGGTAAAACGACGGCACTAACCAATAGAAAAGGGCCAGATAATGGATTGACAGTTTCTCCTAATGGTAAGTATATTGCCTATTTAGGATATGATGATAAAGTACAAACCTATCAGGTAAATAAAATCTATCTCATGAATGTTGATGGCAGTAACAAAAGAGCCATTAAGACAAATTTAGATAGAGGGAAATCTAATTTAACATGGAGTGCAGATAGCAAAGGCTTATTTTTTCAATATGACCATCATGGAAATACCAAGATTGGCTATACTTCTCTATCAGGAAAAACGGCTCTTGTAGCGAATAATCTTGGAGGTACTGCTATAGGCAGGCCCTATGGTGGAGGATCTTATTCTGTCTCGAAAGCTGGTAAAATTGCGTTTACGCATACTACACCATACCATCCCTCTGAAGTGGCCATTGTTCAAAAAGGCGATAAGAAAGAAACGATCGTTTCTAGATTGAACAACGACTTGCTAGATTATAGAAATTTAGGAGCCGTAGAAGAACTATGGTACACATCGACAATTGATGGTAACAAAATTCAAGGATGGATTGTAAAACCACCAAATTTTGATGCATCTAAAAAATATCCGTTGTTGGTTGAAAATCATGGAGGTCCTATTTCTAATTACGGAGATCGTTTTTCTCCCGAAATACAATTATTAGCTGCTGCTGGATATGTTGTATTTTATCCAAACCCTAGAGGAAGTACAAGTTATGGTGAGAAATTTGGAAACCTACTCTTTAATAATTATCCTGGTAATGATTATGATGATGTAATGGATGGGGTCGATGCCGTTATTGGCAAAGGCTATATCAATCCTCAAGAGTTATATGTTACAGGAGGGAGTGCTGGAGGGATTATGACTGCCTGGATGATAGGGAAAAATAATCGATTCAAAGCTGCAGCTGTGGTAAAGCCTGTTATGAATTGGATTAGTAAAACCTTAGTTGCCGATAACTATTTCTATTATGCAGATTATAGATATCCTGGACAACCATGGGAAAATTTTGAAAACTACTGGAAATTCTCTCCGTTGTCTTTGGTAGGAAATATTCAAACTCCAACCTTGGTCATGGTAGGAACCGCAGATATGCGAACACCTCTATCAGAAGCAAAGCAGCTATATGGTGCCTTAAAAATTAGGAAAATTGAAACAGCCTTAGTAGAAATTCCTGGATCATATCATAATATTTCTAACCGTCCAAGTCAATTAATCACCAAAATAGATCATATTTTGGCTTGGTTTGAAAAACATAAAAGGAACTAATGCAAACGTATATTTGTCTTTTACGCGGTATCAATGTAAGCGGTCAGAAAAAAATAAAAATGACCGAACTAAAAGAATCCTTAGAAAAACTTCGTTTTAAGGATGTGGTAACATACATACAAAGTGGCAACATCGTTTTTAAATCTGGCATAAATTCAATATCAGATCTACAAAATAAAATTCAAGAAATAATCTTAAAAGATTTCGGACTTCATGTTCCGACTTTGGTCAAAACACCACAAGAAGTACTAGAAGCCTATGAGCATAACCCTTTTAGAAATGATGATGCTAAAGATCCTAAGCAATTCTATATCGTTTTTTTAAAAGAGATACCGCGGCCTGAAAACATTGCACACTTAGCGACCTATGATTATAGCCCGGAAGCGTATATTTTAAAAGATAAAATTATTTACTTCTATGCCGCGAATGGCGCCGGCAGAGCGAAAATGAATAATAACTTTTTTGAAAAAAAATTAAAGGTTCTAGCAACAACACGTAATTGGAAAACAACACATAAACTTATAGAACTATCTCAATAATTATGGAACAAATACAACCTTTTCATCTTGCTATTCCTGTAAATAACCTAGAACAGAATCGTACTTTTTATAGAGATATCTTAGGTTGCTCAGAAGGTCGTAGCTCTGATCATTGGGTCGATTTTAATTTCTTCGGACATCAATTAGTGATTCATTATAAAGCAGTAGAAAAAGAAGAAGCTATTTCTAATCCGGTTGATGGCAAGGACGTACCCATACCTCATTTTGGCGTAGTTTTAACTTGGCAGCAATGGCATGATTTCGCTAAACGCCTTAAACAACATGATATACAATTTGTCATTGATCCGTATATAAGATTTGAGGGAGAAGTTGGAGAACAAGCAACCCTATTTTTTAAAGATCCGTCAGGGAATGCACTGGAATTCAAAGCATTTAAAAATATAGATCAGTTATTCGCAAAGTGATGCAGCCATTCTGAACTTATTCCAGAATCATATCTTCTTTTCCGGATTCCAGCCTAAGCAGGAATGACAAAAGTGTTTAATGCAAACATTCTTTTAAGGCAGTTTCAATTGACTTATACGTAAACTCAAACCCTCTATCCTTAATTTTATCATTATTAAGATATTGACTTTCTAATACAATCGCAGACATTTCACCTAGCATTAATTGAATCATAAATGCAGGTACGTTTGGTAATATGAAAGGCTTCTTTAACTGCTTAGCAATTGCTCTGGTCATTTCTTTATTAGTAACCGGATGAGAAGCCACAGCGTTGTACACACCTGTTAGTTCTTTCTCAGCGCAGAATAAAAATAGTTTTGCTAGGTCATGCACATGAATCCAAGATTGCCATTGTTTTCCTGACCCAATAGCCGCACCTGCGCCTAGCTTTATCGGTTTAATCATCTCTATCAGAGCTCCTCCGCTTTTAGAAAGTACAATTCCAATTCTAATCTTAGCAATTTTCAAATCTAATGAACTTAACGTATCAACTTCCTTTTCCCAAGCATCAACTACTTCTCCTAAAAAAGAAGAACTTACCTCATTAGATGATTCATCATATTTTTTTGTGAGCGACGAAGGATAAATTCCCAATGCAGAGGCCGAAATAAATTGACGCACTTGATGCGTATTTTCTGATAACAATTGATGCAAAAGCTGAACGGACCTAATTCTACTTTCTAAGACAGCCTTTTTATGAGTGGTTGTCCATTTTTTAGAAATAGAAGCCCCAGCAAGGTTCATAAGTACCTCAACTCCATCTAAACAAGAAACATCAATTTCTTGCTCTTTTGGATTCCAATAAAAACCTTTAACATTTTCTTGCGCTACTATTTTGTCCTTACGGGTTGTCAAAAAATGAATTGTATACTTCTTTTTCAAACATAATTTCACAAGTTCTTTACCTACAAGTCCTGTAGCTCCGGTAATCAATATTTTCATTAGAATATTCTTTCCATAATTTCATCCATATGTAACCAACTATAAATAACGATGAGTAATACTATAATTAATAAAATAGAACGCTTATTGTTGGGTTTCTTTCGATCTCTAGTTCCTCTAAACTTCATTGTATAAGTTAAAAAGTGACACTCAAAAATACATAATTTAACCCGTTAACCTTTTGTTTTGTACACCAAATATTTAAGTATCTTTGTGGGCTCAAAGCCGATAGGTACACGACGAATGAAGAACATAAGAAACTTTTGCATTATTGCACATATAGACCATGGTAAGAGTACCTTGGCTGATCGACTATTAGAATATACCAATACCATTTCTGATCGCGAAAAACAAGATCAATTGTTGGATAATATGGATTTGGAGCGTGAGCGCGGTATCACGATCAAGAGTCATGCTATTCAAATGGATTACGAATTGAATGGTGAAAAGTATATCTTAAATCTTATAGATACACCAGGTCATGTTGATTTTTCTTACGAAGTGTCTCGTTCTATCGCTGCTTGTGAGGGTGCTTTGTTAATTGTAGATGCCGCACAAAGTATTCAAGCACAAACAATTTCAAATTTATATTTAGCATTAGAGAATGACCTCGAGATTATTCCCGTTTTAAATAAAGTTGATTTGCCTAGTGCCAATCCAGAAGAAGTAACAGATGACATTGTTGATTTACTTGGTTGCGATGCTTCTGAGGTGATTCCGGCAAGTGGAAAAACAGGGTTGGGTGTTGACAATATTTTAGAAGCAATTATTGATCGTGTTCCAGCACCAAAAGGAGATCCAGAAGCTCCATTGCAGGCATTAATTTTTGATTCTGTCTATAATTCTTATCGAGGTGTTGAAACTTATTTTAGAGTCATGAATGGCGAAATTAAAAAAGGGCAACGCATTAAATTCATGGCAACTGATAATGAATATTATGCAGACGAGATTGGAACTCTAAAATTAAATCAAGTAGCAAAGAAAGAAGTGAGAACTGGTGATGTAGGCTATCTGATTACCGGTATTAAAACAGCAAGTGAGGTTAAAGCTGGAGATACTATTACAGATGCGGCGAATCCAACACATGCAGCAATTGATGGCTTTGAAGATGTCAAACCGATGGTTTTTGCAGGAATTTATCCTGTTGATACCGAAGACTATGAAGAACTACGTTACTCCATGGAAAAATTGCAACTGAATGATGCGTCCTTGGTCTTTCAACCTGAAAGCTCAGCGGCATTAGGGTTTGGTTTTCGTTGTGGATTCTTAGGAATGCTTCATATGGAAATTATCCAAGAGCGTCTAGAGCGTGAATTTAATATGACCGTTATTACTACGGTTCCGAACGTGTCATACCATGCTTTCACTAAAAAATTGCCTGATGAAATCGTAATCGTTAATAATCCGACAGATTTACCAGACCCTTCAAAATTAGATCGCGTAGAAGAACCCTATATAAAAGCATCAATTATTACAAAATCAGATTTTGTTGGACAAGTGATGTCATTATGTATAGAAAAACGTGGTGTTATTACCAATCAGACTTATTTGACTACTGAGCGAGTTGAATTAACTTTTGATATGCCATTGGCCGAAATTGTATTTGATTTTTATGATCGCTTAAAAACGGTTTCTAAAGGGTACGCCTCTTTTGATTATGCGCCAATTGGTATGCGTACCTCGAAATTAGTACGTGTAGATATTTTACTAAACGCTCAACCGGTAGATGCGCTTTCGGCATTAATTCATGCTGATAATGCACATACTATTGGTAAAAAAATGTGTGAGAAATTAAAACAATTAATTCCTCGTCAACAATTTGATATTCCTATTCAAGCAGCTATTGGCGCCAAAATTATTTCTAGAGAAACTACAAAAGCTTTACGTAAAGATGTAACTGCAAAATGTTATGGTGGTGATATCTCTCGTAAAAGAAAACTACTAGAAAAACAAAAGAAAGGTAAAAAGCGTATGCGTCAAGTAGGAAATGTTGAAATTCCGCAAGAAGCATTTATGGCAGTATTGAAATTGAATGATTAGAAGATAACTTCGAAAACGTTATCTTAGAAATAACAATTCTTTAAAGCCTAGCAACAAAACATTTTGTAAGTTTATAGGACTTATAATCTGTATCGATGAACGTCTTACATTTCAGTGCCGAATGTTATCCTATTGCCAAAGTTGGAGGTCTAGCCGATGTCGTAGGGTCACTACCCAAATATCAAAATAAGCTAGGGACAAAAAGTAGTGTGATTATGCCATTTTATGATAATGATTTCGCACGTGAAAACTCGTTTGAATCTATTTTCGAATCTAGTACAAAACTTGGCAGTACAAGCATTGACTTTAAGATATTATCCCTAAAGAATAACACGCTAGGTTTCGATATTTTTTTTGTTGATATTCCTGAATTACTCTTTAAAGATTATGTCTATTCTTTTGATGATACGGATCGTTTCTTGGCTTTTCAGATAGCAGCTTTAGATTGGGTTATACAATTTGAAAGCAAACCGTCAATCATACACTGTCATGATCATCATACGGGTTTAGTCCCTTTTATGATGTATTATTCCCACAACTATAAAGTGCTTCAAAATGTACCAACAATACTCACTATTCATAATGCACAATATCAAGGTTGGTTTTCTCATGATAAGTTAGGGTTCATTCCTGAATTTGACATGAAACATGTTGGTCTCTTAGATTGGGACACTTCTGTAAATTCATTAGCAGCAGCTATAAAATGTGTTTGGCGCGTTACAACAGTGTCGCCTAGTTATATGGAAGAACTTAAAAGAAATGCGAACGGTTTAGAAAGTTTATTAAGTCATGAAAGTGCTAAGTGCTCGGGAATTTTAAATGGTATTGATAGCGATGTTTGGAATCCAGAAGTAGATGATTATCTCATCAAAAAATTCTCACAGAAAACTATTGTCTCAGGAAGAAAAGCAAATAAGAAATGGTTATGCGACCACTTTGGTCTGAATATTAATAAGCCTCTTTTTGCCTTTATAGGGAGACTTGTTGGTGAAAAAGGAGCAGATTTATTTCCCGAGATATTCGATATCTCATTACAGAAAAATGATATTTCAATTCTTTTATTAGGTTCTGGACATGACGATATTGAACATGGTTTAGAGAGCTTAAAAAGCAAACATGAAGGTAACTACAATGCATATATTGGTTATGATGAAAAGTTATCGCATATTATCTATGCAGGTGCTGATTTTTTACTAATGCCATCTAGAGTAGAACCTTGCGGGTTAAATCAGATGTATGCTTTAAAATATGGTACAATCCCCATAGTGAACAATATAGGCGGCTTAAAAGATACGGTTGTCGATGTTTCCGAAAAAGGTTTTGGTTTTGTGCATCAAGAGGCATCGGTAGAACAAGTTTGTCATGCCATTGAACGAGCGACTTCTTTTTATCAGAATCAATCAGAATTTAAAAAAATACGTACCTTAATCATGCAAATAGACCATTCTTGGGGTGCTTCTGCCCAAGCATATATAGATTTATATAACACATTAAATTAAAAATTATGATCAACGAAAGTGTATTATCAATTATTTTAGGAGGAGGTCAGGGATCTAGATTATATCCTCTAACGGCAGATAGATCTAAACCTGCGGTACCAATTGCAGGTAAATATAGACTCGTTGATATTCCGATTTCAAACTGTATTAATTCTAATATCAAACGGATGTATGTATTAACGCAGTTTAATTCAGCTTCCTTAAATCAGCACATTAAAAACACCTATCATTTTAGTTTCTTTAGTTCAGCTTTTGTGGATGTTTTAGCAGCAGAACAAACCATGCAAAGCGACAAGTGGTTTCAAGGAACAGCCGATGCTGTAAGACAAAGTATGCATCATTTTTTACGAAATGATTTTGATTATGCCTTGATTCTATCTGGAGATCAGCTATATAATATGGACTTAGAGGATATGATTAAAAAACATAAAGAGAGTGATGCAGAAATAACAATTGCCACCTACCCTGTAAATGCTAAAGATGCAACCGGTTTTGGACTCTTAAAAACAAATAGTGACAATATAATTACTTCTTTTATTGAAAAACCAGCAGCTGAACTCTTACCAGATTGGACATCAGAAGTAGGTGATGAAATGAAAGCCGAAGGTAGAAATTACCTTGCCTCGATGGGGATTTATATTTTCAATAGAGATCTATTGATCAAATTGATGGATAATCCAGATACAATCGATTTTGGAAAAGAAATTATTCCTCAATCTATCCATAAACATAAAACCTTAAGTTATCAATATGAAGGGTATTGGACAGATATTGGGACTATAGAATCTTTCTTTGAAGCAAATTTAGGGTTGACAGATGACATCCCTAAGTTTAATTTATACGATGATAATCGCGTATACACAAGGGCGAGAATTTTACCAACATCAAAATTCGCTGGAACTGTCGTAAACAGATCTGTAATTGCTGACGGCTGTATCATACATGCTGATAGAATTGAAAAAAGTGTCATTGGTATTCGTTCGAGAATTGGTAAAGATACAACGGTAGAAAACACCTATATGATGGGCAATGATTATTACGAATCTTTAGATGATATAGAACATAAGAATATTGAAAATCTCTTGGGTATTGGAGATCGATGCTTTATAAACTATTGTATTGTGGATAAAAACTGCAGAATTGGAGATGATGTTAGAATAGAAGGAGGGAAACATTTAGAAGATAAAGAAACGGACAGTTACTTCATAAAAGATGGAATTGTCGTATTAAAAAAAGATGCTACTATTCCAAAAGGAACAATCATTAAATAAGTAGTATAATTATCCAACACATTAGATGGCAGAAGTTATTCCTCATAGTCTTTTTACCGAATTCGACATAGATCTTTTTAAAGCCGGAAAGCATTATAAACTCTACGAAAAATTTGGTTCTCATATCGTATCATTAGATTCCGAAGAAGGTACCTATTTCGCCGTTTGGGCGCCAAGTGCCAAAGCGGTTTCGGTGATTGGTGATTTTAATTATTGGAATGCTGAAGAGCATGAGCTCCGTGTTCGTTGGGATGAGAGTGGTATCTGGGAAGGCTTCATACCAAATGTTGGTAAAGGAAGCGTATACAAATATCATATTCAAAGTAGCAATGACGGAATCATTACTGAAAAGGCAGATCCGTATGCAAGACGCTGTGAGCATCCACCCCAAACCGCATCCATTGTATGGAGTGAATCCTATGAATGGAATGATGAAAAATGGATGAAAAAGCGTCAGAAAAACAATGCATTGGACGCTCCATATTCAGTATATGAAGTGCACCTAGGATCTTGGAAAAAACATGTAGAAGAAGGCAGATTTTTGTCTTACGTAGAACTAGCCGATGAACTGGTAGCGTATGTGAAAGAAATGAATTTTACACATGTTGAATTAATGCCTGTTATGGAGTATCCTTATGATCCATCTTGGGGATATCAACTCACTGGATATTTTGCGCCCACTTCTCGTTTTGGATACCCAGAAGAATTTAAGCTATTAGTTGATAAACTGCATCAGAATGATATAGGCATTATTTTAGACTGGGTTCCTTCACATTTCCCTGAGGATGCACATGGGTTAGGTTTTTTTGACGGATCTTGTGTATACGAACATCCTGATAGAAGAAAAGGGTTTCACCCTGATTGGAAGAGTTTAATTTTTAATTATGGACGAAATGAGGTAAAATCTTTCTTAATAAGCAACGCCTTGTTTTGGTTAGATCAATACCATGCCGATGGCTTGCGCGTAGATGCCGTAGCATCTATGCTATTTTTAGATTACTCTCGTGATGAAGGTGAATGGGAACCAAATCAATTTGGTGGTAGAGAGAATTTAGATGCTATCGCTTTTATGAAAGAAATGAATGAAGCTGTATATAGTACCTTCCCAGATGTACAAACGATTGCAGAAGAATCGACATCATTCCCAATGGTTTCAAAACCCACTTCTATAGGTGGACTCGGATTTGGAATGAAATGGATGATGGGCTGGATGCACGATACATTGCAGTATTTTTCGAAAGAATCTATTTATAGAAAACATCATCAGAATGATTTAACATTCTCAATGACATACGCTTTTACAGAAAATTTTATGTTGCCCTTATCGCATGATGAAGTTGTGTATGGTAAAAGCTCAATGCTAAGAAAAATGCCTGGAGATGAATGGCAGCAATTTGCAAATCTAAGGTTGTTATATAGTTATATGTTTACGCATCCGGGAACCAATTTGCTGTTTCAAGGTGCCGAATTTGGACAAAGTGAAGAATGGAACTTTCAACAAAGTTTAGATTGGCATTTATTGCAGTATGACGTTCATAAAGGTTTACAAACCTTGGTCAAAGACCTTAACGCATTCTATAGAAATCAATCGGCATTATTTGAGAAACAATTTTCGAACGACGGATTTGAATGGATAGATTATAATGACGCCGAAAATTCAGTTCTTGTATATATCCGCAAAGGCCTCAAACCAAAAGACAACTTAATCATTGCTTGTAATATGACTCCAGTACCAAGAGAAAATTACCGAATTGGCTTGCCAAAAAAGGGTGAACTTAAAGAAGTCTTTAACAGTAATTTGAAAAAATATAACGGTACGGGAAATTTTAAGAATAAAACATTACTTTCAGAAGACCTTTCATGGCAGTTTAGAAAACAATCCGCTGAAATTATGATTCCTCCATTAGGAATGGTCGCTTTCAAATATGTAAATCAAAAGCAATAGTTCTATCAATTATATGCCATTTTTTTACGAAATTCATAAATGAGAGCTATGAAAACGTTGTAGTTAATAAATCTTCCTACTAAATGTACAACCTACACATATTTTGCTTTTTTTTGTTAGATTAACTAGTTTTATATGATAACAAATACTGAATTAGAACATAAGGGAAATTTGTTCCCCTCAAAGATTACAGGATTTAAAAAAGATGTAGATACACTACATTTCTCGACAGAAAATGATGTTATTCTTCAGGTGAAAGTGTTAAGAGATAGTGTATTTCGTTTTAGATATAGTACCACTGGTAATTTCAAAAAAGACTTTTCGTATGCCATTACTAAATATGCCAGTACGGGTTATAACAAACTTGAGATAAAAGAGGAGCAAGAACTCTACCGAATTATTACTGCAAAATTGATTTGCACCATTCATAAGGCTGATTTAAAAGTATCAATGTATGATGCCAAAGACAACTCACTAATTAATAAAGACGAACTTGGCTTTCATTGGGAAGAAAGTTATGAGTATGGGGGAGACATCGTAAAAATGAGCAAAGTTTCTCATGATGGAGAAAGCTATTATGGCCTTGGAGACAAGCCTGTTCATTTAAATCTAAAAGGAAAAAGACTCGAAAACTGGGTAACAGATTCGTATGCTTATGGTAAAGGAACAGATCCGTTATATAAAGCCATTCCGTTTTACACAGGACTTCACAATTCTAAAGCCTACGGTATATTTTTTGATAATACGTTCAGATCTTTCTTTGATTTTGCCAATGAAAGAAGAAATGTGACTAGTTTCTGGGCTCAAGGAGGAGAAATGAATTATTACTTTATTTATGGTCCTAAAGTAGAAGATGTTGTTGTTAATTATACTGATTTAACTGGTAAACCGCATCAAATGCCTCCATTGTGGGCCTTGGGTTACCATCAGTGTAAATGGAGCTACTATCCAGAAAATAAAGTAAAGCAAATCACTCAAAAATTTAGAGATCTCAAAATTCCATGTGATGCTATTTATTTAGACATCGATTATATGGAAGGATTTCGATGCTTTACTTGGAGCAAAGAATATTTTCCTAATCCTAAAAAAATGGTGAAGGAACTAGCAGATGACGGTTTTAAAACAGTTGTTATTATAGATCCAGGAATTAAAGTTGATAAGGATTATTCGGTATATCAAGAAGGCGTTAAAAATGATTATTTCTGTAAAAGAGCTGATGGCCCTTACATGAAAGGGAAAGTATGGCCCGGTGAATGTTATTTCCCAGATTTTACAAAACCCGAAGTACGAGATTGGTGGTCTGGATTATTCAAAGAATTGATTGAAGATATTGGAGTAAAAGGTGTTTGGAATGATATGAATGAGCCCGCCGTAATGGATGTGCCGAATAAAACATTTCCAGATGACGTACGTCATGATTATGAAGGCAATCCGTCAAGCCATAGAAAAGCGCATAACATTTATGGTATGCAAATGGCTAGAGCAACCTATCATGGTGTAAAGAAATTTACCTATCCTAAACGTCCATTCGTCATTACAAGGGCCGCTTATTCGGGAACACAAAGATATACCTCGACTTGGACAGGTGATAACGTCGCTACATGGGAACATTTATGGATTGCAAATGTGCAAGCACAACGTATGGCAATGTCAGGTTTTTCTTTTGCCGGAAGTGATATAGGTGGATTTGCTGAACAACCAGATGGTGAATTGTACGCTCGTTGGATTCAACTTGGTGTTTTTCATCCTTTTTGTAGGACACATTCATCTGGAGATCATGGCGACCAAGAACCATGGGCATTTGATGATGGCATAACCGATGTTGTTCGAAAGTTTATTGAACTCCGTTATCAATTATTACCCTATTTGTACACGGCGTTTTGGCATTGTATTCAAGAAGGCACACCGTTGCTGAAATCGTTAGTAATGTATGACCAAGAAGATGTTCACACACATTACAGAACAGATGAATTTATGTTTGGAGGTAAAATATTAGTGTGCCCAATTCAAAAACCAAATGCTAAGGGTCGAAGAATGTATATCCCTCGAGGAAACTGGTTTAATTATTGGAATAATGAGTTGATTAAAGGAGGAAAAGAAATGTGGGTTGATGCTGATATTGATAGTGTTCCTTTGTTTATTAAGGAGGGAGCAATTATCCCTAAATATCCGGTTCAACAATATGTAGGGGAACAAAAAATTGAAGAGATAACCCTAGATATTTATTATAAAAACGGCAAAGAGACTTCTCAACTATTTGACGATGCTCATGATGGTTATGATTATACGAAAGGAAGATATAGTTTGCGTACTTTTAAACTAGTTGGAAAAGAAAAAGAGTTAATTATTCAACAACATAAATCGGGTAAATTTATAACTGATTATAAAACCTTTAAGTTAAAATTACACGGACTTCCATTTAAAATTTCTAAAATTCAAATTGATAATGAAGAAATTTTATTTGAGAAAGTTAAAGTAAATGGAGACAATACCTTAATTATTGACAAAGACTTTACAGAATTACATATTATTTGTTAATTTCTTTACCAAGATACACTAAACTTGAGCCTTTTTCAAACGGAACGTCTTTATTAAAAGCAGGAATTATTTTAAGAGTTCCTGCTTTGTTTTTTATAAATATAGGTGCTATATCTTTCTCATTCTTTGTGATTTCTATCAACGAATCGTAGTGCTCTTTTGAGTCTAATTTTATTTCTTGAATTGCTGGGAAATTTCGCACAATATCATTGAGTTTTGTGTAATCATCGTTATGTGAGAATAAACCCTCCACAGGATTATTTGCAACATCACCTTTTTCTTCGGGTGAAATCAATCTAAAACTACCATTCTCTCCGAACTGATTTCTAAACTTATCAATAACATAACTATTAATATCAGCATTTCCCGTTAAGGCCATTAAATAACCCACATCATTCAATTCAATATTATCGGTTAAGGTTTCAGAATAAATGTTGGCGTTTATGGCTTCTAAGCCCAGTTCTTTCGCTTGAGCTATATTTGATTCATTGCTATCAATTAAAACCACATGTCTATTATTATTTGCTAAATATTCTGCTATAATTCGAGATAATTTTGATGCCCCAACAATTAAAATGCCTTCAGAGTTTTGTAAAAATACGCCTACTGCTCGTGCGAAAAGTCTAGCAGTTGTAGCGTTTAAAAGCACCGTGCCTAGTACAATCATAAATACTAGTGGCGTAATATATTCGGCTCCAGGAACACCATTTTTGGCTAATTTCAACCCAAATAATGAAGCAATACCGGCAGCAACAATACCACGAGGTCCTACCCAACTAATAAAAAGTTTTTCATTGAATTTAAGACTCGAATTATGTGTGCTTAAAAAGACTCCTAAAGGTCTAATAACAAAAACCACAACAGCGAACAAAATGGCTGTTTTCCAATTATAAATAAGCATCAAATCGTCCATATTAATATTGGCTGCGAGTAAGATGAATAAAATAGAAATCAGTAATACACTCAATGATTCTTTAAAATACAGTAATTCTTTTAAATAAGATGAGTTTGAATTACCAAGTACCATCCCCATAACAACTACTGCTAATAAACCTGATTCATGGGCAAAACTCTCAGAAAGTACAAATACTCCTAGTACAGATGCTAGAGCAAAAACATTTAGTAAGTAGTGAGGTATCCATTTTTTGTTAATGGCTGAATTCAATCCATGGGCAAATGTAAATCCGAAGGTCGCTCCAAAGAGTATAATTTTTCCAAATTCAATTAATGCCGTTTTGGTAAAAGCACCACCTCCACCTACACTAATGAATTCAAACACAAGTACGGCAACTAAGGCACCAATAGGGTCAATTAAAATACCTTCCCACTTTAAAACTGCAGAAACATCTTTCTTTAAAGGTATATTTCTTAGAATTGGGGTAATCACCGTTGGTCCTGTCACAATGATTAGCGCCGAAAATAAAAAAGAAATTTCCCAACTTAGGTTAAAGATGTAATGTGCGGCAAAACCTGCACCAAAAAAGGTCACAATAGAACCTAATGTTATCAGTTTCGAAATCGCTGGTCCAACGTTTTTAATTTCACTGAGTTTGAGTGTTAATCCTCCTTCAAACAGAATAATACTAATGGCTAATGATACAAAATAGAATAGGCTCTCTCCCGGGAATAAGCCTTCCTTTCCGTTCCAAATAGGTTCGATCCACTTGGTACCATCATCCGTTAAAAATTCAGCTGCAATTGGTCCAACTAATAAACCGATTAAGATTAAAGGTAAAATCGCTGGGATTTTTAACTTCCAAGCTACCCATTGGGCCAAAATGCCCAAAATAATGATTCCTGCTAGTTCTAACATTGGTTAATTTTGCTGTTAAAATACTAAATAAAATTATGCTAGCAATTTTTTCCCCAGACATGTTCGATTTTGTTTTCCTATAAAATACGCATTCTTTCATGGTTAAGTGGTCGTCGCTGCAGGGTTTAATCTAAACTAAGGTTCATACTGTGAATTCTAAAAACAAAAAACACTATTCGACAATTATCAAATAGTGTTTTCTAAGGCTAATAAATGGTTCGTTTGACTCTTTATTACTCTTGCGATTCTTTCTTTTCCATTAAAGCATTGATTACTAATGCGATTCCTCCAAAAAGAAAGATCATAGAAAAATAACCTACTTCTTCTGGGAGCATTGTATACTGATCAATTAAAGAACCTATCAATATTCCTAGGGAAATTCCTATTAAAAGCATCCCAATCTTTAATGTCATGGCATAATACTTTCTTTTAGTCGAAAACATAGAGGCATCTGCCCCTTTTTCAATCATTGATAGACGTTCTTTATTTCTAGCGGTTATATACAAGTAAAAAATTCCGAAAATTGCTCCAAAAAATACGATCGGTATTAATATTTCTTCTGCGTGCATAATGTTGGTTTTAATTTATAAAATAATTGATTTACACTTCTTTGACGACAGCTTTTTAAAAGTGGTTACAAAAAATTGAAAATTTATATTTAGTACTTTTGTGATTAATGAGAGGTTTATTTGCAATTCTTATATGTTTTCAGTGCTTTTTTGTTCAAGCCCAAGGTTTTGACACCACATTTGAAAAACAAATTTCATTAAAGGCTGATAGATTTATCGGTCTTGATGCTTTTGAAAATTACTATTATACTATTGGAAGTATTTTATACAAAAAAACTCCTACTAAAACATATTCATATAATAATATAAAGTTTGGTGAAATAACTTCAGTAGACCTTTCGAATCCTCTTAAAATAGTGCTGTTTTATCGCGATTTTAACGTCATGGTACTTCTTGACAATAGACTAAATGAACTTTCTGACTCCATTAATTTTTCTCTCGAGTCTTTTGCAAAAAATGTCGCTTTTGTTTCGGTATCCTCGAACAACAATGTTTGGTTGTATAGTTTAGACGACAATATTCTCTCTTTGTGGAACTATGAGACTAAAAAAACGGTTTTTGATACAAGGCCAGTATCGCTTTATCAAAAAGATTTTGAAGCCACCCTGCAAGTGAGTAATTATAAATATTGTTGGTTGGTTTCTGAAAAGGGTATTTTAGTTTTTAATGAGTATGGAAGTCATCTAAAAACATTAAAAACCAATGTGGCCATGCATATTCGACCTTATCAGGATGGATATCTTTATGGCGATGGTAAGCGCATTTATTATAGGACTGACTCTAGTTCTATTGAGGAGGTTTTAATCGAGAATCCCACACATAAAATTGATAATTTTACCATTGTGAAAAACAATCTCTATTTTTTTGATAGTAATGTAGTCTATAAATATACTGTATTAAAAAAATAATTTTACCTTTAAGCTCTCAAACAAACTAAACTAAAACTAAGAAAATGCACGTAGCTATTGCTGGAAACATCGGTGCTGGAAAAACTACACTTACTAAATTATTAGCCAAACATTATAAATGGAAACCTCATTTCGAATCGGTAGAAGAAAACCCGTATCTAGATGATTTTTATGCTGAAATGGAGCGTTGGTCATTTAATCTTCAAATCTTCTTTTTAAATAGTCGATTTCGTCAGATACTTGAAATTCATGAAAGTGGTAAAAATATTATTCAGGATAGAACCATTTATGAAGATGCTCATATTTTTGCTCCTAATTTACATGCCATGGGTTTGATGACTAATCGCGATTTTAGCAATTACTCTTCATTATTTGAGTTGATGGAAAAATTAGTTTCTCCTCCAGATTTATTGATTTACTTGCGTGCAAATATTCAAACTTTAGTGGGTCAAATTCATAAACGTGGTAGAGATTATGAAAATACGATTAGCATAGACTATTTAAGTCGTTTAAATGAGCGCTATGAGGCTTGGATAACTACATATACAAAAGGCAAATTATTAATTATTGATGTTGATAATTTAGACTTTGTTGACAAGCCAGAAGATTTAGGTTCAATTATCGATAAAATTGATGCTCAAATACATGGGTTGTTTTAATATGTAAAAATCACCTAATAAAAAAGGCGAACCTTTCGGTTCGCCTTTTTTATTTATTTCAATTCTTTTTATTCTTCGTGATTCGCTAAAAGCGTCTCTACTTCTTCCCCTTCTAAGGTTTCAACAGTAACATCTTTTTTACCGTTTACTTCGGTAGTCTTAATTACCGTTGCATTACTTTCACCATTTTCTTTCTTCACTAAAACTTTCATCTCTGTAGTTCCAGTTTCTGTTTGAATAATTTCAGTTGAAATTACATCAGCGTGATCTTCCGCTTCTGTATGACCTCCCAAAATAGGAGCAACAACTAAACCAATTAAACATGTTAGTTTAATTAAGATATTCATTGACGGTCCTGAGGTGTCTTTGAAAGGATCTCCAACTGTATCACCAGTTACCGCTGCTTTATGCGCATCAGAACCTTTATACGTCATCTCTCCATTAATCTCTACACCAGCTTCAAATGATTTTTTGGCGTTGTCCCAAGCACCACCAGCATTGTTCTGGAAGATTGCCCATAACACACCACTTACTGTAACACCTGCCATATAACCTCCTAACATCTCAGCAATGGCCAAATTATCCATTCCGAATAACATAGGTACAAAAGCAATTACTAAAGGAAATCCAATCGTTAACAATCCTGGAAGCATCATTTCTTTTAAAGACGCCTTTGTTGAAATTGCCACACATTTGTCATATTCTGGTTTTCCAGTACCTTCCATAATTCCAGGGATGTCTCTAAACTGACGACGTACTTCGTGAACCATTTCCATCGCAGCCTTACCTACAGCATTCATAGCTAAAGCAGAAAACACAACAGGTACCATTCCACCAACAAAAAGCATCGCTAATACAGGCGCTTTAAAGATGTTTATCCCATCAATTCCTGTAAATGTAACATACGCTGCAAACAAAGCTAATGAAGTCAATGCTGCTGAAGCAATTGCAAAACCTTTTCCTGTTGCAGCAGTTGTATTACCAACAGAATCTAATATGTCTGTACGCTCTCTTACGATAGGCTCTTGCTCACTCATTTCGGCAATTCCTCCTGCGTTATCAGAAATAGGACCAAATGCATCAATCGCTAATTGCATAGCTGTTGTTGCCATCATTGCCGAAGCGGCTAGTGCTACACCATAAAAACCAGCAAAAGCATACGACGCCCAAATCGCACCAGCAAATAACAAGACTGAAGGAAATGTAGAAATCATACCAGTAGCTAAACCAGCAATAATATTTGTTCCTGCTCCTGTACTTGACTGCTGTACAATTTTCAAAATAGGGCTTTTCCCTAAACCTGTATAATATTCAGTAACTGACGAGATCACTGCTCCAACAACCAAACCTACCAGGGTAGCATAAAATACACGCATCGAAGAAATCTCTTGTAAGCCTTCTCCAAAGAAGTTCATTTGCATTGTTTCTGGCAACATCCAAGTCACTAAACCAAAACATGATAAAGCCACTAATACTATTGACGTCCAGTTACCTACATTTAAGGCTCCCATAACTTGCGCTTCTTTCGCCTCATTGCTCTTTATTTTTACCAACATCGTACCTATTATAGAAATAATAATCCCTGCACCAGCAATTGCCATTGGTAATAAAATAGGGCCAATACCTCCGAAAGCATCTTGAATGGCACCGCCCATATCTTTAATCACATAATTTCCTAATACCATCGCAGCTAATACTGTTGCTACATATGAACCAAATAAATCAGCTCCCATACCGGCAACATCACCTACATTATCTCCAACGTTATCCGCAATTGTCGCAGGGTTACGAGGGTCATCCTCTGGAATACCTGCTTCAACCTTACCTACTAAGTCAGCTCCAACATCTGCAGCTTTTGTGTAAATACCACCACCAACACGAGCAAATAAGGCAATAGACTCTGCTCCTAATGAGAATCCGGCAAGTGTTTCTAATACAATGGTCATATCCATTGTAGTCGTCCATTCACTTCCCATAAAAAACCAAAAGAAAAAGATAAAAAAGGCCGTTAATCCTAATACTGCTAAACCAGCAACGCCTAACCCCATAACGGTACCTCCACCGAATGAAACTTTTAAAGCGTTTGGTAAACTCGTACGTGCAGCTTGTGTTGTTCTTACATTTGTTTTGGTAGCGATCTTCATTCCAATATTTCCTGCAAAAGCAGAAAAAACTGCTCCAAAAATAAAAGCGATCACAATTAACCAATGCGTTGTTGGTACTACAATAGAAACTATAGCAAGTAAAATACTTACGATTATTACAAAAACAGAAAGCAATCTATATTCTGCTCCTAGAAAAGCCAAGGCTCCTTCATAAATATGATCAGAAATTTCTTTCATTTTACCATCTCCGGCATCTTGTTTCATTACCCAAGATTGCTTTACTAACATGTAAATTAATCCTAAAGCTGCCATTGCAATTGGCATATATATCATCATTGCTTCCATTATATATTTTTTATTTATTTGATTTTCATTTAAGCGTTCGCAAAAGTAGTAAAACTCAGCAGATTTAAAAAATAAAAAAGCCAAGTAAAAACTTGGCTTTTAAGTGGGAAGCATCAATATGTTAATGAAAGGAATATCAAATGTCTCTAAGGCCTTTTTTAATGCTCAATACAAGGACGACATCTTTAACTTCTATTTTAAGGGTTTTCAAATACATTCCCTCTATAGTATTCTAATATTTTCACCCTTAGCAAGTACTCATATTTAGCATTCGCCAGATTGGTTTTTGCATTATCAAGGTTATTCTTACTTGTAATATAAGCCAAGAAATTTGAAGCTCCATTATTAAATCGCACATCATTTACGCGATAAGACTCTTTAAATGCATTGACTTGATTTAATAGGCTCTGATGGCGCTTATAAGCGGCTTTCATATCAAAATGAACTTGTTCAATGGTGTTTTTTATCTCTTGTTGAGTTCGTTCTAATTCAATTAGTGATTCTTGAACCCGAATCTTCTCTAATGCTACATTATTCTTTGCCCTAAAGCCATCAAATAGTGTTAGGCTCACGGATAGACCTACCACAGTATTTAAATTGTTGTCAAATTGATCTTGATAACCAATTCTCTCGGCATCAAATTGAGTTTCGTTTGTGAGCACTGGGACATTTTGATTATTAATTGTGATGAAGTCTCCCGTTTCGACAATGGCCGAACCCGTTTCATTAAATATTTCTGCTACACTCGAGTAGTTTGTATTTAGTTGCCCAAAAAACGAAATCTCAGGCGTGAATTGTGCTTTTGCCACGCTTACCCCTTTTTCCGCAGCCTTCACTCGCAACTCTCGAGCTTTAAAAGTAGCCAAATTTTGGGTTGCATCTTTAAACACTTGATCAGAAGAAAATTCATAATTTTCGAAGTCTAATAAAACATCAGACATATCAATAACGACATCTTCTTTTAGGTTTAGCAATCGCATTAAATTTAACTTCGCATTGTTAAAGGAGCTTTTTGCCAGCAAAATATTGGTTTCATCTATAGATTTTTGCCCGATCATATCTGCATGATCCGCTGGGTTGCCTACTTCTTCTTTATATAAATTTCCTTGTCTTTCTAATTGTTTATTTGTGGCCTCTAATCGTTTGTTGGCTAACTCCAATAAGTCTCGACTATTTAAAGCTTGAAGATACGCCAATGTAACGTTCAATACTAAGTTTTGTTTTGCTTCCTCGATCTCCATTTCAGCGGCCAATTTATTCAATCGTTGTTGTTTCCAACTATTGATCAATCTAAATCCATTAAATACGGTTACATCTAAACCTAACCTTGCGTTAGAAAAAGTCAATTCTTGATTTACAAAGTCGTTGGTAAACGGATTGATACTTCTTCCACTATTCACTCCAATATTATAGCTGCCATTTATTGATGGCAGTACATTTGCCTTAGATTGTTGGAAATTGATTTTTGCTGTGTTGGCAGCTAACATTGAAGATTTAAGGTCCAAATTGTTTTGCATCGCAATCTCAATACAATCATTTAAGGTATACCTTTTTGTTGTTTCGTCTTGCGAAAATCCAATAGCAGAAATTGCACAAAAAAGAATACATACTACTACTTTTAAAGTCATGATTTTCATTTTATTCTGTAACAATGTTTCCATCTAAAAGATTTATAATTCTCGAACCGTAACTTGCATTTTTTTCTGAGTGAGTTGCCTGAATAATCGTAACTCCTTCTTTATTCAAAGAAGAAAAAAGTTCCATAATTTCTTCACTTTGTTTTGAGTTTAGGTTGCCTGTTGGTTCATCAGCTAAAATTAACTTTGGTTTCCCAATTAAGGCTCTCGCAATACCTACCAATTGTTGTTGTCCTCCACTCAATTGAGTTGGAAACAAGTCTTTTTTACCTACAATATTAAATCGATCTAGAACATCTCCAACCAATGCTTTTCTTTCCGAAGACTTTATGTTCTTATACAACAACGGCGTTTCAATATTTTCATATACTGTCAATTCATCTATTAAATGGTAAGCTTGAAATACAAAGCCAATATATTCTTTGTACAATTTAGAACGTTGCTTTTCTTTCATCCCGTCGACGGACTCATCTAGAAAACTATAGGAGCCTTCGGTAAAACTATCAAGCATACCGATGCAGTTTAGTAGGGTTGATTTTCCAGATCCTGAAGGTCCCATTAACGAGATAAATTCTCCTTCTTCTACAGCAAGGTTAATATCATCTAGAAGTGTAATATTTTTGCCGCCTGATTTTACAATTCGAGAGGCATTATTCAATTTTAGTAACATACTTTTCTCTTTTATTTTATTCAGTCTTTAAACTATCTACTGGGTTCGCAATTGCGGCTCGTATTGCTTGAAAACTAACTGTGGCAAGTGCAATCAGAATTGCAGTCAAACCGGCAATGATGAAAACCATCCAATTAATTTCAATTCGATATGAAAAATCTTGTAACCAATCGTTCATGGCCCAATATGCAACAGGAATGGCAATTAGAATCGCTATTCCTACCAATTTCAAAAAGTCTTTAGAGAGCAACTTCACAATTCCTGATACACTCGCTCCAAGTACTTTTCTTACCCCTATTTCTTTACTTCTTTGTTCTGCGGTATACGCGGCCAGACCAAATAAACCGAGGCATGAAATAAGAATAGCAAGTAGTGCAAATAGCTGCGATAATTCGCCCACTAGTTGCTCATTTTTGAACTTTTCATTAAAAGCGTCATCTACAAAGGTATATTGAAATGGATACGCTGGATTATGTTTTTTTAAGATTCCTTCGATATCAGAAAGTGCCTTATCTACAGCGACACCTTCTTTTGTTTTTATAAACATATATCTGGCATATGGAGGGTAATGTAAAAATAATACTGGGTCGCTAGCGGTGTACATATCTCCATAGACGTAATCTTTTACAACACCGATAACTTCTAAGGAAACATCTTCACCTCTGGTGATTGTTTTTCCAATTACACTTTCATTTTCACTCCCCATCATCTTTGCTAAGGATTCAGATACCAAAGTGTATATACTATCAGCTTCTACATTATTTCCAAAACCCCTACCATCAATTATTTCCATGCCTGTTGTTTCGAAAAAGCTTTGTGTTACATTTCTAAAAGACAATAAAACATCTTCAGTATCGGTTCCACCTTTCCATTGAAATCCTGAACCATTGTTTCCTCCAGATAATATTTCAGAATTACATAAAGTGGCATTTTGTACAGATCCTGTTCTGATTAGTTCTTGCTGAACTAAGTCGAATTTGGGAATAAAACCACGATCAATTCGCATTGATAATAACTGATCTTTATCGTATCCTAATTCTCTATTTTTTGCATGTTGAATTTGTTGATAAACTAGAATAGTAGAAATTATAAATATTATGGAAATTGCAAACTGTCCAACAACCAAACCTTTTCTAATAAACGATACTGATCCTCTTGTCACCTTAAGACCTTTTAAAACCTCTACAGGTTTAAAAGACGACAGGTAAAAAGCAGGATACAAACCTGCAATAAGTCCACAAATAATGGTTATTGCTAATAAGGCAATAACGTGTATTGGATTAGATAATCCTAACGGTAAGTCTTTTTCTATGATAAGGTTAAATTGCGGTAATAAAATTGCCAATAAGAGCACACTTAAGGTGGCAGCAATAAATGCTAGTATTAAAGATTCTGAAATAAATTGTGCAATAAGGCGTTTTCGGCTGGATCCCATCGCTTTACGAACACCCACTTCATTCGCTCTTTTTTCGCTACGAGCCGTGGATAAGTTCATAAAATTAATACACGCAATTAATAAAATTATAAAGGCAATAGCAGTGAATAATTTAACGTAAGTAATACGCCCACCAACTATTTTTCCTCCCTCAAATTTCGATCGTAAATGCCAGTCTTTCATTGCATGTAAAAAGGCATAGTCGCTGGTGTTTTCTTCCTTTGTAGCTATTAAATTTCTTACTTGGGTATCGACCGTTTCAAAATTAGCTTCTGGTGATAACTCAATAAAAGTATCTGAAAAATTATTGCCATATTCTGTCATCCATTCTGCTCCATCTCTATAACGCTCAAATGGAGCTATCCATTCAAACGGAAATGATACGTTTTTAGGAAGGTTTTGCATAACACCACTAACTAAGTAACTATCTCTATTACTCATTTTTAGTGTTTTACCCAATGCCTTTTTACTATCTCCAAAAAGTTCTTTTGCTAGTTTTTCAGATAAAATAATGGCTTCAGGATTCTTAAAGGCTTCCTCTCTGTTTCCTTCAATAAATTGTAAACTAAAAATATCCAGGAAATCTTTATCTGCAAAGCGTCCACTTCTATTTATTGTATTATCTCCTACTGCAAATAATCGTTCTTCAAGACTTGAACGTGTTGCTTTTTCAATTCCCGGAATATCGTTCTTCATGTCCTGTGCCAATGGTCCAGGTGTTGAGTAAAATGTGCGCCACTCTCCTTCATAGTTTTGGTTGGTTGGCACATAATAAATATTTTCTTGATTTGCGAAATCTTGATTAAAGCTTATCTCATCTTCTACCCATAGAAAGATTAAACTCGCGCATGTAATTCCTATTGCTAATCCAAAAATATTTAGGAAGCTGTACCCTTTATTTTTTAGTAAACTGCGAAAAGCTATTTTGATATAATTTATAATCATGATTCTTTCTTTATTATTGGATACAATTTATATAGTTAAGATGATGCCAAACATTTAGTTGTTTGATTTAGAGTGATTTAAATTAAATATTTAAGTGGAAAGTGTTCGGTTTCGATACAGTACTTGTTCACAATCGAACACTTTAAAATTATTTTATTCTGACCTTAATGAGTTTACAGGATTGGTGTTTGCTGCCTGAAGCGTTTTAATACTTATAACCAGCAAAGCGAAGAAAATCATTGCGACTCCACTTACAATAAATATCCAAATACTCATCCCCGATTTAAAAGCAAAATTCTGTAACCAATTATTAATACCGTACCATGCCAATGGTGATGCAATAATAAAAGCAATAGCTACGAGCACTAAAAATTCTTTACATAATAATGTGTTAATCTCAAAAAGAGAAGCTCCGAGTACTTTTCTGACACCAATTTCTTTTATCCTTCGATTTGTTGTATAAATTACAAGTCCTAATAGGCCTAAACAACTTATTAAAATTGATAAGCCAGTAGCCCAATTCAATAATTTAGAAACTTTTTTTTCTCGATTATAAAACCTTGCTATGGTTTCATCCATAAAATTTAAACGATAATCTTCGATCTCTGTATAAACCTCACCATAGGCCGATTCTATTTTTGACAAGGTAGATTTTAAATCATCTTTACTATTATTTTGAAATGCAATGTGTATACTTCTAAATCTGCTAAAATCTGGTCTACTCCAATCACCACGCATCGCCATAGGCTTGATATTCGATTTTAAAGAGCGTTGATGAAAATCAGCCATCACACCAACAATTGGAACTTTGTAATCTCCAAAATCTATCAATTTTCCTAAAGCTTCTTCGGGTGTTTTAAATCCATAGACTTTTCTGGCGGCCTCATTTATAACTAACTCTTTAATTGTGTCATTTAGATGAACTCTTCCCGCCAATAATTTTAATTCGTAAAGCGCTGGATAATCAGTATCTCCAAAAATAAATTGCAAGTCCGATTGTACTTCTTTTTCTCCATTCTTGAATGTTGTGGTAGATGTGTTTGAAGAAAATGATGCTGGAGGTGCACCTCCTAAGCTCAACTGTTTAATCTGCGGTATTGTTTTAAGTTTTTGAAGAAGGCGTTCTTTCTTCTCTAATTCTTGTTCACTTCTTGGGCTATAAACGGATACCACAGCATCGGTCTTAAAGCCCATATCTTTACTTAGCAGAAAATTGATTTGCTTTCCTACTAATAGTGTGGCAATAATGAACACTTGTGCTATGGTAAATTGAAATACTGTTAAAAATTTTCTCAGTTTTACTTTCTTTTGGCCAACTGATAGATGATTCTTTAATACCGAAATAGTATTAAATTTTGACAAAACTAAAGCAGGATAAAAACCTGATAAAAACGTCACAATTAAGACTAATAACACAAGACTTACAATAATAAGAGGTGACATAAAAAGGTAAATATTCAAGCCTTCTGGAACGAAATCTGAAAAGGCATCAATTAAATATTTTGAAAGTAATAATGACAGTACTGCCGAAAACAATACTAACAATAATGTTTCACCCATGAACTGAATGATTAACTGTTTGCGCGAGCTGCCTAATGTTTTACGAATTCCAATTTCCTTGGCACGTTGTGAAGCTTGGGCCGTATTTAAATTGATAAAGTTAATACACCCTAAAATCAATAAGAAGATAGCCACCAATCCTAAATTAATCAGTAATGATTTGCTCGCTTGCCCTTGATCCCAATTATAAATACCGTAGTCTTCATTAAAGTGGATATCGGCTAATGGTTGTAACTTAAATCTTCTAGATTGTGCATGATTTCGAGAATATTTATCTAAGTGTTTATCCGCTAATGCATCTAAAGTCTTTTGTATACTCGTGAATTTAGCTGCAGAATTTACCTTCACAAATAACTGAGAAACATCCGAAGTTGAATTCCAATTTTTATTTAAGAACTCACCTCTAACTCTTGTATTTAGAAGCGTCGGACTTGATATAAATTCCTCAAAAACTAAATCGGTTCTTTCGTTTAAATTTTCAACAATTGCGGTTACTTTAATATTTAAGGTATCATTATATACTAATGTCTTACCTATAATTGCTTCTGGGCTAAGTTTTGGAAAGTATTGTGCGGCTCTAGATTGTGTTAAAATAACATTTTTAGGATTCGATAATGCCGTTTCTCTATTACCCGCTAAAAAATTATACTCGAAAATATCGAAATAATCTTTGTTTGTGAAAACAACATTTTTTGGCCATTTTAAATTTATGTCTGCTTCCTTATTTTCAACGCTACTTGGTCTTTCTATGTAAAACCCAGCCACTGTTTCAAAATTAGAATTTTCTTCTATGGCATCCTCTAACGCTACCGTTACTCCTGAATTGTGGGAAGTTTCTTCGGGGCTGTAAAAATCAGAAACGATTCTATAAATACGATCACCATCCTTATGAAAAGTATCAAAAGTTGCATCATAATAAATCATCAACCCTATTACGAAAGAAGCGCTCAGACCAATAGTTAAGCCAACCACATTTATTAATGAAAACACTTTATGTTTCATTATGTTTCTCCAAGCTATTTTAAAATAATTTCTAATCATAACTCATAATTTTTTATTCTGTTCTTAGAGATTTCACTGGATTTGAAGTTGCAGCCTTGATCGTTTTTCCTGCTATTGTTAACATGGCGATCAAGATTGAGATTCCGCCAGCCATTAGAAACATCCATAGCTCTAAATCAATACGGTAAACATAGTTTTGCAACCATTTGTTCATTGTCCACCATGCAATTGGAGTGGCAATTAGAAAAGCGATCATCACCAATTTCAAAAAATCTTTAGTAAGGAGCACGGTAATTGCCGAAACACTTGCCCCAACAATCTTGCGAACTCCAATTTCTTTTCTACGTTGAGACACAATAAGCATTGACATTGCAAATAGCCCAATACAACTTAATACAATGGCCAAAATAGAACCACTACCAATCATGGTTATCATAGTGCGCTCTTTGCGGAGCGTGCGGTCAATATTTTCGTTTAAAAAAGAACCTTGAAATTCAGCATTTGGTTCAATAATATTCCAAGCAGCTTTTACATCGCTGTATGACTGTTCTAAATTTTGTGATGTGACCTTTACATAAACATTACGTAAATTCCAATTTGGAAGGGCAAACAATGTCATGGGTGCAATATGTTGGTCGAGCTCTTGAAAATTAAAATTCTTCACGACTCCGACAATAGAGAAAGACTTTTCATCAAGATTTATTTTAGCCGCCAATAGTTCCTTTTCATTCAATTTTTTTGCCATAGATTCATTTATAATAACAGAAAGGCTATCACTTGCTAGATTCTTTCGAAAAGGCCTTCCCTCAATAAGGCTCAAGTCTAGAGTTTTAATATAATCTGAATCAACGACTAACATATGTGTTTCTATACCACGCCCTTTGTAATCAAATCCTAAAACACTTGTAGAACGGCCTCCGTCCTTACCAATTCCTAAAATATTATTCGAAGCCGAAACACTTACGATATTTGCTTTGTCCTGAAGAGCGTCTCTCAATAATTTTAGAGCTTGTTGGTCATTTCGTTTTCCGTTAAGCGGAAAAGCGATCACCTGCTCCTTATTGAAACCCAGGTCTTTTGTACGCATAAAGTCAACTTGATTCCATAGTACCAGTGTACCACTAATAAGCAATATGGCAATGCTAAACTGTACTACCATCAAACTGTTGCGTAATCTATTTTTTCCGTTGGTTTCAAGTTTTCCTTTTAAGCTTTGAATAGTACCTAAACGACTCATTAAGAATGCAGGATAACCTCCAGCAACAAGTGTAATACTCACGATACTTACTATCAATAGCAGCATTAAGGATGGATTTAATAGTATTTCAAACGAAGCCTGTGTTCTAAACAAGGTTTGAAACGATGGTAATAAAAGAGTAGCCATTAAAACTCCCAAACCTGTGGACATTAAGAAGACTAAAATACTTTCTCCCCAGAATTGAAAGAACAATTGTTTTTTATTCGCTCCAAGGGTTTTACGCATTCCTATCTCTCGTAATCTCTGTGCACTTTTGGCAACACTCATATTGATAAAATTAACACAGGCTATGAATAAAATTAAAAGTGCAATACCTAGCACCAAATATGGCATGGTTCGATTTACTGTTACGGAACCTTGATTGAAATTTGCAAACGAAACATCTGTTAATGGCAATAACTTTATTTGTCTATAATTACCTTCAGAGTTTGGTTGGACTCCATCTCTCTTTGCGCTCTCAATTTCATCTTTATAATGAAGTTCTGTAAAGTCTTTTGTGTTTTTTTCAAATTGAGTGGATGCTATTCCTGCAGAAAGTTTCATATACACATTATGGTTCTCAATATCCCATCGACCGATGGTTCGCTCATAAGCATGTTTTCTTTGACTTTTAAAGTTAAGTACTACGTCAAAACTTATGGAACTTGTATTAGGAAAATCCTTTACAATGGCAGAAACAGTGAACGGAACTTCTATCCCATCTCTTAAAATAGTGACCGTTTGTCCAATGGCATTTTCTTCTCCAAATATTCGCATTGCAGCAATTTCCGTAATGGCAATAGATGATTCAGACCCAATCGGATTTTTGCTGTCACCTTTAATGATAGGAAAGCTAAACATATCGAAAAAATCTGGATCAACATAAGCCCCATTCATACGAAGTTCTTTTTCTTGATAACTCAATAGTACACCTGACCCGTTATATCTAGTTA
The DNA here is from genome assembly GCA_947500525.1 of uncultured Flavobacteriaceae bacterium. GTDB lineage: Bacteria > Bacteroidota > Bacteroidia > Flavobacteriales > Flavobacteriaceae > Aureibaculum. Next base: position 553,288 of record CANMSH010000001.1, on the reverse strand, counting down.
TTTTCTCTACACCCGAAATTTCGTTTTGTAAGGCTGCCGCAAAAGGTTCTGATTTAGTGGTATTGGCTTCGATCCCTTCAAGTGAACTATCTTCTGAATAAACTTGATACAGATGATTTGCTTGTTCATGAAAACGATCAAAGGAAAGCTGAAACACTGAAAAAATAGCAAGCAATATAGCAATCCCAAAGGCCGCGGTAAGCCCCACGATATTGAGCCCAGTAAATGTTCTATTCTTCCAAAGGTTTCGTAAAGCTATTTTAAAATAATTTCTGATCATAACCGTTCGTTTTTATTCTGTTCTTAGTGAATTTACAGGATTAGCAGTTGCAGCCTTCATTGCTTGAGTACTCACGGTCACCAAAGTAATAATGGTGGTAATACTACCAGCTACTACAAAAACCCACCAACTAATTGAAATTCGATATGTATAATCTTGTAACCAATTTTCCATGAGGTAAAAGGCCAACGGAGAAGCAATTGCAAATGCAATGATGATTAAAAGGATAAAATCTTTGGTCAGCATCTTCATTACCGTACTCACACTAGCTCCCAATACTTTTCGTATACCGATTTCTTTTTTCTTTTGTTCGGCCATAAATGAGATCAAACCAAACAAACCTAAGCAACTTATAAGAATAGCTAGTGAAGTAAATATCACCGAAATACTAGCCAAACGTTTTTCTTCAGCAATAAGTTTTTCGGTTTCTTTATCTACAAAATTATATACGAAGGGGGTTGTTTTATTTGTTTCCTTCCAAGTCATTTCCATTTGCGCCAAAATGTTTTCAAAATCTGAGGTCGAAGTCTTTACCAATAACCAATCTGGGGTATAGTCTAAATACAACATTAGTGGCTCTACTTCTTCTTTTAATGAAGCATAATTAAAATCTTTGGTCACCCCAGCAATTTCTACAGTATTGACACCACCTCCTGTAGAAAACAAGATTTTAGTACCAATAGCATCTTCAATATTGATATTGAATCCGTCAATCGTTGCTTTATTCACCAATACTCTCGAGGAATCTCTACTTTTTAATGTTCTGCCCGCAAGCAGTTTTATATCTGATGTTTCTAAGTAATCGGTATGAATACCATTTACTTTGACCAAGGCTGGTTTCGTTGGGTCAGCACCTTCTAAATAAGCTCCAACATCACTTCTCAGCAATTGTGACGGAAAAATATTACATGCAGATACCGACTTAACGCCAGAAATCTTAGTCATATTCGTTTTCAAAGCATCATACTGATTATAGGCTTCTGCGGTACCTAAACGAACCGCAATTAGGTTCTCCTTACTGAAGCCCATATCTTTATTTTGGGCAAAACGTACTTGTTTTGTAATTATGGTAACTGTTGCTATTAATCCGATAGAAATCACAAATTGAAAAACCACTAATCCTTTACGAAGCAAAGTACTAGAAGAGTTTGTATACATGGTCCCTTTTAATACCCGCATTGGCTTGATTGAAGACAACACTAGTGCCGGATATATCCCAGCAATCAGACCTGTTATGAGGCCAATTAACAGTAAAGTGAGTAGCACTCTCCAATCGAAAATTGCTCCATAACTTGCGTTGCCTTGTGTCAATTGATTGACTAATGGTAACAAGAGCGCAGTTACAGGAATGCTAACTAAGGTAGCAATCATTGATAATAAAACCGATTCTCCTAAAAATTGCCCAATTAATGATTTCTTATCGGCACCAATTGTTTTACGCACACCTATCTCTTTGGCTCTTTTATTCGCTCTAGCGGTACTTAAATTAATAAAGTTTACACAAGCCACTAACTGAATAAACAAAGCCAATGTAATTAATAAATAAAGGTAATTTATATCAGAAACAGTGCCTATTTGCCGCGATATTCCTTTAGAGTGTAAATGAATATCGCTCACTGGTTGCAGAAATAATTGTTTTTTGAAATTTAATTTTGCAAAGTCTTTTGAACCCCTGGCTTCTAAAAAGGCTGGTAATTTATCTTGAACTAAGGACGCGTTTTCTGGTGAATTCAACTTTACATAGCTATAAATAAAGTTTTGAGTAGCAAAATTCTGTTCTGTTCTCACAAACTCACCTAAACCGGGCGTGTTCATCGTCACAAAATAATTTGGATTTAGATGTGACTTCTCTAGATTAGAATCATCAAAAACACCTGTAATTGTTAATGATAATTCTTGTTCTCCACTACCCGAAATAATTGTTTTGTTTAATACTGGTACATTTCCGAAAAGTTTGGTCGCTAAAGATGAGGACAATACAACAGTATTAGGTTTTTCTAAGGCACTTTTCGGGTTACCTTCAATAAAATCATAAGTGAAAATAGTAAAGACAGTAGCATCAGCTAAATAACCACGAGGTTCATAAAACCCGGTATTGCTATCGCTTGCACGGATAAGATTTTCGGTACCTTCACCAAGATATACTAAACGAGTAGCTTCAATTACTTCAGGAAAATCTTCCTTCATGGCAAAAGCGATTGGCGGTCCACTAGAACCTGCATTGAACTCTGGCGAACTTGGATCTGTAATCACTGTTCTCACTCTATACAATGCTTCAGCATCTTGATGATGATCATCATAACCAAATTGCCCAAAGACGTATATCAATATACTCAGACAACATATTGTGCCTACTGATAGTCCTAGTAAATTTATGCCTGTTTGCAACTTATTTTTTTGAAGACTTCTCCACGCTATTTTGAAATAATTTCTTAACATTATGGTTTCTTTTTGATGGATCTATATACCTATTCTGTTCTTAATGATTTTGTTGGATTCGTAACTGCCGCTTTAATTGCTTGAAAACTTACCGTAATTAGTGTAATGATAAGTGCTCCAAAACATGCAATGGCAAATACATCCCAGGTTACAGATGTTCGATAGCTGAATTTTTGCAGCCATTGGCCCATAACATAATAGGCTATTGGGGATGCAACTAAAAGTGATATTACCACTAATGTGATGAAATCTCTTGACAACAATAACCATAATTGACTGATAGATGCACCCAATACTTTTCTTACTCCAATTTCTTTAGTGCGTTGCTCTGCCACAAAAGATGCTAGTCCAAAAAGACCTAAACAACTTATAAAAATGGCTAATCCTGTAAATACTCTTGCCAAACTAGCAATGCGTTCTTCTGATCTAAATTTTGCTCCATATTGCTCGTCAACGAATTGAAAATCGAAAGGTGTGTTCGGAAAATTACTTTTAAATACATTCTCGATTGTTTTTACATTTTCGCTGACGCTTTTTTCTGGATTCAATCGTAGATTATAAAATGCCATATTACCATATCGCTCAAATACATACATGGCCTGTTTCACTGGCTCGTAAGGTGATTGAACGATCATATCTTCTACTACACCAATAATTTTCAAAGGAGGTTCTGGATTTGGGTCACCAACATCCCCATCTCTAATAAATTTACCTACAGGATTCTTTAACCCCATATATTTTACAGCTGTTTGATTCAAAATCACTGCACTTGAATCTGTCGCAAATTCGCGCGAAAACCCTCTTCCATCAATGAGGTTTAGACCTAACGTTTTAACAAAGTCATAATTAACAGTAGTGTATGCTAAATCTTCTTGAAAACCATCTGGTTTACCATCCCAAGTAAATCCACTACGATTGGACCATACATTCGTCGTCGGACTACTCATTGTAGTCATGCTTATAGCTCCCCCTGAAGCAACAAATTGGGTACGCATGGTTTCGTGTTTTCCAACAAACTCTGAGCTCATAACTGGAATTTGAATCAGCCCTTTTTTCTGATACCCTGTAGGTCGATCTTTACTAAATTGTATTTGATTCATCACTACAAGAGTTCCGATGATCAATGCAATAGATATAGTAAATTGTGTCACGACCAGTACTTTTCTTGGTAATGATGAATATCGACCCGCTTTAAAGGTTCCTTTCAACACCGACATAGGATTGAAAGATGAAAGATACAGTGCTGGATAACTACCCGCCAAGAAGGCAGTAATAATAATAAATAGGCCTGAAACTAGCCAAAACATAGTGTTTGTCCATGGAAATATTATTGATTTACTAGCTAAGTTATTGAAGCCATTCATGAATAATAAAACAATCCCTATAGCGAATACAAATGACATCACCACAATAAGAAATGACTCAGTCAAAAACTGAAATATAAGCTGCGAACGTTGAGAACCTATCGATTTTCTAATGCCCACTTCTGTTGCCCTTTTTTCTGAACGTGCAGTACTTAAATTCACGAAATTAATACATGCTAATAGTAAAATAAATATTCCGATAACACCAAATAACCACACGTTTTCAATACGGCCTCCAGATTGGACTCCATTCTCAAAATCACCTCTCAAGTACCAATCCTTCATAGGAAATAAAAACATTTGTGGATTAAATTCAGCTTCGTCTGGAGATGCGTTTTTCTTTACATCGATAATTTTAGATGTTATCCCTTCCATGGTCAAATTGTCGTTAATTTGAACAAACATTTGAAAGGAATTATTTCCCCATGATTCCTTCGCGCGCTCTAACCAAGGTTGTGTTGTAACGTAATATTTCCAAGGAATTAAGTATTCCATATCACTAAATGAGTTATTAGCTGGAATATCCTTGTAAACGGCTGAGACAATTAAATCATCTTCATTATTTACTTTTATTATTTTCCCGACCGCTGGTTTAGAACCAAACAAAGATTTTGCCGAAGATGCTGAAAGCATAATGGCATTTTGTTCCTTTAAACCATCTCTTATACCCTCTAAAATTTGTAGGTTCAACATTTCAGTTGCACCTTCTTGCATTGCATTTCCTGTTCGATAAATATTAGTCTCTCCGAACTTAAGGTATCTAGGTTGTTCCCAAGAAGACATAATAATATGTTTGAAATTATCATCATAATCTTGACGTAGCGCAAACTCTAAAGGCCTCGGTATTGCAGGACCTGTATCAATATCACCATTATTCGAAGAGCTCTCAAATACTTGAGCGATGGTTGCCTTGTCCTCAAAATAATTATTGTAATTAAGTTCGTCATATATCCAGAGCCCAATTAAAATTGTTGCTGCCATGCCTATAGCCAAACCAGATATATTAATAATTGAATATACTTTGTTTTTCAACAAATTTCGAAAAGCTATTTTTATATAATTTTTGAACATAACTACAAGATTTTGAGGTTTTTACTTTTACTAGTTTTTTAAGTCAAAATGTTCTCAGTGACTTTTTGACCATCTAGCATTCTAATAATTCGATGACTATATTTTGCGTCATGTTCACTATGCGTCACCATAATAATAGTAGTTCCCGCTTCGTTTAATTCAATTAATAGGTCCATTACCTCATTACCGTTAACACTATCCAAATTTCCTGTAGGCTCATCGGCAAGAATTAATTTCGGATTGTTAATCACCGCTCTAGCCACAGCTACACGCTGCTGTTGACCTCCAGAAAGTTGTTGCGGAAAATGATTTCTTCTATGCATAATTTGCATTTTCTCTAGTACTTCTTCCACACGCTTTTTGCGCTCTGCAGGTTTTACACCTGTATAAATTAATGGCAGTTCTACATTTTCAAAAACAGTAAGCTCATCAATGAGATTAAAGCTCTGAAAAACGAACCCTACATTGTGTTTACGCAAATCAGAACGTTTGCGCTCATTGTAACCGGCCACTTCCTCACCATTAAATTTGAAGCTCCCTCCATCTGGGTCATCTAATAACCCTAAAATATTTAGAAGTGTAGATTTGCCACACCCAGAAGGCCCCATAATGGCTACAAACTCACCATCTTTTACATTAAAAGACAATTTGTTCAGGGCAATCGTTTGAACTTCCTCTGTTCTGTAGAATTTCTCTAAATCGGTAATTTGTATCATTGTGCTATTTATTTTTTATGTTTACTGAAATAAATTCAGCATGTATTTGATTGATTCTTATTTTAATATGAGTTCTTCAACATCTCCGAAACTATCATAACTAGATGTTACCACTTTGTCTCCAGGATTCAACCCTTCAAGAACTTCGTAGTATTCGGTATTTTGACTTCCTAATCTAATATTCACCTTATAAGCGGTATCTCCGTCTTCACTTATTTTAAAAATCCAGTTACCTCCTGTTTTTTGAAAAAATCCTCCTTTTGCAACTAATAAAGCTTGCTTTTCTGCGCTAAGCGCCACACGGATTTGTAAATTTTGACCTCGTCTTATTCCTTCTGGAATATCTCCTTCAAAATGCATATCTACCTGAAAACGACCGTTCGCAACTTGCGTATATACTTTTTTAATGACCAAAGTGTACTGTTTATTATTAAAGCTGAAGCTACCTTTTTGGCCACTGTAGATTCGAGAAATATAATGTTCATCAATGTCTACCCGTACTTTAAAACCGCTCAAAACATCAATCTGTCCAAGTCGTTCTCCTTTGTTTTTAGACTGTCCAATTTCGGCATCTAATGATGTCAATTGACCGTCTACAGGAGCTCTAACAACAAGATCTCCCACCTTTTTACGCATCAATTCTAAGGCGCTCTTTGTTCTAGCATATGAACTTCGCGATTGACCCACTTCTTGTTTCGTAGCAATAGAATCTTGCTGTAATACCTGCTTCGCCAATTGCATCCGTTGCTTTTGATATTCATAATTGTTTTTTGATGATTCATAATCTTGACGACCAATAGCATCTTTATCATACAAGCGTTGATTCAAATCATACAAGCGTTTTGCTTCAATAAGACTATTCTCAACATCAGTAAATTGATTGCGTCTATTAATTGTATTTTGACGTGCTGCGTTTTGAGAAATCTGCATCTGAGTTAACAAATTGTATACCGATGTTTCCTGATTAATTAAACTCAATTCTAAATCGGTGTTTGAGAGTCTTAAAATGGGCTCTCCTTTTTTCATAATGGCTCCATCTTCTACAAATTTTTCCTCAACGCGCCCACCTTCTAAGGCATCCAAATAAATAGTAGTTATTGGTAAGACAATCCCATTCACAGGAATATTTTCTTGAAAAACATCATTCTTTACAATATTTGTGGATATCCGTTCTTTCGCTACATTCAATTTTGAACCTCCAGAAGTGCTCATAATCACAAAAACGATTAACGCTAGAAGTGCTAAACCTCCTACGATAAGGGCTATCTTAGAATTAGAAAATTGTTTCTTTTTAATTGGAACGTCCATAGTTGATTTTTTAAATACATCTACCATATAGTCAAGATGATGCCAAAAAAATAATTATTTGATATTTAACACTTTACGTTTTATGGTATCTTATAAAGTGTTCGGTTTTGATACACTCTCCGTCCGATTTTGATACACTCAATTACGCTTAAATAATTTCTTTTTCTAATTTTTCTAAGCTGCCAATATTATTGTATTATTGTATCAATGGTATTAAAAGAGGCGAATATATTGGTAATAGATGATGATCAAGATGTATTGACAGCATTACGCCTTTTATTGAAACCCTTGGTCAAAGAAGTGGTCATAGAAAAGAACCCAAGTAATATTGGAAGTCAAATTACCGACAAAAAATTTGACGTTATCATTCTTGATATGAATTTTAATGGCCTTGTTAATACTGGTAATGAAGGGATATTTTGGTTGAATAAAATTAAAAAACAGCGGCCAGAAACGACCGTTATTTTAATTACTGCTTATGCAGATATCGATTTGGCAATTCGAGGCCTAAAAGAAGGCGCATCTGACTTTTTAGTGAAGCCCTGGAAAAATGAAAAAATTATCAATACCATTACTTCTTTACTGAAAGCAAAGAAGTCTAAGGGTAGTAAAAAGCCAATTCTTAATCAAACTGACACAAAAATTATTGGTAATAGTAATGCCATGAAAGATGTTTTCGTTAAACTTAAGAAAGTGGCACCCACAGATGCAAACGTTTTAATTCTTGGCGAAAACGGAACTGGCAAAGATTTAATTGCTAAAGCGCTGCATGACAATTCAAATAGAAGAGAGCAGCCATTTATAAAAGTAGACGTAGGATCTCTAACCTCCTCTCTTTTCGAAAGTGAATTGTTTGGATACAAAAAAGGGGCTTTTACCGATGCGCGCGAAGATAGAAAGGGGCGTTTCGAGGCGGCAAACGGTGGTACCCTATTTTTAGATGAAATTGGAAATATTACCTTAGGGCAACAAGTACGACTTCTTACAGTACTCCAAAATCGAATGGTGACACCATTAGGGTCGAATGAATCTATTCCTATTGATATTCGCCTAATTTGTGCTACCAATATAGACCCTAAAATTCTGGCCGATGAAAAAAAGTTTCGAAAAGATTTAATTTACCGAATCAATACTGTCGATGTTATTGTTCCTCCTTTGAGAGATCGAGACAATGACATCCTTGAGCTATCTAAATATTTTGTTTCATTGTACGCGGATAAATATAATAAAACGCCATTTACATTTGATAACGGTTTTATCTCCAAGTTAAAAAAACATGATTTTCCTGGTAATGTCCGAGAACTTCAATACATCTTGGAGCGCGCTGTAATAATGACGGACGATACCATCCTCAAATCTGAGGATTTGGTGTTTTCTTCAATAGAACGACCACGCACGTCTAGCGCACCGACTTCAATGAATTTAGATGATTTGGAAAAGAATGCTATTTTAACTGTTTTAGAGAAAAACAAAGGAAATGTTTCTAAATCGGCCAAGGAATTAGGAATTACCAGAGCTGCTCTTTACCGAAGGTTGGATAAGTATGAATTATAAAAACTACATTGTTAGACTCTTTTTTAGAATACTATTACTCGTAGCTGCTATTCTTACATTGGGCTATTATATTTATGCTAAGAATCATGCCCTAATTGTACTTTCAATTTTCGTCTTACTGTATCTACTTGCAAATACCTATACTTTTGTTAAGCGTCGTTTTGTAGCTATGGATGATTTTTTTGAAGCTGTTAAATATCGTGATTTTTCACGATGGTTTCCCGAAGATAGAGGCCCAAAAGACATTCGTTTTTTATACACAGGTTTTAATGAGATTAATCGTACCATAAAAGAAATCAATTCGCAAAATGAAGCACAATATGTGTATTTGCAAAAGATCTTAGAAATGGTAGACATTGGTATTATCTCTTATAATTTGGAAACTGGAGATGTATTATGGAGTAATGACTCGTTTAGAGATACGTTAGACTTTCCTTCATTTAAAAATATTCGCTTCGTAGAAAAGAGGAAACCCGAATTATTCAACACTATTTTTGAAACATACCATAGAGAGCCAAACTCTATTTCTATAGCCGTTCAAAACGAAAAAATAAAAATATTAATTTCTGATACCATTTTTCAAGTAAATGATGATGCGTTTAAACTCATTGTTGTTCAAAACATTGACGATACCTTAAATAAGAATGAATCAGAAGCATGGAAAAAGCTCTTGAGCGTAATGACTCATGAAATCATGAATTCTATTGCTCCTATTTCATCATTAGCAGATACATTGCAACGAAACGTGCAACTAGCTTTAGAACATCCAAATGAAGATCATCTAGACCTAGAAGACGTACATGCTGGTCTAAAAACGATTAAAAACAGAGGGGAAGGACTATTGAAATTCGCTAAAACATATCGAAGTTTAAGTAAAGTGACGCATTTAAATCTTCAAAAAACAATGGTCTCTGAGCTTTTTAAGAATATTCAATTGTTGATGGAACCTTCTATAAAAGCAAAGAATATTAAGGTTGATTTTATGATCAATACCCCGCGATTAGAGCTTAGTATTGATACTCATCTCATAGAACAAGTACTTATCAATCTCATTCTAAATGCAATAGATGCCTGCAAAAATAGACCCGAAGCATATATAAAAATCCAAGCTTCTCAAACTCCCAATCGTACCACTATGATTAAAGTTTATGATAATGGTGCCGGAATTCCGCAAGATATCATGGAAAGTATTTTCATTCCGTTTTTTACTAGTAAAGCTACTGGTAGCGGTATTGGGCTCAGTCTTTGTAAGCAAATTATGTTACTTCACAAAGGCAAGATTTTGGTGAATAGTAAGGAAAATGAAGGGACTGTATTTAGTTTGGTTTTTTAGTCTTTCACTTTTTCTAAAGTAATTTCAATTGAAATTAAAAAAGGTGCTAGGTTTCTCCAATTTTTTTATCAGCCAATCAATTTCTGATATCATTGGTTAGGGATTCTGTAGCAATGCCATTGTTCCCTGCAAGCTTCGCTTGAAAATCGAAAAAACAAAAGCCACACTTCGTTCCAAAAAAGAAGCGAGCTCCTTTTTTGGAGCTCGCTTACTTTAAACTATTTTTTCGATTTGTTTGTACTCGAGGTGGAAGTCGAACCTATTTAATTTATTTTAATATTTTTTAATCCATTCTAATAATCTAATCACTAATTTTCATATTAAAGAACTATTTAAAAATTAAAGTTAGTTAAGCTTTATTAAAAGGAATTACAAAATTGCGGGGTTTTTTAAGGGGTTCTTTTATATTTAAATAACTAATCAGAATAAATTCTCCTAATTTTAACCTCAATTTTAATGAAAATTTAGTTTCGACCTTATTTTCTAATCTTCGAAATCGGGCAACATTTGCAAAAATATAAACGTCCTATGTTTATAAAAATCCAATTCAAAATCTTTTTCCTCTAATAAAAAAGCCATTTTTTTTAAGATAGATTCAATGGTTTTGTCCTTTTCATTTAATAGTTCCTTCATTTTAAAAATTTTCGACTCTTTATAATCTTCTAAATTCCTCATCTTTATAGCACAATCGCCATCGATATTTAAAATTTTACCTGCCTCTATTTTCTTGATTGAATCAACATAAGAATAACTGTATTTAAAATGTTTCCATTTCCCGTTACTTAATTCTTTAAATAACTCAAAATAACTATTAGAAGTCTCATCTTTTAAAACTTTAGATTTTATTAAATGACTTTCAAAGTCTTTTGTATATTTTTTTAATAATTTACCCTTATCAATTAGAGAACTGTATTTACAATCCTGATAAATTTTCTCAGGTCTTATGTCCTGACAAAAAAGATAAGAAATATTGAAAAATATTAAAATTACTAAATAGATATGTTTCATATTTTAAGTTTCATGGGGGTTAATTCCCAAGTATTAAATTTAAGTATTTTATGGTCAACTAATAAATTACAAAATTCTTTAGAAATAATAATACGTCTGCGCCCACCTAAAAATTCCTCTTGAGTTTTGCAAATATGAAAATCAAATTCTTTTTCAAACGGAGGAAAGTAATCCAATGTTTGTACCGAATATTGTTTATGTGTGCATTCGTTACAAGGAGTTTCATTATCATAAGCAGAATTCTCTATATTTAACTTACTTTCTGATAAAGGAATTTCCAATTGTACTATATCTTCAGATACGATCCCCGTTTTATGAATTATCACCTCTTTTGATTTTAAACCACGAGGTTTTAGAATATCTTGGTAAAAATCTTTCTTAAAGAAAATATAATCAGGGTCTCTCAGTGTAAAATTAACTTGCCCTTTTTTCCATTTAATTTTTTTAATCCGGAAAGGAGCAATTTGCTCTTTTCCATTATTGCAGTTTTCACATTTAAAATTAAACGTTTTATTCTCAAATGAAGATTGAGGTTGGGGGTCTCCTTTTGAATCACCGGTTGCCCTAAGTTCATAATATTTAGCTTCCTCAAGTTCTTTCATAGAGAATGATACTGTTGCAAAAGTACAAGAGAATTCTTCTGGTTTAGTTTTAGTAAATAAGGAATCTTTCTTCGAAAAATGAGCCATTATTTCTTCATAAACTTCCCCTTCTGTGATTAGAAAACCACAGTACCCTTCTTCAACTGTTTTATCTAGTTTTAGACTATTTAAAAAGTCGACATCTTTTTTACGCCATTTAGCAAAAAATGAAAAGTGTTTTATCATAAGCCTAATGCTTTCAATATTTCGGGATAATCTTTATAAATCTCTCTAGCTGCTCTTTTCATAGCCTCGACTGTAACGTTATCTGAATTAAAACCTGTCCAACCTGGAGAATGACCTTTGTAACCAATTGCTTTTTGCCATGCAGCTGAAAAATCTAAATGCTCCAATTTCTTATCTAAAAGTATAGATTTCCACTTACCTGTGTCACTTCCTAGGAAATTTCTAATTGCAGGCGATTGAGCCAATCTTTTCTCAAATAGATGATGAATCTCGATGCCAAATTTAGATCTTAGAATATTATTATCCTTAAAATACTTTACAAAATCATCATAACTTCTGAACCCAAACTTCTTGGCATGTTTAAGAGATTCAAAAGCTTTTGAACTTGGAGATCGAAGTCTTGTTATTACGTTTTTTATTGGTGTTGTAAGCCACTTTGTAGGAAGTTTAGAAAGTAGTTTTAATGTTGCAGCACCTCCTACTTCCCATAAGGCGTACTCAATAACAGGTTGGAAACTATCAACGACAACATTTCCTATCGCATAAATATAATCGAAGAAGAGTCTTACTTTTTCCTTTTTTATTAGTTTAAGTAAATCTTCAAACTCCTGACGTTTAAATGATTCATTAATAGGAAATATTGAATCTAAATAATCCGCAAATTCGATTTTTCCATGTCTTCTAAATTCATCAGAATATTCTTTAAGAATTCTTTGTCCGTTATTTTCAGTAATTTCTGTAGGCAAAGGATAACAAGCCTCGTCAAGAGCGATTGCTAAATTCAACTTTTCATCTAAGGACAAAGAATCATTCATTAAAATACCGATTAGTTTTTTCGCGAAACTTGTTGTAGTCCTTATACCACTATTTGCACTTACATAAATTTGAATGGAACCTCCCGCTATTTCATTATTGTTTAACCATATAGCCTCAGTTGAATTATTCTGGTAGCCTAAATTTTCTATTAAGTTTTGTGTTCTTATTCCATCTTCGGTTATAGTACCTAACATTTCTAGTAGTGCTTCCTCTTTAGCTATGGCATGCCTTTGCTTTGCAATTTGACTTGCTACATCATCACCCAACTGGTATCTCAATTGATTAAATGCAATAAGCCAATGACCAGGACTAAATACCGATTCATGTCCTTTGTAAGTAGAAAAATCTTCTACGTACTCTCTTCTTCCAAAGTCAAATGCCTGAATTGGTTTTGTAACAACAAGAGATTCTCTAACATTATTTAAGTACAATACCATAAGTGGTAATTGATCCCATTCAGTATATGAATTATAATGATTATTATGCAGCGCTAAGAGGCTATTTAGAATAGGATGATCAGAAGAACCATTATTAAGAATATCTAACCCAGCTAAATTAGCACGTGTTCTCGTATCATTAAATAGTTCCGCCTCATTATTTTGAAATAAATTAATTCCTTGGTTTCTCAACGAATTTAGTTGACTAATACTCGTTATTTGTCCTATGGGAGTATTATTGAAAGTGAAATCGGCATAGTTTGAATTATTAATGTTCCCAATATTTATTTCAGTTTCTCTAAAATCCAGTAACTTTAAGTTGTTCAATGACCTTCTTTTCGTATTTGTCTTTGAACTTACCCGAGATTGATATTTATTTTTCAAAAAGGGCACTTGATTCCGAACATTCTTCCTTTCTATATGTTTGAAATAGGCATCTTTGGCCTTGTTATAGTTTTGGAACGTTTGATTCAATTGCCTTTCAATCTCTTTCTTAAAAACATCATACTGTCTAGCAAACCACTCATCCAATTCTTTATTGTATGCATACAGAAATGCGGCTTCAGAATCAAGAACTGATCCAACAGTCTGTCCAAAAGTAATATCGGGTAAAAACTCTTCGTCACCAGCTTTTTTAGGAAAATCTTCTAAATTGAATTGTAAGGTATTGAATTCATCTTGTTCGTTTCCAAATGACTGTGCGCTCAATGAAAAGTTAAATGTGTTTACAGCTATTACGAGTAATATTAAATATATTTTTTTCATTGTGTTCTGTTAATTTTTAACAATCATTTTAGTTTTTTTCTCATTGCCGTATACAATACTAATTACATATACCCCTTTTGGCATGCTACTACCATCAAAGTAATAGTTATAAGTGCCTATATTTTGTTCTTGGTTCTTAACTACATTGTGTATACTAGCTCCATCAATACTTGTAATTGTTACATCGACATTGATTTTAGTATCTAAATCGTATGAAATGATTAAATCAGACTCAAAGGGGTTTGGATATAATTTTATGAAATTCTCTTGAGCTGCCAAGGCGTCTAACGCCTCTTGAGAAATCTGTACGTTATTTTCCGTACGAACTTTTTCTTTCTTTAAAATGAATACTAAAGGTGCTCCAGGCTCTTTCCATTCAGTAATGAAATTTTCAGTGGAAATAGCAATATAATGTTCATTTTCAATTGCGAATGAAACTATTTCTTTTGCATCTACTTGGTAATTAATATCACTATTATTATTAATTGAATATGGACGTTTTAATTTAACCAATAAATTATCAAGATTGATGGTACTTTCTAATTGGTAGCCCTCACCAAGGTTTTCATTTTGATCTATTACAGATTTGTATGTGAAATTATCAGTACCAGAACCTTTCTCAAACTCTATGGTAGTGGGAAATTTTTGCATCACCTTGGTATTCGCCCAGTCTAATTGAATTAATGAACCTGTCCACTTACCGGATAAATTTTGCGGAACTATTTGACTTTCTTCAGTAGTGGTTTCGTCTTTCGATAATTCATTAAGTATAAATGCTTCTTCTTCGTTTAATTCATTTTGTAAAACGGCTTGTTCTAAAGATGTCAACAGCACTTCACCATTCTCTATTGAATCACTTCTCAACATTTTAAGAGCTTTCGATTTATTTTCATCCACACCATAACCAAAATAGTGACATACTGCTAACCATTGTTTAGCCATGGGGTCTTCACTTTTCTTAAACCATTTTACAGCTTTTTTATAGTTTTGATACTCTCCTCCAAAACCTTTTAAATACATATAGCCTAAGGCATAAGATGCTTTAGAATTTCCCAATTCATGACCTTTTTTAAACCATTTTACCGCTTTTTTTAAATTTTGTTCTTTACCTCCATTTCCATATTTAAACAAAACCCCCATGTCATACGCGGCTAGTGGATAATTTTGCTTAGCCGCTTTCTTAGTTAATTGAAATCCCTTCTTATTTTGCACAATATCATTGTCGTTAAGATGAATTCTTGCCATTAGCAATTGTGCCCTAGCATCGCCTGACTCAACGCAAGGAGTAAGATACTCTATTGCTTTAGATAAATTAGGATCAATATTTTCATTACCTTCTAAATAAAATTTAGCGGCTCCAAAATTATAATCGCAATCAAGTGTGTCTTGTGCATTAACAGCTATTGACATAAAACAACAGCAGAGAAAAAGTTTGTAAATTTGTTTCATAGTAATTTAGATATTAGTTAAGATTTGTTGATGTTAAAAAAAGGAAAGAAAATCTAGTCTAGCTGTAATGCCTATAACTGAACTCCTACCCCCAGTGAATTAACCTTATATAAATGTAATAAAAATTCCAACCAATTATATTTTTTTAGGCGCCAAAAGTTAATACGATCTATAATTAATTATCAAAGTTAACTCTTCTCACTGCCAAGTTTTGACAGTTAAACTTATTCTAATTATTCGTAAACAAATACCAAAAAAACTATCTAGATTATAGTTATTTTCATGGTTTTAACTAAAAAATTTGATCTCCATTTTATAAAATAAAAAAGCTCAACAAGTTCTTTTAGAAATAGTTAAGCTTCAATGTTTGTACTCGAGGTGGGAATCGAACCCACACTCCCGAAAGAACTGGATTTTGAATCCAGCGCGTCTACCAATTCCGCCACTCGAGCATTTTTTAAGAGTGGTGCAAATCTAAAAAATAAATTTGGTTTACCATAAAAATACCATTGTAAGTATTATACTACTCTTTAAATAATTTCTACTTTTGTGTTCAACACATTAACAACTCAAATTTCAAATAACACACAACTAAACAATGAAACAAAAAATACCTAAACCAAAACTCTTTGCCTGTACACAATCTACTAAATTAGCACAGCGAATTGCTGACGAATATGGAGGAGAGCTTGGAAAATCTAAAAAAAATATATTCAGTGATGGTGAGTTTCAAGTGTCTTTCGATGAATCGATTCGCGGAAGACGTATCTTTATCATAGGATCTACGTGTCCTCCATCTGACAATTTAATGGAAATGTTGTTAATGATAGATGCAGCCAAAAGAGCATCTGCTAGACATATCACAGCAGTTATGCCCTATTTTGGTTGGGCTAGACAAGATAGAAAAGACAAACCTCGGGTACCGATCGCTGCCAAGATGGTCGCCAACTTATTACAAGCTGCCGGAGCTACACGTATTATCACGATGGATTTACACGCAGATCAAATTCAAGGATTTTTCGAGAAACCAGTAGACCATTTGTATGCCTCTACTATTTTCTTGCCTGAGATTAAGGCCTTGAATCTTGACAACATTACGATTGCCTCTCCAGATATGGGAGGTTCTAAGCGTGCCTATGCATATTCAAAATTTTTAGAAAGCGAAGTAGTGATCTGTTACAAACAGCGTTTAAAGGCCAATGTCATATCGCATATGGAGTTGATTGGCAGTGTGAAAGATAGAAACGTTATTTTGGTTGATGACATGATTGATACGGCAGGAACTTTAACAAAAGCCGCTGATTTAATGATGGAAAAAGGTGCCAAAAGTGTGCGTGCAATTTGTACACATGCTGTGCTCTCAGGTGAGGCGTATGAACGCATTCAAAATTCCAAATTAGAACAACTTATTATTACAGATACAATTCCTGTAAAACAGGAGCTTTCTAAGATAAAAGTTGTATCTTGCGCCCCTTTATTTGCTGATGTGATGCACAAAGTTCAAAACAACACATCCATCAGTGATCAATTTTTAATGTAAATAAATATAATTAAGTAATGAAATCAATTACGATCAAAGGATCCAAAAGAGAAAGCGTAGGTAAAGTATCGACTAAAGCCTTACGTAATGCTGGAAAGGTGCCTTGCGTGTTATACGGAGGTGATCAACCAATACATTTTTCAGCGAACGAATTAGCGTTTAAAAATTTAGTGTATACTCCAAGTGTTTACACAGCATCGATCGAGTTAGAAAGTGGTGAGAATCTTGCCGCTATCCTTCAAGATATTCAGTTTCATCCAGTAACTGATAAAATCTTACATATAGATTTTTATCAAATATTTGATGATAAGCCAGTGGCTTTGAATATTCCTGTACAATTAGAAGGAAGTTCGCCAGGTGTATTGAATGGTGGTAACTTACGATTTCCAAATCGTAAGCTAAAAATAAAAGCTATCCCTTCTAACTTACCAGATTATATTTCAGCTGATATTTCTAAGCTAAAAATCGGAGACAAAGTTTTTGTAAGAGACTTACAAAATGACGCTTATACGATACTGCACCCAGAAAGTATGGTGGTTGTTCAAGTAAGAATGGCACGTGCTGCTGTTGTTGAGGATGATGATGATGAAGTGGAAGGTGAAGAAGGAGCAGAAACTGCAGACGGAGCAACTCCAGAAGCTGCTGCACCACAGGAATAATTAATATTCTTATAATTTATAAAAGCTCTGCATCATGTGGAGCTTTTTTTGTTGTTAAAATGTATCTTTGTTAGATGCGTATTATTTCATGGATTAAATCACTTTTTCTAAAGAAGAACATTACAAATATCAGTATGAAAAAATATCTTATTGTTGGTTTAGGAAACATTGGAACTGAGTATGACGATACTCGTCATAATATTGGCTTCAAAATCTTAGATGAACTTGCATCTATAAATGAAGTAACTTTTAAAAATGAAAAGCTAGGTGCTGTCGCTAGTTTTAGATTCAAGGGGAGGACTTTTATCTTATTAAAGCCCTCAACCTATATGAATCTGAGTGGTAAAGCAGTAATGTATTGGATGACAAAAGAAAAAGTTCCATTGGAGAACATACTTGTAATCTGCGACGATTTGAATATCTCATTTGGCACCATTCGGTTGAAACCAAAAGGAAGTGCTGGTGGCCATAATGGCCTTAAGCACATCAATGAAATACTGAACACCCAGCAATATGCTCGATTTAGATTCGGAATCAGCGATACATTTAAAAAAGGAAGGCAAGTAAATTATGTGCTGGGAAAATGGAGTGACAAAGAAAATGAAATCCTCCCTGAACGACTTGAAAAAGCCGTCCAGTTAGTGAAATCTTTTGGTACTGCCGGAGTGGCACATACCATGAGTGAATTTAATGGAAAATAAGTTATTCTACTGTAACAGACTTTGCTAGGTTTCTAGGTTGATCTACATTACAATTACGCATCACTGCTATGTGATAAGATAATAGTTGCAAAGGAATTGTTGTCAATAATGGTGTAAACGCTTCTTCTGTTTCGGGTATCTCAATCACGTGATCTGCGATTTCTTTTACCTGCACGTCACCTTCCGTTACCACGGCAATAATTTTTCCTTTTCTTGATTTAATCTCTTGAATATTGCTGACTACTTTTTCATAGTGTCCCATACTTGTAGCAATTACAATTACTGGCATTCTATCGTCAATTAGTGCAATAGGACCATGTTTCATTTCGGCTGCAGGATATCCTTCGGCATGAATGTACGAGATCTCTTTTAATTTTAAGGCTCCTTCTAAAGCAACTGGAAAATTATATCCTCTACCTAGGTATAAGCAATTGGTAGAAAGCAAATATTCTTTCGCAATTTCTTTTACGTGTTCATCTATTTTTAGCGCTCTTTCTACCTTTTCTGGAATCAGCTCTAACTCTTGCAAATGAAGCCTATAATCAGAACTAGACATCGTTCCTTTCGCTCTTGATAATCGCAGCGCCATCAATGACAACACGGTAATTTGCGTTGTGAACGCTTTAGTAGAAGCAACTCCTATTTCTGGACCAGCATGCGTGTAAGCTCCAGCATGCGTTTCTCTAGCAATGGAAGATCCTACCACGTTACATACACCAAAAACAAATGCTCCTTTTTCTTTAGCTAACTTAACAGCTGCCAAGGTATCGGCTGTTTCACCTGATTGTGAAATTGCTATTAAGACATCTTTTTCAGTTATAATTGGATTTCTATACCTAAATTCGGAAGCATATTCTACTTCAACAGGAATTCTCGCAAATTCTTCAAATATATATTCAGCTACTAATCCGGCATGCCAAGATGTACCGCATGCTACAATAATAATACGATCGGCGTTCAAAAACTTCTTCATATTATCCTCAACACCAGCCATCTTAATTAAGCCTTCATTTCTCAATAATCTTCCTCGATATGTATCTGTAATGGCTCTAGGTTGCTCATATATTTCTTTCAACATAAAGTGATCATAACCACTTTTTTCAATTTGTTCAAGGTTCATTTGCAATTCCTGTACATCAGCATCAACCAATGAATCATCATGAATCTTTCTTATTTCAACATCCTTACCAACTTTAATAATGGCCATTTCTTCATCTTCTAAATAAATGGCATCTTTTGTATATTCGATAAACGGAGAAGCATCTGAGGCAACAAAGAATTCTTTCTTATCTTTTCCTATTCCTATAGCAATAGGACTCCCTAAACGAGCTACTACAATTTCATCAGGTTTACTTTTATCAAAAACAGCGATTGCATAAGCTCCAATGACTTGATTCAGCGCAATTTGAACTGCCTTTCCTAATTTTACCTTGTATTGTTTTTTTACTTCCTCAATGAGGTTAACAAGTACTTCAGTGTCTGTATCACTTTTAAACGAATATCCTCTATTGGTAAGTTCCTTTTTTATTGTGTCATAGTTCTCTATGATTCCATTATGTACGATGACCAATTCTCCTGATGCCGAAGTATGAGGGTGTGAGTTTACATCATTAGGTACTCCATGGGTCGCCCATCTTGTATGACCAATACCCAAATTTCCCTTTGTTGAAATCTCCGAAGCAGTTCTTTCTAAAAGGTCGCTTACTTTTCCCTTTGTTTTAGACAATACAATGTCTTTTCCGTCATACAGTACAATTCCTGCACTATCATAACCTCTATATTCTAGACGTTGTAAACCATTAATAATAATTGGATAGGCATCACGATAGCCTATATAACCTGTAATTCCGCACATAGCAAATGCTTTTTTTAAATTTAGTTGTTATTTTCTGTATAATATATTCTTAACTTTAATCTTGTTTCATCTGTACTTCCATTATCCTTATTTCCTCGTAAAACCACTCCTTTAGGCACCCAACTAAAATCTCTGATAATAGTGTCTGTAAAAGAAGTTGGTGCTGGATCATCAGTAGGGTGATAGACTTTTACCGCCAATTTTGAAACTGCCAATGGGTCTTCTGATTTTAAAACTTCAGATATATAATCAGTAATTGAGAAACGGTATCTTATTGGTCTATTCGTATCATCTTCTCTTTCTAAAAATCCACCGATGCCATTCACTTGACGTTCAGAAATAACGTCTCTAATTGCCGAATTTTGCTCAGCATTGTACAAATAAAGTCTTTCTGGAACATTTCTGTTATCAGGATCGTCAACCACATATAAATCAAGAATTGCTCCATTTATAAGCCAGTTATTATCTCTTATTTCATCTAAGTCTACATCTTTAAATAGATCAATTTCAGCAATTGATCCTGCCGATCCTTGCACATACAAATTCTCTTCTCCTTCAGTTATATTAGGGGTATTAATAAACGTCTCAATATCTGCTCCAGAATAATCTCGCACATAAGTACTCGCTCGAATTCCGGAAAAAGGTAAAGTCAGTGTTTGTTTGGTTTTTACCGGTACATCCATATCGTCAGTATCACCATCTCCATTTAAATCAACACCTTCCTCATCAGTCAGTATTTCATTTGTATAATAAATATTAAAGGTAGCATCGGACATACTCAACGACATCAACGAGCCATCAGACCCTGATGTTTCAAAGAGAAAACCTCGAAAATATTGAACAAAGTTTTCTAAACTCGCTAAATCACTTTCTGTAGGTTCTGTAATAAAGATACGTTCTATCTCTGTTTCATCTAAAGGTAATTTAATTGAAGGGCTTAGGTTATCTTCTTTAATAGTATCTATGCGTTGTGTTCCTTCAAATAAACTTCTTTTTACAAATAAAACAGTATCATTTTTGTTCGGTTTGAAAAGACCAGAATAAAGCTCGGTATTACCATCATAAGTTTCATCAGAATAGTAACGTTTTATCCTTGTAGGGTCATTAGGATCCAATAAATTCAAAAAAGTAGATAACCTTTTCACCGTCATTGTGTATTCTAATTCTTGATTTCCTAAAATAGAGTCAAGTTCGAAATTAGGTGTTCCGTCTGAATTATCTTCAGACTGACGTGTTGAAAAATAAGGTATGTCAATGATCACTGTATCAATCACCGGATTTAGGCCAAAAGAACGACCAACAGTAAGACCTATTTGTGTTACAAATGAGGTATTTATAGCACCAAAATTATCATCTTTATAGATTCCCAAATTATAAATTGGCACATTATCAACTCTGGAAGAATCCACATTTTTAGTATATGCGACAACTTCAAAATCTCTTTGAGATGTATCGAACAAGTTATTATCTACTAACGAAACTCCTACATTTTCAAAGTCTCTCTCACAAGAAACTATACCTAATAGAGATATACAAAATAAAAAAACAGACTTAATGCTGTTTATAAATTTAGCTGTCATAAACTATTTTAAATTTTAAAAGATTAATTATAAAACTTCGGTTAGGTAAAAGTTAGAATATGCTTCGGTAAAATTATCGAAAGGTTGAAAATCTAAAGCAGGTGTTTCGGTAGTTTTTATGTGTTCTTCTATTTCAGTAGAGAGTTCTTCACTTCCTTTAATCACAGCATCAGAATTTTCAATAGCAATCTTTAGAAGGTTTGAGTGATCAGCCTTAGTTAAGGAAGCTAATTTTTCCTCAGAAATAGAATCGAATTTAATTTTTTCAACCATATCCTTACTCAAAACCCCTTCAAATTCATTATTATAAAGAGAAGTCACTATTTTACTTTCAGAAAACAATGGATCATTCTTATAATACTCTCTTAGGTATAAAGGCAGTAACGAAGCCATCCAACCATGAACATGAATTATATCTGGTGCCCAGTTTAATTTTTTTACAGTTTCAACTACACCTTTTGCAAAGAATATGGCTCGTTCGTCATTATCATTAAATAACTTTCCATCTTCATCTGTATACAACGCCTTACGCTTAAAATACTCATCATTATCAATAAAGTATACTTGCATTCTTTCTTTTGGAATAGAAGCAACTTTAATAATCAACGGCATATCCATGTCATTGATGATAAGATTCATTCCAGACAATCTAATTACCTCATGTAATTGATGTCTACGCTCATTTATCACACCGAATCTTGGCATAAAGATTCGAATTTGAGCGCCTTTATTATGCATCTCTCTTGATACTTCAAAGGACATATTTGCCGTTTCATTTTCTGGTAAATATGGTACTACTTCAGAAGATACATATAATATTCTCTTGTCTTTCATAAATCCGTCTTTGTTAGGGTGCTGCAAAATTACAAAAATTTAAGTAGATTTAAACTTAAAATAGTATGTTTACACGCTTTTAACAAAATCCTTAACATTATTTCATGCTCGTTTGCCTCACAACCCAGTCACTAAAAGATGCGCTCTTAGATGTAAGAAAAAGTCACTCTATTGGCTTTGTTCCGACCATGGGCGCTCTACATGAAGGGCATTTATCACTTATAAAAGAAGCCCAACAAGCCAATGATATTGCAGTGGTAAGTATTTTTGTAAATCCCACGCAATTCGATAATAAAGAAGATCTAAAAAAATATCCGCGTACTCTTGAACGTGACACGAAGCTTCTGGAACAAGTAAACTGTGATTTTGTTTTTGCGCCATCAGCCAATGATATCTATGAAAATAACATTCACTCAACGAAATTTACTTTTGGAGGATTAGAACATGCCATGGAAGGAAAATTCAGGGAAGGTCATTTCGATGGTGTAGGAACTATTGTAAAAAGATTATTTGAAATTGTAGAACCTACAAACGCCTATTTCGGAGAAAAAGATTTTCAACAACTTCAAATTATTAAAAAATTGGTAACTACTTATAACATTCCAATAAAAATTGTTGGATGCAAAATTCATCGTGAAAAAGATGGCTTAGCTATGAGCTCACGCAATGCGCGCCTTTCAACAAAACATAGAGAAGTTGCTCCTTTTATCTATAAGACACTCCGAGAAGCTAAACTAAAATTTGAAAAGCAATCGGCTCTAAAAGTAGATCAATGGGTTCATGAACAGTTTCGTCAACATCCCTATTTAGAACTTGAGTATTTTGAAATTGCGAATGCTCAAACGTTAAAAACAATTTCTAGAAAAAGAAAAGGGAATAAATACAGAGGTTTTATTGCCGCTTTCGCCGGAAAGATTCGATTAATTGATAATATAGCTTTAAATTAAGTATTTTTGCTCGCTAATTATACTTACAGTTTTTGAAACCTAAATTAAAAAAAACACTCTTAACCCTTATACCAATTACTATAGGTATAGGTTTGATATGGTATTTTTTAGCACAATTATCTCCGCAAGACAAACAAGATATTCTTAATTCATTAAAGTCGGCAAATTACTGGTGGGTCGCTTTATCTTTAACTTGTGGAATTCTAAGTCATTTTTCGCGTGCCTATCGTTGGCAGTTCTTGCTTGATCCTCTTGGATACAAACCAAAATTTGCGAACAGTATGATGACTGTTTTAATGGCTTACCTCGTAAACTTAGCAATTCCTAGAGCTGGAGATGTGGCGAGAGGAACTGCCATTTCCAAATATGAAAATATTCCTTTCGAAAAAGCAATAGGAACTATTATTGCAGAACGAATTGCAGATGTTATTTTGTTGCTTTCAATTATAGGTGTTGCCTTTATATCGCAAGCAGAATTAATTAAAGGATATTTGTTTAAAGATGGTATTTCAAGTACTTTAATCAGTCTTGTTATTTTAGGTGTCATGTGCATACTTGGTTTTGTGGGGTACAAACTGATTCAAAAAGCACAAACCGGATTTTTTGCCAAAGTGAAAGCTTTTGTAAATGGTTTATTAGAAGGTGCCGTTAGTATCTTTTCTATGCAAAAGAAATGGGCATTTATATTTCATACTATCTTCATTTGGTTCATGTATGTTATGATGTTCTATACCGCGACTTTTGCAATTCCAGAAACTACGAATTTACCTTTTGAAGCTATTATCGTTGGGTTTGTTGCGGGTGGCCTAAGTATGGCTCTTACCAATGGTGGCTTAGGAAGCTATCCGGTGGCAGTAGCAGCAGTATTCATATTATACGGAGTAGAGGAAAACCCAGCCAAAGCTTTCGGATGGCTCATGTGGACAGCTCAAACTGTTATGATTATCGTTTTTGGTGGATTATCATTTTTACTTCTTCCCCTGTATAATAGAAGCAAAAACTAAATTGTATGACTTCTTTTAATAGTAATGGAAAGTTATTGATTACAGGAGAATATTTAGTGCTTGATGGTGCAAAATCATTAGCCCTACCCACCAAGTATAACCAAAATTTAACCATTTCTACAATACAAGAACAAGAGCTAGTTTGGGAAAGCTTTACACATACAAACGAACGGTGGTTACAAGTAATTTTTGATCTGCCCCGACTAAGAATCATCAGTGCAACATTCGACGCTAATGAAGATGGTGGTAATGATATACTAGCCGAAAATCTTCAGAACATATTATTAGAGTCGAAAAAAATGAATCCTGAGTTCCTCACAACAAAACAGGGTTTCTATGTCAAATCAACGCTTACATTTCCAAGAAATTGGGGGTTAGGTTCTTCCTCAACATTAATAAATAATATCGCACAATGGGCCGAAGTTAATGCCTTTGACTTACAATTCAATACCTTTGGTGGAAGCGCTTATGATATTGCTTGTGCTCAAAATAATACACCAATTGTATATCGTTTACTAGACGGTAAACCTTCTGTAGAAGCCACGTTAAAGTTTGATCCAAGTTTTAAGGATAAGCTCTACTTTGTGCATCTCAATAAAAAACAAAACAGTAGAGAAGGAATTGCTCAGTACAAAAAATTTAAAGGAAATATTGATACTTTAGCAGGACAAGTTTCTGCACTAACAAAAGAATTCATTACCTGTTCTACACTGTCTCATTTCGAGGTCTTAATGGTAGAACATGAGCAAATAATTTCTTCAATCATTGATCAAAAGCCCATACAATTGCGCATGTTTTCTGATTATTTTGGTAAAATAAAAAGTTTAGGAGCTTGGGGGGGCGATTTTATATTGGCAACGGGATCTGAAGACACACCAAAATACTTCGAGGATAAGGGTTTTTCTACAATTATTACATATCAAGACATGATATTATGAATCGAAAAGTAGTAATTATTGGCGGTGGGGCCGCTGGATTTTTTACCGCAATTACGGCAGCAGAAACAAACCCCAATTTGGATGTTCTGATTCTTGAAAAAACTAAAAATGTTCTTCAAAAAGTAAAAATTTCGGGAGGTGGACGATGTAACGTCACCCATGCATGCTTCGACCCTAAAGAACTCTGTGAATTTTATCCTCGCGGCGACAAAGAACTATTAGGGCCATTTCATCAGTTTATGACAGGTGATACAATGCAATGGTTCGAAGACCGCGGCGTTTCTTTAAAAATAGAAGACGATAATCGGGTTTTTCCAACAGCAAACTCTTCTCAAACAATTATCGACTGTTTCATAAAGGCTTCAGAAAATGCAGGTGTAAAGTTAGAATTGAATCAAAACGTTTTGTCAATTTCCAAAAGTCAAAATCAGTATAAAATAACAACGAGTTCAGCTGAATTTATGGCCGATGCCATTGTTATTGCAACGGGTAGTAGTCCTAAATTTTGGGACTTGGTCTCTTCTCAATTTAAGCACACAATTATACCACCAGTTCCCTCATTATTTACATTTAAAATAAACGACAAACGTATTCGTGATATTCCAGGAGTTTCTGTTTCAAACGCAAGTGTTTCTATTATCAACTCCCCATTTGAAAGCAATGGTCCTTTACTAATAACACATTGGGGCATTAGCGGCCCCGCAGTGCTCAAATTATCTGCTTTTGCTGCACGTTTTTTGGCTGAAAAAAATTATCAATACAACGTTCTGGTCAATTGGCTTTCGAAATCGCATCAGCACGTTTTAGAGGAATTGAAAAACATAAAAAAAGTTTCGCCTAAAAAACAAGTTCTGTTAAAATCTCCTTTTTTAGAAATTCCGAAACGTCTTTGGGAACAACTAGGAATCGCTTCAGAAATTAAAACCGTACAAAATTGGGCAGATCTTTCTAATAAGCAATTAGAACATCTTACCAAGCAACTTACAGCTTGTGTTTTTAATGCAAACGGAAAGACTACCTTTAAAGAAGAGTTTGTTACTGCCGGAGGTGTTGCTCTTAATGAAGTGAATTTTAAACGTTTCGAAAGTAAGAAAAACAAAAACCTCTTCTTTGCAGGAGAGGTTTTAAATATTGATGCCGTCACAGGAGGTTTTAACTTTCAAAATGCCTGGACTGGCGGATATATTGTAGGCAAAACGATTGCTCAAACTTTAATATAAGCACTTTTCGCTGCCTATTTTGCCGCGTCATATCGTCTTTCTACTTCGTTCCAGTTAACTACATTGAAAAATGCGTTGATATAATCTGGTCTTCGGTTTTGATAATTTAAATAATACGCGTGTTCCCAAACGTCAATTCCTAAAATTGGTGTTCCTCCACAACCAACTCCTGGCATTAATGTGTTGTCTTGATTAGGAGTTGAGCATACTTCTACCTTACCTCCTTTATGAACACATAACCATGCCCAACCTGAACCAAATTGCGTAGCTGCTGCCTTTGCAAAAGCATCTTTAAAAGCATCAAAAGATCCATAAGCCGCTTCTACTGCATCTCTTAAAGGGCCCGATAGGCGTCCTTTATCTTCAGGATTCATGATAGACCAAAATAAACTATGATTGAAAAAACCTCCGCCGTTATTTCTAACGCCTTTGTTATTCATATCTAAGTCTCCTAAAATATCTTCTATCGATTTTCCAGCAAGATCAGTACCTTCTATTGCAGCATTTAATTTAGTTGTATATCCATTGTGATGTTTCGAATGGTGAATTTCCATTGTTCTTGCATCTATATGTGGTTCTAAGGCGTCATATGCGTAGCCTAATTCTGGTAATTCAAAAGCCATGATTTATATTTTTTTATGTTAAACTTCTTTGTTTTTCAAAGATAGAAACTTTGCATCTAAAAGCCTATCGAATAAGATAGAATATTGCTATTTAATTATTAGTTAAGCTTATAATTCTTTCATTTTAGCATAGGCCGAGACCACAGCGCTATGCGATACTGGTCGTTTCTTAAAGTAAGTGGTAAGTTCTTGTTTTTCCTTTTCCGACGCTCCTAATTGATTTAAAATATTCTGTAAGTGCATTTTCATATGTCCTTCTTGGATTCCCGTTGTAACCAACGCTCTTAAAGCGGCAAAGTTTTGCGCTAATCCTGCCACTGCAACTATTTGCATTAATTCTCTTGCTGATGGTTTTTGCAAGAGTTCTAAAGATAATTTTGCTAGAGGATGTAAAGCTGTTAAACCACCAACTGTTCCTAACGCCAAAGGAATTTCAATCCAAAATTTAAAAATTCCATCATTCACTTCACAATGCGTCAAACTTTTATACTGTCCGTCTTTTGCAGCAAAGGCATGTGCTCCAGCCTCTATTGCTCTGAAGTCGTTACCTGTAGCTAGTACAACCGCATCAATACCGTTCATGATACCTTTGTTGTGTGTTACTGCCCTGTGAGGTTCTACATTTGCAATTTGAACAGCCTGTTGAAATTTTTGGGCAAATTCAACTCCATTTTCCCCCAATTCATCAATGCTACAACCCACCTCAGCCCTAACCAAACACTCGGGTATATAATTTGACAAGATACTCATCACAATTTCTATCCCCTCTTTTTTAAATTTCTTGGCAATGGCCTCTAAACAAGAATTAATAAAGTTAGCACCCATACTATCCTTTGTTTCAAAAGAAGCATGAATTTGATAGTAATTATTTAATTTATCACTTTTATCCCGTAACTCAAGGTCCAAAATTCCACCACCACGTTTTCTCATATTCTTAGTGATTGTATCAGTCACTTCGAACAACGAAGGTTTTATTTCTTCAAAATAAGTCTCTAACGCCTTGAAATCTCCGTTATACATAAAGTGTACCTGCCCTATTTTCGTGGTAGAAACGACTTTTGCTTTAAATCCGCCCCTTGCACTCCAAAATTTTGCAACAAGTGATGCCGCTGCAACAACAGAACTCTCCTCAACGGCCATTGGAATAGCATAATCAATACCATTAATAATAAAATTAGGAGCAACACCATAAGGAACATAGAAATTAGAAATAGTATTTTCTATAAACTCATCATGTAATTGTTGTAAGTTTTCATCACTATTCCAATATTTCTTTAAAACACTAACAGCATCTTCTTTTTCTGTAAAAAAAGTGCTCGCTATCCAATTTATCTTTTCTTGTTTTGTAAACTTGGAAAAGCCAGATATGATTTTGGTCATTAATAATCTCTTTTTTAAGAAATTCAAAGATACTAAATCTTAAAAACCCTATGATGACCATTCCGAATTACCACCCAGTTTATATGATTTTTGGATTGATTTTTGATGAATTTTCCGTAAACTTGGCAAACTTTTATCGAATTATCATATTTACGAACAAAATCTACTCAATTTAATAATCGCATCTTTTTGTAGAAACCATATTAAAAACATGAGAAAATTACTCCTTTTATTTATTACGTTCAGTATAACCATACACGCGCAAAAAAAAGATATTACCTTAGAAGATATCTGGTCTAAGAATACCTTTAGACCTGAAAGATTGAACTCGTTTCATTCTATGAATATTGGTGATTTTTACACTATCTTAAATAGTAATAATCAAATCAACAGTACAACTCTCGACAAATACGATTATAAGACTTTAGAAAAAGTTGAAACATTGGTGGATAGTAAAGATTTAGAAGGAATTACTCATTTCGAAAGCTATCAATTCGATGCCACTGAAACAAAACTAATTCTAGGTACAGCGTCTGAGCAGATATATCGTCACTCTTCTAAAGGTACTTATTACGTGTACGATTTAAGCTCTAAAAAACTCCAATTAATAGCTAATCATAAAATTCAAGAACCTACTTTTTCTCCTGATGGAAATAAAGTTGCATACACCTATAATAATAACATATTCATAAAAAACCTGATTAATAATGGTACGGTTCAAGTGACTTTTGATGGGCAGAATAACAAAATTATCAACGGAATTACTGATTGGGTTTATGAAGAAGAGTTTGCTTTTGTAAGAGCTTTTGATTGGAATAAAAATTCTGATAAACTCGCTTTTTTACGTTTTGATGAAACTGAAGTCCCTGAATTTTCAATGGATAAATACGGAACATCACTATACCCTACGCAACAAGTATTCAAGTACCCCAAAGCCGGTGAAAAAAATGCCTTGGTTTCTTTACATATTTTCAATTTAACAACAAAAAAAGCTGCGCAAGTCAATCTAGGTGAAAAAGCCCAGTATTATATTCCAAGAATTCAATGGACCAACAATGCAAATGCTCTTGCTGTTACCACCTTAAATCGTCATCAGAATAATTTGAATCTACTTTTTGTAGATGGTGCGACCTTAGACTCTTTTGTTGTCTTAAATGAAAAAGACGCGGCATATGTTGATATTACTGATAACTTGACATTCTTAAAAGATAATAGTTTTATTTGGACGAGTGAAAACGATGGTTTCAATCATATTTATCATTATGACACAACTGGTAAACTAAAAAATCAAATAACAAAGGGCAATTGGGAAGTCACAAACTATTATGGGTATGACGCCAAAACAAAGCGAATTTTTTATCAATCTACAGAAGACGGTTCAATTAATCGATCTATTTATTCAATAAAATTAAATGGTAAAAGTAAACAACGATTAAGTTCAAATACCGGAACCAATAGTGCCGCATTTAGCAATAGCTTTAATTATTATGTGAATACTTTTTCTAGTGCAAATACCCCCAACATATATACCTTAAACGCGGCGAAATCTGGGAAAGAGATTAAAGAAATCAAAAACAATCAAGCCCTTTCGCAAAAGTTGAACGGATTTGAAACCTCGAAAAAAGAATTTTTTACTGTAAAAACTGAACACGGCGAATTCAATGCCTGGATGATAAAACCTTCAAATTTCGATCCTAATAAAAAATACCCTTTATTCATGCATCAATATTCTGGACCAGGTTCTCAACAAGTGGCGAACCGTTGGGGAGGAGGCAATGACTATTGGTTTCAATTGCTTGCTCAAAAAGGGTATATTATTGCTTGTGTTGATGGTAGAGGTACCGGATTAAAAGGTCGAGATTTTAAAAAGGTTACGTACAAAGAATTAGGAAAATACGAAACCCAAGATCAAATTGATGCGGCTAAAAAATTAGGAGAATTACCATATATTGATAAAGATAGAATAGGTATTTGGGGATGGAGTTATGGAGGTTATATGTCTTCTCTTGCCCTTACAAAAGGAGCCGATGTTTTTAAAATGGCAATTGCTGTTGCCCCTGTGACCTCTTGGCGTTTTTATGACACTGTTTATACCGAACGCTATATGCAAACCCCTCAAGAGAACCCTAGCGGTTATGATGAGAATTCCCCCATAAACCATGTTGACAAATTAAAAGGAGCTTATCTATTGGTGCACGGAACGGGAGATGATAATGTACATGTGCAAAACACTACCAGAATGATTAATGCTTTGGTAGAAGCGAATAAGCAATTTGATTTATTTATGTATCCAGATCGTGCCCATGGCATTCGAAAAGGAAATAATACACGCTTACATTTATATACAAAAATGACGGCCTTTATAGATGAGAATTTAGGAGGTTCAGAAAATACCATTACAACTGAAAACAACATTAAAAACTAATAAACACCCTATATATTATGTCAGAAATTACGAAACAACCTCATGAAAAACAAATTCTAGGACATCCGTCAGGCTTATTCTATTTATTCTTCGCTGAACTATGGGAACGATTTAGTTTTTATGGAATGAGAGCATTACTGACCCTTTACATGATTGATGTTATTTTTGCTGCTTTAGCTGAGCGCGATTATGCCACCGCCGCGGTTTATGCCTCCTATGGTTCGTTAGTATATGCATCTACGGTTGTAGGGGGGAAAGTTTCTGATCAAATTTTAGGAATGCGTAATTCTATTTTCTTAGGAGGAATTCTCATGGCAGTAGGTCATTTTGTCTTAGCTATTGAAAATAATATGGCCTTTTTTCTCGCATTGTCCTTAATCATTGTGGGAAATGGTTTCTTTAAACCTAACATTTCGACTTTTGTTGGAACCTTGTACGAAAAAGGAGACCCAAGAAAGGATTCAGGATTTACTATTTTTTATATGGGTATAAATATTGGTGGTTGGATTGCTCCTCTTTTGTGCGGATGGTTGGCCGCAAAATATGGATGGCACTATGGTTTCGGATTGGCTGGAATAGGAATGCTAACAGGTTTAATAGTTTTTTGGAGTGGCATTAAAAAGAACGTTTTTGGAGATAGAGGACTTCCTCCTAATGAAGAAGTAATGCACAAAAAAATTCTTGGGATCAAACAAGGTACCCTAATTCCTATAATAGCGGTTATTGCAGCGCCATTAATAGCGCTATTATTATCTTCTTACAAGGCTATAGCAACAGATGGAATGTTCGCCGATCAAAACATTGTAAACGTTCTGTTTACTGGAATTGGAGTCGTTGTTCTAGCCTATCTGGCATATGAAATGTACAGAGCGACTTTAGACGAACGTAAGAAGCTTTTTGTCGCCGTTCTAATTACTTTTTTCATGACAATTTTTTGGGGATTTCATGAACTTTCAGGGAGTGTGATTACCTTATTTGCTGCGAGAAATGTTGATTTGGATGGTATTATGACAGCTGCTCAAACAAATTCCCTGAATTCAATGTTTATTATTTTACTTGCCATTCCCATTTCTATGATGTGGACCTGGTTGAGCAAGAAAAAATCAAATCCAAGAACCCCATATAAATTTGGGTTAGGATTACTTTTTGCGGGTATTAGTTTTTACGTATTGGCTATTAGTGGGGCGAGTGCAAGTGCTAATGGGTTAGTGCCATTTGCTTATTTATTGCTAATGTATTTTTTACTATCAGTTGGTGAATTGTTTATGTCTCCTGTAGGGTTATCAAAAATGACCGATTTGGCACCAGTTCGTTTAATGGCTTTTGTTATGGGTGTTTGGTTTTTATCATCTGCTTTTGCATTTCAAATTGTTGGTTTTATAGGAAAACAATTAGCTATCGAGAGCACAGATGGAAATGTGGGAGGTTTAGATACTTTGACTACTTATACCGATGGTTTTCACTTAATTGCAATGTATTCTATTGGCGCAGGTGTAATTGTCTTACTTTTTTCTCCTTTGATTAAGAAATTAATGGGGAACGTACATTAAAAAAGACTTATGAGCACAACATCAAAAACAAATGAATTTAGCTTATTAAATCATAAGCCCGCATTGTTTGTATTATTTTTTACTGAAATGTGGGAGCGCTTTTCTTATTATGGGATGCGTGCCATATTCGTGTTATTTTTAACGGCTCCTTTTATCGATGGAGGATGGGAATGGAGCAACGAGCGTGCTTTGGGGCTTCTTGGAATATACACTAGTTCTGTTTATTTAACCCCTATTATTGGCGGTTGGGTAGCTGATAAATTGACCGGTTATCAAAAAGCAGTAGCATTTGGCGCTTTAGCTATGACATTAGGTCATGCATCTTTGGCTTTTGAAACAGAATTCATGTTCTATTTAGGTGTTGGTTTTTTGATCATAGGAAATGGATTGTTCAAACCAAATATTACTTCAATTATTAGTGGTCTTTATGATAAGTTTCCCGAAAGAAAAGATGGGGCTTTTACCATTTTCTACATGGGAGTCAATTCAGGTGGTTTCTTAGGGGTTTTATTATGTGGGTTTTTAGCAAGTAATTTAAGCTATTCCTGGGGTTTCGGTCTTGCAGGTATTTTTATGTTATTAGGAATGCTCCAATTTTGGTTCGGACGACATATTTTCGAAGGTGTAGGGTCGGCTCCATCAAAGAAAGTTGATATATCTGATGCCATTGCGCATGTTGAAACACCTGAAAGCGATGTTCCTTCAAACGTTCAAAGAGATCGATACATAGTAGTTGGTATATTGGCATTTTTTACCGTGTTTTTTTGGGCTGCTTTCGAACAAGCCAGTGGATCTATGACTATTTTTTCACGTGATTATACACAGCGCAGTTTAGTTGGTAATTCGGCAATTATTTTCAAAATTGTGGATACTATAATTAGTGTAGTCCCCTTGACGATTATCTCTTGGGTCTTATTGAAACTATTTGGGCAAACTTTTAAAAAAATATCACTTTCAAATATAATTCTTGGGATTAGTTTTTTAAGTATTTGGGGGCTCGTTTTTTGGAAATTGAGTGTTATTATTCCAAAAGATACTGCCGAAATTGAAGCTTCGTGGTTTTTAATCTTGAATTCGTTATTCATTATTGGTTTAGCGCCGCTTTTTTCTAAATGGTGGGAGAGCAAATACAATCCTTCTGCATCGGTTAAATTCGGATTTGGATTGATATTGTTGGGTATTGGTTTTGGTGCATTAGCTTATGGTGCTAGTACAATTCCTCAAGGGGCTAAGACGGCTTCCGTAAGCTTAATTTGGTTAGTCTTGGCATATCTTTTACATACCATGGGAGAACTATGTTTATCTCCAGTAGGGTTATCATATGTTAGTAAGTTAGTGCCACCTACAAAAATAGGAATGATGTTCGGTGCATGGTATTTAGCCATAGCTACTGGTAATTACTTGGCTCAAAAAGTTGGGGGCTATATTGATGTTATTGTAGAAAAATACTCAATGTCTACTTTCTTTTTAATCTTTACTTTAATACCTATCGCAGCAGGTTTAATTTTAATACTTATTAATCCAATTATGAAAAAGTTAATGCATGGTGTTCGATAAGTATACTAAACACTTTGAATAAAGCGTTTGTTTTGTAATTTAGACATGTAACTAGCGTCTGAATAGTTGAAACTAGATAGAAGATGAAGAAATTAATAATAGTACTTGTTATAACTGTCTTTACGTTAAAAGTTAACGCACAAGACACTAAGATAAATTGGATGACCTTTGAAGAGGCTGTTGCCGCGCAAGCAAATGAGCCTCGTAAAATAATGGTTGATATGTATACCACTTGGTGTGGACCTTGTCGTATGCTAGACAAGAATACGTTTCAACAAAAAGACTTGGTGAAATATGTGAATGAAAATTATTATGCTGTAAAATTCAATGCCGAAGGTGATGGCGACGTTAGTTTTAAAGAGCAAAAGTTTTCAAATCCGAACTACGATCCTGCTAAAAAAAGAGGACGTAATAGCCAACACGAATTGGCGAGCGCTTTTGGAGTAAACGCCTACCCAACCATTCTTTTTTTAGATGAAAGTGCAAATCTACTGGCTCCTGTTAGAGGATATCAAAATCACAATCAATTAGAACTTTTTCTAAAAGTATTTGGCTCTGATGCTCATAAAAATATCTCGTCAAAAGAAGATTTTATTGAGTATCAAAAGAATTTTAAACCTCAATTTGGTGTCAAACAACCAGCGCAATTGTTGGCGAAAGTTGAAAAAAAAGAGTCTGCTCCAATAACGGTGAGTAAAAAAGTGGTCAAGCTTACTCCGAAGAAAGAAATTACCAAAAAATTAGACCCTAACGTTGTTAAAACTCATACAGTTGTCGTTGGAGAAACTTTAGGTAAAATAGCATCAGCATATTACAAAAATGCTGGTCAGTATGTCCTCATATTTAAAGCGAATAAAGATATTCTAAAAAGTCCCAATAATATCTATGTAGGTCAAGTTTTAAAAATTCCCGAAATTAATAATCAAGGTTAACTCATATTCCTTTCGGAATAGCACCAATTAACTTTTGAGTATAAGACGTTTCTGGAGATTCATATATACTATCGGCGTCTCCCATTTCTTCTATTTTCCCTTGATTCATTACCACCAGTTGGTCTGACATATACTTTACCACTGCAAGGTCATGAGAAATAAAAATATAAGTAAATCCGAAGTCTTTTTTCAAAGCATTTAATAAATTCAGTACTTGAGCCTGAACAGATACGTCTAAGGCCGAAACAGATTCATCACAAATAATTAGTTTCGGTTGAAGCGCAATCGTTCTGGCAATTCCTATACGTTGACGTTGTCCTCCAGAAAACTCATGAGGATAGCGACTATAACTTGAAGCATCTAAACCTACTTTTTCCAATATTTCATATACTTTTTCTTTCCTTTCGGTATCAGAAGCATACAACTTATGTACCTTCATGGGTTCCAAAATAGATTTTCCCACGGGAATTCTTGGGTTCAATGATGAAAAAGGGTCTTGAAATATGATCTGAATTTCCCTTCTAAGTTTTTTTAACGCTCGTTTCGACAGTCTAGAAATATCATTTCCTCTATAAATAATGGTTCCCTCCGTCGATTTCTCCAAATGCATAATCGTTCTTCCAAGTGTAGTTTTGCCACATCCGGATTCTCCTACAAGCCCAAGTGTTTCTCCTTCATAAATTTTTAAAGAAACATCATCAACGGCTTTTACAGGTTCCTTCTCTGAAAACCAAGATTTACCGGTATTGAAATAAGTTTTTAATTTCTTAACCTCTAACAACGGTGGTTTAGCATACAACTTTTCATGTGCTAACGTCCTGTCTTTTGTCGAAATAACGCTTGTATTTATCGATTGATTTAAAAAATCAGTAACTGTAGGTAATTCTAAGAGTCGTTTATCTAAACTTGGTTTAGAATTGATTAAAGCCTTGGTGTAATCATGCGTTGGTGTTTTAAATATTTCGAACGCTGTACCTTGTTCAACAATGTTTCCTTGATACATAACTATGACTCTATTTGCAATTTGAGAAACCAACGATAGGTCATGCGATATAAAGATAATACTCATCTTCGTCTCTTGTTGCAGTTCTTTCAAAAGATTAATAATGTCATTTTGCACCGTAACATCTAATGCTGTTGTAGGTTCATCAGCGATTAAAATTTTAGGCTTACAGGCGATAGCCATAGCAATCATCACGCGTTGCTTCTGTCCTCCTGAAAGTTGATGTGGATATTGATTAAAAATAATCTCAACTCTGGGTAACTTTACTTTTTCAAACAATGCTAGTACCATCGCTTTGGCCTCTTTCGTTGAAATAGATGTATGTTGTTGAACAATTTCTAAGACTTGATATCCACAGGTCAGACTAGGATTTAGAGAAGTCATAGGTTCTTGAAATATCATGGAGATACTGGAACCTCTAATACTTCGAAATTGAGTTTCGGTAAACCCTAGAATATCTTCTTTTTCAAATAAAATTCTACCGTTAAGCTTTGCTGTTTTTTTCGATAATAATCCTAAAATAGCCAAACTTGTAACAGACTTACCAGACCCAGACTCTCCAACAATACCTAAAATTTCATTTTCATCAAGGTTAAACGAGATATTATGCACCACTTTTGTAGTTGTGTCATTTGATACAAATGAAATCCCTAATTTTTCAACACTTAACATACTTTTACCATAGGTTCAGACGCTAAATGTACTGCTTTTTAAACGATTCTCTTCTTAAAATTAACGGTTTCCCATATTCTAAAAAATCATGGTTTTCCACTATTGCATAATTTAAAACATTAACATATATTTGGCAAATTGTTAACGAAAATTAAGGTTTTATATGAATTATATTCATTGTTTAGTCTTTTTCATTAACAAATAAACAAAATTGCTTTAGCTTGCATAAACAGCCGATTTCTCAGGCTAGAGCTCATTTTTTAACCTAATTCAATCAAAAAAATTATGAAAAAAAATTACTTTTTAAGTAAATTATTACTTTTTGGTATTTTCTTGAGTTTCAATTTTGGAGTACTCGCACAAGATCGCTTAGAAATTGAAAAAATCCGACAAGGATATAACCTTATTAAATTAGAGAATATTCAAAAACAGCTAAAACAAGTTGCTGAACAAGAAAAGAAACTCGCTTTACAAATCGCCAAGCAAAGAGGTTGGGAAGAAAAAATTTTCTTAGAAGACGGTCGAATGCTTGAATTGCAAAGAGTTGAGAATGGGAAACCGATTTATTATACCACTTTTAATATCGATGCAGCAAAGTCAACAAGAGCAGATCATTTACATTCTGGAGGATCACTAGGCCTAAACCTAATGGGGCAAGGAATGACTGCCTATGTTTGGGATGGCGGTGGAACAAGACCTTCTCATCAAGAGTTTGATGGGGCCGGTGGCTCGAATAGAGTATCCATTATTGATGGTTCAACTTTAAACGGAAACAGTTTTCATGCGCAGCATGTTACTGGAACCATTGTAGCTTCTGGTGTCGACGCGGATGCTAAAGGTATGGCTCCACATGCCAATGCTAGAACTGCAGATTGGAACAATGATAAAGCCGAAGCAACGACGCAAGCATCAAACGGAATGTTGCTTTCTAATCATTCATATGGATTTGCATTTAGAAATCAATTTGGGCAAGTACAACTTCCTCAAAACTACTTTGGTGGATACATAAGTGAATCGAGAGATTGGGACGAGATTATGTTTAACGCACCTAGTTATTTAATGGTCGTTGCTGCAGGTAATGACGGAAATGATAATACGGCAAATCAGAACCCTACAGGAGGTTCAGGCTGGGACAAATTAACTGGACATTCAACCTCAAAAAACAATTTAGTAGTTGCGAATGCTCAAGATGCGAATATAAGCGCAAACGGAGACCTTATTTCGGTAGATATTAATAGTTCAAGTAGTGAAGGTCCTACCGATGATATGCGTATCAAACCAGATATCACTGGTAATGGTACTGGAGTCTATTCTACCTATGACAATAGCGATACCGCATACAACTCTATATCAGGGACTTCTATGGCATCTCCAAATGTAACGGGTTCTTTATTATTACTACAACAACATTATAATAATTTGAACGGCAACTTTATGAAAGCGGCCACGCTCAAAGGCTTAGCATTGCATACGGCAGATGATGCCGGGGCTTCCGGACCTGATGCTGTATTTGGATGGGGGCTTCTAAATACCAAAAGAGCGGCACAAGCAATCTCAGATAATGGTAATGAAGCAAAAATTGAAGAGCTAACATTAGACTCAGGTCAAAGCTATACAATCACAGTTGACTCTGATGGTTCTAATCCTTTATTCGCTTCTATTTCTTGGACGGATAGACCAGGTACCGCGAATTCAACAGTAAATTCAACAACACCTGTATTAGTAAATGACTTAGATATTCGTATTACGAAAGGTGGAACAACATATTTTCCATACGAACTTACAACTCCAACTTCGAGTGCTCAACAAGATAACAACGTTGACCCTTACGAAAGAGTGGATGTTAATGGAGCTTCTGGAACATATACTATAACTGTAACACATAAGGGTTCTTTAATAGGAGGAAGTCAAGCTTTTTCATTAATAGTAACAGGTATTACTGGAACTCCAGCTGTATGTGATGCTACAACTCCTACAGGTATTTCTGTATCAGGTGTTTCTATTGCAGATGCCACAATTAATTGGACAGCCGTTACTGGTACTACCTATGATCTAAGATATCGTCAGGTTGGAACTTCTTCTTGGACAGTACTTGCTGAATCTGGAACTTCTACCTCGTTGTCTGGTTTAAGCCCTTCAACACAATATGAGGTGCAGGTACGAAGTAAATGTTCTGATGGAACAAATTCGTCATATAGCTCGTCAACAACATTTACAACGGGTGCACTAGCTTCCTGTACATCGTTACCATATAATGAAGGTTTCGAAAGTAATGACGGATGGACGCAGGTTGGCGGTGATGACGGAGATTGGGTTAGAAACAGCAATGGAACTCCGTCAAATACTACTGGACCAAATGCAGCAGTAGAAGGATCTTTCTATATGTTTTTAGAAGCGTCAAATAATAACAGTCCTGGACAAATAGGTAGAAACGCTACTGCCATTTTAGAAAGTGCTTGTTTTGATTTATCCGGTAAATCTTCTGCAATTTTTACTTTCAAAAATCATATGTATGGAACGAACATGGGATCAATAACAGTGCAAGTTTCTTCTAATGATGGCGCCTCTTGGAATGATGAGTTTACTACTTCTGGGAACAAAGGAAACCAATGGAATGATGCTTCAGTAGACCTAAATACTTATTTAGGAAGTACGATTAAAATTAGATTGGTTGGAACTACAGGAGATGGTTGGAGAAGTGATTTGGCCATCGACGATCTTGGCGTAACGGCTGTTGATGCTGGTTCAGATACACAAGCACCCTCAGCACCAACAGGTCTTCAAGCTACAAATGTACAACAGACCAGTGCTACACTAACATGGAGTCCATCAACAGATAATGTAGGAGTAACCGAATACGAAGTATACCAAGGATCAACAAATATTGGTACCGTTACTGGTATTTCAGCTAATATTACAGGCTTGACGGCTTCTACAACTTATACATTTACTGTAAAAGCCAAAGATGCCGCAGGTAACGCATCATCAGATGCATCTGTTACATTTACAACCTTAGGCAATCAAGTTACCTATTGTGCTTCTAGTGGAAATAGATCTTCATTTGAATGGATCGATAATGTCGAGCTAGGCGGTATAGCCAACGCAACAAATTCTAACGGAGGCTATGGAGATTTTACCGCACAAGTCGGTACTTTAGCACAGGGGAGTTCTAATACTATGATTGTAAGTGCCGGATTCTCAGGCTCTTCATATACAGAGTATTGGGCTGTTTGGATTGATTTTAACCAAGATGGAACCTTTGCTGATAGTGAAAAGGTTGTTTCGGGGTCATCATCTAGTGCCAATAATTTATCGGCCACGGTAAATGTTCCAGTAGATGCTTCCATTGGTAGAACGAGAATGCGCGTTTCTATGAAATACAATAGTGCACAAAACCCTTGTGAAAATTTCGCAGATGGTGAAGTAGAAGATTATACCATTGACATTGTTTCCTCGTCTACTAGCAATCTTTATACAACATTTAACACCAATAACGGAGACGTTTTGGGAATTGAAGACGCCTTAAATATCATGGCATATCCAAACCCTGCGTCTAACAAGGTTCATATAACATTGAATAGTAGAAATATCACATTATCATCTTATAAAATTATAAATACATTAGGACAAATTGTTCTTAAAGGTGATCTAAAAGCTGATAAGAATATTAATGTTTCTCGTTTAATGTCTGGAATATATTTTCTAGAGGTAGAAGACGGTCAAAAAATATTTAAGACAAAATTAATTAAGAGGTAATGTTTTAATTCATTTTAAAACCAACGAAACCCGAGTGTATACTCGGGTTTTTTAGTTTATTTGCACTATGAATTATCTATCTGTTGAAAATATAGCCAAATCCTACGGCGAGCGTGTCTTATTTGAGGATATATCATTTGGTATTAATAAAGACCAAAAAATTGCTTTTATAGCGAAGAATGGAACCGGAAAGACTTCTATTCTAAATATTATCGTGGGTATTGACACACCCGATAGGGGACAAATAGTTTCTCGGAAAGGATTACACATCGCTTTCTTGTCTCAAAATGATAATTTACAAAATGAGCAAACTATTGAGGAAGCCATTTTTAGCTCAGAAAATCAGATTCTTAAAATTGTACAGCAATATGAAGAAGCTTTAAAAAACCCTGAAAACGAAGAAGTTTATCAAAAGGCCTTTGATCTTATGGATCAATATAACGCTTGGGATTTTGAAACACAGTACAAACAAATACTTTCTAAACTTCAACTAAACGATCTTTCCTTAAAAGTTAAAAGTTTATCGGGAGGACAGCGCAAAAGATTATCACTCGCCATTATTTTAATAAATAAACCTGACTTACTCATTCTAGATGAACCAACAAATCATTTAGATTTAGAAATGATTGAATGGTTAGAAGACTACTTTAAGAAAGAAAAAATAACCCTTTTTATGGTCACGCATGATCGCTATTTTTTAGAACGCGTATGTAATGAAATCATTGAATTAGATCAAGGGAAGCTCTATAGTTATAAAGGAAATTATTCTTATTATTTAGAGAAAAAAGAAGAACGATTAGCCATTGAACAAACAACCCTGAACAAGGCTAAAAATTTATTTAAAAAAGAACTCGATTGGATGCGTCGTCAACCAAAGGCACGTACTACAAAATCAAAATCTAGAATCGAAGATTTTTATCAAATAAAAGAAAAAGCACACCAGCGAAGGCAAGATCATAAAGTGCAACTCGAGATCAACATGGAGCGCATGGGTAGTAAGATTTTAGAATTGCACAATACCTCAAAAGCTTTTGGTGAAAAAGTCATACTGAATAAATTTGAGTATGTATTTAAACGCGGAGAACGCATTGGTATTATTGGAAAAAATGGATCAGGTAAATCTTCATTTCTAAATATTATTACTGGTAGTCTTCCTGTTGATACCGGAAAAGTTGTTGTTGGTGAAACAATTAAGTTTGGTTATTACACTCAAAAAGGAATCAACATTAAGGAAGGACAAAAAGTTATCGAAGTCATTAAAGAATTTGGCGATTATATTCCTTTAACAAAAGGACGCACTATTTCTGCGGGTCAATTATTAGAACGTTTCCTATTCGACAGGAAAAAACAGTATGATTTTGTAGAAAAACTTTCTGGTGGTGAGCAAAAGCGTCTGTACTTATGCACTGTATTAATTCAAAATCCTAATTTCTTAATTCTAGATGAGCCTACGAACGATCTCGATATTTTGACTCTTAATGTACTCGAAAGTTTCTTGTTGGATTTTCCAGGAAACTTATTAGTTGTTTCTCATGACAGGTACTTTATGGATAAAATCGTAGATCACCTTTTTGTTTTTGATTCAAAAGGAAATATTAACGATTTCCCAGGAAATTATACTGATTATAGAGCTTATGAAGATTCTCAGCCCACAGAACAAGTTATAAAGGAAAAAAGTACAGACACTCGCGAAAAAACCCCTTCAAAAGGGAAGCTTTCTTATAATGAAAATAGAGAGTTTCAAAATTTGGAAAAAGAAATTGCCAAACTATCACAAGAGAAAGTCGCTATAGAAAAACAGTTTGAATTGGGCGAAGTGTCAACTGATAGTATTAATGAAGTATCTCAAAAACTTCAAGAAATCATAACTGCTATTGAAAATAAAGAAGAAAGATGGTTAGATCTTTCTATGAAGCTAGAGCAATAACAGATCATCAATAGGGGTTCTATACAGATACTATTTCATCATCGTTTAGTAACTTTAAATTGTTAAAACGAAGTAACAACTGTGCTACGGCAATAGTATCTCGTTCACAATATTTCACAATTTTATCGAGATTTTTTTCCTCATAATATACTCGGGCTACATCGCTTCCATCAATATCTTCCTTAGGAGAGGGGATTCCCAAAATATTTGTCAGCAATTTCAACGAAGTATAATGTTTATAATCTCCAAATTTCCATAACTCCAACGTGTCTAGATGTGCAACCTCCCATGGTTTTTTGCCAAAAAGATTCAACTTTGCTGGTAATTGAATTTTATTGATAATCATACGCCTTGCGATATATGGAAAATCAAATTCTTTTCCATTGTGAGCACATAACAGATGATTTGCCTGATTAAAATGCCCTTCTACTAAAGCTTTAAAGTCTTCTAGCAATTGGTTTTCTTCTCCAGACAATGATTTAACACGAAATACTCTTGAATCTTCTTGTTTCAAGAAATAACCTACAGAAATACATACTATTTTTCCAAATTCTGCCCAAATTCCTGCACGTTGATAGAATTCTTCAGCGGAAACATCATCCTTTCTTTGATATTGTGTTTTTAAAGCGAATAGTTCCTGTTTTTCAGGAGATAGTTGAGCAAAATTCTCTACTTCTGGAACCGTTTCAATGTCGAGAAATAGTACATTCTCAAGTTTAATTTTATCTAA
The DNA here is from genome assembly GCA_947500525.1 of uncultured Flavobacteriaceae bacterium. Classification (GTDB taxonomy): domain Bacteria; phylum Bacteroidota; class Bacteroidia; order Flavobacteriales; family Flavobacteriaceae; genus Aureibaculum. Next base: position 510,088 of record CANMSH010000001.1, on the reverse strand, counting down.
CATGATTTTAGCTTGTTGTGAAATATACTAAATTTCATATCAAGCCCATGGCAGTAACGCTAGTGAACTTAATTTAAGTTCATACTAATTGATCTTCAGACAATAAACTTAACTTATTTCACAACTAATTTTCTCGTAGCAACTTTGTCTTTTTCAAATACTTTTATGATATACACACCAGAGCGTAAAACAGATATATTTAAGTGTTGTGATATAATGGTTCTCGACATGACTTGCTTCCCAAGAACATCAAAAACTTGTACTGTTTTCTTAGCGTTTTCGGAGGTCGTTATTCTGACAATACCGTTGGAAACTGGATTTGGATAGATTGCAAAACCCTTGATCTCTTCAATTTTTTGTGTCACTTCTTTTTCAGTTTGTTGTAAAGAAGATTGCTCTTTATCTTGAGCGTAAGAAAAAGACACTACAAAGAAAAGTACCATCAAAAAGTAATTTTTTTTCATATCTCCTAGGGGTTATCTCGACAAGTTTTGTAGGAATTTAAAGTTAAGATAAAAAACACTAAGTACAGTAGTATTAACTTTTTTTAACATTTTATAGACCAAAAAGGGATTCAAATTTAGCACAGGTAAATTTAATGTTAAGTTAATGTTCTTAGGGTAAATGATCGTTAAGTTTATCTAATCATAATATTAATTACTATTTTTGAACTTACAACATTAGAAATGAAGAAAAAAGATATCAAAATATTGCTGGTAGACGATGAACCAGATATACTGGAAATTGTTAGTTACAATCTTCAAAACGAAGGATATCAAATATTTACTGCCAATAATGGTGTTGCCGCTATAGAAAAAGCGAAAAAAGTCATGCCTCATTTAATTCTTTTAGATGTGATGATGCCCGAAATGGATGGTATTGAAGCTTGTGAGAAAATTAGGGCTATTAAAGGTTTTGAAGACGTGATAATTGCCTTCTTTACAGCACGTGGTGAGGATTATTCGCAGGTTGCTGGTTTTGACGCAGGTGCTGATGATTATATTACAAAACCTGTGAAGCCAAAAGTTTTGGTTAGTAAAGTAAAATCTTTACTTAGACGTTTGAAAGAAAGTTCGAGCGAAATAGAAAATATTATTACCGTAGGAGATATTGTTATAAACAGAGATGAATACTTCATTCAAAAAAATAAAGAGAAAATATCTCTACCTAGAAAAGAGTTTGAATTGTTGTCGCTACTCGCTTCAAAGCCTGGAAAAGTATTTAAACGCGAAACTATTTTAGAAACTGTTTGGGGTAATGATGTTGTAGTAGGTGGAAGAACAATTGATGTTCATATTAGAAAATTAAGAGAAAAAATTGGTGATGCTTATTTTAAGACGGTTAAAGGTGTTGGTTACAAACTTAACATTTAATGAAGCTAACCCGCACATATAAGTTTGCTTTTAAATCTTCGAGCTTTCTATCTATTATTGTTTGTTTTTTATCTGGTTTTCTTTCCTTTTTTTTCTTTAAGGAAGTTAATTTTTGGTTTATTCTTGCAAGTACCGTTTCTTTCTTTGCTTTGTCTTTTTTTGTAATTCAATTTAGGGTAGAGCGATTCATATATAAACGTGTAAAGAATATATACAATGAAGTACGGTTGCTTGATGTGTATGATTTAGATAAAAAAACCATTACTTCTGATATGGAAACCCTTTCTAAAGAAGTAAAAAAGTTTGCGGAAGACAAACGTTTAGAAATAGAAATGCTCCAAATACGTGAGGAATATAGACGAGAGTTTTTGGGTAATGTATCACACGAATTAAAAACGCCCTTATTCACTGTTCAAGGATATATTTTAACGTTATTAGAAGGCGCTATTAATGATAAGTCTATTCGAAAAAAATATCTTGACAGAGCCAACAAAGGAGTTGAACGCCTGATTGATGTTGTAAAGGATTTAGATATGATTTCTAAACTAGAGTCAGGAGGAATGAATCTTGTCATGGAAAATTTTAATATTGTTGAGCTCATTCAAAATGTTTTTGACTTACTCGAAATGAAAGCAAAAAAAAGGAATATCACCCTAACCTTCAATAAAGCTTACCATATTCCACTGCTTGTATATGCCGATTTAAATAGAATAGAACAGGTTTTAATTAATCTAATCGAGAATTCTATCAAATACGGAAAAAGTCATGGTAAAACTATCGTAAGTATCCAAAACCATGATTCTGACTCCTTTATTGTTAAAATTGCTGATGATGGAGAAGGCGTAAAAGAAGCAAATAAATCTCGTTTATTTGAACGTTTCTTTAGAGTTGATCAAAGTAGATCTAGAGAACAAGGTGGCTCTGGTTTAGGTTTGTCTATTGTAAAGCACATTACAGAAGCTCACCAACAACAAGTCTTTGTACAAAGTAAATATGGAGTTGGTTCAACCTTTTCTTTTACACTTAAAAAGGTCAAATAAATCATCTCTTATTTTACCAAATTGCGCCATTTTAAAACCGCTGTATTCATCTACTTTATCTAATAGCTCTTTGCTGAAATCGTCTTGCTTAGCAAAAGGCGCTATTTTTTTTGCTTTTAAGTTATTTGCCAAATATTCTTGCTCTGTTTGCCCTGGAGTTGGAATGAAAAATGCCTTTTTTGAGAGCTTCGCTAAATCTAAAATAGACGAATAACCAGATCTACATATGACGAGTGCTGACGAATTTATAAGCTCTTGAAGTTTCTCACTTAAGACAAAATTATAGACCAATATATTCCCTTGGTGTGACGTTGTTTGTACGGCTGCCATTTTACCCCTCACTAATGTTATACGAGCTTGATATCCCGCAAATTCCTTTAAAAGTAATTTTTCGAGCTTACTTCTTTGAGGTTCTGGTCCTGAAAGAAGAATCAATATGTCATTATTTATTTCAACGCTTTCTGATTCAAATCGGCTCAAAATACCAAGATGTTTTATGGTAATTGTTGTGTTTTTAAGCTGGGATAATCTACCTGCTAAATTCGAATTTCCTTCAACATCGGGGACCCAACATTCATCAAATTTTCTTATTATTCTTTGATGAATGGCACTGGTAAAAATAGTGGTTATCCCAGATAACACTCGTAGTTGGTGTGTAATGTAAACTGATGGGACATTCTTATTTCTAACACCAAATCGATTGTCTGATATGATACCATGAACATCATGTTCATTTAAATAATTACCTATTATTTGCTTTTCTTTACGAATGGTTTTCTTAAGTCTAGGTATCTGTAAAAATAATCCGAGTTTTAGTCTTTTTTTATATTGAATATTATATGAGGGAAGAGAAATACTTTCTAAATCAGGGAATTCCTTTTGTAATAAATCAAGGGCATCTCCGTCACTTGCAATTACAGGAGTAAAACCTTTTTCTAATAAAGAAATAATAATGGGTATGCATCGTGTAGCATGACCTAATCCCCAATTCAAAGGAGCAACAATTATTTTCTTTGTTTCCATAGGTATTACCACGAATTAAGTCGCTCAGAAAGAATTCGTTTCACCGAAACGATCTTTTCTCACTAAACAAGATCAAAACCGATATCTTTTCTATAATTCATCTTATCAAAATGAATGTTATTTATACTTGAGTAAGATTTTTGCAGCGCCTCTTCAATTGTATTACCAAATGAAGTAACAGCTAATACACGACCTCCATTAGTCAAAATTTGATCATTGTCATTTATGGTGCCTGCATGGTAGACAATAGAATCGTTAATCGTACTTATTCCTGAAATCTCCTTTTCTTTTTCGTAAGCCTCAGGATAACCTCCCGAAACCAACATCACTGTTGTCGCAGTTTTCGGATTAATTGAAATTGATTTTTCATCTAGATTTTGATTGGCAACTCCTTGAAACAGTTCTAATAAATCAGAATCAATTCTTGGAATAACAACTTCAGTTTCTGGGTCTCCCATTCTAACATTGTATTCAACCACAGACGGATTACCATTATCATTCATCAATCCAATAAAAATAAACCCTCTGTAATCTATTCCATCTTTTTGTAATCCATTTATCGTAGGTTTTACTACTAGTTCTTCAACTTTGTCAATAAAATCCTTGTCAGCGAATGGTACTGGTGAAATAGCTCCCATTCCGCCCGTATTTAAACCTTTATCTCCTTCTCCAATACGCTTGTAATCTTTGGCAGAAGGTAATATTTTATAATTCTTACCATCTGTTAATACAAAAACAGATAGCTCAATACCTTTTAAAAATTCTTCAATAACTACCCTAGAAGATGCGTTCCCAAACTTCTCATTACTTAACATTTCTTCTAACTCAAACTGAGCTTCATTCAAACTGTTTAAAATCAATACTCCTTTACCCGCTGCTAATCCGTCTGCTTTAAGAACATATGGAGGCTTCAGGGTTGTTAAAAAATTCTTTCCTTCGATCAGTGTTTCTTTTGTAAATGTTCTATACTTCGCTGTTGGAATGTCATGCCTTTCCATGAATTGTTTTGAAAAATCCTTACTGCCCTCGAGCTGCGCTCCATCTTCCTTAGGTCCAATTACTGGAATATGTTTTAACTGAGCGTCTGACAAGAAGAAATCATGAACTCCAGCCACTAAAGGCGCCTCTGGCCCTACCACAACCATTTCAATAGCATGTGATACAACACACTCTTTAATCGCGTTAAAATCTGTAGGATTAATACTTATGTTTTTCGCTATTTCAGCGGTACCTGCATTTCCAGGTGCTACAAAAAGTGTACTTACTTTGTTACTTTGAGAAAGTTTTAATGCGAACGCATGCTCACGTCCGCCAGAACCTAAAATTAGAATATTCATTCTTTCATTAATTTATATGCAAATATACACAGCGAAATTCGGTTCTTTATTTAAAATCCCCATTTTTTAAAATACTTAAAGCTAGAAACCAAATGCGAAAAAAATAGGTGAATCTTCTTAGAAGATTCTTTGTTAAGAACATGACTTATTTCCGCATTTGGATAGTATTGTTTTTTTTTGCCAATTTGATCGATTTTTCGACAGATATCCACATCTTCCATATATAAGAAATAACGTTCGTCAAAACCTCCTAAACTAACAAAATCTTTAGTTCTGAATAACATAAAACAGCCATGTATAACATCCGGATAAAAAGACAAGGTCAAATCTCTATTTCTATATTCTTTTTTGTGGTAGTAGTTTTTAAAAACCTTCATTCTTCGACACATCATTTCTAAAAAGTTAGGGTATTCTCTGCAAGTATATTGAAATTCACCGTTCGGATAAGTTACCTTTGGAGCGATCATTGCGATCTCTTTATTCTTTATAATCTCCTCTATTAATTTCGCAATTGTAATAGTATCGAATTCCACATCAGGATTAAGAATTAAATGAAAACTAGAACTATCTTTAACTTTATTTAAAACGCTATTATGTCCCCTTCCAAAACCTATGTTTTCATTCATAAAGGAATACGATATCTCAGGATGATCGAACTCGCTTTCTAAAATATTAGAAGGTGAATTGTCTATTAAAAAAAGCTTCTTCTTATATGGAATATTAAGAAAGCTACTTATTGTTTTGTTTAGTAATGTAATGTCTTCATTAAATAAAACAATTGCGGCCGATATATCAATTTTATTACTCAAATTAATATGCTTTTTCTTCTCCTTTTAATACATTAAATATCGTATTAAAAATAATTTTAATATCGAGAAAAATCGACCAGTTTTCTATGTAGAATATATCAAATCGTACCCTGTTTTTTATATCGGAAGTTTTTTTCACCTCTCCCCTGTAACCACTTACTTGAGCCAAGCCCGTAATTCCTGGTTTGACCGAATGCCTTTCAATATAATTATCTATTTCCTTTTGATATTCACTAGATAAACTACTCATATGCGGTCTAGGGCCAACAACACTCATATCACCTTTTAATACGTTAAAAAATTGAGGTAATTCATCGATACTAGTTTTCCGTAAAAAACTACCTAAAACAGTAACCCTTGAGTCATATTTAGTTGTATGAACCTTATCAGACACTTTATTCATTCTCATGGATCTAAACTTATAACAAGTAAAATGATACCCTCCTAAACCTTCCCTTTCTTGCTTAAATAATGCTGGCCCTTTCGACTCCATTATAATAAGCAGAGATAATATTGGTAACATCCAAGATAATAAAAATACAATGACGCAAATCGAAAACATTATATCAAAAAATCGCTTCAGAAATCTATTTTCAGCAATATCTAATGGAAGCGTTTTTACATTGAGTAACAGGGTATTATTATAATAATCAGGTCTGGTATTTTTGCTATAGAGTTCATTTGCGTCGGGGATTAATTTAATTACCCTTGATTGTGTATTCGCAAATTTCGTAAAAGCTTTAAGATCTTCTTTTTTAAGTGCCGAAATAGTACAATAAATCTCGTCAACATTATTAGCTAGAATATACTCATAACTATCTTTTAATTGACCCAAATAATTTTCTCTTTTTTGAGGTTTGTCAGAAAAAAAGCCATGAAACTTATACCCTAAATCCGCATTTTTCGTCAAAATATCGGCTACATTTTTCGAAGTATCGTCCTCTCCCAAGATGACCACATTTCTATAATTCTTACCTTTCATGCGATAGGTTTTTAAGGCGAAAAAGGAAATTAATTTAAACGTAGTTATGCCAATAAGAATAGATACCAAAATAACGAATTGATTGTGGACAACTGCTCCTTCTCTAAAAATTCCGAAATACGAGAAGTATGCTAAAACAAAAAGAAAGTGTTGTATAAATAGTAACGAAAAAATTCGATAAATTTTTGTAAACCTATAAACTTTGTAGAAATTCGATATAAGTGAAATAATTATCCAAAACAAATTAATATATGAAAGAAAATATATATTTAGAAATTCCTTATCCGAAATAAATAAGATAACACTATTAATTACAAACAAGTCTACCAGCAGCAATAATGGCGTAATAAAATGTGAGTATCTTTTCTTCACTAAAGAATTAAGTTTAGATTAAAAACGCAAGTAAAAACAGATGAGATTTCAAATTTACATATTATCTTAAAGATTCAACTATTTCACAGTTGTATATTTCTTCTAGGCTGACAATGTTTTCCACAATATTATAGTTATCTAAAAATTCTTTCCTTGCATTTATTGACATCTTTTTTCGTAATCCTTTATTTAAATAAATTGAAATAATTTTCTCAGCCATGTCTTGAATATCCCCCAATTCCACCAAATATCCATTATACCCGTTCTTTATTAAATCAATATTACCATCTACTTTAGTCACAACGCAAGGTTTTTCTAATGACAATGCTTCAATTATTGAATATGGGAGCCCCTCATATAATGAAGATGAAATGCACATCTTGCTTTTTTGCAGTATACTCATCGCTTCAATTCTTTCAACCCAACGAATCATCGTTATATTACGCTCAAGGTTATTTTTTTTTATAAAAACGTTCAAATCGTCTAAAATTGCGGATTGGTTCCCTATTCCTAATAAAACTAGATGTATATCCTTAATCTCTTTCTTAACAAGTAGTATGACCTCTAGTAACATTTCTATGTTTTTTTGATATGACGGTCTCCCAATAGAACATATAAATTCTTCTGGTAAACTACTTAGCATTTTTGATGGTTTTAACTCAACGATATCACCAATCGAATTATTCCAAATATAGAGTTTACTTTTTTTGTAATTTAAATCATTGATTGCTCTATTGTACTCTGATCTAGAACATGCTAACAATTTTGATGGTAAAAACTTGAACAACTTTTCTATCGTTTTATACAAGTTTCGTTTTATCTTAATTTCAGTACTTAAATATGAAAAGGCATGCGGCGTATAGATTGTAGGTATTTTTAAATATGCTCCCGCTAACCTCCCTAAAAAACCGGCTTTAGCACTATGACAATGAATAATATTTGGTTTTATTTCTTTAAGTAGTTTTATGATGTTATAAAAGCACTTTATATCATTTAGAAAATTGATTTCCCTTAATAAGTTTATGTGAAGTTGTGGCACTTCTGCCTCATCTCTGTTCCTAATTTCAATACCTTTCTCTGACGAATTACAAAGAATATAATTTTCAAATTTTTGATCATTAATGTTTTTGGCGATCAAATCAATATATATACCCACTCCTGCAACAGGCCTTGCAATATGAACAATTTTATACATTTAATTTACTTTTTTAGCATATGGTAAATCTTTATACTTAATTAGGTACTTCTGACACATATATTAAAATTAACGTAGCACTACTATTTTTGTCGATTGTTTGTCTCTTTGATAATTGAAACTAGGGATTTTGCAGAACTGTTCCATGAATACTTTTTAACATTCATATTTCCTTTTAATGAAAGATCGTTTCTTAATTGTAAATCATTAACTAACATAACCATTTTCGTGTACATATCATTTACATCGAGTGGATTAAAATATAAAACACTTGGGCCATAAATTTCTTTTAAAGAGTCAATATTAGATAGCAGAACTGGACAACCTGAGCCTTGTGCTTCTAAAGGAGGTATACCAAAACCCTCATATAAAGATGGAAATAAAAAAGAAATTGCATTTTTATACAAAACGGCCAATTCTTCATCAGAAACATCATCTTTAAAAATAACTCTTTTTGATCGTAATAACTCCTGAAGTTCATTTACCTCTCGAAAGCTTCTTAAATCAAACCTACCTACAATATATAATTTAAGGTCGTTAATGTTAATTAAATTAAATGCTCTAATTAATCTTTTTAAGTTTTTGTTTTCATTTATAGATGAAACGGTCAAAAAATATTGAGTCTTTTTATCTTTTTCTTTTATCCTTGGATTAATAAATAACTCTTTTATGCCATTATGCACAACTGAAAACTTATCCTCATTAATACCGTAATGATTCGATATCTCTTTTTTAGAGAAATTGCTCACTGTTATTATTCTATGAGACGTTTTCAGCATGTAAGGAATCATAATTTTATAAAAAGTTCTAAACTTCCAAGAAAAGTTCTTCGGAAAGCGCACAAACGTTATATCGTGAAGTGTATAAATTTTATTAGAATAGAAAATTGGTGCGGTACTCATTAAGTTAATCAATAACGGGCTTCCTATTGACTTCAAATACCTTGGTAATTCAGTCTGCTCCCAAAGATGTCCAGTATACTTTCCAATAAAAATGGTTTCTAGGCTTTTCGCCAAACTTTGATGAACAATTTTCTCTTTTGGAGAAAGAAATATACATTCTATCGGAAGCGCTTTTAACTGCTTAGATAGTTCAATCGCAAAACGTTGTACACCCGTTAATTCTTGAGTTAAAAACCTAGCATTCACATAAACTTTATCTTGCATTTTTTTGCAAATTAAGTTTGTAAAATAATGGTATTAATAGACTAAACAAAACGTTTCCCGTTTGTCTTTCCAACAAATTTTCTGTTAAAAAAAAGATTGCAAAATTTAACATGATCACTAGGAACAAAATATCATCATATTCAATCGCTTTTTTAACATACCAACAAACCCAAAATAAGAAAATTGAAAATCCTAAAAGACCGTAAGAAACGGCAAAGCTAAAATATTGATTATGCGAATTGTAGTAATAATTATGTCTAGCGAAAATATCAGTCTCATACTGCATATAACAGTTAGTCATGTCGTCTTTAGAACCTCCAGTGCCATGACCCACAATAGGTGATTTTCTAAACGTCTCAAAAGTACATTCAATTATTCCTACTCTGACATTTGTAGAATTATAATTGATTCCTTTTGGAGGCTCAAGTTTGGTAATTAAAATTTCATTAAATCTGTTCTTTAGTAAAGGAACCTTAGCAATTAAAATGACCGAACTTGCGATTATAACCAAAAAAAGTGCCAACATAGTTCGTTTCCTTTTAACTTTTAAAATGAGTAAAATAACAAGGGTAATCAAAAATGAAACAATAGCAATTTTCGCCCCACTTATTACAATTCCAACTAGACCAATTACCAACGTTATACTAAATATAAGGCCTTTTTTCTGTAGAATTCTAAAAAATGAAATAAGTACACAAATCGTGCTTAGTAATGCAAAATAAGTGGGGTGTTCTCCAACAAAGGGCGTCTTTTCTATTGCAATTCTTATAGTATTAACTCCTTTGTTTTGAACAGATTTTAAAAATATTTCGTTATCAAAAAAATCTTTCCAAATACCCGTTAGCACCAAATATGAAATTGTAATCATAATCATTAGTGAAATAGAAAAAACGAAAAAATTTAATTGCATGTTAATTTCAGAATTTTTAAACTCATGATTTTTTCCTAGAATAATAAAATAGATTAATGGAAAAACAATTAACGGGAGCCCTGTTTCCAAAACTTTAAATCCATACTGCAAATTATCAGTATATGCCAATCCAACAATATATAATCCAAAAGGCAATGCCGCGATACTAAAACTTTTTACATCGGGTTTCCATTTCTCTTGAAAATCAGAACAGACATATATTACCGATAGCAATGCGAAAATTATGATACTAATACTTACTCCCTTTATGTTAAGTAAAGGGAAAAAAGAAATCCATAGAAGCCCCAAAAAAGGTAATTTATATATTATCCTATATTTCATTCTCTTGTTTTGAATTACTCGGGTTTAACCTTCGTTTTAGATTGTTACCCTTTCTGACAAATAATAACGGAAAAAGAACCAAGAAGGTAATACTTTGAGTTAACGTAATAAAAAAACCTGCAATAAAGAAAGCAATTATGATAAAAAGAGATTTATTCGTTTTAATGCTTTTTTCATAAATGAATAGCATGATTAAAGCAATTCCTAATAATCCTGAAGAGAATAGTGAAAAAAGCCAATAACTATCTATTGTTGCTATAAAACCTTCACCTCGAACTCCTCCTCCAATATTGCCAATAGCTCCTCCAAAAAATGTGTTATATGCCACTTCTGTTTTATTATCCCAGAGATAAAGTCTATGATATAAAGATTCTAACGATAAAATATCATACTTTGAGAGCATTATTCCAAATATTATGAGAATTGGGACTCCGACTTTAAAAATTAACCCTAAAATTTTAAGGTTTTTCTTTTTAGTAAAAAATTTTAGAAACTCATATATTATAAAAACTAAGTATGCACTTCGTACGAATGAAAAAACTAATGGAAAAAGGGCAATATATTTCTTGTTTTTAAACTTATCACTTTGATCCATTAAGAGATAACTTAAAACACTGAAATAGCCAACTGATGCCGCGCTTCCTATTAACGCTGGTGATCTCCAAAATTTATAGAAATTTGAAATTTTGAATTTATAGTCAGGGTCTATTCCCCAAATATATCTACCTGTTATCATTTTCATATATTTTTCAGGTCCCAGATAATTTGTGATGACAATAAAAATCGAATTTAAAATCAATAAGTAAAAAATAAAATTTAGAATTTTATCCCAATAGTCCTGATTAATTTTTATTTGACTGTAAATAAATATTAAAATAAATAAAAAGTATACTTCTCTAAAAACTAAATAAATGCTCTCTAAACCATGAATATTAAATAGCATTATGATAAAGAGAATCAAGAAATATCCAAAAAACAGAATATCTAAAAGTGAAATACTTACTTTTTTAATCGCCTTAATCAAGAAAATAGATATCACAAAAAGAAATGAAATAGGGTGTAGCATTCGTTTTATTTCCCAGTTTCCTAAATAGTTAAAAATGATAAAAGACAGTACTCCTTGCGTTGCAAGAATTTGAAACAAAATAGACCAATAAAATAGTTTTTCTATTTTAATTTTCATTGTTTATTAGTTAACACACTATTAAATATATCCAAATATCTGTTGACGGTTTTCTCTATTGAAAATTTGGAGAAAAATTCTTGATCGAAGTTAAACCTGTTCAACACTTCAGGATTAAGAATAATCCTATCTATTTGCTGAATTAAACTTGATGGAGTCACTTCGAACAAAAATTCTTTATTTATTGACATTAGCTCTGGGATACCTCCAACGTTAGAAGCTAAAACTGGGGTTTTATGAATATAAGATTCTAACACTACTCTACCGAAAGGCTCATTCCAAAGAGATGGTACTATTAACACGTCAATCTTGGTATAAAAATCCTTGCTATCGACATGACCCAAATAAACAATTTTGGACGAATTATTTAATCCAATTAAATGGGTCAAATAAACTTCATCAACTTCACCTGCAACAAGTAGTTTCCAATTAGTATTAGTGATTTTTGTAAAACATTTAAGAATAAATTCTATTCCTTTTGATTCTTTTATTTGACCAATAAAACCAAAAACAATTGTTTCATTTCTTCTTTCCTTACTTTTATTTAAATTCAAATTAAACCCATTGAAAATCACATCATTATGAACACCTTTAAAATATCCATTATTAATATGATCGTCTAAAATAAACTTACTAATCCCTATTAAGTAATCAATTTGATGGGATTTTTCCCTTTTAAAAGTTGTTAAAAACTTACAATTCAAACAATTTTTTGTGCAATTCGAATTTTTCTTAAATTTAGTAGACTTAGGGCACTGCAAGTAATAATCTCTTAAAGTATGAACTATTTTTACTCTTAAAGACTTGGCAATTGACCATATATTCGAAGAAAAACCACTCAAATTATTTGTAAAAAGAATATCTGGATTAAAATCTCCGATAATCTTTCTAAAAACGCTATCATAACTTTTGTTTTTAGCATCCTTTAAATGCCAAAAAAATTTTTGCAAGTGATTTTTAGTTTTTTTCTCAAAAGGCCAATAATTATTCTTAATCTTTAGCGCTTGAACATGAACATTTGCCAACTCATAATTTGAGTCTTCTTTATCTAAACAGATAACTTTTACTGTATGTCCTATGAGCGCAAAGTTCTCAGCTAGCATTTGCACTGATTTCTCTGCACCACCAATTTGGTTCGGAGCATATAGCGTATTTACTATTAAAATTTTCATTTAAAATTTTCCAGATTATCATTATCTGCATCTCTCATAGCCTTAAAAAAAACTTTATACGTTGGCGCGTTATAAGCATATAAACTTAAAATAAAAGTATATATATATCTGTTCATTCTATAGACAACTCCATTTGTTACTAAATACTTTTTCTCGAATAACATTCTATTTCTTGTAGTATAATATACCCTAAACGAAGCGGCTTCTTTTATCCTTTTAAAAACAGTACTTTTTTTATCTTTAACTGCCCACGAGGTATCAATATCATCAATAACACTTTCTAAAATGAGAAATATTTTTTTTCCCATCATAGTTATTCTATAACTCCAGTCATGGTCATCGGAATACAGAAAAAAGCGCTCATTTGGATAGCCAATTTCTTCTAAGGTAGATTTCTTAAAAAACATTCCTCCGTAAGGAGCATAAGCCACCTGCCCAAACTTCACGTCATTCCTATCTTTAGGTTTAAAAATTTTCAACAGCTTTTCTTTTAAGTGAAACCCTAAAAAACTATTCTTTAAACTTAAGACTAAATCCGAATTATTTTCTTGAATTGCTTGTTTATATTGAGGTCTGTCAGGACGAAAAGATAGCAATGCTTCTACATGATCAGGCTTAACTTTCCAAAAATCAACTAATTTTTTCAAAGAACTTGGTCTGGGCCTATTATCATCATCCAACAACCATATGAAATCAGAATTCTCCTTTTGCGCTGCTTTTAAACCTTGTTGATACCCTTTTGCAGAACCTAAGTTAGCAGAATTCCAAATAACATTAATATGTTCACTTTGAGTATGTGAATAATGTATTAACTGTTTTTTGCTTTTTTCATTAGAATCATTATCCACTACTATAATACTTGTCACTCCAATATCCAAACAGGCATCCAGAACTTGTTTCAATAAATGGAATCTATCAGCATATGTAACAACTACTACCGTAACAGCAAAGATCATAAACGAATTAATTTTTAAGTCCAATGGGAATCGTTAATATACCTGTTTTTTTCTTTGCTATAATGACCTTAACAATATTTTCGCCAGCAATTGTAATACTAGTAGCTATCGCCGCCCCTAGAATATCATACTTACTAATTAAAACGAGATTCAACGTAAAATTAAACAAAAGAGAGATACTCGTAATATAACTAAACACCTTTTCATTTCCGCTCATAATTAATAAGACTCCTGAGCAGCCTGTAGAAATATTTATAAATTGGCCAAAACATAAAATAACTAAACAATAATAGGCTTCAGTAAAGTCATGTCCCCAAACACTCAGTATAGGTTTTCCTAAAATGACAAAAAATATTGTTGATAGAACTCCTATAATTATAAGCACAAAAGTAACTTGTTTAATCATTACCGTTAACTTGCTTAACTCATTATTCGCAAAATATGCTGCAATTTTTGGTGAAAGCACTGCGTTGGTTATTTGTAAAAAAAAAGCAATAAAGAGAACCAATCTCGTGGCTACAGTATAGAGTCCTACACTAGATGAATTACTCAGCCATCCTAACATAATAACATCTAACGAGGACGACAAAAGAGTGGTTGCCGAAACAAAAAGAAGAGGTTTTGCCATTTTAATCATCGTTTTATCAACAACTCCTTTAAAAAAAATAGGATTATATATGTTCTTTACATATAGAAATGCAATAATAAATGTTAAAAATCGACTAATCGTATAGATAGCGATGACAGAGAATAGATCTATTGAAATTTTCAAATACCAAGCAAAAAATACTCCCATTAAAACAAATAGAGAAGTTAAAAAATCTTTCAATAATCTACCTTGCCAAACCTTATTGAAACCATTAACAACTGACGCAAAAACAATACTAATTGTTTGAGGAACTAATGCTATTGCCGCCACAATTAATGGAAACTTTAATTGAGTTGCCGAAAAGAACTCTGAGATAAAACTTGCTCCAATGACGCTTAGAATTGTCAACAAAACAGCAATAATTAAGTTTACTCTTAAGGATGTATAAATAGCAACCCCTATTGACTGGTAATCTCTATTAAAATGGCCTATTGAAATCTTCTTTACAAGCACATGATCCATTCCAAACATTGAAATTACCATTAAGATTGTAATTATTTGATTAATCAAATTGACATCTCCCAGTCCCGCCACTCCAAGTATTCTACCTAGAACAATACTTGTGACAAGTCTAGCTGCAACACCTATAATTTGTACTATTACAGTAGAAAATGACTTCGCAAAAACTTCCTTAGTTTGTGTATCCAAGTTGTTTAAATTACTTAAAATGGTTCGCTAAAAAAAGCTTCTTAGCACTGGCAATCGATAAAATCGTATCCAAACATTTATCAATCAAGTTTTAACCTGCTTATCCACTTGATTTCTGTGAAATGACATAAGTGTTTTTGGTGTGATTTTATCACTGATTACAAACAACCTACGTAAATTGAACTAATTTTTCACTCGTTTCTATAATTGATTAAATAAGAGTTTAATTGTCTCAATAATATAAAAACGAACATTAAACCAAAAAACAAAACTCCAAACTGAAAAGTATATTTTTTATAAAATTCTCTTTCTTTGAGACCAACATTAGCGAAGGTTGAAACTACATTTAAAATTTCTGCTGTTTCAGCTTTTTCTTTGTTATTTTCTATTAATTCTTCATTTAACTTTAAACTTTCATTAAATAACTCAACTTCTTCCGTTTTTTTAACACCTTGCGCCAATGTAATACTTGTGCCAGATTCCATTTTTTTTGCTTCAGTGATTAATACCTCATTATAAATTTTTCTAAGTGTATCTATTTCTGATAAAGACTTGACTAAAACTAGTTGATTTTGTTTAAAATTTTCGTCATTAATCCTTTTTAAGTTCTTAAAATATGTGTTATTCTCAATAGAGTTTATTATTGGAGCTCCTAGTTTATTAAATATAAGGCCATTTGTTGACTTCACTTTGATGCTATGATATTTATAATCAATATCTGAAAACTCATCCTTAAAATCTCTAATATCAATATTCTTTGCAAAAACGGTATCTAATTCTTGAGCAAACTTATTAAATGCTTCATATTTTTCATTATCATTTTTGATAGGTTTAATGTAAAACCCTTTCAATTTAGAAGCCTCAATGCTTGAGATGTTTAATGATTTTGCTAACAACAACGTATCTTTTTGCTTTACCAATTCATGATAAAATGCAATGTTATTATACAATTGTTGCGTACTCTTAAAGTTTGGTTCTACAATCATTTTAGAGCTATAAACCGCTGGCTTAGTAAAGTCGAGATACAATCCAATTCCGGCACCTATAAGGGCCGCCACACCTAATTTAATTGCATTATTTCGAAGAAATAATAAGAATAAAATGACATAATGAAAGAGCGTAGTAAAAAAATTACCTATGGCCTTGAAAAAATTCTGAATTCCTTTTCCAATTATTTTAAACAGGCTTCCTAAATCTACTTCTTCAGATGACATATTTTCTTTTGACATGTTATTGAAATTAAAAAATTTGTTCTAGTATTTTTTGAGTAATTGCATATGTTGGTCTAACACCTGAGGTGCCTAATCCTCCCGACGCCAAGGTGCTTCCAGTTTCTAACGGATTATCTGATGCATAATAGGCGTATCTTACTTTTACATTCTCAGAAATATTTCCTCTAATTTTTGACGCAGATTGAATCGCTTTTTGATAATGCGCTCCTTCCATTTCAAGACCAATAGCATGCCAAGTAGAATCATGAAAAAATTCTAGAATATTTTTGTTTTGTAACGAAGTTCCCAGTACCGTTACCATAGTTCCTTCAAACACATCAATTCCAAAACCTTCCAGGTCTTTCTTTTGAAGCTCGTTTTTAAAGGGGTAGTTATCTGCCGTACCTTCAAAAATATGAGCTGATGGAATCATGACGTCGCTTTTGCCTCCTTCTAATATTCCAGCCTTTCCCATAATAGAAATTGATTCTACATTCATAAAATGTTCTTTATTATTATGGCAAACAAAAGGTTTTAATAATTCATCCATTGTTTCAAACGCTTGTTCTCCAAAGGCATAATCCATTACAATAATTATAGGCATTTCTTGTTGGCCCTTCGTATGATTCTTAATATAAGTGCTCTTTTGGAAATCTATTTTGCCTGTATCAATTACTTGCACGTTAATATTTGTTCCCGAGGTATCTTTAATATAGAAAAGACCCATGTCAGATGCTTTGCTTTTTACTTTCTTTTGAATCGCTTCATTGTTATTATCACTTAATAATTCGAAAAGCGCGAGTCCTTCGTGCTCCTCAGATTCTTTTGATAAAAATATGGGTGCGTAAATAGAGTTCATAACACTATGCATATTTGCACTTATGATATGAATAGGTCTATTTATTAAGTTTTCTTCTTCTAACACCATTTTCACAGTATTTGCCCAGATTTCACCATAAATATGATGTCCAATACTATCTCTTAGGGTAGAACTAAAAGTAATTGTTCTTTTTTTATTTTCTAACGTCTCATTTAATGCCAATTGCCCTAGCCAAAAAATAAGGTCAAAAAATTTATTCTGATTCTTTGTAGTTGCAAATACTTTATGTACTCTTTGGACCTCATCAAAAGTTCTACCTAATATGGTAGCCACATGCGTGAGTAATACCTCATGTTCATTTTTGGTAATTTTCTTGTTATTTAGAACAACCTCTTTTAAATAATTCCATTCTCGGATCGTATTTTCATCTTCATCTATTAAAATCCTATCTTTTATTTTATGAGATTCTATGAATAAAAAAGTGAGATGGGTCAAAATATCGTAAATCTCTGAGCGACCTCTAGTAATTTCAATATTCATTTGGTCTCTGTCGATCCTGTAGCAGTTACGCCTTCTTTTAGCTGGGATGATCGGTGTAAAATGCGAATCTTTATAACCTTCATCTGCAGTAAGGTTGATAAATTGACATTCTTCTATTCCTTCCGGCAAACGTTCAATTACATAGATTAAACCGTTTAGCTCAGTCCTTTCTTCGGCAATGGAACCATAGATTTCAGGACGTAATAATAATAATGATTCTCGTAATGTTTTACCTGAAACGCCTCCTGGTTTGTAGAAGCCTCTATTAAATAAGTGGCGCATTGTTATATACAACCGCTCAATGGCCCTTGTAGACTCTTGTGATCTTGTTCGCGTACTTGTATTCATAAATAAATTTGAACAAATATATCAATTCTTTGACTAGGAGTTTTAGATATTATAAGAAAAGCTTTTATTTCAATATTCTGCTATACTTCTTTTCGTCTTTAAGTATATCAACTGCTTCTCTAATATGTTTATCATTATGGACTTTATTGATATATTCTCCTTTTTTATGATAATATCGCTTTACAATTTCAGATTTTAAATGACTTTTTATTTCTTCTTTATTTGTGTTGAGTTGTTCTATCTTAATCATTTTTAAGCTTTCCAAAAGATCTTTATATGGTTTTTCAATTGCCCTATGTGCATCTTTTGCTACTTCTAACATAGCTTTTTCAAAGTTCAATTCACTAGTAGTTTTAAAAGAAGAGGCATCAGACTTCAGAAAACTAATAAAATCTTCATAATCACTATTTGAAATATCAAATTCTTTTGATTCTTTTACCGAAGGGTTTCTATAATAATAGGCTGTGGCAAAATCAAAAATAGCCTTAGATTTAAACAGCGCTTCTGTTGCCTTTGTTCGCTCCGGTTTGTTAAATTTTACATCTGGTTGTATACCTCCTCCATCAAATACAGTTCTTCCATTTCTTGTTTTAAAAGGATTTCGGGTTTTATCCGAAAATTTTGGCACCTCACCATTTTCATCTCTATTGGTATAATCTAACTCTTGAATACTCCTTCCACTTGGTGTATAATACTTAGATATTGTAAGTTTTAACTGTGTTCCATACGTCAATTTTCTGTAGCGTTGAACAAGTCCTTTACCAAAAGATCTTTCTCCAACGATAACAGCTCTATCCAAATCTTGTAAAGATCCAGCTAATATTTCAGAAGCTGAAGCCGATCGGCCATCAATTAATACGGCAATTGGAATTTCCAAATCAATCGGTTCTTTTTTCGTTTTATATGTATCACTCCATTTTTTTACTTTCGCTTTGGTTGTTACAACAACCTCATCACGAGGAATAAAAAAGTTAACAATCTCTATTGCTTCATTCACAAGGCCTCCAAGGTTCCCTCGTACATCTAATACTAATTTCTTCATTCCTTGATCTTTTAAATCTAAGAACGCTTTTTTCACTTCAGAAGATGCCTTTTGATTGAATTTAATAAAGGAAATATATCCTAACTCATCATCAATCATGGTATAATAAGGTACCGGATTTACTTCAATCTTTTCACGTGTCAATTCTACCGTAAATACTTTATCTTGCCTCTTAACTTCTAATGTCACTTTTGTGTTAGGAATTCCTTGTAATAAAGAAGACACTGCATTGTTCTCATACTCTTTTACAAGTACTTCATTTACTTTGAGAATCTCGTCACCTGCTTTAATTCCTGCTTTATCTGCCGGGGCTCCTTCATGAGGTTCGATAATAATTAGCTTGTTATCAAGATAGCTCGAAATAGCGCCTATTCCGCCATACTCTCCCATTGCGTTTATTCTAGCATTTTCAACGCCTTGTTCGTCATAAAATCGAGTATACGGATCTAGACCCTGTAACATTTTGTTAATCGCCGTATCGGTCAATTCAGCAGGGTTCGTATCATCAATATAATACATATTTAACTCCTTAAATAAGGTCGTGTAAATTTCTATCTGCTTTGCGACCTCAAAGAAGTTCGATTTATATGAAACAGACATTAATGTTACCGCGATTAATACCAGTAAAATGCCCGATTTTTTAAATTTATTCATCCGGTTTGATTTTATCGTAAAATGATAATTCTCCTTTATGATTCTATCTTTTTCAAGAACTTCTGTAAGAGATTTATCATCTTTTCTTCTATAAAAACGTAATTCTTCTCATTTTCGTCTACATATAAAAACATAAAAATATATTTATCAGAACAGTTCTCCAGAATTATGTATTTGTGTTTGCGATATGTTTCTCTCAATAATCGTTTAATCCTATTTCGATCAACAGCATTTTTAAACTTTCTTTTAGAAACTGAAACACCTGTTTGTAACAAACAATCGGCGGTATGGTTAATTTTTAAATACAATAATTTTAACGGATACGAAGATACCGACCTTCCTTCAAGAAATAACTTCTCAATAAGTTTCTTGCTTTTTAACTTTTCTTGTTTCTTAAATGTAGATTGCATTAAAGCAAATGTAGCTAATAAAATAACTTCGAAAAAAGAGAATTATAAAAACCTATTATTCGTATTTTTGATAAAATTTAAAAAATCGAAAAAATGGGTCAAGATTTATTCCAAGCTCCTGATTATTATCAGTTAGATGATT
This sequence comes from uncultured Flavobacteriaceae bacterium, assembly GCA_947500525.1. Lineage (GTDB taxonomy): Bacteria > Bacteroidota > Bacteroidia > Flavobacteriales > Flavobacteriaceae > Aureibaculum. Next base: position 489,764 of record CANMSH010000001.1, on the reverse strand, counting down.
TATTAACGGAGGAACATAAACTTGTGCGAGATGCAGCTCGAGAATGGGTTAAAAGAGAAGTCTCTCCTATTATAGAAGATTATGCTCAAAAAGCACAATTCCCCACTCAAATAATTAACGGTTTAGCTGAAATTGGCGCTTTCGGTCCTTATATTCCAGAGCAATATGGTGGTGCTGGATTAGATCAAATTTCTTATGGCCTTATTATGCAAGAAATAGAACGCGGTGATTCTGGAGTACGCTCGACTTCCTCGGTACAGTCATCATTGGTAATGTATCCAATTTGGAAGTATGGTAATGAAGCACAACGAAAAAAGTATCTGCCAAAATTAGCTTCGGGGGAATGGATGGGTTGTTTTGGTTTGACCGAACCAGATCACGGATCAAACCCAAGTGGCATGGTCACTAATTTTAAAGATAAAGGTGATCATTATCTATTGAATGGTGCTAAAATGTGGATTTCTAATGCGCCTTTTGCGCAAGTGGCAGTAGTATGGGCCAAAGATGAAAGTGGCCGAATACATGGGTTAATTGTAGAACGCGGCATGGAAGGTTTTACTACCCCAGAAACACATAATAAGTGGTCATTAAGAGCGTCTTCAACAGGAGAACTCATTTTTGACAATGTAAAAGTACCAAAGGAAAATTTATTGCCTAATAAATCTGGTCTCGGTGCTCCGTTAGGTTGTTTAGATTCTGCTCGTTACGGTATTGCATGGGGAGCCATTGGTGCTGCCATGGATTGTTATGATACTGCTTTAAGGTATAGTAAAGAGCGCATACAGTTTGGAAAACCTATAGGTCAATTTCAATTACAGCAAAAAAAGTTAGCTGAAATGATTACCGAAATTACGAAGGCTCAGTTATTGGCTTGGCGATTAGGAGTACTTCGCAATGAAGGAAAAGCAACAAGCGCACAAATATCAATGGCGAAAAGAAATAATGTAGACATGGCCATTAATATCGCTCGAGAGGCAAGACAAATGTTAGGTGGTATGGGTATAACAGGTGAGTATAGTATAATGCGTCATTCTATGAATTTAGAAAGCGTTATTACTTATGAAGGGACTCATGATATTCACTTGCTCATTACAGGTTTAGATATAACTGGTTTCAATGCTTTTAAATAAAATTTTATACATTTGACGGCTATGAAAAAAATAATTATTGTTATTACCTGTGTAATATTTTACTCCAAATCACTTAGTGCCCAACCTATTTTCTCAGAAAGAGGCTATCCTGAACATTTTATTGCAGGAACTGTTATTGGTGGAGGAGTTTCATATTTAGTATTTAAAAAAACTGATAATAAATTTAAAGCTTGGGCTTTTGGAACGATTGCAGCCACTGCAGTTGGTTTTCTTAAAGAAGCTGTTGATCCTGATTTGTTAAGTGGAGTACGAAGCACAAGTGATGCTTTTTATACCTCTTTAGGAGGAGCTTTCGGGGCCAGCATCGTTATACCTTTAAGAAGAAGAAAAACCAAGGAAAAACCTAATATCGCGGCAGCCTTTAGAAGTTCGCCAATATCGAAAACGAAAAATTTCGTCCTGGAGCACTGATCCCTGAGGCAAACTCTCGATAATGTTGATCAAAAATATTATCGATTGCTAGCAACACATCTAAATTTTTAGAAAGTCGATATTTTGTATTGAAATTCAAGGTCATCCATGAAGGAGAGCCCGCGAAAATATCAATTTCCTCCGTCCCGTTTGGATTAATAATAGGCGTTTGTTCGACATTATCGATTCCTTCACTAAAATTATAATCTGTAATTTTCTTTATTCCGTTATAACGGACGTCTAAACTTGCTTCAAAATTTGATTTTTCATAAGAAATTTCGAATGATGAAAATAAAGGCGGAATAGATGATAGAGGTTCTTTAGTATCATATGCCTTCCCTTTAGTATAGGTAAAAGATCCCCGGGCTTTTACATTATTCGTAATTGTTCCTCTCATCGTAAATGTACATCCTACGATATACGCTTGATCTTTATTTACATTTGCCACAATATTACCTTCTTCTCCATCAAATAAAATTGTTGAACTCCCATTTAATGAAAATTCATCACGAATAATATAATTATCGAGCAATGTGTAATAAGTTGTCAATCCTAAGTGAAATTTCCGATTATTGAAATACTTTAACACTCCGAATTCAGCATTATAGGCAAACTCAGGTCTTAAATTCACATTTGGTACGGTTACATTACCCGATTTTTCCCGAACCTTACCAACATCATCGATATTTGGTGATCTAAATCCAGACGACAATACTCCATTCAGTTGCCAACTAATTGTTGGTTTATAAACATAACCTGCAGTCAAGGTTACCGCTGAATTATTCAATGAAATATCACTATCAGGAAGTGTAATAAAAGTTTGATCTATCCATTTGGCTTTTAAATTGGTGTTTGTAAATCGAATTCCTGTATTAAGCGTTGATTTCTTACTAATATCTTGTCTATAATTAACGTAAGCCGCCGAACTCGTGTAAGAGCTTCCTCCATCCGCATAACGTGCCTGCACCGGAAAGTTTCCTGAAATACCTGTAACCTGATTTCCGTTGACGGCAAGTGTTTCTCCTTTTGGTGTGGAATTGACATCATTATGTGACAATTCAAATCCATAAGAAAAAATCCGATCTTTAGATGTAGTTAAGGGTATTGAAAAATCACCGTTCAAACTAAAAACATCAACATCTTCTTCACGAATAATTCTATCTAAACTTCCAAACTTTCTATTAACTCTTGATTCTTTAATATTTTGATAAGCCATCGTTAAAACACCTGTATCTAACCATCTTTTCTCTGGTGATATTTTTAATTGAGACGACACTAATAGTCTTTCTTGCGGGCCGTAGTACCACTCCGCAAATCTTAAAGCTCCGTCTCGACGTTCAGTTAACCGATCAAACCTAGGGATATCGTTAGATTTTCCATACTGAAAATTCAACGTTAAATCTGATTTCTCAGAAAGTGGCACAAAGAACTTTTGAAGTATATCTGTTTGTTCATACCCTGTATTGCGTTGTATATTAGGATTTGTATTTACAACGGAGATTTCGTTAAAAAATGAATTTGTATTATTAGAAAATTCAAATACGCGTCCCCAATCATCAAAGCTGTGAGAACGTCTCTTCCCCATTCTCAAATCTCCAAAAACACTATGAGAAACACTTGTAAAGGATGCCCATTTCTTGAATTGTAACTCCAAACCACCTTGCAATGATCTTTCATTATTTACGGTACTATATCTCGATAAAAAATTGGCGTTAACAGCAGTTATTTCACTTATAGACGGTTTTCTGGTATAATAATGAATCACTCCTCCTAAGGCATCAGATCCATAAATTACAGAAGAAGGACCAAAAATCACTTCGGTTCTATCCAAAAGTGTAGGAGAAACTGTAATCGAATTTTGTAAATGTCCTTTTCTATATATAGCATTATTTAAACGAACTCCATCTACTACAAGTAGGACTCGATTCGCTTCCATCCCTCTTAATACCGGACTTCCTCCTCCTAGTTGCGATTTTTGAACTTTAATTCCAGGTATTTCGGCCAACAAATCAGCCGAGGTTTGCGGTGCTGCTCTCTGAATATCCTTAATTGAAAATACGGCCACTTGTTCTGCAATTCTCTTACGAAATTCTTTTCCCTTCGAAGCAGATAAAAATACTTCCTCTAATTGTTCAGTCTTATTTTGTAATGAGATAATCTTTTTACCTAGGATAAGTCGCTTAACTACCTTATAATCGCGATAACTAATATGTCTAAAAGTTAACTCATCCCTTAAAGCAAAGGAAGAGATGTCTACCATTCCTTTTTGGTCAGTAATTACTTTAATTGAATTTTGTTCATTAACCACGGCTACATTTGCTATTGGAAAACCTGATTCTCTATCAATTACAGTAATTTCTTGGGCTTTTGAAAAGCCTACAAAAAGTAGAAAGAATACCAAAAAAATCTCCCTCATACTCATTCAAAAACGGTTTTTAATATGGCTAGTGATTTAGGTTTTTGAAACCCTGGCAAATGTAATTCAAAATAGTGTACCAAAATATCCAAAATAGATTGCCTAATCAATCCATTAAACTTTAAAGAATTTAAACCCTCAAAATTTATGCCGAGCAGGGCTTTTAGATGTGTTAAATTTTCAGCAGTAACTCCGTTGCTTCTTGGAATTGAATTTGTAAAACGTCCTTCTTCTAAATCGAAAAAAAGAGCATCAGTGTTTTCCTTTTCAGGATAAAAACCCAAATGTCTGGTTAAATTTAACAGAAATAATAAATGAAAATTCGCAACCTCGTCATTTGTATCTAACCAAATAAGCGCAGTTTCAATATATTCAAAAAGAAGATTGTTTTCCTCTTCTTCATGAATTGACTTGCTCAATACTTCTGACAAAAATAAGATCATTGTTTGTTTTGCAATATCAAAGGGAATCGTTTTGTACGGGTAGTTAATTTTAACTTCCTTGATAAAGTTTAAATTACCTTTATTATTGTGCTTTGCAACGAGTTCTAAATGCGTTAATGGCTGAAAATAAGCGGCCTTTATTTTTGCCTTTTTTGATTTCAACACTCGTTTCAATAAATAGGATTTTAAGCCCAATTGTGTATAGCATTTTACAATTAAATCGGCGTCACTATACTTGATAGCACTCAAAACGATTGCTTTAGTAGTACTTAGCATGGCTCTAATTTAATTTATGATTGCTATTTTCGTAATTGAGGTCTCTGACTTATCCGGTAAACTCAGTAAAACAATATAAACGCCCGATGCTACCTTTTTGCCAGCAAGATTGGTTTTATCCCAAACGACTTTTCCTCCTTTCAATTCTTGTCCTTCAATAACATTTGTTTCATAAACTAAGCGTCCAGACGCGTCTAAGATTTTAACATTCGTTCCTCTCGGTAAATTCGTATCTCTTCTACCATCTATGGTTACAAATGAGTGTTCTTTCCGTACCGGATTTGGATATGCATATACTTCACCAAGTGAATCTCCGAAAGGTGCGACATTATTATTAAAAGCGACAATACCTTTATCTGTAGCGAAATAAACTTTCCCGTTTGTATCGTCTACTTGAATTTTGAAAATTCTATTCGATGGCAATGGCGAATTGTTCTTATTAAAGTTAAAAAGTGTTTCTTGTCCTGAGGGATTTGTACCAAGCACACCACCTGTATCCGTACCAAACCATTTATTATCAGCTCCATCTATTGCTATAGAATTAATCGCTTGGTCTCCTAATAATTTTTTCGGAATCCCGTCATCTTCTATAATTACAGGCGCTGCATCATAACTACCCGCTTCAAAGAAGCCACTAGTATTAGAGAAAACTACCATTCCTTTTTTCGTACCTATCCATAATCTATTATTTCGGTCACTTACAACTGTACTAACTGCCAAATCAGGTAAAGAACCTCTGTTTAATTGGTTTACTAACGCTCTTTTTCTATTTCCAGTCTCATTAAAACCCAAGAGACCATTGTTCCTTGTACCAATCCAAACCGTACCCGTTCTATCAACAATAAGTTCAGTTAATCCAAAATCATCAGTTGATAGTATAGAGTTTAAATCAAATCCTGACCAAGTACCATTAGTAGATAATTTCTTTAATTTATTCTCAACTAAGCCATTCGTAACCCATAAATTGCCTTGAGCATCAAATGCAGTTCCATTAACTCTTACACTTCTGTAGAAAAGGTTACCTGAGTTCATAATACTCTCTAAACCGCTATTAGACTGATTCAAAAATATCGTTGGTTCATCACTTTCAACAACTAAAAGCCCTCCAGTTGCCAATAAATTTCCTGAACCATTCTGGCCCCATGAACTAATATATACCTTGTCATCTTGATTCGGATCAACCGTAACATTCACCAAGTCCCAAGCTGGAAAATCTCTGTTATATGGTGTATTAATCCATTTCTCTCCATCAAATCGACTAAACCCTAAAACCCTCTGTAATGGAGTGAAAGCGGCATTATAACCCCCATAAACTACCCATAAATTGTTATTTTGCGCAGTAATAGAGAACACATCATTCGAATTTGGACCTTCGGGATGAATTTCAGAGTAATTGCCAACATCTGCTAAATTACCTCCTAAAATACCAAATTCATTTGTTCCCAAATAAATGATTCCGTCTTCAGCAAAACCCGCTTGTAACGTAAAATTGTAATTTGGTGTGTTATTTGCTCTTGCCGATTGAACTAAAGCATCGTTAAAAACAAAAGCAGCTTTTTCTGTTATTGCCGTAATATATTGATTAGATGCCTTTAAATTTAAAATTGGTTCAACTAAATTGTTGACAAATTGTATTGAAGTAAGAGTATTAATTCTAAAAAGCATGCTTCCTTTTGCAGTGAACAACTCACCATTAAAAGCCTCTAAGGTTTTAAAATCTCCCATTAAATCACCTTGTGGTTGCGCCCAGTTATTAAAATCTATTAAGTTTGGATTATTTACATCTGCAATAAATATCCCTTGAGGTGTAGCAGCATATATTTTATCTTGAAACACTTCTATTTGATGTACAAAAACTTCGGTAGAACCATTCCCAATAAAATAAGTGTCTCCAAATTGTAAATTTTCAATATCATAAACTACAATACCAAAAGGAGTGGCCATATATAAGTTATTTCCAAGGCCTGCGATATGATTTATTCTTTTATCTCCAGTAATGCTTAACCGTTCAATATCGTTAGAAATTTTAATATTCCCTTGTTTGTCTACAACTTCGACCAGTCCTGTTTCATAACCTATAACTAAGCGTTCGAATGTTCGATCAAAATAAAGGCTTGACGTATCTTCTCCTGATAATCCTTGAACAGATGATAGTTTTTCTGTTTCTTTTGTTGTCACATCATAAATGAACACAGCGTTATCAACAATTGCATAAATCTTATCACCCACTTTAGTAAAGTCTTTTACATTATTGTAGGAGTAAAAGTCCTCCCAACTAGAACTAAAATCTGTTTGGGCGAAACCGCAAAACGATATAACGTATAGAAATATAACAATGATTCTCTTCATGTATTCTTCTAATAATATTTCTTCAAAGGTATCTAATATAAATGTAACTCTAAAAGCTTAATTTTAACTCAAAATTTAGTTATGCCCATAGAAATAGAGCGAAAATTCCTTATTAGGTCTGATGATTTTAAAAAACTGAGTTATCAAAAGATATACATTAAACAAGGGTTTTTAAATTCTCATAAAGAGAGAACGGTTCGCGTTAGAATCACTGAGGAGTCTGCATTTATTACAGTTAAAGGAATTTCAAATAGTTCAGGAACCAGCAGATATGAATGGGAAAAAGAAATCTCTCTTGAAGATGCCGAAAACTTAATGGTTTTGTGCGAAGAAACGGTCATAGAAAAAGTTCGATTTCATATTAAAAACAACAAACACATTTTTGAAGTTGACCAATTCTTAGGCGAAAACGAAGGATTAATAATTGCAGAAATAGAATTGAGTAATGAGGATGAACATTTCAAAAAACCTGATTGGTTAGGTAATGAAGTTACTGGAATTGCAAAATATTATAATACCGAACTAAGTAAACGCCCCTTTACTAAATGGTAAACATAAAAAAAGTCTCATCTATTTGGGGAGATAAGACTTGTAAAATGTTACTCTAACTTCTTTTTCTAATAGTAATTTTCCCTGATAAAACGGAAAAAGGTTTGGCTTAATTTGTAATGGTCACTTCTTCGAATTTTTCAAAAAACCATGTAATTCCTTTCTTGACATAAATTACATTTCTCAAAGATTCTTTTTCATTCGCCCTTACTTTAATAGTTCTGATGTAAGTCGTTTCATTCATTGATTGAAGAATACTACCTTCTCCAACAAAACTCAAGACTTTCTCTTCACCACTAATATTCTCAAGTATATCGGTATCCGATGGTTTTGAAAATGAAGTGATCGACATATTAAAAAACGTTGGTTAAATTACTACGTAAAGATACACCATCAAAAAGCGCTTTCTAAATCAAATAAATATTTAAAAGGAAAGAACTAATAAATGGTTCTGTTTTTTAAACGAATGGTAATTTAGCTCGCTTTTGGGAATTTAAGGGTTACTTTAGTTCCTGTTGTATTTTCTTCAGAAATATCCTCTATAATTACATAAACTCTCTCATTTTCATGCAATAATTTAATTCTGTTTTCAGAAGCTTTTAAACCAAATGATTTTCTAGTTCTCTTATAGCTTCCCTTTTCTTTTTTTGATCTCTTAATACCAATACCATTATCTAAAATTTCACAACGCACTTTCTCATCTTCATCAAAAATATTTACAGTAATTCGCTTATAATCTTTCTTATTTGCAAACCCATGCCAGATCGCATTTTCAATAAATGGCTGAATAAATAGAGGAGGCACTTCAATAGATTCCAAATCGATTTTATCATCTACAGAAACTACATAATCAAATCCGCCTGCCATTCGCATTTGTTCTAATTTTACATAAAGACTTAATACTCCTAATTCTTTACTTAAAGGTATTGTTAGATTAGATGAATTTGTTAAAATCTCTCGAATCAATCTTGAAAATTTAGTTATATAATCTGATGCTTTTTCAATATCATTTTTCAGTACAAAATTATTAATCGAGTTCAGCGAATTATACAAAAAATGAGGGTCCATTTGGCTCTGAAGCGCTGTCATTTTTAAATCGCTCATTTCTTTAGTTTTAATCGCTAACAATGCTTCAGCTTCCTTATGTTTTCGTTCTGATTTTTTAGATTGACGTCCTAAAATTACAGCAAACATTGTCGTTTCAATAATGGCCCCTAAATAGGTGAAGAACATAGGTTGAACGCCTCTTTCGAGAAAATACTCATTTCCCACAGCGTATGGTCCTAAAAAACTAACATTTGCTAAAATTAAATAGGTCAAAGATCCAATAATAAAAAACGTCACATGTTTTCCTCGAATAGTATTCAAGACAATATAAGTTAATAAGCCAAAGACTGTAATAATGGATACCAAAATCGCAAACAATTTTTCTTGTGCCGAATATCCAAAGAAGAACTGAATAATTACAAAAACAACTACTGCAATTAGTAATAGAACGCGTTCAAGTACCAACAATTTGTCCCATTCTGGAATGTGTTTTTTAGTCTTCAACAAGGCCCTAACAAACCCAACATAAGCCGCATATCCTAAAAATTGAATTGCAAAATTAATATAGCTGTATATTTTTAGCCTAGGGTCATTTACATCTGCTAAGAAATAAATAAAAAAACAAGCCAAATACAGACTATAGTATAAATATAGATTTTGCTTATTGCTTATATAAATTAAAAGATGATATAACGAGAGAATGAGTAATGCTCCTCGTATCCAAGAATAAACTTCAGAATTAAAATCTAAAAGCATGGTCTTTTAATCTAATGAGAGCCTTTCAAGTAATTCGGCTTTCTTATTTCTACTTATTCCTGCATGCATCCCATTACTCATAATCAACTCTCCTCCCATACCTTTAGAATATTCTCTTATGTGATTCATGTTGATTAAATATGAATTATGAACACGATAAAATTGAGGGAAATTGAATTTCTTTTCTACTTCTTTTAAGGTCTTTGAAACAAGGATAGACTTATCATCTTTTAAGAAAATTGTTGTGTAGCTTTTATCAGATTTTAACATGATTACATCTTCTTTATCCAATAAATAAATTTTACTATCAGCGGCAATATTTATTTTATCGTTACTCTTCAAATTCATATTTGAAAACAAAGAGTCTAATTTATCTTCTAATTTAGTATCTTTTTTACTCGCTCTCACCTTTTCTATAGCGGTGATTAACTCATCTTTATCTACCGGTTTTAACAAATAATCTATTGCAGAAACCTTAATTGCTTTTAATGCAAATTCATCATGAGCCGTTGTAAAAATAAGGTCAAAGTCTTTGTAACTTAATTTTTGTAAAAGTTCAAAACCATCTATCTCAGGCATTTCAATATCTAAGAAAACCAAATCAGGTTTTTCGCTATTAATCACATCAATGCCTTCTAATGGTGAATTGCATTTAATAATTTCAATATCCTCTACATAGCGGTTCAACTTCCATTCAAGGGCTTCTAAGGCATTTATCTCATCATCGATAAGAACAGTCTTCAACATGGTAAAAAAAGTTTAATGATACGAATAGCCAAGTTACTACATTTGATGTTAAAACAAAACTTATTCGGCTATTTCGATTGATCTTTTCAATTCATTTCCCTGTTCATCCAATGCAGTAATTATATGGGTTCCTTTTTGAGCCATTATCGCCATTTCATGAAAGGTTTGTGTTGTACCTATAAAATCGGCATTCAAATACCAAAAAACCTTCATTCCGACAGTTGAATGAGCTAATCTAAAAACCAACTGATTGGTATGTTCTTCAAAATTTTTTGGCAAGAATACTTTCATTGTCTCTTTGGGGTAAATAAAAGCCATTTTTGATTTTCCTTCAGACAAACAATCTTCATTAAACTTTGGGAGTGTTTGATATGTTGGGTTTTTCGCTTGATAATAAAACTCCATTAATGGAGGTAAAACGAACCAATTGGTATGTTTCATTTTAGAAATGGGATAACAGGAGGAATTTACTTGATATTGACTATTTTCGTCTAAATGTACCCTAAAATGATGAGGGCAAGGTTTCGTTTGTAAGCCTGCTCTTTGAACAAAAATACTGTCTTTTTCATTGCAAATTTCAGAAGCTCTATATCCACTTTTCTTACAAATAGAAATGCGAGACAATTCATCGAATGGTTGTGTAAACCAATCACTTTTGGGTAATACATCAAAAACGTCGAATAATATTGGTCCGGCGGTTGATAATCCTACCAACCCTGGTCTTCCTTCACCATCGGCATTTCCAACCCATACTCCTACAACATAATCTTTAGTTGTGCCAATAGCCCAGGCATCTCTAAATCCAAAGCTTGTGCCTGTTTTCCAAGCGATTTCTTTAGACGAATCAAAAAACTCCCAATTCTCTTCTCCTTCTGGTCGATTTACCTCTTTGAGAGACTTATATGTCATATAAATGGACCCAGCATCAAAAACTGTTTTTTCCTTAGAAAATGTACCAAAATCTACTTTTGAATTTGCCATAAAGATTGGTTCTACAAACTCATTAGTATAATATTTCCCTTGTGTTTCGTCATAATGATTGATCGTTGATGAAAGAGAAGCGTAACTTTTGCATAAATCCCATAAATTACTCTCAGCACCTCCTAAAATGAGTGATAGTCCGTAATGATTCGCGTTATATTTAATATCTCTTAAATTAAGTTCCTTTAAATAATGATGGAACCTGTCTAAACCAAATTGTTGAAGCATTCTGACAGCCGGCACATTAAGAGAACGTGATAAAGCTCTACTAGCAGGAACTGCACCATCGTATTGCATATCGAAATTTTTAGGATTATAATTCGCTATTTGAGTTGGAACGTCGGCGACTAATGTATTGGGTAGAAGGTCACCCGAGTCAAGCATTCCGGCGTACAAAAAAGGTTTCAATATACTTCCTGTACTTCTTGGTTTATCAATAATGTCTACATCTTTTTGATGTGTGCTATTGGTCGGAGAATTTCCTGTATAGGCTAATACACGTCTAGATTTTACGTCTATGACCAACACCGCAATATTATGAATTTGATTTTGCTTTAATTTATTATGATGATTCTTTACTATTTCATTAACCCTATTTTGCAGACCAAATTCAATCGTTGTTTTGACACGTTCTCCTTTACTTTGTTTATTAATCTTTTGCAATAAATGTGGGGCAATTTGAGGTAAGGCAAAAGGTTTCTGAGGTAAACCCTCCTCTATCGCAAGTTTATATGTTAATTCTTCAATTTTACCCTTATTAAAGAGTTTTTTTAACAATCGATTACGTTTGATAAGCAATCTTTCTTGATTTTTCCCAGGATAAATTAGACTGGGTGCGTTGGGCAATACGGCCAATGTGGCACTTTCTGCCCATGAAAGCTCACTTGGACTTCTACCAAAATAACGCCATGACGCCATATCTAAACCTACAACATTGCCACCAAATGGAGCGTTCGATCCATAAAGTGCTAAAATTTTTGATTTGCTATGTCGCAACTCTAAGCGCGTTGCTAATATCGTTTCAATAAATTTTTCAAAATAAGTTCGACGCTTACCCTTTCGTGATAACCTTATTACCTGTTGGGTTAAGGTACTACCTCCTCTTTTTATCTTGTGTGAATTTATATTTTGCCAAAACGCTTTCGCGATAGACACGGGATTGAAACCTGGATGTTTATAAAAATATCCATCTTCAAATTCGAGGATACATTCTTGAAATTTTATCGGAATACTGTAATTATGAGGAAATCGCCATTGTTCATCTTCTGCAATTTGTGCTCCTAACAAGTCGCCTTCACTACTTTCTATAACCGTCGATGTGGGTTCGTCAAATAACTGCTTGGGTAGTGAAAAATAATACCATATCAATATGATTAAAAAAACTCCAGATTTTATTTTATGCTCTTGTATATACTTTAACAATCTCATTCGATATAATCACTTAGATACCCGTAGGCTTTCCATCAATACTTTTCGTATTTCTTTCTATCCAATATTCTTCTATTTCCTTTTGTCCTTTATCTTCTGCCCATTTTTTTAATTGAGTTCTCTCATTAACAAAATCAAAATATGGTACTGCTGTGCCACAAGATGTTTGAACCATTTCAACATCAATATCTATGATTTGTCTAGCACCTGCAATCTTGGGAAAAAGGTCTATTAATTGCTCATATTCTTCATCTTTTGGGTGATACATCTGAGCTTTTCCATAAATTCTCAAAATTAAAGGAGCGCCTTCAAAAGCACAAAACATAATTGTTATCCTCTTATTTTCCAATAGGTGAGCCGCCGTCTCGTTACCACTTCCTGTCAAGTTCAACCAAACCACTCTTTTTGAGCTCAATACTCTTAACGAATCCATTCCTTTTGGAGATACATTGATCTTACTATCCGCCGTTGCCGTTGCAACAAAAAATAACTTTTGTTCTGCTATAAATTTGCGCTGTCTATCTGGTATTTGATCATATCGTTTTCCCATACATATACTATTTAATTATCTCGACCCATTTTCCTTTTGTTCTTGCAAAATATTCATTGTCATACATTGCTTCTGCTTGAATTCCAGGCAAATAATAAGTTCCTAAATAGGCCGCATTTAGCTGAACCGTAAAAGTTGCCGATTTCTTGCTATCCAGAGAGAAATAGAAATTCACGCGATCATCTCTAATATCTGTAAATTGAGCTGCGCCACTTGTAGAAGTACCATAATCCGTAAAGCGTGTATTTATAATTTCCCATCCCGAAGGGAAAATTTCGGTCAAGGCAATATCATGCACTCGTTCACTTTTTAAATTGCTAACAGTAACTGTTGCTGTAAAATCGGTTCCTTGGGTAAGCTTTGTGACGTCTACAACTTTATTTTGTGAGTCTTTATATTGAATACGTATCCCTAAATTCCTCTTTTCGGCTAACTCTTGTCCAAGTGGTAATACTCCTGAATTCAATAACCGAGCATAAACAACGTTCGCTTGATTGTTAGACAGTGTAAGAGAATTTTCACCAGGTTTGATCACTAATTTTCGCTGTGCAATGGCTTTTTCTGTATTTACATTTTCCTTTTTACCACTGTTGAGCGTGTAATCTAATTTGACTGATTTACCTCCATTGATTTCAACCATTTTAGCCATTGCCAATAGACTATATGCAGTAGTTTGTGTGCTCATCCATTTTTTAGAGGATAGCTCTTTCGCTAGGTATTGCGCCTGTTCTCTAGATTTAGAATTACCTGTTAAAAGCATTGTTTCCATGGCCATTGCTCTATTTCTGTTGGTCGAACCATATGTATAATAATCACCTCTCTTGGATACAAAATCTATATTTGCACGATTGCCAATTTTTGTGGCGGCTTCCTTTTGACCAGCTAAGGCATACGCCCCAGCTAATCTCCATTTAGCATCGTTAGAAATGGCATTAAATTCTCGCAGTCTGTTCATCGATGCTAAATCTGGATGTCCTGCTAAAGCCAGCGTATATAGTCTATATGCTTGTGCTAAATCTGAATTATATTGCCTATAACTTGCTCTCCAGCTTCTCGCAGCTTGCTGCTGATATTTTAGCCAATTGTTCATGAACGTAAGTGGCATTGCATATCCTTTCTTCTGAGCTTCTAACAAAAAATGCCCAGCATAACTCGTGCCCCAATCGTTGGCTGTATTCTGACCCATCCAATAACTCATACCGCCATTAGGCGTTTGGAAATGCCCCAAGCGTTCAATTGCTTTCTTGATGTTTTCATCCATTTCCTGTTTTTTGTTGAAGGTCAAATCAAAAATATCAGCTAAATACAATTGCGGAAAAGCGCTCGAGGTTGTTTGTTCAACACACCCATGTGGATATCGAATTAAGTATTGTAATCGGCCAGTAAAATCCATTGGGGGCAACGTAGAAAGTTCTATTTCTGCCTTACTAGTGCCACTAACTCCAAATGTTTCAAAACTGATAGTCTTCGATGTACTTGGTTCAAGTACAATATCTTTAACCGAGGTACTCAATGGGTTCGGGTTTACTACATCTAATTCTACTTCATATGATGATTTTTCTCCGTTTCCAGAGGCCAGTACTTCTATATTACTTATTCCTTGAGCATCACTAACGTCTAATTCGAAATAGACCATTTTCTCATCTGGTTTTGCAAAAGAAACAGTTTGCGTTTGTTTTCCTACAATCTTAATTCCTTTACTCAGTTTTAAACTGATGTTTGCCTGTTTAATTTTGGGTTCCATAGCAAAAACTGTTACTGGTAACGTCACTTTTTCTCCAGGGCTAAGCTTCCGAGGAAGTGATGCCAGCACCATGAGGGGTTTTCGAACAGGAGTGGTTTCATATGTACTTCCATAGGCCTCTTTTGAATTGTCTCCTGCCACCACCATGGTTCTTACCGAGCCAACATATTTAGGCATTTTTAATTGGTGCGTTTTTGATGTACCCTGCTCTAATGTAAATGGACCTAAGGTCATTACTACGGGTTTAAAACGATTTGCTTTTTTCGGCTTTTTATCTCCTGCTTCTTCATCTCCACCAATACCAAATACATGCTCAATACTTCCTCCATAAGCACCTATCACATAGTCAAAAATATCCCATGTTTTAACACCCAATGCTTCTCTTGTATAAAAATCATTCCAAACGTTTGGTGTCTTGAATCTTGTAAGGTCTAACAATCCTTCATCAACTACAGCGATCGAATACGTCATTCGTTTTCCTTGTTTTTCATTTACTTTTACAGTAAATGTTTCTTCTGGTCTTAACACACCAGGCATCGAAATTTGAGGTTCTAAAACAGTATTTGGGTCATTCACCAAAATGGGAATGATTCCGTAGAGTCTTAGTGGTAAATCATTCGCTGTAGATGCATGGGGCTGCAATAAGGAAATGTTGATGAACACATTTGGTGTCATTTCTTTGGTAATAGGTATTTCGGCCGTTGTCTCTCCTTTTTGTGTTTTTACCCATACCTGATCAAGTACTTCAGTACCATTTTCGATACTAATTAAAGCTCTGCCTACGGTGCCAGAAGGGAATGTTACTTTGGCCGTTTCGCCTACATTGTACGCATCTTTATCAGAGGAAAATACTAACATTTTCGCTGCTTGAGGATCACTTCCTGCCGGTCTCTTCCACCAATCTTTATAGAAGTATGTTGTTCTACCAGTTACATGACCACTTTTGGGGTCTGAAATCAAAATTAAATACCGCCCTCCATCATTATCAGGAATGTTTATCTTAAAGTTCGCCTTACCTGAAGTATTAGTGTTTACGGTCATTGATTTTACCGTTTTATGGTGACTACTTCCTCTGTAAGATGCTAAATTATCTCTAGAAGAATTCCACCACCAACGCCACTTAATTTGATACACCTTTACTTCGAGTCCTTTTCGTTGTATTGGATTGCCTTTGGCGTCAACAGTTGCCACATCAAATGTGACGTCTTCATCAGTATAATAAGATCCGTAAGCTCTAGATTTTGGTGATTTCAGTCCTACAAAGCTCTTATAAGGAGCGAACTCTTTGGTGATTACATCTATAGAAAAATCTCCTCCATTCTCAAAAGCTCGTGTAAAGAAAGATGCCTTTAACATTCCTGGAGCTTTTGTGCCAAAATTTAGATTTTTTGTAAAACTAGCGTTTCCTTCCGCATCTAAGTCCCCATCAAAAATGGTTATTTCTTCCGGAGAAAAAGAACGTGTCGGGTCATTGAAAACATAACCTGAAAAATTCTTAAATGATGTTGAAGTACTCGTAAATTTTGCTTTAATATCTACACTTAAATTCTTTGCCGGAGCGCCGTGTAACCATTTCACTGCAAGTTTTCCCTTAACCGGACGGTTTGATTGTAATACCTCATCTTCAAAATCAATCTTGATTTTTAAACGATTTGGTTTTACCGTCTCTACTTTGAGTGTTTTATAAAAAGTGGCACCCCCCACGCTTACTTTAGCGCTCCAATTACCTGTAGCCGCTTCTGAAGAGGTTGGCACATCATAACGATAGAACCCATTAACACCTTCAGTTTTTATTTTTTTAAAAACTAGCTTGCCTTGTGTATCAGTAATTTCGAGTCTGATTGGATGTTTCTTGGGTAACGGATTGGTAATGTCGTTTAAAACAAAGTTTAGATGTATAGTATCGCCTGGTCTCCAAACACCACGTTCTCCGTAAATATATCCTTTTAAGCCTTTTTGAAGCCTTTTCCCTGAAACATCAAATTTACTTAGTGATAAAGAGTGACCATCGTCAAGTTTGATATAACTTGTGTTTTTTCCGCTAGTGGCGATCGCGAAATAGGCATTTTTATCAGCATCATACAATGCAAAACCTTGATTGTCTGTCTTTATTGCGGCAATTTCTTGTTGTTGATAATTATACAATTTTACAGAAGCGTTAGAAATAGGCTCAGTAGTTAAAATGTCAGTTATCGCGAAATGATATGATCTATTGTCTCCTTTTTTTGCAATAATGCCTAAATTTGAAGCTAAAATATTTGTTGAAACGATTTTGTTTTCATTCGAATAATAGGCTTCTTTACACGGGTTTTTTCTGTCTTCCCAATTATAATAACGCCGATTTCTATAACTATAAATTAAATTGTCCCAGTATTGTTCTTCCCGTTCCTCAGCTTCCTTAGCTTCGGCAACGGTGTACTCATCATGATCGTCATAGTAATAATCATCTTCATAATAATCGTCATATTCTTCTTCTCGATTACTTACTACTTCATTTCCATCACATTTATAGAGACCATACCCTTTCGTAAAACTTAATTCAATTCTATAAATCGCACCTGGATCAGATTGTATCATTTTCGATAAATCAACCGCATATGTCTTCCATTTACCGTCATTTTCTAAATCTGATTTGATTAGCGGCATCGTTTTCTTCGCTATGCGTCGACCAACTCTGCGAATGTTATATCTATTCTTTCCGTCAAGACTGTTTTCCTGTAAAAACTGAAGCACATTATCTTCGTAAATCTTAATCACTCGAATATCTACTGCTTTTAAATTTACCGCTTCGAAATTGAATTTTAAATCATTAGAATTTGGTAAAAAAACACCGTTGCTAATCAACTTTACAGCAGGTTTTAGTTGTTCAAACGCAATTTTTTCTGAAAATGGTTTTTTCAATTTATACCCATCAACACTTTTAACACCCGGAAAAACTTCTACGAGTACATTTCCTGATATTCGTGTGTCTGGATATACTTTTAACACATTTCCATCTACCACGTATTTTAGGTTTTTAGAATTTTGAATATCTACCAAACCCTTGAAGGTTTGTTGTTTTTTTATAGGATCAGAAAAGTTTAGCGCTAAATGTTGTTCTGGTGACTGTAGTACATTCACCTTAACAATAGAAAAATTATTGATACCAGGAATGGTTGTTTTTGAGTTTCCTTCGTTGTCGATTCCATATTTTTTTCCAGACCATTTTATTTCGATCTCTGAGTCATCCTCAAAACGTCGAATACTATCAATTTTAAATTCATATACTGTTGACGACTGTGCAACTGGCTGCCATTTAATGCTTAATTTTTTATTTTTTTGAGTTGCAGAAACCAGGTTTTTAGCTGTTTCTAAAGAAACTATATCTGCCGACTTTAAAACACCTTCTAAATATTGCCATTCTTTATTATATGATTGAATATTATTTGTATTGATGGTAAAGTTTGGTTGAATTGTCTTGAATTTAAACGTATAGTTTTTGAATTCTGATGGTACTTTATCATAGATTCTTGAAAGATTGACTTTAACCGTATATTCGGTATCTGGTTGTAAATTTTCTTCAGGACTAAAACTCAAAGTTCTTGAATTTTTGGCTATTAATTTTCCCTTTATGGAAGGAGAAATAGATAGTATCTTATCAGAAACTTCGGTGTCTAACTCCCATCCTTCCACTTCACTTGCCAATCCGATTTGAATGTTTTCCACTACCGAAACTACGCCAGAAGTCGAATAATGAATATATTCTTTGAATTTAAAAAGGTTATCCGTCGTTTCTTGAGGATTCTTCTTTTTACACGATACTATCGAAGCGCTTATTAATAGAAATACTACTACATTTTTTAACTTCATCATTAGCAAAAATTTGGTTTTTAATAATTGACAATGAAGTTAGTAATTATTCTAAATGATATTCAATAAAACTTGTGTAAAATATTCAAGGACTTAGAGACCGCCTTAAATGGCAAATGGAGACAGATAAGTGTGTCAATTCAACAACTATCGAAGCCGTATCATTTCTAATCCTACGGGATAATTTTCAATATAAATAGTTACGGTGTAAATGCCTTTGACTATTTTTTGAATAAATTTATTCGTGAGTATCGATATTCGAAGATGGTTATTTTCATAATAGGCTTCTGTTTTCTCTGTATATCTTAACTTTTTGCCTCCATAAACGTCGAATGTTCCTTTTCGATTTAATATGACTCCCTTAGGGTTTTGAATTAAAATATAAACATCTTTATAGCCTGGAGTAATGTACTTGTTATTCTTGATTTGAAAATTAATACGCATCACATCCGTTCTTCGTGCGCTTTTGGTTTCAGTAAACTTACCTCTTCCGGTAATTTTCATTGCCGCAATATCAATTGAATTTATTTGTAAGAACTCATCCTTATCAATACCAATTGTATCATTTAAGACAACTAGGTGATCTTTATTATTAGAAATAATGTTAGCGGCCACAACATTAGATGTAGCTACTAATAAAAAGAGTACAAATGCTTTAAACTTCATTCGAGTTATACTTGGTATTCTAATTTCGACCCTAAATTTAAATAAATTATAAATTTACGTTGTTAAATGTAAGTCAAAAATAATACCAAAATATTGTAGGGTTAAATTTTTACGAATTTAATGAAGTTTTTCGAATAAACTAAATGAGAGTTCTTATGGTCTTTTTAACTTAATTCTACCATTTCTAAACCAACAGGATAGCCTTCTATATAGATTGTAATTGTGTAGATACCTTTTACAATTCTTTGAATAAATCTATCTGTAACCATAGAGATATTAAGGTGATTATTGTTATAATATGCGTTCGTTTTTTCTGTATAAGTCAACTCTTTACCATTATTTACTTTAAATGTTCCCTTGCGATTTAAAATAGTGCCAGCAGGGTTTTGAATTAAGATATATACTTCTTTATAACCTGCACTAATATATTTATTATTGTCAATTTGAAAGTTTATACGCATTACGTCAACTTGATTGGATCTTTGAGTCGTGGCATATTTCCCGTTATTTTTAATCATAATTGGAGATACATCAATAGTATTGATATTGAGCACTTCTTCTTTCTTCATTGATTTTACGTTAGAAACGTACTCTTTTTTAAACTCATCACGTTGCTGAGCAATAATTTTGTGTGAATCTATCTTTTCTTTTTTGGGGTTCTTTTCGTAATCTGTAATTGTAATTCTTTCATTTAGATCTCTTGCAAATCCATTTTCAACCAAATCATCATCCTCTTCTTCATCATTAAACAACTGATTGGATACGGCATTGATATTACTCTTTATCTCAGTTTCCTTACCCTGCAAACTCGCACTATTAAAACTGGTCACTTCAGAAACAGCCGTCGTAGCATTTTTTAAATTCTCTAGTCCATTTGTTTCTATACTTTCAGTATTTACATCGTTTCTCATTGACTTTGCATTAAACGAAGAAGAAGCATTAGTTAATGCTTCTTCCTTTGAGTTCGATATATTTTTTTTAGGGGCCATGTTAGTATCTCCATTAAAAGAGTTTAATGTTTCTACTTTGCCACGAGGTAGCGTCTCTAGTTTTTTCTTTAGTGCGTATGGCTCACCTCTCTTCTCTTTAATTGAATGCCGATTTGCTTCAAGTTCTTGATTGTCTACAATAGTAATAGAAGGCGAATATATTACTTCAGTTTCCACTTCTGAATCGTCTGGTTCTTCATACACAGGATTCTTAAAGTCCTTAATCATAATGTCTTTAAGCTCCTTCACTTCTTCTACTTTATTTTCATTGGTAGAAGACGGCTTTTCCATAATAGATTGAGTCTCTTCAATATCTAATTCATTCTCTACACTTTGAGATGATGTATCGTCGTCAGATTCATTTTTCGAGTCGGTGCCTTCAACTTCTTGCGAATTCGAAGGTAAGGTCGATGTCTCTTCAATTACTTCTTCTGCTTGTGTTTGAGTAGAATTGTCTGACTCTCTCTCAGTAGTCTTCACAATTGTCGAAGAAGGATTCGTTTTTCGATAATTATTTGCTTGTTTGTTTACAAGTACAAACTCTGTTCTTCTGTTCAATTTATGATCGACTATTTTACATCGAACACCATCTTTACAATTATTCAATAACTGACTTTCACCGTAACCTTTAGATTTTATCCTACTCGCTTCGATTCCTTTCGAAACAATATAATCAACTGTTGCTTTTGCACGTCTTTCTGATAAAATTTGATTGTACGCCTTTGTACCTCTCGAATCTGTATGAGATCCTGATTCTATTATTAAATCAGTATTCTCTTTCATAATTTCAACAATCTTATCTAATTCAACTGCCGCGTCTTTATTGATATTCCATTTATCGAAACCGAAATAAATTGGATTTACGTTGATTACAACTTTATCTTTCACTTCTTTAAAGTTGTATTTTAAGCTTTGATTTACTTCTAACGACGGAGCCTCTGTATAATTAGCAGTGTTAATAATATGCTCTTCGATTGAGTAATCTTTTTTACTCGCTCTAAAAGTGAACGTTCCTCTACAAGCCAAGTTATACCTATAATTTCCATTTTCGTCACTAATCAAACTATCTACTTTTTGACCTTCTTCGTTAATTACATCAATCGTAGCATCTGATAAAACTTTTTCAGTCTCTTCATCTCTTACAGTTCCTACAACTTGTTGGAAACACTCTACAGGCTTGTCAGGTTCAATATAAAATGAATAAATATCATTATTATCTTGACCTTGCAACCTGTTAGATGAAAAATATCCTTTGTCCGACTTTACGATATAGGCAAAATCATCATTTATACTATTTATTGGCGAATCTAAATGCAACGATTCAGACACCGTATTTTCGAATGCCTCACTAGCATAAATGTCAAAACTTCCTAAAGAATCTTCTTTACCATTTGAAGAATAATATAAAAAATTATTATCGGCAATAAATGGGGTGATTTCATCTTTAAGTGTATTTACTTTATCACCAAGATTTTTTGGTTCGCCTAGAGTGCCATCTTCATTTACACTGGCGACAAAAATATCTTTACCACCAAGAGTTCCTGGCAGATTCGCACTAAAATATAACTTAGATTCTTCTAAGTTTAATGAAGGGTTTTCAATGGTATAACCCTTTTGGTTAATTGCAACTTTTTTTACGTTTATCCAATACCCTTCATCATCTATATCCGCTTTAAATAATTCAGATGGAGTCTCTCTCTTAGGTTTTCTTTTAGAATATTTTTTTGCTGTGAAGTAAACTGTCTTTTTATCATTCGAAAAAGCTGCTCCAGTTTTCACAATTTTTCTTGTAGCAATTCCTTTTGTTCTTACTTTATTTAAAATCTGCCCTTCTTCATTAACTTCTCCCTCAAATAAATCTAAATGTGGTTGAAACTTACTGCTTTTTAAAACTCTGTCTGAAGTAGACGCTGCAAATACAATTTTATCATCATCAATGAAATCAACACTATAGTCAGAATTGGCTGTATTTATTTCTAGATACTTTATATGGTGTATTCCAGATGATGTTTGCGCAAAAGTAGTTAGGGCAGCGCAAACTAAAATTACTGATAAAATGTAATTTTTCATAAGTTGAAGGTTGAGTTAAATGTTCTACTATAAACGACTATTTCATAACTTAAGTATAAAATAATTTAAATTTTCTTGTAAAATTATAAATTTATTAATATTCGCGCAATCTCGAGCGCGGAATTTTGCAAAAAACAAAAGCCTCGAATTAAAAAATTTGAGGCTTTAAGTTATTTATAATCAAATCATTACGTTAATTGTCTACAGTATCGTCTTTCTTTTCGACTGACTTATCTTTTTTATAAGCATCATTTAATTCCTCTAGTACAGCATCTGTAACATCAAAGGTTGTGTCACCATATAAAACTGCTTTTGTTTGATCTGAAGTTCCCAGAATATAGGTATACCCATTAGCTTTAGCATAATCTTTAACAAAGTCAGCTACCGTTTCATTTATTTCCTCCATAATTTCTTGACTTTCTTTTTGAACTTGTGCTTGCGCCTGTTGTTGCTGTTGCGAAAGTTGCTGGTTCTTTTGAGTCAAGGTTGCTTCCGTTTCTTGAACCTTTTTAGCTGACATTTTATTTCTCTTATTATAATAATCTGTCACCTCTTTCTGATATTCAGCAGCCATTGCATCTAATTGACTCTTTATTTGAGCTGATTTTTCATTCATTTTCTTTTCTGCCGTCTTCGTACCTTTATACTCTTTGAGCACCTCTTCAATATCTACATATCCTATCTTAGTTTGGTTACACGAGAGTAACACGAGCGAAGTGATTACTATTGCAATTACATTTTTCATTATTTTCATTTTAAAATATTGGTGGCAAATATATAAAAATAGTCTTGTCTCAAGTTAGCAAAACACTGTATAATTAAAAATTATCATTAATTTAAAATCTATAAATAAAGACTATTTATATTGGCCTGAACAGCTCTAAGCTAAGGTCTGTTTTCTAAGTTGACCCACAAACTACACCTTTTAAAGGGTAAAAACCTCTTAAAACCTCTTAAAATTAGAATTAAGCATTTTTTATGATATAAATAAGCGATGAATATTCTTTTGTTCGTCGTGCCTTCATATTTGATCTTAATCCTGTAAACATCGCCTTGATCGGATTCATTTTACCTGACTGATATTTTTCTGACAATAAACTAACATAGAAAGCATCAAATTTCATTGGTACTGTTTTAATGACCTTCATATTATTTTTACCAAATAAACTTTCTATAGCTCTTTGCGAAAAGTGCCATAAATGTCTTGGAACATCATAGGCCGCCCAAAATGTACCGTAATACTGGGCATCATAACTTTTATGGTTTGGAACCGCCACTACAAGAATGCCATTAGGTTTTAATAATTGTTTTAATTGATCTACGTACATCGCTAAATTAGGCACATGTTCTAAAACATGCCACATAGTGATGATATCATATTGCTGATCAATAAGACCCTCGATATTGGATACTAATTTTTTTCCTATTTTTAATGAGGCAATTTCTTTGGCCTTTTCGTTTGGTTCTACTCCAGTAATATTCCAACCGTGATTTTTGCATGCTACTAAAAAATCTCCTGTTCCTGCTCCTATATCCAACACCTCTTTACCTGAAACCTCAAAAGAAGCTAAAAGTTTAATTTTTCTTTTTAAAGTATAATTCCTAACAAACTGATATATTCTATCAAAGAGCGACTTTTTTGCATCAGAATGCGAAATATAATCTTCGCTTTCGTAATATGTCCCTAAATCTTGATCTTCAGGTCTTGGTGAAGTTACCAACAAATCCGTTTTTTCATCTCGTTGAATAGAAAATTCTTGTTTTGAAACTGTATAATCTCTACAGGACAAATACGGCTTTAGTGGTGTATCAAAAATTGGAGAATTATCTAATTGTTTCACGTGGAACTATTTTTAACCGAATCATGTATACGAACATTTAACAGCTTACTCAATTCATTTGCCTTCTCTAAAACATCCTCGTAACTGTTCGATTTGTATACAATTTCATTGGCCCTATTACTAAAGAATTTAATAACGACATTTTGAGTCTTAGATTTTGTGCCCAACGCTGAGACCGCTCCCCACTCATTATCCTTCTTATAGGATGCTGAAAACACCGAAATATAGTCAGGAAATATAAAGGCTTTTCTTTGATTCCATAATGGTACTTTAAATACATTAATTACCTTATAGTTATCAAAATCGCTTTTGATTTTATACGAAACAGAATAACCTAACATAAGAATCGCAATAAACAATACGGTTAAAACTTTCTCGATTGAATTCTCGTTATAATACCAAAGAATAGGCGTCAAAACTAGCAGGATAAAAGCCGTAATTTTTACCTGCTGCGGTTTCGTTTGTTGTAGCACTACTTCTTGCATTACCTACCCATATATACTAATAAAACCGAAACATCGCTTGGTGAAACTCCTGAGATTCTACTCGCTTGAGAGATCGTTTTTGGCTGAATCGACGTTAACTTTTCTCTTGCTTCATAAGATAATGACTTCACCTTATAATAGTCAAAATTAGATGGAATCGCTATATTTTCAAGTCTATTCAACTTGTCAGCATTGCTCTTCTCCTTTTGGATATAACCAGCATATTTAACATGAATTTCTGTCTGTTCTATAATCTCTCTATCAATCTTATTATCTACTATAAAATCATTTACTCCAGGGAACTGACGTACATCGTTAAAATCTAGTTGAGGTCTGGCAGCTATTTTAAACATCTTCATTGATTGCGAAATTTCTGCAGACTCTTTATTATTCAAAATCGAATTGATTGCTTCAGGTCGGACACTTGTTTCTTTTAAAAAGCTTACAAATAGATCTGATTTCTCTTGTTTTTCTATGACTCTTCTTAAACGCTCATCTGATGCCAAACCAATTTTATTTGACATAGGCGTTAATCTTAGATCAGCATTATCTTGTCTTAATAAAGTCCTATACTCCGCACGACTCGTGAACATTCTATATGGTTCTTCGGTCCCTTTTGTTATGAGATCATCTATTAAAACTCCAATATAAGCTTCGTTTCGTTTCAATATAAAAGGGTCTCTTTCTTGGACTTTTAAGGCCGCATTTATCCCAGCCATCAATCCTTGTGCCGCCGCCTCCTCATATCCCGTTGTTCCATTTATCTGACCCGCAAAATACAAGTTATTTACAAGTTTCGTTTCTAACGTATGTTGCAATTGTGTAGGAGGAAAGTAATCATATTCTATTGCATAACCGAAACGAAAAAACTTTACATGCTCAAATCCGGCAACTTTACGAAGCGCCTTAACTTGCACATCTTCTGGCAAAGATGTAGAAAAGCCATTAACATAAATCTCTACCGTATTCCAACCTTCAGGTTCTATAAACATTTGATGCCTATCTTTAGTCGCGAACCGATCTATTTTGTCTTCTATAGACGGGCAATACCTAGGTCCTATACTCTGTATTCTACCGTTAAACATAGGTGACCTATCGAAGCCCTCTCTTAATATATCATGTACCTCATTACTTGTATATGTCATATGACATGACCTCTGTTCCTTAAGAGGTTTTGTTAACTCAGTATATGAAAATTTCTCAGGAACAACATCTCCCGGTTGCTCTATCATTTTTGTAAAATCTAACGATCTCCCATCAACTCGAGGCGGGGTACCTGTCTTCATCCTTCCAGACACAAAACCAAGTTTCACCAAGTCTTCCGTTATTCCGGTTGCTGCTTTTTCTCCAGCTCTACCACCGCCAAAATTCTTATCACCGATGTGAATCAAACCATTCAAAAAAGTACCAGCTGTAACAATAACAGATCTTGAAAATATTTCACTTCCCAAAGACGTTCGAACCCCTACTATTTGATCCCCTTTAACTATTAAACCATTAACAGATTCTTGATAAAAATCTAAGTTTTCGGTCTGTTCCAACATCATTCTCCATTCTTCAGCGAAACGCATACGGTCACTTTGAACCCTTGGGCTCCACATAGCAGGCCCTTTAGATTTATTCAACATCTTAAACTGTATAGCGGATTTATCACTTACAATCCCGCTATAACCGCCCAACGCATCGATTTCTCTAACAATCTGTCCTTTGGCAATTCCTCCCATTGCAGGATTACAACTCATTTGAGCGATGTTCTGAAGATTCATTGTAATCAACAGCGTTTTCGCGCCCATATTTGCCGCTGCCGCCGCTGCCTCACTGCCCGCATGACCACCGCCAACTACAATTACATCATATGTTGATTCAAATATACCCATCTATTTAATATGTTTCACGTGGAACATTTAACTAAAAGTCCGCAAAGATAAGTAATAATCCTCTTTCTTTCGCATTATCTCCTTCTCATGCTCCGTCTTATCCTTATAACCACAAAAATGTAAAATACCATGAATCATAACACGACATAACTCTGTCAAAAATTCTTCATTAAACTCTTTTGCATTCTCTTTAACCCTTTCAATAGATATGAATATATCTCCAGACAAGATCGTCCCAACTGTATAATCAAAGCTAATAATATCAGTTAACGTATTGTGATTCAAGTATTTAACATTTTTTTCTACTAAATATTGATCGTCGCAAAAGATATACTGTATTTCTCCCTCTTTCTTCAACTCCTTGGTAATGCATGACCTTAGCCATTCAGATACATCATCCTCTATCTCTAGTCTATAATCTAATTCGCTATTGTACAAAATCATATCACAGACTCTCTTTAAAATACTCCCGAACTCTATTCTTATAATCCGTATGCAACGGCAATGGTTGCCTATTCAAGATCTCATTGGGATTAAAAAATAGTCGTTGCAACTGCAATTCTTTAATTCTACGCTCTTGATATTTCTTACTGCTGCTATCAGCCTTTCGCTTACTATCCATTCCTTGCTTTAATCTAGCGTCTTTTAACTTTAACAATTCATGCTCTAGTTGAAGCATTCTCTCTAGTACCTTATTATCAAACCCTTTGTCTAATAACTGCTCTTCCAACATTTTCATTTTATCAAGCGCATCCTTTCCTTCTTTTCCTCCATGTCCCTCTTTCTCAATTAGTTCTTCCAATGACTTTCGTAAAGCTTGCTGCTCCTGGTAAATTTGATATTGTTCACCAGTCATTTTTTCTCCTTGACCTTCGCCTCCTTTATTACCATTTTCCCCTTCCTTTCCCCCTTTATTTTTCTTGCCAACACCATCTTTCATTTTTTCATTCAACCCTTTTTGCTTCTCAATAATATCGGGTAAACCTACCGATGGTTTACCTCCACCACCTTTTCCTGAACCCATACTAGGGTTCTGTAACGAATTCAACATATCACTTAATACATCTGCCAAGTTATTTGCAGCAGTCATTGTATACTGCTGATTAGAAATTCCTTGACGCATTCTATTCTCAGCAATATTCTCTAGTGATTTATCAATATTATAGTGGGCCTCGGTGATATCCTTCTGAATATTTACCGATAACTCTTGTAAACGCAAGGACAAGGTATAAAGACTATCATCAATATGTTCGAAATGTTCTTTTAATATTTGTTGTTTTTTCAGCTTTCTGGGATATGATGCATGACTAGCATTTACCCCATCTAATGACAGCATTAATTGTTCTTGATCTAAAGAAAAACTAACTAAATTCTCAACTATCGCTCTTAGATCATCAATATTTTCTTCTAAACCTCGACCTTGCATTTCCATCATAGCACCCTTCATGGAACTACTCATTTCTTTCATTTTTTTGGCTGCAGATTTCTGTTTTCTCTGCGCGTTCTGTTTCGCTTTTTTATCTTGCTCCCTTTCTCTGCTCAAATCTGACCTTTCTTTATCCAGCGATTCCTCTCTTTTCTTTTTTTCATCATATTCATCTATCAACTTTTGTTTATCTTTCTCTTCAAGACCCATCATAAATAAATCCTTTTTTGTAAGAAGTCTAGGGTCTAATTCTGTCAATTTGTTTAATTCATTCTTAGCCTCCTTCATATTATCTTCAATCTCCTTTTCATCTCTTCCTGTATCTGGTAAATCCATTGGAAGTTGAAGTTTCAAATTCTCCTTTTCTAATTCGTCTAAGCCTTTCTTTATATCCTCAAATACTTCATTGAGTTTTTCTTGATTCCCAGCGGTATTAACAATACTGTCTGATAATTTTTCTTGTTTCTTGGCAAGAGCATCCAATTTGTCAGCAATATCTGTGGCTTTCTTTTCTACGTAATAACGCTTTGTTAATTCTAACAACCGCTCTAAAGATCTCTTACTTTGTTTATTTTGTTCTGTTAGCTTATCCAACTTTTCTAGCATTCCTTCCTTATCCAATTTCTCCGCCATCTTTTCTAACTCCTCTAGCAACTTTTCTTTTCGTTGCATTTCTGCTGTTTCTTTAATTCTTTTCTGAAGTTCTTCCTTCTTATCTTTCAAGGACTGATTATCGTCATTCTCTCCTTGTTCATCCAAATTTTCTTTTAACTTTTGTGTTTGTTCCTCAAACATTTCTTGATACTGTTCTTGCCTCTTCAAAAACTGATTCATCTCATTTTTATCATTCCAATTTAACTCAGGCTTATTTTTTATTTTCTTTGAAAATTCCTCAAAATCTTTACTTAATTTTTCGGTACGCTTAGCAGCTTTGTCCAATTCATCTAAGCTCTCCTTTTGTTCTTTTAATATATCTTCTGATATTTCTTGTTTCGTCTTTGTCCGAAAACTGTAGACCTTACTTTTTACAGACTTGCTCCCATTTACACCGTCGTTATCAAAAGCCTCAAAGTACACTTCATAGTCCTTTCCTTCCTCAAGGTTCAAATCTCCTTTGGGATCAAAAACGTAATAAAACTCTTCGAATGTTGTTTTGTTAATTTCTATCTCTTGCTTCTTGATGCTATCCCTATTATTACTATCGTAATACACCAAATTCAATTTACTTAATCCGTAATCATCGCTTAGCTGACCAACAAACTGCACCGGACCTCTTGATACCGAATCAACATCAGATTTTATGGCTATTTCGGGGTATTCGTCCTTTATTACTTGAATAGCATAGTTCAGCTTCTCATAATCCTTCAAATTACCATTTGAAACAGACACTTTATACTTTAAGTGATCTCGTACTTGTTTTGAGATGGTAAAAACATTTGTTGTTTTCTCATTAAACTCTTCTGAAGTTTCATTATTTACCAACGAAGACCATGTCACTGTTTCGGCCTCCTGTGTGCGGATATTCCAAGTAATTGTAGTTCCTTCGGGCGCCACAGCATTACCACTATTCTTAACTGTCTCGTTCGACTTCTTTGTGTAATTCGGGTAATTCAAGAACATTTCAAATCCAACAACAGTGGGTATTTTTAATACATTCAATTCATATGACTTGGATCTTACTCCGTTTGCTTCTACATAAAATAAAATTGGATCAGACACATTTGTGAAAACATGTGTAAACCTACCCACGCCATCATCTCTTAAAAAATAGTTTTCTTCATTAAAATAAATCTTAGCATTTTCTGGCACAAGATCACCTATGGTTTCTATTTGAACTTCAAACGTTTCACCTTCTATTGTTGTTAACTCTTTATTTAAAATCTTGAACATAAAAGGAGCTGGTGGTTCATATGCAGTTTTGTAATGCACAACGCGATCTAAACTATTTTTAAAAATATCGTTATTACCACTTATTAAGGTAAACAACCATATAATCAATGGAATTGCAAGATATTTTAAGTACTTGGCGTTATTCTTAAAGTTAATAGCTAATTTAAAAGGTATTGGTTGCAGGTCTGCTGCTTTCTGTTCAATACTCGCCATTAATAATTCAGACTCTCTACTTTCTTGATTTAACTGTAAAACATTTAAAAGTTTATCATCAACCTCTGGAAAATGATTCCCAATAATTTTGGAAGCATCTTCTAGCGAAATCCCCTTTTGCAAACCCATAAGTTTAAATAAAGGAAGTGCAATAAATCGCGCCAACAACGCTAATTCAACCAAGATAAAACCAAAAAACAAAATACTTCTAGCGCTTGGTCGTAACCATAAAAAATGTTCAATAAATAAGGTAAAAATAAAATATAACAACCCGAACGCTGCAAATAGAATGAAGCCCTTAATCAGTTCATTAGTGTAATACTTCTTTATAAACTGCTGTAATTTTTCCCGAATGTTATTAAAACTAACCATCTTTTATAAACTCTAAAAGTACTATTTTCATTGTCAAATAGTATCTTTGCTGCACAATTTTAACAAAATGATTAACAAGATACGAGTACGATTTGCTCCAAGTCCAACCGGGCCACTGCATATTGGCGGTGTAAGAACAGCATTATTTAACTATTTATTTGCTAAGAAAAATAACGGAACTTTTATTCTGCGTATTGAAGATACCGATCAGAACAGGTATATAGAAGGAGCTGAAAATTATATCATTGATGCGTTAAATTGGCTAAACTTGCCTTTTGATGAAGGTCCTGGAATTGGTGGTGATGTTGGACCTTATCGCCAATCTGAGCGAAAGCAACTCTATAAACAATACATAGATCAACTAATTGATTCTGGTCATGCCTATTACGCTTTTGATTCGGCGTCAACTTTAGAGATGCATAGAAAAGATCATGAAGAAAAGGGTAAAACTTTTATTTACAATTGGCATAACCGATTAAAATTGGATAACTCATTGTCTCTTAATTCCAATGAGGTTCAAAAAAGAATAGAGGCAGGCGAAAAATATGTAGTACGTTTTAAATCTCCAGAAAATGAACTTTTAATTCTGAATGATATTATTCGAGGTGAAATAAAAATTGACACGAACATTTTGGATGATAAAATATTATTTAAATCGGACGGAATGCCCACCTATCATTTGGCAAACATTGTTGATGATCATTTAATGCAAATAAGTCATGTAATTCGCGGTGAAGAATGGCTTCCTTCTTTAGCACTACATGTTTTGTTATATCGAGCTTTTGATTGGCAAGCACCAGAATTTGCGCATTTACCATTGATCTTAAAACCTGTAGGTAAAGGGAAATTAAGTAAAAGAGATGGTGACAAATTAGGGTTTCCTGTTTTTCCCTTAGAGTGGAAAAAAGATGAAGCTATTTCTCGGGGGTATAAAGAAGATGGTTACTTTAAGGAAGCTGTCGTAAATATGTTGGCCATGCTTGGTTGGAATGAAGGTGATGGTACTGAACAAGAAATCTATTCGCTAGACGAGTTAATTACTGCTTTTAGTCTAGACAATGTGAGTAAGGCGGGGGCGAAATTTAACCCTGATAAAACTAAGTGGTTTAACCAACAATATCTTCAAGAAAAATCTGATGAAGAACTTACACAATTATTTCTTCCAATTTTAGAACAAGAATTAATTGAATTTCAAGATGCAAGTGAAGAAGCTGCACATCAAATTTCTCATTTCGTTCAAAATAATAATGAGTATGTTACCAAGGTTGTTGGTCTTGTAAAAGAGCGGGCAACATTTGTTTCTGATATTTGGCATTTGGGTAAATTCTTTTTTGTTACTCCAACATCATATGACGAAAAAGCAGCTAAAAAAGCGTTTAAAGAAGATACTCCTCAATTAATGAATGCTCTTATAAGTGTATTAGAATCTGTAGACGATTTTTCTTCAGAAAATTTACAGATAATTGTAAAAGAATGGATAACGTCTCAAGAAATTGGATTTGGTAAAATTATGATGCCATTACGTTTGAGTTTAGTGGGTGCTTTGCAGGGACCAGACGTATTTGATATTATGGGTTTAATTGGTAAAGAAGAAACAATTAGCAGTATTTATCGCGCCATAAAAACGTTAGCGTCGTAAGTTTTCCTTGTATTTCACGACTGTTGATTTGACTAGTCAAATCAACGATGAAAAAACGAATTCTTTTAATTGGCTTCTTTATAGCAATTTCGTCTTTATTGTATGGTCAAGACGCCATCTATAAAATTGAGTTTATTAGTAATTGGAGTAGCACCACGCATCCTAATAACTATCCATCTGGTGCCGCACATTGGTCTCGTCTAATTGGAACAACGCATACTGAAGTAGGTTCTTTTTTAGGGTTAGGAAAAATTGCTACCGACGGAGTAGAAGAGGTTGCTGAAACTGGAGGAACAACTACCATAACAAGTGAGATCAATTCCTTAATCTCAGCAGGAACCGCTTATGAAATCATTAACGGTTCTGGTTTGAATTCGGGCCCAGGAACAATTACTATTAACGATGTCAATGTAGATCTTGATTTTCCAAATATCACCTTATTAACCATGATTGCTCCGAGTCCTGATTGGATCGCAATGGTAGCCAATTTAAGATTAACTGATACTAACGACAACTGGCTATCATCTGTTTCTATTGATGTTCATGCCACCGATGCTGGAACAGATAATGGTACATCGTATACCTCAACTAATAGCGATACGAATCCGAAAGGATCAATCAAAAGTTTACAAAACACAACACCATTTTCTGAACAAATCATCGGAACATTTACATTTACCTTACAACAAGTTTTGTCGGTTTCTAATAACAATCAGCTACATTCTATTACAATATACCCCAACCCAACCAATAGTACATTATCAATAAAGAACATTGGAACTATAAATTTAGAAAGTGTAGAGTTATTTACAGTTAATGGTAGAAAAATTAAGGAATATAACAAACTGAATAATCAAAGTGAATTGGCTCTAGAAAACCTTCCTACAGGATTGTATTTTTTGCAGTTAAACGCCCTTGAGGGTAGTATTACGAAAAAGATTGTAATTAAATAATCTGTAACATTTAATAAAAATTACGTCTTGTAATTGGTTGCGTAATGTAGTATATTTACGAGAACTCAATCATTAATCAATAAAAACCTTATACAAATGGAAAACTATTTTACATTCATCCCTTTTATTTTTATTGCAATATTTTTAATACCGCTTATATTCTTTATCGTAAAACAACAAACAGCTGTCATTGTAGAGCGTTTTGGTAGATTTCAAAGTATCAGACAGTCAGGTCTTCATTTGAAAATTCCTTTAGTTGATAGAATTGCAGGACGATTAAGTCTAAAAATTCAACAATTAGACGTAATTATAGAAACAAAAACGCTGGATGATGTTTTTGTAAAACTTAAAGTTTCGGTACAATATAAAGTGATCAAAGACAAAGTATATGAAGCTTTTTATAAGTTAGATTATCCGCATGATCAAATTACGAGTTATGTATTCGACGTTGTTCGTGCAGAGGTGCCAAAAATGAAATTGGACGACGTTTTCGTTAAAAAAGATGATATCGCCATTGCGGTAAAGTCTGAATTAAATGAAGCTATGATGACTTATGGTTATGATATTATTAAAACCTTAGTTACTGATATTGATCCTGATTTACAAGTAAAAGAAGCTATGAATAGAATTAATGCTTCTGAACGTGAAAAAATTGCTGCCCAGTTTGAAGGTGACGCAGCCCGAATCTTGATTGTTGAAAAAGCAAAGGCAGAAGCTGAAAGTAAACGTTTACAAGGACAAGGTATTGCTGATCAACGTCGTGAAATTGCTCGTGGTTTAGAAGAATCTGTTGAAGTGCTTAATAAAGTGGGTATTAATTCTCAAGAGGCATCGGCGTTAATTGTTGTAACTCAGCATTATGATACGCTCCAATCAATTGGTCAAGAAACCAACAGTAACTTGATCTTACTACCTAATTCTCCACAGGCCGGTAGTCAAATGTTAAATGATATGGTTGCTAGTTTCACAGCAAGTAATCAAATTGGCGAGGCGATGAAAAAATCATCGGGTAAGAAAAAATTAGACTAATTAGAAATAAAAAAAGGCGCAATTAGATTGCGCCTTTTTTTATATTTGATTACTTTAAAATTTATTTTTCTTCTTTTGCTTCTTCACCCTCTTCAGTTTTAGTCGCATCTTTAAATTCTTTAATTCCCGTTCCCAATCCTTTCATAAGCTCAGGTAATTTTCTACCACCAAAAAGCAATAATATTGCCAGACCAATAATAATCCATTGCCATGGTCCTACAAAACCTAAAAATATACTTGCTGTCATCATTTCTATTAAATTTACATAACAAAGGTACTAATTAATTCAAAACAAGACATATTATCCTTTATTTTTAATCTTTCCTCCCATTAATTTCTTCTTAATTACCTTTTCTGGATTTCCTTTATATTCTATGGTACCTCCAAAACGAACCCTCGCTTCCAATAAGGTAGAGGTCATTATTTCTGCTCGCCCTCCCGAGGCTGATACCACTTCTGCACTGTCAGAATTTAATTCATATCCTTCATAAACACCTCCAGAAGTAACTTCAACTTCTTGATTCAATACTTTTCCGCGTAAGCGAATATTACCTCCAGACACAGCTTTTACAGTTATATATTTACTATCTAATACTAAATGAATATAAGCTCCTTCTTGTGATCGTATAGTCACATTTGACTGAGCGATTGTTTTATCTGAAAAAATTGCTGCACCTTCGTTGGCATCTAAAATATCAATATCTTCTTTATGATATAATTTAATAATCACTTTTTCATCATCATAAATTTCTGGAAATTTCAAGTAAACTTTTAGCTTTCCATTCGTGTTTTTAACAGTAATATTTTCTTTCTTTTCACCAATAATTACAATTTTTTGTTCATCACCTCTTACTAATTCTAAGGTCACACCACTAAAAACTTTAAGAATATGAAAGTCACCTAAATTAACAGTTCTTTCTTGAGCAAATGAAACTGAGCATACAAATAAAAAGAGAATAATACTGTTTTTCTTAATTAGGGTAAAGGCCTTCATATTTTAGGGAGTTTAATTTATAGAATTAGCAACTTCTTTTTAGTCGTATATAGTACTTATTTAATGTTAAAATTAATGTTAAATATCAAAACTTACCAAACTAAAATCTAAATGCTTTCGCTCTAAATCTGTGTTTTTAACTTTTACAGTGACCTCATCACCTAATTGTAATAAGCTTTGTGTCGCTTGCCCAACCAATGCATATTGCTTTTCATCATATATAAAATAATCTTCTTTTATATCTCTAATACGCACCATTCCTTCACATTTATTCTCAATAATTTCTACGTAAATTCCCCATTCCGTAACTCCAGAAATTACACCTCTAAATTCTTGATCTCTATGATCTTGCATGTATTTTACCTGCATATATTTTATAGAATCTCTTTCTGCTTTCGAAGCTAAAATTTCACGCTCTGTAGAATGCTGACATTTATCCTCATAGATTGGAGATTTTGGAGATTTTCCACCGTCCAAATAATGTTGTAATAAACGATGCGTTATTACATCAGGGTATCTACGAATTGGTGAAGTAAAATGACTGTAATAATCAAATGCCAATCCGTAATGTCCTATATTATCAGTTGTATAAATAGCCTTGCTCATAGAACGAATCGTTAATGTTTCTATCATATTTGATTCTCCTTTTCCTTTGACATCTGTCAACAATTTATTCAAAGAATCTGATGTGCTTTCTTTTGTTTGTGTATTTATTTTATAACCAAACTGACTAATTATTTTTTGTAGACTTCCTAATTTTTCTGGATCTGGTTCATCATGAATTCTATAGATAAAAGTATCCTTTGTAGGAGATCCATTTTTAGATTTACCTATAAACTCAGCTACTTTTCTATTGGCCAGTAACATAAATTCTTCAATTAATTTATTAGCATCTTTAGACTCTTTGAAATAGACTCCTACAGGCTGGGCATGTTCATTTAATTTAAATTTTACCTCCACCCTATCAAAAGTGATTGCTCCGGCATTCAGTCGTTTTGATCTTAATTTTTTAGCAAGTTCATCTAACTTCAACGTAGCATTCACAATATCTTTAGATACTGTATATTCTTCTCCTGTTAAAGAAACGTTCGACGGAATTATATTTGATTTACTGTCTATAATTGCCTGAGCTTCTTCATAAGCAAAACGTTTATCAGAATAGGTAACTGTCCTACCAAACCATTGATTTTTTATCTCAGCTTTTTCAGTCATTTCAAACACCGCAGAAAACGTAAGTTTCTCCTCATTTGGTCTCAGAGAACAAACACCATTCGACAATATTTCTGGCAACATCGGCACTACTCTATCTACAAGATATACAGAAGTCGCTCTACTATACGCTTCATCATTTAGTATTGTATTCTCTTGTACATAATGCGATACATCTGCTATATGTATGCCTATTTCATAGTTTCCATTTTCTAATAAATTAAATGACAAAGCATCATCAAAATCTTTTGCATCTTTAGGATCTATCGTAAAAGTTAAAGTATCACGCATATCCCTGCGTTTCTTAATTTCTTCTTTAGTGATATCTATTACTAAATTACTCGCATCTTTTTCTACTTCTTCAGGAAAATTATAAGGTAAACCGTATTCTAATAATATTGAATGAATCTCCGTGTCGTGTTCTCCTGGTTTTCCTAAAACTGTAGAGATTTTACCAAAAGGATTTTTGGAGTTTTCTGGCCAATCAGTGATTTTAGCCAATACTTTATCACCATGTTCGGCGCCATCGATATGATTTTTAGATATAAAAATATCAGCATACATTTTTGGATTATCTGGTAGCACAAATCCGAAATTTTTACTCATCTGCAATACACCTACAAAATCTGTTTTTGCACGTTCAATAATTTCTATAACTTCTCCTTCATATCGGTCGTTATTTCGTCTGCGATACACATATACCTTTACTGTATCTCCATCTAAACCCCTGTTTAAATTAATGGTTGGTATAAAAGCATCATGTTCTAAATCATCACAAATAAAGTATGCATTTTTATTAGATGTAACATCTAAAATACCTACGTGATAATGTTCATTTTGAATAATTTTATATTTACCACGTTCGGTTTCTTCTATTCTATTTTTATGTTTTAATTCTTCTATTTTTTTTATGATTTGCTGTTTTCCATCCCCATTTAAAATATCTATTGCTGCAGCAATTTGTTTATAATTGAATGATTTTTGAGAGTTTTTATTTAAAAATTTAAGAATCTTGGAGGCTAAATCTTTAATCACACTTCCCTTCTTCTTATAGAATCCTTTTTTCTTTTTTGACATTTAATTCTTTGATTAATTTGGTTTTGGATAAAAGTACAAATAAATTATCCATAAGATCAATTAAATAACAATTTGTACTTTGGTGCTTAGTAACCAACGAGCTCAACTTTCTTTTTATGGAAAATATGTGGTATGTCATTGTAAATCCCACTTCTGGAAACGGTACGCCAAAGAAAAAATGGAAACGAATAATTTCTGGATTAGATGCACATCATGTATTATACACATTTACTTTCTCTGAATATATAAATCATGAAAAAGAACTTATACAACAAGCCTTACAACAAGGATATCGCAAATTTATTTGTGTTGGTGGCGATGGTACGCTTCATCAAGTTGTTAACGGTATAATGACTCAAAAAAAAGTGAATCTTTTAGATATAAAAGTAGCAATTATTCCTATGGGTACTGGAAATGATTGGGTTAAAACGTATAAAATTCCTAAAAATATCTCAAAAGCTGTTGCAATCATTAAACAAGAAAAAACCATCTCCCAAGATATTGGATATTTAGAACTAAATAACGGTAAAAACAGTGTGTATTTTAACAATTTAGCCGGCCTAGGGTTTGATGGTTTTGTCATTAAAAATAGTATTAAATATAAAAAATACGGTCCTCTTTCTTATTTACTAGCAACCTTAAAAACTTTTTTACATTACAAAAAAAGTGTTTTGACTATTGATTTTAATAATAAAATAATTTATACAAAAACTTTATTGACCCTTGTAGGAATTTGTAAATATTCTGGTGGTGGTATGCAACTAACAAAAGATGTTCATACTACTGACGGGCTGTTTGATATTTCTATAGCAAAGAATCTTAATTTTATTTCAATACTTACAAATATTATAAAATTCTATAATGGTAACATTGTAAATCATAAAGAAGTAGAAAATTATAAGACAAAAAGTATAAAGATTACTACAAACAACGATACTACTTATGTACAAGCCGATGGTGAATTAGTTGGTACTGGAGGATTTAAAGCGACTCTTATTCCAAAAGCAATTTCATTTATTGTACCTTAAACATTGTTTATAAGCCAGAAATTTTTCTAATTCTGTTATTTCCTCTATCTACAATATATAAGTTGCCTAATTCATCAAAAGCAATTCCTGTAGGGTTTGATAGCTTCGCTTTAGTTGGTAAGCCATCATCACCAGAAAAACCAGCTTTGCCAGTTCCTGCAATTGTAGTTACAATACCAGTACTTAAAGAAATTTTACGTATTCTATTTGATCCGCGATCCACAAAAAATAAATCTCCGTTTTTATCAATTGCAAGTCCTAAAGGATTGGATAATTCAGATTTAATAGCCAATACACCATCTTCTTTTAATCCTTTGGTTCCAGTTCCAGCAATAGTTGTTATAATACCTGTTTTTGTATTAATCTTTCGAATACGATTGTTACCAGTATCTGAAAAATATAAATTACCAGTGTCATCTATAACCAAACCTGTAGGATTAGATATTCTGGCATTTGTAGCTAATTTTCCATCACCAGAAAAGCCTAATTCATCTGTACCTGCCGCGTCTGTAATATCGCCCGTACCAAAATCTACCCGACGTATTTTACTTTCTGATGGTATTGACACATACAAATTACCTTCTTGATCAAATACTACATTAAATGGTCCTGACAAATCATAATTAATATTTGGTGATTCTATTTCAGATTTAGTTCCTACTAAGGTCATTGAAGTACCTGATGTAACGTTTACTTTTCTAATACGTTCATTTTTCAATTCTGCAATGTATAGATTATCTTTTTCGTCAAATGCTACTCCTGTGGGAGTTTTTAATCCATCCGTAGCAAATTTGTCTTCATTTCTAACAACTGTTGTAATTATACCTGTATTCGTATCAATTTTGCGAATACTATTGTTATATGTATCGGCGATATAAATATTTTGATTCTTATCAAACGTAAGATTAACCGGTAAGTTTAATCTAGCTGCAGTAGCTTTCCCTCCGTCTCCAGCAAATCCTGTTTTACCATTACCAGCAACTGTAGTTATTATTTGTGCGTTAAACTCAGTAAAACATCCTAATAAAACTAATAAACAAAATAGCTTCTTCATAAAAAATTGGTTTATTATAGCTAAGATACGACTAAAAAAAAGTGAACTGTTAAAAAAATCTTAAAAAAAATGTAACATATCAAAAAATATCTCGTCTATAAAGAAAGAGTGTATTACAATAGATGAAGAATTTTTTTAAAATATTAGCAGCTTTCTTAATAGTTTTTACTATTGGTTTTCTGATTACTTATTTAAGTATAAATTCAACATTCGACAAAATTAGTAATGAAGAATTAATTACAGATACTCCCTCCTCTCTTTTAAAAGAAACAACTAAAGTTTTCTTAGTTACTTTTTAACAATATATATAATATTTATTTTTGTTATTAAATTTTAAAAAAGATTTAATGATTATTATAGCTTGTTAATTTCTACTATAAATTTTCCATTATAAATTTTGATATTTCACTTTTTAAAAAGAATAAACAGCTATTAACATCTTTAAATTTTATAATATATTAAAAATCAAGTTGACTCACTACATTATCAACATTTAGTTCATAACTTAAATGAACAGATTTTGGTGATATAATAAAATATAAAAAAGTTTATAAGTACGTATTTTGTTGTTTATAAATAGTAATTAAAAACTCATAATATTTTTAGGATATCTAAATGTTGTTTTGGTATTGGAAAATTTTTTATTTTAAAAAAATTATGTTGTTAGAACTTAGGTATTTTTTATAAACATTTTAATATTTAGTTAATATAGCTGATTTTTAAATCAATAGATATTTCAATTAACAATACCTGAATTTTATGTTTATAACTGTCATTTGTTTAAGTTTGTACTATAATTTAACTCACTATTATCAATGAATATAGCAATAGGTAATGATCACGCAGGAACATCTTATAAGTTTCAAATTATTGAAATGTTAGAAAGTAAAGGACATACTGTTACAAATTATGGAACCAATGAAGAAAACAGTGTAGATTATCCTGATTTTATTCATCCCGTGGCGAAAGATGTAGAGAATAAGAAGGTAGAT
This sequence comes from uncultured Flavobacteriaceae bacterium, assembly GCA_947500525.1. GTDB lineage: Bacteria > Bacteroidota > Bacteroidia > Flavobacteriales > Flavobacteriaceae > Aureibaculum. Next base: position 449,263 of record CANMSH010000001.1, on the reverse strand, counting down.
TTAGGAATTATTATTTGTGGAAGTGGTAATGGAGCTCAAATGACAGCAAATAAACATCAAAATGTAAGAGCTGCTTTATGTTGGAATAATGAATTAGTTGCATTAGCTCGTCAACATAATAACGCTAATATTTTAAGTATTCCTGCTCGTTTTGTCTCGGTACATCAAGCGATGGCTTTTGTGAATATTTTTTTAGAAACAACATTTGAAGGAGGACGTCACCAAAATCGTGTTACCAAAATTGCTAGTACATGTTAAGATGAAATTCTTTGTAAAGACTTTTAATGAATTAACTTTAAATGAATTTCATGAAATACTTCAATTACGCATTAATGTTTTCGTAGTAGAACAAAATTGTGCATATCCGGAGTTAGATAATAAGGATAAAATAGCATTGCATTTATTCACTTTTGACGAAAAAATTCCGGAGAAAGTAATAGCGTATACACGAATTTTTAAGCCTGGAGATTATTATGAAGAATCGGCGTTTGGTAGAGTAGTGGTTCATCCTGATTATAGAAAGAAAGAGTTAGGATACAAACTCATTGAAGAAACAATTTCTGTAATTGAAAATAACTTTAATAATTCAAAGATTAAAATAGGTGCGCAAACGTATTTAAAGAAATTTTACGAATCGTTTGATTTTAAACAGGTAGGAGTGGAGTACATAGAAGATGGTATTCCACATATTTATATGGTAAGAAACTAAGATATTTTTAATTCTCCCTTTATAAATTTATCAATATATGTAGCTATTTCTTCTCCTTTTTCTTCTTGTAAAAAGTGTCCTGCATCTTTAATAAGTATTTTTCGTTGTTCCTTACTTGAAGGTATTAATTTGTAAAAAAAGTTTTCTAAACCGCTCATCATTTGATCTTTATCAGAAAATAATACCAAAGCTGGTTTGGTCCATTTTGATAAAACTTCTCGAGCATTCTTCATCTCTTTGACCCCAGAATCTGTGGGTTTTCCAGGGACTAGTAAAGGAAATGCTTTCGCCCCTCCTTTATATTTTTTACTAGGAAAAGGTGCTTTATATGCGTCAATTACTTCATCTGATAGTTTTTGATAAGTGCCTTTTTGAATGATAGAACCAACTGGTAAAGAAGGATGATATTTAGCAAATTTTTGCCATGCCTTAAAAAAAGTACCTAAGGGTTTTCCAATTGGTAAAAATGTATTGAGAATTACGACTCTTTTAAACTTTTCAGGAAACTTACCTAATAAACTTAATCCTAATAATCCACCCCAATCTTGTACTACTAAGGTAATGTTATTAAGGTTTAATTTATCTATGAAATTTATAAGAGAATTTAGATGTAAGTCAAAAGAATAATGCTTCCAATTTATAATCTTATTTGATTTGCCAAATCCGATTAAATCGGGTGCAATAAAACGGTAATCTTTTAATTTAGGAATAAACTTTCTATATAAATAACACCAGCTAGGTTCACCATGCAGTGCAAGAATAATTTCTCCTTTACCTTCATCGATATAATGCATTTTTAAGTGATCAAAGTCGATATAATTTTCTTTATAAGGGAAATCTTTGAGCTCATTAAAATATTTAGGGTCTGTTTGTACTACTTGCATGAATCTGTTTTGTGTTTGAAAGTTAAGTAATTTTATTTTGTAACTTCCATCCTCAACCAAAAAAACAAATATGGTCCAATCTTTCAAGAAAAAAATAGAACTTCAAGAAACGTATGATTGTATTATTATAGGATCGGGGATAGGAAGTTTATCTACAGGGGCCATCCTCGCAAAAGAAGGTCAGAAAGTGCTAGTACTAGAGCGTCATTATGAACCTGGTGGGTTTACACATACTTTTAAACGTAAAGGATATGAATGGGATGTTGGTGTGCATTATATAGGTGATGTTCAACGTAAAGAAAGTGGTATGCGACGACTTTTTGATTATATATCAAATGAAAAGTTAGAATGGGCTGATATGGGTGAGGTATATGATAAAATAATCGTTGGAGATAAATCGTATGATTTTGTAAAGGGAGTACAAAATTTTAAAGATAAAATGATAAGTTATTTTCCTGCTGAAAAGAAAGCTATCGATGCCTATGTTAGCTTGGTTTTTAAAGCGAATAGTAAAGGAAAATGGTATTATATAGATAAAGCAATGCCATCATTTGTAAGCTCCTTTTTAGGAAGTCTTATGCGAAAGCCGTTTTACAAATTTTCTGATAAAACGACCTATGATACCTTGAGAGAGCTGACAGATAATGAAAACTTGATAAAGGTTTTATTGGGTCAGTATGGTGATTACGGATTAGAACCTAAGAAGAGTAGTTTTGTAATGCATGCGGCAGTAGCTGGTCATTATTTCGCTGGAGGTAGTTTTCCTGTTGGAGGATCATCTCAAATACTAAAAACGGTAGATAAAGTTATCGAGGAAGCTGGAGGAACTATTTTGATTAGTGCAGAGGTGGACAAAATTGTTGTTGAAAATAATGTTGCAAAAGGAGTACAAATGAAAAATGGAAAATCCTTTTTTGCGAAAAACATAATAAGTGGTGCTGGTATTATGACTACATATAACAAGTTAATACCTCAAAAAATACAGCAAAAACATAGATTAAAAGAACAATTGCAACACGTAAAACGTTCTGTTGCGCATGCTTGTTTATATATTGGTCTAGAAGGTTCACCTGAAGAATTAAAATTACCCAAAACTAATTATTGGATCTATCCAGATGACCTTGATCATGATGGATGTGTAGAGCGTTATGTAAACGATACCAATCAACCTTTTCCTGTTGTATATATATCTTTTCCGTCAGCAAAAGATCCAGATTGGTCGAATAGATATCCTGGTAAAAGCACCATTGATATTATTACACTAGTGCCTTATGAAACCTTTGAACCATGGGTAAACACTCGCTGGAAGAAACGAGGAGAAGCATATGATCAATTAAAAGAAAAGATGTCGCAACGTTTGTTAGAAGAATTGTACAGACAAGTACCGCAAGTCAAGGGAAAAGTTGAGTATTATGAGTTGTCAACACCGCTTACAACTCAACACTTTGTGAATTATGATAAAGGAGAAATATATGGATTAGATCATACACCGAAACGTTTTCGTCAAAAGTTTTTAAGACCTCGTACTCCAATAAAAAACTTATTTTTAACGGGCCAGGATGTTATTACCGTTGGCGTTGGATCGGCATTATTTTCTGGTGTTTTGACCGCCTCCGCTCTTACCGGAAAAAATGTGTTGAAGAAAATTATGACCGCGAGATAATTAATTTCTTTTATCCTACTTATTTTATGATTTACTTAATTTTTAATACTATTGCATTTTGTGCAACTAATACCTTTTTCTTATGATCGAAATTATTTTTACACTACTCATGCTTGTGATGTTACAAGCCGTTTTAGGCTTTGATAACCTACTATATATTTCTTTAGAATCTAAAAAGGCTCCAGAGTCAGACCAAAAAAGAGTTCGAAAAGTAGGTATATTAATTGCAATCGTGTTAAGAATTGTATTACTATTTGTGCTCGTATCAATTATTGATTTTTTTCAAGAGCCATTCGCTTGGTTAACTGGAGGTATAGATGATGTTGTAAAATTTGCGTTTAACGGACATAGTATTATCGTACTTGTTGGCGGAGCGTTTATTATCTATACGGCAATCAAAGAAATATGGCATATGATTTCGCTTCCAGACCTAAGTCATGATGTAGAGGGAGAAACTAAAAGAACAAAATCGTCTAATGCTGTTATTACAAGTATAGTAATTATGAATTTAGTATTTTCCTTTGATTCGATTTTAGCTGCTATAGGTTTAACTAGCGAAATAGAAAACTCTACAACAGCATTTATTGTAATGGCTATTGCGATTGTTGCAAGTGGACTATTAATGCTTTTGATGGCAGATAAAATTTCGGTTTTTTTAGCAAAAAACCGAATGTATGAAGTATTAGGATTGTTTATTTTATTTATAGTTGGTATTATGTTGATTACAGAAGGAGGCCATTTAGCACATTTAAAACTTTTTGGTAATGAAATTGTACCTATGAGCAAAACTACGTTCTATTTTGTAATTTTAATATTGGTTATTACCGACATAGTACAAGGTCGTTATCAGAAAAAATTAATTGTTGAAAACGAGCAGTCAAACAAGAAATAAATTTAATTTTTTAAACATTGGAAACTGCCAAGTTGATTCAACATCTTTTTGTACTTTAGCTCCACTTATTTCACAAATTATTTTAGCAGTTATTATGGCAGAAGACAAAGAAAAATCGGCAAAATTAAAAGCGCTACAGCTTACTTTAGATAAATTAGATAAAACATACGGCAAGGGTTCGGTAATGCGTCTCGGTGATAATGTTACCGAAGAGGTTGATGCAATACCTTCAGGATCTTTAGGCCTAGATATTGCCTTAGGAGTAAATGGATATCCGAGAGGTAGAGTTATTGAAATATATGGACCCGAATCTTCAGGTAAAACAACCTTGACATTACATGCAATTGCAGAAGCACAAAAAGGAGGAGGAATAGCTGCTTTTATTGATGCTGAACATGCTTTTGATCGTTTTTATGCACAAAAATTGGGTGTTGATATTGATAATTTAATTATTTCGCAACCAGATCACGGTGAACAAGCCTTAGAAATTGCAGATAATCTAATTCGATCTGGGGCCGTTGATATTGTAGTAATCGATTCAGTGGCAGCTTTGACACCTAAAAGTGAAATCGAAGGAGAAATGGGAGACTCAAAAATGGGTTTACATGCACGTTTAATGTCTCAAGCACTTCGAAAGTTGACAGGAACGATAAGCAAAACAAACTGTACTGTATTTTTTATCAATCAATTACGTGAAAAAATTGGTGTAATGTTTGGTAATCCTGAAACAACAACAGGAGGTAATGCCTTGAAATTTTATGCTTCTGTACGTTTAGATATTCGAAGAAGAACACAAATAAAAGATGGAGATCGTGTTATTGGAAACAGTACGAAGGTAAAAGTTGTGAAAAATAAAGTTGCACCTCCTTTTCAAATTGCTGAGTTCGATATTATGTATGGAGAAGGAATCTCGAAAACAGGAGAAATTCTCGATTTAGGTGTAGAATATGGTATTGTAAAGAAAAGTGGCTCTTGGTTTAGTTATGGAGATACCAAACTAGGGCAAGGTCGAGATGCTGTGAAAGCGCTTATCAAAGACAACCCTGATTTGGCAGAAGAATTAGAAGGTAAAATTATAGCATACCTTAACGAAGAGTCTTAAAATTAAGAATTGAAAATAAAAAAAACCAGCTTCTTCGGCTGGGTTTTTTTATTTAACTTTTTTAAAGTTATTTATTTACATTTTTTATATAATGTTCTAGAGCCATTGTCATAGATGGCGTTTCCTTGGTAGGAGCAGCGATATCTACACGGAGTCCTGCTTCTTCTGCCGCTTTTATGGTTGTATTACCAAACACAGCAATGCGCGTTTTATTTTGCTCAAAATCAGGGAAATTTTCGAATAACGATTTTATTCCTGATGGGCTGAAAAAGACCAATACATCATAGTACACATTCTGTAAATCAGACAAATCACTTACGACGGTTTTAAAAAGAACGGCTCTTTGCCAAGTAACCTCTAACTCATCGAGTATTTGAGGAACAATAGGCTTTAATTTGTCTGAAGATGGCAACAAAAACTTTTCAGTTTTATGTTTTTTGATCAGCTTCGTCAAATCTTGGAAGGTACGTTCTCCAACATATATTTTACGTTTTCTGTACACAACATATTTTTGTAAATAATATGCTACTGCTTCCGATTGACAGAAATACTTCATGTCATCGGGCACTTTAAAACGCATTTCCTCGGCCAATCTAAAATAATTATTGATGGCATTTCTACTAGTAAAAATGACAGCCGTAAAATTCGAAAAATCTATTTTTTGATTTCTAACTTCTCTCGACGATTCTCCTTCCACATGAATAAAAGATCTAAAATCAATCTTTACCTTTTGCTTTTCAGATAAATCAAAGTATGGAGAATGTTTCGCATTTGGGGCTGGTTGCGAAACCAAAATTGTCTTAACTTTCATACTCATTTCTTATTATAACTCCTAAATAATAAATAGCTTATAAAAAAAAATTAGGGGCGCTACTTCAAGGGCGCAAAGATACAAAATAAAATAAAAGAAGTTCTTTAAAATCAGTTTTTGGTTGTTTTTAATAATGAGAACGTAAAACAGTAACAAAATAAACACAGCAATTGATACAATCATTATTGCTGCCAATGAAGAGTCATAAAATAGATATAATGTGAAAATTAGAAATGGAAAAATGAGCAAACAAAAATTACTTAAATAACTCATTTTTAGATATGTAAGGCTTTCATGCTCTTTTTCTAAATCGAAAAGAATAGCCAATAACTTACCTAAAAAATACCGCAATACTGTAAAGATAAAAACACCGGTTACAATGCTGAGAAAAAAAGAAAATTCAAATTCTTTTGCGATCGAACTATTCGTTTTTATTCCGATAAAAATGGTTATTGAGAAGATAAATAACTGAATAAGAGCAAAAAATAGATGAAAAGAATTCAAAACTAGCGGAGTATGTTTTGAATAGATAACAAGATAATTTCGCGAAAGAATCAACGAAAATAACCGTGTTAACCGTTCGCTATGATGGTATTTTATAATGACGAATAGTGTGAACACCAAGAGTAAAAGATAGGTAATCCAATCTTTAGTGTGCAATACTCTTTCAGTGGCTTCTAACATAACCATGCGAAGTTAAACAAAAAAATAGGCATTTTTATTTAAGAAATTTTTAAACTTTTCGGCCTAAAATTTAGAAATAAATAAATGTACCTTTGCATTATAAATACCCTATTAAATGCAAGATGCACTTGTAATTATACCTTCATATAACGAAAAGGAAAATATAGAATCTATTATTAGGGCTACCTTTTCTCAAGAGAAAACTTTCGACATTTTAGTGGTTGATGATAATTCTCCAGACGGCACATCAACTATTGTAAAAGGCTTGCAAAATGAGTTTAAAGACCGATTGTTTATAGAAGAAAGATCAGAAAAAAACGGACTCGGATTGGCTTATATACACGGATTCAAATGGGCATTGCAAAGGAACTATGATTATATTATTGAAATGGATGCAGATTTTTCGCATAATCCGAAAGATTTAGTTCATTTATATAATGCTTGTGCTCAAAATGGCGCTGATGTATCTATAGGCTCTAGATATATCAATAATGAGGTAAATGTGGTGAATTGGGATATGAAAAGACTGTTATTGTCATATTTTGCTTCTAAGTATGTAAAACTTATTACGCGAATTCCGGTAAGTGATACCACAGCAGGTTTTGTTTGTTACAAGAGAAATGTATTGGAAAGAATTAATTTCGATAAAATTAAATTTGTGGGTTACGCTTTTCAAATAGAGATGAAGTTTAAAGCTTGGAAGCATGGTTTTAAGATTAAAGAAGTATCAGTTATTTTTACCGATAGAGCAAAAGGAACTTCGAAAATGGATGGAGGTATTATAAGTGAAGCTATTTTTGGAGTGATTCAAATGGCATTGAAAGGGCTACCAAAAAACGACCAATAAGATGAAAAATACACTAATAAAAAATGCAACCTTAATAAATGAAGGAATTTCATTTATATCAGACCTCTTTATTAAAGAAGGACTGATTCATACCATTGGAGAAAACTTAATTGTTGAAGATGATACAGTAGAAGTTATAGATGCCACTGGAAAAATATTAATACCGGGCATTATAGATGATCAAGTTCATTTTAGAGAACCTGGGTTAACACATAAAGGAAATATTGCTTCAGAAAGTAGAGCTGCAGTGGCGGGAGGAATAACCACATTTATTGAAATGCCGAATACTATACCACAAGCTACTACTCAAGAACTTTTGGAAGATAAATTTAAAACTGCTTCAGAAACTTCGTTTGCTAATTATTCTTTTATGTTTGGAGGTACCAATGATAACTTAGAAGAATTACTCAAAACAGACCCCAAAAAAGTAGCTGCCATAAAATTATTTTTAGGCTCGTCGACTGGCAATATGCTTGTTGACAATGAAGAAGTTTTGAAGAAAATATTCTCTTCAACTAAAATGCTAATTGCTGTACATTGTGAAGATGAAGGCACTATTCGTGAAAATTTAGCAAAGGCAAAAGCTCAATATGGAGATGACATTCCGATCGAAAAACATCCAGAAATAAGAAGTGAAGAGGCCTGTTACATGTCTTCTTCTAAGGCTATTGCATTGGCCAAAGAAACAGGAGCAAGGTTACATGTTTTTCATTTATCAACCGCAAAAGAAACCGCTTTATTTCGAAACGATATACCTTTAGAAGAAAAACAAATTACTGCCGAGGTATGTACGCATCACTTATGGTTTGACGCTTCTTCTTACAAGGAAAAAGGAACTTTAATTAAATGGAACCCTGCAGTCAAATCAAAAAGTGACAAAGAAGGCTTATGGAAAGCCTTATTAGATGACAGAATTGACGTTATTGCAACAGATCACGCTCCCCATACTAAGGAAGAGAAAGCCCAAGTGTATACGAAAGCACCAAGCGGAGGTCCTTTAGTACAGCATACGCTCCAAGCAATGATCGCTTGTCATACACAAGGAAGAATAAGCTTAGAAAAACTGGTAGAAAAAATGTGCCATAACCCTGCTAAATTGTTCAATATAGAAAAAAGAGGCTTTTTAAAAGAAGGTTATTATGCCGATTTGGTACTTGTAGATATGGATGCAGAGTATACGGTTTCTAAAGAAAACATTTTATACAAATGCGGTTGGTCTCCTTTTGAAGGAACTACGTTCAATTCGGTCGTTTCTCATACTTTTGTAAACGGTCATTTAATATATAACGAAGGAAAGTTTAACGATAACATAAAAGGAAAACGTCTAACATTTAATAGATAATTTGAAAAGATGCATTTACATATTGGTTATTTTTTTGAGTGTAATTTCTTGTACCAGTAGAACTATATACAAGAAGCCGGCTAATTTGATTCCCAAAGATCAAATGATAGAACTTTGGACAGAAATTATTATCGCGGATAATGCGAAAACGGTAAAGAATGCAAAGAGTCAAAAAAAAATCAATTACCTGCCATTTGTTTATCAAAAATACAAGATTGATAGTGCTCGATTCATGGAAAGTAATATTTACTATACTTCAAAGATTGAAGAGTATGAAAAAATGTTTGAGAGTGTTGAACTAAGACTCAGAAAAATAAAGGTAAGTTACGATCCATTGTCAGCCGATATAGACCCTTCATTGCCAATTTGGAAAAAAGATTCTATTCGACGTGTGAATAAAGAAAAAAGAAAAAAAAGAGAAGTACAATCTATTAAAGAATTGAGTAAAGAAGAACTGCAAAAAGAGAGAAATTAATTGGTATACTTGCTACAGGTATTTTTAATTGTTTGTTGCAATGACTCAAAAGTAAAGTCAATTTCTTGAGTAATTTTTGTACTGTTGTAATTCGTGATACGATTGCTAGCTCGAATAGATTCTTTGGTAATAAACGCTGGTTTATCAGTAAAAATGCTTTTTAGAAGTGCGAACCTCCAAGCTAATTCTCGTAAAACTGGAGTCACTTTGATCGATGGTCTTTTAACTTTGAATTCATCTGCAATTGCAAAAACAATGTCTTTAAAAGAACGATTTTCGGCTACTAAAATATAGCGTTCGTTAACGCAATTACTTTTCATAAGTAGCAGCATGCTTTTTACAACGTCTTGAACACCTACATATCCGGTGATACCTTCTGTGTAAAACTTAAAACCGTTGTAGACACTTTCGAAAATTTTACCAGACCCGCTTTGCCAAAAACCAGGACCTAAAATTACACCTGGATTTACTATAACAACATCTAATCCTTCTTGTGAGCCTCTCCAAACTTCATTTTCAGCACCATATTTTGAAATGGCATAACCATTATTAGCATCTTCGGGATTCCAATCATTTTCTTCAGTAACCGCGGTTTGGTTTTTAAATTTTCCAATACTGGCAACAGAACTTACAAAACAGAATTTTTTTATTTTTGAATCAATCGAAACATTAATCATGTTCGCCGTTCCTTCGATATTAACCTTTCTTAGCAGCTCATCATTTTTTTTATCAAAGGAAATTACAGCAGCACTATGATAGACATGGGTAATCCCAACAAAAGCCTCTTTTAAGGATGGAATATCATTGACATCAGCAACTTTCCAAGTAATTTTATTAAATAACCTTTCGAACTCATCGGTATAAAAACTAAAAACTTGTTTTACAGCATTCAAATTACTCGTACTACGATGAATAGCTACTACAGGAAAATCCTCTTGACAAAGCTGATACAACAAATGAGCCCCTACTAAACCCGTACCTCCAGTAACTAAAACCATATCACGAAATTAGTATTTTTCTATTTGTCTTTTATGTTTATCATGAGAAATATATCTTTGCGGAAATTTAGTTAAAAACGATGTCTAAGAATTTAGTAGAAGAATTACGTTGGCGAGGAATGGTACATGATATTATGCCCGGTACAGAAGAGCAATTATTAAAAGAAAGTACCACAGGATATATCGGTTTTGATCCCACCTCAGACTCTTTGCATATCGGTAGTTTGGTACCAATTATTTTACTAGTTCATATGGAAAGAGCTGGTCATCGACCAATTGCATTGGTAGGAGGAGCTACAGGTATGATTGGTGATCCTTCAGGTAAATCTGATGAACGAAATTTATTAAATGAAGAACAGTTAGCTCACAATGTTGCCGGTATTAGAAGAACGATGGCTCGTTTTTTAAATTTTGAATCTTCTGCAGACAATGCTCCAATTCTCGTGAATAATTATGATTGGATGAAAAGCTTTTCATTTATCGACTTTGCTCGTGAAGTAGGAAAGCGTATCTCTGTAAATTATATGATGGCTAAAGATTCTGTAAAAAAGCGTTTAACAGGAGAAGCTGGTTCGGGAATGTCATTTACTGAATTTACATATCAATTAATTCAAGGATATGATTTTTACCATTTGCATAAAACACATAATTGCATGCTCCAGATGGGAGGAAGTGATCAATGGGGAAATATAACTACGGGTACTGAATTAGTGAGAAGAATGAATGAAGGAGTAGAGGCAAAAGCATATGCCATGACCTGTCCACTCATAACTAAAGCAGACGGCTCTAAATTTGGAAAATCTGAAGGAGGTAATGTATGGTTGGATGCCGATAAAACATCTGTCTATAAATTTTACCAATTTTGGCTAAATACGACAGATGAAGATGCTGAAAAATATATTAAAATTTTCACCTTTTTATCTAAAGAGACAATAGACGCATTAATTACTGAGCATAAGGAAGCTCCTCATATGCGTCTTTTACAAAAAAAATTGGCATCAGAAGTGACTAGTTTTGTTCATAGTAAAGAGGAACTAGACAAAGCCGTTGCTGCTTCAAATATTTTATTCGGCAAGTCGTCTACTGCGGCAGACTTAAAAAACCTCGACGAGCAAACTTTTTTAGATGTTTTCGACGGTGTTCCTCAAGCTGAGGTCGCTATAGAAGATATAAAAAATGGCTTAGATATGATTGGTGCTTTAGCTGCAAAGACTAATTTTTTAAACTCTAATGGTGATGCTAGAAGAGCGCTTAAAGAGAATGCAATTTCGGTAAACAAAGAGAAAGTTAAGGAAGACTATCTCATTGGTGAAAAAGATCTGATTGCTAATAAATATGTGCTCTTACAACGCGGGAAAAAGAATTATTTCCTGTTAAAAACACGAAAATAATACCGGGTTGCCAACAGACTAAGTAGTATTTTTTTAGGTTCAAAATGCCAATTTACCTCAGCAATTAAAATACTAAGTAGTATTTATACGCATCTAAAATATTACTTGGGTATACGTTTGGTAATTAATCGTATTTGGCCCATATGATTTGCTTGGTGTTCCATTACATGATACCACGCCCAGTGATTGTTCATGCTACTGCCTTTTACTTTTTTAGAAAACCATTTATCATCTTTAGTTTTGAGTAAACGGAGTGTTTCCTTGCGAACCTCATTCCATAAGTTTAAATAATAGGAAATGGGTTTATTGGTAAATTGATCTCGAGCGGTTGTACCTAGACTAAGGGCAGCTTCCCATTTTTTGGCCTCATCCTTATTGAAACCTCTGTTTTCAAAAGTATAGACTTGATAGTAGCGTTCGGTAGCAGCTAAATGTAAAACTAGGGCGCCAACTCTATTCGCTTCTTCATCTAACAAGAAATCTGTTGCCTCTTGGTTTAAATTTTGAACGCTTCTTGTGACTCTACTTTTTAAATCTTCGAGCATAGATACCGTTGTTCCTATTTGTGGCGAATATCCTTTTTTTACTTTGATTATGTTCTGCCCAAATGAAGTAGCTGTAAAAAATAACAGCGCGCAAATGGCAATGTGTTTTTTGAAATTAAAGTTGTGCATGTTGATTCCGTTTTTTCAAAAGTAACAGTAAAAAAAGTACGAGATAGACAAAGGAATGTTAAATTAATAGAAGGTTATCTTGCTATAAATAAACCAACTAGACGGTATGTATTGCTAGATTGTGAGGTGAATCTTATGGTTTTATTGTTAATACTAAAATACTGATTAGTACGTTATTGGTAGGAATAATGTTAATAAAGTTGTTCTATTAGCAAAGAGTAAAACGAAGCATCATGACACAAGAAATCAAACGTAAATTAACAAAGCAAAAGTTAATTGATAAAGGATATAAGTTGATAAACATGTATGGATATCATGCAGTAAGTGTTGATCTAATTATCAAAGAAGTTGGTCTAACAAAGGGTGCTTTTTATTATCATTTTGAGAATAAACATCATTTTGTTTCTCAGATTATAAAGGAAAGAATAGAAAAGGAAATCCACAGTGAATTTATCGAACCCATAACGAAAAGAGGAAATCCTATTTTTATTTTAGGAGACTTATTACAAGACAAATTGATTAATGATGACTCCTTAGGACAAAACTTAGGAAGTCCTTTAACGAATATGATTGTCGCCTTGAGTTATGAGCACAATGACTATAATTTGAAAGGTCAGTTATACGATATTCTAGACCAATGGAAAGTAGCCTTAATAAGTTTAATGTATCGAGGCATTGAAGACGGCTATATAAATAGACATATCAATACCGAGCCTGTTGCTGAATTTATTATTAATTCTTTAGAAGGGGTTAGAACGTTAAAGAGAACTACAAATAACAAAGCGTTGTTCTATAATTATATGGAACAGTTTAAAAATTATTTAGACACTTTAAAACCGCAGAAAGAAGATAAAAGATACTATTTAGATGCTTCTTAGGTAAACCTTAAATGGCAAACGATGGCATGATAATTGGTGATAATGGTCAAAACTATTTCAAATGAAACATGCCTCTATTATTGTACTTACATTATTTATTTTTACCTCTTGTATCCCTTTGCGGATTGCCCCTAATATCAAAGAAGATAAAATAAAGATTGCCAAGAAATTCAAGAGATCTCTTCCAAGACATTACGCCTTAATTTTTAAGGATCCAAAGAACGCAGATGACTTTTATCATTTTGTGAATGCTAAATACCATTTAAACGACGAATCTGTAGAAGATAATGTTCCATTTGAAATCGATGGAAAAGAATTTTCATTTTCATTTTATGAAGTTGAAAGAGTAACAAGTACCATCAATTTGTTGCCTATGTTTGTAGATGCTGCATTGAGCACTGAGTATTGCATTGATCCAGTCTTTGAAGATTTGTATGCTTCAAGAAAAGGACATTGGTATATTGTACTTACGGCAAGAGATATAAAAATGCAAGACGGTTTACACCCTGATTATGTAGATAGAGAATTGGTAATAAGACATCTTAGAGAATTAAGAAAAGAATACCTTAACACACACAATTACATGGAATTTTCAATGAAGAATTAGGAATTCAAACTATGATTTGAATTTTATTTCTTTCCAATTGGTATCTGCTTTCTTTTGTAGCATTTTTGCTCCTTCTTGTTGCCATAACTCTAAAGTATTGGTACCCCAAGAATTATAGAATAAGTATAACTTGTTATCTCTAATTTCGAATGTTTTAGGGTTAACAGAAACCTTTTTACCATTTTTTCCGACCGCATATGCACAATAACCACCATATTGAGGTACAAATTTGCTAGGTTCATTTTTAAAACTTGCCAGGTTTTCTTTCGAAGTAAATTTATAACGTGCACCGTCGAAAGTATACACATATTTACTACTTCCTTTAATAGCTTTGTTCGAAAAATACGAGACTACATCGTAACCACTGGCTACAAACCCTTTTTGGGCATTATAATCAATTTGCTGAGCAAAAGTAGTAGCCGAAAATATCAGTAATAAAAAAAGTGCTTTTTTCATTATTTTTTATGTTTTATTTCTTTCCAGTTTTTATCTCCTTTGGCCTGTAATTTTTTGGTGTCACCCTTTTGCCAGTCAGTTAACTTACTTGTTAGCCAAGAGCTATAGAACAAGTATAGTTTTCCATCTCTGACTTCATATACGTCCGGATCTATATCCATTTTAGTTTTCTTTTCTGCAACAGCATATGCGCAGTATCCGCCGTATTGAGGTATGTATTTAGTTGGGTTCTTTAAGAATGTTTGCAAATTTTGCTGAGAAGCAAACTTAAATTTCACACCTTCATAGGTAGTACTATATTTTTTATTGCCCTTAACAGGTTTCTGTTGAAAGTAAGATACCACATCATAACCCTCAACGAGATATCCTTTATCCGTATTATAATCTATTTTTTGAGCGCTAATCGAAGTCGTTATGGCGAGTATTAGTACTAGAAGTAGTTGTTTCATCACATTAGAGTTTGACATATAGTCGTTTAATTGATTAATAAATTACATCCCCGAATATCAGAATGATCAAATCGCCCTAATATCTCAAATGTTTCGTTTTTAAAGGTTTTACCTAGGTCTTGTGTTGCAATAAACGAACATGAATTGAGATTGGCCAAATCGATAATGTTAATACCACCAGTTTTGTTATGTGGTAAGATAGATAATGGATCTTCAGGATCTCGGGTATATATGTGCATCCAAGATGGGCATCTAAATAGGCCTTTCCCATTTGAGTAGGCCTGGCTTAGTAATTCAGTCATGCCATATTCAGAATGAATGGTTGATACACCAAAACCTTTGGTTAGGATGGTATGTAGGTCCGCTCTAATGAGCTCTTTTCTTCTACCTTTCATACCTCCAGTCTCCATAATAATGGTGTTTTTTAGTTTGAAAGAATACCTTTCAACGAAGTCCAATAAGGCGAATGAAACGCCAATTAGAAGAACTTTTTCTCCCTTTTCGTCAAGATTCTTTAATAGGGTTGCCAACTCGTGAAAATTATCTAAATAGAACCCACTATGTTTCTTTTTTGATCGTTCAATTAAGTCATTTACCATATAAACTAAAGACGAACCTTGGCGTTCCAAATAAGAAGGCAGTAAAGCGAGAATGGTATAATCTTGAATAGGGCCATAAAAATCGTGAAACGCACGTTGATAGCTTGTTTCGTATATGGTACTATCAATAATATGATGTTTACTTGTAATAGTACCCGTGGTCCCGCTACTCGAAAAAATGAGATTTGGAAGGTCTTTATGAGCTATAACGGTATGAGATTTAAAAAAGGATATCGGTAAAAAAGGAATGTCTTCAAGTCGTGAAATATCACTTGGGTGTTTGTACAACAAATCACAAAATGAGCGATAAACTTTGTTATTCTCAAACTGATACTTAAAAACAGAAAATGCTACTTTAGCAAACTCAGTTTTAGAGGTTATGTTAAAAATTTGGTTTTTTAAGCTCATACGCAGTGCAAAAATAGGATTATTTAACGCAACCTTTCATAATATTAGCATCTTAAAAGCACAAATTAAGAATAAGAATATGAAAAGAATTTTTGTAAGTATAGTACTGATGTTTTTGGTTGTATCTTGCAGTGTTGATGATGACGGAGCGAATGATTTTGTATTAGAAACATTACCAATTAAGGAAGCAATTGTGCCTACCGAGTTTAATTTTGGTTCGAGTCATGATATTACCGTAAAGTATGATTTACCTAGTGGATGTCATTCTTTTTATGATTTATTTTATCAATATGAAGGAACATCTAGAACAGTAGCGATCAATTCGTTAGTAAATGAAAATGATGTTTGTACCGAAGAAATAAGAGAAATCGAATATACCTTTAAAGTAAATGTGGTGCAACGGCAAGATTATACATTTAGATTTTGGAAGGGAACTGATGGTGATGGAGAGAATATTTTTGAAGAAGTTGTAGTACCAGTAATTAATCAGTAAAAACTTGAGATTCTAATGAGTTTAGAAAAACTCATAAATAAGTGTAAACAACAAGATATTAAAGCACAATCTGAGGTTTACCAGCTTTTTGCTGGTAAACTCTTTGCGTTGTGCTTAAAGTATTCTAAAAATTACCAAGAAGCTCAAGATAACTTACAGGATGGTTTTATTACCATTTTTAAGAAAATGGATCAATACCAATTTAAAGGCTCATTTGAAGGTTGGTTAAAACGCATCGTTGTAAATACAGCTTTGCAGAAATATAGAGAGAAGAATGTATTGAATTTAATTTCTGATGAAATTCCTGATGAAGTTGAAGTTGATATTGATGAATCGACAGTCTCGTTAGATTATCTTTTGGGAATCATACAAGAATTACCGAATCGTTACAGATTGGTTTTTAATATGTATGTTCTGGATGGATACTCACATAGAGATATTGCCGAAATGTTAGAGATATCGGAGGGTACTTCTAAATCAAACTTGTCTAGAGCAAGACAAATTTTGAAGAAGAAGGTAGAACAAAATAAATTAGAGGAAAAAAAAAATAAAGTTTCTGAATGATGGATGAAAAGAAACATATTGATAGATTATTTCAAGAGAAACTAAAAGACTTTGAGGTTTTTCCAGATGCGGAAGTATGGAAAAATATTGAGGAGCAATTAGTGAAAAAGAAGAAAAGGAGAATTGTACCGCTGTGGCTGCGTTTAGGCAGTGCAGCGGCAATTCTAATCCTACTCGTTAGTAGTGGGGTTTGGATATACAATTCTCAAACAACCACAACTAAGTTGCCCAAATCAGATTCGATAATTACTGATGTTGATACTGATGAAAAGCAGGAAAAATTTAAAAAGAACAATGGGTTAAACCCAGAAAAACAACCACAAGATGCTTCTAAAATAGATGAAGAACTTGTTATAGTGCCTCAGGTTAGAGAACAAAAAAATGTATCGAAAAGCCCTGATGAGAAGATATTTGTTGTCGCTAGTTTGAAAAATTCTGATAAAACAGAGATTTCTAATGCTCAAGCTGATGCTAAAAAAGTAGATAATATACTTCGAGAAGAAGATAATTTGGCACAATTGAATGGAGAAGAAAACAATAATAAGAGTTTAAAAGAAATTCAGAAAAAAGGTGAATTAGTGGAATCCGAAGAAACAGTAGTTACTTCGAATATAAAAATCGATGAGCTTAAAGAAGTTGATGGTAAGAAAGACATTAACGAAACTCTTAAAGAAAATCAAACCGAAGTTGCACTTGTTGAAAAAGAGACCAATGATAAAAAATGGTCAGTGGGCTCGACGGTAGCTCCTGTTTACTTTAATACATTGAGTAAGGGTTCTCCTATACATAGTGCACTTGCCAGTAATGAAAAGAACAGCAGACCATCTCTATCTTATGGAGTAAAAGTGAATTATAAAATCAATAACCGATTAAGTTTACAGTCAGGAGTTAATTCGTTAGATTTATCATACCAAACAGAAGGTGTAACGGCCTTAGTGACTTCTACCAATTCCTTAACAAATGATACGAATATCAATACAAACGTTAATGGATTAAAAGTCCTCACACTATCTGCTCGCCCTCCATCTAGTGGATCAAGTTCTAATTTTGACTCACAAACCCAAGAATTAGCCGCTAATGGAGAAAGAACATTTGGTAATTTGAATGGTGACTTGAATCAATCAATGAGCTATGTAGAAATACCTATGGAAGCAAAATATGCATTAGTTCAGAAAAAGATAGGGGTAAACGTTATTGGAGGTCTAAGTACCTATGTTTTATATAGGAATGAAGTAGATATTGAAAATTCAGACGGCTCAACAACTCTCGGTGAAGCGTCTAATCTAAATAATGTCAATTTTAGTGGAAATGTTGGCTTAGACTTAGATTATAAGATTAATAAAAAGTTATACATCAATGTATCACCCATGTTTAAATACCAATTGAATACTTTTTCAAAAAATGATGGAGGCTTTAAGCCATACTATCTTGGGGTTTATACAGGTTTAAATTTTAGGTTTTAGTTGGTTAATTATATTTGGCTGGTTACCAAGTATAGCAAAAAAGCCGGACAGAAATGTTCGGCTTTTTTGTTTTATTAAAATAAACACCAACGTATATTATTTGTAATTTAGCATCCCAATCAAATAAAACGAAATGACAGTAATAGCCACTAATTTTGGAATAGATAAAGCACTTAAAGAATTAGGTGTGAAAGATATAAATGATGGAACGTCTACCGGTTCAAATAACTTTTCACATGGAGAAATTATTGAATCATACTCACCAGTTGATGGAAAACTGATCGGAAAGGTAAAAACGACCACCAGAGAAGATTATGAAAAAGTAATGACGCAAGCAACAAAAGCTTTTTTGTCATTTAGAGACATGCCGGCTCCACAAAGAGGAGAAATTGTACGTCAATTCGGAAATAGACTAAGAGACTTGAAAGAACCTTTAGGTAAGTTAGTTTCTTATGAAATGGGAAAATCTTTACAAGAAGGGTATGGAGAAGTTCAAGAAATGATTGATATCTGTGATTTTGCTGTTGGATTATCAAGACAGTTAAATGGACAAGTAATTCCTTCTGAACGCCCTGGACATGTCATGAGAGAACAGTGGCACCCTATTGGTGTAGTTGGTATTATTTCTGCGTTTAATTTTCCTGTGGCAGTTTGGGCTTGGAATACTGCATTGGCATGGATATGTGGAGATGTGTGTGTTTGGAAAGCTTCTGAGAAAGCACCTTTATGTTCTATTGCATGTCAAAATATTATCGCACAAATTTTAAGAGAAAATGAGCTACCAGAAGGGATCTCATGTATTATAAATGGAGACTATAAGGTAGGTGAATTCATGACGAAAGACACTAGAATCCCACTTATCTCTGCAACTGGATCAACTCGAATGGGAAGAATTGTTGGCACAACTGTAGCAGAACGGTTTGGGAAATCTCTATTAGAATTAGGAGGTAATAATGCTATTATTATTACTCCTTCTGCCGATTTAAAAGTTGTAGTTCCTGGAGCTGTTTTTGGAGCCGTAGGAACATGCGGTCAACGTTGTACCTCAACAAGAAGACTTATAATCCATGAATCGGTATATGATAAAGTTAGAGATGCCATTGTTGGAGCTTATGGTCAACTGATCATTGGAAACCCCTTAGACGAGAAGAATCATATAGGTCCTTTAATTGACAAAGATGCGGTAAATACGTATCTATCTGCCATTGAAAAAGCAAAATCAGAAGGAGGAAAGGTATTAGTTGAGGGGGGTATTTTAGAAGGAGAAGGTTACGAAAGTGGCTGTTATGTTAAACCCGCAATTATTGAAGCCGAAAATCATTTTAAAATAGTACAGCATGAAACATTTGCTCCGATCTTATATTTAATGAAATATAGTGGAGAAGTAGAAAATGCAATTGATAAACAAAATGGTGTAGCCCAAGGACTATCTTCTGCGATTATGACAAATGAAATGAAAGAGGCGGAGAAATTTTTATCTTATGCTGGTTCTGACTGTGGAATCGCGAATGTAAATATTGGTACTTCGGGCGCAGAGATCGGTGGTGCTTTTGGAGGAGAAAAAGAAACTGGTGGAGGTCGAGAATCAGGTTCGGATGCTTGGAAAGTGTATATGAGAAGACAAACGAATACTGTAAATTATTCTAACGAACTGCCTTTAGCGCAAGGAATAAAATTTGATTTGTAAGGATCTTAGAAAAAACGGAAAAACCTTGTTTCAATGCCTGTCTTTGCAGGGAGAAACAAGGTTATTTTTATTGTTGATGTAATGTTCAACTAATTTTAGATTACAAAGATGCTTGAAATACCTAGTATTAGTCAAGAGGAAAAACCCTGATTTTTTAGAGGATATTTCCTGTAGACTATGAACTCGATTTTTGTATTGTAACGCTATTCGCCTGCGCTGTTGGAAACACCAATAAGTCTGCAATAGTAACATGTGATGGTCGCGATACGGCAAAATAAATAATTTCGGCAATATCTTGTGCTTGCAATGCTTTAAATCCCTTATAAACATTATCGGCAATAGCATCCCCTTTAAAACGAACCTGCGAAAATTCAGTTTCAACCAAACCAGGATTGATCGCACTCACTTTAATTCCATATGGGTTTAAATCGATACGCATGCCTTCAGTAAGTGCGGCAACCGCATGCTTACTGGCACAATATACGTTGCCTTTAGGATACACTTCTCTTCCTGCAGATGAGCCAATATTAATAATATGTCCGGCATTACGCTGCACCATTTGCGGAATAATTGTCTTACTAACGTAGAGCAACCCATTTACATTGCTATGCATCATAGCATCCCAATCATCAATATTGCCATCTTGAATAGGATCTAACCCATGAGCATTTCCAGCATTATTGATAAGTATATCGATCTTTTCAAAGTCTTGTGGTAAAGAAGAGATGGCTTTTTTCACTGCCTTACGATCACCTACGTCGAAATTGAGGGTATATATGGGCACATTATGATGCAGTTCTTTCTGCAAAGCATCTAGTCGTTCTTGTCTTCTTCCACATAAAATTAATTGAATGTCATGCTTTGCAAATTCGCGTGCTGTGGCTGCCCCGATTCCACTGGTCGCACCCGTTATTAAGGCTGTTTTCTTCATAAACTATGATCTATTTTAATTAGTAAACATACATAAAAGTAGCCCAAAATTTTTAGATCAGGAATGTTAAATTATGGGTATGTGACATAATTTTCAAGAATAAAAAACAATAAAAATCGTTTGAATGTAATGTTGGTTTTCTATTTTTAGCACTCAAATGGCACAGAAATTGACATAGTGTTGTTTTAAATGTTTAATTATCAGACATTTAAATTAATAATATAGACAAAATGAAAAAACAAGTACTCATTGTAGTGCTTTCATTTATTTTTTTGGGGTTTGTAGGAACCAAATTGCAAAAAGATAGATGGGTTGCACCTAAAGAAGCGAAGGCAATTAAGAATCCTGTCAAAGGATCTCTTAGAGGCGTTTCTGCCAATAAGGGTAAAAAGATATTTAAAACACGTTGTATGATTTGCCATGGCCCAAGAGGAAAAGGGAATGGCCCTGGAGGAAAAGCATTAGAGCCAAAACCGCAAAACTTAACACTAGAAATGGTGCAAAAACAGTCGGATGGTGAACTCTTTTGGAAAGTCACCAATGGTAGAAATGCGATGATTAAATGGGGGCCAATTTTATCAGAAAAAGAGCGCTGGGACGTTGTAAACTATGTTAGAACCTTGCAATAAAGGGTTAATTATATTTTAGTTTCCGTAGAATACGTTCTGTTTCTTTTACCTTGATATATGGACTTTTATTTTCTAATTTTCTAAGATACGGCTTAATTTCACTTAATTTTTCCTTTGCTTTTGCAAACCCATTCAATGAACAAATAAGGTAACTTGTTGGAAGTTGTTCTAAATCTTTTTGATCATTGGGGGTAAGTGATAATCCTTTTTTTAACTTTTCTAACAATGTATTATTGCTATTGTAAATATGCTTTAATAAGATAGGATCAAATTTCGGTGGTTGAAATAAGAGTTCTGTAGCAATATCATGTTTTCCGTTGTCTTTAAAATGAATAATGGTTTTTTCTAATGGGAAATAGGTAAAATTTTGTTGAATACCTAACTGAATGAATTCTGTGATAATAAATGATTGTTCGTTATACTGGATTTGAACGTCATCTAAATCCGAATAGAATAAGCGAACTTGTTCATTTATTAATTCTATATCTACTCGAGAATAGTAAATTTCTCCATCAACTTCTTTTTTTATACCGGCCCAACAAACAATGAATTGATCTTTAAATACTTTATAGGTTGGAGACAACTCTTTTTTATACGTTTCAATAAAATTAAAGACACTATTTAATGTGAGTTCAATATTATTGGTTGCATTCTTTTCAATAGAAGCTACAATACTCTTGTTTGTATTTTTCAACACAACACTTTCTGTAGGAATCGAGTTGCTTCCTCTTCTTATGAAGATGGTATTTTTTTTGTATTTCCAGGTTCCTTTTATAAGTGAAGTTACACTTGCTATTGGATTTATAGTCACTAAACCAACAACCTTATGTCTTGAGAGTCTTGGAAAGGCAACATTTTCATATTGAATTTTGGGAGGATTGGCTAGATAAGCGTTGACTAAATTTTGAATTTTACTATCGTCAAAAAAATCGACGCCCACTATTTTGTTTGTTTCATCTTCTATACCAATAACGATGTAAGAATTATTATCAGGATTTGAATTAGATAACGCACAAACATGTTTTAAAAATTTAGCTTTACCTTCTTTTGAATTAAGGTTGAGCTGCACTTTTTTATCGTAAAAGCTATTTTCGTCATTATAGGCAAGTAAATTCTTAATTAGGAGACGTTTATTAATCATTGTTTATTCAAGGAATCTTTTTTCTAAATATACAAAAAAACCGCCTCAGAAACCTGAGGCGGCGTTGGTTGAAATTAATCAACCAAAATCAACTAACCAAACCTTATCTTTATGCTTTTATATTTCTTTTTTTCGTTTTACGATTTGTTTTAAATCGTTTTTTATTTCTTGGTGCAGCTTTCGTGCCTCCATTTTTAAATTGGATATAACCTCTTCCTGTGAACTCATAAGTTGTACCCGAAGCTTGATGGAATAAACTTATCTTACCATCATTAATAACGCTTAATTCGAACTCTTCATTGTCAAAGAAATCATAATCTAATGTTAAAATCTTTAGGTCATCTACTCCGCTCACATTAAACACTTCATAATCTCCTACAAAATCCCAATTTAAGAAATCAAGATCTATGCCAAAGTCATCCTGTGAAGATCTAAATACGCTTGTATTTCCATTCGGAGTAAACTCTAAATAGTTCTCTTCATCAAATTCATTTAATGCACCAACGTTACTGGTAAACGTTTTCTCCCAAGCTACATACTCCTGTAAAAAATATTCTATGTTATCATAAAATACAAGATCATAGTCAAAGGTGTTTCTAAAATACCCGATTAAGTAATACGTTGTATTTGAAAATGTATCTCTTACTCTAATTTCATCATTAGAGATTTGCGCTACTTCTAAATCAATGAACCCATCTTGATTATGATCTACTTCTAATACACCATTAATAGTATTATAGTATCCAATTTGTAGACCTAAGCCGTTTCCAACAGTCCCGATTCCAACAAGATTGTTATTAGCATATAAACGACCATTTTGAAAAGAAATTGTAAATGCTTTCGATAAAAATGGTACCTCTCCATTGCCTGTGGTTCTATTAAAATCTATATACCATAAATCATAAGAAGTCACTAATTCTTCTAAGCTAACTGAATTATCGTAGTCGTCAAAATCGTTTACTGAAACGACACAAGACGTGAATAATGTTGTGGCTAAAAATAGTCCCGTAAGTAGTTTTAAAGCTTTCATAAGCACAGATTTTAATGTTTGTTTTAAGTGTAAACCAAACTCTGTGCCAAAAAATAATTATTGATAAAAAAGAGACTTCGTTTTTTTAATACCAATAACTTTATAATACCTCTTTTTCTTTTTGATTTTATAGCTAATAATGGCCTCTCCTTGCTCAAGATCGAAAGGAATTTTAGCACTTCTTTTGGTGGGAGTATTTCCAAATTCTTTTTTCGGGTCACCTTCCATAACAATATCGTTTTGCGCTGTATTTGCGCTAAAATTTCCCGTTAAGGTTATGCCTTTTTCAGTTTTGGAAGTCTTTAAGCTAGTAATAGCTCCATCGAAATATATAGAATCAAAAACGATTTCTTTATCTGGATTGTTTAATTTAATAGTCACTAAAGTTCCTTTAGACCCAGGAACACCCCCTACCCATTTTTGGTAGAATGATTCTGTAATTGTAGCGGGTGGTGTTTTATCAAATTGATCACCATTGCATTGCGAAAAACTCATCATTATAAATGAAATTAACGGTAGTAAAAAAAATAATTTAAGTGTTTTCATTCTTTAACTTTTAATATACTAAACAATTAAGATGCCAACCTAATAAGCTCTTTTATTATTGCCTTCGTAGAAATTAATAAATGCTCTATTCACTACTCTCACACCTCCGGGTGTAGGATATTTACCCGTAAAGTACCAATCACCTGCATTTTTAGGGCATGCTTTGTGTAAACCCTCAATAGATTGAAAGATTACATTTACCTCGGCCTTAATGTCGTCGGTTTTTAACAGTTGTGCAATTTTATCAGAAATTTGCTCAGCGGTAAAAGGCTTGTACATATCTCTAACATAGTTTTCTAACTTATCATCAGGTATCGAATCTTGAATTTTACATTTTTCGTAAATCTCGTAGATAATATGATATTGGTCATGCTCTTTCAAAAGTTCTAAGGTGGCTTTAAAGGCAATAAACTCTTCAAGTTTCGCCATATCTATACCGTAACAATCCGGGTACCTAATTTGAGGAGCGGATGAAACAACAACAATTTTCTTAGGGTTAAGACGATCTAGAATTTTTATAATACTTTTCTTGAGCGTCGTTCCTCGCACAATACTGTCATCAATAATTACTAGATTATCTGTGGGTTTTACAACACCATAGGTAACATCGTAAACATGGGCGACCAAATCATCTCTACTATTATCATCGGCAATAAAGGTTCTTAATTTTGCATCTTTAATTGCTATCTTTTCCATTCGTGCACGTTCAGATAAAATCTTTGTTACTTTATCTGCCGATAGCTTTCGTTTTCCGTCGAGTATAGTAGACAGTTTATGTTGAATTAAATAATCATCAGCCGCTTGCACCATTCCATAAAATGAAGTCTCGGCCGTATTTGGAATAAAGGAGAACACCGTACCATCTACATCGTTGTCAATAGTTTGAAGGATTTTTGGAAATACATATTTTCCTAAGTTCTTGCGTTCTTCATAAATCTCGGCATCACTTCCTCGAGAAAAGTATATCCGTTCAAAAGAACATGCTTTTTTAGGAAGTTGTTCTTGTACCTGTTGCACCGAAACGTTTCCGTTCTTCTTAATAATTAAAGCATTGGCACGCTCTAATTCGTGAACATCATTATAGTCAACATTAAAGACAGTTTGAATTGCTGGGCGTTCAGAGGCAACTACTACAACTTCATCATCTTGGTAGTAATAAGCAGGTCGTATCCCAGCAGGATCTCTATATACAAAAGAATCTCCATGACCCAAAAGACCAACCATTGCATAACCACCATCCCAGTTTTTAGAGGCGCGTTGTAGTACTTTTTTAATATCTAATTCTTCTTCAATGACCAATGAAGCATCTTTTTTATTTATGCCGCGTTCTTTACATCGCTGATAGATGTTAGCGACTTCATCATCTAAGAAATGCCCAATCTTTTCCATTACAGTGACAGTGTCGGTATTTTCTTTTGGGTGCATACCTAACTCTATCAACTCGTCTAGCAATTCATTAGAATTGGTCATATTAAAATTACCCGCAACAATGAGGTTTTTATGTTTCCAATTATTTTGGCGCAAAAAAGGATGTACGCTCTCAATACTATTTTTGCCAAACGTTCCATACCGAACATGTCCTAAAAAAAGGTTTCCAACATATGGCATATTTTCTAATTGCCATTGAACATCATTTTTTTTGTCAGGATTCTTTTCAAGGATTGCATTAAGACGTTCATTAATTTGAGCGAAAATGTCTTGAATTGGAGCTTGTTGATTTGAACGCACTCTACTTATATAACGAGTGCCAGGGTTTACGTCTAGTTTAATGCTCGCAAAGCCAGCACCATCTTGGCCACGATTGTGTTGTTTTTCCATCATTAGGTACATTTTATTAATACCATAGAAAGAAGTGCCATATTTCTTTTGATAAAACTCAAGAGGTTTCAATAACCTTACTAAAGCAATTCCACACTCGTGTTTAATAGCGTCACTCATATTTTTTGTAAAAAAAATCCGCGCTCGAAAGCACGGACAGATATATTAATTTAATTCAATTTCAAATTGTGTTAGTTCTTTGAACGACTGAAGTCGTTTATGAACTTCTTCTTTTGTAAGGTTTTGCATACGCTCTGTGCCAAACTTTTCTACACAAAAAGAAGCAAGGTTTGAGCCGTAAATAACCGCACTTTTCATATTTTCGAAAGAAATATCTTCTGTTTTTGCAATATAACCTGCAAATCCTCCAGCAAACGTATCTCCTGCACCAGTAGGATCAAAAACTTCTGCTAGTGGTAAGGCTGGAGCGAAGAACATATTTCCGTCGTTAAAGAGTAAAGCACCATGCTCTCCTTTCTTTATGACTACATATTTGGGTCCCATTTCATGAATTTTCTTGGCGGCATTTACCAAAGAGTATTCTCCACTAAGCTGACGGGCTTCTTCATCGTTAATTGTAATTACATCAACTCTTTTGATCACTTGTTTTAAATCGTCTAATGCCGAATCCATCCAAAAATTCATAGTATCTAAAATAACCATTTTTGGTTTTTCAGATAGTTGATCCAATACAGAACTTTGTGTTAAAGGATGTAAATTTCCTAACATGATTATAGGTGCATCCTTAAAATTTTCGGGAACAACAGGGGCAAAATCTGCCAAGGTGTTTAACTCTGTTACCAAGGTATCTCTTGAATTCATATCGTTATGATATCTCCCGCTCCAAAAGAAAGTTTTACCACCTTGTACTATTTCAACACCAGAAGTATCAATGTTTCGTTCGTTTAACATGGTTAAATATGCTTTTGGCATATCATCACCAACGACAGAAACTAAGCCAGTTTGTATTCCGAATTGTGAGGCGGCTAATCCCACGAAAGTGGCAGAACCACCTAAAATTTTATCAGTTTTACCGAAAGGCGTTTCGATTGCGTCAAAGGCAACCGTGCCTACAGCTAATAATTTACTCATTCTTGTTTTTTTACCTTAATTTTGCGACTAAATAGGCAAAATCAGTCTTTTTGACTGTGCAAAAATAAGTTTAAAAAATGACTATCAAAGAAATACAAGAAGAAATTGTAGACGAATTTTCAATGTTTGATGATTGGATGGAGCGCTATGAGTATATCATAGAATTAGGGAAGTCATTACCACTGATAGAACCTGAACATAAAATTGCAGATAATATCATTAAAGGATGTCAATCAAAAGTATGGGTTCAAGGCGAATTGAATGAAGATATTGTTGTTTTTTCAGCCGATAGTGATGCTATATTAACGAAAGGTATTATTGCTTTGTTACTTCGGGTTTTTTCCCATCAAAAGCCTCAAGATATTTTAGATGCAGATATGTCTTTTATAGACGATATTGGGTTGAAAGAACATTTATCGGCAACAAGAGCAAATGGTTTGGTTTCTATGATTAAACAGTTAAAGTTATACGCCATGGCATTTCAAACTAAATTGATGCAATAATTGTATCTTTGTAAACACAAAAATGAGTTATGACTGATAATGATGTAAAAGAAATAGGAGACAAAATTGTAGATGTATTGAAGACAATTTATGATCCTGAAATTCCAGTTGATATTTATGAGCTAGGACTAATTTATGATGTTTTCGTGAATGAAAATAATGAGGCTAAGATATTAATGACCCTTACTTCTCCCAATTGTCCGGTAGCAGAAACATTACCTGTTGAGGTCGAAGAGAAAGTAAAAACATTGAAAGAAATAGACAACGCCGAAGTGGAGATTACGTTTGATCCAACTTGGACTCAAGATATGATGAGTGAAGAGGCAAAATTAGAATTAGGGTTTTTATAGAAAATGCAAAAAGAGATTATCAATAGAGTGGCAAAAAGTCCGTTGGTGACTATAGATCTTGAGGAATTATATCCTGAAGGTGTCCGCACCGTAATTGATATTTCTAATTGGTTATATGAAGGCTTAATTTTAAGAGAAAAAGATTTCCGTGAAAGCCTATCTAATCATGACTGGAGCGCATACCAAGATCATTATGTAGCTTTAACTTGTAAAACCGAAGCAATTATTCCGTCTTGGGCCTATTTGCTTATTACAACCAAAGCAGCCCCTTTTGTTAAAAAAGTCGTTGTTGGTAATTTGGAACTGCTTGAAACCAGTATTTTTCAAGAAGTTATTGCCAATTTAAATGAGAATGAATATAAAGACAAACCTGTCATTATTAAAGGATGTTCTGATAAACCGATTCCAGATACAGCCCAAGTACAGTTAGTCGAAAAATTACTCCCTACCGCCCGAACAATTATGTTTGGAGAAGCTTGTTCAACCGTGCCATTATACAAAAGAAAAAAGTAAATTCTTTTGTGACTTTCATATAGATGTTGTGTCTATATGAATGAAATAGCGTAATTTTGCGTGCTCAAACTAAAAATCAAATAAAAAATGAAAAAATTAGTATTCGTAATAGGATTGATGTTCGGGATAGCATCTACCTATGCACAAACAGCTGAAGAATTAAAGGCACAGCAAGCGCCAAAGAAAGATTCTATAGCTAAGCTTCAAGGAGAAGTAGATGCATTACAAGCTAAAATTGACGCATTACCAGGATGGAAAAAAGGTGCTTTTGGTACTATTGGTGCAAACCTTCAAGGTTTTAATGATTGGTATTCTAATGCCGCTCCAAACTCATCTACAGGTAACATTGGTGTTACGGTAAATGGTTTTGCAAATCTTACTCAAGAGAAATTTTTCTGGAGAAATTCTGGTAATATCAACCTTGCGTGGGTAAAAAATGACAATACCGATATAGACACAGATAGTGATAGTTTTGACGGTACTACAGATGTATTTACGATTTCATCTTTATATGGACGTAAATTAAGCGAAAAATGGGCAATTTCTGCTCTTGGAGAATATAGAACTTCAATTATTAATAATTTTAACGATCCTGGATTTTTAGATCTAGGTGTTGGTGCGACTTGGACTCCGTTAGAAAACTTAGTGGTAGTAATTCACCCATTGAATTATAATTTTGTATTCGCTAAGAATGATGCTGCTTTCGAATCATCTACTGGTGCTAAAATCGTTGCTGATTATACAAGACAATTTAACAAGGTGAGTTTTAAATCAAATCTATCTACTTTTCAAAGTTATAAGAGTGGTGATTTGTCTAACTGGACATGGATCAATTCTTTCGGATATACGTTATGGAAAGGAATTGGTTTAGGTTTTGAATTTGGATTAAGAGGAAATAAGCAAGAAGGGTTGAATAATTTACAAATGACACAACCATCAGCGACTTTTAATGACCTTGACAACAAAGTACAATCATATTGGTTGTTCGGTTTGAACTATTCTCTATAGTTTAAAATAGGAATAAAATGCATGAAAGAGCTCAGAAAAAATGAGCTCTTTTTTTATGCTATAAAATCTGTTAACTTAGCAAAAAATCAAATCTACCATGACTTTACTTATTCTTTACGGAGTAGTCTCTATATTTTTTTCATTTCTATGTTCAATTCTAGAAGCTGTTTTATTAAGTGTTACACCTACTTTTATCAATGTAAATAAGAAAGAAGGAAAAGCTTTTGCCGATACTTTAGAGGAGTTCAAAAAAGATGTTGACAAACCATTAATTGCGATTTTAACGTTAAATACAATTGCACATACCGTGGGTGCAATATTAGTGGGTGTACAGGCAAAAGTGGCCTATGCCGAAATCTATGGAAGTGCTCAAAAAACAATCTTCGGAATGACCATTACTGAAGACGTTATGGTAGGTGTTGTATCTTCTATCATGACCATTTTAATTTTAGTGGCATCTGAGATTATACCCAAAACAATTGGGGCTACCTACTGGAAACAGTTAGCAGGTTTTACAACAACAGCCTTAAAAGTATTGATCTTTCCGTTAAAATGGACAGGAATTATTTGGTTGCTGCAGCTTACTACAAAATTGATTGGTGGCAAAGGGCATGGCAGTATTTTAAGCCGTGAAGATTTTCATGCAATGACAGATATTGCAGAAGAAGAAGGTGTTTTTGAAGAATCAGAATCAAAGGTAATTAAGAACCTATTAAATTTTAAAACCATTTTGGCAAAAGATATTATGACGCCACGAACGGTGTTAAAAATGGCTCCAGAAGACCAAAATGTTAAGGATTTTTTTGAAGAAAATAAAGACTTACGATTTTCTCGTATTCCAATTTTTAAAGATGATAAAGATCATATTTCAGGTTACATTTTAAAAGATGATGTATACAGAGATGTTGCAGAAGGGAATATTAAAAAGAACTTAGTTGATTTAAAAAGAACCTTATTAGTGGTAGAGCGTCATGTTGCGATTCCTAGTCTTTTTGAAAAATTAGTTCAAGAAAAAGAACATATAGCACTCGTTGTTGATGAATATGGCTCTATAAGTGGCATTGTATCTATGGAAGATGTTATTGAAACACTCCTCGGGTTAGAAATCATGGACGAGAGCGATAAAGACTCAGATATGCAACAACTCGCCAGAAAGAATTGGGAAAAACGCGCAAAACGTCTTGGAATTATTGATGAGAATACCAAAGAATAGAAAAGGCGTCATGCTGAATTTATTTCAGCATCGCACTATAAGACTTTGAAACAAGTTCAGGGTGACGTTTACTCATACTCTTGATACAGAAAATCATTATAAGGAAAACGCGAAATATGAATCTTCTTAACGGCTTCGAAAACCTTTGACTTAAAGTCATCTAAGTTTTCCTTATTCAATGCAGAAATAAAAATACAGTTATCATCTAGTTTCGACATCCATGTTTTTTTCCATTCCTCTAATGTAAAGTGTATTGATGTTTTTTCAGTGACTAAATCATCTTCGTCTATGGTTTCATGCGTATAGGCGTCAATCTTATTAAAAACCATTAATGAAGGCTTATCTAAACTCTTAATTTCTTCCAATATTTTGTTCACCGAATCAATATGATCTTCGAAATTTGGATGTGAAATATCTACCACATGTAATAGTAAATCAGCTTCTCTAACTTCATCTAGGGTAGATTTAAATGATTCAACCAGTTGCGTAGGTAACTTTCTAATAAAACCAACAGTATCGGTCATTAAAAAAGGAATGTTTTTGATGACTACCTTTCTAACTGTTGTATCAAGGGTGGCAAATAATTTATTTTCCGCAAAAACGTCGCTTTTAGAAACCACGTTCATAAGCGTAGACTTACCAACATTGGTATAACCAACGAGAGCAACTCGTACCATTTTACCTCGATTTTTACGCTGCTGCGCCATTTGTTTATCTATGGTCACCAATTTCTTTTTAAGTAAAGAAATTTTATCACGAATGATTCGCCTGTCTGTTTCAATTTCTGTTTCTCCTGGTCCACGCATTCCAATTCCCCCTTTTTGTTTATCAAGGTGAGTCCACATACGTGTTAATCGCGGTAATAAGTATTGACATTGTGCTAACTCTACCTGGGTTCGCGCGTAACTAGTTTGAGCCCTTTGCGCAAAAATATCCAGTATTAAATTAGTTCTGTCGAGCACCTTGCAATCGAGTACTTTTTCAATATTTCTTAATTGTGCAGGATTCAGTTCATCATCAAAAATGGCCGTTTGAATGCTGTGGTTGTTAATATATGTTTTTACTTCATCAAGTTTACCCGTTCCAATAAAGGTTTTAGGGTTGGGTACATCGAGCTTCTGTGTAAAGCGTTTCACAGATTCTCCTCCGGCAGTAAATGTTAAAAATTCGAGCTCATCTAAGTATTCTTTCGATTTTTCTTCATCTTGTAGCTGACTTATTACACCAATCAGTACAGCCTTTTCATACTCTAATTTTTTCTTTTCTATCATAATAGTTAACCTAGCAACAAAGGTATGAAGTTTGTTGATTTTTTGTACTTTTCGAACTCATATAAATTTATACTTTGAAAAACGACTCAAAATCTACCTTTACGCTTGCTTTTTACAACTTAGAAAATTTGTTTGATACGGTTGATGACCCCGAAACTCATGATGACGATTTTACTCCTGACGGTAGAAAACGTTGGAACAGTAAACGATATCATCGAAAGATTAAAAAATTGAGCTCGGTTATTTCGCAGATAGGTGTTGAAGAATCTGGAAAACCGCCAATCGTGGTTGGGGTTGCCGAAATTGAAAATTTGAAAGTCGTTACTGATTTGGTTGAGGCCAAAGACTTAGAAGAACATCACTATGGAATCGTACATTATGATTCGCAAGATGAACGTGGTATTGACGTGGCTTTATTATATCAAAAGGAACATTTTGAGCTGTTAGACTCGCAGGCATTTCCATTGATATTTGTAGATGAAGATGGCGAACCTGATTATTCGAGAGATGTACTATTGGTGAAAGGAAAATTATTTGGAGAGCTTACTTATTTTATTGTAAATCATTGGCCATCGCGAAGAAAGGGAACGAAGGAAACTGAACCAAAACGGATTAAAGCGGCGCGTTTGGTACATGCTATTATAGACCAAGTAAAAGAAGAAACCGAAGACCCTACCATTGTAATTATGGGTGATTTTAATGACAACCCAAATAGTACAAGTATCAAACAACACTTAGTGACTGAAGATTTGCATAACCCTTTCGAATCTATATATGACAAAGGGAAAGGTACTGCGACTCACGACGATAATTGGTATTTATTTGACCAGATAATTTTTAGCAAAAAATTCTTTAACGAAGGCAATAAACTTGTTTTTAGAGAGGCTGAAATTTTTGAGGAACATTTTCTAAAGTCGTGGAAAGGAAAACGAAAAGGAGATCCTTTTAGAACGTATATTGGTAAATGGCATCAAGGAGGATTTAGTGATCATTTTCCGGTATACGTAGAGTTCGAAAAGAAAAATTTTGAGTATTAAAAGGATATAATTATTTGATTTAAAAATTTAAAAACCGATGCGAAAATATACCTTACTTTTTCTTTTGTTTGCGATAACCTCAAGTTATGCTCAAGAGATTCAAAACATTCAGTCAACAATAGATGTAGAGCTTTGGAAGCCTTTTAAAAAGGCATTTGAAAATAATGATGCCGTTGCATTGAATGCATTATATGCAGATGAGGTTTTGAGAGTAACACCGAATGGAATTGATACCGAAAATAATTTTAAAAAAGGGAATATAAAACGGTTCATAAACCATAAGAAAAATCAAACAAAAGTGATGTTAGATTTTTGGTTTGATAGTAGAAAAACGAATACAGCTACATCTTATGAGGTAGGTTATTATAGAATGCAACTTGTGAAACCTGAGAAAACCGATACAATCTACGGACAGTTTCACATTGTTTTAAAAAAGATTGATGGACAATGGAAAATAACCCAAGATTGGGATACGGCAACGATAAATGGAAAGACCATCGGCAAACTAGATTTTGAAAAGCAACGCCCACAACAATTTTAAGACATCCAAGCTTATCTCGCTCCGGGTGTAAATGCTCCAGGCGCGTCCTGTGGTAAATTAGTTGTACCTCCGCCACCAGTGTCATTCCATAGGAACCATTCAGTAAAGTTATATATGGGATTACCTTGAGTTACTGAGGCATTTCTCAACGCCCTTCCATCTTCAAACTCATGATTCGTACCAGACCCATCCTCGCCAATAACACCAAAAACATCGATGATTATTCCGTTAGGGTCTATCAATTGTAAGTTATCATCACCATTAGAATCGGCAGGACTTCCAGTACCTGAGGCTAAATTTGGAGCAAATCCATACACGTTTTCAAATTCAATAGCATTCGAAGCGATGACAAAAGTTTGGTTTGAACCAATACTAAATCCAGATAGATCTATGGATACTGTTGAGGTTGTATTCGCGTTTGTAAACCTTTTAATTTGCCACCCATTTAGATTCACATTTGTATCTCCAGAATTATAGAGTTCAATGAATCTGGCGGCCGAATTATTATTCGGATCCGCCAGTTCAGAAAAGAAAATAGAAGTAATGGGTTCTGTATTTATCACACATCGTTCTTGATTTAATCTCGAAGTGTCATTTTCGTTTCTAATCAATAATTTAGGCGAATTTATAGATGTTGCAATGCCAATAATTTCACCATTACCTTTTGGATATGAACTGTTGGAGAATGAGGCATTGTCATTCGTTATTAGAGTTACAGTATTTATACAATCTGTAATGGTTTTATTACCGCTATAGGTGCCAATTTCATCTTCAAACTGTACATCATTAATTTGTATTAGTTCTGACTGAAAAGTATCGCTTAACAGCTCTTCAATACTGACAGTTTTAGGATTTGAAAGTGTTTGATTTTCACTGATGAATTGGATGTCTTGGTTTTGCGTGACTTCAAGTTGAATTAAACCTTCATTAGTACTCATGTTAATATCTTGTAGATTGACCTTAAGAAGCATTCCAGACTCTAATGAGTTGTCTCCAGCGATACTTAGAGAAATTCCTGCTGTAGTATCTTGAATGAAAGCAGCGTTGCTTGAAATATTATTAGACTCAAATCCTGACAAGGTAACAATGCCTTCAAAATATGCCTCTTCAGAAATAGTAGTATTCGTACCAGTATATAATTTTCTAACATCACTGATCGCGATTTGAGAACCAGTTATAGTATCTGCGAAGCCTACGCGAATTCTTTCTTGATTTAATTTAAGATCTTCTGTTATTCGAGGAATTAATTGATATTCACCTTTAAATTTTGTGAGTACTCCGCGAATAGTACCATTACCTGCAGGAACTTTTGAACTCGCAAAGTCAGCGAAAGCACTTGTCCTAAAAATTAAGGAAGCGCCACTCGCGTCTTGAAAGAAATGATTTGTACCATTTGAAATATCATTATCACGTTCATAAAAACGCTTATCAATTGAGGTTTCATTAAACTGAACATCATTGAATTGAACCAATGTATGCAAGTATGAGTCATTGACTTGATCTATAGTGATGCTGGTTACCAGTTGTTCTTCATCAATTGTTTCACATGATTTAAGTACAATTTTTTCGAATGTTGGATTCGCAATTCTACCTATCTGTTCATTTTGAAAATTATCTATAAATAAGCTTCCTATTTCTAAGGCATCATTGTCAATTTGAATATATTGATCTTTTAATTGAAGCAATATTTTTCTTCCCGGATTATAAAGAGTATATAAGTCTGTTTGATCAATAGGGATAGTAAAACCAATAGTACCATCTAAGGTTTGAACAGAAATATTTTTAAAGAAATTACCTTCCTGATCGCTTGAAACTACAAAAGCTTCAATGATATCATCGTTAGTATATTTTTTCACTTTTTGGGTAGCAACATTAAAAATATCATTCAAAGTTTTAGTTGCTACAACATTATCAGAACAAATAGATTCTGGAATGTCAAAATCATCATTTTTAACACAAGTATTAAAAAAAGTAATAGATATGATTAAGATAAGAGAGGTTTTAAGTTTAGACAATGGTTTCATAAGTGCTTGTTATAAATTGATGGCTAGATTCAAAAAAAAAGTGCGACCCAATCCGTACCAATATTTATTCCCAAAGTTTCGCCGATCACTTCCATTTGAAGTATCTTCAACAAGGTCTCCATAATTAGCTGTGCGAGATTGTTCATATCCGCCAGTTCTAAATATTTGGTCGAAGGTGTTATTAATGCTAAAAAACAAGCTGAGATATGTATCTTTAATGCGCCATGATTTTCCTCCAGTAAAGTTGAGCAAGTAGGTGTTTTCTAACTTTTCTTGCTTTAATAATTTTTTTGCTAACTCAAGATCAATGTCTTCAAATGGAAGACCAAAACGATCTTCTGGGTTTACAAAAAAGTCATTGGTTCTTGTTACTGTAGATACATCAACATAAGAGTTTGAAAGATGATTTAGGGTAGCACCTAACCACCAAGATTTCGGGTCACGATAGGTAATTCCTAAGGTAAGTGCCTGTTGAGGACCGTTGGCTATTTTTAGCCCATCAATATATGTTTGACCTAAATTTTTAAAACCTGCTGTGTTAATGAGATCATCACTGAAACCTGCTGTATCAAAATTTACGGCTACATTGGCATTACTAGCATAGGTATGTTGCCCTACAGCGGCAGCGGCGATCACTTTAACCGATGAACTTGCCTGATATTCAATTCCAAATTCTCCTCCAAAATGTCTTTTATGAATGTTGGTAACAATTTCTTGAAAAAAGTCGGTTCCAGACCCTATTTGAGCAAAAAAGAAATTTATGTCAGTGCCATGCTTGAATTCGGTAAAATAGCCAGTTGCTTTCGCCTTTATTTTGGATGACCTATAGATATAACTAACTTCTGAAGCGATGATATCTTGACTCAGTAAACCATCAACTTGTACATTATTCTCTCGTATATTCACGAAAGAATTTCGAATTGGAGGCGCTTTTGATAACCGACTGGCGTTTAGAGTTAATAAGTGCTTTCCTGAAAGTTTATACGTAAGTCCGCCTTTTATACCAATGTCTGTGAATGTGAGTCTATCACTTTTGCCCAAAGAGTTTTCTATAAAATTTTGATTCAAGAAAAACCCATCTCTTTGTAGGTTGGTGAGGTTATATGATCCACTGATATGAAAATCAACTTTTTTAAAATTGAATTGTAACTGAGCAAAAGAATTCACCTCACTAGAAGTAATATTATAGTGATATTTGATCTTATCTCCTAGTTTTTTGTTGGGTTCGTTTTGCAGATCATTTTGTGACGGTGTGCCATTAATAATGGAGAACTGATTGGTGTCTTCATAAAATTCGGCACCTAACAGATCAATAGGATTACCATAATTATTGGAAGAAAGCGATTTATATGTTGTACCGATATCCATGGTTAGAAATGGAGTCAAGGTCTTGTTTAGTGTTAAGTTTAATGAAAGTAAATTATCTTCAGTTTTATCTTCATAAAGCAGGTATCTCGCTGCGCCACTATTATTAATGTTATTAGTAGTTCTATTGGCATCATAAATACGTTGCCAATCTATTTGAGGTTTTTCCGATATTCTCGGAAGATATCTCCAGTAATTCGGATTCGGATTTGAGGCATTTATATAATCTAAACGACTCCTACTTTGTGCTCCAGTTTGATAACTGGCTCCAATGGATAATGATGTTTTTTTAGAATTATGAAAATAGTTGAGCTGAGCTATAGGCTCTTCTATTTTTCTGATACGAGAATTTCGGATACTACCGTTTTGATATCCCCAATATGGATTATACCGTCTTCCCAATGTATTAAAAGTACGCTCCGTGATCGCCGCTACTTGACCTCTTTTATTTGGAGTGTAGAGTAGTGTAAGATTTAGGCTATTATGATCATCAAATTGGTATTCAACCGCACCGAAAAAGCCAAGGGCGTCATACAAAGTGCCATTTACAAAGCCTTGATTTCCCCATCGTCTTGAGGCCGAAATACTGTAGGCAAATCCGTTTCGTTCGAGTCCTGAATTGTAAGTTACCATTGCTCTTCCGATATAAGTACGATTTGAAAATGAACTAGAAACTCTTAACCCTGGACGATATTGAGACGCTCTTGTTGAAATATTAGCACTCCCTAAAATGCCCCCAAAGGAATGAGGTGAAGCACTTAAGCCAAAAGAAAGCTGTTGATTACGGGTGGCATCATTGAGACCGCCCCAGTTATTCCACTCAGGTCTTCCGTTAAAAAGTTTATTCATTGAAATTCCGTTAAGAAGAATTATGGCATTTTCTGATCCATAACCGCGAATTCTAAAAAAGGCTTGTCCCCAATCAAAAGCAGCTTTATTTTGAAAGATATCTTTAGAAGCTTGAAGAATACCTGTAGTATTTTCAGATTCTCCTCTGTCATTGTTTAAATCATCTTCAGTTAATGAGATAGACCCTTCATTTTCTTGTAACTTTAAATTATAATTAGAAAGAAATATAGTTCCTAAATTAATCTGCGTACCTTTTTTAATATGAATAGGAAAATATTGAGATTCATAACCTTGATATGAAATCTCAATGACTAAATTACCATTAGGAATATGAGTTAGATTGAAGTTTCCATTTGAATCAGTACGGTGTGAAATCGTTGTTTTGTCAACTGCTACTACGACATTCGGAATTGGTAATTTGGTTTCCGAACTTAACACCGTTCCACGAACAGTATTTATGAGTTGCGCATTTATAGAAACAGAAATTGTGCAGTAGTAAATTAGGAGTATAACAAGTTTTTTCACTAAATCAAATACAAGGTTAGTTTGACAAAAAAAGGCTAGTTTACTGCCAGATGAAAGCACTTTATAGAATATTAGTATCTAGAATTATTTTTTGATGTAATTATGCTTTTTACGCTAAAATTGTTGCTACTTTTGGATAAATGAAACTTTAAAATAATGTTTAGGGAGTTTTTTTTAATTCTAATTTTATGCTCATTCTCAATTTGTTATGGACAAACGAAGCAGTTTGATATTCGAACAATTGCCTTTTATAATGTTGAGAACTTATTTGATACGATTAACGACCCTAAAAAATTCGATGATGCTAGAACACCAACAGGTAAAGACAAGTATACTTCAAGAATTTACTGGGATAAAATAGATAAATTGAGTCGCGTATTGAGTGAAATTGGAAGCGAAAAAATGGGTGTAAGCCCGGCAATAATTGGAGTATGTGAAGTTGAAAATCGCAAGGTGCTCGAAGACTTAACAAGTTCGAGGAAATTGGCTAGCAAGAAGTATGAGATTATACACTATGAATCTCCAGATGAAAGAGGTATTGATGTTGCTTTATTATATCAAAGAAAATACTTCAAGCCTTTGCATTATAAGAAATATGAATTAGTATTGTTTAAAGAAAACGGCTTTAGAGATTATACAAGAGATCAACTTGTTGTTTCTGGGCTCCTAGATGATGATTTGATCCATATTATTGTGAATCATTGGCCATCAAGGAGTGGAGGAGAAGCGAAGAGTCAACATTTAAGGATAGCGGCGGCGAAATTAAATGCTAAAATTATTGATTCACTTCAATCAATAAATGATCAAGCCAAAATAATAACGATGGGAGATTTAAACGATGATCCTGATAGTCCTAGTATTAAAAAGATCCTTGGGGCAAAAGAAAGGAAATCAGAAGTTAAAAAGAATCTTGGTTTGTATAATCCAATGGCAAATATGCATCGTCGAGGAATGAATACATTGGCCTATAGAGATCAGTTAAATTTGTTTGATCAAATTATAGTTTCTCAACCGTTTCTCGAATCTCAATACAATACTTACAGATTGTATAAAGCAGGTATTTACAATAAAAAGTATTTAATTACAGAGAAAGGTACTTTTAAAAACTACCCTTTTAGAAGTTATCACTACAATACGTATCAAGGTGGTTATAGTGATCATTTTCCGGTGTATATTTACTTAATAAAAGAAACCGAATAGTTTATGAAAGATTTAAAAGTAGCATTGATTCAGGCCAATTTAGCATGGGAGAATCCTCAACAGAATAGAGTTTATTTTTCTAATAAAATTGATACTATTTCTGAGTCGATTGACCTGATTGTGCTACCTGAAATGTTCAGTTCAGGTTTTACCATGAATCCTATCAATGCAGCAGAATCAATGGATGGAGAAACCATTTTATGGATGCAACGGGTGGCGAAAGAAAAGAATACTGCGATTACAGGTAGTTTGATAATTAGAGAAAATGGAAATTATTATAATCGGTTGATTTTTATGTATCCTTCTGGGGATATCAAAACCTACGACAAACGGCATAGTTTTACCTTGGCAGGTGAGCATAAAGTATATACAGCCGGTAATGAGAAGTTGGTTGTTGAGTATAAAGGTTGGAAAATATGCCCTTTAATTTGCTACGACTTACGTTTCCCAGTATGGGCTAGAAATGTAGAAAAATATGATCTTTTAATTTATGTTGCCAATTGGCCGAAACCAAGAATAACAGCATGGGATACCTTGCTAAAAGCGCGGGCTATCGAGAATATGACATATTGTATTGGTGTAAACAGAGTTGGTTTTGACAGTAATAAACATGAATATTCAGGGCATTCTGCAACTTACAATTGTTTAGGTGAGAAAATTTCTAATATTCCTTTGTCCTCCGAAAACACATCGGTAGTCACTTTAGATGTAAAACACCTTAAACAAGTAAGAGAAAAGCTACAGTTTTTGAATGATATGGACGCTTTTCAAATAGATGCTTGATAAAAAAAGCATTATTTTTTTCTACTTATAAGCCTAACCATTGTTTCCAAGGCATTCTTGAAAGTACAAAGAACAATCCTATTCCGTAAAAAACCATAATTGTTTTAAACTTACCAATATCAGTAGTTTTCTTTTTATGCTTTGACCAACCTATGGTTATAAATACGATACCTAAAATCATCATGGTAGGATGTTCTACAGCAAACAATCTTAATTGAGCGTCTTTCATTGCTTCTCCCATACCGACATCTTTTAAGGCTTTAAACCACGGACTCATAAAGTACCAACCGAGTCCTATCAACAATTGAATGTGCATTACAATTAATGCAAATAAAGAAATACGGAGATCTTTATCTGTAAAAGATTTCTTTTTTACCATACCCAATACGGCATTTATAAAGGCAAAGATTAAAATAAGCACGGCAATATAAGCCCAGTAAGAATGAATTTGTTTCATGATAGTTAAGGTTTTATTCCCACCTATTTTCAGCAGGTGTCCCACCCCAAATTAAGGTGGCTAAATATGGATTATCAATAAAAGGATTGCGATTTCCTTGTGCCCCTTGAATAATGGCGTTACGTTGTAATTCAAAATCAGAGACCGGATCTTCAACATTCCATTGTAAAAATAATTCAAGTGTCCCTACTTTCTCAA
Organism: uncultured Flavobacteriaceae bacterium; assembly: GCA_947500525.1. Taxonomy (GTDB): domain Bacteria; phylum Bacteroidota; class Bacteroidia; order Flavobacteriales; family Flavobacteriaceae; genus Aureibaculum. Next base: position 408,163 of record CANMSH010000001.1, on the reverse strand, counting down.
AAGTCTCACCATATCGCACATTTAAATACATCATCATTCTAGCTACATCACCTTTCCACTCATCTCCTGGATACCAAGTGTTTCCGTTTATTAAATCAAATGTACCACTCCCATCTACAAAAGGAAAATTACTTCGGTTAGAATTGACGTTAGCATCACAAGATCGTAAGTGGTGCAAATCGGTTACCGCATCGGCGGCCTCCAATCTTGATTGAGGATATACATGTTCTGTATTAAATGTTTGCGGAGAATGAGAATTGTTGCCAGAGGTATATTCTCTTTCATCTCTACTTTCGCTATTATACATTAAAATGACATTTGGCGTGTTCGATGCATCTTCGTCTGCATCATACAAAAAGCCATGTCTTTCACCATAAGATAAAATGGTAGTGTGTTTATCAGATGTATGATTGGATACGAAAGTTAAATTTAAATCACTATCAGTAGTAATTGGCAAGGTTGAGTAATATGCACTTAAATCGGCGGGAATATTAAATGCGGTGGCTTCTAAAACAGAAACAGTGATGGTAGCCGTTGCACAAGTAGGGTCGGGCGTATCGTCGTCACAAATTGTATAAGTAAATGAATCATCACCTATAAAATCGGTTTGAGGTGTGTAAGATATGGTACCATCGTTATTAATTGTAGCGGTTCCAGCGGCACTTGATGCATCAACTATTGCAATGCTAGCACCATCAACGGTAGAATCATTTTGAGCATAATCATCGATTATTATCATTGTATTTTTTACAGTATTTACTTGGTCATCTGCGGCTGTTGGAGAACCTGCATCTGTGACTGTAATTGTAACCATAGCTGTTGAACAATCTGGTGTAGGGTCGTTATCGCACAATGTATAAGTAAACGTATCACTACCTACGAAATTATTTGCAGGGGTATATGTAAAAGTACCATCTCTATTTTCAATAATGCTTCCTCCACTGGTGCCATTTGCATCAAAAGAAGTAATTCTCGAACCGGTGATTACGGTATCATTTGACAAAACATTGATATCAATATCTTCATCTTCTATGGTTGAAGCAGTATCAGCTACGGCAACAGGCTTGAGGTTTTCTTCTGGAGGTTTTACCATACCACCACCGCTGTCTTTGCTGCACGTAAGTAATACGAGACTACAAATTAATATACTTAGAACTCTTTTCATGTGTTATGGTTCATTAAATTTAGAATACAAAAATAGCCAATTAAATTAAAAAACCTCTTATCATTTGTGATAAGAGGTTTTTATATAAATGTAAATTATAACTTAGTTATTATAAACCCAAACACCTCCAGATTTAATTACCTTTTGTGTTTCATCTACAACGCTACCAGTAAATGTAGCAAAAGTCAATACATATTTTTGACCTTCTTCTGCTCCAGGGTTCACTGAATCTAATAGAGCATTAAATGCTTCTAATAGCATGTCATCATTCCAGTAATTTCCACTACTAGCTCTTCTATCAAAACTATTAAATCTTACTACGTTCGCAACCGGATTAGGATATGTACTTTCTAAGGCAGAAGCGATAATTGCAATATCAGAACTTCCGATAGTGTAGGTAATGGTATTGTCTGGTACCCAAGTTGTACCGTCATTACCAAACTGTAATGTTTCATTTACAGTATTATCATACGCTGACCACGCAGCACCATCATATTGGAAATACTTAATAAAACTATAAGTAGTTCTATCATCTGTTCTACCATCACCATCTAAGTCACTTACATCTCTTACAAATAACTTGTACATAGTAGCTTCAATATCACCTGCTTCTGGAAAGTTGAATTTAAACTTATCTAGTAGTAATAGTGGCATTTTTTCGTCTGCCTCATCTTCATTCGAAAAGTTAGGGAAACGTTCTCCTACCAAGGTATACTCATCATCAGTAAGTCCTGGTATAAATTTCCATTCACCATCAGTATAGAAAAAACCGTTGTTAAATTCATTTACACTACCATTGAAAAAATCGTAGGTAAGTGAAACTAACATGTTGTCTACTGGGTTAGGATATCTAACATTTAAGAAATCAAATATTTGATCATTATCATCAAAGTTATTGAATCTTTCTGTTTCAGGGTTTGAATCATAATCTTCAGTAGTTACGGTATATCTTACGATACTATCTTGCTCTTGTAAAGGAGCGAATAATTCGTAAGTAACCTCAGCTAAAGAACCTTCTCCCCAAACAGGGAATTTATCGGCTAAAAAAGCAGGTAACAAACTTTTGGCTTGATCTGTAGATCCGAAGTTGCCAAAATTTAATCCTAAATCATCATAATCATCATCAGTTAAAGTAAACTTTGCCTCACCAACAATAATATTTCCAGGTCCTTGAGCGTCTAATTCATCATAGACATCGTCAAGAGGGTCACAGCTCGTAAAAAATACGGCTACAAATGCTAATAAATAAAATACTTTTTTCATTTTCTTATTTCTTAAAATTTAATTCTTGCACTAAGGTTGAAAGTTCTTCCAAAACCGTAATATACTAAAGCTGTGCTAGCAACAGAACCGGTACCATCTAAGGCACTTTGAATATAATCTACATTGAATACGTTGTTTAATCTTCCAGTTACAACGGCGTCAAAATCCATGATTTTAAAACCATATCTTAAACTTGCGTCAAACGTACTGTAGTTAGGAAGTTTCCAAGCTTGTGGTAAACCAGCAGTTCCTCTATCATTTGGATCATAATCAGCATAGATATCTCCAAAATAGTTATAATCAACAGTAAAATGTGTCTTATCAAACATTTCCCAATCGAAACCTAAAGCTGCAGTTGTTTGAGCAGGTCTACCTACTTTTAGACCTTCAATAAATAGATCTACTGTTTGAACTAAATTCTGCTCTTCATCAAATATTTGAACGTTTTCAATATCATTTGCCCATTCCCAGTTCCCTAAAGATAACATACCATTTAATCTGAATCTTGTAGAAGGTCTATATTCGAAATCTAATTCAATACCTTGGTGTAAGGCATTTACACCTGTAATATTCGCAACACTATTGGTACCATCAGGGTTTTGGAAAAATCTAGGAAAAGTTCTATCGTTCCACTCAGTTCTATATAAATTCACATTTGCAGCAAATTTTTCAGATCTAATTCCATAACCTATCTCAGCACTAAATATTTTTTCAGTTTCAGCATCCTCATTAATCGTTTCATTGTTAAAGTTTAAGAATACTGCATCAAAAAATGCTGCTTTCTCAAAGTAACCAATGTTCACAAATACGTTTTGTGTTTCATTGATATTGTAGTTCGCTCCACCTTTTACACTATAACCAAAAAAGTTAAATCTATCAGTAGTTTGTAAAGGATCACTATCTAAGTAGTTAAAATAATCAATTCTTCTATAAGAAGTATTAGATGCAGCAAGAGAAATAAAACCTGCAAACACATCATTATTATACTCTAGTTGCGTAAAAAGACCTTGCCAACCTACTTCACCATCATTATTGTAAGCAATTTTATCACCTACTCGGGCAGCATTATTAGGGTTATTTACGTCATTATTATCTAAGAGATATTGGCCTCCTAATAAATCAGTAACTTCTCTAAAGTGTTTACCAGTGTATGTTCTTAAGTCGATACCACCGATAAAATCTAGATTGTCATTAATTTCTGTTTTAAACGTAGATAATAAACCAAACCAGCTATGATCATTTCTTGAAGCTCTTAAGGCAGCTTCAGAACCCAATGCTCCGTTTGCTTTGTTTATTCTTACAATATTGTCTAAATCTACAGGTTGGTCATCACCACCCAATCTTACTTTAAATAAGTCTCTGTTTGTTCCAACGGTACCACCACCACCACCAGTACCCCAAGAGGCATATAAAGCAGTAGATAAAAATGTATTGTCAGAAATTGTCCAATCGTGATTTAATGACGTTTGAGACTTATGATAGAAATTATCTTCTATATGAACCACTTGTCCATTTTTAAAACCCCAGTTCGGGTTGAATTTTACATCTTGTTCAGCATTTCTAATGTCTGAAATTAAAACTCTGTCTTGTCTTTGACCATGTCTTTGTGGTGCTCCAAAAGTTGTAAGAGATATTTTATGATTATCACCTAGTTGTTTTGAGATGTTCACAAAGTAATTGGCACCATTAAATTCGGTTCCATCTACATATCCATCACCAGTTGTTTTTGCAGCTGAAATAGTAGCAGCAAAACCATTATCCATCATTCCAGTAGATAAGGTAATACCATATTTTTGATAATTGTCGTTACCAGTAGAAACGAAAATGCTTCCTCCTTTGTTCGCATCGGTAGTCTTAGTCAAAATATTTACTGTACCACCAATAGAAGGTACCGCTACTTTAGATGCTCCTAAACCTCTTTGAACCTGCATTGCAGAAGTAACATCAGATAAACCTGCCCAGTTAGACCAGAAAACACGACCATTTTCCATATCGTTTACAGGAACACCGTTAATCATTACGGCGACGTTTACAGAATTAAACCCTCTTAAACTTAAATCACCATCACCAAATCCACCACCATTCTTTGTAGCGTATACACCTGGCGTAGATTTTAAAATTTCAGGAAATTCTTGAGAACCTAATTTGTTCTCGATTTCTACCGCTTTAATAGTAGAAACAGCAACAGGAGTTTGTCTATCAATTGCGAAAGAGGTAGCTGTTACAACAATTTCATCTAAGGTATTGTCAGACACTAATGTAATAGTACCAACATCTTTTGTCTCACCAGAGGCTACCGTATAGGTAACTTCAGTGTTCTTATAACCAACAAAAGAAACAACAATTGTACCTGATCCTTCGGGAACATTTAAGGTAAATTTACCGTCAAAATCAGTAGTAACACCATTGGTAGTACCTTTTTGAATAACGCTAGCTCCAGGAAGCGGTCCGTCTTCAGCATTTACAGTACCAGTAATGGTTTGTGCATAAATGGATGACGTCATAGCGAACATCAAAACCATCAATAAATTAGTAATTTTTTTCATGTGTAAATTGAATTAGTTTATGTTTTACGCGGCAAAAGTAGGGCTTTTCATAGAATTAACTTTAAGAAAACATTAACTTTTAGCCAAGCGGGCAAATATATGTAAAATAGTATGTTTTTTACAAGAATGAAGAAGTCAACTTATTAACACTGTGGTAAAAATTCAAGAATTCAAATTATTCACGAAGAGCTAAGAGAGTCTTTTATTAGCCATTTCTTTACCTAATTCAACTCCAAATTGGTCAAAACTAAAAATGTTCCAAATATATCCTTGAGCAAAAGTTTTATGCTCATAAATAGCAATTAAACTACCCAAAGAAAAAGGTGATAGTTTTTTGATTAAAATTGAATTTGAAGGTCTGTTTCCTTGAAATACTTTGTACGGTAGTAGCGTACCAATAGCGTCTAGTTTGTTCGCCAGTTTTAGCTCTAGGTGTACTTGTTCTTTTGATTTTCCAATACATAAAGCTTCCGCTTGCGCATAAAAATTGGCCATTAATTTTTCATGATGCTCTTGATTACCATGAAGTGATTCTTCAAAACCAATAAAATCTACAGGGATAAGCTTGGTACCTTGATGAACTAATTGCATAAAAGCATGTTGTACATTGGTGCCCGTATTACCCCAAATGATATTTCCTGTTTGATAGTCAACCTCTTGCCCATTCCTATCAACTGCTTTTCCATTACTTTCCATAGATAGTTGTTGTAAGTAAGGAACTAACTGACTCATGTATTGAGAAAAAGGAATAACAACTTCACTTTCGGTATTGAAAAAATTGTTATACCAAATACTAAGTAACGCTAAAATTACGGGTACATTTTGGTCAAATGAAGCAGACATGAAATGCTTATCAACTTCATGCGCACCATTTAAAAAATCGTCAAATTGATCAAAACCTATTGCCAAACAAATAGATAATCCAACGGCACTCCACATAGAGTAACGACCTCCAACCCAGTCCCACATAGTAAATATATTTGCAGCATCAATACCGAATGCACTTACATTTTCTAGATTTGTTGAAACGGCTACAAAATTATGTTTTATGTCACTTTCAGAAGCAGATTTTAAGAACCATTTTTTAACCGTTTGGGCATTTGTCAATGTTTCTTGTGTAGTAAAGGTTTTAGAAACAATGACGAACAGCGTAGTTTCGGGATTTAAATCTTTTAGAGTTTCTGCTGCATGATCTCCATCTATGTTTGAAATGAAATGAGTCTTTAAATGATTTGCATAAAAAGGAAGCGCTTCAACTACCATTCTAGGGCCAAGGTCAGAACCTCCAATACCAATGTTTACAACATCGGTAAACGCCTTATTGGTATACCCTTTGAGAGTTCCGGAAATAACTGCATCAGAAAATGATTTCATTTTATTTAATGAGGTCTCAACTTCTGGCATTACATCTTTACCTTCTACTAAAACTGGCTGTTTTGATTTATTTCGTAGTGCAGTGTGAAGTACCGCTCTATTTTCTGTGGTATTTATTTTTTCACCAGAGAACAATTGTTGAATTCCGTCTTTTAAGTCAACCTCATGTGCGAGTTCTATTAAATAGTTAAAAGTTTCTTCAGTAATTCTATTTTTAGAATAATCAACTTCGACTTGGCCCACACAAGCTGAAAATTTCTCTTTTCTGTCTTCATCTTTTACAAAAAGCGAAGGCATCTGTAGTTCTTTTATTTCCTCAAAGTGATTGCTTAGTTTTTTCCAAGCTGTTGTAGTAGTTGGGTTGATTTTCTTTAAAGCCATTTTACTAAATATTTACTTTTCAAAAGTAGAATATTTAAAAGAATAGACCGATAATATCGTTGCTTTAATTTACGATAACGTTGTCGAGACTATCCTTAAACGGAATAATATAACTTAAAAAATCATCCTTTATTTCTTCTTTGATAGGCTCGGCTGATGGTAGCTTTTCCTTTAAAGGATCTACCTGTCTTCCATGTTTCCAAAATCGATAACATACATGATTTCCCGCTGAGCTGCCTGTGTTACCAACATAACCTATAACATCACCTTGTTTTACAAAATCACCCACTCTGGCTTTTCTTTTAGACATATGTAAATACTGTGTACTATACGTAGAATTATGTTTAATTTTAACATAGTTGCCGTTACCTCTTGCATAGGCAGATTTGGTAACGGTACCGTTCGCTGTTGCTATTATAGGAGTACCATGCGCCGCAGCAAAATCTGTTCCTCTATGTGCCTTTACACGATATCCATAATGTGCTATTCTTCGTCTTAAATTATATCTCGATGAAATACGTGCATTTCTAAAGTTGACAGGTGCTTTTAAAAATTGCTTTCTCAAATTATGTGCCTCATGGTCGTAAAAATCATAGACATTTTTCGTAGAATCAGTCACATAATTAAACGCATAAAACGGCGTATTTTTATGTTCAAAATAGGCAGCTTTCACTTTTCCTATTCCTACATAGGTAGTATCATCTACATATTTTTCCTCAAACATGATTTTAAAACTATCACCCTGTTGAAGGTGGAAAAAATCAATAGTCCATGCATAAATATCGGCCATTTCATTTACAATATTATAATCTAACCCTTTACTATCTATAACTAAAGACAAAGAAGATAAAGAGTCATTTATGATGCCTGTTTCCATTCTTTCCACAATCTTTATGGGCTTTTTATGATTTGAAGCCTGAATAGAATCTGTAAAATCAACAACTAAATATTCACTTAAATTGGGTCGATAAATGAATACCTGTGCTTTTTCAGTGGTATCTTTTTTAGCCAAAATCGTATAGGGTTTGCCAGCCTTTAATCTTCTAACGTCGAAAGTATCTTTAACTGATTCAGCAATTTTATATACCAACGGATATTCAACATGGTTTCTATCTAGTATTTCGCCAAAACTCTCTCCACTTTTTATGGTATCCTCAATAACTTTATAATCATTAAAAATATATCCGTATTTGCTAATAATTTTAGGAAGTTCCGCTGCTGCAATGGGTTCAGCTATGGGTTCGGTATTTTTTTTACAAGAAAAGAGCACTAGTATGAGTAGTAGGGGTATAAGCTGCTTCAAAATATCAATGTCATTTTAAAAATAATGGAACAAATCTACTATTTTAAATGAGACAACAAAAGCCCGTTTTTGTTAAAATATAATTGGAAACGAATTTGCTAAACCTTTATAGGCATCTAAATCGGCGCGAAGTGACCCCACGGCAAGTGAAGCTTTTATTCGAAGAGGAATTTTATTTTTATCGGCGGTAACCCAAACAGTTAAGCTTTCCTTCTCCTTAAATACTCTTCCGGCTTGAACTACAGGTCGAAATTTTAACGACTTTACTTTTCCAAATTTTGTTTTGATGGTTTCTCTACCTAAATAACGCATTTTAAACCCATAGGTCGTTTCATCGAAGAACATACTTAAAGAAATTTCATCTCCAATTTTCATATTACTCAAGTCTTTATCTCTTAAATAATATAGAGTAGATACCATATCTTGGACGCCACTATTGATAGTGAAATTTTTGGTTGTATTTTTCTTATAATCTTTTACGGTAGCATTTCTAGCCTGATGATTGAATAGTATTTCTTTATTCTTTTTGTACCCTCCTTCATTTATTTTTCTAATAAAACGATACGGTTGTATGTTATCTTGATAGAAATAAGATTGGTAATCGTCTTTTACTTTAAAAAACCAACTTATAACACCTGTAGTTTTACCTTTACCTTGAATATGAAAGGCTTTCTTACCATTATGCGTCGATTCTTTAATTTGCATAGTTGCATTTCCGGCATTTAAAAAATTACTATAGCTAATTCTAAATTTCAACCATTCACCAGCCTTATATGCCTTAGGCTCGCTTTGAGCAAAGGTGGTTATTACTGTGAAAAATAATATGGTCAGTAAACTTTTTTTCATTTTTTTAATGTTTAGCAATTGATAAAATACAATTACTGTTCCAAAAATATCAAACTCTTTAAAAAATAGCGTTTTATCAGTTTAAATCTACCTTATTCTTTTAAAGTAAACATGGAGTCATATCTTAAAACGGATGTACATAGAACGAAATCATTATGACAATATTTTGTGAGATGTTAGATTATCAACTCCCCAATTTTCTAGCTCTTCTTTTGTCCATAAATCAGGAAAGAATATGCGTCTTTGGTATCTTGGATGCATATATTTTTGCCATTCGCTTCCTCCGGTTGCTTCAATGTCGCCACTACCAATATATTTTTCGGCGGCTCCATAATGTGCCATTACCCAAAGTACGTTTACAGTATGATCATAATGACGCATTTCATTGCGTAAATCTATGTTTTCTTGATCTTTTGTTGGAAGCGACTTGAATTTTGTCCAAAGATTAATTGTGTTGTAATCTTCCATCATTCTAAGGAACTTGCTTTTATATTTTTCTTCGAACTGTTCTAATAAATATGATTTCTCACCAGTTTTATAGTCTTTACCCGCCGCTTGCCAATATAAATGCTCAAACGCATGCTCAAATGGGGTATCTCTTTTAATCGTTTTTCTAAATCTATAGTCTATCAAGTTGATCAACTCAGTAGAGCAGAATTCTATCATTCTATATTGCGCACTTTGAAAACCACTTGCAGGAGTTAAGGTGTCTCTAAATTTAATGTATTGGTCTATTTCCATTCCTTCCCCCATAATAGCAAAAGATTGGGTAAGCATATCGAAATAACGACTGATGCGCTTTAAGCGAGCTACGAAAAAAGAAGTGGATAATTCAATACAATTAGAAATTTGATCTATTTCCCAAAGAATCATTTTAAAAATAAGTTCATTGATTTGATGATACATGATAAACACCATTTCATCTGGTAACAGCGTTCGCTGTATTTGCAAATTTAATAGCGCATCAGTTTGTATGTAATCCCAGTATGTACTTGGTTTGCTTTGCAATAATCCATCAAGATGCGTTTCTAAATCTTGACCGATAGCATCATATTTTTCCTTTAGTTGTTGTACTTGATTTTCAATTTTTTTATCCATAATTGAAAGTTGATATTAGTATGATAATTTGAAGCCCTATTCTTCAAAGTATTCTATTCGTATTATTTTTTTTGTATCCTTTGTAATCTTAAATCGATCATCTAATCGTCTATTTACAACCCAAACAATATCATTATTTGAGCATAGAAACCATGTACGTTCTTTATCTATTAAAGATAGCTTTTCATCTTTAAAATACTTACTTACTTTTTTCTTTCCTGTCATTTTGAATGGGTGAAAATAATCACCAGCTTCCCATTTTCTTAAAGTCAATGGAAATTCTAACTTATCAGCATCTACATGAATGCAATTTTTAAATTCACTTTCTTCAGAAATATCCACTTTCTTAAAATGTAACCTAAAGTTTTTTAAATTCACGAGGTCTTGTCCTTCAAAAATTGAAATATGTTGTACACCTTCTTTGAACGCAATAGGTTCTAATAAAAAATGATCTCTATCTTTAATTAAGCGATGCGTTTGACTAAATATTGTTTTACCCGACTGAGCTGATAATAAACCAAGAATATCATTCCATTCTGTAAACCCATAATCATTTAAGAGTTCAAAGAGATAGGCTTTCGGATTACTCAGTGCTAGAATTTTTGAAATGTTGAACGTTTTTATACTACTTGGTTTACTAGCTATGACATCTTGGGTAATATCAGTTAATTTGTCCTCTATAATATCTCGACTCCCAGTAAGGTATTCATGAGTTTTCTTAAAAGAATTTACTAATTGAGGGTTTAGTTCCTTTAAAATTGGCACAACTTGATGTCGTATTTTATTTCGTTGATACGTTAGCTCTTGGTTACTTTTATCTTCACGCCAAATAACACCATTTTCTTTAGCATATTGTTCGATTTCATCTCTAGAAAATACTAACAACGGACGCACTATTGATTTATTTATTGGAGGAATTCCTGTAAGGCCTTTTAGACCCGTGCCACGCGAGAAATTAATTAAAAAAGTTTCTAAATTATCATCTAAATGATGTGCTGTAGCAACATAGTCGAGGTTATTTTTGGCTCGTATTTTTTCAAACCAATCATAACGTAGTTCTCTTGCTGCCATTTGCGTAGAGTACCCAATTTCTTTTGCATATTTAGAAGTATCAAAATTTGTAGTATAGAACGCAACATTCATTTGATTCGCTAACTCTTGGGCAAATAATTGATCCTCATCTGATGCATTTCCACGTAAGCGAAAATTACAGTGTGCCAAAGAAATATCAACATTCAACTTATACAATAAATGAGTAAGTACAACACTATCAATACCTCCCGAAATTGCAATCATTATTTTTTTGCCTTCTAAAAAAGGAAAATTCGTATCAATATGTTTTTTAAAAGTAACAAGCACCGCGTTAACAAAGGTAAAATAAAAGAGATGAAGGAAGTTAAAAAAAGAATAATTAAAAAGAGGACTTATAAAATTAAAAATACAATTAACTGCGAACATCTAAAGCGTCGCGTAGTGCATTTCCTATCAGCATGAATGCCATTACTAAACTCATTATTGCTACACCAGGAATAATGGCTAGATAAGCCTTCCCTAAGATAATGTAACTGTAGTGATCTTTAATCATTGCACCCCAAGAAGGGATCGGAGGTTGTGCACCTATACCTAAAAAACTTAAGCCACTTTCAATAAGAATTGCGGCAGCAAAGTTAGCCGCAGAAATGACAATAATTGGAGCCATGATATTTGGTAAAATATGCCTAAAAATAATTCGAATATTTGAAAAACCTAATGCTCTGGCAGCTTCTACATATTGTTGTTCTTTAGTGGTCATTATTTGACCGCGAACCACCCTGGCAACTTCTACCCACATAGTTAAACCAACTGCAACAAAAACTTGCCAAAAACCTTTTCCAAGTGCCAAAGTAATCGCTATAACTAGCAGTAAAGTTGGAATGGACCAAGTTATATTTATCAGCCACATTATGAAAGCATCAATTTTTCCACCAAAGTATCCAGCTATAGAGCCAATAGTGATACCAATTACCAAAGAAATAAAAACGGCAACAAAACCTATAAAAAAAGAGATTCGAGTTCCTATTAACATTCTACTTAATAAATCTCTACCGTATTTATCTGTACCCAAAATGAACTTTTGAGTCGTAATATATTCTTTGGGTTTATTTTTAAAATTAGTTAATGGATATGTTTTGACTAGTTGTTGGATACCTTCATCACTATAAGGCGTAATTTCAAGATGACTTTGCGTAATTTTATAATTAGAAATTGGAATTTCGGTATTGGTGTTATCCTTCCCAAAGAATAATTCTGAAAAGAAAGACCGTTTGGAAACTTCTTGTGATGGTATGACTAGCATTTGAACAGTAAATCCTGGTTTTTTTGAGTGTATTTCTAGATGCATCTGATTGGCATTGCTAGAATCGTCAGGAGCAAAGAGATAGGCAAATATTGCTATAATACCACATAACACAATGTACCAAAAACTAAAAAGCCCTGAACGCTTTTTTTTAAACTTTTTCAGGGCTAATTGTGTAAGTGAATTTGACACTATTCTTAATGTATAAACTGATTAGTTTTTAACTAGTTTAATATAGTTTTTTACTTTTAATTCAGCGAGCACATTTAATGCTTCTTCTACATATATATCTTTGGTAAGATTGGTATGCCAAACTTCTCTCTTTTTCGCCAAAATAGAATCCTTTTCAATTAAAGGCAATTCATATTTGGGAGATTTAAAAGATAAGTTGTTATTATAAGTGTATAAAGAACTAAATTCTTTACTTTCTGCTGTTCTTGTTTCAATATCTTTTTGATACTCGCTCATTTTTAAACTTACAACAGAATCTTCTTGTCCTTCTTTTAACCATTTTGCATTTTTATCAATCAGTTTAAAGTGAGGGTTACTACCAATACGTTTTTTACTATTATTTACAACTTCATGAAAGTTCTCATATTTATCCCAAGTTGTATATGAAGCTTTTTCAATTTTATCCCATAATAATGGATTCTCTTCATCACGTTCTCCAACTTCTAAATATGAATATCTTGTTGGCATTGCAATATCTGATGCCACTCCCTTTAGTTGGGTAGAACCTCCATTAACTCTATAAAATTTTTGAATGGTCATTTTTAAAGCACCAAGGTCTTTGTCATATTTTACATAGTTATTGAGAGGCAATAAATTTTGAACAGTACCTTTACCAAAAGTCTGTTTGCTACCAATAATGACAGCTCTATTATAATCTTGCATTGCTGCAGCAAATATTTCAGAAGCCGAAGCCGAAAGTTCATTGACCAAAATAACTAGGGGTTTATCCCATCTAATCTCAAGGTCTTTATCTTTTCTAATACGTGGTTTACTTTCTCTATATTTTACTTGAACTACAGGCCCTTCTTCAATGAACAAACCAGCAATAGCAATGGCCGTTTCGAGAGAACCACCTCCGTTATTTCTTAAATCGATTAATAGACCCTCTACTTTTTCTTCTTTCATTCGTTGAATCTCGCGAGCCATATCTGTCGCTGAGTTTCTAAAATTTTGTTCGCTAAAATCGATGTAAAACTTAGGCAAGTTTATGAGCCCAAAACTTCTATTGTCTTTTTTAACTATTGATGTTTTTGCAAAAGTCTCATCAATTTCGACAACATCTCTAATGATTGAAATAACTTTCGAAGTACCATCGATTTTCTTTACCGTTAATCGAACTTCGGTACCTTTTTTTCCTTTGATAAATTCAATGGCATCATCTAAACGCATTCCCACTATATCAAGAGGTTCGGCATCGGCTTGAGCCACTTTTAGTATAACGTCTCCAACTTCTAGTTCACCAGCTCTCCATGCGGGACCGCCAGAAATTAACTCAGAAACTGTGGTAAAATCATCTTTAAGATATAGTCGCGCTCCAATACCTTCTAATTTTCCAGCAATATCAATATCAAATTTCTTCTTTATTCTCGGAGCTAGATAAGACGTATGCGGATCGAAACCTGTAGATATACTATTTATGAAAACTGAGAACCAATCTGTATCATCTAAATCATCCATGAAATTAAAAAAGTCTTCAGTACTTTTCATAGTAGCTACTCTTGCTTCTTCTTCTAATTGGGTAAAAGATTTCATTTCATAAGAAGGATCTTCTTTCTTTTTATCTTTCTCTAACTCTAACTTTGAGTGCAGGCGACTTATAGTATTTAATTTTAACTGTTTTTTCCAATATCCAATAAGTTCTGCTTGATTTTTGGCATAAGGTTTTAAATCATAATCAACATTCAACGTTTCATCTTTCTCAAAATCGAAAGGTGTTTTTAAAATGTCTTTATAGAAGGCGCGTGCCTCTCTTAGTCTAACAGCAAATCGTGAGTATACAGTATTATAAAAAGTTAAGTCTTCACTTTTTATTTGGTCGTCTATTTTCGTTTGGTAATATGAAAATTGATCAATGTCTTCTTTGGTAAAAAATCTTTTTGTAGGATCTAACCCAGTAATAAAATCCTCAAAAACGGCTTCAGAAAACTTATCGTTCATATCTTGAGGCTCATAATGTCCTTGCGTTAGTGCATATCTGATAAGGCCTACTAAAATTTTATCTTTTTCTGGATCGGGCTGTTTCTTTATTTGAAAGCTCAATAAAATACCTGCTAGTAATACCACTGGTATTAAAAACTTATAATTTTTTTTCATAAACGTTTGTATTCTTTTCATTCAAAATTATCTTACCATGTACTAAAATAGTGCCATTTATTTAATTTAATGTCGATTTAACATTTTTTTTATAAATCTCTTGAAGCTATTTATAAATTTCAAATATAACATTTCATCTTCGGAGATCACAATTAAATTAGTCATCAAACCCTCTATATGATTAGAATATCGTTTATTAAATATCGGCTAAAAGAGCTTTGTAGAACTCCATTTTTAGCTTTACAGTTAATCTTTAACGTTAATTTAATCGCAGAATTGCCTCAATCTACTTGAAACCATTATTTTATTGATTAAATGACTATTACTCTAGCTATTTTATACATGCTTAGACGGAAATTTATGCCCTTCTTTTCAAAAGACGCTTAAGGTTAGTATTATTTAACGTTTCGATCCCAATTTTTACTACAAAAAGTTAAAGCTTAATATCGGTGGATACCACAAAAAAATAGTAGCTTTGTTTTAGAAACAAACTATAATTTATATGAATGAAAAACCCTTAATTCTTGTTACAAATGATGATGGTATTACCGCTCCAGGTATTCGCACTTTGATTTCGGTTATGAATGAAATTGGAGATGTTGTTGTGGTCGCTCCAGACAGTCCTCAAAGTGGTATGGGACATGCTATAACTGTTGATGCAACGCTGTATTGTAACCCGATAAATGTTGATGATGGTATTCAACTTGAATATAGTTGTTCTGGCACTCCTGCAGATTGCGTAAAACTGGCGGTTAATGAAATTTTAAATCGGAAACCAGATCTTTGTGTTTCTGGTATTAATCATGGTTCTAATTCTTCGATAAATGTAATTTATTCAGGTACCATGAGTGCAGCCGTTGAGGCGGGAATTGAAGGTGTGCCTGCAATAGGATTTTCACTTTTAGATTATAATTGGGATGCCGATTTCAAACATTGCAAAGAGTTTGTGAAGAAAATTACGCTAAATGTTTTAGAAAACAAATTGCCTGACGGTGTTGTGCTCAATGTAAATATTCCGAATCTAACGAAAGATGAAATTAAAGGAATAAAGGTTTGTAGACAGGCACATGGTTTATGGAAAGAAGATTTTGATAAAAGAACAAGCCCACTTGGAAAGGACTATTATTGGTTGTCAGGAAAATTCGAGAACCTTGATAATGGTGAAGACACGGATCTATTTGCACTAGAAAACGGTTATATATCTGTTGTTCCAGTTCAATTTGACTTGACCGCTCATCATTATATTCAGAAACTAAATAATTGGGATCTTTAGTAAAAAAAATTCCATGATCAACTATAGCACAAACCAATAAAGAAAACAGATGAAAAAGGAAATATTAATTGGAATAGTCGTTGGTATTTTTGCAACCTTGGCGGGATACTATTTGTATATTGAACTATTTATAAATACCGATTTCAAAGAGGCTTTTCGTTTTATCCATGAAGAAAAAATGTACGGTAAAATTTTAAGTCTAGCCGCTATTCCGAACCTCTTAGTTTTTTTTGTTTTTATTAAGAAAAAACAAGATCATAGGGCTAGAGGAGTCTTAATTGCGACTCTTTTTATTGCATTGTTAATTTTAGTCGCTCAATTTCTTTAAAATGAAAGAGTAATGAAGTATTATATTATTGCGGGAGAAGCCTCAGGTGATTTACATGCTTCAAATTTAATGTTAGCCTTACAAAAGGAAGATGTTCATGCTGATTTTAGATTTTGGGGTGGAGATCTTATGGAAAATGTTGGAGGAACTCTTGTAAAACATTATAAAGAAAGAGCTTTTATGGGGTTTGGCGAAGTCATCATGAATCTTCGTAAAATCTTGGGATTCATTTCTTTTTGTAAAAAAGATATCGCTCAGTATAAACCCGACCGACTTATTTTTATTGATAATTCTGGATTTAATCTTCGAATTGCAAAATGGGCAAGAAAACAAGGATTCAACACAAATTATTATATCTCACCTCAAGTTTGGGCATCTAGAGCTGGTCGTGTTGAAGCAATTAAACGAGATATTGATGCGATGTATGTTATTCTTCCTTTTGAAGAAGCGTTTTACAAAAAATATAATTATCAAGTCAATTTTGTTGGGCACCCTTTAATTGATGCCATTGATAAAAAATCAAGCTTCGATGAAAGAGCATTTAAATCTGAACTTAACTTAACTGATAAACCTATAATTGCTTTATTGCCAGGAAGTAGAAAACAGGAAATCACCAAAATGCTTTCTGTAATGTTAAAGATGGTGCCAAAGTTTGATAATTTTCAGTTTGTTATTGCTGGAGCTCCAAGTCAAGAACGCGCTTTTTATAGTTCTTTTTATTCGGATTCTTCAGTAAAATTTGTAGCGAATAGAACCTATGATTTATTATCTATTTCTCATGCTGCGCTGGTGACTTCTGGAACGGCAACTTTAGAAACGGCCTTATTTAAAGTTCCACAAGTGGTATGTTATAAAGCAGGAAATATTTCGTATCAAATTGCTAAACGAATTATAACATTAAAGTTTATATCACTTGTTAATTTAATTATGGATCGCGAAGTAGTCACAGAACTAATTCAACATGAGTTCAACGAAAAAAGACTTGAAGAAGAGCTCTCCAAAATACTGGATAAGGAACACAGATCTCAACTTTTCGATGCTTATAGAGAATTAGAAGAAAAGCTTGGCGGAAAAGGAGCGAGTGCTAAAGCAGCAAAGTTAATTTATAATAGTTAATGTGTTTTTGACATGAATTTTTTTCTGAAAGTGATTACTAAAATTAGCATTCTCACAAACATCCAAATAGTAAAAGCAATCCATATAGCATATAATTGAAGTCCGAAATAATCTCCAATTAAAAGCGCCGGGATAAACCCTAAAAATGTTGCAATTAATAGGGTATTTCTAAGTGTCACAGCTTCTGCTAATCCTTTGAACAATCCATCAAATACGAAAGCTATGGCATTTAAAGGTTGCATTATTATAACAATCCAAAAGATGCTATAAAAGGTGTCTAGCACGATGCTTTCTTTTGTAAATAAACTACCGATGGGTTTATAAAACAGAAAACATACAACGCATAAAATTAGTGTAACAAGTGCGGCATATTTGGTAAGATCAATTGATAATTTCCAAAGATTCCTGTAATCTTTTTCTCCAAGTAAACGTCCAGAAACAATATTCCCCACACTAGAGTAACCGTCTATAAAAAAGGCGAAAAATAACCAGATTTGAAACGCAATTGTTTGCGCTGCAATATAGTTGTTACCATATTTTGTGGCAAAGGCATTTGCAAAATAGAGTGCTATGTTTAATGCTAAAGCGCGTATAAACAAATTCAAACTTAATAAGAGTAAACGTTTTACTTCTTTGTTGAATGGGAACCTGAATCTCAAGCTAAAGGGTGTTTTCTTGATGACTAAAATCAACGATAAGAGGGCCATGAAACCTTGAGCAATAACACTTGCATACGCAGCACCTTTAATATGCATTGGTGCTATAAAACCTTCTATTCCGAAGACAAACGCATAGTCTAATACAATATTTAATACTGTTCCAAAGACACTAATTATCATGGGCCAATATGTGTTTTGTAGACCTCTAAAAATTCCAAAAACAGAGAAGGTGAAGATTGTTAGAGGTAAACCAATAGCACGTATTTTATAATAATCTACTGTATAAGTTAGAATTAAACCATCTGCATTGTATAATTTAAATATGGCCTCAACAAAGAACAACGTAACAATATAGATTAAAATACTTAGCGATATATTTATGGTAATTATTTGAGCCGGTAGTGTTTGTATACTTGGTAATTTATTTGCACCTAGATACTGAGCAATTATGGCTGATATCGCAGATCTAGTTTGAGCTAGAATCCAAAAAATAGCTGATAAGAAAGAACCAGCAATTCCAACAGCGGCTAAAGATTCTATTGGATTTACTTCAACATTACCAACAATAGCTGTATCCGTTATAGACAATAATGGTTCAGCAATTCCAGCCACAATTGCAGGGATGGCTAATTTATTAATTTGTTTGAAACTAACTTTGGGTTTTGACACTGCTATTCAAAATTGCACTGCGAAGTTCGCAAATAATAAACTATTTGACTCTTAGAATTTCAAAATAAATTAGACAAAAGAAAAAACCTCAACGACATGAGAAGCGTTGAGGTTTATACTTTAAATAACTCTAATTTTGTTAGACTACTATAGGAACTCCTACATAACTATAGTAACTAATACTTTTTTGATACTTCAAATATAGGTGGAGAATACATTCAATTCTTTTTGAAACAACGTTTTAAGGTATTTTCTTAACAAATGGTGCTTTTTAACCAATAAACGGTTAATTTGAATGATTTTAAATCAAAGACACTATAATTTTAGTACATTTAACTAAATGCAATTGTTAAAATATATACCGCTTCAGCTGTTAATGGCTCTTGTAATTGGCATTTTAACAGGGTCTTATATACGAGTTTCTTTGGATACCTTATTTATTATTTTGGGTAGCTCATTTATTTTGTTGGTTATTTCTTATGTATGGATTCATAAGCGTGAAAAACCAAGCTTTTTATACAATATTGCTGCTTTTGTTTTATTTATTATCGTTGGGTTTGCATCGATGAGCTTTCATGATGATTTGAAAAAACCCAATCATTTTACAACGCTAGCATCTCAAAAGAGTTCCGCTCAACTTGTTTTAAAGATTTCATCAGAATTGAAACCGACACTTTATCATCACAAGTATATAGCGCAAGTTGCAACAATCGACAATATAAAAACACATGGACGTTTGCTATTGAATATAAAGAAGGATGACGTAAAACGACCGATTGAAATAGATGATACGTTAGTGATTAGTAGTGAACTTTTAGAAATAGCACCTCCTAAAAATCCATATCAGTTTAACTATAAAAATTACTTAAAAAAACAACATATTTATAGACAGTTAATTATTGATGATAATGAATTTAGAACACTAAAAGCTGAGAAAAGAACGCTTCATGGGTTGGCAGGGACATTTCGAAGAAATATAAATGAAGCGTTAGTAAAACATAGTTTAAGCGGAGATGAGTTAGCCCTTGTAAATGCGCTTTTATTAGGACAACGACAAGAAATGTCTAAAGAATTAATTCAAGATTATTCTAAGGCAGGAGCCCTTCATATATTGGCAGTCTCGGGGTTACATGTAGGAATTATTATGCTGTTTTTAAACTTTCTATTCAAACCCTTGAAGCGTTTCAAAAACGGTAGCATAATTCAGCTCATTTTAATTGTATTGTTACTTTGGATTTTTGCGTTTATCGCCGGAATGTCTGCTTCAGTAGTAAGAGCGGTAACAATGTTTACTGCGGTAAGTATCGGACTGGCAATTAGAAGAAAGAATAGTATCTACATGAACTTGATTATTTCTATGTTTTTATTGTTATTATTTAATCCTTATTACGCATTTGAAATAGGTTTTCAATTGAGTTATTTAGCAGTCTTTTTTATTGTTTGGATTCAGCCTATTATATATGATAGATGGAATCCGAAATGGAAATTACTCGATTATTTCTGGCAGCTATTTTCTGTTTCTTTAGCTGCCCAAATAGGAGTATTACCGCTAAGTCTGTATTATTTTCATCAATTTCCAGGGTTATTTTTCGTAGCTAATCTTATGATCATTCCTGTATTGGGGTTTGTACTAGGATTAGGAATTGTGATAATAGGTTTGGTTTTGACGAATTTAATGCCACCATTTTTGATGAGTTTTTATAAAAGCATAATAGCAACAATGAATACCATTATTTCATGGATAGCCGAACAAAAAGCCTTTATATTTCAAGAAATTTCGTTTTCGATGTTTTTGGTAATTATCTCGTATCTATCTGTAATTTTTATATTTCGATGGGCACAAAATAAAACAATGAACAGCTTAAAATATGCACTCGTATCAGTCATCCTTTTACAACTCGTGTTCTTACATGAAAAATATCAATCAGTGACCGGAAATGAGTTTATCGTTTTTAACAAAAATAGAGCCTCCATTATAGGTGAAAAGAATCAAGAAAACTTTGTCGTATCTAAAACGACAACTAAAGATATTTCAAGTATTTTGGGTGATTATAAAACAGGTAGAAATATAAAAACCATTATTAATAATGATAACTTTCCAGAGGTTTATCAAGTAAATAACCAAAACCTTTTAGTGATAGATAGTTCGTTTAATTACCACAAAATCTCGTTTAAAGTGAGTAAAGTTCTTTTGGTAAATTCTCCTCAAATAAACCTGGATAGGCTCATTGATGTTCTAAAACCAACACTTGTTGTTGCCGATGCCTCTAACTATACGAGTTACACAAAACTTTGGGTTCAAACTTGTGTAAAAAGAAATACAGCATTTCATTATACTGCCAAGGATGGTGCTTATGTTGAAAAATGGTAGTTTTACTTTTTGCGTAAACTTTTATACAAGGTTGTTCGGAAACGTGCGCTATTAATAAAACCACTCCCATAACCCAAATCGTCATATTTTTTGGTAATACTTTCCATTTTAGCCACTTCTTCTTCGGTTTTGTTTGCCGAAATAGCTTTTTCAACATTCAACTTAATTTGTTCAAGCATTTTTAAGAAAGTTTCATAGTCAGCTTTATTGGCAACACTTCCGTGACCTGGAATGATTTTTGTTTCTTCATCAATAACCAACAAACCGGCTTTGACGGCGTTAATATATCCATTAATACTTCCTCCAGAATTGAGGTCAATGTACGGATACCTTCCTTTAAAATAAGTATCACCAGTGTGTAGAACATTGCTGTTCGCAAAGTATAATAAGGCGTCTCCATCTGTATGCGCATTTTCTATATGAAAAATAGCAACTTTTTCGCCATTCATGTGTACACTCATTTTATCATTGAAAGTAATAACCGGAAATGCTTCCTTAGCGCGCATCGTTTGATCTCGTTTTGGTGTTTCTTTCAGTCTTTTTCGCACATTATCATGCGCTACAATGGTTGCTCCTTCTTTGTGAAAATTCACATTGCCGCCAGTATGGTCTCCATGCCAATGCGTATTTACGAGAAACTTAATTGGTTTATCACTCAATGTTCGAATCGCAGCAATAATTTTTGCAGAAAGTGGTGCAAATTGGTCATCAATCATAAAAACACCATCATCGCCTATGGATACACCAATATTTCCACCTTGACCAGTTAGCATGTACACATGATCAGATAATTTTTCTGTCTTTATTTTTACTTCTTGTCTATTTTGAGCAAAAATCATACTTGAAGATGATACAAATAATAATAGGAAGAAAAGTTTCTTGTAGACCATAATAATAGTTTTTAACCTTTGACGTTTAAAATTACTAATTATTACAACGTAAATAGCAAGAACCCTCGAAAGAGTGTGATTTATTTTACGGGTACTATTTTACCTATATTTGCGTTTTAAAATGAAAAAGAAAAATGTATAATGGTGAAGAGTATATTTTGTAGTTAAATCTTATAAAATATATTTCTTATTTTCCATAAATTAAAAATTGAATTAAATGAAAATTATCGTTCCCATGGCGGGCATTGGCTCGCGTTTAAGACCTCACACATTAACAATTCCGAAGCCGCTAACATTAATTGCCGGAAAACCAATTGTTCAGCGCTTAGTAGAAGACATTGTAAAAGTGTTGAATCAAGATGTTGAAGAAATTGCTTTTGTTATTGGTCCAACGTTTCCAAAAAACACTGAAGAAAAATTACTCAATATTGCAAAAAACTTGGGAGCAAAAGGTGTCGTTACAGTTCAAGAAACGGCGTTAGGTACAGCACATGCTATTTACTGCGCGAAAGAATCTTTGAGCGGCCCATGTGTTGTAGCTTTTGCAGACACTTTATTTAAGGCAGACTTTACATTAAATTCAGAAGCCGACGGAGCAATTTGGGTGAAGCAAGTAGAAAACCCAAGTGCGTATGGTGTGATAAAGATGAATGACGGAATTATTACTGATTTTGTTGAAAAACCAACAGCGTTTGTTTCTGATCTAGCTATTATCGGAATTTACTATTTTAAAGACGGAGAAGCTGTACGAAAAGAGATTGAATATTTACTAGACAACGATATTAAAGAAAAAGGAGAATACCAGTTAACCAATGTTCTGGAGAATATGAAACAAAAAGGTGCTCAATTCGTGCCAGGAAAGGTCGACGAATGGATGGATTGCGGTAATAAGGAAATTACAGTTGAAACGAACGGAAAAGTGTTGCAATTTGCGCATGAAGAAGGTCAAAACTTAGTGGCTCAAACAGTAGTGTTAGAGAATTCTAATATTATAGAGCCTTGCTATATCGGTGAAAATGTGAAACTCATTAATACAACAGTTGGCCCTAATGTTTCTTTAGGAGAAAACACTGTTGTGAAAGACTCAACAATTAAAAACTCTCTTATTCAAACCAATTCGAGTATTATAAATGCCAATTTGGATAATGCAATGATTGGTAACAATGTTGAATATAATGGAGAGTTTACCTCAATTAGTATAGGAGATTATTCTAAATTAATTTAGAAATGAAAGAGCGAATCGTATATTTTGTGGTTTTGTGGATTTCCTTTAGTGGAATTGCTCAAAACGATTCTATTGCACAAAATGATTCGTTAATTCAGGTGTATGCTGTTCAAAAGAATATGAAAGCTCTTCAAGAAGAGCAAAAGAATCTCAATTTTGAAAAGTTCTTTTTTGAGGCTCTCCGTGAAAAGGCAATTGAAAATTATGACAAAGCGATTAGTGCTCTTGAAAAATGTGAGCATTTAAGACCAGATGATGCGGCTGTTAATTTTGAACTATCAAAGAACTATTATGCTTTAGAAAAGTATTTTGAAGCGATTGCATATGGTCAAAAGGCTTTAGAAAAAGAACCCGAAAATCTCTTTTTATTGACACATATGAAAGATATGTATGTTACTCAAAAAGATTTTAAGGAGGCCTTAAAAATACAGCAGAAAATAATTACCAAAAAACCACTTCGTCAAGAAGACCTGGTTATATTATATATTAGAAATAATCAAATTGAAGATGCAAGAAATCTGCTAATTGATTTGGAGAGAAAAGGACTGCTATCAGATAATTTAATGCAGTTTAAACAATCTTTAATTCCTCGCAGTAATTCTAAAAGTACAATAAGTAAAGCGAAACCTATAAATGAACAATCATTAGAAGAATTAAAGAGGAATTATGCGAAAAACAAGAAATTCAATATACTTAACGAAATTTTAACCAAAGAATATCGCAGTAAGAACTATATTGATTTAGAGATTGAAAGTAAGGAAGCTATAGAACTATTTCCGTCACAACCGTTGGTGTATTTAATGCACGCAAAGGCTCTGAATAAATTGAAAAAATATGCAAATGCAATTATTGCGCTACAAAATGGTATAGATTATGTTGTAGATGATTACAAAACTGAAGCAAATTTTTATGAAGAACTTAGTCTAGGTTATAAAGGGTTAGGAAAGAATACAGAAGCCTCAAAGTACTATAACTTAGCAATAGAAACACGAAAAAAAACACCACAATAAATGATGCTCAATAGATACATATATTTTTTAATAGTTATTTTGCTCGTTGTAACCTCATGTAAAACAAAAAAAGCGACCGGTAATTCAACTGTAAGAAATATGTCAGTGAATAAAATCATCAAAAATCATTACGCAAATGATTTCGACAAAGAAACACTTGTTGCGAAATTAAGGGTAAAATATAGAGGTAAAAGTAATTTACCAAGTGTGACTGCATCGTTGCGATTAAAAAAAGATAATACGATTTGGGTAAGTCTCTCTAAACTGGGATTTCCCATTGGAAAGGCTTTAATTACTATGGATAAAGTGAGTTATTATGAAAAAATTAATAAAACTTACTTTGAAGGTGATTTTAGATTATTGAGTAATTGGCTAGGAACAGATTTAGATTTTGAAAAGGTTCAGAACCTGTTATTGGGACAAGCCATACTTAATTTAAAAGATGAAAAATATCAAGCAACTCAAAAGGAAAATACGTTTGATTTAGTACCAAAAAAAGCAAATGATTTGTTTGATATCTTGTTTTCTATAAGCGGAGCACATTTTAAGGTAAACAAACAAGAAATACAACAAGAAGGTAAAACGTTGACTATAGGTTATAATGACTATGAAAAGATTGATGGAGAAATGTTTCCTAAAAAAGTATTGATCACCGCACTCGACGGAAAATATACAACAACGGTAGACGTCGATTATCGTACAATTCAGTTTAATAAAGCGGTTACGTTTCCTTTTGCAATTCCTAATGGGTATAAAGAAATTGTTTTAAAATGATTACTTTAGCCTGTAAAAGGAATAATTTTATGTTTAAGAAGTTACATTTTATCTTCTTTATACTGTTGTGTTTATCAGTATCATTTTCGTCGGTAGCACAAACAAAAAAACAACTTCAAAAAAAACGTGAGCAACTTCAAAAAGAGATTAAACAAATAAACACTTTATTGTTTAAATCGAAGCAACAAGAAGAAGCCTTACTTTCTGAATTGGGAGATTTGAATAAGCGTATTGCGATTCGATCTAGACTCATTCGAACCATAGATCAAGAAGAGAAAGAACTATCAGAAGAAATTGAATTGAATCAACAAGAAATAGATTCTTTAGAAACATCTCTTACCAAACTGAAAAGTGAATATGCTGATATGATCGTGCAGTCATATAAAAGTAAAAGTAAGCAAAGTACCTTAATGTTTTTGTTGTCGTCAGAGAGCTTTTCTCAAGCTTACAAGCGTATTCAATACATGAAACAATACAATGCGTATCGAAAATTGCAAGGAAAAAAAATCAAAATCGAATATGAAAAATTAGCAGCGTTCAACGATTCTTTGATTGTAAAACAGGAAGAAAAAGTACTCTTATTGGCGTTGTACACTAAAGAACAAGATAGTGTAAAGAATGAGAAAAATTCGCAGGTTAAATTAGTCGAAAAAGTAAAAAAGAAAGAAAGCAAATATATTGCTGAGGTAAAACGAATACAAAGCCAAGAAAATAAATTGAATAAACAAATTGAGCGTCTTATTGCTGAAGAGATTGCACGCTCAAATAAAAAGGCAAACAGTAATTCTTCTGGTATTGCTATGACACCTGAGGAAAAATTAGTGGCTTCGACCTTTGTGGCGAATAAAGGAAGATTACCATGGCCAACTGAAAAAGGGATTGTAGTTCGAAAATATGGTAAACAAAAACATCCAACCCTAGCTGGGATAACGATTCAAAGTAATGGAATTCAACTGGCAACTGAAAGAGAGGCGAAAGCACGATCAATTTTTAAAGGAAAAGTACTCTCTATTCAATTACAACCGGGTAGAAAAAAGATGGTTTTGATTCAGCATGGTAATTACATTTCGGCATATAAAAATCTCGATAATGTTTTTGTTAAGAGAGGTCAAAATATTGCTACTAAGCAAGAAATAGGAACCATCCATACTGATGCAATTACGGGTAAAACAATATTAGCGTTCAGTTTGTTTAAGAATACAACTTTGCAAAACCCAGAGTCTTGGATAAGTAAAGCTAGAGCGTTGACTTTAGCTAGTAAATAGCGCTTTTAATTCAGTTGCTTCACTAGATTTCATTCGACCAGATAGTACCAAACTTAATTGTTTACGTCGCAAGGCACCTTCAAACCGTTCTTTTTCTAAGTCTGTTTCAGGAGTAATTGGCGGAACTTTAACCGGTGTACCAGTTCTATCAACCGCAACAAACGTATAGATTCCCTCGTTTACTTTGGTCTTTTGTCCACTTTCTCTATCTTCCGTCCAAACATCAACATATATTTCCATCGATGAAGAGAATGCTCTTGATACCTTCGCTTCCAAAATTACAACGCTACCAACAGGAACAGCTTTATTAAAAGCAACATGATTTACAGATACTGTCACTACAATACGTTTAGAATGTCTTTGAGCGGCAATACTGCAAGCTCTATCCATACGGGCTAATAATTCACCTCCAAACAAATTACTTAAAGCATTCGTTTCGGCCGGCAGCACCATATCTGTCAATATCGTAAGTGATTCTTTCGGAGTTTTTGCTTCCATAAAAATATTTTTTTACGCTTTCGCGGAATATCAAATGCGACTTTAAAATTTTTGGCAAATATACGCTAAATCCTTAGGAGAAATCTAATAAATAAAGAGGAAAGAATGTTAAAGATCTTGAATCAATAACCAAGCTTCTTCTGAGATTGTTTGGCGGATAACTACTAGGCCTTCTCTTGCTTCTTGGTTCGTATCATAACTATCAAAGGAGACCTGTGTCAAACCCCATTGGTTGACTCCAAGTATTCTTGCATTAAAACCTAGTTCCTTTAATTGTCTCACTTTTCTTTCTGCGTTTTCAGGAAAACGAAACGCGCCAGCAATTACATGATAAGGCTTTGTAGCTCTTTTAGCATTCAAAGTAATCGATGGTAGTGGATCACTTACAATAAAGGTGGCTTCTTGAATTAATTTATTTTGACGATCTAATTGTTGAGATTCTACTTTTAACTGCTGTCTGTTTTGATAATCTTTGTAGAATTGATTTCCAGCCAGACCTAAAATTGATAACCCTATTGCAAAAACAGCAGCATACTTGAGATAATTGGGAGCTTCTTTACTTTTTTGTGAAACTAGAATAGGAGCTTTTTCATCAAGCTTTTCAACTTCTTTGATATAGGTTTCACGCTTTATCTCTGGAGAAACAAAAGAAGAAAGCCCAAAAGATTCGGTTAGATAATTGATGTTTTTCTCAGGCTCAAAAATAATATTGTCACCTTCTAAACTTAATTTACCAACATTCTCTAAAGTAATATCTTCATGTTGTAATTTTTCTAACCACTCCTGAACTTCAAAATGAATAAAATTCATCGCAGTTTTAAAAGGCATTTTATCTACTGAAGCAATATAATTTGCCAATAACCCATCATTGTTTTTCAAATGATTGTTGAAGGTCAATACTTTTGAAGGTGGATAAAATTCCTTAGCATTTGTACCTATTCGAGCCGATTTGGTATTCGTAACGAATCCGCCAAAATCAGGAATGATAACACATTCGTAACGGTATAATAAATCGCTTATGTAGGAACTCAGTTTCACTTAAAACAAATATAAAAAAAATAGGTTGGATAGCTGTTGTTACTGACAGCTTTTTTCAACAAAAATTGTATATTGAAAGTTAAATTTCGTCAGTTGAAAGAAGAAGAGTTATTTCATTTACTTGCGTTACAGCAAGTTGAAGGTATCGGAGATGTTAGTGCAAGAAAACTGATATCTCATTGTGGAAATGCAACCAATGTGTTTAAAGAAAAGAAACAAAACTTATTGAAAGTTTCAGGAATTGGTCGATCTACCATAGACCGACTAAACGACGCTACTATCTTTAAAAGAGTAGAAGAAGAAATATCCTTTATAGAAAGCAATGAAATAGATGTTGTTACTTTTTACGATTCTAGGTTTCCGCAACGATTAAAACACTGTTTTGATGCACCACTTGTTTTGTTTAAAAAAGGGAATGTCAATTTATCAGAGCAAAAAATCATTAGTATTGTTGGAACTAGAAAAATGACTGCTTATGGTAAAAAAGTGCTAGACGATTTGTTTGAGAATTTAACACCTTTTAAACCAATTATTGTAAGTGGTTTAGCTTATGGAGTTGATATTTACGCACATCAATTAGCGATGAAACATGATTTACAAACAGTAGGAGTCTTGGCGCATGGTTTAGATAGAATATATCCTGCGGTGCATAAAAAAGAAGCGTTCAATATGCAAAAGAATGGAGGTCTGTTGACTGAGTTTTGTTCTAGAACTCGACCAGATAGAGAGAATTTTGTAAAAAGAAATAGAATTGTTGCAGGGATATCTCAAGCCACATTATTAATTGAATCTGCCATTAAAGGAGGCTCTTTGATAACTGCGGATATCGCAAATTCTTACAATAGAGATGTATTCGCAGTGCCAGGAAGAATTTCTGATGAGTTTAGTATTGGATGCAATAATCTTATTAAAACAAACCGAGCGTCGGTATTGACATCAGTCAAAGACTTAGTGTATATATTAAATTGGGAGAAAGAAAATCAAACCGCTGAAAAAGTAGTTCAAAAGAAGCTTTTTGTTGAATTGAATGATCATGAAACTACTATTTACAATTACCTTTTAAAAGAAGGAAAACAGCAATTAGATGTGATTGCTTTACATTGTAATTTCCCTATTCATAAAACAGCAAGTGTACTATTAAATTTAGAATTAAAATCGCTGTCAAGACCCTTGCCCGGAAAGTTCTTTGAAGCAATTTAAGAAATCACTTCTTTTTCTATAAAATAGGTAACGATTGCTTCTTTCATCATAATGCTTTGTTCTCCCGGCTTTAATGCTGGTAATTCTTCAATCATTTTGTAATGAGGCCACCCATCGGCGTCAAAGAAATCAAATGCATAGTATCCAAGTGGTTCTAACAATCTACAAATAGCGATGTGCATTAAATTTACTTTCTCATCTTTTTTGAAGCTTCGATACCCTTGCCCTAATTCTTGCACCCCAACCAAATAGATAATACCATCTATATCTAAATCTTCACCTTCCGAAAATTGTTGAGTTAACTTTGTTTTGAGGGCTTCCCATCGTTCCTTTAATTGTTCATCTCTTGCCATAAAAAATATTAAAAAACAAAGGTACATCGTTTTATAAAACCTAACTATCTTTGCTAAAAAGAAATCTATGTATTCAAATATAAAACAGCATTTAGAACAAGAACTTGAACAAATAAAAGAAGCTGGCTTGTACAAAAGCGAACGAATTATTACGTCTTCTCAAGATGCGGAAATAACTATTTCGACGGGCGAAAAAGTACTAAATTTTTGTGCTAATAATTACCTCGGCTTATCAAATCATCCAGAAGTGATACAAGCGGCTAAAGATACCATGGATACACATGGTTTTGGAATGTCATCAGTACGTTTTATTTGTGGAACTCAAGATATTCATAAAGAATTAGAACAGAAAATTGCTGATTTTTATGGTTTTGAAGATACCATTTTATATGCAGCGGCATTCGATGCAAATGGAGGTGTTTTTGAACCACTGTTGGGCAAAGAAGACGCTATTATTTCGGATAGTCTAAATCATGCTTCAATAATTGATGGCGTTCGTTTGTGTAAAGCAGCGCGTTATCGTTATCAGAATAATGATATGCAAGAGCTAGAGGCCAGACTAAAGGAGGCAAATGAGGCAGGTGCCCGTTTTAAGATTATTGTGACGGATGGTGTTTTTTCGATGGATGGTATTGTTGCAAGTCTTGATAAAATTTGTGATTTAGCAGACACCTATGATGCCATGGTGATGGTTGATGAATGTCATGCTACCGGATTTATTGGTAGAACAGGGCGAGGAACATTAGAATTAAAAAATGTTTTAAGTCGTGTTGATATTGTTACTGGTACCCTTGGAAAAGCTATGGGCGGAGCCATGGGAGGATATACTACCGCAAAGAAAGAAATTATTGAAATTTTACGACAACGTTCTAGACCGTATTTGTTTTCTAATTCATTGGCTCCTGCAATTGTTGGCGCCTCTTTGAAAGTTTTTGATTTATTATCTAACGATACTTCATTGCGTGATAAGTTGGAAGAAAACACGAACTACTTTAGAGCAGGAATGTCAGCGGCTGGTTTTGATTTGGTTGGTGCAGATGCAGCTATTGTGCCCGTAATGCTATATGATGCAAAACTGTCTCAAGATATGGCAAATGCCTTATTAGAAGAGGGAATTTATGTTATCGGATTCTTTTTTCCCGTAGTACCGAAAGGGAAAGCTAGGATTAGAGTACAATTATCTGCGGCACATACAAAGGAGCATCTTGATAAAGCAATTGCTGCCTTTACAAAAGTGGGAAAAAAAATGAATGTTATTTAAATCGCTACTTTTGTTACCAAGTGTGAATTATGGCATGTTAATTAGAAGACGAACAATATCTGGTATTTGTACTTTTAGTATAAAATCAATCCAATTATGAGTAAGATAAGAATAACGAAACATTTTGATTTCGAGACAGCGCATGCGCTGTATGGATATGACGGTAAATGCAAAAATGTACATGGTCATAGTTACCAGTTATTTGTAACTATTATTGGTTCTCCAATTGAAGACATGAAACATGTAAAAAACGGAATGGTACTTGATTTCGGAGATTTGAAGAAAATAGTGAATCAAGAGATTGTTGATGTTTTCGATCATGCAACGGTGTTAAATAAGAATTCTCCTCACAAGGAATTGGCAGAAAAAATTAGACCTCATTCGCCAAAAGTTATCTTAGTTGACTATCAACCAACTAGTGAAAATATGATTATTGATTTTGCAAAACTGATTAGTGCTAAGTTGCCAGAATCTGTTAAATTGCATTCATTAAAGTTATACGAAACACAAAACTCTTATGCCGAATGGCATGCAAGCGATCAATAGTGCCGAGAACCGCATTTAGCACATTCTAATAATGAATATTCAACTAACTAATAACAAAAAGATTTATTTCGTTTCTGATCAGCATTTTGGTATTCCGAATCATGCCGACAGTCTTTCGAGAGAAAAGAAATTTATTCAATGGTTAGATGAAATTAAAAAAGATGCAGAGGTAATTTTTCTCCTAGGTGATTTATTTGATTGTTGGTATGAATATAAAACAGTTGTGCCAAAAGGATTTGTGCGTGTACTCGGTAAGTTGGCAGAAATAAGAGATAGTGGAATTTCAATTCATTTTTTCGTTGGAAATCATGACCTCTGGATGCTCGACTATTTTGAAAAAGAACTGAACATACCCGTGCATTATAAACCGTTAGAATTCACTTCTAATGAAAAGACTTTTTTAATTGGGCACGGAGATGGTTTGGGTCCTGGAGATAAGGGATACAAACGAATGAAAAAAGTATTTACAAATAGCTTTACGCAGTGGTTGTACCGATGGCTGCATCCAGATATTGGGATGCGATTTGCGCAGTACCTATCGACAAAAAATAAACTGATTTCGGGTGATGAAGATGCGAAATTTTTAGGTGAAGACAATGAATGGCTGGTGCAGTATTGTAAGCGTAAATTAGAACGTAAACATTATGATTACTTCTTGTTTGGGCATCGTCACTTACCTATGACCATTAGACTTAATGATAAAAGTTCATATATCAATACTGGAGACTGGATTTCACATTTTACCTATGCTGTTTATGATGGAACTAAAACTGAGTTGAAGGATGGCAAAAACTAAAACTTCTTTTTTCTGTCAAAATTGTGGTACGCAATACGCCAAATGGGTAGGAAAATGTACGGCCTGTAATGAATGGAATACTATTGTTGAAGAGGTCATTCAAAAAGAAGAAAAGCGCAGTTGGAAACAAACGGCACCAACCAAAAGGGTATCGAAGGCCTTAAAAATACATGATATTGCTATTAATGAAGAAGATAGAATAGATACTAAAAACAATGAACTCAATCGCGTACTTGGCGGAGGTTTGGTAAAAGGATCGATGACTTTGCTTGGAGGAGAACCAGGTATTGGTAAGTCAACATTGCTGTTGCAAGTGGCATTAAGTATCCTTAAGAAGGTTTTATATGTCTCGGGTGAAGAAAGCCAATCTCAGATAAAAATGCGGGCTGAACGTTTAACTAATAAAAATAGTGATTGCCTTATTCTCACCGAGACGAAAACGCAACATATTTTTAAAACCATTGAAGAAGTTATTCCTGATGTGGTCGTGATTGATTCCATTCAGACACTGCATACAGATTACATCGAAGCCTCTCCAGGAAGTATTTCTCAAATTCGAGAAACAACTGCCGAACTCATCAAGTTTGCGAAAGAAACTTCAACACCTGTTGTATTAATTGGACACATTACCAAAGAAGGAGCGATCGCTGGACCAAAAATCCTAGAACATATGGTCGATGTTGTTTTGCAGTTTGAAGGAGATAGAAATCATACCTATCGTATTTTAAGAGCTCAAAAAAACAGATTTGGCTCGACTGCCGAGTTAGGTATTTATGAAATGCAAAGTGTAGGATTGAGAGAAGTTGAAAACCCATCAGAAATCTTAATTTCAGAAAAAGACGAGTCGCTAAGTGGTACTGCAATTGCAGCCACGTTAGAAGGAATGCGTCCTCTAATGATAGAAGTACAAGCATTAGTGAGTACCGCAGTATATGGCACACCGCAACGTTCGGCAACAGGGTACAACATCAAACGATTAAATATGATCTTGGCCGTTCTAGAAAAGCGGGCAGGTTTTCGTTTAGGTGCCAAAGATGTGTTCTTAAATATTGCAGGAGGAATTTCGGTCGATGATCCGGCCATAGATTTAGCTGTGGTAGCTTCTATTTTATCTTCAAATGAAGATGATGCGATTGCTCAAGACACCTGTTTTGCGGCAGAGGTAGGTCTGGCAGGAGAAATACGACCGGTGAATCGTATAGATCAACGGATATTAGAAGCTGAAAAACTAGGTTTTTCGAAAATCATAGTTTCGAAATTCAACAAAATTGCGAAAAGCAATTATAAGATTAAAGTTATTTTAGTCTCAAAGATCGAAGAAGTCTATCAACAATTATTTTAAGATACTATTTATTCTATTAAGTTTCTTTTGATTCGTAAATTAGAATTTAACTTAAGCCTTTTGCATTTGTTTTTCTCTTTTTGTCACTTTTTCTTTAAGCTTCTCTATCTTCTCAAGCCATTCAGCTTCTTCAATTGGAGATAATTCTCCTTTTTCTTTAAGTTTTTTATATTTTTTTTCTGCCTTTTCTAATTTTTTCTGAGCAGACTTATGGTTGCTTATTGCTTTTTCTTTTTGCTTTAATTCTTTTTCTTTTTGCTTTTTCTCTTTTTCAATTTTCTGTTGTTTTCGCTTTGCTTCTTTTTCTTCTTTTTCTTTCCTCTTCTGCTCCTTTTCTTGTTTGCGCTTTTCTTGTTTGCGCTTTGCTTCTTCGCGCTCTTCTTCTAGCTGATCTTGCTCTTTTTGTTTCTTTTTTTGCACGGCTTCTTCTTTTTCGCGTTTAGCCTCTTCACGTTCTTTTTCTTCCTGTTTTTTGCGTTCTTCTTTTTGAGCCTCTTTTTCATCAGCTCTTTGCGCTATTTCTTCTTTCTTAGTATCCTTTTGTCGTGCAATCTTTTCTTTAAGTGCTTCCTTCTTTTCTGTTCTATTATCCAATTTTTCTTCCTTCCGTTCTGCCGCCTTTTTTTCTTTTTTTCGATCTAACTTTTCCTGTTGTTTTTGTTCATTTTTAGCTAAAGTTTGTTCTTTCGAGATTACCTTCTCTTTATCTTTTGTTTTTTTGGTATTCGGTTGCTCTTGATTATCCGATGTATCTTTTTCTGAAACCTTTTCTTCAATTTGTTGAACCGGTGGTTTCGGTGCTTGATCTGTTTGTTGAACTGGTGGTTTTGGCGCTTGATCGGCCGTATTATTTTTTGAGGATGCAGCTAACTGAACGATATCTGTTGCTTTTTTTTTGGTAGCACTATCTTCAATTGAATTATCGACGGCGGCTAATGCAGAACTACCTTCCTTAAGATTATGTTGTTCCCAAAACGTATCGGGTAACTTATAGCGCTCTCGTCTAGGAACTTTTTTATATTTATCTTTTAATTTGCCTTTTTCTGTATATAACTCTTTCGCAATTATATGTATCGTATCTCTGGCACCACTTGTAAGCTTCCCAAATACATCATGCCCTCTATGAAATATCTTACTTTTTACAATTGTATAGTAATTGTCTTTATAATGTACCTTTTGAGCATATAACTGGATACTTAGGAAGAATAGAAGAGCTGAAAGAATTACTTTATTTGATTTCATAGTTGGTTTTTTATTAGTAACGAAATTATGGCGTTTTAATTATATATGATTATATTTAAATATGACTGTTATTTATCGAAAATGTGACCTTAATGATCTTACAGAATTATGTGAGATAGCGAAAAGAACATTTATAGATGCATTTGAAAAAGATAATAACCCAGAAGATTTTAATGTGTATGTTACTGCTGCCTTCAGTAAAGAAAGGATTAAAAATGAATTATTGAATCGTAACAGTACATTTTGTTTTGCTTTTTTGAACAATGATCTCATAGGTTATTTTAAGTTGAATCAAAAAGAAGCTCAAAACGAAATTTTTGAACGTTCATCGATCGAATTAGAACGCATTTATATATTGCAACCTTTTCAAAATCTTGGATTAGGAAAACAATTACTTCTCAAAGTATTATCTATTTCAAGAAAAAAGAAAGTGTCGTTTTTATGGCTGGGTGTTTGGGAAAAGAATACTGCTGCCATTCGATTTTATGAACGTAATGGTTTTAAAAAATTTAGTAAAGATCCTTACTATATTGGTACTGATAGACAACAAGATTGGTTGCTGAAATTTGTATTAGAATAACTTAAGGAATTGTTGTAATTTCATGGCAGTTTATAAAGAATATTAAACTCTACTACAACATGAGAAAAACCTTATTTTTTATCTTATTTATAACATCTATACCCTTAACTTATGCTCAGCAATTAGATTATTTTCCAGAAAGAAACGAAGTATGGAAAGAGAAATTGGCCAAAGACTATCGAATAGATAAAGCTGCCCTCTCTAATGCAGTGGCTTTTGCAGAAGCCAATGAATATTCTGGCTCTAGAGATTTAAGGATTGCAATTCTTAAAGGTTTCGAAAGAGAACCTTTTCACGAAATTTTAGGACCGACCAAAAAACGTGGAGGACCGGCAGGAATGATTTTAAAAGATGGATATATTATTGCTAAATGGGGAGATACAAAACGTGTTGATATGACCTTTAGCGTAACGAAGAGTTTTTTATCAACGATGGCAGGATTGGCCTTAGATAAAAAGTTGATCGCGAATATTGATGATAAGGTTGGCACTTATATATGGGATGGTACTTTTGACGGAAAGCATAATAGTAAAATTTCTTGGGAACATTTGCTACAACAAAACTCAGATTGGTCAGGGCAATTATGGGGAGGTAAAGATTGGGCAGATCGACCTCCGAGAGAAGGGAGTTTAGATGATTGGAAATATAGAAAACTGAATGAACCGGGTACCGTTATGGAATATAATGATGTTCGCGTAAATGTACTGGCTTATTCATTAACACATCTATGGAGAAAACCACTACCACAAGTATTGAAGGATGAAATTATGGACCCCATTGGAGCATCGACAACTTGGAGATGGCATGGATATAAAAAGGCGTGGACTGAGATAGATGGCATGAACATGAAGTCTGTGACCGGAGGAGGACACTCAGGAGCAGGACTATTCATTTCTGCTGAGGATATGGCTCGATTTGGACTCTTATTTTTAAATAATGGTGTTTGGAATAAGAAACGTTTATTGAGTAATGAGTGGATTGAAAAGGCAATTACACCGTCGAAACCAAATGTAAATTATGGCTATATGTGGTGGTTGAATAAGAAAGGAAAGAGACATTGGGATGGTCTTTCAGAAAATATATATTATGCTGCCGGTTTCGGAGGAAACTTCATTGTTGTTGATAACGAAAAAAACCTTGTCATTGTAACACGATGGCTCGAACCTTCTAAAATTGGAGCGTTTATGAAGAAAGTAAATGCAGCGTTTTAATCTTTTAAAATAGGTTCCATTTCCCATCCATCGTATTTTGCATAATACCGTTGAGATAATTGACGGAGTATTTTTGTGACTGCCGAAATGTTTGTTGGATTTACAGAATCTTTTCTAGAAATAACAACTTGATAAGGATATCTTTTTTCCTTTTTATAGGACAAGGAATCAACTGAAAAATTAAGAATTTTAGTTTTATCAATAAATTTGGTTCGTCTTTTAGTATTGTTAAAATAGAACCAATGTCTAATTTTTCTTGGAGTAATTAAAGCATCTCCACTTTGCGCTAATTGCGATAGATATTCGTGGTTTATAAAGAACTCGTTTGATAAGTCATTGGGCAATAATGTATCGCTAAAATACTGCCATTTTCGATCTGGTTTGATAGTCAAATAATTCTTTTTTCCAGAAAAATTTTTTGCAATAGTTTTATCCAATGTTTTTCTGATATTGCTAGTGTCTTTTACGTAATAGACATCAAAACCAGTGCATTTGTATGTAATGATACCAGCCAATTTATTTTTTGTGAGCTTATCAATGTTATAGGCCAATGAATCTGAAAAAGTATAAAAGTCTTCTAACCCATTTGGTCTGGGAAATCCGTTCTTATAACAATCACTTGTTTTGGTAGCTACAATTAGTAAATTTTTATAATTCGGACGTGAGAAATAGAGATCCATATTTACAGTCACTTCCATAATATGTTTATCCACTTTTTTAATATACGTTTCCCAACTTTCTTCTTGAGCATGGGTTTGTAGCGAATAAGTGATTAATAGAAGTAGTGCAATAACACTTTTTTTGAAATAGAAAGGCATGTAAATCAAATAATAAATTAATGTTGAATAAAGATATCAAAAATGATGCCTTGATTTAAATTTTGCAAAGAATTTCGGCTGCTTTTTCTAAAGTTTCCTTCTTTTTCGCGAAACAAAAACGAAGAAAACTATCCTTATGACCAGCTTCATTAAAGACGGATATCGGAATCGATGCCAGTTGATACTGAGTTACGAGTCTTTTTGAAAAATCTAGATCATTTTCGTCAGTAATAGCACTATAATCCAGTAACTGAAAATAGGTGCCTGAAGAAGGGATATATTTGAATCGAGATCCTTTAATAGCATTTAGAAAAAAATCTCTTTTTTCTTGATAAAAAGTATTAATGTATTGATAATTGTCTGGATTTTTTAAATGTGATGCAAAGGCCACTTGCATCGGATGATTTACACAAAATACATTAAACTGATGTACCTTTCTAAATTCATGCATGAGTTCGGCAGGCGCGACGCAATAGCCCATCTTCCAACCCGTATTATGAAATGTCTTACCAAAAGAGGCACAAATAAAACTACGTTCCTTTAAGCCAGGAAACAAACAGGCACTCTGATGTTGTTGCTCATCAAAAATTATATGTTCATAGACTTCGTCACTGAGTACAATAATGTTGGTATCTTTTACCAATGCCTCCAATTGTAACATATCATTCTTACTCCATGTAGTTCCAGAAGGATTATGTGGGGTATTTATAATGATCATTTTGGTTTTCGAATTGATCAATTGTTGCACACGAGACCAGTCAACATTAAAATGAGGACCATCGAGTTGTACAGAAACAACATTCCCTTTCATTAATTCAATAGCGGGCTCATAACAGTCATAGGCTGGCTTAAAAATGAGTACTTCGTCGTCTTTATTAATAAATGTAGATATGATAGTAAAGATCGCCTGTGTGGCACCAGCAGTCACTGTTATTTCAGTATTAGGATGATAACTCGTACTATACAATGTGTCGAACTTTTCAGCTAATGATTCACGTAATGCCATTGTACCTTGCATGGGTGCATATTGATTTTGGCCAGTATTCATGGCTTGCGAGACAAGCTCTCGAAGTTTAGGATCAGAATCAAAATCGGGGAATCCTTGAGATAAATTGATAGCATTATGTTCATTAGCTAATTGCCCCATAATGGTGAAGATAGTAGTCTGTACCTCTGGGAGTTTGGAAACAAAAGCTTTGCTATTAAAAGACATAGTTAATTTTATACCCTAAATTTAATCATTCTTTGATAATAATTAGGTACTTCTTTACGTTATATTTATCTAAAACGTATTGATTATGAAAATAGTAACAATACTCTCCGCAATTTTATTTTTAACGTTAAACTCATATTCCGAACCAACATCGTATGATAAATGTATGGTCCGATTAACAAAAGAACAATTACTTTCTGATGTAATTGAGCTGCACTGTTCAGGGTTTATTGACAACCAAACATTTACAATTGAAGGTTTTACGATCAAGTTTCCGGGTTTTCCTTCTGAGGTAATTAAAGGAACTCGATTGAACTCCGACGCTAGATTGTATGCCCGAAAATTAAAGGCTAATCAAATGGTGACACTTTTTGATATTAAGAAGGCCTATCAAGAAGGAAAGCTAGTATCAGAGAAGGAAATTCCAGCTTTCTATATTAAAATTATAGAGTCTCAGATAGCGACTACAGATTTAGACTAACGTTTTAGTTTATAAAATAAGAAACCCCAAGTTTTTACTTGGGGTTTATGTTCTTGAAGAATACTATTCAAACTAGCCTTTTAAACTAGCGCTAAGGTATTCTCGATTCATCCTTGCTATATTCTCTAAAGAAATTCCTTTAGGGCATTCTACTTCACATGCTCCTGTATTTGTACAGTTTCCGAAACCTTCTTCATCCATTTGTTTTACCATATTTAAAACTCGATCAGTAGCTTCAACTTGACCTTGTGGTAATAAAGCATACTGCGAAACTTTGGCTGAAACAAATAACATGGCAGACGAATTTTTACAACTTGCAACACAAGCACCACATCCAATACATGTAGCGGCATCCATCGCCTCATCTGCGGCAGTCTTAGAAATTGGAATTGAATTGGCATCTTGCGTATTACCCGAAGTATTTACAGATATAAAACCTCCAGAATGTTGAATTCTATCAAAAGAGCTTCTATCTACCACTAAATCTTTAATAACCGGAAATGCCTTTGCCCTAAATGGTTCAATATAGATAGTATCTCCATCTTTAAATTTACGCATGTGCAATTGACACGTTGTAACCAATCTGTCAGGGCCATGTGCTTCACCATTAATATATAAAGAGCACATCCCGCAAATACCCTCTCTACAATCATGATCGAAGGCAACGGGATCATCTCCATTGGTGATCAATTGATTATTTAGGATATCTAACATTTCTAAAAAAGACATATCGCCTTCAATTCCTGTAATAGGATAGGTCACCATTTGCCCTTTATCTTTAGCGTTTTTTTGACGCCATATTTTTAAAGTTAAATTCATAATTTATGTTATTATTTATAACTTCTTTCTTTTACTTTAATATTTTCATAGACGAGTTCTTCTTTGTGTAAAACAGCATCTTTAGGTTCTCCTTTATACTCCCATGCTGAAGCGTATTGAAACTCTTTTCTACGTTTTGCCTCTCCTTCTGCAGTTTGATGTTCTTCTCTAAAGTGACCACCAGCTGACTCTTCTCTTTGCAGTGCATCTTTAGCAAATAATTCACCTAACTCTAGGAAATCTGCCACACGACCAGCCTTTGCTAATTCCTCATTAAATTCATCAGCTCCTCCAGGTACTTTTACTTCTTTATAGAACTCAGCTCTTAATTCGGCGATTTCAGAAATAGCTTCTTTCAACTCTTTTTCGTTTCTTGACATCCCACATTTATTCCACATGATTTTCCCCAATTTTTTATGGAAATAATCAACAGGCTTGCTACCATTATTCGTGATAAAATGATTGATAGTTTCCTTCACGGATTTTTCGGCTTCTTCAAATTCAGGACTATCTGTTGAGATAGGACCTGTTCGAATATCATCAGATAAATAATCACCTATAGTATAAGGCAATACAAAATAACCATCTGCTAAACCTTGCATCAATGCAGATGCTCCTAAGCGATTGGCTCCGTGGTCAGAAAAATTAGCTTCCCCAATACAGAATAATCCAGGAACAGTGGTTTGTAAATTATAATCTACCCAAACACCTCCCATAGTGTAATGCACTGCAGGATAAATCATCATAGGAGTTTCATACGGATTCTCATCTACAATTTTCTCATACATTTGGAAAAGATTTCCATATTTGGCTTTCACTACTTCTTTACCTAACGATTTTACAACTGCATCATCATTTTCATTGAGACCTTTGATATGAGCTTGCTCTTTTCCGTAACGCTCAATAGCCGATGCAAAATCTAAATATACGGCTTCACCGGTAGCGTTCACTCCAAAGCCAGCATCACAACGTTCCTTGGCGGCACGCGATGCAACATCACGAGGCACTAAGTTTCCAAAGGCAGGATAACGACGTTCTAAATAATAGTCTCTATCTTCTTCAGAAAGCTGTGTAGGTTTCAAGGTTTTATTTCTAATTGCCTCAACATCTTTTTGATGTTTTGGCACCCAAATTCGTCCATCATTACGCAATGATTCAGACATCAACGTCAATTTAGATTGATGATCTCCCGAAACAGGAATACAAGTTGGGTGAATTTGTGTATAGCAAGGATTGGCAAAATACGCTCCTTTTTTATGTGCTTTCCAACCGGCAGTCACATTACTACCCATAGCATTGGTTGATAAAAAGAATACGTTGCCATAACCACCAGTACCGAGAACAACAGCATGTGCCGAATGACGTTCTATTTCTCCATTAACCAAGTTACGTGTTATAATTCCACGAGCTTTGCCATCAACAATAACAACATCTAACATCTCATGACGGTTGTACATTTTTATTTTACCACGACCTATTTGACGATTCATAGCAGAATATGCACCTAATAATAACTGTTGACCAGTTTGGCCTTTTGCATAAAATGTTCTAGAAACAAGTACTCCACCAAATGAACGATTGTCTAATAGACCTCCATAATCACGTGCAAAAGGAACACCTTGGGCAACACATTGATCAATAATATTTGCGGAAACTTCAGCGAGACGATACACATTTGCTTCTCTTGATCTATAATCACCACCTTTTACAGTGTCATAGAATAATCGATAAGTAGAATCGCCATCACCTTGATAATTTTTTGCAGCATTTATTCCACCTTGAGCCGCAATAGAATGGGCACGACGTGGAGAATCTTGAAAGCAAAAAGCTTTTACATTATAGCCCAATTCAGCCAGCGTTGCCGCTGCAGAACCCCCAGCTAAACCTGTACCTACTACAATAACATCTATGTTACGTTTATTAGCAGGATTGACTAAGTTGATATTGTTTTTATGATTTGTCCATTTATCCTTTAACGGACCTTCAGGTATTTTTGAATCTAAAGCCATACTTATAAAGTATTAGTGATTGTGATTGAAATGATGAAAAAGTGCAATAACGATAAACCCAAGAGGAATTAATATCGCATAGAGTTTTCCAAAAGTTTTCAGTCCTTTAGTATATTTATTATTTGCTCCTACTGATTGGAAGGCAGAATTAAATCCATGTAAAAGATGCAGCGCTAAGAATATAAATGACAATACATAAAGACCAACGCGAACCGGATTTACAAACTTTTCTTGAAGTTCATGAAAGTATCTAAAATTTCCATCATGCATTCCTGACCAATCTCCTTGGATAAATTTAGTGTTGATTTCTGGGAACCAAAAATCATAGAAATGCAAGCCGATAAATGCTAAAATAACAAGCCCACTCCAAATCATATTTCTACTCATCCAAGATGAATTTGCAGCGCCGTTGTTTTTGGCATATTTAACTGTTCGAGCATTTTTATTTTTTATCTCTAAAATGAATCCCATC
The DNA here is from genome assembly GCA_947500525.1 of uncultured Flavobacteriaceae bacterium. Lineage (GTDB taxonomy): Bacteria > Bacteroidota > Bacteroidia > Flavobacteriales > Flavobacteriaceae > Aureibaculum. The sequence goes on along the minus strand of CANMSH010000001.1, from coordinate 366,068 downwards.
ACAAAGTGAAATATTACACCGAAAATTAAAACAGGTTGTAAAGCGTATTGTACTAAAGGGTTGGTACCCATAAAGTGAGAAAGTTCATTAAAGACATCAGCACTAAAAATTGAAGTTACATTAATTGCAAAATGTTGTAGTAAAAAGAACATTAGAAAAAACGCCGAAAGTGCCATGGCAAATTTTCTCGCAATAGAAGAATTTAAAATTCCACTCATTTTGATTAGTTTTATATTAAAGCAAAGGTAAGACATCCTTGGCTGATGATAAAAACGAAATGGATTATTTTTTATTATTTAGAAACGTTTTAAAGACTTAACTTTAGGCACTGTAGTAAGTTATTTAAAATTTTACTACCAATTCAGAAGCGAAAACCAAATAGATGTATAGTAAAAAAATTCAATTTAAAAATGACAAAGGTTTATCACTAGAAGGAAGTATTGATTTTCCTGTAGACAAGAAACCTCTAAGTTATGCCTTATTTGCACATTTTTTCACAGGAAATAAGAATTTCACAGCAGTACGAAACATATCTAAAGCACTAACGCAAAATAGAATTGCAGTCATGCGATTTGATTTTACTGGGTTAGGTAACAGTGAAGGAGCTTTTGAAGATTCGAACTTCTCTACAAATATTAATGATCTAATAGCGGCGGCAGAATATTTAGAGAAACATCATGAGGCTCCGAAAATTATTATAGGTCACTCTCTTGGGGGCGCAGCGGGAATTTTTGCTGCAAATCAAATAGATTCTATTCAAGCAATTGTAACTATTGGAGCGCCATCAAGACCTTCTCATGTTGAGCATTTATTTGAAGATCATTTAGAAGATATAAATCTTGAAGGAGAAGCTACTTTTGAAATTTCAGGAAGACAATTCACTATAAAAAAACAATTTTTAGATGATCTTGGGTCAAAAGATATGCCCAACCTTCTCAAGAAATCTCGTAAGCCAATTTTGGTATTGCACTCACCGCAAGACAGGATCGTTGAAATAAAAAACGCTAAAGAAATTTATAGCGCAGCGCATCACCCTAAGAGTTTTATTTCACTTGACGGAGCGAATCATTTACTCACCAATAAGGAGGACTCTTTTTATGTTGGAGCGGTTGTTTCGAGTTGGGCAAAGCGGTATGTTAAATTTAATGAAGCGGCTGCGTTGCAAACAGATAAACAGACCGTAGTTAGAATTGGAAGAACAAAGTATTCTACCGAAATATCTGCAAGATCTCACTCAATACTTGCTGATGAACCCAAGAAATATGGAGGAAATGATGTAGGAGCGACCCCATATGAATTATTGTTGGCCAGTTTAGGTTCTTGTACAGCGATTACGTTGAGGATGTATGCTGACCGAAAAAAATGGGATTTAGATGAGGTTTTGGTACATTTAGAACACTCTAAACAACATGCCGATGATTGTAATTCTTGTAGTGAAGATAGAACCGCAAAAATTGATAAGTTTGTAAGAACGATAGAATTAGTAGGAGATCTTACTTTTGAAGAACGTAAAAGATTATTAGAAATAGCAAACAGATGTCCGGTTCATAGAACCTTAGAGAATAAAATAGAAATAGAAACTGTTTTAAGATAACGACCAAACCAACCAATGAAAATATTTGTATTATCTGTAGGCGAAAATATTTATTCGACCAAGAGATTGGTAGAAGAAGCCGAAGAAAGAGGACATCAAGTACGTGTGATTAATCACACAAAATGCTCTGTAAAGTTAGGAAGAGGAAGACCTCAAATTATTTTCGAAGGCGAGAATATTATCGACCAAGCTGATGTTATTATTCCAAGAATTGGGGGATCAGTAAGTCGTCATGGAGCCGCTATTGTTAAAGAGTTTGAGATGAATGGAGTTTTTAGTACTGCCCGTTCTCTCGGAATTTTAAGGGCGCAAAATAAGGTAAGAACGCTCCAGATAATGAATAGAAAAAATGTTCCAATTCCGCAAACTGTATTTTCTACAAACACGAAAAATATTAAGGAACAAATAGGATTATTAGGAGGTCCTCCGATAATTATCAAATTACAAGAAGGAACACAAGGTTTGGGAGTTGTTTTGGCCGAAACTCAAAAATCAGCAAAATCAATTATTGATACATTCTACACTATGAACGCAAGTTTTATGTTGCAAGAATATATTGAAGAATCTAATGGAGAAGATATTCGTGCGATTGTAGTAGGAAATAAAGTAGTGGCGGCTATGAAAAGAAAGGGTGAGGTTGGTGAATTTCGTTCGAATATTCATAGAGGCGGAACAGGTGAAATAGCAAACATTTCGGCTAAAGAAACGAGAATAGCTTTGCAAGCTGCGCGTCATTTAGGCCTACCCGTAGCTGGAGTAGATATGATCATTTCAAAAAGAGGACCATTACTGATTGAAGTAAATGCGTCGCCAGGATTGCAAGGAGTAGAAGCCTACACGAAAGTGAATGTTGCAGAACACATTATAAAATTTTTAGAAACAAATGTTCGAAAAAGATTTCAGAAACGAACCCGTTGAACTAAGAGGTGAAAAAGTTGGTTTGGGAGAAAGTAAATTGATAAAATTTGCTATTGATAGATTACCAACAGGTACCTTAATTGAAATCCCTGTATATGTTTTTAACGGAAAGGAAAAAGGGCCAACGGTATTATTGCAAGGAGGATTGCACGGTGACGAAACGAATAGTATAGAAATTATTCGAAGAATGCTGGAAAATAAATATTTCAAGATTAAAAGAGGTTGTGTTATTGTGGTGCCAGTCTTAAGTGTTTTCGGATTTTTACACTTTTCGAGAGATGTACATGGTAAAGATGTAAACAGAAGTTTTCCGGGAACACGAAGTGGATCATTGGCGAGTAGAATCGCTTATTTTCATATGAGAGAAATTGTTGAAAATGTAGATTTTGGTATTGATTTTCATACAGGAGGAGGTCAACGAAGTAATTATCCTCAAATTAGATATACTGAAGAATCTTCTATTGGAAAACAACTTGCTGCAATTTTTAACACACCCTTTAACTTTCCTTCAAAATTAATTCCGAAATCATTCCGCAAAGAAGCACATAAAAATAATATTCCGATCATAGTATATGAAGGCGGTGAAGCGTTACGATTTGATGAACAGGCCATTGAGGAAGGAATTAAAGGAACATTGCGCGTGCTGAAGCATTTTAGAATGATTCCAAAAAATCCGTTGAAAGAGCTTAAGAAAAGAAAAAGTATCAGTCTAACAAAACGTCGATGGATTCGAGCAAAAACTGCTGGACTATTCAATTCATTTGTAGAGAATGGAAGCAAGGTAAAGAAAGGTGAAGTTTTAGGAGATATTACAGATACTTACGGGGAAACTTCTGTGAAGGTAAAAGCTCCTATGAATGGGTATATTATTGCGATTAATAACTTTCCTATAATTAATAGAGGAGATGCCATTTTTCATATAGGAGAATAATAATTAAGGTTGTATATTTGCCCCCATATTTATAGATATAATAATCAATGTCAGAAATTAAAAAACATACGTTAGATCCAAGTAAATGGGTAGATGCTCATTCTGACTACCTTTTCAATTATACTATTACCAGAGTAGATAGTGAAGAATTGGCTAAAGACATCGTGCAAGAAACTTTTTTTTCTGGCTTGAAAGCTATGAAAAACTTTAGAGGTCAAGCGGCAGAACGTACCTGGTTAATTTCTATCTTAAAACGTAAGATAATTGATCATTATCGAAAAATAAATTCGGCAAGAGGAAAAGCTGAGGTAAAAGTGAACTTTTACGAAGAAGGAGATAAAAAAGGAAGTTGGTTAGAAGAGAGGGTGCCTCAGTCATGGAATAATGAAGCAGAGAAGAATATTGAGAATGTTGAGCTTAAAGGAACTCTCGATGATTGCATTCAAAATTTACCCGAAAAATATAGAACAGTTTTTTTGTTAAAAAATGTTCAACAATATGAAACAGAAGAAATTTGTAATGAGTTGGGGATAACTGCGTCTAACCTATGGGTTATTATACATAGGGCCAGACATCAGTTAAGAAAGTGTATGGAAGATAATTGGTTCGCTAAATAAAATTTAATGGGTAACAAGTTATTTATAAGCTGTGATGAAGCAACAACTATTTGTACTAAAAATCAGTATAAGGAAGCTTCATTTTTTGAGAAGTTAAAGCTAAACATTCATATTCTACATTGTAAAGTTTGTGGATTGTACGCAAAACAAAATAGCAAACTAACAGAAATATGTAAAGTTCATTTAGATAAACCTAAATGTGATAAAAAAATGTCAGACGCTGATAAAGATGCATTAAAAGAAAGATTGAAGGAATTCAACCAATAACATATAGAAAATTTAAATTAAAAGCAGTACTTATTTTGTAAGTGCTGCTTTTTTTATATTTGAAAATAAAACCAGTATTATGAACTTTTTATCGGAGAAAATAGATACATATGCTATTTCACATTCTGAAGATGAACCAACATTGCTAAAAGAACTTTCGAAAGAAACTTGGCAAAAAGTATTGAATCCTGCAATGTTGAGTGCACATTATCAGGGGAGATTGTTGTCTCTTTTATCAAAGTTAGTTCGCCCAAAATCGATTTTAGAATTAGGAACTTATACAGGTTATTCAGCTTTGTGTTTGGCAGAAGGATTAACTAATGATGGTGTACTCCATACCATAGATCATAATGAGGAATTGTTTGATATTCAACGAAAATACTTCAATAAATCAGTTTTTGCGAAGCAAATAAAACAATACATCGGTAAAGCATTAGATATCATTCCTACAATTAAGAGTAATTATGATCTTGTTTTTATTGATGCTGATAAAAAGAATTATGTGAATTATTTCCATATGATTATTGACAATATGAATAAAGGTGGAATTATAGTATCGGATAATGTATTATGGTATGGTAAAGTAGCCGAGCCCGTCGACCCGAAAGATGAAGATACCAAGGCATTAGTTGCCTATAATACATTGTTAAAAAACGACTCTCGAATTGAGACAGTGCTCTTGCCCATAAGAGATGGATTAACCATAAGTAGAGTAAAATAAAAAAAGCGACATTCCGTCGCTTTTTTTATTCTAACATATTTTATAAGTTCTAATAACCTCGAACAGCTCTTAATGCATCTATGTTTCCATAACCATAGCTACCATTTTTATTAGGATAAAAATCGGCTGACTCTTTTAAACGTTGTAATACTTGAGCACGCGTCCATGATGGATATTTGGCCCAAACAAGGGCGGCCATTCCTGCTGTGGCAGCAGTAGCAACTGAAGACCCTCCAAAATATTGAGATTGTCCATTGTTAAAACCAAGAACCGGTTGATGATTGTTATTACCTCTTTCCATAGTTACAGTGAAATCAATTTTACTACCTTTATGACAAGCGTCACATTCATCATAACCCGTTTGCTCTTCAATTCCTGTTACGGCAATAGTTTCATTCATAGTAGCAGGGAAAATTACACCATACCAGTTAGTAAAATTTGTAGAAGTACCGCCAGCAGCAAAAATCATTTTTCCTCTGGCATAAGCATATTTAATAGCATCTTCAATTCTTCCAATCCCCCATGGATAACCAATAGACATTGAGATTATTTTCACATCACTTCTATTACCCAAAGCTTTTAGCGCATTTGCAACACCTCTACGTTCATGGTATCCATTTAAAACAACGTCACTAGTACCTCGATATGAAATAATATTACTTTCGTAAGCAACACCCACAAACTGGCCTCCACTATTATTAGGAGCGCCAACGGTTGCACTAGCACTTGTACCATGGCCACATTTATCATTTGGCCCATCCGTTCTTCTCGACCAAGGCCAAACAGAATCTACATAAGTACCGTACTTTCTAATATATCTACCCGAGTAGAAATCGTCAAATTTATACCCTAAATATGGTTGGTTAGAAGAAACTCCGGTATCAATAACACCAACACCAATACCTCGGCCTTTGCTATATGCCCATGCCTGATTGATCTTATGATCATAGAAATTCCAAGGTATTTTTGCACCAGAGGGTAATGTCCCAAAATCAGACGAACTTATATTTTCACCAGATTGATTACATCCTGAAGAGGATTTAGTTTCTATATTCACATAACTGTAACCCTCAGGTTCAATATAGCGGATGTTTTCATTTTTTCTTAATTCGACAACGACTTCCAAAGAAGAGACTTTAACATCTATAAAATTGAGTATATCATCTGCGTAAATGAGGGTTTCTTCTCCATTTTTTTGCTGTTCTTTTGAAGAAATTGTCGCTAATATCTCATTTTTAATAGTGGTAAGAGCACTCGTTTTCGTTTCGTTGAAACTATTGTCTCCGTACCCAATAGTCAATATGTCACCTCCGTGCACCGCCGCACTCCATAGTAAATGATCACTAGCATCTTTCCAATCGAAAGAACCTGTTTTTTCAATTGAAGCATCAATTTGCGCATTTATATCTTCGGGACTTAAGGCTTTTTGCTGACCTGTTTGTGGTTGTTGTCTTTCTTCTTGGGGCATCTCATCATTTGTACATGAACTTATTAAAATAAGCATGATTAAACATGAAATAAAACTAAATTTTGCGCTGTTAAAAGACGTGTTGAGTTTTAGACGCTCACGATTCTTCCTAGAAAAGTTCATAAGAATTGGTTGGTTTTTGGTTTAACATTGGTTTGAAAAAATACTCTTAAAAAGTGAAAACGTTTAGCAAATTCTCACGGAGTACTTTCCAAAATTAATGAATTTTTCGCAAAAAACTAACACTTATTTTGTAGAATATGTAACCCTCTAACACTCCTAATAACATTCCTATAAAAATATCGACCGGAAAATGAACACCCACATAGATGCGGCTGTAAGCGAAAAGAATGGGCCAAATAAGTAATAAGAACGGGTACTTATAGTATTTTTTTAAGGTGAAAATCATGAATGTAGTTACGGCGAAAGAAGTGGTAGAATGCCCTGAAACAAAACTAAAACTTTTAGGTTTTTTTAAGATTCTGATCATTTCGTTAATGGTTGGATCGTTATTCGGCCTAAGTCTTCCAAAATAATCTTTAATGAAGTTCACAAATTGATCCGAAAAAGTAACTAGTAGCGCAGCGACCACCATAATCATCAATCCTTTTTTCCATCCATAAGCTCTAAAGACCAAAAACAACAAGAAAGCAAATAAAGGAATCCAACTAAATTGATTCGTAACTATGATCCAAAACTGATCCCAACTCTCTACACCAAGAGAATTGAGGTATATGAATAACTCCTTATCTTTTTCTATGATGGAATCTATAAAACTCAATTAAAAATTACGTTTTATGGGACCCGTAATTTCATCAATATCTTCTTGAACAGTATTTATTTGTTCTTCGATATTTTTAGTAAGATCGGTATCTATACCTTGTTTTTCTGCAGTTTCAGTAATTTCACGTTTTATTTCGTTAGTAGCATCTTTCAATTGACGCATGCCTTTTCCAAGACCACGAGCAATACCAGGTATTTTATCTGCACCGAAAAGCATTAATACTATGACGAGTATTACAAATATTTCGCTGCCACTAATAAATAAAAAATGCATATCACAGAATATTTAAAGCAAAGATAGTATAATTGATTGAGTTGCTGATGTAATTTTGAAATACGCTCGAATGAAATTCGAAGAATTATTTTTTCGTCAACATGCGTTTAATTTCATTGAGTTTCATAAGTGCCTCAATTGGTGTTAATGCATCGATATTTGTGGCTAGAATCTCTTCCTTAATATCTTCTAACAGAGGGTCATCGAGCTTAAAGAAGCTCAACTGTGCTTCTTCTTGGGTAGCTTGTTTGAGTGTGTCTTTAATAGCTTCGCCACTATGATTTTGTTCTAATTTCTTCAACATTTTATTAGCCCTATGAATTACTGAGCTGGGCATACCCGCCATTTTTGCGACATGTATACCAAAACTATGTTCGCTGCCTCCTGGAATTAGTTTTCGTAAGAAAATAATAGTGTCTTTTAATTCTTTAATGGATATTGTAAAGTTTTTAATTCGCTCAAAAGTATCGGTCATATCATTGAGTTCATGATAATGCGTGGCGAATAAAGTTTTTGCTTTTGCGGGATGCTCGTGTAAATACTCGGCAATAGCCCATGCAATAGAAATACCATCATATGTGCTCGTACCCCGACCAATTTCATCTAGTAGAACTAGACTTCGCTCAGAAATATTGTTAAGGATGCTAGCTGTTTCATTCATTTCTACCATGAAGGTAGATTCTCCCATAGAGATATTATCACTGGCACCGACCCGAGTAAAAATTTTATCAACAACTCCTATTCGCGCTTGCTGCGCAGGCACATAACTTCCCATTTGAGCCAATAAAACGATAAGAGCAGTTTGACGTAAAATGGCTGATTTACCACTCATATTTGGCCCAGTAATCATGATGATTTGTTGTGAATTTCTATTCAAAACAACATCATTGGCAATATATTCTTCCCCTATTGGAAGCTGTTTTTCAATCACCGGGTGGCGTCCGTTTTTAATCTCTAAATCAGTACTTTCATCTAATTGCGGACGTACATAATTATAATCTCTTGCTGTATTTGCAAAAGAACATAAACAATCTATTTGAGCAATTTGTTGTGCGTTTTGTTGTACCTGTTGAATATAACCGAGTAAATAATGGAGTAATTCTGTAAATAACTGTTGTTCTAACACCGAAATTTTCTCTTCTGCACCTAGAATTTTCGTTTCGTATTCTTTAAGTTCTTCAGTTATATAACGTTCCGCATTTACCAAAGTTTGCTTCCGAATCCACTCTTCAGGAACTTTATCTTTATGTGTATTACGAACTTCAATATAGTATCCAAATACATTATTAAAGGCAATTTTCAAACTTGAAATTCCAGTTCGTTCTGTTTCACGGGCAAGCATAGCATCTAAATACTCTTTCCCTGAAGAAGAGATGGCTCTTAACTCGTCTAATTCAGTCGAAACTCCATTTGCAACGGCACTTCCTTTATTGATATTTACCGGTGCATCGTTACGAAGAGTTGATGAAACTCTATCAATTAATTCTTGACAAGAATGTAAATTGTTTCCAAGTCTTGCCAAGGTTTTGTTTTTACTTGTTTCACAGCGCTCTTTAATGGGTAAAATGGCTTTGAGCGAATCTTTCAACAATACAACTTCACGCGGATTAATCTTTGCGGTGGCGACCTTGGAAATTAAACGTTCAATATCACTGATTTGCTTGATTTGATAAGTCACCGTATCATAAAAAGCATCATTATCCATGAGATATTTTACAATCTCATGACGTTTCTGAATTTCTTTTAAATTTTTAAGAGGAAGCGCTAACCAACGTTTTAATAAACGACCACCCATTGGTGAAATAGTTCGGTCAATCACATCTAATAAAGTAACCGCTTCTGGGGTTAATGAAAAATAAAGCTCAAGATTTCGAATTGTAAAACGATCCATCCAAACGTAGTTATCCTCATGAATACGATGAATAGATGAAATATGATCGAGTTGTTTGTGTTGGGTTTCTGACAGATAAAATAATACGGCTCCTGCCGCAATAACACCATGCTCTAGATCATCTATGCCAAAACCTTTTAATGATTTTATGTTGAAATGGTTGTGAAGTGTTTCGGTTGCATATTCCATTTGAAAAATCCAATCTTCTAAATAAAAAGAATAGTAACCTTCTCCAAAGAGTTCTTTAAATTTTCCTTTGTGCTGTTTCTGTACGAGCACTTCACTTGGATTAAAATTTTGCAGCAATTTATCGATATACTCCTCGTTGCCTTCAGCAACGAGATATTCTCCTGTAGAAACATCTAAGAAAGCGATACCAATACTTCGTTTAGAGAAATGTACAGCTGCTAAAAAATTATTCGTTTTTGCTTGTAAGACTTCATCATTAAGAGCAACACCTGGTGTTACTAACTCAGTGACTCCTCGTTTTACAATGGTTTTGGTCATTTTGGGATCTTCCAATTGATCGCAAATAGCCACACGCAAACCAGATTTTACCAGTTTGGGTAAATAGGTATTCAAAGAATGATGAGGAAATCCGGCTAGTGCAGTTTCTGTTTCACTTCCAGCACCTCGTTTGGTGAGTATAATTCCTAAAACTTGAGCAGCTTTTACAGCATCTTCACCAAAGGTCTCATAAAAATCACCTACCCTAAACAATAACATCGCATCAGGATACTTTGCCTTGATCGCATTATATTGTTTCATTAAAGGAGTGACTTTTTTTTGTTTGGTCTTTGCCAATTCTAACAGTTTTAGGTTAGTTTTGCGAAGATATAAAAAGTGAGTTGTCGCAAGGAAGCAGTGCGTAGTTTTTTATTAAAAATTTCTAACCATGAGAAAGCTAAAGAATAGCGAACTAGAAAGATTAACCAAAGAGCAATTCAAAAAGGCAAAGAAAACACCGATTATTGTTGTTCTTGATAATATTAGAAGTTTAAATAATATTGGCTCCGTATTCAGAACCAGTGATGCTTTTTTGGTCGAAAAAATATATTTATGTGGGATTACCGCTTGCCCTCCGCATCGTGATATTCATAAGACTGCTTTAGGGTCTACAGATTCTGTAGATTGGGAATATGAAGAAAATACGGATACACTAATCGATAGGCTAAGAAGAGAAGGTGTACGTATTGCAGCAATAGAACAAGCCAAACAAAGCATCGCTTTACATGATTTTATTCCTGAGAAAAATAAGAAAATAGCTGTTGTTTTAGGAAATGAAGTAAAAGGAGTTCAACAAGAAGTAGTCACTATGGCTGATTATTGTATTGAAATCCCCCAGTTTGGTACTAAACATTCACTAAATATTTCGGTGAGTTATGGAGTTGTTCTTTGGGATTTGTTTAACAAAGTAAAAAATTAAGTTTTGTAATTTTACCGTATGGATGAGTTTAAGTTATTTGTAGAATTGGCTTTTAAGCACGTATTAGATTGGGAAGCATATGACCATATTTTATTTTTTATTGTTTTAGCTGTTGTTTATAATTTCAATGATTGGAAAAAAGCACTGTGGTTAATTACCTTGTTTACGATTGGTCATACAACAACGTTGGGTCTGGCGACCTATGATATAGTAAATATTTCTAGGGATGTTATTGAATTTTTAATTCCATTAACTATTTTGATTACGGCAGCTGTAAATATATTTACCTTGAACAGAAAGAATTTTCATCAATCAAATATCAATTTATTTTTTGCTTTTTTCTTTGGATTAATTCATGGATTAGGTCTATCCGGTTTTTTAAAAATGACCTTAGATGATAGTGAAAGCAAATGGCTGCCTTTGTTAGAGTTTGCCTTTGGTGTTGAATTAGCACAAATTATTATCGTAATTATAATTATGTTAGGAGGTTATATAGCTCTGAATATTTTTAGGATAAAAAAACGAGATTGGGTATTGGCATTATCTGCAATTGTGATTGGAATCGTAATCCCGATGCTTACTAGCCGTAAATTTTGGTAAAATTTTAACAAGAAACCAACATTTTTTCTATGTACTTTGTACAACATAAAATAATCTAGTATTTTAGGAGTTTATTTTATACTAACCCTACATGAGTCCAGCACAATAAGTGTTTTTATCGATGACCGAAAAAAAACAATTGAAATATGATATTGCCTATTTAAAAATGGCAAAGGAATGGGCAAAATTATCTTACTGCAAACGCAAACAGGTAGGAGCTCTAATAGTAAAAGAAAAAATGATTATTTCTGATGGATACAATGGTACTCCAACAGGATTTGAAAATGTTTGCGAAGACGAAGATAATTATACAAAATGGTATGTGTTACATGCAGAGGCGAATGCGATTTTAAAAGTGGCTTCTTCTACACAGTCTTGTAAGGGAGCGACTTTGTATATTACCATGTCTCCGTGCAAGGAATGCAGTAAATTGATACATCAGTCAGGAATAAGACGTTTGGTATATGCACAAGCTTATAAAGACGATTCGGGATTGAAATTTTTAGAAAAGGCAGGCATTGAATTGGTTTATATAAATGACAATGGATAAAAACAAAGTATATATTCCGTTATTTTTGGCAATAGCGGTGGGCTTAGGGATTTTTATAGGGAGTACATTGGATTATTCTAAAAAGAATAGTGTGATGCTCTTCAATCAAACACCTCAAGAAGAGAAAATTAAACGCTTGATCGATTATATTCAATATGATTATGTGGATAAAGTAGATACCGATAGTTTACTTGACGGTACCATTCAACAATTATTAGGAAAATTAGATCCACACTCGGTATATATACCTGCAGCTGAAGCTGATGATATTGCAGAGCGAATGAATGGTGAATTTGTAGGTATAGGCGTTTCATTTAGAATGTACAAAGATACTATTGCGGTTATTCAAGTTTTAGAAGATGGGCCTAGTAAACAAGCAGGGATAAAGCCGGGAGATAGAATTCTTATTGCTGATAATGATACCTTGTACGGAAAGAAATTGAACAATGATTATATTATTAAAACCTTAAAAGGAAAGCCAAAAACCAAAGTAGATCTTACGATCTACAGAAAGTCTGAAAATAAAATGTACAAGGTACTTCTTAAAAGAGGGAAAGTAGCTATTAAGAGTATTGATGCCCACTATATGATGAATGATAGTTTGGGCTATATTAAAGTTCAGAGATTTGCTGCTACGACATATAAAGAATTCAAAAAAGCCCTCGACGAATTGATTGCCAAAAAAATGGAACATTTGGTGCTTGATTTACGTGGAAACCCAGGAGGTTATTTAGGTGTTGCCACAAAGATGGTTGATGAATTTTTAGAAGATGACAAATTAATTGTCTTTACTAAAAATAAAGGAGGTAAAGTAGAGAAGTCTTTTGCGAGCTCTAAAGGAGACTTTGAGCAAGGAAAGGTGTATGTTTTAATTGATGAGAATTCTGCGTCGGCAAGTGAAATAATAGCCGGAGCACTTCAAGATAACGATAAAGGTGTGATTGTTGGTAGACGTTCATTTGGCAAAGGTCTGGTGCAACAAGAAATGGGATTAGGAGATGGGTCGGCTGTTCGACTCACAGTTTCGAGATATTATACGCCCACAGGTAGATCCATACAAAAACCTTATGAAGGTGAGAATGATTATTTCAACGACAGTTTTAGAGAGCGTTATTTAAACGGTGAGATGAGTAGTGTTGATAGCATTAAAGTAGCTGATTCATTAAAATATACTACACCAAAAGGTAAAACAGTTTATGGAGGAGGAGGTATTGTACCTGACGAATTTGTTGCAATCGATTCCATTGCTTATTTTGGTAATTTCTACATTCCGGCAATGAGACAGTTTGCCTTTGAATATGTTGATAAAAATAGAGCTGAATTAGAGCAGTTCACCTTATCAGAGTTTATCGAAAATTTTGATAAAGATGAAAAGATTCTAAATGAATTTTTGACGATTGTCCAAAAAAATACCCAAGGAGAAATTGATAATAGAGATTATTTTAAGAGATATTTAAAATCAGTTTTTGCCCGCTCTTTATTTGATGATTTGGCATTTTATATGGTACTTAATCAGAATGACAAAATGCTTGAGAGGGTAAAAGAATTAGAATACAAGATAAACTATATTAAAAATTAGGATTAAAAAAAGGGAGTAAATTGAAATTTACTCCCTTTTTTTAAAGATCACGCACAATTTTCTACTCGGTGCGTTCAAAGTCAAATGATAAATCACCTGCATAATAGTTCGTCTGAAAATTATTTGGATAGGTTTGTTCAGATCCGTTAAAATAGCCATAGCTATTTATTTCTAAATTACCCACTTCTAACGGATAAACAATAGCTTCATTATTAGTCTTGGATCTACGATACCAATCGTCAGAATTCATGGTTATCATATATTTTTTATCTTTTTGTACTGCTAATTCATTGATTGAAAACGTAAATTGAGTATCAGCGGTTTCAACATTAACAGTTTCGGTTCTAATGGGTGTTTTGGTTTCGGCATCCCAAAAAGTAACTCGTAACTCATTATTAGCGTCAGGTGATTGAACGATGATTGAGGTAATTATACCCTTCGCTTTAGGAGTAAACTCAACTCCAAATTCAAAATCTCCGAGATTAACATTATTGGTCACGTCTTCATCAAATTGAGATAAGGCTAAATATTCTGCCATAAAATTTTCCTTCTGGAAAGAAGCGGTTTCGTCATCTTTGCTACAAGACATAATGAAAATACCAAGTAGAGTTAGGCACAAGGGTTTTAAAAAAATGTTTTTCATGATTAATTTTTTAGTGAATTACCTAAACGGGTATGTTGAGTTAATATTGTAAAAATACTATTTAGGTAACGTTAGAAAGTCAAGAAACTAAATCTTGTCATGCACCTTTACATGTACACCATCATTCCACAGCGTTAAAATATCTGTAGCGACAGCAGCACCACTTCCGCAAGCAATTGCGAATTGACTTCGCCATCCGGCCAAGGTACCTACAACGTATAGGCCAGGTTCTATAAGGTGATCATTATTTTTTAATTGAATACGCTCTTTTTCTGGTTTAGCTTTCTTATGTGGTTCAATATATTTTTCAACACCTTTAATCGTGAGTAAGTTTGTGTAACCCGCAGCTATTACAACGAGTTTAGCCCGATACTCCTTCTTGTTCGTAATAATAGAAAAAGCACCAGCTGTTTTAGAGATTTCACGTACTTTTTCGTTGATAATTTGATCTACATGCGGATAAGTGACAGCCAATTGCTCTAGCCCATCTTTTAAAATTGCAGCTCCTGTAGTTTTGGGAGGCAAACCTAGAACATTATTAAAGAGAGCATTTTGTAAATGTGATGCTTTTTGATGCGCAATGAGTCCAATAGTTTTAGTAGCGGCAAACGACTTTTCTTTCGCTGATCCCAGAACTAATGCACAAGACATACCGGCTGCTCCACCACCAATGATTAGAACATCATAGCTCATTTAAAACAATAATTTAATATTAGCCGCGAATAACTTTACCGAAATCGCTAGTAAAATAACTCCAAATATTTTACGAATAATCTTAATTCCGTTAGGACCAATAATTCGCTCAATTTTAGATGAGGTTTTTAAGACGAGATAAATGAATATAACATTAGCCAAAACTGCTACAATAATATTCTCAATAGCGAATTCAGCTCTAAGAGATAATAAGGTCGTTAAACTTCCTGGTCCTGCAATTAAGGGAAAAGCTAATGGAAATACTGAAGCGGTAATAGTACCATCATCATCATCTTTATAAAGTGTAATTCCTAAAACCATTTCTAAGGCAATAAAAAATAGAATAAAAGCTCCAGCAACAGCGAAAGAATTAACATCAATGCCTATAAGTGATAGAAGGCTTTGCCCTAAAAATAAAAATACAATCATAATAACACCTGCGATTATAGCTGCCTTTTCTGATTCGATATGACCTACTTTCTTTCGTAAATCAATAATAATAGGAATATTTCCAATAATATCAATAACAGCAAATAAAACCATAAATGCCGTAAATATTTCTTTTATATCAAGGTTCATATGATGATTGATTTTTTGGCAAACCTACTTTTTTTTCGGTTATATATTGTAAATTTAAGAAGAATAATTCGTTAAAATAAAAGTATTTTTGCGTTTCATATTTTAAGGCATTATAATGTTTCAATTAGGAAAAACAATCGTTTCAGAAGAGATTATAGAGAAGGATTTTGTTTGCAACTTATCAGCATGTAAGGGAGCTTGCTGTGTAGATGGAGAAGCGGGAGCTCCATTAGAAGAAGAAGAGTTAAAAATTCTTATGGATATCTATCCGAAAGTGAAACCTTTTTTAACCAAAGAAGGTATTGAAGCGATTGAAGACCAGGGATTGTATATTACGGCAAATGGAGAATATGAAACACCCTTAATACCAAGTGATGATAGCTGTGTCTATATTAATTACGATGAAAAAGGAATTGCTCAATGTGGTATTGAAGAAGCCTTTAATCAAGGTGAAGTAGCTTGGAAAAAACCAATTTCTTGTCATTTATATCCTGTTCGAGTACAGAATTACTCAGAATTTTCTGCGGTAAATTACCATAAATGGGAAATTTGTGATGATGCCTGCACACTAGGAAAAGAACTGCAAGTTCCGGTGTATAAATTTGTAAAACAAGCATTGGTTCGTAAGTTTGGAGAAGACTGGTATAGTGAGTTAGAGAAGGTGGCTGCATCGATGTCTAAATAATAATGTTAACCTTTCCTGCTTTTTAGAGACTAACTTTTAAAGGTTACAGGTCTTACTTTAAGATTTTGTAAATTTAATCATGTTTAAGTTATTCTATGAGAGTAAAAACTTTATTTACTGTATGTTGCGTATTACTAATTTCAAACTTGATACCTTCGCAAAGTAAGATCATTAGTTTAGAAAAATTAGCCGATTCTATTTATTTCAATTTAGACGATTATTCAGGTCCTTCTGATTATAAGAAAGGCATTTTATTTTATAAAAATGCGTTAAGTTTAACCGATGATATTGATGAATCTCACCTCATTACGCTGCAGGCAAAAAAGTACGCGCTTAAGGCTGCCTATCTTGAATATGAAAATAAATTTGACTCAGCGATAGCATATTCTAATAAGTCTTTAAAACTCCAACATAATTTTAAAAACCAGAATCTATATTTAAAAGGATTTACCTATCGACATTTATACAGGCAATGGCAGCGTTTAAGAAATTTGGACTCTATGATAGTTTATGCGAAAAAAGCAGAAAAAGCATTTCGAGATACCTTAGGAACAAAACATAAACTTATTTCAGATCCAATATTTGATCTCGGTATGGCGTATGCAGGAAAAGGGCAGCGAGATAAGAATATAGAACAATATAAAAAAGCCATAGCGATGAATATTGCTTGTAATGGAGAGTTTACACCCGAAGCTGCAATACAAGAGCATCACTTAGCATTGACTTATGGTTTTATAGGTTACTATAAAAAAGAATTGGAGAGCTATAAGAAAGTAACAAGAAGATGGGAAGGGATTCCAGATTATAAAGACATGAGTTATTTAAGTGTTGCATATGGTTCTCTTTCTACTTGGTATTTGCAACATGGTGATGTTTCTACAGCCGAACAATACCTATTAAAACGAGAAGCACTAATACAAACACGTAAAAGCGACTTAAAAAGTTGGTTCAATGAAACCTTTAAGGGAAGAACTCAACTTTCTATTTGGTACGGCCGCGCAAATATAGCATTGCATAAAAAGGATACAATTATGGCTGCCTTTTACAATGATAAAATACTAGATTTTATAGCCAATTTTGATGAAAATGATTCAAGAAATAATCCACATAATTTATCCTATTTTAAAAATTATCTCGATTTAAATGAGATGTATTCATTGCGATTAAAGGCGAGAATACTAAAAAAAAATAAACCTGATAAAGCGAATGAATTGAATGAGAAAATACTCAAATCAGAGAGGTCTGATGAAGTTGCAACAACTACTTTAACTGAAAAGTTAAATATTCTAAATTTCTACATCGGTAAAAAGGATTTTAGAACGGCAAGAAAAAAATTAGAACTTTATACATCAACTGCTAAAGAAAAGAAAAGTTATTATGTACTCATGCATTTATATGCAAAAAATGCGGATGCATTTGTTGCTGAAAATAACGACCATTATCAAATGGATGTTTCATACAAAGAAGTCTTCAAGAAACTGCAGCGTGATACCTTACAGACGATATCAATACAAAATTTAAAAAGCGATAACTGTAAACCATATGGAGATGATCGTATTGTGGATATGATTCTGGATGCTACCAAGAATTATTCAAAAGCGTATGAAAGAACTATAAGGGTTGACTATTTAAACAAGGCTCACAACTTGAGCAAGTTAGTATCTAGTATTTTTTCAGAAAATTTTAGTTATTTACCTTTTAATGAAGATAAATATCAAACTGCTGTTCAAATAAAAGAGCAACTGCTCAATACGACCTTATTACTAAAAGAAAATGTAGCCATTGATGAGGTTCTGGAAAACATAGAACTTACTGAATCTAAATTGAGTTGGAAAAAATTCTTAGCAAGTGATCAAAGGCCCTATTTAAATATTCCTGACTCTATTACAGAGAGAGAAAATGATCTTAAATCGGAGCTTTATTTTTATAAGAAGGAATTGTTCGTAAATCAAGAAAGGAATCAAGAGAAAGCAAAACAGTATAAAGAAAAGATACATGATGTTGAAACCAATATAGAACAACTTGAAGAATGGTATCGAAATAATCACCCTAGTTACTACAAACAAACACAGAAATCATTCGATTTAAAAGAGCTAAAAGAGCAACTTAAAAAGAATCAACGAATCATTAAATATGTTGTTGCAGATAACCATATATATGCATTTTCGGTAACTAAGAATATTACAAATCTAGTTAAACTAGGACCTAAAGAGATATTGAATAAAAAAGTAGCATCTTTTATTGCTCGATTAGGTAATGTGAACGGCCAACATTATAAAAAACTAGCTCAAGAAATGTGGTCGCATTTGTTGCCAGAAGACCTGTTGAAAGATAACAAAAAACAAAACTTAATTTTCATTCAAGATGACCTATTAAATTTGTTACCAATGGAAGTATTGCTGAGCCCAAAAGGGAAATACCTCATACAATCACATGCTGTGAGCTATGCCCCATCACTTTTATTATGGAATGAGCAATTAAAGGTAAAGAAATCAAGACGCAATAGATTAGGAATTTTTGCACCTACTTATAAAGATTATTATGAAGAAAGTCCTAAGAGGAACGATAGTACGGCCTTGTTAGGAGCATTTTCTGAAGCAATGCAAATTGCAAAGATATTCAAGTCTGATGTTTATAGTGGAATTGAAGCTAGTAAGGTGACATTTGTACAGAAGGCAAATGATTACAATATTTTGCATTTAGCGATGCATTCTACAGTAAATAATGCCGATCTCGAGTTTTCTAATTTGAGTTTTTCGCCGGATAAAAGCGATAATAAATTGTATATGTCAGAATTGTATAACATTTCCTTAAATGCTGATTTGGCTGTATTAAGTGCCTGTAATACTGGGGCTGGCGCTTTGAAAAATGGAGAAGGGTTAATTAATGTGTCGAAGGCATTCACATATGCTGGTGTACCTAGTTTGGTGACTAGTCTTTGGAGTGTTCCAGACAAGGAAACTGCCGAAATCATGGTGTCTTTCTATACCTATTTAAAAGAAGGAAAATCTAAAAATGAAGCACTTCAGATGGCGAAACTAGATTACTTAACGAATGCCAATGATGAGCTATTAAAACACCCTTATTATTGGGCGGGGTTTGTTGTTTCTGGAGATGTTTCATCTATTGAATCATCATCTAATAAGTGGATATATATTGTAGGAGGTGTATTTATTATGCTATTAGTTTTCAGAAAAAAACTACTCAAACTTTTCTAATAATTCTTTTGCTTCCTTCGATTTATAATTACTTTCAGAAATTACTTTTTTCAAGGTTTTCTTTGCCTCTTCTTTATTATTTAATTTTAAATAGGCCAATGCTAGATACCAACGCGATTTCTCTGTTAAGGTATCTTTTGTTTTAAGATGTTCTAATAAAAAAGGCACGGCCTCAGTTGCTTTTTCTAACTTTAACAATGCATTGGCTTGATAAAACAAGTAATAAGATTCTTTGGTGCTAGCGTATAATTTAGAAAATAATTTAATTGCTTTTTTGTATTCACCTTTTTCATAGGCTGTAAAAGCAAGTGTTTTCTCATCTTGTTGAGGAGAGCCTCGTTCAATAGGTTGTATAACATTTCGATAAGGTTCAAAATATGCTGTAAACAATTCATTATGAGAAGCCTTATTATCTAAAGTTAAAAAATAAGTTAACCCTAGTAATAAAACGACACTAGCCGCGGCTAACCATTTAGTATAATTCCTGCTTTGGCGAGGTTTTGTAGTTTCAATATCAGTAATTAATTTTCTAAAATTATCATCATCTTCATGTCGAGCAATTTTTTTTAAATTCATATGAAAATCAACTTCTTTTTTAAATGCTCCATCATTTGATAGAAGCGTATCAAATTTGATCTTCTCTTGCTGCGAAAGCTTATTTTGTATATATTTTTCTAATAACTTCTCTCTCTCCATTCTTTAAGATTTAATCATTTCTTTCAAGGTTTTTAAACATCTTGATTTTTGACTTCTAACCACACTGCCGTTGGTATAATCAGTACATTCAACAATCTCATCAATAGTTAGTCCTCTAGAATAGAATAAGGTTAACACTTCTTTACATTTTTTTCCCAATTTTTTAAAATGTGTTTTCAGGGTTTGTTGCTCTAGGGTAAGGTCTTTAGTCTCAGTTTCTATTTGAATGGGATCAATATGAGCATAAGCAGAAAGCAGATCTGTATGTAGGGTTGTCGTTTTATTTTTCTCTTTTAATAAGTCAAAAATCATAAACTTCCCAATACCAAAGAGATATGTTTTTAAAGAACTTTTTACAGTAGCCAATTTACCTTTTATGGCATGATTTCTTAAGGCGATAAAGGCTTCTTGATAAATATCAACAAGATCATCGTAGTCTAAATCATATTTCTTACCAAAATTTAAAAAAGCATTTCTATGAGAATTATAGAGTTCCTTAATCTCCTTAGGCTTGTTATGTAGTAACGATATAATATGTTTTTCCTCCATTAGATACCTGACAATGCTGCCTTAAGACTATAGAATATTCAAATTTTTGAGATAAATGTTAACATTCATTAAATACAAGATACTAAAGGTAAATGAAATTACTAAAATATTATGAAAAAAGAAAGAAATGGTTACAGTATACTATTGGTCTTATTCCTTGTTTTTGGAGGCCTACAAACAAGTGAGGCTCAGTTCTTAAAAAAGCTAAAGAAAAGAGTCAAAGATTCTGCTGAAGAAACAGTATTACGTAAAACAGAAGAAAAGGTAACTCAAAAAACTGAAAAAACGTTTGATACCATTATTAATGGAAAGTTGGTAAAACTAAAGAGAAAAGTAAAAAGAAAACCTTCCGATAAGCCAACATCAAACAGTGGGATAAATTCTTCAGACCAAGAACAAGAAAATGCATCAGCAGAAGACATCAAATCTTGGACAAAATATAATTTCGTCCCTGGTGATGAAATAATTTTTGAAGATGATTTAACAAGCGAAGAAAACGGAGAGTTTCCTTCTCGTTGGGATTTAATAAAAGGAAATGCCGAAAATGCCACCTTAGGTGAAGACAATGTTATAAACATGTTACATACGGCAAAAATTAAACCCTTAATGAATGACAAAAATTATTTACCAGAAGTTTTTACCATAGAGTTTGATGCTTATTTTCAGCCCGTTCATGGGCCAGCGTATCAAAGCTATCATATTAATTTATGGAATGGTTCGCAAGATTATAAACACACATCAGAAGACAAAAAAAGCTATTGTAGAAGTCTTATTATAAAAAAGCATGGAGCAAGCTTAGAATGCATGGATAACGGTGAGCAAAGAAAATATGAGTTTTATGATAATTCTCAACGAAACGATAAAAAAGCAAAATGGCAACATATTGCAATAGCTTTTAACAAGCGTTCATTAAAAGTATTTATTGAAGAAAATAGAGTTTTAAATATACCCAACTTAGGTTTTCAACCTGAAGCTTTTATACTAGGCATTTTTGCTCATTATAAGGAAATAAGTGCAATTAAAGACATTCGTATTGCTAAAGGAGGCAAGAAACTCTACGATCAGATAATTGCAGATGGCAAGTTTGTTACTCGAGGTATTTTATTCGATGTCAATAAAGCTTCCATAAAACCAGCATCTTACGGTGTGATTAATAAAGTAGCCAAGATGATGCTGAAGCATACCGACCTTAACTTTTCTATTGAAGGACATACAGACAGCGATGGGCCAGAAGATTATAACCAAGAATTATCTGCTAAAAGAGCACTAGCAGTAAAAAAAGCACTGATACAAATGGGTATAGCCGCTGATCGATTAAATACACTGGGTAAAGGAGAAGCTGTTCCTATTACTGATAATACTACTGCCGAAGGCAAGGCAAACAATCGTAGAGTAGAGTTTGTCAAACTGTGAGGGCAGAGTCATAATCAAGTTTTGAGATACACCATGTGGCGCCGACAAATGAACGAAGTTAATTTGTAAAATTTCAGAAATATTATCACTATGAAAAAGATAAAAAGCAGTAATTTCTTCTTACTACTGGTTACCTGTATGTTCGTTGCAAACATACAGACGAGTCAAGCACAATTCTTTAAGAAGTTAAAACAGAAACTTTCTAAAAAAGAGAAAAAAGAAAAGTTGTATGTGAGCGATAGTGCACAGGTTTTTCAAAACTGGGAGCAAGGATCTTCTGATATTATTGCTTTTGTACTTACTGAATTTGATGCTTCTAAAAGAACTCATATAGTTGGTAGCATACATGAATCCGGGAGTTTTATCTACAAATTACCAGATTCAATAGGCACTTCAGTTCCCGTAAGTGCTTTTGCAGAAAAATGTACCAATGCCCAAAATGCTACCATTAAAAACCCAGAGGTTAAAATGGCGCTTGTAAAATTGTTTGTAGGGAGAAACAAATCTTTCGTGGGCAGTCTAGATGCCGTAAATCCAGTTGAAGCAGTCTATAACTTAGGGCAAAACAAAGAAAATAATGGTGAAAAAGGAGACACTTATTTATTGGTATATGCCGATGGGGAAGCTTCTATACAAATTAAATGTAATAAGAAATTTACCATGCGTAATGCAAAAGGGCAAGCCTATAAAGATATGCTTGACGCGGAAAGTGCCATCGATATACAACTAAAACAAGGATGGAATCTCTTGAGAACCGAAGTTACGGAAAGCATACCTGTTGGTGAGGGGCTTCACTTTACCAAAAATGAAATAACAATAGTTGATGCACTACCTGAAGATATTAAATGGGTGTATCAAACAAATACAAATCAAAACTAAGAAAAATGAAAAAAGTAAAACTATTAGTACTCGCACTATGCATGTTGTTAGGTTACTCCCAGCATACACATGCACAATTTTTTAAAAAACTAAAGAAAAGAGCGGAAGCAGCAGCAAAAGAAGCTGTGCTCAGAAAAGCTGAAGAAAAAGCTGCTATGGAAACTGAAAAAGGAATGGATAAGCTATTCAATTTCGATCTATCTAAAAAAAGTATGGATCCTTCTGTGTTACCTGCTACTTATGAATTCGATTGGAAATACAAACTACAGATGAAAGGCAAGCAAGGCACATTTGACATGACGTATTTCTTAAAAAAAGGAGCCACATATTTTGGCTCAAAACCTGAGTTTAAAGAAAAAATGATGATGAACGGCATGTTTATGGTAATGGATGAAGGTATTAAAACAGTGACGATTTTTATGAATTCTAATGGTAAAAAGCACGGGCAAGTGCTGCCTTCATCAAATGATGATGTTATGGAGGGGACTGATGATGAACAATTGATGAAAGACATGAATTTCAAAGAATTAGGAACTAAAGAAATTTTAGGATATGAATGCCAAGGATTTCAGATAGAAAATAAAGAGATAAAGATGATTATGTACGTCACTTTTGATGCGCCTGTTGCTTTTAATCAAGTATATGATGGTACTAATAAAAAGGCCCTACCCAAAGGTTTTGACCCTAAATGGTTAAAAGGGGCAGATACTAGCTTGATGATGGAAATGACCTTTATCAATAAGAAAAAGAAAAAATTCAATGCTACGATGACCTGTGTAGAATTGGTGAATGAACCAAAAACAATTGTAGTAGCCGATTACGAGTTCGTAAAGTTAAAAACTCCAGAACAAGAAGGAGATTATTAAATAAAACCCCTAAATCATGAAATACTTAAGAATAGTGGTGCTCATATGTACCATAGGTATGCTGATGGCATTTACTAACAGTTCAAATACAGAAAAAATTACTGATAATACACTTACAGTAAAAAATAATGATCTTCAGGTTATCAATGCAGCGGTTAAACACCCCAACGGTAAGACACATTTTTTTGTGGGAAAATACTTTCATATGTATAATACGTCCACAGGTAAGTTAGAGAAAATGGGCCTTATAGGTAAAGATGGTTGGTACGGTCTACCTGCCAATGTAGACGCCGCATTAATACATCCTATAAATAAAAAGGCCTACATTTTTAAAGGCAATCAATATTATCGGTATGATTTTACAAAAAAGAAAGTAGATAAAATAGGTATTGTAGGTCAAGATGGCTGGAAAGGTCTATATGGACCTTTTGATGCTGCGATTACGCACCCTACCAATAATAAAGCTTACTTTTTTAAAGGCAATAAATACTATTCATACGATTTTAGAACAAAAAAAATAGCAGTAAAATATATAAACAAAGATAGTTGGAAAGGGCTGCCAGAATCTCTAGATGCTATAGTGATGCACAAAAACGGTAGAGCTTATGCGTTTAAAGGCGATTATTACTATAGGTACGTTTTTGGTAAAAAGGTAGATAAAAAAGCAGTCATTGGTAGAGATGGTTGGAAACTATTTCATCAATTAGATGCTGTGGTTTACAATGATTTGAATACAGGAAACTACCATAATATTAGGCCCATACATTTTATTAGAAATACTTCGGGTTACTATATCTCTTTTGAAGGTACTGACGGTTTTGGTTTATGGGGACAGCAAAGTAACGTTAAAACAATTACCAAAAAACGATTTGGAAATGATTGGTATACAGGAGTCTATTCAAATACAGATGCTGGGTTCTTGCATCCAAAAAATAAGAAGTACTACTTTTTTAAAGACGACTGGTACCAGCGTTATGATCCGTCAACAAAAAAAGTAGATAAGCGTGCAAAGATCAAAGATGGTTTTGGCATAGGTCGAGTTATGGCCGCTGTCGGTATACAAAACACAAACATTGTTTACTTGTTCGATTCACATAACTACTATAAGTTTGATGTTTTAAAAAATAAATTGGTAGCATCTGGAACTATTGCTTCTAAATTTAAAGGAGTGCCAAATTTAGTTGATGCTGCAGTGGGAGGTGAATACGGAAATCAATACGGAAAGCCCGAAATTAGATTTTTTAAAAAAGATGTGGTTTATGCTTATTCTTTAGATAGTGGGAAAGTAACACATTGGGGTATGTCTCCATCAGGTTTGTTCAAATAAATTAATCAAAACATTTGTCATGAAAACTACATTAACATCAATCGTACTCTTATTTATTTCAATAAGCGTCAACGCACAAATAAAAAAGTATAATTCTAAGCAGAATGTTAAAACAGTAACGCTGAACATAAAGAAGACTTTACCGTTACTTAAGGTGACAAAAGGAGTGAAGTTATTAGATAGAACTGATCTTAGATTTGATAGATCATCTAAGAAAATAACTCAGTTAAATTTAACGCCAGGGGCATATACCAAATATCCAGCAGCAATAAATGTCACTTTTGATGCCTCTAAGTTTCGCACTACAAATGCATCTCTAGCAATCAATGGGACGTACAACGGAGAAAAAATAGTACTAAGTTCTGGACCCGTAAAAAACAACAACAACTTCATGTATTTAAATTTTAAAGCGGTTAAAAACAAAACATATAGAATAACTGTAAACTATTACAATTCTCATAGAGGCGGGTGTCCAGATCCAGTCACTATGGGTATCGACTTATTGGGAAGTACAGAAAAGGCTGTTTTTAATATTGATTTGGGAGAGGGTCAAATAGATTTTCTTGTACAAACTGAGTATGAGTTTACGAAGTGGGTTCAATTATATATTATTAAACCCGGTACGATCCAATGTAATGGGAAAGATATAGCAGGACGAGATTTTGTCAGTTTCGAAATTCATAATGTTTCGATTCGACAATTAGAAGATTAACAAATAAAAAACAAAAACTATGAAAAAGATACTATTCATGTTGTTATGCATACTCGTAGTAACTGCATGTAAAAAAGAAAAGGGCACCTTCGATAAAATTAAGAATGCTAAGAAAGAAATTAAAAAAACAGCCAAAGAGGTCAAAAAATCTTCAAGTGTGATGGGTGGTTTAAACGAGGCTCAAGAACTCATGACGAAACTAAAAGAATTAGAACCTTTGAGTAAAGAAGCATTGAAAAAATGGATGCCAGAACAACTCATGGACTTAAAGCGTACTTCCTATAATTTGGGTAAAGGAGCTTTAGGAAACATAAGTTCTATGAATTTGCAGTATAAGGACCCGAGCAATATTCAAAAACAATTGAAAGCAGAAATTATCGACGGTGCTGGTGCGGGCTCAGGAGTTGCCTATATGTATAAGATGAAAGAACGCATGATACTTGATTCTGAAAATGAAAGAGGATATAAGAAAATCTATAAAAGAGGGGTTAATACGATACAAGAAACTTTTAGTAGGCAATCACATAGCACAAGGACAAAAATGGAATTTTTAATTAATGAACGTTTTGTTGTGAATGTAACTGGAAATAATATTGAAGCTGACGAACTTTGGAAATATATGCAAGCCTTAGACTTTGATAAATTAAAAGAATAAATTATGGAAAAATTAACATGTACTATATTTTATAAAATCATCTTAGTACTATTTCTGACTTCTCATTTCATGTGCAATGCACAAGAAAAATTCAATAAAGGAATACCTAACAAGGCACATCAAAGAATTAGTGAAAATATTCAATATGGTATTCAAAGCTTTTCCTTTACACCTAACGGAGGGTGGGCCCTAATAACAAATCAAAATAAATTCTATTATGATAATATTCCATCAGAATGTATTAGTAGGGTCAGAGATTTTATTAAAAAAGGACATAAAGTTATCAATATAGCCTTTCCTCCAAAAGGTGGAAATAGTTGGGTTGTGCTTACTGATAAAAGTATGTTCGCCAGAAACATTCCAAATGAAAGTTATTTAAAGTTGAAAGAATACTACAAAAAAGGAGTAAAGCCGATTTCAATTGTCTATCCAAGAAAAAGAACGACAGATAATAGTTGGTTGATTATTACTGAAAAAGGAGGATTCTCGGCAAAGCATATTGACGACGAATGTTTTCAGATATTGAGGAATCTTAGCGAATCTGACATGCCTAATAAACGGCCTGCGCGTAAAATAACGCATGTTTCATTTAGATCAAATGGCAATTGGTTAGTCATTGCTGATGATTACCATTTCACCAAAAATTATAAAACGGATTGGGCATCCAAGATGAATTCTTTTAGAATGAAGAATCGTAAAATAAAACTAGTGGCATTCACGCCTAATGGGCAAGGCTGGTCAATTATTAGCAATCAAAAATCAATCAATAAACCAGTAGATAGGATTCGCAATTTTGAGAATAATGTTGCAAACAAATCTATTTGGCAAAGAATGAATGATTTGAACGTACCCGGAGTGAGTGTAGGTGTTGTAATTAATGGTAAACTAGCTTGGTCGACGGGCTATGGTTTTTTAAGACAAGATGATAGAAAATATGCCGTCCACCCTGAAACAATGTTTCAGGCCGCTTCAATTAGTAAAGTAGTAGCCGCAATAGGAGCATTTAAATTGAAAGACCAGAAAAAAATAAGCCTAACAGAAAATCTGTTGTTATCAGGGAAATTAAACTGGTCAGACCCTTTTCATTCTTGCGCTAAAAATCAAAGATGGCGTACCAATTTTACACATATAACAGTGTCGAAAATATTAAATCATAAAAGTGGAATTGAAGGAAGAGGTTCGGTTTTTAATAATAACTGCCAATATCGTGGACCTAATAGTAACGGCAATATGCCTGGAGGAGGTTTCGGAGGCTATCGATTGGGCGCTCAAGTTCCTAAATTAAGTGCTATTATGAATACGGTGAAAATCACTTATGACCCAGCAAATGGCCCTAATGCAGGATCTACATGGTACTCAGGAAAAGCTTTTACGCTACTTCAAAAATTAACTATTGATGTTACCAAAAGAACGTATCCAGATTGGATGAAGGAGCATGTTTTGTCGCCTTTAGAAATGAAACAAAGTCGTTTTACATATAGACCAGAAAAATACTATAAAAAAGAAGATTTAACTTTTGGATTCTACACAAATACCAATAAACATGTACGTAATAGCTACCCACAATATGCAGCGGCAGGACTTTATACAAATGCCAAAGAATTATCGAATGTACTTATTATGCTCAATAATCGCGGTACGTTTAAGAGAAGAACCGTTCTGTCATCGCATAGTGCGATAAGCCTACGTATGGGTAATGGAATTAATATTTCAAGAGGGCCAAGATCTTTAAAATCGAAGAAATATTATTATCACGGGGGTACGAATGAAGGATATAGAGCTTATTTTATCGGATTGCCTTCTTTATCGGGAAACGAAGACAATATTAAAAGTGCCGGTATTGTGATTTTAACGAATGGTGACGATACTGGGTTTAGAGGCGAGCTTGTCAATGCCGTTATTAGAGCCTATGACTGGTAAATTGTTTTGAATGAATACTTAAGATCAAAACCAAAAAGCAGAAAACAATATAAAATTTTAATTATGGAAAATACAGAATCAACAATAAAGGAAATAAGCGCTACTTCAGTAAAAGAAGAAGGGAAGACAATTGCAATTATATCATATCTTACAATTATAGGCTTAATCATTGCCTTTGTCATGAATAGTGAAAAGAAAAATGAATTTGCCAAATATCATATCAAGCAAATGTTAGGACTTACGCTGACAAGCTTGGTCTTGATGTTCATAAATATCATTCCTATATTAGGTTGGATAGCCAGTCTAGTAGGGTCATTTGTTTTACTATATATGTGGATTATGAGTTTGATAAATGCGTTAAACTTAAAAGAAAAACCAGCACCTATTCTGGGTGAAAAATACTTAGAATGGTTTAAAACCATATAAGGAATATTTGTATTGAAATTTTATAAAAAATAAAGGTTCATTTTTTTCATCTTTTTTTTCGTTTTACGCAGAAAATGGAATCTCTGGTATTTTACGCTTGTAGGATAAAATCTTAAAAAATAACCACCTGATAATCAATGCTTTGCATGTTAAGTTTTTGTTAAGTAATTTTTTGGAAAAATTCATTTTGTTAAAAACTTGCCTTGTTTTGTGGATAATTATGATTTTCATTTTTCAATGAAAAATTCAATCTTTGTTTCAACCGATTGTCCAAACATTTTTATTGTCCAAAATTTAAAAAACTTGATTTAATATGTCGCAAGCAGTAGAGCCCATTTTAGCCCCAAATGATAATAGATTTGTAATCTTTCCAATTCAGCACCAAGATATTTGGGAATGGTATAAAAAACAAGAAGCAAGTATTTGGACCGCGGAAGAAATCGATTTGCATCAAGATATCAGCGATTGGGAAAATAAACTAAGCGATGATGAGCGTTATTTTATCAAGCATATTTTAGCTTTTTTCGCAGCTTCAGACGGTATCGTAAATGAAAATTTAGCGGAAAACTTCGTGAATGAAGTACAGTATTCTGAAGCGAAATTCTTTTACGGATTTCAAATAATGATGGAGAATATTCACTCTGAAGTATATTCTCTTTTAATCGATACATATGTAAAAAATGAGGCAGAGAAAGATCAATTATTTAGAGCAATTGAAGTGTTTCCAGCCATTAAAGATAAAGCCGAATGGGCCTTAAAATGGATTGAGAGTGATAGTTTTGCCGAGCGCTTAATTGCCTTTGCAGCCGTAGAAGGTATTTTCTTTTCAGGTAGTTTTTGTTCTATTTTTTGGATGAAGAAGAGAGGTCTACTACCTGGATTAACATTTTCTAATGAATTGATTTCTCGTGATGAAGGAATGCATTGTGATTTTGCCGTGCATTTACATAATAATCACATTGTAAATAAAGTACCAAAAGAAAGAATCAAAGAGATTATTTGTGATGCTCTAGATATTGAAAGAGGTTTTATAACTGAGTCATTACCAGTGAGTTTAATTGGTATGAATGCGAAGTTGATGACCCAGTATTTAGAATTTGTGACAGATAGTTTGTTAGAAGACTTTCACTGTGAAAAAGTGTATAATTCAACGAATCCTTTTGATTTCATGGAAATGATTTCATTAGAAGGAAAAACAAACTTCTTTGAAAAAAGAGTTTCAGAATATCAAAAAGCAGGTGTAAAATCTGGTGGAACAGGAGCCATCAGTTTTGATGCTGATTTTTAATATGTGTGATTCCGAATTAAAGTAGGAATTTCACAAATATAGTTCGCTAAACAATAAAGTATCCGCCGAAAGGCATCCCAAAAATACCCACTAACCTAAAAACAATGTAGATATGTTTGTACTAAAAAGAGACGGCAGAAAAGAGCCAGTAATGTTTGATAAAATCACCGCCAGAATTCGTAAAATGAGTTATGGTTTGAATAAAATGGTGGACCCCACTAAAGTGGCAATGCGTGTGATTGAAGGCTTATATGATGGTGTGACCACCTCTGAATTAGACAATCTTGCTGCCGAAACAGCAGCAACAATGACAGTACAACATCCTGACTATGCGAAGTTAGCAGCGAGAGTTGCCGTATCAAATTTGCATAAAAACACAAAGAAAACATTTTCGGAAGTGGTGAAAGATTTATATACTTATGTAAATCCTCGCACCGGAAAAAAAGCACCATTAATTGCTGATGATACGTACAAAGTCATCATGGATAATGCGGCTAAGTTAGACTCTACAATTATCTACAATAGAGATTTTAACTATGATTATTTTGGGTTTAAAACATTAGAACGTTCATATCTACTAAAATTAAATGGGGTTATTGCTGAACGTCCACAACATATGTTAATGCGTGTAGCGATTGGGATTCATTTGAATGATCTTGATGAAGCGATTGCAACGTATGAGTTGATGAGTAAAAAATTCTTTACACATGCTACCCCAACGTTGTTCAACGCAGGAACACCAAAACCTCAAATGTCGTCATGTTTCTTATTGCAAATGCAAGATGATAGTATTGACGGAATTTATGATACCCTAAAACAAACGGCTAAAATTTCACAATCGGCTGGAGGGATTGGATTGTCTATTCATAATGTGAGAGCTACAGGTTCATACATTCGTGGAACAAATGGTACTTCAAACGGAATTGTACCAATGTTAAAAGTATATAATGATACGGCTCGATATGTAGATCAAGGAGGAGGAAAACGAAAAGGTTCTTTCGCAATGTATTTAGAACCTTGGCACGCTGATGTATTTAGTTTCTTAGATTTAAGAAAGAATACGGGAGCTGAAGAAAACCGTGCACGTGACTTGTTCTACGCGATGTGGATTCCAGATTTATTTATGAAACGCGTACAAGAAGACGGAGAATGGACCTTAATGTGTCCAAATGAGTGCCCGCACTTATTCGACACGTATGGAGATGAGTTTGAGAAACTGTATGAAGGATACGAAAAGGTTGGAAAAGGAAGAAAAACCATCAAGGCGCGTGAACTTTGGGAGAAAATATTAGAAGCACAAATTGAGACAGGTAATCCTTATATGTTGTATAAAGATGCAGCGAACCGTAAATCGAATCAGAAGAATTTAGGAACCATTCGTTCTTCAAATTTATGTACTGAAATTATGGAATATACGGCAAAAGATGAGGTTGCTGTGTGTAACCTAGCGTCGATTGCAGTTTCAATGTTTGTGAGTGAAGATAAAGAAGGAAAGAAATATTTCAATCACAAAAAATTATTCGATGTTACGAAAAAGGTAACTCGTAATTTAGATTGTGTGATTGATCGCAACTATTATCCTATTAAAGAAGCCGAAAACTCTAACTTTAGACATAGACCAGTAGGCTTAGGAATTCAAGGTCTGGCTGATGCTTTTATTCAATTACGTATGCCTTTTACATCAGATGAGGCAAAACAATTAAATCAAGACATTTTTGAAACCTTATATTTTGCGGCAGTTACTTCTTCTATGGAAATAGCAAAAGCAAAAGAACCATATTCTACTTTCAAAGGATCACCAATGAGCGAAGGAGAGTTTCAATTTAATATGTGGAATATCTCAGAAGACGACCTTAGCGGAAGATGGGATTGGAAAAAATTACGCAAACAAGTAATGAAGCATGGTGTGCGTAACTCCTTATTGGTAGCACCAATGCCAACAGCATCTACCTCTCAGATTTTAGGAAATAATGAAGCCTTTGAGCCATATACTTCGAATATCTATACACGTAGAGTATTGTCTGGAGAGTTTATCGTAGTGAATAAACATCTATTAGAAGATCTAGTAGAATTAGGATTGTGGGATAACAGTATGAAAGAAAGTATCATGCGTGCCAATGGATCTATTCAGCATATAGATGCTATTCCAGATGATCTAAAAGAATTGTATAAAACGGTATGGGAATTAAGCATGAAAGATATTATTGATATGGCGCGTCAACGTGGTTACTTTATTGACCAATCGCAATCAATGAACTTATTTATGCAAGACCCTAATTATAGCAAATTAACTTCTATGCATTTTTATGCTTGGAAGTCAGGCTTAAAAACAGGAATGTACTATTTAAGAACAAAATCTGCAGTAAATGCGAAGCAGTTTACATTATCAAAAGAGCAAAAAGCGGCAGTACCTAAACCTGCAGCTGTACCAGAAAGTGTAGCAGCAGATACGCAGGTAAATGCTGTGATCTCAAATGATACCGAAATGACACCCGAAGAATATAGAGCAATGATTGCACGTGCCAAAGAAGGCGAGGGTGATGATTGCTTAATGTGTGGTTCTTAATAGAGAGAATTAATTAAATGAGAAGGGAATATTTCTATGGAGATATTCCCTTTTTTTTGTAGAAAATAACTCTTGCTTGAGGTATTAATAGTTATTTATGAATAATTATTATAAATATGTTTTATTTTAGCTATATTTAGGATTATTAACTAAAAAATTAAATATTTTTATGAGAAAAATTAAAATTTATGCAATAGCAGCACTGGCTGTTTCTGCAATCGTCGCTTGTACTTCTGACACTTTGGATGAAGGGAATATTGATACTAAAGTTTTAGCAAAAATTGAAGCTGCCGGTTTCAATACCAATGACGTGTTTGTTGACACCTTTATGGGTAACGAAGGATATGTGGTTGAAGGAGACATTTTTTTAACATTAGAGCAAATAGATGAACTACAACCTAATCAAGAGAACCAAAAACATTATCGAACTAATAATATTGTTGGTCCCGATGGAAGAGTTGTTTCAGTTTATATGGATGCCGATTTTAATGCTACAATGCAAGCTGCATTTGACGATGCGTTAAATAGATATAACTCTTTAGGTTTAGATATTACTTTTGCAAGAGCAAATAGTGAAGGAGCAGATATTGATATCTTATCACAAAAATTAAGAAAATCTAGAGGAAGTACTATTTTAGGCCGAAGTGCTGGTTTTCCTGATGCGAATGGAGATCCTGCAACACCGATTGTGTTAAATTCGGATGTATACAATCCTAGAAGAGGTGGTATTCCTGCTGATGCGGCCACTGTGATAGCGCACGAAATTGGCCATGCAATTGGTTTTCGTCATACAGATTATTTTAATCGCGCTTTTAGTTGTGGAAGAGGTGGAGATGAAGGAGATGCTGGTGTAGGAGCAGTATACATTCCTGGTACACCAACTGGGGCTGAGAATGGTTCTTGGATGCTAGCATGTAGTAATGGAACTGACCGTCCTTTCACTTCGGGAGATGTTACGGCGTTGACAGAAGTATATTAATTAGATAAAAAGAATAAAAAAAAGAGGTGCTTTATTCAAAGCGCCTCTTTTTTATTTGGACAGTGTTATCTCAATTACTTATCTAATACAGTATCCTGCTGAGATTCTTCTTGAGAATATACTTCTAATAAACTCATACTCGCCTTTATTAAATCTTTTGTTTCTAATAATAGACTAAAGTATAAGGTTGTATTCTTCGGACTAGATTCGGTTGTTCTTGTGCGTTCAACCTGTATTTGAATATACTCTCTTACCTTATCCAATAATAGTTGCTTCTCGTCTAATAACGAACCTAATTGATCGAATGAACGCGAATCAAAAATGCCTCTTACTTTAGAGAATAAAGCATTTAATTTGTCATTGATTTCTTTCAACTCATCCACTTGATTTTTCTTCAATGCCTTGTGATTGTTATTGATGTGTTTATGACTCGCCTTTGCAATAAAACTAGACGATTGTGCCATATCTTGTAAATCACCAATTACATCAATATATAATTTACTAGCACCAACATATGATTCATCTAAATTTTTAATGAAATAGAAAATATTATTTTGGATATCGTCTATTTCAGCTTCCAATTTAGCAACAGTCGACTTTGCCTTTTTAAGCGATTTTAGATCTTCATTGATTAAACCATTGATTGAGGCCTCATTAATTTTACTCACTCTTTTTAGAGATTTAGAAATATTATCGGCACTCTCATCAATGACTCCTTGAATAGAATTGCTTTCTGATTTCTCTAAACGATCTTCAGCTTTTAATTCATTCGCTTTTTTATTGTGTCGAATATAATTTCTGGCAAGTAATAAAATGGCTAAAAATAACAAGATAGCTATAGCCGTTGGACCACCTAAATTAATGAGTAAAGCCATAGTTCCGGCAGCGATAAAAGCAATAATTGCGGTACCAAACCATCCGCCAATTACATTTAAAACACCCGCAACTCTATACACAGCACTTTCACTACCCCATGCTCTATCGGCTAATGAAGTACCCATGGCAACCATAAATGTTACATAGGTTGTTGATAGTGGTAATTTCATAGAAGTGGCTATAGAAATTAAGACTCCTGCAACCATTAAATTTACAGAAGCTCGAACTTGATCAAATGCCGGTAGTTCATGTGTTTTACCTTTAGATAAAGCAACAACAGGCTTTTCAAATTGTCTATTTATTCTCTCATTTACTGATGCAGGTAACATCGTCGCCGTATATTTCGAAATCATAATGGTAAATCGAACTACGGCTCTAGATAAGGCATTTGGTTGGAATTTTTCAGCACCATCACCCTGTCTTGATAAACCAATTTCAGTATCTGCCACTGTACGAGCCTTCTTAGAAAACCATAAAGTCAATACCATAATTCCACCTGCAATAAATAACAGGAGCGGTTCAGTAGGCACTTTCTTATCTAATACTCCCATTGAAAATGCAGAAGCGTCGACACCTGAAGTTGTCCATGCTTCATACGAATGCCAGGCTGCCATAGGTACACCAATAAAGTTCACCAAATCGTTTCCAGAAAAGGCCAACGCTAAACCGAATGTACCGATCGCTATAATTGGAATAAAAATGTTCTTCTTTAAAACACCCATGTAAATTTGAGAGAGTAAGGTCCAAACGACAAAACTCACAGCAATAATCATAATTTCGTTACCTTCTAACAACCCTTTTAAATCTTTATAATAAGGTGTTCCTTTAAGTCCTTTCATAAATATGAAGTAGGTAATAGCAGTCAAAGCACCACCTCCAAATAAAGCACCTAGGTACTTAATTTTCTTCTCATAGTGAAAAGAAAAAATAAGACGAGAGACATATTGTACCAGCGCACCAACACTAAACGCGATCACTACAGATAAGAGGATACCCGAGATAATTTGCATTGCTTTTTCGGTATTAATATAGGTAGTAAGATCAGAAAATGATTGTGTATCAGAAGCACCGATTTTTATCAATGCCATGGCAACAGCTGCTCCCAATAATTCAAACACAATTGAAACCGTTGTTGAGGTTGGCATGCCTAAAGTATTAAAGAAGTCAAGTAACAGTATATCGGTAATCATGACCGCCATAAAAATGATCATGATTTCGTTAAAATAGAATTCGCCAGGCACGAAAATACCCTTACGAGCGACTTCCATCATACCACTTGAGAAAACGGCACCAACGAAGATACCAAGACTGGCAACTATCATGATAGTTCGAAAAGGAATTGCTTTCGAACCAATCGCCGAGTTTAAAAAGTTTACAGCATCATTACTCACACCCACTACTAAATCTGCAGCTGCCAAAATTACCAGCGCGATGATCATTATTAGGTAAATATTTTCCATTGTCTAAATTTTGTGTTGCAAAAATGTTAATTATAGTTTAGTCGAATATTAACTAATTGTTATGTTTTCAGCTTTAAAAATGTATATCAAATTGTAAGCGATACATTAATTCGTTATTACTACCATCTAAAGATAAGTAGCTAACATCTGATTGTACCTTTAATTTATGCCCCACAATATACTTAGAAATTCCAAATGTATACTGATTCTCAGGGTTTTTACCAGTAATGTTTTGATCAAGTTTGATGTTTGTATATCGACCTGAAATTTCCCAATTACTGTTGAGTAAATAACCTGCTTGTAAATTAAGACCAGTACCCACTTGCACTTCGTCACCGGTCAAAGTACCATCAGAATTTTTAGCAA
Source organism: uncultured Flavobacteriaceae bacterium (assembly GCA_947500525.1). Taxonomy (GTDB): domain Bacteria; phylum Bacteroidota; class Bacteroidia; order Flavobacteriales; family Flavobacteriaceae; genus Aureibaculum. The sequence continues at coordinate 329,653 of CANMSH010000001.1, read as the reverse complement.
AAGGATCTTTTGCATCTCTATCGGCATATTCTGCCATCAATGAAAATCCTTTATATTTAAACATGGCATCAATAAATATAGTATTGATATTTGTTTCATAAAAACCAACATCATTCGTCATATATGAACCTTGATTACTTCTGTTTTTCACGGCGTTGTTATTATGATCATAAGTTGCGGCGATCATTAGTTTAGGGCTTTCTTCACGTTTTAAATCACTTCCACTATAGTCTCCTTTGCTTTCAAACTTTCCAAAAGGTAGAAACTCCAAGCGAGCCGTGTATTGATGTCCTCCTAAATTACCTTCCGTAATATTTCTTCCTTCTCCTTGTGAAATGGCAAATTTTTCACGAACTAAAAATTTATCCGTAATATTAAAATGATGCCTCAATTGAATCCCCATATCACGATCAATATTAAACCTGCTATTTAATAATGAACGATCTACCTGTTGTAAATTTCCAGATGAAATTACACGTTCAATATTTCCAGGTAATTTTGTTTGACCAGCCCATAATTCAAAATTTTGATAAAAATTCCACATCACAACGGCGTCTAAAATATATCGAGGAGTATTGCGATTGAATTCTGAGGCTCCCGAAATATCTCTATTAGATAGGCCTAACTCCATTTTATATTTTAGCTTAGGGCTAAAAGCGAATCCATTAAATTTTAAACGTGCCCGACGGACCAAAGCGTTTTGTTCTGGATTGATTAAGGAACCATCTTCACTTTCCCAATTTGAAATAGCGAGAAATTGCATACGAGTACCTATTTTCATAGTCCAAGTACTATCTTTTCCAACTAAATTGAAAAGACCTTTACCAAATTTAGGAGCATTAGTTTTTTGTGATTGTGCAGAGAATACTGCAAAAAAAGCAAGGGTTACAATCGTAACTTTTAGTTTCATAAATAACATATTTAGTTTTTGTCGCTGCAAAGAACTAATTTTAATGTTAACTTAAAGTTTCGAAAAAGTTATTTTTAAATGAATATTGGCATAAAAAAAGGCTACTTGGCCAAAGTAGCCTGCATATTTCAAAATCTAGTCGACAAAAACTAAACGATTATTGAAACAATGATTGTCTATAGAACTTTCAAAAGTATTGTATTTACTCACATTATATGTAAACAAAACATTATGTAATTATTAATTATAGTTTATTTTAAAAAGAAGAATATGTTAAATTTAAAAACTTAACATCAACAAATTATTGAATTTCAATGTGTTAAAATCCCAATGTTAAGTTAACGTTACTGAATTGTTGCTTTAATGTAAAATAATTAATACTTTAGTTTCGTTAATAGGAAATAAAAACGGATTAGTATGAAAAAAATAGTGATACTATTTATGATATTGAGTGTAGGTTTTACATATGCTCAAAATGATAATAAAACAAAATACGAACAAAAAGGAGATTTAGTGGAGGCTACGATTTATAATGATGATGGTCAATTGGAGCAACACGGATTTTTTAAGGATAAAAAGTTACATGGTACATGGACTTATTTTAATGCTGAAGGTGAAAAAGTAGCTATTGGAAAATATTCTAATGGAATAAAGACCGGGAAATGGTTATTTAAGAATGATGAAGGCGTAAAAGAGGTAAATTATGTCAATGGTAAAGTAGTGAAAGTTACCAAATTAGAAGGTACTTCTATTGCTTATTACTAGTTGATTGAAATAAATATAATTAAAAAAGCCTGCAATTGCAGGCTTTTTTAATTTGTTATTATTGTCTTGCCCAAGGGGCTCCCCAAGTCGCAAAATCAGTACCAATAGCATTTGCATCTACTGTTAAAAAATCAGTTTCGGTAAAGGTCTCACCAGTATCATTTTTCATGTTAACTGAAACATCATCGAAATTTACAGAAACAACGTTTAAGTCACCACTTAAAACTCCTGCTCCTGTAGGGCTATCGCTACCATCACTATCAAGATCAAAGCCTTCAGCGAAACCACTAATAGAAACATTCGTAAAAATTCCTTGTGTACCAGCTCTTAAGCGAACAGCTTCATTACCAGTTCCAGAACCTAAACCAACGATAGTTAAATTTGTAACAGTAGGTTTTGAATAGAATTTAGGATCAGCATTATTACCGATATCAGTATTAAAACCGTCAGCTTCGATGCCTTTATCATGATCTGCACCGTGTTTCACGTAAGCATTTGTAATCGTACCTGTATAACCTTCAGTCCAGTCAATAGAATCATCTTCAGCATTAACGACAGCTAGATAATCAACATTTACTGTTCCTCCAAAGAATTCAACGCCATCATCCTTTCCTACATACGCTTGGATATATTCAACTGTGGTTCCGTTACCTACACCGTAAAATGAAATACCATTGTTTTCTGATTGTCCATCAGCCTTACCTCCAGAATATTCAACACGAACATAACGTAAGGTTCCAGAATTGTCATCTGTTGCTGAGCCACCGTAAGGCAAACTGGCAATTTCAGAAGTAGATGTTGCATCTCCTCCTCCTACAGAGTTGATAGGTGCTTTTCCTAATAAGATCAAACCACCCCAATCACCTGCATTTGGCGTATTCGAGGAAGAAGTAAATACGATAGGTTCGCTAGACGTACCATTTGCATTAATTTTTGCACCTTGAGCAATTGCAATATAAACATCAGCACCAGTCGCTGCCGCTTTTACTGTCATACCTGCAGGTATTGTAAGCGTAGTACCGCTTTCCATAATTAATGGTCCGGTAACAATATATTCATTTGCTGCATCAAGAGTGAGATCTGAAGTCTGATTTCCCGTAATCTCGATCGCAGTGCTATTACCACTATCGCCATTGATGTTTATGATAATATCAGAAGTATCATCATCACCACAGGAAGCGAATAGCAATGAAACGAATGCCAAACGTAAAAAAGTGTTTTTCATTTTAATAGTTTTTAATTTGATTGTTATTATTTTTTAAAAATTGTATTTTAAGGATAATCCTATATTCATACCTCTTTTATATTGAGAGATACTAATATCGCGGTCAGATGTTTCTCTTAAATATTCGATGCTCGGGTTTAGTAGGTTTTTGGCGCTTAAATCTATTTGAAAATTTTCTCCAACTTTATTTTTCCATATAAAATCCAATGTTGGGATACCTTTTTCAATGATATTTCCTAACTGCCCTGACCCTAAAGCCTGTATTCTATCAGAAAAGTAAGAGAATACTAAGTTTGCAACTGGCTTATAGTTTTTAAATGTAGGACTGTAGTTTATATCAGCATTTAGAATAATTGGAGATGCTCCCTGTAACTCATCTTCACTTCTATTGAAAGTAGTTGTGAATAAACCCCTAGATTCTTTTAAATCTTGTTGGGTATACATATAAGTAACGTTGAAACCTACAGAAAGTTCAGGTTGCTCCTCTTCATTTAAGATTAGGTTTTTTCTAAGTTCTAATTCAGCTCCATAGATAGTCGCTTTGTCACCAGTTCTAAAATAGCGTTGCGTACCTGTGGCATCATTTGCCACAACTAAATTTACAGGATTATTAATTTGTTTCGCAAACCCTCCTAAAGAAAGAATTTCACTTCTACCAAAGAACCATTCATATTTTAAATCAAGATTATAAACTTCAGAAAAAGAGGGATTGTTTAAAAGATCAGGATTACCACCTATTCGTTGTGTTACACCTTCATATACAAAGGGAGCCATTTCTTTAAATTCTGGATTAGAAACAGTTTTACTAAAAGCAAAACGCAAATTTCGGTCATCATCTAAAGCGTACTTAATACTTAAACTCGGTAAGAAAAAAGTTTCATTCGCTTCTCTAAATCCAGGATCACTTGGGTTAACATTTATAACATCGTATTTAATTTCTTGATTGAAAGATTCAACTCTTATTCCAGGTACAATTAACCATTTGTCATTAATATTGAATGCAGCATTGGTATAACCAGCGTAAATATCTAAATTACCTTTGTAGGTGTTTTCAGAATTTCCTGGAAGATTGGTTGAGCCTAACTGAGGGAATATTGATCTGAAAACAGTAGTTGAAAACAACCCATTACCATCAGTATTTAAATTATTGATATTAAAAATGGCATCTAAATTATTTACATCGGTAATAGGTAAACGATTATTCGAAAAATTGTAACCATATCTAATATTGTCGAAATTACGTTCTTTCGTTCTTCCATTGTAACCAAAATTCCAAGTTACCTTTTCGGAAGGAGAATACGATAAATTTATACGGCCGTTTAATTCTTCGTCTTCAATATCTTGAAAATAACGTTGGTTATCAAAAGGGTTGTTTGTGAAAAAAACAGGGTTTGTATTCGGGTCGTTATCCAATGCTAAATGATAATTTTCAATACTGACTCTTTTTCTATCTGGCTCATGCGAAAACACATTATTATAGCCAACCGCCCAATCTAGTTTTAAATTCTCACCAACTTTGTGTTCACCAATCAATTGATTTACAAATATCAAATCTTGATTAAATTGAACATTCATTTGATAAAAACCTTCATCAGTGTTTAAAATAGCATCTCTATTTGTTCCTTGACCGTTCACTCCAAAATAACCAACTTGATCGTTTGACTTATTCATAAATAGCGAGTTGAATTTGAATGAATTATTATCATCAACTCTGAAACCTACGTTCCCCATAACTGTAGTGGTCGTACCATACTGATACTCTTGGGTATTCGGAAAATTCTTCTTTTCAACGGTTGTAAAGTCAACTGCTTTTCCTTCTCGATACTCATAATTACTATCGAAAGAAGCAGTTAAAAATAGATTTAAACGACTCTCTTCACCAATGTCAAATGATTTACCAGTATTTAAGCTAATACCTAAATTTATTGGCGCTAATGGAGATTCTATTGGATCTACACCATGAGATAAAACTACGGCGAAAGGATCGTGATCATATCTACCGTAAAATCCGAACTGACCTGTTCCCGAGTTCTTAACAAAAGTTTCTCCTACTGCATTACTATTGAAACCACTATTAAAGGAAACTTCAATAAACCCATCGCCTTTATATTCTTTTGATGAAATATCTACATTCCCAGCAGCAAAATCACCATAAAACTTTGAAGAATACGCTTTACTGATAGCCACGTTTTCAATAACATCAGAAGAAAATACATTTAAATCAATGTTTTTCTTATTGATATCATTCGATGGTAATGATAAACCATTTAGTGTTGTATTTAAATAGCGATCTCCAAGACCCCTTACATATACATTACTAGAACCTTCTTGTTTAGAAACTCCGGCAATTTTAGTTACTGCACCTGCAGCATTGGCTATTCCCTTTGCCGAGAGTTCTTCTGCACCAATGGCCGTTTTAATTTCAGTAGCTTTCTTTTGTTCAATTAAAAGGGCGGCAACACTTTCTTTTTTAGTACTTCCTTTTACAATAACCTCTTTTAGTGCGACTCCTTCTGACGCACCGAGAATGATTGTTTCTAAAGTTGTTACTTCACCTTCTTTCACGACAACATTAGGAACCTCAATAGTTTGATATCCAACAAAACTAAAAACGACAGTATAAGTTCCTGGGTTTGCTTTAAAAGTATAGCTACCATCCATATCTGTGGTTGTCCCCATTTGAGAGTCCTTAATAAAGACGTTTGCAAATGGTAAAGCCTCATTACTTGCCTCTTTATCTTGCACTTTACCTTGTATGGTACCTTTGCTTTGAGCCATGATAAAGGTAGTTGCTCCAAGCAAAAGAATGGTTAAAAAATTTCTCATATTTATTTGATATATGTAGGTTTTATTTTTCTTCTCCGATGATCTTATCGTCCAGAAGGGCTATTTTTCTCGCTGCAATTATGGTATCTTTAATTGAAGTAATTTTGCCTGCAGCTACAGTAACGTTTTTGATTTCTATTTTTTGATATCCAGGAAAATTAATAGATAAGGTGTAAACACCTTCTTGTATTTCAAATACATAAGCTCCGTCAATATTTGCTGTAGTATTTAAATTAACTTCCTTAAGTGAAACATTCGCAAATGCTAATGGTTCATTATTCATTTGTTTATCTAAAACAATCCCTTCGATAATTCCTTTGTCTTGGGCTTGAATCAACCCGCTACATAAAATGAAGATTATTAAGGCAATTTTTTTCATGTTTAATACTGTTATTAATACGTGGCAAAGAAAGGAATACAATGTAAAGGTTGTGTTAATTACTGATTAATGATTCGTAATATTTAGGTTAGTTTAATGTTAGCAAAAAGAGGTCAATATTAATTTAATGTAAAGAGTTGAAAAATGAAAAATAATGTACCTTGCACACGCTTAAATATGCAGACACAAATGAACTGGAAACAATTACTCTCTTTGAAGCGTTTTGGAGATACACAGCAAAGAATAAGAAAAGATCAAAATGACACCAGAATTGGGTTTGAAGTAGACTATGACCGCATTATTTTTTCAGATTCTTTTAGGAGTTTGCAAGATAAAACACAAGTCGTTCCGTTGTCAAAAACTGATTTTGTTCATACAAGATTGACACACAGTTTAGAAGTGTCTGTTGTAGGGCGTTCTTTAGGTAGAATTGTAGGAAAGCAATTGCTAGAAAAATACCCTGAGTTAATAGAGGCTGGATATCAAATTAACGACTTTGGGGCAATCGTAGCAAGCGCCTGTTTAGCGCACGATATTGGGAACCCACCTTTTGGGCATAGTGGTGAGAAGGCAATTGGAGAATATTTTAAATCGGGAAATGGCTTCGATTATAAAGGACAACTAACAGATAAAGAATGGCAAGACTTGATTGATTTTGAAGGAAATGCGAATGGATTTAGAATTTTAAACGAAACTAGAGCAGGTATTGAAGGTGGACTTCGAATGTCATACGCAACATTAGGAGCATTTATGAAATACCCAAAAGAATCTTTGCCTAAGAAACCAACAAATAATATTATCGATAAAAAGTATGGTTTTTTTCAGTCTGATAAGTCCATTTTTATGGAAGTTGCAGAAGACTTAGGCCTCAAAAAAATTCGAGAGGGTAATGAAGTTACTTACAGTCGACATCCTTTAGCTTTTTTGGTAGAAGCTGCCGATGATATTTGTTATACTATTATCGACTTTGAAGATGGTATAAATCTTGGTTTAATAGAAGAAGAATTTGCTTTAGAATATTTAATTAACTTAGTCAGAGATACCATAAATACGGAAAAATATTATCAGTTAACTACGAAACAGGATCGCTTAAGCTATTTAAGAGCCTTGGCTATTGGTAACTTAATAACAGAAGCGGCGAGTGTTTTTATTGAGAATGAAGAGCTCATATTGGCGGGTGATTATCATATTTCTTTGTTGGATAAAAGTAAGTATGAAGCACAGATTAACGATATTATTAAAATCAGTGTAGACAAAATTTACAGAAGCAAAGAGGTTATCGAAAAAGAAATTTCTGGCTATCGAATATTGGCTGATTTGTTAGATGTGTTTATTACTGCAATTAACAACTCATTTGACGGAAAAGCGTCAAACTATGACAAGCTTTTAATGAATTTACTACCTGTAAAATATCAAAACTTAAGTGATAATTTATACCGTAGAATATTAGCTGTATGTAGTTTTATTGCAGGCATGTCAGATGGGGCTGCAATCTTACTTCACAAAAAGATAAAAGGCATCGAAGTTTAAAGTGTTTGATAGCTAACAATTTATTTGAAAACTTCTTTGTAAATTCGCAGTCCATTAATTCAAATACAAAAACCCCAATGAGAAAAAAATTACTCCTTTTATTTGGACTAACAGTCTTGACTAGCTTAGTTCTTTTTATACGTACAGATGAGAAAACGTATATTGATTCCCTTCGTGAGAAGCATGTGGAATTTTTGGATGGACATTCTTATAATGAAACATTAAAATTATCAAGAACAGATAGAAAAGCTCACGGATTACCGCCAAATGCCTACTTCGAACAGCAGTATTTGTTGGAAATGAATCCTAGAACAGGAAAAACGGATTTTGAAAAGAAACTCTTACTTCAAGAAACATTGTTACAAAATAAGCGATTTGAAAAGAATGTACCTGGTACTTCTGATAATGCTTGGGTAGAAAGAGGACCAACAAATGTACCAGGTAGAACACGGGCCATACTTTTTGATCCCAATGATGCGTCGAACGAACGCGTATTTGCAGGTGGTGTAAGTGGTGGCTTATGGGTAAATGATGATGTAACAACGAGATCTAATCCATGGGAAAGAGTTGGAATACCAGAAAATCTAGCAGTTTCAAGTATTACTTTTGACCCCAATAATACGCAAATAATGTATTTAGGTACAGGTGAATCTTATGTGCAAGGACAGGTAAACGGAAACGGAATTTGGAAATCCACGAATGGAGGAACAACATGGAATCATATTTTTGGAGGTGTTACTGGTGAAGGTTTTTTTAATACAGATGCAAAGATGACAATTAACGGTCCAGCGAGTATTCAAGGAGAGCAAAATCCTATACAAGCACTTTTTGGTCCGGGTATTGGAACTGCAATAACTGGTGATTTAGTGTTAGTTGATGATGGAACAGCTACTCCTAATTTAGGATGTAGCGCATTGGTGAATAATACTGCTATTAACGGTAATATTGCTGTGGTAGAAAGAGGAGCTTGTAATTTTACAGTGAAAGTAAAAAATGCCCAAGATGCTGGAGCAATAGCTGTAATTGTTATAAACAATGCCTCAGGGAACCCTTTTGCAATGGGAGGAACAGATGCATCTATTACGATTCCATCAGTAATGATTTCAAAAAAGGACGGCGAAACTATTACTGCTGTTTTGACCTCTGAAACTGTTAATGTTACCATAGAAAATGTGGATACCGACCTTCCCGGAGGGATTTTAGTACCAGGAATTTTTCATATCAATGATATTGTTGCAAGAAATGTCGGTGGGACGACCGAAATTTACGCTGCCGTTGCTGATGCGATTTATCAAGAAGCTCCTGGAACAACGTTAGGTCAAGGAACTGAATATGGATTATATAGATCTGTTAACGAGGGAGCAACTTGGACTAGAGTAAATTTACCTGATACTCCAGGTGGCAGCCCATTTGAACCGAATGATATCGAAATTGGTGCTGACAATACGATTTGGCTTTCTACCACAGCCAGTTCATCATTTGGCGATGGAGGCGGTACGGTTTTCTCTTCTACAAATGGAACAACATTTACTCAACGACATGTGATTCCGAACGGACGAAGAACAGAGATGGCCGTTTCTCGGACGAATCCAAATAAGATTTATCTTTTGGCTCAAGAAAGTCCTGTAACTATTATAAAGACAACCGATGGTTTCGCTACAACAACAACGCAAGCTTTACCTGATGATGCTGATAATGGTATTCCGGCAAACGATTTTACACGAGGACAATCGTTTTATGATTTGATGATTGAAGTGAGCCCAATTAGTGACGAATTAATATTTGTTGGTGGAATTGATGTGCATAGAAGTTCAAATGGAGGTCTCACGTGGACACAAATTTCTAAATGGTCTAATAATGCAAATTTGAATACGTTAACAGTACCGCTTGTACATGCCGATATTCATTCTATGACGTTTAACCCTTCGAACCCTAATAGTGTGATGATTTCAACAGACGGAGGTGTTTATTATTCTAATGCTGTTTCAGGTGCAGGCTCTAATTCTGGTGCTATTTTTGCGATTCCTAATGGTTATAATACGACCCAATTTTATTGGGGTGAAATTGGACAAGATGCTTCAAGTGATCAAATTTTAGGAGGAACACAAGATAATGGGAGTAATTTTATTGATGGAGGTGATCCAGGTTTAAATGTTTCTACTGAAGTCACTGGAGGAGATGGAGCGTATTCATTTATTGATAAGGATGGAGAGTATATGATTACTGCAGTCCCGTTCAATAATTTTTTCCGAATTAATTTACCACTAAGTGGTGGTGGCTTTCAAACAATATCTGATGAAGATGATGAAGGGTCTTTTATTAATCCGGCAGAACTTGATGATAATTTAGACATTCTGTATTCAGATGGATCTACGAATACCACAAGAAGAATTTCGAGATTCTCTAATATTACTTCTGATACTCCCGTAAGGTTAGATTTAGTAAGTACTTTATTAGATAGACCGTTGACGGCATTGAAGGTTTCTCCGTATACAACTACAAGTTCAACACTTTTTGTGGGTACCGATTCAGGGAAATTACTAAAAATAACGAATGCTAATGCCAATGGAATATTCACTGATATATCTGGACCTGAGTTTTTAGGAAGTATCTCTGCCATTAATTTTGGAGCAAATGAAGATCAAATAATTGTTACCTTTCATAATTATGGTGTGAAGAATATATGGTATACAGCAGACGGTGGAGCAAATTGGGTAAGTAAAGAAGGAGATTTTCCAGACATTCCAGTAAAGGCTATTATGATGAATCCATTACTAAATAATGAAGTTATAATTGGTACTGACTTAGGAGTTTGGAGAACAGCTAACTTTAATGATACCAATCCAAATTGGGTACAATCTCAAAACGGAATGCAGAATGTAAAAGTGACAAGTTTTGATTTAAGAACTTCAGATAACACGGTTTTAGCAACAACATATGGAAGAGGATTCTTTACTGGAAAATTCACGGCAGCTCCGCTTTCTGTTGAAGAGATATCAGCAAAGGATGATAGAATTACCTTGTTTCCAAACCCGTCAGATGGACAACTAAAAATTCGAACATCTATTGACTTTGGCACTTCTAAAATTACAGTTTTTGATATTAATGGTAGAGCAGTCTATTCTCAAAATAGTACACTTTCTGAAACAACAGAATTGAACGTTTCTAATTTAAAAACAGGACTCTATGTTTTGAGAATTGAAAGTGAACAATTTGGATACAATAAAAAATTCTTTATCAAATAGATAATTTAGTTTACAATTACTAGGAATTAGAAGTTAAACAAAACTCCAATTCCTAGTAACTGTTTTAATTGAAGTCGCGCACCGAGTGTTTCTAACTCCCCATCGCCATTAATGTCTTCTTTGAACTTAATATCATCATCATAAATTAGATATGCACCAATATTAGCTTTCATATATTTATTGATCACCATGGTAAAGTTTAGATCCCATTTCACATCAATATTTCCAAAATTATTGAGATAATCCGAATATAAACTAAGCCTAGTTTTCATTATGATATTTTTCCATACCTCAGTATCCCATGTATTTTGTACGAGCGCTCCAAATTCATTTCTTGATTTTTTCCCTATGGGTACACCAAATACACCTTGATTAGACAGAGTCTCATCTAAAACAAGTGTCGATTTTAAGGTAAATGGCGAAACATACGTAGAAAAACTTTTTTTCTTTAAATCATAAAACGCACCAGCACCAATAAATAAATATGCAGGAGCGAAAAATCTAGATATTGGTTCTTTAGTATTAGGATAGCTAAAACCATCGGTAAACTGGGTGTTAAAGTTAAATTTTACCGAATAGTACCAGTTTGATAGGGTATCTTTTCTATAACCAAAAGTAGAATTAACTTGCAGTTTATCATCAGTTTTTCTCAATTCTTGATCTTGTTGACTATTCAACCCATAACGAACAAAAATTTCATTATCCCATAAAACATATAGCTTTTTATATGACCGATATAAATTGACTTTTACCAATCCAGAAATGGAGTTGTTACCTCCAGCATTCCAGTTTACAAAAGCCGCTTCACTAATGTCGAATCCGAAGCTATTTCTATTTTTCCACCATATTGGGTCTTTAGCAAATTTTGTTGTATCAATTGAGGATAACTTAATAGGATCTATTATTTTTAAGGTATCCACAGCTAAGTTACTTTTGATACTGATGTATTTTTTTATTTTCGGAATTTGTATAAAAACGGTATCTTTTGTAATAGAATTTACACGCATTCTATACCGCGGGGTATATTGAACTTGCTTTGTTTGAGAATCGATTTGCTTTTTGTAAAAAGGAGCTAATAAAGAGTCCATACGAATTTGTAGAGAATCTAATTTGGTTAATCGTCTTACGGTGTCTAACGTTTTATAAACACCAAGAGAATCGACCACTAGTCGAATATTAAGTGTATCATTCATTTTTACGATTAGAAGCGCATCTTTTTGTATTTTGATTGAGTCTGATCTCTTTTTAATAGCGCTTGTATCCGAGATTTGTGCATAAGAACAAACAGAAGTTAAAAATAGAACTACAAAGAGTAAACGATAATTTTTCATGTTAAGAGTTAGCGTAACGATTCTAATAATTGTTGAATGCTTTTTCGGTCGAGGGCAATAGAGTTTAACAAGGCATCATTACTACCATGTTCTATGAAATGATCTGGAATGCCAAGGCATTTTATATACTTATTTTGATAATTATAATTTTGCATAAACTCTAAAACGGCACTTCCAAACCCTCCAAAAATCGTACCATCTTCGATGGTAATTATACTATCAAATTTTTCAAATATGAGATGTAATAAACCTTCGTCTAAAGGTTTTACAAAACGCATATCATAATGTGCTATTTCATCTTTAAAGGCGATTTTTTCGCAAATATCTATAATAGTATTTCCGATGGCACCTATACTAATAACGGCAATTTTAGAACCATGTTTTACAACTTGTCCCTTTCCTATTTCTATTTTAGTAAAGGGTACTTTCCAATCTAATACAACCCCTTTGCCCCGCGGGTATCGTATCGCTATAGGCCCTTCAAGACCTAATTGTGCTGTATACATGATATTTCTGAGTTCTATCTCATTTAAAGGAGCAAATATAATAAGGTTAGGAATGCACCTTAGATAAGCCATATCAAAAACACCATGGTGCGTTGCTCCATCTTGACCTACTAGGCCAGCACGATCTAGACAAAAAACAACAGGTAATTTTTGGAGAGCCACATCATGAATTACTTGATCATATGCTCTTTGTAAAAAAGTTGAATAGATATTACAAAAAGGAATTAATCCTTGAGTTGCCATCCCTGCGGCCAAAGTCACGGCATGCTGCTCTGCAATTCCAACATCAAAAGCTCTTTCAGGAATTTCATCAAGCATGAACTTTAAAGAACTTCCAGTTGGCATGGCCGGAGTAATGCCAATAATAGCATCGTTTTTCTTTGCTAATTCTACCAAAGTTAATCCAAAAACATCTTGGTATTTTGGAGGTTGTTTTTGGGTTGTTTTTGGGACTAGCTCTCCAGTTGAAGCATCAAATTTACCAGGAGCATGGTACGTCACTTGATTCTCTTCTGCTTGCTTTAAACCTTTTCCCTTTGTTGTTATAACATGTAAAAACTTAGGTCCTTTCACTGTTTTTAATCGTTGTAATTCAGCGATTAAAGCATGTAAGTCATGCCCATCAATAGGGCCTGAATAATCGAAGTTTAAGGCCTCAATAATATTATGTTTTCGACTACGTTTATTTTTTTTTATCTCGGTTAGATAATTTTTTAACGCACCAACACTTGGATCGATTCCCATCGCATTATCATTTAAGATAATGAGTAAATTGGCATCAGTAACTCCTGCATGATTCAAGCCCTCAAAGGCCATACCGCTGGCAATAGAGGCATCACCTATAACAGCAATATGTTGTTTCTCCTTGTCGCCTTTAATATTAGAGGCAATGGCCATGCCAAGAGCAGCAGAAATAGAAGTAGAAGAATGGCCAACTCCAAAAGCATCATATTCACTTTCACTTCTGTTTGGAAATCCGGCAATACCACCAAATTGTCGATTGGTATTAAAAACAGCTTTTCTTTCGGTTAAAATTTTGTGCCCATATGCTTGATGACCAACATCCCAGACTAATAAATCGTTGGGTGTGTCGAATACATAATGTAGTGCAATGGTCAATTCAACAACGCCTAAACTGGCTCCCAAATGGCCTTCTTTAGTGGCTACAATATTAATGATGAAATCGCGCAAATCTTGCGCCAATAAGGGCAAGTCATCCTTAGAGAGCTTGCGCAAATCTTTTGGATTATTAATGCGATCAAATATACGAACAGACATGTTGCAAATGTACGAGTTGCATCTGATATGAATAAAATAAATAAAGATGTATTTTTACGGAAAATTTGATCCATGCAAAACCCATTCGATGACATCTATTTTATGAAACGTGCTTTGCAAGAAGCTGAAATGGCGTTTGAAAAAAATGAGGTACCAATAGGAGCTGTTATTGTGATAAATGATCAAATTATTGCCAGAGCCCACAACTTAACTGAGTTGTTGAATGATGTAACGGCTCATGCTGAAATGCAAGCGTTTACGGCGGCCTCTGATTATTTAGGAGGGAAGTATTTGAAGAACTGCACGCTCTATGTGACATTAGAACCATGTCAAATGTGTGCTGGTGCGAGTTATTGGACACAAATTGGGAAAATTGTTTTTGGAGCCCACGATACACAACGTGGATTTCAACATTATAATACTCAACTACATCCAAAAACGAAGGTAATCGGGGGTGTTTTAGAAGATGAATGTGGTGAATTGATAAAGCGTTTCTTTATTCAAAAACGAAACTTGAATTGATTAGTCTTCCAGCTTTTTCTCATCAATTTTAAAAGGATTTTTACTTTTCGGATCAAGTACATACTTTTTGTATTTCCCAAGTTGATATCGATAATAGATAAAAAGAGGCATCACAATAAAAGAGAAGAAAAGAATACTGACACCAAAAACTTGATGGTAAAAATTGTCACCTTGAATATTTAAATAAATTCCATAGAAAATCCCTAAAATGAAAATGGCAAAAAGAACTTTTAAGAGTGTTTTCATATAAGAAATAACAATTTGATGGTGTTGCTAAAATACAAAATTTCTATCTTTAGAAACATGAACAGAATACTCTTATGTATCTTTTTTCATTTGCTGTTTTTACGGATGTAATTCGAATACTAAATTTAAAAAAGTGGAATCTAAACTATCTAAAGTTGTAATTGCCCATCGAGGTGCGTCAGGTTATTTGCCAGAACATACATTAGCATCTAAAGCCATGGCTTATGCTATGCAGCCTGATTTTTTAGAACAAGATTTGGTATTATCAAAAGATGATGTTCCAATAGTCATACATGATATTCACTTAGAAGCGGTAACCGATGTCGCCTCTAAGTTTGCAGATAGGAAACGAGCAGATGGACATTTTTATGTAATAGATTTTACCTATAAAGAACTATTGAAATTGAATGTAACTGAGCGTTTTAATCCTGAAACGAATTTGCAAATTTACCCTAAACGTTTTCCTAAAGGAAAAGGAAGCTTCAAATTGCATTCGTTTCAAGAGGAAATTGAAATGATACAGGGCCTTAATAAAAGTACAGGAAATACTATCGGAATTTACCCTGAGATAAAGGAACCTGCATTTCATTTGAATGAAGGAAAAGATATTTCTAAAATTGTGTTGAAAGTACTATCAGATTATGGATACTTAGACAAAAATGATATGTGCATATTACAGTGTTTTGATGCAAATGAGTTGCAACGAATTAGGAAGGAACTTCACTCAAAACTATTTTTAGTACAATTGATAGAGTTTAAAGAAGAAGCGCAAAAGCTAAAATTATTTAGCACTTATGCCGATGGTGTGGGGCCCTGGTATAAACAAATATCCAAAGAGTTTGTAAAGGAAGCTCATAATTTAAATTTAGAGGTTCATGCCTATACTTTTAGAGCCGATGATTTAGGAGAGTTCGGATCATTTGGTGCCCTTTTGGATTATGGCTTTAACACCTTGAATTTAGACGGTGTATTTACCGATTTTCCGGATATGGCAGTAGAATTTTTACAAGAATAAATTAGTGTTATCTGAAAAATGAGAGCTAAATTAATGCGTTGCTTCAATTAATTTTTTTCGATACACCGTTAGCATTTTTGACTTTGAGATGAATCCAAAATAAGTACCATCTTTTATGACTGGAAGATTCCAGGCATTACTGGTCTCAAATTTTCTCATAATAGTTTCCATACTATCTTCATTGTAAAAAATAATCGCAGGCGCGTTTTCCATGAGATCGTTAACAGAAATCACGTTGTAAAATTTTTGATCAAACATAATTTTTCGAATGTCATCTAATAATAGAATCCCTAAGAACTGATTGCGTTTATTCACTACAGGAAAAATGTTGCGATCTGATTTTGCCACAGCATTTTTTAGAATTACGCCTAATTTCATTTCGGGAAGAATGCTGATGAAATTGGTTTCTATAATGTTGTCTAAATCCATCATTAACAATGCGTTTTTGTCTTTGTTATGAGTAATTAACTCCCCACGTTCAGCCAATTCGGCGGTGTATATAGAATGTGAGACAAAATATCTAGTAAGCGCAAAAGAAATAGCGGATACTAGCATTAATGGAACGAATAAATCATAGCCTCCGGTGATTTCTGCAATTAAAAAAATTGCGGTTAATGGGGCATGCAAAACCCCAGCCATGAGTCCGGTCATTCCGATAAGGGTAAAGTTCGATTCAGAAACTTGAAATCCGAACCCCATATTATTAATGATTTTGGCAAAAGCATTTCCTAAGGCACTTCCCATAACAAGTGTAGGAATAAAAATTCCACCAACTCCGCCAGCAGCAAACGTTGTGGTCATAGCGACGGCTTTAAAAATAGTAATACCAACTAGTAAAGCTACAACAATCCATACATTATTGAGATCAACGTTGAATGGAGTTTTACCGATTGCTGCGATATGATTTCCATCGAGCAAATTATTAATCAAACCATAACCTTCACCAAATAATGGGGGAATAAAATAAAGCATCGCACCTATAGCCAATCCACCAATTAATAAGCGTTCAGCAGCATTTTTAAATCGCTTAAAAAAATTAGTTATGGTAAAGTACATTTTAGAGAAATAAACCGAGGCAATACCTGTGCCAAATCCTAAAATTACATAGAAGAGAATATCTCGAATTTCGAATTTATCAAGGAGTTCAAAGCGAAATAACACGTCGGTTCCGGTAAAAAAATAGGATGTCACTACGGCGGCGACGGATGCTAATAGTAAAGGTATCAGTGATGCGAAAGCAATATCTAAACTAAAAATCTCCAGGGCAAATACAATGGCAGCAATAGGAGCTTTAAACATCGATGCCATCGCACCAGCGGTTGCGCACCCAATGAGTAACATTCTTGTTTTGGTGTTCATTCTAAAGAGTTGTGCCACATTAGAACCTAAAGCGGCTCCTGTGCTAACTGCAGGTCCTTGAAGACCTACAGAACCACCAAAACCTGCCGTAATTGGCGCTGTAATTAATGAGGCAAATAACTTATACCGCTCAATAATTCCACTTTGTTTAGAAATAGAATGCAAAGTGGTCGAAATACCATGGCCAATGGGATTTTTTAACCAAAACTTTTTAATCAGAAAAACCAATACTAGTCCTACAATAGGAAAGATAAAATACAGAGAAGCTTGGTAATTTTTTAGAAACTTTACATCTAGTAATAATTGTATTACGTGGGTGAAGTTTTTAAGCAATACGGTACCTAAACCAGCAAGAAATCCAACCAAAACACTCAGTATATAAATAAACTGTCGTTCAGGGATATTTCTATATCTCCAAACAACAATTTTGGCTAGTATCTTTTTTAATTTAATTGGCATTTAATTTTAAAATGAGCGTTTTAAGATGTCTTTTCCAAGATATACATCACCCTTATTCATATACCAAGTTCTAATTTTTGGCATTTTAATATTGCCTATATCTTCCTCTCCGTTCAATAAAATGTATTCCCCATCATTTTTTGTTTCATCGTGAAAGAACTGATACACTTCCATAGCATAATTGTGTTGATTAAAATAAAAATACCATGTATCCTCTCCTACATCTTTTTCATAACTCGCTTTCAGCACTAAATATTTTTTCCCTTTAAATTCTTTTAACCGAACCTTGGGGTCAATAATGGTTCCGGGATCTTTTAACTTCATAGGCAAGCCATATAAATATGTATAATAATCTTTCAACATGGTTGCTCTTTTACAACTCATTTTATGGGTCTTCTTTAGGCTTTCAGAGAGGTTTTGAGTTCCGTTAAGAGCCATAGAACACGCCGTTTTATTGAGCGTATATTCTGTGGAAATAGTATCTGTTATTGCCTTTAAATAAAAATATTCGTTGGCCAAATTAATGTGAATGATGCTGTTTCTGTCGCTGGAAGTTGGTGTTTTCATGGTAATGAATAAACTATCATTGAAACTACCCCACTGATTTTTAGGATCATGATGAGAGATAGACTTTTCTAATAATTCACTACCCGTCAGGGTTTGACCCAGCGATACAGTTGAACATAAAAATATGCTCACCAACAAGATGGTTGCTTTCATGAACTGAAAATTACTAAAAATTTTGCTGAAAGCGTATCGTTGCTCTAAGATTTTAGATTGAGTTTCAAATTTAACTCTGTCAACTGGTCATAATCAATAGGAGCCGGTGCATCGATCATAACATCGCGACCTGCGTTGTTTTTAGGAAACGCGATAAAATCTCTTATCGTTTCTTGTCCTCCTAAAATAGCAACCAATCTGTCTAGACCAAAAGCAATACCTCCGTGAGGAGGAGCACCATATTCGAAGGCATTCATCAAGAAGCCGAATTGGGCTTTTGCTTCTTCAGGTGTAAATCCTAAATGATCGAACATTAATGCTTGCGTTGTCTTATCATGAATTCTAATCGAACCACCTCCAATTTCATTGCCATTTAGTACTAGATCATACGCGTTTGCTCGTACCTTAGCTGGATCAGTATCTAACAAAGGCATGTCTTCGGGTTTTGGAGAAGTAAAGGGGTGGTGCATTGCATGAAAACGAGCAGTATCTTCGTCCCATTCTAACAATGGAAAATCAACTACCCATAATGGTGCAAATTCATTAGGTTTGCGTAAACCTAAACGCTCGGCCAGTTCCATTCTTAGTGCGCTTAATTGGGCTCTCACTTTGTTGGTGTCACCTGATAGCACACAGACTAAATCACCAGGTTTGGCACCAGTAACTTCTGCCCATTTTGCAAGATCCTCTTGGTCGTAAAATTTATCTACTGATGATTTATAACTTCCGTCATCATTACATCTTGAATAGACCATTCCAAGAGCACCTACTTGTGGACGCTTGACCCAATCAATCAATTTATCAATCTCCTTTCTGGTATATGAATTTCCACCGGGAACGGCAATACCAACGACAAGTTCGGCTTTGTTAAAAACGTTGAACTCTTTATGCCGAGCAACAGTATTTAATTCTCCAAACTTCATCCCAAAACGGATATCTGGTTTATCATTACCATAGGTTTGCATAGCCTCATCATAGGTCATTCTTGGAAATTCTGCAACTTCAACATTATTTATTTTCTGTAATAAATACCGTGTTAAACCTTCAAAAGTTTTTAAAATATCTTCTTGTTCAACAAAGGCCATTTCGCAGTCAATTTGCGTAAATTCTGGCTGTCTATCGGCGCGTAAATCTTCATCACGAAAACACTTTACTATTTGAAAATATTTATCCATTCCACCAACCATTAATAGTTGTTTAAAGGTTTGAGGTGATTGCGGTAAGGCATAAAATTGCCCTTCATTCATACGACTAGGAACTACAAAGTCGCGTGCACCTTCTGGAGTAGATTTAATTAAATAAGGTGTTTCTACTTCAATGAAATCTTGGTTTGATAAATAACTTCGAACTTCTTGAGCGACTTTATGTCTAAATATTAAACTTTCTTTCACCGGATTGCGACGAATATCTAAATATCGATATTGCATGCGCAATTCTTCGCCTCCATCGGTATCATCTTCTATGGTAAAAGGAGGTGTTTTAGCGGTATTTAAAACGGTTAATTTAGTAACCAACACTTCAATTTCTCCTGTAGGAATGTTGTTATTTTTTGATTGACGTTCTATTACGGTACCAGTGACTTGAATTACAAACTCACGACCAATGGTTTTTGCTTGCTCGAAAATAGCTTTGTCAGTACGTTCTTCATCTAATATTAGCTGAGTAATTCCATAACGATCTCGTAGATCAATCCACAACATAAACCCTTTATCACGTACTTTTTGTACCCAACCTGATAAGGTAACTTCCTTTTCTACATGCCTTAATCGCAATTCACCATTTGTATGACTTCTATACATCTTCAAAAAATTAATGCGCAAATTTAGTGATTTAGTGAAGATATTTAGATGATTTTTCAACTATTTAAAAAGGTTGTACTTTTGATTTTATCAATTAAAATAGGACTCCTGTGAAAACGCAAAAAATAATTTATTGGATAGCAACCGGAATACTTTGTTCCATTATGCTGTATTCTGCAACAATGTACTTTACAAAGACAGAAATGGTAAGAGGTTTCTTCGAGAGTTTTAATTACCCAGCCTATATTGTAATTCCGTTAGCAATTGCAAAAGTTTTAGGTGTACTAACGATTTTATCAAATAAAGTGAAATGGTTAAAGGAATGGGCGTATGCTGGATTTTTCTTTGACGTTGTATTGGCTTTTACAGCACATATGGTCGCCGAAGACGGAGGAACATTATTTTCTATAATCGCATTTACAGCACTAATTATTTCCTACTCTTTAGGAAAGAAAGTACGTCCATAGATGAGCAAATTATACATCGTACCTACACCTATTGGCAATTTAGAAGATATTACGCTGCGTGCTATTAAGATATTGAAAGAAGTAGATTTGATTTTAGCAGAAGACACACGTACTTCTGGAAAACTATTAAAACATTTTGAAATTCAAACTCAAATGCACAGTCATCATATGCATAATGAGCATAAAATGATAGATAGCATTGTAAAACGCATTCAAAATGGAGAAACGATTGCGCTGATTTCTGATGCAGGAACACCTGCAATTTCTGACCCTGGTTTCTTATTGACAAGGGCATGTGTGGAAAATAATATTGATGTTGAATGTTTGCCAGGAGCTACAGCTTTCGTACCAGCGTTGGTAAATAGTGGTTTGCCGAATGACAAATTTGTTTTTGAAGGATTTTTACCCATAAAAAAAGGGCGACAAACGAGATTACTTCTCTTATCTGAAGAAACGAGAACCATGATTTTTTATGAGTCGCCACATAAATTGATAAAAACACTTACTCAATTTATAGAATACTTTGGCGAACAAAGAAAGGTCTCGGTTTCTAGAGAACTCACAAAATTATATGAAGAAACTGTAAGAGGTACGCTGCAAGAGGTACTAACTCATTTTAAAGGGAAGGCACCAAAAGGTGAATTTGTCGTAATTTTAGAAGGAAAGAAATGAAATCATTATTATCAGAAATAAGACAATGCACGGTTTGTGTAGAACATTTAGATTTGGGCCCGAGACCAGTTGTTTCAGGACATAAAGATTCTAAAATTGTAATTATAGGTCAGGCACCTGGAACAAAAGTACACGCTTCGGGTGTGCCTTGGGATGACGCAAGTGGGAGACAGTTACGAAAATGGTTAGGTGTATCTGATGAAGATTTTTATGATGCACAAAAATTTGCTATTGTGCCTATGGGATTTTGTTATCCGGGAAAAGGAAAATCTGGTGATTTACCCCCACGTCCAGAATGTGCTCCTTTATGGCATAAACGACTCTTTGATAAAATGCCCAATATTGAGTTGGTAATTTTAATTGGAATGTATGCTCAAAATTATTATTTAGAAAAGACAGCAAAAAAAACCTTAACTGAAACCGTTAAAAATTATAAAGAATATCTGCCCAATTATTTTGTACTTCCACATCCGTCTCCTAGAAATCGTTTTTGGCTAACAAAGAACCCTTGGTTTAATAAAGAAGTGCTGCCAGAGTTTCAAGAAATAGTGCGCAATATTATATAAATTAATCTAATATTGAGACCCGTCATGCTTCCCTTCATTCCAACCATGCTTTCCTAGATATTGGTCACCACTTTCTACGGCTCCTTCTTCAATTGAGGTTCCCATAGAATCGTTCCAACGATTTAGATATCCGAAAAGGGAAATCACACCCAACATCTCTACAATTTCTCCTTCGTTCCAATGCTCATATAAACGTTTTTTAATCTCCTCATCAACGCCATTCGGTACCATAGAGGCTTGTAAAGAAAAGTCTAAGGCAGCACGTTCTGCTTCACTAAATGCAGGATGTGTTCTATACTCCCAGATATTATCTAACTGTTCTTGTTCAGCACCATAACGTTCAGCCGCACGGATAGCATGTGCTTGACAGTAACGACATCCAGTAGAATTGCTACTAACCCAAGCAATCATGCGTTTTAAAGCTGAAGTTACGCGACCTTCATTGGCCATGACTGCTTTATTTAAGTTGATAAAGGCTTTGCTAATTGCTGGTCTATGTTGCATAGTCAAAACCGAATTAGGACAAAAACCTAGGGTTTCATTAAAGAATTCGGCCAGTTGCTTTGTTTCTGCATCATGATCCGGATTTAAAGGTGTTACTAAAGGCATATGTATTTTTTTTAATGATAAGTTTTGGCTGGCAAAGTACAAATTATTCTGTGGTTTTTACTAAATTAACTTTCGATAATAGGATCTATTTTATGGAAATTATTCTTAGGCAATTTGACCTCAAATTAAGGCATACGTTTACAATTGCTCGTGACTCCTATGATTCTCAACCTACATTGATTGTAGAGTTAAAAGATGGTCAATTTTCTGGGTTTGGGGAAGCTACGTCCAAGGCATATTATGGAATTACTATCCAGAAGATGACCGATGATATTAGAGCCATAGAATTTATTATTGCTTCTTTGGATAATTTATTACCACAAGATTTTTGGATGGAGTTATATCCTTATTTCAAGAATAATATGTTTGCATTGTGTGCTTTAGATATGGCATATAATGATTTGTATACACGTAAAAAAGGAATCAAATTATATGATTATTGGAATTTAAATAGTACTAACAATCCTCAAACTAATTATACAATTGGTATTGCCTCTATTGACTCTATGATTACTAGATTAAATGAAGTTCCATGGCCCATCTATAAAATAAAATTAGGAACACCGAATGATTTAGAGATTGTGACAGAATTAAGAAAACACACCGACGCTGTTTTTAGAGTAGATGCTAATTGTGGATGGAGTGTAGATGAAACAATAAAAAATGCCAAAGAACTTAAAAAATTAGGAGTTGAGTTTATAGAACAGCCTTTAAAAGCTGATGACTGGGATGGTCATAAAAAAGTGTTTTCAAAATCAGTTTTACCGATTGTAGCAGACGAAAGCTGTCAGACCGAAGATGATGTTTTAAAGTGTCACAATCATTTTCATGGTGTCAATGTAAAGTTGGTAAAATGTGGCGGTTTAACGCCGGCCAAAAGAATGTTAGAGAACGCTAAGAAATTAGAAATGAAGACGATGGTTGGGTGTATGACAGAGTCAACAGTTGGAATTTCTGCGATAGCACATTTAGCACCTTTATTAGACTATGTAGATATGGATGGAGCTTTGTTATTGACGAATGACATCGCCAGTGGTGTTAAGATAGAAAAAGGAACTATTAAGTATAGTAATGGTAACGGAATTGGTGTAACTTTGCTCTCATAAGGTTTCCTTAAAATGAACGACTAAAGAACAAATTTAGAATAGATATATGATTAATAAAGTACAAACAACGTGGAAAGGAGGGATGCTTTTCGAATCTACAAATCCGGGAGGTAATTTGCTCATTAATGATGGTGGAAATCCAGATGAAGAGGCATATAGACCAAAAGCATTGATGCTTTCATCTTTAGCGGGTTGTTCGGGTTTAGATATAGCATCTTTGGTTAAAAAAATGAGAGTTGATGTTGATGATTTTACTATTGATGTTGAAGGAGAATTGACGGAAGAACACCCAAAATATTATCATAAAGTAACGATGACATATCATTTTTACGGAACTGATTTGGATCAAAAAAAGTTACAAAAGATAGTAGACCTCTCTATAGAAAAATATTGCGGTGTCATGGCGATGTTTGAGAAATTTGCCGATGTGAAAGTGGATATACAATACCACTCAAAATAAAGTTATTTTGTTAAGCTTCTAAAGAGACTTTCTAAATCTTCATTTTTTTGCTGAGACTGTAATAGTTTAAGTCCATTATCATGAGCGAAATCGAAAATTGCTGGCCGCATATCTTTAGAAGTGCTGAAGGTAAGTTGCCATGTATTATCATGAATATTGATGGCCTTCGTTAACTTTGGTAGTTTGTGAATTAATTGTTCTTCGACACGTAAATCAAACTCAACTTCAACAATTTGAGCTTCACTAGATTTTAGATCGCTTAATTTTTTATCGGTAACGATAGATCCTTTATTGATAATAATCACACGGTCACAAACAGCTTCTACTTCTTGCATGATATGCGTAGAAAACAAGACCGTTTTTGTCTTACCAATCTCTTTTATCAAACTCCGAATTTCTACTAATTGATTCGGATCTAAACCTGTTGTCGGTTCATCTAATATCAAAACTTCAGGGTCATGTAATAGAGCGACTGCCAATCCTACACGTTGTCGATATCCCTTAGAAAGTTGTCCTATTTTTTTATGAGCTTCGGGAGTCAGACCAACTTGCTCAATAACTTCGTTTACACGATCCTTAGAAACACCATGAACCTGCCCACTAAATTGAATGTATTCTTTTATATACATATCTAAGTACAGCGGATTATGTTCTGGAAGATAACCAACAGATTCTTTTACTAACATGACCTGAGTCTTTACATCATGACCATTAACATGAACATTTCCATTAGATTGATCAATATAGGTGGTGATAATTTTCATCATAGTAGATTTACCCGCGCCATTAGGTCCTAAAAACCCAACAATTTCACCTGATCCAATCGAAAAACTAATATTATCTAGTGCTTTCTGTTCACCATATACTTTCGATACATTCTCTACTGTGATTGACATATATTTAATGTTTAACATTACAAAGAAATTAAATCTTTAGCTAATTTCGTTACATTTGAGATGATAAATTTGTTTTACAAATTGTATTTTAAATTTAATAGGGCAATAATATAGTCATATGAGCGTATACTTAAGAAAATTGCTTCGTTTTTTACCTATTTATATATTGCTTATGATAATTAGTACTGCATGCGTTTCATTTAGAGAAAGTGATCGAAAAGTATTCAGAAAATTTAAGAAAACAACACTTACGCCCAAGATATATCGCATTCCTTTTGAGGAAAGAGAATTGAGATACATTGCTGCTAAAGAGATTGATACGCAATTACCCACAATTTTGTTTATTCATGGAGCTCCGGGTTCTGCCGGGAATTATTTCAGGTATTTGAAGGACTTATCTTTAGGTGAAAAAGCAAATCTTATTACCGTAGATCGTCTAGGGTACGGTTATTCTGATCATGGAAATTCAGAAACTTCAATAGAAAAACAGGCTGAGAGTATTTTTGCAATTGCAAAGAAACATCAAATAGATGATTTAGTTTTGGTAGGATGGTCCTACGGGGTGCCTATTGCGGCAAAAATGGCCTATAAATTCAGAGAAGTAAAACACAGTGTTTTGGTGGCCGGTGCAATATCACCAAAAGATGAAAAGTTTTTCGGTATTGCTAAAATGGCTACTTGGAAACTTACGAAATGGATGGTGCCAAAATCTTTGAAAATAGCAAATGAAGAAAAATTGGCACATGTAGAAGAATTGACGAAAATGCTAGATGATTGGGGTCAAATACAATCTTCAATAACCTATTATCATGGTACAAAAGATAATATTGTGCCCTATGAAAATATGAATTTTATAAAATCGATGGTGTCTGATACAATTTTAAAAGCCGTTGTGTTGAAGGATATGAATCACTTTGTGCTATCTAAAAAATTTGATACTGTGAAAAATGAGCTTTTAGAAATTTTAGACAAACTAAAAGAGGATTAGTATAACGATTACTTATTATTTGTAAGACTAAGTGCTCGAAATTTCTATTTGATGTTATAGTCGTCAATTATTTGCTTAATACCTTCCTGATATTTAGTCACTTTAAAACCGGGAAACCTATTCTTAAACTTTGACGAATCGAAGATGTTATCAATGGTATATCGAGGCAATAATTCTTGAGTTTCTTGTAGGTTTTTTATAAAAAGAGACCCTAGTTTTAACTTTAAATTGCTCAAAACGTCATATGGGATAGATCTTTTTAATTGTTGCGAAATTTCATTTATTATTTCTTTATAAGTCAATCGATTATCGTCACACGGAAGGTGCCACGTATGCCCATATGTATCAAAAGTGTTACCAATTAATGCCATCGCCTTACTAGCATCGGGTGTATAAATAAGTGTTCTTAGCACATCATCTCTTAACAACACCTTTGGTTTTTTACGCTGTTGTATTTTTTAAAAAATGAGCGTATTCGTGATCCCTTTCGTTTTACCTGGCCCATAGAATTCGGGTGCTCTACATATTGCAGCGCTTAGTTTCTTTTTGCGCATTGCATTTAACAAAATTTCAGAAGCTATTTTTTTAGCAACACCCTTCTTTCCGTTAGAAGTTAAAGGTGTGTCCTCTGTTTGAATAGTGCTGTCTTGAGGATACGCATATGTATTATCAAAGTATACTAACTTGCAGTTATTGACAATACAAGCGTCGGTTACGTTTTGCATGATTTTTGGCCAATGACTTAGCCAAATTTTTGATGCATAAGGCAACCCAACAGTTAGGTAAGCAATATCAGCATTTTCTAAAGCCTTTTGAACCTCTTCGAGGTTGAGTAAGTTTCCTTTATACAAGTGATCATTCTCGTTTACTCTTTGAGGATTACGCCCAAACAAGGTTATGTTAGTAGTGTAATTGGCATGCAATTCTTTGACCAATTCTTCTCCAATAATACCATTTGCGCCTAAGATTATCTGCATAGTAGCTTTTGTTTGCTTTAATTATTTATTGGTCAGTTGGTAGGTAGGAATTGATATACTTTCTACGAATATTAACCCGTCATACATTTCAGAATATTTTTTCGTAAACAATTGATTTTTTTCTGGGTTATATCCTGATGCGCCAAGAACTAATTGTAGATGTTTTTTACTGAAAAACTTAGATGCTTCACTTTTTAGTGCAGCATCCATATCAACAAAATAGATATCTTCGTTTACTTCAGAAAGGGTATGAGCATATGTTTTAGGATATGGTTTTGTTAGTTCATATGATTTCCAATTAGTACCTCTTTTTTTATTGAAAACGTAACCACCTAAGGTACCTTTACCAAAATCAAACCCTACACTGTAATACTTATTTTTATACTGTTCTTTTAAATGTCTACCAAGATTATATATGTTTCGTTTACTAAAATTACCAAACCCTTGGTTGTTAATGTGTTCATTATGAGCCCAAATAAAAGCTTTTCCGTTATGTGATTTATTTTCCACTATCCACTTTACGTTTTCGAACATTTTTAAGTCTCTATATTGGCTATGATTGTGTTGAACATAGAAGGTATATTTTATTAAATAATCAAGTGCTCTTATAGTAGAATCGAAATCTCTATCATTCTCGGCGTTATTGCTCTTTTTGGCATTGATCAAAATACTTTTGATTGTATTTAATTTAGGGATTTGAATATCTCCCCAAGTTGTTGATTTACCATATTCAACTTTTTTTTCTGCGCATGCGTCAGCTACTAAAAGAAGTTCTTCGCTAACTTGAATATTGTAGTTAGTTACTAAAGTTCGAATTGTTGTATTGATATTTTGTGCGTTCTGAATGTCCATTCCGTAAAAACGAATTTGATCTTTTTCACTTTTATTGTGATTATATCTTCGCATCCATTGTAAAAGATCGACAACCTCTTTACAATACCAAGGAATGATACTAAAGTTTTGTGCAATTGTTTCGGCATTTCCTTTTCCGCCAGTTATCCATTCGTTAATGCCACTTTCTGAAGGGTATGAGTCTTCAATTATAAAAACTTTTACATCTTGATGTTCTACTAAGTATTTAAAGAATTTAGTTTTTAAATCGAAAAATTCTTTTCCATGATGTGAAGCTTCACCAAACCCAAAAATCTGTGCATTTAAGAACTTCTCAGGAATTTTTTCATCAAATGTTGAGAGTTTTGAATCAGGATATGCATCTTCAATTTTGATTGCGTTTTGATTCATCCATTCTACGACTTTATTAGTTTGTCCTGCTACAAAAAGCGAGGAAAATAGTAGTACAACAAATAAAAAAATCCTTTTCATAAAATTAGGTTGATAGTCAAACTCAAACATATACCATTTTGCTTTAGAAAATGTTAAAATAATCTTTAGATCGAGTTAAATTAACTATAAATAATGAACTCCTAATTATATGGACAAAAACGCAAGAATACTTTCACTAATTTGATCTAAAATTTCATCATAATACTCTTCATTAACTTGATCGGTCGTGTCAAAATTGCTGAGTATGAAGGCGCCTTGGTTTAGGTCACCCCTAAAAGATAAAGTCGTGCCTAATCCGGGATCGCTTCCTGTATGACCAAATGAGCTTTCTCCTAATGAGTCCCAAAATATTGAGTACGTATCTGATGTATTGGTGAATAGTAAATTATAATAGTCAATACCGAATAGTAATTCAGTTTCTTCTCGCTGTCCCGCCATCATATTTAATAGATATTTCATAATATCTTCGTTCGAGGTTTTTAATGCACCATCAGGAAATGATTCTAAGTTATATAATGGTAACGGCGTATTTTTATCTAAATAAAGTGATGCGTAATTGGCGTTAGGCAGGTTGTATTCGAATGAAGTGTTATCCATTCCTAATGGATCAAAAATATGAGTACGCAGAAAATCTTGATAACTTATTCCTGAAGATATTTCTATTAATAATGCCATTAAAGACGATCCTGTATCTGTATAATTTTCAATTTCTCCCGGAACATGATTGGTAAAATTTTCAATACTATAATAATCTCCACCTTCGTAATAATAGGCGTTGATAAATTGTGAGAGTGTTTTAGGCTCCCGCTGAGTTATACCAAAACCTTGTAGATAATTGGCACCGTTGGTAGCTGTATTTTCTCCTTCTAATATATAGTACGATGGTGCATATGTATTAATTGGGTTTATTAGTCCAGAAGTATGATTGACTAAATGTTTTATTAGAATTTCTGAAGATGGGTTTTTGGGATTGATCAACGGGTTAGATAAAATGGTATTAATAGGTGTTTCTAGAGTAAAAAGACCTAACTGAATGGCTTTTACAGTCGCTACCCCAATAAAAGTTTTGCTAATTGAACCTATTGGTTGTAATGTTTGGTTTGAATAAGGAATACCGTTTTCAACATTTTGAAAGCCAAAGCTTTTTTGATAAATGGGACTTCCATCCTCAACAATTCCGACCGTAAATCCAGGTAGTTTAGATTTATTTAAAATTTGCTCTAAACGCTTCGTTAAACTTTCTTCATCTGTAATGTTTAGCGAATCGTCTTTTGCACAACCTGATAAAACTATGATTGCAAGGAGTAGTAAATATTTTGTTGTTTTCATATTGTGATTTTTTTCATTATTAATTGGCATTGATAACTAAACTTTCATCTGATGTTGTTATCTTGATAATTGGATTTCCCCTATATCGAAGAATAGAGTCGTCATTTACCGAACCTTTTAATTCACCATGGCATGTAATATTTAGATCTGAATCATCAGAAATATTTACATTTAGGGTTTTCGTTGCAAATGAAAAAGCATCAATACTACTATCATCTTTAAGCTCTATGGTTAAAGCCTCAGAATTTCCAAGTAACTTAAACAATGATGAATCACTTAGGTTCAACTTAAGTTGATTAACATCAAATTCTATGCTTCCATTTGCATCATCTTTTGCGTGCAATTCTTGTAGGAAAGGAAGTTCTATTTCGAGTTCGAAAAGTGCATTTGTGTAAGAACCTTCTTTTAGAGAAATAAGCAAGGTATTATTGCGGACGTTTGTTTGTAAAATATTTTTTAAATTCTCATTTACATGTATGAATACCTCTTGTCGCGCGCCTTGTTTTACATTTACATAGATATCTCCTTTAATAGAAATTTTATTGAAGTTTGATAATTGTCTTTCAAAGGTGATTATATTCTTTGATCCTCTTATAGTTCCTAGATTATAATCTTCGGAACTACAACTAAATAAGAATTGAAAGAAAAAAGGAATAATTAGAAAAAGTAGTATGAACTTTGTTTTCTTCATTTTTATGTTTTTAGATTTAATGCGGTAAAAGTAAGTGCATCAAAAACATAAAAGCATGATTTTAGAACTCTAGAAGTCCTAAAAAGATATGAGAAGACAAATTAGGACGATTCTTGCATTTTTCTATAGGTTCCTGGAGACATTCCAAGGGCATTTTTAAAGGTACTGTAGAAGACACTTTTCGATTTAAAGCCAGATTCAAGACCAATTGCCTCTACAGAGTATTTATTAAATGTTGTATCTAGCAAAAGATTTTTCGCAGTATCGATTCGATATTCGTTTATGAACTGAATAATAGTTTTGTTTATTTCTTGATTTATTATTTGCGATAAATGCCCTTCACTTACCTCTAACTTTGTAGCCAAATCTAATCTGCTTAATAGCGGATTCTTATATAATTCTTCCTCTTCCATCAGAACATATAACTGAGAAAGAATTTTTGAAACTTTCGTTTCGTTTATTTTCTTAGGTGCTTTTTTTAATTTGTGTGAAATTAAATGTTGATGTAGTTCATCTTTTTGAGATATAATTTGCAGTTTGAATACTCCGTAATACAAAATCCACCAAGATAAAAAAGAAAGCATAACCCAAAGTAGATTCTCCGTATAGGTTGAATCAAATAGTTCATCTTCTAAATTAGACAATAACCAAATAGCAATGATGCTAAGTATAAAAAGGTTTAATCTCAATAGCCAACGTTTTTTTTCTTTAGAAACGTTGTTGGTTTTTTGTATTAAAATTCTTGCCCAAAAAACTAAAACCACGTTATAAAGAAATGACAAACTATCTTCTATAGAATAAAAAGTTTGAACGATAAAACCTTCTTCTTCAAATGAAGAATCGTAAAGATTAAAATTGAAATCTAAATGAAGGAAAGTTTCAATTATTAAAGTGCTAATAAAGGGGAAATAAAGCCATTTATACCAACTTTTTTTTAGATAAACATGTTCTATTTGAAGTAGAAAATAGGAGAATAATGTAACAGCGACTAAAAACTCCCACATAATACTATGTAAGAATTCTAAAAGGCCTTCCTCAGGATCATTCCAACCTAAAATAGAAAGACTTGTCAGGATAAATAGTGAAACAGAAAGATAGTTATTAGCCTTATTTTTATAAAACGGAGTGATTATCAATGAAATGCTGATGAAATATCCTAAAACACTACTGGCAAGAATTATGGCCTCCAACATTATATTAAATTATTTTCTTGCGCATAATTTTCTCTATTTTCCGCCCTTTTACTAATTCATCTACCAATTTATCTAAATACCTACATCTTTTATATACCTGAAATTTATCTTCTATGTCTTCAATGCGATAACCACAAATTACACCTTTAATTAAGTGCGCATTGGGGTGTAATTTTGCTTCTTTAAAGAAAGTTCTAAAAGTTACTTTTTCTTGCAGAAGTTTGCGTATTCTATTTTCGTCAAAGCCAGTGAGCCATTGTATCACTTGGTGCAGTTCTTCTTTCGTTCTTCCATTTTTCTCCAATCTATTTACATAATGCGGATAAATAGATGCGAAAATCATATTTGCAACTTGTTCATTTTTTTCAGCCGTAACTTTCATTTACACTCGATTTAGAATTGACTCTTTATACCGGTAAAGAATAATTTTAATTAAAATCAATTGAGATTTAAATATAGAAAATTCTTTTTATAGGTATGTATCTATTTTTTTAGATCATTAAATTCTAAATATAGCTGTTCAAGGAATTGTATAGTAAGGTTATCAATGGTTAACACATTACCGCTTACACCAATGGGAGCATTTGAATCATTATCTAAGGTGAGAATCGCGTATTTCTTATTTTTTGGCAACATCTTTAAATCAGAATTTACCTGAATAATTTGCTCAAAATCTGGTTTATTGGATATTTTATGTGCTAAAAATTGTTCTTTTTCATCTCCGAATAAAATGTAATTAGCGACGACTTCTCTAGGTGCATTAGGATTAAACTTTTTAAAATAAAGTACCTCTTTAATTGAAACTGTAATATCATTTAAGATGGCAATTCCTCCCCGTTCAAAATGACCTCGATATAAACTAACTTTAAAGGGTTTCGGATGGTTCAACATATCGGGTAAGACAAACCTTTCTGGTGCGATAGTATATGTTGGAACATTAGGATGCTGCTTTTTATCTTCAATGTATTTTTGTCTATCAGTAGCAGACAAAGAAAGTTCAAGTAAAACTTGATAATCATGTGGAGAATGAAACATAGGCAAATGAGAAGCATAAACTGCATCACTTCCAAAAATGAGCATTCCGTGAGTTGAAGGTTTATCGGCACTCATTTTTTTAGGTTCATGCTGTGCATTCAAACCTATTGAAAATAAAATAAATGCAATATAGAGTGCTGTTTTTTTCATTTGATTAAAGTTTAATCGTTATTTTACGGTTATCGAAAGTACTCTATTAATTAGGATAAATAATAAAGCGTTTAAGTACTTTTCTCCTTGGCTTATCTCCTAAATCTTTCAGTGCAAATTTAAGTGTTTTTAGATCTTCTACTGTTAACGGGAGTTTTTGTTCTTCTGGCTGATAGGTTGATCCTATAGGATAATCAACACCATTGGCACGAGACATTTCAATATGATTGCCTAAAATATGGCTAATGGCATTATTTTTTGAAAAATCAACCAATCTTTCGATACTAAGTTTAAAGGATAACCAATCTTCAACGTATAAGCGACCTGGATAAAAAGTATCACCTGTTAATAATAATTTTGAAGAAGTATCGTATACGGCTATCGATGATTCTTGATGCCCTGGAATAGGAATAATTTTTAATGATCTACTTCCAAGATCGAAATTGACAATATCGTTAGGCCAATTTGTGAATTTAAAAAAATCGATAATATTAGATTTTTCAAGACCTACTACTTTTGTATTTGGTTTATTTTTAAACTGTTCATCTGCTGCGTAATGATCACCATGTTTATGGGTATGGCCGACGATCAGTTTTATTTTTTTATTTTGCTGTTTTTCCCAGGTATTTATAATAGATGCGACTGTTTTCTGTAAAGGAAATTTTTCTATTTCTTTTGTCGCTCCAGTATCCATTAACAACCCTTTTTCTTTGCCTAGAAATAAGAACATAAATGGTGCCTCATAATTAGTGCATTTATTTTGTCTTAATATCCACGTATTTTTATTGTATTTAACAACTTGTATTGGTTTATCTGTATTTTTTTCACAATCTATTGATCCATGAATCCAAGGTTGTTGATTAAGGTCAATTTGGCCAGATACATACATGTATGAAGTTAAAATCAATACCAAGACAAGAATACTATTTTTTCCTATCATCTATTGTATTTTAAGCATTACAATATTAGTGTATTATGTTGACGTTATTTTGAGTCAAGATCTCTTTATAGAAGATCTTCACGGTGCTAGCATTGTAAATGGTTAGGTCGAATTTTAATTCAATCTTATTAATCAAGTGGGATACCTAATCTACTTGAACCGGTTCTTGTCTCACAAACATGTTTTCTACATTAATAACGACTCTTCGATAGTCAAAGAGCGAGCTTATTTTGCTCTTATCTTTGACTTCTAAAATTAAATGAATTTGTTTTCCTCCAGCTCCACTTGGAATGACAACTTTTGTTTTTGATTCTTTAGGATTAGATATTTTAACTTTACCAGGATAGGTTCCAGCTTCTTCATAGATCCACCAATTAAAAATGAGTTCATTACCATCAGGGTCGGTAGATGCTGATGCATCCAAGGAAATTATTTCCCCGGCTAAGGCATCTAATTTGACTATAGAATTTGATGTATCCCCGTTTAAAGCAGCTATTGGATGATGATTTGCGTCTTTAAAAGACTTTGAACACCAATCCATTCTAGAAATTTGATCATTGAACATTGCTTCTCGCCATCGCCAAACGGGAGTATAATTATCATTATATACCTTTCCGTCTTGAGGGTCAACCCAATGGTCACTCACTTCTCTATAGGTGTAAAAAGGAGATTGTGCACGCTCATCTTTCATGATATCAATATGTCGAGACCAAAAATCGGGTGCTTTCTTTGTACTAAAACGGCCACCCCAACCGCCCCAAGACGGCTGATTTATGTCAAAAAGGCCTTTATTAATTAAACCTATCCAAGGAATGGTTCCTCCTCCTTCCATAAAACCTAAACCTCCATCGCGAAAACCATGATATCTGCGTTCAGGATAAACTTTTCCAATAGCCCCGTGATTTTTCATCACATTTTCTTTTAACCAATCATTTTGTCCACTCACACTATATGGGTAAGGTTGCCAATAATTAGGTCCTAAATTTGTTGTTAAATCACCATCAGTACCCCCAGGACCTCCATATGCATAGGTCTGGTAATTACTACGTATCCAGTGTATTTTAGGATATTTAGCACAAATCCAAGCACCAGCATTATCTTGTGCTCCATTTTCAAAAACTCTTAATTTAGCCACAAATGCATTTACTTCTAACTCAGAATGCTCTTTTTCATAATCATACAGCGCCTGTGCAAGTGTATTTGAACCTGCATTAACAACAATCCAAACTGGTCTAGGGTCTTTTTTTGTCACGGCATCGATTATTAATTTTGAACCTGGACTCGATTTGCCTTCTCCAACATCACCTATACCATAACCCGTTTGACCAGAACATACAACCTTTTTCAAATCTTCTGGATTTGGCCAGCCACTAGCATGTAATTTTAAATTTTTCAAATCTTTTGCGTACGCATTTATAATTTCAATAAATAACTCAGGATGCGTAACTCTTCGATATTTTTCATGTGATTCTGGTCTTAAATACTTACCGGTAACAGCAATGAGACCTTCAATATCCATTTCATTTGCGCAGGTAATCATATGTGCCATTTGCTGAACTTCATCGGGTTCGTTACCCATATCTGCTAAAACGATCAATCTAGAGTTATCAGAAGATTGAGAATACAGTGCGGTATGAAAGTTAAAAACAAGCAGCGTAAAAAATAATGCACTTAACGTTTTAGTTGATTGGAGGTAATTTCTTTTCATATTTTCTATTTAATTCTTACGTTTTTAAGCTTACTATTATTGGTTTTTGAACTTCAGTTCATTTTTTCGGGCGAAAAGATACTAAAATTATAGAGTTGAACGGTCAAGGAATTTTTGAAGTAAGTTTTACAGACGCTTCATTCTTCTAAATTTAATTTATACCTAGTTTTAATTCAGCCTGAACTAGATCGAATTGACTCCAATCTTTTATATGATATTTGATTTTCTCTTTTTCAAAATCCGAATAATTTTTCATTCCAATACCAATAAAATGGAGTCCTAAATTTTGAGCGGTTCTTAAATCCCAAATACCGTCTCCTACAGATATTATTTGGTCGAACGATTTTATATTATAAAAGTCTTTTGCTCTTTCAATAGCTTTTGCTACAATTCCTTCGCGTTCATAAATTTCATTTGAACCTACTACTAGTTCCTTGCTATGCTTTATTCCTGATTGATGTAACTTTATAAATGCAGGTTTTAGTAAAGAACCTGTTGCAAAAGAAATAACATAATCTGGCCTATCCATAAAGTAGTCTATATTATTTTTAGCACCTTTAATTTCTGATACTTTTTTTAATGAAAGAATTAACTCAGTCATTCTATTTTCAAAACCTTCAATAAACGAGAAATTAAACTTTTTAGAGAAGTTATTCTCGTAATTTTCTTTTAAAATATAACTATCAGTATGATGTTCATATGTTTTCCAGTTTTGATTTATTTCTGTGATTCCAAATT
The DNA here is from genome assembly GCA_947500525.1 of uncultured Flavobacteriaceae bacterium. GTDB lineage: Bacteria > Bacteroidota > Bacteroidia > Flavobacteriales > Flavobacteriaceae > Aureibaculum. The sequence continues at coordinate 293,729 of CANMSH010000001.1, read as the reverse complement.
CTCTCATTGTGTTGACGTATGCCAATTGATGTTGGTATTCACTTTTGGTTAAAGTATCGTCTATGTCAAATACAATTAGTTTCATTTATTAATTTTTGATTCACCAAAACAGCAATGACGAATACTGATTTACACCTCAATGTAAATTTATTCATATTACTCGTATTATTCAATTATAACCGTTTGTTTCTAGTTAATTGAATAGCAACTAAATTACTAAAAATGTGGAAGGAGGTGACGATAATGTATTTTTCTAAAAGCATTTTAACGGACTATAAATAATTAACTTTTTAGTAGTCAAATATTTATATTTCTACGTGCTGGGTAAAATTACCTCTCTAATTACTTGCCAACGATTTTCTTCCCATATTAAATCAATACTCAGCGTAATTTTTTGCTCAATTCCTGTTAAGTTCACTTTTCTTGCTACAATAATATGACCATTATGTTTATTCACTTCAACATGATGAAATTCAGCCCAATCATTTAGGGGTGCATCACCATTTTCTTTTTTCATTTGGAACAGGTTTTTAAACATTTCCTTATTAGAAATTGTTATTTTTCCCTGGTCATCCATCATAATTACCTTTAGTTCTTTGTGATAAATTAACTCTAACTCCTTTATATCAAAAGTTGTACCCGCCTTAATTAAATTCTCGATGGTTTCTTTTAAACCGTTTGCTGATGGTTTTGTCATTATGAAGTTTGATTTTGTGTATAATTTCCATATATTTTTCTATCATAAACCCATGAAATACTTAGTAAAACCAGCGCAATAATTGCTGGTATATATTCTTTGTCGTTTACAATGATATGAGCTGTTAAAGCTAAAATAGCATCAAATAAGAACCGGGAATAAGCGAGTTCTTTTAAAAATTTTGATTTCTTGGTTAAAATAGCAATTATTCCTAAAATTTTAAGAATTGCTAATGGATAGATAATCCAAGTTGGAAAGCCAAGATTGATGAAAAAACCTTCTGCTCTTGGATAGTTAAAGAGATACATCAATGCTCCTGCAAAAAACAGAAAACATAATAGACCTGTCGTGACCCAATAAATAATTTTAATGCTTTTCATTCTTTTGTATGAAATTTTATTCGATACAAATATCAACCGTCGTATTTAATTATGAATGATCTATTTAAAACTATAAATAGTCAATCTCTAACCGTTGTTTGTTTTTTCAATTTATCTTGAAATTGAATAGGGGTAATTCCCATAAATTTTTTAAAGAAACGGATAAAGTTTGAAGGTTCATTGAATCCCATTTTAAAAGCAATTTCTTGGGATGTATATTTATTTTCTGAAAGATTTCTTTTCATTTCAAGGAGTAACCAACTATCTAAAAAAGACTTAGCTGTTTTACCGCTAATTTCCTTGCAAATATCGTTTAAGTATTTATAGGAAATTGATAATTTAAGCGCATAGTCTTTTGTGTTATGGGTGTCATGATAATATGCTGTAATTAGCTGTTTAAACTTTATAAAATCGTTAAACTTCTTACTTTCAAAAGCTTTATATTGGTCTATAGACAGGCGTTTGATTTGGAAAAGTAAAGTTAAAAACGCAGAATTTACGATTTCGGATTTTAGGTTAACGTTGTCGTCTTTGTGTAATTTTTCAAGGAGCTCTAGAAATGGAGTCAAGGATTCTAAATTCTTTTTACCTATTAAAAGACTTGGAGTATGATATATATGAAGAAAGTGAAATAGATTTTTATCGTTTGTATTTTGAGTAATAAAACGTTCTTCAAACGAAATGACACATCCCTTTACAGATAACTCTCTATTGAACGCATGTACCTGCCCTTTAGTTAAGGGTAAAATCACTCCGGGAGATAATGTTTCTTCTTTGAAATCAATGAAGTGTTTACTTTCACCTTCAAAAATAATAATCAATGCATGAAACTCAATTCTATGAGGAATAGATAGGTCGTATTTATTTTTTTTGCATCGTGCATACAACTCATTAATTGTAATAAACTCAAAAGGAATAGCTTGATTTACGAATCTAGAAAAGGTAATATTTTCAATTTCATTTTGCATTTTCTATGTAATCAAATTCAATGATTTAGGTAAGGTTAGTTGCTGAAAATCTCTTATGAATTGTCAGAGTAATGGCAAGTTAATTATTTCGAGTGAAACAAGCAATGCGAAGCAATTACAGTCGTTGTCCGTTCTTTATTTTTTATCTTAAATAATTATTTGGGGATGTCATCAATTTTGTCTGTGAAGATTAAACTATTAAGTTTATTAACAGTTGCATTTTATAATGTTCTCTAATAAAACCCAGAATTTCTAACCAGTGCATCCGTTAAAAAAAAGCCAGCAATAAAATAGTAAATCATTAAAAATAGAAATAGTCTGATACCAGCAGATTTAACATATTCCGAAATTTTGAAGCCATATAAATCAAAAAAAGCACCTTTTGCTGTTGGTTTTGTTCTACTAAATGCACTATCTGCAGCAAAAAAAGCTAATGCCAACGGATATTTAAGATAATTAACGAGTAGTTTATCTATTGCGAGAACGGTTTGGTTGTCGTTTATGCGTTCCGTAATTGTGAATACCATGTAACAAACTATTCCGATGATAAGTATAAAAATTGTGTTAGTGATTTTTTGTTCATATTTTTTAAAAATATTATTTTTCTTTTCGTTATAGATTAAAATTGGAATTCTTAATAATTGAGCTGCTATCGCCAATAAACCAATGTTATAGATATATGTATAGTATTCTGAACTATCAGGATGAATAGACCAACGTATGTTTATACAGCAGATAATTAAGGTGAATACTATAAAACGTAAAATGAGTAATGGTATGTCGCTAAATGTAATTAACTTATGTATATATCGGTCAGATAAATAAGCAAGAAAAAAGATAATAATGATTTTAAATGTGTCTAAGTTTGCTAGTGTCGTAAGAAAACTATTTGTTTTTAAACTAGGTGTTAAGTACGTGACAAGATGAGCACAGGCAAACCAAAGTGAAATAACTATAATATAGGTGAATAAAAGGTACTTTATTTTGTCTTGAATTGGAGCATTTTGTTTTGTGTTTTCTATCATACAATAAATAAAGTTAAAGAGATATTATTTTAATTTTTCCTTTTGGGTAATTTTAAATCTAATAAATTACTATTATTTACTATACCTATTAATGTGATTGTATTCGACAACATTAATATGTCTTCTTGATTGTTAAATCTAGAACGCATGTTTTTCTATATAATTGTTGTTAAGGGTTCGTGTATAGTCTACCTTAGGGGAATGTTTTTTTCAAAAATGTTGAATAAAAATCACTATTGTTTTAATAGTTGTTCCGGAAAATCAGTTGTGATTTTTCCAACGTATTTGCAAGTTAATTAATTCAAGTGACACGGGCAATGCAAACTGGTGAAGCAATTATAGCCCTTGTTGGCAAACGGTTATTAATTCCATTTTACATTTAATTTTTCCAATTCTGCATTTAATTCAGCAAGTGAATTCGGCTCAATTATTTGTGTATTGATGGTCAAATTCTTTTTATCTGTTTTTAGAATATAATCTCCAGCGAATTTTTTAATCTGTTTAATTTCGACCAGATTTATTTTTTTACCAAATGGGTTATTGACTTTTATTGTTCCGTTTTCAATTGTCAAATATTGATTGAAATACTCGTAAGAATAGACTCCAAAATATATTATTGCCAAGATTATCCAAAAATAGTCTAACCTACTGCTAAATTCGTTAAGTATTAGCAGCGTCAATCCTAGAAAAAACCAAATAAACCCAAAGATTAGATTCGATTTTAGTCTTTTCTTTGTGTATCTAATTTTCATTGATTAACTGCTTGTTAACGGTTTGTGTATGATTTAATTTCGTTGATTATTTTCCTAAACTCCTTTTTATTTACAACATTTTTGTAAAATGTTGAATAAAAATCTCTATATTTTCCTTGTTGTTACTCGAAATCCGTTAGGATTTTCTAACGTATTGACAAGTTAATTAATTTAAGTGATACGAGCAACGCGAACTGGCGTTAGCAATTCCTGCGATGAAATCTAGTAGTAACCATTGAAACAAAGAGATGTTTTCCTGGCATGTAAAAAATACCATGGTAAAATGCGAACTTGAGATAACGATCAGCGAAGCTAATTAATTACACACGATGTTGTAGTGCGTTTTTTTCTATTCATAAAATCATATTCCAAGCAATTCATTTAGCTTCTTTTGAGAAAACTCCTGATCAGGGTTCATTTCAAGTGCTTTTTTGTACCACTTTATTGCCAAATCAATACTATCCATTTCTTTATAAACATCACCTACGCTATCAACCCATCCTGCATGTTTAGGTTCTAATTTTATATTAAACATAAATACATCCAAAGCTTTTTTCAAATGCCCCCTATCAATCAACCAATAACCAAGATTGTCTATATTTCCACCTTTGAAAGTGTAATTCTGCGGTGTTTTTTGTTTTTCTGCATAATAGATTTCTCTCACTTTTTCAATTCCACTTTTAAGAATATGGTCTTTGAGTTTATAGTGAATAGGTGCTTTTGGTCGAATAGTGTCATTAAATATGGAATTCTTTAATATGCTCGCAGCATTGCTTGTGGCCCGAAATTTATCTGTATTCGTCATCATTACAACCGCAGATTTATACTCTGGCATAAAACCAAAAAAAGTTGCATAGCCTTCGTCACCTCCTGAATGGTTATATATTTCTGAATTATTTATTTTACCCAAAAACCAACTTAAACATACTTTTCTTTGGTCTTCTGGTGAATGAACACTTGTTAATAATTTGTAAGACTCCTTGCTGTAAATTTGTTTGCCATTTATGCTCCCTTTGTTTAAATAGACTCTCGCCCAAAGTAACATATCTTCAACGTTAGAATGCAAAGTAGAACTTCCTGCATGCCTTCTATTGTAAGGATAAATTTTACTAACTACTATTTGAAGGCTATCGCCTAACACATGGGGTTGTGTTGCTAAACTTTCTGGCACCTCAGGTTTAAAGAAAGTACTGTTCTTCATACCGATAGGTTCAAAAATGTTCTTTTTCATATATTCTTCAAAAGTTATTCCTGAAGTCTTTGAAATAACATCGCATAGAATATCAAATGCAGGATTACTGTAACTATATCGATCACCTGGGGCGAAATCAAGTTTAACGACTTTCTGACTTCTAACATAACGTTCAGCTGCCCCATCATCGTATTGTGGTTTATCCCATTCATAGTTATCTATATCTGGGATTCCAGAGGTATGTGTCAGCATATGTTTAATGGTAATATCTTTATAACGCTCGTCTGCCATAGTAAAATATGGTAAATAATAGGTTAGCTTTTCATCTAAATCAATTTTTCCTTGTTCCATTAATTGAACAATGGCAGTCGCCACAAAAGGTTTAGAAACAGATGCCATATGAAATAAAGAACTGGTGGTCAAGGGTTCTTTGGTATCTCGACTTCTAACACCATGTGCATCGGCATAAATAATAGTGTCGTTTTTAATCATACCAAACGCTATACCAGGTGCATCAAATAGCTCTTTTTGTTTCAGTATGGCGTTTTTTATTTCAAGAACTTCAGGCGAAAGCGTTTGTTTTTCTTCTTTTTTACAGCTACAAAAGAATATAATAAAGGTTGTAACAGATAGTATTTTTTTCATATTGGTTAATTTTAATGAAAAGACCATTAGCTATAGTATTTGTTACACTAATTCAGTTTTAAAAATTAACTAGATGTTTCTGTGAAACGTTTTATCACGGTTGGGCTATGGTTAGTTGCGTAAGCAACTAAGATAACAAAAAGTGTAAGGGTAAGGAAATCCGTTAGGATGTCCGAGACACTCTTTATTTACTATTAGCAATTAATTATACACGTCGTGATACGTAGTTTTTATTAAAACTTAAAATAATCACCAAATTTGTCTTTAAAAATTCCTTGCCCATAACCAAACCAACTTTCAAGTATTTTTTTATCAGGAGATAATAAAACATAGTTAGGAGTACCATCTTTCCTGTATTTTATATTAGCATCATTAAAATTTCCTTTACCATCCCATAGATATGGCCAAGGAATAGAGTCTCTCTTAATATGATTTTGCCAATCTTCTTTATCTCTGTCCATTGATATTGAAACAATTTCTAATTTATCTCTATTCTTAGCATACATTTCTTTTAATTTCGGAAATGATGCTTTATTATAAGGACAACCGATAGACGAAAAATGTAAAAGAATGTATTTGTTTTTAATTTGAGACAGTGCCATCGTGTTTCCATTAGTATTAAGTGCACTATAATCGTAATAGGTATCACCTATTTCTAGTTTTGGATATTGAGATAGGAGTTTTATTGATTTTCCTGTAGGAGTTTCTTTTAAACTTTCATCTAACTGGCTATACATGGTTTTTAATTCTTCTTCAGAGAATTTATCTTTATCGTAATTAAAATTCTTTAAACCCGAATAACTATTAATTTCTTTTTTTATTAATGCTAGCCTCATATCACTAATTGAATCTTTTAATTCGGTAATTTTCTTTATCAATGCTTCTTTTTCGGAACCATATTTTAAGTTTATCTTTTTTATAATTTCTTGTTCTTGATATTCTATTTGATTAAATTTTTCTTCAGTGTCATGATAATCAGAACCCGAAGCGTCTATATTCCAAGGAAAATCTTTTTTATCTGCGTTAAATGTGACGTGTTCACCGTTTTTAACAAAAAGTTTGGTGTAGATAAATTCTGGACTAATTGAAAGAAGTGTTAAGTTTTCGGGAAGATTCTTTTGGTATAATTGACCATTTAGAGATAATTTACTATTGATTACATAAGCACTATCGATAGTTATATTTTTGCTGGCATTTTTAAGAAAAAACAATGTGCTATCAGGTATGTTCGTTAGAGTTGCATTAAGAGTAAAGGACTCTTTATTTCTCTCTTTTTTCTTCGTCTCAGTTTTACAAGAAATAGAGGCAAAAACTAATAATAAAATTAAAATAAATTTTTCTCTCATTGTATTTAGTCATTATTTTATTTTCTAAAGACGATATTCATTTTCTTTTGTTGCAAAATTTTATCTCGAAATGTTTTACAACGTTTTATACGGTTAGTTACTTAAGAAATAAGGTTATAAGAAGTGAGAAGAAGTTTATAAATAAATATTGCTCGTCTTCTTTGTTTGGACAACTAATGTAATCAAAAATTATGGTTATTTCAGGAGCTCTGTAATTCTGAAAAATTTGATATAATTGTCATATTTCAGTTTTTAAATTTACTCTAGTCTAATTACTGCCAACGGTCGGGCGCTGGTTTTAAATTAATTCTTTCCAACCAATTTAATGGTTTGACTAATTCATGGTTGCAAAACTCCAAAATCTCAAATCCGAATCCTTTTCCAACTCGAATTATTGATTTTGTTTACCTACTATTTAGAAAGAAGATATTCGACCATCATACTTAAGAATGATACCGTAGATACCATCAATTTGCAGCGTTGCACGACCAGATTTTTGTACCGCTAATTTGAATGTCCATTTTTTATTCTTAATAATAGTTGAAAAGAAAACTTTTAAGTTACCTTCTTTCAAAGAACCGATTGTTGTATAACTTTCTAATTTAACATCCAATGTTAAAATTTCAACATTATCATTGATGTCTGGAACTAAAAATTCTAAAAACGTTATTGAGTTACCATTAATATCGAATAGACCTCCTCGCGACCCCATTCTTTTGCCAGTTGACGATGTTATGTAAGATGAGCCAAATCTAAATTTAGGTTTATTTATGTAGGTTTCGAGTTGCTCTATTTTCTTTTTTTTTCTGATTTCTTTTTTAGAAAGTACTTTTTGAGCATTCACAGTATTTAATCCAACAAACAACAATATGCTTAAGTATATAAATATTCTCATAACAATAGTATAGACTTTATCTGGTAACATATTTTTTTAGAAGGTATTACCAATAAAAGACAAGGTAATAAATAATTGCTTCTTATTGTTTCGAAGAACTATTGTTTCTTTTAAACGCGCTTGGGTTTTCACCAGCAATACTTTTAAATGTTCTATTAAAGTAAGAAAGACTGTCAAACCCACAAGCATAGCACGTTTCACTTACATTCATACCCATGAGTAACAAACGTTTCGCTTGACTAATTCTATATTCATTTAAAAACCCTATAAAAGTGTTGCCAGTGTTCTTTTTAAAGTATCTGCAAAAAGCAGGCTTGCTAAGATTGCATAATGATGCAACTTCATCAAGATTGATTTTACGCGTATAGTGCTCATCAATAAAGGCATATAATTGTCTAATACGTTGCTGTTCTTTGGTATTGTACGTATTGATAAAAGGTTGCTCATGCAGTAACTCATAGTCATCGCTTTCGGCCAACAACTTTAAAATAGCCAGTATTTCTATATAGCGATCAAAAGGCGTTAAGGTATGAAGCTGCATCAATCGCTTACCAACGACTTTTTTTGTTTCGCCAAAAAAGGCCAATCCATATTGCGACTTTTCAAATAATTGAGTAATCTTTAAAAATGCAGGAGTTTCGTGCAACACATTCTTTTTAAAAGAAGGTTTGATATGAAGTACATCTTTTTTATAAGCAGTTTTCACTCCGTAGTCAAAGTTGAGATGTGGAATATTCGAACCGATAAAAACCAAGTCACTTTGTTCAAAATTTGAAATATGATTGCCCACATGGCGTGTGGCACTTGCTCCTTCTATATATACCAATTCATATTCTGGATGAAAGTGCCAATAGAATAAAGCGCTTAAGTTAGGATTGTGTAACAATCGAAACGGACTTTTACTGTCTTGATCTATAGATTCTAATTGAACTTTCATTCTTAAATTTAACTAAATTATTATGATAATGATCCTTTTTCGTTTAAAATATCAATATTATTCAAATTATGATCAATATTAAGGTGGAAAAGTATCTTTATGTGCTTCTATATTTGTAGTATCAAATTTTAGAAATTATGAAAGATCAAAAGCAAACTATGGCGCCAATAAAGATGGCAAACACAGCGCATGAAGATATCCCTGGAAACCCTTCTACAGCAACATCAAGTAGTATCAAGTTAAATGATCGATCTAATGGAAAACCGTTAAGGGTATTGAGTGAAGAGGATTGGGCTTTTTGGAAACATAATGGATATATTGTAATCAAAAACGCCGTTCCTAAAGAGCAGGCAAAAGCAACAGCAGATTTTATTTGGGAATTTGATGAGAAAGATCCTAATGACCCTGAAACTTGGTATGCACCTCCAAGAGCAGAAATGCAAATGAAAGAATTGGCAGGTACAGGAATGGTTGAGGTATATAATAATCAACATTTGTGGAATAATAGACAGGTACAAAAAGTTTATGATGCCTTTGTTGATGTATGGGGAACAGAGAAATTATGGGTAACAATAGATCGTGCAAATTTGAATTTTCCTATTCAAGAAGGCCAAAGTACCAAGGGTTTTATACATTGGGATTATGATCCTGAAACAAAACCTCAAAATGTGCAAGGTGTATTGGCGTTGGCAGATCAATTAGATGAACAAATGGGAGGCTTTCAATGTATTCCATGGCTATATAGAAATTATAATACTTGGAAACTTGGACAACCCAAAGACCGTGACAGGTTTTTACCAGATGTAACAGACTTAGAAGACAAAATTGTAAAAGTAACCATGGAAGCAGGGGATCTACTTATCTTCAATAGCACTGAGCCACACGGAATACGAAAGAATCTTTCTAAAGATAAAGTGCGCATTGCTCAATATATATCGATGATGCCTGCAGAAGAGGATAACAAAGAAATGCGCGAATGGCGCGTTAATTCTTGGAAAAATAGAATTGCTCCAGAAGGATACGCATTTCCAGGAGATCCCAGAAAATGGGAACAAACAAAATATGGACGTGCTGATTTAACAGAACTAGGAGAAAAATTATTAGGTCTAAAAAAGTGGTAATGAATATAGTATTTTAAATCAACCGTTCAATCTATGATGACAACCTTACACTTCTGGGACCTCGCTATTATTATTATTTATTTTGGTATTATTTTATGGATTGCTCAATGGGCGTCTAAGAGCAAAACAAAAAGTAAAGGCGCGGTCGATTATTTTCTTGCCGGGAAAAATTCTGGATGGCTAGTAGTGGGCGCTTCCTTATTTGCCTCTAATATTGGTTCTGAAATTATATTAGGAGTTTCTGGAGCAGGAGCGAGGGGTAATATGCCAATGGCAAATTTCGAGATTATCGCTGCCTTAGTTTTGATCTTACTGGGTTGGGTGTTCGTGCCTTTCTATCTAAGAACAGGTGTTTATACAATGCCCGAATTTTTAGAAAAACGATATTCAAAGGCTTGTCGAAATTATCTTTCAGTGATTTCTGTATTGGCCTATGTAATTACTAAAATATCTCTCATAATTTTTGCAGGAGCATTGGTGTTTGAAACTATTGGTGTTCCGTTTTGGACGGGAGCTATTGTTACCGTTATTGCCACTGGATTTTATACTGTTTTAGGAGGTCTAAAAGCTGTAATTTATACTGATATGGTGCAGGCATTTGTATTATTAATAGGAACCATAACAGTGACTTTATTTGGCTTATATGCTTTGGGCGGATGGGATGAGATGATAGCAATTATTGCTGAGGCATCGAAACAACCAGAAAATCCACCCGTAGAAAAATTCTTTAACCTTTGGCGTCCAATGGAAGACACGGAATATCCTTGGACGGGAATGCTATTTGGAGCTCCAATTTTAGGAGTTTGGTATTGGTGTACAGATCAATATATAGTACAGCGAACATTGTCTGCTAAAGATGTAAATAATGCAAGAAAAGGAGCGCTGTTTGCGGGCTATTTAAAATTATTACCCGTATTTATATTTTTTATTCCAGGTGTTATCGCCTATGCATTATTACAAAAAGGGGCTATTAGTTTCTCTATGGAAAATGCAGATCAAGCATTACCAGCAATGATAAATGAATTTTTACCAATGGGCCTAAAGGGGTTGGCCATTGCCGGATTATTAGCCGCATTAATGAGTTCGCTTTCTTCGGCTTTCAATTCGAGTTCAACACTTTTAACTATAGATTTTTATAAAGAATATAGACCAAAAGCCACACAAAAAGATTTGGTACGTTTTGGTCAAATGGCAACTGTAATTTTAGTGATTGCAAGTTTAGGGTGGATACCGTTTATGAAGTCTTTGATGAAAGGTGGAATTTTTCATTACCTACAAAGTGTTCAAGCTTATATTTCTCCACCAATTGCAGCAGTATTTTTATTCGGACTTTTTTACAAATGGATCAATGCAAAAGGCGCTATCGTAGCTTTATGGATGGGTTTTGTTTTAGGTATTTTTAGATTGGTTTTTGAATTTCTTAATAATGAAGGAAGTATTGTTGTTGAAGAATCGTCTTTACTAGGGATGTTTTTAGGGATCAATTTTTTGCATTTTGCATTATTCTTATTCATTCTATGCGCAAGCATTCTCATGATCGTTAGTAAAATGGGAGCACCGCAACCCGAAGAGCAATTAGAATTGGTTACATTTCAGAAGTCAACAAGAAAATCAACATTTAAATTTTCTAAAGACACAATTTTAACTATTATACTTATTTTGCTCGTACTTACTTTATGGGCGGTATTTAGTCCTTTAGGGTTAGGATAACTATATGTATTATTTTTTATGGATTTACAATTACAAGATAAAACGGCATTCATTTCTGGTTCAACCAAGGGCATTGGGTTTGCTACGGCAATAGCTATGTTAAAAGAAGGAACTTCAGTGATTATTAATGGAAGAACATCTGAAAGCGTAAATACAGCTTTGCTTAAGTTACGAGAAAAATTTCCAGAGAAAAAGATAAGCGGTATTGTAGGGGATTTCGGAAATAAAAACCAAGTGACTTCAATTTTAGATCAGATTCATAACGTAGACATAGTGGTTAATAATGTTGGTATTTATAGACCCAATTCTTTTTTTGAGACGAAAGATGAAGAGTGGTATGAACAATTTGAAATTAATGTTATGAGCGGTGTCCGCTTATCTAGACATATATTGCCCAAAATGCTTGAGAAAAACTGGGGACGTATTCTGTTTGTCTCAAGTGAATGCGCAACTTTAGTGCCACCTGATTTGATGGCATATAGTATGACCAAAACAGCAATGCTTTCTATTTCGAGAAGTTTAGCAGAATTGACTAAAGGAACCAATGTTACGGTGAATTCAGTTGTACCAGGATCGACTTTATCAGAAGGTGCAGAATCGTTTTTAGAAGAGGTTGCTCAAAAAGAAGATAAAACCAAAGAAGAAGTGGAAACTAATTTCTTTAAAACCGTTCGAACGAATTCATTATTGCAGCGATTCGCAAAAGTAGAAGAAGTAGCACATACAATTACGTATTTAGCAAGCCCTTTGGCTTCAGCAACAAATGGCGCAGCTATAAAGATTGATGGAGGGAGTTCAGGTGGAATACTATAGCGTGCTACCAGAAATAATTTAAACAAAACGAAAGAAATGTTTCATCAAAAAAAACAAATTACTATTGCCTTTTTATTCATAACTTTTATATTCATCTCCTGTAAAGAAGATGCTGCTCAAGCGAATAAAACTGTTCAAAATAAAGTTAAGGAAATGGAAAAATCAGAAAATAAAGAAAAGGTACTTAGACACGTTGTTCTGTTTAAATTTAAAGATGAGTCGAGTGAAGAAAGAATAACTAAATTAAATGAGGCTTTTAATGCATTGCCCGATGCCATCTCTGTCATCAAAGATTTTGAATGGGGTATTAACGATAGTCCTGAAGACTTTCATCAAGGGTTCACACACTGTTACATGCTAACATTCGCGTCTGAGAAAGACAGAGATTCTATTTATACACCCCACCCAAAACATCAGGCGTTTGTAGCTAGTTTACAGGAAGATTTAGAAAAAGTATTTGTAGTTGATTATTGGACAAACCCTTAGTTGTACCATATAAATGATATTCTAAGTTACAAAGCAAGGTTATTTATTCTTTAATTTTGGTATACCTAACTCTAAGCGCATACGTAAACAGTACAAGTGAAATAATTAAGAGTCCAACTGCTTCTCGAGCAAGTTCTACATTGTTTATATCTCCATTTTCTAAACCAAAACCTTGAAAATTAGATGGAAATAGACTTAAAAATCCTATGAAACAAACCGCTCCAATAATAAAGAGCACTAGAGAAGAAACCATTTTAAAGAAAAACAAGATGGAGAGTATTGCTGCACTAGTCCAAACTATGATCCAAAGAATTGGGTCAGGATCGTTGTATTGTAGACCAGCCGACACCAAAAATAATAGGGCGAACAATACACTTAAAATTTTAAAAAATATTTGCATGATATCCTATACTTAAAGAAGTTTATACATCGTATGCATTCCTCTTAAATGAGAATGCATTAATTCAAAAGTCAAGCGAAAATCACTACTAATTATATACCCTCTTTTTTTATAAAATTGCAGCGCTTGTTCTTGTGTATCCATGGCTTCGAGCCATAACACTTGAGAGCCATTTTGCAATGCCTGTTGCGTTATCCAATTCATTAAAAACGTTCCAATGGACTTTCCTTGGGTTTTTGAATCCAAGTAAATACGATGTAATTTGGTGGCCTTTAGAGTTGGTTTATCCGCCAACGTATAATCGTGAATCAAACGTAAAATACCAACGGTTTCTTGTTCAAAAATGACGAAGTAATAGGAGCCCTTTAGATCAGCTAGTTCCTTTTTAAGCTCTTCTTTATTGAATGTTGTTTCGACATACCATTGACCATCATCTTCCCACAAATGTTCATATGCTGGAGGATATATTCGATGCATCAATTGTTTTAACTGCTCGGCGTCGTCTAAAGAAATAGCACTTAATGAAAGTGTTTCAGAAAGTCGTATGGTGTTCATTTTATTGATAGTTGTTTGAGTCCTTCGTAAATCACGATGCTTACAGCATTTGCTAAATTAAGACTTCTTATGTGTTCGCTAAACATAGGAATTCTAAAAAGATGTTCGGCATTTTCATCGGTAATGCCTTTTGATAATCCAACTGATTCTTTTCCAAAAACAAGAAACATATTGTCTGAGAAATCAATAGACCAATGTGTTTTTTTTCCATGACTGGAAAGGAAAACCATTTTGTGTTTTTTGTTGATTTCGAAGAATTCATCTATAGATTCGTAGGTGATAATATTGAGGTGTTGCCAATAATCAAGTCCGGCTCGTTTCAATCGAGCATCGGTAATTTCAAAACCGAAAGGCTTGATCAAATGCAAGTTTGAACCTGTCGCTAGACTCAGGCGTCCAATATTTCCGGTATTATTTGGAATTTCAGGTTCGACTAAAACAATATTTAACGCCATAGATCTTCCACGAAAGTGATCGTGTTTTTAAATTAACTTAAAATTGGATTTACAAACTCATCAATATTGGAAATACCATTCGCTGTAATATGCTTTATAAAAGCACTTCCAATAATGGCACCTGCGGCCTGTTTTGTAGCCTGCTGAAACGTTTCTTTATTTGAAATTCCGAACCCTACAATTTGAGGATTCTTTAAATTCATAGCAGCAATCCTTTCAAAATAATTGCTTTGCTCATTGCCAAATCCTGATTTGGCTCCGGTTGTACTGGCTGAACTCACCATATAAATAAATCCGTTAGAAACAGAATCAATAAAACGAATGCGCTCATCACTGGTTTGAGGAGTAATTAAAAACACGTTGATCAAGCCATATTTTTCAAAAATGGTCTGATATTCTTCTTGATATACATCAACCGGTAAATCAGGAATAATGAGACCATCAATACCAATTTTTTTACATTTTGCGCAAAACGCTTCTACTCCATATTGTAACATAGGATTAAAATAACCCATGGCAATTAATGGAATATTGACTCTTGTTCGAATATCTTTTAGTTGCTCAAATAGTACTGTTGTGGTCATACCATTTTTTAAAGCCTGTGTTGAGCTCGCCTGAATGGTTGGCCCATCAGCCAAAGGATCACTAAAAGGCAAACCAATTTCTATCATATCTACACCGGCATTCTCTAAATTTTCAATGACGCTTACTGTATCATCTAAACTCGGATATCCTGCGGTAAAATAAATTGACAATAGTTTTTTATTTTCTTGTAATTTCTGTTGTATTCTGTTCATAATTATAAATTAAAATACTCGATATAATTATTCAAATCTTTATCTCCACGACCAGAAAGACTGATCACAACAACATCGTTGGGTTGAAATGTTTTGTATTTAAAAACGGCCAAAGCATGACTGGTTTCAATTGCGGGGATAATGCCTTCTAACTTTGCTAGTTCTAAACCTGCTTGCATGGCTTCATCATCTGTTGCTGAATAGAATTCACCACGTCCTGTCTTATATAAATGAGAATGTAATGGTCCAACTCCGGGATAATCCAACCCAGCAGAAATAGAATAGGGTTCGGTTATTTGACCATCATCAGTTTGCATCAATAGTGTTTTGCATCCGTGAATAATCCCTTCTTTCCCTAAAGCAGATGTGGCAGCACTTTCTCCAGAATGGATTCCTTTTCCGGCTGCTTCAACTGCTATGATACCAACATCTTCATTATCTAAAAAATGGTAATAAGTGCCTGCGGCGTTACTTCCACCACCAATACATGCAACAACATAATTTGGATGTTCAGTACCTTCTTTTTCTAGTAATTGTGATTTTATTTCTTCAGAAATAACAGATTGAAATTTAGTAACCATGTCAGGATACGGATGAGGACCAATAGCAGAACCAATAATATAATGTGTATCTACAGGATTATTAATCCAATCACGAATGGCTTCATTTGTTGCATCTTTCAACGTTTTACTACCAGATAATGCTGGTACTACAGTAGCACCAAGCATTTTCATACGGGCTACATTTGGTGCTTGACGTGCGATGTCAATTTCACCCATATACACAATACATTCCATACCCATTAGTGCACAAACTGTGGCAGTAGCAACACCGTGTTGACCCGCACCTGTTTCGGCAATGATACGTTTTTTACCTAGGCGCCGTGCCATTAATATTTGACCAATGGTATTATTTACTTTGTGTGCACCTGTATGGTTGAGATCCTCTCGCTTGAGGTATATTTTCGTAGCGTACTTTTCACTTAGTCGTTTGGCAAAATAGAGCGGAGAAGGTCTACCGACATAATCTTTTAAGAGTTGATTAAATTCCTCTTGAAATGAGGGTTCTGCCATAATTTTCAAATAATTCTGACGTAACTCTTCAACATTCGGATATAGCATTTCAGGTATGTATGCTCCACCGAATTCTCCATAATATCCTTTATCGTTGATATTGTAACTCATAATTGAGATTTAAATTCTTTTAATTTCTCTATATTTTTTAATCCAGCTTCTACTTCAAATTTGCTATTTACGTCAAGAGCATAGCAATATTTAGCAATTTCACTGTTTTTAAATGCTTCAATATTTTCTAACTGTTCTAGCCCGATACCACCACTTAAAAAATAAGGTTTTGTTGACGGATACCCTTTCAAAATCTCCCAATTAAATACCATTCCATTGCCTCCGGGCAATGCTCCTTTTGTGTCGAACAAAAAATAATCGCAAACAGTTTCATAAGGAGCCAAAACACCAAAATCGAATGTATTTTTTATCGAAAAAACTTTGATGATTTCTACATTTAATTTTGTCAACTCTTTACAAAATTCGGGTGTTTCTTCACCATGTAATTGCACAGCTTCTAATTTGTGGGTTTCGATCTGTTCTCTAATATACCCATGAGATGCATTAACAAAGACACCTGTTTTTTTTATTTTATTTGAAATAAGAGGTGTTTCAGATTGTACAAAACGAGCTGATTTTTCATAGAAAATAAACCCTAAATAGTCAGGTTTTAAAGAAGCAACCTCGGCTATATTTTCTTGATATTTCATTCCACAAACCTTCAATTTCATACTTTCAAATTTTTGATGAACTGCGCGGCACTCTGACCTGCATTTTCAGTTTTCATAAAATTTTCACCTATTAAAAAACCTTTGTACCCAAAAGGTCTTAGTTCTTTAATTGCCTCAATTGAACTAATACCACTTTCAGATACTTTAAGAAAGTCATTCGGAATTTGGTCGCTCAATTCTTTACTTGTCGCCAAACTAACCTCAAATGTTTTTAGATTACGATTATTTACACCAATCATATCTAAACTAGGCATGATAGATTTTTGTAATTCAGCTTCGTTGTGTACTTCTAGTAATACATTCAATGATAAACTCCTGGCAAAAAGAGAAAATTGTTCAATTTCTTCTTTGGTTAAAATGGCGGCAATAAGTAGAATGACATCTGCACCATAGGCTTTGGCTTCGAGCAATTGATATTCATCAATAATAAACTCTTTGCGTAATATTGGTAGATTGCAACTTGCTCTGGCTATCAAAACATCGTCTAATGAACCACCAAAGTATTTTCCATCTGTTAATACAGACATACCAGAGACACCAGCGTTTTCGTAACCGGTCGCCACATCTTGTACGTTTAAACTTTGATTGATAACAGATCTTGACGGAGATCTACGTTTGTGTTCGGCAATAATACCAGTATCACTAAGCCGTAACGCTTCTACCAGAGATAGTGTTGGTCTTTCAAATAGTACCGAGTGCTCTAATTGTGAAACCGGAATTAATCCTTTTTTCAAGAGAACTTCCTTCTTTTTATCAGCAACTATTTTTTCTAAAATATTCATGATTGACTAAGCGTTTGAAGTTTATTTAAGGCCACAAGTCCTTTACCAGCTAACAACGATTCTTTGGCAAGTTCAAAACCAGCTTTCGGGCTTAATTTATTGACAGTTGCAATGGCCATTCCGGCATTAGCCGAAACCACATTATTTTGAGCTTCTGTTCCTTTGCCCGTTATGACTTTCATAAATATCTTTGCGGCTTCTTCTACTGTGTCTCCACCAAAAATATCATCTTGATTTATACGACTCACACCAAAATCATTAGGTGAAAGCATCATTTCATTCTTATTTGAGATTACTTTAGTATCACCAGTTAAAGAAATTTCATCGTAGCCATCTAAGGCATGTAGAATACTAAAATTTTTATTGGTATTTTGATATAAGTATCCATAAATTCTCGCTAATTCTAAGTTAAAAACCCCTACCAATTGATTTTTGGGAAATGCCGGATTTACCATAGGTCCTAACATATTAAAGAATGTCTTTACTCCTAGCTCCCTTCTAATGGGGGCTACATTTTTCATTGCAGGATGAAATAATGGCGCATGTAAAATACAGATGCCGGCGTCATTTAAGCACTTTTCCAAAAAACCCTTATCGTTGCTAAACTTAACACCTAAATGTTCTAAAACATTGCTTGATCCGGATACTGAAGACACTCCGTAATTACCATGCTTCGTCACTTTTGTACCTGCTCCAGCCGCTACAAAAGAGGATAATGTTGAAATGTTAAATGTATTTTTCCCATCGCCACCGGTACCGCATAAATCGATAGAATTATAGTCAGAAAAATCTACAGCAAGACATAATTCTAGAAGTGCATTCCTAAACCCCTCTAATTCGTCAACAGTAATACTTCGCATCATATAAACTGTTAAAAAAGAAGCAATTTGACTTTGATTATATGCACCATTTGAAATGTTTACCAGTGCATCTCTAGCTTCTTCTTTAGAGATCGTCTCATGATTAATCAATCTGTTTAATAATTGTTTCATACTAATTATTTATCCAGTTTTCTAAAATTTGTTTTCCACTGGGGGTAAGTACTGACTCGGGATGGTATTGTACCCCTTTTACATCATACGTTTTATGGCGAAGCGACATTACTTGTCCGTTTTCATCAAATGATGTTGCTTCCAATTCATCTGGTAACTCGTTCGACACGACCCAAGAATGATATCTTCCAACTTCTAAACTTTTATCTAACCCTTCAAATAATGACTCATTATCTACTGTAATAGTAACATTAGTCGCTACACCGTGATAGACAGTATCTAAATTAACAATACTTCCACCAAAAACTTCACCTATGGCTTGTTGCCCTAGGCAAACACCTAAAATACTTTTGGTTGGGGCATATGTCTCAATTATTTTCTTTAGTAAACCTGCTTCATCAGGTATTCCTGGACCTGGCGATAATAGAATTTTGTTGTAATCTTCAACTTCATTTAAAGTCAACTGATCATTTCTTTTCACGGTTACATCACAACCGAGCTCTTCTAAATAATGTACCAAATTGTAGGTGAAACTATCGTAATTATCTATAACTAATACTTTTTTCATATTCGTTCTGCCGTTGTTAGTGCATTTGTTAAGGCACCTAATTTGTTATATACTTCTTGCAATTCATGTTCTGGATTCGATTTAGATACCAATCCTGCTCCTGCTTGCCAATGCAATTGATGATCTTTACTTAAAAAGGTACGAATCATGATGGCATGATTGTAGTTGCCTTCAAAGTCCATGAAACCAATAGCTCCGCCATAAAATGCGCGACTTGTTTTTTCATATTTTTCAATCAATTGCATTGCTTTATGTTTTGGGGCTCCACTTAACGTACCTGCCGGAAAGGTATCAGCTACTACTTGCATAGTAGAAGTATCTTCATGTTTTTTGCCTACAACTTTACTCACTAAATGAATAACATGGGAGAAAAACTGTACTTCGCGATAAGTTTCTACTTTTACCTCACTTCCATGTCTACTAAGATCGTTACGCGCCAAATCTACTAACATAACATGTTCAGCATTTTCTTTTTCATCAACAGCTAATTGCTTGGCTAATTCGGCATCTTGTTCATCATTACCCGTTCGTTTAAAAGTACCAGCTATCGGATGTATTTCCGCTTGTCCGTTATTTACAACTAATTGTGCTTCGGGAGAACTCCCAAAAATCTTAAAATTTCCATAATCGAAATAGAAGAGATATGGAGAGGGGTTGATTGTTCTAAGCGCTCTATATACATTGAACTCATCACCTTTAAATCCTTGAGAGAATTTTTTCGAAAGCACTAATTGAAAAACATCACCTCTTGCACAGTGTTTTTTTGCAAGGGCGACATGTTCTTTATATTCCTCATCGGTCAAGTTAGAGGTTATTTCACCGTCGGTTGAAAAAGTATAGGCAGCGAAGTTCTTGGCTTTTATGAGTTGATGAATTTCATCAACATTACTCTCTGAGTCATAACAATGAGAGAAAATATAAGCGACATTTTTAAAATGATTGATTGCGATTACATTTTGATATACTGCATAGTAGATGTCAGGAATTTCTAAGGAATTTTCTTTTTTATAAATTTCTACGTCTTCAAAATATCGAACGGCATCATAAGCAGTATATCCAAATATTCCATTGTTTATAAACTTAAAATCATTGTTTTTTGACGATTCAAAGTATTGTGAAAAGTCATGGATTTTTTGAGGAACATTCGTTGTATCTGTAATAATTTCTTCTGTAATATTTCCATCTGGGAATGATTGATCAATACGGTCGTTTTGAATTTTAATTGACGCAATTGGATTGAAGCAGATGTATGAAAAATTATTATCGTTGGCGTGATAATCACTACTTTCTAATAGAATACTATTCGGAAATTTGTCGCGAATTTTGAGATAAATACTAACTGGAGTAATAATATCTGCAATAATCTTTTTTGAATAGGTATGTAATTTATATGTTTTCATTTGTTGAATTAAAAAAGGCTTGTCGTGAATGACAAGCCTTTATATTGATAGTTAAACATACTATAGGTCTAGTTCACGAAGTTTGAATTTCGAGAGTTCCACCACCAAGTTTTATTTAAGTTATTGTTCATAATTTATTTTCCTAAGACAAATGTAAAAACTTTTTATCAGTATCAAAGAATTTTTTAAAAAATATCACATTCAATTTATGGAACCAAAGAGACTTGTTGCCAATCAGTCCCATTATGAAAATATAGGTTACCATCTGTACCGGCATATAAATCGCCAAGAGCTCCAGCAGGAGCTGTTGCCTGAGGTTCTAAACGCATAGCTCCGCTAATGTGAATTTTTTGTTGAGGTTCATCTGTACCGATACCGAGATTTCCTTCTAAGTATGAGTCAATATTAGGTTGAGAATATATAGCATAATTATCAGTGGTTCCTTCATCAAAACTAGAATTAATAAAAATACCGTAGCTATTTGTTGTCACTCCAGTCCCTAAATAACTAAGAAATAAACCAACAGCATTATCCATTGTTCCATTATTAGTAATATTAATTGATGATCCTGAACCAAATATTATATTATTCCCAGCATCATTATTAATTTCTGATCGTGTGGCAAATCCAGTTGAAATGTCTCCTGCAGAATTGTCAATCGTATTGTATGAACCTGCGGCAAAGTTTATGGTCCCAGTACTATTGTTTTCAGCATTATGGAGAGCACCGTAAGTCGCGGTACTTGTTCCGGAACCGGTATAGTTAGCTTTTGTTCTACTGGCAGTATTTGTACCATCAGTGTTTTTCACTCCTTCAACCCACAATTTATGGACTGCTGAAAAATTATCTCTTCCAATACCAACTCTTCCATCATAAAAGGCAATATCTGAAGCAGCCCCATCTATAAATTTACCAGGACCTCCAGTACCATTAACCCATGAAGCTCCATTGTAAGACCAAATAGATGTAGTAGTTGTATCGTATACTTGTAAACCAATTGCAGGTGCAGATATGGCTTCCCTCTGCGTAGTTGTCATTCTAGGAATTAATACGCCTTGCGTAGTGGATGTCATGTCCAAAACTGAAGAAGCGTCTGGTGAAGTTGTACCAATTCCGATTTGTGCAAAGCCAAGAAAACTAACTGAACACATTAAAATGGTTAAATATATTTTTGATTTCATAACGTACTTATTTATTCTATGATTATTTTTTTAACAACTTGTTTGCCCTCGTGTTGAAACTTTAAAAAATAAACACCACTTTTTAAAGTTTTTCTTGACATCGTTCCAATACCATTTATGGTAGCAATATCCGAGTAGTATTTTAATCTTTTACCGGTTATATCGAACATTGTAACATTTAAATTCTTAACAATTGCTGTAGAAAATCGAATGTTATCAGTGGGTTTAATAGGATTAGACAATATGTTTATTCCAGTAATTGAAAAAGGGTCGTCTGTACTTAACACAATTTGGTTATCAATACCAAATGTGAATTGACCAAAATCATTTAGTACAACTTCGGTACTTGCATCACTGGTTACAGAGCCGTTTAAAAGACCTCCGGTAACAGTATTAGTTTGGGTGGCGCTTACTAAATTCCATTCCCCACTGTTGAGTCCAACAATAGTAACTGCATTTAGAACACCTCCATTATTATTCACAAGGTTAGTAATATTGCTATTGGCATTCCATGGTAAGGTGATGATAGCATTTCCCGTAAGTTGCCAATATTCAACATCAGAAACAGCATTTACGCTTGTGCCATTTGTTCCTGAAGTTGGTGGTCCATTTATATATGAAGCAAAGATATCCCCAGTATGATCTGCGATCACGGGAGCATAAATACCATTATTTCCAGTTGGTAATTTAGTGAGGCCATTGCCATAAGCAAAAACATCACCGTTAACGAATTCTAATGCTGATCCCCATGTATTACCAGCTTCAAGTGAGAATTTCCCTAGTGAAGTCACCGTAACAGCAGTGTTACTAGTGGTAAAAGCGAGGTCTTTTTTTAAGTAAAATTCAATATTATCACCCACATATAATTCTTGTGCGCTTATGAGTTGAATACTTAAAAATAGGATCAGAATAGAAAAAAAAGAGTCTAATTTTTTCATACGCATTTGTTTTAACCAAAGATAGTTAAAATCTATTTATACCTAAATTTAAATACGATAACCATTAAAACTAAAATTCCAGTTACCGAATTTGCAATTATAATAGGTAAGCTATTTAAGGAAATACCATAGGCTAACCATAGCACCAATCCTATAAAAAGCACGGTATACATCGTGAGCGATATATCCTCGACCGATTTCGTTTTCCAAGTTTTATATACTTGTGGTACAAAAGCTGCCGTTGTTAAAATGGCAGCAAGGAGACCAATAATTTCGTAAGTATCGATTGTCATTTAGAGTATTTGTATGCTAAAAATCCCCATCAAAAGATGAGGATTCAAAGGTAGTTGTTTTTTTAAGTGTTATACTTCAAATGCTTCCGTAATTTCTTTGTAGACAATTTCACCAAATACAATATTGAGACCTTTCTGCAATCCTTCATTATCTTCGCAGGCTTTTTCCCAACCTTTGTTCGCCAATTGCAATACATATGGTAGAGTAACATTTGTTAGCGCTACAGTCGAAGTATACGGAACTGCACCTGGCATATTTGCCACACAATAATGTACGACATCGTCAATAATATAGGTGGGATGTTCATGAGTGGTTGGCTTGGTGGTTTCCATACATCCTCCCTGGTCTACGGCAACATCAACGAGCACGGTGCCGGGCTCCATTTCTTTTAGCATCTCTTTTGTGATAAGCTTTGGAGCTTTCGCTCCTTTAATTAAAATCCCACCTATGATCAGATCATGCGTTTTTATGTGTTTTTTGATATTATATTCACTAGAGAACTCTGTGATAACATTACTTGGCAAAATATCATTTACATAGCGCAGGCGGTCCATGTTTACATCTAAAATAGTGACATGTGCTCCGAGTCCAGATGCCATTTTTGCCGCTTGTACTCCAACAACCCCGGCTCCTAAAATTAAGACCTGCCCGGGTTTCACGCCAGGCACACCGCCCAGTAGAATGCCCTTGCCTTTGATGGGTTTTTCTAAGTATTTTGCTCCTTGTTGGACTGCCATGCGGCCAGCCACTTCAGACATGGGTGTGAGTAAGGGTAACGAACCATCTTTACCTTCAACGGTTTCATAAGCAATACAAACAGCGTTGCTCTTTATCATTGCCTCGGTTAGTTTTTCGCTGGAGGCAAAATGAAAATAAGTGAAAATAATTTGTCCGGCCTTAGCCAGTTGATATTCCTGTTCAATAGGTTCTTTAACCTTAACGATCATATCGCTAATAGCATATACCTCGGCAATGGTTGGCAAGATCGTTGCGCCAGCTTCAGTATAGTCCTCATCTTTAAAGCCACTGTTGAAGCCTGCATTTGTTTGCACGTAAACCGTGTGATTGTTTTTTACGAGTTCATAAACCCCTGCAGGAGTCATGGCAACTCGATTTTCGTTGTTTTTAATTTCTTTTGGTAGTCCAATGATCATAACAATTTTTTAGCAAAAATCGTTATTTATTCGAAATAAACAAGTTTTTAATCAATTTTTAAGGGGTAAGTATCGAAAAATTAATAGTTATGAGGTGCTAGCCCTAAAAAAACAAGGGGTATACTCTTTAAAATGCAAATTAACCAACAATGTTTACGATTTTACCAGGGACAACGATTATCTTTTTAGGTGTTCTTCCTTGCAATTGTGCTTGTGTTTTTTCATGTGCCATCACGGCCTCTTCAATTTGCGCTTTGTCAAAATCTAACGGCAACTCCATAGTGAAACGCATTTTCCCATTAAAAGAAATGGGATAGTTTTTGGTGCTTTCGATCAAATGTGATCCATCAAATTTTGGAAATTTCGCAAAAGCGATCGATGCTGCATGCCCTAGTTTATTCCATAATTCTTCAGCAATATGCGGAGCATAGGGTGAAATTAAAATTAACAAGGGT
Source organism: uncultured Flavobacteriaceae bacterium (assembly GCA_947500525.1). Taxonomy (GTDB): domain Bacteria; phylum Bacteroidota; class Bacteroidia; order Flavobacteriales; family Flavobacteriaceae; genus Aureibaculum. Next base: position 268,996 of record CANMSH010000001.1, on the reverse strand, counting down.
TCTAAAATCTCTTTGCTAGTACATTTTTGAGATGTTAATTCATTTACAGCAATCATAAAAGTAGAAACAGAAGTATTGAAAGAAAAGTTCTCAATATCATCTTCTACTTTTTTAATAGTTTTATGTAATGTTTTTAAATTTTCTGTACTTGGAGTTGTATCGCTTACACGGAAAGTTTCTCCATCATAATACAATTTCCATAATTTTTTTAAGAAACTATGTACGCCGGTAATACCTGAAGTATTCCAAGGTTTCGATTGCTCTAATGGTCCCAAAAACATTTCGTACAAACGTAAACTATCAGTACCGTATTGTTCACAGATAGCATCTGGATTGACCACATTGTATTTAGACTTCGACATTTTTTCTACTTCACGTCCTACTATATACTTACCATCCTCTAGAACAAATTCAGCATTTACATATTCTGGAAGCCATTTTTTAAAAGCTTCAACGTCCAATTCGTCAGAGGCATTAATCATCGAAACATCCGCATGAATTGGTTGTACATTTTTATTTTGAATAAGATTCTTTGAAAAGATCTTATTTGTATTTACTTCTCTGTAAACAAAAGCACTCGTCCCAGTAATCATTCCTTGATTAATCAACTTTTTTGCAAACTCGGGTTTAGGTACTAGCCCTTTATCAAACATAAATTGCTGCCAAAAACGACTATACAATAAGTGCCCAGTAGCATGTTCTACGCCTCCAATATATAAGTCAACATCTTGCCAATAATCAATCGCCTCTTTTGAGAAAATTTCATTATTATTATGAGCATCCATATAGCGATTAAAATACTGAGAACTTCCGGCCCAACCTGGCATCGTATTTAGTTCTAACGGAAAAACAGTGGTATGATTTATTTTTGAATTTTCAACTACTGTATTTGACTCGATACTCCATGCCCAAACTTCTGCATTCCCTAGAGGTGGTTGTCCGTCTTCGGTGGGTAAATATTTTTCTACTTCGGGTAATACGATAGGCAAATGTTCTTTGGCAATCGTTTGAGGCATACCGTCAACATAATAAATTGGAAACGGCTCCCCCCAATAACGTTGGCGACTAAAAACAGCATCGCGTAAACGATAATTTACCTTACCATAACCCACATTTCGCTTACCAATTTCATAGATAATGGTTTTCATTGCTTTTTTGTAAGGCAAATCATTTAAGAAATCAGAATTTGTTATCACCGTGCTTCCTTTATCAGCAAAAGCTTCTTCACTAATATCCACATCCTTAAAAATATTAGGGATGTCAATACCGAAGTGTTTGGCAAAGTCATAATCACGTTGATCTCCACAGGGTACAGCCATTACAGCTCCCGTGCCATAACTTGCCAAGACATAGTCACCAATCCAGATAGGTACTTTTTTCCCCGAAAATGGGTGAATGGCATAGGCCCCCGTAAAAGCACCAGAAATAGTTTTTACATCAGCCATTCTATCGCGTTCACTGCGTTTTGCAGTGGCATCTACATAAGCTTCAATTGTGTCTTTCTGGTCAGGTGTTGTGATTTTCGATACCAATTCGTGTTCGGGTGCAATTGTCATAAAACTAACTCCAAAAATGGTATCAGGACGCGTTGTAAATACCTCAATTTTGGCATCATGACCATCAACATCAAAAGACACCATGGCCCCTTCTGATCTTCCAATCCAGTTGGTTTGAATATCTTTCAAAGGCTGTGGCCAATCGATAGTTTGTAATCCATCTAATAGACGTTGAGCATAAGCTGAGATACGCATGCTCCATTGCTTCATTTTTTTTCTAACGACAGGATGTCCACCTCTTTCTGAAACGCCATTTACAATTTCATCATTTGCCAATACGGTACCTAAGGCAGGGCACCAATTTACTTCTGTTTCTGATAAAAAAGTTAAGCGATATTTTAATAAAACCTCTTGCTTTCTAATAGATGAAAAACGCTTCCAATCATCGGCAGTAAAAATTTCAATATCGTCACCTGCGGCGGCATTTACCTGCGCATTTCCATCATTTTCAAAAACAGATATCAACGTCGAAATATCTTGAGCTTTATCGGTTTCCTTGTTATACCAAGAATTAAATAGTTGAATAAATACCCACTGCGTCCATTTATAATAACTTGGATCAGAGGTGCGCACTTCTCGAGACCAATCGAAGGAAAAACCTAATTGATCTAGTTGACGTCTATATGTTTTTATGTTTGTAGCTGTTGTTATTGCAGGATGCTGACCTGTTTGAATAGCATATTGTTCTGCCGGGAGTCCGAAACTATCATATCCCTGAGGATGCATTACATTGAACCCTTTATGGCGTTTGTATCGAGCATAAATATCGCTTGCAATATAGCCTAGAGGATGACCAACATGCAATCCTGCTCCTGAAGGGTACGGAAACATGTCTAACACATAGTACTTGGGTTTGTTTGAAGTGTTTTCGACTTTAAACGTTTGATTTTCTGCCCAGTATTTTTGCCATTTGGCCTCTAATTCCTGATGATTGTAATGCATTGCAAACCTGTTGTTATAAAGGATGCAAATTTACATTTATTTTACCTAATCAAACATTCCTAACTAAAACATTTTCACCAAGGCATCCCTTTCTTTTTTGCGTTTTTTCGCTGCACTCCAAAAAGGAATTGAAATACCACCGTAAATCGCCCCTCCTGCCATTGTAAGCCCTCCAACAACGCTGCTTATCGCGCTCCCTTCGCTGTTGGTTCCATTGGCAATCACAATTCCACCCAAAACAATGCCGCTGGCGGCAATTGAAGTTAACACGATTGCCACAGTTTTATTTGTTTTTCGTTTTCTATCTAAGACTAATATTGTATTCAGATCTTTTTGAATATCTAAATTATCTAAACTTAGTTGATCTGTTTGGACTTGCAAATAGTTTAATTTGTCAATTTGCTTATCTGACAATGTTTGACCTTGTATTGAGAGACTAATTAAGAATAAACAGTAAATGATGCTTTGTTTCATGTTAATGTTTTTTTAATTTAAACATTGTTCATAGTTGGAGCCCGATTTGAATAAAGTGCTATTGAGTTCTCCATCAACCATAAATTCTACAATGTTATTATTGCAAGAAATTTTTACCTCGTATGTCGCATCGTTTCCAAAATTGAAATCAATAAAAAGAAGATCGTCTACAACTTTGTATTCATTGGTGCCGGGAATAGGATCTGTAAATACAGTATCTTCTCCGTAAAAAGTAAAGCGCTTACCATCATTAAACTCATACATGACGCTATCTTCAAATCCTTTCAATAGCCATTGACTGCTTTCAAGCAATGTTACTTTTTCTTGTATTGTTAATTCTTTGTCAATATCGTCCTTTGTGTTATCGCAACTTATTAGTGTGTTGATACTAAAAATAGCTAAACAAATAAAAATGATTTTTTTCATGCTGATTGATTTTTAAATTATTATTTTGATTTCCACAAAGTAATTGCAATTTACAAGATTGTAAACTATTAAGTTGATCGAAGCATACTAAAAAACCATTGAAAGGGAATAAAAAGGTTTGAAAGAACTCTCAAATATTAACATTTAGACATAAAAAAACCGCCTAGAACTTCTAGACGGCTATTTGTATTCTTTAGAACTAAGTTTATCCCTTTACAGGAATACTTACAATAGTATTCGCCCAACCTAGAAACATTGTCGCCGCAGTTCCTTCTCCTTCAAAAACAATAGAAAATTCTTCAATTGGAGCTTCACTTTTAGAAACAGCACCTTTCACTCTTACTACATCTTCGGTTTCCTTGTAAAAATAAGAACCCCAAACATTCTTTGCAGTACTTAAGATCACGGTCCATTCTTTATCACCTGGAATAGTGAAAAAAGTATATGTTCCAGCTTTTACTTTTTTGCCTCCAAAAGTAACATCTTTATAAAATGTTATTTCTGCTGCTTCATTTGCACCCGTTCTCCACACTTTACCTGATGGTGCTAATTTTTCCATAGGACGTTCTTTTAATTGTGGGCGACTATAGATAATTTTGACAAGTTTGTCGGATATTTTATAATCTCCAGGGTATGACGCCGCGTCCATCGGACTTTTATCAAGTCCTCTAAACTTTTGAGCATAAGTATTTGTTGTACATACGAAAGCAATCGCTAAAATTGCCAATGTTAAGATTCTTTTCTTCATGATTGTTTTATAAAAGATTTATATTTTAAAATAGGTCACAATTAACGGAAAACCTTACAAATGCTATGCCGTTTTTGACAATTTATTTCCAATTTTTATTTTGTTCGCTTTTCTTGTACTTTTAAACTTCTTAATTAGACTCCATGAAAAAAATAATAATTGCCCTATTCATTTTAGTAACAGCCTGTCAGAAACAAAAAAAGGTAGACCTGATTGTTGTGAATGCAAAAGTTTATACCGTTAATACTGATTTCGCTACAGCCGAAGCCTTTGCCGTGACAAATGGAAAAATAGTTGCGGTCGCAAGTACAGATGAAATTAACAAAAGTTTTGAGGCGGTAAAGATTATTGATGCTGAAGGAAAAGCCGTTTATCCTGGATTTATTGATGCACATTGTCATTTCTTAGGCCTCGGTCTTTCTGAACAAAAAGTGAATTTAAGAGGTACCAAAAGTTATGATGAAGTTTTGCAGCGATTGGTCGATTTTCAAAAAGAAAAGAATCTCAATTTTATAACAGGTAGAGGTTGGGATCAAAATGACTGGGATGATAAAGAGTTTCCTACCAAAGAAAAATTAGATACATTATTTCCAGAAACTCCAGTTGCGATTACTAGAGTAGATGGACATGCTTTACTCGCTAACCAAGCAGCCATTGCATTAGCAGGAGTTACGGTTGATACAAAATTTACTGGGGGAGACATTTTACAAAAAGATGGAAAACTAACGGGTATTTTTATCGATAGACCTATGAGCTTGATCAACTCGAAAATACCAGTTCCTAATACACTGGAAGTAACAAACGCGTTAAAAGACGCTGAAAGAATATGTTTTGATTTAGGATTAACCACGGTTAATGATGCAGGATTATCACAAGAGTCAATCGAGTTAATCGACACATTGCAGAAAACAGGAGAATTAAAAATGAGAGTCTATGCAATGATTTCTGCCAATGAGAAAAATTTAAACTATTATTTAAACAAGGGTATTAGTAAAACTGATCGATTAAATGTACGTTCTTTTAAAATGTATGGTGATGGTGCCTTAGGGTCTCGTGGCGCTGCAATGCGAGCACCTTATAGTGACAAACCAGGTCAATATGGAGCTTTGGTAAACACAGTTGATTTTTTGAAAAGTTCTGCTGAACGTATTGCGAATTCAGAATTTCAAATGAATACACATGCTATTGGTGACTCAGCCAATCACATCATGTTGCAAACATATAAAGAGGTTTTAAAAGGTAAAAAAGATAGACGCTGGAAGATCGAGCACGCACAAATTGTGGCATCAGAAGATTTTGATCTTTTTGATGATGTTATCCCGTCGATTCAACCTACTCATGCAACGAGTGATATGTATTGGGCCGAAGATCGTGTTGGCCCAGTTCGTATAAAAGGTGGATACGCTTTTAAAAACTTATTAGATAAATATGGAAAAATAGCTTTAGGAACTGATTTTCCAGTAGAAAAAGTGAGTCCGTTTTTAACTTTTTATGCTGCCGTAGCAAGAAAAGATTTGAATAACTATCCAGAAAACGGATATCAAATGGAGAATGCCTTATCGCGAGAAGAAACATTGAAAGGGATGACGATATGGGCCGCGTATTCAAATTTTGAAGAAAATGAAAAAGGAAGCATAGAAGTGGGTAAGTTCGCTGATTTTATAATTCTTGATCAAGACATTATGAAAGTAGCAATAGACAAAGTTCCCAATACAAAAGTCTTAGAGACCTATGTGAATGGTGAAAAAGTGAAATAAAAAAACCGAAACAAAAGGTTTCGGTTCTAGTTTAGTGTTGTTGTGTAGAATCAGTCTATACTAATCTTCTTCGTTGATTGCTAAATAAGCTTGCTTTTTTTCAAAAGCTAAAGGTACTTTTACTCGAGTAGAGTCCCATCCTAAGAGCATTTCCACGTCATTGTTGTTTTTCTTCTTAAATGAAATAGAAAAAGTTTCTAATGATTCAGCTCTGCTCACTGGAACCGTTACACGGGCAACATCAAATGCAGGATCATATTGAAAGGAACCCCAAACGTCTAAGTTTGAACTCAAGATAAGTTCCCATTCTTTTTTTCCTGGAATTGAAAGTAATACATAAGTACCGGCCGAAACCGTTTTGCCTCCAAATTTAACATCTTTGTAAAATTTGATTTCGGTAGCTTCATTATGCCCCGTTCTCCAAATTTCCCCGTAAGGAACAACGTTACCAAAGATTTTTTGATTGTTTTTTGATGGCCTTCCATAAAGTACTTTAACTAATGGAGGCGTAGCCCTTGTTTCTCTAAAATACGATATATCATGCGGAGCTTCATCTAAAGCTGTAAACCCTTGAGCGTGGCCTTTATCCGTAAATGAAATCGCAATCAATACAAGAACTATTACAATAGTAATGTAAGATTTATTCATAATGTTTCTCCCCTTTTAACAAACAGTATAACGACAAGTATTAGAGTTTTAGTATGAATTGAAAATAATAAGTTATTAACAACTATTTTTCCTTTATTATTACATTTTTAATTAAAAAACAAATTATAGGTAACAATATGAAACTATAAGTACTTTTATATTTTAAGATTAATATATAAAACGAATATTTGCATCATAATTATAAATTAAAGATATGTGTGGAATTGTATGTGCATTTGACCTTAAAGAAAAGGCAGAAACTTTAAGGCCTCAGTTGTTAGAAATGTCTAAAAAAATTCGTCATCGTGGTCCAGATTGGAATGGAATTTATAGCGATGCCAATGCTATTTTAGCACATGAAAGATTGGCAATTGTAGATCCTGCTTCAGGGAAGCAACCTTTATTAAGTAAAGATGAAAAGCTAATCTTGGCGGCAAATGGAGAGATTTATAATCATAGAGAATTGCGTAAACAATTCGATGGGAAATATGATTTTCAAACACAATCTGATTGTGAAGTTATTTTAGCGCTATACAGAGAGAAAGGTGTTGATTTTTTAGACGACCTTAATGGAATTTTTGGCTTCGCTATATATGATGTAGAAAATGATTCTTACCTAATTGCAAGAGATCATATGGGTATTATTCCATTATATATGGGATGGGATCAACACGGAACTTTTTATGTGGCTTCTGAATTAAAAGCCTTAGAAGGAACCTGTTCTAAAATTGAATTGTTTCCTCCAGGTCATTACTTATCTAGTGTTGATGGAAAATTAAAGCAATGGTACTCTAGAGATTGGATGGAGTATGATGCTGTAAAGGAAAATGAAACAAGTATCAGCGCCATAAAAGAGGCTTTAGAAGCTTCTGTGCACCGACAGCTAATGAGCGATGTTCCTTACGGAGTATTGCTTTCTGGAGGTTTAGATTCTTCGATTACTTCTGCAATAGCAAAAAAATATGCTCAAAAGAGGATTGAATCTGATGATACATCAGAAGCTTGGTGGCCACAGTTGCACTCTTTCTCTGTAGGCTTAGATGGATCACCTGATTTGGCGGCAGCTCAAAAAGTGGCAGATCATATAGGAACGGTACATCACGAAATAAAATTTACAATTCAAGAAGGCCTAGATGCAATTAGAGATGTTATATATAATTTGGAAACCTATGATATTACAACGATAAGAGCTTCAACGCCCATGTATTTGATGGCAAGAGTTATTAAATCTATGGGAATCAAAATGGTATTATCTGGAGAAGGAGCGGATGAGCTCTTTGGAGGATATCTCTATTTTCACAAAGCTCCAAATGCGCAAGAATTTCATGAAGAAACAGTACGTAAATTAAGTAAATTACATATGTATGATTGCTTAAGAGCGAATAAAAGTTTGGCAGCATGGGGTATCGAAGGGCGCGTACCTTTTCTAGATAAAGAATTTATGGATGTTGCAATGAGTATCAACCCTCAAGATAAAATGATCAATGGTGAGCGTATGGAAAAATGGGTATTGAGAAAGGCTTTTGAAGATATGTTACCCGAAAGTGTTGCATGGAGACAGAAGGAGCAATTTAGTGATGGTGTAGGATATAGCTGGATCGATACCTTAAAGGAAATAGTTGAAGAAGCTGTAGCGGATGAGCAGTTAAAAAATGCAGCATATAGATTTCCTTTGCAAACACCTCAAAATAAGGAAGAGTTTTATTATCGTTCTATTTTTGAACAACATTTCCCGAGTGATGCTGCCGCTTTAAGTGTGCCTCAAGAGGCAAGTGTTGCCTGTAGTACGAAAATAGCTTTAGAATGGGATGAAGCTTTTAAAAACATGAATGATCCAAGTGGAAGAGCCGTTGCGAAGGTTCATGAAGATGCTTATTAAACTTTGAATTATATTTTTGTTTTAGTACGCTCTCAAATTTATTTTGAGAGCGTACTTATTTTGTTAAATAGTTTATCATTAACTTTGACCCACCCTTACCAAGCAAATAATCGTTTTCATTAAATTAAATAGATAGATGAAAATACTTATAGTAGAAGACGAAATTGAATTGATAGAGAGCATGGCGACCTATCTAGAAAATGAAGATTTTATTTGCGAAAAAGCAACTAATTTTTTTGATGCAGAAGATAAACTCATCAGTTTTAATTACGATGTGGTTATTCTAGACATAACCTTGCCAGACGGTAGTGGTATTGATTTGCTTAAAATGATTAAGGATAAAGATGCTAAAGTGGGCGTTTTAATTGTTTCAGCCAAGGATTCGTTAGATGATAAATTAAAAGGTCTGGATTTAGGTGCTGATGATTATATTACAAAACCTTTTCATTTGGCAGAGTTAAATTCAAGAATAAACTCTTTATTAAGACGACAAAAATTTGACGGTAGCGATATGATCGTTTTCAACGAAATTGAAATTGATCCTAATTCTAAAGAAGTTACCATAGACAAAAAACTCATCGAACTTACTAAAAAAGAGTACAATTTGTTACTTTATTTTATTGCTAATAAGAATAAGGTTGTTACCAAAGAATCAATCGCTGAACACTTATGGGGAGATGAAATAGAAATGGCAGATAGTTTTGACTTTATTTATACTCATTTAGGAAATTTACGTAAGAAAATCAAAAAATATGGCGCTAACGACTACGTGAAAACCATGTATGGTTTAGGCTATAAATTTTCTGAATAACGACTCGAACGAATGAAACTCATAGAAAGAACAGGGCGATCATATCTAATTTTATCATTAGTTATTTTTGTCTTGTTTGGTATTGTGTTGTATTTCATATTGACTGCGGTAATGGACAATCGCCTAGACGAAAAGTTGAGATACAATAAAGAAGTTATTTCGAAAAGAATAAAGTACGAAACACCTCTTACCATATTTGAAGAACCGGAAGAGTTGACTTCTTCCGAAAATTTATTATATCCAAAAGATACCATTGTTTATAAAGACACGCTTATTTTTCATGCAATTGAAGATGTAGAAGGAATTGAGAATACAGAAGAGTACGAAAAGTACAGGCAATTAACGGCTTATGAAACATTTCCTAGTGGAAAACGCTACAAAATAATTACACGTAATTCTTTGGTGCGAAATCAAGATTTCGTTACTATTATTACATTACTTACTATTTTTATTACACTACTGTTAGTAGCGGGACTTTGGTTTTTTAATACCAAAACAGCCAATAAAATTTGGAAACCATTTTATAATAACTTGAATAGTTTAAAGAATTTCTCTATTCAAGATCAAAAACCTATTGAATTACAATCTTCTAATATTGATGAATTCACAGAATTGAACGGATCGATAAAAAGCTTGACCGAAAAATTAAGTTCTGATTATAATAATCTAAAAGAGTTTACAGAAAATGCTTCGCATGAAATGCAAACGCCCTTGGCGATCATGCAATCGAAAATAGAATTATTGTTACAATCGACTAATTTGAATTCTTCGGAAATTAAACAATTACGCTCTATTTATCAGGCGGGGCAACGCCTATCTAAATTGAACAAGACACTTCTTACCTTGGCAAAGGTTGAAAATAGGCAGTTTAGTGAAATTGAAGAGGTAAACCTCAGCGAATTGATAACAAATAAAATTGAGATCTATGAAGATTTCATAGAGGCGAAAAAATTAGAGTTAGAAATTGAAATCGAACCCGATATCATTCTTGAAACGAATAGTACAATGGTTGATATGCTGGTCACAAATTTAATTTCGAATGCAATTAGACATAATATAGACAAGGGTTCTATATTTATTAAATTATCGGCAGTTCATTTTCAAATTTCCAATTCAGGTAATGAATTGACCATATCTCCAGAAAACTTATTTAATAGATTTAAAAAAGCGAGTAGCTCGGCTGATTCTTCGGGCTTGGGCTTAGCGATTGTGAAAAAAATATGTGAAATCAATGAATGGAAAATTGATTATACTTTCTTAGATGAACAGCACCAAATCATTGTTCGTTTTTAACAGATATTTAAGACATAGCCTTTAGAATCTCTTTAGATTCATGTACTACATTTGAAACATCAAACAAGCCATGTTAGATAACAATAAGTATTAATATTAAAACAATTAAATTATGAGAAAATTAGGTTTCCTATTTTTAGTTGCGGCTTTGAGTTTGGTAAGTACTACAACTTTTGCGCAAGAGAATAAAGAGGATGTTACAGTTGCAGTAAAAGAGAGTGCACAAGAAAAAGTTGAAATTAAGTTAAGTGAATTGCCAGAAGCGGTTACCAAATCTCTAGGTGAGAATTTTGCTGAATCTACAGCAGAAAAAGCTTATAAAGTAACTCAAGATGGTCAAGAAATATACCACGTGAAATTAGAAAAGGATGGAGCGTATACTATGGTGCATTTTGATGCTGAAGGAAAGGTGCTAGGCCAAGAAGAGATAGAAGGAAAAAGCTAATTCGGTTAATGGCTTGTAGGGTGAAATAGTCTAAAATCACTGAGACAAATTTTAGACTATTTCTTTTTTGAATTACAAGAATCGAAAATAGCGAGACATACTCTAAATTATTTGCAAAACACACATTCATGTGTGTTTTGCTTTTTTTTAAAATAAATTCACGAGATTTGTTGAAAGGGATATTAAAATAAATTATAGTTATGAGAAAATTACGAGTATTACTTTTATTATTTTCTTTTGTTTCTTGTGCATTATTTGCTCAAGAAACTCAGATGGAAGAAGCATCGGGTGTTTTACAAAATATTCAACAACAAAAAATTGAAAAGGTAGATTTACCCGAAAAAATTAGAGAGACGGTGCGTTCTAAGTTTGTAAATTACAGTATTGCAAAAGCGGCCAAAGGAAAAATAAAGGGCAAACCAGTATATAAGTTAAAATTAGAAAATGAAGAATCTGTTCAAATAATAATTTTAAGTGCCAATGGTAAAATATTAGAGTCAGAGAAAAATTTGAAGAGACGAAGTCCACGCAAGTCTTAGTAGGTTGGCAACTATTAGCATTAGAGATAATTATTCTTAAATATTAAAAAAAACACGTCTTTTTTGACGTGTTTTTTTATGACTTTTCTTGATTCGGATGAGCTTGGTCTTTTTTAACATTATAATTAACATTTTTAATAAATTTTAAATTTAAACCTTTAGAGAATCTTTAGAATCAAACCCTACATTTGAAGTATGAAACAAACCAAAATATTGGTTAGATAGTATGAATTAAAAAAATTAAACATGAAAAAATTAGGTTTCGTAATGTTAGTTGCAATATTGAGTTTACAAAATGTCAATATTAGTGCCCAGGAAATTGAGAAAAATATCGAGGTTTCTGCGCAAGAAACGCAACAAGATATGGAAGAAGTAAAGTTGACTGATTTACCAGAGGCAGTTATTAAAACGTTGGCAGAAAAGTATCCAAAGCAAACTCCAGTCAAAGCTTTGAAAGCAAAGAAGAATAATACTCTAATTTATTATATAAAACTAAAGCAAGGCGAGGAGTTTGAAACTGTAATGATTGATAAAGCAGGTAATGTGGTAGCGCCAGAAAATAAACGTAGCGAATAACATTGGGAAAAGCTTAAAAAGAAATGGCTTGTAGGGTTGAAATAGTCTATTACATGTATTTATATATGTTTAGACTATTTCTTTTAAAATCTTTAGATTTTCTTTAGAATCATAGTATATATTTGATACAAGAAACATATAAATGACTTTTTTTAAAGCGTTTATAAGGTGAAAAATAAAGCTAATTCGGTTAATGGCTTGTAGGGTGAAATAGTCTAAAATCACTGACACAAATTTTAGACTATTTCTTTTAAAACTTTTGTAGCGCTCACCGATCACCATATACTCTAAATTTTGTTAATAACTTCCGTTATTATGCATTTGAAAAACACGCTCAAACGAGCGTGTTTTCTTATATTTGTATGTTTTGAAAATCTATAAAAAAGAGTATTAAAAAATATGAGCGAAGAAGCAAAAAAACCTAATTATTCTGCCGATAGTATTCAGGCACTAGAAGGAATGGAGCATGTAAGAATGCGACCATCGATGTATATTGGAGATGTTGGAGTAAGGGGTTTACACCATTTAGTTTATGAAGTTGTAGATAACTCTATTGATGAGGCAATGGCCGGTCATTGTGACGCTGTAGATGTTTGGATAAACGAAGACAACTCAATTTCTGTAAAAGACAATGGCCGTGGTATTCCAGTAGGCATGCACAAAAAAGAAGGTGTTTCCGCCCTTGAAGTTGTAATGACGAAAATAGGAGCTGGAGGTAAATTCGACAAAGATTCTTATAAAGTATCGGGAGGTTTGCACGGAGTAGGTGTTTCTGTGGTGAATGCATTATCAAATCATCTCAAGGCCACTGTTTTTCGTGATGGGAAAATTTGGGAGCAAGAATACGAAAAGGGAAAACCTTTATATCCGATAAAAACCATCGGAGATACAACCGAAAAAGGTACGATGGTTACGTTTATACCAGATGACACTATTTTTCAGGCCGAAATAGATTTTAGTTATGAAACGCTATCATCGAGAATGCGTGAACTTTCATTTTTAAATAAAGGAATAAAGATCTCTATTACTGATAAACGAAACAAAGATGATGAAGGAAATTTTATTAGAGAAGATTTTCATAGTACCGAAGGGTTAAAAGAGTTTGTTAGATATTTAGATGCTACGCGTGAACAACTAACATCGGATGTTATTTCGATGGAAGGCGAAAAAAATGGTATTCCTGTTGAGGTGGCGATGGTCTACAATACGTCATATACCGAAAATTTACACTCATATGTGAATAACATAAACACACATGAAGGAGGAACGCATTTATCTGGCTTTAGAAGAGGCTTGACAGGAACGTTGAAGAAATATGCAGAAAGTACAGGGATGCTCGATAAATTAAAGTTCGAGATTGCTGGGGATGACTTTCGCGAAGGATTAACCGCAATTATTTCTGTAAAAGTAGCAGAACCACAGTTTGAAGGTCAAACAAAGACAAAATTAGGAAACCGTGAGGTGACTTCGGCAGTAAGTCAAGCAGTGTCAGAAATGCTTACGAATTACTTAGAGGAAAATCCTTCAGATGCGAAAACCATTGTTCAAAAGGTAATTTTAGCCGCACAAGCACGTAACGCGGCCAAAAAAGCGCGCGAAATGGTGCAGCGTAAAACCGTGATGAGCGGAGGAGGCTTGCCTGGAAAATTATCTGATTGTGCCTGGTCTGAACCAGAAAAATGTGAAATATTTTTAGTCGAGGGAGATTCGGCAGGTGGTACTGCAAAACAAGGTCGTGATCGAAATTTTCAAGCTATTTTACCATTACGTGGTAAAATTTTGAACGTTGAAAAAGCGATGCAACATAAAGTTTTTGAAAATGAAGAAATCAAAAACATGTTTACTGCCTTAGGTGTGACTATTGGAACAGAAGAAGATAGCAAAGCTTTAAATCTTGAAAAATTAAGATACCACAAAATTGTGATTATGTGTGATGCCGATGTCGATGGGAGTCATATCGCAACCTTAATTTTAACCTTCTTTTTTAGATATATGAAAGAATTGATCGAAGAAGGATATGTATATATCGCGGCACCACCGTTATATTTAGTGAAAAAAGGTGCGAAGAAAGAATATGCATGGAATGATGAAGAGCGTGACGCTATTGTTGAAAAATTTGGAGGAAGTGCACCAATACAAAGATATAAAGGTCTTGGTGAAATGAATGCTGAGCAATTATGGGATACTACGATGAATCCTGAGTTTAGAACCATGCGCTTGGTAACAATTGATAATAGTGCTGAGGCGGATAGAACATTTTCGATGTTGATGGGTGATGAAGTGCCTCCGAGAAGAGAATTTATAGAAAATAATGCGGTGTACGCAAATATTGATATTTAATAAAAATAAACAATAAATAAATGAAAGTAACAGTTGTAGGAGCAGGAGCTGTCGGTGCAAGTTGTGCCGAGTATATTGCGATTAAAGATTTCGCTTCAGAAGTAGTATTATTAGACATTAAAGAAGGATACGCCGAAGGAAAAGCCATGGATTTAATGCAAACGGCTTCTTTAAATGGGTTTGATACCAAAGTAACAGGAACGACAAGTGATTATTCGAAAACAGCAAATAGTGATATTTGTGTAATTACTTCTGGAATTCCTCGTAAACCTGGAATGACACGAGAAGAATTAATTGGAATAAATGCAGGAATCGTAAAATCAGTTTCTTCAAGTTTAATTGAGCATTCTCAAAATACAATTATCATTGTTGTTTCAAATCCGATGGATACAATGACCTATTTGGTACATAAAACGACCGATTTGCCTAAAAATAGAATTATTGGTATGGGTGGAGCGTTAGATTCTGCACGTTTTAAATATCGTTTAGCGGAAGCTTTAGGAGCTCCAATTTCGGATGTTGATGGTATGGTAATTGGTGGACACTCTGACAAAGGAATGGTGCCATTGACACGCTTAGCAACACGAAATTCAGTGCCAGTAACTGAATTTATTTCTGATGAGCGTTTAAATCAAGTAAAAGAAGATACTAAGGTAGGAGGTGCAACACTTACTAAGCTTTTAGGGACTTCTGCATGGTATGCTCCAGGAGCAGCAGTATCTGGTTTAGTACAGGCTATTGCTTGTGACCAGAAAAAAATATTTCCATGTTCAACATATTTAGAAGGAGAGTATGGCTTATCAGATCTTTGCATTGGCGTACCTGTTGTTTTAGGACGTAATGGAATTGAAAAAATAGTTGATATCACCTTAAATGATGCTGAAAAAGCGCATTTGGAGGAAAGTGCAGCTGGAGTTCAGAAGACTAATGGTCTATTAGAATTATAAATTCATATATTTACAAAACCAATATATGCCTCTATTGCCTTTAAAATTGGGAATAGAGGTTTTTATTAATATCAAAAAACGAATAAAATGAAGAAAATTATCTTATTATTTTTAGTCACTATGAGCTTAAATGTTGTGGCTCAAAAAGCACTAAAAGAAGGCGTTATGACAATGAAAATGAATATGTCTAGCGATAATGAACAAGTGAATGCTCAATTGGCTATGATGGGAGATATGGCAATGACAACTTATTTCAAAGGAAATAAATCTAGAGCCGAAATGAAGAATCCTATGGCAGGAGAAACGACGACCATTATAGATCTTGATTCGAAGAAAATGTTGGCATTGATTAATAACCCAATGTTAGGAAAAAAGTATACTAAAACCGACGTTAAGACATCACCAGAAGATGATCAAAAGGTCAAGGTGACCGCTAATGGTAAAACCAAAACTATTGTTGGGTATGTATGTAAAGGGTATGATATACAAGGATCTAATCAAGGTGTGAATATCAATATGACCATGTATGTGACTGATAAAATTAAAGCTCCAACTCAAAACAGTTCAATGTTAGGAGATAAATTAGAAGGATTCCCTATGCACATGACTATGAATATGGTTCAAGGTGGAATGCCAATGAAAATTACTATGGAAGTGACCGAAGTAAAAGGTGATAAGGTGGCCGACAGTCAATTTGCTATGACTATTCCTGAAGGTTATGAAAAAATGGAACAACCAAAACCTGCACAAATTGATTAATGTATAGTTAAAAATTTAAAAAGCCCGGCTCCATTTATCGAGCCGGGTTTTTTTATATCCTTGTAATAATATAACCCTTGCGAGTTTTGGTATAATGCTTACCACCCCATGTATAGTAGCGCTTTCCTTTTACAATGACTACTTTATGATTTCTAGGTGCTTTTTTTATGACTACAGTTCTAGAATGCGATGCAGGCTTTGTGTGCACAACACAAGAATTTCCTATTAATAATAAGGCACTGCCCAATACGATTAACATTAACTTTTTCATTTTTCTAAGTTTTAGCATTTAATCATATGACCACCGAATTGGTAAAAGGTTTAATACCCTCTGTCAAAATTGATTTAAAATCAGAAAAATTATAAGGTATATCACATTCCTTTTTCAATTCTCTTTGAGGCATACAATTCGGCAATGGTGATATTTTGAGGTTTGTCTTCTAAGAGTATCAATGCATCATTCTTTTTAACATGCCCAGTCTCTAAAATTTTAAAATAGAGACCACTTTTTGTAGAGTTCCAAAATTGCTTGATAACTTTTAAATCATTAAAACGTATCCCCAGTTTCAAACAAGGTTGGCGAGGTTTTGTAACTTCAACCTTGGTTTCTCCTAATTGATACACACTACCTACATGAATTTTTTCTTCATTTAAATTAGAAATTGTCAAGTTCTCACCAAACATACCATATTGCCAATCAAGATCAGGATATAGTTCTTTCCAATACGCATAGTGCTGTTCTCCGTAGGCATACGCAGCTTGCAAAATACCTCCATGGTATTTTCTATTCACCACGCTATCACCTCTTACATCTTCCGAATCAAGAAAAATTGGTGTCTCAACCGGATACTTATAAATACCTGTTATATGTTCTTGGTTTTTCCACTGTACTTTTTTGCGTTCACCAATATTTACCGATACTACTTTCATTCGTTATGTTATTAAAAATTGTTGGAGTCCATCAGCGATTTTTCGGTCATTCGATAGTCTAGGTACTTTGTTTTGCCCTCCTAATTTACCTATAGATTTCATATACGTTCTAAAACCATCACGTTGCACTTTCGAAACTACTAATGGGCGCAACACGTTACCTTCTATAAGGTCAAAATAGTACGAATTTTGTTCTTGCATTGCGGTATCAATCGTATCTATAAAGGCTTGCATATTTTCTGGTTCCTTTTCAAAATCAATAAACCATTCATGATGAGGTAGGCCATTTGTAGGGTTTGTTTGAGGGGCTACCGTAAATTCACTTACAGAAATCGAAGTGCCTTTGGTCGCAACTTGCAAGGCATATTCTACTTCTTTTGCAATAACATGTTCTCCAAAAGCCGAGATAAAATGTTTGATGCGCCCTGTAACGATTACGCGGTAAGGTTTTAAAGAGGTGAAAGCCACGGTATCACCAATATTATAAGCCCAAAGACCCGCGTTTGTTGAAATAATCAACACATAATTCACGCCTAATTGAACATCTCCAATAGAAATTCTTTCAGGGTTTTCATTATAAAACTCATCAGCTTTGATAAACTCATAAAAAATGCCATTCTTTAAAAGCAATAACATCCCTTTTTCATCTTGCTTATCTTGATAGGCAAAGAAACCTTCAGAAGCCGGGAATAACTCAATAGAATCAACCCGCTTACCAATCATTTTTTCAAACTTGTTCCGATAAGGCTCATAATTGACACCTCCATAAACAAACAAATTAAAGTTTGGAAAAATATCACCTATGTTTTTGCCTGTTTTTGCCTGTAATTTTTCGAAATACATTTGTACCCATGAAGGAATTCCTCCAATAAGTGTGAGATCTTCAGTAACCGTTTCTTCAACAATAGCATTTACCTTCGTTTCCCAATCTTCAATACAATTGGTTTCCCAACTTGGCATACGATTGCTTTGCAAATAATTAGGAACATAATGTGCCACAATTCCCGAAAGCCGTCCTGTTTTAATCCCGTTTTTTTCGTCAATAATTGGACTTCCTTGTAAAAAGATCAATTTACCGTTGACAAAATCAGCATTACCCGTTTCAGCAATATATAATAATAGTGCATTCCTAGCCGCCTTGGTATGACAGGGCATCGATGCTTTGGTTAAAGGAATATATTTGGCACCTGAGGTTGTGCCCGAAGTTTTAGCGAAATACAAGGGCATCCCTTTCCATAAGACATCTGACTGTCCTTTTAAAATAAGTTCAATATAACTTTTTAGACCTTCATAATCTCTTATTGGAACGTTCTTTTTAAAATCGTCGTACGATTTAATTTGACCAAAATTATGATCTCGACCGAATGTTGTTTTGCTAGCGGTTCGGACTAACTTTTTAAACACTTTTTCTTGTGTTCTCACAGGATCAGCTGCCCATTTATAGACACGTTTTCGAACTGCTTTTGCAAAAGGTTTGGCAAGAATAGATTTTGTGTTCATTGCTTATTCGAAATCTATATAATTAATCGGATTGATAGGAAAACCATCATTCCATAATTCAAAATGTAAATGCGGCCCCGTTGTTAGCGTACCTGTAGACCCGGCAATGCCTATAACTTCGCCCGACTTTACCAAATCACCTTGTTCTTTATGAATGGTTTCATTATGCTTATATACCGTTATAAAGTTCTTAGGGTGCTCTAAAATGATTACAAAACCTGTATCGGCGGTAAATCCTGTAAAGATAACGGTACCATCAGCAGCAGCTTTAATAGGAGTTCCTTTTTTTACCGCAATGTCTATGGCATAATGCTTTTCTTTTGGATTGTATAAATCGGAAATTTGACCTTTTACTGGTGATGAAAAAACAAGATCTGTTTTTTTGGTAGCTTTTTCAAATACCGAAAAACGATCTTCACGCTCAATTTGCTGCCTAAATGCAGAATCGATAGGCGTAGGCTGCAGGTCTACATCTTCTATACGCAATTGTTCAGCAATAGAATCTTTGTTCACGGTCATATCTTTAATTTTGCCGGTGAGTACTTTGCGTATGTTTTGAATATACACATCGTTTACCGTTAATTGTTGTTCTAAGGAGTCTACTTTATAGACCAAATCTGATGCTTGCTTTTTTAGTTTTGAAGACGAATAACCCGGGATATATTCACGTAAAGGTGTAAAGGCAATTAAAAAGGCGGTGAGACCTACCAAAAGTATGGCAGAAACACTACCAAAAACGAATACGTTTAAGCGGTTTAACTTGAATGAAAAACGCTCCTCAAACGTGTCTTCATTTAAAACGACCAACCTATATTTAAAGGTTAGTTTTTCTTTGAGTCTATTTTTTTGTTTGTTTTTTTGTGCCATTTCCTATTGAAACAAATATACAATGTAAATTTTAGTTTGTTGAATACAGAATACCCAAAATGTGATAAAAACTAAATTGAACAATTTCTAAAACTGAAAGAAAGAATAACTTTAAGGTGACTTGATAAAAACTAACTCTTATAAAAATTCATCTCATCTATATAGTGCCACACCTTACATGGCAAGAGTGCCTGCATATTTTTTTTATCGGCAATACCTTTACGGATAAATGTGGATGAAATTTCCATTATGGGTGCAGCTATTTGATGTATTTTTTGGTGGTCATCAAACTGTGTTTTTTGAACACTGTCTTCATGTTTTCTCGGATACACATACACCTGATGATTCTCTAAAATCACTTCATAATTTTTCCACTTATGAAACGAACTCAAATTGTCTTGACCCATAATCAGGTTAAACTGATGCTCGGGATACTTCTCTGAGATATGGGCTAGGGTATGCACGGTATAATTAGGCTGCGGTAATTTGAACTCAATATTCGATGCTTTGAGCTTTGGATAATCGTCTGTTGCTATCTGTACCAATTGCAAACGATGATTATCTGCCAATAATGAAGATTTCTTTTTAAATGGGTTATGAGGCGTGACTACCATCCAAATTTCATCTAAATCAGAAAACTCAACCATATGATTGGCAATGGCTAAATGCCCCACATGAATCGGGTTAAATGTACCGAAATACAAGCCTATATTCATGTTGTTTCTTTTTTAGTCTCTCCTACAAAGTCAGCTACGAGTGTTTCGGCTTCTTCAAGTGCAACTTCTAAATCATAATTTTTGATGATTTTGTCAAATTGAGGAGCTGTGGCCAATTCGATCGACGCTTTTGCAATACGCATATTGATTTTGTCTTCACTTTCAGTTTTTCGCTTTTTTAAGCGAATTTTCAATTCATCAACACTAGGTGGTTTTACAAAAACGGCCAAGGTTTCTTCCGGAAATTTTTTCTTAATACGTAAACCACCTACCACATCAATATCAAAAATAACATGTTTCCCTAAAGCCCAAATACGTTCAACTTCAGTTTTTAAGGTACCATAAAAGTTATCACGATATACTTCTTCCCATTCTAAAAAATCGTCGTTTTTAATGTGCGATTTGAATTCTTTTGTAGAAAGGTAATAGTAGTCTTTACCATCTATTTCTTCTCCTCTTTTTTCTCGAGAAGTTGCCGAAATAGAAAACTCTAAATTTAAATACGCAATGCCTAATAAATGGCGTACAATAGTGGTCTTACCAGAGCCCGAAGGCGCCGAAAACACAATTAATTTCCCCTTTTTATTGCCTAATTTGGTGTTTGATGTCATTGTGCTGTAAAAATACTAATTGGTCTTTTTTTTTATTTTGTTGCTATTTGAGCCACTGATTATCATTTGATTAACTGTAAAAACAAACCGATTGGTTTGTTTTTAATGCCTTGAAATCAGCTGTCTCATTAACGAAATTACTTATAAAACGTTCAATAATTGTTCTTTTATCTTTTCGAGTTCATCTTTCATTTGAACGACCACCTTTTGCATTGGCGCAAAATTTGATTTAGAGCCTAATGTATTAATTTCTCGTCCAATTTCTTGAGAGATAAATCCTAATTTTTTCCCATTAGAATGATCTCCTTTTAATTCTTTTGAAAAATAATCCAAATGATTATTTAAACGTACTTTTTCTTCCGTAATATCTAATTTTTCTAAATAGTACATGAGTTCTTGTTCAAACCTATTTTGATCTACGTCTACTTTTAAATCACTCACCGCTTTGTATAATTTTTCACGTACATATATCATTCGTTCTGTATCTATTGAGATAACATCATTTGCTAATTTTTGAATTGTATTGATTCTATCATCAAAATCATTTTCTAGTGCTTTTCCTTCATCTAAGCGATAGGTTACAATTTTTGCAATGGCTTCTTCAATACCGGCTTCAATTAATAACCATTCTTTTTCATCTAATTCAGCTTTTTCTACCTTTAGGGCATCTGGTAAGCGCATGGCAATTTCTAGTGTATTCTCGGCAGAGGTAACAGCAATACCTCTTAATTGATCTATATAATTGTTCACTACTGCTTTATTAATGACTGTTGTAGTCTCCTCACCAGTAACTTCTACATAGATAGAAAATTCAACTTTCCCTCGTACTAAGTGTTTCGATAAATTTTTTCGAATAACTAATTCTTTTTCTTTATATGCTGAGGGAATTCTAACATTCAAATCTAAATTTTTACTGTTTAAAGATTTGATTTCAATTGTTACTTTTTTTTGAGGTAATTGAACTATGGCTTTACCATAGCCAGTCATTGATTGTATCATGTATATTCAATAATATATACGCAAAGTTACATAAATTCTAAAAGAGTGAACGACGCAAGGTACTCTTAAAGTCAATTCGACGATGGTATGGGTTTCGTATTGCTCTTTGTTACTAAATACACTCCAAGAAATATAAGAATTGCTGCTACGATTTTAATAGTATTTAAACTGTCGTTGTTCGTTAGAAGTGCGTACACTGTAGCAATAAGAGGTTGTAGATAAATAAATGCACTTAAAGTAGTTGGTTTTAAATTTTTTAGTGCAATAATATTCAATAAGTAAGCGAAAAAGGTAGTAAACACAAGCACAAAAGCAATGTTTAAATAGATATTTGAAGGAATATTGTGCCATTGTATTTCTTGTACTTCGCTCCACCCAAATGGTATCACTAGAATTAATCCAAAAAGATAGAGCCATTTCACCAATGTAATTACATCATATTTTTGCGTTAATTTTTTAACAATGATCAAATAAAGACCATAGCAGATGGCGTTTATAAAGACGAGTATGTTTCCGTATAATGGATGATCTCCGGGAGTAATGCTTTTACCATAAACGATTAAGAGAATCGCTCCCGATAAGCCAATGAATATACCGGAAACCTTTATAAGTGTTATTTTTTCTTTCAAAATAATAGTAGAGAGCACCAATACAATAATAGGAGTGTTCACCATTATAACCGAAGCATTTATAGGGCTAGTGAGGCTTAATCCTTTAAAAAATGCGAGCATATTGATATAAACACCAAAAATTGCAGCGAGGAAAATTCTCAAAAAATCAGATCTTTCAATTTTTCGTTTCTTCATAAAAAAACTTAATCCCCAAAATAGAATTGTAGCACCTAGAACTCGCAATAAAATAAGTCCAAATGGTTTTATGTACGTAGGCATTACCTCTTTGGCAATCGTGTAATTAATTCCGTAAATGAGTGCAACTAAAAACGCTGCCAGGTACGCTTTAGTTTTAGCTTGCATCGATGTATATGAGAAAATCTACGAGGTTCATTGTTATTTTTTTATCGAAAAACCAGCTGTTTCCCATGCTGAAAAACCACCTGTAACATCGTAAAGTACTTTGAAACCAGCTTTATGCAATTGTTTTGAGGCCTTGGCGCTTCTACCGCCACTTTTACAATATAAATAGACCGGTTTATTTTTGTCGAGTTTGTTTAATTGGGTCAAAAAATCAGAATCATAGAAATTCACATTTTGAGCGTAGGCAATATGTCCTTCTTTATATTCATTTGGTGTTCGAACGTCAATTAATTGCAAAGTTTCATGTTCAATTTTTGTTTTAAGATCGGTTACACTAATTTTTTGCTGCTCGTGATTCGCTTTTTGTGCTTCAACCTTATTTTCTTTACAAGAAAAAAGAACTGCAAAACATAAGAAGAGTAATACTTTTATTGATTTCATTTTTTGTAATTGAATTTTAGTTCACTAGCACTACCATTTTTATCATGCATAAGTACATATACATTCATTTCGTTAGTGTTTACTTTTTCAAAAGTCATACCATCAAAATAGGCTATATTCTTATCAATTTTAACCAAGGGAAAGTCAACGGTTTCATCTTTAGATTCCCAACCTTTTAAAGAACCACTGAAATGTTTCAGTTGTAAGATTAAAGATTCTTTAACTTGACGGATAATTTCTATTTCGTAAAAGTTCACCTTGTTGTCTACAATAAGTTTAAAAGCGGCCATCATAGAATCTCCAGAAGGTTCACTCCAATTTTCTTCTGTAATACCACCAAAGGCTTTTCCTTTCCAGTTTCCTGAAATCCAAGCAACGTCGTTTAGTGTTGCCTTCGGGCTCGTCGCAAGACTGTCTAAGGTCAAAATATTTTCAGAAACCTTGGTTTGCGTATATACTGTAGATGAAATAATAGCTACCAAAGCATATAGCAACAGATATTTTATCATAATTTGATTTTTTATACTTCTAACAAATAACTAGAGTGTTGTTGGACACACATAGGTTGTTTTTTTTATATCGGTATTTTTTATAGCTCCAAAACCTCCAGCAATATCAATGACATTATGAAACCCGCGCGCTTTTAAAATAGAAGCGGCAATAACCGATCGATAGCCTCCGGCGCAATGCACGTAGAAAGGTGTTTTTTTAGGAAATTTAGAAATATGATCATTTAGAAAATCTAGAGGAGTACTAGGCGCATCAACAATATGTTCACTTTCATATTCTCCCGGTTTACGAACATCAAATACAGCAGCATTTTCGTTTAATATTTTTGTAGCTAAGGTATCTGCACTTATCGATTCTAAGGTATCTATTTCTTTCTTCGCATTTTTCCAGGCAGTAAAACTCCCGCTTAAATACCCTAAGGTATTATCGAAACCTACGCGCGACAATCTAGTCACTGTTTCTTCTTCTCTACCTTCGGGAGTTACGAGTAAAATAGGCTGTTCAATGTCCTTAATCAAGGCGCCTACCCAAGGTGCAAAACCACCATCAATACCAATAAAAATTGAGCGGGGAATAAACCCTTTTATAAATTCTGATTGATGACGTACATCTAAGACTAAGGCATCGTTTTCATTTGCTAGTTGTTCAAATTCATCGGGAGACAACGCGCGTGTACCTTTGTCAATTATCTTGTCGATACTTTCATACCCTTCTTTGTTAAGTTTTACATTTAGTGGAAAATAAGATGGGGGCGGTAATAATCCGTCAGTCACTTCTTTCACAAACTCTTCCTTGGTCATATCTTCACGGAGTGCATAGTTTGTTTTCTTTTGTTCTCCAATTGTACCAACTGTTTCTTTACTTAGATTTTTGCCACATGCAGATCCGGCTCCATGAGCTGGGTATACAATTACGGTATCTGCCAAAGGCATTATTTTCGTTCGTAAACTATCATATAAAGTGCCTGCTAACTCTTCTTGCGTCATATGAGCCGCTTTTTGAGCTAAATCTGGACGTCCGACATCACCTAAGAAAAGCGTATCTCCACTAAAAATTGCATGGTCGTTATTGTTGTTGTCTTTCAACAAATAGGTCGTACTTTCCATTGTATGCCCAGGTGTATGCAATGCCGTAATTGTAATATTTCCTAAGGTAAAAATTTCACCATCTTCAGCAATATGCGACTCAAAAGTCGTTTCGGCTTCAGGGCCAAAGACAATAGTAGCACCTGTTTTTTCCGCTAAGGTGACATGTCCACTTACAAAATCGGCATGAAAGTGAGTCTCAAAAATGTATTTTATGCTTGCACCATCTTTTTTGGCACGTTGAATATATGGGTTCACTTCGCGCAAAGGATCAATAATAGCAACTTCACCATTACTTTCTATATAATACGCTCCTTGAGCTAAGCACCCTGTATATATCTGTTCTATGTTCATAATCTGTCTACGTTTAATACAAAACTACATATTATTGGAGTTTTGCTATGTGATATTAGTCACATTATTATGTTAATTTGCATTTGCTTGATGCACATATCTTGTATATGCTCGTTTAAATTCGGCATCTCCCTTTTCAAAATGATCAACACCACTTTGAATACTCATAAAGCAATTTTCTAAGCCAATCTTATCGATTAGATTACTTTTTGCCAAAGCGTCTCTTACTGGGCCTTTGATACTGGTAAAATATATTTTCAACCCACGTTTTGCATACCGATCCAAAATAGTATCAAGGGTAGCGATTCCACTACTATCAATATTATTGATTACTTCTGCATCGATGATAATGAGCTTTAATTTATCTCCTTTTAATTTGACAAACTCTTCTAATTTGTCTTTAAAATAAGTAGAATTGGCGAAATACAACTGCGCATCAAAACGAACAATTAAAATTTCATCATAAATTATAACTTCATCAAAACGATTTAAATTTCTATAAAAATGGGTGGTCCCTGGCACTTTCCCTAAAATCGCCATATGTGGCCTAGAGGTTTCAAAAATAACAGCAAAAATAGATAGCAAAACGCCGATTATAATGCCTTCTTTTATACCTACTGTTAAAGTGATACTAAAGGTAACTAACATCATGATAAAATCTTTGCGATTACTTTTCCATAAAAATTGAATGTCTTTCACCTTGATAAGACTAAAGACAGCAACAATAATTATAGCCGCTAATATTGTTTTTGGTAGGTAATAAAATACCGGAGTAAAAAATAATAAGGTCAACAAAATAAAAAATGCCGCAATTAAATTTGACATCGTAGTTTTGGCGCCTACCTCTTTATTAATGGCCGATCTTGAGAAACTCCCTGTAGAAGAATATGAGCTAAAAAGAGACCCCATAATGTTACCCATACCAAGAGCAATAAGCTCTTTATTCGCATTCAATTTAGACTCTGGATTATCGTCATCTAACACCTTTGCAATCGAAATACCTTGTAAAAATCCAATAAACGCAAGTGTTAATGCAACAGGAATTAGTTTTAAAAAGAGTTCGTAGTTAATTGTTGGAATCTCAAAAGGAGGTAATCCTTTTGGAATATCCTTTACGATGGCTACACCTTCAAAATAATTAGTAAACCATTTCATCAGTAAAATCCCTAAAATGACAACTAATAAAGGGCCCGGAATTTTTTTGTGCACTTTCCTAAGACCATAAATTATTAGTATTGATGCACCACCCAGCAAGAGACTTTTCCAATGAATATTTGTTATTTTTTCGAATACATTTTGAATAATATATTGAATCCGATTACTTCGTTCAATATCGACCCCTAAAAGACCTTTAAATTGATTAAAACCAATAATCAAGGCTGCGGCAGTAACAAATCCAGTAAGTACTGGCTTTGACAAAAAGTTAACAATGAACCCAAGTCTAAAGGCTCCAACAATTATTTGAATACAACCCACCATAAGTGTCAAAGCGAGCACAACAGCAATATAATTTTCACCATCTGCTATTGCTAGTGTCGAAACTCCTGCCGCTACAATTAGCGAATCTATGGCTACAGGACCAGTAGCTAATTGTCTAGAGGTACCAAAAATAGCATACATAATTTGAGGAACCAACGCCGTATACAAACCATAAATTGGCGGTAATCCCGCAATAATAGCATAGGCAATTCCCTGTGGTATAAGAATAATACCCACTGTTAATCCCGCAAATAAATCACCTTTTAAATAAGAAGCTTTGTAATTGGGCAACCAATCTAATATTGGGAATATTTTTTTCAAAGAATTCGTTATTTGATATAGCAAATGTACTAGATTTTAATAACTTTGATTTATGCAGATAGAGATCTTACTTTTTGGAATTTTGCGTGATGTTGTAGGTGAAAACAAACTACATAGAGAGATTGTTCCTGGAATTTCCCTGACAAACCTTAGACAAGATCTAATGGTTGATTATCCGAGTCTTGAGCAATATAAAAATTATGCTATTGCCATTAACGAGGCCTATGCTGAAAACGGGTATACAATTCAAGAAAATGATATTGTGGCCTTGATTCCACCAGTGAGTGGAGGTTAATCTCTTAAATATTTCTTGTCAATATAAAAAGTACCAAAGGGAATTACGGAAGCTGCCAAAACAATGAACAGTGTTTTCGTATCCCACTGTAAATGATCTTTTATAAGAAAAGCGAGTACAATATAGGCAACGAACAAAAGTCCATGTGGCATACCTAAGAGTTTAACATAAGATTCATCATGAGCAAGGTATTTAATTGGAGTTGCTATAAATAGTAACAAAATGTAAGATAGACCTTCTAATATACTGACTACTCTAAACGTATTCTTCATAAGATAGAAATATTGAAGGCAAAAGTACAACCTGATTCCTTAACTTTGGTATATATTTTGATAAAAAAAGATGGTGAATTCTTCTATATTAATTACTAAAGAAAAACTTAATTTACAAGCGTGTTATGATTTTGTAAGAGATCCGTCTTGCGGAGGTATTGCTCTTTTCGTAGGTACAGTTAGAAATAGTACTAAAGCAAAAGAGGTTACTCTCTTAGATTTTTCGACATATAAACCCATGGCGACGAAGGAAATGCAAAAAATAGCAGATAGTGCTTTGAAGAATTTCGATATTCTAAACATTGCAATTCATCACGCAGAAGGAGAATTGTTGATAGGAGACATTCCAGTGATTATAGCAGTTGCTTCGCCGCATCGTAAGGCTGCTTTTGCCGCTTGCCAATTTGCAATTGATACGTTAAAAGAGGCGGTACCCATTTGGAAAAAAGAGCATTTTGTAGATGGCGAAGTTTGGGTAAATGCGACACCATGAGACAGCTTAAAGCAAAGTTAAATAGGGTAATTTGGCTATTACTACTCTTTTCTTTTTTTTCTTGTTCAGAGAGAAAATCTTCGGCAGCTACCTTGACTCAAAAAAATTCATCAAGAATTGTTACCAAGGAAAAAAATTACACTTCAAAGATTGAATATCTTAAAGATTTCGCAAAAAAAAACCGTAAAAATGATTCGATCGCATTTATGATTGATTATGGATTACATAGTGGTAAAAATCGTTTTTTTGTGGTTGATTTGAAAAAATCTAAAATTATAAAAAAAGCGTTAGTCTGTCACGGAAGTTGTAAAAACGAGTCGAAAAACGATGAAAACGCGACTAACTTTAGCAATACCAGTGAGAGTTTATGCACTTCATTGGGGATGGCGGTATTAGGAGAAAGAGCATATAGTAAATGGGGTAAAAATTACAAATATTGGATAGACGGATTAGAATCTACAAATAAGAATATGCGTAAAAGAGTGGTAGTGTTGCATGCTTGGAAGCATGTGCCAGATAAAGAAATATATCCAAAACCACTTGTTATGAGTTGGGGTTGCCCTACTGTATCCATTAAGTTCTTAGATGAACTTGATACAATTTTAAAGAAAAATGAAAATGTGCTTTTATATTCGTTTAATTAATCGCCAAAATTAAAAAACTTTCGAAAGAAACTTTTTCTCTTAACTTCGATATTCTCAGACTGTGAATAGTTGAACAAGTCTTGTTTCTTTGCAAGCACTTCATCAATGCTTTTTACTGCCTCTTTAAAGCGCTCTTCTTCACCTCCCTTTAATAATATATAAGGGCGATTGTATTTTTTTAGTGCATTTTCAAAGGCGTTAAACATGTCTTCACGCTGACCAGGACGGTCACGAATACTATCTAATTTCCAAGGAATATCTATATAGGTAAGTAAGTAGAGATCATATTCATTTTTTTCGGCTGCACTTTCTATTGCAGGGTCTACAATTCCATCATAATATTCTTCAGAATATACCTTTGTTTCCAACAAGTCGGTATCACATATGAGCAGTTTATCGGCTCTTTTTGCCAGTTTGTTTTCTAACTTCATTTGTCCAATAGCAATTGGCATTAAATCTTTATGTTCGCATACTTGACGTTTATTATTCCATTTTTTTTGAAGGTAAGTTCTAGCGTATTCTGGAGCCCAAACTGTTTGATAATGATAGGCCAATTGATTGGCTAATGTTGTTTTCCCTGTAGATTCTGGCCCAAAAAGTACTATTTTGACAACATTAATGGGCTTTTGTAAAAGTTTTTTTTCCATATTTCCCTTTTTACCACGCATATTTACGAATTCAACGTAGTGACAAACTCAATGTAAAGGGGTAGATCAGCGGTTCAAATTTATAACATTTAGTCTTTAAAACATAAACTATTTTTTAAGGATCAAACGATTTTCATTTTCTTTAGTAAAAATGAAGCGTTCATGTTTTCACAAATGCCTTCTTTTAGTTTATAATCAAAGTGAAGTTCATCATTAATTATTTCTGCATCAAAATAATAATTTTGTATTTGAGGGAGCTCTTTTTCAATCTCGCATAAGCTTAAATCATGAGTTGCTATAATCCCTGTAGAACTCGAAGCAACGAGCTTTTGAACAAATTTTTTGGAACCAATTGCTTTATCAGTGCTGTTTGTTCCTTTTAAAATTTCATCAAGAATGATAAAGTAGTTGTTTTCTGATGTCGTGTTGCTTATACTATCAACAATAAATTTTAAACGTTTCAATTCAGAAAAGAAATATGACGCATCGTCTGCTAAAGAATCGCTTGTACGCATACTAGTAATTAACTGAATAGGTGAATACTTAAAAGATTTGGCACAAACCGGAAGACCAATATTGGCCATAATAATTGATAAAGAAACTGTTCTTAAAAAGGTACTTTTACCCGCCATATTTGCACCAGTGATTATAAAAAATTCCTCTTGTTTTATATGATAATCATTGTCAATGCGCTGTTCACTCTTTAATAGTGGATGACCCAAATTTTCTGCTTTCACTACATCTGTCGTTTTGTGGATGCTTGGAAAACAATAGTCAGGATGGTTAAAAGCTACATTGCTCAATGAATTTTGCGCGTCAAAAAAAGCAATGACATCAAACCAATTTTCAACTTTAGTCCGGTATGCTTGAATCCATTGTTCTACTTTATAAGCTTGCTGCGTATCTCTTAAAAAAAGACCATTGCCTAAAATTGCAATGAAAATATTATTTCGCTGATCGAGTGCATCTAAAATTTTAGAAAAAGAGGCAAAAATTAAAGAGGCCTTTTTGGTTTCAGTTTTGATAGCCGCTTGTTTTTCTTTTAGAATTGTTGACTCAAATGAAACAGTTTCAATTTCATGTAATAATTGATAATACTGCTTAAAGGTGTCTTTAGCTTTGTCGGCGTCCTTATAAATCGTATTTGTTCTTTTAAAGTATACACCTGTAATTATGAGTCCAATAAAAAACCATATGAGCAAGATGTTAAAATCAAGTAAGTTGAAGCTTACAAATCCAATAATAATAACAGAAATTATTGAAAATATAGTGGGCAAAAAACGTATAAATTTTGAAAAAACCACATTATAATTGTGTATCCAATCTATGATATCTTTAGTTGCGTGCTGCACTTTTACGAGACTTGCGATGGCAGAAAACTGTTGACGCCATTTAGGTTTTGATGCTAATTCTTTGATAGTTTCTTGTTTCTTTTCAATGTTGTTAATCTTATTTTCAGTTAACGTATTAAATAGTTGTTTTCTACCCTCATTTATTGAAGTCCTATTGATATATTGAAAGAAAGAACCTCTTCCGAATAAATCGATATCATAGCTATACGCATGTGTTGGATCTACAAATTCGCTTCCTTCGTCTAATGATAAATAATCTCTATTTAGCACCTTAATCTCGGTAGTATTGATATCGATTAATTTCACCACAAGATCTCTTTTATACTGCAGATCGGTATGTCTAGATACTAGATAAAGAAATAATACAAAACCTAAAATAGCAGTTAAAATCATGGCTTGAGCATTTCCAAAAAAGAAATACATTCCAAAAACAAAAGCTAAAAACACTAATAACCGTATCGTACTCGATGCGGCTAGGTGTTTTTTTATTTGTTGCAGCTCTAGCTCAAATTGTTGTATCGTCAGTGTATAAAATTCTAAAGGATTTTGCATTCAGTTTAGTAATTTGTTATTCCGTTTTTTAAACTTAAAACGTTTAGATGTGGATGTACTGCTTTAATTTTTTGTGTAGCAATATAGCTTGATATTCCTTTGTTACAAACAATCACATATTCATTATTTTTATCGAAGTTCAGCTCAATCATCTTAAATTTTGATAATGGAATTTTTTGATGTACTTGAAACGGGTGTTTAACATTACTATTTTCAATTACTGATATGATATGTAATTTTTGAGAAGCTTCTCCAAACGATAATTTTTGTCGTAAAGTTTTCGCCGAAATTAACAAGGATTCATCTTGTATTTCACAGTTTAGATCTAGATAATTTTCTTCTTCAAAAATAAGCTGAACTTTTTCTCGAGAAACCGTGTTTTTTAATTTCATTTTGTACTGAGAGTTTTCTAAACTGTTATAAATCAACAATTTATTTACTAATGCTTTCCCAGTGCCAGTGACCATTTTTAAAACTTCATTGGCTTGCATTAAACCAATAATTCCTACAATTGTATTTAGTGTACCAATTTGGGAACAATTTGGAATAGCTTCCTTAGATATTGTAGGAAATGCGTCTCGCAGGTTTGCACTACGCTCAGATTCAGAGATTTTGACGTTAAAGCTAGAGACATACCCATCGAATTTATATAAAGAACCATAAATAAGAGGTACATTTTGGAGCACACAAACATCATTAATTAAATATTTAATGGGTAAGCTATCTGTACAATCTAGCACATAATCAGCAGCTCCAATAATGGTGACAATATTTTCTTTAGATACTGCTTTATTTGTAGTAGCTACCTCAACAAAAGGAGAAATACTTGCTATATGATTTGCTAAAACATCTACTTTAGGATTGTTTACATCGTTAATGGTATAAAAAATTTGGCGATGTAAATTAGAAGGATCTACTACATCATAATCGACTAAATGTATATGACCGATTCCACTTGCAGCCAAATAAACTGCCGCAGCGCTCCCCAATCCACCACAACCAATAATCGCGACATGAGTTTGCAACATTTTTTGTTGTCCTATTTCGCCCACTTCATCAAGCGTGGTTTGTCTTTTGTATAGTTGTTTTTTTGTAACCTTCATTTTTTTAAAGAAGTTGTTCCTTTAGTGTTTAAATAATAATGGCCATCCTTTATCGCGTAAAAAGGACTTAAGTTTTCAAGATATTTAGAATATTGTCTATCACCGAAACCATAAACAGTTTCATTCTTTTGCCAAAGCAACATTTCTTTAATTATTTCTCTTTCGGTGTAATTATTGTCTTGAATAGTTTCTAATATTTTACGATCAATTTGACTTATTTCAGCTGTTTCTGTGAACCTTTTTAAGTGTTGATTCATCGCTAATTGAAAATAGTTAAACTTACGATTCTTCTTAAAATTGAACGATTTTATTTGCTCATAACTACCATCGACATATGTTTTCCAGCACTCAGCGGCAAATAAGAAATCATGGCGTGTCAATTTAAGTCTACCTTCGTATAAATCGTGATATTTTGTGGGTGCATAATCATAGAGCGTCTGTAAGCTTTCTTTATTCTTTTCATATCCAGTACAAACCAAATAGTACGAAATATCCTTTCGATAATAATCGAGCAAATATGTACATAATCCCATTAAGTTTACTTGACAAAAAAGATCATATTCAAACCACAAAACAACTTCATCATACTTTGATAAATTTTCAATTTTTACAAGTTCTTTAATTGTTTTATCATAGTATTCGAGTCTTTCTACTTGAAGCTCATTTTCAAAAAAAGAATAGCGTAAACTCCAAAACTCATCACTTCCAATATTTTTAGATAATGGGCCATCACAAAGCATTTCTCGCCAAACAACAATGTCTCCAGAAAGTTTACTTTCTTTTAGAATGTGGGCGGTACTATCTCCATTAACAATGTGAACTCTTTCGGCCATTCATTATGAATTTTTTGCAAGCTCTTTGAGTGCTTGCTGATGTTCTTCGGGCGTGTTGATATTCTGAATTAAATAATCATCAACTTCTATGATTTCCACATCTGAATTGATCAGTACTTTTCTCGGACAAGAATAACCTTGAGCTAAATAACTTAGTAAAATTGGATAAGCTTTAGGTTCATAAATGGTAATTAACGGTTCCATAAATTCTTTTCCCTTTCCCTTAATAGCGGTTGCTATTTTTTTAGGATTTCGATGACGTAATAATAATTGAATAATAGTATCATTTACAAAGGGTACATCGGTAGCTAATACAAGCCAAGCTTTATTCGGATCATATTGAAACGCTGAACAAATAGCACCAAAAACACCTAAACCAATGAATTTATCTTGAATGAATTGATGAGAAAGGAATTCTTTTTCAGATGATACAGAAACAAAGGTGTTGAGTAAATTATGCTCTAATAGTTCTACTGCAAAGTCACATTGTGACTTACCGTGATAAACCAATTGGGTTTTATCTTTGCCCATTCTTGAGCTTTTACCACCCGCAAGTACCAACCCTTGTATAGGAGCTATTGTTTTTTGAATTAAATTATAAACATGAGAGCTAATAGCATCAATCTCATCAATATGATACCATTTTAGATTTTTAATACTTGGAAATTTCTCAACTAAAAAATCGAAATAGGTAGAATCGTTTGTTCGTTTTATTATGAATTGTATTCTATCTAATTGTTCTAG
Organism: uncultured Flavobacteriaceae bacterium; assembly: GCA_947500525.1. GTDB lineage: Bacteria > Bacteroidota > Bacteroidia > Flavobacteriales > Flavobacteriaceae > Aureibaculum. The sequence continues at coordinate 235,134 of CANMSH010000001.1, read as the reverse complement.
TCTCTTTTTTACGGATGTCTCTTTTTCATTATCTAAGATTAGAATTTGCTTTGCACCTTTAAAATGGTTGCCATTTATGAAGAGCAAATCATAATTTGAAAAACGAATACGTTCATTATACTCATTTAATTCTGAATGTACTGAAAGGTTCAAATTTCCGGACGAATGCGTTGTGAAAATATCTACACTTGGCACTTGAATCTCCTCTGCATGAGATGCATCTAAATAGGCAATTTTCGCCTTTTTTTGAATATTTTCACCAACTTTTCCAATTAAATCAGTAATAATTGAGCATTTTGCTCCTAAAACGGCAATTTCATTCGATGCGAAAATATCATTATTTCGTCGAATTAGTTTGGCATGTTTTTGATGCTTTTTAGTTTCCATTTCTTCTATCTTTTCATTCACTTTTATAATCGGATTTTCCTCCTATTTTTTCAAGTAATTTTACTTCTTTAATTACTATTTGCTGTGATAGTGCCTTGCACATATCATATATTGTTAATGCAGCTACAGAGGCGCCGGTTAAAGCTTCCATTTCTACACCGGTTTTACCATCTATCTCGACAGAACATATAATTTCAATATGTTCATTATCTATAACATTAATATCGAGTGTTGTACCATTAATAAGCAGAGGATGACACATCGGTATGAGTTCTGATGTTTTTTTTACCGCTTGAATGCCCGCTATAATAGCCGTTTGAAATACGGGTCCTTTTTTGGTAATTATATCATCATTTGTAAAATGGGCCATAATATCTGAACCTAAATACACCCAAGCTTTGGCGATGGCTCTTCGTTTTGTACTTGTTTTATTACCAACATTCACCATTTTAGGTTGATTGTCTTTGCTTATATGTGAAAATTCACTCATCGATATCTTATTAAAGGAAAAGCTTCTCCTGTTTTAAAGTCTGTTTGATCATCTGGAAGTTCTAAAAAGGCATCGGCGTTTGATAAATTTGCCAAATCTCCCGAACCATTTCCTGTTACCGGTATTGCTACTAATAACCCTTTCTTATTTTCTAAACGTACTTGTAAAAAATAAGTGAGCTTAGGTTGAAAGGTAAAGTCTTCTGCTAAAATGGCTTTATCAAAGTTTTCGAATACGAGATCGACAGATTTTTTATACCAAGGGTAAAAATATTTGAGACACCCTGCAAATGTAGACACCGGATTTCCTGGAAATGCAAAAATAATGGCATTTTTAGAGCGGCCAAAGAAAAATGGTTTGCCAGGTCTTTGGGCGACCTTGTGAAAAAGTTTCGATATGCCCAATTCGTTGAATACTTCGGGTAAAAAATCAAATTTGCCTTTACTTACTGCTCCACTAAATAGCAATACATCATATGTTGTTAGAAGTAGATCAATCTTTTCTTTCAGTAAAGCTTTATCATCAGTAATATGGGCAGTTTCTGCCGGAATATTTAATTTTTCTAACAATGAGACCAACGTATACACGTTGCTGCGCCGGATTTGATGTTTTAACGGTTTTTTAGCAACTTCAATGAGTTCATCTCCTGTAGAAACGATGATAACTTTTGGTTGCTTTGCAACTTTCACATTTTTTTTACCAACTGTAGCTAACACACCAATTTCTGCCGAAGAGATGAGGGTATTTTTTCGTATTAGAATATCATCTACTTTTCTATCCTTACCTTGATGATGTACATTTTGCCCTTCAGAGATAGATTCAACCTTGATGGTGCCTTTTCCATTACTAATAGTAACATCTTCATATCGAATAACGGTGTCTACATTATTTGGTAGCACAGCTCCAGTCATTACTTCAAGGCAGTTTGCCTTATCTTTTAAAGTAAGTTGCTCAGATCCTGCAGCTTGAATATCTTCAATAGTAAATACTCTATTGTCTTGCGCAAAAGCCTCATAAGCAATCGCAATGCCATCCATTCTTACACTATTAAATGGTGGAAAATCTCTATCAGCTTTAACATCTTCTTTTAAAACACGACCTGTGGCATCTAAAAACGGAATTTCTTCAATACCAAAGTCTTGGGTATTGTTCAAAATCGTTTGTAAAGCTTGTTGAGATGTAATCATAATTTAACCTCCTATGGTTGACATACTTTCAGAAACAGTTTTATTTCTTTTTCTATTTGCTTCAGCTACAAAGCCATTTTGAGGCTTTTCTTTTACAATTGATAAAAATAGCGCCTTTAGATCGTCATTACTTGCCCCATTTCGTATAAAATCACGTACATTAAAAACACCTTCATCAAACAAACAATTTTTAAACAGCCCTGTTGCTGTAATTCGTATGCGATTGCAGTCATTACAAATAGTACGAGTAAAAGCAGGAATGATTCCGAAAGAACCTTGGTATCCTTGGATCTTAAAATTCTTTGAAGTAGAAGATTTATGAGATTGAATTGGAATTACTTGTTCATAGTGGGCATTGATATGTTTTAAAATTTTGTCATAATTCCAGGTGTCTTTCATTTCTCGCTGTCCGATTCCGTTAAAAGGCATTTCTTCAATAAATCGAACAGCTAGTTTTTTATGCTTGGTTAACTCTATGAAATCGATCAATTCATGTGTATTAGCTCCAGATTGAACAACAGCGTTTAACTTTAATTCAATACTACTTTTTTCTAAAAGTTCAAGGGTTTTATAAACTTCGTCAAAAACATCTCTGCGTGTTATTTTGGCAAAATTCTCCTTGTTTAAACTATCAATACTTAAGTTAACTGTATTGATTTTAAGCGCTTCTAATTTTGATATATGTTTGGCAATTAAAGCCCCATTCGTCGTAATATTAATTTCATCTAACAAATCATTAAATGAGAGCATTTCTAAAAACTTATCGAAATCTTTTCGAACGAATGGTTCTCCTCCCGTTAGTCTAACCTTGTTCACTCCCAACTCACTTAAAACACGGGTAATTCGATACATTTCCTTAAAAGTGAGTAACTCTTTTCGATCTACAATGGCTATTCCATGTGCGGGCATGCAATATTGACAGCGCAAATTACAACGGTCTGTAACCGCCAGACGTAAATAGCTTATTTGTCGACCAAAATTGTCAGTTAAATGTTCCATTGTTACTTACAATAAGTACCTGCAAGTTACGAAAGAAATTGTTGAATTAATGCGGTAATTTACTTTTAACACTATGGTACGAAAAAGCACCTATTAGTGCTCCTAATATTACAATACCTATGGCTATTGAACCTCTCCCTAAAAGTATAAACATTGGTCCAGGACAAGCACCAGCAAGCGCCCAGCCAAGTCCGAAAATAGTACCTCCCAATAGGTTACGAGAAATTCCTTTTCTTTTAGGAGCAACACGAATTGTGTCATTCCAATATGTTTTGATAATGCCTTTTTTAAAAAGTATCATTAAGAAAATACCAATAGCGACTGTAGATCCTATGACACCGAACATATGGAAGGATTGAAATTTGAACATTTCATAGATTCTATACCATGAAATAACTTCACCCTTACTCAAAATAATTCCGAATAATATTCCAACCAATAAAAATTTTAAATATCTCATCTTAAAAAAGTATTGGAAGTATTATCCAAGTCATAAATACACCACCTATGAAAAAACCGATGACTGAAATTAATGATGGGAATTCAAGATTACTCAGTCCAACAATAGCATGACCAGAAGTACATCCTCCAGCATATCTAGCACCAAAGCCAACTAGAAAACCGGCTATAAGTAAGATGAAAAAACCTTTGACTGTTAGTAGAGAATCTATACTAAAAATCTCATCTGGCAAAAATGACGTTCCTATATTTTCAAAACCCAAGGTTGATAAATCCTGAATAGTTGCTGCACTTAAAGCGATAGCTTCGTTTGGTGTTAACCATTGATAAGAGATAAAACCACCAAGAACGGCGCCTACTAGAAATACAAGGTTCCAACTATTTTTTTTCCAATCAAACTTGAAATACTCTAAGAAATTCCCAGCCCCACCCAAAGCGCACAAAGTTTCTAAATTGGAAGAGACACCGAATGATTTACCCAAGTAGTAGAGTAAGAATAATATGAGTGCTATCAATGGACCGGTGATATACCAAGGCCAAGGTTGAAATAAAAATTCCATGGTCTTATTTTATGCCACAAAAGTAGAGAAGTGAAATTTGTATAATGCAACAAATGTTACATTTAAGAAGTAAGTATTTCAATTTTATTTCTAAACAGCTTTATTTTATGCTCCTTTTCTAGTTTTTTTAAGAGCCGAGAAATGACAACTCTAGAAGTGTTTAGGTCAAGTGCTATTTGCTCGTGTGTTGTATTGAGAATGGCACTATCCATTATTTTGACCTTGTCTTTAAGATGTTTATACAAACGTTGATCCATTTTCATAAATGCCAGCGTATCTATCGCTTCTAACATCTCAGATAAACGGGCGTTATAGCTATTGATTATAAAATTACGCCATGATTTATAGGCAATCATCCATTCTTCGAGCTTTTCTAATGGAATAAAAAGTATTTCGGAATCTCTTTCTGCTATACCTTTAATTTTACTGTGTTCGTTATTGAGTCCGCTGCCAAAAGAAATATTACACGTATCTCCTCGCTCTAAAAAATATAGTGATAGTTCATCTCCATTTTCATCTTCTCTAATTATTTTTATTGCACCGGATAGTACGAACGGAATTTTATCGAATTTTTGCCCAACATCAAGTAACAAATCGTTTTCTTGTACTTTTTTAAGCATACCAACTCGTACGATTTCATCGATAAGATTGGATTCAAAAACATGTCCAAAGTTTGAAGTTACTTTTTCTTTAAGCATGGGTATGAATTTTTTTGTGAATATAGCTTATAATTTGTGCGGTTGCTCCTTTATTATTTAAAATATATTTTTTTGCGAATCCCCCTTTCGTTTCTTTTTCTAATTTGTTTTCAAGCAAATATTTTATTGTTGTATTGAGTTCGATGTTCGAATGAATAACTTGGCAAGCACCTAACTTAATTAAGTCATGTGCTTCGTTAAATTTTACATAGTTGGGCCCAATAATTATAGGAATACCGAATGTAGCCGGCTCTAAAATATTGTGGATACCAACTCCAAACCCTCCTCCCACATAGGCTATGTTTGCATAACTGTATAACTTGGTTAGCATGCCAATCGAATCAATGATCAAAACTTGAGCTTCCGTTGATTTTGTTTTGCTAGAAAAAAGTATAGCTTCCTTCGTTAATTTATTTTTTAAATTATTAATGCTCTTTGGATTAATAGTATGTGGAGCAATAATAAACTTTTCATTTTCAGAAGCTTGAGTATTGATATATTCAATGAGTAACTCTTCATCTTTATCCCAGGTACTTCCGGCTACAAGAATAGATTTTTTATTGGTAAAATCTTTAACAAAATCAATGTGATTATTTTGCTGTGTAATTTCAAAAACTCGATCGAAACGAGTGTCTCCACTTATTGAAATATCATGTATATTAATATTATTCAACAAACGCTTGGAAGTCTCATTTTGCACAAAAAAATGTTCAAAAGTTTGCAATGATTTTTTCATCCACGAACCATACCATTTGAAAAACGCTTGATCCTGTCTAAAAATACCAGATACTAAGAGTGTAGTGATATTTTTTGATTTAAGTTCTTTCAGTATGTTAGGCCAAAACTCATATTTTACAAATATGGCTAGTTCAGGATTTATAGTTTGGATGAATTTCTTGGCATTTCGTTTTGTATCTAGCGGCAGATATGTTACGAAATCAGCAATAGGATAGTCCTTTCGTATTTGGTACCCAGAAGGTGAAAAAAAAGTTACTAATATTTTAAAACCTGGATAACTAGATTTGAAGTTTTCAATAATAGGTCTTCCTTGTTCAAATTCACCTAAGGAGGCACAATGAAACCAAATAGTTCTATCAGTAGGTGCAAAATGTTCATTTAAATCTTCAAAAAGATTCTTTCTTCCATTTATAAAAAGGTTGATTTTTTTATTAAAAAGAGCAATAATTTTTAATAAAAAACCAACAATGTATACTGCTATATTATAGAATAGAGACATAAGTAAATGCTAAAATATAAATTTAGGGTTATAGCACTTAAATAATTCGTATTTTTGTTCGTTATCAATAGGAAAATAAGCTGAATGAAAAATATACCAATGGTCGACCTAAAAGGTCAATATGGAAAAATTAAAAATGAAGTCGACAATGCTATTTTGGAGGTTATTGAAAATACTGCCTTTATCAATGGACCACAAGTAAAATCTTTTCAAAAGAATTTAGAAAATTATTTAAATGTAAAACACGTGATCCCTTGTGCTAACGGTACAGATGCATTACAAATTGCTATGATGGGTTTAGGCTTGGAACAAGGTGACGAGGTTATTACCGCTGATTTTACTTTCGCCGCTACTGTGGAAACAATAGGCTTATTAAAGTTAACGCCAGTATTAGTTGACGTTGAGCCAGATACATTTAATATTGATATTGAGGCCTTAAAAAAGTCTATTACACCGAAGACAAAAGCGATTATTCCCGTTCACTTGTTTGGACAATGCTCTAATATGGAAGCGGTGATGGAAATAGCAGAAACTCATGATTTATTTGTAATAGAAGATACTGCACAGGCAATTGGAGCTGATTATACATTTAGTGACGGCACCAAGAAGAAAGCAGGGACTATTGGTACTGTTGGAACGACTTCTTTTTTTCCTTCTAAAAATTTAGGATGTTACGGTGATGGTGGAGCAATTTTCACCAATGATGATACCCTCGCACACACACTTCGCGGTATGGTAAATCACGGGATGTATACTCGTTATTATCATGATGTAGTAGGTGTAAATTCACGACTAGATACTATACAAGCTGCGGTTTTGGATATCAAGTTACCGCATTTAGATGGTTATTGTGAATCAAGACGAGATGTAGCCAGATTTTATAATAAGGCGTTTGCAGACAATGATAAGATAATTACACCAAAAACAGGAAATTGTAATACAGATGTACTTTGTGATAATTGTAATTGTCATGTTTTTCATCAATATACACTGAAATTAAATGGTGTGAATAGAGCAGATTTGCAAGCACATTTAAATAGCAAAGGAATTGCGAACGCAATTTATTACCCTGTGCCACTTCATAAGCAGAAAGCGTATACAGATAGTCGTTATAAAGAAGAAGATTTCAGTGTAACTAATGATCTTGTTAATACCGTAATTTCATTGCCAATTCACACCGAGTTTGATAACGAACAATTAGAATATATCACACAAACTATTTTAAATTTTGTAAAGTAAGGATAACGATGAAAAGAATACTTGTTACCGGAGGATTAGGTTTTATTGGTTCGCATACCGTTGTAGAGTTGCAAAATGAAGGTTTTGAAGTTATTATTATAGATGACTTGTCTAATTCTTCGATTGGGGTCTTAGAGAGAATTACTTCGATAACGGGAATTTCTCCTATCCATGAAAATATAGATTTAAAAGACCCTATCGCAATACGAAGTTTTTTTAAAAAGTATAGAGAAATTGATGGGGTTATTCATTTTGCAGCTTCGAAAGCTGTTGGTGAAAGTGTAGAAAAACCGTTAAAGTATTATCGTAACAATATTTCTTCTTTGATTTATTTGTTAGAGGAGATGGCTGAAAATCATATAGAACATTTAATATTTAGTTCTTCGTGTACGGTGTATGGTCAGGCTGATAAAATGCCAATTACTGAAAGCGCACCTTTTAAAACAGCAGAATCTCCTTATGGAAACACAAAACAAATAGGTGAAAACGTTATTAACGATACTACTAAAGCATCTGCTCTGAAAGCAATTTCATTGCGTTATTTTAACCCTATTGGAGCGCATAAAAGTGCTAAAATTGGAGAATTACCTGTGGGAGTCCCTCAAAATTTAATTCCATTTGTTATGCAAACTGCGATAGGAATAAGAGAGCAGCTTTCAGTTTATGGAGGAGATTATCCTACTTCTGATGGAACAGCAGTGCGAGATTATATTCATGTGGTCGATTTGGCAAAAGCACATACGGTTGCAATGAGTCGTTTGTTAAACGGTAAGAATAAAGAGTCTTTTGAAGTATTCAATATTGGTACGGGAAAAGGAAGCACTGTGTTAGAGGTTATCAATGCTTTTGAAGAAGTGAGCAATCAAAAACTGAACTATAAAATTGTAGATCGCAGAGCTGGTGATATCGTCGAAGCTTATGCTGATACAACTTACGCTAATAATGACCTTGGTTGGCAGGCTGAACTTTCTTTAAAAGATGGACTTGCTTCTGCTTGGAAATGGCAACAAAGTCTTGTTGAATAGCAACTTACTTGAATTGTCTGTTTAAATATGAGGCTCCAATTCCCCCAAGAATTGGTGATAGAATGTAGACCGTTAGAAAACTAAAGGATATAGAAGGGAAAGCTGCTGATTTCCAGCCAGCAAAATACGCAATAATCCTCGGTGAAAAATCTCTTGCCGGATTAAACCCTCCTTGTGTATAAGGTGCAATGAAGCATATTAAAATAGTGACGGTCGCACCGATTAGAATTGGAATTAAATGACGATGCACTTGCCCGGTTTTATTAGTCAATCTAAAAATAATGAAGACGAGTGAAAAAGTACCAATACCTTCCATAAAACAAGCTAATATATGCGAACATTTTATAGTATGTAAGTAACTTGGATTTGGGAAGTATTCTCCAAACATCATGCTTGTTCGCACCGAAGTGTTGCTACCTCTTACTATATGATGAGTTTGTTCATAGAGAAATATGGTCTCTGCAAAAGTAAGATAGAGTATAATTGCTCCAACTAAAGCACCTAATAATTGAGATCCAATATACCAAGGGAGTTTAAATCCATCTAATTTTTTGGAGCAAAACATGGCGATGCTCACTGCCGGATTTAAATGGGCTGGACACCATTTCTTCACTGCAAATATTGCGATTGTTACACCAGTTCCGAATACAATGGCAACCTGAAACAAACTTGTCAAAATTGTTGAAAAGATTGATAAGCCCACGGCACCACAACCTATAAAGACTAATAAAAAGGTTCCTAAAAACTCACCGAAATATTCTTTATAATATTTCATTCTATCATCGAAAAAACATAGAATAGTTCAGTAGCTATTTGAAGACTTCGCTCTTGATATTTTGCTGCTTTTTGCGGAGTATTATCAAAAGCTTTAGGGTCGTCATAAGTAACTGGAATACGCTTTTCTGCACCAGAGATGAAAGGACAATTTTCGTCCGCATGTGAACACGTCATGATGGCTGCAAAAGATTCGTTTGGATTGTTCACATCATCGTATTTTTTAGAGAATCCTTTGACACTAAGTTCATTTTCTCTAAATTTTATATCGTAAATCGGATTTATCTCTGCATCATTTGATGCTATTTTAAATCCGGTTTTAGTAAGTGTTTCGATCACCATCGGATAAACCGCCGTAGCTTCAGTACCACCAGAATAACACGTAACATTTTCAATATTATGATAGGAGGCCATTGTTTGACTCCAAATTTGAGATAAATGACTTCTACGAGAATTATGAGTACAAATAAAGTTTAATTTAATTTCAAGATTTTTGTCTTTTTTTTCTTGTATAAAATTGATCAATGATTGAAGTAAGTCCTTCCGGTCTTTAGAAATAGTAGATATTTTTAAATCTTGTATATAATTTTCTATTTCTGGATATAATTTGCTTTTCATTTGATGAGTCTATAGTTTTTTAACTAGTATGGTGTTTTTTGTTTTTAACCTGATTAACAACATCCTGAACCAGGTGAACAAGAATTTTTATCGTCATTGGCTAACATTGTTTCGGGTACTCCACAAGTATCTTTAGCTTTACAATCCGTTTGAGAAACAAATAATTGAACAATTATTTTGCTATTTGTTATTTCAAATTGCTGAACTTCTAAGTGTGCTTTATGAAAAGTCTCATTACTGTATTCAAACTTTAGAATAGCGTTTCCATCAATTGGGTGTAAGTTGTGAACTCTTTCTAGGATAGATAAGGCTTTGTCAGATTTTAAATAACCTAGCTTGCCCTTTTCTTCTGGGCTTTCCCATAGTTGAATAATGGTCTCGTTCCATTGATCAGTCTTCCCGCCGCAATCTACAGAATGTATTACTGTGTTTTTCACTTCGGTAATGTGATAATTCGTGTCTACAAAATTATTTTCTTGATATTCAAATAATAATGCCTTGCCTTGGTTTTCTTTTAATACGTTTAAAAAATCTTGTGTTTTCATAATTTTTATTTTAACAACAGCTTATTTTTCTTCTTAAATAGTTCCATCTGGTTTTACCAAAATCAAAAGATAATAGCACATGAAGTATGGCTAAGATAATCGCACCTGGAATGATATTAATTGCGACAAACTGCATGAAACTGGTTCCGATGTTATCATCATTAGAAAGAATAAGTTGAATTTGATTATTAGAGATATTTACTTTGCTTGCGATGATCAAGATAATTGCTGCAAAATGAAAACTATTCGCAAATAGGTGAATAATATATTCAGAGGTGGGTAAACCTCCCATGAATGTTCTACTATCTTTTTCATAATAAGCATCAATACCTAAAACAATTAAATCAATAAAGACAGCAGTCATAGCAATCCAAAAACCAATATGCGTAGCGTCTATGAAAAGAAACCACACAATAATTGGAAATAAAATTGCCCTTGCCGCATGAAGGTTGTGTTCAAATTGACTTTCGCGATGGTTGAATAATTCATATTTAAAAATATGAAGATAAAAACCGTCATATGTGGCCAATAACATAAATAATAGTAAACATAGTGTACTTAAAAAATAAAGAATTTCCATAATCATTTGATTTAATTAATTCCTATTGTTTTACTTCTTCTTTCTAATAGTAGGTTGTCATACCAAACCCCATTTCGTTTACCTATTCTTTCTCTATAACCTATTTCTCGAAACCCAACTTTTTTATGTAGACGCAGGCTAGCTTCATTTTCACGAAAAATAGCTGCTTGTAAAGTCCAAATACCTTCTTTTTCACTTTCTTTAATAAGGTTAGTTAAAAGTTGGGTTCCAATACCATTCTTGGTATAATTAGTATCAACATATAAGCTCACTTCGGCGACTCCTCGGTATACAGTTCTATTAGATACTCTAGACAAGGCCGCCCAGCCTACTATTTTTGACATATGCCATGCCGCGATGCGACAAGGTGCTAGATGTGATTGGTGCCAATGTTCCCAAGAAGGAACGACAATTTCAAAGGTTGCCGTGTCTGTCTTCATTCCGTGTTCATAGATACGGGCAATAGCACTCCAATTGTCTTGACTTATATGTTTTAACTCTAAGTCCAAATCGTTATTTTACGATGATATATTTTAAAAAAAGTCAACAACATTTGATCGATTTAAAATCTTCTTCAAACAAAGTTGAAAACAACCGCATGGCTTTTTTCCAATTGACCTGGTGGATGCAATATTTAATTTTTGGTGGATTTATTTCACCTTCAATTAGCCCAGCATCTTTTAATTCTTTTAAATGTTGCGATATGGTAGATTGAGCTAAAGGAAGTGCCTCTACTAAATCACCAGTATAGCAGCAACTTTGATTGCTTAAATATTTTAAAATAATCAACCGCGTTGGATGACCCAAAGCTTTTGCAAAACGCGCTAAAACTTCTGTTTCTTCACTATAGTCTATATGTTGAATGGTTTTACTCATAGTATATCGCAAATATACGATTAATATTTATAACACCAAATATTAAATATATTTGTTGAACCTTTCTAAAGTTAATGTCACTTTAAAAAGCTCTTGTTAATTTATTCTAAAACAATGTATATCTATGAAATCATATGTGAAAACGTCGCTCATTCAAAATATCTTTAGAATTTTACTTGCTTGTTTTATGTTATACGCTGGGTTCGGCCATCTTACATTTAAAAGAGTAGAATTTCAAGCGCAAGTACCAGATTGGCTTCCATTAAGTAAAGATTTGGTTGTTCTTGCATCGGGTGTTATCGAAATATTATTAGGTATTGCTTTGTTATTTTGGATACAACAGCGGGCGAAAGTGGGCCTGACTTTAGCACTATTTTTCGTTTTGATTTTTCCTGGAAACATACATCAATATATAAACCAAATAGACGCTTTCGGCGCTTTGAATTCAGATAGAGCGAGACTCATACGCCTTTTCTTTCAACCTATTTTAATTATTTGGGTGCTATGGTCTACAGGAGCTTGGAAAGCATGGAAAATAAAAAAGTAGAGACGAAAAAGCCTCTACTTGGTTTATTCTATTACAGTATAATCTTTTATGGCCTGATTTGGTTCTATGATATTATAACCTTTCCAAAACTCAGGATTATATGCTGGCATATAAGTAGCAGTAACAGTGTTTTTTTCTTTGAAGCCATCGAAATCAGAGTTGCTTATTGCGCGTGTATCGAAAAATACCACTTCAAATTTTTCTGAATTTGTCATAGCCATATCCAATTTAACAGACAATTCATTTTGTTTACGCCTACCTTTGACATTTTTGTTCTTTTCAACAATTTTTAATGGACGTCTAATACCAAATCTACTCGCATCATCCTTTTCTAAATATTGCAAACTATAGAGGTTAGAATCGTCTTTAGAAAAGATCATTTTTCCTTTAGATCTGAATATGCTGAACGAAATTCCTAGTAATTTAAAGTTTTTGACCAACTTCACGTTTTCATAATCGGCTCTTAAAATCGCAAAATCGCTCATGTTTACGTACAAGGTGCCTTTATAATCTGCAGATCCTTTTGGTACAAATTTAATAACGTATGCCGCATCATTACCGACATATGCTAAATCGACGATCTCAAACCTATATTTGTTTGATTTGCGAATAAAATTAAGTTTTGTTTTTTCTTGAAAGAAAAGATCTTGCATCATATCTGCTAATGTGGTCTTACGATATTTAGAAAAATTAGATTTTCTCTCAGCTTCCCTTTTCTTTTGATCTTCTAACTTCTTTTTTAAGGCTTCAGCATCAGTTGAATCAATCTCTTTGCCCTTTAAATCTTCTGGCTGAATTTTTTGAGAAAAGATGCCAGACTTTATTTTAAAATAAGAGTCAGGTTTCACGTTCTCGTTAATAATTCTCTCAAATTTTTCTTCAAAAGCTGTAAGTCCTATCTCGTTGTTTTTATCATACAATTCGGACGCCTTAATCATATCGATTTTTTGTTTGCTTTTAGTAAAGTTTCCATAAAGATCGCATAAAACTTCAGTATAATAGGCATTGTTTTTAGGAACACTTCTCAAGACACTATCTAAAAAAGCTTTGTTAAACTCTTTAATAGATGACTTCTTTAACTTGTAATCTGACTTCACAAAATTTTGATGGCTCGATTGTCTAAAAAACAAACGTTTTTTCGTGAGATCGAAATTATAATTTTTAGTAATGTTTTCTTGCACTTTTTCAATAATCTCTTCTGCAGTATAGTTTTTGTTTGTTAGGATAACTTCACGTAATTCATTGGTTTTAGGCGACATGAATATGACACTATCTGTAAATTGCGTCAGTGGTTTTTTTATAGTTTCATAACCAATACACGAGATCATCAATGTATCGGATGGTTTTGCATTCTTACCAAATAGAAATGTGAATTTTCCTTCCTCGTTACTAATTGTTCCTCCTTTTTTAAAGATAATGTTGGCATAAGGTATGGGTTCTTTACTAATGGAATCGATAAGTTTAGAACTTACTTTCTGGGCATTGATACCAATCGAAAAAAGCATAAATAGTACTATTGATGACTTAAAGGTAATTTTGTACATGAATTGTTTTTTTTGGACTGCGAATTAAAGGTTTCTAAACTTTAAAACCATGCTTTTAAGAATTTATTAAGACAGTTTTATGTTGTTTTTAACTTTTTTGTAATGACTGCTATAATGAGACGAGAGTAGCTTTAAAAAGTAACAGTAAGGTCGCGATTTATTGAGAATTATGGGGCAACTTCTCCTCGGTGAGGTTTGAGTCTATCACGAAAAATAGGCATGTCATTTTCACTTACAGTGATGTAAGCAATCGCGTAAAAATCTGATATTTTTTCTGAATCAATTTTATGAAAAGACAATTTTTCGAGCGTAGTAAATTCTTTTAAATGAATACAATGATGTTCGGCTGTTTTTTTGGCGTTAGGACCGCGAAAATCCCATATTAATTTTAGTTTTCTGCTCATGAAGCAAAGATATTCTTTTCTTCTATAGAAAAGAATATCTTAAAAAAATAGTTGAATTAGTCGTAGTGTTATGAGTTTTTGCAAAACTTAATATAGCTCATAATAGTTTTAGTTCATATTCATAAGTTTGCAGAAAAGAATAAAACGAGAGCTATTAAAAAGGCAAAGATTACAAATAGAATTTTTACGATCATTTCTTTAACCATGTTAATATAATAATACCTAATCTAGCAATTAAGAAAACAATCATGCCAAATAGTGGTGACAGAATAGCAACTCTAATACCACCTGCTAAAACAGCGGGAGCAATTTCTCCTTGAATTTGTATGGCATCGAATGCTCCAATTAAACCAATCATTTGTCCAGTAAACCCCCAAACTAATACAAAAAGACTCAAGTGTTTTACAATAGCAATAGTTTTGTCATTCGTTGCTGGTTTCATAAATGCCTTCACTAATAGTACAAGAATGGCAACTAAAATAAGGAGTGTTGTATACATAAAAAGGGCTCCACCTTCATTTAACCTATCTGTAAGTTGGCTGATTATAAGAGGCTTCATACTTTGTAAAAATGATAAATACATATTTTTGATTTTTAAATTAATACCTCAAAGCTATGCGCTATCTCCATCTTTTTTTTATGAATGCGATGATTCGCGCGAAAAACATTGGTTTTTACCAATTCACAGGTGTTTTTCAAAATAGAAAGGGCATTTAGGTAGAATCCAGTTGTAATGTTGAATTTCATCGCTAAAATAAGGACTCTTTCATAAAAATATGCATCTTGCAAGATAATGGATAGGCAAACAACCCTAGTAAAGTATATTTTTACTCCTTTGGCGCATATAGCCTTTTGGATTGGCGTTTATTTTTTCTATGCCTATTTTCTCGGATATGGAAGCACAAATACAAGATATGTCAACTTGTTTTCGGCATTTTTAATGCCTGTAACTATGACGATTAGTTACTTTTTTATCTATAATTTGATTCCCAATTATTTATTGAAGAAGAAATATGGATTTTTTATACTTTATACGGTTTATACATTAATTATTTCGGTTTTTGTTACGGTACTCTCCATTTTATATGGTTTAGTTTATACTGAAAATTTAAAAGCTGATAATACCTCACCATTGACTAAAACTGTACCCTTTATAGTATTAGGCGTTTTTTTTATCGTACTCATAGTAGTTTCTATCAATCTTGTTATTCAAAGTTATAAATCAGTAGTTGCCAACGAGAATTTAAAAAACAAAATATTACAGACACAATTGCAGTTGAAAGAACAAGAGTTAAAGTTCTTGAAAATGCAAATTCATCCTCATTTTTTATTTAATTCGTTAAATACTATTTATGGACATGCCCTTAAAAAAGGAGATGATGCGCCCGAGATGATCTTAAAGCTATCTAATTTGTTAGATTATATTTTATATCAAGTCGAAAAACCGAGCGTTTTGCTGCAGGATGAAATAAATCATTTGAACGATTATGTATCTCTAGAAAAAATGCGATTCCATGACACCTTAGATGTAACTATTGAAAATAGTATCATAAATAACACGCTAGAAATAGCCCCGATGTTATTAATTCCTTTTGTGGAAAATAGTTTTAAGCATGGAACAATTATTGATGGAAAACTGACAGTTAACATTCACCTAAAATTCGAAGAGCATACCCTACATTTTGCCATTGTTAATTCTTCTATTAGAGATGAAGAAAATGTGAGAGGGATTGGATTAGATAATATAAAAAAACGCTTAGAGATGTTGTACCCAAATAAACATTCAATTCACATTACACATCAAAAAAATACGTTTTCAGTACGTTTAAAAATTTTCGAATTAAGTGAATACTAATATGTCAAAACCCATTAAGTGTATTGTTGTAGATGATGAACCTATGGCTCGTGAAATACTGGAGACACATCTCAGTAGAATGAAGCGTATACATCTTGTTAAAACATGTAAAAACGCTGTGGAGGCTTTTAATGCAGTGAGCACGGAACAAATAGATTTGGTTTTTTTAGATATTAATATGCCAGAAATATCGGGATTGTCATTTGCAAAATCGATCACCAAAAACATCAAAATAATTTTCACGACTGCCTATAGAGAATATGCTGTAGACGGATTTGATTTACAAGCAGTAGACTATTTACTAAAACCAATTTCTTTTGAACGTTTACAACAAGCGGTCAACAAGTATAGCCATGAAAATATTCAGATGAACAACTCAACGTCGACGTCGTTAGACTCAACGAATGATTATATCTTCGTTAGATCTGAAAGAAAAATGGTGAAAATCAACTTTAGTGAAATTCAATATATCGAAAGTTTAAGCGACTATATTAAAGTTCATCTAGTGCATAAAATTGTGATCACCAGAGAAAAAATCAGTAATATCGAAGCAAAATTACCCACTTCGAGTTTTGTAAGAATACATAGGTCATATATTGTTTCGATTGGTAAAATTGAATCGTTCACAAATGAATTTATCGAAATAAATAAGAAGGCTTTACCTATCAGTAGGAGTTATAAAATAGCTGTACTAAACAAATTAGAAAGTGATTAATGGTGAAGGTTGAATGTCGTATTTTGATCTATCTACTTTATAGAAGTAATTTCAATATAAATACATTTGGGCATGCAACTTTCTCAACTAAAAAACTCTGGAGTATTTATTGCGATTATTGGAATCGTATTATTTTCGGCGAAGGCAATTCTTGTGAAATTGGCGTATCAATATGAAGTGAGTTCTATTCATTTACTGCTGTTTCGTATGTTGTTTTCACTTCCGTTCTATATATTGATAGCGTTCTATTACAAACCGACGTTTCCTAGTAAAATTAAACGAATAGATTATGTCTGGGTTCTATTTTTTGGATTTATCGGATATTATTTGGCAAGCTATTTTGATTTTCTAGGCTTACAATACATCAAAGCCGGACTAGAGCGGATTATACTCTTTGTATATCCAACATTAGTACTTGTTATTTCTAGATTATTTTTAAAAGAGAAGATATCTTCCAAACAAATTGCAGCGATTTTGATTACGTATTTTGGGGTGGTTGTAACCTTTTGGGGAGAATTACAGTACAATAGTGAAACAGTTATCCTTGGAGGTTTTCTTGTTTTTTTAAGTGCCTTGACATATGCTTCTTATATTGTTGGTAGCGGATGGTTGATTCCAAAATTTGGGGCAATGATATTCACGGCATATGCCATGATTGTTTCTTCTTTATGTGTGATTATACATTATGCAATAACTGATAGAAATGATATCACTGTATATCCCTATCAAGTGTATGTTTTAGGTTTTATGATGGCTATATTGTCTACATTAATTCCTTCATTTTTGGTGTCTTTCGCGATCAAAAAATTGGGTGCTTCTAATTTTTCAATCATTGGAAGTGTAGGGCCTATCTCTACTATTATTTTGGCATATTTATTTTTAGATGAAAAACTTACTGCATTGCAAATACTTGGCGCAACCATTGTAATTGTAGGTGTAATGATTGTGTCACTCAATAAATCGAAAAAAAATAAAAAATTGCTCGACTAACATTTATATTTGCATAAAATCACAATTTTGAACGGAAACGAATTCATTTACAAAACTGATACAAACTCAACTATTTTAGAAGACGGAAGTTTTACTTGGAGAGCACCTAGTAATATTGCCTTGGTGAAATACTGGGGAAAGCGCGAAGTACAGCTCCCAGAAAATCCATCATTAAGCTTTACCTTATCAAATTGCTTTACCGAAACTACCTTAGAGTTTAAAAGAGCCAAAGAAGCCCCTACAGTTTCTGAACCAGATGGAAGTACTGATTTTGAACAAACCCTAGTTCAAAAGGTATTTAAATTTGATGTTTTTTTGGATGGAAAAAGAAAACCAGAATTTGAGAAGAAAATAGGTGATTTTATAGTGAGAGTAGGAAAACTAGTTTCGTTTATAAGTGACTATGACTTCATTATCAAAACCCATAATTCTTTTCCACATAGTAGTGGTATAGCTTCCTCGGCAAGTGGTATGGCGGCCTTATCTTTATGTATTATGAGTATGGAAAAGGCGTTGAATCCATCGATGTCTGAAGAATTATTTTACCAAAAAGCATCCTTGTTAGCGCGCTTGGGTTCTGGAAGTGCTGCAAGAAGTGTAAAAGGTGAATTGGTTGTTTGGGGTGAACATTCTAATATTCAAGGTAGTTCTGATTTGTTTGGTGTTGAATTTCCACACAAAGTACACGAGAATTTTAAAAACTATCAAGACACAATTTTACTAGTAGATAAAGGTGAAAAAGTAGTCTCCAGTACCGTTGGTCACAATTTAATGCATGGGCACCCTTTTGCCCAACAGCGCTTTAAGCAAGCCAATGAAAACATATCCAAGCTATCTGAAATCTTACAAAATGGAGATCTAAAAGCGTTCGTAAATTTGGTAGAGAGTGAGGCCTTGACCTTGCATGCTATGATGATGACGAGTAATCCATATTTCATTTTAATGAAACCAAATACCCTGCAAATAATTGATAAAATATGGAAGTTTAGAGCAACATCTGGATCAAATGTGTGCTTTACCTTAGATGCGGGTGCAAATGTACATGTACTATTTCCAAGCAATGAGAAAAAATTAGTTAATGACTTTATAGAGAGAGAATTAGTTGATTTTTGTCAAAAAAATGAGTATATTAGCGACAGTGTTGGTTCTGGAGCTAAGCAGATGTAATGCTGATTTCCTTCACTAAAACTATTTAGTGTGCTACCCTAACATTAAGTATTGAAGATTAGAGAAAAATAATTCTACATACTTTTTAACGGCTTTTTGAAAGCCGAGAGAAAAGTTTTGTGTCAACCAATTAATTCTAAAATCTTCAATCATGAAAAAAATTCTATTTATTTTAATCGTTGGATGTATTACGTTGAGTACATCAATATGTTCTGCTCAGGCAGAAAAAGACACCTTATGGTTCGATGCTAATTGGAACGCAAGCGCTAAGAATCAAGCTTCCTATTTTAGACCTCAACCTGCAAAAAAAGGAAATGGTTTTGTTTGGACTGATTATTATTTGTCCGGTGCCAAACAAATGGACGCCATCTCTTTAGATGAAACGGAAGAAATATTCGATGGGTCTGTGACATGGTATTATGAGAATGGAAATGTGATGCAAACCGTTAATTACAAAAAAGGCGTTCTTGTAGGTGAACGAAAAAACTATCACGAAAGCGGGCCGTTAAAAAGTCAATATTATTACAAAAATGCTTTGATAGATGGCTCCTGGGTGGGTTATTATGAAAATTCAAAGCTTTCTGAATCTGGAACCTATACAAAAGGTCAACGAGAAGGTGCATGGAAAGAGTACCATAAGAACGGAAAATTGAAAGGGGAAGGAAAGTACAAAAACGGTAAAAAAATAGGAACCTGGAAAATGTATTATTATGACGGAAAGTCTGAGGATGAATAGCTAAGCTTTATTTTAACTATTGGTATTGCCATGTTTTACAATGAATCTAGTATATTTGCGTTGTTGATATGATTAAGCTAAACAGAAATTGATGAAAGGGCCATTATTTTACGCAAAAATCTTACTTTTCGGTGAATACGGAATTATTAAAGATTCTAAAGGATTAGCAATTCCGTATAATTCATACCAGGGAGCCTTAAAGGTTTCTGATGAGCCTTGTGAAACTGCTATTGAGTCTAATAAGAATCTTCGAGGGTTTTATAAGCACTTGAGTGATCTAGAGGCAAAAAAATTGGCTGATTTTAGGCTTGAAGAATTGAAGCGAGATATCAATAATGGAATGTATTTTGATTCTAGTATTCCTCAAGGATATGGTGTAGGTAGTTCTGGCGCTTTGGTGGCAGCAGTATATGACAAATACGCCGATAATAAAATCACGGTATTAGAAAACTTAACGAGAGATAAATTGTTAAAATTGAAAGAAATTTTTTCTCTGATGGAATCGTTCTTTCACGGTAAAAGTTCTGGTTTAGATCCATTAAATAGCTATTTAAGCTTACCTATCTTAATCAATTCAAAAGATGATTTAGAGGCCACAGGTATTCCTTCTCAAAAAGAAGGAAAAGGAGCAGTGTTCTTATTAGACTCTCAACAGGTTGGTGAAACCGAACCTATGGTATCACTTTTCATGAATAAAATGAAAAATGAAGGATTTAGACGAATGTTGAATGAAGATTTTGCCAAACATACTGATGCTTGTATCGACGATTTTTTACATGGAAATGTGAAGTCATTATTTGGAAATGTGAAGAAATTGTCGAAGGTAGTATTGGCTAACTTCAAACCTATGATTCCGAAAGCTTTTCATAAGTTATGGCAGCAAGGTATCGATACAAATGCCTATTATTTGAAATTATGTGGTTCTGGTGGCGGAGGTTATATTTTGGGTTTTACACAAGATTTTCAACAGGCCAAAGACATTCTTAAAGACTACAAGTTAGAGTTGGTATATAGATTTTAATCCATTGTATGATGGAGGACTCTGCGAACAAATCAAATACTACAGGTAGCTCCAAACAATACTCTATTTTTTATAAATTTTTCAGTTTATTGTCCGTCGTGCGCGGTTACAATATTTTAATTATTGTAATTGCCCAATACTTAGCTTCTATTTTTATTTTTTCGCCCACTACAAAGATCAAAGAAGTTTTATTTGATGTTGATCTGTTTTATGTAGTGCTAGCATCTGTTTGTGTTATTGCTGCGGGTTATATCATTAATAATTTTTATGATGCAGAAAAAGATAAAATAAATCGTCCAGTAAAATCAAAGATAGACAGTATCGTAAATCAGAAAACGAAATTGAATATTTACTTTTTTTTGAATTTTCTTGGGTTTGTTTTTGGATTTATTGTGTCATGGCGAGCGGCATTATTCTTCACGATTTATATTTTTTTAATTTGGTTTTATTCCCATAAACTGAAAAAGTACCCTTTAACGGGATTGCTGTCCGCCGCGGTGATATCAATTTTACCTTTTTTTGTCATTTTTGTATACTATCGTAACTTTTCGAAAGTAATCTTTGTGCATGCTTTATTCGTTTTTATTGTTTTATTGATACGAGAGCTCGTAAAAGAACTTGAGAATTTAAAAGGAGATATGCTTCAGAATTATAAAACAGTTCCAATACATTATGGTGAATTATTTACCAAAAAACTGATCACCTTTTTAATAGTACTAACCTTTGTTCCTATGTATGTGCTATACGCATATCCAGAAATTGGTTATATGAAGTATTATTTTTATGGAACCGGAATTATATTGGTAGTGTTCACAACAATCTTATGGAGAAATTCCACAAAAAGAAACTACTTATTACTTCATAACATTATGAAATTGATCATTATTGTTGGCGTTTTTAGTTTGGCTTTGATCGACACATCGATATTAATTAATAGAATCTTGTAATTTATGAATTGGAATGTCGTCTTTACTAACTTACTAATACTATTTATATAAACAAACCTTCTTATTATGAGTTCAAATCTGCTTAAAGTTGCCCTCGCTCAAATCTCACCAGTTTGGTTAGACAAAGAAAAAACAATTGAAAAAATTAACAATAGTATTCGAGATGCTGCCCAAGAGCAATGCGAGTTGATTGTATTTGGAGAAGCCTTATTGCCGGGATATCCGTTTTGGTTGGCTTTAACTGGAGGTGCTGAATGGGATAAAAAAGTAAATAAAGAAATACATGCACATTATACTCGTAATGCAATTCAAATTGAAGCTGGAGAATTAGATAGTATTTGTGAACTTGCTGCTGAACATAACATAGCTATCTATTTAGGATTGATAGAGCGTGCTAAAAATCGTGGGGGGCATAGTTTATATTGCTCGCTTGTATATATTGATCAAAAAGGAAAAATACAATCTGTTCATAGAAAACTACAACCAACCTATGATGAGCGTCTAACTTGGGCTCCTGGCGATGGTAATGGTTTGCAAGTGCACTCGTTAAAGGAATTTACTGTTGGAGGATTGAATTGTTGGGAAAATTGGATGCCGTTACCAAGAACTGCATTGTACGGTCTCGGTGAAAATTTACACATCGCTGTGTGGCCAGGAAGTGACCACAATACAAAAGATATAACACGTTTTATTGCACGTGAATCACGTTCTTTTGTGATTTCAGTTTCTAGTTTGATGGTCCGAGAAGATTTTCCAAAAAACACACCACATATAGAACAAATTTTAGAGAAAGCTCCAGAAGTCATGGCTAATGGAGGTTCCTGTATTGCAGGGCCTGATGGTGAATGGATAGTCGAGCCTGTTTTGCATAAAGAAGGTCTTATTATGCACACAATCGATTTTAACCGTGTGTATGAAGAGCGTCAAAATTTTGACGCCGTAGGTCATTATTCACGTCCAGATGTGACCAAATTAAAGGTAAATAGAGAGCGTCAGCAAATAATTGAGTTAAATGATTGATATACATCGTTAAAAAGAAGTACTTTTGCCAAAATTTTATAAATGACAGCAAAGAAAAACTCGTCGGGAGGACGACATGCTAAAAAGTCAACTTCTCGCTCAAACGAAACTTCGAATAGAAAAAAGCCATTTGCTAAAAATGGTAAATTTTCTGGAAAGAGTAAACCCAATCCTTACGGCAAACGTATCCGTAAAGATACACCTAAACAACGTATTGAAGAGCCAACTGAAATTCGGTTGAATAAGTATATATCGAATTCGGGAATTTGTTCTCGAAGAGATGCAGATACCTATATCAAAGCAGGTAGTGCAACTGTAAATGGTAAAGTGATAACAGAAATGGGCTATAAAGTACAGATAGGCGATGAGGTGCGTTTTGATGGTGCTTTAATTAGTCCTGAAGCAAAAAGATATGTATTGCTTAATAAACCTAAGAACTTTATCACTACCATGGATGATGAAAGAGGTAGAGATACAGTCATGTCATTAATTGCAAATGCAAGTAAAGAACGAATTTATCCAGTGGGTAGATTAGATAGACAAACTACCGGGTTGTTATTATTTACAAATGATGGCGAAATGGCTAAAAAGCTAACACACCCAAAACATAATGTGCGTAAATTGTATCATGCTTCCTTAGATAAAAAAGTAGCATTAAAAGACTTGCAGAAGATTGGTGAGAACTTTATGCTAGAAGGCAAAATGGTATATGTAGATGCCGTTTCTTATGTTGATGGTCAACCTAAAACTGAAGTTGGTATCGAAATTCACTCTGGTAGAAATAGAATTGTACGCAAAATTTTCGCTCATTTTGGATATAAAGTGGTGAAGTTAGACAGAGTCTTATTTTCTGACCTCACCAAGAAAAACTTACCACGTGGACATTGGCGTCACTTAAGTCAACAAGAAGTCAATAATTTAAAAATGTTATAAACCAAAAAAGCCGAACAATTTGTTCGGCTTTTTAGTGGTGGTGCCTCCAGGAATCGAACCAGGGACACAAGGATTTTCAGTCCTTTGCTCTACCAACTGAGCTAAGGCACCAGTTGCTTTTCAGCGGGTGCAAATATAAATGTAAATTTTATACAATTCAAAACAATTATATAAAAAATGTATTTGTATTTTTACATTTCCTGAAAATTCTACATGAACTTAATATTAGATATAGGAAATACCCGAGTTAAAATCGCTGTATTTCAAAAGCATACCATCGTTGAATTGAGCATTACTTCTCCTGAGAAAATTGGAAAAGAAATCACCAAATTACAAAAGCAGTATACTATTAAGAATGCTATTCTATCCTCGGTGGGCGAAACAGAAGCGAAAGACCTAAAAGAACTGACCGCAATTAAGAAAGTAGTAGTGCTGGATCATACTGTAAAAATTCCATTCATTAATAACTACAAAACGCCCAAAACTTTAGGTGTAGATAGAATTGCCCTGGTTTCTGCGGCAATAGAACAGTACCCTTCAAAAAACGTATTGGTAATTGATGCAGGTTCATGTATTACCTATGATTTTGTAAATGAGGAACGCACCTATTTTGGTGGAGCAATATCCCCCGGTATTCATATGCGGTATCAGTCATTACATACGTTCACAGCAAATTTGCCCAAACTCAAGATCGATGAATTTTCATTAATCGGACAAGATACCAAAACATCAATGCATTCGGGTGTTTTGAATGGAATTTTGCACGAAATAGAAGGCGTAATCGCTGAATATCAGCACAAATACCCAAATTTAACAGTAGTTTTAACAGGAGGGGACACAAATTTCTTGGCTAAAAAGTTAAAAAGTAGCATATTTGCCAATCCAAATTTTTTGTTGGAAGGATTGAACAGTATCTTGATACATAACTTAGACGAATGATAAAAAAAATAATAGGATTTCTTATATGCTTGATCTCCCTTACCACTTTTGCTCAAAAAAATAACATTTCTCCTTATTCTTTCTTTGGTGTAGGTGATAATGCGAGCGTTAAAACCGTTGAGGAATTGGGTATGGGGCAAGTTGGAGGAGCTTTTAATAGTCCTTTTCAATTAACCTTTACGAATCCAGCATCATTTGCATCGCTAAGGTTAACGACGTTCTCAGTGGCAGGTCAAAATACGGCGCTAAGAATTGATGATGGAGCCAATACTGAATCTGGTTCATCTGCTTCTTTTTCATATATAGCATTAGGTTTTCCTATTGGAGAAAAAGCTGGTGTGGCTTTTGGGCTACAACCGAATACAACAGTTGGTTATTCTTTATTAGAGGAAATTCGTGATGCTCAAAATACATTAACAGAAACCAATTTATTTACAGGAGAAGGAGGAACAAATCGCGTTTTTCTTGGGTTTGGACATAAAATTGGAGAAAACTTTAATATCGGTATAGAGGCTGCATATATTTTTGGTAGTATTGAGAATAGACTGTTGAATAGAAGAAATGAAGTGCCTCTGGGAACCATAGATAAATCAGATTCTGATGTTTCTGGTTCAGAAATTAAAGTTGGAGCTCAATACCAGGTAAAAGTATCAGAAAAACTGCACATAAAAACGGGCTTAACATTAGGATTGAGCAATGAGTTAGAAAATGAAGGAAGTAGGTACCGATATTCTGTAAGTGTTATCGGAAATTCAGAAAGCTCAAGAGATACTATTTTGAATGAAGCCTTTACCAATAAGTTTAAAAATCCTCTTAAAACTACACTAAGTTTGGGGCTTGGAGAAGAAAATAAATGGTATACGGGGATTGAGTATGAATTTCAAAACGCCAAGACCATAGATGACGGATTAGCGGCAAATGATAGAACTTTCGGTTTTGGTAAGTCAAATAGAGTTTCTTTTGGAGGTTACTATACTCCGAAATACAATTCAATAACAAATTACTGGCAAAGAGCCACTTATAGAGCTGGATTCTCTTTTAGAAACACAGGTTTACTTGTGAATAACACCGAAGTTAATGACTTTGGCATATCTTTTGGAGTAGCATTACCAATGAAAGGCCTCTCAAGTATAAACTTAGGGTTTGAACTAGGTACAAGAGGAGAAACCAATAACGGGTTAGTTAAAGAAAATTATTTTAATTTTAGGCTCGGTTTGTCGCTAAGTGATAAGTGGTTTAGAAAGAATCAAATTAGATAAAGAATTAAATATAACCAACGATGAGAAAAAATGTTACACAACTACTATTCAGCTTATTTCTTTTAGCAGGAATAAGTAA
The DNA here is from genome assembly GCA_947500525.1 of uncultured Flavobacteriaceae bacterium. GTDB lineage: Bacteria > Bacteroidota > Bacteroidia > Flavobacteriales > Flavobacteriaceae > Aureibaculum. Next base: position 209,304 of record CANMSH010000001.1, on the reverse strand, counting down.
TGTTTATGCGCAAGATAAGTACGGTGCAGATCCGGAAAAATGTAAAACTAATTTGTCTATTTTCTATGAATACGCAAAAGCAAAGAACTATACGCCTGCTTATGAGCCTTGGACATGGGTTTTTGATAACTGTCCAAAAGGATCTAAGAATATCTATAAATATGGTTTGTTAATGGCTAAAGATAGATATGAAAAGGCTACAGGAGCTCAAAAAGAAATAGAAAGTAAATTAATTGATAAAATTTATGCTAAGAGGATTGTGAATTTTCCAGATAATTTAGGGAAAGTTTACAGTGATTGGGCAACGTCTTTAGAAAAAAGAGGTGCACCAAAATCAGACGTATTTGCAAAATTGGAAAAAGCGTTCAATACGAATCCTGCTCGAATGAGTATCAAGAATTTAGCTAAATACTTTCAAGAAGTAACAAGTAGAAACAAAGACACGAATACTCAAAAAGTATTTGATACTTATGATGATGCCTTAGAAGCGGTGAACAAGAAAATTGATGGGCATTCAAAATCTAAAGATGCGTTAGATAAAAAAGTAGAGTCTGGTAAAACATTAAATAAGAAAGAAGCCTTAAAATTGAAGAATGACGGTATTAATTTAAGAGGTCTAGGTCAAGTTGAAGGGGTGTTGGATCAAATTCTAGGAAGTGTAGCTACTTGCGATAGATTAATCCCTCTATATAATAAAGGTTTTGAGTCGCATAAAAATGACGCTAAATGGTTAAGAAGAGCGGCTTCAAGATTGAATGCTAAAGAATGTACAGAAGATCCAATCTATGCTAAACTGGTAGAAGCATATGTTAATGAGGAACCTTCTCCTCAAGCATATATCTTGATCGCAAGTATTTTAGAAGATCAAGGAAAGACAAAAGAGGCTTTGGATTATAGAAATAAAGCAGTTGATTTAGAAACCGACTCATATAAGAAAGCAGATTATTTATATAGAATTGCGTTGACTGTAAAAAGAAAAAGCAAGTCTCAAGCCAGAACATATGCGAACAGAGCATTGAAAGCAAGACCAAGTATGGGGAAAGCATATTTGTTAATAGCAAATTTATATGCCTCTAGTGCAAATGGTTGTGGTACCGATGAAATTAGTAAGAGAATGGTATTTGTTGCCGCAGCGAACAAGGCTAGAATGGCTAAGAAAGTAGATCCTAGTTTGACGTCGAAAGCGAATAAGTATATTAAAAGTTATATGGCAAGTGCTCCTTCGAAAAAACTTATATTTACGAAAGGATTGACGTCAGGAGCTTCTCATAGAGTTGGCTGTTGGATTGGAGAAACTGTAAAGATTCCTTAAGAATCAATTAGAAATAAAATATATATCTTATGAAAAAGCATCTTCAAAATTATATATGCATCGTCTTATGTTTGCTATCTTTTGAAGGTGCTTTTTCGCAAGATAAATATGGTGAAAACCCAGAGCTATGTAGAGAAAAGCTTTCTGAGTTCTACGAATTTGCCAAAAACAAAGATTACCAATACTCATACGAACCTTGGTTATGGTGTTTTGAAAATTGTCCGGCATCTTCTAAAAATATATACAAATACGGTTTAAGGATAATTGAACATCGTTATAACAACGCAACTGGTGCCAAAAAAGAAACAGAAAGTACGTTAATTGATAAGATATACGAACAAAGAATCAAGTATTTTCCAGATAATTTAGGGAAAGTATATAGTGATTGGGCAATTTCTCTAGAAAATAGAGGCGCTTCAACAAAACAGATTTTTGAAAAGTTAGAATTGGCGTTCAACGCTGATCCTGCCCAAATGAGTATCAAAAAGTTGGCATTATATTTTCAAGAAGTTACCGATAAGAATAAAGAGTTGAATACCCAAAAGGTATTTGATACCTATGATGATGCCTTAGATGCTGTAAATAAGAAAATCGATTATCATACAAAAAGTAAGGATAAACTAGATAAAAAAGTTGCCGACGGAGGAACATTGACTAAGAAGGAAAACACCAAACTTAAAAATGACGGGATCAATTTAAGAGGTTTAGGCCAGGTTGAGGGTGTTTTAGATCAAATTGTGGGTAAGGTTGCTACTTGTGAAAGACTAGTGCCTTTATATACCAAGGGCTTCGAAGCGCATAAAAGTGATGCCAAGTGGTTACGAAGAGCGGCCTCTAGATTGAATGCGAAAGAATGTACGGATGAAGCTATATTCCCTCAATTAGTTGAGGCTTATGTAAACGCCGAACCATCAGCCGATGCCTATATTTATTATGCAACTGTGCTCGACAAAAGAGGAAAGAAAGCAGAAGCAACATCTTACCGAAAGAAAGCGGTTGATTTGGAAACAGATCCTTATAAAAAGGCAGGATACTTATATAAAATAGGAACTACCTACAGAAGAAGTAGTCCGGCAACGGCGGCGTCGTATGCGAAAAAAGCACTTGTACATCAACCAAGTATGGGTAAAGCATACTTATTGATTGCGAGCGCTTATGCTGCAAGCGTTAATAGTTGCGGCACAGATGAGATAACGAAACGAATGGTTTTTGTAGCTGCCGTAAATAAAGCGATTAAGGCAAAATCGGTTGACCCAAGTATTACTTCTTTGGCAAATAGATATATAAAAAGTTACAGAGCCAATATACCAAATAAAAAAATGGTTTTTGGAAGTGACTTTAAATCAGGTGACTCCTATAAAATTGGTTGCTGGATCAATGAAACGGTGAAAGTTCCGTAACTTTGACTCATGTTAAAAGAGAAGACATATCCTAGTCTTTATTTAGTTACATTCATTTGTTTGTTGGCTTTTTGCACTTCATGTGGCAATAATATAAAAGAGGTTCAAGACTTTTTAGCGGATAAGAATTTACCCGTTGGTGTGGCTAAAGATGTAAACTTAATTCATACCGATTCAGGAACGGTTAAGACGAGACTAATTACCCCATTATTACACGATTTTACCAATAGAAAAATACACCCGTATCAAGAGTTTCCGGAAGGCATAGAAATCACCAATTTTGATAAGAATAAAGACTCTATTACGCTTACCGCAAATTATTGTAGAAGCTATAGCAAAACCGGTATTTCTGAGGTAAAAGATAATGTGATTGTTAGAAATCATAAAGATGGTGCCGTTCTATATACAGAACAGCTTTTTTGGGATCAAAACACCCACTATATTTACACAGAAGAAAAGTTCACCTTAATTGTTAAAAATGATACAATTAAAGGAAAAGGTTTTGAATCGAATGAAGATTTAACAAAGAGAAGTGCGAAAAATTTCAGTAGTGTACATTACTTTGACGAAAACAATTAAATTATGATTAAATATTTAAAATTATCAGGAATTGCCTATTTGCTTTTAGCAGCATTTTCGGTATACACAGCAATTTCAAGATGGGAAACTGATAGAGAGAATGCCTACATATTTTTAGGATTTTCAGTAGTGCTTGTTTTTTTATTTTTCTTTAAAAGAAAATTTATTAAACGTTACGAAGAGAGAGCTGAAAATGAGCGACACTCTAAAGAATAGTGTCATAAAATATAAAATTGTAATTTGGTTATCAAAATCAATATACACCATACTATTTTTATGATGAAGAAAACCTTCTTTTTGGCGTTGTTTTTAATGGGCCAATTGTGTGTTGCACAGATATTACCATTACAGGAAAGATCAAAGATCATTGATGATATTTTAAAAGATCGCTTTGATAATCTCTTACCACAATTAATGGATCGCACAAATATTGATATGTGGATACTCATTTCTAGAGAGTACAATGAAGATCCAGTATTGCGAACAATGTTGCCCTCTACTTGGTTGAATGCGCGAAGGCGCACAGTATTGGTTTTTTATCGAAACAAAAAGCAAAATACTATTGAAAAATTGGCTGTAGCTCGATATAATGTTGGAGAGAATATAGCTTCTGCTTGGCAAAAAGAGAAACAACCCGATCAATGGAAAGCATTGTTTGAACTAATTGAAAAAAGAGCTCCTCAAAAAATAGGGCTGAATATGTCGAAACATTTCGCTATTGCAGATGGATTAGTGAAAACAGATTATGATTGGTTTACAAAGAATCTCCCAGATACTTATAAAGCGAAGATAACTTCAGCAGAAAAATTGGCCATTGGCTGGATAGAAACGAGAACCGAAAAAGAAATGCAGTTATTTGAACAACTCACAAAAATAACTCATAATATTATAGCTGAAACATTTTCTAGTAAGGTTATTAAACCCGGAGAAACAACAACAGCTGATTTGGTTTGGTACATGCGACAAAAAGTAAATGATTTAGGACTGCGCACGTGGTTTCACCCGACTGTAGACATTCAACGTTCTAATGAAAAATTAGGAAGTCATATCACTTCTTTTTCGAAAAGACCAGGTGAAAATAGTATTCAAAAAGGAGATCTATTGCATTGTGATTTTGGTATAACTTATCTTAGACTCAATACAGATTGCCAACAGCATGCATATGTGTTAAAAGATGATGAGACTGAAGTTCCTGATTTTTTGGTGAAAGCTTTCCAAAAAGGAAATAGACTACAAGATATCTTAACGAGTAATTATGTTGAAGGTAAGACGGGAAATGAAATTTTATTAAAATCCCTCAAGGAGGCAAAAAAGGAAGGTTTGAGACCATCGATTTATACACATCCATTAGGACTCTATGGGCATTCTTCTGGGTCTACCATAGGGATGTGGGACGCTCAAGGAGGAGTGCCTGTAAATGGAGATTATCCGTTACAAAGAAATACCGCTTACGCCATTGAATTGAATACAACAGTACATATAAAAGCTTGGGATAGAGATATTAGAATTATGTTAGAAGAACCAGGATTTTATGGAAAAGATGGTTTTAGATATATACATAAAAGACAAGAAGCTATTATTCCTGTAAAAGTGCGATAACATTGGAACTACAACTTTTCATTATATTTATTTCGATACTACTCTCCGCTTTTTTTTCTGGGATGGAAATTGCATTTGTGTCTGCTAATAAAATGCATATCGAACTTGAGAAAAAAGTTGGTAATTTTATTGCAAAGATGTTACATACTTTGACAGAGAATCCGTCAAAATTTATTACAACAATGCTTGTTGGAAACAATATATCTCTTGTAATTTATGGGTATTTTATGGGAGAATTACTGATGTCTTTTTTGGCACCATATATCTCCAATGAATTTTTGATGCTATTGGTACAAACAGTAATATCTACTTTTATTATTTTAATTACCGCCGAGTTTATTCCGAAAGCGATTTATAGAATTTATGCCAACGAAGCATTGAAAATATTTGCCTTACCGGCGTATATTTTCTTCATTTTATTTTATGTCATTTCTGAGTTTATCATTTTTATTTCTGATTTTATTTTGAGGGTATTCTTCAATACTAAGAAAGATGATGCGCAGTTAGTATTTAGCAAAGTAGAACTTAGTAATTATATTTCAGAACAATTGGAGACCGCTAGTGATGACGAGGTAGATTCCGAGATTCAAATATTTCAAAATGCCTTAGATTTTCATGATGTCAAAGCGCGCGAAGCCATGATTCCGAGAACAGAAATTGTTGCTATTGAATTGCGCGAATCATTGAAAAATTTAAAAGATCTTTTTATTGAAACAGGTCTCTCAAAGATCATGGTTTATAAAGATTCGTTAGACGATATTATTGGCTATGTGCATGTATTCGATTTGTTTAAAAAACCTAAAAGTATTCGATCTATTATTTTGCCCATTGTCATTGTGCCAGAAACCATGATGATTAATGACATTATGAATGAACTTACTAAAAAGAGTAAAAGTGTTGCGATCGTTTTAGACGAGTATGGGGGAACTTCGGGTTTGATTACCGTAGAAGACATTATAGAAGAATTGTTTGGAGAAATTGAAGATGAACATGATTCGAGTGAATTGATTGAATATAAAATCAATGATCGAGAGTTTGAATTTTCGGCAAGGTTAGAAGTAGATTATGTGAATGAAACGTATAATTTAGAACTCCCAGAAAATGATGCGTATGAAACACTAGGAGGCTTAATCGTACATCATACCGAAAATATTCCAGGAGCTGAAGAAATAGTTGAAATTGAGAATTATCAATTTACAATTAAAGAAGTGTCTTCCTCAAAAATTGAAAATATTTACCTAAAAGTTTTATTTATAGAAGAGTAACGCTAATTTTATGGTGTTAAATTTACTGCAAATTCTGTTTTTTTATTTGAACGGATATTGTATTTTCGCAAACTGAATTTAAAAGAAAAGAAGAATGGCAATTTTAGGAAAGATTAGAGAACGTTCAATGTTTTTAATTATAATCATTGCATTGGCGTTGTTTTCGTTTGTATTGACGGGTTTATTTGATGCAAATAGCCCACTGTTTAACAAGAACGTAAATGATATAGGTGAGATTAATGGAGAAAAAATTAGTCGAGAAGAATTTGCCCAGCTTGTGGATCAACAAAGAGCTAGCACAGGTAATAGAACTTCTCAATTACAAAACGTGAAGACCGCTTGGGATAATTTAGTCCGTGAGAAAGTATATAAAACGCAGTTAGAAAAGTCGGGTATTGTTGTTGGAGAAAAGGATGTTTGGGATGCTATTGTAAGCCAACCATTTGTGCAAAATAGCCCAATGTTCAAAAATGATGCAGGTTTGTTCGATGAAGAGAAACTAAAAGAATATGTAGCTACCTTAAAAGATGATTCAGAAAGCGAAGAAGGAAGAAATGCTTGGTTAGGTTGGTTGAATTATGAAAAGAGTATCAAAACTAATTTAGAGTTAGGAACTTATTCAAACCTAATCAAGGCGGGTCTTGGAGTTTCTTTAAAAGAAGGAGAATACTACTACAAGGAGCAAAACACAAAGATGGATTTAGAATATGTTTATGTTCCGTTTAGTTCAATTGCCGATAGCTTAATTACCATTACAGACGATGAAATTAAAGATTACGTGAAGGCACGTAAAGAAGATTACATCACAGAGCCTACAGTAAATCTGAGTTTTGTAAAATTTGATGTTACTGCTACCGAGGAAGATGAAGCTATTCTTAAAGAAGAGTTGGTAAAACTTATTGAAGATAGAGAAGAGTATAGCTCAGCAGCAAAAGGCAATGTTAAAATTGTTGGATTTCAAAATGCTACTGACCCAGCAACGTTTTTAAGAGATAATCAATCGGATACTCCTCTTGATAATAAGTTCTACACAAAAGCATTGTTACCTCGAAGTATTGCTGATACAATCACGAAGCTTTCTGTAGGGAGTGTTTATGGACCGTATAAAGAAGGTACAAATTATGAACTTGCAAAATTGATCGAGGTAAAACAAATGCCAGACTCAGTACAATCGAGACATATTCTACTACCTTTTCAAGGTTCAAGAAGTGCAGATCCAACAAATGCAAGGCCAGAAGCTGAAGTGAAGAAAACTGCAGATAGTTTAGCAGCAATGTTCAAGCGAGATAATTCTAAATTTGCTGATTTGGCGAAAGAGCTTTCTTCAGATAAAGGAAGTGGTGCAAAAGGAGGAGATCTGGGATGGTATAATTATGGTAGAATGGTACCCGAATTTAGAGATTATTCTTTTGAAGGAAATGTTGGTGATATTGGTGTTGTGAAAACAGCTTTTGGGTTTCATATTATTGAAATTCAGGGCCAAAAGAACAAACAACCAGCCTATAAAGTAGCACGATTCGCTAGAGCAATCGAAGCATCTGAAAAAACTGAAAATGCAGTATTTGAAAAAGCCGAAACCTTTGCATCGAACTTAACAGACAACGATGATATAGTGCAATTGGCGAAAGATAATGGATATGCCGTACAACCTACGATAGGAATTAAAAATTTAGATGAAAGGGTTTCTAACTTAGGAAACCAAAGAGCTATTGTTACATGGGCTTTTGATTCTTCTACGAAGGAAAATGAAATTAAAAGATTCGATATTGACAATGGTTATGCAGTTGTTAAATTGACTAAAAAGAATAAAAAAGGACTTTCTTTAGGTACTTCAAAAGGAATTATAAGATTGGCAATTTTAAATGAAAAGAAAGCTAAACTAATTACTGAGAAAATGACGGGAAATACTCTAGACGATATTGCGAAAAATTTTAACGTGAGTAAAAATTCTTCGAGAGCAGTTTCGCTTGCAAGTCCGGCACTTCCAGGAGTAGGTAGTGCACCCGAATTAATTGGAGCGTTAATAGATTTAGAGGCAAATAAAATTTATAGAAATATAGAAGGGAAGAATGGTATGTTTTCTGTAAAAATGACAAATATTGAGGCGCCAGCTAAAATTGAAAACTATAAAAGTTTTTCGGCTACAATCTTGAGTAAGATGCAAGGTAAAACAAGTAAAGCATATGATGCTTTGAAGAAATTTGCAGAGATCGAAGACAATAGAGCTACCTTTTATTAGTTATAGATAGTTATATAAAAGAATTGTATCTTAATAAGATTTTATATATTTGCAATTACAAACATAAAAGTTTGTTAAAATTTAGAAACAGAAATTATAATTTAAATTAGTTAAAATGAAACATTTAAAAAAGTTATTATTCGTTTTAGTTCTTTTTGCTGGATTCAGTATGAGTGCGCAAGACGAAAACAATCCATGGAAGATTGATGTAGGTATCAACGCTGTTGACTTATACCCTACAAATCAACCTGGTTTAGGGAATTGGTTTGACGAATATTTTAATGTAGGCGATCACTACAACATTGTACCTTCTATTTCGCGTGTTCACGTTGGAAGATATTTAGGAGATGGATTCTCGCTAGGTGTTGCCGCTTCTATTAATAGAATAGATAAAATTGGTGACAGTTCAGTTGACGCTTTATCTTATGTTGGAGCCGATCTAGACGTTCGTTATGATTTAAACAAGGTTTTTGGTCAATCTAAATGGTTAGATCCTTATGTTTCTGTAGGGGGTGGATATACTTTCTTAGATGATATAGGTGCTGGTACATTTAACGGTGGATTTGGTGTGAACTTTATGTTCAGCGATTTCGTAGGTTTAAACGTACAGTCTTTATATAAGCATTCTTTTGATGAAGCTCGTCAATTGCCTCATTTTCAACATGCATTAGGTATCGTTGTTAAATTTGGTGGTAAAGACACTGATAAAGATGGTATTTATGATAAAGATGATGAGTGTCCTGAAGTATTCGGTTTAGAAGCTTTTAATGGTTGTCCTGATACTGATGGTGATGGTATTAAAGATGGTGATGATGCATGTCCTAACACTGCTGGTTTAGCTGCCTTAAATGGTTGTCCTGATGCTGACGGTGATGGTATCGCTGATAAAGATGATGCTTGTCCAAATGAAAAAGGTACAGCTGCAAATAATGGTTGTCCTGATGCTGATGGTGACGGTGTAATTGATAGTAAAGATAAATGTAAAGATGTTGCTGGTCCAGCTGAAAATGACGGTTGTCCTTGGCCAGATACTGATGGTGACGGTGTACTAGATAAAGATGATAACTGTGTGAGCGAAGTAGGTCCTGCTTCAAATCAAGGTTGTCCTGAAAAAATTATTACTGAAGAAGCAAAAGCTAAATTAGATGAGTTTGCAAAAGCAATCTATTTTAACAGTGGTAAAACAACTTTTAGAGTTGGTGTAAGCGAGAAATTAGATTTAATTGCTGATATCATGAAAGAATTTAAAGATTCTGACTTTAAAGTTGAAGGACACACAGATAGCCAAGGTTCAGCTAAATTGAATCAAACTTTATCTGAAAATAGAGCAAAAGCTGTAATGGATTACTTAGCTTCTAAAGGTATTGCTGCCAATAGATTAAGTTCTAAAGGTTTTGGTGAAGACAATCCAATTGCTTCAAACAGAACTAGTAGAGGTAGAGCTCAAAATAGAAGAGTTGAAATTAACTTAGCAAACTAAGATAGTTTCTTAAGTATAATTAAAAGCCGCACAGTAATGTGCGGCTTTTTTCTTTTTAATAACATTTGTACATTCGCTTTATGCAGACTTTTCTTTCAAATGTTATTGACGATATCCTTTCTAAGGAAAGAGATATTTCTGATTATATATTCATTTTACCAAGTAAAAGAGCTGGTGTTTTTTTAAAACACGAAATCAAGAAAAAAATCAAGCATGCTCTGATTTTTCCTAAAATCATTAGTATCGAAGATTTTATTAATGAATTATCGTCTATCCATCTCATTGATAATACTACCTTACTATTTGAATTCTATTCGATTTATAAAAATCTAACTGAGGAGAAAAACACTGATGATTTTGACGCTTTTACAAAGTGGGCAACAATAGTCTTGCAAGATTTTAATGAGATAGACCGACATTTAATAGATACAGATTTTATTTTCAAATATCTAAGAGATATCAATCAACTTGAAAAATGGTCAGTCGAAAAAGAAACACGCATAATTAAGAATTATTTCGATTTTTTTGAACGCTTAGAGAAGTACTATAACAAACTCAACGAAACATTAATACTCAAAAAATACGGTTACCAAGGACTTCAGTATAGAGAGGCTGTAGAGAATTTGAACAACTATATAGAAACAACGCAAGACAAATTACTTTTTATTGGTTTTAATGCATTAAATAAGGCCGAAGAAACGATATTTCAGGAATTACTTCAAAATGATATAGCTACGGTCTATTGGGATGCTGATGTTTTCTATTTTAAGAATAATCAAGCGTCGAGTTTCCTCAAAAGATACAAGAATAATTGGCCTTATTATCAAAACAATGCGTTCAATTGGATACAAGATAATTTTAGTGAAGCGAAACAAATTCGCATTATAGGAAGCCCCAAAAATAATACACAGTTAAAGTATGTTGGAGAACTACTTTCTACGTTTAATGCTAATGGTTTTCAAAATACGGCGCTGGTGTTGGCCGATGAAACACTCCTTCCTCTAACATTGAATTCATTACCTAAAGAAGTAGGAGCAATAAATATAACGATGGGTTATGGGCTTGAGAATATGCCCGTTGCACAGGTGTTCGATGCGATTTTAAAATTGCATGTAAATGCTAAGAAAACGACTTTAAATAGTACGTTTTATTATAAAGACGTGTTGAGAGTTTTAAATCACTCCTCTATTAAAACGGTGGCTAATTCAGAGAGTCTAATTAATAAAATAGTTAAGAATAATTTGATATATGTAGATTATGAGATATTATCTACTATTAATGAAACTGAAGACACCATTACTTCGATTCTTTTTCTGTTTTCAAACTGGAACGATGATGTGAGTATAGGTCTAGAATATTGTGTTAAACTTCTTAATATTTTAGAGAAACATATAGATCGTATTATTGAAAAAGAATTCTTGTTCAAATTACGTTCGATTTTCCAACAAATAGGGGATCTTAACACGCAATATGGCTACATAAAAAATGTTAAAACTTTACAGCAGTTTTATAACCAACTCTTAAGTTTTGAAAAATTATCTTTCAAAGGAGAACCCTTATCTGGATTACAATTGATGGGGATGTTAGAAACACGTGTACTTGATTTCGAAACGGTTGTTTTAACTTCGGTAAACGAAGGTATTTTACCTGCAGGAAAATCCGAAAACTCTTTTATTCCCTTCGATGTAAAGAAAGAAGTAGGCTTACCAACATATCAGGAGAAAGACGCTATTTTCTCTTATCATTTTTATCGACTGTTACAACGTGCAAAAAATATCTTCTTACTTTATAATACTGAAAGTGATCAGTATGGTTCTGGCGAAAGAAGTCGATTTATTACACAGTTAGAAATCAATCGACCTGAGGGCATTGAGCAATTCATTGTGAGTCCGAAGTTGATAAATTCGAAATCGGGGCTAAAAACCGTCGAGAAAAGTGAGGATGTTTCTGCTCAATTAATACAATTAGCTCAAAAAGGGTTATCTCCTACTGCTTTGACAACCTATATGTATAATCCAATAGATTTTTATCAGCAGAAAATACTAGGAATACGAGCTTATGATGATATGGAAGAAACCGTGGCTGCAAATACCTTGGGTACAATTATACATAAAACACTAGAGACTTTTTATTTGCCTATAAAAGGTGCGTTTTTACGAAAAGAGCATCTTCTGGAAATGCAGAAAAAGACATCTAGTGAAGTCAAAAAATGGTTTCAAAAAGAATATATTAACGGTGACATAAACGTCGGAAAGAACTTATTGATTTATAACGTTGCGCAACAGTTTGTACAAAATTTTTTAAAACAAGAGTTGGAATTATTAGAACAGGGTAAACAACTAAAAATTTTGGAATTAGAACATACTTTGAATACCGAAATTTCGGTAGACGGAATTGATTTTCCTATTCGATTGCATGGAGAGGCAGATAGAATTGATGAATTAGATGGTGTTCTAAGAATCGTTGATTATAAGACTGGAAAAGTAAGTCAATCAGAATTAATGATAAAAGATTGGAAGTCGATTACTACCGATTACAAAAAATACCATAAAAGCTTTCAAGTACTAATGTATGCTTTTATGTATGCAAAAATGAATTCTTTAGACTTGGATAATCAATCGATGGAAAGTGGTATCATATCATTTAAAAATTTAAATGCCGGTTTTATGAAAGTAAATAGACGCGTTGTTGTACAAGAAGATTTAGATCAATTTATCGATGAACTGAAGCACTTATTAGTAGAAATTTATAATCCCGAAATTCCTTTTGTGGAAACAGAAAACCTTATGTATACATGATTGAAGTAGTAAAAAATATCCCTTTAAAAGGAAAATATGACAAACCTATTGTAACTGATGTATTTTACAATAAAACGCAAAAACCAAAGCCAATTGTCATCTTCGCCCATGGCTATAAAGGATATAAAGATTGGGGTTGTTGGAATTTGGTTGCGGAACATTTCGCCCATGAAGAATTATTCTTTATTAAATTTAATTTTTCTCATAATGGAGGAACACTTGAGCAACCTATTGACTTCCCCGATTTAGAGGCTTTTGGAAATAATAACTATACAAAGGAACTAGACGATTTACAAACGGTCATCGATTGGGTTCTAACTAAGGCGAGTTTTTCAAGAGAAATTGACGCAACTAATATTACGTTGATAGGTCATTCTAGAGGTGGTGGTATAGTAACATTAAAAGCTAGTGAAGAACCTCGAATAACTCAACTGATTTCATGGGCTGCTGTGAGCAATTTCGGACAAAGATCATCAACCATAGGAGAGCTTGAAAACTGGAAGAAAGACGGTGTAAAATATGTACTCAATGGAAGAACCAAACAACAAATGCCACATTTTTATCAGTTTTATGAAGATTTTAAGGCAAATGAAGTTCGTCTAAATATTGAGCGCGCGACAAAAAGTATAAAAATCCGTCATTTAATAGTTCATGGAACACAAGATACATCTATATCTTTTGATGAAGCTTTAAATTTAAATAAGTGGAATCCAAAAAGCACCCTAATTTCTATTGAAGAAGCTGATCATACTTTTGGTGCGCGGCACCCTTGGAATCATGATAGTATGCCCAAACACCTGCAACAAGCAGTAACTGCGTCGTTAGACTTTATAAAGCACTAATATTACTGTCTAACCAGTTGAGACGGTCACTAATAAAGTTTTTAAAATAAGTGGTTTCCTGGTCATAGGTATTGCCAACAAAGTTATTAGGCCAAATCCATTCTCCTATAACATCCCAAGTTTGAAAGTTTCTAGCAAGCGCATCAATACTGTTAAGTTGATCTGTGTAGGTATCGATCCTATCGAAAATGCCATTTTCTGAAAGGGTATTTCCACGTAAACTGGTCCATCTACTTTTTAACTTATTAACGAATGCAGGATCTTCTAATAAACGTTTCCACCAAAAAGGAATAAGCCAAAAATCATCTGAACATCGTTCATTGAATTTATAAGCCCACACATTTGTGGCACTTCCATCGCAATAACCAGCATTTCCAAATGCTAAATTAAAGTCCCAAATAGGACCCATTTTTAATTTGCCATTTTTATCCTTATGCATATATGTAGACAATCGATAACCGTCTACATTGTTAGATAATTCAGTCAAAATAAAGAAGTCAATGAAGCTGTCTACATCTATATGAGCTGCATAACCTATTGTTTCGTCCGAAAAATTATCTGAAGCTAAAGCATTTTCAAAATCGTTGATATAGTTAGAAATATAAGATTTTTGCACCGTCGTTATTTCTTCTGCTTTTGGGTATTCATATAAAAATCGTATTTGCTTATCTGAACTCCCATATGGAGGTGTGTAGTTTGAATTAAACGAATTTTGTTCATTATAGCCATCGCCAAAATTAGAACCAGAAAGCTTATCAATTTTTAAAATATAACCCCCAGTAAGATCATCACCACTATTTTCTGTTTCATTTAACTTTTGAATAGCGATCCGTTGTGAATCTCTTTTTAACTTTTCCATAAACACATAAATCCCTTGATAAGAATCATTAACATTGAGTTCTACCAATTTTGTGCGACTAGCATACATATCCATTTCGCGTGAAAGATCATAAATCAAGACATTTCGTAATAAAGTTTTATCACTGTATGGCCCATTTAGAATCCAATCTTCTTCTTCTGGAAACCCTAACAACGCTACATCTAAATCCTCATTGTTTGTATCTCTAGTTTCGAAACCGTAAGACTTTTTAGGGAATAAAGCTTGAGAAGAAGCTCCGCGAAATTCAATGGCAATAGCACCTTCATATGAAACAACATCTTCTTCTATAATAGTAATTTCGGCATTTACCTTAGGTTCATCTACAATAACAGCACCATTGGTATTGATGGAGACAAGAGGTATTCCAACGCCTTTAGGCCCGTCTATTTCTCCCCCAGAGGCGTCGTCTTTATTGCAAGAAATTGGCAACAATACTAAACAAGAAAGTAGTAATGTATAAAGTTGAGAGCGTAGCTGTTGCATTTTTAATTTTTTCTAAAGATAAGAAATGAAATAAATTTTACTAATTTTAATATATTCTTTTGGCTATGAAAGTTAGACTATTTTTTACTTTCTCTTTTTAGGTTATACAGTTATGTTCTATTCTTTATGAAGGATTTATACTTGGATGATCTTTTTTTAGAACTAATTTTGACGAGCACGGTTATTATGAAGTTGTCTTGTTCTATTTGAGATTACTTTAGTTAATAAGAAGTATACAAAGTGGTTAAGAAATTAATAAACGAGTTGAAATGGTGCGGTTTAATACATATTGATTTAAGATATGATAAAAAAAATGAGTTTAAAATTATCGAAGTAAACCCTCGAGTGTGGTCATCGATAGAGGCTTCTAATAGAGTCGGGGTGAATTTTCCATATCTTTATGTTCTATCTTCTATAAATTACAATTACGGCAGGCCCAAATATAAGCATGAAGAATTTTCTAATAATACGGGTTTAATAAAGATATTAAAAGCAAAAATTAAAAGAAATAAGAATACTCATTTCCCAAAACATCACCTTTTGAAAAACATAGTAGATGATCCTACTCCACAATTATATTCTTTCGTTTTTAAATATTTGAATAAAATCTTAAAAAATAATAAATTTCTTAAAATTTTTAAATACGATGTCTACTGATTTTTTCCGATTTCCTTTAAACTAGCGTTTCTTGTGGTATAATTTCGTTGAGATAAATTTATATTTTTATCATCAATAAATTGTGGGTTTAGTGATGTTGTTTTTTTTCCAATTGGAACAATACCGTTAGTCAAATTATTATTATTCCAAGAAAAACCAGAAGGTAAAGCATCACCAAAAGATACGATTTTGTCTAAAATACTTTTATTAATTTCTATCCCAATATAACTTACGGGATCGGTGGCTGTAGTTACATATAACTTGTCTACATTACTCAAAGTAATATGTTCAAAAATATTACGTTCATGCACTGCCGAACCAGTTCCTTTAGCGTTATAGTTGTAAAACATCGTTTTAATAGTATAACCAATAGAGTTTCTCACAATATTATCCTCAGAACCTGTATCAACAGTTTCTTCTCTATTATCACCAAATTGAATAAAGGCATCAATACTATAACCAGTCATATTTTCAAAGATATTATTCTTAGCACCCATTAACAAGCATACCAGACCACTTGCTTGATCACTAGGTTTCCTATTCGGAATCGCTGCATGGCTAATAGAATTTTTTATAACGTTGAATTGAGTTTCGGGATGTCTTACTTGATATGCCCCCCAAATACCTACTGCGGTGCAGTGTTCCACTAAGTTGTATTCTGTTGGAGTATTACTAGCCTTTAATGATAATCCATGCCCGTTATGTCCCCAACCATTAGGTGTGTTCCTATCAACATAGTTGTTTCTTAATATGCTATTACTACCGCTTATTGTAATATAATAATCTGTTGTAGTTTTGACATCACCAGAACGAAGAGCTTCAGTACAATATACATGTACGTTGTCAATCAAGTTATGATCGCCTCTTATAAAAATACCATTTTTTGTAGCATTGAAAATGGTACAATTTTTTATCCTGAAATTTGTTGTGGTAGCCGCCGAACTATTAAATTTGAAGGCGGTGCCTACGTCATTAATAGAAGTCCCAAAGTCTTTTAATAGTAAATTCTCATACAAATGACCAGTAGCCATATTTGCATTTCTGAAGGCGGTACTATAGTTGGTAATCGCAAGATTCTTCCAAATAATATAGTCATCTTGTCCACCATCATAAAAAGTTCCACCAGTCCTACTTAAACCATCAAATACAGGATATTTAGATGGGTCTAGTGGAGGTGGGGTGTTATTATTTCCTCTAACATACCCATACAAATCTCTTAAATTGATAGAGTCCAAATCACCTATAGTATTTCTGTATCCTTTTATTTTGATAGGCGCTGTTGCCGTTCCGTTATAAGTATCTTCTAAGTTACCCTCTTTGTAAGTTCCTGCCTTTATCCAAATAGTATGATCTCCACCCATTAAAGATGCCTTTGCTAACATGGCACTTAACGATGGAGAAGCATTTCTCTCGTCGGAGCCATCTCCTTTTCCATTTATAATTGCAGAGTTTACAAATAGTATATTTTTAGAAATTGGTTCGCTTATTTTATTCTCAATGAATTCAAGGGTAAATTCTAACAAAGGATTTCCAGAGAAATCTACTATATCTGAATTGCCTTCATACCTTATAGTATTATTATCCCAAAAATTAAAAGGAGAAGAAACCGTAAAACAACCTTTTAAACCATCACTATTTATAGCAATATCCGTAATAGATTTACCACTTATTATAAAACCTGAAGCATTACTGCCTTTTATAGGTTTAGAACTATTGAAATATACTTTAGAAGGTTCAGCAGTAGATATCACAAAGTCTGATAACTTTGGAGGCGTCATGTCAATAGAACCCTTGATAGTTGTAGACAATAAAAGAGTATCCGCAACCACAAGTTGATTGAATAATAAAAAGATAAATACTATTTTTTTTATTTCTACTAAGTTCATTTTAGTTATCTTTTGAGATAAAAAACCTGCACCAACGCACAGGTTTTTTATGTAGTGTGGAGAAGATGGGAGTCGAACCCACGACCTCTTGACTGCCAGTCAAGCGCTCTAGCCAGCTGAGCTACATCCCCAAATGTTATACGATTCCTTTTAAAACTAGCAACGGAATACGACTTTCAAAATACGATTTTTTAACGGTATCTTTTTCCCAAAGTTTTGCAAAAAAACCACGTTTACGACGCATCACACATAGCATATCAGGTTCAGTCACGTGCAGATGTTCTAAAACACCTTGAAAAATAGTAGCATTTTCGGTTGTTTTAAAATTGGTAGCGAGTTTTTTCAATTCTTCGTTAACTTCCTTCTCTTCATCACCAGCCTTAGGTGTAATTATTTGAATTAAATCTATAGTTGCAGAAAAAGTATGTACTATTTTCATTAAAGGTTCCAACACATTGCCTGGTTTTACCTTACCAGATTTAATAGCCATTAAAATTTTAGAAACCGATTTAAATCTATATTGTGCAGGCACAATTAGCACAGGTACATCAATATCTTTAACTAAACTTCCTGCTACTTTACCTAAATAAACAGTTTCATCTACCGAGACGCTTTTCGCAGATGAAACTATCAAATCAATGTTTAAATCTTTAGACATAGCTGTGATAGATTCCAAAATTTTACCTTTCATAGTTACTGAAGATATTTCAACACCTTTTCTATCCACTTTATTTAGCACATTTTGAAGTTCTTTAGTTGTTTCTTGTTCTAAAAATGCATCAATATTTTTTAAATTACCAGCAATCTTTGTACTCTCATATACCTGAGTAACAAATATTTTTGCATGCATCGTGTGGGCAAAATCTATAGCATATTGTAAGGTGTTTATAGCGTTTCCGCTCGAGCCAATAGGAACTAGTAAATTTTTCATTGGTTATTTTTTGTTAAAGATAATAGAATTAAAAGAATTTATTAAAAAACCCTTTCCATAACGGAAAGGGTCTTGTTCTAGTATTTAAATTTTAAAATTAATATCTGTAATAGTCAGGTTTGAAAGGACCTTTGGTATCAACTCCAATGTAAGCAGCTTGATCTTCCCGTAATTCAGTCAATTCTACACCTATTTTAGCCAAATGTAATTTTGCTACTTTTTCATCTAGATGCTTTGGCAGCATATACACTTCATTTTTATAAGAAGATGCATTTTTCCATAACTCAATTTGTGCCAATGTTTGATTTGTAAAAGAATTACTCATTACAAAACTCGGATGCCCCGTAGCACAACCCAAATTTACTAAACGACCTTCAGCCAAGATAATTATATCTTTTCCGTTAACCGTGTATTTATCAACTTGAGGTTTGATTTCCACTTTTGTATTTCCATGATTATCGTTTAACCAAGCCATATCGATTTCATTATCAAAATGTCCGATATTACATACAATAGTTTTGTCTTTTAGGGCTTCAAAATGGTGCGCTTGAACGATATCTTTATTACCTGTAGTGGTAATAACAATATCAGCATTAGGAGCTACAGTTTCCAATTTTTTCACTTCGAAACCGTCCATGGCCGCCTGTAAAGCACAAATAGGATCAATTTCAGTAACTGTTACTATAGAACCGGCACCTCTAAATGAGGCTGCTGTTCCTTTTCCAACATCTCCATAACCACAAACAACAACGCGCTTACCAGCTAACATAACATCGGTCGCACGTCGAATAGCATCTACTGCAGATTCTTTACAACCGTATTTATTATCAAATTTTGATTTTGTTACCGAGTCATTCACATTAATTGCAGGCATAGGTAATGTTCCTTCTTTCATTCTATCATATAATCTATGAACTCCAGTGGTAGTTTCTTCAGATAAACCTTTTATACCATCTACCAATTCAGGGTATTTGTCTAAAACCATATTAGTTAAATCACCTCCATCATCTAATATCATATTTAGTGGCTTTCTATCCTCACCAAAAAAGAGTGTTTGTTCGATGCACCAGTCAAACTCTTCTTCATTCATACCTTTCCAAGCATAAACTGGAATGTCCGCGGCGGCAATTGCAGCAGCAGCTTGATCTTGCGTAGAAAAGATATTGCATGAACTCCACGTAACTTCAGCGCCGAGAGCCTGCAATGTTTCTATTAAAACAGCAGTTTGAATTGTCATATGTAGACATCCAGCAATTCTCGCTCCTTTTAATGGTTGTTCATCTTTATATTCTTCACGTAAAGACATTAAACCTGGCATTTCTGCTTCAGCCAATTCAATTTCTTTTCTTCCCCAATCTGCTAAAGAAATATCTTTAACTTTATAAGGTACGTATGTAGCAGTTTTTATACTCATAATAGTATCTTTGTTTTATCATAAAAAATTGACTGCAAAGTTACGTAATAAATTAAAAAGGCATGCCTCTATATAAAACTATAACCGTTAATAAAATCACAAAAGTACTGATTTGGCGGATAGATGAATCATTTAATGATTTGAGAGAAGGCCTTTCACTGACAGAACATTCACAAGAACGTGTCGATGGAATGAAATCTGATTTGCATCGAAGAGGATTTTTGAGTGTTCGCCATTTGTTGGCGACCGAAGGATACGAGGATGCAAATTTGTCTTACGATTCGCTAGGGAAACCTCATTTGAATGATGGTAAATATATATCGATTACACATTCTTTTCATTTTGCGGGTATTATCATAAGTGACAATGAGCGTGTTGGTATAGATATCGAAAAACAACGGGATAAAATTGTAAAAATCGCTCATAAATTTACCCCCATCGAGGAGTATAAGACACTTGCAAATCATGAGGCTCTTGTGCGTAAATTAACGATTGTTTGGGGAGCCAAAGAATCATTATATAAGATATATGAACAAGAAGGATTGAGTTTTTTACAGCATATTGATGTACAAGATTTTTCTTTTGAACAAGCGAGTACTTATGGAACCATTGTGTTTAAGAATTCAATTTCGAAATACGATATACATTTTTTAGAATTTGATGGTTTTACATGTGTCTATGCTATTTTAAAAGAGCACTAGAAACGCCATTGTTTTAGGCTTTTATATACTTAAAAGGATTGACAAACGTTTGTATGTTGAATAGTATTTTTTATGAAGGCAATTATGTATAAATCGATACCTAGCAAAGATATCGGCAAAAGTAAATTTCAAGAGTTACTTCAAAACTCTCAAGAAAGAAATAGACTACATAGTGTTACGGGATACATTTTTTTAAGCAAAACAAAAATTGTTCAATTAATTGAAGGGGATGATGTTGTGATTAATAAACTTTATGATCGTATCAAGCTTGATAATCGCCATACCGAAGTATCAGTTATTTTAGACAAACAAATTGAACGAAGAACTATGATGAACTGGAATATGGCAATTCTTGATTTTTGGAACGATCAAAAAGCAACATTTGACGAGTTTTCCTTGCTAGATAAATTATACAGCTCAACAGATATCGAACTTATTAAAGCTTTTCAGGAAGAAATTCTATCTTAGCTTTTTTATTTTCATGCAGATTTATAAGAACATACTTATTGACATAAAACAAAGAAAGAAGTTACTCGGAGTTCTTATTGATCCTGACAAGGTAATTTTAGAAGAAATCTCTAGTTTTATTGATCTCGTAAATAATTCTATTGCAACTCATATTCTCGTTGGAGGTAGTACAGACCATGATCGTAAGACAGATAGTGTTGTAAAAGCCATTAAGAAGCTCACTAAGTTACCAGTAATGCTATTTCCCGGAGATCATTCACATGTTACTAACGAAGCCGATGCCTTACTTTTTTTATCTCTTATTTCTGGTCGAAATTCTGATTTTTTGATAGAACAGCAAGTACAATCGATACCGTTTTTAAAGAAGACAAGTTTAGAAATTATTCCAACAGGTTATATCTTGATAGACGGTGGGGTTGAAACAGCAGTACAACGCGTGAGCAATACAAAACCCATCTGCCAAGACAACATTGAGTTAATTATTAATACAGCATTGGCTGGCGAATATTCGGGTAAGAAATTAATTTACTTAGAAGCAGGATCTGGAGCTTCAAAAATTGTCTCCTCTGAGATTATTGAACGGGTAAAAGAGAATTTGTCCATTCCTTTAATCGTAGGAGGAGGAATTCGAACAAAAAAAGATCTAGAACATGTTTATGAAGCGGGAGCCGATTTGGTTGTTATTGGAACAGCTTTCGAAAAAGATCCTCACTTTTTTAATCAGTTAAAAAAAGAATAAATGAATATATCAGTTGAACTAACATTGACCCCTCTTCAAAATGAGTTTGAAGAACCAATCGTAAATTTTATAAAAAAGTTGCGAGCTTCTGGATTGACAGTACTAGAAAACCCATTAAGTACGCAGGTATATGGTGACTATAATGTTGTGATGCAATTGTTGACAAAAGAGATAAAGGAGGCATTAAGTCTTATAGAAAATGGATTGATATTACTCAAAATTGTAAAAACAGATAGAAGTACTTATGAACCAGATTTTTGAGTTTTTTATAGCTCCTTATAAGGAAGCCGAAACCTTAGACATCATTCTTGAGTTTACCGCCATGCTTTTTGGCGTAGTTGGTGTTTGGTTCGGGAAAAAAGAAAACATTTTGGTATATCCTTTAGGAATTATTAGTACAGTAATCTACATCTATATCTGTTATAAATTTGTGTTATATGGTGATTTTATAATAAATATATACTACACACTTATGAGTATATTTGGTTGGTACATGTGGAGTAAAGTGATTGACGATAAGAAGAACCACATCCCAATTTCTAGAACTAATAATAGTGATAAATTAAAGGCATTTGGAATTTTTGTGTTCACTTCAATCTTTGTCATCGTTGTTTATCGCTATTATGATGTTATGCCTAATGATTTAGGATTTTTAGAAAGTGTAAACTATACTTTAGTTAATATGACCTCGGGAAGTTTAGAAAACTTCAAAAAAGTAACACCATTTCTTGATACCTTTACAACAGGAATATTTTTTGCCGCCATGTGGTTAATGGCCCTAAAGAAAATAGAACATTGGATATTATGGATCGCTGGTAATATAGTTGCAATACCGCTATATTTTGTAAAGGGATTGGGATTCACTGGAATACAATTTATTGTATTATTAGTGATTGCATATTTAGGATATAAACAATGGAGAAAAAGCTTAAACAAAAATCTGCAAACATTATAAAAGTTGTGTTATTTGGACCTGAATCTACAGGTAAAACAACACTTTCTACTCAATTGGCACGTCATTACAATACAGTTTGGGCACCCGAATATGCCCGAGAATATTTGCAAGAAAAATGGAATAACGAACGTAAAACATGTGAAAATTCGGACCTTATTCCGATTGCAATTGGACAAATGAAATTGGAAAATGAACTAGCAAAAAAAGCAGATAAACTTCTAATTTGTGATACGGATTTGCTTGAAACCAAAGTCTATTCTGAAGAATACTATGGTGGTCATGTAGATCAATATTTAGATGAAGCAGCCTTAGAAAATCAGTATGATTTGTATTTATTGACATATATAGATACACCTTGGGAGGCCGATGATTTGCGCGACAGACCTGAACAGCGTTTAGAAATGTTTAGGGCTTTTGAAAATGCACTAAAAAAATACAAAAGGCCTTATATTTTATTAAAAGGTAACAAACAAAAGAGATTAAAAGAAGCGTCAAATGCTATCGATAAACTCTTAAACGAACGGAAAAACTTAGATAGTTTTTCAGATACTTTAACAGATGTTGATATGGATTTTTTACATCAAGCAAGTGATTCTAATAATGATTTTACGCTCTAGGTGAATACAGAAAACCTCATTAAAGAATTAAAATTTAAGGCCATTAGAAGCTCTGGTCCCGGTGGGCAACATGTAAATAAGGTAGCCTCTAAAGTTGAACTCACCTTTGACTTGCTGCACTCGGTTTTTTTTAAGGATGATCAAAAAGAACTACTTTCTAAAAACTTAGCAACAAAATTGACCAAGGAAAAAGTATTAATCTTGCACTGTGATGAAAGTAGAAGTCAGCATAGAAATAAAGAAATTGTTATCGATAGGTTTGTAGAAATAATTAAGAAAGCCTTGTTAGTTCCTAAAAAGAGAAAGAAAACAAAACCTTCTAAAAGTGCTATTCAAAAAAGGCTTACTTCTAAAAAGAAACTTTCAGAAAAAAAAGGATCAAGAAAAAAACCAACGATAGATTAAAAAAATGAGGAACATATACTATTTGTTCCGAATTCTGACTTATATTTGCGGCGTTCTCATAAAGGGGTGCCTATTATCGGCTGAGATCATACCCATTGAACCTAGAACAGGTAATGCTGTTTAGGAAGCGAACGCAAATAAGAAGTCTGTCGAGACCTTTTTAGCGAATGCAAAAAAATGAAGCAATGCTTCAAAAATTAGTATTAATTAAGAATAATTACCTCTTTTTATTCGGTTATAAACACATAATCGTAATGAAAAATTTATTTCTATTCTTGACATTATTCGTCCTTTCGGTCAGTATAAATGCTCAAGAGAAAAAACAAGACACAACAAAAGTAGAACGTTTAGAAGAAGCTGTTGTAAAAGCAGTTAGGGTGAAAGCGAATGCGCCCGTTACACATTCGAATCTAACGAAGAAGGAAATTGCAAAGCGCAATTTAGGGCAAGACATTCCTATGTTATTGAACTTTTTACCTTCTGTAGTTAGTACTTCAGATGCCGGAGCAGGTGTTGGTTATACCTATCTGCGTGTTCGAGGGTCGGATGCAACACGTATCAATGTAACCATAAACGGAATACCATATAACGATGCTGAAAGTCAGGGTACTTTTTGGGTAAATCTCGGTGACTTCGCATCTTCAACGCAAAGCTTGCAACTGCAGCGAGGAGTCGGAACATCTACAAATGGCTCTGGAGCTTTTGGCGCAAGTTTGAATTTATTAACTGATGCTATTGCAGATAAAGCGTTCGCAGAGGTTTCGAATTCTTTTGGATCTTTTGGAACAAGAAAACATACGGTTAAGGTAAGTACTGGATTGATCAATGATCATATTGAAGTGGTTGGACGCTTTTCTAATATTTATTCTGACGGTTATGTTGATAGAGCATTTACAGATTTAAAATCATATTTCTTACAGGCTTCTTATATTGATGATAATACCTTAATTAAAGCACTTACCTTTGGCGGTACTGAACAAACGTACCAATCATGGTTTGGATTAACAGCAGATCAATTGGTAGAGAATCGTCGTCAAAATCCGTATACCTACGAAAATGAAACTGATAATTACAATCAAAATCATTATCAATTACATTGGAATCAACGTTTTGGAGATTTTTGGTCTACCAATTTAGGGCTAAATTTCACTAAAGGTGAAGGGTTTTTCGAGCAATTTAAAGATGGAGAAACAGCTTCTGATTTCGCTAATTTAATAGAAGATGGTAGCGATGTTATTGTACGAAGATGGCTTGATAATGACTTTTATGTGGTCAATTTTAATGTGAATTATAGGAAAGATGATCTAGATATTATTTCAGGAGTTTCCTACAATAATTATACCGGTGATCATTTTGGTGAAGTTATTTGGGGAAGCGATTTAAGTCCGGGTACTAATATTAGAGATCGTTATTATTTTAGTGATGCTCAGAAAACTGATTTCAGTGTATTCTCGAAAGCTACTTTTAACTTGAACCCAAAATTAAGCACTTATATCGATCTTCAAGGACGCTTTGTAAATTATGAAACGGAAGGATTAACCTCAGATAGGGCACCGATAGATATTGACAGAAGTTTTAGCTTTTTTAACCCGAAATTAGGATTTACATATACGTTAAACCCTAAGAATAACATTTATGCTTCGTATTCTCGCGCAAATCGAGAACCCAATAGAGATGATTTTGAGGATAATACAGGCGTAGTAGCAGAGAAATTGAATGATTTTGAATTAGGATGGCGTTTTAAGAATGAAAAAGTTCAGTTGAACACCAACCTATATTATATGGCCTATAAAGATCAATTAGTTTTAACCGGAGCAATTGATGATGTAGGGGCTAGAGTGAGAGCTAATAGTGATAAGAGCTATCGTTTAGGATTAGAAGTAGATGCAGCAGTTCGACTATCTAGTAAATTCTCCATTCAGCCGAACGTAGCGATTAGTGATAATAAAAATCAAAACTTTATAACCTTGCTCGACGGAGAATTACGAAATTTAGAAAACACAAATATTTCGTTTTCACCAAATGTTGTTGCTGGAAATGCATTCACATTTCACCCTAAGAAGAACTTACAATTTAGTTTGCTGTCTAAATATGTAGGCGAACAATATATGGGTAATATTGATGCCGAGAGTTCAAAATTAGAAAGTTACTTTGTAAATGATATCAATGTAATTTATGAGATAAAGCCAACCAAAATATTTAAATCTATTGTACTGACGGCTTTGGTCAATAATATTTTTGACAAAGAATATGTATCAAATGGTTATTTCGGATCTTTTGATTTTCCAGATGCTACGAGTCCATCGGGAACACGAACTGGAAATTTCTCAGGATTTTATCCACAGGCAACTATTAATTTTCTAGTGGGTGCCACTTTTAGATTTTAAACAAAAATGTCGATGTATATACATCGACATTTTGTTTTACCATAATATTTTCGAAGATTGTGTTTAATTACACCTAATATTTCTCTAGTTTTGTTAGAAAGCCAAAAATTATACGAATGTCTAAAAAAATTTTAATTACAGGAGGTGCTGGGTTTATAGGTTCGCATGTAGTTAGACTTTTCGTAAATAAATATCCGTCATATCATATTTTTAATTTAGACGCGCTTACCTATGCCGGCAATTTAGAGAATATTAAGGATATTGCTGAAGCAACAAATTATACCTTTATAAAGGGAGATATAAATGATGTTAATTTTTTGAATACGTTGTTTGATGAGCATAAATTTGATGGTGTTATTCATTTAGCGGCCGAAAGTCATGTAGATCGCTCAATTAAAAACCCTAATATTTTTATTGAAACTAATGTTATTGGTACCGCCAATTTGCTAAGCGCTTTTAAAGATGCTTGTCAAAGTGATTTTAAGAATAAGTTGTTTTATAATATATCTACAGATGAGGTCTATGGTTCGTTGGGGAAAACGGGATTGTTTACTGAAGAAACACCGTATGATCCACAATCACCATATGCAGCGTCTAAAGCAGCGTCAGATCATATGGTACGAGCTTTTGGAAATACGTTTCAACTCCCTTTCATTATAAGCAATTGCTCTAATAATTATGGAGCGAATCACTTTCCAGAAAAACTGATTCCCTTATGTATTCATAATATAAAGAAGAACAAATCACTACCAGTTTATGGTGACGGACAATATACACGTGATTGGTTATTTGTTGAAGATCATGCAAATGCGATAGATCTCATTTTTCATGAAGGAAAAGTAGGAGAAACCTATAATATTGGAGGGTGTAATGAATGGACAAATTTAGATTTGGTTCATTTGTTATGTGAACTTATGGATGAAAAATTAGATAGAGAAAAAGGGCATTCGGCGAAATTAATAACCTTTGTAAAAGATCGGGCTGGCCATGACAGGCGGTATGCCATTGATGCCTCTAAATTGATGAATGAATTAGGATGGAGACCTTCCGTTTCTTTTGAAGAAGGTCTAGTAAAAACAATTAATTGGTACTTTACAAATGAAAAGTGGTTAACAAATGTTACTTCTGGATCATACAAAGATTATTATAAGAACATGTATCATTAAATTTTAAAAAAATAGTAGAAGAAGCGATGAACTCTTTATCGTAGGACGGTTCAGTCCTAGCTAAAATAATAAATACTTAGTTAAATCGTTTTTCAGTTGTTAGGAATATAAAAATGTCTGCAGAAATAAGTTATTTCAATTATATCGTTTTTGGGTTAATATTAATAGGGTCAATCGTAATTGGCCTTTCAGCTTTCTTGACGAGAAAAGTGTTTGAATTGTTGCCTAATGAACGATTTCGTAAAAGTTGGAGGAATTTATACGTGTTGATGATATTATTCTTTTTTGGCTATTTAGTTGCGGCATTTATTGTTGTACTCGGTTACCATAGTTATTTAGAGTTTCTTGCAGGAGTTGTCTTTTTCTTAGGAAGTTTATTTGTTTTCCTTGTTGTGCGTACCGGTTTCAACACATTCAAAGAGATACAATCAAATAACGATACTCTAGAAGAAAAAGTAAAGATTCGTACGAAAGAAATTAAGTCGAAAAATGAAGAACTAGAACATTTTGCATATGTTGTGTCTCACGATTTAAAAGCACCGTTAAGAGGTATTGAGACTTTGGCCAACTTTATTGAAGAAGATTTAAGCGATGGCAAAAAAAATGAAGTATTAGCGAATCTAAAAACCCTTAAAAACCGTGTAAATAGAATGGACGGATTTATTGAAGGCATTTTAGATTTTTCAACAATTGGTATGGTTGAAACAGCTAAAGAAAAGGTGCATATGCGCACGCTATTTAATGAGATTATTGATCTATTGAAAGTTGAAGATGTTGAATTTAAAATTGATGGAGATCAACTTCCACAACTGGTTGGGGTAAAAACACAACTCTTTCAATTATTCTCTAACCTTATAAGTAATGGTATTAAGTTTAATGATAAACCGAAGGGATTGATTACAATAGGGTATCGGGATCTTCAAGATATTCATGAGTTCTCAATTGGGGATAACGGTCCAGGAATACCAAAACAATATCATTCGAAAATATTCGTGGTTTTTCAAACCTTACAAACTAGAGATTCTTACGAGAGCACCGGTATAGGTCTTTCTATTGTGAAGAAAATAGTCGACAAACTTGAGGGATCAATTAAAATTGCTTCAGAAGAAAATAAAGGTACGGTATTTACCATTAAATTGCCAAAAAAATAGGGTAGCTTAAAAGCCTGATTACATCAAATCAAGTAGCGTTATGTTAAAAAGGGAAAGGGTAAAAATACATAACGCCACTCAAAATGACAATTATTCAATTAGAAACACTCATTTGTGCATTCCATGCTGAAAATTTTTAATTCTTGAATTTACTTTCAAGAATTGATTTGTAAACGATATAACCTTATTACAAATCGAACTTATAGGTTAGTCCGGCAAAGAACTGCAAACCTTGCACATTAAAGTTGGTAAATTTTTGATAATTGCTACCAAGCACATTATTCACCTTTGTAAAAGCTGTTAATCGATCTGTAAACTTATAACCAGCATTCAAATTTAAATCTACATAATTACCTACATCTATAAGTTCTGGAGAACGATTAATTAGAACGCCGGGTATTGCAAAGTCTAATTCATCTGCTCGTTGTCCAACAAAGAATAGATCGGCACCAGCGAACCATTTATCGACATTGTAATTTGCAAAAGCTGTTGCTTTTAAATTCGGCAATCCCCAAGGTTCAGCTTCATTTGTTGTTGAATAATTATTGTATTCAACATTACCTCCAAATTTTAGTTGTTTCGAAAAATCAACACTAACTTCCGCGAAAGCATATAAGGTCTTTATATCATCATATAATACCTGAAATGAATTACCGGCTTCATAACCTTTTACAACCTCAGTAGTTCCTAAAGTTTTGGTAGGGTTTAATTTATATAGTGGCTTGTCTCTTTCACTAGTATAACCACCCTTTAAATTGTAACTTACGTTAGACGCAAGCTTGCCTCGAATACCACCATAAGCATTGTATTGTTGATCAGTTCTAAGAACATTTAATGTAGGGGAAACAAACGGATTTGCATTTGCAAAATCTCGATAAGAATTTTGCTGTAAACCGCCCAGAACGCCAGCATATAATGTAGCAATTTGATCAATCAATATAAATGATGCTGTAATTTTAGGATAAAAATATGCCTTGCTCTCACTCACACCTGAAGCTGCACTAAATAAAATATCGGCTCCTAAGTTAATCGTTAGATTATCTCTTAAAACTTCAAAGTTTGGATTGACACCAAGATTTAAATAAGTATAAGATAAGTCATCAGTATTCTCAAAATTGGTAAAGAATTCTCCTCTCAAAACTTCAATTCTGGCTTCTAAATTAATATACTCAGATGCAATGGGAAACTCTATTTTTGGTTTTGCTAGCAGATGAATTTCGCTACTACCTTCATTATCGGTAAAGCGATACAATTCTGCAGTTGCTCCTTGAAAAAAGGAATCATTGTAATTAATTTTTCCGCCAAGATATATCTCTGTATAATTTTGACCTTCTTCTATACTAGATAGGGCATTCTGCGAGAAATTTAATCCTTCAGGTAAGCCATACCAATTGTATTTTTGATATCTAAAACCACCATTTAATTGCCAATCAAAATCACGTTCTTCTTGCTTATAAAAAAGATCGACACGTGTATCTAAAAAATTATCATTTAATTGCACATCTTTGATACCGCCTTTAGAAGAATGATATTTTATGAACCCACCGAAATCACTGTAGTCACTGTTCTCGCTGTGGGCAAATAGTTCTAAAGCAGGCGTACCAAAATTACCAAACCCTGCCGTTATATAGTTTTCGTATATTGGTGCACTGGGATCTACCCTTAATACTTTCGCTTTTCCTTTAGCAGGTGTGAACGTGGAAGCAACTGGAATTGAAAAAATAGAATATTCAATCGGTCTTTTTTTGCCAATAGTAGCATCATTGATTTCTGGAGCGACTTTTATTTTAAATGCATCAGAAACCGTTGGTGTATATGGTTTTACCACATTTATAACTTCGGTATCCAAGGTATCCTTCTTTTTGTCTTGACCAAAGAGAATCGTTGTTGATACCAGTAATATGAATAGTAGAATTGTATTTTTCATATGTGTTTTTAATTCATCGTTAAAACTCAGAATGGTTGTTGTTTTTAATTTTCGTCTGGGTTTACCGATTCGTTGGTCTTTGCTTCTTCTGTTTTGATTTTTTGTAATTCAGCTTTGGCCTCATCAGTCACATCTTTATAATCTTTAAAGTTCTTTATGACACTTTCTAAAATATAGGTGGCTTGATAAGCATCTTTAAGACCGTAGAAATTTTTCGCCATTATTACCAAGCCTTTGGCTCCATAATATTTATATGCGGCATAATCCGACACTAATTTTTGAACTACTGTATTAGATACTTTGTAATTACCATCATTATGTTTGAAATAGGCATCATAAAATAATGATTCAGCCTTCAATTCTCCTTTTGCAATTTTACCAACATCTTCATAAGCAGTTCTCCCTTTAATTTCATCGCCAGTTTTCATCGCCGATCGGGCAATAATAATTTTTGCATCAGATTTTACTCTTGTTTCTATTTTCGGTCTTTTCAATACTTTTTCGGCATAAGCAACAGCGTCTTCATACTGTTCTAATTCATAATGACCTTTCATTAAATTACTTTGAGCAAATGTTATATTTTGTGGAAAATCGGCTTGCTCTTCTAAGCGCTCTAATACGGGCATTGCTTTTTTCCATTGGTCTTCCTCCAAATATACTTGCGCCAATTTTGAGAGTGCTTGCTCTGTATATTCGTTGCGTTCTTGATTAGTAACATAGATGTAATTTTTTTCTGAAGAGGCAAATTGCTTTTCGGCAAATAAGGATTCGGCTAAGTAAAAATTAGCTTGCAATGCATGCGCTCCTTTTGGAAATCTTTCAATATATTTTCTCAACGCCGAAATTGCTTTCTTACGATTGTTTTGTAAGTACTGTTTCTCAGCAGATTCGTACATGTCATTATCTAAATCGTCGTTTGATACTTCCACAAAATCCACATCTTTAACCCAATCAGCATACTCATCTACACGACCTAAATCCACATAAATTTGCCGAGCATTTGCTACAGCTTGTTTTCCTTCATCAGTATTGGGATACTCTTTTACAACTTTTTTATACTTGTCAAGTGCTTGATTATCTCTTTCGGTGTTATAATAGATAAGACCTTGTTTTAACAATGTTTTTGGTACGTAAGAACTGCGCTTATGATATTTTAATAACTTATTGTATGCATCTAAAGCTTCATCATTTTTAGTAGCTCTCACATAAGAATTACCTAATTCAAAGTAGGCATCGTCGCGATATGTAGATTTTGAATAAGCAGCTAAAAATTTAGTAAGATCTAAAATTTTGTCATTATTTTTTCCGGAAAACCCATAACTCATCGCACGTTGAAAATGCGCATAATCTTTGTTAATACCATTGGCAACAATTACTTTATCATAGGTTTGAATAGCTTTTTTATAGTTACTTGAAACAAAATAGGTATCACCAAGGCGTAAATAACTATCATTTATTCTATCGGTATCTCCAGATTTCGATGTAACATAACTTTCAAATCTATTACCCGCCTTTTTGTAATCTTTTAATTTGAATTGTACGTATGCGATGTTATAATCGATGCTTTTGTTTTCGATCAACGTATCTGGTGTATTCATACCTTCAAATAATTGAAAACCAACAAGCGCCTCTTTATAGTTTGTTAGGGAATAGTCAGCTTCAGCTTTCCAAAAGGCGCTGCGTGCAGTAATACTTTCATCACGTGGTTCTCCTATAGCGATATCAAAATGTTCTTTAGCTGTTTCTAGAGAGCCTTCATTATACAATTGAATTCCTCTATAAAGCGCTACTTTTTGATATACTTTTTTGCTGTCAGCATCTTTTTTGTCTTTCAAAGCTTTTAAGGCACCTTCGTAGTCTTTTGAAGTAATATAAGCGCTTATGAGCAACTCATTTATTTCCTCAACGGCGTCAGATTTTGGATACGTATCTAAATACTCTTGCAATACATCGGGTACACTCTTATAAGGATTTCCAATTTCGTAACTAAGTTTAGCATAGTTTAGCCAAGCGTCCTTTTTGATGTTTGCATCAAATTCCATTTGCGAAGCGTTTCTAAAAGCATTTAGAGCTTCGGTTTTTAATTCACTATTTAAATAACATTCCGCCAAATGATAATAAGCATTTTGCGAAACAGCATTTTTACCATTAATGATCTTATTAAAGTTGGCAATGGCATTTTCGAAATCTTTCTGTTTGTAGTAAGAATAGCCTAATAAATAATAGTCGGTGTTATTCCATTTGCGGCGCTTTCCTCTATATGCTTTCAGGTATGGAATCGCCTCTTTATATTTTTCAAGATTGAAATAGCTTTCACCAATTATTTTTGAAATTTCAGATTTTTGATTTCTATCTGCCTGGGCCAGAAACGATTTTGCAATTTTAATGGCCTCTTCGAAATTACCCGTTTTAAATTTAATGTTGGCCATGTAATAAGGTACGTCGTCTCCTAATTCTTTGTCGTCAGAAACCTGACTTAAATAACGATCAGCGTTTTCATAATCATCGTCTTGATATGCAATAAATCCGTAATAATATTTTGCCTGAGCGCCATATTCTTGGGAGGTGAGCAGCTTTTGAAAATATTCTTTGGCGCGTTTGTAACTACGTACAGCAAACAAACCATATGCATACTTGAAGTTAAATTCTTCTTCTTGGGCAATAGAAAGATTTCTAGTTTCGACACGATTATACCATTTTAATGCATACGGATAATTAGCATTTTTAAAATAATAATCTCCAACCTCTATAAATGCCGTATTTTGTTTTGTACTCGTTGGATAGCGTTCTACAAAACTGCGCATCATCTGATCTCCTTTTTGGTCACCCAAACGAATTGTACAAAAGGCCTCATAATATTCGCAATTTGCTTTGTGCTCAGAACTTGCATCAAAACTATTCTTAAGCTTATTGAATAAGTGTTTCGAGGCCACAAAATCTCTATTATTATATAAAGCTACTGCATGATTATATTCTTTTAAGCCATTCGTGTAGATATCAGACTTTTGAGCAAATAATGTAGTCGAAAAAATAAATAGGACTATTAAAAACCAGAGATTACTGTTCTTCATTGCTTGAGGATTCTTTAAAAGAGTACCATAAATAATAAGGCACCTAAATTAAACAACGTACAATTAAATTGAAATTGTATAATTGTTAATTAATATAACATTTTGTTAAGAAAAAAATTAACATTTAGAGCTACTATTACATGAATCGGGCCAAAATTGAGTTATTCATTTAATAATTGTTCCATAAAACTGTTGAAATTTTCTTTAAATTCTTCGTAGTACGAACCTGTCGCGGGGCCGGAAAAACCGGTATGTATTTTACGAACTTTTCCCTTTTTATCTATAAAAATAGTAGTAGGAAACGACAGCACATGATTTAGCATTGGTAAGGTTTTCGCTGCAGCTTCTTTATCGTAAACGCCAGCGATAACATAGTCATATTCTACATTGTATTTTGATTTCATTTTTTCAACTCTTGCCTTTGCGTATTCAAAATCATCTTTGGCTTCATAAGCCAATCCAATTATTTCAACACCTTTGTTTTTATTGTTGCTGTACCAATCGGTATAGAAGATCGTTTCATCCATACAGTTAGGACACCAAGTTCCAAAAATTTGAAGCAAAACGACTTTGTTTTTATATTTTTCGTCATCAAGTGATACATTTTTACCATCTAATCCTGGAAATGAAAATTCAATCTTATCATATCCGTCTTTTAAAAAAGTCAGATTATCAGCATCGGTAAGTTTGGCATTTGCATTTTTGTATCCAGAAAAAGTGGCACGATAATCCATGCCAGAGAGAAATTCACCTTTAATAGAGTCATTTTTTGTTGTGGCATTAAATATAAAAGCATGATTTCCGTCAAAAGTGTATAAACTCATGGTTGAATCCGTCGCAGTACCTTCAAGATAGCGATAATCTCCAGTTTCGGTTAAAAAAGTTCCTTTTAACAAATCACCATCTTTTTTAAAAATTCCAACTCCAGGAAATGTAACGGTGTCATCTTCAACAAAATTAACCTGCCATTTACCATCGAATTTAACGGTACTTTTCGAATTGATGAATCGTTCCGAATTATTGTGTTTTGCCTTGAAAGGAATGCGATAATTGTCTTTATAATTTTTAATATAGAGTCCGTTTAGGACAGTATCATTTATTTTTGCTCGCAGTTCAATATCGAAGATATGCAAGGTTATAAAGACAGAATCTCCTAGCACCTCGATATCGTCTAGAGGAATAACTTCTGTGTCACCATTAATCAAGTTTGCTCTATATTTCTCTCCATCTTTCAAGATTTCAAAGTTAAATGGTAAGGTATCCTGTTGCATATAGATCTCAGCACGCCATACTCCTTGTTTTAGTGTTGTGTTTGCTTCATTCTTCGAGTTACAAGACAAGAGGATAATGCTACAGATAAATGCTACGTAGAGTATGTTTAATTTTATTTTTTCCATTCTAAAAGGTGTACTTTGTTGCTTACTTGTTTGTTTTTTAAAATACCCCCAACAAGTATTTTAGTTGAGTCGTTGATTTCGGCAATTCCTCTCAAATCCATAGGTAATGTATGAATGGTATCAGATTGCGATTGATTATTCTTGATATATAAACTTCTATTAGATGGAGATACAATTCCAGACCCGTCATATGCAATTGCATTATAGTTATATGTTGTTTTGCTGCCCCCTAACCAATAAGGATAGTTTTTAACAGTTGTTGCCGCCATGCGATAGCCAACAATTGTTGAATCTAAAACTTTATACGACCATGCAATATCTGACGGATTTTGTGCGTTAATGACTCCTTTTCGTAAAACATTTTGAATAGGATAATGTTTGCCCATAGAAGCACCTCCAAAATAAAATATTGTATCACCTACGATAGTTCCTGAAGCACCGAAAGATTTATATGTATGATTGTTAGGAACAGATGTTCCGACCTTCCAAGTATTTCTGCTCGGACTATAAATTTGAACGTCAGCAACATTCTCTTTATCATACCAACCTGAAATAACAAAAATTAAACTATCTCGCCAAACTAATTGTACATGATCGTCAATGGGTATTGGAATAGGAGTTCCGTCTTCAAGGTACGTATCATTTATAATATTATATCTATGCACTTTATTGGATGATTTTTCGGAGTGATCCTCGAAAACATGATATCCGCCAAGAATATAGATAGTGTCATTTACTCGACTTGCAGCACTAGCAACTTTGCCTAATGTGTCAGGTAAATCTGCAATCTGTCGCCAAGAATCATCAGTAATATCATATACATAAGAACGCTTATGAATACCTGTGTAAGAGAGTGTACTGTCGATGCCACCAAAAGTATATACAAAAGGTTTAGTATCTATAAAACCTTCTACAACGGCATTATTAGATATGCCTTCTGGCATATTTTTAAGATTTGTAATAGTTAATGTACTAGTGGATCTTTTGCGCTTTTCAGGAGTACAATTAGAAAGAACTATTGCGAAAATTATAAGTGTAATTGTTCTCATGAGAAACTTTTGAAAAAGTGTTCAAATATAAACAAAATCGAGTTGTAGATAGTTGGTTTTTTAAGTTTGAAATTTAAACAGTAAATTTGCGTCTTAAACTATAAAAAATTATGTCTAAGCCTTTACTTAGCTTAAATGATGCTTCTATTTTTCAACAAGAAAATCTAGTGTTATCAAATATTAGTCTAGATATTTTCGAAGGAGATTTTATGTATCTTATTGGAAAAACAGGAAGTGGAAAAAGTAGTTTGATGAAGACGCTTTATGGAGATTTACCTTTGTTAAAGGGAGAGGGTGTGATTGTTGATTTTAATTTGAATACGTTAAAGGAAAAAGATATTCCTTTTTTACGAAGAAAATTAGGTATTGTTTTTCAGGATTTTAAACTATTAAATGACCGAAATGTACATGATAACCTATTGTTCGTATTGAAAGCCACTGGTTGGAAAGATAGTACCAAAATGGATGCTAAAATTAAAGAGGTTTTAGAGAAAGTAGGAATGCAAACTAAAGGTTTCAAAATGGCATATCAACTTTCGGGAGGTGAGCAACAGCGGGTAGCTATCGCTCGTGCTTTATTAAATGATCCTGATTTAATTCTTGCTGATGAGCCTACAGGTAATTTAGACCCGAAAACATCCTTAGAAGTGATGAGTGTTTTAGAAGAGATCAACAAAAGCGGTAAAACCATATTGATGGCCACACATGATTATGCGTTGATTTTAAAATATCCGCACAAAACGATTAAATGTGATGGAGAAAAAGTATACGAAGTCGTTTAGTAGATTAAGTCTATTATTTTTTTCGCATTTATATTGACATCAAACTTTTTCAAGGATTTAGTTCTTTTAACTCTTTCCTTATCAGTGTATTGAATTTGAACTAAATTGTTGATACTGGTTGAAAATTCTTCTTTAGTTTCGCAAACAATACACAAATCTTCTAGACCGGTATCTTTGATCATTTCATTATTTACAATACAGAATCGACTGCTAAATAACGCATTTATTAGTTTTAATTTAATACCTGTTTTCTGAAAAGTAGGCAATACATTGATATGTGCATTTTTGAGTAATTCTTCTAAAGTTTTAGAATCTTTTATTTGGACAAATTGAACATTTTCAAGTTTGTCGATTTTTCGAATAATACTGGGTTCTTTAAAACTACTGGCAATGATTAAAGGATAGTTTACTTTTTCGAATATTTCAATTAAAAAATGAAAAGCCCTTTTGTTGTCAGCAACTCTTAAATCACCATGGTATAGGGCATAGTCACCTTGTTCTGATAGTTCTGTAATTACTGGGTTTCTATGAAAAGCTGGAATATAAGTTGCTTTATCTCCATATTTATTTTTAAAATAAGTATTTTCAAAGGGTGAAATGGTCAAAATATTAGTTGCCTTGTGAAGTATGCTTTCATAAGGAGCTAATCTTAAAGCTTCACTTTTAAAGAACACTTTTTTTAATAGTTGTTTTTCGCTTTTGTATAAACCTTGATGGTATAGATGTTCAATATTGTGAGTTCGAACTATAATTTTTCGATCGTTAAAATTATCTTCAATTAATGAATAGGTGCTATGCAATCCTTCAAATAAAATCGGGCCCTTGATTTTTTTTAAATTTGATATCAATGTACTACTCGATCTAGATTTGATCCGAAAAGGTATTCTAGAAAAAATATTTTTTAGTGATGAGCTTCTTTCATAATAAAAGACATTTTCACAATACTTGTCTAATTCTTTAGATTGACCCCTACCATATTCAAAACAATGTAAATGAATTATTACGCCAAGTGCGTGTAAAGCTTTCAACTTATAGAAAACATCAATTACTCCACCATAGTTGGGAGGAAAAGGAACGTCAAATGAAACTATATTTAATTCTTTATGTAAGATTGTTGAACATTTTTTTAATTAATATCTCCTCTTTTTCCCAAATTAATGTTTGCGAGGCAGTTTGTAACTGGGGCTTCCAATGACCTTTTCTTTTACCAAGCATATCAATAATGAGCTTTGATAGTACTTCTGGAGATCTAACGCGAAGGACTTCTCCTACAGCAAATTCTTCGACCACTTTTCTCATTTCCGGTAAATCAGAAACTATTACCGGAATTCTTGCTTGGATATAGTCAAACAATTTGTTAGGTAAGGCATATCTATAATTTAAACCTAAATCTTCTTCTAAACTAATACCTATGTGAGCCAAAGGTGTTAATTTTGACAATATATCTGGCGTAATTCGACCTAAAAATTTCACTTTTTGATCTAAGCCCCTTACTACAACATTATTCTTTAATTTATCAAATAAATCACCATCACCAATGACAATGAATAAGGTGTTTTCGAGATAATCCATAGTATCGATCATCAACTCTAACCCACGCCCCATATTAATTGCTCCTTGATATAGGATAATGTTTTTATTGTTGGTATTAAAGGGGAAACTACTTTTATCGACTTCCCTTTTGTATGGTAAATTTCTTAAAACTTTAAATTTAGAATCATAACGTTTATTATAATGATTTGCGATAGATTGAGATACCGTAAAACAGTTGCTAAGATTACGAACCAACGAACGTTCAATAAATAACCATACTTTTTTAATAAAAGGTCGGTTTATTAGTTCAGGGACTTCTGTAAATAGCTCATGACTATCATAAAGCAACTTTTTACGAAACATTTTGGAAATGAGATAGTTGGGCAAAAGAGTATCTAAATCATTTGAAATTAAAAAGTCTTTTTTGATGAACAATAGTTTAATAAATAACCTAAAGTTAAATTCGGCATAAAATAAAAATCCTTCATTGAAGAAGAGTTTCATTCTATGAATAGAATAATTTCTATCAATAGCCTGGGTATCAGCATATCTTCGTCCAATTAAAAGAACCTTATAATTTTCTTTAATCAACGTAGAGCAAACTCTATGAACTCTCTGATCGGTAACTAAATCGTTCGTTACGGAAACTACAATTTGTTTCAATATAAATTAATTATAAGCTAAATTATCATTTTTTATAGCAAGATTGAATTAATTCGGATAATTTATCGACATTAGAAGAGTTTTAGAATTTACTAATATAGAAATTGAGTTGAAATATTCACGTACACATATTGCGAAATTTATCGAGGATAGACTTAGACAAGAAAAGAATCAACTTCAAAAGCAATATGCAAAATCTAAAGAAAAAATCGGATTTTTCTACCTAGACAATCTACTTCCTAAAGAGCTAGCACAAGAAATTCATGATAAATTTCCTACCATGGATGAAGCTGTTATGAAAAAGAGCCTTAGAGAATATAAGTATGTTGCTTATCAAATGGATGCATATGATCCGATTCTTGAAGAGATAGTATATGCTTTTCAAGATGAAAAGATTGTACGTGTTATTAGCGATATATGTGATTTAAAATCAATTTGTCCTGATGAGCATTTATATGCTGGTGGTCTTTCATTAATGTGCAAGAATAATTATTTGAATCCACATTTAGACAATTCTCACGACAAAGATCGAAAGAATAAGAGGGTTCTAAATTTGTTATACTATGTTACACCAAATTGGAGGACTTCTTATGGTGGAAATTTAGAAATTTGGCCTGATGGATTAAAAGCTAAACCACTAATTATAACAAGTGAATTTAACAGATTAGTTGTTATGGAAACACATGAAAAATCATGGCATTCAGTAGAGAAAGTAACTTTCGACGGGATCAGATGTTGTGTGTCTAATTATTATTTTTCAGATACTGATAAAATGCTTAGTACAAATGATTTTCACGTAACTACATTTAGAGGTCGACCATCACAGCAATTCCGAAATATAATTTTGAGAATAGATAGTTCCCTACGCTCAAATATTCGTAAAATTTTCAAAAAAGGAATTAAAGAAAATAAGCATCAATATCAGAAAAAAAATCCGAAAGATTAGAAATCGACTGGTATAAATCTAGTAGTTGTCTTGGCGAATCATCTTATCGAGAACTTTCTAAATCAAACACAACTCCTAAACTAAAAAATATGAGCGTATCATTCTTTTTGCTTGATCCATCAAGTTGATCAAGACCATCTATTCTATCTGATAAAAAATACTGAAAACGACCATCAGCGACAAGATCAAATTTATCTAGTTTATATCTTGTTCCCAAACCAAAAGTCAGGGAGAAAGCTTTATCAGGTTCTATAAAAAATTGATCTCTCCATTTGGCCGGTAAATTATTAGGATCTAATCCGCCATTTTCAGTGTTTGTCAATTCAGGATCAAAACTATTATATTGAATACCAACACTGGCATAAGGAGCAAATCTATCAACTGTATTAAACAGAAGGCCATAATCTTCTAAGTTCTTAAAATAATATTCTAATTGGGTTCCGACATTAAAAATTTTTGTCTTACCGGTCATAGCTCTCAATTGATCACCGATAGGTCCAACTATATCATCGAATCTTCCTTTGTGATCAAAACTATTATTAAAGTAATACGACACTTCAGATCTCAGTTTAAAATGATCAGAAAAATAGCTTGCACCATTTCTCCAATTATAGTTATTGCCATAAAAACTTAAATAGTGCACAGCTGCTATACCAAAACTAGTAGCAGTACTACTTGGTAAATGGTTTCTTTCTCCGTAATCACTTTGAAAAGTAACAGGCCCAGTAAATATCCCAAACTCATGGCTCAAATCTAACTGAGCGTTAGATCTAGTAAAAGAAACTAACAGTAGAAAAATGACTAATCTATAATACGATTTCATATAAACCCTTTTTTTAATGGCGCAATTTATGAAAAAAAACGCAAAGCAAGCTTTTTAAATTAAGCGTATTTTAAACTAAAAATATAAAAAAATATTGTATTCACCATAAGTTTTAGTTTAATTGCTGCGAGGGATCCCAAAAAAGCTTCTCGAAATTCACTACTTTATGATCTTTAATTTCTACACCTTCATTCTCCAAAAGTTGCTGCATTAAACTAGTACCTTGAAAATGATTTTTACCAGTTAATACACCTATTCTATTAACTACACGATGAGCAGGTATTGACTCATCATTACCAGATGAATTCATGGCCCATCCAACCATTCGCGCAGATCTTGCAGCCCCTAAATACTTGGCAATTGCTCCATACGAAGTAACTCTTCCATAGGGAATTAACCGGGCTATTTCGTGTACTTTTTTGAAAAAATTATCTGATTTAGTCGTCATAGTAAATTCATCAATGTTGCTATCGCAACCACAGCTGTCAATATACTTAAAATATAATTAATATTTTTCGTAATAATGCTTGCTTTTTTTTGAATTTTAAGAGCCGAAATTGCGTAGAAATATAATAAAGAATAGGTTCCAAATGCAGAGCCAATAACAAATAGAAGGATACTGATCTGATTAAATTGCATCCAACCAAACATATTTAATGCGCTACTCACACCGCAATAAAAAGGAATTGCAAACATATTTAAAGAAGAAAATATAATTCCAATAACGATACTACTTCTTATTTTGTACCCAGATGTTTCTTTCTGTTTACGTTCTTTCGATGCCTGGAGAAAGAAATAAATAGAAAGAAATATAAAAATAACAATGCCAACTACTTTTATGTACCATTCAAAATTTTCACTATCATGAATATAACGAGCTAAAAGAACTGCAATATATGCTTGAATGAGTACAACAATAGAAACTCCCAAAGCAAATTTAAACCCTTCTGCTTTTGTTCTTTCTAAAGAAATTTTTGCAGTTGTCATGTTCAACATACTTGGAGTTATAGTCCCAATAAATGAGGTTATAAATCCAATAACAAAATGAAAAAGCAAACTCATTTATGAATAGTTTGTTCTAAATTT
This sequence comes from uncultured Flavobacteriaceae bacterium, assembly GCA_947500525.1. Classification (GTDB taxonomy): domain Bacteria; phylum Bacteroidota; class Bacteroidia; order Flavobacteriales; family Flavobacteriaceae; genus Aureibaculum. Next base: position 167,673 of record CANMSH010000001.1, on the reverse strand, counting down.
GACGTAGGTAATTGCTTTGCCTTGCTCTAAAAATTGTTTTTCGTAGAATGTTTTTGTCAAAGTGGCTTGTTCGGGAGCATGCGGATTCTTATAAATATCATGATGCGCATATAATATATCATGATTACCTTCTTGCAATAGCCCTAATGTATACCCATGTAAAAATTCACTGTCGGTTTTTAGATGTACAAAACCGGTTTCAACAAGTATTTCTTGATATTTTTTTAAAAATTCGGGATTTGTTAAACGATGTTTCATTCGCTTAAACTTTATTTGCGGATCGGGAAATGTAATCCAAATTTGATCAATTTCGTTTTGAGCAAAACAGTAATCAATAAGTTCAATTTGCGTTCTAATAAAAGCAACATTTGTTAAGTTTTCTTCTAACGCTGTTTTCGCTCCTCTCCAAAAACGAGCACCTTTAATATCAATCCCTATATAGTTGAAGTTAGGATGTTTCTTGGCTAAGGCAACAGTATATTCACCTTTACCACAGCCCAATTCTAAAACAATCGGATTTTCATTTTTGAAGTAGCTCTTCCATTTTCCTTTAAGCGAAAAGCCAGCCTGAATTTCTTCTCGTGTAGGTTGAATTACGTTGGCAAAAATTTCATTTTCGCGAAAGCGCTTTAATTTATTTTTGCTGCCCAAAATGTGAAGTTTTAAAATATAATTTACAAGGCATTAGGATCTTTACTATGTTTCACCATTTCACCCATCCAGTAAACAAGAGCTATAGAGGCAATCATAAAAATCACAATATTCATTAAATTAGAAGCCCACCAACCATCTGTTGATCGGAAAGTATCATAAATAGCGAAAGCGTAATTTGTACAAAAATCACCGATAAGCCTAAAAATATTGTTTGCAATCATATCTTAATTATATTTACGGTACAAAAATATAAAATATACTAATGATTGCCAATTTTTTTAATAAAACAAAACCGATTAATACCTTGTTTATAATTGGCTTGCTGTTTTTCATTTATATATTTTCAATTGCTTTTCATTTAAGTGAAGAGATCACTTTTGGTTTTGTTGTAAAAAAGGTTGGAATTTTTTCGTTGCTTCTGATCGTGATATTTACGATTAATTTTATCGTAAGAAAAAACAATTTGACGAAAGATAATTCTTATGCGATCCTTTTATTTGTGATTCTCATTGGGATGTTCCCCTATTCTACGTTAGATTTTGAATTGTTACTCGTAAATTTAATCTTATTACTTGCTTATAGAAGAATATATAGTTTACGAACCTCAAAAGAAACTCAAAAAAAAATATTTGATAGTGCTTTTTGGATTGGAATTGCAACCATAATCTCGCCATGGAGTTCGTTGACAATATTATTAATATATGGAGCTATTTATGTGTTTGATAAGGTAACTTGGAGAAATAGTATTATTCCGTTAGTAGGTTTTTGTACGCCTATAATTATTTATGCCGCCTACTTATACGCGTTGAATGATTTCGATATTTTTGTTGAAAATCTAACATATACTTTTAGCTTTTCTTTTGGTGTATTTAACTCTGCAATACTTTTAATTCCATTGGCTCTTGTAAGTTCTCTCTTAATTTGGTCAATTTTTCCAACTACCTTTAAAATTAGAACTGTAAATAACGAGTTTAAACACTCTTGGTATTTACTTGTGTTCCATTTTGTTATATTGTTATTTGTGGTATTACCATGGCCTGTTAAAAACGGAGGAGAATTTTTACTCCTGTTTTTTCCTATTGCTGTGATTTTTACAAACTATCTACAAATAATAGAGGAGAAATGGTTTAAAGAAGTTTTTTTGTACACTTTACTGGCCGTCATTTTAGCTGTATTCATACTATAATTTTTTACCAAAAGACAGGTCGCCCGCGTCACCCAATCCGGGAACAATATATCCTTTGCTATTTAAGGTGTCATCTATGGAGGCAATCCATAAATGTGTATTTTCAGGAAATACATCTTCGATGTAGTCAACACCTGCTTTAGATCCAATGACCGAAACGATGTGAATTTGTGATGGTGTTCCACAAGATTTTAATGCGTTGTATGTATTTTCTAAAGTTTTTCCTGTGGCAAGCATCGGATCGGCCATTACAAGAACTTTGTTTTCTATCGATGCAGTCGCTAAATAGTTGACAACTATATCAAAATCATCATCATCATTAGGGTGATGTCTATAAGCAGAAATGAATCCATTTTCTGCCTGGTCAAAATAATTTAATAAACCTTGATGAAGCGGAATTCCTGCTCTCAAAATAGAACATAGTACCAGCTGATCATCAGATAAAGATATTGACTTAATATCTAGTGGAGTTGTGATTTTTTTTACGCTAAACGTAAGTGTCTTACTGAGCTCATATGCAAGAACCTCACCAATGCGTTCGATATTCCTTCTAAAACGCATGTGATCGCGTTGGATAGAAATATCTCGAATTTCGGAGACAAATTGTTTGAGAACGGAATTTTCTGTATCTAAATTATGTACTATCAAAAGTTCTATGTTTTAATGAGGTTAAGAAACACCGTGAAAAATTATGTGCCTCTAAGGGGAAAATACAGAAAATTTTGTATCTTCACAAGACCAAAAATTTTATTAATCAATTAAAAACAAAAATTAGAATTATGGGATTATTTTCATTTATCAAAAATGCGGGAGCTAAAGTATTTGGCATTGGGAAGACAACAGAAGAGGAAGCGGCAGAAGCGGCATTAGAAAAAGCATCAAAATTGAAAGAAGCGGTACACTCACTTGATTTAAATGTTGAAAATTTAAGTGTAACTGTTGATGGAGATTTGGCTACTGTTTATGGGGAAGCTGAAAATCAAGCAACCCGTGAAAAAGTAGTTTTGGTAGTAGGAAACACAGAAGGAATTGCAAGTGTGGATGATCAAATGACAACAGCAATACAAGAGCCAGAAGCACAATTTTACACAGTTGTAAGTGGTGATTCATTGAGTAAGATTGCAAAAGTATATTATGGTAATCCAATGAAATACCCTGAAATATTTGAAGCTAATAAACCTATGTTAACACATCCAGATAAGATTTATCCTGGTCAAGTATTACGTATTCCTGTCTTAGAGCAGTAAAAATTACTTCGTTTTACGAATAAAAAACCCACGATTAATCGTGGGTTTTTTTATTTCCAATAATCAGCAACCCAAGGTGCAGGAGCAACATATCGATACCATTTGCCTCGACCTCCTGTAATTGCCTTAGGTGGATTTATTTCACCATGAAAAATAATTACTTTAGACCCTTCTGTTATTTTCGGAGTTTTCCAAAAAGCAAAAGGAATTCTAGACACACAGTCATATTTATAACTTGGACACCATTCTTTAGGCCAATACTGCAGTTTCCCTTTTTCGTGAATGGCGGTAGTCAAATACTCTTGCTCGTTTCTATGTTCCTTTCTAATTGAATCAAAATTTTTAATGAAATAGTCAAAGACATATGAATGTTCACCAATTTCAAATCTATATACCGATGAATTCCCGGTAATACGCCATTGCTTATTATAGTCTTTAATTATTCGAAAATCCCCATCAACTTCAAAAAAGCAGTCAATACTATCTACAATAACAACATCAAGGTCTAAAAATAAGGCTGTACCTTTTAAACCATATAAATCTCCCTTGAGAGTAGTAAGTTTTTTCCACATACGCTCGGGCAAATTTCCCGGCACATCAATTTCTGGGATTGGATAACAATCGACAGCATCAATAATACCTTTTTCGTCATCTGTGAAACACACCATTTTAAAATCTAATGAAAGATTTCGTTTCACCATAGAATGTAATCTGTTTACATATTCTGGGCCATACAAAGTGCCCCACTTCATGCAAAATATATATCGACTTGTCATACCTTATTATCGCTTGTGACTGCAAAGGTACTAATACATAGACTAACTATTAACTATTTTTTCTTGATGCTGTATAGATTCTTGATGTATTGCTTTGAAAACTCTTTCAATAAATTCAGAACTCAACCCATTTTGATTCCCTTCGTTGACCATTTTTTGAATCACTTCTTGCCATCTGCTTCTTTGTAAGATAGCAACGTTTGCTTCTTTTTTTACCGATCCAATATTTTCAGCTACCGTCATTCTTTCAGAAAGTAATTCGATAAGTTGTTTATCTAACAAGTTTATTTCAGAACGAAGATCAGTTAATTTCTTTAAAGAATCTTTTTCTTCAACTCTATCCTTTCTAACTCTAAGATCTTCGGTAATTTCTTTTAGTCTATTTGGGGTGATTTGTTGTTTTGCATCACTCCAAGCCTTGTCTGGATCACAATGAGATTCGATCATCAAACCTTCAAACTTTAAATCTAAAGCAGTTTGAGAAACATCAAAAATTGTATCACGTCTTCCACAAATATGAGATGGATCACAGATAATAGGTAATTTTGGATATCTGTTTTTTAATTCTATTGGAATTTGCCACTGTGGATTGTTTCTATACTTAGTTTTTTTGTAAGATGAAAAACCACGATGAATAGCTCCTAAATTTTTAATTCCGGCAGAGTGAAACCGCTCGATAGCACCGATCCATAATTCGAGATCTGGATTGATAGGATTTTTAACTAAAACTATTTTATCAGTCCCTTGTAAAGCATCAGCAATTTCTTGAACTGCAAATGGATTTACTGTGGTACGTGCACCTATCCAAATAATATCGATATCAAATTCTAAGGCAAGTTTCGCATGTTGAGCATTGGCTACTTCTACTGTAGTCAACATCCCAGTTTCCTCTTTTACTTTTGCTATCCAGGGTAGTGCTTTTGCTCCGTTACCCTCAAAATTACCAGGTCTTGTTCTTGGTTTCCAAATACCTGCTCTGTAAACCGTGGCGTCGGTTTTTTTAAGTTCGTGAGCAATTTCTAACACTTGTTCTTCTGTCTCGGCACTACAAGGACCTGCAATAACCAAAGGATGCGCTAATTCCATTTTTTCTAACCACGCTGAAAAATTTGTTGATTCCATAATTTATTTGTTGTTAATTCCTGCTAAAACATCTTTTATTCGATTAGTATCCTGCATTATTGCAAAAACGTCTTCATGAGATTCAGCTTCTAATTGTTTTTTAAATGTTTCTAAATTTTTTATATACTCGTTTAATGATTTTAATACATTTTCTTTATTTTGTATAAAGATGGGAGTCCAAGTTTTTGGGTTACTTTTAGCTAGTCTCACAGTAGAGGCAAAACCACTTCCGGCCATGTCAAAAATACTTTTCTCGTCTTTTTCAATTTCCAAGACTGTTTTACCTAACATGAAAGAACTAATATGCGACAGATGAGAGACGTACGCAATATGTTTGTCATGTTGCTCAGCTGAGTCCATAAATACAGTTCTCATTTTTATGTTTTCAAAGAGCGCTACTGCTCGATCAATCATTTTTTTACTACTCAAATGTTGTTCACATATAATATTTACTTTATTACTAAAGAGATTGTATATGGCGGCTTCAGGTCCAGAAAATTCGGTGCCAGAAATAGGGTGTAGAGCAACAAAATTTCCTCTTTTCTGATGTTTTCTGACGGCCAAACAAACTGCACTTTTGGTAGATCCTACATCAAACACTAAGGTGTCTGGGCCTATTAGATCAAGAACTTTCAATGTAATTTCAGGAATTACGTTTACAGGTACTGCAATTATGACAATGTCGACTTTTTCGACAATATCGAGTTCGGCTTTTTCAAATATAATACCAAGTTCAAGGGCCTTTTGAATATGTTCAGGATTGTTGTCAATTCCATAAATGGTTGCCCAGGTTAATTTCTTTAACTCAAGTGCTAATGACCCACCTATGAGTCCTAATCCTATGACTGCAATATTCTTCATATTTAGTTTGTAACTCTTGTTAATACTTCATTTAATTGCTCCATCGGGGTACAAAGAGATAATCTAATGTATCCTTCGCCGTTACTTCCAAATACCGTTCCTGGCGTTAAAAAAACGTCATAATTGTAAAGTAGTTCATCTGCCAATTCTTCCGATTTTTTTTGGCTTGGAATTTTTGCCCATACAAATAATCCGGCACTGTTTTCGTCATATTCACATTTCAATACATCGAAAATTTTCCATGCTATTTTTCTTCTTTTGGTATAGATTTCATTTAGTTTTTCGAACCAATTTTTTGGACTGTTCAATGCTGCAATTGCACCTTTTTGGATTCCAAAGAACATTCCAGAATCCATATTGCTCTTTACTTGTAATATTGCTTTTAAATTTTTAGCAGAACCAATGACCATACCAACTCTCCATCCGGCCATATTGAATGATTTACTTAATGAGTTTAGTTCAAGTGCCACTTCTTTTGCGCCTTCAACCTCAAAAACACTTTTAGGATTATCGTTTAGAATGAAACTATAAGGATTGTCATTTACTAATAATAGTTGATGTTTTTTTGCAAATTGAACAAGCGCATCAAATTGAGGAATTGTTGCATTCGCACCTGTTGGCATGTGAGGATAATTAACCCACATTATCTTGACCTTTGATAAATCTTGTTGTTCTAAAGCTTTTAAATCTGGGAACCAACTGTTGAAAGCTTGTAAATTATAATAAACGGGTTTAGCTTCGAGCAAATTCGTAACGGAACTATAGGTTGGATATCCCGGATTTGGAATTAAAACATGATCTCCAGGATTTAGGAATGCCATCGATATATGCATGATACCTTCTTTAGATCCCATCAACGGTAATACCTCATCTTCATGATTTAGAATAACAGCATAGTTGTTCTTATAGAATGACGCAATAGCATTTCTTAATTCAGGTAGGCCTTGGTAGTTTTGATAACCATGAATAGTTGTCTGAATAAGACTTTGTTGTAGTGCTTCAATTACTTCATTCGCAGGAGGTAAATCAGGACTACCAATACCTAAATTAATAATTGGTTTCCCATCAGTTATTAACTGCCTAACTTCTCGTAATTTTTTAGAGAAATAATACTCTTTAACACTATTTAATCTATTTGCTTTCGACATGATGTTTACGTTTGCTTTGTTCATATTCCCCCAATATCTTAACATCACTCGTTTTCTCTCTTACACTTTCGATTGCTTTTTTAAATAGTTCATGATCTTCAAAAATAACATCTGCGAAAAAAGCATAATTCCATGGTTTATCTATAATCGGTAATGATTGAATTTTAGAAAGACTCATATTCAATTTCGAAAATACTGTCAAGACGTCAACTAAACTTCCCGTTTGATGCTTTGTGACAAATCGTATAGATGCCTTATTTACTAAATGAGTCTTGTTAAGAGTTTCACCTTTCTTTTTTAATATAAAAAAGCGCGTATAATTTTGTTCTCTTGTTTGAATTTTATTTTCAATAATATTCAGTTTATAGATACTTGCAGCTTTTTTACTAGCAATAGCAGCAATGCCTTCGAGTTGCTGTTCTTGTATTCTTTTAGCCACTTCAGCAGTATCAGATTCTTCTACTAATTTAATATGAGGATGTGCTCTAAAAAATTTACGACATTGTAATATAGCCATTGGATGAGACCAAACTTCTCTAATGTCTGATATTGTTTGGTTCTCTAATCCCATTAAATGATGATGAATTGGTAAATGTACTTCTCCCTTAATTTGAAGATTGTATTCATCTATAAGCGCATAATTTGGTAGGATAGAACCTGCCAAAGAATTTTCAATAGCCATTACGGCGCCATCTACTAAACCTTGATTTATTAATTCTGGTATTTCTACAAATGATAAACATTCATTCAATACAATGTCCTCACCGAAATATTGACTAGCAACTTGATGATGAAAAGAACCTCTGATTCCCTGAATGGCTATTTTACTTTTTAAATTCATAAAAATGATGCAAAAAAAAAGTCTCGATTTCTCGAGACTTTTTTTCGTATTATTGATTTTATATTTACATAACACCTACAAAGTCTCGCTTCATATTAAAAAAATAAAAGAAGTAAAAGTAAACTCGCCAAGTGTTTGATAATTTCATGTTTCACTAAATTGAAGGAACAAATCTATACATTAAAGTCTAAAAAACAAATTTTTTTAATAGACCAAAAGATTTTTTACGAAATTATTATTTTTTAGGACTTTAAATTATTTATTTCTTATTTAAAGCGCTGAAAATTAGGAAAAATTAAGAGACTGCTTTTTCGAATATTTCTTTTCCTTTGGTGTATTCACCTAATATCTTCAAGGTATCTACCTTTTTCTCTATGGTCAATAATGCGTTGCAGTACTCTAAATAATCGTTAAAGTCATGATCAATATAAAAAGCATAATTCCAGGGCTCATTTACAATTGGCATTGACTGAATTCGCGATAAGTTTAAGTTGTGACGAACACAAATATTTAAGACTTCAGCAAGACTTCCTAATTCATGATTTGTAATAAACTTTAAGGAAGCTTTATTATGTAAGTTTATATCAACACTAAAATCTCTACTCTTTGTTAAAATAAAAAAGCGTGTTATGTTTAATTGATCTCCTTGAATAGATTCTTCTAAAATTTTTAAACCATACATGTCGGCAGCTGTTTTGCTGGCAATCGCGGCAATGCCCTTTATTTTTAAATCATTTATTTGTTTTGCAACAAAGGCTGTGTCTTTTTCTTCGATTACTTTAATATGAGGGTTTTTCCGTAGAAAGCTTTCACAATTTTTTATCGCAATAGGATGTGACCATATTTCTTCAATATCACTTAATTCTTGCCCATCTAATGCCATTAGATTGTGTTGCATTGGTAGATAAACTTCGCCTTGAATATTCAAATCATATTTGTCAATCAATACGTAATTTGAAAGAATCGAACCTGTATTGGTGTTTTCAATCGCCATAATTGCAGCTTCTACTGTACCATTTCGTAAAAGTTCCGGTATTTCATTGAAAGACATACATTCGTTTAGATCTATATCGTTTCCGAAAAATTCTTTTGCTACTAAATGATGAAACGACCCTTTTACTCCTTGAATTGCTATCTTCATGACTTAAGAGTTTGGTTTAAAATAGTGAGTAAAATTGTTTTTCTAACCGTGTGATTGATTTTATTTGTGTCCATGATAAAGGGGTTTTATAGATAGGACACAGAAATTTTCAAAAAGTCACAAGTCATTGATAATGATGAACTATGCGGTCATTTTTTTCGTATTTGGCTTGTTCTCGGAATATTCACCTAATATTTTTAAACTATGTACTTTCTTTTCTAACATCAATAAGGCATTGCAATACTTTAGATAATCGTTATAAGTGAAGTCAATAAAGAAAGAATAATTCCAAGGTTCATCTTCAATGGGAATTGATTGAATTTTAGATAAATTTAATTCATACTCATTGCAAATATTTAGAACTTTTGCTAGGCTACCCAAATCATGATTTGTAATAATTTTTAAAGAAGCTTTGTTCAGTAAACTAACGTCAACATTAAAATCACGATTCTTCGTTAAAATAAAAAAACGGGTCATATTAAGACTTCCGGTTTGAATTTGCTCTTGTAGAATACTTAAACCATAAATTTCAGCGGCTTTTTTGCTGGCAATTGTCGCAATTCCTTTTAACTTTTTCTCTTTGATTTGTTTCGCTACAAAGGCAGTATCCTTTTCTTCTATGATTTTAATATTTGGATGATGTCTGAAAAAACGCTCGCAATGTTGAATTGCAATAGGATGGGACCATACTTCGTTGATGTCCTTTAATAATTGCCCTTTTAGAGCCATGACATTATGAATCATAGGAATGTAAACTTCACCTTGAATGTTCAAATCATACTTGTCTATCATGGCATAGTTCGAAAGAATAGAACCGCTATTTGAATTTTCTATTGCCATAACAGATGCATCCGCAATGTTATTCCTTAACACGTCTGGAATCTCATCGAATGACATGCATTTTGTTAGATTAATTTGATCACCAAAATAATTGGTGGCGACCATATGATGGAATGAGCCTTCAATCCCTTGTATTGCGATATTCATTTGTGTGGTAAAGTGTATATTCGTTTAGCGAGTTGCAAATATAATTATTTCGAAAAGATAATAATAAAATTTAACATTTATTATGCATGAATAGTAAATGGATCTCTTTCTTAATTCAAATCAATCTCAAATAAGCAACGAATGAGTACTGTTTTTTAGGAATGATATTTGCTATCTTTACCACATAACATTTTTTAATGCAGCTCAAAAAATTTTCCTTAAGAACACGAATTTTTATCTCGATGATATTAATTGTTGTGATAGCTTCTATTTTGATAGCTCTTATTACTATCTATCAATACAAAGAAAAGTCTGACGAATATCATCAAGGGCGATTAGAAAGAAAGGAAACTGCTATTATGTCGAGTATTAATCTCGAGTTACAGCGAACTACTTACCCTGTTGAAACCGAGTGGTTACACCTTATTTTTAAAGATAGAATTTATGATATTTCAGAAATAAATAGATTAGATATCAATATTTATAGTTTGGATGGGAAACTCTTGATAAGTTCTTCTTCTAGTTTTTTAAAGGACACTGTAAATAATGATATTGGGATATCTGTTTTAGAACAAATCGGTGATAACGCAGTACATAGAATTGTAAATGAAGAAACAAAGAATGGAATTCAATTTCAGGCCTCTTATACCTATATAAATGATAATAAGTTTAAACCCATAGGTATTTTACATCTTCCATATTTAGAAGATAATACTTTTCAAGAAAAAGAATTAAAAGATTTTTTACTCAAGTTGGGTTTAATGAATCTCTTTATGCTCTTTATTGCGAGTATTATAGCTTATTTCATGTCTAAATACATTACAAAATCGATAAAGAATGTTAGTGAAAAAATTAATCAAACAAGATTAGATAAACGTAATGAAAAGATTATTTTGCCAAATGCTAGTGAAGAAATCTTTAATCTGGTAAACGCATATAATGATATGGTCGATGAACTTGGGGAGAGTGCCGTGAAATTAGCGAAAAGTGAAAGAGAACAAGCATGGCGCGAAATGGCAAAACAAGTGGCGCATGAAATTAAGAATCCGCTAACACCGATGCGATTAACAGTACAAAGTTTTGAACAACGCTTTGATGTAAACGACCCGAAAATAAAAGATAAAATAAATGAATTTAGCAAGTCTTTAATTCAACAAATTGATACCATGAGTTCGATAGCTTCGGCATTTTCGAATTTTGCTGAAATGCCGAAACAAAAGAGAGAAGAATTGAATGTTATTGAGGTAGTTAAATTGGCTTTAGATATTTTTAACGAAGATTTTATTCATTATTTTCACGAGAAGGAACGACTTTATGCTAAGCTCGATAAGACCCAACTAATTAGAGTAGTTACCAATTTAGTTAAAAATGCAACTCAATCTTTAGCAAATGTAGAAAAGCCAAAGATCGAAGTTAAAGTGAGTAATCAAAATGGTAATATCATTATTTCTGTTGCTGATAATGGTAAAGGAATCAATGAAGAAGATAAAAATAGGATATTCGAACCTAAATTCACAACCAAGTCTAGTGGTATGGGATTAGGTTTGCCAATGATAAAAAATATTGTAGAAGCATATAATGGAAGCATTACTTTTACTTCCGAAATTGATAGAGGAACAGTATTCACTGTTATAATTCCAAAAAAATAAATAAAAAATGAGTTTTCAAAACATTTTAGTAACTAAAGAAAATAGCATTGCTACAATAACGATTAATAGACCTTCAAAATTAAACGCTTTGAATCGTGCTACGATCGATGAACTTCATAATGCCTTTACAGATGCGGATGAGGATACTAATGTTCGAGTGATTATCCTTACAGGAAGTGGGGAGAAAGCTTTTGTAGCAGGAGCCGACATCTCCGAATTTGCTGATTTTGATATTGATGAAGGAGCTAAATTGGCGAAAAAGGGCCAAGAATTGGTTTTTAATTTTATTGAAAATTTATTGACACCGGTAATAGCCGCTGTAAATGGGTTTGCCCTTGGTGGAGGTCTTGAATTGGCCATGTCATGCCATTTTAGAATCGCCTCAGATAATGCGAGAATGGGGTTGCCAGAGGTAAGTTTAGGTGTAATCCCTGGCTATGGTGGAACGCAGCGTTTACCTCAATTAATAGGAAAAGGGAAGGCCATGGAATTAATTATGACTGCTGGAATGATTTCGGCTGAAGAAGCTTTAGCAAACGGACTCGTAAATCATGTAACGAAACTTGAGGATTTGTTACCATTAGCTCAAAAAATTGCAAGTAAAATTATGCGAAATTCTCCAAATGCAATTGGAGCCGCTATAAAAGCTGTAAATGCGAATTATAAAGATGGATTGAATGGGTATGATGCAGAAATAGAAGCGTTTGGTAATTGTTTTGGCACAAACGATTTTATTGAAGGAACAAGTGCTTTTTTAGAGAAAAGGAAAGCCAATTTTTAAAAAATCATGCGAATACTACAAACAACGTTATTGACTTTTATTTTTTGTGCAAAAGGATTCTTGTTAATCTCACAAAATGAATCAAAAAATTCAAAAGGGTTGTACGGTATTATTATCGATAACACAAGAACAAACCCTCAAGTTGCTATTGATAATGCAAAAAAGCTTCTTGTCTACAGTAAGGAACAAAAATTATACGATTCTATTGCAATTGCCTATTTATACTTGGCAAAGGCAGGTCGTGTACAAGGAACGTATAAACCATCATTAGAATATGTAGATCTAGGAATAGATTTTGCCATAAAAAATAAGTTATCTGAAAGTATTTTGGCAGAATTACATCTAACAAAGGCCAACAATTTAGCCGATTTTGGTAGAATAGATGAAGCTTTGCCCGTTATGTTTGAAGGATTAGAGTATGCTAAAAAGTCGGAAAACCTTCAAACACAAGTGATACTAAATCATGGATTAGGTTATATCTACAAAGAATCTCAAAAAACGACCAAAGCGATAGAAATTTTAAAAAATAATATCGCTACCATAGAGAAAAATCAATTACTAGATAGAAAAAGTTTTGAGGTTTATTATAAAGGTATGATTATGTTGTCATCTATTTATTTAGAGGAACAAGAAAAAGATTCTGCCTTAGTTTATTTAGAAAAAGGCCTAAAACATGTCCTAACGACTGATGATATTTTCACAACGGCAGGTTTTTATAGTAGTTTAGGAACAATTTATTTAGATAGTAAAAACTACGAAAAGGCCTACGAAAATTTAAGTAAGGGAAAGGCCCTTGGTACAAAATTAGGTAATCATTATACGAATTCTGAAAATATTTACAATCTGGCTAAATATTATTATGAAATCGGTAATTACGAAAAAAGTCTAACTGAGTTGAACGGAATTATTGATTTTTACAAAGAAAAGAACGAATTAGATTTTGTAAAACCTCATGTGTATAATTTATTGGCAAAAAATCACAAAGAATTGGGAGATTTTGAAGTAGCTAATAAGTATTTTGAACAGTATGTTCTCACGTATAAAAACTCGCAATCCAGCACAAAAGAGGTAAGTGCTATAATGCAAGAAAAAGAGTTATTTGACTTAGAAAATGAGAAGAATAAACAACAAGGGATACTACAATATTTGATTCTATTTAGTTTGATGATCGCTTTAGTTTTACTTTTCTTTTTATTAAGATTTTACAAACTTAAAAAGAAGAATGAACTGAAATTTCAAGAGCTGTTGAAGAAACTCGCTTCTCAAAACAAAGAAGGCCCTATCGATACTAAAGACCTAACGTTGGAGGAGAAAAATACTTCCGATATAAGTTCAGAAATTGTGGCTCAAATCTTAGATGGGTTGCAAAAACTTGAAGTACAAGAATATTACTTAAAACAAGACTGCAATGCCTATAATATGGCGAAAAAGATAAAAACGAATACATCTTACTTGTCAAAAGTTATTAATGCAGAGTATCAAAAAAACTTTAATACTTATATCAATGATTTAAGGATTAATTATTCTATTGTTAGACTAAAAAATGATACTAAATTTAGATCGTTTTCTATACAATCGATTGCAGAAGAATTGGGCTATAAAAGTGCTGATTCTTTTTCAAAATATTTTAAACTACACACAGGATTAAATCCTTCTTTTTATATCAAACAATTAAATTCTTTAGCCTAGAATTTTCTAATTTAACCTTCTCAGTACCCTAAATTTATAAATTTGGGTTTGGTCTTTTTTGAATTCAAATTCAAATTCAAATTCTATTTAAAATCCTGCAAATCAGATTTTTGTAATTTTTTTTCTTTCCCTAATTTCTTAAAACTAGGGATACTTCCTTTTTTTTTAATGATTTTTCATTGGTTCTTTGCTTCAGAAATTAATGACTAAAACAATAATTATGAAAACAATAGCTACATCTAAATTTTGGAAGATAATAGTTTTGGCACTTGGGATTGGTTTGTTATTTGGATATTCCGTGGGATCATTACTCCAATCGAATGATCGTTCTGATGCTATTTTAAAAGAGTTAAAGAATGCGTCAGAATGTACAGAGGTGAATCAAATTATTTACGCTAAAGGAGTACAATTTGGAAAAGAAGGAATAAGCACAGAAAAGGGAGAATACCAATTGGTAGGATGTGAATTTGTATCGGTGAAAGAAGAAGCAAAAAGACTCAACATGATACTCAATAATAAAGTGAAAGGTTTTGAGAAAGTTGATTTAATAGAACTTGAATTCATTCATAATAATGAACATAAAACAATCATAATAAAAAACGGAAAAATTAAATAAAAATGGAAAACAACACTAAAACTCGAAAAACAATTCAACTGATAAAGTTCTGCATCGGACTTTTAGTAGGAGCAGCAATTTATATTTCATATCAACTAATCATAAACTAATTTTTAAAACATTCAAAAATGAACATACTTATAAAATACTTCGTGGCCATCATACTTTACTTTATTGTATTTGTGGCAAATGCGCAAACAACAAAGAATTCTCTCTTATGGAAAATAGAAGGAGATAGCATAAAGACTTCATACTTATTTGGAACCATTCATTTAATTCCACAAGAAGACTTTAAAATTCTACCAAAGGTAAAAAGAGCTTTTGATACGTCCGAAATTGTGACCTTAGAAATTGACATGGCAGACCCTAACTTTTTTAAAGAAGTGGTCCAACACTCTTATTTAAAGGAAGGAGAAGAGTTAAAATCATTTATGGATGACGGAGAATACACTTTATTAGATACGTATTTAAAGAAACATACTAAAACGGGTATGATAGCTTATAAAAAGTCGAAACCGTTTTTATTAATGTCTACCTTAATGACGACGATGGCAGGAAAGAATATTACAAGTTACGAGCTTTCATTAATAGGTATGGCAAAGCAGGCCAATAAAGAAATAGAAGGTTTAGAAACATTTGCTTCACAGATCGCAATTTTTGATTCTCAACCTTATGATGAACAAATTGATGGGTTAATAGAAATGCTCGATGACCCAAAGAAAATGAACGACTTATATTCGAAAATGGTAACATTCTATAAAGAAGAAAATATTCAAGGGCTATATGATTATATGGACAAATACTTAGGAGAAGATCCAGAAATGACGAAGAAACTCTTAGACGATAGAAATGTGAATTGGATCGGTAAAATAACTGAATATTCTAAAAAGAATAAGGTTTTTTATGCCGTTGGTGCTGGGCATTTGGCAGGAAAATCAGGAGTAATAAATTTATTAAAAAAAGAAGGTTATACAGTGACCCCGATATTAAAATAAGATATTACTTTTTCAAAATAAGGAAGGCCAAAACTTCATTGAGAATATCTGCGAAGTTTTGGCATTTAAAAAAAGTAAATAACTATTATTTATCAGGATTTTTTACGCCCATTAATTCAAATACATTTTCGGTTATAATCTCAGCATCTTTGTTCAGTCGAGAATTTCTTAATTCAGGAACATTATAATCGTCTAATCCCCAACTCCATTGAATAGTTCCAGTTGCGAATACTTTTGTTCCACTTTCATTTGTATAAATTGTCATATTTGATGTATTCTTTTTTTGAAAGAAGAATAAACTAACTAATCCAATAAGGATTAAAAATGTAAACAAAGTACTAAGAAAGAGGATTGATTTTTTAAACTTACTTCGAAACCTCTTAGTCATAAACCAAAAAAAGATAAGCAAACATAAACTAACTAATGTTGTAAAAACCATATCCATGTTTACTAAGAATGCCTTTATTTGCGATTTTAACGGCATGTTTTTAGGGCTCAAGTAAGATGATTTAGATTTACTAAGAACTATAGTGTTAGAAGGTGAAAAACTGGTAACTCCATCTACTTCATAACCTAATAATCCTTTCAATTTATCTCCATTTTTTAAAGAAGTATTCTTAAAAATAGGATGCTCATTATTCGTTATGGTAATGTCAGAATCTATCCGATACGCAAAATATTGCACTCCAATAAAACCGGACTCTGGCTCCGAGATTGGAGGATCTCTAAAGCTTACAGTTGCAGTTTTATTTTTAATAGGATCGCTACCTAAATTTTTATAACATACCAGAGTTCTATCCTCTGAATCATTTGTTGAGTTTGGTTCTAAACGAACTTGCCAATAGGCTGTGTTCGCTGAAAAAAAAGCTAAATGAATACCTTGATCTCTAGATTTTATAATATTGTTACGCATATTAAGACTCCAATATTCATCATGACCATTAGATAAGAATATTGAAGAATTGTGGAGTAATTTATTCGACTTATGTATGTCAATGTTCGTGACGTAATTAACTGCATATCCTTTTTTTTCTAACCAACGTACCATATTGTAATCCCATCCCGCACTGCTTATTGGATATGTTTTCTCATCACTAGGCTGAACATTAGTGAAAAACTCTCCTGCTCCCATTCCATAACTAGCTTTTAAATTTGGGCTTCTAGCGTAGGGTCTATCAAAAGAAACTTTAGACGCACGTTTGCCTTCGGACGTGCCCCAAGGAAGACTATTGCCACTTGAAAAATTATATAATGATTTACCTCCCCAAAAGTTATAAGCTTGATAGGTCGTTACTGGTAGTTGAAAAGTTATGTCCGATTTTAGAGTATCATCTCTAACTACAAAAATTATATAACTTTCCTTTGAATTTGTAAATTCTTTCAATTTCGCGAGATAGATCCCTGTAGTCCAATCACTATCAATCTTCAAATTGTAAGGATTTCTCCAGTTGCATTCTACAATTCCAGTTTTTGGATCCAATGCTGGGATTTCTTGTTTTATTCCGTTTAAATAGATACCATCCTTTAAAAGCCTGCCTCCAAGGCCATTATACCAACCCATTCGAAATATATCTATTGAGTATTTTTGTGCATTTGTATTTACGAAAAATTGTATTGTATCGTTTTTAGTAACACTGGTGGCTGAGGCATATCCTTCTATCTCTCTATTCGTTGCTGGATTTGTCAATTGCCAATCTGTGGTTCCTGGCAAAGAATTCTCTATACTAATATGGTTGGAATTATTATTAACCTGAGCAATATTCATTTGTACGCTAGACAAAATAAATAACGTGAGTAACATACCATTATTCAGAGCATAAATCAAGTTTTTCATAACATATTTGAGTAAATAAAGTTACTTATTTTTCACCATTCCATTCTGCATAAAATTGATCAAGATAGTTTTTCATAAATTTATGTCTTTCAGAAGCTATTTTGAGACCAGTTTTGGTATTCATTTTATCCTTTAATAGTAGCAATTTTTCATAAAAATGGTTTATTGTGGGAGATGTAGAACTTTTATATTCCTCTTTTGACATATTCAAATTTGGAACAATTTCAGGATTATAAATTTCTCTATTTTTAAATCCTCCATAGTTGAAACACCTTGCAATTCCAATAGCTCCAATAGCATCTAAACGATCGGCATCCTGAATCACTTCTAATTCTTTAGATGTAAATTTTTCGCCCTCTAATGAAAGACTATTTTTAAAAGAAATATGTTCTATAATTTTCACAACATGTTCAATTACTGAACTATCTACATTTTGAGAGAGTAAAAATGCAGCCGCTTTTTTAGGTCCAACAGTTTCGTCTCCGTCATAGAATTTAGCATCAGCAATATCATGTAAGAGGGCACCCAATGCTATGATTAAATCATCCACATCTTCGTTTTTCGAAATGAGCTGTGCATTTAAATAGACCCTATGTATATGAAACCAATCATGACCACCTTCGGCTCCTTTCAAGGTCTCTTTTACGAAGGCAATAGTGTTTTCAATAAGTATGGATTCATTCATATTGCAAAATAAAAAATCCTCTAAAATAGTTAGAGGATTTTATCAGTTAATTATCTCATACTATTTAACAGAACTCTTGATAAGCTTCTGATAAATTTTCTGCAATCATTTCGGCTGTTCTTCCTTCAATATGATGACGTTCTAACATATGAACGAGTTCTCCATCTTTAAAAAGGGCTACAGCTGGAGAAGAAGGAGGGAACGGAATCATATGCTCCCGTGCCTTATCAACCGCTTCTCTATCTACTCCTGCAAAAACAGTTGTAAGATTTGAAGGTTTCTTATCACCTTGTAAAGACATGATTGTTCCTGGTCTCGCAGTACCTGCTGCACATCCGCAAACAGAATTTACCATTACTAAAGTGGTTCCACTTTGACCTAAAATATTATCAACGTCTGTTGCTGTATATAATTCTTGAAAACCAGCATTTACAAGCTCCGCTTTCATTGGTTTTACTATTTCTTCTGGATACATATTTATATTTTTTACGTAACAAATTAGACGACAAAGATACATATAATTACAATAAATGTATATTTGGATTTTATTAGAATAGATAAGAGTTTATGGCAAATTTTGCAAAATGGTTAGGTGCAAGTCTAGGATGGTCTTTCGGAGGACCAATAGGCGGAATTTTAGGATTCGTTGTTGGGAGTTTTATTGATGGTTTTTCAGAGGGAGATATCAAAGGATATCAACAAAAAATACCTCAAGGGAATTCGAGATCACGAACAACAATAACAAAATCTGGAGATTTTGAAGTGAGTTTATTAATTCTAGCGGCAATAGTAATTAAAGCCGATGGTAATGTAGATAGACGAGAGTTAGACTTTGTGCGTCAAAGTTTTGTAAATATGTTTGGTGCCTCTAGAGCAAATAAAGCTTTTAAATTGTTCAGTGGTATTATAAAGAAAAACGATATTTCTGCGAGACAAGTTTGTATTCAAATTCGTCAGCATATGGATCATGCCGCCCGATTGCAATTGCTACATTTTTTGTTTGGTATTGCGAAATCAGACGGACTCGTTGGAGCAAAAGAAATTGAATCTATTCGTAAAATGTCAGTCTACTTGTATATTAGCAACAGAGATTTCGAGTCTATAAAGGCAATGTTTTATACAAAGAATACAACCATTAACTCTTATAAGATATTAGAAATTACCAAAGATGCAACAGACGAAGAAGTGAAAAAAGCGTATAGAAAAATGGTTAAAAAACATCACCCAGATAAAATTCGTCATCTTGGAGAAGAGTATCAAAAAGGTGCTGAAGATAAATTTAGAAAAATACAAAAGGCATACGAACAAATTCAAAAAGAACGTGGACTTTAATTATAGATAGAGATCCAAACTTTTGGGTCCTTCTAAGACCGTTTTTGTGATTTTATTTTGATCTTTAGAATCAATACTTGTGTGCCATTTAACAAGCGATATTTCGAGGTCTTTAATTTCTAATCCGATAATAGAATTTGGGTGTACACAACTACCATCATTAAAATAGGGTAAATCTCCCGGCTCAGGAAACCGAGGTCGATGCGTATGACCAGCGATGACCATTTGATTGTTGTTTTTATGCATCCAATCTTTAAGCTTCCGCTCAACTTTAATCAAGTTTTTATAGTTCTTAGCAGGACTTGTAGGATCCTTTACATTGAACCATTTTTGAAGAGGCATCCAAAAATAACGCACAAAAAAACGACTTACTTTCCAAAATTTATAGTTCAACCAATCGGCTTGATGTCCATGAATTAAAAAGATTTTTTTATCCGTATTTTCTATTTCTAATAAGATACTTTCATAAAATTTTAGATCAAAAAGTTGTTCTTTTTCCTTAATTTTCTTGGGTGTAATAAATTTATAGACCATACGCTCTACAGCTAAAGGGTCTCTAAAAATCATATCGTGATTTCCCCACAGAATGTATAATCTATTTTTTTGATGAAATAATTTGAGAAGCTCAAAAACATTTTTATGAGCTTTATAAATGGGTTCAAAAGAGTCATTTTCCCATAATTCGATGCCGTCTCCTAATTCAATATAGGTGAACCCTTCATCATAATATTGATGAATGGCATGCGTGTAAATTTCCATATTATGAGCAAAATCATCAGCGTAACTGTTGTCGCCTTTATGCACATCACTAAATAAAATTAGTTTCGTGTCACAATTGATTGAGATGGGTATGGCTTTTTTAAAAGCATTGTCGAGAATAGAATGCATCATACGTGCAATTTAATTCATTTTTCAATATTAAAACAGCCTATATTTAAAGAGATGGTTATTTTATTTTCGCGATCCAAATATCTTTTTTACCATGGTTCAGTGTAATATCCACATCAGCACTTTCAGTTTCTCCAACGACAACAATTTTCTGATCTCTTGTCTCTATAACACCATTCGCGAAATCTAATCCTGAGCCACCTAAAGATTTTTCAAATAGTAACTTCCCATTGTTATCTATTTTAATCACCCAGAAATCATTTTCTCCGTTATTCTTAGAAGTGTCTCCGTCGGTACTTTTAGAATTCCCGGCAATTACGTAAGAACTAAAAATACCGGAACCTTGGCTTATGGCAAATGCAGCATCGAACCCTGATCCCCCGAAGGTTTTTTCCCAAAGTAAAGTGCCGTTGTCGTCAATCTTAATAACCCAAGTATCTGAGTTTCCTTTATTATTAGAAACGTCACCGTCATTACTAATGGCGGCACCCACAACTATATAGTTGCCATCAGTTGTTCTAACCGCAGCATGACCTTGGTCAATACCGGAACCACCATAAGATTTTTCCCAAATCATGTCACCTTTAGTATCAATTTTAATTACCCAAAAATCATAGCTTCCATTGCTATCAGTAATATCAAAGTCTGTACTTTCAGATACACCTACCAATAAATAATTACCGTCATGGGCTTGCAATACTTGAAATATTCTATCATTATTAGCGCCTCCGAAATAGCGACGCCATTGTAAATTACCGTTGGCATCTAATTTTTGTGCCCAAAATTCACCAACTCCATGTTTTGTTGAGACTGTTTCATTTCCTAGTCCGTTGGAGGCATCGACATCTAAATATCCACCAATAAAAAAACCTCCATCCTCAGTTTGAATGATTGATCGACTATGATCATGACCCGCAAATCCAAAAGAACGTTCCCATAGTATAGTTCCTTGACTGTCTAGTTTTAGTATCCAATGATCATGTTGCCCTTCATTATTAGAACCATCACCGTCAGCACTTTTACTAGGCCCTGTAATTGCGTATCCACCATCAACCGTTTGAATAATGGCTCTTCCTTGATCGTCACCACTACCTCCATAAGTTCGTTGCCATTCGACATTACCTTCAGCGGTTAGTTTCAATACCCAAAAATCATTTTCTTCAACAGATTTATCGGTAATATCTCCATCAATACTTTTGGTGTGTCCAATAATTGCGTAACCTCCATCATTCGTTTCTATAATTCCTTGAGCAATGTCATCATTAGAACCTCCATATGTCCTTTGCCATTCGATCTCTCCTGTTAACGTAACGACCTCAATATTTGTATCACTATCCACGCATCCAATACAGCATAGAACAAGAAATAAAATAGGAAGATATTTCTTAAAATAAATCACTTTTATTAACTACTTTTTTTTACAATAAATAAACCACCATTTATGTCACTAATAACAATATTCCCACTTGGAAAATAAGGATAGACATTCCAAACACCGCTAAAAGCTGCACTATTATTAGGAATAAAAGTATCGAAAAAGCCAATTTCGGTCATAACACCTCCTGCGATATTTGATATATCGATAGTTCTCATACCGGCTGTATAATTGGCTAAATAAAATGTATTTCCTTTTACATAACCATTATGATCTATAGCTGAGGTTGGTCCTGAGTATTGCATTTTAAAAGAAGGGTTATCTAAATCAGAAAAATCAAAAACAAGACTACGCGTATTAAATCCTAAATTGCTTTCATCGAGTTCATCACCTAAGATAAAGAATTGCTGGTCTTCTGTAAACCATCCTTGATGGGTATATCCTACATTGCTGTAAGAAATTGTTGAAATTCTTGAAGGATTGGCTTTATCAGTAACATCAACAATGGCAATTTCATTTTCGTTACTTCCAATTAGAATTTCTTTACCTGTATAATCTGTGTCAGGACCATTATAAATAACAGTCTGTGCATCATGACTATATGCGTCTTGGCCGTAACCTCCTTCATCAATAGGGTTCATAGGATCTTGAATATTTATGAATAGTGGTCCTCCTTTAAAAGGTCCGCTACGCGTCGTTCCAACAGCATACGCATATCCAGAATCTTCATTGATTACAATATTATGCGCGCTACCAAAATTTGTATATTCAGTATCTGCATTAAAATTAACTGGTGGGTTTGTTACTGATCGTAATCGAGTTAAATCAAATATTTGCATACCGTGGTTGGATGCTTCACTAACAACAAAAGCATAATTATTATAGACTTTAACGTCTCTCCATGAACTAGAGACCGTTGCAGTAGGTAATTTACCTAAATAGATGGCCTCATTAGGGTTGGTTACATCGACGAAAGCAACACCATTATTTAAAGCTATTAAGGCATACTCTTTACTCGTAGTGGGATCGGTCCATCCCCAAGAATCGTTCGCTGATGTAGCATTAAAAACTGAGAGCGGAATATGCAAGAGTAAATCATAATCATTGCATGGAAAAGAACCAGCCAATCCTCCAGAACAAGGTTGGGTACTAAAATTAAATACAGTGTCACAAACATCTCCCATACCATCACCGTCTACGTCTGCTTGATTCGCATTAGAGACTGTTGCACAATTGTCGTTTATATCACTAACACCATCAGTATCACCATCAGCTTCTGTTTCCATCATTTCCATTGGCCCTGACGTATCGTCTGAAGAGCTACAATTCAGTATGAAGAAACTAAAAGAGATAAACGTAAGAAAGAGTAGTGATTTTTTTATGTAAGTCATTATATTTAAGATTTTATGTGTTCTTTTAAAAACCATGTATTACTACAAAATAAACGATTTATTTCTTACCAAGGTATAATAATTACCCAAGAATTAAGATTTACATTAGTTAATTTAATTATGTTCGTCATTTGTAATTATTAATCTCTCAGCTTTCGTAATTTTGCAATTGATTTAAAGCACTTGTTATTGGTATTAATTTATTGATGCATATTTACAATTGGTAATTCAAATTTTCACATGTTAAAAGATAAAAACGAAGAGAGGACTTCACTTGCCGAATTGGGTGAATTTGGTCTCATTCAACATTTAACTAATTCGATAAACTTAAAACACGACTCATCAGTCAAGGGAGTTGGTGATGATGCTGCTGTCTTAAATTTTGATAAAAAACAAGTATTGGTTTCTACTGATTTATTGGTAGAAGGTGTACATTTTGATTTATCATATGTGCCATTAAAACATTTAGGGTATAAAGCTGTTATGGTAAATTTATCTGATGTTTACGCAATGAATGGTAATGCAACTCAAATTACAGTTTCAATTGCAGTCTCAAACCGTTTTCCATTGGAGGCCATTGAAGAATTATATGCTGGGATTCATTTAGCTTGCAAGACATATGCCGTGGATCTCATTGGTGGTGATACAACATCCTCAACGAAAGGGTTATTAATTAGTATTACCGCTTTGGGTGAAGCAAATGAGGAAGATATTGTGTACCGAAATGGTGCTAAATCAGGAGACTTATTAGTAACTACAGGAGATTTGGGAGCTGCGTATTTAGGTTTACAAGTGCTAGAACGTGAGAAGCAAGTTTTTCAAGCAAATCCTAATGCACAACCCGATTTAGATAATTATACGTATTTAGTAGAGAGACAATTAAAACCAGAAGCCAGAGTAGATATTCCACGCCTTTTAAAAGACCTCGAAGTAAAACCAACAGCTATGATTGATATTAGCGATGGTTTATCTTCAGAAATTATTCATATTTGTCAACAGAGCAAGGTTGGTTGTAATTTATACGAAGATAAAATACCCTTAGATCAACAAGTTATTTCTACTTGTGAAGAGTTTAATATTGACAGCACTATGGTCGCTTTGAGCGGAGGTGAAGATTATGAATTGTTATTTACTATTGATCCTTCTGATTATCCGAAAATAAAAGCCAATCCGCATTTATCTATCATAGGGCACATGACTGACCAAAATGAAGGGATGCATTTAGTAACTCGTGCGAATCAAAAAATTGAATTAACCGCTCAGGGTTGGAATTCGTTAAACTCAAATAAGGAGTAAACGATTGTTCTTTACCGAAAGAAACAATTTAACCTAAGATATTTTTAATACCCAGTGAATACTAAAAACAATACTATTTAGTCAATAAATTATTTAGTAATGTTTCAAGTTCTTCTCCGTGAATGTTCTTAGCAAGAATCTTTTTATTTTGATCAATTAAATAATTATCAGGTAAAGCAGTGACTGCATAGTCATATGCGGCAGGTGTTTTAAAACGTTCTAATGACGAAACATTTGTCCAAGTACGATTGTCTTTTTCAATAGCATCTATCCATTTTTCTCTTTTGTCATCTAAGGAAACACCATAAATGTCAAAATCGGTTCTAGTATACTTCGCATACATTTTATTTAAACTGGAACTCTCTCTACGACATGGACCGCACCAGCTCGCCCAAAAATCAATTAATACAAACTTAGAATTTAGAGAATATAATTCTAGTTTAGAATCGTTCATTGATGGCAATTGAATATTGACGGCTGTTCCCCCAATTTCCGTTTGCTGTAAGCGAGTTACCTTTTCTCGTATTTTTTTTGAAATTTCGAGATTTGAATGCTTGGCTTCGAATGCAGCGGTTAATGAATCGAAAAAAACCAAATTTTTAGCGCCTTTCCAGCGAAGAGAAGTAGCGTATAAACCAATAGTTGTATTCATTTCATTCTTGATAAACGTATTTAATTCATCTAAATGCTTGTCATAATTTGATAATTCTAATTGACCTAATTCAGCAATTTTTTCTGTATCAGAAATGTCTGATTTCTTCAATTCTTTAATTCTATCTCGCACAGACACCACTAATCTATTGAGAGATTTTATACGGAACTTTTCATATTTTAGTAATTCTGAAGTGTCTTCTGATCCCTCAATGAGGCTAGTGAAATTTTGATCAGTATTTTCAATATTTACTATGAGGTTTTGATCAGCATTTATTGCTAAGGGAATCTTTTTTTTATTGCTAACTACAAGCGTATATAGATATGGAGTCTCTTTATAGTGAGCATTAAACTTTCCGTTAACGTCAACTTTTATAGTGTCAATCGTCTTTGATATTTTACGCTCAATGTCAGTTTCTTGTTGTAAAATAAGATAGTCAACGCTGCCAGGAGTGATAGTACCTTCAAGTGAGAAAATTTTGTCTTCTTTCGTTGTACAACATGCTAAAAGAGTAACTAAAAAAAGAAATGTGATAACCTTTCTCATTGTGTTTTTTATTTATTGGATAAATTGACGTTAAAAGTAGGGTTTAATTACAACTTTTAACAAATGATTTAAGGGCATCTAAGGTTTCCTTAAAGTTTTCGATATGACTCATATGTCCATCAGGCAATTCAACAACTGACACCTCTGTGTTTGCAACCTGATCAAGTATTTTAGGATAGGCTAAAACAGGATCTTTTTTACCTAAAATCATCATCTTTTTGTAGGGAGAAAAATGTAATAATACCTCACGATCTTTTCGAATTTTCATGCCTTCGAGGGCAGCAATAATACCTTGTAAAGGTGTTTTTAGGGCTTCTTTTTTAATCTCTCTTAATTCTTTAGAAAAAATACTTCTGTTTTTAGGTCTGAATAAATCGGCGATGGCAATTCGTATAAAACTTTTATGATTTTGTTTTACGATTTTGATGGCCTTATCTCTGTTATTTCGTTTTTCATTAGAATCTCCTCTAGCAGTAGAGTTGAGTAAACAAAGTCCTTTAATAGCATCTGGATACGCTTCCGCGAAAGCAAGTGCTACGTAACCTCCCATAGAATGTCCTATAAAAATTGATCGTCTAATTTTTAAATGGTGTAATATGGTAGCAACGGCATCTGCCATTTCTTCCATGGTGTGTACATATCCTAAACATGCTGTTTGCCCATGTCCGAGTAAATCAATACAGATAACACGATTTCTTTGAGAGAAGTGCGGTACTAAAGGAGCCCACATAGTTGTGCTTTCCAGAAAGCCATGCAATAGCACAATAGTTGGACCTTTACCCGTGTCGGTATAAAAAAGATTGATTCCTTTATGTTGTAAAATCATTTTAAGTATATTCGAAAAAAATTCAAACTTAATGAACAAAACTAAAGAAATACTGGTAACGGGTTTCGCATTATTTTCGCTTTTTTTTGGAGCAGGTAACCTATTGCTTCCACCACTATTAGGATATAATGCAGGAGACGATTGGTTTTGGGTTACTATCGGTTTTATGATTACTGCAGTGTTGATACCTATTTTAGGCATATTGGCACACGCTCGCTTACAAGGCACTATGTATGATTTTGCTAAAAAAGTATCACCTGTTTTTAGTATCGTTTATTGTGTGATTGTGTATATTATCTCTATTACATTGCCATCACCAAGAACGGCATCTGCCACACATGAAATTGCAATTCACCCATTGTTTGGATCGGAACCGATAGTCACCAGTAGTATTTATTTTGGATTGGTATTATTATTTGTTTTAAATCGTTCAAGAATATTAAATTTTATTGGAAAGTACTTAACTCCGTTTATTGTGCTCATTCTTTTTTTAGTCATCGGAATTGGTTTATTTTCTAGTGGAATTGGAATGAACCCTTCTTCTTTTGAAACACCTATTGTGAGTGGAATTTTAGAAGGATATCAAACGTTCGATGCTATTGGAGCTGTTGTGGTGGGGGGTGTCGTAATTATTTCATTACAATTAAAAGGCGTTTCTTCTCAAACTGATAAAAAAGAACTCATTAGAAAGGCTGGTTTGATTGCAGGTATTGGTTTGTTTATTATTTATGCTGGTTTGATTGCCGTGGGCGCTTTTTATGGTTCTGAAATTTTCGTTGATGGTGCATTAGACAATGACATGCAGCGTGCAAATTTGTTACGCGGAATTAGCTTGGCAACCTTAGGCACTATTGGGAATACTTTTTTGAGTGTTTTGATATCTTTAGCTTGTTTTACGACAGCGGTTGGAATTGTGACAGGTACGGCCGATTATTTTAAAGGACTTTTTAAGGAATCTAATACTGCTTACACGATTACCGCAATAATAGGATGTCTTATTGGAATTGGAATTGGACAATTAGATTTTCATTCAATAGTGGTCATTGCCTTGCCTGTGTTAATGTTTATTTATCCTATTACAATCGTACTTATTTTATTGAACGTTTTACCTGAAAAATATGCTTCTAAATTAGTGTTCAGATGTGTTGTGCTGACTACTTTTATATTTAGCATACCCGATTTTTTAAAATTTGTTGTGAAAGGGGAAAGTTTAGAAGTTGTTCGAAATTTTATTCCGCTGTCTCAGTATAGCTTAGGATGGGTGTTGCCTGCAATAGTTGTTTTCGTTTTGGTAAATGGTACTAAGCATTCTCTAACGAATCGGATTCATGAATAGGTACAGGCTTAAAATAGACTTCAAAAATATTTTCGGGGTATTTGTGATATGTAAAGGTTCCTCCTAATTGCTCTGATAGAATTTGTATTAATTGCATACCTAAAGATTTTGAAGTTTTGATATCAAAATCATTGGGTAAACCTGGGCCATTATCTTTATAACTCAGCCTATAATAATCTTGATCTTTGTTAAGATCGATCTGCAATAAATTGCCCTCGTTTTCTTTGAATGAATATTTAAACGAGTTTGTGAGAAATTCATTGAGAATCAAACCTAAATTCGCCGTAGTATCTGCATCAAAAATAAGCGCTTCGTCGACGTTTATTTCTTTTTGTAGTTGCAAGGTTTTGTCACGAACAATATCTTCCACAGAACTAATTAGTTGTGTTATGTATTCATGAATCTTAATGTCTTTTAAGGTAGCGCTATTGTATAATTTTTCATGTACCAAAGACATCGATTTAATTCTATTTCTACTTTCTTGAAGGGCCGTTTTAATGTTTTTATCATCATACTCGCGCTCTTGTAGAAATAAAAGATTTGAAATAACAAGAATGTTATTTTTTACTCTATGGTGTATTTCTTTTATTAAGGTCTGTATTTTGAATAGGTTTTTTTCGAGCGCTTTATTTTTTGAAATAACCTGATTATTTGCAACTTGTAAGCTCTTATTTAAGCGACTGTTTTTTAAATATTGAAAGAGCGTTATAAACACTAATAACCCGATAATTGAATACCATAAATAGGCAATTTTATTGATGTTTTTATTGATGGTTGGTTTGATCTTATACGCGCTTCCTATTTTTAAACTTAGTCCGAACAATTCTATCGGGGAATAAATAAAATCGTCGTCACTTGCGTTAAAATTTTTATAGTATTCAGGGTCTTTTATTTTATTGAAAACGGAAGATCCGTTATAGTAGGCTTCTCTTGTTAAATCAATAGAATCATTCACTAAAAATTTATGCACATAGGTGTCTTGATTATTGTTTTCGTAAAAATAATCAAGCAAATACTTTACGTTTAAAATGGGTGTTACATACCCTAAAGTTTCATTTTTGTTATTTCGAGCTGAAAAATTAAAAGGAAAACCAGCCCAACCCTCCCTTAGATTAATAGGTGTAAATAATTTAATTTCGTTTGTTCTCATTAATCTATTTAGTTCATCTATTCTACTTTGAGGTCTAAAATTACGCACAGAAACGCCCTTCAATTTTGGGGCATCTATTTGAGACGGTGTAATGATATATTTAAAGACATGATTTGTGTCTATATAATTCACCACTATTGAATCGTTAAACTGAATCTCTTTTAATAAATCTTTGAGGTAATTTTGAAGTTGCTTTTCACTCGGAAAAGAACTTGTGTTTTTGGTAAAGCTTCTAAGAGAGGAAACTAATGTAGCGTATACCTCAATACGAGCTTTTGCGCTAATCATAGCATCGAAATGCGCTCTGTTTAGTTGTTCTTCTTTTTTTTGCTCTTCGAGTTTATTATACTTTGTAAGTAAATTGTGCAATAGAAATGCACCGATAATTAAAACCAGTGATACTACCACATAATATTTTAGATTTTTGAGCACTCAGATCAATATTTAATTAAAGGGGTAGGTATTAATTAAGTGCAAATATATTGTTATTTAAAGAAATACTGAGTAATTTACTTCCTTGTATATTGAATGATTGATAATATATGTAGAAAGACAGCTACGGGCATTAAAAATCCAGCAATGAGCACATATGGATAGGTAAACGCTTCCAATGGTAACAATGGTGTATTACTTCCATACATATCAGGTTTGTATATCACGGTTATAAAAAGAAAAATAACACTGGCTAAAACTCCCAAACCTATATAGTTCCAAAAAAGCACCACTTTTTTTGAAAGCCATTTTTTAGTATAAACACTATAAGCAATGATCGGCGCTGTAAACGCAAAAATCATATCGAAATTATACCCTTCAATAGTAACATGGTAATTGAGGATTCCTTCCGTAACAGAAAAAACAAACAGTGTTTCTACTAAAATTCGAAATGACGGGAAGTAAATAATCCATTGTTGTGGAATCTCGTGAATCCATTTTTTGCGTTTATTTTTGTACAAAAATATGCCTGTGAAAATAAACGATGGAATAATAAATGCGATGGCAAAACGTGGAGGGAATTCATAAGATTGTAACAGGCTTGTTGAAGAAAGAAAGAGTATAAATAGTTGCCAAAGAGCCAATCCAAAAATGAGTATAATTTTATCTTTTTTAGGAGTAGCACTCGATGCGTTAATAGCTTTTAAACCAATTTGTAAAATAAATACAATGGTGATTAATGTTAAAATGAGGTATCCTATTTTTAGAAGCATCTAAATTGAGTTAGATAAAAAAGTCAATGAATGACCTAAGTTCGATGAAAATCTCCATAAATACAAGTGTTTTACAAAGATTTTGTGAGTTTTTTCTATCGTTGTTAATGCTATATTTGTGAAAGTATTTTAAAACAATGGCCATAAGATATGGAACAAACATTTAGATGGTATGGGCCAGAAGATCCAGTAAGCCTATCAGATATTCGACAAGCTGGAGCATCAGGTATTGTGACTGCTTTGCACCATATTCATAATGGTGAAGTTTGGTCTATTGAAGAGATAAGCCAACGTAAATTCGAGATAGAAAAGAAGGGTTTACGATGGAGTGTAGTTGAAAGTATTCCTGTACATGAAGCGATAAAAACTAGAACGGGAAATTTTCAGAAATATATTGAGAATTATAAAATAAGTATTGGCAATTTATCGAAATGTGGAGTTGATATCATTTGTTATAATTTTATGCCAGTTTTAGACTGGACCAGAACTTCGCTAAACTATGAACTTAGTGATGGTTCTAAAGCATTGTATTTTGATAAAACAAAATTTGCGGCTTTTGAATTGTTTATTCTCGACCGACCAGGAGCAGCGAACGAATATTCAGAAAATCAACGACAGAAAGCACGAGATTGTTTTGATAATCTATCTTCTGAAGAAATTACGACGTTGACCAATACTATTATTGCCGGATTGCCAGGAGCAGAAGAAGGGTATACCTTAGATCAATTTAGAAAAGTGTTGCAGACCTACGAAAAAATTGATGCCAAAACTCTCAAAGAAAATCTCATACTGTTTTTAAAAGAAATCATTCCGGTGGCGGCCGAGAATGGAGTGTTGATGTGTTTACATCCTGATGACCCGCCGTTTTCTATTTTAGGTTTGCCGAGGGTGGTGAGTACCGAAGCTGATTACGCATATATTTTCGAACAAATTCCAAGTATTCACAACGGTATCACTTTCTGTACGGGATCCCTTGGAGTTCGTCCAAAGACTAATTTAGAACAACTTTTTAAGCGATTTGCGCATCGGGTTCATTTTATTCATTTAAGAAGTACTAAAAGAGATGAAGATGGTAGTTTTTATGAGGCAAAACACTTAGAAGGAGATGTAGATATGTTTCGTATTGTAACGGCGATTCTATTAGAGGAGCAGCAAAGAAAGAAAAATGGTATAATGTCTAACATTCCAATGCGACCAGATCATGGACATCAAATTTTAGATGATTTACAAAAACATACCAATCCTGGGTATTCTGCAATTGGACGACTTAAAGGATTGGCAGAATTAAGAGGTCTTGAAATGGGAATTTATAGAAGTTTGAAAGCGTGAATTTGATAGTTGCTTAGCTCCAAACTCTTTGTAAAAACCGAATGAAATTGTTGTGCATGATGTTTTCAACGTCGTCTTGAGCATATCCTCTTTTTTGAAGTAAATCTGGTATTTTTTGAAGATCGGCGATTGTATCCATATCGTTTGGTGCTTGCTCTTTACCAAACCCTCCATCAAGATCGGTACCAATCCCCACGTGTAATGAATTTCCAGACAACTGGCATATATGATCAATATTATCAATCATTTGTTTGAGACTTACACCCATATCCTTTGGTAATGATTTTCCTCGAACCCAATTTGGTACCATCATCCAGGCATCTAAGGCAATGCCAATAACAGCATCTCTTTGAATTAATTCTAGTATTTGTTCATCTGCAAATTGTCGGTTGTGATTGACAAATTTTCTACAATTATTATGACTTGCCCATACGGGTCCGTCATAGTTTTTCATGGTCTCCCAAAAGCTTTGATCACATAAATGAGTTGCATCTAATATTAAATTTAAAGCTTCTATTCTTTTTAAAAGCTCTTTGCCTTTGTGCCCAATTCCACCAACCGAATCGGTGCCATATGCGTAGGTGCCGGGGCCGTAATGCGCAGGCCCAATAGCTCGTAATCCTTGCTCATAAGATGTATCAAGATAATCCATGGTAATGATCGAATCTGCACCTTCTAAACTTAAGATATAACCTATAGATTTTTTTTCTTCTGAAACTTTCCAACGTTCTAAATGTTTATTTAATTGGGAAAGATTTGTTATTTGGTTCATTTCTCCCAATGCTTCCATCGTTTTATACCATGCCAATTGTCCTTGTGTTTGCGCCCATGCTTGTTGAGGTGAATTCCAACCAGGTAAAGGATTGTCTGGTTTAACATATCTCGCAATTTGTGTGGCAACACAAATGCCCACATTGCCTTTTCGCATGGCATCCAAAGACACCATGTTTTTTGAACGATCGGGTTTATCATTCATTTCTATTTCCTGTTTTCGTATCTCAGTAACAGGCAGTGTCAAGTCTCTATTCCATTCCATAGCGTTCATAGAAAGATCAAGATGTGCGTCAAAAATAAACATGGATGTGATTGAGTTTAGTTAAAAATTTAGTTTATGATCTCTGGCCACTACTTTAAATGTTCCAGTAATTGTTCCATTTTTTACCGTGAGCACCTCTTTATACTTAGAAACGGTAGGGCAAATATGAAACGGTATGGCATAAGAAACATCTCCTATTTGAAATGCTTCCTCTTCATCGCATTCAATGACCAAATGTTCTTCACTATGACCTACTTGTACACAGTTGTCTATGTTTAAAAAATGTACTCGAGGAAATTGCATTTCTGAAGCGACAGATTTATGTCCTAAATCAAAACAATATAGATTGTCGGTAGGCTTGCTTAAAATACGACTAAATAAGACGGCCGCGGGCAAAAAAGGGAGATCAGGAAATAAGTTGGCATATCCTTGATCCCATAGTAATGGTGTTCCGGGACTTACAGTTATGTTTTCTCTTCTAGCATGAATTGGAAAACTAGGAGTGCCTCCTGCAATAATGGTATCAATAGTAAAACCTGAACTTTCAATATTTTTTTTTAGGGTTAACACTAATTCAAAAGCGGCATCACATCTTTTTTTTCGTTCCTTAAAATCTGATACCCGAATATGTCCATCATAAACATGCAAACCCATGGCATTCGTATTAGAATTGGAAGCTATCATCTTATACAACTCAACTGCCTTTTCATTTGGCCAAATACCTGTTCTATTCATACCATTATTAATATCTAAAAAAATAGAGGCGATGCTATTATTTTTTCTAGCGGCATGATCTATTTTTGTCAATGTCTGGAAGTTATCCACCAAGGTAGAAAACTTAACTTTAGAATATGTCTTTACGAGATTGAAGTATCTTTTAATATTCGCTCCAACAGGCTGCATTGCGAGCAATATGTCTTTAACGCCGCTCGTTGCTAATAGTTCGGCTTCAGCAATCGTTGCACATTTAAACTTTTGAATTCCGTGTTTTAATTGTAATTCTATGATCTCGGCCATTTTATAGGTTTTGATATGAGGGCGTAAGAATTGAGTTCCCCCTGCAATATCAATCATGGCAAGTATATTCTTTTCGATACGTTCTGGATATACCAACAATGATGGCGAAATGACATCTTCAGTATCGTTTATTTTGTACCATGTTTTGTTGTGTTCCATACTTGTTTAATGAAGTTCAAAAACAGCTTCAATTTCAACGGGTATTCCATCTGGTAACATCATGCCTACGGCACTTCTTACACCTATGCCATTTTCTTCGCCAAAGACGTCGGCCATCAATTCACTAAAACCATTAATCACTAATGGTTGTTTATGAAAATCAGGCGTGCAATTAACCATACCTAATACCTTCACGAGTCTTTTAATTTTGTCAATACTTCCAAAATGTGTTTGAATGGTAGATAACATTGTTAGCGCTACTTGTCGAGCAGCAATTTTCCCCTCTTCCATATTAATGGTGTCGCCCACACGACCTTGCATTAAGGTTCCATCGAAATTCACCGGAGCTTGTCCCGAAACATACAAAAACCCATCAACAACGAGTATTGGTCTATAAACACCTGCTGGTTTTGGAGCAGGCGGGAATTCTAATTTCAAAGCTTTAATTTTTTCCGATGCGCGCTCTTTCATATTTTATATATTTAAATGAGAGCGTTCATTATCAAAACGCCAATTAATCCCATAGTTCCTACAGTTGTTTCCATCACAGTCCAAGTTGACAAGGTGTCTTTGACACTTAAATTAAAATATTCTTTATACAACCAAAACCCGCTGTCATTTACATGAGAGAACATTAAACTACCAGAACCAATTGCAAGTACCATTAACTCTGCGCTAACACCAGTGTTTGCAACAAGTGGTAAGACAATTCCTGCTGCAGTAAGACCCGCGACTGTTGCAGAACCAACGCACACTCTAATAATAGTTGCAATAAGCCAAGCCAAAATTAATGGAGAAATACTCGAGTCACTTAATAAATCACCAATATAATTACTCACACCACTATCAATTAATATTTGTTTCAGTGCACCCGCACCAGCAATAATTAAAAGTACCATAGTAATACTTGAAATTGACTTCGTAAGAGAATCCATTAGTTCGGTCATTTTCTTACCTCGAGCGAGACCTAAGGTATAGATAGCGACCAATACAGAAATTAACATGGCAATAACTGGGTTTCCTATAAAGACGATTATTTTTTTTAGGACTGACTCACCACTTATAAAGTTAGATGCCAAGGTTGAGATAATGATTAATATAACTGGTAATAAAGCCGTAAATATACTCACACCCATTTTAGGCATTTCATGATCTTTTAAAATAATGGGGTTATAAAACTCTTTGAGAGGTTCAGCCTTAATATGTTTTATAGTTCTTGAAAATAAAGGACCAGCAACGATAATTGTAGGTATAGCTATAATGATTCCATAAAGAAGCGTTTTACCAATATCGGCTTTAAACATTTCGGCGATTGCTGAGGGTGCCGGATGTGGAGGTAGAAATCCGTGTGTTACCGATAACGAAGATAACATGGGTAAACCAACATAAATTAAAGGAAGACCTGTTGAAGCAGCCACGGTAAATACGAGTGGAACTAAAATAACAAAACCTACCGAATAGAACATAGGTATACCTACAATAAATCCAGCTAATACTAGAGCCCATTGTACATATTTGAGACCAAACTTAGAAACCAAGCTCGAAGTTATTCTTTGTGCAGCGCCGCTATCCGCAACTAATTTACCCAACATTGCTCCGAAACCTAAAATCATGACCAGAAATCCCAGTGTATTTCCTATTCCATTTTGAATGGACTGAATAACACTGAGTAGTTCCATACCTTGAAGAATACCTACTAACAGGCAAACGATAATAAAAGAGAGAAAAGCATTGAGCTTAAAGACAGCAATTAAAATGAATAATAAAATGATTCCGGAAATAACAATTACTAAAGGCATGAGTTTAAAAAAAGGAGTTAATTGAGGTTTATATAATAACCCCCGAATTTAATAAAAATATATACATTGATTGAATCTAATATGACAATAGTTGAGTTTATGAGAGTATTCAGATTTATCTTTATACATTTAGGTGTTAAATTTTAAAAAATTTACGACTAATAGTTTCGAATATTAAATGTTTCCTTTTATATGGCAGTTCAAGATATAGAGACCTATACGTTTAAAGATACGTTTTCGTTAAGTGTGGTGAAGTTTGAAAAGGCATGCGTTGTGAATAAGCCTGAACAAGTTGATGCATATAGTATATATTGGATAAAAGAAGGAAAAGGCACCTATAATATTGATTTTGAAAGCTATTCTTTTGATGGAAATGTGCTGTTCTTTTTGTCTCCGGGGCAAGTTTTTGCAGTGGATTCTGAAAAAATAAAGGAAGCTTATAAAATTACATTTATCAGAGATTTTTATTGTATTCAAACCCATGATAAAGAAGTTTCGTGTAACGGAGTATTGTTTAATAATATATATGAAACCCCATTTGTAAAACCCACAGAAACTGATATCAACAAACTTGAGTTCATTATAAATAGTCTTATCGAAGAGTTCAAAAACAAAGAAACTGCTCAGTATGATATGTTACAGGCATACTTAAAACAATTTATTGTACTTTCTGTGCGTATTAAGAAAGAAGACTTTCAACTGAAGGAAGACCCCCAAACGAAGCTTTTAAAAGATTTTAGCTTATTGGTCGAATTGAACTTCAAGAAAGAACATTCGGTTACTTACTATGCTGAACGTTTAGGACTTTCTCCAAAATCAATTACCAAACATTTTCATAAAAACGGAATTGCTTCACCAAGCGATCAAATTAAAAACAGACTATTATTAGAAGCAAAGCGACAGCTAGTCTATACTGATGATTCTGTAAAACAAATTGCGTACGATTTGGGTTTCAATGATCCAGCCTATTTTACTCGTTTTTTCACAAAATTGACTCAAAAATCACCACTTCAGTTTAAAAAAGAGTATAACAACTAGACTTGTCCAAGTACTAGGAACTTTTGTCCATTTTCTAGAGTCTTTATCCGCTGCATCTTTGTAGTGTAATTAAAAATAAAGAAAAAATGGACATACAATTAAGTCAAAAAGATTTTCAAAAAACGATAGAAAACAATAAAAAAGTACTCATCGATTTTTACGCAGATTGGTGCGGTCCATGTCAAACATTATTACCAACCATTCACAAATTGGCTGATGAGTTCGACGGAGATGTATTAATACAGAAAGTAAACGTAGATGAAAATGCCGACCTCGCCGCTAAATTTGGAGTAAGAAGTATTCCAACTTTGGTATATATCTCTAATGGTGATGAAGTAAATAGACAAAATGGATTGATCTCTGAAAACGATTTGAGAGCGCAAATAAATGATTTAAAAACAGCTTAATTATGGAAAATAACAATGGATGCCCGAATTGCTGGGGATATCAGGAATATGATGAAAGCAATTTAGAAAGATTAACAAATACAATAGAAAAATAATAATAATAAAACTTAAAAAATAAAATTATGAGCACATTTAATGTACCAACTAGAGATGAAGTATCAGAAAAAAATCAAGCAATTTTTGACAATTTACAAAAAGGATTAGGTTTCGTTCCTAACTTATTTGCAACATATGCCTATAGCGATACGGCTTTAGAAAATTATTTAAATTTCAGTAATGCCAAGACATCTTTGTCGACAAAGGAAAAAGAGGTTGTTAATTTGGCCGTGAGTCAAGTAAACGGTTGTGAGTATTGTTTATCAGCACATACTGCGATAAGCAAAATGAATGGTTTTACTGACGATGAAATTCTAGAATTAAGAGCTGGAGGAGCATCTTTTGATGCAAAGCTTAATGTTTTAGCTGAATTGGCTAAAAATATAACAGAAAGTAGAGGAAACACAGATGCTACCATTTTGGAAAAGTTTTTTAATCAAGGATATACAAAAGGAAATTTAATTGATGTAATTTCTTTGGTTGGAGATAAAACTATTTCGAATTATATAAATAACACAACGCAAATACCAGTTGATTTTCCACCTGTTCAAAAATTGGAAGAATTAGTTTAATTAGATAAAACAAAACAAAAACAGAATTTAAAAATTTAAAAAAATGAAGAATTTATTAGTAGGATTATTTTTAGTAGCCTTTACGTTAACTGCTACTGCACAAGATAAAATGTCAAAAAAGGAAATGGTAAAAGTAGTTTCATTAGAACAAACGAAAGGTGAGTTCACCCAGAAACAAATTACGCTTTCTGAAGGGAGCTATATTTTTGAAATTTCTAACAATGAAGTGGGTCATAATGTTGGTTTTGTATTGGCACCAAAAGGTAAAACGGATGCCGCCAATCATATCAAGAATGCCTATGTAACATCACAAGTAAAAAATAATACGAAGGAAACTTCTAAGACGGTAACGTTGAAAAAAGGAGAGTATGTATATTTCTGCCCTTTGAACCCGACACCGCAATATACCTTAATAGTAGAGTAGTTTAAATTTGAGATTAGTTTGAAAAGGCGGATT
The DNA here is from genome assembly GCA_947500525.1 of uncultured Flavobacteriaceae bacterium. Classification (GTDB taxonomy): domain Bacteria; phylum Bacteroidota; class Bacteroidia; order Flavobacteriales; family Flavobacteriaceae; genus Aureibaculum. The sequence continues at coordinate 129,554 of CANMSH010000001.1, read as the reverse complement.
CGTAAGAGTTCGCCTTTTTTATGTCGTAATTTAAGATACGATATCTTGTTGTAGGTTAGATATTACTGAAGACCATAAAAATAATATACCCTATTTATGTATCTTTAACAAGATGAAGCTCCTAGAAATTATTTTAGTAATTCTATTATGTGTTGGAGGTATACAAGGGTTTGTATACGGTATTATTCTTTGGAATAGAAATAATTTAAATACTTCGGCCAATCGGTTTTTAGCAGCGATTTTGTTCTTCTTTTCGTATCGTCTTTTCGTTGAAGTACTCAAACTTTTCGGAATAGGTTTTTATGATATTTGGTATCATTTGTTCTTAGAATTTAATTGGATTTATGGTGTTTTGATTTACTTTTTTGTTAAAGCATACTTAATTCCAAATTTTAAAATTCAACTAAAAAGAGACTGGATACATTTCTTACCTGTAATCATTGAATTTATTTGGAGTAACTATATTAAATCTCAAAATTTTTTCTGGGATGGCACACGTGAAAGTTTAACCTGGTTAGGCTATTGGGGATATGTAGTATGGATGCATTATCCAACGATGTACATAATTTGTGGATTGTTAATCATTTATTATGGTGTGAATTCGAGAAAATTACTTCTGTCAAATACGGATGTTGCACATAAAGAAAAAACGAAATGGATACATAGAATTCTAATAATATTGATAACTTATTCAGTGTTGTTAATTACCATTGTTACAATCGATCTTCTCTTTTTTAATTACGCTTTTGAGAAATTTTATACCTATCCTTTGTTTGTAGGTATGGCCTTAATTACGTACTGGTTAGGTATTGAAGGCTTCTATAGAAAATCTATACCAGCTGTTAAAAGTAAAACCATGTTATCTCAAAAAGAACAACGGCAGCTCGAGATAATTGGTAAAAACCTGGAGCAACTTATGACAACGTCTCAGCTGTATCGAGATCCTGAGTTAACCTTATCAAAACTTTCAGATAAACTTCAAATCAAACCGTATCTTTTAACGAAGTGCTTAAATATTCATTTTGGGAAAAAATTTAGCGATTACGTAAACGAATTGCGTATTGATGAATTAAAAGATCTTCTTAAAGATTCTAATAATGAAAAGTATACGCTCCTAAGCCTGGCATTTGAAGTAGGTTTTAATTCAAAAGCCTCTTTTAACCGAGCCGTAAAAAAAGCAACCGGCAAATCGCCACGAGATTTGAGATTAGAAATTTAAAGGTCTCAATTTTTTAACTGAAACTTCTTCGTGCGTGTAAAAAGGTCTCATTTTTCTAATAGAGGCGACTTCTATAGTAGTTGTATTGCACATTTGTTGAAACATTTTAAATTATTCATTATGAAATCAACAATGTATCTTATCTTATTCTTTGTTTCACAATGTGTTTACTCTCAAATAGAATATGGGAAACCTTTGAATGACAATTTACCAAAGAAGTTTGACAAACTGAGAAGAATTATACAAGTACACAACTTTCCTAAAAAAATTGATCCCATTAAAATTGGTAATTTCTATTACTGGAAGCACAATACAACGATTTTATGTACGGAGGGTAATATTGAAATCATAGAATATGGAGCTTATCTGTTTTACAATGACGTTTGGAACTTGCGCAAATCGTATCCGGTTAAAGAGTTAAACAAAAATTTCGGACTAAAAAGTGGTCAGTTAAAACAGGCAGAGCCATATACTTGGGTAAAGAATTGGAGAACTGACAGTAGACTTTTCGGAGGATGGGCTATGTGGTATTTCATTGGTAAAACTCAAGAAGGAGAAACAGTATGCGGTTATGAAAAAATTGAAACAACATCGAACCTTTTAAATTAATAGTATGAGAAAAATTAAAACCTTTATCGTTATGATTCTAGTTATGTTTTATTGCTTGAAAACGGATGGACAAGAATTTAAATTAAGTGAAAAAAGCAGTACCATAAATTGGATAGGAAAAGCTGCTTTTAATTCATATGCCCCTAAAGGAACACTAAAGTCTAAGTCAGGAACTTTGATATTAAATGGTAAAAATCTTAAAAGTTTAAAACTTACAATTGATATGAATAGCCTTCATCATGAAAATAAAGACCTAAAGGCGCATTTAAGGAATAAAGATTTTTTCGAGGTTAAAAAATATAGGACGGCGCTTTTTAATTTAGTCGAACCTGCCACAATAGTCGAGGGTAAAAATACTTTAGTTGGAGACATGACAATTAAAAACAGAACCAACAGAGTACAATTAGAAGTAACAATTCAAATAACCTCAAACGAACTAAAGATATCATATGACATAGAATTAGATAGAACTAAATACGACGTGACATTTAATTCTCCTAGTTTTTTTAAAAAGTTGAAAGATAATGCAATTGCAGATATATTCAAAATTAAAGGAACCTTTGTCTTTGCGAAAATTTAAGTTTTTATTAACTCAAATACTTGAACGCAAGGGTTATTTTTGGGTAAAACACTTATTATGAAACAACTAACTGTAATTGTATTCTTATTTTATAGCTGTATTCAAACGAATGCTCAAGATAAAGAGACCGCCATTAAAGAAGTAACTCGTACGAGTTATAATTACATTGATATTTTTTACAAAGTTGATACAACCTTGGCATATCAGAGTATCCATAAAGATTTGAGGAAAGTTGGATGGTGGTATGATGAAAAAAAGAAAGGTTATTCTGATGCCCTAGAAATGCCTTTTGACCGACTTATAAACTTGGCCAAGAGATGGAATGTTAAGGGCGATCAGGTAACCGATTCGAGTCCGCGTAAAGTAGAACTATTAGAAATATCTGATAAGATTTCCGTTACGAAGGTAACAGCCGTTTGGGGAATTGATTATTTAAATATGGTGAATACCAAAGATGGGTGGAAAATAATCAATATTGTATGGCAGTCAAAACCTAAATTTTCGTTGAAAAATTAAGTTATGCTCAACAAAATTGTTCGATAATGTCTTCGTTGACGACGTACTATTTATTTCTGAAATCAGACCTCTTATTTCGACATTAATTCTTCAATTTCGTCAACTTCAATCGGTATGTTTTTCATTAAATTTAGAGGTGCACCTTTTTTCTGAATGACAACATCGTCTTCTAGACGAATTCCGAAGCCTTCGTCTGGTATGTAAATTCCAGGTTCTACAGTAAAGACCATATTGGCTTTCATGGGTTCAGTCAATAGACCATAATCATGTGTGTCTAGTCCCATATGATGCGAAGTACCATGCATAAAATATTTTTTGTAAGCCGGCCATTCTGGATTTTCGTTTTTTACATCTTTTTTGTCAAGAAGTTTTAAGCCAATTAACTCAGAAGTCATCATTTTACCTACTTCAATCTGATATGCTGCCCAATCTGTGCCTGGAGTTAACAGCTTAGTAGCTTCATTTTTAACTCTTAACACTGCGTTATAAACTTCTTTTTGGCGCTTTGAAAATTTTCCCGAAACAGGTATAGTACGCGTCATATCACTAGAATAATTTGCGTATTCTGCTCCAACATCTATTAAGATGAGTTCTCCAGATTTACACTCTTGATTATTTTCGATATAATGAAGTACATTGGCATTATTTCCTGAGGCAACAATAGGGGTATATGCAAACTTCTTAGAACGATTTCTTAAAAATTCATGTATAAATTCTGCCTCAATTTCATACTCCATGACTCCAGGTTTTACAAACTTTAATACTCTACGAAACCCTTTTTCTGTAATGTCACAAGCACGTTGTATTAAATCTAGTTCTAGCGGATTTTTTACTGATCGAAGGCGTTGTAAAATAGGATTGCTTTTTGCCACAGTATGCGCAGGATATTTGTCTTTTATCCATTTTGTAAAACGATCTTCACGAGTTTCGGTCTCAACTGAAGCACGATAGTGCTCATTTGTATTTATATAAATAGTCTGGCATTGCGTCATAATTTCAAAAAGAATACGTTCCATATCTTTTAGCCAATACACTGTTTTAATACCACTAGTTTTATATGCAGCTTCCTTTGTTAATTTTTCACCTTCCCAAACTGCAATATGTTCATTGGTTTCTTTTAAAAATAGAATTTCTCGATGTTTTTCTTTGGGGCAGTCGGGAAATAGCACGAGTATGCTTTCTTCCTGATCTACTCCGCTTAAATAAAAGATATCTCTATGCTGCTCGAAGGGCATAGTGCTGTCTGCGCTTATAGGATAAATGTCATTAGAATTAAAAACAGCTAAACTATTCGCTTGCATTTGCATTGCAAAATTTTTACGATTCTGAATAAAGAGTTTCGAGTCTATTGGAAAGTATTTCATAAGGCAGGTTTATAAGAACATCAAAAATAACAGTTCTAATGAATTAGGCAATAAAAAAGGCGTTCAAATTTGAACGCCTTTAAATTTTTAAGCTATGTTATTTATTTCTTCATAGCATTCTTAATCATTCCTACAATGGCCATCAACACACCACCTCCAACACCACCACCGGCAACACTTCCTAAAATGCTTCCAATGGCCATTTCTGAACCACCGGTTTCAATTCCTAGCATACCAAGAAGTTGACCACCTAGGCCACCACCTAAAATACCTAAAATTGAATTCCCTACTGTACCAAGAGAGAACTTTTTCATTAAAGATCCTGCAACGTTTCCGCCAGCAGCACCACTTACTAATTGAATGATTAATGGGAGTAAATTTTCCATAAATGTTTGATTAATTTCGGTTAATAATGATAAATTAACGAAAAATTTATATAATACACAATTAATGGCATTCATTTTTAGGATATCCTTAAAGTATAAATATTTAATTTTAGACTTCTTAGAATGATATGTCAATGATGAAAAAAATATATTATTGTTTGTTCTGTTTACTATTCCTTAGCTGCTCACCAAAGTTGAAGCGGTCATTGTCTAAATTGTCTAAGCCAGAAAGAACATGGGTACTTTTGCATCCATTCAAAGCGAAGAGGGCATATTCGATTTCGATGGAAGTATTGCGTGTTAAAGATTCAATACAACTAGTTAATGACATGGTTGGAAAAGATAATAATGGAGGTAAATTAGATGCGTTCAAGCATAGTTATTGGATGGCACGTCTTTCTCAAGATATTGGTAAAAGAGCTGCGTATACCTTAGGGAAAGCGCATGAAAAAGGTAATTATCAAACATATAAAAAGCGTAGGTTAGAAGATGGTCTACTTCCCGATAAACCTGCAACCGAGATGGATTTACATAACAATAGGGTTGGAATAGCCGTAGGTCATAGGTTTAAAAAAGAAACAAAAATGGTACTCATGCAGAAAGTGAATGATTCGCTTTTGGCCGGAAAACTTTTGATCTTAAGTAAAGATAAAAACGGCTACTTTTTAGATTGCAATTCTAAAAAAATCCCACTTGATTCTCTAAAAAACAAGTGGGAAACTAAAAAGTGTTTAAAGCCATCAAATATTGAAAGCAAATAGATTTATTATTCTTTCAACTCCTTAAAGTCTTTAAATAAACTGAGATTTAAAGCCTCAATTTGTTTTCTGTAAGTGGGCCAATCTTTTTTATAAAAAGTGTTTATTTTGTTCATTTCAACATCCAATTTTTCATTGGCAGTTTTCATTAACTGACGTTCTGTTTTTCCAGGTTCTTGCAATAATGAACCAATATATCTTCGCGCCGTAAACACAAAAGTCATTGGTGTAGGATCAGGATTTCTAGTAATACCTTGACGTTTATCTTCTTTTCCAACCATACCATCAATTAATGTATTTATAGACTTTACTATAGAATCAGTCGCCGCCAATGGTGCTTTATATATTGAATCTTTTTTCTCTTTTAACTGTTTTTTGTAAGACGAAGCAATTTTCTTAGAAGCGTTTAATTGCTCAATTGCTTTGCCTGCTAAACCTGTTTTATTTTCTAATTTTTTAAGTAAGTCATACTTACTCTTTAAAACATTTAACGGCATTTTTACCCTTGGATCATAGGCCACACTAACTGTTGTTGAATCTTTAGATGTACCGTAGTGTAGTACTATTTTATAGTCTCCTGGTAATACTGTTACGCCTCTGGCTTCGGGTAAATTTTTGCGTCTCGCGCGACGCGATGGCCCTCGTACTCCTTTTTCTCCTAAGCTCCAATAGGTTCTGTGTATACCACTTTCTTTTGGAGCTTTTCTTTTGATAGTTCGTATTAAGACATTTTGATTGTTGAAGACTTTCATTGTAATGGAATCACCGATTTTACTTGACTTTTTATCACCGGCATTTGGTGTTGGTTTATGAATGCTATAACTTACCATAGCACCTCCACGTCTATTATCTCCGTTAAACATAGCGTTACCACCAAATCGTGTTCCCGAAGCTTGTTGCGTTTGATTTATAAAAGCATTTGGTGCTTGATAAACTTTGATGGTCTTATTTAATTCTTGACTGCCTTTTGAAGCGAGTTCACGTAATGGACGAATATCATCTAATACGTAAAACGATCTTCCAAATGTACCAATAACTAAGTCATGTTCTCTTGGATGAATTTCTAAATCCATTGTAGGTACAGTAGGGTATCCTTCGGTCCATTTAGTCCAAGATTTGGTTTCATCTAAACTAAAATACAAACCATTTTCTGTACCTAAAAAGAGTAGTTTTTTCTCTACCGGATCTTGAATTAAAGATAGCGAATATCCAAAAGTTTCGTCTTTAGAGTTGAGTAAACTTTCCCATGTTTTTCCATAATCTCTAGTACGATATAGGTAAGGTTTAAAATCAAAATTCCTGTAATTATTTATAACCGCATAGGCTTCACCAGCATTAAATGCAGAGGCTTTTATTTGGGCTATCCAACCACCTTTAAGCATTTTTTTACCTTTTGGAGTTACATTGGTCCATGTTTCACCGCCGTTTCTAGAAAGCTGAATTTGACCATCATCAGTACCTACCCAGAGAAGTCCTTTTTCAATGGTACTTGGAGTAATCGCTAAAATTGTACAATGATTTTCTGCACCTGTAGCGTCCATGGTAATACCACCACTTTCATGTTGTTTCTGTTTTTCGGGATCATTTGTAGTTAGATCATCAGAAATAATAACCCATTCATGACCGCGGTTTGATGTTTTATGCACGAACTGACTTCCAAAGTAAATCGTTTCTTTGTCAAATGGATCAATAGCGATAGCAGCGTTCCAATTGAAACGTAATTTTACATTCGGATCAGGGTGCGTTGGACGCACCATTTTGTTATTTCCAGTCTCACGGTCATAAATGCTCACAAAACCTTGTTGAGACATACTATACCCGTAGCGATAGTTTTTCGGGTCGGGTACAACATCGAAGCCATCGCCGAAAGAAATTTCTTGCCAATATGCGTTTCGAATCCCTTGAGCCTTTAATACATAAGCTGGCCCTGCCCATGAACCATTATCTTGCATACCTCCATACAAGTTGTATGGATATTCCATGTCATAGGCAATATGATAGAACTGGCCCACCGGAAGATTTTCAATGAACCTCCAAGTTTTCCCTTTATCTTTCGTTATATTCAATCCTCCGTCGTTTCCGTCAATCATGAAATTAGGATTGTCAGGATGTATCCACCATGCATGATGATCAGGGTGAACTCCAACTGAAGTGCCATACGCAGGCATTAATTGTTTGAAAGATTTACCGCCGTCATCGCTTACATTTACATAGGTAAATACACTATATAATCGATTTTCATTTTTAGAATCTACGAAAATATCAGAGTAGTAGAATGGTCTGTTGCCAATGCCTGGTTTGTCATTTAGTTTTTTCCATTTAGCACCGCCATCTTCAGATTTATAGAGCGCATTTTTTTTAGCTTCAACCAGCGCATAGACTATTTTGGTATTACTCGGAGCAATAGCAAGACCTATTCTTCCTAAATTTCCTTTTGGTAAACCATCTTCATCTGTCTTTTTTTTCCAAGTATCTCCTCCGTCATAAGTAATGTACAAGCCAGAACCCTTACCTCCAGAATTAAAAGTCCATGGCTTTCTACGATGTTCCCACATGGCCGCAATTAATTTATTCGGATTGGATGGATCTACCACCAAATCGGCAGCTCCCGTTTTATTATTTACGAACAAAGACTTGGTCCAAGTTTTACCTCCATCGGTTGTTTTAAAAACACCACGTTCAGGATGTTCTCCCCAAGGAGAACCAATAGCGGCCACATACACTGTATTAGGATCGTTTTTATCAATAATAATTCGATGGATATTTCTCGTTTTTTCAAGACCCATAGATTTCCAGGTCGCTCCGGCGTCTAAACTTTTATAAATTCCATAACCACCGTTTAGACTATTTCTTGGATTTCCTTCTCCAGTACCTACCCATATTACATCAGGATTACTTTGTTGAATAGCAATTGCCCCAATTCCGGCGGTAGGTTGGTCATCAAAAATAGGCTTCCAATCGATCCCTCCACTTTCAGATTTCCAAACACCTCCAGAGGCTGCACCGACGTACATAATATCTGGTTGATTTGTAACCACATCAATGGCAGTAATACGTCCACTCATTCCTGCCGGACCTATTGCCCTAGGTTTCATGCCTTTTAATTTTTCTATATCTAATTGTTGAGCGCTTACGGCCGTGGCTATAAGAAATACAAGGAAGGTTAGTTTCTTCATTTTAAATCAAGGTTAGTTAAGAGCATCTAAGGTAATTTGATTTTTATTAATAGACAATTTTTTAACCTTATACATAACGTATTCATTAATATGAAGACTTATCTATTGTAATGCTTTTTAGTATCTTGCAAATGAATTTAGAACTTCCATAAATAGAGAATGCATCATATCAAATATAAATACGTACAATTCTTTTGCTGTGCTTTATTTTTATTCAATTTTATTGTCGTTGGATATTCGCAAAAAAAGATTCCTCCAAAACCTGAAAAAGAAACAAGTGTATACGACGAAGCTCAGCTCTTGAGTGGTTTTGAAAAAAATGCGTTAGAACAAAAATTAATTGGTTATGCTGATTCTACTTCGACCCAAATTGTGGTAGCTACAGTAAAGACTATTAATGGTGAAGATATTGCGTTTTTTGCGACAAAATGGGCCCAAAATTGGGGTATAGGGCAGGCAGATAAGGATAATGGTGTGTTTATACTTATTGCCAAAAATGATAGAAAATTAACAATTCAAACTGGATATGGTGTAGAGCATTTACTAACTGATGCGCTGTCGAAAAGAATAATAACTAATATTATAACACCACAATTTAAGCAAGGAAATTTCTACGAGGGATTAGATAGAGGTACCTCTGCAGTCATGCAAATTTTGAATGGAGAATATCGCGAGAATCGCAACTTTAACAATGAAAATTCGGGAGGGATCCCCATAATTTTTATCATACTATTTTTCGTGATTTTACTCATCATACTGTCAAATAAAAATAATCGTAGAGGTGGAAGACATAGGGGGCGTAGAGATTCGGTTGGTGGATCTATCTTGGAGGCTATTATCTTGAGTAAATCTGGTCGAGGAGGCTTCGGCGGTGGCGGTTTTGGTGGTAGCTCTGGAGGAGGAAGTTTTGGCGGTGGTTTCGGTGGCGGTTTTGGTGGCGGTTTTGGTGGTGGCGGCTTTGGCGGCGGCGGTGCCTCTGGAGGATGGTAAATTCTCATAACAGACTTTATAAATGGTTAAAAGTTGTTTCTATATCTTCATCATGTTACTTTGTTGTTCATGTATTGAACAAGAAAAAGAAATGCTTAGTGAATCAACATCTCCTTATATTTTAGTTTTAGGAAATGCGCAAGACGCTGGATATCCTCAAATTGCCTGTAAAAAAGAATGTTGTGAAAGGGTTTTTAAGAATCCGTTAGCCAAAAGATTTGTGAGTTCAATTGCGGTGATTGACCCTAGTTCAAATGAGAGTTGGTTATTTGATGCCACTCCTGATTTTACCCCACAAACAAAACTTCTTTCCAAACATTTAAAAAAAGATAAACAACTACCTGATGGGATATTCTTAACACATGGACATATTGGTCATTATACGGGTTTGATGTTTTTAGGTAGAGAAGCATTCAATGCGCAACATATGCCGGTTTATGCCATGCCTCGCATGCGTGATTATTTGGAAAATAATGGTCCTTGGAGTCAATTGGTAAGGCTTCAGAATATCGATTTAAAAATTTTAAAGAAAGATTCAATCATAACTTTAAATGAGCGTATTGCTGTGGAGCCTATAGAAGTCCCACATCGCGACGAATTTACTGAAACCGTTGGATATATTATTCATACGAAGAATAAAAAAGCGTTGTTCATTCCTGATATTGACAAATGGAATAAGTGGGAAAAAAGTATTATGGATTATATAAAGAAAGTAGATATTGCTTTTTTAGATGCTACTTTTTATAAAAATGGAGAAATTGACCGCAATATGAATGAGGTGCCGCATCCTTTTGTTGAGGAAAGCATGCAATTATTTGAGGCCTTATCAGTAAATGATAAAGCCAAAATTTATTTTATTCATTTCAATCATACAAACCCACTTTTAGTTGAAGGAAGTTCTGCACGAAAAACAGTTCGAGAAAAAGGCTTTAATGTTGCTAGGCAAGAAATGAAAATAGCTTTTTAGATAGAAATTAAGATGAAGTCTTTTTTAACTTTCCCAATTAACATGATAAAACTTACCGCTAGCATCATCAACTCTTTGAAAGGTATGTGCTCCGAAGTAATCTCGTTGCGCTTGAATTAGATTAGCCGAAGTATACGATTCTTTATATCCATTTAAAAAGTTTACGGCTTCACTAAAACAAGGAATTGGTATTTCTCCAAGTATGCACTGAGAAACAACAGTATTCAATGAGTTTTTCATCAGTTTAACTCGAGGAATAATAGCATCACTTAATAGAATGATATCATCATTTTTTAAAATATCAATGAGCTCTTCTATTAAAGTAGATCTAATAATACAGCCGTTGGTCCATATACTGGCAATTTTCGATAAATTTAAATTCCAATTATATGAAACGGATGCCTGCGAGAGTAATCTAAATCCTTGGTGATGATTTACAATTCTTGCTAATTGATACCCTTTCAATAACGCAGAAATGTCGATATCAAATTTTGAATTTTGCTCGGCATATGTTTTATAAACTTGTAAACGTTCTTCCTTAAAAGCAGATAGGTAGCGTGCGAATAAAGAGGCTGGAATCAAAGTACTTGGTATTCCAAGTTCTGCAGTAGCAATGGTGGTCCAGTTACCAGTTCCTTTATTACCAGATTTATCCAATATGGCATCAATTAGCCAGCCATTTCCTTCTTTTTTTCTTAATATATTAATGGTAATTTCTAGCAAGTAACTGTTGGCTTCAGTAGACCAAGATTCTAATATATTCGCTATTTCATCTGGGTTTTTACCCATGCTTTTCAAGATAAAATAGACCTCAGCTAAAAGTTGCATTTCGACATATTCAATACCATTATGCACCATTTTTATAAAATGACCACTTCCTCCATTACCAATATAGGTGCAGCAAGGATCGTTATCCTTATTTTTTGCGGCTATAGTTTCTAAAAAAGGCTGTACCAATTTGTACGCATTCTGATTTCCTCCAGGCATAATAGAAGGTCCTTTTAATGCGCCTTCCTCACCACCAGAAACACCAGCTCCAATAAAATATATGTCATGACTTTCGAGTGCATCGATTCTTGCCTGTGTTTTTTTGTAATGAGAATTTCCCCCATCAATAATCACATCGCCTTTAGATAAAAGCGGTATTAAATTTTCGATTACTGCGTCTACTGGTTTCCCGGCGTTTACCATTAACATTATTTTACGCGGAGTTTGTAATGAGTTTACGAAAGCTTGTAAATCATCAAATGGCTTTGCTTCCGAAAGTTCTGTGAACTCATTGCTAAATTGTAAGGCAATGTTTTCCTCTTTTTTCGGAACATGTCTGTTAAACATTGAAAGCTTAAAATTATTAGAAGCTAAGTTTCTCGCTAAGCTTTTTCCCATTACACCAAGTCCTATTAATCCAAATTCTGATTTCTTCTGTAGTTGGTTCACTATTAATGTTGTTATTTTTTGAGGTGTTTCCCGAATATTAATTTTAAGCGCATCAACAGGATCTTCTATGGTGTCAAATTGAGACTGCAGCAAAGACACAGGCATAAAATGATCTTTTCGTTGTTGAATTCTTTGGTGTACTTGGTCGAAAGAACCATGAAGTAATACCCATTTTACATTGACTTCTATTCCTACTTTGAGTAATTCTCGGTAACTTTCTTTTAACGCCGAACATGCAATAATACATGAATTATGAGCTGTTTGTTCATTGGCCAATTTATTTAAATTGAGTAACCAATCATGACGATCGTTATCATTCAGCGGATCACCATTGGCCATTTTTTGTTTGTTCACTTCAGGATGATAATCATCACCATCGAAAAAAGGAATAGAAAGTTGATCAGACAATAACCTCCCAATTGTAGACTTACCTACACCAGAAACACCCATGATAAAAATTGCAAGTGGTTTATTGGAATTCATTCTTTCTTGATCAAGCGATAAATATACTAATTTATCATCGAGTGAAATAGTTACTTTTTTCTAAAATAAATGATAATCGGAACACCATTAAAATTAAAAATATCACGCATTCTATTTTCGAGATACCGCTTATATGGATCTTTTACATATTGAGGCAGGTTACAAAAAAATGCAAACTGAGGAGTTGGTGTTGGTAATTGTGTACAAAATTTAATTTTCACAAACTTTCCTTTGTAAGCTGGAGGAGGGTTATTTGTCACAATGTCTAACATTGTTTCGTTTAATTTACTAGTAGGTATTCTATTTTTTCGATTATTATATACTCCTACAGAAGTCTCTATTGCTTTGAAAATACGTTGTTTGGTGAGGGCAGAAATAAAAACAATTGGAACATCAGTAAAAGGCTCTATTTGCCTGCGAATCATTGTTTCAAACTCTTTTGTTGTCTGGGTGTCTTTTTCTACTAAATCCCATTTATTTACCAGAATGATGACCCCTTTCTTATTCTTTACTGCGAGCCAAAAAATATTTTGATCTTGGCCTTCAAAACCACGAGTGGCGTCAATGACTAAAATTGCAACATCACAATGTTCAATTGCTCGAACAGATCGCATAACAGAATAAAATTCTAAATCATCTTTTACTTTTGTTTTTCGTCTGATTCCGGCAGTATCAACCAAATTAAAATCAAATCCAAAACGATTGTATTTAGTGTCAATCGAATCGCGTGTTGTACCCGCAATATTAGTTACAATATATCTGTCTTCTCCGATGAGTGCGTTAATAAAAGATGATTTTCCTGCATTTGGTCTACCAACAACAGCGAATCGCGGCAGTTCATCTTCAACAACCTCTTCTTTTTCGGGTAACGCTTTAACTAAATCATCGAGTAATTCACCAGTACCACTACCATTAATACTTGCAATGGTATAGTAATCACCTAAACCAAGTGCGTAGAATTCAACAGCATCGGCGTTACGTTTACTATTGTCTACTTTGTTTATGACTAAAAAAATAGGCTTTTTTACCTTTCGAAGTAATTTGGCTACATCTTCGTCCATACCTGTAATACCAGCTTCAACATCAACCATAAAAATAATGGCATCTGCCTCATCAATGGCCAACTCTACTTGCTTGTCAATTTCGGCTTCGAAAATATCATCAGAACCTTTTACGTAGCCACCAGTGTCTATTAAAGTAAATTCTTGACCGTTCCATTCAGACTTTCCATAATGTCTATCACGTGTTACACCACTTACGGCATCAGTAATAGCCTCACGACGCTGAATTAAACGATTAAAGAAAGTAGACTTCCCTACATTTGGTCTTCCTACTATGGCAACAATGTTTCCCATGATTCACTTAAATTGTTTGCAAAGATAGTGTTATCTAGTTTATAAAAGCTTTCATTTCTATCTGTAATTCTAGCGCCTTTTCTTGAGCTTTCAACGCAAAATCTTTTTCTTGAGAAGCATAAATAATTCCACGCGTAGAATTCACTAACAAACCAATATCTTTATTCAAACCATATGTACATACTTCTGATAAACTTCCGCCTTGAGCGCCTACACCGGGTACCAATAAAAAATGATGAGGAACAATCTTTCTAATTTCACTAAAATATTCAGGTCTCGTTGCTCCAACAACATACATTAGATGGTCAGAGTTTTTCCATGAAAGTGATTTTCTTAGCACACATTTATATAGATCTTCGTTTTCTATTTTTAAGGTTTGAAAATCGAGACCACCAACATTCGATGTGAGCGCTAACATAATTGTAAATTTATCTTCGAATGCTAAAAAAGGCTCTACAGAATCACTACCCATGTATGGAGCTACTGTAATTGAATCAAAGTCTAAATCTTCAAAAAAAGCTTTGGCATATCTTGTTGAAGTATTACCGATATCACCCCGTTTGGCATCTGCAATTGTAAAAATTTCCGGATAATTAGTGTTTAAATATGTGATAGTCTTTTGAAGGGCTAGCCATCCTTTTATGCCATACGCTTCGTAAAAGGCAATGTTAGGTTTATAGGCTACCGCAAGATGATGAGTAGCATCAATAATTTGTTTGTTGAATTCAAAAATAGGGTCATCTAAGACTAATAAATGCTGAGGAATTTTATCGAGATCGACGTCTAATCCCACGCATAAAAATGATTGTTTTTTTTTGATCTGTTCAATGAGTAGAGCTCTGGTCATTCTTATGAAATAAAAGGTTTTGCAAAGCTACAATTTTTAAGTTTATTGGATTATATTTGATAGCTAAATAATAGTGGTGCTACGTTATATTTTAAATAAGTTTCTATATGGTATGTTAACACTTTTTGGTGTAGTTACTGTTATTTTCTTTCTATTTACGGTGTTGCCTGGCGATCCCGCTAGCATGATGTTAGATCAGCGTCAAGATAGTGAACAACTAGAAAATATTAAACGAAAATATGGATTTGATAAACCTGTTTTAACTCAATATGGTTATTATTTAAATGATTTATCACCTATTTCTATTCATAGTACTAATGAAGATGGTTATACTTTTCTTAGCTCAGCTAAATATTCGTATAGGAGTTTGTTTAATGTTGGAGAAAAAACAGTAGTTCTTAAATTTCCTTATCTACGAGAGTCTTTTCAGAAAAACGGAAAAGAAGTCTCTGAAATCATTAGAGAGACTTTGCCAAATACGGCAATTTTAGCAGTATCGGCAATTACAATTGCGATTATAATTGGTGTGTTTTTAGGAATACTATCTGCTATTTTTAAGGATTCTTTGTTCGACCGAATTATTTCGGTAGTTAGTACATTTGGAATGAGCGTTCCTTCCTTTTTTTCTGCCATTATTTTTGCATGGTTTTTTGGTTTTGTACTTCATGAGTATACAAACTTAAACATGACAGGAAGTCTTTATGAGGTTGATGATTTTGGGGAAGGAAAGTACATTCAGTTAAAGAATTTGCTCTTACCTGCAATCGTTTTGGGCATTCGGCCCTTGGCAGTAATTATTCAATTAATGCGTAGTTCATTGCTAGAAGTGTTGAGTCAAGATTATATTCGAACTGCAAAAGCAAAAGGACTATCGATGTATAAGGTTATTAGGAGGCATGCGTTAAAAAATGCAATGAACCCTGTTGTTACCGCCGTTTCTGGATGGTTCGCTTCTTTATTGGCTGGTGCTGTTTTTGTAGAATATATTTTTAATTGGAATGGTTTAGGAAAAGAGATTGTAAACGCATTAAATACCTTAGATTTGCCCATTATTATGGGAAGTGTATTGATAATAGCAACAATGTTTATTATTATCAATATTTTTGTTGACATTATATACGGATGGTTAGATCCAAGAATAAAACTAAAATAAATTATGAGAAAAAAGATAGTAGCTGGAAACTGGAAAATGAATTTAAATAAAGATCAATCTTTACAGTTAGTAAGTGATATTAGTGATGGTATAGGAAGTCTTAATGAAAATACAAGAGTTATTGTATCACCTCCTTTTATCAATATACCATTTGTCGTGGATACTGAAAAAAGAGATGATCAAGTTGAAGTAGCTGCGCAAAACATGCATTTTAAAGAAAGTGGTGCTTACACAGGAGAGGTTTCTGCCGATATGCTTTTATCAGCTGGTATTAACACAGTAATTTTAGGGCATTCTGAACGAAGAGAGTATTTTAATGAGGATGCAAATTTGTTAACTCAAAAAGTTGAACAAGCGCTTGAACATAAAATGAATGTTATTTTTTGTTTTGGTGAAAAATTAGAAGATAGACAATCAGATAATCATTTTAATGTTGTTGAGTATCAGTTAAAGGATGCTTTGTTTCATTTGAAGGAAAGTGATTGGCAACATATTGTATTGGCATATGAGCCTGTTTGGGCGATAGGTACGGGTGAAACTGCCTCAGCAGATCAAGCTCAAGAAATGCATGCATTTATTCGCAATTTAATTACAGAGCAATATGACGAAGAAGTAGCCGAAGAAGTTTCTATTCTCTACGGAGGTAGCGTAAAACCTGCAAATGCTCAAGAGATTTTCTCAAAACCAGATGTAGATGGAGGGTTAATAGGAGGAGCTTCACTTAAGGCCGAAGATTTTTTAGCGATTATAAAGGCGATTTAACACGCTAGAACTTGTTGAGAATTTTAAAATTAAGACCGTATGTCAACTACATACATCTCCTATAACTTTACTGTTTCTCCGTTGCAACCAGCCACAGAAATTCTTATTGCAGAGTTAGGCTATGCTGGTTTCGAAAGTTTTGTAGAAAGTGAAACGGGTGTTACCGCTTATATTCAAAAAGCTGAACATCATGATACCATTTTGGCTGATATTTATGCCTTGAAAAACAAGGAGTTTGAAATTTCTTTTGAGAAAGAAGAGATCGCACAAGTAAATTGGAATAGTGAATGGGAGAAAAATTTTCAACCAATTATTGTCGATGATTTGGTAAGCATTCGAGCACCTTTTCATGAAAATCCTAATGTAACATATGATATTGTTATTGAACCCAAAATGAGTTTTGGCACAGGTCATCATGAAACGACCTATATGATGATACAACATTTGTTGTCATTAGATTTAGAAGGTAAAAAAGTGTTGGATATGGGTTGTGGTACCGGAATTTTGGCAATTTTTGCTGAAATGAAAGGAGCCAAACCCATAGATGCCATAGATATTGATGCATGGTGTTATGAAAATTCGGTAGAGAATTGTGAGCGTAACAAATGCAGGCATATTTCAGTGTTCGAAGGAGATGTTTCTCTTCTTGTGAATAAAAAATATGATGTAATTATTGCCAATATCAACCGTAATATTTTGATGAGTGATATAAAAACATATGCCAATTGTTTGAACAAAAATGGAATACTACTACTCAGTGGCTTTTATCAAGAAGATATTCCAATTATTGACGGTGAAGCTTCGAATCACCAATTACATTTAGAACAATTTATTGAGCGTCATAATTGGGTGGCGTTAAAGTATCTTAAGGTGACAAATTAATTACATTTCTTTTTAGGTAAAAAAACTAATGGTTTTCAATGAGTTTTAAAAATCATGGTTTTCGCTATTGATTATTGTCAATACTAGTTTTAACTTCACGCCAAATTATTGTTAAATATTTAGCAATAAAACTAATATTAACTTAAAAAATTAAACAAAATGAAGAAAAAACTCAATTTACCAGTTTTTATGCTATCTATGGCTATGCTGTTATTTTCATGTCAAAAAGATGAAGATGCTTTTATAGACCAAGAGTCTTCAGAAGAAAAACATGCTGAAATTATAAAAGCTTTAGAGCAAAATTATTTTAATCCAAGTGATCTTGAAGTGGTTGACTTCCAGTTACCAGATGGTAGCGTTCAAGAAATGTTCAAAGTTGAAGGTGATATCATGTTTACTAGAGATGAAATAATGAATATGAATGTTGGTGATGGCATTCAGTCGAAACAATATCGTACTAATAATCTAGTTTCTATTTCAACTATAAATATTATTGGTTTCACTGGTGGAGGTGGTTTCGGTTTATCAAACAAAGAACAAACGGCGTTACGTTGGGCAGTAAATAACTATAATAGGTTAGGTCTAAATATTCGTTTCAACTTAACGTTTGGTACAAACTATCAACCAAAAGAAATGGTTGTGTACCATAATCCAAATCAGTCGGGTTCTGGAGGATCTGCAGGATTTCCTTCTAATGGAAGACCATTTAAATTTGTTCAAATTTATGGTTTAAATAGTTTTGATACGAATGTTGTAGAGCATGTAATTACACATGAAATAGGTCATTCGGTTGGTTTACGTCATACAGATTGGTTTAGTAGACAAAGTTGTGGGCAATCTGGTGAAAGTGCTGGTTCTGTTGGAGCCGTTCATATTCCAGGAACTCCAACAGGTTTTGATCCTACTTCAGTGATGTTAGCATGTTTTTCTAACAATGAAGATGGAGAGTTTAACGGAAACGATGTTACAGCTTTAAGGTTTTTATACTAATAAAACTTAGTTGTTTGTAAAAGAGGCATATTGAAATATGCCTCTTTTTTATTATTTTTGTTTTAAATAACGAGTATGAGTACTAAAGAAAAAATACAGGAAGACGTTGATGTCCTTGAGCAAGAGGTAAATCAGCATGAAATTATTCTCTTTAATGATGACGTAAATACGTTTGACTTTGTTATTGATTCTTTAATTGATGTTTGTGATCATACTCCAGAGCAGGCCGAACAATGTACATACTTAGTACATTATAAAGGTAAGTGTGCTGTTAAAACGGGAGAGTACGAAGAATTAAAGCCGAAATGTTCAAGATTATTGAGTAGAGGTTTGTCTGCTGAAATCGTTTGAAATAAGGGTTTTCTTTAAAAAATCATTTTTAGGTTGACAATTTTTTGTTGACTGAACTACCAAAAGTTGAATCGTTTTTTATTTTTTTTGAGTATTTCGTATAAATAACGCGAGAATAACTTTTTATATTGAACATTTTCGAAAAATAATACGAAAATGAGTAACTTTGCGTTCGTATATTTAACCAAATATAATTAGCATATGGCATTTGATATTGATATGATTAAAAACGTCTATAAAACTATGGGCGATAAAATTAATAAAGCAAGAGAGTTAACAGGGAAGCCGTTAACGTTGTCTGAGAAAATTTTATATTCTCACCTTACAGAAGGAATACCGAGTCAAACTTTTGAAAGAGGAAAATCATATGTAGATTTCGCACCTGATAGGATTGCGCTACAAGATGCAACAGCTCAAATGGCGTTGTTGCAATTTATGCAAGCAGGAAAAAAGAAAGTGGCGGTGCCAACAACAACGCATTGTGATCATTTAATTCAAGCAAAAATTGGAGCAAAAGGTGATTTGCAAAATGCCTTGAATACAAGTAATGAAGTTTTTAACTTTTTAGAATCAGTTTCAAGTAAATATGGCCTTGGTTTTTGGAAACCTGGTGCAGGAATTATTCATCAAGTAGTACTAGAAAATTATGCTTTTCCAGGCGGAATGATGATTGGTACCGATTCTCATACGGTAAATGCCGGTGGATTAGGAATGGTAGCTATTGGAGTTGGTGGGGCTGATGCGGTAGATGTGATGGCAGGGATGCCGTGGGAATTAAAATTTCCAAAACTGATTGGTGTAAAACTTACGGGTAAACTAAGTGGTTGGACAGCACCAAAAGATGTTATTTTAAAAGTAGCTGGTATCTTAACTGTAAAAGGAGGTACTGGAGCAATTGTTGAATATTTTGGAGAAGGAGCGAAGAGCATGTCTTGTACTGGTAAAGGTACTATTTGTAATATGGGTGCCGAAATAGGAGCAACAACTTCTACTTTTGGATATGATGAATCTATGGAGCGCTACTTGAGAGCAACAGATAGAAATGATGTTGCCGATGCTGCTAATGAAGTGAAGGAACATTTAACAGGTGATGCTGAAGTATATGCGAACCCAGAACAATATTTTGACCAAGTAATTGAGATCAATTTATCAGAATTGACACCACATATCAATGGACCATTTACACCAGATTTAGCAACTGTTGTTGGTAGTATGAACGAAGCTGCAACGAAAAATGATTGGCCTTTAGATGTAGAATGGGGCTTGATAGGTTCTTGTACAAATTCATCATATGAAGATTTATCTAGAGCCGCTTCAATTGCCAAGCAAGCAGTTGATAAAGGATTAGAAACGAAGGCACAATTTGGTATAAATCCAGGTTCTGAGCAAGTAAGATTTACTGCTGAAAGAGATGGATTATTGTCAATATTTGAAGATTTGGATGCTACGATTTTTACAAATGCTTGTGGACCTTGTATCGGTCAATGGGCGAGATATAGCGATCCTAAAAATGCACCAAAAAATAGTATTGTACATTCTTTTAATAGAAACTTTGCAAAAAGGGCAGATGGTAATCCAAACACCCACGCTTTTGTAACGTCTCCAGAAATGGTAGCGGCGATAGCAATTTCTGGCCGTCTTGATTTCAATCCAATTACGGATACATTAACAAATAAGAATGGTGAGCAGGTAAAATTAGACGAGCCAACAGGAATGGAATTACCCGCAAGAGGTTTTGACGTAGAAGATGCTGGGTTTATTGCACCACCAGAAGATGGATCTGGAATCGAAATTAAGGTAAATGCCGATTCAAAAAGATTACAATTATTGACACCTTTTAATCCTATTGGAAATAATGTAAAAGGAGCCAAATTATTAATAAAAGCTAAAGGTAAATGTACTACAGATCATATTTCTATGGCCGGGCCATGGTTACGTTTTAGAGGACATTTAGATAATATCTCTAATAATACCTTAACAGGTGCGATCAATGCGTTTAACGACAAGCCAGATACTGTTAAAAATCAGTTGACAGGTGAGTATGGAGCCGTACCGGCTACACAAAGAGCTTATAAGGCAGCTGGCGTACCAACAATTGTTGTGGGAGATCATAACTATGGTGAAGGTTCTTCTCGTGAGCATGCGGCAATGCAACCACGTCATTTAGGTGTAATAGCAGTGCTCGTTAAATCGTTCGCTAGAATTCATGAAACGAATTTAAAGAAACAAGGAATGTTAGGTTTGACTTTTGTGAATGAAGCTGATTATGACAAAATTCAAGAAGATGATTCTTTTGATTTTGTTGATTTAGCCAATTTTACTCCTGGTAAGCCTCTTACAATTAATGTAACACATGCTGATGGTGGTACAGATACAATTCTAGCAAATCACACTTATAATGCTGGTCAGATAGAATGGTTTAATCATGGTTCTGCACTAAACTTAATTAAAAAAGAGAATGCAGCTTAATTAAATAAACTGTATTGAAAATTATATATAAAATAAAAAAGCCTACTATTTTAATAGTAGGCTTTTTTATATCTTAATTTGCACTAAGCAAGTTTCGTTTCGTGTTTAGAAACAATTTTGCCATCTATTATTCTTAATGATTTACCAGCAGGTAATTTTACAGTCTTTCCTTTATAGTCAAAACTTACCATACCTTCGAAACATTCAATTTCAAAAAAGTTCTCACGTTGAACAACTTTAAAATCAGTTCCCAACACAGTAACTTTACCAATCCAAGTTTCAACATCAAACGCCGAACCTTTGGCAACTTTAAAGCGAGCTTCACCTACTAAGTTTACTTTTCTTTTCTCATTCCAATTTCTTTTTTGAAATCTTAACGAAGAAGATTTTTCTAAAGATACTGTAGAGGCATCCGGTAATGCTACGGTAGTTTGTTGATCAGCTAAGGTTTTTACAGTAGCCATATTATCATATATGGGCATATAGTAAACAGCTAAACCAACTGCTACAACAGCCGCTACCCTAAGAAAAGGATTTATCAAATTTCTAATACCACTTGTATGAGTATTCACTGTAGTTGATGTATTCATATTTAACTTTGAACTTAGTTTTTTATATTCTAAATCAACGTTAAAAGAATCATCCTTAAATAATGGTGCGCGCTCACTCAATTTAGTGTATGTATCATATTCAGGCATCTTTTTGAACTCGTTTAACTGAGTTTCATCGAGGCCCGAATCTAACCATTTATTTATTAATTGTTCTTTATTCATAATCTGCGATTTGTAAATATAACAACTATGTAGTAATTTTTCCTACCATAGAATCTTATTTTTTTCATTAACTCTTTAAAAACCTTATAGTTAATTATATTCCATCTATTTCTTTACGGAGTTTTTCTAAAGCTCCATATATTCTTTTTTCTACTGCTTTTCTTGAAATCCCAAGAATTTCTGCAATCTCTTTGTGACGTTTCCCTTCAGCCTTATTCATTAAAAAAGCAACTCGCTGCGCCTCCGTCAATTTGGCCAACGCGGCTTCATACTTTTCCATAAACTGAGATTCCTCCATTAAAAACTCAGGATTCTCATTTGTATAACTTTTTGGTTTTGTCTGTTTATGTCTTAAAACGACATTTTGATGCTTAATTTCATTTAGCATTAAATTATTAGCAGTTGTAAACAAAAAAGACTTGGCTTTTTCTGGCGGAACTTTTTTGCAATTGTTCCATAAAGTGACGAATGCTTCTTGAACTTTATCCTTTGGGTTTAATCCTTCACCATATTTATAGCGTAAAAAATTAAACAGATCGTTAGAGAGCGTTCTAAAAATCTTAGAGTATATATGTTCTTCGCAAACGTGGTTATTTAGGCTGGTTACCATTTTTTTTGGTTAAGGTGGGAATTTTCGAGTTTAGGTTGTTTAATAATCAGAAACAAATAGTTTAGATATATATAAAAATTAATCTCTCTTTACATTTATTTGACTTATTAATAACACAAAAAGACTAAAATTATTGTGGTCAATTATAACTAAATGAGCCAGGGCAAATGTAAGAATTTTTGAGAAATACATGTTTGAAAAGGATAATTGGTGATAATATTTATCGATTCAAGCATAAATGACATAGAAAATAGTTTCAGTTAGTTTCATTTTGATATTGAAAAATTTAAAATTTTTCAATTTAAAGTTACTCTAGGCTTTTCCTAGGGTAACTTTTTGTTTGTGAATATCTTGTGTTAAATAATCAGAAATGCTTTTTTGAAAAATTCAAAATAAATAGTACCTTGCGTTTCAATACGATGATTCTTTATCCTTTCTCCCCTAACTATAGAAAGAATATAAATTTTCAATTTTGAAAATGTATCATCATAATTGCAGAGCTCTTACAATTTGTAAGGGCTTTGTTTTTTATACTTCACTATATATGTATTGAATTTTTATTTTACTGATAAACAGTAGATTACATTTATTTTTTAAATATTGGGTAGGAATTTTTAGGTTGCAATTGTTTCATTTACGAAAGGTGTTAAAGTTCAAGTTTTTTGAGTCACTTTAACAAATAAAAGTAACTAATTAATTGATATTAAGTTTGAAGTTACCGAGATAGATGAAACATAAAGTAAACTTTTTAAAGTCCCTAAAAAGAAACATATATCGCGAAATTTTTAAACACCTCAATTAAGAAGATATAAAACAAAGAGTTAGTTATACTCTTGTAAAAGTTTGCCTTTAGTGATTGGAAAATTGCTATGAATTAGACCCTCAAACTGTCTTTTATCTACAAGCCGAAAGGCAGTTTGTTTTAATTAAGAATTCAATCCTTTCTCCCCCAACGAGAATAAAGTAATAACTAAATATAAAGAAGCACTTGTCTATTACAAGTGCTTCTTCTTTTTTAATGATAATCTTTTACTGTTAACTCAGGGTCATATCAGGTTTATGTGCACTAACAACTAGGAGAACGGTGCCTCCAATAATCCAATAATAATAAGCATCTATACCGTTAAAACCGAACAAAAAGGGTGCGATAACGAAAACCAACCCTACCAAAAAATCTACAAGTAAGTGAAACTTGTAAGGTATGATTCTAAACGCTCCTAAATGGTGGTCGGTTAAAATTGTTAACAGAAAGGCAGCAATTCCTGTTGCAACAGAAATTTGTAGTGCCAAGGTATTAGAACCACCTAAACTTAATAAGAAAGGTAAGGCTATCAAAGCTATTGCCACAGGATAATCTAAAAAAGCATGTATTTTTTTCGTAATAAATTTCATAATATTTCAATGTTTAAAAGTTAGTAATATGACTTTCTAAAGTACGTGGTAAAGATGTATTATTATGATATATTAGAAAATGGACAAAAGTTCCTAATCATAGGACAGTCAATATTTTGAAGATTTTGATTATGAACTTTACATTTCTTTGAAGATGATTGTGTTTAATTCTTGAAGTAAATAAAAAGGCTTGTCATTTGTTAATTTTAAGTGACATTAATATTGAAGGGTTGGGTAGTGCAGGAGCATCCTAGTGATCTTTTTGGAAAATAGATACTGTGTATCAATGAAGATTACTCACACTGCTCGTGATCCTGAAAGCTTCGCTCTGAAAATCAAAAACCTCTAAAATCAAAAAAGCAAGCTTTATGATTTTGCTTGCTTTTTGATTTATTTGTGACCTCGATAGGATTCAAACCTATAACCTTCTGAGCCGTAATCAGATGCGCTATTCAGTTGCGCCACGAGGCCAATTTTGGGTTGCAAATATATTCCTTTTCTCCAATATAGAAAAAAGAAATCGACATAATTTTTATCCTTCAATCAATAGCATTTTTAGTAACGAAGTACCGCCATCCGATGAGTGCTAATTGTAGCTTAGAAGCTTTTGTCATATCTAAACGTTTTTTCGAATAACTCGGAAGTACAGCCTTATTTAGAAGAGCAAGCAACTTAAAAAGTGATTTTTTCATGCAGTAAAAATACCAAATAAAAAAAACTCCTGAAAAGGTCAGGAGTTTTTCAATATAGAAATTAATCGGGGAGTGACTAACTTCTTTGATAGATCTTAATGGGGCTAAGATATCTTTTATGGTTAGAAGATCGGTATGATTAGTAGGTTTTGTTTGATTAATAGTAGCATGATTTTTGGGTTTTTAAAGTTTAATAAGTTAGATAAGTTCAATAATGAACGTAACTATCGTAATAATTAAATTGATCATTTTTTTGGGGTTTTAGAGGTTGATAATTTAGTTGTTTGAATTAATTCTTCTGCAGTATATGCAGTTTTTTGAATACGAATTTGGGAAAATTGAAAAATCAATAAAATTGCCTACTAATTTGTAATTAAATTAAAATTATTGTTCTAGAGGTGTAAGTGACTCTCTTCATTTAAGTTATTAATTATAATATCAAATACATTTTTTATTGCATTTTATAATGTATGAAGGCGCTTTTTTTACTCTTTTTAACCAAAACCGCTAATATCCGTTTATTTTGAGCACAATTTTAGGGATTTCATCTTTTGGGTGAGCATAAAAAACCCTTTTCAAGTTATATTGAAAAGGGCTGTTATTGGTCGATTTTATTACCGTTTATTATTTTTTAGAGGTAATTTCTATAACACCATTTTTACCTTTGTCACCGTACTTTGCTTTCGCCTTTTTACCTTTTAGAACATTGATGCTTTCTATGTCATCGGTATCTAAGTCTTCCATTTCTATTGAAGTAATTTCTTTGCCGTCAAGAATAATTAGGGGACGAGCCTTGTTGCTGGTAGAAACCACCATGGTTTTATTTTTCTTTCCATCTTTGTCAGTAGTTATGCGAACAACCTCTGTATCGTGGTCATCATCTTCGTCATAATGACTTTCTACAACAATTTTTTTACCATCTTTTTTTGTGACCCATACATTTTTGTCATCATCGTCGGAAACAAAAACGAAATTAGTGCCCTTATCCTTGGTCCAAGAGATATATTCCTTCTGATGATTGTTATGGGCAGAACCAATACTCAGATAATTACTTTCACTATCATAAGATATTTGGATAGGGTGAATACCATCATTCACATTAGCGGCATGAGACGCTGATGATTTTCCGTTTTTAGTTTTAGCATTAATTTTAAGAGCGGTTATTTCATTAGAACTGTTTCTTTTGATGTTGCTAAACTTTACAATGAGTCCTTTTTCTAAAAAAGTACTCGAGATCTTTTTGAGATCTTTTTCTGAACTTTCTTTGTTTAGAGCCATCGCAAAAATGTCAGCCTTTACTTCAAGAATCTTGGTAGAGGTCTTTTTTTGCTGCGCAATGGTTTCAGTATTGAAAGCGAATACGAATGTGCATAGAACAGGAAGTATTGTTAAAAATTTCCATTGAGAGTGATTTTTTGATCTTTGTTTGTGTAACATAATGATTCGTTTTTTTAATAGTGAATTGTAAAAATTATTGGCTAAAGCCATTTTATAGTTGGGTATAGTTGTTTTTAATAACAGTTGTTGATATGAATGCGGAGAATGTGTTTTCTTTTGAGCGTATTCATCGGCGATATATTCTAAGTTTTGCGTAATACTGTGTTTATAGAACCACGCAATTGGATTAAACCAAAGAAAAATTACGAGTAAATTTGCCATCAAGTTATCTATAGAATGCATTTGTAAAACATGTGCTTTTTCATGAGCTAGTACTTGAGTTACTTCTTCTTGATGAAATTGAGCCGGGTTATAAACGATAAAATTGAAAAAGGAAAAAGGCGAAGTGTTGGAGTGTGTTTTTACTAAATAACAACCATCTATCTTTACATAACTGTGCTTATATATGAGAGAGGCAATTGAAAGGAGTTGTAATATAAATTTGAGTAAAAGACCTATAGCAACAAGTGCATATAAAAGAACTCCAAGGTATAGCCAATCGATTGATGCAGTTTCAAAAGGAATTATAGATTCGTCTAGAGCGGTGGGAACGATTTGAATTGGAGCGACTTCAATATACTCAATGATACTAACAAAAGGAATAAGAATAGAGAGTATGACGCCTGATAATAAAAAGTATCGAATTGAAGAAAAGTACGTTTCTTTTTGTATGAACAATTTATAAAAACCATAAAAAAGAGAAACGATGATGGCCGATTTCCATAGATGGGTAAAAAAGGTTTCCATAGTTTAGTTGTTTTTTTTCTCTATTAATTCTATAATTTCCTTTAATTCATCGACACTTATTTTTTCTTCTTTGGCAAAGAATGAAACAGCATCTTTATATGAATTTTCGAAATAATTGGTGATCGTTTTGCTCATATATTTTTTTCTATAAGCATCCTTGGTAATTGTGGGATAGTATTGATGTGTTTTACCAAAAGCAACATAACTAACATACCCTTTTTCTTCCATATTTCGGATAATGGTAGAAACGGTATTGTAATGTGGTTTGGGTGTAGGTAAAATGGCTACAATTTCTTTTACAAAAGCCTTTTTAAGCTTCCATAAAGCATGTAATATTTCTTCTTCTTTATTGGTGAGTTTATTCATTGTAAATTTATTCTTAAACAAATATAACTATTTTTATAGTTATACAACTATTTGTGTAGTTATTTAACTAAAATTTAAGATTTAAAAGAAATGACTGAGGTCTTATTTTTTAAAATTATATTTGTACAAAAAATAAGGGATGAGTATATTTTATGTGATCGCTGGCTTTTTATTGCTTGTTGTTGGAGGTGAATTTTTGGTCAGATCTTCGGTGGGATTATCATTTAAATTGAAGCTTTCAAAAATAGTAATTGGTATGACCGTTGTTTCTTTTGCGACTTCGGCACCCGAATTAATTGTTAGTTTACAGGCGGCGTTAGACGGATATCCTGCATTGGCTATTGGTAACGTTGTTGGCTCTAATATTGCAAATATTGCCTTAGTATTGGGTATTACCGCAATTATTTTCCCGTTGGTTGTTGATAGAGATTTTTACAAGATGAATTGGCCCATGATGGTAGGTTTATCTGGCCTGCTCTATTATTTTTTATGGAATGATAATACATTGAGTAGTCTAGAGGGAGCCATTCTATTTATTTCCTTGATTATTTTTATCTATTTCATGATAAAAATTTCTAGAAAAAACACCAAGGCACAAGTAGAAGAGGTAGATGAGGCTTTGAGAGAAACGTCAAATATAAAGATTGCTCTTTGGTTGCTCATTGGTGGAGCGGCTTTATGGGGAGGTTCAGAACTGCTGGTAAAAGGAGCTGTAGATATAGCAACTAAATTAGGAGTAAGTAAAGGTTTAATAGGGGTGAGTATGGTTGCATTGGGTACAAGTGTTCCTGAGTTAGCGGCTTCAGTAATTGCGGCATTGAGAAAAGAAAAGGCTATTTCGTTAGGAAATTTAATAGGCTCTAATATCTTTAATATTGGTTCAGTACTAGGTTTGACTGCGATTGTAAAACCTATTCCTGTTACAGATCCTCAGATTTTAAGTAATCATATTATTTGGATGTTGGCTATAGCAATTTTATTATTGCCTTTGATTTTTCTGCCAAAGAAATTACAACTATCTCGTGTGAAGGGACTGGCGCTTTTTGGAGCGTACATACTATTCATCTATTTGTCTTTTAAAATTTCTGGCGTATAAAAATTTGACATAAAAAAAGCTTCGAGAATATCGAAGCTTTTTAATATTGTATAAATCGAACTTTGTAAGACTTAAATGTTTGCCGATTTAACTGTTTTTACAATTCTGCCAGCAATTTTATAAGGATCTCCATTTGAAGCTGGTCTTCTATCTTCTAACCATCCTTTCCATCCTTTTTCAACAGTAATGATTGGAATTCTAATCGAGGCTCCTCTATCAGAAATACCATAGCTGAAATCATGAATTGATGCCGTTTCGTGTAAACCAGTTAAACGTTGTTCGTTAAACTCACCATACACTGCAATATGCTCTGCTGTTACTGGTCTAAACGCTTCGCATATTTTTTCATATACTTCTTGTGAACCACATGTTCTCAATGTAGTATTAGAAAAGTTAGCATGCATTCCAGAACCATTCCAATCACCTTTTACAGGTTTCGGGTGATATTCTATATAAAAACCATAATCTTCAGTCAGTCTGTCTAGTAAATAACGTGCGATCCAAATTTCATCACCGGCTTTTTTAGCGCCTTTCGCGAATAATTGAAATTCCCATTGTCCACTTGCAACTTCTTGATTGATTCCTTCAAAATTTAATCCTGCTTCAATACAAAGATCAGCATGTTCCTCTACCAATTGTCTTCCATGTGTATTTCTACCTCCAACAGAACAGTAGTACATTCCTTGAGGACCTGGATAACCACCTACAGGAAACCCGAGTGGTAATTGTGTAGCAGTATCCATGATGAAATACTCTTGCTCAAAACCAAACCAGAAATCATTATCATCGTCGTCAATTGTTGCGCGTCCGTTTGATTCATGAGGAGTTCCATCAGCATTTAAAACTTCAGTCATTACTAAATATCCATTTTTTCTTGCAGGATCAGGATAAATAGCAACAGGTTTTAATAAACAGTCAGAAGATCCGCCTTCAGCTTGTCTGGTCGAAGATCCGTCGAAAGACCAAATTGGACAATCTTCCAATTTGCCACTAAAGTTTTCTTCAACTTTAGTTTTACTTCTCATGTTCTGAGTAGGCTTGTAGCCATCTAGCCAGATGTATTCTAATTTAGATTTGCTCATAGTATAATAGTTTAATAAAAAATAAAGCACAAAAATAAATTTTTTCTAGAAACTACCAATATTTTAGGGGTATAAATCTCAATAAATAGAAAAAAATTATGAACACCCCAAAAAAATAGAGGTAAAAAACAAATAATTGAAAAATCTTTGGTTAATTTTGTGATTAAAATAAAATTCATCAAGATTAAAACCCATATAATATGTCAAAAATAAGGTTCAACGCATTAAAAGAGGTTTTAAATAGGAAGCCACTTGAAATAAAAGCCGCAGGTAAGCGATCGGAGCTGTTCGGAGCGAATGTTTTTAACGAATATGCGATGCGACAATATTTAACAAAAGACGCTTATCGAAGTGTGCAGGATGCAATATTTAAGGGCTCTAAGATTGACAGAAAAATTGCAGATCAAGTTGCAGCTTCAATGAAAGATTGGGCGATTAGCAAGGGTGCAACTCATTATACACATTGGTTTCAGCCATTGACTGGAGCTACTGCCGAAAAACATGATGCTTTTTTCGAAACTATAGAAGGAGGAAGGTCGGTAGAAAAATTTGATGGAGGTCAATTAGTGCAGCAAGAACCTGACGCCTCTAGTTTTCCTAATGGAGGTATACGAAATACTTTTGAGGCAAGAGGATATACAGCTTGGGACCCAACCTCCGCTGCGTTCGTTTATGGTACTACCTTGTGTATTCCTACAGTATTTGTAGCCTATACCGGAGAAGCCTTAGATAATAAAGCACCATTATTAAGAGCACTACAAGCGATAGATCATGCCGCTACGGCAGTAGCCAAGTATTTTGATAAAAATGTGGCAAAAGTCAATGCAACCTTAGGATGGGAGCAAGAGTATTTTTTGATAGATAGTGCTTTAGCAGCATCTAGGCCAGATATTATGTTGACAGGAAGAACATTGTTAGGGCATTCTCCAGCAAAAGGACAGCAGTTAGATGACCACTATTTTGGTTCAATACCAGATAGAGTGATGAGTTTTATGAGAGATTTAGAACAAGAATGCATGTTGTTGGGTATTCCTGTAAAAACACGTCATAATGAAGTGGCTCCAAATCAGTTTGAACTCGCTCCAATTTTTGAAGAAGCCAATTTAGCAGTAGATCATAATTCTTTACTAATGGATGTTATGGAGAAAGTTTCTAAACGTCATAATTATAAGGTCTTATTTCATGAAAAGCCATTTGCAGGAATCAATGGTTCTGGAAAACACAACAATTGGTCGTTATCTACAGACACTGGAGTAAATTTATTAAGTCCGGGAAAAACACCAATGAAGAATCTACAATTCTTAACGTTTTTCGTGAATACCATAAAAGCAGTATGTGATAATGAAGAGTTGATAAGAGCTTCTATCGCAAGTGCAAGTAATGATCATCGCTTAGGAGCAAATGAAGCGCCGCCTGCAATTATTTCAGTTTTTATTGGCTCACAATTGTCATCAGTTTTAGATGAATTAGAGAATGTTACAAAAGGAAAATTATCTCCAGAAGAAAAGACAGATCTGAAGTTAAATATCGTAGGAAAGATTCCAGAAATATTATTGGATAATACCGATAGAAATAGAACGTCGCCTTTCGCGTTTACTGGAAATAAATTTGAACTAAGAGCTGTAGGTTCCTGGTCAAACTGTGCAGGGCCAATGACTGTTTTGAATACACTCGTAGCGAAGCAGTTAAAGGAATTCAAAAAAGAGGTAGATGTGCTTATAGAAAAGAAAAACCTGAAAAAAGATGAGGCCGTATTTAATATCTTGAGAGAGTATATTAAAGCATCGAAAAGAATTCGTTTTGAAGGTGATGGATATGGTGAGGCTTGGCAGAAGGAAGCTAAGAAAAGAGGTTTAAGTAATAATAAAACAACACCTAAGGCTTTGAAAGCGCAAGTTTCTAAAGAAGCAATTTCATTGTTTGAAGAAATGGATGTAATGAGCAAAGTAGAAGTAGAAGCACGTCATGAAATAGAACTTGATGAATATACGTTGCGTATTCAGATAGAAAGTAGAACCTTAGGAGACATTGCGAGGAATCACGTAATTCCTACCGCAATTCGTTATCAAAACACATTGATAGAAAATGTGAAAGGTCTCAAAGAAATATTTGGAAATAATTTTGAAAAACAGGCAACAGAGCAGTTAGACTTAATAGAGAAAATATCCAATCATATTGCAGAAATTAATTCGAAAGTCAATAAAATGATAGATGAACGAAAAAAGGCAAATAAATTGAATGGACAAAAAGCTGCGGATGCTTATTGTACGAAAATAAAACCTTACTTTTCAGACATTCGATACCATTGTGATAAGTTAGAAATGATGATTGACGATGAGCTGTGGCCTCTTATAAAATATCGAGAAATGCTATTTTCTAAATAAATTAAAATATTAATTATCAACATTTTAATTTTCGTTGTTTATAAAATTATGGGCTTTTTTCATGGAAAATCATGAGTTTTTACGCAAATAATGTATATTTATCTCACCAAGCTAGAAATCATCGCTATGAAGAAGAATTAGTCCCGCATTCGCGGGATTTTTTTTATATTTCAAAAAAATAAAAACCTATATGAGAAAAATCACTTTTTTAATACTCATTTTAACTACTGTTACAATTCACGGACAATCTAAAAAAATAGATAAAATGATTAATGATATAGAATCAAAAGTTATTGAATGGCGAAGAGATTTCCATCAAAATCCAGAGTTGTCAAATAGAGAATTTAAAACGGCAGAGAAAATCGCAAAACATTTATCAAGTTTAGGGATTGAAGTGCAAACAAAAGTTGCACATACAGGCGTTGTAGGATTGTTAAAAGGGAGCAAACCGGGCAAGGTGGTTGCCTTAAGAGCGGATATTGATGCATTGCCGGTTACTGAACGTAACGACCTTAGTTTTAAATCTTCTGTGGTTACCGAGTTTTTAGGTAAGAAAACAGGTGTTATGCATGCATGTGGTCATGATACTCATACCGCTATTTTAATGGGCGTTGCGGAAGTTCTTTCCAAAAATAAAGACAAAATTAAAGGAACTGTTAAGTTTATTTTTCAACCAGCAGAAGAAGGTCCGCCTCCGGGGGAAAAAGGAGGAGCCAAACTAATGATTGAGGAGGGGGTTTTAGAAAATCCTAAAGTAGATGCTATTTTTGGATTGCATATAAATTCAGAGACTGAAGTTGGCACGATTAAGTATAAAGAAGGTGGTATAATGGCCGCTGTTGAACGATTTACCGTGAAGGTGAAAGGGAAACAAACTCATGGATCACAACCGTGGTCTGGTGTTGATCCTATTTATATTTCTTCAAAAATTGTAGATGGTTTTCAAAGTATCATTAGTAGGGAAGCTAAACTCACGGATGAAGCTGCAGTGATAACCGTTGGAAAAATTACCAGTGGTGTACGTTTTAATATTATTCCAGAAAGTGCTGAAATGATTGGAACAGTAAGAACCTTAGATCCTAAAATGCGAGAGATGATTATTAGGAGAATGACCGAAATGGCACAAACAATCGCGAAGGCTTACGGAGGTGAGGCTGACGTTAACTTTGAGAGTTTTACCTCGATAACGTATAATGATCCTGACCTAGTAAAACGAATGCTACCTTCGATAGAAAGAGCGGCAGGAAAGAATAGGGTGCAAATTATGAAAGCGACTACGGGCGGTGAAGATTTTTCGTATTTTCAAGAAAAGGTTCCTGGATTTTACTTTTTTTTAGGTGGAATGGCACCAGGGTCTACAAAAGCATATCCGCATCATACACCTGACTTTAAAATAGATGATAGTGGGCTAAAATTAGGGGTAAAAACCTTTATAAATCTTACACTTGATTACCTAAATAAAAAATAAGATTACCTTTATTTTAAGATAGATGAATCCCGCTAAGAGCGGGATTTTTTTTATCTTTCGTGAAAATTAATTTACATGAGAAAACTCACTTTTTTAATGCTATTCTTAGCATCTGTTAATCTTCAATCGCAAAGCAAGAAAATTGATAAAATGATTGATGATATAGAATCCAAAGTTATTGAATGGCGAAGAGATTTCCATCAGAATCCCGAATTGTCAAATAGAGAATTTAATACGGCGAAGAAAATAGAAGCCCATTTGAAAAGTTTGGGGATAGAAGTACAAACAAAAATTGCACATACTGGTGTGGTTGGAATTTTAAAAGGTGCTAAGCCAGGTAAAGTTGTAGCCTTAAGAGCGGATATGGATGCTTTACCTGTAACCGAAAGAGTTGACGTGGCTTATAAATCTGAAGTCATAGCCTCATACAATGGAAAAAAGACAGGTGTGATGCACGCGTGCGGTCACGATACGCATGTTGCAATTTTGATGGGTGTGGCAGAGATTCTTTCTAAAAACAAAAAAATGTTGAAAGGAACGGTAAAGTTTATTTTTCAACCAGCCGAAGAGGGTGCTCCCGCAGGAGAAGAAGGTGGTGCAAAATTAATGATTAAAGAAGGGGTTTTAGAAAACCCAAAGGTTGATGCCATTTTTGGATTACATATTAGTTCAGGAACTCATGTGGGAAATATTAATTATAAACCAGGAGGCGCCATGGCAGCCGCTCAGCGTTTTGTTATTAAGGTAAAAGGAAAGCAAGCACACGGTTCTAGACCTTGGCAAAGTGTAGATCCTATAGTTGCTTCGGCGCAAATAATTACAGCCTTGCAAACAATTGTGAGTTGAGAAACAGAATTAACGAAAGAGGCTGCGGTTATTACGGTAGGAATGATTAACGCCGGTATTCGAAATAATATTATACCAGAAAATGCTGAAATGATAGGTACTATTAGAACCTTAGACTATGCAATGCAAAAGAAACTTAATGATCGTATGAAAGAAATGGTACCAGCAATTGCCAAGGCCTATGGCGCTGAAGCGACGATTGAAATAGCTTCAGGAACAGCGATTACGTATAATGATGAAGATCTTGTCGTTCAAATGTTGCCAACATTGCAACGTGTTGCAGGTAAAAAGAAAGTACATTTAGTAGATGCCATTACTGGAGCAGAAGATTTTTCTTTTTTTCAAGAAAAAGTGCCTGGTTTTTATTTTTTCTTAGGAGGAACACCACTCTCAGTCGCTGAGAAAGATGCGCCTTCACATCATACACCAGATTTCTTCATAGATGATAGCGGATTAAAATTAGGGGTAAGAACTTTTGTAAACCTTACATTTGATTATTTAAACAAAAAATAATTGGTTACTTACAGTAAGTTTTTGGAAGATAGAGCGATTTAATACTAAATTTACAAAATATAAAAAAATAGAATGGGAATGTTAAATAAACCAGAATTTGGAGATGTAAAAGCATATTTGGAAAAAGGAGCTATTGTTTTAGATGTTCGTACAGATGCTGAATATGAAGAAGGCCATGTTGAAGGGTCTAAACATATAGTGCTCGATTATTTGCCAGATTCTATTGAAGAATTGAAGGCTTTAAATAAGCCAATTATTACATGTTGTCGAAGCGGGGCCAGAAGCGGTAGAGCAGAAGAGTTTTTGGCAGATCACGGGATCGATGTTATTAATGGAGGTCCTTGGCAAAACGTGGATCTGTTTATAGATTGATCCGATACATTAGGAAAAATTAATAAATGGAAATTCTTTTTGAAGTATTTCCATTTTTTGTTTTAGGCTAGTCAAAAAAGTTTGATGCTCAATTGAATTTTGATTAAAAGGTTTATGAGAAAGTCCTTTTTGTATCTTCTCAACTTCTAGCATAGTTATTTGTGCACTCTCAGATATCCATACCGATGAAAACTGATCCCAAATGTAATCTATGGCAACTTGATTGGGATGTATCATATCTTCTTTATAAAAACGATAGTCTCTTAATTCATCGAGTAAAATTTCATAAGATGGAAAATAATGTATGTTTTTTCTAGGTTCTACAACATTATGAACAGCAGCAATCAAATGAGATTTGCTTTGTGTATTTTCAATAAAACCATCTTTTAAATGTCGGATAGGACTAACAGTAAATAGTATTGAAGCGTTTGTATTGATGCTTCTAATGAGTGTTATAATTCCTTCCAACGATTCGGTAATTTCTTCTACGGATAAAAGTTCTTTTAAAAACTTTTTTTGAGGAACTTTATGGCAGTTTGAGACAAGAGTATCAGATTCAATAAATCGATATGCCCAAGCAGTACCTAAGGTGATAGAAATATGAGTTGCATGTTGAATCTCCTGATTTGTCGATGCAATTGCGCTATTTAAATTATTTAACAAACTCGTTTTTGAAGCATTGCTTAACGAAGAGTGAGCATCAAAACAATGCCACCTTTCGTTATGAAAAAAAAGTTCATCTTCGGTGTAAATTTTTTCATTGACAATATTAGTCAATAGGCGTTCAATAGCCTTTGGATGAAATAATATTCCAAACGGATTTACACTATTTTGTAGTTTAAAATAGTTTAATTTTTCACTAATATTTTCTGTGAAACAAGATCCAAATAACACAATTTTAGCCTCATAATTTATGAAATTATGTTGCTGAGGTTGCGGTTGTATCTTGGTTCTAAATTGCATTATTTAATATAGTTCTTGGCTTTTTCTAAGGCTTCTTTTATGCCACTAGGATTTTTACCACCTGCAGTTGCATAAAAAGGTTGACCTCCTCCACCTCCATGAATCAGTTTGCCAAGCTCTCGAACAATTTTTCCAGCATTCAAAATTTCATTCGTAATCTCTTTAGAAATATACACAGTTAACAAAGCCTTTTCTTCATTTTTTGCGCCAGCAATGAAATATAGATTGTCTATTTCTCCTCCCAATTGAAAGGCAAGGTCTTTAATTGCATTTTGATCTAAATTAATTTCAGCGGCAATAAAATTGACACCGTTAACAGTTTCAACGCTCTTTTTCAGGTCGTCTTTCAAACTGCCCGCTTTGTCCTTCATGAAAGATTCAATTTGTTTTTTTAATTTCAAATTTTCTTCTTGTAAGGCTTTCACAGAATCTACTGGATTTATATTACTTTTAAATAGATCTTTGATTTCGTAATACGCTCTGTTCGTTTCGAAATAGAAGTCTTTTACAGCATCTGCCGTAATTGCTTCGAGACGTCTAATACCAGAGGCAACAGCACTTTCTGAACGAATTTTAAAATGCCAAATATCACCTGTATTTTGCACATGTGTTCCACCACACAATTCAATAGATTTACCGAAACGAATGGTTCTTACAGTGTCTCCATATTTTTCACCAAACAAAGCCATGGCTCCTTCTTTTTTAGCTGCCTCCATGGTGGCATTTCTATTTTCTTGAAGCGCTAACTTATTATTGATTCTGGCGTTTACAAAATCTTCTACATCACGCAACTCTTGCGTGGTAAGTTTAGAAAAATGAGAGAAATCAAAACGTAAATATTTCGAATGTACAGCCGAACCTTTTTGCTCTACGTGCGTACCTAATATTTCTCTAAGTGCTTGATGCAATAAATGTGTCGCAGTATGATTGGCGGCAGTTCTAAAACGTTGTTTTTCATCAACAACTACTTTAAAAGTATCGGTGATATTTTTAGGAAGATCTTTGGCAAAATGAATGATTAAATTATTCTCTTTTTTTGTGTCTACAATATAAATTACATCGCCATTTTGCGTTTCTAAATAACCTTTATCTCCAACTTGTCCACCACCTTCTGGATAAAAAGGAGTTAAATTGAAAACCAATTGGTATTGCTCTCCATCTTTTTTCGAAGACACTTTTCTGTAGCGTGTAATTTTCACAGTAGTCTCTAAAGAATCATATCCAATGAATTCTTCTACGTTATCATCTACTAAAATTTGCCAATCATCGGTTTCAACAACTGACGCCGCACGAGAGCGATTTTTTTGTTTTTCGAGTTCTTCATTAAAGACTTTTTCATCAAACCCAAGGCCCTTTTCTGATAGAATAAGGGCTGTTAAATCTTTTGGGAAACCATAGGTGTCATATAACTCGAAAGCTTTTCTACCCGAAATAATACCTGAATTCGATTCTTTTATAATTCCGTCTAGTAAAAGTAAGCCCTGTTCTAAGGTTTTCTGAAAAGAGTGTTCTTCTTCTTTAATTACGTTTGTTATTAACTGTTGCTCACTCTTAATTTCAGGAAATACACTACCCAATTGTTGACTTAAAACATTCACCAATTTAAAAATGAATGGCTCCTTTTGATTGAGAAAAGTAAATCCGTATCGAATAGCTCTCCGTAAAATTCGTCGAATTACATAGCCTGCACCATTATTCGAGGGTAATTGTCCATCCGCAATAGCGAAGGCCACAGCGCGAATATGATCGGCTACAACACGAATAGCAATATCGGTCTTTTCATCCTCTCCATATTCTGTACGTGTAATGGTTTCTACTTCTCGAATAAGCGGTGTAAAAACATCAGTATCATAGTTTGATTGTACATCTTGTAATACCATGCATAAACGCTCAAAGCCCATACCAGTATCAATATGCTTAGAAGGTAATTCTTCTAGAGAACCATCGGCTTTACGATTAAATTGCATAAATACAAGGTTCCATATTTCAACAACTAAGGGGTGATCTTTGTTCACTAAGTCTTTCCCGGGTATCACTGCTTTCTCCTCTGCAGATCTAATATCCACATGAATTTCAGAACAAGGTCCACAAGGTCCTTGGGCTCCCATTTCCCAAAAATTATCTTTTTTATCTCCGTTAAGGATTCTGTCTTCATCGATCAAATTTTTCCAGAAGTCATAGGCTTCACTATCAAAAGCAAGATCATCTTCTTTATCGCCTTCGAAAACCGTTACGTACAAACTGTTTTTATCTATTTTGTAAACTTCTGTTAAGAGCTCCCATGCCCAAGAAATGGCTTCTTTTTTAAAGTAGTTACCAAAACTCCAGTTACCCAACATTTCGAACATCGTGTGGTGATAGGTATCAATACCTACTTCTTCTAAATCATTATGCTTGCCCGAAACTCGTAAGCATTTTTGCGTATCTGAAATACGTTTTACTTCAGCTTTTTTTTGTCCTAAGAAATATTCTTTAAAAGGAACCATACCAGCATTTGTGAACATAAGGGTGGGATCATTTTTCAAAACCATAGGTGATGAGGGTACAATTTTATGTTCCTTGCTTTTAAAAAATTCTAAAAATTTACTGCGTATTTCTTGTGATGTCATAAACTGTTAATTAAAAGCTAAATGAAAGCCTTACTTTTTTAGTTGCAAAACATTTTGTAAATTTGTTTGTTTTGCAAACGGGAATTACCCATGTAAAATCGGTAATTTTCGATACAAAAATAGTATAATTTCACATTATGGCGAAGGTAAAATATTATTACGATTCTGATACCCTTTCCTATCAGAAAATAAAGCTAAGAAAGAGAGATAGATTTAAGCAAACTTTGATTTTCTTAGCGAGTTCAGCATTATTTGCTGCATTAATTGTATTTATTACTTTTCAGTTCGTTGACTCACCCAAGGTAAAAGCACAAAAGCGAGAACTTGAAAATTTAAAGTTGCATGTTGAATTATTGACCAAAAAAATGGATCAAGCTCAAAATGTATTGGCAGGTATTCAAGATAGAGATAATGATATATATAGATTGTATTTTGAAGCGAATCCAATTCCCGAAGAACAAAGAAAAGCAGGATTCGGTGGGGTAAACAGATATAAATCATTGGAGGGTTTTGAAAACTCTGAAATGATTATAGATGTTACCAAAAACATGGATATACTATCGAAACAACTATATATCCAATCGAAATCACTAGATGAAATTATAAATTTAGCAGAAGATAAAGAAAAACTATTAGCTTCAATTCCAGCAATTCAGCCTATTAAAAAAGAAGACTTGACGCGTATGGCCTCTGGCTATGGATGGCGTTCTGACCCATTTACAAAAGCGAGAAAGCAACATAAAGGTATGGATTTCACTGCTCCGTCAGGAACACCTATCTATGCCACAGGTAACGGTAGAGTGCATAGAGCCGATAACAGAGCTTCAGGATTTGGAGAACATGTAGAGATTGATCACGGTTTTGGATACAAAACAATATATGCTCACTTGAGCAAGTATAACGTGAAGAAAGGTCAAAAAGTGAAGCGTGGTGATTTAATTGGTTTTGTGGGAAGTACTGGTAGATCAGTTGGTCCTCACTTGCATTATGAAGTGCATAAAAATGGAAAACCAATCAATCCAATCAATTTCTATTATGGAAATTTAACCCCAGATGAGTTCAAAAAAATGTTAAAAGCCGCTTCGCAAGAAGGTCAATCTTTCGATTAATGCATATCAACTTAACAGATAAACGTTATTATAAAATAGGAGAAGTTGCCAAGGCATTTAATGTGAATGCTTCCTTGATTAGGTTTTGGGATAAGGAATTTGACGTCTTAAAACCTAAAAAAAATAACAAAGGTAATAGACTATTTACACAAGAAGACATCAAAAATTTGCAACTTATTTATCATTTGGTAAAAGAGAAGGGATTTACCCTAGATGGTGCAAAAAATAAACTGAAAGAAAATCCTGAGAAAATCGTTGGTAATCATGATATTATTGCAAGGTTACAAGCGGTCAAATCAGCATTAACAACTATTAAAAATCAATTATAACCAACCAAAACAAATTTATCATGAAAAAATGGCTAATTCCAGTTATTATTATCGCAGTTGTTGCATTCGGAATATACAAATGGGCAGTAGGATTTAATAATACAGCTGTTGAGTATGAAGCAAATGCTAAAACATCTTGGTCTAATGTAGAAAGTTCGTATCAACGCAGAAATGATTTGATTGGAAACTTGGTAAAGACGGTTCAAGGAGCTGCAGATTTTGAAAAAGAAACATTAGAAGGTGTAATCAATGCTAGAGCAAAAGCAACATCTACAACGATAGATCCTTCAAATATTACCCCAGAAAATATGGCAGCCTTTCAGCAGGCACAAAGTGGTTTAACAGGAGCTTTAAGTAAGCTGATGGTTGTAGTTGAACGCTATCCAGAACTGAAAGCAAATCAGAACTTTTTGGAACTTCAGAGTCAATTAGAAGGTACTGAAAATAGAATTAACGTCTCAAGAGATCGTTTTAATGAAGCAGTTAATATTTACGATATTCATACAACTAAATTTCCTGGAAAATTGCTTGCGAGTGCCTTTGGATTTAAAGAAATGGCACGTTATAAAACGGATCCTGGTTCTGAAAATGCGCCTGATGTAAATTTTGACTTTGATAAAGACAAAGAATAATGTCTAAAGTAGAAGATTTTCTTACTTCAGTAGAAGAATCTCAAATTATCGATGCGATCAAAACGGCAGAGAAAAACACCTCTGGGGAAATTCGTGTACATCTCGAAAAATCATCAACCAAAGCACCTTTAGAAAGAGCAAAAGAAGTATTTAGTTTTCTAAATATGAATAATACCAAAGATCACAATGGTGTACTTTTTTATGTGGCCGTTGATGATAAACAATTTGCTGTGTTAGGCGATCAAGGTATTGATAAGGTTGTTGCAAATGATTTTTGGAATAGTATAAAGGATATCGTTGTGAATCGGTTTTCGCAAAATAATTATGCTTTAGGTTTAAAAGAGGGGATTTTAGAAACAGGTAAAAAACTGAAAGAATATTTTCCGTATCAATCTGATGACGATGATGAATTATCGAATGATATTTCTTTGGGATAATTTTTTGAAAGGCTTCGAAATTTAATGACTCTTTTTTGTACATTTAGCCGTATAATTAATAAGAATTAATGTCAGCATTTCATATACTATCTATTAAAAAAGTAACTCCCGAAACACCCAATTCTGTTTCAATAACTTTCGATATTCCTTCAAGTCTAAAAGATCGATTTTCATTTATACCAGGGCAATATGTCACCGTTAAGAA
This sequence comes from uncultured Flavobacteriaceae bacterium, assembly GCA_947500525.1. Classification (GTDB taxonomy): domain Bacteria; phylum Bacteroidota; class Bacteroidia; order Flavobacteriales; family Flavobacteriaceae; genus Aureibaculum. The sequence goes on along the minus strand of CANMSH010000001.1, from coordinate 88,198 downwards.
AGAACTTAACGGAACCGAAATTCGTAGAGATTATTCTATTTGTTCTTCTCTTAATAGTGAAGAAATTAGAATAGGTGTTAAAGCCGTAGAGGGAGGTTTATTTTCTAAATATGCAACGACTAGCTTAAAAGAAGGCGATGAATTGTCAATAACCATTCCACAAGGAAGGTTCAATTTACATCCGTTAAAAGAGAATGCGAATAGCTATATGGCCTTTGCTGCAGGAAGTGGTATTACACCTATATTATCTATGATTACTTCGGTGCTGGAAATTGAGCAACAAAGTAAATTTGTATTGGTATATGGTAATAAAACGATTGAGGATGTCATGTTTAAAAGTGAAATTGACGCCTTAACAGAAACCTATAAAGATCGATTTAAGGTTCATTATATATTGAGTAGAGGTACTGATGGAGCCTGTTTATCTGGTAGAATTGATGCGCCATTAGTTGAGAAGATGATCAAACAGTATCATGGTACAGAAGTTGCAGGTTTCTTTTTATGCGGGCCAGAACCCATGATACATCTTGTTAAAGATACGGTGGTTACATCCGGAGTGGATGCTGATAAAATTCATTTTGAATTGTTTACAACATCAACAGTTACCCAAGAGAGCTCTGATGAAGTTGAAAGCTTGGAAGGAGAAAGTGAAGTGACAATTTTGTTAGATGATGAAGAAGAATCATTTAAAATGCCTCGTAAATCTACCATATTAGAACAAGCACTTTTAAAAGGTGTTGATGCACCATATTCATGTCAAGGTGGAATTTGTAGTAGTTGTTTGGCTAAAGTCACCGAAGGGAAAGCAACTATGGATAAAAATAGTATTTTATCTGATGAAGAAGTTGAAGAAGGTTTGATATTAACCTGTCAAGCACATCCTACAACCGCAAAGATTACGGTGGACTATGATGATATATAAGTCTATAACGTAAATGCAAGATATTTTAAATGCCATACCATTAGGAATTGCCCTCGCCTTCATGATTGGGCCCGTTTTTTTTGTACTCTTAGAAACGAGTGTAATTAAGGGTTTTAGGGCAGCTGTCATTTTTGATCTAGGTGTGATCATTGCAGATATTGTTTTCGTTTATTTTGCATACTATGGAAGTCGAACATTATTGAGTAAAATTAAAGACGATCCCCGTTTATTCGTATTGGGAGGTGGGATTCTGTTCATTTATGGATTGTTTACATTTTACAAACGTAGAAAGCCAATAATATCTGATGAAGATTTAGTAGTTGCCGAAAAGAACAATTATGTGCGATTATTTTTGAAAGGCTTTTTTCTCAATTTTATCAATATTGGTGTACTGGCTTTTTGGCTTGGAATGGTAGTGGTGGTTGGCCCTAATCTAGAAATGAATGACACCAGAATTTTCAACTATTTTGCCACTATTATTATTGCTTATTTTTTAACTGACTTGCTAAAAATAGTACTGGCAAAACAATTAAAATCAAAGTTAACGCCCGAAGTCATTAGAAAAATTAAAAGAGGAATGGGAATTGCCCTTATGGTTTTTGGCTTGGTATTGGCTTCCAAAGGATTGTTACCCAAAGAGACCTTTCAAAAGATAGACTCTGCCATTGAGAAAAAAGTTGGAAATCCTTAAATACCAGTACTTCCGAAACCACCAGAGCCTCGTTCAGTATCATCTAAAACCGTTACCTCTTTCCAGATAGCCTGTGTATGTTGTGCTATAACCATCTGTGCTACTCTTTCTCCATCATTGATGACGAAATTTTCATTAGAAAGATTTACTAAGATAATACCAATTTCACCACGATAATCGGCATCAATGGTGCCAGGAGCATTTAAGACAGTAATTCCTTTTTTTGCAGCTAAGCCACTTCGTGGTCTTATTTGTGCTTCATATCCAACAGGTAACGCAATATATAAACCCGTCTTTACTATGATTCTTTCGAGAGGTTTTAGGGTAATAGGTGCATCTATGTTCGCGCGTAAATCCATTCCGGCAGAAGCCGAAGTCTCATAATGAGGTAACTGATGTTTTGACTTATTAATGATCTCTACTGTCATTTTTTTAGTATCGTTTTTAATTCTTTTTTTTCTAAATAAAAGGTGATGAGTGCAAAGAGCACTAATAATCCAATAGAAATGGCATAGTTTTCTCTAAAGTGAACGAAAGAAATATAGGCACTTATTGTGGCAACTATTAAATACCCTCCAGATTTCTTCAAATTATATGGAACAGGATAATGTTTTTTACCCACAACGTAAGATAGAAGCATCATTGTTCCATATGCTGCCAACGTCGCCCACGCCGCAGCTATATAGCCATAATTCTCTATAAATACTACATTTATCACAATAGTAATAATGGCTCCGATGATAGAAAAATACATACCATAACGCGTCTTATCTGTCAGTTTGTACCAAATGGCCAAATTGTGATATATACCAAGACATAAATTAGCCAGTAAAACAATAGGTACTATAATTATGGCATCCCAGTATTCACTATTAATAAAGGGTTGTTTTAAAAGATCTATAAAAACGACAATACCAACAAACACGATTGAACCAATAATGATAAAATAATTTAAAATCTTTGCATAGGTTTCTTTGGCATTTTTCTTGTCGGAATGATTAAAAAAGAAAGGTTCTGCTCCAAGACGAAAAGCCATGATATATAAATTCATAAAAATGGCTAATTTATAGCATGCTGAATAGATACCCATTTCATTTTTATCTCTTATTCTACCTATTAATATTTTATCCAAATTTTCGTTAATAACATAAGCAATTCCGGCCACGGCAATGGGCCATGAATAAGAAATCATTTTCTTGAACAACTTGGTATTAAAAGACCATTTGAATTTTAACAGATACGGTAGTAACAGGATAAATGAAATGGCACTACCAATAATGTTTGCAATAAAAATGAAGTTTACTTTTTCGGTGCTATTTGACAGAGTGACTAAGAAGTTTGGTACACTTTTCTCATCGTCTAAATAGGATGGAATAAACTTTAAAAAAGTTAAGTTAATCAATACTATAATAGCAACATTAATTAGTTTAATGGCGGTATATTTTATGGGTCTATTTGATGCACGTAAATAAGCAAACGGAATGACCATTAAAGTATCAATAGCTATAATACCAATCAGTAATTTTAATTGTAATGGATTGCTTCCAAACTCAAAAATTGAAGTAAAGAAACCTGAAAAACTAAAGGCTAAGGCAACAAAAACAAGTGTAATCACAGTTAGACTTACAAAAGAAGTCGAGATCAAGGCATCTTTTTTCTCTTCACTTTTATAAAATCTAAAAAAAGTGGTTTCCATACCGAAGGTTAGTAAAACAGCAATTAGAGCGATCCAAATATAAAAATTGGTGTTCTCGGCATACGTATTTGTAGGGAGTGCATCGGTATGTACTTTAACCAGTAAAAAGTTTATTACTCTAGGTAGCACAGCAGCAACTCCATAGATAACGGTGTCTTTAAAAAAGCGTTGTAATGAACTCAAGGTTAATTTTTATAGATACAAATATAAAAGAAAAACCCTCACCATAAGGCAAGGGTTTTTAATTCTATTTAGATAATTTTAAGCCTCTATCGGTACGATAGAAACGTAAGATCTATTATCTTTTTTCTTAGTAAATTTTACAATACCGTCAACTTGTGCATGTAAAGTATGGTCTTTTCCCATATATACATTTTCACCTGGGTGGTGAGATGTTCCTCTTTGACGAACGATAATGTTCCCAGCGATCGCACCTTGGCCACCATATATCTTAACACCTAAGCGTTTCGATTCTGATTCTCTACCATTTTTAGAACTACCTACTCCTTTTTTATGAGCCATAATATATAGTTTTAACTTGTTAAACTTAACGAAAAGCAATTATGCTTTTCCGCCATCTAATTTATCTTGTAATTCTTTCAACTCATCCCATTTGCCATCTGCAGCTAACTTCGCTTGCTGTGGCCATGTGTCAGGAATGTGATTTCCTCTTACGCCTTCAATAATTTCTGAAATTTTTGCTGGCTTTGCTTTTGCTAAATCAGCAAAAGTTGCAATTCCACCAGCTACTAATGTCTCAGCAATTTTAGGACCGATACCTTCAATTTTTTTCAAATCATCAGCTTTTGCTTTTTTAGGAGCTGCAGTTTTCTTTGGAGCAGCTACTTTTTCTGCCTTTACAGGGGCTTCTTTTTTCACTGGAGCTGCTTTTTTAGGTGCTTCAGCTTTTTTTGCAGGCGCTTTTTTAGCACCGCTAGCTACAATACTCTCAATTTGAATTTCAGATAAATACTGACGATGTCCGTTCTTTACCTTGTATCCTTTTCTACGTTTTTTCTTAAAAACGATTACTTTATCACCTTTTAGGTGCTTTAAAATTTTGGCAGTCACTGCTGCACCTTCTATAGCTGGGGCGCCTAAGGTTACTTTACCATCATCTAACAAAAGAACGTTATCAAAAGTAACTTTTGATCCTTCCTTGTCTTGTAAACGATGTACGTAAACCTTTTGGTCTTTGGCAACTTTAAATTGCTGCCCTGCTATCTCTACAATTGCGTACATAAATTAATTTTTTATAAATCCCTCCTTAAGGGCTTCGCTTATTTAAAAATGTGCCTATTTTTTCAATAGGCGGGTGCAAATATACATCTATTTTAAAGATTAGCAATGTTTTGAGATGAAAAATATCGTGAATTTACTTTCGATTTGCAAGGTATACTCCTAAAAGGATAATGATCCCCGCAATTAATTGAATAATCGTCAGGTTTTCATTGTCTAATAAGCCCCAAAAAACAGCTACAATGGGTATTAAATATGTTACCGACGTTGCAAAAAGAGGTGATGACATTTGAATCAATTTGTTGAAGAGCGTTTTTGCAAAAGCCGTACCCAATATGGCTAAAATTGTAATATGTACCAAGGAATCATTCATCTCTTTAGTAGATTCGTAAGTATCAAAAAAATTGGAAAACCACAGAACCACAATTGCTGGAATAATAATGAGAACAAAATTACCTGCAGTAATAGCCATGGCACTAAGATCAGATAATGATTTTTTAATGATGTTTACGTTAAAGGCGTAACCAATAGATGAAATAATTGGCAATGCAGCGTAAAGATAGTTTTGATTTGGATTCATTTCTGCACCTTTAAAGATTAAAATGGCAGTACCTATAAAACCAATACATACGCCTAAAACTTGATGACGCTTAAAAGTAAAACCGAAAATTAGAAAACCAACAATTAGAGTGTTTAAAGGGGTTAAGGAATTGAGTATAGAAGTAATAGAGCTATCAATTACACTTACAGCATACGCAAAAAGAAAAACTGGGAAAAAAGTTCCTAATAAAGCCGTCAAAAACAACGGCCACCAATGATGCTTTTTTATGGTTGACAAGCTTTTAAACCCTACTAGCATTAAGGCAATACCAGTAATTATAATTCGTAAGGCACCAACTTGTATGGGTGTAAGTCCAATGAGTGCTTTCTTCATTAAGATAAACGAACTGCCCCAAACCAACGCCAATATTAGTAAATAAAGCCAACGCGAATTTTTAGACATTCAATGGGGTTAAAGAGAGGTGTAAATGTCGTAATTATTACTTACACTTTCTACGAAAAGTTAAAGTTTAGTTAGAAAATTATATCACTATTATTTTTATTCTCTTTTATTAGTATGTTTGTGAAAAATAAAGAGCGTATGACATTAAAGTTACTTAAGAATATATTGATGGTTGCCTTTTTCGGAATCTTGTTTACTTCATGTAATGAACCGCAAAATGAAAAAGAATTAACAGCAAACGTAAAGAAAATTGCCCTAGACATTGAAGGGATGACTTGTGAAATAGGTTGTGCTAAAACCATAGAGTCAAAGCTTTCGAAAACGGAAGGAATAAGTATAGTGAAGGTAAGTTTCGATGATAAAAAGGGTATTATTGAATACGATGCGAACAAGACTAATGAAGATAAAATAGTTGCCGTTGTGCAGGAAATTGCTGGAGGAGACCTTTACAAAGTCACTGGTACTAAGCAAATTGAAGAGCTGGGTGAGTAAGAAAGATGAAAAAAACCTTTGTGTTTGTAAAATATAATTGGTTTCTTTGCGTTTCGTTAACGTATAAAAACTAAAATTATCAAACAAATGAAATTATTAAAAGGATTTTTAGCAATTGCACTAGTAGGTTTAGTTGCTGTTTCATGTAAAGAAGTAAAAGAAGGAGCTGACGCTGCAAAAGACGGTGTTGAACAAGCTGCTGATGCTGCTGGAGAAGCTGCAAGTGACGCAGTTGATGCAACAAAAGAAGCTGCAAGCGATGCTGCAGATGCTGCAGGAGAAGTTGTAGATTCAGTAAAAGCTGCTGCAGGTGATGCTGTTGATGCTGCGAAAGAAAAAGCAGGAGAAGCTGTTGACGCTGCAAAAGAAAAAGCAGGAGAAGCTGTTGATGCTGTAAAAGAAAAAGCAGATGGCGCTGTTGATGCTGCAAAGAAAGCAGTGAAGAACTAAGTTTCTTTAAAAAAAATAAAAAAAGGTCTCCGAATTTCGGAGACCTTTTTTTATGCGTTAATTTGAAAAAGGGAGATATAATTTAAGGTCAATGAAGTATCTTTGTATAAACTTTTTTAATGAAAAAAGCCTTTCCAATATTTGTTAAGATTTGCTTATTATCTATTTACCTTATCATCTTGGCAGGTTCTACCGTGCGTATGACAGGATCTGGGATGGGATGTCCAGATTGGCCTAAATGTTTTGGTCATTTAATTCCGCCAACAAGTGAAGATGAACTAGTATGGCAAGCCAATACCGAGTTCGATCAAGGGATTATTATCATAAAAGATAAAGGATTACTTGTTGCAAAACAAAAATTTACCTCTACATCAAATTTTAATAAAGAAAATTGGGAAGCTTATACCAAGCATGATTACGCCACCTTTAATGTAACACACACATGGGTCGAGTATATCAATCGTTTGGCGACAGTACTATCTGGATTTTTCTTTTTAGCGTTGATTTTTAGTTCACTTTATTATTGGAAATCGAGAATAATACTTCCTGTATTATCATTTACATCCCTATTTTTAATGGGGTTTGAAGCATGGCTGGGTAAAACAGTAGTTGATTCTAATTTGGCGGTATCTAAAATTACCATTCATATGTTAGTTGCCTTGCTTATTGTTGCTTTACTTTTGGTTCTTCGTTTTAAAACAAAGGGAAGAGCAAAAGACAATAAAGACGATGGTGTCTTTAAAAAATTGGCATATTTAGTTTTTGGATTAACATTAGTGCAAATTGTTTTAGGTATCGAAGTGCGTGAATTTGTAGATGAACAATTAAAAAACCTAGGTTTTGAGAGTAAAGGCTTGTTAGATTTAGATGCCAATGCCAACTTTTTAATTCATCGTTCTTTTTCAATTTTGGTTGTAGTCTTAAATATATGGTTGTTTGTTCGAAATAAGATGTTAAATCTCGAGTTTAAATTACCTTTATGGATTCTTTTTACATTGGCGATTGAAGTACTTGCAGGTGTACTAATGTATTATGTAGATTTTCCTTTTGGTACACAAGTTGTGCATATGTTATTTGCCGCTATTTTGTTTGGATTGCAGTTCTATTTGTTGTTAGAAATAAGAAAGAAAAAAGTATAACAATACTCTTTTTTAATCACGCCATTCTAATGTCTCCATCAAATGCTTTAGATCTTTTTCAACATATTTCACCGCCGGTAAGATAGAATCGTAATTGGGTTGTACTTTAAAATATAAGGCCCCTGTTATAAAATGTTTGGTACTATCTGTTAGATGAAATTGTAACGGCGAAGCTGCGTTACCTGTCACTTCTGATAAGGATCCATAGACCTTTTTCGCACCATCATCAAAAGGTTGAGCACTTATACCATCTGCTTTAATGGCATGATTGTAGGTCAATTTTTCTGACTCCTGCAATAATTCTCTTAAATTATTCTCAACGGGTCGGTAGGTAATGTTTAATGCTGCTTTCAATTTTGGATAGGAGATATTAACCCAACATTTTTCATTTGATTGCACAACGGCATTTGTAGAAAATTCGAATGTATACGGACAATCACTAGTTACCTTTTGATAGTTCGTTTCTGCATACGCTAAACGTAGAAAACCTTTAGGTTTTGGCAACGTCTCTTCACTACATGAGGTCGTCAATAAAATAATTGCTAGGCTGCTAATTAATATTCTCTTATTCATTTGGTATCGTTACTTTTACTTGTTTTATTCGTTTTTTGTCTAAAGCTTCTATTTTAAATTTAAAAGCTTTGAATTGAATGACTTCATTTTTTTTCGGGAATTTACCTGATATTTCTAATATAAATCCGGCAAGTGTTTCGGCTTCTCCTTTTGCCTCTTCAAAGATCGTATCATCTATTTGATTCAAGACCTTATAAAAATCTTTTAAAACAATTTTACCATCAAAAACATAGTTATAATCATCTAATTTCGAATAAGCTAAGTCATCATCGTCAAATTCATCACTAATGTCACCTACAATTTCTTCAATAATATCTTCTAGAGTAACAATGCCTGAGGTGCCTCCGTACTCATCGACAACAACTGCTAAATGGTTTTTTAGCTCTTGAAACTCTTTCAGTAAATCGTCTAATTTTTTATTTTCTGGCACAAAAAGAGGTTCACGCAATAGCTTCTTCCATTGAAATGTCTTTTTGTTTAAATGTGGTAGTAAATCTTTGGTGTATAAAATACCGATAACTTCATCAATGGTATCTTTATAAACAGGAATTCTAGAATGCCCTTTTTTAATAATCTTTTTGACTACTTCTAAAAATGGCTCGTCATCTGCTAAGGCGAACACATCCATTCTCGGACACATAACCTGGGCAGTATCGGTATTGCCAAAACTAACAATGCCTTCTAGTATTTTTTGTTCGTCTTTTGTTGTTGCTTCCTCTGAAGTAAGCTCTAGGGCTTGGGATAATTTTTCAACTGAGAAATTTTGTTGTTTCTTACCTAATCTTTTTTCTACCAAGGAAGTTAGACTCATTAACGGTATGCTTACAAATGATAATGTAGTATTTAAAAACTTTATCGGGATTGCCATAAATGATGCAAATTTCATCGCGTTTCTATTCGCATAGATTTTTGGTAGTACTTCGCCAAAAAGTAGTATTAAAAAAGTAACTAGTATTACTTCCAGTCCGAATCTCAACGCCGTGGAGGTGATTGCACTAAATAAGTTTGCTCCAATGTAGGCAAATAAGAGTACAATTAAAATATTGATGAAATTATTAGCAATGAGTATAGTAGCCAATAATTTTTTAGGATGTTCCATTTGCTGAGCAACTATTTGTTTCTTTTTAGACTTTTCATTAGAAGCTTCATCAAGATCAGTTTTACTCAAAGAAAAAAATGCAACTTCGGCGCCAGAAATGAGCGCTGACAACATAAGAAGTACCAAAAGTACTACAATACTTAATGCGAGGGTTCCATCTAAGGAATCAATAAAAATTAAATTGGGAGGCTCGGGGTCCAAATACGATTCAATTTAGTTAAACTTAAAACGGAAGATCGTCATCTAAAGGAGGTTCTTCTACTTTTTTTGATGTTTGTTCTTCCTGTTTTGGCATTGCCGATGATGAGTTTGTTTGTAGATCTTTTTTGGTACTTAAAAAAGTCATATCTACCACATGAATTTCAGTAGCATATCTTTTATTACCATCTTGACCTTCCCATTGTCGAGTTTTAATGCGACCTTCAACATATACTTTGTCTCCTTTACTGAGGTATTTTTCACAAATTTCGGCCAACTTATTTCTAACAACCACATTATGCCATTCAGTTGTTGTTACCTTCTCATTTGTTTGCCTATTTGTATAGGTCTCATTTGTGGCAACAGGAAATCTGCCTATAGAGTTCCCTCCTTCAAAATAGTGCATTTTCACTTCATCACCTAGGTGACCAATCAACATCACTTTATTTAAAGTTCCCGCCATTATTAATTTCTTTTATATCAAAGGTACTAAAAATTGTTATTGATTGTCCTTAAATTTTTCTGCAAAATTATGTATCAAAATTGGGACAGGATACGTGTCAAAATCATTCCAGGAAATTTTATTTTTAGGTAAATTCTCTGTTTTTATAATCCAAAATTTGGTAAAAAGATGTTGATGAGAAAGTTTATGAACGATAGTTTTAGTATTGAATAATTGAATTGAAAGTATCGAATTGAAAAAGTAGTGTGTTAAGATGGGTGATAATTTTATCTCATCATGTGTTAGTTCTTTTTCACTCTCTATCAAAGGAAATTCATAGAGATTTTGCCATATACCTTTCGAGCGACGTTGATTTAGAAGTGTACAATTTTGTGTGTCTAACACTAAATAATTGAAGTAGCGTTGTTTTATTTTTATTTTTTTCTCCTTCACGGGAAGTTTATCTACAAGTCCTTTCTCAAGAGCAACGCAACTTTCGTTTAAAGGACATTGATTACAATTTGGACTTTGGGGTTTACATTGTTTAGCACCAAATTCCATAATACCTTGATTATATCGTCCAGGATCATCATTAGTAATGAGTTCTTGTGCTAATTCTTTAAATTCTTTGATTCCTTTTGTAGAATTGATCGGAGTATGAATTCCAAAATATCTCGATAGCACTCTATATACATTGCCATCAACAACGGCAGTAGCTTCATCATAACAAATTGAAGCGATCGCCGAGGCCGTATAGTCACCAACGCCTTTTAATTGTAATAACTCTTTATATGATTTCGGAAAGTTTCCATTCAATTCATGTACGATGAATTTTGCTGAAAAATGTAAATTTCTAGCTCTTGAATAATAGCCGAGACCTTGCCAAAGTTTCAATACAGTGGCTTCTTCGGCATCAGCCAGATCAAAAACAGTAGGAAACGTTTCACTAAATCTCAAATAATAATTAAGACCTTGATCTACGCGAGTCTGTTGTAAGATGATTTCTGAGAGCCAAATGAGATAAGGATTTTTGGTTTTTCTCCAAGGTAAATCACGCTTGTTTTGTATGTACCAGTAAACTAAAGTGTTATAAAAATGCATTATTTTAAATAATTCTGCAATATTACAGTTTTTATCTTATTAAATTTTAGTGAATTAGCTTTAGGAAATTGATTAATTGTTTTATATTTGCCACCCTTAAATTTAATGAAATAACAATCTAAAAAATAATTAAGAATGACAAAAGCGGAGATCGTTGCTAACATTTCAGATAAATCTGGAATTGAAAAAGCAGATGTATTGAGAGTAGTAGAAGATTTAATGAAAGAAGTAAAATCGTCTTTAGAAAAAGGGGATAACGTTTATTTGAGAGGTTTCGGTAGTTTTACTGTTAAGACAAGAGCGGAAAAAACTGGAAGAAATATTTCTAAGAACACAACCATAAAAATACCAGCACATAATATTCCAGCGTTCAAACCAGCAAAGATTTTTGTTGAAGGCGTAAAGAAAAATGTTCCTGTTAAATAACAAAACAATATAAACACATTTAAAAACGTTTGAAGTATGCCTAGCGGAAAAAAAAGAAAACGTAGTAAAATTTCTACTCATAAGCGTAAAAAAAGAAGTAGACAAAATAGACACAAAAAGAAAAAATAGTTTTAAAACTATTTTTTCTTTTCATCTAAAACACCCGTTCTTTGAAAAAAGAGGTTTATGTGTATAAACCTCGTCAGGTTATTACAACCTGTGAATCAATTTATAAATCCATCTACACAAACATTTCATATGTAATTATTGTAGGTGTTTAGTGTAGGTACAAAAACTAACAGAGTGAAAACAGAATTAATTATTAGATCGAATTCCTCTGATATAGATTTTGCCTTATTAAGAGATGGTAAGCTTGTTGAATTACACAAGGATAAAGGAGATAATAACTTTAATGTTGGCGACGTATTTTTAGCCAAAATAAAGAAAACATTATCTGGTCTAAATGCAGCATTTGTGAATGTTGGAAGTGAAAAAGATGCTTTTTTGCATTATCATGATTTAGGGCCGCAACTATTATCTTTAAGTAAGTACATCAAGCGAATAAGCACAGGTAAAGAAAAAGAATTCACTTTAAAAAATTTCCATTTTGAGAAAGATATAGATAAAAATGGAAAAATTGACCAAGCTATAAAAGCTGGTCAAAATTTATTAGTTCAAGTTGTTAAAGAACCAATATCTACGAAAGGCCCTCGAATAAGCTCAGAGCTTTCAATAGCTGGTAGATATTTAGTACTAGTTCCTTTTTCTGACAGAGTTTCGGTATCTCAAAAAATATCGAGCAATAAAGAAAAAGATAGATTAAAACGACTTGCAAAAAGCATTAAGCCAAAAGGATTTGGCGTTATTCTGCGTACTGTTGCCGAAGGCATTAAAGTGGCAGAGTTAGATAGAGATTTGCAAAATTCTCTGCAACGCTGGGTAACTATGTGTAAGCAGTTACCTAAAGCTCAAGCTCCTACAAAAGTATTATCGGAGTTGAATAGAGCTTCATCAATTTTAAGAGATATCTTTGATGATTCATTTACAAGTATTGTTACAAATGATAAAACCTTGTATGTTGAATTGAAAGAGTATCTTCAACGCATCGCTCCAGAAAAAGAGAAAATCGTCAAGATGCACAGAGCTAAGATGCCAATCTTTGAAAAATATTTTATTGAGAGGCAAATTAAAACTGCGTTCGGACGAACAGTTTCAATGCAAAAAGGAGCATACTTAGTTATTGAACATACCGAAGCATTACATGTAATAGATGTAAATAGTGGTAACCGTTCAAATAAAGCCAATTCTCAAGCTGATACAGCCTTAGAAGTTAACCTAATTGCCGCCACAGAAATTGCAAGACAATTGCAGTTGAGAGATATGGGAGGAATTATAGTGGTTGATTTTATAGATATGCATTCGGCGGAGCATAGACAAAAATTGTTCGAACATCTGAAGAAACAGATGCAACTTACAAGAACTAAGCATAAAGTATTACCGCCTAGCAAATTTGGACTTGTTCAAATTACTAGACAAAGAGTTCGACCTGAAAGGGTGATAAAAACGAACGAAGAAAACCCAAATAAAAATGGAGAAGTCGAGGCTCCAATAATTTTGATAGATAAAATTGAAAACCAATTACAAAAAATATTAAGTAAAGATAAAGGAGCAAAAGGTATTACCTTACATGTACATCCATTTGTTGCATCTTATTTAAAAAGTGGTTTTCCGTCAATTCAAAATAAATGGCGTTTGGGTTACAAAAAGTGGATTAAAATTTTACCTAGAGATGCTTACCAATATTTAGAGTATCGTTTCTATACAGCAAACGATAAAGTAATTAAATAAGGTATCTTATTATATCAATAAAAATCCCGAAACAGAATGTTTCGGGATTTTTTGTTTTATATTAAAGCATTAACTCATACTCATTTTATAAGTCCTTAATCTATAAGAACTTTTTTTACAAATACTGTGTCATCTGTTAAGGTTGTCTGTACTATGAATATCGTACCAACTGAAATATTGTCTGTTTTTAAGGTGTATGAAGTATGGTTAATGAGTTCATCGACAATCGTCTTACCTAATACATCATATATTTTTAAATGAGATATGGTGCCGGAGTTTGTTGTTTTAATTTGTATTCTATCTTCTAAATTTAATATTAAAAGTTCGTCTAAAGTAGACGCTTCTTCGTCTATATTTAGGGTTGATTGATTTTTTGTGAAGAACAACTCAAATCGATCGTCATATACTGATTCAGGTTCTGGTATGAAGGTGTAATCTTCAATAGTAAGATCATGAACCTTGTTCAGGAGTTTGTCGGTAACGTAAATATTATAATCAATTAATTTCCCTTCAATTCTATCTATTCCAATCGATAAAGAATCACCTTCCTCTATATATGAATACAGTCCAAGTTTAACGGTCGCTTCCTCTTTAATTGGTGGTTTTCCTTGAATAGCAAAGTTCTCACTCTCTATAATTGAATAAAATGAAACGTAATTTCCTCCTAGTTTTGGACCATCAAAAGATCTGTCTATTCCCTCAGTTGCTCCGTCAAGAAATCCAACTAATAATTGATTAAATGCTCCTTTATTATTATATAAATTTAACCAAATACGATCTTTTTCCTCACCAACTGTACTCTTATTCTTAAAAAATTGATTGTTATTATCAGTTACACGCATAGAGTTATTGAGGGTGGCATTACTAGTTGATAAAGCTTCTATGAAAAAGCCTTGACCAGAGGCAACAAAACCTGTTGGTGTCTCGCCACCAGAAGCTGCTGCGACCCCACCAGTTCCTGCTGTGTATGATGCATAATCGCTTCTTGTATAATCTGCATCAGCACCATTATCAACTATTGCAGCGGTGTTATGGGTCCATAAATATATGGTTCCGCTTATAACAGATGTATTCAAGGGATCGTCAAGAAATTTCGTAGCGTCTAATGCACTCGGATAAGGATTCCCAATTAGGTTCCAATCATAACCTATTAAATCTGGCGCTGGACCCACTACGACCGGAGCTAAAACTACTCCAGTATTCGGCAAACCATCAAAAACTACAGATTGGTTTTGAGGGAAAGTACCAGAATTAGGACCTTGAGCTATATAACCTTTTCCGGGCTCCATTATATCTGACGCACTCATGGCGAACCATGCGTTTGTATTCCATTCGTATATTCTGTTAGCAATAGAAGACGCAAGTCCATCTCCAATGGTTTCATTCGACATTGGAGACGTCCAATAGATATAATCATTTTCTTTAACTAAAGAAGAAGTTTTATGAACATTAATTGTTCCAGAAGAAGTTATAACTCCATCATCCTCTACCATTACTAGTGAGCCTTCATGTCGAACTTCTAAGGTTCCACTAACAGTTAGGTCATTTTGAACTAGCATATAATCATTGGCTCTTATGTTTACTGTTACACCATTATTTATGGTACATTCACAAGATTCGAAATCTCCATTTGATGTTGTATCGTAATTGCCACTAATAATGGCCGACGTGGTAATATTAGGTGTGCCATTGTTCCAAGAAGAACCGTTCCAAGTTGTAGTGAAAGGGCATTCAGGCGAATAGGCGACAATGTCGAAATCTCCTGCACTTTGGTTGTTATAAGAATAGATTCGGATATAAACTGTAGTATTCGGCAAACCTGTTAAAGTGATTGCACTAAAAAGACCTGGGCCACTATCATCATCGCAGGCAATTTGTGTAAGACTGCCACAGTTTCCGGTATAAATAGCCATCGCTGTATCAATAGACGAACCTGCGTCTTGAGTTTCAACAAATAGCACTCCTGAAGCAGGTACTTCAGCCGTAAACCATACATCTCTTCCTCCATAAAAAGCACAACTCGGAATAGGCAATTCGCCCGAATCTGACGCTCCTTGATTTGTTCCAGTAACTATATTTTGTGTATTGTTTTCACCTACTGTTAATGTAACACTATCAGAACATCCACTATTCGTTGGAGGTGGAGTTGGCCCTTCAAGCGCAATAGTAAATGGACCTGCATTAAAATCATCATGCCATACTTGCAGTATATACGTTTGCCCGGGAGTTAATCCTGTGATTTCATGAAATCCGGCATTCGTATTATCACAAAACACTTCAGTGCCGCTACATCCTGTATATGCGGCCACGTTAATTGTTGCTCCGTTGGAACCAGCGGTTAACACATTAATTGAGGTTGCCCCTACGGGTACGGTAAATGAGTAGAATAAATCTAGATTTTCATTACTCGTAAAACTATCACAAGAAGTATCCGCCAAACTACTCTCGGTGGCAGTCGCGGTATTTGCAGCTGTTTCATTGCCGCTAGAGGTTCCATTGTCATATACGGTTAGACTTTGAGCACCGGCACAATCGTCTACGGTAAAGGATGTCAATAAAACGTTATCAAAACCCGCTCTATCATTGTTAGCATTACATTTAGCTGATAATATGACGCTCAGGTTATTTGTTTCATTTGGTACATTCACTGTTTCGGTTAACCAACCATTTGTATTGTCAGATCCGCCACTAACACCATCTACGACAATAACCTCTCCTTGACTTACACCATCATAAAAGAGTTCATATTTTAAGTCTTCTGTATTATCAAAACCAATCGCATTATAATCAAACGAAAAAACCACTCCGTTTATAGAAGATATATCAATATTAGGAAAAGTGATTGTTTCAAAATCGTTGCCGCCGCAGCTTCCATTCAGATCTCTTATTCCCCAGAATTGAGAACCTTCATTGGGTGAAATTGTCGATAAGCCCGTGCTATAATCCCATATGTCATCGCCAACTGTACATGGCGGGGTCGAGAAACTAAGAGGCGTCCAGGTATCTCCTGATGCTTCAAAACTTTGTTTGGCAATAACAGTTTGTGAATGAGATGTTATATACCCAAGAATAAAAATGAAAATGAAAACAATTCTTTTCATTATTTTAGCGACTATTAAAGGGGGTCTTATTACTATTGACAAATATAAAATAAATAACTGAATTTCATTAATATAACAGTTGTACAACAGTATTTCCCACCTCAAGATAGCTAAAAAAGATATGTCATTCAAAAATTTTAAGCTTTAATGATTAAAAATGCGTCGTTTACTTTTGAAGAAGTAAGGAAGAAATTAGAGCACTATTGCTCCTATCAAGAGCGTTGTCATAAGGAAGTTGATCAAAAATTATTGCAAATGAATGTGATTCCCTTAGTTAGGGAAGAAGTGATCTTTCACCTTATGAAACATGACTTTCTAAATGAGGAAAGATTTGCTCAGAGTTTTGCTAGAGGAAAATTCAAGATCAAAAAATGGGGAAAAATTCGGATTGTAAGAGAATTACAACAAAGAAATATAACTGCTTATACCGTAAAATCAGCGTTAAATGAGATAAACGATGAAGAGTACATAGATACTTTTAATCTATTAGCTGAAAAAAAGTATCACACAATTAAAGAATCAAATATCTATAAAAAAAGAAAAAAATTAACAGATTATTTATTGTATAGAGGTTGGGAATCTGATTTGATCTATCGTAAAGTACAAGAACTTATTTCTTGAATTTATTCTAAATTAAAGGAGGCACCTATATTAAAATACGATTGATTATGTAACTTTTCGATAATCGTTAAATCCGTAGTTTTATATTTGGCAATTGGAAATCCGAATTCAGAATATAAGCCGAAACCATCACTAAAGAAATACCTTAATCCTAAATGTGCTCCAAAATTTTTCAGTCCCAATGATAAACCAGGATAAAAATCAAACCGTTCATCAACATTTAAAACACTTCCTAAATTAGCATTAAAGCGAGCCCTTAAATCAAAACGATCACCAAAATCAGCGTCGAGAAGATCGTTAATTCCTAAGAGATATGTAGAAGAAATACCCACTGAAATATTTTGACCGAGGCCATAATCATATGATAAGTTTAACCCAGTACCATTCTTTTGAATGTTGGCACCAACTTGAAACTTACTATCAAATTTACCAATAAAAGATTGTGCATTTATGTTGTAAAAACATATTAAAAAAGCAACGATAACTAGTTTTTTCATCAAAAATTATTTAGTTGGCAAATATATAGTTTTTAACACAAGTTGAGGTGTTGTTTTATTTAAAATATAAAGATTTACTGCTTAAAATCGATCAGTTCTTTTTCTAAATTGTTTTGTAGAACAATGTTGTTTATTTTACTATTTATAGAAGAAAAAGAATTTAACATTTTGGCAATCTCTACTTTAACTTCATCAGATTCTATAGTTCTAATAGTTTCCATATCTGATAACCTTAAAGCTGAATTATAGAAAACATTCAATCTAATTTTAACGTCGGGTCTATCTAAAAGTTCTATTCTAATTGAGTCTTTTAATTCTTGTGCATAAGTAGAAATGTCTTTTGCTTTAAATAGGGCTTCTTTCGTACTTATGTTATAGTAACTATTCAGTTCTTTATTTAAAATTTGGTATTCTTTCCAACCTTCAACTAATGCTCGAGATTCTTCTGTTAAAAGTTCACCGATATTCGTAACTACTGTGTTGGTCTTATCATTTTGCAAAGTTATAGTACCTTTTTGGGTTTCTTTTTCTTTAGAATTAGCACAAGCCAAAGCAAGAACGAGATAGAAAAGTAAAATAATTTTTTTTGCCATTATGATAAATCTATATTAAATACCAAAAATAGGACTTTTTTAAGGTAAAATCTAATCCAAAATTTCACAGTAGAGTTAGGTATTTCTATATATTTGTTTTCTATTAAAAATGTATTTATGAGTGAAAAAATACTTGTAATAGGTGCTAGTGGTCAAATAGGCTCAGAGCTTACAATGGGCTTGCGTAAAATCTATGGTGATTCACATGTTATTGCATCCGATATTAGAGAGGGATCTTCTGAATTAATGAATTCAGGCACTTTTGAGTTTGTCGATGCAACAAATAAAGAACAGATAGAGCAAATTGTTCAAAAGCATACTATTGAAGTAGTCTATTTAATGGCGGCGATGCTATCTGGAGCTGCAGAAAAGAATCCTGAAAAAGCTTGGGATCTAAATATGACTTCATTGTTCCACGTGCTTAATTTAGCAAAAGAAGGTGTTATAAAAAGAATATTTTGGCCTAGTTCTATTGCCATATTCGGAAATTCAACGCCAAAACAAATGACGGGTCAGCAAACAATTACAGAACCTTCAACGGTATACGGAATCAGTAAATTGACAGGAGAGCGATGGTGTGATTATTATATGTCTAATTTTAATGTTGACGTACGTAGCATTCGATATCCAGGTATTATAAGTTGGAAAACAATGCCAGGAGGAGGCACTACCGATTATGCTGTGGAAATTTATCATAAAGCAATTATAGAAGGAAAATATGAATGTTTTTTGTCTGAAAATTCTCGTTTACCTATGATGTTTATGGAAGACGCAATCAAGGCAACTATTGATTTAATGAAAGCCTCTAACATAAACAATTACATAGCTTATAATGTGGGCGCTGTAGATTTTACTCCTAAAGAAATTGTAAAAGAAATAAAGAAACACTTACCTGAATTTGAAGTATCTTATGTACCTGATTTCAGACAAAAAATTGCCGATAGTTGGCCGCAAAGTATAGACGATAACGCGGCTAAAAGAGACTGGAATTGGGAGCATACATTTGATCTAGAAACAATGACATCTGAAATGTTAACTAGATTAAACGAGAAATATGCCAAAAGCTAGATGTAAGGTTTTTCTATTTTAATGTCTAAGAACTTGATTTAAATATTGATTATGAAAGATATTATTGAAAAAAGTTTAAAAAATAGTTTTACCTATACTGAGTATAGAACAATGGTCGCTGATTTATTGGCAGCAGGAAAGTCTACCGGAGAAAATCAAACGGAAAGCTATTTGAACTATAGTAAGTTGGGTAATGCACGGATGAAACGATTGGATAAAAAATTTCAGATATCAGAAAAAACAGAAGCGTTATTACAACAGGCTACAAAAGATATAACTTGGATCGTATTAACAGAAGGATGGTGCGGAGATGCAGCCCATGCCTTACCCGTAATTCATAAAATTGCAGAGGCTTCAGAGGCAATTGACTTAAAAGTTGTTCTTCGCGATGAAAATGAAGAACTAATGGAACAGTTTTTGACGAATGGAAGTAAATCAATTCCAAAACTCGTGGCCATTGATACTAAGACTAAAGAAGTAATAGATACTTGGGGACCAAGGCCTTCAATTGCAACAAAAATGGTTAATGATTATAAAGAAGCTCATGGAAGTTTAGATCCAGAGTTTAAAGAGGAATTGCAGGTTTGGTATAATCAAAACAAGGGAGAAAATATAGAAAGTGATATGCTAAAAATATTACAAGTTGTTTAAATTGGTAATAAAACTTTCTATACTCTGCGCGTTTTGAACTTCAAAATCACCAATTTTAGTGCGCCTTAATTTAGAGAGATGTGCTCCTGAACGTAATGCTGCTCCAAAGTCATGAGCAACTGATCGAATATACGTCCCTTTGCTACAAGAGATTCTAAAATCTATTTGAGGCATTTGAAACTTAGTTATTTCAAAACTATGAATGGTTACTTCGCGCGACTTAATTGTTACGTTTTCCCCGGCCCGTGCATGTTCGTATAGTCGTTTTCCGTCTTTTTTTATAGCTGAAAAAATAGGAGGCTTTTGTTCAATTTTTCCAATAAATTGAGGAACTACTTGTTGAATTAATGTATCATCTATGTGTTCAGTTGGAAATGTTTTGTCAACCGTAGTTTCCAAATCATAAGATGGTGTTGTAGCACCAATAGTGAAAGTACCTGTGTATTCTTTTTGTTGAGCCTGAAATTCATTTATTTTTTTAGTGAATTTGCCCGTACATAAGATAAGAAGGCCAGTAGCCAAAGGGTCTAAGGTCCCGGCATGCCCTACTTTTATTTTTTTTAAATTGTAGTGTTGCTTGATTGCCCAGCGAATTTTATTTACCACTTGAAATGAAGTCCATTCTAAAGGTTTGTCAATTAACAAGACTTGCCCATTTTTGAAATCTTCAGCAGTCATGTTACCTGGTTAATGTATAAACAATAGCAATAAGTCCAACAATTGCACAATAGATGGCGAAGTATGATAATTTACTCTTTTTAACCAAAGATATCATCCACGTACAAGCAAGTAATCCTGATACAAATGCAGCTATAAATCCTGCGCTCATAATACCTATTTGCGAGCTTTCAAAATTAATGTCGCCTCCAATTAGATCTTTGGCAACTTTGCCAAAAATAAGAGGGACAACCATCAGAAAGGAAAAACGAGCAGCTTTTGTTCTATCAATACCAAGAATTACCGAAGTAGAAATCGTTGCGCCTGATCTAGAAATGCCAGGAAGCATTGCAATAGCTTGAGAAACTCCAATAATAAATGCACTTTGGTAAGTAACATTTTTAGTGGTATTCTTGGCTCTATCAGCTAATAATAATAATAAAGCTGTCACTAATAACATGCATCCTACTAATAGTAGATTACCACCAAAAAATGATTCTAATTGTTCTTCAAAAAATAAACCAACTACAACGGCAGGAATCATAGATACAATAATTTTTACCGAAAACTGAAATTCTTCATTCCACTTAAATTGCAATAAACCGTTTATGATTGTTTGAATTTCTTTTCTAAATATTACCATTGTACTCAGTGCAGTTGCAAAATGTAAAATTACCGTAAAGGTTAGACTTTCTTGGGGCATAGAATCGTCTCCAAATAGGGCTTTTGCAATTTCTAAATGCCCACTGGAAGATACTGGCAAAAATTCTGTTAATCCTTGTATTAATCCTAAAAGAATTGCTTCTAAATAACTCATTAATTACTTTTTCGGATTCGCCAAGATGGCATAAATTTCTATGATCAACCCAATAATAACTAACGTTGGAGCAAGACGTATACGTCTAAAATTATAAATCTCTTCATTAAATACCTCAGGATCATCGCTTCCTCCACCGGCCATTAAAATAAAACCAACAGCTATAATGATTAAACCAATTAGCATAATACTATAATTGCGTTTACCAAATAAAAATTCTCCTTTAGATTTTTCTTCTTGTTTTGTCATATTAATAGTATAATTCGTCTGTTCTTAGATTTAAAAAACGCTGAGTGGCAAAAAATGCGCTCAGCCATGTAATAATGATACCAATTAAAAAAACACTTGCAAAGAGTAATCCTAGTATTATTTTGTCATTTTCGGTATCAAGTAGTCCTAGTTCGGGAAAATAATTATTCAAATAATATATGGTAATCCCTAGACCTACTAAGGCAACGAGAGATCCAAAGAAACCTAGTTTTATACTACTCATAATAAAAGGTTTTCGAATAAAACGTTTTGTTGCACCTACCATTTGCATAGTTTTAATGGTGAATCTCTTGGCATACACGGATAGTCTAATAGAATTGTTTATCAGCAGCATTGCGATGATAGAAAATAGGGCACTAAAAAACAATACCCATAAACTAATTCGTTTTACGTTTTGAGTTAGAAGATCTATGAGCGATTTATTGTAAGAAACTTCAAATACATAACTATTTTGTTCTAGAGATTTTTGTATTTCATCCATCTTTTCAGAAGTAACGAAATCGGCATTTAAATATAACTCCACCGAATTTTTTAATGGATTATAACCCACAAATTCCATAAAATCTTCACCATTCTCTTTTTTTACTATTTCAGCAGCTTCTTTTTTAGATATGTATTTGGTGGCCTTCGTATATTCTTTACTCTTTAAACTTTTCTCAAGAGCGGCAATTTGTGTTTTTTCTACAGTATCATTTAAAAAAATAGTAATAGAGGCCTGTTCCTTAAAGTAATCAGAAACATTTTTCGTGTTTAACACAAGTAAGCCTAATAAACCAATTAAAAACAAGACAAATGCAATGCTCATGACAACTGAAAAGTAAGAAGATCGTAAGCGCCTTTTTTGATATTTTTCGAATGAACTACTCATTAAATTGTCTGATAAGATAAAAGCGCAATATACTTATTTATCATCAATTTCCTGACACAATTCAATCAAAACACCATTGGTAGTTTTGGGGTGTAAAAAGGCTACTAATTTATTGTCTGCCCCCTTTTTAGGAGTTTCATTCAATACTGTAAATCCTTCGTTTCTTAGACGTTTTATTTCTTTTCGAATGTCATCTACAGCGAAAGCAATATGATGTATGCCTTCTCCTTTTTTTTCAATAAATTTTGCAATTGGGCTATCCGAAGATGTGGCTTCTAAAAGCTCAATTTTATTTGGTCCTGATTTGAAAAAAGAAGTCTTCACGCCTTCACTTACAACATCTTCAATTTTATAATGGGCTTTTCCCAATAATTTTTCAAAAAGTAAATTAGAATCTTCAATATTCTTTACTGCAATACCAATATGCTCAATCTTTTTCATAAGATGATTTCAATGTAAGTAGGATTCAAAAATATAGAATTTAGTTGAGTTATTCTATTTGTGAATGGTGTAGAAGCAATTTTAGTGTATTTTTGTGCCATGGAAACGAATAGACAAAAAAAGATAGCGGGTGTTTTACAAAAAGACTTAGTCGATGTATTGCAAAGTGCTGCTAGAAATGGTGCCAAAGGGGTGATCATTTCGGTTACCAAAGTGCAAGTGACGTCAGATTTGTCGCAAGCAAAGGTATTTCTAAGTATTTTCCCAAATAATAAACGAGATGAACTACTTGAAGGAATAATATCTAACGCTCCTTTAATTCGTCATGAGTTATCGCAACGAACAAAAAATCAATTAAGAAGAGTGCCAGGGTTGACTTTTTTTATGGATGATTCTTTAGATTACATAGAAAATATTGATGCTTCCCTTAAAGGGGAAAACATTGATCCAATAAAAAACCCAGAGATACTGCCTAAAAGACGTAAGTTATAAGTTGAATTTCCCATTGTACATAGCGAAGCGATATTTGCTTTCGAAGAGCAGTAATAATGCTATTAATATTATTACATTGATCGCAACTATAGGTGTCATTGTGAGTGCTATAGCGCTTTTTATTGTGCTTTCCGTTTTTTCAGGATTGAAAAATTTCAGTTTAGATTTTATTCGAGTTTCTGATCCCGATTTAAAAATTTCATCTGTTAAAGGAAAATCTTTTTTATTTACCGATACAATCCAGTCTAAGCTCCAAAATGATAATATTGCTCATTTTACAAAAGTTGTAGAAGAAAAGGCTTTTTTTAACTACAGAGAAAAACAACATATTGCGGTAATAAAAGGAATAGACGCTAACTATTTACTGGTGAATAACATGGATACTGCCGTGTATACGGGCGATTGGTTAATTAAGGAGTATACAAACGCAGCGGTAATTGGTAATGGAATCTCGAACATATTATCGCTAGGAACCTATGACACAGAAGAACCGCTTAAAGTGTTCGTTCCGAAACCAGGTAAAGGATACATTAACAATCCAAAAACAGCTTTTAATCAAATTAATTTACAACCAATAGGTATTTTCAAGTTGACCGAAGATTTAGATTCTAAATATGTCTTTTCTAATTTAGAAATGGCGCAAAAGCTATTGAAATACGAACCAAAGAGAATATCTGCAATAGAATTAAAACTAACCGATGACAATTCTATTGATGAAACGGTTAGTTATTTAAAGAATACGTTAGGAACGAACTTTAAAGTTGAAACAAGAAAACAACTCAATGCTGTATTTTATAAAATGATAAATACTGAAAATATAGTTTCTTATTTGGTATTTACATTGATACTCATAATTGCACTTTTTAACGTGATCGGGGCTATAGTGATGATGATTTTAGATAAAAGAGAGAATCTAAAAACGCTTTTCAGTGTGGGTGTTACGCTTCAAGAAATTCGCCGTGTATTTATCTTGCAAGGTTTTTTATTGACCTTAGTAGGTTTGGGGATTGGTTTGAGTATTGCCATTATTTTTGTACTTCTTCAGCAAAAATTTGGTTTGATTATGATTACGCCAACATTAGCATACCCGGTTGAATTTAAAATGATGAATGTCATTATTGTTATGTGTACGATTGTACTTTTGGGTTTTCTAGCTGCAAAAATTGCGAGTAATAGAATTTCGAATAAAATTATACAATAACCACTAGCCTTTAAAAACCACAGTCAAATTTGTTAACATTTGTTAACGTTTACGACTAACATTGAACTAATTAGTAAATTAGTAGGGCAAAACTGTAGAATTATGTATTTAAAACATTCAAATCGCTTAGATGATTTAGAACTTCCGTTGCAATTACATGTAAGTTTTAAGAAAATTTATGAAGGGTATAAAAAATATGCGCTGGATAAAAAGCATCCGTTTCATGGTGTTTCTCAACATATGCTTGATGAAATTGAAAAACGTCCCGAGTTAATTGAAGGTTTTGATGACTATTCATTACTAGATAAACACGCTGATATTATTGATGTGATGTTAGCTCCACTTTTTCCTGAAGCTTTGCAATTAAATGAAATTAAAGCGGCGAGTATACCATTTTCATTTAT
This sequence comes from uncultured Flavobacteriaceae bacterium, assembly GCA_947500525.1. GTDB lineage: Bacteria > Bacteroidota > Bacteroidia > Flavobacteriales > Flavobacteriaceae > Aureibaculum. The sequence goes on along the minus strand of CANMSH010000001.1, from coordinate 63,198 downwards.
TCAATTTAAGATATCAGAACGATTTCAAAATATACTAAACGATGCAACTGATGAGTATGAATTTAACATCAGAAACATGGAAGATGACGATATTTATGTGAATACTTGTATGGTCATTTTAAATATGTGTCATGGGTTTAGTGTTGATTTTAAAAGACCTTATTTTTTCGATATTCCAGATAAAAACTTAGGTATCACAAAACATTATAGAGTCGCTTTTAATGGTGAGTTTATGGAGATTTTTCCAACGAAAAATGCACCTAAAATTACCGAAGATGATTATAAATTATTACTTGATAATTTAGATAATATTGAGGTTTGGAAAGAGAAATTTCCTCCAAACAGCTATATTTTTAAAGGTTTCGGACTCATGACTCTTTTTGACGTGACAACAGATGAAACGTTATCATCAATAAAGGAGAATTTACTCCGTCAAGATGAAAATTTGATTCAAGATATGCAGCAAAATTTGAGAGAATTCTTCAATATTAAAGACCTAAAATTAGGTTTTTCAATATTTGATGCTGTGAATACAAAACTATGTGATACTACGATAAAAAAATCAGACAGTCTTATTTTAAATAATAGGATGGATATTAATTGTACCGATTACTTTTGTGAAGGTGTTGTACATAATGTATTCAATAAACATGAGCCAATTACAATTTCTGATGTAGATAAGTACGGGGTGTCTACGAATCAAAATCCTTTTTATAAGAATCTAAAATCTAAAGGAATTCAAAGTATTATTTTGGTGCCTATTAAGGCAACAGATAACAACGATTTGGCCTTGTTAGAAATTGCTTCTCCAAGGGCTTACGAACTAAATTCGGTTACCCAAAGTAAACTAAAAGATATTATTCCAGTTTTTGAGGCCGCTGTCAAGCGATCTTCAGAAGAACATCAAAATATATTAGAAGCTACAATTCAAGAACACTATACAACGATACATCCAACGGTAAAATGGCGCTTTTATGAAGCAGCGGAAAAGTATCATAATGATAGTTTTATGGGTCTTGATACGCCCAAACCAGACGACATTATTTTTAAAGAGGTCTATCCATTGTACGGACAGTCTGATATTAAAGGATCTTCCCTAGCAAGAAATATTGCGATTAAAAAAGACCTGATAAAACAACTCAAGTTGGCGGTTAATGTATTAAGCAGGGCTTGCGAGGTTGAAAAGATGCCAATTTATGAAGAACTGATGTTTCGAGTTGAAGAGTTTTTGCTGAGCGTGAAGAAAGGTTTAAGAGCAGGTGACGAAATTGGTATTCTAGACTTTTTAAAGAGAGATATATACCCGGTTTTTAATCACGCGAAAAGCTTAGATAGTGAACTTGAAGAAAGTGTTGAGGTATATATGAAGAGCTTAGATAAGAATCTTCATGTGGTGTACGAGCAGCGCAAAGCATATGAGGAGAGTGTTACTATTTTAAATGATAAGTTGGCTAATTATTTAGATAAAAAGCAAGATGAGGCTCAGGCCATGTTTCCACATTATTTTGAACGCTATAAAACGGACGGTGTTGAGTATAATATGTATATCGGTCAATCTTTAGTAAAGAATAGAAAATTTGACCCGCTGTACTTGCAAAATCTTCGATTATGGCAATTGCAAATGATGTGTGAAATGGAGAACATTGCCTATAAATTAAAAGATTCTTTAGAAAATAAGTTAGAAATAGCTTCTTTAATTTTAGTACATAATAATCCACTTTCGATTAAATTTAGAATGGATGAGAAACAGTTTGATGTAGATGGGGCTTACAATATTCGATATGAAATTATTAAAAAACGTATTGATAAAGCACATATTAAGAATACAACCGATAGATTGACAGTACCCGGAAAAATTGCGATAGTCTATTCCCAAAGCAAGGATGCTAAAGAGTACATGAAGTACATCAAGTATCTCCAGTCAAAAAAATATTTGGGTACGGTAGAAACGCTTGAATTAGAAGAAATGCAAGGTGTATCAGGCTTAAAAGCTCTTCGTGTTGGAGTATTGTACAAAGCTCAATTTAGTGAGAAAACCACGATGACAATAGATCAGCTAATTGCTGATATAAGTGCTTAATTCTAATTTATAATTGGCGTAATTTCTTGCGCATGAAATGAAAGAGCAAAGGCTATTACACTAGCAACGATACCAATCATAAATACAGTGTATGTGAGTCGTAATAAATTATATTTTCTATTCAATACAAGTCCAAGAAAATAAAGATCTTTAGTTAATGACCCATATAGGTAATCTCTATCTTTCATCATTTCATCCATGGCCCACTCAAAATCATCGAGTTTCATTTGATGGAAATTGCCAAAGAACAGTAGGTTTACTTTTTTGTCCTCAACATCTTGCTTTGTAAATTTACCTTTGGTAACGTTCGGTCTGGTGGCCATTACAGAGAGTACAATTGACGCAACCGTAAACGAAATGAATATAATGGTTGGGTAAATAAGATACTGATTTGAAGGATTATCTAACTTTGGTAATAAATTAGACAGCGCCAACGAAATAATAATCGCGTTCACTGATAATAAAATATTAGCTTTTGTATCGGCGATATCACTTAAAGTAATATGATTTCGTAAAGCCACACGAAACATGGTTTCTATACCTCTCTCTGGTAGCTCAACTTTGGTTTTTTTGAAATCTAAGGCTTCCTTCTTTTGTTTTAACTTGGTATTTTCTTGTTTTAATTTCTTTTTTGCCTTTAAAAGTTGCGCTAAATTCTTGCCCTTTGATTTCCCCCAATTTGTGAGAGCATAGTTAGTATAAAATTGATGCTTTTCGGTCAAGAAAGTAATATTTTCATCTATCCATTTGGATTCACTTAAAGTACGATCTTTTGTTAGTTCCCATTCATTTCGTAGTAATTCACTTAGGTCACTAAAGTTTTTACTTCCGATATGCGAACAATCGGCATCACGAATGATGCGTTCTAGATCATTTTGTGGTAAATGTTCCATTTTGGTGGCCGAAATTAATTCGTTAACCTTTAAGATGACTTCTTGAGACACCTTCCGTTCTTTTAAAAACGCAGTAGCGATATTAATACCCTCGTTTTCATGATCATCAATACTTTTTATGTAACCAGTATCGTGAAACCAGGCTGCCAGCAACAACTGTTCTGCTTCTTGCTCTGCAATCTTCATGCTTTCAATCAGTTCTTGGGTTTTTTCAACAACTCTTTGAGTGTGTGCGACATTGTGATATACAAATGACTTATCAAGGTTGTTATTTAAAAAATGAACAACATAATTTTCAGCTTCTGTTATGAGAGTATTCATAAAATGAATTTTTATAATAGGTAAATGTAACTAAAGTTTGTTAATTTTACCTACACTTAATCTGGCCCCTTATGATCAAGTTTATTAAATATTTTTTTTTTATAGCCATAGTTTTAGTCTTAAATGGTTGCGCAACTTACACAGCACAGTTTAAAAAAGTAGATGGCAAGAATGATCTTAAGGTTGAGGATATTGAACATACTTTTTACCTTATCGGAGATGCTGGAAATTCAGAATTAGGCTCGAAATCGGAAGCGCTTTTGGCGTTACAAGAAAAGCTAAAAGAAGTATCAATGAACGGTACTGTTCTTTTTTTGGGAGATAATATCTATCCGAAAGGATTACCTTCCAAGAAAAGTGATCAGAGAACCTTGGCGAAACATCGTATTGATGTTCAAATTAATGCAGTTAAAGATTTTAGTGGAAAGTCTATTTTCATTCCAGGAAATCATGATTGGTATTCAGGGTTAAAAGCATTGAAACGTCAAGAAAAGTATGTAGAAGATAGGTTAGGGAAAAATTCATTTTTACCCGAAAATGGTTGCCCTTTAGAAACTGTGAAAATTTCTGACGATATTATATTACTCATCATAGATTCTGAATGGTATATCACCAATTGGGATCGTCAACCTACTATAAATGATAATTGCGACATAAAAACAAGAGCCAAATTTTATAATGAATTTAGAAGTGCCATAAAAAAGGCCCAAGGTAAAACAACAATTGTTGCTTTGCATCACCCAATGTTTACTAACGGACCACATGGAGGACAGTATACATTTGGAAGTCATATGAAACCACTTCCAATTTTAGGAACATTAAAAAACGTGCTTCGTAAGACTAGTGGTGTATCACCGGCCGATTTACAACACAAAAGATATAATGAGTTTCGAAAACAAATAATTACGCTTTCTCAGCAAAATGATAAAGTAGTTTTTGTTTCTGGTCATGAGCATAGTCTTCAATACTTAAAACAGGACAATATTCCGCAAATTATAAGTGGTGCTGGCTCAAAAGTTAGCGGAACAAGAAATATTGGCGATGGAAAATTTTCTTATGGAACTTCTGGGTATGCCCAACTAGATATTTTGAAAGATGGTTCATCTAGGGTAGCATTTTATTCGGTCAAAGAAGATAAAGTTGTCTACACTGCTGAAGTGTTTGCTAAGAATGCTAAAAAAGATTTACCAAAATTTGCGGCATCGTTTCCGAGAACAATTAAAGCTTCAATTTATACGTCTGAGCAAACGAAGAAAAGCAACTTTTATAAATTTTTATGGGGAGAACGCTACAGAAAATACTTTAGTACAAAAGTAGAGGTGCCTGCGGTAAATTTAGATACACTTTATGGAGGCTTAACACCAGTACGACGTGGTGGTGGAAATCAGTCAAAATCTTTAAGAATGAAAGATCCAGAAGGACGAGAGTACGTACTTAGGGCATTGAAAAAGAATCCTTCGCAATATTTACAGGCAACGATTTTTAAAGATCAATATGTTGAAGGTCAATTCGATAATACATTTACCGAAGATCTATTATATGATGTTTTTGCAGGCTCTCATCCTTATGCTCCTTTTGTAATTGGAAAATTGTCAGATGCTGTAGGTGTGTATCATACAAACCCTAAATTATTTTATGTACCGAAACAGCAAGCTTTAGGCGCCTATAATGATGACTATGGAGACGAATTATATATGATTGAAGAACGTGCTTCAGATGATCATGGAGACAAGGCAAGTTTTGGGTTTTCGAATAAGTTAATTAGTACCGATGATATCCTAGCAAAGTTGCATAAAGATGAAGATTTTGTCATAGATGAGGTTTCTTATATTCGAGCGAGGTTGTTTGATATGTTAATAGGAGATTGGGATCGTCATGAAGATCAATGGCGTTGGATTAGATTTAAGGAAAATGGAAAAACAGTATATCGACCAATGCCACGTGATAGAGATCAGGCTTTTTCAATTATGTCTGACGGTTTCTTATTAGGTTCGGCCGTGACGTTAATTCCTGGTGCACGATTGTTACGTAAATATGATGAAGATTTAAAAGATGTTCAAGGTGTAAACGTAGAACCCTATCCCTTAGATATGGCCTTGATTAATGAATCAGGTAAAGATGTTTGGGATAGTCAAGTAAAATATATCCAAGATCATTTAACAGATGCGGCAATTGACGAGGCATTTTTGAATTTCCCGAAAGAAGTACGGGGAAAGACAACTGATGAGATCAAAAGAAAGTTAAAAGGAAGACGTACAAATTTACAAGCTATTTCAAATAGATATTTTGAAGTGGTCAACAAATTTGCCGTTGTTACTGGTACCGACAAAGATGATTTCTTTAGCATAGAATGTCTAGGAAAAGGTAAAGTGACGGTGACCGGTCATCGTATAAAAAAAGGAGAGAAAGCAGATGTTTTTCATCAAAGAACGTATAACTCAAATGAGACAAAAGAAATATGGATTTACGGGTTAGATGATGACGATATATTCGAAGTGAAAGGCATAAATTCTAAGATTAAAGTACGGCTTATAGGGGGGCAAAATAATGATACATATCGTATTCCTGAAGGAGGTAAAATTTATGTATACGATCATAAAAGCAAGAAAAATGACATTTCTGAAGCTAAAAAAGCCAGAATACGTTTAAGAGATGATTATGAATCAAACGTTTATGACTTTAAAAAAATAAAGAATAATTTGAATCAATTAGTGCCTTCAATCGGTTCAAACCCTGATGATGGTTTGAAAGTTGGATTTAAAAATACCTACACGGCATATGGTTTTGAAAGAAATCCTTTTACAGCTCGGCATACCTTATCTGCCATGTATTATTTCGCCACAAGTGGATATGACATAAACTACAACGGAGAAATTGCGAATGTTTTTGGAAAAGTAAATGTAGGCCTTGATATTGCCTTTAACAGCCCGAATTATGCTATCAATTTCTTCGGTTATGGAAATAGTACGCCGAACCCTGAGGCTAATGATAATGATGGTTTAGATGTTGATCTAGATTATAACCGTGTAAAAATTAGAACTTTTAGTATTGCCCCATCATTCATTTGGAGAGGAGATTTGGGTGCTAGTTTTAAACTTTCTGGTTTCTATGAATCGAATGAAATAGATCGAACATCAGGTCGATTCGTTGCATTGCCAGATGTTGTTCCGAATGCGGTCTTTGATCAACAAGATTTTTATGGACTAGAAGCAAATTATCATTTTAAAAATGTTGACAATAAGGCTTTTCCAACTTTAGGAATGGAGGTGAATTTATTGACAGGGTATAAAAATAATGTGAGTAGTTCAAAAGGTTTTGCCTATGTGATACCAGAATTAAGTATTGACTATAAATTAATTCCAAGTGGTCAGTTAGTACTGGCAACCAAAGTAAGAGGACATTTTAATTTGGGCGATGATTTCGAATTTTACCAAGGTGCTTTTTTGGGTGCTAAAACGGGCCTACGTGGATATAGAAATGAACGCTTTACCGGAAAAAGTGCATTTGTTCAGTCTACTGATATTAGGTGGAACTTAAGCGATTTAAAAACAGGATTACTCCCTATTCATATTGGTATTTATGCAGGTGCCGATTATGGTAAGGTTTGGGTAAACGATACTTTAGTGTCCAACACAACTTTTAATGATAACGAATTGAATACTTCATTCGGAGGAGGTTTATTCGTAAATGTGGCCAATATGATGACAGGAAATGTTTCTGCATTTAATAGTGATGATGGACTGCGTTTCGCATTTAAAATAGGATTCGGATTTTAATAAACAATCTTCAACCACTTAGTGCGTTTATAACATGTTAAGCACAATAGGCACGAATGAAAAATCATTTTGAGATAAGAAAAGTAAAGATAGAGGAGAAAAGAACAGATTTCGACTTTTTTATAGACGGAAAAGCACTTTCCAAATTGTTGAATATTGATCGCTTTGATTTAGCTTTTTGTGATTTTGATTTAGACTCGTTTGAAGTTGACAAATCAAAGTTTCCTAATTATGATAGAACAAAAATTAACCAAAGGGCTATCTCTCGTTTTTTAGGAAATGCCCAGCCCCCATTTAATCAATTTGAAACAAATCGAATAGTACTTTATAGGTGTCATTGCGGAGTTGATTATTGTGGAATTATTTCATTTCTTTTAGATAAGGAAGAGGATTTGATAATTTGGAAAGAGATAACTTACGAAAATGAAGGTTTTATCTACATAGAAAATAAATCATATGAAAATGATGATTTTAATTATAAAGAAGAGATAGAAAGTAAAGGAATAAAACCAATAAAAGAATTTAGGTTTGATAAGAATCAATACGAACTAGAATTTGAAAAATATTTAAAAAATACTGTACCTAACACGGTGCATAAAACATAGCTAATCAATGCAAACCCGAAAGATTAGTGTTTATTTACAAAGACTGCCAAATTTAAAATTTTGGCCTATAACAGAGAAAAATTAAAAACAACATTTAAAATTCGGTTCTGTGTTAATGAGAAAAGTTAGCGTCTTTTTACACGCTACATTTCATGCACAAGTCCGATGCTACTATGCTATTATGAGGAACTATCTTGCTAAATCGATGCGTTTTTCTGTCAAAAGGTTGCTACTTTTTGGTATGATATTTTTATCTACTCAACGAATGTTTTGTCAAGACAAAGCTGTTGAGCGATCTGGAGACTTTTTATTTGTAGCCTTACCAGCTGTTGCTCTCGGAACCACACTTATTAAAGATGATTCGAAAGGAACTTGGCAATTTGCAAAAGGATTTTTAACCAATGCCGCTCTAACGATGACACTTAAATTGCTTATCGATAAAGAACGACCGAATATGGAAAACAATAACGCGTTTCCTTCAGGGCATACCTCAGTAACTTTTCAAAGTGCTGCTTTTATTCAACGTCGTTATGGATGGAAATATGGAATCCCAGCATATGTACTATCCAGTTATACAGGTTTTACCAGAGTAAATGCTGATAAGCACGAGGTAATTGACGTTTTAGCGGGTGCTGTAATTGGTATTGGGAGTACTTATTTGTTTACGACCCCTTATCAACAAGAACATATGGAACTTTCTTTTGGTAAATTTGAAGGAACGTATTTAATAGGATTTAAATTCAAGTTTTAGTATTTTTTCTTACGTATTATCCAACTAATTGTATTTAATTTGAATGTATAAAATGAGTGTATGAAATCGGTTGAAGAATTATTGGATATTTTAGTTTTAGAAAAAGTAAATGCACATTTATTTTCTGGAAAAAGTAAAACAATAGGAAGTCCGTTCGTATTTGGAGGGCAGGTATTGGCGCAAGCTGTAAATGCGGCCTATAGAACTATTACAAATCAACGAAAATTACATTCTTTACATAGTTATTTTTTGGAAGCGGGTGATCTAGAGATTCCAATTTCGTACGAAGTTGATATCATGCGTGATGGAGGTAGCTTTTCTACAAGAAGAGTAACGGCAAAACAGAAAGATGAGGTTATTTTTATTCTTGCAGCTTCTTTTCATATGGTTGAAGATGGATATCAGCATCAAATAGCTATGAAATCAACTATAAAGCAGCCCGAAGAATTGTTGAGTTGGGCCGAAATGTTTGCTCAATATGGTGATTTTTTACCTACTAGTTTGAAAGAATTTTTGGCCATAGAACGTCCTGTAGAATTTAAACCTACGATGCTTGTAAATCCTATGGATAAAAAAGATTTGCCTCCTTTTTCGGATATGTGGTTCAAATTGAAAGGCGATGTTTCAAATCTAGATATGGCTACAAAACAACAAATATTGACCTATATATCTGACTATAATATTTTGGCGGCGACCTTATACCCCAATGCTAGTGTTGCAAACCATGGCAATGTTAGAATGGCGAGTTTAGATCATTCGATGTGGTTTTTTAGAGATTTTGATTTTAATGATTGGATGTTATTCACTACCGAATCACCGAGTACATTTGGTGCTCGAGGTTTTGCTCGCGGACATATTTATTCGCGAAATGGTGATCTTATCGCTTCAGTAGCTCAAGAAGGACTGATGCGACCCAAGAAAAAATAGATTACACGAACTGGTGATCACCAAATTTTTCTAGTACTTCGTCGAATGCAGCAAAAACATCTGCCGCATCATCGCTGGTTACCATTTTCATACGATATTCCTTGAAATGAGGAATGCCTTTAAAGTAGTTGGTATAATGTCTACGAGTTTCTACAACACCTAAACGATCTCCTTTCCAATCTATAGACATTTGTAAATGCCGTCGAGCAACTTCTACGCGTTCAGCAATAGTTGGCGGTGCTAAATGTTCTCCTGTTTTAAAAAAATGTTTGACTTCATTGAAAAACCAAGGATAGCCAATAGTGGCTCTTCCAATCATGGCACCATCCAATCCATAAACATCACGCATTTCCTGCGCTCTTTCTGGTGATGAAACATCTCCGTTTCCGAATACAGGAATATGCATTCTTGGGTTATTTTTTACTGCTGCAATGGGTTTCCAATCGGCTTCACCTTTATACATTTGAGCTCTGGTTCGCCCATGAATGGCAATAGATTTACAGCCAACATCTTGGAGGCGTTCTGCAACTTCAACGATGCGAATAGAATCGTGATCCCACCCTAAACGTGTTTTTACAGTTACAGGTAATTTTGTATGATTAACCATGGCTTTGGTTAAAGAAACCATCAAATCAATATCTTTTAAAATACCAGCACCAGCTCCTTTAGAAACTACCTTTTTTACAGGGCAACCGAAATTAATATCGATAATATCTGGATTTGATTTTTCTACAATCTCTATTGATCGCAACATGCTATCTAAATTCGCCCCAAAAATTTGAATCCCTACAGGACGCTCTTTCTCATAGATATCTAATTTCATAGTGCTCTTGGCAGCGTCGCGAATTAGACCTTCACTAGAAATAAATTCAGTATATACAACATCCGCTCCTTGCTCTTTACATAATGCTCTAAACGGAGGGTCACTTACATCTTCCATAGGAGCCAAAAGCAATGGAAAATCAGGTAGTTCTATGTCGCCTATTTTAACCAAAAATCAAATTTCTTGCAAAAATACAGTTTTTTAGATAAAAGTATTTTTTAAGGATTATTATTATATTTGAGAAAACGTCGACATGAAAAAACTAAAATTAATTACCGCTTTGTGTGTTGTACTATTAAATTGTAGTTCAGATGAAGATACTAATGATTTTAGCTTGGATGGTCTTAACTATCAGGTTAAAAGTTATTTAATAAATCATCGTGTCGATTTAAATGATGATGGAATTTTTTCGAACGATTTGGTAATAGAAAAGAATTGTTTTGGCAGTCTTTTATTCGATGTAGAAGAGAAGAGGGTTTCGAACCCTCTTAATAAATCTATTATGGCTCATGTTGTTCTTGATGATGAAGGAAATCCACAACAGAATGTTTCCTGCGGAATAGGAGAAGGCTTTCGTTTAGGATTTGAACTAGATGGCGACACCGTAAAATTTATCAATGTTTTTTTTGATGAAGTGAACTTCACTGGAACACTATCGGAAAACAAGAAAATAATCACGATTACCTATCCTAAAGAACTTCTATTTAGAGAATCCTTTGTATACGAAGATGGGTCTTATGGCGAATATGATCGTCAGGTAACTGCAATTTACGAATTGATTGAATGATTGAGTAAAGATCTACTATTTTGCTACAGTAAGAAAAACACGGCAAATTTTTAGCAAACTAACTTATACCCAAACCCCCTTACATTCAATATTTGAATCGAAGAATCTTGTTTTAATTTCTTACGAAGTTTGGTAATAAATACATCCATACTACGAGCGCTAAAGAAATCATCATTTCCCCATAGTTTATTTAAAATAAGAGATCTATCTAACACCTCATTCTTATTTTTTATTAAATGAAATAATAAATGTGCTTCTCTATGAGTGAGTTGCACAGTATCTTCATCATTAAATTGTAATTTTTGCTTAGGAAAATCAAACGTAAACTGACCTATATGAAGTATATCTGCCTTTTTTTGAACGTTACTTCTATTGAGCAAATTATGGATGCGTACAATTAGTTCTTCCATACTAAAAGGCTTTTTTAAGTAATCATTACCTCCTATAGTAAAACCTTCAACTACATCTTGGGTTTGAGATTTAGCCGTTAAAAAAATAATCGGAATAGTATCGTCTAATTCACGAATTTCCTTGGCCAATGTGAACCCATCTTTTTTAGGCATCATAACATCTAAGACCAATAACTCTGGAGTATCATTTTGGTAAGTTTGTAACGCTTGTTCACCGTCATTACACAATAGAACTTGAATGTCTCTAGTCTCTAAGCTCTCTTTAATAATTAGCCCTAATGAAGCTTCATCTTCGGCAAGTAATATTTTAATAGGATTAGCCATTTGGCATAGTGATTTTAAAAGACGTTAACGAATTGTTCATAACCAAATTGATAGTTCCCAAATGTTTGTCGATAATGGTTTTTGTATAATAAAGCCCTATCCCAAACCCTTTTACATCGTGTCTATTTCCTTTGGGGATTCTATAGAATTTTTCAAAAATTCTTTCTTTATGCATAGTACTAATTCCTTGTCCATTATCAGAAATTACAATTTCGAAGTTCTTGTTATGCGGAATTAAATCAATTGTAATAAGGTCACCACCATATTTAATTGCATTATCCAAAATATTATTCAAAGCATTTTCAAAATGAAAAATATCAACATGCGTATGCAATTGTTCAATCTTGAAACTCGTTTGGATTGTTTTTTCGGGATGTTGGATTTGATATCGATTGCCCAAGGTAGTCAGCAAGTTGACAAGCTCAATTTTTTCTTTGTTTAATTCTAGACTATCACTGTCTAATGTGGCGGTTTCTAGTAGTTTTTCTACCATAACGTTGAGCTTAGATAAATGATGAGAAGATATATCGATATATTTTTTCGTCTTCTCTTTATCTTCGATACTATTAAAATTTGTAATACTTTCTAAAGCAACGCTTATTGTAGCAATTGGTGTTTTAAATTCATGAGTAATATTACTAATAAGATCATTTTTCACCTCAGCGAGTTGCTTTTGTTGTTTAATAATGTTTAATAAATAAAATAAGGAGCTAATGACTGCTAGAACCAGGAGCGTTGAAATAGCTATCCCACCTAAAATTCGTTTTAATACTATTTTGGTTTCATTGGTGAAGCTAATATTAAGTTCACTATTTGAGGGAAGAAAAGTCGATTTAGAATGTGCGTAAAGTGATTTATTATCCGGCAACTTTATGGAGTCATTGTGATGATCAAGATCATCTGTTGGAAATACATAGATGTGAGTATTTTCTCGATATTTTAAATTATAATCGACTAAGATATTTTTACGCGAGAGTTCAATTTTCAAAATACTATCAACTTTTTTAAGATCAAGACTATCATTATTAATAGAGACGATAACTTTAGAGGTCAATAATTCTATCTTAGAAAGGTTTAATGAGTCATTATCTTTTTTTATTGATTTTAACTTAGACTTTAAAGAATCTACAGAAATAGGTTTTTTTTCACGTCTGTGAGCTTGCATCATCGAATCAGCCTTAAAACCTCTAAATACTTTTACCCCCTTTAATGTATGAACATCTATAGAATCAAGATTTTTAAAAGTGCCTTTTTTATCATCGATGCCCTTCAGGATTTTTGTGAATGAACTACCCTCATCGAACAGCCCTTTCTTTCCTTTACCATTAAATGAAAAACCAAGAGTTGTTTTTTGAGCTAAATCGGCATAATAATCATCTACAGCCTTATCTAAACTAACCTGAACATCGTTGACCAATTGTTGTTTATTAGTCAAATAGTTTTTATAATTCCAATAGATTTGAATACCAATGGTGGCTATAATTACCAATACGATGGTATACAATATGTATCTATAACGATTGTCATTCATGGTTCAAAAGTAAATGTTAAAATTCAAGAATACTAATCGGTTAACACACGTTAACATTGGTTAACGTAAAAATAGAAACATGATAGTGATATTTGTGGCATACTAATTATAAAACAATAGAACACATGAAAAATTTAATGAAAGTAGTAGCACTCTTGATGATCACATTTAGTTTTGGTCAAACCCAATCCTTACAAGGAAAAACGACAACCTCAAGTAGTGAGATTAAAATGGAAAACCTTCAAATAGAAGTAGTGGTAGATTCGGCCGAAGAAGTAAAATCTACGTTTACCACAAAGACTATTGAAGAATTAATAGGAGAAACTGCTCAAGGAGATGAATTCTCATTTAAAATTATCTGTAAAGGAGAAAAAATGTCGAATGGCGTAAAATCTCAAGTTTCTTATAAAGTAAAAGGAAATACAGAGGATAAAAAAGAGTTCTTAGAAAGCGTTAAGAAGATTCGAGCGGCTGCAATTAAATATTATGAATCAAAAGAATAAACAATGACAATAATTATACGAATACTGATTTTAGCGCTTCTATTCATCTTTTCTAATACCTATGGGCAAGATTTTCAAGGAGTAGCAACCTATAAGACAAAACGGAGCATTGATTTAAAATTGGATAGTACACAAATGAACTCCGATTTACAGAAACAAATGACAGAAATGCTTAAAAAACAGTTTCAAAAAACATTTAAACTTTCGTTTAACAAGGAAGCTTCAGTTTATAAAGAAGATGAATCATTAGCTCCACCTCAAGTTGGCGGTTCGAATATGGCAGTTAGAATTGTTGGTGCTGGTGGAGGAAGCGATATTTTATATAAGAATACTAAAAATAACACCTTTACAGATCAAAAGGATGTGATGGGCAAGATTTTTTTAGTAAAAGATACGCTTAAAACCTTCGATTGGAAACTTGAATCAGAGACCAAATATATTGGTACATATAAAAGTTATAAAGCAACGTTTACAAGAGAAGTCGAGGTTATATCTCATTCAAGTTTTAACGGAGCATCAAAAATTAAGGATGACACGATAAAGAAAGAAAAGAAGTTGCAAACGATAACAGCATGGTATACTCCTCAAATACCGGTTAACAACGGACCAGAAAATTATTTTGGATTACCCGGTTTAATATTAGAGATAAATACAGGAAAACATCAAATAGTTTGTAGCAAAATAGTGCTGAATCCAAAGGAGAAAATTAATATTAAAGAACCTACCAAAGGAAAGCAAATTAATCAAGCCGATTTTGATAAAATAATGGAAAAGAAACGTAAAGAAATGCTTGAAAGATATGCACCGAGAAATGGTCGTCGAGGAGATGAACATATTCAGATAAGAATAGGAGGCTAAATTTCTTTAACAAGAGTTTAACGTTTGATGATTAAACCTTTGTCGAAATTTGTATTCTAAGTCGTAAGGTAGATTATATGTTTTCACTAGAAGTGAATACTACCCTTCGTTTAAATACATTATTATGACATCAGCCATTTCAAAATTTTCTATTTTAATATTTGTTGCACTCCTGTCAGGAACTGTAACTGCTCAAGATTTTCAAGGTAAAGCGTACTATTTTTCTAAAACCACCATGGATATGAGTCGCTGGGGTAGAGGTCGCCAAATGACCGAAGCACAAAAGAAACAGATGGCTGACCGAATGAAGCAATGGTTAGAAAAAACCTATATTCTAACATTCAATCAGGAGGAATCTATGTTTAAGGAAGATGAAAAATTAGCAGCTCCGGTTGGAGGTCGAGGTCAAAGTGTTTGGGGTAGTAGTTTTTCAGCAGGGCCACAATATAAAAACATCAAGACGAAAACATTTATACAAGATCAAGAGTTTTTTGGAAAACAATTTTTAATAAAAGAAGAGATGCAACCTTTACAATGGAAAATGGGTTCAGAAACAAAGCAAATAGGACAATATACGTGTTTTAAAGCTACTGCATCTAGACCAGCTTCTGAAGTGAATTGGGCAAGAATTGAGAGACGTCGTAATCGTAATAATAGCAATGCGAAAAAGAAAAACGATTCATTAAAAGCCGTAAATGTTGCTGATGGAACTGCCGTCGAAAAACCGGTAAAAGAAGAAGTGAAAATGGTAGAAATTGTTGCTTGGTATTCTCCGCAAATTCCTGTAAGTCAGGGGCCGGGTGAATATTGGGGTTTACCGGGATTAATACTAGAAGTGAGTGCCGGTAATGTGACAATGTTATGCTCAAAGATTATTATCAACCCTCAAGAAAAAGCAAAAATAGAAGCACCTGAAAAGGGGAAGGTTGTGACAAAAAAAGAATATAACACTATCATAACCGGAAAAATGCAAGAGCTGCGCGACAATCGAGGAAGAAGTAGTGGGCGTAGAAGGAATTTCTAAATACCGCTCAAATTTAAACCCCTACATGAATAACTAACCTAAACTATGAGAAAAATAATTTTTATTACACTGTTGTGTGTAGCCAATATCTCTTTTGCCCAAATTAAATTACAAGGTGTTGTGAAAGATAGTGTTGGGCAGCCGTTGGAACTAGCCAATGTTATTGCAATAAATCAAAAAACCAGTGCGTTAGAATCGTATGCCATTACGAACGATAAAGGGGTATATATATTAACGCTAAAAAAGAATGAAGTATACAAAGTTCAGGCAAGTTTTATAGGGATGAAAACATCAGATGCCACAGTTACTACGGCAGAAGAAGATATTACCAGAGATTTTATTTTGAAGGCAGATAATGCTTTAGACGAAGTAGAACTTACATATGAAATGCCGGTAACAATTAAAGGAGATACTTTAATCTACAATGCCGATTCGTTTAAAAATGGCTCAGAGAGAAAGCTTGAAGATGTGCTCAAAAAATTACCAGGGGTAGAAATCAATGATGATGGTCAAATAGAAGTTGAAGGAAATGTAGTAAGTAAATTAACGGTAAATGGAAAGGATTTTTTTGATGGCGATTCAAAATTAGCTACCAAAAATATTCCATCGAGCGCAGTAGATAAAGTTCAAGTATTGAGAAATTTTTCAGAAGTTGGTCAATTGAGAAATGTCACAAACAATCAGGATAATGTCGCGATCAATATCAAACTTAAAGAAGGAAAAGAAAATTTTTGGTTTGGAGATATAACCGCTGGTGGGGGTGCAGCACCAGATAATGAATTGTATGTGGCTCAGCCAAAGCTTTTTTATTACAGTCCGAAATTTAGTCTCAATTTAATTGGTGATTTGAATAATATTGGAGAAAGTGCTTTAACAAATCGAGATATTAGAAATTTTGGAGGAGGATTTAGACCTCCAAGTAGGAGTAGTGGAACCAGTATTAATCTAGGAAATAACGGATTAAACGGTCTTGCCAATCCGGGAAATGCGCAACAAATAGAGACAAAATTGGCCGCTTCAAATTTTAGTTATTCACCAAATAAAGCGTTGGATATTAGCGGTTTCTTTATCTATAACAGTAGCCGAATAAGATCTCGTCAGGAAACATTTTCACAATATATAGAGTCTGATATTCAAGATGAATCTCGCATCCAATCTGGTAAAGAATCTACAAATCAAGGATTAGCCAAGTTAAGCACATCGTATAAGCCTAACGTGAATAATCAGTTAGATTATGATGTATTGGGTCGAATTTCTGACGATACAGAAGCACAAAATTTATTTTCTTCTGTGGTTGGAAACACAACACAATTAGATAAAGTGAAACCATTTAGTATTAGTCAAAATGTAAACTATTATTATACCTTGAACGAAACGAATATTTTTGCTTTTGAAGCCCAACATTTGGTGAAAGATGAAGATCCTTTTTACAATGCCTTATTAGTAAATGACCCTACAAACAATAATGAGATTGATGAAAATGATAGAGATGCGTTTGACGAAACAGCCGCTGAATTAGGATTGAATAGAACACTTAACAACTATGACCTAGGACAAAATAGACGTATAAAATCAAATCAAGTAGATGCAAAACTAGATTACTATAATATTTTAAATGCTAAGAGTAATATTAATTTTACGCTTGGAACTATTCTAAGTCGTCAAGATTTTAATTCGAATATTTTCCAATTTTTGGATAATGGATCGCCGTTTGATCCAACACCAATAGTTACTGATAGTGAAGGCAATGTATTGTCTGCAGAGAATGATACCCAATACAATTTTAGTGATGTGTATGTAGGAGCAAAATATACGTTGAAAACAGGAAAGTTTACAATTACACCAGGTGTTTCTTTTCACGCTTACGGCAATCGAAATATTCAGTTTGGTGAAACTTTTGAAGATAACTTTTTTAGAGTGTTGCCTGATTTTGAAACGCGAATCCAATTTAAAAAAAGCGAGAGTTTAACCTTTAGATATAATATATCAAATCAGTTTACAGATGTAACTCGTTTAGCACAAGGATTGGTGTTAAATAGCTTTAGTAGTATTCAGTATGGTGAGCCAGAACTACAAAATGCATTATCGCATAATCTAAATTTGAGGTATAGGAGTTTTAACTTGTTTAATTATACAAACGTATTTGCTTTTTTGAATTATAGTAATAATATAGATCAAATACGAAATCGCACTGAATTTGATAATGTGATTAGAACTAATACGTTTTTGAATTCTAACTTTGCAGATGAAAGCTTTACCGCTTTCGGACGTGTACAACGAACTTTTGGAAAATTGAGAGCTACCATAAATGCACGTTTTAGTTACAGTAAAATAAATCAACTAATTAGAGATGCCAGAACTATTAATGAAGGTTTTACGCAAACATATACACCTGAACTACGAACGAATTTTAGAGAAGCTCCAAATGTTAGATTGAGATATAGATATAGCGTTACCGATAATAATCAGGGTGGCAGAAACACGAAATTTACCAGAAACTCTCCTTCTATTGAGTTTGACGCATACGTATGGAAATCTGTCACGTTTAGAACAAATTATTCATATACCAATCAAAGCAGCACCACAGGACCTTCACAATCCTTTCAAAATTGGGACGCAAGTTTAGCCTATAGAAAAGATAAAGATGCGAAATGGGAATATGAAATGAAAGCTAGTAACTTATTAAATATTGATTCTCAAGTAAATAATGGAGCTAGCAATATATCAGTATTTAGTTCAGAAACATTTATACAACCTCGTTTTATAACTTTTAGAGCTATATATTCCTTATAAACTAGGTATAATTTTAGATTGCCCCATTGGATACTTTTCAATGGGTTTTTTGTATTAGATATCTTATAAATTATTGTAATTTGTACGAACTTATAAATGAGTACTAACTAAATAATTTAAAATGAAAACCCTCTTCAAATTAATGCTCTTTTCGCTATGCCTTAGTCTTAGCACTATAGCCCAAGAGAAAAATCCTGTAATTGAGAATATTATAAAAGAAGCAAATGACAACTCGCAATTAGAGCGTTTAGGTCACGAATTGATGGACGTGATTGGTCCGAGACTTGTTGGAACTCCAGAGATGAAAAAAGCGCATGATTGGGCTGTTGCACAATATGGTAAATGGGGCATAACATCAAGAAATGAAAAATGGGGAGAATGGCGTGGATGGCAACGTGGAATTACACATATTGATATGGTATATCCAAGAAAACGAACCCTTACCGGAAAACAGTTGGCTTGGAATCCAAGTACATCTAAAAAAGGAGTAACTGCAGAACTCGTTGTATTACCAATGGTTAAAGACTCTTTAGCTTTTGCAAAATGGTTACCTTCTGTTAAAGGTAAATTTGTAATGATTTCGATGCTTCAACCTACAGGCAGACCAGATTATAACTGGGAAGAGTTCGCTACTGAAGAATCATTTAAAAAGATGAAAGATGCGCGTTCTGAGCAAACAAAGGCTTGGCGAACGAATATGAGAAATACAGGATACGGTAGAAGAACCTTAAATACTGCTCTAGAAAATGCAGGTGCAGTAGGAATTGTATCATCGAATTGGTCGAGAGGTTTCGGGGTGAATAAAATTTTTAGTGCACGTACCAAAAAAATTCCTGCGGTAGATCTAGAATTAGAGGATTATGGCATGTTATATAGAATGGTGCAATATGGTGATAAACCAAAGATAAAGATTGTTGCCGAATCTAAAGAGTTAGGTGCGGTGCCAACCTTTAATACCATTGCTGAAATAAAAGGCTCAGAAAAGCCAGATGAATATGTTATTTTATCAGCACATTTTGATTCATGGGATGGCGGTACTGGTGCGACCGATAATGGCACAGGTACCTTGGTGATGATGGAGGCAATGCGGATTCTTAAGAAAGTATACCCGAACCCAAAAAGAACAATTTTGGTGGGTCATTGGGGAAGTGAAGAACAAGGCTTGAATGGGTCGAGAGCATTCGTTGAAGATCATCCTAAGATTGTAAAAAATGTACAGGCCTTGTTTAACCAAGATAACGGGACTGGTCGTGTTGTGAACTTAACTGGTCAAGGGTATTTGCATGCCTATGATTATTTAGGAAGATGGTTAGAAGCGGTACCAAAAGATATTTTAAAACATATAAAAACTACCTTTCCAGGAACTCCAGGTGGAGGTGGCTCAGATTATGCTTCTTTTGTAGCTGCCGGTGCTCCTGCATTTTCGTTAAGTTCGTTGAGTTGGTCATACTGGAATTACACATGGCATACAAATAGGGATACCTATGATAAGATTGTATTTGATGATGTTCGAAGTAATGCAATTTTAACGGCTATTTTGGCCTACAAAGCGAGCGAAGATAAAAGAACTTCTGCTGAAAAAAGTGTATTGCATACGAATCCTAGAAATGGAAAAAAACGTACTTGGCCAAAACCAAGATCGCCACAACGAAGAGGTGGTCTAGACTAATTTATAGCATAGAAAACCCTTCTCGATGTCGAGAAGGGTTTTTGTTTTCTTAGAGAATGTTTATAAGTCAAATACTTCTTTAATCGTATCTACATAATCTAATTTCTCCAAAGTAAAGGGTTCGACATTTATGGAGATAGAGACTCCATTTTGAGATACGATACTATGATATTAGTTGACCTGTTTTTTTAAGCGATTATAGATTGGTTCAAAATCAATCATATAAGTACCACCTGTTTTTAGCCAACTAGAAAAGAATAAAAATTTCTTGTCTTTTGTAACGTAAGGCCCCCAGTTCCATTCAGATATATTATGTACTTCCTTTCCTAAATTAATAGGAGAAGACCAAGTGTCATTGCCTTTTTTAAATGAGATGAATAAATTACCATTTCCATAGAATTTATAATTTTCCGAATTGTTCTTTTTATTAATTAATAGAATTAAAAAAGATTCATCAGGAGAAACATAGAGGTCAGAAAAGTCGCCTTTAATTTCAAACCCTAACCTTTTACTAATAGTGTCTGATTTAGTTGTAATTACATGATAAACATCTTGAATACTCTCTTCTTCATTAATACCTGCTGTATAGAAATAACTGTTCTTTCTAGGCGACTGTAAATAATGAGATTTTTTTAATGATCTTCTAAATAGTTTTGGAATATCCCAGCCTGTTTTCGTTTTCGTCGAATATAACCCTTTTGGAGTTTTAGGATGGTCGTATTGAAAATACATGATTTTCTCGTCTCGTGAAAATGCTGGTGCGCCGGAGCTATCTGCAAAAACAATTTGTGGTTTACTCCATGTATTATTCGTAAAATTTATTTTTAAAATATGTGCGGTTGAAGTCGGATAATCGTAGCTATTTCTTATGCCATAATAAATACTTTTCCCGTCTTTCGAGATTGCAATACGCTCTGTAGCCATAAAACCTTTTTCTACTTCAAAATTGACTAAAACTGGTGTTCCTTTTGGCAACGAATCAACCAAAAAATGCAAGTATTTTGAATCTTGCCCTGATATATTTTGAAACCCTAAAAGGAAGATTAAACCAATAATACTATTTTTCATTTTTTTTAAGCTTTATCTATAATTGGGAGGTGTTATACTTTTCATACGTAAATAAGTCACCATTTGGCCACGGTGGTGTGAATTGTGATTTAAAACATCGATAATTTTTTGAGTTAATTCCGAACTTTCTTCAGCTTTTTCAACAAATTTTAAAAGATTGTCAAATTGAACATCAGCATATGTAAGTAACTCTTTTTTAGTAAAACGATCTTCATCACCAGGTGTCCATTTAATTGGAGTTCCTTTCATCAAATGAATATTCCATTCTATTGAGTAAACAATATGTGATGCTAAAGCAGTATAGGTACGTACATCATTGGTCGGCTTGAAACGATAGGTTGCTTCTGGCATTGCTTCCATAACTTCGATTGTAAAAGCTTTCGTATTTTTCAATCTTTTCTTTAAATAGTCATAATTTTGAACGTCATCTTTTAAATTTGGACTAAAACTGATTGTTAGGATACAAACTGTGAAAAATACAATGGAATGTATTATTTTATATTTCATATTAAAAAGTATTGTAACAGGTGTTATTATTTTACTTTCCAATTATACAGCTTAATATCAGTAGGTTATATAACATATGTTTTTTTTAGTACAATGAAATGTAGCTGAGTTACTTTTAACATGTACAATTAATTAATAAAAAAAACCTTCTCATTTTGAGAAGGTTTTTTTATATTTTCAGCGTATGATTACAACCCAAAAGCTTCTTTTACCTTATCAACATAATCTAATTTTTCCCACGTAAAAAGCTCAACATCAACTGTTTTAGTTGTTCCATTAGGCTGTGAAAATGTCTTCGAGATTACTTCATTTTTTCGACCCATATGTCCATATGCCGCAGTTTCACTGTATATGGGATTACGCAATTTTAAGCGACTTTCAATGGCCGCAGGACGCATATCAAATATTTCAGATACTTTTTCGGCGATTTCACCATCGGTCATATTGAAAGGACAGGTTCCATAAGTGTCAACAAAAATACCCATTGGTTCAACTACACCTATAGCATATGAAACTTGCACTAATATTTCACTTGCCACGCCGGCGGCAACTAAGTTTTTTGCAATATGACGTGTAGCATAAGCAGCACTGCGATCTACCTTACTAGGATCTTTTCCTGAAAAAGCACCACCACCGTGCGCTCCTTTTCCTCCATAAGTATCTACAATTATTTTTCTACCAGTCAAACCTGTATCACCATGGGGACCGCCAATGACGAACTTGCCTGTTGGGTTGATATGGTATGTAATATCATCATTAAACAATTCTTGTATTTCGGGTGCTAATTGGGCTTTTACGCGAGGAATTAAAATTTCAACAATATCTTTCCTAATTCGAGCTAGCATAGCTTCTTCTGAAGCAAAATCGTCATGTTGTGTTGAAATTACGATGGCTTCAATTCGTTGAGGAACATTGGCATCGCTGTATTCAATCGTTACTTGACTTTTCGCATCAGGGCGTAAGTATTTAATTAATTCATTTTCTCTTCGCAAGACAGCTAATTCTTTCAAAATTACATGCGATAAATCTAATGCTAAAGGCATGTAATTGGCAGTTTCGTTGGTAGCATAACCAAACATCATTCCTTGGTCGCCTGCACCTTGTTCTTCTTTTGCACCTCTATCGACACCTCTGTTAATGTCATCAGACTGCTCATGAATCGCCGAAAGTACACCACACGAATTACCGTCGAACATATATTCGCCTTTGGTATAACCAATTTTATTAATCACATCTCTGGCTATTTTCTGAACATCTAAATAAGTGCTCGACTTTACTTCTCCTGCCAATACGACTTGACCAGTAGTGACAAGTGTTTCACATGCAACTTTTGACTCAGGGTCAAAGGCTAAAAAATTATCAATTAAAGCATCAGAAATCTGATCTGCAACTTTATCTGGGTGTCCTTCTGAAACTGATTCAGAAGTAAAAAAATATGACATAAACTATCTTCTATTTAAAATGAGAAATTTAAAATGATTGCTTAGTCGACTAAAAGAGTAGTGTATTACTGCTTTAGCATTTTATTTAGAACTTTAATAGTTCATTGAGGTTGCAATCAGTTCAAATTTTTCCTCAGAATTCTGGGTCAAAGGTAAATAAATTATTAGCATTAATTCTAATATGTTTATTTAAAAAAAATAAAAAAAGAAGTAGTCTCATTAAATAAATGAAGTAGTTCGTCATTTTCGATGTAAATAATGAAATATTATAGATAAAAATTTAAGATATTCATAAAAATAGCAACTTTTTGCAAAAAATATTTGGTTGTAAACTTTTTGTTTTACAATATTTGTAGTCAAGTTCAATCATTTATTGAAATGTTATCAAGAAAGGTGGAGGGAATAGACCCTTTGAAACCTTAGCAACCCTTTAAACTTATTAAAGAAGGTGCTAAATTCTACTTTAAATTCTAATATCATTAATTAGTTTTTGGATAGATAACTTAACAAAATTACGATCTGTAATTTTTATTCTCTTTATAACATTTTTCGATACAAACGCTGAAAGGCGGATTAAACATTTTAATTATTTAATAACTAAAAAGTAAAGAAAAATGAGTTCACAAAAATTTGCCACAAAGGCATTGCACGCTGGGCATGATGTTCAACAAAATGGAGGAACAAGAGCAGTTCCTATTTATCAATCTACGGCATACGTTTTTAATGATTCTGAGCATGCTGCAAACCTTTTTTCTTTGAAAGAATTAGGGTTTATTTATACGAGATTAAACAATCCAACAAACCAAATTTTACAAGACCGACTTGCTGAACTAGAAGGTGGTATTGGTGCTGTTGTTTTTGCTTCAGGTACGGCAGCAATCTCAACTGGATTGTTAACATTATTAAAAGCAGGAGACCATATTGTTGCTTCAAATAGTCTTTACGGAGGGACCTATAATTTACTAAATGTTACTTTACCAAGATTAGGTATTACGACAACATTTGTTGATCCTTCAAATCCAGATAATTTTGGCGAAGCAGTTCAAGAAAATACAAGAGCATTTTTTGTAGAATCGTTAGGGAACCCTAAATTAGATGTTTTAGATTTAAAAGGTATTTCTAAACACGCCAAAGCGGCGAAAGTTCCTTTTATTGTAGATAATACTGTAGCAACGCCTGCATTGTTAAACCCTATTGAACATGGGGCAAATATCGTTATTCATTCTCTTACTAAATATATTAGCGGACAAGGTACATCTTTAGGAGGTGTAATTGTAGATGCAGGTAATTTTGATTGGTCGAATGGTAAGTTTCCAGAGTTTACTGAACCATCGGCAGGATATCATGGTTTAGTCTATCACGAAGCACTTGGAGCGGCTTCCTATACCTTTAAATTGATTTTGGAAGGATTGAGAGATTTTGGCGGTGCATTAAGTCCAACAAATGCCTTCAATATTATACAAGGTTTAGAAACATTAGAGGTAAGAATTCAGAAGCACAGCGAAAACGCGCTTGAACTAGCAAAATGGTTAGAGCAGGAAGAAGAAGTTGCTTGGGTGAATTACCCGGGATTAGAAAGTAACAAGTACAAAAAATTAGCAGATATATATTTACCAAAAGGTCAAAGTGGTATTGTGACATTTGGTGCAAAAGGAGGCTATGAAGCAGCTAAGGCCATTGCTGATAACACGAAGTATTTTTCACTTTTAGCCAATATCGGTGATACAAAATCATTGATTATTCATCCTGCGAGTACAACGCATCAACAATTGAGTGAGGAAAGTCAAAACGATGCGGGTGTTAGTCAAGATTTGATAAGACTTTCTGTAGGAATAGAAAATATAGATGATCTAAAAGCCGATCTAAAGCAGGTATTCGAAACTTTAAACAAGCCAGTATTATCATAGTTGCATGTTACATCTCAAGACTATACAAATATCAAATTTTAAGACATTAAACGGTAAAACAATTCCGATTACCCTGTCTTACCAAACTTTCGGTCAGTCAATACAAAATGCTCCTGTGGTTTTAGTAAATCACGCACTCACAGGAAATTCTAATGTAAGCGGGCCAGAAGGTTGGTGGAAAGAATTGATAGGTGATGGAAAATGTATAGACACTCGTAAGTATTCAGTTTTGGCATTTAATATTCCTGGTAATGGTTTTGACGATGCATCCAATAGTATAGCTAATTATAAAGATTTTGTTGCAGGAGATATCGCTCAGATATTTTTAAAAGGAATTGAGGAATTGAAAATTCAATCCTTATTTGCGGTTATTGGAGGCTCTGTTGGTGGTGGCATCGCCTGGGAAATGGCGACATTGGCTCCAACACTTATTAAACACCTGATTCCAGTGGCAACCGATTGGAAATCGACCGATTGGTTAATTGCAAATTGTTTTTTACAAGATAATATTTTAAATAATTCAAGTAACCCTATTGAAGATGCTCGAATTCATGCAATGCTTTGCTATCGAACAGCGCAATCATTTAAGTTTAAATTTAATAGAACTATAAATAAAAATTTAGATGTATTTAATATTGAAAGTTGGTTAGCTCATCATGGAGATAAATTGAAAGAACGCTTTCAATTATCAGCATATAAATTAATCAATCAGATTTTGAAAACAATTGATATAACTAGAGATGCCAAAGATTTTGATGCAGCTGTATTAAGAATAGAATCGAACATTCATATCATCGCGGTTGATACTGATCTTTTTTTTAACGCTAGTGAAAACCGCGAAACTTATAAAAGATTAGAGCAACTCCAAAAGAAAGTAAGTTATCATGAAATTAATTCTATTCACGGTCATGACGCCTTTCTTATTGAATTTGAACAATTGACTAATATTCTATCTTCGATATTTCAAGGTAGATCAGAAAAAGTAGCATAAAATATTTTATGAAAACTAATAAATTATCATTTGAAACTGAAGCAATTCGAACACAGATAGAACGTTCGCAATATTTAGAGCATTCTGCTCCTCTCTATTTAACATCTAGTTATGTTTTTGAAGATGCCGAAGATATGAGAGCTTCTTTTGCTGATGAAAAAGAACGTAATATTTATAGCAGGTATTCAAACCCGAATACTTCAGAGTTTATAGAGAAAATATGTAAAATGGAAGGTGGAGAAAGTGGATATGCTTTTGCGACCGGAATGGCAGCTGTATTTTCGACTTTTGCCGCATTATTAGATGCAGGTGATCATATACTCTCGTCGAGAAGTGTATTTGGTTCAACTCAAACCATGTTTAACACGATTTTACCA
Source organism: uncultured Flavobacteriaceae bacterium (assembly GCA_947500525.1). Lineage (GTDB taxonomy): Bacteria > Bacteroidota > Bacteroidia > Flavobacteriales > Flavobacteriaceae > Aureibaculum. The sequence goes on along the minus strand of CANMSH010000001.1, from coordinate 36,831 downwards.
AAATGGAATATTACAACAAGTTCATTTCAAATTGAAGAAATAGAATCTATTGAAGATCGTATTCAGCCAAATACAAAAGTAATTTATGCAGAGAGTCCAACGAATCCAGCGGTAGATATTTTAGATTTAGAATTTCTAGGTGCCATTGCGAAAAAGCATAATTTAATATTGATCATAGATAATTGTTTTGCAACACCATATCTACAACAACCAATTAAATTTGGTGCCGATTTGGTTATTCATTCTGCAACGAAGTTAATTGACGGTCAAGGTCGTGTGTTGGGTGGTGTCACGGTAGGAAAGAAGGAGTTGATTCAGAAAATATATCTATTTTCCCGAAATACAGGGCCCGCCTTGTCACCTTTTAACGCTTGGGTACTGTCTAAAAGTTTAGAGACACTTCCTGTTCGTGTTGATCGCCATTGTGAAAATGCCTTAAAAGTGGCTGAATTTTTAGAGAAACATTCGCGGGTAAATTTGGTAAAATATCCTTTTTTGAAGTCGCATCCACAATATGAATTGGCTAAAAAACAAATGAAATTTGGTGGAAATGTAGTGGCCTTTGAAATTAAAGGTGGGATAGATGCAGGACGAAAATTTTTAAATAAAATCAAATTGTTATCGTTATCTGCAAATTTAGGTGATACGCGAACTATTGTTACACATCCCGCATCAACTACACATGCAAAATTGAGTGAAGAAGATAGATTGATAACAGGAATTACAGGTGGATTGGTCAGAGTATCTGTTGGATTAGAAAATGTAAATGATGTTATAAACGATTTGAGACAAGCATTAGACTGATTTGAAATAGGTATATTTGTAAAATGCTTTCAAAGAAAACAAAATACGGATTAAAAGCACTGGCATTCATAGCAAGACAGCAGGATAAAACGCCTGTACAAATTGCTACGATTGCTGAGAGTGAAAATATATCACATAAGTTTTTAGAGAGTATATTATTAACACTTCGTAAGTCTGGAATTTTAGGTTCTAAAAAGGGTAAAGGAGGAGGTTATTATTTATTGAAAGAAGCTGCTGATATTCCGATGACAGATGTTATTCGTACACTTGAAGGGCCCATCGCAATGCTACCCTGTGTAAGTTTGAATTTTTATGAAAAGTGTGATGACTGTCCTGATGAACATGCTTGTAGTGTACATAAACTAATGATACAAGTAAGAGATAGCACGCTGAAAATTTTGAGACATAATACCTTAGCCGATTTAGCAATACCTTCAAAGCAATAGTTAACATTTTTTTTGATTTTTTTCCTTGTGAGTATGAAAATAAACTTTACATTTGCATAGTAACCTACTAGTCCGATAGGATAATAGGTTTAATTAAATTTTAATATGGAAAGTATTTTGAATAGAAATTCTAGAGTATCATTAAATGACGACAAGGTCAATGAAGAATCTGGAGAGAAAGTAAAAAGAAGCTTGGTAAAAACCGTTAGTTGGAGAGTTGTTGGAACAATTGATACTGTTTTAATTGCATGGTTGATTACTGGAACCTTAACGCTTGCGTTTTCTATAGGAGCAATTGAATTGATTTCGAAATTAGTGTTGTATTATTTTCATGAAAGAGCATGGAATAAAATTAAATGGGGGAAATAATGATATTAGATCTAGAAAAAACAAATAAAGAATTGCATTCAAAAACACCGCAAGAAATTGTGAAGTGGGCAATCAATTGGGCTAAGAACCCAGTAATTACGACAAATTTTAGACCCTATGAAAGTGCTATTATCTATGCCGTGACGCAAGAAGATAAAGATATCAAGGTAATTTGGTGCGATACAGGTTATAATACACCAAATACATATAAGCATGCCGAAGAGTTAATAAAACAATTGCAACTTAATATTCAATTATATGTACCTAAACAAACAGCGTCGCATCGAGATGTTGTCTTGGGTATTCCTGATATTGATGATCCAGCGCATAAGGTATTTACAGAACAAGTGAAGTTAGAACCTTTTAGGAGAGCCATGAAAGAACATGCCCCAGACGTTTGGTTCACGAATTTAAGAAAAGGACAAACGGCCTTTAGAGATAGTATTGATATTGTGTCTATTGGGTCTGATGGTATTGTGAAAATAAGTCCATTTTATAATTGGACAGATAAAGAATTAGATGCTTTTTTAGAAGAGAATAATTTGCCAAATGAGTTTAATTATTTCGATCCAACAAAGCAATTATCAAATAGAGAATGTGGTTTACACGCATAAAAAGATTATGAAAGATACATCACAAATAAATCCGTTAGAGAACGAAGCGATCTATATTATGAGAGAGGTAGCGGCTCAATTCGAAAAGCCGGTATTATTATTTTCGGGAGGAAAAGATTCGATAACCCTAGTAAGGTTAGCTCAAAAAGCTTTTTATCCAGCAAAGATTCCATTTCCTTTAATGCATATTGATACGGGTCATAACTTCCCTGAAACGATTGCGTTTAGGGATAGATTGGTCGCTGAATTAGATTTAGAATTAATAGTACGAAATGTACAAGATTCCATCAATGAAGGGAAAGTTAAAGAAGAATCAGGAAAATATGCGAGTCGAAATGTGCTTCAAACAACCACATTATTAGATGCTATTGAAGAATTTAAATTCGATGCTTGTATAGGTGGGGCTCGAAGAGATGAAGAAAAAGCGAGAGCTAAAGAACGTATTTTTTCTGTACGAGATGATTTCGGACAATGGGATGAAAGAAATCAACGTCCAGAATTGTTTGATATGTTAAATGGAGAGATAGAAATGGGTCAAAATGTACGTGTATTTCCGATTTCCAATTGGACAGAATTAGACGTTTGGTCATATATAGAAAAAGAAAAAATAGAAATTCCTTCGATTTATTTTGCACATACGAGAGCGACATTTTTAAGAGACGGTTTAATATGGTCAGCAGATGATGATGTAGTTTATAGAGAAGATGATGAGCAAGTGGAAGAAAGAATGGTAAGATTTAGAACTGTAGGTGATATGAGTTGCACAGCAGCAGTACTTTCTGAAGCTTCTGATATTTCAACTGTCGTGCAAGAGATTCGAACGTCAACTATTTCAGAAAGAGGAGCTAGAATTGATGACAAACGTTCAGAAGCTGCCATGGAAAAACGAAAGCAACAGGGATATTTTTAAAGAAAATCAACGTTATAACGATAAGAGAAAATTAGTAAGGAATGGAAGTATTAAAAATAGCAACTGCAGGAAGCGTTGATGATGGTAAAAGTACCTTAATAGGACGATTATTATATGACACAAAATCACTTACCTCTGATAAGTTAGAGGCTATAGAAAAAAAGAGCCAACAATTAGGATATGATTATCTCGATTTTTCGTTGGCAACTGACGGTTTAGTGGCAGAGAGAGAACAAGGAATCACCATTGACGTGGCTCATATATACTTTTCTACAATGACCAAAAGTTATATCATTGCCGATACACCTGGTCATGTAGAGTACACTAGAAATATGGTTACAGGGGCTTCAACTTCCCAAGCGGCCATTGTTCTAATTGATGCTAGAAAAGGAGTTATAGAACAAACAAATCGTCATTTTTTTATCAATAATTTACTCAGAATTAAAAATGTAATTGTAGCGATTAACAAAATGGATCTGGTAAATTTTGATGAAGGTATATACAATGAAATTAAAGCCGATTTTGAAAAGTTAATGAGTAAGAGAGAGTATCAGGATCAAAAAATTACTTTTATTCCAGTAAGTGCTTTAAAAGGAGATAATGTTGTTCATAGTTCTGAAAACACACCCTGGTATGATGGTCAAACCTTGTTAGAACACCTTGAATCTCTCGATACACAGGATATTTACAATACAGGTACTCCTCGATTTCCGGTTCAGTATGTGATCCGACCGAAAACAGCAGACTTTCATGATTTTAGAGGGTATGCAGGTAAAGTATATGGAGGAGAATTAAGTGTTGGTGACTCGGTAGTCATATTACCCTCGCAACAAGCTTCTAAAATTAAAAATATTCATTTTTATGATCAAGAAGTACAAACCGCTTCGAGACGATCTTCGGTGGTGATTTCTCTAGAAGATGATGTGAATATTAGCAGAGGTGATATGATTGTAAAGGCTAACGACTTGCCGAAAATAGAAAAGCAATTTACGGCGACCATTTCTTGGATGGATACACAAAACTTAACAGCTGGAACAAAATACGTAGTTCAACATGGTGTGAATAAAGTGTTAGCGAAAGTTGATATAATTCATCATAAAATTAACCCCGATTATTCAGGAATACAAGAGGGCGTAGATGCACTTGGTATGAACGATATTGCCACGGTATCATTTAAATTAAATAAACCAATTTTTTACGATCCTTTTAAGGAACATCGTACCAATGGTTCATTCATTCTTATCGATACAAAATCAAACAGTACTGTAGGAGCAGGATTCATTCAATAAGATAAATCGAAGGAGAAAATTGAAAGGTTATTTCATTTATCCTACTAAATCTATAGGATTTATATAAAATTAAAATTATGCAAAGTTTTAGAACAGAAATAGAGAACCCGATTGTAGAAAAAGACATCATCGAATTAGCCAATAAAATTGAATTATTTCATAAAGGTAAAATTGATGAGGAAAAGTTTCGCAGTTTGCGTTTAGCGCGCGGTGTTTATGGGCAGCGTCAAGAAGGAGTTCAAATGATTCGTATCAAATTACCGTACGGTAAAGTGATGAGTAATCAATTGCGTAGAATTTCTGATGTTTCTGATGAATATTCAAGAGGTAGATTACATATAACCACGAGACAAGATCTTCAAATTCATTATGTAAGTCTTGATAGAACCCCTGAGTTATGGGCACAACTAGAACGTGATGATGTCACTTTACGTGAGGCATGTGGAAATACCGTGCGCAATGTCACAGCTTCAGAAACTGCTGGTATTGATGTAAATGAGCCCTTTGATGTTTCACCATATGCTGACGCATTGTTCAAATTCTTTCTTCGAAATCCGATATGTCAAGAAATGGGTAGAAAGTTCAAGGTTTCCTTTTCGGCATCAGATGAAGATACAGGCTTGTCTTATATGCATGATTTAGGTTTTATAGCGAAAATTGAAAATAACGTAAGAGGTTTTAAGGTGATGCTCGGTGGAGGACTAGGATCACAGCCAAGGCATGCAGATGAATTGTATAGTTTTTTATCGTCTGATAAGATCATTCCATTAATGGAAGGTGTATTACGAATTTTTGATCGCTACGGAGAACGCAAAAGCAGAGCGAAAGCACGGATGAAATTTTTGATCAAAGATATTGGTCTCGCGGCCTTTAAAACCTTAGTAGAAGAAGAACAAAAGGCAATAGAATTTAAATCGGTTCCTATCAATCACGATACTTATAAAGCATCTATTCCCGTAAATGTTGAAGTTCCAGAAGTACAAATAAATGATCAAAATGCATTTGACCTTTGGAAACTAACAAACGTAATTCCTCAAAAACAAGATGGTTATGTAGCTATAGGTATTAAGGTTCTTTTGGGTGATTTTTATACTGATAAAGCACGCTTGTTAGCAGATTTAGTAGAAAAATATGCCGCGGGAGAGATTAGGTTGTCTTTGCGTCAAAATATTTTAATTCCTTTTGTAAAGGAAGAATTTGTGCCATTTTTCTATACAGAATTGGCAAAACTTGATTTCGTTGAAGCCGGATATAACAAGGCAATTGATATAACAGCTTGTCCAGGAACAGATACTTGTAATTTAGGAATTGCAAGTAGTACTGGAATTGCGGTAGAGTTAGAACGTGTCATTAAACATGAATATCCACAATATCTAAAAAATAAAGACTTAGTCATAAAAATAAGTGGATGTATGAATGCCTGCGGTCAACATAATATGGCTAACATTGGTTTTCAGGGAATGACTGTTCGAACGAAAGATAAATTGATAGCGCCTGCTTTACAAGTATTGCTTGGTGGAGGAAATGTAGGAAACGGAACGGGACATTTTGCGGATAAAGTAGTAAAAATACCTAGTAAAAGAGGACCAGAAGCATTGCGTCGAATTTTAGATGATTTTGAGGCAAATGCAAACGGACTTTCATTTTTGAATTACTACTTACAGCAAGGAGAAAAATACTTTTATCAGATGCTCACGGATCTTTCGAATATAGAAAACTTAACTCAAGATGATTTTATCGATTGGGGAGAAGAAGAAAAATATGTAAAGGCAATTGGTATTGGTGAATGCGCAGGTGTAGTTATTGATTTAATTGCAACGTTATTTTTAGAAAGTGAAGAAAAAATAGAAAATGCGAAGATATCTTTCGATAATCAAGTGTATTCTAGCGCTATATACCACGCCTATAGTTCACTAGTAAATTCTGCGAAAGCTTTATTATTGGCAGAGAGTAAAAAAACAAATACTCAAGCAGGAATTATCAAGGATTTTGATGAAGAATTTGTCGCCAGTGGAAAAATAGAATTAGGTGTTTCATTCTCCGATTTTATTTATCAAATCAAAGAACAAGCACCGTCTAAAGAATTCGCGTTTGATTATATATCAAATGCTGAAAAATTTCTAGACAAGGTAAAAGCATTCAGAGCAGTTCAAATGACCTCTAACTTAGTATTATAATAATTATGAGAACACCCAAATTAACAGTAGTAGGTGCAGGTCCAGGTGATCCAGATTTAATTACGTTGAAGGCAATTAAAGCAATTAAAAGTGCAGATGTGATTCTATATGATGCACTAATTAATAAAGATTTACTTGAATATGCACAGCCACAGGCAGAGAAGATATTTGTAGGTAAACGAAAAGGATGTTATAGATATCAGCAAGAACAAATTAATGAGTTGATTGTTAGCAGAGCAAAAAGTGATGGTCATGTTGTACGTTTAAAAGGAGGTGATCCCTTTATTTTTGGAAGAGGCGCCGAAGAAATTGATTATGCGCGACAGTATGAAATTGAAACTGATATGGTTCCAGGAATTTCATCGGCACTAGCAGTACCGGCATATCAAGGAATTCCGTTAACCAAAAGAAATTCTTCGGAAAGCTTTTGGGTAATTACTGGTACGACGAAATCACATAAACTGTCTGATGATGTTGCTTTGGCGGCAAAATCTACGGCAACAGTGGTTATTTTAATGGGTATGAGTAAACTAAGCGAGATTGTCTCGGTTTTTGAAAAAGAAAGCAAGCAAAATACGCCAGTTGCTATTATTCAAAACGGAACCACAGTGCATGAAAGAATGGGCTTTGGAACGATTGATACCATTGAACAAGTGGTTGCTGAGAAGCAATTATCCTCACCAGCAATTATTGTGATTGGTGAGGTTGTGAAGCAAAGTCCTCGACTCTCATATTTTTACAAAGAAATTCATGAAATAACTTCTTCGGTGGTTGTGTAATTTAATATTAAGACGATGAAACAAAACGAATTGTATCCCATTTTTTTAAAAGTACACCAACTAAATGTTCTCATTGTTGGTGGAGGAAATGTCGCATTAGAAAAACTAACTTTTTTATTGAAATCTAGCCCTAATGCTAAAGTAGCTCTTATTGCCATTGAGTTTTCTAAAGAAGTCCTAGCATTAGCTAAAAAGCATAATATTTTAACAATGCATCGTCCATATACTAGCAATATTTTACACAAGCAACATATTGTTATTGCCGCTACAGATGATGTAGAAGTAAATAAACAAATTTATAGAGATGCGAAGGCAAAACAGTTATTGGTAAATGTTGCTGATACGCCAGATTTGTGTGATTTCTATCTAGGAGGTATTGTCACAAAAGGCAATATAAAAGTAGCAATATCTACGAATGGAAAGTCACCTACAATGGCAAAACGATTACGCCAATTTTTTGAAGCTGTTTTACCAGATGAGTTAGACGATTTAGCCAAAAATTTAAACCAATTTAGAAAAGGCATTAAAGGAGACTTTGCCTTAAAGGTTACCAAATTAAATACATTAACAAAAGGCTTATTAATTCAGAAATAAAATTAAAAATGATACAAACAGATATATTAATTATTGGAGCAGGTCCTACGGGGTTATTTACCGTGTTCGAAGCAGGATTACTAAAACTAAAATGCCATTTGATCGACGCTTTACCACAAGCCGGTGGGCAATGTTCTGAGATTTATCCGAAAAAACCAATTTATGATATTCCGGGATTTCCAGAAATATTAGCGGGTGATTTGACTAAGAATTTATTAGAGCAAGGAAAACAATTTCAACCAGGATTTACTTTCGGTGAACGTGCCGAAACCATTGAAAAGTTAGAAGATGGTAATTTTATTGTTACTACCAATAAAGGAACAAAACATCAAGCTCCAGTTGTGGCCATTGCAGGCGGATTGGGTTCTTTTGAACCTAGAAAACCGCCATTAGAGAATATAGCTGATTATGAAGATAAAGGTGTTGAATATATAATTAGAGATCCTGAGATTTATAGAGATAAGAAAGTAGTCATTGCTGGTGGAGGAGATTCAGCATTAGATTGGAGTATATTTTTGGCAGATATAGCGTCGGAGGTAACATTGATACATAGACGAAATGAGTTTCGTGGAGCGCTAGATTCTGTAGAAAAAGTACAAGAGTTAAAATTACTAGGTAAAATAAATCTAATAACACCAGCAGAGGTAACAAACTTACATGGGGAAGACCATATTGAAGGAATTACTATTCTAAAAGAAGGTGAAGAGCAATATCTAGAGACGGATCATTTTATTCCATTATTTGGATTGTCTCCAAAGTTAGGACCCATTGCAAATTGGGGCCTAGAAATAGAAAAAAATGCCATAAAAGTAGATAATACCTTAGATTATCAAACGAATATTCCAGGTGTATTTGCCATAGGCGATGTGAATACCTATCCAGGAAAACTAAAACTGATTTTGTGTGGTTTTCATGAAGCTACCCTCATGTGTCAAGCGGCATATAAGATTATTAATCCAGGAAAAAAGTTTGTATTAAAATACACAACAGTAAGCGGTATTAATGGTTTTGATGGTACACGTAAAGAAGCTCCAAAGGCAGTAGTACAAGCAATCGTTTAAAAATACTGTAATTCAACACTAATTTTACGACTATAGGAAGGCAATTTAATACATTCAAATGAGTTTAGTATCTAAAGAGAAGGTGATTTCAAAAACATATAATATACGTCTAAAAGATACCATTGAAGGTTTTACAAAAAGATTATTCTATTGTTTATTTGATGCTGAAAATAGTGAAGAGTTTCATCATTTAGAAACTATATTTTTGGATGTTTCTCAAGCTTTAAATATTTCTAGAGGTGCCTCTATTTGGAAGTCTTTTATTGAAGTTTTACGAAGTGTTAGAGAACGATTAGATTTAGATGCAATAGCGATTGAAGAAAATGATCCGGCGGCTAAAAGTTTAGAGGAAGTATATCTTGCCTATCCAGGGTTTTATGCAATTTCAATTTATAGATTAAGTCATGAGTTGTATTTATTAGATACGCCTATTATACCAAGAATGATGAGTGAATATGCCCACGGATTAACCGGTATAGATATTCATCCTGGGGCATCGATAGGTTCGTCTTTCTTTATAGACCATGGTACGGGAATTGTGATTGGAGAAACGACCATCATAAAATCAAATGTTAAAATATATCAGGGAGTCACTTTAGGAGGTATCCAAATCAAAAAGAGCCTTTCATTTACCAAGAGACATCCTACTATTAATGATAACGTTACAATTTACGCCAATGCAACAATTTTAGGAGGTGATGTAGTAGTTGGCGCAAATAGTATTATCGGAGCGAATGTATGCTTGACTACATCTGTACCAGAAGATTCCATCCTAACCTACAAGAAAGAGTTTAAAATAAGAACAAGAAATAGTGATTAAGGGTAAGAGTATAACAGATCAGATTGGTAATACACCGCTTATTGAGGCTCAAAACATAGTCAAGAATAAAAACATACGATTATTTTTAAAGCTTGAGGGGAATAACCCAGGTGGGAGCGTAAAAGACAGAGCTGCTTACAATATGATTTCGGAAGCTTTGAAACGCGGAGATCTTCAAGAAGGAGGTCATTTGGTTGAGGCAACAAGCGGAAATACTGGCATTGCACTTGCCTTCATTGCCAAATTACTAGGTTTGAATATTTCATTAGTCATGCCAGAGAATTCTACAGAAGAACGGGTGAAAACAATGCGAGCTTATGGGGCGGAGGTTGTATTAACCGATTCGGAGAAAGGTATCGAGGGATCTCGAGATATTGCATTTCAAATGAGAGATGAAAAAGGTTATGTCTTATTAAATCAATTCGAAAATGATGATAATTGGAAGGCTCATTACAAAACCACTGGGCCCGAAATTTGGAGAGATACCAATGGAGAAATAACACATTTTGTTTCGGCTATGGGAACTACAGGTACCATTATGGGTACATCAACTTATCTTAAAGAGCAAAACAAAAATATTGAAATTGTTGGAGCGCAACCTGCCGACGGGTCTAGAATACCGGGTATTAGAAAATGGTCACCAGCTTATGTTCCTAAAATATTCAATCGCTCAAAAGTAGATACCATCATTGAAGTAACGCAAGAAGAAGCTACAAAAATGACGAAACGTTTGGCCAAAGAAGAAGGTGTTTTTGCAGGCATGAGTAGCGGTGGTTCTGTAGCAAGTGCATTAAAATTGGCAGATACCTTGGAAAGTGGGATTATAGTGGCAATTATTTGTGATCGCGGAGATAGATATCTTTCTTCGGCATTATTTTCATAATCTAGTTAGATTTTTTACTGTTCTATGCGGTAACTAAAGAATTAATTACGTTATTTGCACTTCAGTTCATTATATAGTTATGTTATCAAGAAAGGTGGAGGGATTAGACCCGTTGAAGCCTTAGCAACCCTTTAAACTTATTAAAGAAGGTGCTAAATTCTACTCAAAAAATCAATCCATTTATTGATCTTTGGATAGATAACCAACCCGTATTTTTTAGAATACATTTCCCAATTTTTCTTGTTAGCATTCGTATAGAACTTTTAATTTTTTAAAGAAGTTTATGATGGCTACAATTTGGCAAGAAATAGAGAAACGCATCCTAGTATTAGATGGTGCGATGGGCACGATGCTGCAGCAATATAAATTTACCGAAGAGGATTTTAGAGGTGAACGTTTTAAAGATTTTCATTTGCCTCTGCAAGGAAATAATGATCTTCTTTCTATAACGCAACCTCAAGCAATAAAAGATATACATGCGAAGTATTTTGAGGCAGGAGCAGATATTGTAGAAACAAATACATTTTCGGGTACAACCATCGCCATGGCCGATTATGAACTAGAAGATTTGGTATATGAATTAAATTATCAATCTGCTAAAATAGCTAAAGAAGTTGCTCAGGAATTTACAGCTAAAGAACCCCACAAACCACGTTTCGTTGCGGGTAGTATCGGTCCTACGAATAGAACAGCCAGTCTTTCGCCAGACGTAAATCGCCCCGAATATAGGGCCATTACTTTTGATGAATTAAGAATAGCGTATAAGCAACAGGTAGAAGCACTAATTGATGGTGGCGTTGACCTGTTATTGGTTGAAACTATTTTTGACACACTAAATGCTAAGGCAGCTCTTTTTGCCATAGATGAGGTAAAAGAAGAACGTGCTATTGATATCCCGATCATGGTAAGCGGTACAATTACTGATGCTTCAGGACGCACATTATCAGGGCAAACGGTGGAAGCATTTTTAGTGTCGATCTCTCATATTCCTTTGTTAAGTGTTGGATTTAACTGTGCATTGGGAGCAGATCAACTACAACCCTATTTGAAGCGACTATCAAAGGAAACAAATTTTTATACATCGGCCCATCCAAATGCAGGATTACCAAATGCCTTTGGAGATTATGATGAAACCCCTGAAGAGATGCAAGCATTTATTAAAGCCTATTTAGAAGATGATTTAGTGAATATTATAGGCGGGTGTTGTGGTACAAATCCAGAACATATTAGGCTCATTGCGGAGGTTGCGGCAACATATAAACCACGTGGTCATTCTGAACTTGTTTCAGAATCGCATTAAAACAGAGACATGATTTTAGAAGTAGCAATTTTAGAGATAAGAAAGGGTCTTTCAAAAGAATTTGAAGAGGTCTTTAACATGGCGCAAGAAATAATTTCTAGTATGAAAGGATATATTTCTCATGACTTAAAAAAATGTATCGAAGTAGAAGATAAATATATTCTAATGGTCAATTGGGAAACCTTAAGAGATCATGAAATTGGATTTAGAAAGTCAGAAAAATACCAAGAATGGAAGCAATTGCTACATCATTTTTATGAACCTTTTCCAACAGTAGAACATTATACATAATGGTGGCAGTAACAAATAAATACTTAACCTTATCGGGATTAGAACCTCTGGTGATTACACCCGAAACGAATTTTGTTAATGTTGGTGAACGTACCAATGTTACTGGTTCTCGTAAGTTTCTAAGACTGATTAAGGAAGAAAAGTTTGACGAAGCCTTAGAAGTTGCAAGAGATCAGGTTGAAGGTGGCGCACAGATTTTAGATGTAAATATGGATGAAGGGATGCTCGATGGTGTTGAAGCCATGACAACCTTCTTAAATTTAATCGCTTCTGAACCCGATATCGCTCGTATTCCAATCATGATAGATAGCTCTAAGTGGGAAATTATAGAAGCCGGATTGAAAGTAGTGCAGGGCAAAAGTGTTGTAAATTCTATTAGTTTAAAAGAAGGTGAAGAAGAATTCATTCGTCAGGCAAAATTGATAAAACGCTATGGCGCAGCCACTATTATCATGGCTTTTGACGAAGATGGTCAGGCCGATACTTATCAACGTCGTATAGATATTTGTAAGAGATCGTATGATATTTTGGTAGATAAAGTGAAGTTCCCTTCAGAGGATATTATTTTCGACCCGAATATTTTTCCGGTTGCAACCGGAATGGAAGAGCATCGAAAAAATGGTGTTGATTTTTTTAAGGCAACAAAATGGATTCGAGAAAACTTGCCAAATGTAAATGTAAGTGGAGGTGTTAGTAATGTTTCTTTTTCTTTTAGAGGTAATAATATCGTGAGAGAAGCGATGCACTCTGCATTTTTATATCATGCTATCCAACACGGTATGACCATGGGTATTGTAAACCCTACCATGTTAGAAGTATATGACAGTATTCCTAAAGATCTGTTAGAACATGTAGAAGATGTACTCTTAGATAGACGAGATGATGCAACAGAAAGGTTGTTAGATTTTGCCGAATCTGTAAAGGGAACTAAAAAAGAAAACGAAGAAAAGATACTCGAATGGCGCAGTTTTGAATTACAAGATAGAATTACGCATGCTTTGGTAAAGGGTCTTGATACCTTCATTATAGAAGATGTTGAAGAAGCAAGAGTAGAATCAGCGAAACCAATTGAAGTCATAGAAGGGCATTTAATGACCGGAATGAATGTGGTGGGAGATCTTTTCGGAACCGGTAAGATGTTTTTGCCGCAGGTTGTAAAATCAGCGCGAGTAATGAAGAAAGCGGTGGCCTATTTACAACCTTTTATTGAAGCTGAGAAAGATGGAAAACAAGAGTTCGCAGGTAGAATTTTGATGGCTACTGTTAAAGGAGACGTTCATGATATTGGAAAAAATATAGTGGGTGTAGTTTTAGGATGTAACAATTATGAGATTCTAGATTTGGGTGTTATGGTTCCTCCCGAAAAAATTATTGAAACAGCAAAAAAAGAACAAGTCGATGCCATTGGGTTGAGTGGCTTGATTACACCCTCTTTAGACGAAATGGTGTATTTGGCCAACGAAATGGAAAAGCAAGAAATGAATATACCCTTGCTTATTGGTGGAGCGACCACATCTCGGGCACACACTGCTGTTAAAATTGCACCGAAATATGCCGATGTGGTACATGTAAATGATGCCTCTAGAGCCGTGACCGTTGTTGGAAATTTATTACAAAAAGAAAACAAGGTCTATAAAGAACAAATACGTGCCGAATATATCAAGTTTCGAGAGCAGTTTTTAAGTAGAGGTAAGCGAAAAGAATATATTTCACTACAAGAAGCTCGTAGTAAAAAGTTTGAAATAGATTGGCAAAATGCTCAAATAGTGAAGCCTAACAAGCTCGGAATCCAGGTTATTGAAGAATTAGATTTAAAAGTTCTTGAAGAATTTATTGATTGGAGTCCGTTTTTTAGAAGTTGGGATTTACATGGCAGGTATCCAGATATCCTTACTGATGAGGTCGTTGGAAAGCAAGCGACAGAACTGTTTGCAGATGCCAAGGTACTTCTTAAACGGGTACTAGACGAAAAGTTGCTCAAGGCGAAGGCAATTTATGGTTTGTTTCCGGCAAATTCATTGAATGATGACGACATTGAAGTTAGATTTGAAGAACAGAAATATACGTTTCTTACACTGCGTCAACAATTGAAAAAAAGAGATGGTGTTCCGAACATAGCCTTGGCAGATTTTATGGCTCCAAAGGAGACAGGTATTCAAGATTATATGGGATGTTTTTGTGTCACTACTGGTTTTGGAACTGATGCATTGGCAGCAAAATTTGAAGCGGAACATGATGATTATAATTCTATTATGATCAAAGCATTGGCCGATCGTTTGGCCGAAGCGTATGCTGAATATTTGCATAGAAAAGTGCGTACCAACGATTGGGGATACGCTTCGAAAGAAAACTTGAGTAATGAAGAATTAATTAAAGAAAATTATAATGGTATCCGACCGGCACCGGGCTATCCTGCATGTCCTGATCACCTAGAGAAAAAGACTATTTGGAAATTACTTCAAGTACAAGAAAAAATTGGAGTTGCGTTAACAGAAAGTTTGGCAATGTGGCCAGCAGCCAGTGTATCTGGTTATTATTTCGCAAATCCTGCTTCAAAATACTTCGGATTGGGTAAAATAACTGAAGATCAATTAAGAGATTATGCACAAAGAAGAAAAATAACAATAGAAGAAGCGAGAAAATGGTTGAATCCTAATCTAGTGGATCATTAACGTCATGCTGAACTTGTTTCAGCATCACAACAATAAAGCTCGCGTTAGCGGTTGCAATGACATCCTTTTGTTGTCAGTTCGAGTGTGCGAAGCACCTATCGAGAACAAAACAAAAGATATAATGAAAAACACGACCCCGAGTACACTGGGGTAACGCCATAAAAATAATAAGATACTGAACAAATTTCAGCATATATGAAAGTTACAGAACATATAGAAAAAGCGAAAGGAAAAACATTATTTTCTTTTGAAATATTGCCTCCTTTAAAAGGGCAAAACGTACAATCTATTTTTGATAATATAGATCCCTTAATGGAATTTAAACCTCCATTTATTGATGTTACCTATCATAGAGAAGAGTATGTATTTAAAGAACTTGAAAGTGGTTTGTTAAAAAAACAAGTCGTGAAAAAGCGACCAGGTACTGTGGGAATTTGTGCCGCTATTCAGAATAAATATGGAGTAGATGCCATTCCGCATATTTTATGTGGTGGCTTTACAAAAGAAGATACTGAGAACTTTTTGATAGATCTTGATTTTTTAGGTATTCAAAATGTAATGGCGCTTCGTGGAGATGCTGTTAAAAGTGAGACGTATTTTAAGCCAGAACGAGAAGGGCATCATTTTGCATCAGATTTAGTGGCACAAATTCAAGACTTAAATAGAGGTAACTATTTAGACGAAGAGCTACTAAATACGTCAAAAACAGATTTTTGTATTGGGGTTGCTGGTTACCCAGAAAAGCACATGGAAGCACCGAGTTATGATTCGGATATTCATTTTTTGAAAAAGAAAATAAAAGCAGGCGCCACATATATTGTGACACAAATGTTTTTTGATAATCAAAAATACTTTGAATTTGTAGAGAAATGTAGACAAGAAGGAATTACAGTTCCAATTATTCCGGGATTAAAGCCTATTGCCACGAAGAAACAACTAAATCTCATTCCACATCGCTTCAAGGTAGATTTACCTGATGATTTAATTATGGCAGTGGTAAAATGTAAAGACAACGCTGCGGTGCGTCAAGTTGGGATAGATTGGTGTATTGCGCAGAGCAAAGAACTCATCAGTAAAGGCGCTCCTTTATTACACTACTATTCTATGGGAAAATCAGATAATATAAAAACCATTGCTTCAGCAGTATTTTAGGGTTTGTAAGGAAATAAGAATTTTAGATACTATTATAAACAAAAGCAATGTACGAAGTAATCTATGGTAAAATATTTGATTACTTTTGTATGAGTTATTAATCAGAATTAGTAGAATTTAAAAAATAAAAAAATGGCATTAGAAGTTACAGACGCTACTTTTGACGAAGTAGTTTTAAAATCAGATCAGCCAGTATTGGTAGATTTTTGGGCATCTTGGTGTGGACCATGTAGAATGTTAGCTCCAACCGTAGAAGAATTAAGTAATGATTTCGATGGAAAAGCGGTAGTTGCAAAAGTTGATGTAGATGCAAATCAAGAATTTGCTGCGAAATATGGTGTGAGAAATATCCCAACGGTATTGATCTTTAAGAACGGAGAAGTTGTAGATAAGCAAGTTGGAGTTGCCCCAAAAGCAACATACACTGAGAAATTAGATGCATTAGTGTAATAACACATAGCATATATTCATAGAAAAAGGTTTGGTCCCGATGTCTCGGGATCAAACCTTTTTTACGTTTATGAAATTTTAGAAATGGTCGTATAAGACACCTATCTCTTAGAATACTAAATCAACCTTGAAATCAATGTAAAATATACTGTTTCATTTTATTTTGTTGTATTTTCAACCCGAATTACGAAACTCTGATGCTTAATGTCGGTACAAGAAGCCAAAAACATATACGGAATTAACAATTTAGAGTTGCTTGCAAATCAAGTTGTGGAGGGTTTCATTACAGGAATGCATAAGAGTCCGTTTCATGGATTTTCTGTAGAATTTGCTGAACATCGTTTGTATAATAAAGGTGAGAGTGCGCGTCATATCGATTGGAAATTGTTTGCGAAAACCGATAAACTATTTGTAAAACGTTATGAAGAAGAAACGAATTTGCGTTGTCATTTAATTATTGATAACTCTGCCTCAATGCACTACCCTCAGTTGAAGAATCCCTCAATTGATAATTTAAACAAAATTGGATTTTCGGCGATTGCCTCGGCTGCGTTGATAGAAATTTTAAAGCGCCAGCGCGACGCTTACGGATTGAGTATTTATAGTGATACGAAAGAGTATTATGCACCTGCAAAAGGAGGTGAGCGTCATAGACGTATGTTGCTAACGCATTTAGAAGAATTATTGGTAAAAACGTCAGCAAAGAAAACAGATACCTATCAGGTGTTACATGAAATTGCAGATACGATTCATAGACGTTCGTTGATCTTTTTATTTACAGATATGTTTCAATCAGATACTGATGAAGATAAATTGTTTGAGGCTTTACGTCATTTAAAATATAATAAGCATGAAGTGGTGTTGTTTCATACGTATGATGGGAAACATGAATTGAACTTTGATTTTGATGACAAACCGAAACGTTTTGTAGATGTTGAAACCAATGAACATATAAATTTGCATGCCAGTTCGGTACAAGAAGCATATGAAAAAGCGGTAAGCGAATATTTCAGTACCCTGAAAACGAGATGTATGCAATATAAAATAGATTATGTGTCTGTAGATATCAATAAGGGTTTTGAGCAGATATTGATTTCGTATTTAATTAGCAGAAAACGTTTTTTGTAAAAAAGATGAAAAAGGTTTTGCAGATATAAAAAACGCACTTATATTTGCAACCGCTATCAAAGCAACGGTCTGGTAGTTCAGCTGGTTATCCCGAGCACTCGGGACTGCCTGTCACCAGTCCAACAATAAAGTTCTTTTAAATGTTTTATGTTTATATTCTGAGAAGTGATAAAGATGATTCTTTTTATATTGGTCAAACGAACGATGTAAATAAAAGATTAAATTTTCACAACCTTGGTTTGTCAAGATATACAAGTCGAAAGTTACCTTGGAAACTTGTGTATATAGAAGAATATAAAACTAGAAAAGAAGCTCTTAAAAGAGAAAGATTTCTTAAAAAACAAAGAAATCGTAAATTTTATGAGAGCTTAATAAGCAAACGGTCTGGTAGTTCAGCTGGTTATCCCGAGTACTCGGGACTGCCTGTCGAAAATCCTGACAAGTCGAAAGACGCAAATTAAAATAGATCACGAAAGATCACGGTCTGGTAGTTCAGCTGGTTAGAATACCTGCCTGTCACGCAGGGGGTCGCGGGTTCGAGTCCCGTCCAGACCGCAATAAGAAAGTTGTGTTGTTTTGGCATTTTTCTCAAAAATGTCAAGGTTTATAGTAGTAAACCGATGGAAAGCTTCCCTAATTTTGGGATGCTTTTTTGTTTTATAAACATTTTTACTAAACATGTACTATACATTTTAATTAAAAATTTGAGGTTTTATCTTATTCAAGATTTTGAACTATTGTTTAAATCTTGTCCTTCTCTATATCTACTAACTTAAAAAACGACGAGAATTTTAGCGTTTTTTAATTGCTTTCATAAAATAACGTATCGTTTTCATACCGTTTTTTTAATGCTAAAACGGATAAGTTTGATCTAAGGTACGGTAATTAATTATACGCCTTATTGGGAGTTCAAGAAGCAGGTCCAAATTGTTTTTATCTTCTTATTTAAATTCTATCTCCATACGGCAAAGAATTAATAATATTCTCCATATGTTTCCAATCTGGCATGAATCCTTCTTCAGAAAACACTTTTTTCTTATCTAAAATAAATCCTTTTTCATTCTTTAAAACAGGTAGTTTTATTGTGAAATCTCTTCGAATATGAGAATTTAACTCTCGACCAAAGGCTAGATACTTTACTTTACATTCATTTCTAACAAGTGCTGATATGAATAACTTTGTATGTATTGACAAAGGGACTTTATCTTGTAATATTGCTACATTTTGTGCAGTATAAAAAGGTTCTTTTTGTATAAAACAAGAGCCTAGAAAACTCCCTCCTAAAGCAACAGACATTGCACCTGAAGGATTTGGTATTTTCCCACTAATTTCATCAACAAATCCTACAACTCCATTATAGTTACTATTTCTAGAAACATAGTTGTATTTAGGTTCAAAATTCGTTGTCTTACTAACGTCTATACCATTACCCATAGTTATATTAAAAAGTTTATGTAAATAGAATTCTTTCCAATTATCTAAATCGAATTTTCGATTTTGTTTTTTTTCAATCTTGGTAGTTATTGGTTTACATTGTTTATTTTTAATGAAATTTTCCATCCATTCCCAGTCAGGTTTCCCTTTCGTTGTAGATGGTAATAATATTTTTGATTTAGCCATTCTTTCAGGTCGCCATTTCCTTCCATATCCCCAACGATATCTGTCTTTCAAAATTACAGACGCAATGAATAACCCTGTATATAGATTAAACTCACCATCTAATCTATATAATGGATTAACATCATGACTACATGTAAATGGTTTTTCTTGATAGTATGCGTAACCTACAGAACCATTATTTGTTACACATACTGAATGTCCAGAAAACAACTTTTTGTCTAATGTAGCATTTGGTTCTTTACCAGTTTTAGAAGAAGATTCTATCTCTTCAATAGTATAATACTCTGTCACTCCATTGTTGTTATCAATAGCACCTAAAAAAGGGATTTGACCTATGCCAGATGATTCAGGTTTTTTATTATAAAACCCTTTTTTTATTGCAAAGATTTCAGAGAATTTAAATAACTTCCAATTATCAATTTTAATTTTCATAAACATATCCTTCTTTTACTAGATGTGCTAGGTGTGAGTTAATCACTTTTTGAAAATCTTCTTCTGTTAGTGTAGAATAATCCGTTTCCATATAGGCTTCTGCTAACCATTCATCGTTCCAACTAACTTTTTGCATAACAGACAACCCTGGCATTTTCTTTTTGTTTTTATATAAATCTAACCACAACTCTTCCGTTTTAGCCCATAAACTATTACCATTCTCATCAGTTAATTCTATTCTACCTAATCCTTTTCTTTTTGTAAATCTGTCATCACGATAATATCCAAAAAATGTTTCTTTATTTGCTTTCACATGCTTTTGAGAAAGGTCAAATACCATACAAACGGCTACTGCAGCTGCTCCAGGATAAAATAATTCAATGGGTAATGAAAATACAGCATCTAGAGTATAATTATCAAGCATTTTTTTCTTAAAATCTTTTACATCTGAGCTGCTTCCTATAGCCGCTTGCATTGGAAGTAATACAGCCATTTTACATAATGGTGACACATGTTTTGCAACCCATTCCACAAAGTGAAAGCCTTTAGAGGGGTCTTCTTTTTTCTTACTATTCCAGTTTTTTGCATAATCGGGGTCACAGAACTTTTTTGTAGCATTGTATGGTGGGTTCATGAGTACAATATTTATATCGTTATTCTCAATCCATTTACCCTTATTGAATAAAGAATCTTGAACCACATTTGAGTTGCCATCCCCATGAATTAACATGTTTGTAGAAGACAATCCAAATGCACCTGCCTCATACTCAATTCCAAATATTTGTTCTTGTTTTACTACGTGACGTTCCTTTTCACTATCACAATCATCCATTGCGTCAGTCATTGCACGCACCAGAAAAGCACCACTTCCACAGCAAGGATCTAAAACTCTTGAATATTTATTAACTCCTACTACTTTACTCATAAACCCACATATGTGGTCTGGTGTAAAAGCTTGGTTTTTATCTGATTTACCAACGTATTTGTTAAATGTTGTAAAAAAGAGATTAAGTAAATCTTGACCTGCAGTGTTTTTGTCATTAATGTACGGTATAATATTAACGTCAATAAACTTCAAGATGTCAGTCAATTCAAAATAGGTAAGACTTTGTACATCTTGGTCATCTAAAACCTTATTATTTAAAATAGCCAATTTACTTGCTTTATTTAAACTGCCGCTTTTTGTTAATAGACCTTCTAAAATATTTTTAATGTTATTCAGAACTACATCTTCTGCCTTTAATGGTTTTCCTGTTTTAGGGTTAATAGTTTCTTTAATATTTTCATATATTAAACCATTCTTTAAAGCTAATAGGCAAGTACCTACAAATTGACTTCTTAATTTTTCATTTACACCATCTGAATGCAATTTTTCATTAAGTGTTTTGATTGAATCAATTATTTTTATTTTATCGTTTACTTTTCCAAAACATATTTCTTCATATTCCTCAAAAGTTTTTAATTTAGTTTCTTCTATAATTTTATGGTCATCATCTATAATTACTGATTGACCATACCATACCCATATGTCATCTCCTTGTGTTTCCGCTAAAATAGCGACTATCCTTTTATTAGAATATGCTTTTTCATAACGAACATAATCCTGTAGTTGCTTCTGTATTTTTTTCTTATCCCAATTGCTGAACTTGTTTTTGCATTCTACTAATATTGCTAAACGCTCATTTTCAAACCTAATATCAAGATATTGATGCTGAGCGCCAGCAGTACCTTTTTGATAGTTTTTTATATCTTTTCCTATAGATTTCAGAGCTTTTGGATAACTAAATTCGCCTGCTTCAGTGTTTCCAACATTAAACTTTGTACCTATTTTATCTATTATTTTTATTCTCTTCACTTTTGGTTATTTAGTTTGTTTTTTCATTAAACTGTGTCTGGTTGAAATTGCTACAGTCCGTTTGGCTATGGTTTCGTTGTGGAATTGTCCGCTAGGACCATTCCGCCGTAACCAAGCGTTGGTATAAATGTAGGGATTTCCGAGTGGAAAATTCCGCCACAATGAATTATGGCCATTGTTAGCCCACGTTTTTCTTTTTCAATTCAGTATTTATTTTTTTCAATGGTTCTTTAAAAGAGCTCTCTAACCTTATCATTCCATCTGATAGAAATTTTATCATTTCATCCCAATTTTCCTTTTCAAAAACGTTCGCATTAGAATTTTCATATTTGATTCGGCAAGCTCTTTTTTCTTCAAGTTTTTCCCATACAAGCTTGTGTCCGAAAACTTTTTCAATGGTTTCTTTCTGTTCTTCAAGTTTTTTATAAATAAGATTATTCTCAATATGCTCACCTCTATCTATATAAAGCTCTACTCGTACATATTTCTTTGATATTGCAAAATTGTAACCAATACCTCTCACGCCGGAACTTGTGCCAATCCAACCATAAATCGACGGGCTTATATTTTGAAATAAAGTAGATTTTAGATTCAGTTCTTTAATCAAACGTGTCCAAAAATCTTTACGAATAATATGCCTGTTTTTTAATTCCTCTTGTGAACTTGAATCCTCTTGTGCCTTTTCAGCCATTTTTATTGTGTAATCTTCAGCTTCTTTCACGGGTATTATTTGTTCGATATTTAAAAAAAACTGATTTTCTAAGACATAAGGTACGGCCTTGAAACATTGTATTTTTAATTTATATTTTGAAAGAAGCCACATAACAGTCGAAGTAACTTCTTTTCTATAATGTGCAGCAATGAAAATTATTCTTTGGTTTTGATTTAACTGAACATCTTCGTTATCTAAAAATTCTAAAATCTTTGTTTCACTTTTTTGATTTAGTCCTTGTTTGTTTAAATAGTCCTGATAAATATCAAATATTTGTTGCTTTTTTAAACTTGAACAATACGAGGCATATTTTAGAGCTTGCCAAGTTACGTCGCGTCCAGAATCATCAAGTTTATTTTCTATAACAATTAAATTACCTTGTTTATCAATAGCTAATAAGTCAAGTCTTTCTCGAGTTTTGTCAAAACCATCAAATTCCTTCTGAATAATAAGAATTCTATCTTCTTCCTTATCTCCGAGAGAAGAAGGGTTATTTGCAATCCATTCTTGTAAATGTTCTCTTTCTTTGAAACCTAATTCAGAAAAAGTCTTTTCTTCTATTTTTTCTATTCGATTGGTGGTTTTATCTATTGTGAACATTAGTATATATGCTTTAGGAATCCAATATGGGCTAACGGTTTGTGTATGGTTAGTTGAGTGAGCGACTAAGATAGCAAAAAGGGATGGACATAGGAAATCCTAACGGATTTCGCGATACTCTTTACATACCATTAAGCAATTAATTTTATACCTAGTTAGCGACTGCTTTTTTCATTTCCAAATACTCACTGAATTTAAGAGTATATACCGAAATTCTATCATCGAAATAGCTATATTTATTTTCAGACACTTTTTTTGCATTGAATTGACGAATGTCTAAATATTGAAATAATGTTAGCATTAATTTTTCCTCCATCTTATTTTCGATGAAGTCCGGACTTACAATTTCAATGATAAGATTTTGATTATGTCTTAAAGATGTCTTGATACATTCATTTATATGTTCATCACCAAAAGAATACCCTATAATGTAAAGCCGATTTCCATTAGAGCAATCTCGGTCAAACGCCGAATGCATTTGCCTAAAAGGCGAAACCATTGATTTTTGAGCTTTTTGATATCCTGTAATTATGCTAGTTAGATAAATGGGTTTCCCTTTTTCGATTTCGACATTGGATTTTTCGTCGTTATCAGGTAGCTCAGGCCAACCAGTAAATACAATTTCAGGATTCGGTAATTGCCCACTGTCATAAGGTAATACCTTCCAAAATGCCGACCCATGGAGATTGTAATGTACATTTATTTCAAAATCATTAATTATTTTCACAACATCAGCTCGAATTCCGTCCATATCTTTTATTGTATCAGTAGATTCGAATCCTTCGAAACATTCTATTCCAGCATCTTTAAGCAATATTTTAAAAACACGATCATAATTTAGAGTATAGAGCCTCAACGTATTCTTGTTCCCAATTCTCTTCATCCAATCCTTGAAAAGTAAGCTTAAGCTTGATTGAGTATCGATTACAGATTTTGATTCCGAGTGATAAGAATAATTTGAAACTCTCGAATTAATGTTAGTGATAATTGATGAGAGTAAATGTTGCAAATAAAATTGATCAGGATTCTCATCATTATAAGAGTGTTTAGCAAAATTATATTTTTCACCGTCTGGAATTTGAATCCTATATCCATGTTTTCTTTCGCCTCCTTCAATCGAATAGTTCAAAAGTGTTTTTAAACTATCATCTTTCAAGAAAGCCCGAAGTAAAGACGGAGTTTGGGTTTTTTTATTATACTCAGAAAAGTATATAGATAATTCCTCGATGACATTTATAATTGTCTCAAAATTAATCTCAGATTCCGAATAACCGTTATCCAGTAATCTCTTATGAATATAATTAGTGATTGTAATTTTAGAGTCCCGAATAGGGAAGGCATAATTTCTAATTAAATCAGTTAGCTCAGAAGTAGTTGGACCACCCCAGTCGATAACAGAACCTGCTCCAAAAAGAAATATTTCTTTATTCTTTGCCATTTTTGTTTAGTTGCCACTAACGGTTGGCGTATGGTTATTTGCTGGAGATCCGTTAGGACTTTGCGACATTTTCAAATGTAATTAATTCAAGTGAATTTCCTGCGAGGATATTCCACAACAATTAATTATACACGATGTTAGAGATTTTTATAATAGCGTTTTGATATCTACATCTTTAATAACATCAACAACTTCCCCAGTTAATGAACCTAATCCTGCGTCAACAAGTTTGCCTAAAATTAATTGTCTCAGGGTTTTTTTTGTGGTTTTTCCAATCAATTGTTTTACTTCTTCCAGATCATTTCTTAAATCATCATAAATAATTTGTTGTCCAAGTTCAAGTTTAGAAAGGCGATCAATAATTTCATCTATACCCTTAAGTATTTCCTTGCTTTCCTCTCTTGAATAATCAGGTTGAGAAGAATTTGTATTTACTGGATCTTTTTCCGGTTTCAAATAATGTTCTGTTACATCTTTAGAAAATGCACTTACTGTTTCGAAATCATAATAATAATCCCCAGTTAAACTTCTCTTTTTTAAATTCTTCTCTTCAGCACTTTTAATAAAAAGATTTACAACGTCTTCATTTTCAAATTCATGAATTTTAATTTCGAGAATTCTACGTAGTGGGAATTGTTTACCTCCAAGTCCTACTTTCATCTCCTTATTATAATATGCTTTCATAACATGAAATAGAGCATCTTCTGAAATTCCAACGATATTGAATGTCTCTATTTGATTTTTTATTGTTATGATATACTTTTTCATTCTAATTGTCTCTAAAGTAGGTATATAATTATTAACTATATATCGATTATTGGACTAAGATAATAAATAGATAATTTAAAGGCTGTATTTGTATAATATTTAACTCTATACTAGAACTGTTAATTATGCTACATTTAGAGTTTTAGAAAGGCTGTTAATTATACTACACTTTTGCACAATTTCACACCTTATTTTTTGATGCAAATTTTTTGAATATTTTCGAGTAATTTCAAGAAGTCTTTTTTTGTGCCTATATCTTAAATTAGATTCTAAATCATGTATCCAATATCTAGGGTTTGAATAATTGCTTTTCAGTTGCTTTTGGCGTTCTGTAGCACCTTTTAGGGTGGTAGTATAATCGTAGTGCATAACCTCGTCAAAGCGTTTTAAAAGCAGTTCTTTCGCCCTATTGAGTGTATTGGAATTTACATCTGCAAAAGTGGTTATTCCGATATTTTTTAGTTCTTCAGTTTTAATGATTTTAAGTTCAACACGCAATACATTATCTTTCATTTTATACTGCTCTGATTTGTTATAAATTTTTATTATGTACCGCTGATGTGGTACTTGTGCAAGATTATTTCCAAATCTAGATTCGAACAGAACTCCATTGTGGTAGAGTAGCCCTTTTAAATATAATTTAGGTTCAAACTCAGGTGTTGTATTAACTCCAAACTCTATGTTTTGAAAAATCATTTGTTGAGGTTCGCAGTTAAAGAGGATTTGTAAATTCTTTCTGACTTCCAATATTTTATTGATCGTAAATTGATTACCATTAAACCCTTTGTATTTCTTTACTTCTTTATAGTTTGGTGCATTTATTTGATTTAGTGAATTCCAAAGTTTATGAATACTACCAGTAAATAATACTATACCGCTATCATGTATTGTAATTTTACAAAAATGATAATCTGCAATTCTTTTGGTTGAAAATTCACCTGTCCTTTCTGACACTTCAGTCTTGAACTCAAGTTTTTCTAAAAGAGTTGAAGTGTCAATTTCAAATAGCAATATTTTAATATAGTCTATCAACTTTGTTGTATTTTCTATGGCGTCACTCTGCGATAGTCTTATTTATTAAGTTTAACAATCGCTTTTTCCACTTCAGTACGTATATATAGCACGCGTCCTCCAATGGCGTATTTGGTAAGTATACCCTTAACTGTTAGATTGTGTACTGTGCTTACATCGCAATGCAGCATTTCATCTGCAACATAATTACGAGTAACGTACTTCGTAGGTTCTTTCGGTTGAAAATCTTTTTTAAGGTCGTCTAAACGTTTTTTAACTGCTTCGTCTATTAAGTTTACAAGTGCAGTTGGACTAGTAGAGATGAATTGTACCGTTTCCATTATCGAAATATTTTAGATTAATAAGTTCGATAATATTACGTTTACTTAAGTGTATTTCGGGGTTACTAACGTGTGACTAACGTATGTTTTCTTTTGTTATGTAATTTAATAAGCTTGTTTTTAATTTGTCAATAAAAAGTGTTTCACTACCTATATTACGCTTCTTAATGTCGGTTATTAACTTATTCGGATTCTTTATTTCAAAATTAAGGAGTTTCGAAAATTCCAAAATAATGTCTCTTTGTACGCCTTTTATACTTTGGTTTTCGATTAAAGCTTTTGTAAGTTCTATTAATTCGGTTTGAGTTCCGGTCCACCTTATGTCATTGTCAGTTTTTACCTTATCTGAGGTAATTGGTTGGTTTTCATTTTTTTTAAATATAGATTCAAATATTGTAGGGTTATTTAATATTATTTCCCAAGCTTTATAAAATGTTCCTCCATCATGACCTCCGTTATAATAATCTTTTTTTGTTGCTATAAGAGGAGTGTCAATATTAAATTTGGTTTTAGCCTTAAGTTGAAAATCCTTTGTTGATAGAAGTAGGTCATATGGTATTTGTCCCATGGTAGTCCAAAATCCGATTACCCTAGAGTAAACTTTAAACGCTATGTGCTCATTTGTTATTTCAAATACGCTATTGCGTTCATTTAAGTCATTTTGAAAATCTCGATAACCTTCTTTAAAACCTCTAGAGTACTCTTTAAAGTATGGCTGAATAGATTTTTTATTTAACTGTTTGTGGTTTTCATCAAATAATAATCCATTTTCTAATTTTAGCTGATGAGATTTATAATACTTTTCTAACATTCTAAATTTAGAGCCATCATTTCCGAATTTTGTATAGAATGGAGGGTTTAATTTTCCATATTTGGTTATTCTTTTTCCATTTTTATCCGTGTATGATGTAGAACTTCTATCATCTCCGTGTTTACAAAGTTCATCATAAAGTACTCTGGGTATTGTCTCTTTATTGATATTATCAAATAAACCTTGGATTTCTTCCATTTGAACATTTATTTTATGAATTACCTTTAATAATTACACTTTATTGATTTGATGTTTTTAATAATTTTAGTTTTGCTTTCTTCTCACCTTTTTCTTTAGCCTTATAGAAGTCTAAAAATGTATCTATATGACTGTTGTCGGTTTGATTGATGTAGGTTAAAAAAGTGCTCTCTTTGCTGTGATTGGTAACCCTCATAATTATTGGTGTTGGTATTTTTCCGTAATGGTTTGAGGCAAAAGTTCGCCGTCCAATATGAGTACTTATATACTTGTATTTAGGGCGTAATTTCTTGACACCTCTTTTCCTGCCAGTGATTTCGTCTAATTCTATGATACGACCCATTACCATATTATTTAACCCTGCAAGTTTTCCAATATCCTTAAAATGCTTATTCAATTTTTGAGTGGAGATTATGTAAGGCATTCCATTTTCATAAATCTCTTTTACTTTTGGTAATACTGGAATGATTACAGATTTATTGCCTTTTTGTTGAGTTATTTTTATGACTAAACCTTCACCATATTCTTCAAAGTTATCGGCTGTTATCCTCGCGGTTAAATCTTCTCCTCTTTGACCTGTATAGCATGCTAGTATAAGCCATTTCCGTGCGTTTTCCAACGCGATTTTCGGGAGTTCTACACTCTCTATCTTTTCAATCTCGGCAGGGGTTAAAATAATAACGTCCATATCATCATCATAGGCAGAAACTTGTTTCGTTTTGATGTCATTTATTTGCACTGAGGTTTCAACACCGTTTTTTCTTGCATCTCTACAGACTGTTTTTAAATCTGATATTTTTTTCAATGTGTATGTAGGTGCGTAATTCTTTTTGTCTAGTAGCCACAGCTTAAATTTGTCAAATAAATTTTGGTCTAATTCTTTTACTCTGTAACTGCTGCTACCCTCAAATTCGCTAAAGAGTACTTTCAGTCTTTTGTATGCATTTACTCGGCATTCCGTAAGTCCGATACCTTTTTTGCCATTATCTCTTGTATGGGCTGTGTCAATGATATATTGAATGTTGTCGATAACCAATTCACTTTTGTTATTGTCGGCAATTCGACCGAAATGTAAATCTATGTTATGACTTAGCCAGTTGCCCGTAATTTCAACACCCTTGCTGTTGGAGTCATTTAATTTATCAAACAGAAAAGTTTCCAATTTCTTCAATCGATTTGATAGATTCTTATTGGTAGGATTGTTTTGCAGGGGCAAACCAGTTTTAGTACTCCAATCTTTTGAATTAATTGAGAGTCCCGTTTTTCTAAATAATGTATTTCCTCTACCTGCTGATAGTACTAAATGAATTGATGCGTTCTTTGATACGCTTTGAAGTTTGAAATTGATAGTTGCCATGGGTTGAGCATTTGAAGACCCAAATATAACAGTAAATTATATTTTACTAAACTTTTACTAAACATTTTTTAATACTTATTCGATTCGGTTCTATTTCTTTAAATAGCTCTTGACGTCCTATTATGATTATAAATATTGACTTCGAACAAATTAGGTGATGTTTTGTGCTAATTAGTAAAGTTCTAAAAATTGATTGTTTCAAGTCCCGTCCAGACCGAAATAAGAAAGTTGTGTTGTTTTGGCATTTTTCTCAAAAATGTCAGGGTTAATAGTAGTAACCCAATGGAAAGCTTCCCTTTATTTTGGGATGCTTTTTTGTTTTAGGACATTTCGTAAACTTCTTGAAATGTCAACTTACTAATGCCCAAATTACTCCTATTGAAACAATTGTTGATAGTAAAAAAACTACGTACAAAACGAGTAATCATGATGCAAAAAAGGCATTAGTTGATAATCAATCATATGCGCTTAATCTCAAATTAAACAGGAATATAAAGATTAGTAGTGACAGCAGTATTAGTTTTATTAAAACCTGTTTGACACAAAGTTTATATAACTCAATCGATCATAAAAAATCAATATTTTTTATTGAGTATGTTGTAAATCATCAAGGTACTACACTTTCTGCTAGTTTGATTAATTATGGCGCCAAAATCACTTTAACTCAATCGCAAGTAGAATGTATTTTAAACGGAGCAATGAATAATACTCATGAGTTTTCAAGTGTCCCAAGTGATATAAGTTCTTTTAATATGGTGGTAAGAAAACGTTACAAGCATTGAGTACTTTTAATTTCAGATAAAGTTAAAAAGAGCAAGAGAAATCTAGCTCTTTTTAAGTATATTTAGATTCAAAATAAGTAGATGAATAAAATAATTGTTTTGTCACTAATTCTTAGTTCAATAAGTGTTTTTGGGCAGGCGCTGTCTGAACTTAAAAAAGGAAGTACGTTTTTTATTCTTTTTGAAGAAGGAGAGTTTTCAAAAAAAAGATCAACCACTCTAGGTATTTTGGAGCCTATCTTTTATAGTTTTTACTTCAAAAAGCAAAATTCTGATGAAAAGACAAGTTATTCTTTCAGATTTTCTTATCATAAATATAATCAGCATGAAGACATTTCTAAGAACAAACAAACTATTAAATACAGAGTTCATAAAAGCTTCCTAAATAAAAATAAACATTTACTATTGTCAAAAAAAGATATGGATAAATTAGGGGATCGTAAAATGATTCAGTTATTTAAGCAAAACAAAAAACATATATTTATTATCGACAAAAGTGAAACAAAGGGGAATCAAATTTTAATCAGAGAAGCTAAATTTAGTTTTGATTCTGTTGAATAGGTGTTAAGAGAGATATGAAATTAGTCTTATTCACTTCACTGCTATTGCTATCAATAGCAGTAAAGTCTCAAAATTTAAAAGAAATTCAAAGGGATAACGTGATATTTATCCTTTTTGAAGAAGGTGATCTTGTCTCCAAACAGAAAGGAATCGCTAAAGAATTGGGTTCTGTTCATTATTCATTCTATCAAAAAGCAGAAGGAGACAAAGCTAAAAGATTATTACCGTACTGGTTTTCATTTGACGAATACGAAACTTTAGAAGACGCAAAAATGAATAAGCGGAATGTTAGTTACCGTGTTCATAGGAGCTTTATGCGAAAGAATAAGAAAATTATTCTGACAAAGAAAGATTTGGAAAACTTGGGAGAATTAAATGTAGTGCGACTTTTTGGATATAATAAAAAGAACATATTCATTATTGATAAGAGTGAAATAAAAGGGAATCAAGTTTTAATCAAAGAGGTTAAATTTATTTTTACAGCGTATGAATAATACCTTATAATTGTAATATTTATTATTGATAAGAGAGAGATCTCGCAATAAAATCTTGATTAGGGAAGTTAGGTTTTATCTAAATGCCTATGAGTAGTTTTGAAGAAAATAACTTTTTTTTTACTAATTCTTAGTTCAATAAGTGTTTTTGGGCAGGATCTTTCTGCATTAAAAAAACAGAACACTTTATTTATTTTATTTGAGGAAGGAGAGTACACAAAGAGAACTATTGATACTTTGAATTCTTATCTTGCAATGAAGCCTTGAGTTACTGGGAATGTCTTTATATATGATTACGGAATGAACCCATAGCCCAACCCTTGTCAAACATATTAAAAACTCGAATGAATGAATGGGAATTTTATTGATACGTTTAGATATCGTTTTAAAAAAAATCGTGAAATACTAAACACAAATTTTTCTTTTATTGCAACCGATTTTGGGAAAATTAGAGTATTTGACACCAAAAGTAATAAGCCCGTAATTATATCCGCTCCTGACGGACCAAATGTAATCGAACATCACCAAAATCTGATTTCAAAATTGTCGAGGGATTATCGCGTAATTTGCTTTGAATTTATTGGTGTTGGATTGTCTTATCCCACTGCGAAATATGACTACTCTTATACCATGGGATCACAATTGATTATTAACTTAATGGACATTTTGAATATTGAAAGAGCTACGCTTTGCTTTTCTTGTTCAAACGGTTTTTACGCAATCAAAGCAGCAGAACTATTTCCCGATCGTATTGCTCATTTATTTTTGTCACAAACGCCATCTATTCATTCAATGGTGGAATGGACAGAAGTAAATGTTCCAAAAGTACTAAGGTATCCTGTGGTTGGACAAATTGTAAATTCATTCTCCGAAAAAAAATTGGCGACAGTATGGTACAAATATGCATTACCTAAAGAAACGAATAAATCAAGTTTTGTAGATACTTCAATAGGAAACTTAACTAATGGAGGTTGCTTCTGCCTTTCAGGACTTGTGCAAGGACTGGAAAAGGAGAGTTTATCAAAATTAAATGTATTAGAGGTGCCTTCGACTTTGATTTGGGGAAATAAAGACTATACCCATAGAAAAACAAATAATAAATCAATTTTAGAACACCTGCCGAATTGCGAAATAATCGAATTCGAAAATTGCGGACATTTTCCCGAACTTGAAGATACACATAGATATATAGGACTGTTAAAAGAAAATTTGAATAGATAAAATAGATCACACAAGCCAACTAACAAGAATGTTAGAAATAAGAATGCTTATTGGATGAATGTAAAACATCAGGGGTTTTAAAACAGCAACAAAATATATTCTTAACTCTCGGGCTTATGACGATTAAGTATTTCCCTCACAATTAATGATGGTTTCCCACAACATAGTATTCAGAGCAATATTTATATTTATTCGGCTAAACATTATTAGTAATTTAAGAAGTTAAAAGGATGCTTCAAACCACAGTATTCCGTCCTTAGTGCAATTTTCGATTTAGTCAGTAAATTAAATTGTTAATATGGATGAGTATTCCAATAAGACCAATTTTGAAGTGAATCAATTGAGTGAGTTATATAACTACGATTTGAAGGCCTTTTTATTAATGTTTTTGAAATATTGGAAGCTGGTACTACTGAGTGTATTAATATTCTTGTCTAGTGCTTTTTTTTATTTGCAACATGTAAATAAGAAATTTTTGGTTAAGGCTCTAATTTTGTTAAAAGATGAAGGTAAAACTTCGAACAATGATTTGGAAGTTTTTAGCGATTTAGGGATTGTAACGCCTGGCATTAAGAACATTGAAGATGAAATTGAAGTAATAAAGTCTATTCAGTTGATTTCTCAAGTAGTTTTAAAGAAAAACTTCCATATTCGTTATTTCTTAAAGCAAAAGTTTAATTCGATTGAACTTTATAAAGCATCTCCTATTTCAATTAAATTCTTATCAGATATTGATGATAAATTGATAATTAAAGTGGAATTGATTTCTAAAGATAAGTTTAAATTATTCCAAAATGACATTTATATCGATACATTCAGTTTTCATGAAAAAATTGAACTGAGTGATATTTCATTCATTATTTCTAAAAACAATTCTACTAAAATAAATGATGATATCAGTATGTCAATTATTATTAGTAAAAACTCAATATTAGGTGAAACTCATAATATAATTCAAAATATTGGAATAAAAACACTTCGCAAGAACTCCAATGGCTTGATATTATCAACTGCAACTGAAAACATTGAAAGATCAAAGTCAATTCTTAATGGAATAATTAGAGAGTATAATTTAAGTTCTTCCAAAGAGAACAACATAGCGTCAGAACAAACCATAAAATTTATTGATGAACGTATTTCGCTGATTAGTAAAGATTTATTAGGAGTTGAGAAGCAAGTTGAAATTTATAAAAGATCAAATAAAATCGCAAATTTAGGGATGGAGACGAGTTTGATTTTATCAAAAACATCCAAGAACAATGAAAGAATTATTGCACTCTCTACCCAAATTGAATTAGGAGAATTACTAGACAAATATATAAATGCAGATGGATATAGAACCATTAAGATTGAGTTAGAAGACAGGTTAATTATGTCGAATGTTGTTGAATATAATAGGCTCATAAACGAATTTAATTATCTGAATAAAACTCTAAATAAGAATCATCCATTGAAGAAAAAGTTGATTTTCAAATTATCAATTTCGAAAAAAGAGTTGATTAGTCAGTTAAGTAGTTATTTGGAAATAAAGAGATTAAATCTAAAAAAGCTTCTATCAGATGAGTCGGTAGTAGGGGCCGAAATTGGAAAAATCCCAAAAAAAGAGAGAGAGTTTAGAGCAGTTGATCGACAACAAAAAGTTAAAGAATCTCTATACATCTATTTATTGAAAAAAAGGGAAGCCATCGCTATTTCGAGCGCCTCTGAATCTAAAAAAGCAAAAATCATCAATGAAGCGTTTGCCCTAAATACTCCAATCTTTCCAAAGACTAAATTCGTTTACATGATCGCTCTAACGATGGGTTTGATGATACCTATTGGTTCTATTCTTGGCTTAAAGGCCTTAGATTCTAAAATTCATAATGCTAATGATATTGAGAATATATTGGGTATACCAATACTTGGAGAAATTTCTAAATCGAAAGAAACAGAACATTATTTGGTTAATGATGAAGATTTTTCGGGGACTGCAGAATCACTGAGACTTTTTGATGCAAATTTAGACTTCATGCTAGCGAAACTTAAGATTAAAAAAAGAAAAATATTAATTACGAGCTCTATAAGTGGAGAAGGTAAATCTTTTATCGCTTTGAATTATGCTAGGACCTTGGCATTTTCAAAAAAAAAGGTGTTACTTGTCGGTATGGACTTAAGAGCACCAAAGTTGTTGACCTATGCTCGTTTAAGTTCTGATTATGGTGTTTCTGATTATGTGAAAAACAGTAATTTACAATTAGAGGACCTTATTGTAAAATCAACTGAACTCCGCAATTTGCATATCATTGGAGGTGGAAAAATTCCAAGAACACCTACTGACTATATTAGAAGCCCTCGGATAAACGAACTCTTCGATACTGCTGAAAAAGTATATGATTTTATAGTTATAGATTCGCCGCCTATCGATAAAGTTACCGATACCTTATTGTTAAATTCTTATGCTGACCTGTGCGTGTATGTTGTGCGTGCAGACTTTGTTGATAAAAGTTATCTAAGTATCCCAGAGAAATTGAAAGAAGAAAAAAGATTTAAGAATCTTGGAATTCTTATTAACTCGGTGGATTATTCAAAATCTTACTATTATCGAAAATATGGATACGGCTATCATGGGAAAAATAAAAAGAAATGGTTTAGAGGAGTTATTTGAATTAAAAGTCAGATCAACGATGTTAAAATGCAGTTCATCGATTGCAAAACGCATATCATCGAATAATATCAATTATAAGGTTAAAAATTAATAATTTTAAATGTATACATTTATCAGTTAAATTAATGTTAAAAAAACACTAATTTTGTATTTAGATAACCCCCTTATCTGTCGCTAAATATAATCAATCAAAATAAACATATTCATATGAGCAGTTATATTCATCTCTCAAAATCAATACTATTAATAGTCTTGATGTTGACGCAATTTTCATTAATTAACTCAATCTCGGCTCAAACTCCTGGACAAATTTACTCTCCAGCAACTCCAAGTACAAACCCGATGGACCCAAATGGTGATGGATGGATTACAACTTCAGCATCTACTTTTACGGGTGGAAATGAACTGCCAGAGTTTGAAATTCCTTTTATTGAAGTGCCTCAACTCACAGGAGAGCCGTCAGCAGATTTACAGACAGGTGCAAGTTGTGCGGCTTCAGAGATTGTAAGTGATCCGATAACCGGTTCCGCAGGAGGGTATTATTATATTTCTGATCCAGATGGAACTCCTGATAACGGTGATGAATTCATGATTTTTAGAATGCGTATTGCGAGGCAAGCCAATGGAGCCTTTGGTTATAGTTTTTTATTTGATACTGATATAGCTTTTGGTGCCGCGGATCCTAATAGTATCTCGGGAAATCCGGGTTTTGAAATAGAAGTTATCTATGGCAGTGGCAATAATAATGATGTTTTAGTTGAAAATGTTGATGGCACAACGAGCGGTACAAATATTAGCACTTATGACCCGGATATAAACAGCCAACGATCAGATGCTTTGAATACAAATGCTGGGTGCGTGGGAGATGATCCTATTTTTATTGATTGGTATGTACCCTTATCGGACATAGGTATTACAACCACTCAAAATTTTAGAATAGCTGTAGCTACAGCAACTTCACCGTCGTCGGCCTTAGGAGGGTCGGCTTCTGATATTTTAGGAGTTGATGGGAACACTATTGCAAGTGATGATGATCAATTCGTGGCGGCAATTTACGCATCTTCAGATTTTGACGGTGATGGTATATTAGACTCTGACGATTTAGATGATGATAATGACGGAATTACTGATTTGGTTGAATCAGGAGGAATAGACCCAAGTGCAGATAATGATAGTGATGGTGTACCAAATTATTTAGATGCCGATTTTGCAGGTTTTGTGGATGCAAATAATGATGGGGTTAATGATAATTTTGACACCGATCTTGATGGGATTGCAGATCATTTAGATACTGATGCAGATGGAGATGGATGTAATGATGTTTTAGAAGCCGGTTTTACTGAAAGTGGAACTATGGCAGGTGAATTAGCAGGAACAGGTTATAATGCTACAAATGGTCAAGTCACTGGAAATACAGATGGTTATACAGGTACTTCAAGTGCGGTAACTGATTCAGGAGATTCTTCAGCGTGTTCGCCTACGGATATCGAAGCGGTCTATGTAGTAGATGCAGCACAGGCTGTAGATACCTATACAACTGGTGAGAGTTTGGCAACAGTTAGTGATGCAGATGGAGCGATTACTAGTGCAGTGTTAGCAAATGGAACAAGTCTACCAGCAGGTACATCTTTAGATCCAGTAACAGGAGAGATTACAGTAAGTGATCCATCGTTATTAGTAGCAGGAACATATACGGTTGATATTACAACAACAGATGCTAATGGAGGAACCACCACACAAACGGTAACTTTAGTGTTTGATCCAATAATAGATACAGACGGTGATGGAATCGGCGACGGAACAGACACCGCACCAAACAATCCATGTGATCCAGTTCAAGCAGCGGGGTATACAGGCTATGATGCTACGAATGCTATATGGGCAGCAGCGGACTGTGATGGAGATGGCGTTTCTAATGGAGATGAGGATACCAATGGTACCGATCCATATGCCACTTCAGGAGATACGGACGGTGATGGTATTATTGACGATGTAGAGATTAACAATGGTAGTGATCAGAACAATCCATGTGATCCAGTTCAAGCAGCGGGGTATACAGGCTATGATGCTACGAATGCTATATGGGCAGCAGCGGACTGTGATGGAGATGGCGTTTCTAATGGAGATGAGGATACCAATGGTACCGATCCATATGCTGCTTCAGGAGATACGGACGGTGATGGTATTATTGATGATGTAGAGATTAACAATGGTAGTGATCAGAACAATCCATGTGATCCAGTTCAA